>CAVXVA010000001.1:0-950951 GCA_963765075.1 uncultured Acidimicrobiia bacterium
GATCCGACGCGCCTACATCGTTCAGTTCGCGCCCGACGGCGCGGAGACCTTGATCGGCGACCCAGGCACCGGCGCGCCCGTGCGCCGCGAGATCCAGCGCGCGCCGGACCGTCAGTTCCCGGTACTGGTCGCCGGCTCGCGGCCGTGATCACCACTCGCTGCGGAGTCGTCGAGTTCCAGCGCGTTGCGCTGATCGAGGACGTAGAGCAACACCAGCGATGGTCCAACCAGCACCACTGCCGCGACCGTGACCACCACGAGCGCCACGAGGGTCCCGTGCGGGGCCGCACCCGCTTCGATCGTCAACGACGTCGGGAGCAGGTACGGCCACTGGGCCACGCCCCAACCCCAGACCACCGACGCGACGGCCGCGACCGCAAAGCCGCGCGCGGCGCGGACTGATCCACGGAACAACTGCGCCAGCGCGATCAGGCCGGACAGGGCCGACCCGATGACCAGCGGAAGCGCCCGATTGCCGAGATGCTCGTGGAGATGCCGGGCGTCCTCCGCAAGTACCAGGTACCCACCAAGCGCGAGCAGCCCGGCCACCACACCTGCGCCGATCGCCCGGCGGCGGAAGTACCCGACCAGATCCTCCTCCCCCAAGCGATGGGCGTCGTGCGCGAGGAACACTGCCGCGAGGTAGGCACAGACGGCAACGGCCAGCAGTCCCCCCACGATGGAGGACCCGTTGATCCAGGACGACACGGGGTCTCCCGCGGTGGCCCCGGCCGGGACCCGGCCGGAGACGATGCTCCCTACCACCGCGCCCAGGCTGAACGGGACGATCACACTCGACACGGCGAACGCGGCGCCGTAAATCCGCTGTCGGCTCACCTCGGGCACCACCTTGCGAAACGCGAAACCGGATCCCCGCAACACGATGCCCAGCGCGGCGATCGACAGCGGCACGAACAGGGTGAGAAAGACCGAGGCGAACGTCTCGGCGAACGCGGTCCAGAGCACGACGAGGCAGAAGATCAGCCAGACGTGATTCGCCTCCCACACCGGACCGATGGCGTGCTCGATCAACGCGCGGGGACGCCGACCGCGTTCGGCTCCACCAGCGACCAGATCCCAGAAGCCGGCCCCGAAATCGGCGCCGCCGAACACTGCGTAGGCCGAGACCCCGAGGAACAACACCATCGCAGTCGCATCGGCCAGGCTCACGGCGCCGCCGACTTTGGTTCGTAGGGCCCCGCGGTCTCCTCGCCGGCCCGCCACCGTCGCGTCATGGACCGGATCACGAGCACCGTCGCGAGTGCGACTGCGGCATAGACCGCAACGATGACCACGAACGTGATCCACACACCGTGATCCGTGGTCGCGGCGTCCTCGACCCGCATGAAGTTGCGCACGATCCAGGGCTGCCGCCCGACCTCGGTGACCACCCAGCCTGCTTCCATGGCCACGACCCCGGCGACCCCGGCGACCGCGGCGGCCCGCAGGAACCACGGCGTCTTCGGGAGGTCCCGCCTGCGCCACCAAACGAATCCGAACCACGCCGACAGCGCGGCCAGTGCGGAGCCGATCCCGATCATGACGCCCCACGCGAGGTGCACGGTGTTGACCTGGGCGTAGGTGGGCCGGTCGGCGGCCGGAACCGAAGTGAGCCCGACGATCTTGGTGTTGGTCGAGTAGCCCGACAACAGCGAGGCCAGGCCGGGAATCTTGATGCCACCGTGGACTCGACCCTGATCGTCGAGGTACCCACCGATGACCTCGGGCGCGTCGCGTTGGGTGCGATTCACGAGCTCGATCGCCGCAAACTTCACCGGATCGTCGCGATACAGGGCGCGCGCCACGGTGTCGCCGACCACTATCTGCAGCGGCGCCGCCACCGCCGCGACGGAGAACGCGATCAAGAATCCGAGTCGGTGATACCGGTCGCGCCGGCCCCGCAACATCGCGACCGCGTAGACCGATGCGATCATGAACCCGCCCACGAGGTACGCCGCGACCAGCATGTGGAGGGCTTCGTACGGGAACGCGCGGTTGAAGATCACACCGAGCGGGTCGACCTCCACGATCTTTCCCGCGGCGTTGAGCGTGAACCCCGACGGCTGGTTCATCCAGGCATTGGCCGCGATGACCGACGCGGTGCCACCGATCCCGGCCACGACCATCGGCACTCCCGACCAGAAGTGCGCCCGGGGGGAAAGCCGATCCCAGCCGTAGATGTAGATCGCCAGGAAGATCGCCTCGAGGAAGAAGAAGAGCCCTTCGATGGCGAACGGGATCCCGAACGCGTCACCGAACCGGCCCATGAAA
Organism: uncultured Acidimicrobiia bacterium; assembly: GCA_963765075.1. Lineage (GTDB taxonomy): Bacteria > Actinomycetota > Acidimicrobiia > IMCC26256 > JAENVU01 > JAENVU01. Next base: position 2,272 of record CAVXVA010000001.1, read on the forward strand.
CGCGGCCACAACAGCCCGAACTCGAAGGTCAACACGGTGCCGGTGACCGCTCCGACCGCGAACGTCACCGCCAGGACCTTGGACCATCGTCGGGCCAGGAGCCGGGCGTCCTCGTCGCCGTGTTTGATGGCTTTGCGCTCGGCCACCAGGATCATGAACGCCCACGCGACCCCGAGGGGCACGAGGATGATGTGCACCCCGAGGGTGAACGCCATCTGTGCTCGCGCCCACGGAACCGGGTCGACCGCAAGGATCATCGAGTTCGAGTGTACGAGTGCCCCTCATCGGGCCGCGGGATGCCGAGTACGCCCGCATCCGGACGCGCGCGCCTACGGGCCGGCGAGGTCGAAGATCTGATGTTCGAGACTGGGCCACACTTCGGTGCGATCCGGTCGGAACACTCTGAAGGTGGTCTGGTCCCAGACGATCTGCCAATCCGGATGTCGGTGCAGGAAGTGGTGGTGCCGGCTACAGAGCAGGACGCCATTCGCGACGCTCGTGGGACCGCCGTGTTGCCAGTGCTCGACGTGATGCACCTCACACCACCCCGCCGGGATTTCACACCCCGGCCATTGGCAATGCTGGTCCCTCGTCACGATGGCCCGCCGCATCGCCGCGGGGAAGGTTCGACTCGCAGTCCCGATGTTCAGCGGCTGCGAGTCGGGGCCGAGAATCACCCGGCTGATGGTGCAGTCGCAGAGCAAGGTCTCGACCTCGGACGGGTCGAGTGCACCGATGAACCCACCATTCATCTGCCCGAATCGGTCCAACGCTTCACGGTTGAGGTGGGCGAGGAACGTGGCCCAGTCGATCACGACCGCCGCCGACAGTGACGCCATGGTCGGTGTCCTTGTCGGCACCCATCGCCACCCGACACATCCGCGCCAGACCGTCGGCCCGGCGTTGCGCCGCGGTGCGGTCGTCACCTTCGCTCGGTGCGTCGGTGAACGCGTTGAGGGCGCGGTAGATCATCTCGGCGTTCAGGCCGCCGATGTCGCCATCGAGGGCGAGCCGTCCACCGACGATCGATGCGCGCAGACCATCGCGTTCGGGCGGCAATCCGCCGTCTCGACGCGCGCACCGCGCGCAATGCGCGGCCATCCGCCCGAGTGACCAGTAGTCCCTGCGGCGTGCCGCCTTCAGCAGCTTGGGTTCGACCGCGGCGAGTTCAGATTCGAACCCGGGAACGCGCGCCGAGCCGATGATCCGCACCGCACCCGAAGAAATGTGACCCTTTCGCCACGCGGCACGCGTCTTCGGCAGGATCTCACCCAGTTCACCGGCGCTGATTGCCGCGTGCACCTCGCCCGTGCGCATCCCCATGCGGGCTCGCAGCCACGACGGCGTCGATTCGTACCCGTCCTCGCGGCCGACGCCACGCCGATGACCGGCGACCACCAAATCGGCGAACACCGCGTCCTGACGGTCCATCTGCTCACGGAATCGCACGATCGTCGCCGCCAACTCGCCATCGGAGAGCTCGGCCGGATCGAGCGACATCATCGAGTCGACACCGGCCCCCAAGACCTCGAGCGGCGGTGCCTGAGCTTGACCGTTCGTCATGTCGGGACCCCCCCTCGAATCGTGTGATTCCGTACCCTTGTTGGCTATTTCATCCTATACGAATTGATGTTCGATAGCAACCGAAAACACCATGAATTTCAGCAAATTTGCCCAGTTCAACGCGGCACACGAACAACGGAGCTGCACCCCCGGATCAGTGGGTCAGGTCGGGAGCAGTTCGGCGTCGAGTCGGGCCCGGAGGTCGTCGGGGATCGGCGTGGAGTCGTGAGTACCGGGGGTCACCGACACGTAGGTGATCGTGCCGATACACGCCGACCGGTCCCCGACGCTCGCCTCGTACCGAAGGTCGAAGGACTTGGTCCCGATGCGCGACGGGGCAACTGTGATCGACACGACCTCGTCGAAGCCGGCGGGACCGGTCCATTCCACGACCGCTTTGACGAGCATGACGTCGAAGTCCTTGAAGAACGCGACCGCCGCGTCGTACCCGAGGTGCCCGAAGTAGCGAGTACACGCTTCGTCGAAATACGTGAGCCAATGCGCATTGAACACCACGCCCTGCATGTCGACCTCGGCGTAGCGCGGTCGGACCGTGTGGACGAACCGCGTCACGATCGCAGTTCGGCGCGGTGCTGCTTCACGACGGCGTCGATGCAGGCTTGCCACACCGCGTTGAGTTCGGTGTCCTTCAGCGTGCGGTCCGGCGCGCGAAAGCGCAACGCGATCGCGAGACTGCGGCGGCCGGCACCGAGCGCTTCGGAACGGAACTCGTCGAACACCCGGGCGTCTTCGAGGAGGTCGCCGCCAGCTTTCCGGATTGTCGCCACCACGGCGGCGGCAGGCACGGACTCGTCGAGCACGAACGCGAGATCCATCGCCGCGGCGGGATACCGGGACAGCGGTGCGAAGGCCTGGTCGCGACGCGCGCCAACGAGGAGCGGATCGAGGTCCAACTCGAATGCCACCGCCGGCAAGGCCGCGCCGAAGGCGCCCAGCACCGACGGGTCGAGTTCTCCGACCGCGCCGATAGCGACACCGTCGACGACGATCGACGCCGCGCGACCCGGCAGGTACCCGGGACGATCAGCGGTGACCGTGTGCACATCGGCGAGTTGGAGCGCATCGACGATTGCGCCGAGCGCGTCGGTGGCGTCGTACACGTCGACCGGGCGATCAGCTTCGACCGGACCGCGCCGGACAGTGCCCGACGCGATGAACGCGAGGTGATCGCGTTCGTCGGGGAGGAGTTGGCCCTTCGGTGGAACCCCGAACACGTGGCCGAGTTCGAACAGCGCGACATCGGCCAACCCCAGGCCCGAGTTGTGCGCGATCGACTTGAGCAGGCCGGGCAGGATCGCGGGGCGCAGAATCGGTTCCTCGGCACTGAGCGCGTTGGTGGCCCGTACCGTCGCCGCCGGGTCGAGCCCGACGCGGCTGAGGTCGGCCTCGGCGATGAGGGGCAGGGTCATCGCCTCGGAATGACCCAGGCCGACCATGACGTCGGCGACGAGGCGCCGGGCCCGCTGGCGGCTGGTGAGTCCGCCCCCCTGCTCGGTGGTGTGGGGCAGCGTGCGGGGAATCGAATCGAGCCCGATCCGACGACCGACTTCCTCGACGATGTCGATCTCACGCACGAGGTCGGGTCGGTAGGTCGGCGCAATCGCGGTGAACGCGCCACCGTCATCCGCGCCGGCCTCGCCGGTGATCTCCTCGATCTCGATCCCCAAGGGAACCAAGGAGTTGCGGACCTGGTCGCCGTCGAGATCGAGACCGAGCACGGCGGCGACCCGCGCCGGGCGGACGCGAATCCGCTCGCGTTCCACGACCGCGGGGTACTCGTCGATCGCGGGTGGACCGACCGGCGCGCCGGCGATCTCGGTCAGGAGTTCGACCACGCGATCGGACGCCCGCAGGACCCCGTTGGGGTCGACGCCCCGTTCGAACCGGGCGCTGGCCTCGGAACGAAGCCCGAGCCGCTTCGACGTCATCGAAATGCCCATGGGAGCGAAGTACGCGACTTCGAGCACGATGCCGGTGGTGCCATCGTGGACCTCGGCTTCGGCGCCGCCCATGATCCCGGCGATGGCCTGGGGCCGGCGATCCGCGTCGCAGATGAGCAGGTCGCTCGGCAGCAGTTTCCGCTCGACGCCGTCGAGGGTCGTGAGGGTCTCGCCCGCGTCGGCCGTTCGAACGACGAGGCCCGGACCGCGCAGCCGATCGAGGTCGAAGGCGTGCGAAGGTTGGCCGAGTTCGAGCATCACGTAGTTGGTGACGTCGACCACGTTGGAGATCGGTCGCATTCCGGCGAGCGTCAACCGCCGCTGCATCCAATCGGGCGACGGCCCCATCGTGACGCCGACCTGGCGCGCGGTGAAGCGCGGGGCGCGGTCGGCGGCCTCGACGAGCACCGAGATGTCGGTCGGCATCGCCGGACACGTCGACCGTCGGTTCCGGAACGCATCAGCGGCAGCGCCGAAGTGCGCGGCGAGATCACGCGCCACACCGACGATCGACATCGCATCCGACCGGTTCGGCGTCACCGACAGGTCGAACACGACCTCGTGCAGACCGAGCAGATCGCGGACGTCCATGCCCAGCTCGGAGTCGGCGGCCAGCGGGAGAATCCCGTCGTGGTCCTCACCGAGACCGAGCTCGCGCGACGAGCACAGCATGCCGTCGGACACTTCGCCCCGGATCTTGCGTTTCTCGAGCTTGAACCCGCCGGGCAGCGTCGCACCGCTCGGCGCGTAGGCGACGACCATGCCGTTCGCAACGTTCGGCGCGCCGCACACGACGGTCGTCGTGCCGTCGCCGAACTCGATGTCGCAGAGTTGGAGCTTGTCGGCGTTGGGGTGCGGTCGGACTTCGAGAATCCGGGCCACCTTGACCCCGGTGATCTCCGCGCCCGGTGCGTCGAGCGCCTCGACTTCGAGGCCGAGCCGGTCGAGCGCCTCGGCAATCGCACGCGGCTCGACGTCGAGCGTCACGAAGTCTTTCAACCAGGAAAGGGGGACACGCATACGAGCGAACCGATCAGTACCGGGAGAGGAAACGGGAGTCGTTGTCGAAGAAGGTCTTGATCGGTTCGACGCCGTACCGAAGCATCGGCATCCGTTCGAGCCCGAAGCCGAACGCGAACCCGGTGTACTCCTCGGGGTCGATACCGACCGCGAGGAAGACGTTCGGGTCGACCATGCCGCACCCGCCGAGTTCGATCCAGCCCGTCTGCGAACACACCCGACATCCGGAACCGTCACAGAACACGCAGGTGATCGCGAACTCGGCCGACGGTTCGGTGAACGGGAAGAACGACGGCAACAACCTCGACGTCACCTTCTTGCCGAAGTAGGCGCTGGTGAAGGTCTCGAGCGTGCCCGCGAGGTCACCGAAGGTGAGTCCGCGATCGACCGCGAGCCCTTCGATCTGGTGGAACACCGCGGAGTGGCGAGCGTCGACGGTCTCGTTGCGGTACGTGCGACCGGGCATCACCGCGTAGATCGGTGGCGGCTGACGTCTCCATGAGCCGGATCTGCACCGGGAGAGGTGTGCGTGCGCAGCAACACCTGCTCCGGCTCGCCGAGGTCGACGTAGAGCGTGTCCTGCATCGCCCGGGCGGGGTGGCCGACCGGGAAGTTGAGCGCCTCGAAGTTGTGCCAGTCGTCCTCGACCTCGGGCCCTTCGGCAACTCGGTATCCGAGACTGACGAAGACGTCTTCGAGTTCACGCTGGCACTGGGTGACGAGGTGCAGGTGCCCGCGGCCGCGACCGTGGGTTCCGAGCGTGAGGTCGAGCGGCGGCTCGGTCGGCGCGGCCGGGCCGAGTTCTCCGACCCGCGCCTCCACCGCCGCGTCGACCGCCTTCGTGTACTCGGTGACGGCCTTGCCCACGACCGGGCGGTCGGCCGGGTCCAGGGTCTTGATGGATTCGCGTGACCCGAAACGCGGCACTTCCTTTGCCCACCAGGCGTTTGCGCAGGTCGGCGAGCTCGCCGACCTCAGTGGCCGCGGCGATGGCGGCAATCGCCGCGTCGAGATCCAGCTCCGAGAGGTCCATGAGTGCTGCGGAGTCTAGAGAACCGACTCACCCGAACCCCGGCCCATTCCGCACTGCGCGACCCTGACGCGCGGCTTCGAACATCAGGATGCTGGCGGCGACGGCCACGTTGAGGCTCTCGATCTCGCCGGCCATGGGGATCCGTACCCGGCCATCGAGGCTCGCGGCCACGGCCGGATCCAGACCGTGAGCTTCGCTGCCCAGGACGAGCGCGCAGGACCCCGCCAGATCGGTATCGAAGTAGGCCGGTTCCGCGGCGGCATCGGCACCGACGGTCCGCCAACCTCGGCCGCGCAGTTCGCCCAGCGCGCCGATCAGATCGTCGACCACCACGATCGGGACGCCGAGCACGGCGCCGGCCGAGCCGCGCACGACCTTGGGGTTCCACGGATCGACGCCGCCACCCAGGACCACGCCGGTCGCGCCCGCCGCCTCGGCGGTCCGCAGCATGGTGCCGAGATTGCCAGGATCGGAAATCTCCGCGCCGACGAGCACCAACCCGGGCCGGAGGTCAGCAAGCGCCACTGGCGCCGGCATCCGAGCGATCGCCAGCACCGGCTGTGGGGTGCGCGTGGTGCCGATCTTCTCCAGCACGCCTTCCTTGAGGTCGCGGACCGGTACGCCCCGCTCGTCGAGCCGGGCGACGAGTGACGCGAACGACACCCGCGCGCCCGGACCGAGGAACACACCTTCGAGGTCGACACCCCGCTCAAGCGCGTCGGTGACGACCCGCGGGCCTTCGAGGACGAACGCCGCGGCTTCGCGCCGGCGCCGCCGGGTCGCGCAACAGCGCCCGGACGCGTATCGCGTCGTGGTGACGGTGGTTCAGCGGCGGCAGATCGGCCATGCCGCGGACTGACGAGACTCAGGCGGCGTCGAGCGCGCCACGAGCGGCGCTGATCAGCGCGCCGAACGCTTCACGATCACGCACGGCGAGATCGGCGAGCACCTTGCGGTCGACCTCGACCTCGGCGGCCTTGAGCCCGGCGATGAACTGCGAGTAGCTCATGCCTTCCTCGCGGCACGCGGCGTTGATCCGGACGATCCACAGCTTGCGGAACTCGCCCTTGCGCGCCCGCCGGTCGCGGAACGCGTAGTTCCCCGAGTGCATGACCTGCTCGTGCGCGGCACGGAGGTGCCGACTGCGCGACCCCGAGTACCCCTCGGCGCGCTCGAGAATGGCGCGGCGGTGCTTCTTCCCCTGGACTGCCCGCTTGACGCGTGCCATGGGTGGACTCCTTGTGAGAATGGAACAGGAACGGTGGTGCGAGTCGCCCGACGCGATCGGGCCGGTGGATCAGGCGCGGCCGAGCAGACGCTCGACGTGCTTCTTGTCGCCGCCGGTCACCTCGGCACCGCGGGCGAGCCGACGGGTGCGCTTGGTGGGCTTGTGCTCGAGCAGGTGGGCACGGAACGCCTTGCGGCGGCGAATCTTGCCGCTGCCGGTGACCTTGAACCGCTTCGCGGCTCCTCGGTGAGTCTTGACCTTGGGCATTTCAGGCTCCTGCTGCGGGTTCGGGCGTGGGTTCGGGTGCGGCTTCGGTGGCAGTTGCGGCCACCGCGACCGGCGCTGGCGTTGGTTCGGTGACCGGTGGTTCGGTGACCGGTGGTTCGGTGACCGGTGGTGCACTGGCCTTGGGGGGCGCAGCCTTGGCGGGCTTCGCCGGCTTCGGCTTCTGTTGCTTCAGGGGGTGCAGCACCATGGTCATGTTGCGACCGTCCTGGCGAGGTGCGGACTCCACGATCGCGACTTCGACGACGTCGCCGGCCAACCGGTCGAGGATCTTGCGACCGAGTTCCGGGTGGGCCATCTCGCGGCCCCGGAACATGATCGTGACCTTGACCTTGTGACCCTCGCCGAGGAACTGCTGGACCTTCTTGGTCTTGGTCGTGTAGTCGTGAATATCGATCTTCGGGCGGTACTTCATCTCCTTGACCACGACGTTCGTGGCCTTCTTGCGTGATTCCTTGCGTCGCTGCTGCTGCTCGTACTGGTAGCGCCGGAAGTCCATGATCTTGCAGACCGGCGGATTCGCGTTCGGAGCCACCTCGACCAGGTCGAGTTCGGCTTCGCGGGCGAGCGAAAGTGCCTGGGGTAACGGTCGCACGCCCAGCTGTTCGCCGTCTTCGGCAATCAGCAGGACTTCGCGGGCGCGAATGCGGTCGTTGATCCGGGCTTCGTCTTCAGCAGCGATGTTGGCATCACCTCTTCGGTTTCGGGACCCGTCGGTCAATGACCGGCGGCTGATTCGCGAGGAAGCTCCACTGCGCGGCCGAAACCATTCGAAGAGGACGACCCGGACTCGGCACCCTCCCCATCGCTGGAGATCGGCCCGGCCGGGTGGGGACTGCCCGAACTTTCGTACGGACGATCCCACTTCCCAACTGAGTTGTCGTGGCACGATAACAAACTCATGAGCAGCCTCTGGACTCCATACGGCGAACAACCGGTCGAACCCGGCCAATCGGACGCCTCCGCCCCCCAATCCCCGGCCGATCCGGCCTCGGCGGGATTTCCTGACGAATTCGGGGGTGAGGAGGAAATCGACCCGGAAGAGATGCGAGAAATGCTGGCCCGGCTCGCGGCCACGCCGGTCGAGGCGATCGTCACGCAGTTCGCGGTGCAACTCCAAGAGCTCGCCGTGTTGCATCTCGGCATCGCCCAGGAACGGGCCGAGTCGCTCCCCCAGGCCGCGCTGGCCATCGACGGGTTCGCCGCGATCGTCGAAGGGATCGGTGACCGGCTCGAACCCAACACCGCCGCACTCACCCAGGTGTTGGCCCAACTGCGCCTCGCGTACGTCGAGGTCTCGGGTTCGGCGCCTCCGGGGTGAGACGCACCTTCCGGATCGTTGCGAGCGTCTTCGTCGCGCTGCTGTTCACCGGCGGCATTCTCGCGGGCGTCTTTCTGCTTCCGAAGAAGGAGTTCTCGGTCCCGAAGGTTGCCATCGACGCAACGTTGGCCGCCGATGGTTCGATGCGCGTGGTCGAGCACATCACCTACGACTTCACCGGATCGTTCACCTACGGCACCCGGCCCATACCGGTCGGTGCTTACACGATCAGCGACATGGTCGTGACCGAAGCCGGCCGACCACTCGTGTCCACCGGCGCGCCGTACAACCTGCAGTGGTACTTCACTGCGGAGAACGAGACGCGCACGTTCGACATCGCCTACACCGTGACGGCGGCCGCGATCGGCGCGCCCGACGTCGCCGCGCTCTACTGGAAGTGGGTCGGCACCGAACACCCGTCCATCGGCGTGGTGACTGCGGCCCTTCACGTGCCACCCGGCGAGGGCACCCTCAAGGGCTGGGGGCACGGACCACTGAACGGTGTCGTCGACGTCGGTGCCGACACGGTGTCGTGGCGCACCTCCGACGTTCCGACCGGAACCTTCGTCGAAGGCCGCGTCACCATCCCGACGAGTCGCATGCCCGGGCTCGTAGTCAGTTCCCCACCCCAACTCGACCGGATCGTCGCCGAGGAATCCGCGTGGGCGAACGCCGCGAACGACACTCGGGCCAAGGCCGCGCGCGACGCCGCGCGTGAGCGCTCCGCCCGGGCCGCACTCACGGTCCTGGCCCCGCTCCTGACGGTGCTCGGAGGTCTGGCCTTCTTCTTCCTGTGGCGCAAGTACGGGAAGGAACCCGAACCGATCCAGCCCGTCGGCGAGTACTTCCGCGACCTCCCCGACGACCCACCGGCCGTGGTCGACGGGCTGATGCACTGGGGTGCGATCAGTGGCGCCGGCTTCTCGGCCACGGTGCTCGACCTCGCGCAACGTGGCTACCTCACCGTGCGCGAGGTGCGGATCGATCGGGTGCTGCTCCCCGACCGCACCGACTACGAGATGACCGCGACCGACCTCGACCGCGGCTCGCTCCTCGCGTTCGAACGCACGGTGCTCGACCAGGTGTTCGCGAGTGGTTCACCCGTGATGCAATCGGAGATCTCCACCTACGCGCGCCAGCACCAGTCCGAAGCGTTGAGCCGGTGGAACTCGTTCAAGGCCGACGCGTCGACCAGCCTGCGGAACCGCCGCTACATCAACGGCAACCGCTCGAAGCCGTTCCTGCTCAACATCGGTGCCGCGACGCTCGTGGGGCTGGCCGGGTTCGGTGCGTTGAGCCTGCGCGCCTGGGTCGTCGGCGTGATCGCGGTCGTCGGCGCCGGGGTACAACTCGCGCTCACGCCACTCCTACGTCAGCGGAGCCCGGAGGGACATCAACGCTTCCTCGAATGGCAGGGCGTGCGCAACTACTTGCGGGACTTCTCCCAACTCGCCGACGCGCCGGTCGGCCACCTCATCCTCTGGGAGCGATACCTCGTCTACGCGGCTGCGCTCGGCGTCAGCGAGGAACTCGCAGCGGGGCTGGCGGCCCGCCTCCCCACCGAGGAACGCACGCAGTTCGCCCCGTGGTACGTCGGCACCCACCCCGGCGCCGGCTTCGCGTCGATCGGCAACTTCTCCAGCGGGATTGCCACGTCGACGTCGTCGTTCACCCCGCAATCGAGTGGTTCGGGCGGGGGCGGCGGGTTCTCGGGAGGTGGCGGCGGAGGCGGTGGAGGCGGCGGCATCGGCGCGGGCTGAGCCCGTCGAGGTCGCGCCACTACGAGCCGCGGTGACGGTCCATCGCGGCGAAGAGGTGCGGTGCGAGTTGCTCCGCCGCGGCGGGCGAGACCGGCTCCCCCACCGATGCGAGGTCGACGCGATACAACGCGGCGGCGTTCGCGCCCAGGATGCGTCGCTTGGCGGCGGCGTCGAGCGGTGGATATCCGAACGCTTCCTGCATGCGGGGCGGAATCGTGAACGAACGGAACGCGTCGATCAGCGGCTGGGGCGATCCGTACCACGTGCTGTCGGTCCCCCAGAGGATCCGTTCCGGGCCGAAGTGCGCCAACAGCTTGCCCAGCACGTGCGCCGCCTCTTCCGGCCGGCGCAACATCAGAAACCAGGTACTCCCCAACTCGGCGAAGACGTTGCCGCCGGGTCCGATGCCGTGGGCCGCACACGAAGCGATCAGGCGGTCCACCCCCGCCGGTGAGACCGCGTCGAAGGCGCCTTCCGTACCGTGCGGGTTCCGTTCGTACCCGGAGTGGTAGACGACGAAGTCGATCTCCGGGAACATGGCCGCCGCCGGACCGATGTCGCGCGGTGACGCCGCAGCGACCGATGAATCCGGGATGGGGCCGCCCAAGCCTTTGTGCGCGCAGACGATCCGCGGACCGAGCTCGCGGACCCGTTCGAGAAAGGGCAGGCCGAACTCGGGGTCGTCGAGGAACCAACCCCCCGTCGGCGACGCCGCCGTCGGCGGGCCCGCGAGGGTGTACACCTTCCATGCCGATGGGCGCAGTGTGCGAGACCACTCGACCATCCGATCCAACTCGGGCGGACCCAGATTCGGATGCACGATCGTGTGAGTCAATACCCGGCCCGAACCGGCGTACCGATCGACGACTTCTCGTACCGCGGCGATCTGGCGGTTCTCCAGCACGTTGTCGCCGGTCGGTCCCGGCGTCGACGTCAGGAGCGCGACCGCCGTCTCGCTGGCACCGAACACCAAGGCCGCCCAAGCCGCGGCGTCGATCATGCGCGGATCGACCGGCCCCGGCCACCGATCCGGATCCACCATGCGGAGGAATCCGCCCAACGCCGCCGCGTGCGGGCCGACCCACAACGTCGGATCGACCAGGTGCGTCTGCACATCGATAATCTCGGTCTCTGCCATCACTTCGGTCTCTCCGGCTCCCGGACCAGACAGTTGAACGACACCAAGACCTTCCGGATTGGGACGCCTCCGAGACTGCTCGCCTCCGCTGCGCTCCGGCTCGGGAGTGCCGGACCGCGGCTCTTGGATCTTCGGCCCGGCATGGACCGCGCCAGGCGAGCGTTCTAACAGCACGTCAGGTTCGTAGATCGAAGCTTCGGGGAGGTCGTAGAAGCCGCCGCCGTGGGCGGTGTTGATGGCGCGGAGGGAGAGGGCGGTCGCGCGGCGGTCGTGGGCGTAGACCGGAGCCTCGATTCCCAGCGATCGCGCGACGTCACCGAGTGATGCGGCGACCGATGCCGATGCGCCGATCAGAATGCGATGGGGCGGGACCGGCGCGAATTCGTCGGTATGAAGCGGACGCAGCAGCGGAGGTACCGGCTCCGTCATCGAATCCCTCAGACGGCCCGTCGCGCTTCACTCTTCTCGATGTCGGTCGCTTCCCAGTCTCCCCGTCGACCCGGCACGACCCGAAACTCCACCGTCGCACCGACCCGCACGCTCCGCGTGCCATCGGCGATCTGGGTGCAGTGAAAGGAGAAGGATCGACCGTCGGCCTCGATGGCTCCGAGACCGCGAGTCTCCTCGAAAGAGGAGACCGTGCCGGACACCTTCGCGTCACTCATGTCAGTGCACGATCTTCGCGATCGGCAGCTCGATGATGTCGGTCGCGCCCGATTCCTTCAGCGCGGGAATCAGGATGTTGATCTCGGACTTCGCCACCACGGTTTCGACCGCGAATCCGTCCTCGCCGAACAGTTTGGAGACCGTCGGCGACTTCAACGCCGGGAGGAGATCGATCACCGAGTTCAGATTCGCCTCGTCGACGTTCAACTTCACCAGCACCCGACCTCTCGCCTCGAGCGCCCCGGTGAGGAGCGTCATCACCTGCTCCATGGCCTTGCGCTTGTCGGGATCGGCGTAGCTGAGCGGGTTGGCGATGAGCTCGGTGTACGAGACGACGATGGTGTCGATCACCTTGAGGCCCGCGGCCCGCAACGCGCGGCCGGTCTCGGTGATCTCGACGACCGCGTCGGCGATCTCGGGGATCTTGGCTTCGGTCGCACCGTAGGACAGCGTGATCTCGGCCGCGACTCCGGCATCGGCGAAGAATCGCTTCGTGAGTTCCGGGTACTCGGTCTGCACCCGGACGCCCTTCGGAAGGTCCTTCACCGACTCGGCCGGGTTGTCGCCCGCTACGGCCAACACCATCCGAATCGGGCGAGCGGTGGCCTTCGAGTAGTGCAACTCGGTGAGGGTCACGACCTCGGCATTCGTCTCCTCTACCCAATCGCGACCGGTGATGCCGAGATCGAACATGCCCGACGCCACGTACTGGGGGATCTCCTGGGGGCGCAGGACCATGACTTCGTTGATCCGGGGGTCGTCGATGTCGCCGCGGTAGTCGACGTCCGAGCCGCGGGTGACCGCCAGATCGGCGTCTTCGAACAGTTGGAACGTGGCTCGTTCGAGCGAACCCTTGGGTAAGACCAGGCGCAGCATGAGGACCTGTTTCTAGCCGCGCACCGGAGGCAAGGACCGCAACAATGCAACCATCTCGAGTGCGGTCGCGGCCGCTTCCTCGCCTTTGTGGCCTTCGGACCCGCCGATCCGGTCGGTGGCCTGCTCTCGCGTGTTGGTGGTCAGGATCCCGAAAATCACCGGAACGCCGGTCGCGAGCGCGGCTTCCTGGAGGCCTCGGGCCGCTTCGCCGGCCACGTATTCGAAGTGGGGGGTGTCGCCCCGGATCACCGCGCCCAAACAGACCACGCCGTCGACCGTGCCGGTCCGAGCGAGGTGCTGGGCGATCAGCGGCAACTCGAAGGCGCCGGGCACCGTCACCAACGTGATGTCGTCCGGTGCGACCCCGTGGTCGCGGAACGTGCGCTGCGCGCCCTCGAGCAGCGGACCGGTGATGTCTTCGTTGAAACGACTCACCGCGACGGCAAAGCGCATCCCGGCTCCGTCGACCGCCTCGGCGGCGATTGCGTATTCACCCATCCTGCTGGTGCTCCCATGTCTGACGATCGAGTCGGTAGAGCACGTGGGGCAAGCCCACGTGATCGACCTCGTGCTGGTAGGCGAACCCGAGGTGCTCCATCACCCGGCGAGACGCCATGTTGTCGACGAGCGTGAAGCTCACGATTTCCTCGAGGCCCACGTTCGTGAAACCGATCGCCACCGCGGCCGCGCCGGCCTCGGTGGCGAGGCCCTCGCCCCACCAGTCTGCCGCGATGGTCCAGCCGACCTCGACGCCCGGACCGCCGGTGTCGGTGGTGTGGAGCATCGTCCAGCCCACCGGGTTCTCGGTGGCGCGGTCACGCAGGATCCAGAGTCCGAACCCGTGCGTGTCCCAGTGCGCGATCCAGCGCGCAATATCGGCGCGGAGCCGTTCCCGGTCCCGCTCGCCACCCAGCGTGTTCGTCACCCGGTCGTCGTGGAAGATGACATCGAAGAACTCGAGGTCCTCGGCACCGACCTGACGGGCGTCGAGCCGAGCCGTGGCAAACTCGAGGGGCGCAGGGTTCACGCGATCGTCTCGCTCCCGGCATCGACGTCGTCGTCGAGGCCGAGAAGGTGGCCCATCTTCTGCTGCTTGGTGCGCAGGTAGGCGATGTTCTCCGCGTTCGGGGCGATCGAGAGCGGAACCCGCTCGACGATCTCCAGGCCGAAGCCCTCGAGCCCGCCGTACTTCGCCGGGTTGTTGGTCATGATCCGCATTGTTGTGATCCCGAGGTCGACGAGCATCTGCGAACCGATGCCGTACTCACGCGAGTCATTGGGGAAACCGAGTTCTTCATTGGCTTCCACCGTGTCGCGACCTTGATCCTGCAAGGTGTACGCCCGCAGCTTGTGCCCCAGACCGATGCCGCGGCCCTCGTGCCCACGCAGGTACACCACCACTCCCCGGCCCTCGGCTGCGATCTGGGCCAACGCCGCGTCGAGCTGCGATCCGCAGTCGCAGCGCATCGAGCCGAAGACATCGCCGGTCAGACACTCGCTGTGCACGCGAACCAGCACGTTGTCCCGGCCCGCGACGTCCCCACACACGAAGGCCATGTGCTCCACGCCGTCGAGCAAGCTCTCGAACACGTACGCAGTGAAGTCGCCGTGGCGAGTCGGGATCCGAGCCTCGCTGACGCGCCGCACCAGCTTCTCGCGGTGACGCCGGTACCGAATGAGATCGGCGATCGAGATGAGTTGGAGACCATGCTCGGCCGCGAAGACTTCCAGCTGGGGCATGCGGGCCATCGTGCCGTCGTCGTTCACGACCTCCGCCAGGACGCCGGACTCGCTCAAGCCCGCGAGCCGCGAGAGGTCGACGGCGGCCTCGGTGTGCCCGGCGCGCTTGAGCACGCCCCCTTCGCGGTACCGCAACGGGAAGATGTGTCCCGGACGGGCGAACTCGGCGGGCTTCGACGCGGGGTCGATCAGTTTCTTGATGGTGGTCGCACGGTCGGCGGCCGAGATGCCCGTCGTGGTGTCGGCCACCGCGTCGACCGACACCGTGAAGGCCGTGCGCTGCGACTCGGTGTTGTTGCTGACCATGAGCGGCAGTTGGAGTTCGTCGAGCCGCGCCCCCAACATCGGCATACAGATCACGCCGCTCGTGTAGCGCACGAAGAAGCTCATCGCCTCGGGGGTGATCAGATCGGCGGCCATGATGAGATCGCCTTCGTTCTCGCGGTCTTCGTCGTCGACGACGATGACGATCTCGCCGCGACCGATCGCGGCGATCGCTGCTTCGATGTGCGTGAACATCGGTTACTCCCTGGTCGCGAGCAGACGCTCGACGTGTTTGGCGAGGATGTCGACCTCGACGTTGACGGGATCGCCGGGTCCCTTCGGACCGAGCGAGGTGACACTGAGCGTGTGCGGAATCACCGCGACCTCGACGATGCCCTCGGTGTCGTCGAGCGCGGCAACGGTCAGGCTGATCCCGTCGAGCGTGATCGAACCCTTCTCGACGACGTAGCGGAGCAAAGGTGCCGGGAGCGTGAAGCGCATGCGGGTCGAGCCGTCGGGCAACGCCTCACGGCTCGCAAGGCGACCCACTGCGTCGACGTGACCCTGGACGATGTGGCCGCCGAGCCGATCCTCGACGCGGACGGGCCGTTCGAGATTGACGCCGTCGCCGGCCTGTAGGGCGCCCAGGTTGGTACGGTCCAGCGTCTCGGTCACGGCATCGGCGGCCCACCAATCCGAGCCGCACTCGACCACGGTGAGACAGCAGCCGTTGACCGCAATCGAGTCGCCGAGTTTGGCGTCTGCGATCACGGTCGTCGCGTCGATCTCGAGGCGCGCTCCGCCCGCGTTCGGGATGATCGCTCGCACTCGACCGAACTCTTCGACGATTCCGGTGAACATCAGGCCGCCACCTCCGTCGGAATGGCACGGTCGTAGGTGATGCGCACATCGACACCGACCGGACGGACATCGGACACGTGCCAGCGCGGCGCATCCGCCAGCGTGTCGGCACCCGGGTAGGCGACCACGGCGCGACCGCGTTCGCCGAGCATCACCGGGGCGATATAGGTGACGATGCGGTCGGCCAACCCTTCGGCGACCAAGGCACCGTGCAGCTTGCCACCACCCTCGATCATCGCCTGAAGGACACCACGCTCCGAACCCAAATGAGTCAAGACCGCATCGAGATCCACCCCGCGACCGCTGACGCCGGCGCCGACGGTCTCGACATCAACTCCGGCCCCGAACCATGCGTCTCGGACCGGTGCGGGGGCAGCCACGGTCGTGAACACCAAGGTCGGCGCGAGCGACACATCGAACAAGGCACCTTCAACGGCGACGGCGCCTTTCGCGTCGAGCACCACCCGGAGCGGTTGACCGGCGGGCGCGACTGCGGCGTCGCGTACGGTGAGACTCGGCCGATCGGCCCGGGCGGTTCCCGGACCCACGATGATCGCCTGGGACTCGGCGCGGAGCCGATGGGCGTCGGCCCGGGCGTCGGATCCGGTGATCCATTGTGAGGTGCCGTCGGCGGCGGAGGTGCGTCCGTCGAGACTCATGGCGGTCTTGAGCAGCGCGAACGCGCGGCCGGTACGACGGTGATGGAGATACGGGCCGAGTTGGAGCGCGACCCGGTCGGCACCGACGCCGACCACCACCTCGACGCCCGCGTCGCGCAGGCGGGCGTGCCCGCGACCGGCGACATCAGGATCCGGATCCTCGACCGCCGACACCACACGCGTGACCCCGGCGGCGATGAGTGCATCGGCACACGGCGGAGTCCGGCCGACGTGCGAACACGGCTCGAGGGTCACGTAGGCAGTCGCGCCCCGAGCATCTCCGGCCGCGGCCAACACTTCGGCCAGCACTTCGGCCTCGGCGTGACGACCACCGGGCGGCTGGGTGGCCCCCGTGGCCAGCACGACTCCCTCGCGCACCAGGACGCATCCCACCCAGGGGTTCGGCGCGGCCCGCAGGCGCGCGCCGTCGGCGGCGGCGATCGCCTGAGCCATGAAGTCGTCGTCGGTGGTCGTCATCTGCGGGCCTCGTTCGCCCACGGGGTATGCCGACGGCACGCGCGACGCTGACGGCCATCCGACGTCCTCTCCCATCCGGACTCTCACCGTCGGCTGAGGAGTCTCACCTCATCGGCTCATCGCTGGCGGCGACGAGTTCGCGGGCTCCCGCACTGCGTTCGTGCGGCTACCGCCGGTCGGGACTTACACCCATACCCCGAGGACTTGTTGTTGGAATTGTGTGACGCGAGGTTACCACGGAGGGCTCAAATTTGAAACGTGTTCTACTTCACTTGGGCTTGATGAGCCCGGCGGCAGTTGGACGGAATCCGCAGGCGTCCACGTAGAACGACCGGTGGCGCTCGTCGAAGTCGACGTGCAGCCGGTCACGAGCGCATGGTCGAAGGCGTCGGCGTGGAGCGCGTCGAGCTCGAAATCCGCGACGGTGCCGCGCCACTCGTAGGTGATCATGGTCCGAATCGTACCGAGGTCAGTGCGGGCGGCCGCCGGCGAGCAGGTCGAGCGCGTGGGGGACGACCGGCAACACCACGTCGAGGGCTTCGATCGCCCCGCCCGAACTTCCCGGGGTATTGACGATCAGACACTCGCCGATCGTGCCCGCGACCGCACGGGAGAGCATGCCGAACCCGCGGCCGCCTTCGTCGCTGGCCCGACGGATCGCCTCGACCAAACCCGGCGCTTGCCGTTCGATCACGTCGAGCGTGCCTTCCGGGGTGTTGTCACGGGGGCCGAACCCGGTCCCGCCGGTGGTCACGATCAGACCCGCGAAACTCCGCGAGAGATTCCGGAGCGAGTGCGCGACGTGGTCCAGACCATCAGCGGTCACGGCATGCTCGATGACGGTCGCACCGGCCGCTTCGAGCCGAGCCACGACCGCCACCCCCGACTTGTCGGCGCGGGTGCCGTCGGCGACGCCGTCCGAGACCGTCAGGACTTTGGCGCGGAAGGTCATCCCGCGCCCCACGCGACGTCGCGGATCGCGCGCGCGGCCTGGGCCGGATCGGGCGCGCCGAAGATCGCGCTGCCCGCCACGAGGATGTCGGCACCTGCGGCCGCGGCGAGCGGCGCAGTGTCGAGGTTGATGCCACCGTCGATCTCGAGTTCGAGCGGCAGACTCCGCTCGTCGACGATCGCCCGAGCGGCGCGCACCTTGTCGAGGACTTCGGGCAGGAACGCTTGGCCGCCGAAACCGGGGTGGACGCTCATGAACAGGAGGATGTCGATCTCTTCGAGGTACGGCAGCACCGCGTCGAGGGGCGTTTCCGGGTTCAGGACGAGTCCGACCCGCATGCCGTGGTCGCGCATCCGCACGAACAGCGGGCGCGGATCGCCGAGTTCCACGTGCACCGTGCAGCTATCGGCGCCGGCCGCCGCGAAATCATCCAGCAGGTCGCCCGGGTTGTCGATCATCAGGTGACAATCCAGGTACAGGTCGGTCTTCGGGCGCAGGCATTTCACCACGGGCGCACCGATCGACAGGTTGGGCACGAAGTGGCCGTCCATGACGTCGACGTGGAGCAGGTCGGCCTCCGCGGCCACTCGATCGACTTCGACCGCCAACTGCGAGAAGTCACAAGCCAGGATCGAGGGCGCAATCTTTCCCATTGCCTGACCCTATAGGGACCGGTTGGCTGCCGACGGAGCCCGCAGTGCCAACACGTACATGCCATCGGTGCCGGCAGCGTTCGGCGCCAGGCGCGCGCCGCGGCCGACGGGCGCCCACGGCGGGCCCGGAATGGGGAGTGCCTCCCACGCGGGGAGCGCGGCGCCGGCCCACTCGTCGACGGCGACCGTCTCGGCCCGGGTCAGCGTGCACACCGAATAGACGAGGACGCCACCCGGCCGGACGACGCGGCTCGCGGCTTCGACGAGGAGCGGCTGGATCCGGGCGAGTTGGTCGATCGTGCGCGCTTCGAGCCGCCATCGGGCTTCGGGGCGGCGCCGGAGAACACCGAGCCCGCTGCACGGGGCGTCGACCAGCACCCGGTCGAACGATCCGTCGGCAAAGGGCAGCTCCATGCCGTCGGCCACGATCGGGGCGACCGCGTGCAACCCGAGTCGCGCCGCGCCTTCTGCGATCATCCGGGTGCGGGCCGCGTTGCGATCGACCCCGACGACCAGACCCGTGTCCCCCATCGCCTCGGCCATGGCAGTGGACTTCCCACCCGGCGCCGCTCCTACTTCGAGAATGCGCTCGCCCGGCTGGGCACCGACGGCCCGGGCGACTGCGTGACTGGCCTGGTCCTGCGGCGTCGCCCGGCCCTCGCGCACGGCCGGTAACGCCCGGATATCGCCCGTTCCGGTGACGAGGAGGTCGTCGGGAATGAGCGCGCCCCGGGCGACGACGACACCAGCGGCTTCGAGTTCGCGCGCCACCGCGTCGGGAGTCGCGCGCTGCGGGTTGACCCGCAAGGTCACCACACCGGGTTCGTTGACGGCGGCCAGCGCGGCGGCGGCATCCGGGGCGCCGAGATCGGCAACCAGTCGCTCGACGATCCAGTTCGGCATCGACGCGCGGGTGGCCATGGACTCGACGTCGTCGCCCGTGGGCAACGGCCACGGCGGGCCCGCGCTTGAGAACTTCCGGAGCACCGCGTTCACGAAGCCCTTCGCACGCGGCGACACCTTGCTCATCGCGGTGACGGTCTCGCCGACCGCCGCATGCGCCGCAATACCGTGCGTCAGTTGATACGCGCCGAGCCGCAAACCCGCGCGGACCGGAGGGTCGAGCTTCGCGAGGGGCCGATCGAGGCAGGGCCCGAGTTGGAAGTCGAGCGCGCGCTGCATTCGCACCGTCCCGTAGACCCACTCCGTCACTTGGGCTCGGTCGCGGGGCGCGAGCGTGCTCTCGCGCAACAGCGCCGGCAACACGACGTTGGCGTACGCGCCGTCTTCGATCCGGACGAGCGCCGCGAATCGCGAGGGTGCGGCTCACGCGAACGGATCCGCGCCGCGAATGCCGGTCCGCCATGCGGCGTAGGCCATCCGCGGTTTGCCGGCCGGTTGGAGCTCGTCGGGCACGAACTTCCCCGCTTCGACGTGGGCCGCCCAGACCTTGACGCGACCCGATTCGGCCTCGAGCCAGGCGCCGGGCCTCGGGTTCCCGGCGCGCACGATCCGGACCAGGTCGGCGGCCGGTCGGGTGAGATCGAGTCGGAACTCGTCGACGGTGAGCTTCTCGGCGTAGACAGCTTCACCGGTCTGGGGCTCGGGGGTGAGGTCGCCCACCTTCGGCACCGTCGCCACGAGCAGATCCGTCCCGGCGACCACCAGGCGGTCGTGCAATGCGCCGGCCGTCTCGGTCGGGTCGATCCGGAGCGCCTGCCGGGCGTACACCGGACCGGTATCGAGCGAGAGCTCCACGCCCATGATGCATACGCCGGTCTCCCTGTCGCCGGCCAGGATCGCTCGTTCGACCGGCGCCGCGCCCCGCCAGCGCGGGAGGAGCGAGAAGTGCACGTTCACCAGGCCGCCGGGGATCGCGTCGAGCAGCGCCTGCGGGAGGAGCTGCCCGAACGCAACGACGACTCCGAGGTCGGCGTCGAGCGCACGGACGTCGTCCACGATCTCGCGGGCCTTCGTAGGGGTCACGACCGGGAGCCCGAGTGCCTCGGCGGCGACCTTCACCGGACTCGGGACCAGGCCGGTGCCCCGACCCCGGCGGCGGTCCGGTTGGGTCACGACCACGGCGATCTCGTGACCGGCTCCGACCAACGCTTCGAGCGGAGGGACCGACGCCGTCGGCGTGCCGAAGTAGACGAGCTTCAAGACCTCAGAGCTGCCGGACGTCAGTGAGGCGGTCGCGAGCGGCCGCGCTCAGGTCGACGTCGCGCAGTTCGCGCAAGGCGCGCTTGCGCTCATCGGGATCGAGGCGATCGAGCATGAGCACGCCGTCGAGATGGTCGAGTTCGTGCAGGAACACCCGGCCGAGCAACTCGTCGCCCTGGAGCGTGGTCGGGTTGCCATCGATGTCGACGCCGGTGATCGTGACGAGGTTGGGGCGAACGATCTCGAAATGGAAGCCCGGGATCGACAGGCAGCCCTCTTCGTAGCTCCACTCCCCCTCGGTCTCGGCGACCTCGGGGTTGAAGATCACCTGCGGGCCCTCGCCGACGTCGTAGGTGAACATACGTTTCTGCACGCCCACTTGCGGTGCTGCGAGCCCGATCCCGGCGGCTTCGTACATGGTCTCGACCATCGTGTTCACCACGCCGACGAGCGCGCCGTCGATCTCGGTGACGTCCTTCGCCCGCTGCTTGAGCACCGGGTCGCCAAAGACCCTGATCGTGTAACCAGCCATCAAATTGCTCGTTCGATCGCCGTCGAACTGCTCGTTCGGTCGCCATCTCGGTACTCGCGTGCAGGTCTGGGCTCAATGCCTCGCGGCTCACCTCCGCAGGCTCCGGCTCGGTGGCGCGCCAAGAACGCCGCATGGTCGAAGGTCATCGTCGAAAGGTTACTGGGCCGGTTACTCGTACCGGCGGCCGAGGTCGCGGAGCATGTCGATCAGGTGGACCGGCGCGTCGGGTGCGGGCTCACCGGGCGTGTAAGTCGCGGCCCGAAGGGCGCCCGAGTACGGGAACGGCCCGAACTGCTGGTACAGCTCCCAGGACACCGGCGAACGACGGTCGATCCCGACGTCGATGCCCTGGAACGGGGCGATGCCGAACAACATCGGCAGGCCTGCGTGTTCGACACGCGATTCCCCGTCGATCGAGATCGCGACGTTCCAGAGGCGATCGCCCGGCGCGGTGAACTCGACGATCACCTGCTGCGCGCCATCGGGCATGGGCCCGGCGTTCACGTGGGTCATGTGCCCGCGCCCGTCGTTGTGAGCGAGGACCAACTCGCCCAGGCGGACGTAGAGCACGTACCCCGAACCCTGGTCGCCGTGGGCGACCAGCACACCCTCGTCGGCCGCACGATGATCGAGATCCACGGTCACGGTGAATCCGCGAAACCAGATCAGCTGCACCGATCGCCAGCGTTCGAGGGTCGGCGTGCCGCGCGGGATGCGCACGGGCAACGAGTAGACGACGTCGCGATCCGGCCGCGTGACGTACTTGACGCTGGCGCCTTCGTCGAGTGGGTAGATTCGGTTCTCCCACGCGGCGATCTCCCACGCGGTGGTGAGTTCGGCAAGTTTCTCCGGCTGCGTGGCGGCGAGGTCGTGCAGCTCGGTCGGGTCCTCGTCGAGGTGGTACAGCTCCCATTCCTCGTCGGTGAACGACGTCATGCCGTGGTGCAGCGTGACCGCGTGCCAACCATCGCGGTAATAGCCGCGGTGACCGTTCATCTCCACGACGTGCTCGCGGTGCGTGCTCGGCGCGTCGGCGTTGTTGAGGACGTCGGTGAAACTCCAGCCCTGCAGATCCACGAGCGGCACTCCGTGGCGACGCGCCGGGCGATCGACCCCGACCACCTCGAGGAACGTCGGTAGCAGGTCGGTCACATGTTGGTACTGGCGGCGATACTCCCCGCGCGCCGCGATGCCTGCGGGCCACGACACGATGAACGGCACCGAGTGCCCGCCTTGATGCGTGTTGATCTTGTAGAGCCGGAACGGGGTGTTCCCGGCCATCGACCAACCGCGCGGGTAGTGCGGCGTGGTGGTCGGACCACCGATCTCGTCGATGCGCGCCAAGTCGGCGTCGATGTCGTCGCCCTGGAGAAGATGCACGTAGTAGGCGGTCGTCCCGCACACCTCCCCTTCGCGTGACGCGCCATTGTCGGAGGTGAAGACGAAGATCGTGTTGTCGAGTTCGCCGAGATCGTCGAGCGCGGCCACCATGCGACCGATGTTCTGGTCGATGTTGTCGACCATGCCCGCGAAGACCTCCATGTGCCGAGCGAACAGCTGCTGCTCGTCAGTGGAGAGGTCATCCCACGGTCGCACATCGTGCTCGGCCTCCGCATTGCGGGGCGCCAGCTCGACGCCGGGTAGCACGATCCCCAACTCCTGTTGGCGGGCGAACCGCTCGGCCCGGAGTGCATCCCAGCCCGCGTCGTAGCGGCCGTGGTACTTCTCGATGTCCTCCGGCTTGGCGTGCAACGGCGCGTGGACGGCACCGTGCGCAAGGTAGAGGAAGAACGGTCGCTCGGGATTCGCGGTCTTCTGCGACCGCACCATCGAGATGGCGTGGTCGGTGATGTCGTCGGTGAAGTAGTAGTCGTCGGGATACTGGTCGATCTCGACCTGGTGGTTGTCCTGGACGAGCCGGTGCGGATGGTGCAGGTTCGTGAAGGCGTCGATCACGCCGTAGTACCGGTCGAAGCCGCGCTGGCACGGCCACGAGTGCCGAGGCCCTTCGGCGCCGTCGGAGTCCTTGGCGAGGTGCCATTTCCCCACCATCATCGTTGCGTAGCCGGCTTCGTCGCGCAGGATCTCGGCCATCGTCATGACGTCGGGCGCCAGCTCCGACGCATAGCCGGGAAAGCCCGGGTCGACGTGCGCCACCGTTCCGAGGCCGGCCCGATGCGGCTCGACGCCGGTGAGCAACGCCGCCCGGGTGGGCGAGCACATCGGCGTCACGTGGAAGTTCGTACCCCGGAACCCGCGCTGGGCGAGTGCGTCGAGATTGGGGGTGTCGATCTCACTGCCGTAGCAACCGAGGTCGGCGTATCCGAGGTCGTCCGCCAGCACGATCACAATGTTCGGCGCGCCCTTCCGAGCCTCGGGCCGCTCTGGCCACGACCCCGTCGACCCGGCAAACGTGCGCGAGATCGTGCCGTCGAATCCTGGATACGTCGGTGATGCCGTCATGGGTCGGATCGTGTCACTCCTACGGGGGCCCAGTCGACCTTCCACCGTGAACCAACGCGCGGAGCGCACCCTCTGGGGTGCAGTACCGGCGCGGGTTCGGGCAATCGGGTCAGATTCGGGGTGGGTCGACGGCGATGCGGAGGCGGCCGGCGGCGCGGCCGAGGGGTTGGGCGACCGCCAGGGCATCGGCGAGCGCATCGGGCGTCGGGGCGAAGACGAGCGCACTCGATCCGGCTCCCTGCTCGGATGGGCCGAACACCCGGAAGTCCCGTCGGAGTGCCATGACTGCGTGCTCGACGGCCGGCGTGTCACCCGACACCTCAGCCACGGCGCCGGCCGGTGGAAACCCGAGCAACTCGCGGCGCCCCCGTTCCGACGGTCATGAGCGCGGTCGGGTCACCGGTCAGCGCCCACTGCACCACATCGTGGTGCGGCGAACGAGTTTGGAGCAGCAACCGCCCGCCGCGTTCTCGATTCCCTACGCCGCCGCGCCGCCCGAGCGACGAGCCCCGCCGCCTGTTGGGCGGCTCGGACTCGCGGGGCGAACAGCTCCTGGTCGAGGTCGAGGAACGCTACGAACCGGGCATCGACCCGGTGGAGTGCAGCTTCGGTGCCCACCACGACCGGCGCGTCACCGGGTTCGTCGACCGACGCATCGAGCCACGCGATCTCGGTGCGGGGCAACAGAGCGGCCAACGCGTCCCGCAGCCGCTGCACACCGAGACGAGACGCCGCGCAGCTTGGTCCCCAGACACGCCGCGCAGATCACCGGCCGTTCGGTCCCACACTGAGGGCACTGCAACGTCGACGGATCCGCCTCGACGACCGCGGCGTGACATCGCTCGCATTCGGCCACCGTCGAACAGGCCGAACACGTCAACAGCTTCGCCCGGCCCTTGCGGTTGAGAACACACACGGCCCGATCGCCGGCGTCGACCACCTGATGCAGCGCCCGCGCCAGCCCCTCGCTCAGCAGGCCGTTTCCCGGCGGCTCCTCCCGGAGGTCGACCATCTCGACCCGCGGCCAGCCCGTGCGTTCGACCACCCCCGGCGGACGGACCACCGGAGCGCCGATCGCAGCCTGAGCCTCGGGTGTCGGCACCGGCGCGATCAGATGGAGCGCAGCACCACACCGCCGAGCCCGCTCGATGCCGACCTCGCGCGCGTGCCAGGTCGGCGCCCGCTCCTCCTGCAGCGCCTCGTCGCCGTCGTCGAGCACGATGACCGCAGCGAGGTCCGGCACCGGCGCCCATACCGCCGTCCGTCCCCCCACCACGACAACCTCACCCTGCCGGGTGTCGGCCCAGGCGCGGGTCCGGAACGCGTCGGCGACATCGGACCGCAGAACCACCACACGGTGATCGCGCCGCTCGAGGTCACGCACCAGCCCACCGATCCGTGCCTCACTCGTGAGCACCAACGACGAGCCGTTCGGAGCGATCAGATCGGCGATCAACTCTCTCCGGTCCGCGGCCGGCGGCCACGCCGTCACCGATCGCGCCCCGGAGCCGGTCACCTGCGGCGCAGCCGAGGGCCACGGTTCCCGGACGGCATTCGGTGCCGATGCCGCCCGGTACATCGCCACGGGCCGACCGGCCCAGCGATGCGCCGCCCAGCGACACAGGTCCAGCACATCCGCGGGCGGACCGGCACCGACGATCTTCGCGATCGGGCAGCAGCCGACTGATCTCGGTTTCGGGCGTCACATCCTCGGCGACGACCCACCCCCGCACCCGCCGACCGTGCAACGGCACGCGCACGAGTGTGCCGACGCGTAGCGACGCGCCGAACTCCGGCGGCACCAGATAGTCGAACTCCCGCTCCACTGCGGTCAGGTCGACCGCAACCCGAACGACGTGCTGGTCGGGTATGAGGAACGCCTAGAGGTTCGCGGCAGCCGCACGCAGCGCGTCGGCGCTGGTCGTGTGCTCCCAGGTGAAGTCCGGCTCGTTCCGGCCGAAGTGGCCGTACGCGGCCGTGCGGCGATAGATCGGTCGGCGCAGGTCGAGCCGCTCGATGATGGCCGCCGGCCGCAGGTCGAAGTGCTCCTGCACCAGCGCCGGGAGCTTCTCCGGGTCGATCTCGGACGTGCCGAAGGTCTCGACCATCAGCGAGACCGGACGAGCGATACCGATCGCGTACGCGACCTGCACTTCACACCGCTTCGCAATACCGGCGGCGACGATGTTCTTCGCGGCATGCCGGGCCGCGTAGGCGGCGGAGCGGTCGACCTTCGTGGGGTCCTTGCCGCTGAAGGCACCACCACCGTGACGGGCCATGCCGCCGTAGGTGTCGACGATGATCTTCCGCCCGGTGAGGCCACAGTCGGCGTGCGGGCCACCCAACTCGAAGGTGCCGGTCGGGTTGACGTGCACTTCGAAGTCGTCGTCGGCGAACTGCTCGGGGATGAGCGGCCGGATGACATGCTCGATGAGATCGGGCTTGATCATCGAGTCGCGATCGATCGCCCGGACGCGTGCTGGGTGGAGATCAGCACCGTGGAGAGCCGCTTCGGAACGCCGTCTTCGTATTCGATGGTGACCTGGGTCTTGCCGTCCGGCCGCAGGTACGGAAGCGTGCCCGATTTGCGCACCTCGGAGAGCCGGAACGCGAGCTTGTGAGCCAGCCAGATCGGCATCGGCATCAGGTCGGCGGTCTCGTCGCAGGCGTAGCCGAACATCATGCCCTGGTCGCCGGCGCCGGTCTCGAGCAGGCGGTCGGTGTCGCCGGCGCGCTGCTCCTCGGCCTTGTCGACGCCTATGGGCGATGTCGGGGCTCTGCTCGTCGATCGAGGTGATCACGCCACAGGTGTTGCCGTCGAAGCCGTACGACTCCTTGTCGTAGCCAATACTGCGGACGGTGTCGCGCACGACCCGAGGAATGTCGACGTAGGCCTGCGTGCTGATCTCACCCGCAACCACGACGAGGCCGGTGGTGGCCAGCGTCTCGCAGGCGACTCGGCTGTTCGGGTCTTCTTCGAAGATGGCGTCGAGGACGGCATCCGAGATCTGGTCGCACATCTTGTCGGGGTGGCCTTCGGTCACCGATTCCGACGTGAAGGTGAAAGCGCTCAACGCTGCTCCTGGTCTGGGTGGGCGGACCCGCGGCCCGATCAGTAGCGGCGATGCGGTCAAGGATCACATCGGCCAACGCAACCTTGGTGAGCAACGGTGTGTGCTCGGAAGCGCCGGACGAGTCAAGCAGGATTGCCTGGTTGGTGTCGACTTCAAAGCCCGCATTCGGGGCGGACACGTCGTTGGCGACGAGGAGATCGAGGTTCTTCCGTGCCGCTTCTCTCCGCCGTTGGCCTCGACGTTCTCGGTCTCGGCCGCGAACCCGACGAGCACCTGGCCCCGCTTCGCCGCACCCAGTTCGCCGAGGATGTCCGGGGTCGGTTCCAGCACGATCTCGGGGGGACCCTCGGCCTTCTTGATCTTGGCCTCGGCCACCACTTTGGGCCGGAAATCGGCGACCGCGGCCGCCATCACCACCACATCGGTCGCATCGAACCGGGCGACGATCGCGTCGTGCATGTCCTGGGCGGACACCACGGGAACGACCTCGATGTGGTCATCGCCGTGGACCACCGCAGTGGTCACCAAGGTCACGTGAGCCCCCCGGGCCGCAGCCTGGCGGGCGACGGCGTGTCCCATCTTGCCGGAGGACCGGTTCCCGATGAACCGCACCGGGTCGATCGCTTCCCGGGTGCCGCCGGCACTCACCAGGATTCGCACCCCCGTCAGATCCCCCTCACGAGTCAGCACGGCGGCGGCCGCGTCGAGGATCCGTTCCGGCGCCGCGAGTCGACCCTCGCCGACATCGCCACCCGCCAACCGGCCGGCTTCGGGATCGACGATGTGCACTCCACGTCGGCGCAGGGTGGCCAGGTTCTCCTGTACGGCCGGGTGTTCCCACATCTCGGTGTGCATGGCCGGAGCGAGCACGACGGGCGCGCGCGTTGCGAGCAGGGTTGCGCTCAACAGGTCGTCGGAGATTCCGGCCGCGTACTTGCCGATCGTGCGAGCCGTGGCCGGCGCGATCAGGATCACATCCGCGGTCTGGCCGAGATGGGTGTGCGGGATCGGCGTGCCGTCGGTGCGTGAACAAGCTGGTCTGGGCCGGCTCCGACGCGAGCGCCGAGAAGGTGAGCGCACCGACGAACCGGAGCGAGTCCTCGGTGAGGACCGGCATCACGTGGGCGCCGGCATCGACGAGCCGCCGACACAGCTCGACGCCTTGTAGGCCGCGATACCGCCCGGAGACGCCAAGGACGACCCGTCGACCGCGCCAGGCACCTCGGGTCGGACCCGACACGACTCATCCGGCGTCGCGGCGTGGCGTCGGCGGCTTCGGTCGCCGCAGCCTCGGCCTCGGCCTCGGGGTCGACCTCGGCGAGCTCGGCCTTGATGATCTTGCCGACCTCGATCTCTTCGAGGGCGATCGACAAGGGCTTGCGCGACACCGACGTCACCTGCGGCGGGACGATCTTGCCGAGTCCGTCGCCGAGGTGGTTGTAGTAGTCGTTGATCTCTCGGGCGCGGCGAGAAGCGAGCGTCACGAGCGTGAACTTGGAGTTCTCCCGCTCGAGCAGGTGCTCGATCCGAGGCTCGGTGAGGGACGCGCGGCGTTCGGCCATGGTGAAAGGCTCCAGAGAAGCTAGGAAGAGTCCGTGCGGACGAGGGTCCGGCCGACGGCGCTCCAGGATAGCAGCGACCTCTCCCACAGCTCGCTCCACGGTCGTCATTGACCACGACGGCATCGAATCGATCGGCGAGCGCCTCCTCCTCGGCGGCCGTCGCCAACCGCCGTCGGATCTGGGCCGGGATCGTCGCTCCCTCGCTCCCGCAATCGGGCTGCCTGCACCTCGGGGCCGGGCGCCTTCAGGAAGACGAGCAGCGCGTCGGGAATACTGCTCCTTGACCGCCAGGGCGCCCTGGACATCGATCTCGAGGAGCACGTCGTCACCGGCGGCCAATCGGGTCTCGACCGGCGCGTCGGGGCGTGCCCTTGAGCTGGCCGTACACCTCGAACCATTCGAGGAATCCGCCGGCATCGCGCTGGTGCTTCGAAGTCGTCCCGGGCAATGAAAGTGTAGTCGAGCCCGTCGACCTCGCCGGGCCGGGGTGCGCGCGTCGTGGCCGAGACCGACCAGGCCAGCCCGGGCTCGTGCGCGAGCAGCGCCGACCGACCGTTCCCTTGCCGACTCCGGACGGGCCCGGCGAGGACGAGCAGGAGCCGCCAGCGGGGGACGCTACTGCCCGGCGAACGCGGCCAACAGCGCGGCGCGTTGCTTCGTACCGAGGCCGCGGAGCCGACGACTCTCGCTGATCTCGAGCTCCGCCATGATGCGTCGGGCGCGGACCTTGCCGACCCCGGGCAGCGACTCGAGCACACTCACGACTTTGAGCTTCGCGACGATGTCGTCGGTGTCGCTTTGGGCGAACAGGTCCTGCGAGCGAGAGCCGGTTCAGCTTCAGACCGGGTCTTGATCTCGGCTCGCACCCGCCGTGCGACCGCGGCCTTCTCGAGGGCAGCTTGACGCTGCTCCGGGTGTGAGCGCGGGCGGGAGCGGCATAGACAGAGACCTCCGAGAGCGATGTGGGACAGCACGGCGCGTGGCTGAGCTTCGGGCGGCGCTGAGTATAGGCAGGGCTCCGCGATCTCCCGGGTCGCCCCGAATGTCGTCAGGCGCCCTTCAGGACCGCACGCGGCTCAGCTCGGCCTCGACCTCCGCCGCGATCGCGGCCGCGGCGCCGGCCGGATCGGGCGCTGCGGTCACGGGTCGACCGATGACCAGCCAGTCGGCGCCCGCGAGCGATCGCGTCGGCCCGGCGTGACGACTGCGCGCCTGATCGTCGGCGCGCTCGCCCGGCCGGTCGGATTCCCGGCACCATCGACCGCAACCCGGCGAGCGGCCACCGCGCTCGACTTCCCGCCCGCTGCACACCACGCCGTCACAACCGGTCGCCGCCGCCCGCGCCAGCCGGGAGGGAAAGGCCGACGCATCGGGTCCGACGTCAGCACCGTGACCGCCAGCGTGACCGGAGCCGCCAGTCCCGGCGGCGGCGGCCCCGGCTGGGCTCCGTGCCACGAAGGCCGCAGCATGTCGGCGCCCCCGGCCGCGTGGGCGTTGAGGTACTCGACTCCGTGGCGCGCCAGTGCGGCCGCGCCCCGCTCGACCGTGGTTGGGAATGTCGTGGAGTTTCAGATCGCAGAACACCGAGAAGCCGAGGTCGTGCAGGCGATCGAACGCGTCCGGACCGGCCTCGGCGTAGAGCTCGTGTCCAACTTTGGCGATCCCGAACCAGGGCGCGACCTGCCGTGCCATCGCCAGCGCGGCATCGAGGTCGCCCACGTCGAGTGGGCAGTACCAGCCGATCGCGGACTTCCGGCGGGGCAGCGACAGTCGGGACTCACCATTGATCACTCCTCAGTTCGATCTGGGACGTCGCAGGGTGGCGGTGAGGGCCGACGACTCGGCCGACGTCGTGGCGCTCGCACCAGCGCACGACCTCGTCGTGAATCCGATTCACCGCGCGCGGTTCTTGGAAACTGACGGTCCCGACCCCGACCGCACTCGCACCCGCCATCATCATCTCGATCGCGTCAGGGCCGCACCCGGTGCCACCGGTGCCGATGACCGGCATGCCGGGCAATGCTCGGGCCACCTCATAGACGACCCGCAACGCCACCGGCTTGATCGGGGTCCCCGAGTATCCGCCGGTGACGCCACCGAGACGGGGTGTCCGGGTGTCCGCGTCGATGGCGAGACCCAGCAAGGTGTTGACCAGGGTCAGTCCCGTCGCGCCGGCAGCCACCGCCGCGCGCGCGACGTCGACCACTTCGAACGTGTTCGGCGAGAGCTTGGCGAAGATCGGCAGCCCGAGTTCGCGATCGCCGCCACCGCGCCGACGACGGCGCTCGTCGCCGTCGCCGAGTGCGCGAACATGCGGGCCGCGTCCTCGACGTTGGGACAACTCACGTTGAGTTCCACCGCCGTCGAGTGCGGCGACGTGCGGGCGCAGCTGCGCGGCCGCCGCGGCGAAGTCGTCGACCGACCGACCCCACAGCGACACGATCACCGGGAACCCCCGACGCGGCCAGGGCGGGAAGTTCGTCGCGGGCCCACGCTTCGACGCCCGGGCCTTGCAAGCCGACCGAGTTCAACATGCCGCCGACGCCGGCCGCGTGCACTCGCGGCGCCGGATTCCCGGCCCACGCGAAGGCAGCGAGCGACTTGACGGTGATGGCACCCAACCGAGTCGGGTCGACGAGCCGGAGCACTTCGTCGCCGTGGCCGAACGTCCCTGATGCCGCAATGATCGGACTCCGGAGCCGCAGCGGCCCCACGGCCACCTCGGTGGCGACCGGCGACGGTGAGACGGAACGTCGGCGCATCAGACTCCGAGTCGCATCTGACCGTCGGTGTGGTACTCCTGCAGTGAGCGCACCGTGACTTCCGTGGTCTGACTCTCGGCGAGCCCGGCCGCGGCCGCGAGCGCCGCAGCCACCGTCGTGAGACACGGGATGTTGTGCACGTACCGCGGCCCGGCGGATATGGGCACCGTCGGCGCGAGGTCCACGGCCGCGCGGCGTGTTCACCACGAGATCGACCCGGCCCGATGCAATGAGTTCGACCGCGTCCACCCCGGTCTCCTGGCCCACTTTGGCGACCACGGCCTCGACCGGAATCCCGCGCTCCTCACACGCCGCGGCGGTGCCGGTCGTCGCGATGATCGAGAAGCCGAGTTCGACGAACCGCTGGGCGGCGGTCAACCCCTGCTCTTTGTCACGTTTCGCCAGCGAGAGGAAGACCGTGCCCGATTCGGGGAGCCTCGAGCCGGCGGCGGCTTGGCTCTTCACGAAGGCCAGACCGAACGATCGGTCGATACCCATGACCTCGCCGGTCGAGCGCATCTCGGGTCCGAGCAGCGTGTCGACGGTCGGGAACCGGTTGAACGGCAGCACTGCCTCCTTCACCGAGACGTGACCGCCTTCGGCCGGAGGCCGCAGGAGGCCCTCGGTCCGCAGCTCGCCAAGCGAGGATCCGAGCATGACCCGCGCCGCAACCTTGGCCAGCGGCACACCCGTCGCCTTGCTGACGAACGGGACGGTGCGACTCGCTCGGGGATTCGCCTCGATCACCACGACGTCGCCACCCTTGACCGCGTACTGCACGTTGAGGAGCCCGGACACGTCGAGGGCGGTGGCGAGCCGCTCCGTGTACTCGGTGATCGTCGCGATGGTCGCCGGCGAGAGCGTCGATGGCGGCAGCACGCACGCACTGTCGCCGGAATGCACGCCGGCCTCCTCGATGTGTTCCATGATCCCACCGATGAGCACCTCACCGGTGTGGTCACGCAGCGCGTCGACGTCGACCTCGATCGCGTCTTCGAGGAATCGATCGATCAGCGCCGGACGGGTTGCCGACAGGCCGCCTTCCTTGCCGAGCGAACCCGCGGTCGCGAGTTCCGCCATCGCGGCGTCGAGCCCTTCTTCGTCGAACACGATCTGCATCGCCCGCCCACCGAGCACGTACGACGGGCGGACGAGCACGGGATACCCGATCGCGGCGGCAATGGTCCGAGCGCCGTCGAGGGTCGTCGCGGTGCCACCGGCCGGCTGGGGGATCTCGAGCACATTGCACAGCGCGTTGAAGCGATCGCGGTCCTCCGCCAGATCGATCGATTCCGGGCTGGTCCCGACGACGGGAATGCCGGCGTCCTGCAAGGTACGGGCCAGCTTCAGCGGCGTCTGACCGCCGAGCGCGACGACCACGCCCCGCAACTCGCCGCGTGCCTGCAAGGCCTCGCAGACGTTGAGTACCCCTTCGGTCGACAGCGGTTCGAAGAACAGCCGATCGCTCGTGTCGTAGTCGGTCGAGACGGTCTCCGGATTGCAGTTCACCATCACCGTCTCGAACCCCGCATCCGACAGCGCGAAGGCGGCATGCACACAGCAGTAGTCGAACTCGACGCCCTGGCCGATGCGGTTCGGACCACTCCCGAGGATCACCACGGCCGGGCGGGTGAGCGGCGTGACTTCGCAGTCATCCTCGTAGGTGCCGTAGTGGTACGGCGTGGTCGCCTCGAACTCGGCCGCGCAGGTGTCGACGGTCTTGTAGGTGACGTCGACCCCCGCCGCTTGGCGTGCGGCACGCACGGCTTCCGGGGTCGCGCCCCAGAGCGCGGCCAGCTGCGCGTCGCCAAACCCCAGCCGCTTGGCACCTCGCCACACGGTCCGATCGAGATCCTCCGGGCCGACGTAGGTGGCCAGGTCGTCGGCGGCCTCGACGATCTGGGCCATCTGGTCGAGGAACCACGGGTCGATGCCCGTGATCTCGTGCAGGCGCTCGATCGAGATGCCCCGACCCAACGCGGCGGCGACTGCGAACAGACGGTCCGGCGTCGGTCGGCGACACGCGCGTTCGAGATCGTCGACCGAAAGGTCGACGAACACCGGGTCGTGATGGTCGAACCCCAGGCGCCCCGATTCGAGCGATCGCAGGCCTTTCTGCAGCGACTCCGGGAACGTTCGGCCAATGGCCATGACTTCGCCGACCGACTGCATCATCGTGCCGAGGAGCGGTTCTGCCCCCGGCAGCTTCTCGAACGCCCAACGGGGAATCTTGGTGACCACGTAGTCGATGGTCGGCTCGAAACTGGCCGGGGTGACACGCGTGATGTCGTTGGTGACCTCATCGAGGCGGTACCCCACGGCGAGCTTGGCCGCGATCTTGGCGATCGGGAAACCGGTGGCCTTGCTCGCGAGTGCGCTCGACCGAGACACCCGCGGGTTCATCTCGATGACCACCATCTGACCATTCGTCGGGTCGAGTCCGAACTGCACGTTCGATCCGCCGGTCTCCACCCCGATCCGCCGGATGCACGCGAACGCGGCGTCGCGCATCTTCTGGTACTCGACATCGGTCAGCGTCTGCGCGGGGGCGACGGTGATCGAGTCGCCGGTGTGGACCCCCATCGCGTCGACGTTCTCGATCGAGCAGATGACCACCACATTGTCGGCGTGGTCACGCATGACCTCGAGTTCGTACTCCTTCCACCCGAGCACCGACTGCTCCAGGAGGATCTCCTCGACGGGACTGGCGGAGAAGCCTCGCCAGGCGACCTCACGGAGTTCATCCTCGTCGTAGGCAAACCCCGTACCACCGCCACCGAGAATGAAACTCGGTCGACAGATGAGCGGGAAACCGACTTCCTTCCCGGCGATGACCGCGCGGTCGACGGCGTCGGCCATTCGGGCGTGTTCGTCGGCGATGTCGCGGTCCGCCAACACGATGGCCGAAATCGGTACAGCCAGACCGATCTCCTGCATCGCAGCCTTGAACCGGCTGCGGTCTTCCGCAGTGTGGATCGCCTCGATGCTCGCACCGATGAGTTCGACGTCGAACTCCTCGAGCACGCCGGCCTCGTCGAGCGCAATCGCCAGGTTGAGCGCGGTCTGACCGCCGAGGGTCGGCAACAACGCGTCGGGGCGCTCTCGCTCGATCACCCGCCGCAGGCTCTCGACGTCGAGCGGCTCGACGTAGGTCGCGTCGGCAAAGTCGGGATCGGTCATGATCGTGGCCGGATTCGAGTTGACGAGCACGACCCGGTATCCCTCCTCGCGCAGCACCCGACACGCTTGGGTACCCGAGTAGTCGAACTCGCACGCCTGACCGATCACGATCGGCCCGCTGCCGACGATGAGGATCGATTCGATGTCGGTGCGCTTGGGCACGTCAGCTCCCTGCCATCACGGCGGTGAAATCGGAGAACAGATAGGCCGCGTCGTGCGGCCCGGGTCCGGCCTCCGGATGATGTTGGACACTGAAGATCGGCTCACCGGTCACCGCCAGCCCTTCACACACACCGTCGTTCAGGTTGACGTGGGTGATGTCGACGGCCCGGTCGAGCGAATCGGGGTCGACGGCGTAGTTGTGGTTCTGGCTCGTGATCTCCACCGAGCCGGTCGCCACGTTCTGCACCGGGTGGTTGCCGCCGTGGTGACCGAACGGCAGTTTGAACGTCGACCCGCCGAGCGCGTGGCCGAGGATCTGATGACCGAGACAGATGCCGAAGATCGGCACGCCACTCCCCACCAGACCGCGCACTGCCTCGGCCGCACCGACCACGGCGGCCGGGTCACCCGGGCCGTTGGACAAGAAGATGCCGTCGGGGGTTCGGGCGAGCACGTCGGCCGCGCTGCGTGGAGGCCGGAACGACGTCGACGAAACAGCCGGCGCTGGCCAGGTGGCGCAGGATCGTGCGCTTGATCCCGAAGTCGAACGCGACCACATGGAACGGTGCGTCGGGATCGCCGTAGGCGTAGGGCTCGGCGGTGGTGACCGTCGCCGCGAGATCGGTGCCGTCGGTCGACGTGCTCGCGGCGGCCGCGGCGCGCACCGCCTCCTCGTCGGCTCCGAACGCGCCGGGCACCGCTCCGTGATCACGGAGATGGCGGGTGAGTCGGCGGGTGTCGATGCCGGTGATCACGGGGACCCGGTGACGAGCGAGAAACTCGTTCAGCGACTCGGTCGCGCGCCAGTTGCTCGCCCGGCGGGCGAGGTCTCGCACAATCATTCCGCGACACGCGGGCGCGGCGGCCTCGTCGTCGTCGGGGTTGGTGCCGTAGTTACCGATATGCGGGTAGGTGAACGCGATCATCTGACCCGCGTAGCTCGGGTCGGTCACGATCTCCTGGTATCCCGAGAGCGCGGTGTTGAAGACGACCTCACCGGTCGCAACCGTGTCGGTCGGGCCGAACATCTCGCCTTCGAAACTCGCGCCGTCGCGGAGGACGAGCACGGCCGGTTCGGGTCGGGCGACGGGACTCACGCTTGGGCCTCTCGATTGATGACGACGGGGTGACCACGCAACACGGTGTGACGTACTCGACCGGTGAGTTTCCAGCCCGCCCACGGCGTGTTCCGCGACTTGCTGGCGGATCGTTCGGCCTCGACCACCCAGGTCTCGGCCGGGTCGATCACGCAGAGGTTGGCCGGATTCCCCGGTGCGACCGGCAGACCGTGCCCGAGCGCATCGAGCCCGGCGATGCGGGCCGGCTGCCACGAGAGCCGGGCCAACACCTGGGCCAAGGTGAGCGAGCCGGAATCGCGGAGTCGGGTGATCGCGACCGCCAGCGCCGTTTCGACGCCGAGCATGCCCGGTGGCGCCTCTTCGAAGGGCAGTTCCTTCGTGGCGGGAGCGTGCGGCGCATGGTCGGTCGCGATCGCGTCGATCGTGCCGTCCACCAAGCCCGCGACAATGGCGTCGACGTCGGCGCCGGACCGCAGCGGCGGGTTCATCTTGAAGACCGGATCGAAACTCGCGCACTCGGCGTCGGTCAACGTGAAGTGTTGGGGGGAGGCCTCCGCGGTCACCCGTAGACCCTCGGCCTTGGCTGCCCGTACCAGCGCGGTCGCGCCCGCCGTCGACATGTGCAGGACGTGGTAGCGGCCGCCGGTGACCCGAGCGAGTTCCAGATCTCGGGCCACGATCGTGACTTCCGCCGCGCCCGGACGGCCCGGGATCCCGAGTCGGGCCGACCACTCCCCTTCGTGCATGTGTCCACCCGCGACCATCGCCGGATCCTCCGCGTGTTGGGCGATGACCGCGCCCGGCAACGCGCTCGAATACTCGAGGGCCCGCCGCATGACGTTGCCATCGGCGACGCAGTCACCGTCGTCGGTGAAGACTCGCACGCCGAGGTCGTACAGCTCGCCGAGCGGTGCCAGCTCCTTGCCCTCTCGACCCCGGGTGATGCAACCGGCCACCGTGACGAGACACGCCGTACGGCGTCCCTTGTCCAGCACCGACGCCACGACCTGAGCGTCGTCGAGTGGCGGTGTCGTGTTCGGCATCGCGACCACCGCAGTGAACCCACCGAGCGCCGCGGCCCGAGCACCGGTTTCGAGCGTCTCGGAATCCTCCCGACCCGGCTCCCGGAAGTGGACCTGGATGTCGACCAACCCCGGCGCGACGACCGCACCCTCGGCATCGAGCACGGTGGCGCCCGCCGCGTCGAGGTGGGGACCGACCTCGACGATGATGCCGTCGCGCACCAGCACATCGGCTTCTCGCTCGCCGGTCTCGTCGATCACCCGACCACCACGAATCAGCACGTCCGCCTCACGCTCCACGCCATCGCTCACGCCATGCCGCCCGAACCGATGAGATCCCAGAGCACTGCCATTCGTACCGCTACTCCATTCGCCACTTGTTCCCGCACCAGCGAGCGCGGGCCATCGACCACTTCGGTCGCGATCTCCGAACCGCGAATCATCGGGCCCGGGTGCATCACCAACGCGTCGGGCTTCAACCGCTCGGCCCGCTCGACGCTCAACCCCCAGCGGGCGTAGTACTCGCGCAGACTCGGCAGCAACGCTCGACCGATGCGCTCCTGTTGCACCCGCAACACGTAGACCACGTCGAGTTCACTGAGGATGTCGTCGAGGTCGCTCGTGACCTCGACCGGCCACCCGTCGAGCCGTTCGGGCATGAGCGTGGGCGGACCGATCAAGCTCACCTGCGCACCCAGGCGCGACCAGCAGCGAATGCCGCTGCGCGCCACTCGGGAGTTGCGCACGTCGCCGACGATCCCGATCCGAGCACCGGCCAGATCACCCCGGTGCCGACGCAAGGTGAACGCATCGAGCAGCGCCTGGGTCGGGTGCTCGTGCCGGCCATCCCCCGCGTTCACCACCGCGGCATCGATCCACCCGGCAACTCGATGCGGCGCACCCGCGGCCGAGTGGCGCACGACCATGGCATCGATGCCCATGGATTCGATGGTCCGCACCGTGTCGAGCAGACTCTCGCCCTTCTTCACCGAGGACGATCCCGCCGTGAAGGTCATCGTGTCGGCACCGAGCCGCTTCGCCGCGGTTTCGAACGACAGGCGCGTGCGGGTGGAGTCCTCGTAGAAGAGACTCACGATCGTCTTGCCCCGGAGTGCCGGCACCTTGGGAATCTCCCGCCCGAGCACGTCGGACATGTACTCGGAGCCGTCGAGCAACTCCAGAATGCGGTCGCGGTCGAGGTCCTCGATCGAGAGTAGATGCTTCACGACTCCCCCTCGGGTCCCCAGAGTTCGATGGTGTCTTCGGCCACGTCGTCGATCTCTCGCAGCCGCACTCGGACGTCTTCGCGCTCGGCGGTCGGGAGGTTCTTGCCCACGAAGTCGGCCCGGATCGGCAACTCACGGTGACCGCGGTCGACCAACACCGCCAACTGGATCGAGCGTGGGCGACCCAACTCGGTCACCGCATCGAGCGCGGCGCGAATCGTGCGGCCCGTGAAGAGCACATCGTCGACGAGTACGACGACCCGACCCGTGATGTCGACCGGTACTTCGGTCGGCCCGAACGGCTGGACCGGCCGCAGCCCGATGTCGTCGCGGTAGAAGGCGACATCGAGCGCTCCGACCGGTGGACGCACACCTTCGAACGATTCGATGGCCTCGGCCAGACGTTCGGCGATCTGGGGCCCTCGGTGATGGAGCCCGACGAGGACCACTTCATGCGGACCGTGGTTGCGCTCGACGATCTCGTGGGCGATACGGGTCTGGGCCCGGCGCAGGTCGTCGGCGGTGAAGACTCGCGTGCGAAACACCGAGTCCGGGGTCGAGAACCCGGGCAAAGAAAAGCCGCCCTCTGGGGCGGCGGTCTTCTGCTTGTCGTCGGCACTCGGCGTGCCGTTGGGGCTCTCGGCCATCATCATCCTCGTTCCGTGGGGACCTCACAGGATCCCGGTGACGGAGTGCCCCGACCGTACCACGCGCGCGCCGCGCGACTTCGCCTCCGGCCCGAGACGCCAGTGCGGAACTGCCGTCCTCCCCGAACTCACGCGCGCTCCGCACCCCAGGGGGTGCGATACGGGCGCGGGTTCATTCCGCGTCCTTCATCATCACGTCGAGCAGTTCGGATTGGAGATAGCCCAACCAATCGAGGACGGCGAACCCCGCGGCGCGCGGGTCGTCGGTGTCGAGGTCCTCGTACGGATCACGATCTTCGGTGATGCCCATCGCGGCACCCAGCGCCAACCGGATGTCATTGAGCGCGCCGAGCCACTGCTCCATCCCCGCCGAATCGAGGGTGATCTCGACGCCACCCCGCTTGGCCGTACCGCCATGCAGGCCGTCGACCAGCGTGGAGATCGCGGCCGACTTCGCCGCCACGAGATCGTCATGGACGACCGACTGGAAATCCCGCTCGGCGCGATCCTCGGTCGGATCGACGTACGCCCGGGGAAACAGCCGATCACGCACGGGGTCGGAACCATGCTCAGGCACCCCGCCGGCGAGCACCTCTCGCACCTGGCCGATGAGGTTCTCCAACACCGCCACCTCGGCCGCCTCGAAGCTCAGGACGACACCCCGCTTGGTCACCTTGACGCGACTCACGCCCGGTCACGTTCCATCGTGGCCCACAACCCGTGCGCGTGGAGACGACCGACATCACTCTCGGCCTTCTCCCGGGTGCCATGGGACACCACCGACTTCCCGTCGTGGTGCACTTCCAGCATCAAGCGGGTCGCCTTCTCCCGTGAATACCCGAACAGCTTCTGGAAGACGAACACCACGTAGTTCTGGAGGTTGACCGGGTCGTTCCAGACGATGACCAGCCACGGCGTGTCGGTGCCGACGTTCAGGTCTTCGATGGTCTCGATCGCCGGGGCCTCCATCGTGCCCGGTCCGCCCGCGGCTGCGAACGCGCCCATCAGCTCGCGGCAGCGCACCTGCTCGGCAATACGCGCGAGCAGTCCGTTCACGAATCGGCCGCTGTTCTCGGTGGAATACTGCTTGGCCAGCTCGACGGCTTCGCTGATGACGACGGCCGTCGGCACGTCGGGTTCGTGCGCGAGTTCGAAACAGCCGAGTCGGAGTACCGCGCGGTCGAGGGCGGGCATGCGATCGACCGCCCAGTGCTCCGAATACTCCGTGAGGAGCTGGTCGAGTTCCACGGCGTGGACCTCGACCCCCCGCACCAGTTCGACGGCATAGGCGTCGGGAGCGGCCGGGAGCCCGTCGAGGAGTTCATCGGTGCTGATCGAACGCACTTCACGTTCGTAACAGAGACCTAACGCGCGTTCACGGGATTCTCGACGGGGAGCCACGAGGTGTCGGGCCGCTAGGCGCGGGTGAGGTACTCGCCCGTGCGAGTGTCGATCTTGAGCTTCTCGCCCGTCTCGATGAAGAGGGGGACCTGGACCACCAACCCGGTCTCCATCGTCGCGGGCTTGCGCGCACCCGAGACACGATCGCCCTGGATGCCGGGTTCGGTCTCGGTCACGAGCAGCTCGACTGCGGCCGGGAGGTCGCAACCCAGCACTTCTTCGTTCCAGCTCGGCAGCACCGCAACATCGCCCTCTTTGAGGTAGTTGACCGCGTCGCCGAGAATCTTGGTCGAGACGTTCATCTGGTCATAGGACTGGTTGTCCATGAAGACGTAGTCGTCGCCCTCGCGGTAGAGATACTGCATCTCGCGCTTGTCGATCGTCGCGTGTCCGACCTTCTCGTCGGCCCGGAACGTCTTCTCGACCACGGCCCCGGTCCGGACGTTCTTGAGCTTGGTGCGCACGAAGGCGCCGCCCTTGCCCGGCTTCACGTGCTGAAACTCCACGACGGTCATCAGCCCGTCGGGCAGGTTCAGGGCCATGCCGTTCTTCAGGTCATTCGTCGAGATCGACATGTCCTCGTGCTCCGATTGAATGTGTGGGTCGGATCGTTCGGGTGGTCAGACGACCAGGTGCTTGGGAAACTCGGTGAGCGCCACTGGTCCAGCGTCGGTGACGACGAGTGTGTCTTCGATCCGCACACCACCGAGGCCTGGGAGATACACGCCTGGTTCGACCGTCACCACGTGGCCGGCCGCGAGAGTACCAGTCGAGGTCGACGCAACCCGAGGCGACTCGTGGATCTCCAGGCCTACCCCGTGACCGGTGCCATGGATGAACGCATCGGCCCATCCGGCGTCGGCGATCACGTCTCGCGAGGCCCGGTCGACCGCCGCGCACTCGGCCCCGACGGCCACCGCGTCACAACCCCGGCGCTGCGCCTCGGCCACCGTCTCCCAGAGGTGACGGGCGTCGACCCCGGGATCACCGACACTGACCGTCCGGGTCATGTCCGAGCAGTACCCGTCGACCACGCAGCCGAAGTCGATGACGACGAGTTCACCCGGTTCGATCACCCGATCGCTGGGACGGGCGTGCGGCTTGGCCCCATTCGGGCCCGAGGCGACGATCGGATCGAAGCTCACACCGGTCGCGCCCCGTTCCCGCATCGCGAACTCGAGCCGGAGGGCGAAGGACCGCTCGGTCGGAGCGTCGTGCAGGCTCGGGAGCACTTCGGTGAGCGCGTCATCGGCGATGGCGCAGGCCGCCCGGATGCGCTCGACCTCTCCGGCTTCCTTCACCATTCGCAGGTCGTCGACCAACGCCGTGGTCGCGACCAGTTCGGCCCCGGGGAAGCAATCGACGTAGCCCCGCTGTTGCGACCATGTCACCCCGTCGGCTTCCAGGCCGAGCCGCTCCACTCCGGCGGCGGTTGCGACCTCGTGGAGCGCGCAGCGTTGGTCGGCCTGGGTCAGCCCGACCACGATGTCGGCGGTCACGCCCGCGTCGCGGAGCTGATCGGCCGCCTGATCCCGATACCGGCCGTCGGTCACGAACGTCGCACCGTCACGGGTCACGAGGAGCAGCGCGGCCGAGCCGGTAAAACCCGTCAGGTAACGCACGTTGACCAGCCGAGTCACGAGCAGGGCGTCGATCTCGTCGAAGTCGGCGCGGACCCGGTCCAGGCGCGGTCCGAGGTCCATGGCGGTCAGGGAAGTCATCCGAGGCGACCAATCGCGGCCTCGACAGCCATTCGGTATCCGGACCGACCGAACCCGGCGATCGTGCCAGTGACCACAGGAGCCACCACCGAGAGTCGGCGCCACTCTTCGCGCGCGCTCGGGTTCGAGAGGTGGAGTTCGACCTTCACCCCGTCGTAGGCGGCCAACGCATCGGCGATCGCATAGGACGAGTGGGTGAACGCGCCCGGGTTGATCACGATGGCCGCAGTCGTCGCGCGGGCCGCGTGGATGGCCTCGATGATCTCACCTTCATGGTTGGACTGGAGATGATCGAATTCGAAGCCGTGCGCCGACGCTGCCGCGGCGGCGTCGGCGACGCAGTCGGCCAAGGTGTCGGTCCCGTAGATCTCCGGTTCTCGGGTGCCGAGCAGATTCAGATTCGGTCCGTTCAGCAGCAAGATCTTCACGTGATCGCGTCCTCTCCGGTGATCCCGACGGATTCGAATGCGTACCGCAGTGCAGCCGCGGGTGGGTCGTCGACCAGTTCGAGCCCGTTCGGACCGGGCAGCACGAACGTCAATCCCCCACTGGCCTTCTTGTCTCGCGCCATGAGTTCGAGCAGTGCCGGCGCCGACGTCGATTCGGGATCGGGAACCTCGATCGGGAGTCCGAGCGACGCGGGAATCGCCTGAAAGCGATCGACCACATCGATCCCGACCCGTTCACACCCGCCCGCCAGCGCACCCGCGAACACCAACCCGATCGCTACGGCCTCGCCGTGGGTGAGCCGGTGCTCGAAGGCAATCTCCAACGCATGCGCCAGGGTGTGGCCCAGATTCAGCTGAGCCCGGAGGCCCGTCTGCTCGAAGGGGTCGCCGGCCACGACCTCGGCCTTGATGCGCGCACACCGCTCGACGACCTCACCGAGCACCGCCGGCTCGCGGTCCAGGATCGCAGCGGTGCCGGTGCGGAGGATGTCGACCAACCCCGAGGGGTCGGCCACGACGTCGTACATCAGCGCGTACTTCGCCACCTCACCGAGCCCACTGCGGTACTCGCGGCCCGGGAGCGTGGTCAAGGTGTCGGTGTCGGCCACCACGCCGATCGGCTGGTGGAACGCGCCGACCAGGTTCTTGCCCTCCGGGAGGTTGACCGCCGTCTTCCCGCCGATGGCGGCATCGACCATTGCGAGGAGCGTCGTCGGAGCCTGCACCACGCCGATCCCCCGGTGATACGTCGCTGCGGCAAATCCCGCGGTGTCACCGACCACTCCACCACCGAGCGCGACCACCACGTCGCCACGCAAGAGACCCCAACTGGCGAAACCCCGACACAGGGTCTCGATGGTCGTCAACGACTTCGCGTGTTCGCCGTCGTCCATCAGGAACAGTTCGGTCGGGGCCGCAACTGCATCTCGAACCTGCTCCGCGTACCGGTCGGCGATGGCGGCCTGGCTCACGATCGCAACCCGTCGGCGACCGGCGACCAGCGCACCGATGTCGGCCAGCACGCCGGGCCCGACCAGGACGTCGTACGCGGGTTCCAGCCCGACCGTCACGACACTCATGGCTCGCCTGCCTTCCCCGCCAGCACCTCGGCGACGACCGCATCGACGGTCTTCCCGTCGGTGGCGATGACGACATCGGCCGCAGCCGCGTAGGCCTCACGCCGGGCGTCGGCGAGCCGCGTCAGCGTGGCCGTCGTCGGGCCCCCTGCGAGCAGCGGGCGGGCGTCGACCCCATCGCCTTCGACCCGATCCGCCAGTATCTCAGGGGCCGCATCGAGCCACACGACCCGGCACGACCGGACGGCACGCCGGTTCTCCGGGTCGACCATCGCACCTCCACCGCAGGCGATCACGAGCGGTTCGGGCCCGGCCAGAGCCTCGGAGAGCGCCACCCGCTCACGCGCCCGGAAGCCGGCCTCGCCTTCGGTCGCGAAGATGTCCGGGACCGTCATTCCGGCGTTGGCGGTCACGAGATCGTCGGTGTCGACAAAGCCTCGATGCAACCGACTCGCACACTCCCGGCCGACTGTGGTCTTGCCCGCGCCCATGAGACCGATCAGCACCAGGTGGCGCGACGCACTCACAGCGAGGCGACGAACTCGCGGTGGTTGCGCGTGAACTCTGCGACCGAGTCGCCGCCGAACTTGCGCAGCGCTTCGTCGGCCAACACCAACGCGACCATCGTCTCGGCCACCACCCCGGCGGCGGGCACAGCCGTCACGTCGGTGCGTTCCTTGAACGACACCGTGGCCTCCTTGGTCGCGACATCCACGGTCCGCAAGGTCGGACGATTGAGCGTGGCGAGCGGCTTCATCGACGCGCGGGCCACCAGCAAGGAACCGGTCGTCATCCCGCCCTCGATCCCACCGGCGCGATCCGATGCGCGGGTATAGCCATCGGTG
The DNA here is from genome assembly GCA_963765075.1 of uncultured Acidimicrobiia bacterium. Classification (GTDB taxonomy): domain Bacteria; phylum Actinomycetota; class Acidimicrobiia; order IMCC26256; family JAENVU01; genus JAENVU01. Next base: position 46,093 of record CAVXVA010000001.1, read on the forward strand.
TCGTTCCACAAGATCTCGTCGTGTGCGGCACTGCCCCGCTCCGCCGCCACCGCGCCGCCCTCACCGATCTCGACGGCTTTCATCGCCTGAATGCTCATCAGGGCCTGCGCCAGGCGGCCATCGATCCGCCGATCCCAATGCACATGGGAGCCGAGCGCCACCGGCACGCCGAAACCGAGGACCTCGACGACACCACCCAACGAGTCGCCGTCTTTGGCCGCCGCTTCGATCGCCCGCACCATCGCCGCCTCGGTCCCGGCGTCGAAACACCGGACCGACGACTCGTCGATTCGCGCCAGATCGTCCGCCCCCGGACGGGCCGCACCCTCCGGGACCACGGCCTCGCCCATACGCACGACGTGCGACAACACCGACGTCCCGAGTTCGCCGAGGAGGGCCTTCGCGAGCGCACCGGCTGCGACTCGGGCTGCGGTCTCGCGCGCACTCGCGCGTTCGAGCACGTTGCGGGCATCGTCGAAACCGTATTTCTGCATGCCGACGAGGTCGGCGTGGCCCGGTCGCGGCTGGGTCAGGGGCTTCTCGGTGATCCCCGGCGCCGGCGACATCTCCTCCTGCCACTTCGGCCACTCGGTGTTGTGGATCACGATCGACACCGGCGAGCCGAGGGTCCGGCCGTGGCGGATTCCTCCCAGCAGCTCGACGTCGTCGCGCTCGAAACGCATCCGGGGTCCTCGACCGAAGCCGAGTCGGCGGCGAGCGAGCTCGTCCCCGATCTGATCGACAGTGATGGCGAGGCCGGCAGGGAGACCTTCGACGACGACGACCAGGGCCGGGCCGTGCGATTCCCCGGCAGTGAGGTAGCGCAGCATGATCCGCTCAGGTTAGAGGGCTACGGGACCGAACCCGGGACCCAAACGCCGAGGGCTACTTGATGACTTGTTCGCCGACACAGAGCGAGAAGGGCGAGTCTGCGTACTGCAGGTTCACGCACTTGTCGCTGGCAAAGGAGATCAGCTTGTAGTTGGTGGCGAAGGTCCCGCCGGCCACGACCGGGTACTCGGCCCCGCCGACCTTGATCCGGGCCGTCTGCACGCCGGTGGCGTCGATGTAGACGTCGATGAGCGCGACGTCGGTGCTCCCGCCGGGATTCTGCTGCGGCGAGGTCGTCGGTGTCGTCGAGATGGTGCCGGGACTGGCCGAGGTCGTCGGCGTCGTGTTCACCGTGGTCGGGGTCGTGTTCGTGGGTGTGACCTGCCCGATCGGCTCGAACGGGTCCCGCAAGCTGAGTTCGGCGAAGCTGCCGTTGGGCACGCTGGGCTCGAGCGGGGCGGTCGTGGTGGTGGAACCCGCGATCTGGCCCGACCCGTCTTTCGCCGGTGCGAGCGCTTGCGGAACGCTGTCGTCGCGCAGGAACACCTGGTAGACGATCAACGCGGCCAGGATGGCACCCACCACGCCGACGGCAACACCCATCGAGCGCTGTTGGCGCTCTCGTCGCTCACGTCGTGACGTAGCCATCAGGTCCCTCCTGTGGTCGATGAGGACGGCGCCGTGGACGACGACGTCGCTCCACCCGGAGCCGTCGTGGTACTCCCACCGACGCCGGTCGTGGTCGTGGTCGATCCGTCCGGTGCCGGGACGGTACCCGGTGTGCCGGCCGGAACAGCACGCGTGAACATCCGTGCGGTGAGGGTGACCGTGAGGTTCGTCCCCGCACTCGAACTCGCAGTGTCAGATCCGCCGCCGGCCGAGATGTTGATCGCGTCGATGATCACCAGCCGGTCGAGGCTTTCCAGCTGCGTGAGGTAGTTCTTGATTTGGAAGAAGCTGCCTTGCACGCTGATGGCCAACGCAATCGTGCTCGTCGATCCGGCCGCCGCGGGTGGGCTCGGCGAAATCGATTGGAAGACGATACCGGCGTCGTCGGCGATCTGGGCCGCCTGGACGATGAACTCGGCCTCGTCCGGGAGTTTCGGAATCGCTTGGTCGAACTTGTTGAGGAGCGCCTGCTGCTTCGAGGCATTCTTCGCAACCGATTCGAGCTGCGCGAGCGTGCTCTCGAGCCCGGGGGTCTTCGCCTCCTCGGCGCTGACCTCGCTTTGAGCCTTGCTGAGATCGTCCGTCTTCGGGCTGTAGATCGCGAAATACCACAGGACGATGACGGCCACGAACGCGGCGCCGATTCCGATCATGACGTTGCGCTTCATGGCTGCACCTTGAAGTCTTCGGCCCTAGTGGACTTGGCTTTGTCGGTGATATTCGCCGTCGAGCTGAACGTGACGTTCGTACTGGCGCTCGTTCCGCCGGTGGTGCCGCTCGTGGTGCCGCTCGTGCCCGACGCCCGCGCTGCCGTCGGCACCCAGAGGTCGGCAAAGGAGGGAATGTCCTGACCGATCCGTTGGATCCAGGCCGCCACCGAGTCGTAGTCGCGCCCCTGGCCCGAGAAGTTCGCGGTACCGATGACAGCACCCGACGCGCTCGTCACTCCTGGGGCCGCGGGAGCCGCTCCCGGTGCGGCGGCGCCGGCCGAGGTCACGGTCCCTTGCATCGAAGTCAACCAGACGTCGGTCGGGATCGTGCGCGAGATGGCCTGGAGCATCGAGGACCAGGACACGTCGTTCGCGAGGAGGGTCTGGGTGTCGGTCGACAGCGTTTCGATGTCGGTCTGACGCTGTTTGACGTCGGCGAGCTTGTCGATCTTCTGTTGCAGGGCCGCGTTCTTCTGCCGCGGCGGCCGCCAACTTCGATTTCTCGTCGTCGACCTGCTGCGACTTCAGATACGTCAACCCTGCGAGCGCGGCAACCAACACCGCGCCGGCAACCGCGCCGATCTTGATGAGTTGGTTCTTGTCGATCGGCTCTTTGTGGTCACCGCCGAGCAGGTCGATGCGCTTGCCGGTCATGAGCCCGCCCAGGGCGAGCCCGACCGGGACCGGCAGGAACGGATCGAGGAGCGGCAGTTGCTCCTCGGCGAATCCGATGTCGCCCACGCCGATGTGCTCGCGCGGTCGGGCGAGATCGACGGGGACGCCGACCGTATCGACGAGTTGATCGGCGAGACCCGGGGTCAGCGAGCCGCCGCCGGTGAGGGTGACTCGGAGGAGTCGGATCGCGTCGGACTGGGTGCGGTAGTAGTCGAGCGACCCGCGAATCTGTTCGACGAGGTCGTTGATCGGTCGCACCATTGCGGTGCGCGCCCGAGCGACCAGGTCCGCGGGAGCAGACTCGCCGTTGCGCTTGACGGCTTCGGCCTGTTCGGTCGTGAGTTCGAGGTCGCGGGCGATCGCGTCGGTCACCGAGCGACCACCGGATCCGAGGATGCGCACGAAGCGCGGGATCCCGAGTTCGTGCACGACCACGACGGTCACGCCGCCGCCGACGCTGACTACCGCTTCGACGCCGCCACCGTTGTCCGAGACTCGGCGACCGACCGACCGGACCAACGCCAGCGGCACCAGGTCGACCGACGCGACCGAGAGGCCGGCGGCGCGGACAGCGCCAGTGAGATTCCGGATCAGATCCTTGTGCGCGGCGGCCAGGAGCACCCGGCTCATCGGCTGCGGCGGCGGTCCCTCGCCGACCGCGTCGGGGATGGGGAGCGCTTCGAGGATCTGGAAGTCGAGGACCGCGTCCTCGAGCGGGATCGGGATCAACTCCTGCGCCTGGAACTGCAGCGCGCCGGCGAGTTCGTCATCCGACATCGTCGGCAGATCGACGGTACGCACCAGCACCCGAGGCGTGGCGACGCCGATCCGAACCGGCGCCTTCTTCAGGCTGAGTTCACTCCACAACCGTCGAGATTGCCGCAGTGACGGCGGCCGGATCGACGACTTCGCCGTCGCGCATCGCACCCGGGGGCAGCGCAACCTGGCCGAAGCTGATCAACCGCGGTGGCTCTCCTGGTTCGAGTTCGGCAACCCGCACCGCATTGGTGCCGATGTCCAGACCGATCAGGCGACGGGCCATTGATCCGGACCTCCTTCCAGGGTGGTGACGACACGCTCGTCGAGGTACTTGGCGACGTCGCGTTCGCGAATTCGCAGGTGTTTTCCGACCCGGATCGCCGGGAGTTCGCCCGCCTTGATCAAGCGGTAGACGGTCATGGTGGAAACCCTCATGACGTCGGCGACCTCGCGTGCGGTCAGTAGGTCGTGCGGTATCGGCGACGCCACGTTCGTTGCCCCTCGTTGACTTCGAGCACAGTAAGTCTCAGTTCGAACAATCGTCAACACGGGCCACGTGAGTTGAGCCCGTGCGCCATCAATGAACCGAAGGACCTACCGGCTGAGGCTGGAACGTGATGCGCGCGGCCCATCTTCGCGGGTCCGCGGGACCGAAATGAAGTCGGGCGAGGAACGACCTGCTCGCCCGAACGCTCATTGGCGCGTGTAGAGATCGAGGAGTTGGGTGCCCGCGAAGATCGCGATGAGGGCACCGGAGGCCATGAACGGTCCGAACGGAACCGGCTCCTTGCGCGTGCGCAGTTTCGTGACGATGAGGAACCCACCGACGATCGCCCCGAGCAGGAACCCGAGGAACAGCCCGAGAAAGACGTGGCCCCAGGAGAGCCAGCCCAGCGCGATGCCGAGCACGAAACTCAGGCGAACGTCACCGAAGCCCATCCCCCGCGGCGAGATGATGTGGATCACGAAGAAGACCGCAAACGCGGCCAGCCCACCGAGGCCGGCGCGCCCGAGGTCGTCCCAGCGGGTGTCGATCGCGGCCGGCAGCAGCAACAGTCCGCTGACGATGACCCCGGTCGGGTACAGCACCCGGTTGGGCAGCAGGAAGTGATCGAGGTCGATCAGGGAGAGGGCCACCAGACCCGACGCCAGCGCGCAGTACGCCGGGAGTTCCCAGGACCGGCCGAAATGAAATGCGAGGCCGACCCAGAGGGCCGCGTTGGCCAGTTCCACGAGTGGGTAGCGGACCGAGATGCGGGTGCCGCAGTGGCGACACTTCCCGCGCAGGACCATCCAGGACAGCACCGGGATGTTCTCGAACGCGGAGAGTTCGGTGTCACAACTCGGGCAGTGTGAACCCGGCTTCACGATCGACTCGTGGCGCGGGACTCGCCACACCACCACATTCAGGAACGAACCGATGAGCAGGCCGAACAAGCCGGCGGAGAGGGGGAGCCATGGCGGGGTGAGGTTAGGAGTCTCGGGGACGAACCGACGTCGGATTACGGCCACTTGTCGACCCATCCGACGAGCGGGTCGAAGTCCCCTGCGTCGCACGTCGGGGGGTCGTCGAGCCGCTGGAACAACGGCGTCCCGCCGGTGGTCTCGAGGATGGCGAAACAGCGTCGCGAGGTCGACTGCGACGCGAGGATCACGTAGACCGTCGATCCGAATGAGACGTTCGCGACCGACACATTGCGACTGGTTGGCCGGTGCCGTGGTCGCGTCGTCGACGAAGGTGACGCCGCCTTCCTCCAGCGCGAGCGTCGCCATCGTGGCCGTGTTGCCATCCGACGTCTCGATGGCCTTCGCGGCCGTCAACGAGTTCCGGAGCAGATTCTGGGCTTGACGATCCTGGGCCGGCACGCGGGCCTGGAGCAGGGTGGGAATCATCACACCAAGGAGGATGCCGATGATGCCGATGACCACGATCAGCTCGATGATGGTGAAGCCGGTCTCATCGACCTGGGGTGGCTCGTCTCGTTCTCGATCCGATTGAGAAGTCATGGGTAAGACGATGGGGGCCCGGTTTCCCGGGCCCCCATCACTCCATTCCGTAGTTTGGTGTGATTACCAGGCCTGGGCCCAGCCACCGCCGGACGTGGAGTTGGCCGTGGTCGGCACCGCGGTCGGCAGCGCCGCCTGAGTGGTCGCCTGCGCCGGGGTGCAGGTCGCCGAAGTACCCAGGTTCATGAAGATGGTGCCCGGACCGTGCAGCAACATCAGCGATCGCGTAGCAGACGTCCGAAGCCGACTTCGCCGTCATGACGATGTCGGTCGCGGTCACTGCGACCGAGACTTCCTTCGCCTTGGTCGACGCGCCCGCCTGGAACGTGAGGCTCGGCTCCGCAGCCGCGAGGGCCGTGGTCGTCGCACCCGCGTACGAGTCGGTGTCGGTGTAGATGCCCTTCGCGTTGGTCAGGGCGTTGCGGAGGCTCGACTGAGCCGCCTTGTCTTGCGCACGGGACTTGGCACCGAGGAACGTCGGGATGGCAATGGCGATCAAAATGGCAATGATCAACACCACAACCATGAGCTCGATGAGCGTGAAACCACGCTCGTCCTCACGCCGCGCCCGCAGGTTTTCCAGCATCTGCTGCATTTGAAGTTCTCCTACTGGGTCAATGTTGGATGAAATGCGGCGGGGTCGACCAGGTCGATCTGTGACTCGGTGTTCTTCGTCGCAGGTCAGGTTTCGACCCGACGCCCCGGTCACCTTGAGCGTCGAACCGGCAGATGATCCGCCCGCCTCATGGCATCCACGCCGAGGTCCCGGAATTGCCGACGGGGCCCGGAACCCCGGGCCCCGTCGGGCAGTCGTACGTGTTGCAGTGTGCGGTTCGGTGATTACCAGGCCTGGGCCCAGCCACCGCCGGACGTGGAGTTGGCCGTGGTCGGCACCGCGGTCGGCAGCGCCGCCTGAGTGGTCGCCTGCGCCGGGGTGCAGGTCGCCGAAGTACCCAGGTTCATGAAGATGGTGCCCGGACCGGTCAGCAACATCGCCAATCGCGAAGCAGACGTTCGAAGCCGACTTCGCCGTCATGACGATGTCGGTCGCGTGTCACTGCGACCGAGACTTCCTTCGCCTTGGTCGACGCGCCCGGCCTGGAAGGTGAGGCTCGGCTCCGCCGCCGCCAGCGCCGTGGTCGTCGCACCCGCGTACGAGTCGGTGTCGGTGTAGATGCCCTTCGCGTTGGTCAGGGCGTTGCGGAGGCTCGACTGAGCCGCCTTGTCTTGCGCACGGGACTTGGCACCGAGGAACGTCGGGATGGCAATGGCGATCAAAATGGCAATGATCAACACCACAACCATGAGCTCGATGAGCGTGAAACCACGCTCGTCCTCACGCCGCGCCCGCAGGTTTTCCAGCATCTGCTGCATTTGAATGTTCTCCTACTGGGTTTGGGTTGGTTGAATGCGACGGCGTCGACCACGTCGATGATGTGACTCGGTGTTCTTCGTCGCATTTCAGGTATCGACCCCGACTCCCGGTCACCTTGAGATGGATCATGACCAGAATCTCGCAATGGTCACGAGCCTCGATACCCTGCCGCCGTACCCCCGGGGCTCTCGCTACGATTTCGGCCCGATGCGGCAACGATTCGTCGACCTCACCGTCGTCGTCGGCGAATGGCTCCTCGACCGGCTCGACCGACTGGTCGCCCGAGCGTCGATCCTCGGCAATCCGGTCGATCTTCGACCCGGCCGACTTCCCGTGGGCTCGCGCCCTGGAAGGCGGAATGGCCCACGATCCGCCGCGAGCTCGATCCGGTGCTCGCCCACCGCGACGCTGCTGCCCAACTTCCAGGACATCTCGACCGACCAGGCCATCGATCACCGACGACGACGGGTGGAAGACGTACTTCTTCTACGGATTCGGCTTTCGCGTCGGACGCGAACTGCGCCCGCTGCCCCGAAACCGCCCGCCTCGTCGCGCGCCGTCCCCGGCATGCAGACCGCGATGTTCTCGATCCTGGCGCCCGCGCAAGCACATCCCCGACCATTGCGGTCCGTACAAGGGCCTGGTGCGCTACCACCTCGCGCTGCAGCGTACCGACGCGGGTCGCAGCGGTGCGCGATCCGGATCGGCGACGAGCGTCGCGACCTGGCACGAGGGCGAGAGCCTGATCTTCGACGACACCTACGAGCACGAGGTGTGGAACGACACCGACGGAGGATCGCGTCGTGCTGTTCCTCGACGTGGTCCGCCCGCTGCGGTTCCCGATGAACTCCTCAACCGTGCGGTGTTGAAACTGATCGCGGTCTCACCGTTCGTCACCGACGCCAAGCGGCGCCACCGAGCATGGGAACGCGACTCGTCAGCCGCGACGACTGCCCGCCGGGACCGGTTGGGTGATGCAATGGATGTTGCCGCCGCCGAGCAGGATCTCTCGAGCCTCGACTCCGACGACCTCTCGGTCCGGGAACGAGCGCGGCGATCAGCTTCCAGTGCGGCGTCGTCGGTCGCCGGGTCCAGCCGCGGGACGACCACGCGATCGTTCGCCGGGTAGAAGTTCACGTAGGACGCGGCCAGCCGATCACCAGGTCGCCTCGGTTGGGTATCCGGGGTCGTGACCACGCCCGCCGGCTTCGGCCGGCGTGACCTCGAGCGGACCGGGTTGGTGCACGAGGTGCACCTCGAGGGACCGACCCCGGGCGTCGGCCGCGGCCTCCAATCGACGCCGGGCATCCCGCGAGCGTTCGTATTGCGGATCGGCACGATCGTCGGTCCAGGTGAGGAGGACGACACCGGGCCGAATGAAGCAGCAGAGGTTGTCGACGTGACCGTCGGTCTCGTCGTTCACCACCCCCAGCCCGAGCCACACGATCACCTCGACGCCCGTGTAGGCCCGCAGCAAACTCTCGATCTCGCGCGCTTTGATCGGTCCGGATTCCGATTCGGGTGCGAGCAGGCATTCCTCGGTGACGAGCAGGGTGCCCTCGCCGTCGCTGTGGATCGCACCGCCCTCCAGCACGAACGGCGCCCGGTACCGATCGACGCGCTCGACGCGAACAGACTGCGGCCGCCATCGCGTCGTCGTGCTCCCAACTCGGATAGAGGCCGCCGTCGCGGCCCGCCCCACGCGTTGAACTCCCAGTCGACGCCGCGCCGGGTGCCGGTACCGTCGACCACGAACGTCGGACCGATGTCGCGCATCCAGGCGTCGTCGCTCGGGATCTCGACGGACCTGGACCGCGGCGGCGAGCCGCGCGCGCGCCTCGATCGCGTCGCCGGGGTTGACCGCAACCGTGACCGGCTCGGAATCGGCGATCGCGTTCGCTACCTCGGCGAACGCGTGCCGCGCCGGTCCGCGCTGCTCGCGCCAGTTGTCGGGTCGGCGGGGCCACGCCATCCAGCACCCGGCGTGCGGTTCGAACTCCCCCGGCATCCGGAACCCGTCCGCGGCCGGCGTGCCACTCAAGGGTTCGCTCATCCACCGAGGCTAAGGCCTGCCGCCGTGGATGACACGCCGCCGCACCGACATGGGTCGGCGCGCCGCGGGCGCGTCGACCAGGGAGTTACGGGCGGTCCCAGTTGAGCGAGGCGCTACCGAGGAATGCGACCTTCGTTGCACCGTTGCACAGGTCCGACGCCGGACGGTCCGTCTGCACGTCGACGCCGGCGTTCAGTGCGATGCCGTTCACCGTGGCCGCGCCGCTCGCCTGTACCCGGCTCCCGGGCGACGAGGGCGAGACGGACAGCTCCACGTTCACTGCGACGCTCGTGTAGGTCACACCGTTGACCTTGACCGTGATCGTGGTCCGGGCCGTCGCCGAACCGTCGGCCAGCGCCGCGCAGACCGCGGTCGGGTTGCTGATCGCGACCGAGCGCGTCGCGCCGGTCACGAGCGGGATCGGGTTGCCGTTGTAGGTGCAGCCGGCGATCTTGCCCGCAACGACGACCTTCCAGATTGACGGGTTACTGATCGGGCGGGCCACCCGTGCCGTCCCGGCGATGCCGCACTGCACCGCGCCGTCCCCTGGTGGCAGGGTCACGGCACCCGCCTCGGACGCCCCGAACATGCCGAATGCGGCGGCGGCGATCGTCACTGACACGGCGAGTTTGCGAATCATGGATGTCCCCCCAGACGCGGCCCGGTCGGCCGAACGGTCCTCACCGTAGCTGACGTGTCAACGATCGCGCCCCGACGAGATCCTGGGAGGTGGACACCGAGACACCGACCTGCAAAAATGGAACAGGTTTCATTTTTGCTCCCGCCCCGGAGGGCGGCCGGTCAGCGGAGGTCAGCGATGGAGTTCGGTCTGTTCATGGGTGGATTCATCCACGAGGATCAGATGGCGGCCGATCCCCAGGCCGAACACCACCGGTTGATGAGCGAGGTCGACCTCGCGGTCGTCGGCGACCGGACCAACTGGAAGTACTCGTGGTGGACCGAGCACCACTTCCTCTGGGAGTACTCCCACATCTCGGCCAACGAGACGATCATGCCCTACGTCGCCGCGAAGACCGACCGCATGCACATCGGCTCGGGGATCATCAACATCACTCCCCCGGTCAACCATCCGGCCCGGGTGGCCGAACGGGTGGCGATGATGGACCACCTCTCCGGCGGTCGCTTCGAGTTCGGCACCGGGCGCGGCTCGTCGACCACCGAGCAGGCCGGATTCGGGATCACCGACCCCGAGATCACCAAGGACATGTTCGACGAGGCCATCACCGAGTTCAAGTACATGTGGCGTGACGGCACCTACTCCCACGACGGGAAGTTCTTCGACCTCCCCGAGCGCAACGTCCTGCCCAAGCCCTACATCAAGCCGCACCCGCCCATGTGGGTCGCGGCCGGGAACCCCGGTACGTTCGAGAAGGCCGGGAAGATGGGCCTCGGCGTGTTGTGCTTCACCGGCGGTTCACCCGAGAAGATGAAACCACTCATCGAGATGTACAAGGAAGCCATCAAAGACGCCGATCCGGTCGGCGAGTTCGTCAACGACAACGTGGCGATCACCTCCAGCTTCATGTGTCTCGAAGACAGCGACGCGGCGGTCGACTGGGCGACCCATTCCGGGAACGGTCGCCAGCAAAGCTTGGTGTTCAAGTACCTCGATACGTTCCCGAAGCCGGCGTGGGTACCGGAGTGGCCCGCGCTCATTCCGGACCCGACCGCGGAGCAGATCCTCGCCGGTCGCGAAGTCGGTGCTGCCATCGTCGGGAACCCCGAGCAGTGCGCCGAAGCACTCCGGCTCTGGTCCGATACGGGTGTCGACCAGTTGGTCCTCGGCCCGTCCGGTTCGGTCTACCCGCACGAACTGCTCGTCGAGACCGTCGAACTCTTCGGCAACCAAGTCATCCCGGAGTTCGACACCGACCCCGAGTTCTCCACCGACCGGTACCGCGCCGCCGCTCAGGGCTGATCAATCCTGGGGCGACCCGGCCCGACCATCCGAATGGCGGCCACGGGCCGCGGCCACCCGGCCGCGGCCGGTCATCGTGACCACCGACACGCATTTTCGGGAACACCATCGGTATCGACGACGTTGTTGAGGTATGGCCAGCCACCCCCAAGCCGGCCCTTCTGACGCCGGTTGAGGCGCAGGACCAGCCCCCTGCCCCGGGTTCCCTGCGCCTCCCGGCGTCAGGCCTCCATCCCCGCTCGTCGGCGGCGTCACTCTCGCTCTACTGTCCGACCCAGGCTTCGGATTTCGCCCAAAGGGCGGCGGCGCGGTCGGGGTCGATCGCGTAGGACCGGACCCCACCGCGCGATTCGAGGTCGTCGTTGCGTTCCGCCACCGCGCAGTCCTCGAGGTACGCGCCGCCGTGGGCATCGAGTTCGGGAGCAGTAGCCGCGAACACTGTCGTCGCCGCGCCCTGGGGCACCGTCTTCCAGTCCATCTCCTGACCGGCCGGAATCGAATCCATCAGGACCGCGATCGTCTCCTCGGTGAGATGGCGGCCCAGCTCGGTCATGATCCCGCCCGGGTGCAGCGAAAAGGCGTGCCCACCCCGGTCGGCCAAGCGCCGATCGAGTTCGACGGCGAATAGCGCATTCGCGGTCTTCGACCGGCCGTAGGCCACCCACGGTTCGTAGGTCGTGCGTTCGAAGTTGGGGTCGTCCAGATCGACATCGGAGAAGCGGTGGCCGGCCGAGCTCAACGCGATGACACGCGTCGCTTCACCCAGCGCGGAATCGAGGAGTTGCGTCAGCAGAAAGTGCCCGATGTGGTTCGTGCCGATCTGCAGCTCGAATCCGTCGGCCGTCGTGGCGAAGGGACACGCCATCACGCCGGCGTTGTTGATGAGCAGGTCGATGTGGTCGTGTTCGACGAGGAACTCCGCGGCGAACGTCCGCACGCTCGCGAGCGAACCGAGATCCAAGACCCTGACGGCCAACGCGGCGTCGGGAACCGTCGCCCGAATCCGATCGACGGCCGCGTCGCCCCGTTGGGGGTCGCGCACGGCCATCGTGACCTGCGCGCCATGCGCGGCCAGCGCACGGGTGGTCTCCTCGCCCAGCCCGGTCGACGCACCCGTGACGATCGCATGCCGTCCCGTGAGGTCGACGCCTTCGAGGACATCGTCGGTCGTTGAGGTCGCGCCAAGAGTCATGGACCCAGATTGGCACACACCGACCGACCGCCAACCGGGACCCGAGAGTTCAGTCGGTTTCGCCCGTCCCGGTCCGATGGGCTCGCGCCTCGCGCATCTGGTCGCGCTCGGCCACGAGCGCCGTTCGCGTCTGGCTCGCCCGCCAGCCCCACGCCATCAACAGCTCCGGCCATCCGAACGCCAGGTAACAGACGAACGCGCCGCGCCGCCGGGCTTGACGACTCCCGTATCCGGCCCACAGCGGCCGCTGGAAGCTGCTGAGATCGCGTTCATGCCAGAGGAGCACGGGCAGCGCCACGGCGAACCCAAGGATCGCGAAGACTCCGACAACGATCGGCACCAAACCACCCCCCAGTGTCGCAGGGCCAACGGAGCACCAGTGTGCCGCAGATTCGACCGGCTCGCAGACCGGGGTAGTTTTCTCGGACCGATTCGCTACTTGATGAGCTTGATGATGTTGAACATCGGCAGGTAGAGGCTGATGATCATGCCTCCGACGATCGTTCCCATGACCACGATCATGAGCGGTTCGATCAACGAGGTCAGTGCATCGACGGTCGCGGTGACTTCCTGGTCGTAGAAGTCGGCGATCTTGTCGAGCATCTCGTCGAGCGCGCCGGTCTCTTCACCGACCGCGATCATCTGGGTCACCATCGGCGGGAAGACCTCGTGGCGCTCCAACGGGCGGGCGAGGGTGTCACCCCGCTTGACTGCGCTCTGAGTATCCCGGAGCGCGATCGACACGGTCTCGTTGCCGGCGGTCTCCGCGACGATGTCGAGTGCCTCCAGGATGCCCACACCCGAACGGGTCAGCGCCGCGAGGGTCCGGGAGAACCGGGCCAGCGCCGTCTTCCGGGTCAGGACTCCGAACACGGGGACGCGGAGCTTGAAGGCATCCCAGGCGATCCGACCGTTGTGGGTGTTGATCCAGCGACGGAAGAAGTAGATCCCGATTCCTGATAGGAGAATCACGAAGAGGAAGTACGACTTCAACATGTCCGACAGCGAGATCAGTACCCGCGTGGGGAGCGGCAGCTGACCACCGAGGTCGGTATAGATCGCTTTGAACTGCGGAACGATGAACAGCAACATCGCGGCGGAAATCAGCAGACAGATCGACAGGGCGACGACCGGGTAGGTCATCGCCGACTTCACCTTGCGACGGAGCTCGACCTGCTTCTCGATCGTGTCGGCGAGCCGCATGAGCACGGCGTCGAGCACACCACCGATCTCACCGGAACGAACCATCGCGATGTAGAGGCGGCTGAACACCTTCGGGTGCTTGGCCAGCGCCGTCGAGAGGGACACACCCTTTTCCACGTCGAGCCGAATCTCGCCGATGATCTTCGCGAGTTCGGGGTTCTCGGTCTGGTCCGCCAGAATCGCCAGGGCGCGGATGAGCGACAGACCCGAGTTGATCATCACCGCGAACTGACGCGAGAAGACCGCAATGTCCTTCATCTTGACCCGGCCGCCCATGCCGGGGATCTTGATGTCGCCCTTCAGCTTGCTCCCACTCTTGGCCTCGACCGCGATGGGCGTGTAACCCATCTGGCGAAGTTTGCCCACCACCACCGTTGCGTCTTCGGCCTCGAGTTGACCCTCGATGACCTTCCCGGCCTGGTCCCGGACTTTGTATGCAAACGTCGTCGCCATCAGGAACCCCATCCCGCGTTCGCCGACTGGATCAGGCGACGGAGGTCTTCTTCATTCGAACACCGCTCGAGCGCGGTCTCCATCGACACCTTGTTCTGTTTCACCAAGATCGCGAGGTTCTGGTCCATGGTGACCATCCCCCACTTGGCCCCGGTCTGCATGTGGGAGTAGATCTGGTAGATCTTCCCTTCTCGGATCAGGTTCCGGATCGCCGGAGTCGCCACGAGCACCTCGGACGCGAGCGCCCGACCGGTGCCGTCGGCGGTTTGGAGCAACTGTTGCGTGCAGATTCCCTGAATCGATGCCGCGAGTTGCACCCGCACCTGCTGCTGCTGGTGGCTCGGGAACACGTCGATGATGCGGTCGATCGACTGGGGCGCGTCCTGGGTGTGCAGCGTCGCGAACACGAGGTGGCCGGTCTCAGCGGCAGTCAACGCCGTCGAGATCGTCTCGAGGTCACGCATCTCACCCACGAGGATGACGTCGGGGTCCTGGCGGAGTACATGGCGGAGCGCCTCGGCGAAGGACTTCGTGTCCTCACCCACCTCGCGTTGGTTGACCACGGCGCGCTTGTGCTGGTGGAGGAACTCGATGGGATCCTCGACCGTCATGATGTGCAGCGCCTTCTCGCTGTTCACGATGTCGATCAGTGAGGCGAGCGTGGTGCTCTTTCCCGACCCGGTCGGTCCGGTCACGAGCACCAGACCGCGGGGAAGGTCCGCGAAGGACCGCACCACCGACGGGATTCCGAGGCTGTCGAACGGCACGATCTCGTAAGGAATCGCTCGCATGACTGCGCCGACGTTGTCTCGCTGGAGAAAGACGTTGACCCGGAAGCGGCTCTTCCCCGGCAGCGAGTAGGAGCAGTCGAGTTCGAGATCGTTCTCGAACTTCTCCCGCTGCTTCTGGGTGAGGATCGCGTAGATCATTTCGCGGATCTCCGACCCCGAGAGCCGGTCGATACCTTCGACCGGCCGCAGTTCACCGTGGACCCGGATGACCGGAGGGCTGCCCGCGGTGAGGTGGAGGTCGGAACCCTTCTGTTCCAACACCTTGACGAGAAGATCGTTGACGTGGAAGCCCTCGACTTCGTCTTCCACCGGATTCGCATCGCGATCGTGGGCGTGCAACGCCGGGACTGCCGGGCCGAAGACCGAATCGATCGCGTGTTGGATCTCGTACCGGCCCGCAGCGGCGGGGATGACTTCGTATCCCGTGGCCGCACCGACGGCCTGCACCGAGGCGTCGTCTCCGGGATCCGGGAAGGCGACGACGAGACGAGTCCCGTCGAAGTCGACTCCGATCGCCAGGTGTTCACGAGCGATGTGCTCGGGCACCATCAAGGCCGCGTCAGGGTGCAACGGGGTCTCGGTGAAATCGACGAACCGGACCCCGACCGTTTCGGCGATCGCCGCGGTGAGGTCCTTCTCGGACACGAGCCCTTCACGCCGGAGCACTGCGGGCAGTGCATCTCCGGTGCGTCGGGAATCGGCCATGGCAATGGCAAGGTCGTCGCGTGAGAGTACGTGGCGTTCCACGAGAAACTCACCTAGGACCCGCGCCTGACTTGACAGCATGTTCTTGCCTCCTTGCATGGGCATATCGGCGCCTCCCTCGCCGGACTGAAGACCTGGTCGCGGAACTTCGCTCTCGGCACCGATCCCGGTCGATCCGCGCTACTGATCTGATGACCGAATCGGCACTCAATGCCGCCGATTCTCGTGTCGATGGTGCGGGAGTGATTCACGAAGTGATCAACCAGGAAACGTCCAAACCCGCACCCGTACGGCGTCGCATCGGTGACCTGTTCGTCGAACAGGGCATCATCGACGACCAGCAGCTCGCCGAGGCGTTGGATGTCCAACGTCGCACCGGCGGCCGCCTGGGCGAGATCCTCATCGACCTCGGGTTCGTCACGTCGCTGGACTCCGCCCGGATCCTGGCCGAGCGACTCGGCATGGCGTTCGTCGATCTGGCCGCCGGCCCGCTCGACGAGATCGTCGCGCAACGGATCCCGGAGGAGATCGCGCGCCGGTATCGGGCCATCCCGATCGAGGCCGAGGATGGCATCCTACGTATTGCGGTCGCCGACCCGACCGACGTGTTCGCGCTCGACGACCTTCAGGTCATCACCGCGATGCAGATCGTGCCGGTTGTCGCCGACCCCAACCAGATCAACGAAGTCGCGAATCGGGTCTGGTCGCGGCCGAGCATGGAAAGCCGCATCGACGATGCGATCGACATCGAGGACAACGAGCCCCAACACGTCCTCGTGGCCGAGACCGAGGATGCGCCGATCATCCGCCTCGTCGACGCGATGGTCGCGCAGGCGACCGACGAGCGCGCGTCCGACATTCACATCGAACCTTCGGGTGAACGAGTGCGCATCCGATTCCGTGTCGACGGAGTACTGCACGACGCGTCGTACACACCCCGCAATGTGTTGCGGCCGATCGTCAGTCGGCTGAAGGTCATGGCCGGCTGTGACATCTCGAACAGCCGGACTCCCCAGGACGGTCGTTTCTCGGTCTCCGGGAAGAACCGACACGTGGATGTCCGCATGACGACGCTGCCGACGGCGTCGGGTGAAGCCGTCGTGCTCCGACTCCTCGACAAGTCGCAGGGCATCAAGGAGCTCACCAGCCTCGGCTTCGAGCCCGAGGACCTGGCGAAGTACACCGAGTGCTACCGCGCATCCCAGGGCGCCATCCTCACCGCCGGCCCGACCGGATCGGGCAAGACCTCGACTCTCTACGCCACCCTGAGCCAGCTCAACGATCCAACGCGCAGCATCGTGAGCGTCGAAGACCCCGTCGAATACCACATGGACGGCATCAAGCAGGTTCAGGTCGGTCGGCGCGGCACCGTCGGATTCGCCGGCGCGTTGCGGGCCATCTTGCGCGCCGACCCCGACGTCATCCTCGTGGGTGAGATCCGCGACTCCGAGACTGCCCTCATCGCCGCCGAAGCCGCACTGACCGGCCACCTCGTGCTGAGCACGATTCACACGCTGAGCGCCTCCACCGTGCCCGTTCGACTCATCGAGATGGGCGTCGAGCCCTACTTGGTGACGTCGTCACTCCAGTGCGTGGTGTCGCAACGACTCGCGCGCCGGCTCTGCGAATACTGCAGTACGACGTCGGAACCGAACGCCGACGAGCTGACGCTCTTGGTCCGGCCCGGTGACCAAGTCCCGACCGAGGTCGGACGCCCGGTCGGGTGCTCGCACTGTTCCAACACGGGCTACCGGGGTCGGATCGCGGTCTACGAGGTCATGAAGCTCGACGACGACATCCGCTCCCTTATCGCTCGACGGGCCGCCGGTCCCGAGATCGAGAAGGTGGCCGTCGAGGCCGGGATGCGCACCCTGCGCTCCGCCGGCATCAGCCACGTCCGCGCCGGCACCTTCGGCCCCGAAGAACTCCTCCGCATCCTCTCCTAAGGACTGACGGACCGACCTGCGGTCCTCGATCCGGCGCGCCCCGGCGTCGCGCGAACGGCTGAGAGTGGCTCAGTTCGACGCGGCGGCGTGTCTGACCATTGTCCAGGTCGATCCGTGCTGCTCGACCGGCACGAAACCGACCGACTCGTAGAGGCGACGCGCCGGATTGTCGCCGTGAACGCTGAGGCTCAGAGCCGGGTGACTCTGCGCAACACTGGCCTTGATCAGACCGATGAGAAGCTGACGACCGATCCCCTCGTGCCGACGCGCCACAACGACGGCGATCGAGAGTTCCGGCACATCTTCGGCGATGAAGCCATAGCCATGGCTCACCTTGGTGTAGGTCCGATACCAAGCCGCGCCCAGCGGCCCATCCTCTTCGGCGACGAGTCCGAAATCGCCGGGCCTCGGCCATCCATCGAGGTACATCGCGTAGCGCGGATCGGCAAGCACCTGGTCGGCCGTCGGTGTCGGCTTGTCGGGACGCCAGACTGCGGCTTCGCCAAGCATCGTCGCGAGAAAAGTGAAGTCCTCAGCCCGGGCCGGGCGGCACCGAATGTCTTTCACCAACTCGTTCCCCCGCCTCTCACCCCGGCGTTCCAAAACCACACCGACCGTACTCGCGTCCGTTTGGCACTTGAGGTGAGCCAGACTCACTGCAGGCGACACACGCTTCCACCCGACCACCCACGCGTGCGCCAGCTTCTCGCGAACGCCCGTCACGGTGGTCGCCTGCCGGGTTCCAACCCTTACGGAGGCCCTGAGGTCGCGGGCGGCAGCGCATCCGGGTCGACGAACACGACCACCGGATGGTCGGGCGAATCCACGAGCGGCCGCCCCGCGAGATACCGACCCGCGGCCGCGAGTGTCTCGGGTCGCGACATCGGCGAGCCCTGCGGGAGGAGCGCCCGATACCCCGCGGTCGAGTGTGCGGTCCACGCGTCGGCTCCCAGCTGCGAGATCCGGTCACCGATCCACACGAGCGGGGTGTCGCCGGACTGCGCAACGAGTGGGTTGGTCGCCCGGTCGACGGGGACCGGCGCGAGATCGGGAAGCCGCCGCCAGCCGCTCGCCGGGTCGAACCAGTCGACCTCGCCACCACGACCACCCAATCCGTTCGCGCCGACCACGCCGACGTACCCGATCGCAGACGGCGTGCAATCGACCTGTCCGCCGATGGAGCCATAGGTGACCTTCGTGGACGGACCCAGTCCACCGGCACCGACCCAAGCTCCGTCGCGGTGCACCCAGGTGTTCGTCGGTTCGATGCGACCCGCCGGCGTCGGCGTGACCCCGGTGTCGCCAGAACCGAACGCGAACAGTCCGTCACCGAACGCACAGCGCTGCTGCGCCACCGGGAGCGGCGGGATTCCCCGGGGCGTCGTGCCGGGGGCGATGGCGACCAACTTCGATCCGACCGAGAGGTCCGGTGAGGCGATCGAATAGACGGCGCCACCACCGGCCGCGCCGATCGGGACCGGGGTCACCACATTGCCCGATGTCGTCAGATCACCGACGTCGGGCGCTTCGACCGGACTCCACTTGGCCGACACCGGATCGAACGCCGCCGCGGCCATGCGCGTCTCGCCACACCGCACGAAGTCGCCGTTCTCCTCGTCGATGTGCAGTTCGGGGCACGGGGTGCCCAGCACGACGAACGCCTTCCCGGTCCAGACCGAGCGCGCGCGCCCAAAGCGGCGGGGCGAACGGCGCGTCGGGCACCGACGACCACTCCTGGGCCTCGACGTCGTAGACCGCGCCGTCGGCGAACGTGCGCGCACCTTCGCCGGTTCGGTCGCCGCCGTACACGAAGACCCAGCGGCCGCCGGCGACCGGCTCGACCGAGCACGCGTGCTCAGCGGAACGTCGAGCTTTGCGAACCCATCGTGGAACTCGAGGGGTGCCGACTTCGGTCCCGAGGCGCCATCGCCGCTACCACACGCGCTCACGACGAGTGCACCACTGAGAACAACCATCAACCGGCCGAGCCGCATCCCATCAGTCTGCCACCGCTCTCGCGTGAACGGCTGGGAGTGTCAGCATGACGCTGCCGAACACTGTGCGCTGGTGTATCCATGCGGTACAGAGCACACATCGGTCGCCGGAGCAGTCGGAAGCACGGTCGGCCCGACCCGCCCAGGCGTGCAGCAATGTCCCCAGGCCAGAGGGCTCGCTCGGCGCGACGATTGTGCACTGGTCCACCTGTGCCGTGGATGAACGCACAAAGGTCGGCGAAGTTCTCGCCCACCCGAGGGCACGTCATCCGCTCGGTCGAGTCCTCGCGGACCTCCGGCCCCCAGCCGGCGTCCGAGCCGGAGGCCCGAGCCGAGAGCGGGTGCCTATGCGGCGGCTTCGCGCTCCATCATGAGGGCGAGGTCATGGGGGCGGGTCGCCGCGGCAAGTGCAACCTGTCGGGTGATCACGCCGGCTTGGAAGAGCTCCAGCGCATGCTGGTCGAAGAGCTGCATGCCGTAGTAGCTCCCCTCGCGGATCACGTCCTCGAGCTCATAGGTGCGCTCGGCATCGATGATCCGATCGAAGACCCGGCCCGTCGCCACGAGGGACTCGACGATCGGGACGCGGCCGACGAGGTCGGACCGAGTGACGAGTCGCTGCCCGAGGACGCCCCGCAAGGCACCAGCGAGTGAGCTGCGCACTTGTCCGTGCTGGGACGCGGGGAAGAAGTCGAGGATGCGGTTGACCGTCTCGGTCGCAGTGACCGTATGCAGCGTCGCGAGCACGAGGTGACCGGTCTCGGCGGCGGTGATCGCGGCCCAGACGGTCTCGGCGTCGCGCATCTCACCGATGAGGATCACGTCCGGGTCCTGGCGCAGCACCATCTTCAGCGCGGTCCGGAAGTTCTCGGTGTCGGCACCGATCTCGCGCTGGCTCACGAAGCACCGGTTGTCCACGTGACGGATCTCGACCGGGTCTTCGATCGTGACGATATGGGCGTCTCGGGTCGCGTTGATGTGGTCGATCATCGCGGCGAGGGTCGTTGTCTTGCCCGATCCGGTCGCGCCGGTGACGAGGATCAACCCATCCTTCTCATCGGCGAGCCGCTGCGCGATCGGTGGCATCCCCAGTTCGGCGAGCGACGGGACCTTGGGCAGCACGTACCGAATCGCGAGCGCGATCGTGCCCTGCTGGCGATACACGTTGATCCGGAATCGACCCAGGCCATCGGCCTCGTAGGCAAAGTCGACTTCGCCCTTCGACGCAAACGATTCCCGCCGCCAGGCCGGCATCACTCCTTCGGCGAAGGCCGCGACGCTGTCTTCGGTCATCGCCGGTTCGGGCAGCACTTCGAGTTGACCGTCGACACGCACGGTCGGCGGCCGACCCTCCTTCAGGTGCAGATCCGACGCGCCCATCTCGATGGTCCGGGCGAGCAGTTCGTTGACGTTCACCAGTGCTCCTCTCGGTCAGGCCACGACCCGGAAGACTTCTTCCAAGCTCGTGAGCCCCGCCGCTACCTTTCGAAATCCGTCGCCGCGCAGCGGAACCATCCCCTGCATGACCGCGGCCTTCTTGACATCTTCGGTCGATCGGTGCTCGATGATGAGCCGTTCCACCTCTTCGGTGATGGTCATCACTTCATGCAGGGCGAATCGACCTTTGTATCCGGTTTTTCCGCAGTGGCCGCAGCCCACCGGGCGGTTCAGCGTCGGCCACTCGGAGGTCGTGTCCATCGGCCAGCCGGCCTCGACCAGTTCGGCCTCGCTCGGCTGGTACGCCTCGGCACAGTGCTTGCACAGCCGCCGGGCGAGCCGTTGTGCCAGCACGCTCGTCAGCGCGCTGGTGACGAGAAACGGTTCGACGCCCATCTCCACGAGGCGTTGCGGAGTCGAGGCCGCATCGTTCGTGTGCAGGGTGGTGAGCACGAGGTGACCGGTCAACGCAGCCTCGATGGCAATCGTCGCGGTCTCCTGGTCGCGAATCTCACCGACGAGGATGATGTCCGGGTCACACCGCAGGATGGATCGGAGCGCAGCCGCAAAACTCAGACCCGCCTTCGAATGAATCTGCACCTGATTGATCCCGGCGAGTCGGTACTCAACCGGGTCTTCGACGGTGATGATGTTGCGGTCCACCTGGTTGAGAATGTTGAGCGTCGCGTAGAGCGTGGTCGACTTTCCCGAACCGGTCGGGCCGGTCACCATGATCGTGCCGTAGGGCTTCTTGTACGACGCTTCGAAACGGGACAACACGTCGGGGAGGAACCCCTGATCGTCAAGGGTCAGCAATGCCTGGCTCTTGTCGAGGATTCGCATGACGACCTTCTCGCCGTACACGGTCGGCAGGGTCGCGACGCGAAGGTCGACCGGCTGACCGCCGACTCGGGCCGAGATGCGACCGTCTTGCGGGATGCGCCGCTCCGCGATGTTGATGTCGGCCATGACCTTGAGCCGACTGATGACCCCGGCCTGAATGGCCTTGGGCGAATGCATCGCCTCGTGCAACACGCCGTCGATACGGAACCGGATGCGCAAGTCGGTCTCGGTGGGCTCGACGTGGATATCCGACGCGCGGTCCGCCACCGCCTGGGTGATCACCAAGTTGACGAACTTGACGATCGGGGCATCTTCGATCAGCTCGTCGATCCGAGCGCTGTCCTCGGGGGCCCCGAGTTCGGTCACCGCCTCCTGGGCCATCGTGTCGACTTCACCGTCGAGCCGGTGCACCTTGTCGATCAGTTGTTGCACCTGGCTCGGCGGCGACACCACCGTGACGACCTCGGCGCCCGTCATCGCCCGGATGTCGTCCGCGGCGAACACGTTCGACGGGTCGGCCATCGTGACGACGAGGCGGCCGCGCTCGTCCCATTGGATCGGGATCGCCTGATAGCGGCGGACCAGTGACTCGGGCACCAGCATCGACACCGACGGGTCGATGGTGATGTCGTCGAGATCGACGAAGCCGAGACCCACCTGGTGGGCGAGTATGCGCACCAGGTCGGATTCGGTGATCCGACCGTGTTCGATCAGGATCCGACTGACGGGCTTGCCGTTCGACTCACTCGCCGCGAGGGCCGCGTCGAGGTCGGCCTGGGTGATCAGGCCCTGTTGAAGCAGCAAGGTGCCGAGTTGGGCACCATTCGACACGCGGCCTCCTCCACCACTTGCTCGCCGAGTTGCGAGATAACTGCGTATCGGCTGGGAAGGGGCGCTGCTGAAGGGTCAGTCGTCCTTGAGCCCGGAGAACATGCGCAGGAGTTCACTGCGGTCCACGACGATCTCCGAGCGCTCGACCACGGGCGAGTCCGAGATGCCCGGCGGCGCCGGATCCATGACCTCGGGAACGGGCGGGCTCGAGAGGCCTGCCCGGGCAGCCAGATCGGCCCGTTCCCGGGCCAGGGACTCGGCGTCGGTCGGCGCCGGCGCCGCGGCGACCGGAGCCGGCTCGGGCGCAGGTGGAGCCGGCGCGGGAGCCGTTGCGGGCGCAACCGGGGCAGCCAACGCGGAGTTCGGATCAGTGCGGACATCGGCGCCCCAGTCGGTCACGTCGAGCACGTCGCCGACCTCACCGACACTCGTCGGCGCGACCATCCGCTCGACATCGGCGCGGGCCGACGACAACGCCCGCTCCGCGCCCACCAGCACTCGCACGGCGCCGGCCAGCACCAGTGCTCGCACTTCGGGCCCGATCACGATCAGGCTGGCATCGGCGGTCCGGGCCAACTCCCGGATCGTGCGCTCCCCGTCGACGAGTTCGAGCACGCGAAAGCCGATACGGCTCAGCGTGATCGAGTCTTCGGTGAGCACCCCCGTCCGCTCGAGAATCGAATCGAAACTCTCGACCGTCGTCATGATCGAAGGCCACTCTCGAGCGATCGCCGTCGAACGTTCCAACACCGGACCGACCGGGAGCGCGAGCGGCGCCGGCCATGGCGGGGTCACATCGGCCCGGAACTCGAATTCGGCGTCTCGGCTTCGCAACAACGACACGCAGACTTCGAGGAGACGAACTTCCAACGCCGCGATATCGGGTACCGGCCCCGACAGGTCCGAGACCTCTCCCCCGCACAGCTCCCCGCCGGCGAAGTACAAGGACCCGTCGACCTCGCGGCCCTGAACGATCAGGGCACCGCTCGCGACTGACCGCTCGACGAGTCCGAGGACTTCGGCGAGGGGGAAGACTGAGAATGTCCCGGATAACACTGAACGGCCTCCACGGTGTGTCCGTGAAGGTGTCGGCAGCTTGCCGAGACTTATTGAGCCCCCGGCTCGGCATCTCCGGCCGCGTCCCGCATGGCCGACAGTGGCGCCGGGATGCCGGTCCAGAGCTCGAAGGCCAGCGCGGCCTGGTGCACGAGCATTCCCAACCCGCCGATCGGCCGGGCGCCGGTTTCGGCGGCGGTGCGGAGCAGGCCCGTTTCGAGCGGGTGATACACCAAATCGACGATCCACTGCCCGGCAACGGGTTCGATCGGGATCCCGACGTCGTCGCCCATCCCGATGGGTGTGGCGTTCACCACGATTTCCGCGTCTCCGGCCGGCGCCGACGGCCAGGCAGTCACCTCGACCCCCGCCACCGCGGCCGCGACGGCCCGAGCCGCCTCGGGACGCCGTGATGCCACGGCTACCCGCGCCCCGACCCGAATCAACGCATCGGCCACCGCCCGGGCTGCACCTCCGGCGCCGAGCACCAGCACCGACCGACCCGCCGGGTCCAACCCCTCATCGGTCAAGGACCGCAGGAACCCCTCGCCATCCGTCGACGTCGCCGAGACACGATCCGTCGTCCCGCACGACGACGGTGTTCACCGAACCCAACGCCTGGGCGACGGTCGTGAGCTCGTCACACGCCCGCGCCGCATCGACCTTGTGCGGCATCGTCACATTGATGCCCCCGATGCCCAGGGTGGGCAGGGACCGAACGGCATCTGCGCCTCGACCGGGCGGAACGTCGAACGCCACGTACACCCAGTCGAGGCCCGCAGCTGCGAACGCGGCGTTGTGAATTGCCGGCGACCGAGAATGACGGACCGGTGAGCCGATGACCCCGGCCAGGCGCGTGTGCCCCGTGATCATTTCAAGACCCCGCGTCGGCGGGCGTCGGCGATGTTGGCTTCATGCTCGGACAGCGTCACCGCAAACGCGTGCCGGCCGCTCGCGTCGGTGAGTACGTAGAACTTGAAAGGCGCATCGGCCGGGTGCAACGCCGCGTCCAGGGCAGCCCGGGTCACCGTCGAGATCGGGGTCGGCGGCAACCCCGCCACCCGGTAGGTGTTGTAGGGCGATTCACGGGCGAAGTCGGCGTTCGTCAACGGATTCGTCCCGCCGCCGCGCGCGTAGATCACCGTCGCGTCGATCTGGAGCGGCATCGAGTCTCGTATCCGGTTGGCGATCACCGCGCTGATGAGTGGCCGATCACTGGGGACCCCGGCCTCGCGCTGGATCAACGAAGCAACGATCACCGATCGGTACGGATCCGGGGCGGCGGCCAACCCCACCTCGTCGCCGTGCTGATCGAAGCTGCTGACAATGGTGGCCAGGATGTCGAGCTCGTTCTCGTGGTCCTCGACGAGGTAGGTGTCGGGCCAGGTCAACCCCTCGAGCGACTGGACGGTCGGGGGTTGGAACTTCGACCGGACGGTCCCCGCGTCCAACGCCTCGCGAAAGCGCTGCGCCGATCGACCCGGCAAGGCGCCGACCCGGGTCGTGATCTCTTCGAGGGTCAGTCCCGGCGGCAACGCGAGCTTCTCGTAGTGCTGCCGCGGACCCCGTTCCAATACCCGGATCGACTCTCGGGAACCGAGATCCCGACGCATTCGGTAGGTCCCGGCCTGAAACGAGGACGATCCACTGAACCGTGAGTACACCCGGAACGCGAGCGACGAGCCGATCACGCCCCGCGATTCGAGACGGTCGGCGATACCACTCACGCCGACACCGCGCGGGACCACCACGGTGACGGCCCGGCCCGGATCTCCCGGAGGACTCACCTGGTACCAGAACCATCCGATCGCCACGAGGAACGGCAACGCCAGCAACGTCAACACTCCGGCGACCCACCAACCTCGACGCGGTCCCGGACGCGACCGGCGACGCGACCGGCGCGAATCGATCGCATCCTCGTCGGTCATGACCGCGACTCCAAGTACGACTGCAGGATCACGGCCGCCGCGACCTGATCGATCTTCTGGCGCCGTTCCTTCCGTTTCGCCCCGGCTCCGATCATCGACCGATCGGCGATCACCGTGGTCAATCGTTCGTCCATCAACGCGAACTCGATGTCGGACGCCAGCACCTCCAACGCCTCGACCTCGGCCCGCGCGGCCTTGGCCGCGGGACCCAGTCGACCCGACATCTCTCGGGGGAGGCCGACGACCACGGTCCGCGCCTCCTGCTCGACGGCCATCGACACGATGGCCCGCCGATCACGCTCGGCATCGCCGCTGCGTTCGATCGTGGCCAGCGGACTCGCGATCACGCCACCGGGATCCGACACGGCGACGCCGATACGCCGGCTTCCCAGATCCACCCCGAGAATGCGGCCCATTCGGATCACCCTACGGCGTCGGCCACCTGGCGCTGGGCCACTTCGAAGGCATCGTCGAGGGCACCGGTGTTCGGGCCGCCGCCGACCACGAGTTCGGCATTCTTCGCGGTTCCTCCGCCGAGCAACTTCGCGACCGGCGCCGCCAACGCGGCCGCCGAAATACCCGCGGCGACTCGCTCCGATCCGACCGCCGCCACGACTCCCGCCTTCCCGTCGTTCTCGCCCAGGAGCAGCACCACGGCCTGGGGGCCCAGCACGTCGCGCACGGCAACTCCGAGTTGGCGCAGATCATCGGGCGCAAGCCCGTCGCGGCGCACCACCACCGTCGACCGATCGGCCGCGGCCGCCAACTCCTGGGCGGCGCCGACAGCCTCGCGCCGGCGGGCCGCCGCCAGTTCGTCGCCGAGCGACTTCACTTGGCCCAGCAGCTTCTCGACCCGGTTCGAGAGTTCAGCCGGCGCGACGTTGAGCAACCCGGCAAGGTCGCGCAGCTGTTGTTCCTCGTCGCCGATCCGGGTCAGTGCCACCTCACCGGTGACCGCTTCGATGCGCCGCAGGTTCGAACCGATCGACCCTTCACTCACGATCTTGATCGGACCGATGAACCCGAGTGCATGCACGTGCGTCCCGCCACACAGTTCCGTGGACGTCGGTCCGGCCTCGAGGACTCGCACGATGTCGCCGTATTTGTCGCCGAAGAACGCGATCGCACCGATGCTCTCCGCGTGCGCCTTGGTGGTCTCGTAGTGGCGTACCGGCGCGTCGGCAATCACTTCCCGATTCGCCAAGGATTCGATCGTGACGAGATCGTCGGCATCGACGGCTTCATGATGGGAGAAGTCGAACCGCAGGCGGTGGTCGTCGACGTGCGAACCCGCTTGCTTCACATGATCGCCGAGCACCGTGCGCATCGCGGCGTGCAGGAGGTGGGTCGCGGTGTGGTTGCGACGAATGGCGTCCCGCCGAGCACCGTCGATCGAGAGCGTGACCGGCTCACCTTCACTCAGGGTGCCCTCGGTGATCTCGACGCGGTGGACGGTCAGGCGCGCCGGAATTGCGTACTGCGTGTCGCGCGACTCGCGCCACGAGCCCCGACTCGCCGGTCATGGCGCCGGTGTCGCCGACCTGGCCACCCGATTCGGCGTAGCAGGGCGTGCGATCGACGATCACGTCGACCGGACCGGTGGTCGGGTCGGCGCGCCCGATTCGTTCACCACCGGCAATCAACGCGAGCACGGTGGCACCCGCCGTGCTGTACTCCTGCCGGCCGGTGAACTCGGTGTCGCCGTGCTCGTCGAGCAGCTCGCGATAGAGCTCGACCGGGGCGCTCGCCGCGCCACCCGCCGCCTTGTGGGCCTCACGCGGCTCGCGTGCGCTGCTCGTGCATCGCAGTGTTGAACCCGTCGACATCCACGGCACGGCCGGCTTCCGCGGCGATTTCGCGCGTCAGGTCGACCGGGAATCCGAGGGTGTCGTGGAGAAAGAACGCTCGCTCACCCGATACGTCGCCGGCACTGAGAATCTCGGCCAGCATGTCTTCGCCGCGTTGCAGCGTGGCGAGGAATCGCTCCTCTTCGCGCTGGACGATCGTGCGAACCAGATCGTGACGCGCGACCAGGTCGGGGTAGGCCGTCCCCATCGTCGCCACGGTCGCGTCGACGAGCGCAGGTGTGACCAGCTGCCGCGCGCCCAGGCGGTAGGCGTGGCGCACCGCCCGCCGGATGATGCGGCGCAACACGTACCCGCGGGTCTCATTACTGGGCACCACACCATCGGCAACGAGGAAGGTCATCGTGCGGGCGTGTTCGGCGAGGATCCGCAGCGAGACGTCGTCTTCGGTCCCGGGGTAGGTGCCATAGGAAATCCCGGTGACCGACTCGGCCGCGGCGATGAGCGGCTGGAAGACGTCGATGTCCCAGATCGTGCGAGCGCCTTGCAGCACGGCCAGGTTCCGTTCGAGCCCCGCGCCGGTGTCGACACTCGGCGCGGGCAGTGGCACGAGCGAGCCATCCGGCTGGGCGTCGTACTGCATGAAGACCAGATTCCAGATCTCGACGAAGCGATCGTCGCTGACCGCAGGCCCACCGTCGGGACCGAACTCGGGTCCGAGATCCCAGAAGATTTCCGAGCTCGGCCCACACGGACCCGTGTCACCCATCCGCCAGAAGTTGTCGTCACCGAGTCGTTGAATCCGTTCGGCGGGAACGCCGATCGTGTCCCGCCAGATGGTCTCGGCTTCGTCATCGGATTCGTGCACCGTGATCCAGAGTCGCTCCGGATCGAGTTCGAGCACCTCGGTATAGAACTCCCACGCGAACGCGATCGCCTCGGACTTGAAGTAATCACCAAAACTGAAGTTGCCGAGCATTTCGAAGAACGACATGTGCCGGTTGGTTCGGCCGATGTCGTCGAGGTCGTTGTGCTTGCCGCCGGCCCGCACGCACTTCTGGCTCGAAGCGGCCCGGGGGTACGGCGCCGGCTCGGTGCCGTTGAAATACGGCACGAACGGCAACATCCCGGCGATGGTGAACAACACATTCGAGTCGTGCGGGATCAGACTCGCACTCGGCACGATCGTGTGGCCGCGTTGCGCGAAGAAGTCGAGGAAGGCGCGGCGAAGCTCGTCAGCGGTCATGACATCAGGTCTTGAGGCCGGCACGAAGCTCCATCTCACGGCGTCGCATCGCCGCTCGGCCCTCGATCGCAGCGGCTTTGACCGTCTCGACTCCGCCACTGACCCGCTCGCCGAGGCCGTCCGGGGTGTAGCGACGGGCGGCGGCGCGCACCTTGCGGGTCGTGTACCAGGAGGAGCCGAGACCCGCGCCGTACCCGACGGTCAACCAGAACACGCGCTTCGGGATCATCGGGCCGCTCGCCGCTCGCCGGTGCGGATGCGCCGGACCGCCTGCTTGGTTCCGGTCCCGATTGCCAGGACCTTCACCACCGGATTCGTGACCGTCCTGGTGACCAACCGCGAGGCCCCGTCGATCCGTCCGCCGACCCCTTCGGCCGCGGTGAGCAGCGCATCGACGCGGTCGACCTCGTGCTCGGCGTCGAGGAGTGCGTCCTGCATCGCCCGGGTGACCGCCAGGGTCTCCTCCTGGAGTCGTTCGACGGTCGTGCGCAACCGACGCACCGTCGCCACCAGTGAGACCAGCGCGAACAGCAGGCCGCCGAGCACGACTGCGATCAATACTGCACCCGTGGCTGCGAGCCACTCACCGATACTCACTGTTCTCGCTCCCGCGTCGCCTCGTAGGTTCGGGCTCCGGCGGGACGCCGATCCCGGTCGTCGCCATTGCCACTCGGTCGCCAGTAGACCTGGTCGGCAACCTCGGCCGGTCGGTACTCCTGAGGAGCCCAGCCGCCCGGCACGTCGTGAGGATAGACGTAGCCCTTCCCGTGTCCCAATGCGCCGGCACTGCGGTAGCTCGCATCCCGCAAGTGCATCGGGACATCACCCGCCGGCCGGTCACGGACATCGGCGAGCGCCGCCATCAGCGCGACTTTGGCACCGTTCGATTTCGGGGCATTCGCCAGGTAGATCACCGCGTGGGCCAGGTTGTGCATTGCTTCGGGGAGCCCCACGAACTCCACGGCATGGGCGGCCGCGGCGGCAATGGGCAACGCGTGCGGATCCGCGAGTCCGATGTCTTCGGAGGCCGAGATCACCAACCGGCGGGCGATGAAGCGGGCATCCTCTCCGGCTTCGAGCATCCGGGCCAACCAGTAGAGCGCGGCGTCGACGTCGGATCCGCGGATCGATTTGATGAACGCCGAGATGATGTCGTAGTGCTCGTCGTCGCCGTACCGCAGCGCCCGCATGGCCAACGCGGTCTCCATGTGCGAGAGCCCGATCGAGTCGGCACCGGCCTCGGAGGCAAGCGCGGCGGCAACATCCAGACTGGTCAGGGTGTGGCGGGCGTCGCCTTCGGCTCGATCGACGAGGTGTTCCAACGCGTCGGCGTCGATCGCGAGTCGGGACTCGCCGAGCCCCCGCTCGACGTCGGTCAACGCCCGATCGACGAGCACGCGCAGCTCGTCGGGCGCGACCGATTCCAACCGGAACAACGTCGACCGGCTGAGCAGCGGTGCGGTCAGCGAGAAGTAGGGATTCTCGGTCGTGGCGCCCACGAGCACGATGAGTCCCTCTTCGACGTGGGGCAGGAGAGCGTCCTGTTGGGTCTTGGAGAAGCGGTGGATCTCGTCGAGGAACAGGATCGTGCCCTGGCCCCGTTCGCCGAGCCGCTGCCGGGCCCGCTCCGCGATCTCGCGTACGTCCTTGACCCCCGCACTGACCGCCGACAGCGGCTCGAAGGCCTTCCGGGTCGCGCCGGCGATCAACCGGGCGATCGTGGTCTTGCCGGTGCCGGGCGGACCCCACAACACCACCGATGTCAGACGATCCGACTCGATGAGGAGCCGGAGCGGGCGCCCGGCCCCGAGCAGGTCGTCTTGACCGACCACCTCGTCGAGGGAGCGGGGACGCAGACGCGCGGCCAGCGGCGCGCGCGCCGTGAGTCGAGCTTCGGCGGCCGCCCCGAATAGATCCGTCACGGCTCCCCTCCCGCCGAACTATTTCTTGGGCGGGACGGTAATCCCGAGCTCGCGGAGCTGCAGCGGATCGAGGCGACTGGGCGCGCCGGTCAGAGGGTCGGCACCCGATTGCGTCTTCGGGAAGGCGATGACTTCGCGGATGCTCTCCTCGCCCGCCAGCACGGCGACGAGTCGGTCGACACCAAATGCGAATCCGGCGTGGGGCGGTGCGCCGTACTTGAACGCATCGAGCAGGAATCCGAAACGAGCGTGCGCCTCGGCTTCGGCGATGCCCAGCAGCGTGAACACGCGCTGCTGCATCACGGGGTCGTGAATACGCACGCTGCCCGAGCCGAGTTCCCAGCCGTTGAGCACGAGGTCATAGGCCTGGGACCGGATGTCGAGGAAGGCCTCGCCCGTCGCGGTGTCGAGGAACCCGACATCGTCGGGGTGAGGTTGGGTGAACGGGTGATGCGCAGGGATCGGCTGTCCGGCATCGGTCAGCGCCTCGAACAGCGGGAAGTCGACGACCCACAGCGGCACCAAACCCCCCTCGGCGATCGGCGGCCGTCCGAGGTCGAGCCGCAATGCGCCCAGCACCTCGTTGGTCCGGCGCCGAGCACCGGCGACGATCAACACGAGATCACCCGGGACCGCGCCCAATGCCCCGACGATCGCAGCCTGCTCGGATGCGGTGAGGAACTTCGCCACCGGTGACTCGAGCGTCGATCCGGCTTGCACCCGCATCCACACCAGCCCGGCCGCGCCGAGCCCCTTCGCCCGATCGACCAGACCGTCGAGCACCGAACGGGATGCGTCACCTCGACCGGGGACACAGATGCCCTTGACCGCGTCGGCATGGAACGCCTTGAACTCGGTGCCGGCCACCGCATCGCCGAGATCGGTCAGCTCCATCCCGAACCGGATGTCGGGCTTGTCCGAGCCGTAGCGGTCCATCGCCTCGGCCCAGGTCAGGGTGGGAATGGGACCGAGCGGCGAGCCCGTGATGGCCTCGACCGCGGCACTCACCGCCGTCGTCACCACGGCCTGAACATCCGCCTGGTCGGCGAAGCTCATCTCCATGTCGTACTGCATGAACTCGAACTGCCGATTGCCGCGCAGATCCTCGTCGCGCAGGCACCGCGCGATCTGGAAGTAACGGTCGAGCCCGCCGACCATCAAGAGCTGTTTGAAGAGCTGAGGGCTCTGCGGGAGGGCATAGAACTCGCCCGGACTGAACCGTGATGGCACGACGAAGTCGCGGGCCCCTTCGGGAGTCGACGCGATGAGCATCGGCGTCTCGACCTCGA
Organism: uncultured Acidimicrobiia bacterium; assembly: GCA_963765075.1. Lineage (GTDB taxonomy): Bacteria > Actinomycetota > Acidimicrobiia > IMCC26256 > JAENVU01 > JAENVU01. Next base: position 77,752 of record CAVXVA010000001.1, read on the forward strand.
CGAAGTCCTGATCGGTCATCGCCGAGCGCAACGCGGCGTTGACCCGCGACCGGATTCGGAGGTTGCGCTGCATCGAGTTCCGGCGCAGGTCGAGATACCGGTGTTTGAGGCGCAGCACTTCGTCGACGTCGTCGCCGCGGTCGGTGAGCGGGAACGGCGGGGGCTCGGCCCGGTTCAGCACGACCAGGGACCGGGCACCGACCTCGACCGCGCCGGTCGGCAGATCGGGGTTGACCGTGCCCTCGGGCCGTGGGCGGACGTCGCCCACGATCTGGATCACCCACTCCCGACCGAGGTGATGGACGTCGTCGTCGGTGATCCGCTCCGGGTCGACGACCACCTGCACGACGCCCGACGAATCCCGCAGATCGAAGAACACCACGCCACCGTGGTCGCGCCGGGCCGCCACCCACCCCGCGACCGTGACCTCCTGGCCGGCGTGCTCCGGTCGGAGCGTTCCGACCTCGTGCGTGCGCATCATCGTCCGATCACCCGTTCCCGGCGGGCCGTCAGCCACGCCACTAGATCCGTTCGTGACACTTCTTCTTGCGCACCGGACGCCAGGTCTTTCACCGCGACCGCGTCCCGTGCGAGTTCGTCGCGACCCACCATGACGGCGACCGCCGCGCCCGATCGGTCCGCGCCTTTCCACTGCGCCTTGACCGACCGACCACCGAACGCTCGGTCCACGGCGAACCCATCGGCTCGGAGCGCCTCGACCAGGCCGCCCACCGTGGTTCCACCCTCGGGGCCGAGCCCATCGACGACGAACACCTCGATCCCCCGGCCGACGCTCGGCACGCCCAGGGCATCGAGCGCCAGCACGATCCGCTCGAGACCGGACCCGAAACCGATCCCGGGCGTGGGCGGGCCCCCGAACTCCTCGGCGAGGCGGTCGTACCGACCGCCACCACCCACTGCGTTCTGGGCGGCGTCGAGCGCATCACTCTGGAACTCGAACGTGGTGCCGGTGTAGTAGTCGAAACCGCGGACGAGCCGGGGATCGAGTTCGACGTCGATTCCCACCGATGCCAAGCCGGCCTGGACTCGTTCGAACTTGTCGGTGGCGTCGGCACTCAAGAACTCGGGCAGTTGCGGTGCCGACGCGATGACGTCCTGCCAATCCTCGACCTTGGCGTCGAGCACACGCATCGGATTGGCCTCGACCCGCGCCACGAAGTCGTCACCCAGGGCCGCGCCGTGTCGGAGGAAGTGGTCGCGGAGGGCGGCGACGAACGGAACCCGTGAGGCAGCGTCGCCCATGGAGTTCAGTAACAGGCGAACATCGGTGAGTCCGATCTCTCGGTAGAAACCGTTGAGGAGCGCAATCACCTCGACGTCGATGTCGGGATCGTCGACCCCGAGGGCCTCGACGCCGAGTTGCCAGTGCTGGCGGTAGCGGCCCTTTTGGGCCCGCTCGTACCGGAAGTTGGGCGCGACGTACCAGACCTTCCAGGGCGGAGTCGGCCGGTGCTGGACGTAGGCGCGCACGACCGACGCGGTGCCTTCGGGTCGGAGTGCGAGTCGCCGCCCGCCCTTGTCGGTCAGTTCGTACATCTCCTTCGCCACCACGTCGGTGTGTTCGCCGACCCGATGGAACACCTCGACGTGTTCGAAGATCGGCGTGATCGCCAGTCCGTAGCCGTAGCGAGCCGCTCGCTCTGCAAAGCACGCGACGATCTCGGCCCACCGCCCCGATTCCGGGGGGAGGACGTCGTGGACCCCCTTGGGGGCGCGAAAAACATCGTCTCGGGACACGAACTGGCGATGCTACCGGCGCGACCCGTGATCCCCCGGTTTGTTCCGGCTTCCCACTGGCGACCCTACGGGCCGGGCCGCCGGGTCAGCCCGAGTGACCGGTGCCGGGGAGCACGCGGGCGGCGGCGAAGACCGAATCGACGCGCTTGAGCGCGGCGAGGAGTGACTCGAGGTGGCCGGGCTCGGCCAACTCGAACTCGAACTGGAATCGAGCAACCCGATCCGGAGTGGTCTGGCTCTGGCAGGAGAGGATGTTCACGTGATGCTCGGCCAGCGTGCTGGCCACGTCGCGGAGCAGCCGTGACCGGTCGAGCGCCTCCACCTCCACGGCCACGACGAACGCACCCGACGCGTCGTGATCCCACTCGACCTCGACGAGGCGCTCGCTCTGGCCCACGAGCCCGCTCGCGTTCGCGCAATCGGAGCGGTGGACCGAGACGCCTCGGCCGCGGGTGATGAACCCGATGATCTCGTCGCCCGGCACCGGCGTGCAGCACCGAGAAAGGCGCACGATCATGTCGTCGAGGCCTTCGGCGTGGACCCCCGCGGCGCGCCGCCGGGCGCTGCTACGCGACGGCCGCCGCGCGGTCACCGGCATCTGTTCGACGCCGCCGGAGAGGCGTTGCCTCACTCGTTGCGCGACTTGGAGCGCGGTGACGTGATGTTCACCGATGGCGGCATAGAACGTGTCGAGGTCCGCATAGTGCATCTCGGCGGCGATCTCGGCCAGTAATTGCGAACCCATGAGCTTCTGCACCGGAAGATCGGCCCGCCGCAGTTCGAGTACCAGATCGTCGCGGCCGCCGTCGATGGCATCGACCCGCCGCGCGCGGGAGAACCGCTGCCGGATCTTCTCCCGTGCGCGCGGAGTCGTGGCGAACTCCAGCCAGTCCTCGGTGGGCCCCTGGCTCTCGACTTTGCTGGTGACGATCTCGACCGTGTCACCCGAGGTGAGCAGCGCGTCGAGGGGCACCAACCGACCATTGGACCGGGCGCCGATACACCGGTGACCTACCTCGGTGTGGATCGCGTAGGCGAAGTCGACCGGGGTCGCGCCCGTGGGCAACGTGATGACCTTCCCCTTGGGCGTGAAGACGAAGACCTCGTCCTGTTCGAGATCGCCCTTCAACGTCTGCATGAACTGTTCGGGGTCGTCGGTCTCCTGCTGCCAATCGACGAGCCGCTGCAACCACACGAGGTCGGCCGTGTTGTTCGGGACCGCCGATTCTTTGTAGCCCCAGTGCGCGGCCACGCCGAACTCCGCCCGCCGATGCATGTCTCGCGTGCGGATCTGCACTTCGACCGGCCGCCCGCTCGGACCCACCACGGTGGTGTGGAGAGATTGGTACAGGTTGAACTTGGGCATCGCGATGTAGTCCTTGAACCGCCCCTGCACCGGGCGCCACCACGCGTGGATCGAACCCAGCGCGCCGTAGCAATCCTTCACCGTCTCGACCACGACCCGGACACCGATGAGGTCCTGCACCTCGTCGAACGCCCTCTCCCGCACGACCATCTTCTCGTAGATCGACCAGAAGTGTTTCGGGCGGCCGCTCACCTCGGCATCGATGTGCAGCTCCGACAACCGTTCCTCCAACTCGGCCACCACCTGCTGGAGATACTCGTCGCGGGCGGGCGATTCGGTGGCGACCATCTGCTCGATCTCGGCGTAACGCTTGGGATAGAGCACCGCGAACGCCAGGTCTTCGAGCTGCCATTTGATCTCGCCGATGCCCATGCGATGCGCGAGCGGCGCGTAGATGTCCATGGTCTCGTGCGCGATGCGGAGCTGCTTGCCCTCGGGGAGGGACGCGATCGTCCGCATGTTGTGGAGCCGGTCGGCGAGCTTGATGAGCAGCACGCGGATGTCCTTCGCGATCGCGACGAGCATCTTGCGCATGCTCGCGGCTTGCTGGGCCTCTTTCGACGCGAACTGCAGCCGGTCCAACTTGGTGACCCCATCGACGATCGCGCCGACCTCGGCACCGAACTCCGCCTCGACGGTTTCTTTCGTGAGCTCGGTGTCTTCGACCGCGTCGTGCAACAGCGCGGCGGCGATCGTGACGTCGTCCAGGCCGAGATCGGCCAGGATCAGCGCGACGCCCAACGGGTGGACGATGTACGGCTCACCGGATCGGCGGACTTGATCCGAGTGCGCCCGGTGGGCCGCGGCATACGCCCGCCTGATCAGGTTGGTATCGGCCTTGCGATGATGTTCGAGAAACGAATTCAGCACCGGGGCGATCGCGACATCGACCTGCTGGCGACGCCACGGGAGGACCGACCGACGTTCGTTGCGGACCTCAGTCCGGGGCAATTCCGAGAGACTCACTCGTTCCAGTCTCCCACGCCGAGGCGCGGGTGCTGCTACTTCTTCTTCTTGCCCTTGTTCTGTCGGGCACGCGGCGCGATGACCACGCCGCGGTCACTCACGCTCGGCGGCCGGCTGGCGACCGGTTCCGATCCCGAATCGTCGGTCGGACCACCCACGGGGATCATCACCGGGTCGCGCTTGGAGCGCTGCGCGCTGCGCTCGGCCAAGGCCCGATATCGAGGTTCGCGTTCCTTCCACGCCGCCAGGATCGGAGTCGCGACGAACAACGACGAGTACCCGCCGATGATCAACCCGATGAACAAGGCGAGGCCGAACTCCCGGAGCGCCAAGGCACCCTCGAGCCAGACGCCCACGACGAGCAAGGACGTCACCGGGAGCAGCGCGACGAAGGTGGTGTTCAACGAGCGCATCAACACTTGGTTGAGCGACTGGTTCGCCATATCGGTGTAGGTGAGACCCTTCACCGTGTTGAGGTGCGGTTCGTTCTCCCGGATCTTGTCGAACACCACCACGGTGTCGTACAGGGAGAAGCCGAGAATGGTGAGGAAGGCGATCACGGTGGCCGGTGTGACCTCGATGCCGGTCACGGCATACACCCCGACGGTGATCGCGATGTCGTGGATCACCGCGATGATCGCGGCCACGGCCATCTTGAACTCGAAGCGCAACGACAGGTACAGCGCGATCGCGACGAAGAACATCAACAGCGCGATGAGTGCCTCGCGGCTGACCTTCTCGCCCCAGCTCGGGCCGACCTCCGAAACGCTGACGTTCGCGACCTTGACGTTGCCGTACTTCGCGAGCGCCTCGGTGACGGCTTGCTCTCGCGCCGATGACGCGGTCACGGTCTCGACCCGGATCCCGCCGGTCCCGAGCAAGACGATCTTCGGTTCCGTCACCCCTTGTTCGACGAGCAGGGCCCGGATGTCGGCGGTCGACGTGGACTGGCCCTCGGCGACCGTCAGCTGCCACGACGTCCCGCCGGTGAAGTCGAGTCCGAGGTTCAGCCCATCGCGCAGGACGAAACCGAGGACCGAAACCAAGAGCAGCAGCCCGGAGAACAGCGCCCACCGCCAGCGGCGGTGCAGAAAGTCGTAGGCCGTGTTCTCGTGGTACAGGTCCTTCAGTGTGTGGCGGGTCCCGTCGGGCTTCATACCGTTGCCTCCGGCGTGTCGAGTCCGGCCGCCATACCGACCTTCTTCGTCGCGATCAGCGCCCGACTCCGCGCCATCTGTTGGACCAACGGATGCATGAAGAAGTACGAGATCAGCAGGTCGAGCACCGTCGAGAGACCCAGCAGGAACGCGAACTGGGCGACGGATCCGACGGCCCGCCAGTAGAGGATCGCCGCCGCGATCAGTGACACGAGGTCGGCGGCGAGGATGGTCCTGAACGAACGTGCGAAGCCCCGATCCACGGAACTGCGCACCGTCCGTCCGGTCCGGATCTCGTCCTTGAGCCGTTCGAAGTAGACGACGTACGAGTCGACGGTGATACCCACCGAGACGATCAGACCGACCACACCGGCGAGGGTCAGCGTGAGCCCGATGCTCTGGCCGAGATAGGTGATCATCGTGTAGATGGCGGCGCCAGCCAGGAACAGACCGGCGACGACCACCAGGCCGAGGATTCGGTAGAACACGAGCATGTACAGCGCGACCAGCGCGAGGCCGATCGCGCCCGCGAGGAGGCCGGCATCGAGCTGGTCACGACCGAGGGTCGGCGAGATGCTCGTCGTCGTGAGTTCCTTGAGCTGCACCGGCAGCGAACCGAACTTCAGCACCGTGGCGAGATCCTCGGCATCACCTTGACTGAAGTCTCCCGAGATCGACACACCGCTCGGGTACGAGGCCACTTCGAAGGTGGGCGCCGACTGCACGACCCCGTCGAGCACGATCGCCACCGCATTCTGCGGGGCCGGCTTCGAGATCGACGCCGCCGCGAGGGCGTCGAACTTCTGGTGGCCGACGTCGTTGAAGTTGACCGAGACCGCCCATTGTCCGGAACCGCTGTCGTAGCGAGCCGCGGCGCTGTTGACGGTTCGACCCGTCAAGGCCGTCGGGCCGAGCTGATAGAGCACCTGACCATCGCGGCTCGGAAGGAACACCTCGGCGTTGCGCTTGTCCTCGGCGGCGGGGGTCACCGTCGGCAGTTCCGGCGCGACGGTCGTGGTGGTCGTGGTCGGGTCGGCCACCGAGGCGGATGGCGTCGAAGTTGAAGAGGTTGACGACGTCGAAGAGGTTGACGTTGACGCGGTGGTCTTGGGACCCGGGCCCACTGCGAGGACCGGACGGAACCGCAACTCGGCGGTCTTGCCGACCAGGCGACGCGCCTTGTCGCGGTCCTTCACTCCCGGGAGGTCGACCACGATCTGATTGCCATCGCGCTTGACCTCGGTCTCGGCCACGCCCAGGCCGTTGACTCGATTCCGGATGATGTCGACGACCTTGTCGAGCACCACATTGCCCTTGGCCTTGCCGACCGGTTGGAGCCGGACCTCGATCCCACCCTGGAGGTCGAGACCGAGCACCGGCGTGTTCCCACTCGCGAGGGTCGCGAAAAACGTGCCCATGATGAGCACCACCGACGTGATCAAGTACCAGAGATTGCGCTTCACTTAGTCCTCCGCCACCGGGGTGTCGCCCGTGATGGCCTGCTCAGGATCCGCGTGCTCAGGTGCCTCGAGTTCAGGTGCCTCAGGCTCAGGTGCCGAGTTGGGGGCGTCATCGCGTCGGCGGGCGATCGCCTCGCGCGCCAATGTGAGCACGACACCGGGTGCGACCTCGATCTCCAGGGACTCTTCGGCCGCGCTGATCACGACGCCGTAGATCCCGCCGGCGGTGATGATCTCGTCGCCGACCTCAATTGCCGCGACCAGCGCACGGCGAGCGGCGAGCTGGCGGCGCTGGGGCCTCACGATCAGAAAGAAGAACGCGACGGCGAGAAGGAGGAAGTAGACGATGACGATCATGTCGAGCCGGGGACCTTAGTGCCCCGAACCCCAAATGACTGATCAATCGGTCGACGGATCGCCGAACAGATTGGGCGCCCCGGGTGGCATCGCGTGTCCGAGATGGGCGAATCCGGCGGCAGTGGCGATCCGACCTCTCGGTGTGCGCTGTAACAGGCCCTGCTTCAGCAGGAACGGCTCGTAGACGTCTTCGACGGTGTCGGGTTCCTCCCCGACGGCCACGGCCAAGGTCCCCAGGCCGACCGGTTGGCCGGCGAAGGTCACGCAGAGGGCGTGCAGCACCGCGCGGTCGGTCCGGTCGAGTCCTCGTTCGTCGACCTCGAAGACTTCGAGGGCCGCCCGGGCGACATCGCCGTCGATGGCGCCGTCGGCCCGCACCTCGGCGTAGTCCCGGACCCGCTTCAGGAGCCGGTTGGCGATTCTCGGTGTGCCCCGGGCTCGCCCGGCAAGCTCGTGGGCGCCGGCCGCATCCATGGTGACGCCGAGGATGCGGGCGGCCCGCGCGACGATCACCTCGAGATCCTCGGGTTCGTAGTACTCCAACCGGGCGACGAAGCCGAAGCGGTCTCGGAGCGGCCCGGTGATCAGTCCCGCTCGCGTGGTGGCGCCGACCAACGTGAACCGAGGGAGGTCGAGCCGAATCGATCGAGCCGAAGGTCCCCGACCGATCACGATGTCGAGTTGGAAGTCCTCCATCGCCGGGTAGAGCACCTCTTCGACCGCACGGGGCAGGCGGTGAATCTCGTCGACGAAGAGCACATCGCCGTCTTCGAGGTTGGTGAGGATCGCCGCCAGGTCACCGGCGCGTTCGAGGGCCGGCCCGCTGGTGATCCGCAGGTGCGCCTCCATCTCCGCCGCAACGATCGCGGCCAGCGATGTCTTGCCCGTACCCGGCGGCCCGGCGAACAGCAGATGGTCGACGGCTTGGCCCCGACCCCGCGCCGCCTCCAACACGATCTCGAGGTGTTCGGTGAGCCGGGGTTGGCCCACGAACTCCTCGAGTCGACGCGGGCGCAAGGTCGTCTCTTCGGCGGCCTCGACCGGATCCGCGCTCGGGTGCAACAACTCTTCCCTCATGATCTCCCCGACCGGGTCACGACGAACCGGCCAACGAACGCAGCGCGTCGCGCAGGAGATCTTCGACCGCGCCTTCGGCCGGGAGCAGCGCAATCGCGGCGCGCACTTCGTCGGGCGCGTAGCCGAGTTCGGTGAGCGCCGCCCGCACCTCCGCTCGGGCCGGCGTCGGTCCGGTCTCCTCGCGGAGGTCCAGGTCCGGCAGATCGAGGCGAGCCTTCAGCTCGATCATCAGTTTCTGGGCCGTGCGCTTCCCGACGCCGGGAACGGTGCACAGAGCATCGAGATCGTCGTCGGCCACGGCCCGACGCAAGCCGGATGGGGGCAAGGCGGTGAGGATGGCCAACGCCAACTTGGGACCGACGCCATTTGCGGTGAGCAGGATCTCGAACGTGTCGCGTTCCTCGCGCGTCGGAAACCCGTACAACGTCATCGCGTCTTCCCGAACGTGGAGATGGGTCATCAAGAACGCCGGACCGCCGGGCGCGAGGTTCGCCAGTGCGCTGATCGGCACGAGACAGCGATACCCGACGCCTCCGACCTCGATGAGCACCTCCCCGAGCGGCGTGCGTTCCAGCACCGTGCCGCGAACCGAGCCGATCATCGGGCGTCCCTGGCCAACGCGGCGGCAACGGCGCGCTCGTAGCCGCCCGTCGGGGCGGTGTCGGCGGCATCGGCGCGGCGAATGCATCGGCGCGGCCCATTGGTGGCACAGCGCCAGGGCGAGCGCGTCGGCCGCATCGGGCGGTTGCGGCACTGCGTCGAGCTTCAGCAGGCGCGTGACCATCAGCTGGACCTGTTCCTTGTCGGCGCCACCGTGGCCGGCCACGGCCAGCTTCACTTCGTTCGGGCTGTACTGGGTGACGGGGATTCCGGCCCGGGCGGCGGCCACCAACGCGAGGCCGCTGGCTTGACCCACCGAGATCGCGGTACGAGCGTTGTTCTGGAACAGGACCCGCTCCACCGCGACTGCACGAGGAGAAAGTTCACGCACGAGGTCTTCGAGTTCCCCGGCCAACTCGGCCAGCCGTTGGGGCAGCGGATCCGCGGGGTCGGTGCGGATCACGCCATAACTGACCGCCACCGAATCGGCTCCCCGACCGGCGACGGCGCCGTACCCGCAGCGAGAGACTCCCGGGTCGATCCCGAGCACCGGGCCAGCATCATCGAACACGAGTTCGTACTCTAGGTGGCGAGGGTCATCAACGCGCGGACCGCCGTCGACGCCAGAGCCACAGCAGGGCGAGTACCACGGCGATCCCCACGATCGGCACGAGCCGCTTGACGATCGGGCTCCCGCCCATCTCGAGGAGATCGACCGGAACGGCCTCCGGAGCATCGATGGTTCGCACCGTGATCGAGTCGGTGCCACTCGACCCGTTCGTCGCCGGTGACCCGCCCGGTGCCCGATCGGCCACGGCCGCGCCCGTCTTCCCCGCGGCGGTCTCCCCCACCACCACATCTGCGGTGACGCCAACCGCCGCGACCTCGACGACCTCCGCTTCCGCCACCAGGTCGACCGTCGGACCCGACAGCACGTCGCGTTCGAGGTTCTCGACGAACTGGTTCAACAACTTGGCCGAGACGTCCGCCATCACACCCCGACCGAACTGGGCGACCTTGCCCGTGATCGAGAGGTCCGTCGCGACCCGCACGTGTGTGCCCTCGCCGTCGGGCGCCAACGACATCGTGATGGTCGCACTCGCGTTTCCTTGACCGCGGGTATCGCGCCCGGTCCCCACGATGACCGCGGTGTGGGTCGTGTCGTTGCGCTCGACGAAATGCGCCGAGCCCTTGTACTGGGCGGTGATCGGACCGACCTTCACCTTCACGATGCCCCGATATTCCTCACCCGCGATTTCTTGCAGTTGCGCGCCGGGCAGGCACGGCGCGATCCGCTCGATGTCGAGCAGCACGCGCCAGGTCTCCTCGACCGGCAGTTCCACGCGGAAGGAATCCTCGATCTCCACTAGTGCTCCGTTTCTCGTTCGATCCGGTTCAGGTCATCCGGGGTGTCAATGTCGTCGGGGCGCCCGGTGCCGTCACATGGCACGTCCAGGGGAACCACCGATTCCATGAGTGCCCGGGCTCCGACATCTCCACGCAGCGTACGCACTTGCGGCCAGAGATCTCGGCCGATGAGCACCGGGTGCTGGCGTTCGCCGCCGTAGGTGGCGACGGCGAAGTCGGCGCCGGCCGCGTACGCGGCGGCCAGCCGCCGGTACGCGTCGGGGCCGATGAGCGGTTGATCCGCCAGTCCGACGCACACGGCACCGACCTGCCGCCATCCCTCGAGCGCTTGTACCAGGGCCCGCAGACTGTGCGCGATTCCCAGGCGAGCCGCGGGCGCCCGCACGACGTCGACTCCGGCCGGGAGCACCGACTCGATCTTCAAAGCGAACTGGGCCACCACGACCACGATCGGTCGGAGCTCCGATGCGAGGGCCGCGTCGACCGCATGGCGCACGAGAGGCGTACCACCGAGCGGGGCCACCACCTTGCCCCCACCGAACCGGCGCGCGCGGCCGGCCGCGAGTATTCCGACGGCCACCTCGCCGCGGTGATCGGAACTCAGCCGATTGCCTCGAGGGCGCGCCGGGTCAGCACCCGGGCCAGATGGGCGCGGTACTCGGAGGTGGCGTTGATGTCGGCCGACGGATCGGTCCCCTCGGCCGCGGCCTGGGCCGCGTCAGCGGGACTCGCGCCATTGGTCAACGCCGCCTCGACCGCTCGCGCTCGCAACGGGATCGACCCCATGTTGACCAACCCCACGCGCGTCGTCCCACCGGCGCGCACTGCGACGGATCCGACGATCGCCCAGTCCTGGGCCCGGCGGTTGAACTTTTCGTAAGCGAACCCGTTCGGTCCCGACTTGGGGACGCGGATCTCGCTCAGCAGCTCATCGGGCGCGAGCGCGGTCTCGAGGAATCCCCGGAAGAACTCGGTCGCCGGCACCACCCGCTCACCCGCCGAACCCCGGATGACGAAATCGGCATCGAGCGCGAGCAGCACGGCGGGCAGATCGCTGGCCGCGTCGCCGTGCGCAACCGAGCCCCCGATCGTGCCGCGGTGGCGTACCTGGTTGTCGCCGACCTCGGCCGCGACCGCCCGCACGACGCCGCACTCGGCACCAAGCAGGTCGTTGGTCTCGAGGTCCCGATGGCGCGTGAGCGCGCCGATCGCGAGGTGATCGCCAGCGTCGCGCACGTACCGCAACTCATCGAGCCGACCGGCATCGACCAGCACGCTCGGCACCGCCAGTCGCAACTTCATCAGCGGGAGGAGCGACATCCCGCCGGCGAGAATCTTCGCCTCGTCGCCGTGCTCGGTCAGGGTGGCGAGCAACGCGTCGATCGAATCGGCGCGCACGTAGTCGAACGCCGCGGGGATCATTGGGCCGCCTTCGTGGTCCCCGTCTTCATGGTCTCGGCGGCACCGAGCACCGCGGCCACGATGTTCTGGTAGCCGGTGCAACGGCACAGGTTGCCTTCGAGCCCGAGCCGCACTTCCCGATCGGTGGGGTCCGGGTTCTCGTCGAGGAATCCGACCGCGGCCATGATCATCCCCGCGGTGCAGTAGCCACACTGCAGGCCGTGGTGCTCATGAAACGCCTGTTGCACGGCATGCCAGTTCGGTCCATCAGCGAGGCCTTCGATCGTCGTGACCGTCGAGCCGTCGGCCTGCGCGGCCAGCATCGTGCACGACTTCACCGACTCACCATCGACCAAGACCGTGCACGCGCCACAACTCGAGGTGTCGCACCCCACTTTCGTGCCGGTCAGACCGGCCGACTCTCGCAGGTACTGCACGAGCAACATGCGGGGTTCGACATCGTGGCTCTGCGCGGCTCCGTTGACCGTCATCGCGATCTGCATCCCGGGATACTGTCAGATCGCGTGGGGGTGCACGGTTTACAACTCGGCCAACACCTTTGCCAGCGCCTTCGGCTTCTTGAAGATGGCTTTGACCGTGCCTTGGTAGCGATACCGAACGATGCCGGTTTCGTCCACGATGAAGACCGATCGCTTGACCGGCATCGCCTTGTTGCCTTTCACGCCGAACGAATCGGCGACGGCGAGGTCGACGTCGGCCAGCAAAGCGAAGGGGAACTCCTCTTTGGCGATCCACTTCTCGTGGGAGTCCACGTCTTGGGGTGAGATGCCGAGCACGACCGCGCCGGCTTGCTCGAACTCCGCGATGTCATCACGGTACGAGCGCAGTTGGATTGTTCAGCCGGGGGTGAAGTCACCCGGATAGAAGGCGATGACCACCTTCCGGCCCCGGAACTCGGACAACGTGTAGTCCCGTCGCGTCTGCCCTTCGACTCCGGGGAGGGTGAAGTCAGGGGCGGCGTCGCCGACCTCGGGTCCACTCATATTGATGTCCTTCCGGTGAGGTCGTCGATCACGACATTGCGGCTTCGAGCACAGACTCGGAGATGTCGAAGTTGGCGTAGACGTTCTGCACGTCGTCGTGTTCCTCCAGCGTGTCGATCACCCGCAGCACCGACTTCGCCGTCGACGCGTCCTCGAGCGGGACGGTCTGTTGCGGGAGCCGGGTCACGTCGCAGCTCAAGAACGCGATGCCCGCGTCTTCGAGCGCGGCGCGCACGGCCGTGAGGTCGGCCGCCGCCGTAACGACCGTCCACGTTTCGCCGTGGTCCTCGACGTCTTCGGCGCCGGCATCGAGCACTGCGAGCATGAGGTCGTCTTCATCGGCCGCCGACTTCTCGATGAGCACGAGGCCCTTGCGCTCGAACTGCCACGCCACTGCGCCCGGCTCCGAGAGCGACCCGCCATTGCGAGTGAAGATGTTCTTGACCTCGGATCCCGTGCGATTCCGGTTGTCGGTCAGCGTCTCGACCAGCACCGCCACGCCGTGGGGCGCGTAGCCCTCGTAGTTGACCTCTTCGTAGCTGACGCCCTCGAGTTCACCGATCCCCCGCTTGATCGCGCGTTCGATGTTGTCCTTGGGCATCGAGGCGTCGCGCGCCTTCTGCACCATGGTCCGCAGCGTGGGGTTCCCCTCGATGTCGCCACCACCCTGGCGGGCGGCAACTTCAATCTGTCGGGCGAGGCGGGCGAAGACCTTGCCCCGGGCGGCATCGGCCGCACCCTTCGCGTGCTTGATCGAATGCCACTTGGAATGGCCAGACATCTAGGCAACCTCCTGCAGGAACCGTTCGTGAACTCGGAAGTCTCCGGCGAGCTCGGGATGGAATGCGCTGACCCACACGTGGCCTTCTCGGGCGAACACCGGACGCCCATTGTGCTCTGCCAGCACCTCGACCGCACCTCCGACCGATTCGATGGCCGGTGCCCGGATGAAGACCCCGCGAAACGGGCCGCCCGCCAGGGCCGAGATCTCCAGGTCGACCTCGAACGAATCGCGCTGGCGACCGTAGGCATTGCGCCGGGCGACGATGTCGATCGCGTCGAGGGGCACCTGATCGGCCCGCCCGTCGACGACCTCGTGGGCCAAGACGATGAGACCGGCACAGGTGCCCAACACCGGGAGACCGTCGGCGATCGCGGCGGTGAGTGGCTCGCGGAGCTCGGCCGAAGCCAACAGGTGCGAGATGGTCGTCGACTCGCCGCCGGGGATCACCAAGAGATCGATCGCACCAAGATGTTCGGGGGTGCGGACGTCGACGGTCTCCGCGCCCAACGTTGCCAGGATTTCGCGATGTTCTCGAAACGCACCCTGGAGTGCGAGGACCCCGGCCTTCACCAGCCGCGGTCGGCAAACGTCACGTCGAGCTGGCCGATCTCGGCACCGGGCATCGCCGCACCGAGGCCGCGCGAGACCTTGGTGACGATCGACGCGTCGGCAAAGTGGGTGGTGGCCTCGACGATCGCCTTCGCCATGATCTCGGGCTGCTCGCTCTTGAAGATCCCCGAGCCCACGAACACCGCCTGCGCGCCCAGTTGCATCACGAGTGCGGCATCGGCCGGGGTCGCAATCCCGCCGGCACAGAACATCGGGACCGGGAGCTCGCCGCGCTGCGCGACCTCCTGGACCAGATCGAGCGGAGCCCGGAGTTCCTTGGCCCAGCCGAACAGTTCCTCCGGGCTCGCGGTGGTCATCGAGCGGATGTCACCGAGAATCGAACGCAGATGACGCACGGCCTCGACGATGTTGCCCGTACCCGCTTCACCCTTGGATCGGATCATGCATGCGCCTTCGCTGATCCGACGCAACGCCTCACCGAGGTTGGTCGCACCACAGACGAACGGCACGGTGAAGGCCCACTTGTCGACGTGATATGCCTCGTCGGCCGGCGTCAACACCTCGGACTCGTCGATGTAGTCGACTCCGAGCGACTGGAGGACCTGGGCTTCGGCGAAGTGGCCGATCCGACATTTGGCCATCACGGGAATCGTGACCGCGGCCTGGATTCCCTCGATCATCGCCGGGTCCGACATCCGCGCCACCCCGCCGTCGCGACGAATGTCCGACGGCACCCGCTCGAGCGCCATCACTGCGGTCGCGCCGGCGTCTTCGGCGATCCGGGCCTGCTCGGCGTCAACAACGTCCATGATGACGCCGCCGCGCAGCATCTCGGCCAGGCCCCGCTTGACCCGCGCCGTGCCGATGTCAGGAGTATCGGATCCGCTCATTACTCACCTCGAAGTGAACCTGCGTGACCCGCCGATGCTACCGGTGGGCGCGCCGAGGTCCCGACTACTTGTTGGGTGGCGTGGCCGCAGGAGCCGGGATGACGGTGATCGCGTAACTCGGGTCGGGGAGTTCGACCCAGGTCGAACCGGGGGTGAGCCTGATCGGCACGCCATTGGGATCGACGAACTTCATCGGTTGTGCCTTGTCGGGCCGACTCCAGGTGCCATCGATGACGGCGCCGTTGGTGAAGATCTTCACGGGCCCTTCGCCGACGAGTTGGGCCTCGGCCCCGATTTGGCCGACGCCACCGGCGTAGGGAACCGGGAGCACGACGACGTTCTTCGGCGCGATCTGGGCTCCGGACTTCGTGAGGAATGGTCCGGCCGAGGTGGACCGCAGCCAGGTGCCCGAGGCTGGGTCCCAGGTGTAGGTCGGGGCGAACTCGCGGTTGGAGAACGCGATGGTGACGCCGGCGACGGCGATTCCCTGGGTCGATACCTTCCGGACATAGTCGAACAGTGGCGGAGGCGGAACCGGCTGGCCGCCCTTCGTGAACAGTTCCGCCGGCCGGGCGTAGAGATTGTGCGGAGCTTGCCGGCTGGAATCACGGAACATCGCGCTCCCTGCCCGGCTCTCATCCACGAGCGTGACCGGAGCCTGGGTGATCCCGTCGATCGCGTACTTGGCACCACCCGAGAACGCGAACACTCCTCCGACCGGCCACACGATGAGCGAATCGGTCAGCCGCACCGACCGCACCGGTCCGACCACGTCGGGGACCTGCGAGTGGAACATGGCGAGGAAGCGGGTGGCCTCGCCCTCCACGACCTCGTCCCACACGATGTCGGCCTGTTCGATGCCCGTTTGGGGGCGCGCCTTGCTGGAGTCGTTGTCGATCTTGATGGAGACGACCGGGCGACCCTGCGCCCCGCCATCGAGATCCGGAAGTCCGGTGAGCGGCGCGACCGGTGGTGGGGCCGTGGTGGTCGTGGTCGACGGCTTCGCCTTGGGCTTCGGCGTTGCCTTGCTCTCGCTCCCACCACACCCGGCGACGGCAATCACCGCACCCACGACGACCGCGAGCGCCCTCTTCACATTGCCTCCAGGGCGGCGATCCGCTCGGCGAGCGGGGGGTGAGTATCGAACTTGCGATTGAGCTTGTTGCCCCGTGCGGTCGCGCCCGGCGCCTTGTCGTTCTCGCGTTCGAGTGGACTCTCGATCCAAAGTTGGGCGGTGGCTCGAGTGGCGTGGTGGACCACGGTCTGATCCTCCTGCAGCTTCTTCAGCGCCGAAATCAGCCCCGGCGGGTAGCGAGTGAGCTGCACGCCCGACGCGTCGGCGAGGAGTTCGCGCCGCCGACTCACCGCGAACTGCATCAGCTGCGCCGCGAAGGGTGCCAGCACCAACAACGCCATCGCGAGAATCGCCAGGATCATGCCGGCGCCGCCGCTGTTGTTGTTGTCGTTGCGCTCGGAGCGGCCACCGAACCACATGAAGCGCAATCCCAGGTCGGCCATGAGCGCCACCGCGCCGACCGCCGTCACCGCGATCGTCGAGACCAGGATGTCGTAGTTGCGCACGTGGCTGAGCTCGTGAGCCAACACGCCCTCGAGTTCGACTCGGTTCATAATGGCCAGCAGACCCGTGGTAACGGCCAGGGCCGCGTGTTCGGGGTTGCGACCGGTCGCGAACGCGTTCGGTGCCGGATCGTCGACCACGTAGAGCCGAGGTTTGGGCAGGCCCGCCGCGATGCACAGGCCTTCGACGAGGTTGTGATAGCGGGCGTACTCGGGACCGTCGGCCGGCGTGGCCCGGCTCGCGGCCAGCGCGATCTTGTCCGACAGGAAGTACGAGGTCCACGCCATTCCGATCGCGATCGCGATCGCGATCGGCACGATGGCCACACCGGCCCGGAACAAGACGCCGAGCGCGACCGCGACCGCCGCGATGAGGAACACGAAGGCGGCCAGCATCAAGAACGTGCGGCGCTTGTTGCGCGCGATTTGTTCGTACATTCCCACGAGGTCAGCTCTCAGCGAGGGTTAGAACTGGACCGAGACCGGGCCCTGCTCCGTCGGGTCACCCTCGAAGTACTCGCGGGCCGTGAAGTTGAACATTCCGGCCAACACGTTGGCCGGAACCGCCTGGATCTTGTTGTTGTAGCCGAGCACGGAGTCGTTGTAGAACTGCCGTGAATAGGCGATCTTGTCCTCGGTCGAGGTGATCTCTTCCTGCAGCGACAGGAAGTTCTGGTTCGCCTTCAGGTCCGGGTACGCCTCGGCGACGGCAAACAAGCTCTTCAGCGTGCCGCTCAGCGCGTTCTCCGCCTGCGCCTGGGCCCGGGGGGTCCCGTTTTCGGCGTTGATGGCGTTGGCCCGGGCCGCGGTGACGGCCTCGAACACGCCCTTCTCGTGGGCGGCGTAGCCCTTGACCGTCTCGACCAGGTTCGGGATCAGATCGTGGCGGCGCTTGAGTTGCACCGCGATCTGGGAGAACGCGTTGTCGATGCGGTTGCGGGTCTTGACCAGGCCGTTGTACGTCACGACGACGAAAAGGACCAGCAAGACCACCACCACTGCGATGATGATCCAAATAGCCATTGAAGCTCCTCAGGGGACGATCGTGCCCACCATCGTAGAGGCGATCAGGCCGGAACCGACGGCACCGCCGAGCCACCGATGGCAATCGCCTGCTCGTAGACCTCTACGTAGCGCTCGGCGAGTCGATGGAGCGAGAACTCCAGCACATGCTCGGACGCCGCAGTTTCCAGGCGGGTCCGGAGTCGGCTCGGAATCGAGCAACTGGGCCAACCCCACGCGGAGGGCGTCGGGATCGTCCGGGGCGACGAGGAGTGCATTGACGTCGTGGTGGGCCACGTTGCGATAGCCCGGGATGTCCGA
This sequence comes from uncultured Acidimicrobiia bacterium, assembly GCA_963765075.1. Classification (GTDB taxonomy): domain Bacteria; phylum Actinomycetota; class Acidimicrobiia; order IMCC26256; family JAENVU01; genus JAENVU01. The sequence goes on from CAVXVA010000001.1 coordinate 95,411, forward strand.
GGCCAACACGGCCGTGCCGGCGGCCATCCCTTCGAGCAAGACGATGCCGAAGGACTCCTGACCGAGCGCCGGGGCACAGAACACGGTCGCGCCGCCCAGGCGGGCGAGTTTCTCGGGTTCGGAGATGCGCCCGAGCCACTCGACGTTTGGCGTGTTTCGGGCCTGGAGCGACTCCGTCTCGGGGCCATCGGAGGCAACCCACAATGTCGCGTCCCGATCGAGTCCCGCCCAGGCGTCGAGGAGGACCTCGAGCCCTTTCCGCGGCTCGTGACGGCCGAGGAAGAGCACGCTCGGCCGCGGCGTGAGCCAGGGCTCGACCTTCACGAAGGCGTCGACATCGACGCCGTTCGGAAGGATCACATAGGTGCCGCCGAGCGCGGCCTCGGCCATCGCCGCCGCGTCCGGGCTGACCGCCACCCGCACGGCCAGGCGCCGGGCGGCGCTCTCGGCAAGTTTGCGCAGTGCCTTGTATGCCGGCGATCCCGCCTCCCCCGCGGCGTGGAAGGTCCCGACCTTGGGGATTTCACTCCCGAGCAGCGCCGCACTCGTCGGGCCCGGGACCAATGGTTCGTGCAGGTGCAGCACGTCGGGCGCGAAGGCACGCAGCGCCTCGAGGGTGCGATCCGACGCCACCCGTTGCTCCTCGGCCATCGGTGAGATCGAACCGTTCGCCGAAAAGCCGACGGTGGCTCCGACCGTGGTGACCCCCGGCTCGGGCGGTGGGCCGTCGGTCGGGCCGATCACCCGGGCATCGACACCGATCGCCCGCAAGGCCCGGGCGAGGCCCAGCACCTGGCCCTGCACGCCGCCGGGGACCGACAGCGAATAGGGGCACAGGATCGAGACCCGCATCACACCGGCACCGACGGCTCATTCGGTGGACTCGGTGGACTCGGTGGACTCGGTGGACTCGGCGGACTCGGTGCGCCCGGTTGGTCGCTCGGCCAGTTCGGTTGCATGACGTGCCACTGTTCGGGGGCCATGCGAACCGCCTCTTCGAAGCGATGGGCAAGGAGTTGAGTGATCCGAGTCACGTCCTCGCGGAGCCGACCGCGCCGTTCGACCGGGAGCGGTGCTTCGATCTTCACGAAGTGATGCCCGTGGGGTCGGAAATACACCGCCGTCGGAATCAACGCGGCGCCGCTGCGAACGGCGAGGGTCGCCGGACCGGCGGGAAGCGTGGTCTCCTCACCGAAGAACTCGACCGGAACCCCGTCGCCCGCGAGATCCCGGTCGGCCAGCAGACACACCACTCGGTTCGCGCTGGAGTGCCCGGACGACTCCCGACGCGGCCGACGGGCCGAGCGGAATCACCTCCATTCCGATGGCGCGCCGCACGTCGGCGAACCATTCGAAGAGTTCCGGAGGCTCGACCGCCTCGACCACCACGGTGGGGGCAAGCCCTCGCCCGGCCAGCCAGGCCGCCGCAAAGTCGAAGCCGCCGACGTGGGGCAGTGCGAGAATCGCCCCGTTCCCGCGTTCGAGTGCCTCGGTGATGTGGTGGAACCCGACCGAGGTGACGCGCTCCTCCACCGAACCGCGCGCGTCGGCGGGGAGACGAAACAACTCCAACCAGTACCGCCCGTACGAGGCGAAGGTGTCCGAGACCGCCCGTTCGAGCGCGATCCCGTTCAGCGATCCGTCGGTCGCTCGTTGCAGATTGCGACGCACGATTCGACGTCGACCACTCAAGATCGGGGCGAGCGCCACCGCCCGACCGGTTGTCTCCGCGATCGGCGTGGCGACGGCCGATGGCAGCGCGTTGGCGACGATGGCGCCCAATCGGTACGCCAGATACGACGGGGAGGGCAGTGCCACCGGGCTAGGGACGGCTCCGGCGCGTGGTCCGCACCGCCCGTCGTCCCGCCGGCCGGTCCATCGCGCGCCACCGGCTGACCGGAGCGTCGCCGTCTCCGGATCCGGGCCGACGATGCCGAGCTGCGGCCGATGGCGGGCGGGCCGGGAGATCGGCAGTGGCCTGTCTCCACACCAGGAAGAACCGCTGCACCGCGGTCACGGCCATGAGCGCGACCATGATCCACAGCACCGGGACCAATACGTCGAACGCGAGGCCGATGCCGAGCATCACCATGCGTTCCGCGCGTTCCATGAGCCCACCGCGGGCGTTGTATCCCAGACCTTCCGCCTTGGCCCGCTCGTACGAGATCAACATCGCGAGTGCGACCGCGGCCAGCGCGAGAACCGGAAGTCGACCACTGTCGCGGCCGAGGTACCACGCGACGCCGCCGAACACGACTGCATCCGAGGCGCGGTCGATGACCGAATCGAAGAACGCGCCGCGCGACGAGACCCGGCCCGAGGTGCGGGCGACGGACCCGTCGAGCAAGTCGACCAGGCCGCTCAACGTGAGGCCGATGACACCCCACACGAGGTGACCGGACGCGATGAACAGCGCGGTCGCGATCGAGAGCACCAAGCCCGTGATGGTCAGGACATCGGGGCCGATGCCCAGTGTGAGCAGGCCCCTGCCGATGGGGTTGAGTCCGCGGGTCACAGTGGCGCGCAGACGACCGTCGAGCATGTGCGTTCGCACTCCCTCAGATGGTGGCGACGAAGCCGCCACGGTACCACCGGGCCATCACCGAGCCCGGCATGACCACCGCCGCGTGGCCCGGCTCCGGTCACTCCGACGGTCCATCGGGTCAGGCGCCGAGGCCGCCGACACCGGACGGCGATCCAGAGATGCAGTACCTGACGCGCCGGCGGCCCGTCGATCGGCGAACACCTGCACGAAGTTGCGGCCCGTTGCGGAAGAAGCGGGGACCAAGGTCCCCCAGAACTCGGTGTGGTCCGAGCCGGGAGCCCGGTACGCTGAAGCTCAGCCCGGCGACGACACCGTTCACCGCGATGGCGAGCGGTCGCCCGGCCTACGCCAGCGTGGTCACGCCGTGGATCGCGGCGAACTGCGTCTTCGGCGTGGCCTGGTCCACCGCCAGGTACCGCAACGGGCTGTCGAGCGTGGCGGTCGACCGGTTCCGGCGGGCCGGATCCGGCCGGCGACGGGTGCCGAGCAGATCGTCGTCGACGCCCGACTGCGGAAGACGCGGAGGTCGGCGAACTCGTTCGGTGGCGCGGCGCGGGCGGCACGCACCTGGCGCCCGAAGCCGGCGGCACGCTTCAGACGAAGCCATGTTCGCCGGAACGCGGATCGGATGACGCTCCGCGACCACTCGAACATCGGGAACGTCTGGCCTCCCGGTACGGTCCTCGCCGGACCGGTCAGCGAGCGACCATCGACCTTCCACGGAATGGTGATGCCGAGGTGATCGGCCATCGTCGGGAGCACGTCGATGGACTCGGTCGGCGCGGTCGTCGGTGCCGCCGGTCGTCTGGTCCCGGCGCCTTGATGAAGAGCGGCGTCCAGGCAATATCCGGCATCGAGGCGTCGGTCACTCCCCGGATCGGGCCACCGCCGCGGAACGACGACACCGTGATCGGCGGTGCACGACCAAGAGCGTGTCGTCGTAGACCCCCATCGCCGCGAGCTTCGCGACGACCTGACCGATGAACGTGTCGGTGGCCTGCACCTGCAGCAGATGACGCACACGGGCGAGAGGTCGGCCACCTGCTGGTTGGCCCAGTTCTGACCGTGCAGACCGTTGGTGTGCCCGGGCAGGGCCGCGTAGTCCTGACCCGTGGGCAGGTAGTGCCACGGGAAATGCGGGCAACAACACGTGGAGGAAGTCGAGTTGCGGTCCCGTGCTCGGGCGCAGCGAGTTGACGAATCCATTGGCAGTCAGCACCGCTTGCGTGTCTTCTCCGCCGAGTCCGCCGAACCCCGGCGCATCGCGGTTCGCCGGGTCGGCGAAGTCGCCCCAGATCGACGGCGACGTCGCGCAACATGCCGCGCACGCCGGGATGTGCGCCGACCGACCGATCTGTGCGGCGGACAGCTGCGAGCGTCGGACACAGCCGGGTCACCGATTCGTGAACGTTGAAGCGATAGGTCCGGCCCGAACAGCGTGAACAGGTTCTGTGGATGCTCCGCAGTCACCGGCACCTCTGTCTCCGGCTGCGGGAGTTGGCCGGTGAGGATCGCCGGCACGCGCGGCTTCGGTGTACGGCGCGACCGTGGTGTCGTTGCGGTACCAGGTGGACGTCGCGAGCCAAGCGCGGCGAAGTTGGGATAGAGCTGCGCATCGATCTCGCCGTGGCCGTCGAGCAGCGACGTCAGCGGGAACTCGTCCATCACGATCATGACGACGCGATGGGGCGAGCGCACCGTTACCGCCGCGGCGGCGGGCTGCGAGTCGAACACAACGGTCGACGCCGGTGACGCGAGCAGCAGCAGCGCGGCGAAACCGAACGGGTGCGATCGGCGAGGTAGCGCAACCACGTGTGGAGTGCAGGCGACCGCGCCAACAGCCCGAACGCACGAGCATGCCGACGGCGATCACCCCGAAGCACGACGAGCGGCACCGGCCCGAGTTCGGTCGCGTGTTTCGGTCGCTTCGATCACGATGATCCCGATACCGAACGCGAGCAGCACCGGTGGACGCCGGTCCGCCGGCGCGGGGCCAGACCACCCACGATGAACTCCACCACGAAGGCCACGATCGCGGGCACCAGGATCACCGACGCTCACGAGCAGCAGGCCGCGGGGCACGGTGGTATTCCACGCCACGAACAGGCCCGCGTTCTTGCCGAGCAGGTCGAACGTCGGTTGCGCGATCGCCAGGCCGAACACCCCGACCAACTCGAGGAAGCGGCGCACTTCGAGGCGCCACGGACCGATTCGAGGTGGCGCCTCAGCCCGCTGCATGAGGCGAGAACGCTACCGGGTCGCCGAACCCCGTCGGCTCGCGACGCCGACGATTGCTTCGCTACGTCCTGCCCGGCATGGCGCCGAGGCCGAACTCGGACCAGTCCTCGGGGTTCGTCCTCGGTGTACTCCCCCATGACCCGACCGTCGACCGCATCGCACTCCACCAAGCCGCGCAAGCTCGGCGGCTCGTCGGCGCTGTAGAGCAGGATGCGCCACGCCGGCCGGCTGCGGAGGCCGTACCACGCGAGCTGCGCCGACGCGTGACCAACCGGGAAGCCGACCGTCCGGCTCGCGATGGCGAGCGCCTCGGTCTCGTTGATGTTCGTCTTCCACCCGGCGATGAAGTGATACCCGCCGATCGCCGCCAGCAGGATTCCCACGGCCAACAGACCTTTGTTCCCGCTCTGCGCGAACTGGGCCAGGCATCCGGCGGCGATCACGAGATCAATCGTTCCCGTGATTCGGCGCTTCGAGTTGTCGGGGAAGACGGTGGGTCCGACGAAGTTGGTGACGTCGAGGTCGTCGGGCAGCGCATCACCGATCATGGGTTCGGACACGACACCGACGCTACCCACCGGAATCACGCCAGAGCGGACCGGAGCTTGTCGTAGGACTGGCGGAGGCTCTCGGGCAGCACCCGAGCTTCGGCGACCGAGGTCATGAAGTTGGTATCGCCGCTCCAGCGCGGCAGCACGTGCACGTGAAGATGACCCGGCACTCCGGCACCGGCCGCTCGGCCGATGTTCGCCCCGACGTTGAGCCCCTCCGGCCGGTACACCGCGTTGACCGCCGCGGCCGCCCGTTGCGTCGCGTGCATGAGCGCCGCCCCCTCGTCGGCGTCGAGATCGGTGATGGAGGCCGCGTGCCGCATCGGCGACACCATCACGTGACCCGAGGTGTACGGATAGGCGTTCATCAACGTGAACGTCGGCTCGGCCCGCTCGAGGATCAAGGCCTCGGCGTCGTCGCTCATCGCGAGCAATCCGCAGAAGAGGCACCCGTCGGGCCGCGATCGGCGCGTCGATGGTCTCGATGTAGTCCGAGCGCCATCCGGCCCACAGGCGCGCCAGGCTCATACTCGGCGCTCGCGCACCTCGTCGACCACGCGCGCCACGAAGTCTTCGAGCCCCACCCCCCGCTCGGGCGCGTCGGCACCGCGCGCGTTGACGCCGACCGTGGTGGCCGCGGCGTCGTCGTCACCGACCACGAGCACCCAGGGAACCTTCTCGGTCTTGGCCCGACGGACCCGGTTGCCGAGCGTGTCGTTGTGGGCGTCGAGCACCTCGACGCGCAACGTCTCCGAGTGGAGCCGGGCCGCGACTCGCGCCGCGTAGTCGTGGTGACGATCCGCGACGGGCAACACCGCCACCTGTATGGGCGCGAGCCAGGCGGGGAACGCACCCGCGTAGTGCTCGAGGAGCACCGCGAAGAATCGTTCGATCGACCCGAACAGCGCCCGGTGGATCATCACCGGCCGATGCCGTTCGTTGTCGGAGCCGACGTAGTGGAGGTCGAACCGCTGCGGGAGTTGGAAGTCGACCTGGATCGTCGACATCTGCCAAGTCCGGCCGATCGCGTCGCGCGCCTGGACCGAGATCTTCGGCCCGTAGAACGCGCCACCGCCCGGGTCCATGACCAGCTCCAACCCGGCGTTCTCGGCCACGACCCGCAACGCCTCGGTGGCTTCGTCCCACTCCTCGTCGGAACCGACGGCCTTGGCCTCGGGCTTGGTCGAGAGTTCGAGGTAGAAGTCGGTGAGGCCGTAATCGCGCAGCAACCCGAGGACGAACTCCAGCAAGGACGCCAACTCTTCGGTCACGGCCTCCCTGGTGCAGAAGATGTGGGCGTCGTCCTGGGTGAATCCGCGTGCACGGGTGAGGCCGTGGACCACGCCGGACTTCTCGTATCGGTACACGGTGCCGAACTCGAAGAGGCGCAGCGGGAGCTCGCGGTAGGAACGGGTCCGGTTCCGGTAGATCAGGATGTGGAACGGACAGTTCATCGGCTTCAGGTAGTAGTCCGTGCCCGCGTCGAGCTCCATCGGCGGATACATGCCGTCGGCGAACCACTCGAGGTGGCCGCTCGTCTCGAACAGATGCGACTTCGTGATGTGCGGCGAGTAGACGAACTCGTACCCGCCGGCGACGTGCTGGGTCGCGGGAGTACTCCTCCATGATGCGCCGGACCGTGCCGCCCTTGGGGTGGAACACTGCGAGGCCGGATCCGACCTCCTCGGGGAACGAGAAGAGATCGAGTTCGACGCCGAGCTTGCGATGGTCACGCCGTTCGGCTTCTTCGAGCCGGTGGAGGTGCTCCGCGAGCATCTCCTTGCTCTCCCACGCGGTGCCGTAGATCCGCTGCAGTTGCGGACGCTTCTCGTCGCCGCGCCAGTACGCGCCGGCGACGCGTGTGAGCTTGAACGCTCCGAGCTTGCCGGTGGCGGGCACGTGCGGACCCCGACACAGGTCGACGTAGGCCGTGGAACCGTCGGCGCGAACATTGCGGTACACCCCGACCACACCCTCGCCGATGACTTCACCCGCATCCTCGTCGTCGGCGGCGCCGCTCGTGACATTCGTGATGATCTCGAGCTTGAACGGCTGGTCGGCGAAGAGTGCCGAACCCTCGGCCGCGGCATGTTCCTCGCGGACGAACGACTGGTTCTCCTTGATCAGTTCCCGCATCCGGGCGTCGATCCGTTCGAGGTCCGAGTCGTGGAAGTGGGTGCCGCCGGGGAGTTCGAAGTCGTAGTAGAAGCCGTCGGCGATGGCCGGACCGATCGCGTACTTGGCTCCCGGAAACAGATCGAACACGGCCTGCGCGAGGAGGTGCGAGGTCGAGTGCCGCAGGATCTCCCGACCCTCGCCGGTTGCACCGGTGATGATCGCGACCGTGGCGTCCGCGTCGATCGGCCGGTTCAGATCGATCAGGTCGCCGTCGAGGGCGACCGCGAGTGCGGCCTTGGCGAGACCCCGGCCGATGCTCGCAGCAACCTCACCACCCGTGGTTCCGGCGGGATATTCGCGCTGAGAACCGTCGGGCAACGTGAGCGTGATCGGGGTGGACATCGTCCCGAGGTTACCGGCGGCCCCTTCCCAGCCTGGGGACGATTCGCCGCCGTATGATCGGCGACCTTCCGACCTCGACTTTTGGAGATATCCCCATGGCGACCGCCACCGCAGAACTCACCATCACCGCGACCCCCGACGCCGTCTGGACGATCGTGCGCGACTTCCACGGCCTCGGTAGCTGGATGCCCGGCATCGACAGCTCGGAGTCCGATGGCGACGACCGCGTGCTCTCGATGATGGGGATGAGCATCCGGGAGCGTCTGGTGAACCTCGACGAGGCGGGCAAGGCGATCACCTATTCCATCGTCGACGGCGTGCCGATCGAATCCCACGAGGCGACCATCACCGTCCACGACTCCGACGGCGGCTCCCGAGTCACCTGGGACGTCACCGCCGTTCCCGACGAGATGGCCGGGATGATGCAAGGCATCTACCAGGGCAGCCTCGACGCCCTCAAAGCCAAAGCCGAGGGCTGAAATTTCGCGGGTGGCGTCGACGCCGATGAGGGCGCAGAGGTCGGCGAGCACGGCGGGCGCCGTCTGATCCGAGCCGCCCGAGAGGATGGCATCGGCGAGTTCACCGAGGACGTCGATCGCCTTCGGCGCGTCGAGATCATCGTCGATCGCGGCGCGGACCCGCGTTGCGAACGGAACGGGGTCCGGACCGTTCCCACACTGCGCTGCGGCCACGAGGCGGTGCAAGAGCGCGGTGCCGTCCTGAATGTCGGTGTCGTGCCACTCGAACCCCGAGCGGTAGTGGTGATGCATCAACGCGAGCCGAATGGCGCGCGGGTCCGCGGTCTGGCGCAGATCGCTGATGAAGACGAGGTTTCCGAGCGACTTGCTCATCTTCTCGCCCTCGTAGGCCACCATCGCCGAGTGCAACCAATGCCGCACGAACGGCTGACCGGTCAGGGCCTCGCTCTGGGCGATCTCGCACTCGTGGTGCGGGAAGATCAGGTCGGTGCCGCCGCCGTGCAGGTCGATCGTCGGGCCCAGTTCCTGCATCGACATCGCGGAACACTCCACGTGCCAACCCGGTCGGCCGACGCCGAACGGCGCTCGCCACGCGGGTTCGTCGGGTCCGCTCGGTTGCCAGAGCACGAAGTCGAGCGGGCTGCGCCGGTGCGGATCGTCGGGGTTGCCGCCGCGTGCCCGTGCGAGCCGGACCATCTGGTCTTCGGAGTATTGCGAGAGTTTGCCGAAGTTGGGGAAGCTCGACACGTCGAAGTACGCGGTGCCGTGGGTCAGGTACGCGTGCCCGGAATCCAGGAGGCGCCCGACGATCGAGATGATCTCGTCGATGGTTTCGGTCGCTCGCGGTTCGGCGATCGGCGGACGCATTTCCAGCGCCTCCATGTCGGCCCGGAACCGGGTGAGCTCGGCTTCGGCGAGTTCGAGGTACGGGACCCCCAACTCGCGAGCCTTGGGGAGGATGGAATCGTCGACGTCGGTCACGTTGCGCACCATGTGCACCTCGTGACCGAGCTCCTCCAGGCGCCGGATCAGCAGGTCGTAGGTGAGGTACGTGGCCGCGTGACCCAGGTGGGTCGAGTCGTACGGGGTGATCCCACAGACGTACATCCGCACCAGGTGATCGGGCTCGAACGGGACCACCGCGCGACGGGCGGTGTCGTAGAGAGAAATCGTCACGTGATCAGATACCCGACAGTCGGAGGCCAGCACGGACCTTGTGCCGGATGTTGATCGACAGCAACACCGCCGCGAAGGTCTCCATTCCGACCGCGTTCTCGAGCGAGCCCCCGTCGAACGCCCGAAGGTCGGGGATGGCGCGAATGATCTCCATCAGCGTCGACCGGGCGGTGTCGTCGTTGCCACAGGCGACGACGTCACTCTCCATCTTCTCGTCGAGATTGGCGAACTCGGCCGCCGGGACGAGGTGAAAGGCGGTCACGACCTCGGAGCGCCACAGCAGCGCCTGCATCTCCTTGGCGATCGAGCCGTGGGGTGGGAGCACCGCATTGAACTCGGTGCCATTGCGTACGAGGTGGTTCGCCATCGACACCACGATCTTGCCGGCCAACTGATCGGCGAAGTACTTCGCCGTCGCGAGCGCGGCGTCGGCATGCACCGCCAACACCACCACATCGGCGTCACACGCCGCCTGGTTGTTGGCCGGGGTGATCCGCTGGACACGATCCCCCCACTCCTCGGTGAGCTCGGTCACGACGTGTTCGGCCTTGACTCGCTCCCGGGAGCCCGCCAGGACGTCGTACCCGACGTCGCTCAACCGGGCTGCCAATCCTCGACCCGCGGGTCCTGTCGCTCCGAGCACTCCGATTTTCACCTGGCGACCCTATTCTCCGACGAGCAGTGCGGGCAGCTTGGCACGCGAACCCCGCCCTGCTGAAAACTGCCGGCTCACCCACTCGGAGGCTCGAATGAAGTTCGGAATGATCTTTGCCAACGTCGGACCGTTCGGCCGACCTGACGGCGCGGCCGAACTCGGGCGTATCTGCGAGGAGACCGGGATCGAGTCGGTCTGGACGGTCGAGCACGTGATCGTGCCGGGTGGCTACGCGTCCGAGTATCCGTACTCCAAGGACGGGAAGATGGCGGGCGGCGACGACTCCCCCATCCCGGACCCCCTCGTGTGGCTGACCTGGGTCGGCGCCCACACCACCACGTTGCGCCTCGCCACCGGCATCCTGATCCTGCCCCAGCGCAACCCCGTCGTCTTGGCCAAGGAAGTCGCGACGCTCGACCTCCTCACGGGTGGCCGGGTCACCCTCGGGATCGGCGTGGGCTGGCTCGAGGAGGAGTTCACCGCGTTGGGCATCCCCTTCGGCGAGCGGGCCGCCCGCACCGACGAACACGTGGCGGTGCTCCGCGCACTCTGGGCCGGTGAGGCGGTCGACTTCGACGGCGAGTTCACCACCCTGCGCGCCGCCAACTCATTCCCTCACCCGACCCAGCCCTCGATCCCGATCGTGGTCGGCGGTCACACCAAGGCCGCGGCCCGCCGCGCCGGGCGGCTCGGCGACGGGTTCTTCCCGGGCAAAGGCGACTGGTCCGAGCTGCAGCCGGTCATGCGCGCGGCGGCCGAGGAAGCTGGTCGTGACCCCGACGCGATCGAGATCACCCGCGGCGGCGCGATGGACGTCGACGGCATCAAGCGCATGCAGGACGAGGGCTGCGACCGGATCGTCATCCCGCCGCTCGCGTTCAATCCGGATGGGCTTCGGGATTCGCTGTCTCGGTTTGCCGACGACGTGATCGGCAAGGTCGGGTAGATGGCTCATCCGCTGTACGACACCATCGGGACGAGCTACGCGACCACCCGGCGCCCCGATGCACGCATTGCGGCCCGCATCCACGGGGCACTCGGCGACGCCCGCCGGGTCCTCAATGTCGGCGCGGGCGCCGGATCCTACGAGCCGACCGACCGCGAGGTCGTCGCGGTCGAACCCTCGGCGGTCATGCTCGCCCAACGCCCCGCCGGGAGTCCGCCGGCCGTACAGGCCTTCGCGGAGGAACTCCCGTTCGCCGATCGCAGCTTCGACGCGACCATGGCGATCCTGACGATGCACCACTGGCCCAACCAGCGCGCCGGAGTCGACGAGTTGCGTCGCGTGGCGCCGCGCACCGTCATGTTCACCTTCGACACGGATCTCGTCCCGTGGATCGCGAGCGACTACCTCCCGGCGATCATCGGCCAGGACCAGTTCATCTTCCCGCCCATCGACGAGGTCGCGTCGTGGCTCGATGCCGACATTCAGATCGCGCCGGTCCCGCGAGACTGCACCGACGGCTTCATGGGCGCGTACTGGGCTCGCCCCGAGCTGTACCTCGACCCGCAACGCCGCGCCGGCATGTCGGCCATGCGCAAGCTCGATCCCGAGCTGGTGGATGCCGGCATGGCCCAACTCGCCGCCGACCTCGCATCAGGCGCATGGGACGCCAAGTGGGGCCACCTGCGCGACCTCGACGAACTCGACCTCGGCTACCGACTTCTCGTCAGTCGCTAGTTCGACGAATCGGGATCGGCCGGCGACGCGACGCGGTAGACGATGCGGGAGTTCTCCGGGTGTTCGATGTCGATCGAGACCTGGATCGGATCGTCGGGATCCGGTTCGGGCTCGCCCGCTTCCCGGATCTCCATGGTCTCCTCCTGCTCGTGGTGCATGCCCATGCCCTTGGCCAGGCCGAGCATCGCGGCGCCGGTCATCGCGCCGGGCAACGAACCCATGAGCCGGTCGACGGTGCGTTCCGTGTTCTCGTCGACGACGTTCAACGACTCGTCGATCGGCACCCCGTCACGATCTTCTGCTGCCATGACCCCAGGGTAGAGGCCGCCGCCCGTCAGCGTTTGGCGGCTGGTGATCGCCGGACGACCGTCACGTGCCAAACGCTCGTAGGTTGGTCGAACCGAACGCCGCGCTTGGCATCTGGTGGTCGTCAGCCGACCATCACGCGCCAAACGGTGGAAGGTGGGGTGGGTCAGGCGATGCAGTCGGGGCCGAGGAGGACGCGGAGTTCGCCGAAGAGGCCGTTGCGCTCCGAGACGCAGAACTCGTCGCCCAGTTGCAACACCGTCGTCTTGTCCTGGCTCTCCAGATGCACGAACACCTGCGACTCCCCGGGGTGTTCGGCGAGGATCTCCTTCAGCCGCGTGGTCTTGGCGTCGGTGAGTTCGCCGGGGCGGATGCGCAACCGGACGGGCGGCGCGCCGTCGAGGATCAGCGCCGGTTGGGTGATCTCCATGGCAATGACCTTCGGCGCGTCGTCGCGCATGTCGAGCCGACCCTTGACGCACACGATCGCGTCTTCACTCAGCATCTCCCCGTACGAGGCCATCGTCTTCGGGAAGACCATCACCTCGACGGCGGCCGCGAGGTCTTCGAGGACGAACGTTGCCATGAGGTCGCCGCGCTTGGTGTACTTCTTCGCCAAGGCCGTGACCACTCCCCCGACGGTTCGCAGCTCACCTTCGCGGATCTCCTTGAGGTCCGACAGCGTCGCGTCGGTGTGCCGGCGCAGCGCGCGCTCGGCGCCCATCAAGGGGTGGTCGGACACGTAGAGCCCGAGCATCTCCTTCTCGAACGCGAGCCGCTGGGTCTTCCCGAACTCCTGATCGGGAATCGCCGTGCGCGTGTGATCGCGCTCGGACTCCATGATCTCGGCGCTGGTGGAGAAGAGGTCGAACTGGCCCTCGGCTTCCTTGTTCCGTCGCCGCAGCACTTCCTCGACGATGGACTCGAACACCAATGAAAGTCCTTGGCGCGGGTGACCGAGCGAGTCGAACCCTCCGGCCTTGACCAGCGACTCGATCGTGCGCTTGTTCAGCGCCGTGGTCTCGACCCGATCGCAGAAGTCGTAGAAATCGGTGAACGGTCCGCCCTCGTCGCGCGCGTCGAGAATCTTGCCGACGACACCCTCACCGACGTTGCGGACGGCGGAAAGGCCGAACCGGATCGCACCGGGCCCGGGCGTGCCGTCCTCGAGCAGCGGGTGCACGACCGCGAAGTCCATCACCGACTCGTTGACATCGGGGACGAGGACCGGGATCTCGAGTTGGCGACACTCGTTCAAGTACACCGCCGACTTGTCCTTGTCGCCCTTGACGCTCGTGAGCAACGCGGCGAGGTATTCGCGCGGGTAGTTCGCCTTCAGGTACGCAGTTTGGTACGCGACGAACCCGTAGCCGACCGAGTGGGACTTGTTGAACGAGTAGTCGGCGAACGGCTCGATGATGTCGAACATCTTCTCGCCGAACGGTCGGCCGTAGCCCTGGGCCTCGCACCCGTCGACGAACTTGGCGCGCTCCTTCGCGATGAGCACCCGGTCCTTCTTGCCCGTCGCCTTCCGGAGGTTGTCGGCCTCCTCCAGTGAGTATCCCGCCAGCCGCTGACTGACTCGCATCAGCTGCTCTTGGTAGATCATCAGACCGAACGTCGGGCCGAGAATCTCCTCGAGGTCGGCGTGGTCGTACTCGACCGGCTTGCGACCGTTCTTGCGGTCGGCGTAGTCGGTGTGCATGTTGGCCGCCATCGGGCCGGGGCGGTACAACGCGACGAGCGCGGCGACGTCCTCGAAGGAACTCGGTTCGAGCGACCGGATCAGCGCCCGCATCGGACCGCCTTCGAGCTGGAACACCCCGATCGTGTCACCGAGGCGCAGCAGCTCGAACGTCTTGGCGTCGGTGAGGTCGACGTTGTCGATGTCGGGCCGCACCCCCGTGGCGCGCTCGACGAGATCGAGGGTGATCTCCATCACATCGAGGTTGCGCAGCCCGAGGAAGTCCATCTTGAGGAGGCCGAGATCCTCGACGCCGTGCATCTCGTACTGGGTGACGACCGGCGCGTCCTCGATCGGCGAGCCGGGTTCGGGTTTGCGCTGGATCGGCAGGTACTCGGTGAGGGGCTCCCGGGTGATCACCACCGCGGCGGCGTGAATGCCGTCCTGCCGGCGCAGCCCTTCGAGCCCACGCGCGACGTCGATGACGTCCTTGGCTTCCTTGTCGGTCTCGTAGAGCTCGCGCAGTTCGGTGGCCATCTTGTAGCCGTCCTCGAACTTCGGGTGCGGATCGAGACACGCGTAGAGCGGGGTGTCGCGACCCATGATCAGCGGCGGCATGAGCTTGGCGATCTTGTCGCCGACGATGTAGGGATAGTCGAGCACCCGCGCCGCGTCGCGCACGGCGGCCCGCGCCTTGATCGTCGAGAACGTGATGATCTGGGCAACGTGGTCCGAGCCGTAGCGCTGCGCCGCGTACTTGATCATGTCGCCGCGGTAGCGGGAGTCGAAGTCCATGTCGATGTCGGGCATCTGCTTGCGGCCCGGGTTCAGGAACCGCTCGAACAGCAGGTCGTAGCGAATCGGGTCGATGTCGACGATGCGGAGGCAATACGCCACACACGAACCCGCAGCACTGCCCCGGCCCGGGCCGACGCGGATGTTCTGCGAGCGCGCGTAGGCGACGAGGTCCCACACGACGAGGAAGTACGCCGAAAAGCCCATCGACTCGATGACGCCGAGTTCGTATTCGATGCGGTCGCGCACGTTCGGGGCGAGATCGACCCCGTAGCGCTGCGCGGCCCCTTCGTAGGTGAGTTGGTGGAGATACTCGGTCTCGGTCATCCCCTCCGGGACGGGGAAGCTCGGCAGCACGGGTTGACCGAAGTCGATCTCGACGTTGGCCCGCTCGGCAACCCAGAGCGTGTTGTCGCACGCCTCCGGTACCTCCGAAAAGATCGACCGCATCTCGACGGCCGACTTCAGGTAATGGCCGGAACCCGAGAACTTGAACCGGTTGGTCTCGTGAATCTTGGCGTTGGTCTGCACACACAGCAACGCGTCGTGGGCGGCTGCGTCGGCTTCGTGCGTGTAGTGGCTGTCATTGGTGGCGAGGAGCGGCGCCTGCAGCTGGTGCGCGATCCGAATGAGCTGGGGATTCGTCTGGGCTTGCTCGGGGAGCCCTTGGTCCTGCAACTCGACGAAGAGGTTGTCCCGCCCGAAGATGTCCTGCAGCCGCGCCGCGGCAGCGAGCGCACCCGGTTCGTCACCGTGGAGCAACCGCTGCAGCACGTGTCCACCGAGACATCCGGTGGTGGCAATGACGCCGTCGTGGTGGTCGGCGAGGATCTCCCAGTCGACCTTGGGCTTCTGGTAGTAGCCCTCGAGGTACGCGCGACTCGAGAGCTGGATGAGGTTGCGGTACCCCTGCTGGGTCTCGGCCAGCGCGGTCAGGTGGTAGTACGCCTTGCGGCCGCCCTCGACTTCACCGCCGGAGTCGTCGACCTGGCTCCCCCGCCGCACCGGGCGCTCGGTGCGGTGTTCGTACGCCTGGTACAGCTCGGTGCCGATGATGGGGACGATCCCCTGCTTGCGCGCCTCCTGGTACATCGGCAGGACGCCGTACATGTTGCCGTGGTCGGTGATCCCGATCGCGGGCTGGCCGTCGGCCGCCGCGGCCGCGACGACATCGCCGATGCGCGAGGCACCGTCGAGCATCGAGTACTCGGTGTGGACATGCAGGTGGGTGAACGACTTCGCCACCAGTTACTCCGCCAAGAGGTGTTCGGGGCTGCCACCGGGCCGAATGACACGCGTGGAATTCATGACCCTACCCGCGCCCGTCGAATGACCGCTCACCCGCGCCCCCCGGCCGCGACCAGGGGGACATAGATCTCAGCGGCGGTCAGCGATCCGTGCGCGCCGACCAGCTGGGATTCTCTCGGCATGGCCGGATCGAGATATCCCAGCGGCCCCTTGGGGATCAGGGCGACGTCGCCCAAACGGCGAACGTTGACCGCCGGGGCCGGGCCCGGTCCGAGCCAGCCGCCCTCGACCACTTCGTCACGACTCATCACCCAGGCATCGGCCCCGTACGCCTCCGTCGCCGCCGCCAGGAGTTCCGGCGCTCGCCCCCGCATGGCCGTGAGCCACCGGAACCGACCCTCACCGCTGCAGCCGTTGAGCAGCGGTTGGACCGCCGTCAGTTCCTGCCAGTTATCCCCGACCTGCATCTGGCCGTGATCGGCGGTCACGAGCAGCGCGGCCTCGGCCGGGAGTGCGTCCCGGAGCTGCCCGACGAGGGCGTCGGCGAAGGCCAGTTCGGCGTCGAGATACGGCGGACCCAGGCCGAACTCGTGCGCCACGGTGTCGATGCCCGGGTAGTACGCGTAGACCAGCGGGTTGCCGGCGTGCGCCAGCGCCCGACACTGCTCGACCAACACGGAGGTCGTACTCCAGCCGAAGAACGGTGCGTCGCGCAGATGGGTGGCGGTGAAGCCCGAGGTGCGGAACTCCCGGCGGGTGACGACGGGCACCGTCCGCCCGAGAAACGGCTGATGCCGCTGGACCCGGAACGCATCCGGGGGGCGGCCGCCACCGTCGACGGCCCACCACAGGACGTTGAGCACATCGCCGTCGAGGCGAATGCGAAAGCCGAGGACACCGTGGTGGATCGGTGACAGGCCGGTCGTGATCGACGTCAAGGCCGACGCCGTCGTCGACGGCGCGACCGTGGTGATCCGACCTCCGACGAACTGACTCAACTCCGGCATGCAGGCTCGGTGGGTCTCGAGCAGATCCCAGCCCAAGCCGTCGAGCACCAGCAACACCACCGTCTTCGCCTCGCGAGCCGGCTCGGGAAGCCACGCGTTGTCGACGCGCCCGACGAGCGCCGGGACGACCTGTTCCAGCGATGCGCGCCCGTAGTCGGGACGAACGGGCTCGGGCGACGACATCGATGCACCGTAGCGAACCGGCCATCATCAGTGTCGGTGTGCGAGCATGGCCCGGTGAAGGTCTCGACCCGGGGCGACTACGCCGCTCGCGCGCTGCTCTCCTTGGCGCTGCACGACTCGAACCGGCCGACCTCGGTCAAAGAGATCGCCGAACGCACCAACCTGCCCCAGCCCTATCTGGAGCAGATCCTGCTGGCAGTCAAGGGCGCCGGCCTCGTGCGATCCAAGCGTGGAGTCGGCGGCGGGTACGTGCTCGCACGCCCGCCGGACGAGATCAGCCTGGCCCAGATCCTGGCCGCGGTCGACGGGCCGCTGACCACGCTGCCCGACGAACACGACCACTGCGAAGGCCACTGTGTCCTGCAGGAGGTCTGGGTCGCGGTGTCCGACGAGATGGCCGGGTATCTCGCCGGCCACACCCTCGCCGACCTCGCCCGCCGGGCCCAGGTCGGACACCCCGACGCGGTGGCGATACCAAGCGCACCGGCTGCACCGGCTGCACCATCCGGGACCGCCACCAACTGACGAACCCGGCCCCCGCCGGGGTCAGGTGCGGCGCAACGCCACGACGGCCGCCAACCCGCCACTGGGCGACGCGTCCAGCGCCACTCGGCCACCGTCGGCCTCGACGAGCTGGCGCACGATCGCCAGCCCGAGGCCGGATCCGCCCCGATTTCCCGACGCCCGCCAGAAGCGGTCGAAGGCCCGGGCCCGTTGTTCGGGCGACATTCCCGGCCCGTCGTCGGCGACCCGAACCAAGATCAGACCATCGCTGCGCGTGGCGTCGATGCGGATGGTTCCCCCGCGCGGAGAGACGTCAATCGCGTTG
Organism: uncultured Acidimicrobiia bacterium; assembly: GCA_963765075.1. Taxonomy (GTDB): domain Bacteria; phylum Actinomycetota; class Acidimicrobiia; order IMCC26256; family JAENVU01; genus JAENVU01. Next base: position 113,308 of record CAVXVA010000001.1, read on the forward strand.
GCGACGAGGTTGTCGAGCACTTGTTCCAACCGGCCGGGAGTGGCGCGGACCGTGAGACCGGGCGCGATCCCGACCTCGAACCGCACCGCATGTTCAGCCGCGTACTCGGCCCACGCCTCGACACGACCGTCGACGATCGGAGCCAGTCGGGTGAGCGACGGGACCTCGGTCTCCTGCTCGGCGCGGGCGAGTTCGAGGAGTCCGTCGACCAGCCGGGACAGGCGGGCAACTTCGGTGAGGGAACCGGCAACATCGGCGGCGGCCTCATCCGATTCGGCGAGATCGTTCTCGAGGTTCTCGAGGCGGAGCCGGAGCGCGGCCAGCGGAGTACGGAGTTGATGGGAGGCGTCGGCGACGAACTCGCGCTGTGAGTGCACCAAACCCTCGACGCGAGCGGCGGTCGCGTTGAACTGTTCGGCCAAGTCGCGAAGTTCCGGCGGACCCGCCGGAACGTCAGCGCGCGCGTCGAGCGCGCCGCCGCCGAAGCGGGCCGCCGCTTTCGCCAGCCGCTCGATGGGGATCGTGACCTGTCGGGCCAGCTGCAGGCTGACGAGGAACACGATGAGCAGCACGACGACGCCGATCCCGATCAGCACCCACCACCCCTCGCGGATTCGAGTGTCGACGTAGGACGTGGGGTAGGTCACCCGGAGCGCACCGACCAACTCGTTGCCGTGCACGATCGGCACCGCGAAGAACAGGATGTCGTGGCCGAGCGTCTTCGAGTGCCGCGATCCGATCGCCTCCCGTCGGTCGAGTGCGGTCTTGAACTCGGGCCGGTTGGCGAAGTTCTCGGCAGGCCCCTCCCCCGCTTCGGAGTCGGCGACCACCGACCCGTCCGGCTTGATGACCACGACTCGGCCGCCGGTATCGTTCTCGTAGTCCTTGGCGAGCGTCTGCAGTGCGGCGACTCCGTCGGATTCCAACCCCTCCTCGGCACGGATGGACAAGGCAAGCGCGTCGCGCTCCACCGACGCCGTCAGCCGGCGGCGCTGCTCTCGTGCGTACACCAGACCGAGCGGGACCTCGAGCAGCAGCAACACGACGAGCGTCAACGTGAGATAGCTGAGCAGCAGACGACGACGCACCGTGGCTTACCCGGCACCCGGATCGACCAGCCGGAAACCGACCCCTCGCACCGTCTCGATCCACGCCGGGTTCCCGAGTTTCTTACGCAACGTCGCGACATGAACGTCCAGGGTCTTCGTCGGGCCGTACCAGTGCGGGTCCCACACACGCTCCAGAATGGTCGTGCGGGAGAACAACGCGCCCGGCTCTTCCGCCAACAGCGCCAGCAGATCGAACTCCTTCGGCGTCAAGGCCAGTTCCTCGTCGGCGATCGTCACTCGATGGGCGCGCACGTCGATCGTCAACGCTCCGAGGGTCCGCATATCGCCATCGTCCGAGCGGCGGTCGCCGGTACGGCGCGCGACCGCTCGAATACGCGCGACCAACTCGCGGAACCCAAATGGCTTGACCAGATAGTCATCCGCACCGAGTTCGAGCCCGACCACGCGGTCCGCTTCATCGCCGCGCGCGGTGACCACGATGATCGGGACATCGGATCGCGACCGGAGCTGGTGACAGATCGCGAACCCATCCATGTCCGGCATGCCCAGGTCGAGCAGGACGAGGTCATAGCCGGTGGCGGCGAGGGCGGCCTCACCGGTCTCGACCCGAGACACACGGAAACCCTCGCGTTCGAGTCCCCGAGCCATCGGGACCGCGATTGCGTCATCGTCTTCCACCATGAGGAGCCTCATGCCTCCACCATCGCGCACGTTGGTGGTGTTCGGCCGCACCCTTTGCCCTTTCCTTACGTTTCGCCGACCGACTGCTGGCCGGGGTGTCCGTACGGTGGAATCCAACCCACCGAAGGAGTTCCCCATGAACCGACGAACCGCACTCGCCGGCGCCGCCGCCATCAGCCTGAGCCTCACCGGCATCGCAGTGGCCGCCGGCGCGACGATGCACGTCTTCCAGGCCGCGGACGCCAGCCCCAACATCGGCAAGGTCAGCCCGGTCAGCACGGCGACCCTGCCTCCCGAAGTGGAGCACCACGTCGTGGACGTCGTCGACCCCCCGGTCCCCGCTCCCTTGGTACCGGCCCCCGCATCGGCCGGCCCGAACATCCGGCCCCGCGGCGAGCACGTCGAGTCCGACGTCGAGGCCACTCCCGCGCCGGCCGCGATCGCCCCGGCCGCCGCTCCGCACCATGAGGTCGAAACCGAGCACGAGGACCACAGCGAGCCGGGTGACGACTGACATGACCACGTCGTCCCGTCGCCGCCACCCGGCGACTGCCAGTCGAATCCTCGCCGCGGGCGTTGCGGTGGGCACGGTCGGCGCAGCGGTGGGCTTCATGGCCGCGAACGATCCGGCCGTCGCCATCAGAACCGTCACGGCACCGCCCGCCCCCGCGCCGCGCGGCAAGGTGATCGTCATCGAGGTCCAACACCATCCGGCCCCGATTGCTGCGGTCGACGTCGCCGCGCCGGCCTCGGCGGGTCGATCGGTCACGGTGTCACGGACTGCGACCACACCCGCGCCGGCATCGGTTCCCACCCCGGGTGCGAGCGCCGCACCGGCACCCGCACCCCCGCGGGTACCTGCTCCCGCAGTCACGACGACCGGTCCCTCCTGATGCACAGCGCGCGATTTCCGGCGATGGGCACCACCGCACATGTGGTGCTGCTCGGGGGCGCCGAGCCGTTGTTGGAGTTGGCGCGGACCCGCATCGGCGAACTCGAACGGCGATGGAGTCGGTTCCTCCCCGACTCCGAACTGTGCCGGCTCAACCAAGCTCGAGGCCGTCCGGTCCGGGTGAGTTCCGACACACTGCTCGCGGTGCGAGCTGCCATCGCGGCGTGGCATCTCCTCAACGGCGCCTTCGACCCGACCGTGCTCGATGCACTGGAACACGCCGGCTACAACCGAACCTTCGCCGAGATCACGTCCCGCGTCGAGGGACCTACTGATTCGACGATCCCGATCGTTCCCGGGTGCGCCGGCATCACCATCGACCCCCTCGTTCGTGCGGTCACCCTCCCGCCCACGGTTCGACTCGACCTCGGCGGGATCGGGAAGGGCCTCGCGGCCGACTTGGTCGCAGAGTCGCTGCTCGCGGCCGGGGCGGCGGGCGCATTGGTCAACATCGGCGGCGACCTGCGGGTTGCCGGCGCGTCGCCGCATCCGTTCGGGTGGACCATCGAGCTCGCGCACGTGCCCGGTGACCGGATCGCGCTCACCGAAGGTGGACTCGCCACCAGCGCCACCACCAAACGGAAATGGCAGGTCGGCGACGACGTCCGTCATCACGTGATCGATCCGGCCACTGGCATCCCCGCGCGAACCGGCGTGGCGTCGGCCACCGTCGTCGCCGCCCGCGCCGTCGACGCGGAGACACTCGCCACCGCCGCCCTCCTCGTCGGTATCGACGAGGGGATCGCCCTGCTCGCCACCCATCACGCATCCGGACTGATCATCGGCGACGACCACGAACGCCGCGCCACCGCCGACCTCGGTCAGTTGGTCGGTTCGATCGCATGAACCCCAAGTTCTGGTGGTACCTCGCCCGCGCGACGGGACTCGTGGCCTGGGGCGCCGCGGGCCTCTCGATCATCCTCGGCCTGACCTTGAGTGGGCGGCTCAGCCGCCGTCCCCGCCCGGCGTGGCAGCTCGACCTCCACCGCTTCCTCGGCGGGCTGAGTGTGGCGTTCCTCGCCGTACACCTGGCCGCATTGAGCCTCGATCCGACCGTGGACTTCGGGCCCGGCGCCCTGGCCATCCCGATGGCGGCACCCTGGCGACCCGGCGCGGTCGCCTGGGGGATCGTCGCGGCCGACGCGCTCATCGCCGTCGAGGTCACCTCGTTACTCGCGACCCGCATCCCGAAGCGGGTGTGGCGGGCGGTGCACTTCGCCAGTTACGGCGTGTGGATCAGCGGAACCGTGCATGCCCTCCAAGCGGGCAGCGATGCCACGGTCGTCCGGGGGATCGCGCTCGTTGCGTCGATCCTGATCGTCAACCTGACGGTGGTACGGATCGTGGGGCGCCGAATCCCTCGAGCACCGTCACGAGTTCCGGCGGCAGCGCCGATTCAAACTCCATCCGCGAGCCCGTCGCCGGATGGGTGAAGGCCAACCGAGCAGCGTGGAGGAACGGTCGGGCCAGACGAACGTCGGTGTTGCCGTAGACGGAGTCACCGAGCACGGGATGATCGATGGCCGCCAGGTGCACTCGGATCTGGTGGGTCCGGCCGGTCTCGAGTTCGACGGCGAGTCGAGCCGTGTCATCGAACACGTCGACCACTTCGTAGTGGGTCCGGGCCTCACGTCCGCCGACACGCACAGCCATCCGGGTCGGCCAGCGGGGCGACCGTCCGATCGGCGCGTCGACGGTCCCGCGCGTCGACGTCGGAATCCCGTGGACGACCGCCACATACATCCGCTCCACGTCGTGGGCGGAGAGATCGCGGACCAGCGCGGTGTAGGCGGCGGGAGTCCGGGCGACCACGAGTAATCCGCTGGTGTCCCGATCGAGGCGGTGCACGATGCCGGGCCGGGCCGGATCACCGACCCCGGCGAGGTCGAACCGGGCGAGCAGACCACTCACCAGGGTGCCCGTCGCATGGCCCGCGCCCGGGTGCACCACCAGGCCTGCCGGTTTGTCGACCACGATCACGTCATCGTCGGCGTACACGACGGTGACCTCGACGTCGGGTTCCGGGCCCGGTGGCGGTGGCGGTGTGGGCTCGCCCCTCCACTCCAACGTGGTTCCGGCATCGAGCCGAGCACTGCGCGCCACGGCGACGCCATCGATGAGCACATCGCCTCGCTCCACCATCTCCCGCACCGCGTTGCGCGACCACCCGGTGAGCAGCGCGACCGCACGATCGACGCGTTCGCCCGCGAGGGTCTCGGGCACGACGAGTGGACTCTCGTCATCAGTGGGGCTCACGGCGTCGACTCCATGTCGGTGGGCTTCGATCGGAAACTCAACAGGATCAGCAGGATCGCGCCACACGTGATCGCCGAATCGGCGACATTGAACGACGGGAACGAGCCGACGCGCACGAAGTCGACCACATGACCGCGCAGCACCCCGGGCGAGCGAAGGAACCGATCGATCAGGTTCCCGATCGCACCCCCCAAGACGAGCGACAGCCCCACGATCGTCCATCGATCCGTGGACGACCGAATGGTGTGCACCAACCAGGCACTCAGGCCGATCGCCAGAATCGCGAGCACCACGGTCGCGTTCGTGAACGAACTGAACGCGCCGCCCGAGTTCCGGACAACGCGAAACTCGATCGTGTCTCCGACGATCGACAGCGGCGAATCCGAATACCTCGCCACCACCCACAATTTGGTCAGCTGATCGACCACCGCCACCACGCCGACAATGACGGGCGGCACCCACCGCGGTGTGGATTTAACGACGGCGCTCGACACGCTGTTTGCAGTCGACGCACGTGTCGGCCCACGGAATCGCTTCGAGGCGCGCCACCGGAATCCGTCGACCGGCGGGCGTGCACAGACCGTAGGTACCACTCGCCATCCGCTCGAGCGCCCGGTCGATGTCGTCAACCGCCAATCGGGCCGTCGCCGACAACATCAGGTCCCGCTCGCGTTCGACGCTGATCGTGTCGCCCTCGCCCGACTCCTCGTCGAACTGCGTGTCGCCCTGTTCCCGCTCGTTGACGAGCGCTTCCGCGTCGGCTTGGAGTTCTTCGGCCTGGCGGACGTGGCGAGCGCGTTCTTCGATCAGCATCTCGTGCAGCTTCTCGATGGTCTTCGGCGTGATGTTCGGCGCCTGCTTGGGAACGAAGATCCCCGAGAGCGGACAGGTCGCGCCCGCCGGCGCCTTCTTCACCGGGGCCGCCTTGGCCGGTGCGACCTTCTTCACTGCGGCTTGCTTGGCCGGCGCGACCTTGACCGGTGCAGCCTTCTTCGCCGCGGCCTTCTTCACTGCGGCCTGCTTCGCCGCGGCCTTCTTTACCGGTGCGGCCTTCTTCGCCACGGCCTGCTTCGACGCGGCCTGCTTCGCCGCGGCCTTCTTTACCGGTGCGGCCTTCTTCGCAACGGCCTGCTTCGCCGCGGCCTTCTTCACCGGTGCGGCGTGCTTCGCCACAGCCTTTGCGGGGGCCTGTTTGGCTGCCGTCTTCGTCGCCGCCGGCTTCGACGGCACCTTCTTCGCGGCGGCTTTCTTCGCCACGGCCTTCTTCGCGATGACCGACTTCTTTGCCGCAGTCTTCTTCGTCGCGGACGACTTCGACGCGCTGGGGGCCTTCCGGCCGGTGGCCTGAGCCATCGGAAATCCTCTGGGTGGGAACGGGAAGCGGCGGATGATAGTGCAGGCGGCATTGAGACCGGGGGTAGTGGGGGTCGCCGAATAGGCTCCGGCCGTGCCATTCGACCCTGTCGACCCCCGATTGGACCTCGTCGCGCTCGAGGATCGCATCCTCGCCGGCTGGCGCGCCGATGACGTTTTCGCCGAGTCGCTCCGCCAGCGAGCCGACGCGCCCGAGTGGGTCTTCTACGAGGGCCCGCCGACCGCCAACGGCCGTCCCGGCATCCATCACGTGTGGGCGCGCCTGTTCAAGGACATCTACCCCCGGTTCCACACGATGCGGGGCAAATACGTGGCCCGAAAAGCCGGCTGGGACTGTCACGGCCTCCCCGTCGAGGTCGAAGTCGAGAAGGAACTCGGCTTCTCGGGCAAGCCCCAGATCGAGGACTACGGCATCGAGGCGTTCAACCGCCGGTGTCGGGAGTCGGTCCAGCGCTACGTCGAGGACTGGTCGGCGATGACCAGTCGCATCGGCATGTGGCTCGATCTCTCCGACGCTTACACCACGATGAGCAATCCATTCATCGAGAGCGTCTGGTGGCTCTTCCACGAGATGTGGACCAAAGGCCTGATCTACGAGGGCGCCAAAGTCGTCCCCTACTGCGGCCGCTGCGGCACGGCGTTGTCGAGCCATGAACTGGGCCAACCCGGCGCGTACCGCGACATCACCGAGGATTCGGTCTACGTCCGCTTCCCGGTCGTCGACTCGGACTTCGACCTCCTGGTCTGGACCACGACTCCGTGGACGCTCGTGAGCAATGTCGGTGCGGCCGTCGGGCCCGACGTCACCTACGCCCGGGTCGAGATGACCGGGGCGCGCGACCTCGTGCTCGCCGCCGACCGCGTGGAGATCGTGCTCGGGTCGGACGCACGGATCGTCGCCACGCTGCGGGCCGACGATCTCGTCGGGCTCCGCTACGAGCGCCCCTTCGACGCGCTACCGGCCGTCGGCGACGGTTGGCGCGTGGTGAGCGCGGAGTTCGTCACGGTCGACGACGGCTCCGGGATCGTGCACTTGGCCCCGGCCTTCGGTGAGATCGACCGCGAGGTCGGCGTCGCCGAGGGTCTCCCGATGCTGAACCCGGTCAACGCCCAGGCCCGGTTCGACGACACCGTGCCGTTCCTCACCGGCCAGTTCGTCAAGGATGCGGACCCCGCCCTGATCGAGGACCTGCGCGCGCGCGGACTCCTCGTCCTCGCGGTTCCCTACGAACACTCCTATCCCCATTGCTGGCGGTGCAGCACCCCATTGATCTACTGGGCCAAGCCCACCTGGTTCGCGCGCACCAGCGAACGCAAGGCCGACCTCCTGGCCGAGAACGAGCGGATCGGCTGGCACCCCGAACACATTCGCCATGGCCGATTCGGCGACTGGCTGAGCAACAACGTCGATTGGGCGCTCTCGCGCGACCGGTTCTGGGGGACGCCGATCCCCGTCTGGCGCTGCGACGACTGTCATGGCGACACCTGCGTCGGCTCGGTGGCCGAACTCGGCGAACGCGCCGATTGCGACCTGAGCGACCTCGACCTGCATCGACCGTTCGTCGACGACATCACGATCCGATGCGAGCACTGCAACGGTCGCGCCCAGCGGGTCGAACCCGTGCTGGACGCCTGGTTCGATTCCGGATCGATGCCCGCGGCGCAGCTGCACTACCCGTTCGAGAACCAGGACCTCTTCGAACGTCGATTCCCGGCCGACTTCATCTGTGAGGCGATCGACCAGACCCGCGGCTGGTTCTACTCGCTCCTTGCGGTCAACACCCTGGTGTTCGACCGCGCCCCGTACCGAGATGTTGTCTGCCTTGCGCTCCTGCTCGATCAGGACGGCCAGAAGATGTCGAAGACTCGCGGGAACGTCGTCGACCCCTGGAGCGTGCTGACCACCCGCGGCGCGGACGCCCTCCGGTGGAACTTCGCGTTCGCCAGTTCGCCCTGGACTCCGAAACGGGTCTACCTCGAAAACATCGACGAGACGACGAACCGGTTCCTCGTGACCCTCTGGAACACCTACGTCTTCTTGATCACCTACGCCAACCTGGACGGGTGGGAACCGAGTTCCACGCCCACCGCGGCGGCCGATTCCGATCACGTGATGGACCGCTGGATCCGATCCCGCACCCACAGCACGGTCCGCTCGGTGACCGATCACCTGGAGGGTTTCGACGCACTCGGTGCGACCCAGGCGCTGGACGCGCTCGTCGATGACCTCTCCAACTGGTACGTGCGCCGCAGTCGGCCCCGCTTCTGGAAAGCCTCCGACGGCTCGGCCCACGCGGTCCTCCACGAATGCCTGACCCTCGTGGCCACGATGCTCGCGCCGATCTGTCCGTTCACGGCCGACGCGATGTACATGAACCTGACCGGCACCACGCGATCGGTTCATCTCGCGGACTGGCCGGTCGCCGACCTCGACGCCATCGACCGCGATCTCGAGTCCGCGATGCACCTCGCCCGCGAACTCGTGTCACTCGGGCTCGCGGCGCGGGCAGAGGCGAAGTTGCGCGTCCGTCAACCGCTCCCCCGGGCCATCGCACTCGTCGGCCCCGGCGCCGGGCTCGACCCGACCGTGGCCGCGGAGATCGCCGACGCGCTCAACGTGAAGACACTCGAGACCGTGACCACCCTCGATGGCCTCCTCGACTACACCGTCGTCCCCAACTTCCGGGCCTTGGGTCCGAAGGTCGGCAAGCTCTTGCCCCAGGTCAAGACGGTGCTCGCAGCAGCCGACGGCGCCGCGGTTCGGGCCGCGTTCGAAATCAGCGGTGAGTGGCAGGTCACCGTCGACGGCACCCAGCTCACCTTGGGCCCCGACGACGTGCAGATTCGGGCCGCATCCCACGAACAGTTCGCCCTGGCCCAGGACGGACCATTGGCCGTCGCCCTCGACACCCGACTCACCGACGCGCTGCGCCGGGAGGGTCTGGCACGCGAAATCGTCCGCAGCCTCAACGACCTCCGGAAGTCCGCCGGATTCGAGATTGCCGACCGCGTGCGCATCACTCTCGCCGGCGACGACGCCCTCGCTTCAGCCGTGGGCGAACACCACGCCTGGATCGCCGCCGAGGTGCTCGCGACTCAGCTCGAGATCGGGGCCCCGGAGGGCGACGTTCACGATCTGGAGATCGACGGCGTGCCCTGGCGCGTCGCGATCAGTCGTTCGTAGCGGATTCAGCGCCCGCGTCGACGGAACAGCCCGCCGCGCTGGTCGTCGGGATCGAAGTCGCCGGTTCCCATGGAGTCGCGGGGACCGAGCGGGGTCTCGTCGGTGACGGCTTCACGCAGGCTGGCAAAGAACGCGTCGTCGTCGAGGTGTTCGGCATCCGGCTCGGTGTCGAAGAGCGGCGGGCGCGTCACGGGCGGCGTCGATGACTCCTCCCATGGCGTCGCACTTTCATTCGCCGGTGCCGGTGCCGGTGCCGGTGAGGATGCAGCCACCCCGAACGCGGGCGGCGGGACCGCGCCGCACCGACGGTGGGCTCGCGACCGGTGGCGCGGCAACCGCCGATGGTGGCATGACCGGCGGTGGCGTCGCGGCCGCGGGCGCTTCGGGAGTCACCACGGGAAGCGGCGGCGTCGGAGCGCTCGTCGGTGACGGCGTGGCGTCGCCCGCGACGCGAGGCATCACGACATCGTGGGTCGTGGGACGGGGCGACGGCGCGACCGATCCCTTGCTCGACAACATCTCGAGGTCGGACTCGACCGCACGGCGCAACCGGACGCGGTAATCGGCCTCGAATCGTTCCAGTGCATCGATGTCGGCCACGAGCGCGTCGCGCTTGGCGCCGAGTTCGAGCACTTCGCCTTCGAGACGCCGCCGCTCGGTCTCGGCCTGCCGGCGGGCGTTGGTCTCCGCCTCCATGACCATCGTGCGCGACTTCGTTTCGGCGTCATCGAGAATCTGCCGGGCCTTGCTCTGCGCTTCGGCCACCGCCTCGTCTGCGGCCCGCTGCGCCAACAAGAGCGTGCGGTGCAACATGTCCTCGGTCTCGCGCGTCTTGCCGGCATCGGCCGCACCGGAGTCGACCTGGGCCTGTACGGCCCGCAGTTGGCCGTCGAGGGCCTCAATGCGGCTGGCGGCACGTTCCAGCAAATCGTCGACATCGTCACGGTTGTACAAACCGAACCGTTCACGAATATCAATGTCACGGAGTTCTCGAGGCGTTACATCCATGGTCGGCATCGTAGCGATGCACGCGGGTCAGAATCGAGACTGGTCCGCGAACCGGACATCAGCGACGTGTCACTGACACGCGATGTTGCGGGCAACTCCCAGCACCACGATGATCACGAAGAACGAAAGATCGAACGGCCCGGCCGGGGGAATCACTCGCCGGGCCGGCGCGGCCAGGGGCTCGGTCAGGTCGGCGAGCACGCGGTTCACCGACGCCATTGCCCCACCAGATGGTGGCAACCACGACAAAATGGCCCGGGCGAAGAAGACCAGCAGATAGGCAGTGAGGAGCGCGCAGATCAGTTCTTGCACAGGCGGTGGCGGTCAGGCGCCGTAGAGGCCACGGGCCTGGAGGCGGTCCTTCTCCTCTTGGGAGACCTCGACGTTCGACGGCGTCAGGAGGAAGACCTGGTCGGACACCCGGGCCATCGAACCGCCGATCGCATACGTCAGGCCGCTCGAGAAGTCGATCAATCGCCGTTGGAGATCTCGTCCGAGTCCCTGGAGGTTGATGATGACGGGCTGATCACTCTTGAGCCGGTCACCGACCTCTTGGGCGTCGTTGAAGCCTTGGGGCTCCACGACGTGCACCCGTGCCGCCGAGGACGGTAGCGGCCGAATCAGCGGCGTCACCGTCGGTTCGGGATCTCCGAGCGGTACGGCCCGCACTCGGGGTGTCACCCGGGTAACCGGCGCGGGCGCCGGCGGCTCCCGACGGGACGACGGCTCGCGACGAGGCTTCACGGGACGTTCGATCGCGACCGCAGGCGCGGCCTCGACGAACTCCTCCTCGGCGAGATCCAACTCGTCGTAGTCGTACTCATAGCCCTCGTCGTCATCCTTGAGACCGAGGTACACCATCGTTTTCTGCCACATGCCCGGCATGTCCTCTCCCTCCGGAAGGTCGTCAGGTTACCGCCCCGGGGCGCGATTTTGGGGGAATGTCGGCCCGGTGGCCGAAGAGTCCGGTTCCGACCCGCACGATCGTGGCTCCTTCTTCGATGGCGGCCTCGAAATCACCGCTCATTCCCATCGACAACTCGGCCAGCTCCAACGCCTCGGCCAGGGCCCGCAGCGACGCAAAGATCGGCCGGGGGTCGCCGACGGCGGGCGCGACCGTCATCAGACCCACCACTTCCGCTCCCCCGGCCCGAAGCCGTTCCGCAATCCCCCCCGCCTCCGACGGGTCACAGCCACCCTTGAGATCCTCGCCGGCGACGTTGACTTCGATCAGGACCCGGGCGTGCTCGACCCGGCGCGTCAGTGCCTCGGCGGTCGCGAGGTCGTCGATCGAGTGCCACCAGGAAACCCAGGGGCGTAGCTGGTTGATCTTGTTGCGTTGCAAACGGCCGATGAAGTGCCACGCGGGATCCTGGGCCACGAGGTCCGGAGCCTTGGCGACGAGTTCCTGCGCTCGATTCTCCCCCAGGTCGACGACGCCGGCCCGAATGACCGCGGCGATCTCTGCCGCCGTGCGGGTCTTCGTCGCGGCGACCAAGCGCACGGCCTCGGGCGGACGACCGGACCGGGCCGCCGCCGCCGCCATCCGTTCGCGCACCTCGCGTACGCGCATCGTGATGGCCTCAGCCGTCACCCGGATGGCCCTCCCGCTTGACGACGAGCACACCGTGGCGTCCGGTCCGGCCGTCACGACGGTGCGAGAAGTAGTCGGGCGATTCCACCGTGCAGACGTCGAGGACTTCGATGTCGTCGACCGCCAGCGCCTCCAGGGCCGCCACGATGGTCGCCGCGCAGATCGAACGCCGGGTTCCCGTCGGCAGTGCGCGCCGCCACCTGGGGACCGACCCGATCCGCGAGTTCGGCGAGAAGTTCGGCTCCGAACTCGTAGTGCGCCGGACACACGCACGGTCCGATGACCGCTCGGATCGGTCCGGCGCCACGCGCGCGCAAGCCCGTCACCGCGGCGGGAATGACGCCGTCGACCGCACCCCGCCACCCCGCGTGGACGGCGGCGCAGGCCGTGTCGTTGGCCAACGCGATCGGGGCGCAGTCGGCGCCGATCGCCAGCAGCCCGAGGCCGACGCGATCGGTCACGACCCCGTCGGCGTCGACGCCATCGACTTCGGTCCCGCTCGCGTCCAGGACCGTCGTGCCATGGACATGATGCGGCATCACGAGGAGTTCGGGCTCGACCCCGGCGATCGCCGCGAACTCGGCGTGGTTCGCCCTGACCGCCACGGGATCGTCGCCGACGTGGCGACCGAGGTTGGCGGAATCGAACGGTGCGACCGAACACCCGAACCGCCGGTCGCTGAAGTACGCGTCGGCGGTGCCGATCCGACGATGGATCACCGCGGAACGCGCGTTCCCTACCGAAGGAAGTCGGGAACGTCGAAGTCGTCGTCGCCGAGTTCGAGATCGGTGTCGTCGTCGGTGCCCCCGAGGGCACGCTCTTCCTCACGCAACCCGAGGGACGCATCGCGCCGTTCGCCCTCGAAACGATCGAAGCCGGCTGCGATGACCGTGATCCGGACCTCGTCACCGAGTGCGTCGTCGATGACGGCGCCGAAGATGATGTTGGCGTCGGGATGCCCGGCCTCGGCGATGATCTCGGCCGCCTCGTTGACCTCGAAGAGTCCGAGATCCGACGGACCCGAGATGTTGAGCAGAATCCCGCGGGCGCCTTCGATACTCGCTTCGAGGAGTGGGCTCGAGATCGCGGACCGCGCCGCGGCGACGGCGCGGCCGTCGCCAGAGGAGTATCCGATACCCATCAACGCCGAACCGGCGTTCGTCATGATCATCTTCACGTCGGCGAAGTCGGTGTTGATCAGGCCGGGTGTGGTGATGAGGTCGGTGATGCCCTGCACCCCTTGGAGCAGCACTTCGTCGGCCATCTTGAACGCGTTGAGCATCGACGTCTTGTCGTCCGAAACCTGGAGCAGGCGGTCGTTCGGAATGATGATCAGCGTGTCGACCTTTTCCTTCAAGGTCTGGATCCCCTGCTCGGCCTGGACCGAACGGCGACGACCTTCGAAGGTGAACGGTCGGGTCACGACACCGATGGTGAGCGCGCCCAACGACTTGGCGACCTCCGCGATGATCGGCGCGCCGCCGGTGCCGGTGCCGCCGCCCTTGCCCGCGGTGATGAACACCATGTCGGCGCCGCGCAGCACTTCTTCGATCTCTTCGCGATGGTCCTCGGCGGCCTGCCGACCGACTTCGGGATCCGAGCCGGCGCCGAGCCCCCGCGTCAGTTCCCGACCGAGGTCGAGTTTGACGTCGGCGTCGCTCATGAGCAGTGCCTGCGCGTCAGTGTTGACCGCAATGAACTCCACGCCCTTGAGCCCGGCGTCGATCATGCGGTTGACGGCGTTTCCGCCGCCGCCACCAACGCCGACGACTTTGATGACGGCGAGATAGTTCTGCGGTGCACCCAACATCGTGGTGAGACTCCCTACGGTGGGCCCGTGCACGGGCCTGAACTCTTGACCTCCAGTGGAGGTGCAGAGTTATGTCAACCTCTGGTAATGGTCGAGACCCTACTCGACCGACCCTATTGCGGCAATCACCGTCGCCAACTCATCAGGCGACGGGCTCAGCGGGTGACGGGCGCGTTCGGGACCGACACATCGACCGACTCCACTCGGACACCACGATTTCGGAGGTCTTCGAGGATGGCGGCCGCCACCCTTCCCTTCTCGGCGGCGGCCTCGAGCGTCCCCAGCCGAATCCGGGTGGCCTCCGGAGGCGACCCACGCAACCGAATCGAGGCGTCGCCGTTCACGATCTCGAGCGTCTCGGCGCGGAGCTGGAGCGAACGGGGCAGCGCCGCCAGGGCGGCCATCGCCCGGGGAGCAGTTCGCCGGCCGGGTTCCACCGGCACGCCCGCGCCGACCACCTGAGTCAGCACCGGTGCCCCGGTGACGGTGCGCAGCACCCGGCCCGTACCGTCGACCACCGCGATCGGCCCAGCCGGATCGGCCTGCACCCAGCCGAGCGGCCGGCGTTCGGTCACCGTGACGGTCACCGTGTTCGGGAGCTCGGTGTCGACCCGGGCCGTCCCGATCTCGGGAATCGCCTCGATCCGGCGCGCCACGGCATCGGTATCGAGAAAGAGCAACGGTTCGCCGGGTTCGATCCGCGCCGCATCGGTCACGGTGACGACCGGCACCCCGCGTGCCCCACGCACCGTCACCTGATCGACGCCGAGCAACGACGAGTTCGCGACGACGTATCCAATTCCGAGCAGCGACAACCCAATGACGCAACCGACAAAGATCCGCAGTCGCTTCCGACCCTCCGCGCGCCGGGCCGAAATCCACCGATCGCGCATCCGGGGATCAACCGTGCCGTCGACCTCCATCGCGTCCGGCGCAGGCACGGCGTCGAGATCGGCGTCGAGATCATCGCGAGTGTCCATCAGCGGTCGAACCCCACACACTTGACCTCGACGTCGAGCACGACGCCGGTCGTGGTGGCGACGGTGTCACGCACGAGATCGATCAACCCGCGGACATCCGCGGCCGTCGCCCCTTCGACGGCCTGAATGAAGTTGGCGTGCTTCTCCGAGACGACCGCACCGCCGAGTCGCGTGCCCGCCAGTCCACAGACCTGGTCGATCAGCCGGCCCGCGGCGTCACCGGGCGGATTCCGGAACACCGAACCCGCATTGGCGCCACCCGGCTGGTGGATCGACCGCCACTGCACGACATCACGAAGTTCGGCCCGCAACCCTTCGGCCGCATCGCCGGTGACGGGTTCCACCCGGAAGGTGGCCTCGAGTACCACCTGCGCCGGCCCGAGCGCCGAGTGCCGGTACCCGAGGCCCAGTTCGTCGACGGTCCACGCTCGGGCGGTGCCGCCGCGATCGAGGTCGGCGATGGTCGCGCCCGTGATGACGTCCACCGTCTCACATCCGTGCCCGCCCGCATTCATCCGCACCGCGCCACCCACCGACCCGGGAATGCCGACGAAGAAACCGAGGCCCGACCGGGCGGACGCTGCACACTGGCGCGCCAGCACCGGAAGCGCGGTGGCACCACCCGCCGTGACATCGTGTTCGCGCACGTTGATGGTTCCGAACGCGGGGCCGAGGACCATCACCACTCCCGGGAAGCCGGCATCGGCCACCAGGAGATTGGACCCGCGTCCGAGAACGAGACGACCGACCCCGGGCGGCACGGTGGCCGCGATGACCTCGAGATCGGTCGGCCGCTCGACCCGCACCAAGGCCGCGGCGGGACCGCCGACCCGCCACGTGGTCAGCGCGCCGAGCGGTGCATCTCGCTGGACCTGGCTGGGCAAGCGGCGCTCCAGTTCGACCCAGACCTCGTCTGCGGGGCTCGCATCGTCGGACATCCGGCTCACGCCTCCCGAACCGCTCGGGCCAACAGTTCATCGCCCAGGGTGGTGATGTCGCCGCCGCCGAGGGTGAGGATGACGTCACCGGGTCGGGCGTACGCGGGCACCAGGTCGACCAGTTCCGCTCGGTGCGGAAAGTACGAGAGCGACTGGTCCGGATGCGCGTCGAGGACGCAGCGCACCAGGAGTTCGCCGGTGACACCCGGGATCGGCGCCTCGTGGAATCCGCACACGTCGGTCAGGATGACGTGGTCGGCACCCACGAACGCGTCGGCGAACTCGGACCACATCACCGCGGTCCGGGAATACCGGAACGGCTGGAACACCGCAATCACCCGTCGGTATCCCGCCTCGCGAGCGGCACCGATCGTGCCGCGCACCTCGGGGGGAAGCAACGCATAATCATCGACGATGGCGACGCCATCGAACTCACCGCGGTGTTGGAACCGGCGGGCGACGCCACCGAAGCGGGCGAGCGCGCGCCGAACGGACTCGAAGTCACAGCCGAGTTCCATGGTCATCGCCGCGGCGCCGGCGGCGTTCTGCGCGTGGTGACGCCCGATGATCGGCAGTTGCACTTCACCGAGTTCGACGCCATCGACGGCCAGGACGAATCGCGAGCCGGTCGGCCCGCCCGAATAGTCGAGCACGCGGTACCGCGCCGACGGATCCTCGCCGTAGGTGACGACCTCGGGACGGGCTCGCGCCAGACTGGCGAGCATCGGATCATCGACACAGAGCACGACCGGTGCCTGCACTCCGGCGATGAAGGCGACGAAGGCCTCGCGGAGTCGCTCCATGCTCTCCCAGTACCAGAGATGGTCGTTGTCGACATTGGTGACCAGTGCGCCCTCGAGCGGGAGTTCGAGGAAGGTCCCATCACTCTCGTCCGCCTCCACGATCAGCCACTCCCCCACGTCCAGGGCCTCGTTGCTCCCGACCTCGTGGAGTTCGCTGCCGATCAGAAAGCTCGGCGCGAGCCCGGCGGCCCGCATGATGAGCGTGATCATCGAGGAGGTGGTGGTCTTGCCGTGGGTTCCCGCGACGCCGATCCCGCGTCGCATCGCCACGATCGCAGCCAGGATCTCGGCCCGGCTCAACACCGGCACCCCGCGCTCGATCGCCGTACGGATTTCCACGTTGTCGAGTGGAACCGCGGAACTGATCACCACGCCGTCGAGATCGGCCGGAAGATTTTCGGCCCGTTGGGGCACCTGACACTCCACGCCGAGCAGCCGCAGCCGCTCCAGACGTGGATTCTCCCGGACATCGGATCCGGTCACCGAATGACCGAGTTCTGCGAGGATCGCGGTGTACGCACTCATCCCGGCGCCGCCGGCACCAATGATGTGCAACCGCCGAGGCGTCGTCAGGTCCAGCCGCAGCTCACCGGGCATCGCGCGCGACCCCCTCGATGAACTGCACCAATCGTTCGTGAGCGTCCGGACGACCCAGCGTTCGGGCCGCGACCCCCATCTCGGCCAGCCGCGCCGGGTCGGCCAGCAGTGCACTCACGAGCCGAGGGACTCGCTCGACGGCCCGATCGTCGTCATCCACGATGATCGCCCCGCCCAGATCGGCGAGCGCGCGGGCGTTGGCCCGTTGCTGGCCCTCGGCCGAACCCGACCACGGCACGAGCACCGACGGTGCACCGACCGTGGCCAACTCGGCAATCGTCGTCGCACCGGCACGGCACACGACGAGAGATGCCTCCGCATAGAGCGACGCCATGTCGGACTCGAACTCGACGAGGTCGTAGTGCAACCGGTCAGTCTCGCGGCGAAGCTGCTCCAACCGTGCTCGGCATTCGTCGATGTTGCGCGTGCCGGCGACATGTCGCACGGCGACGTCGTCCCGATCGCGCCATGCGTCGTAGAGCGCGAGGCCGACGTCGTTGAGTCGGCCGGCGCCCAGGCTGCCCCCGACGATGGCCACTTTCGACGGCGACGTCGGATGCCGACGAACGGATCGGATCGCGTCGCGTACCGGGTTGCCGGTGATGGTCGCGTGGGGCCAGCGGGCCACCGGGAACGACACGGCCGGGTGCGCGCCACTGCGAACCGCGACTCGATTGACCACGCCGGGCACTGCGTTCTGTTCGTGCACGACGGTGGGGAGTCGCAACAGTCGCGCGGCCAGGACCGCCGGCGCCGACGCGTATCCACCGACGCCGACCACCGCAGCCGGTGGCGTGCGTCGGAAACGCGCCACGCAGTGCCACCATGCGCCCACGAACGCAACCAGCGCTCGCAACGACCGCAACATTGCCCGTGGTTTCAGTGATCGCTGCACCCCGTCGAGGGTCAGCAACTCGATGTCGTATCCCGCGGCGGGCACGACCGCGGCCTCGATGCCTCGAGCCGCCCCGATGAAACGAATCGTCGAGACCGGGTGACCGTGGGCGACCAGCGCGTCGGCAATCGCGAGTGCCGGAGTGACGTGGCCGCCGGTACCGCCTCCCGTGATCACGACATCGACCGACCGGGCGGTCACGACCGTCCTTGCCGGGCGACGTTGACCAGGAGACCGGCCGCCACCATCGTGCAGATCAATGCGGTGCCGCCCACCGAGATGAATGGCAACGGCACTCCGGTCACCGGAAGCACACTCACGACGCCGCCGAGATTCAAGACCGCCTGCCCGATGATCCATGCGGTGATGCCCGAGGCCACGATCATCCCGAATCGGTCGGGGGCACGCGCCGCGGTGCGAATACCCATCACCGCAATGAGCGCGAACAGGGCGATGACTGCGACCGCACCCACCAGGCCCAGTTCCTCGCCGATCACCGCGAAGATGAAGTCGGTGTGGGCCGCCGGTAGGAACCCCCACTTCGAACGCCCGGCCCCGAGCCCGACACCAGTCCAGCCGCCGCTTCCGGTGGCGATCAGCGACTGCACGACTTGGTACCCGGTGTTGGCCTGGTCATGCCAAGGATCGAGGAACGCGAGCATGCGGGCGCGGCGCCAGGGCACCGCGAGCGCGAAGACCGTCACCCCGGCGGCGGCCACGGCCGCGACCGCACTGAGGTGACGGAACCGCACCCCGCCCGCGATGAGCGTGGCCATGGCGATGACCCCGATCACCATCATCGACGCGAGATCGGGTTCGGCCATCACGAGGACGCCGATGCCGGTCAGTACGAGCACGACCGGCCGCACCGACTGCTTCCAATCGGCGAGCACGGCTTCGCGGCGGGTCAGTACGTCGGCGCTGTAGATCAGCAACGCCAACTTCGCGATCTCTGACGGTTGCACTCGAAACTGGCCGTACCCGATCCACCGGCGAGCCCCGTCGGCGTAGATACCGATGCCGGGGATCAGCACGATGAAGAGCAGCCCCAACGAAACCGCGAGGAGCGGGCCGGTATAGGAACGCCACCGGCGATAGTCGACGCGCGACGCGACGACGAACCCGGCGGCTGCGAGCACGGTCCAGACGACCTGGCGCTCGAAGTACCACCACGGGCTCCCCTGGTGCAGGTCGATCGACTCGATGGACGATGCCGACAGGACCATCACCAAGCCGATGGCATTCAGTACTGCGACGCTCAGGACCAACAACACCGAATTCGGCGTGCGAATGTTCGGCGTGGCGTTCCACCAGCGCCGAACCCGCGCGACCGGGCGCAGCGACCCGGCCCCGGCGACGAGACTCACGTCGGCCCGCGGTCGGCCAGGAGGTCCTGGACCTCGCGGTCGAAATCCTCACCCCGTGCGGCGTAGCCGTCGTACCAATCGAACGACGCGCAGGCGGGCGACAGCAACACGACGTCGCCGTCGGTTGCGAGATCAGCCGCGGCACGCACCGCGGCGCGCATGCTCGTGGCGCGCGTCACCGGCACGACACCGGCAAACGCGGCCTCGACCTCTTCGGGGGTGTCGCCGATGGCGACCACGGCGCGGATCCGGTCTGCGACCACGCGCAGCGATCCCAAATCGACGCCCTTGCTGTCGCCACCCGCGAGGAGTACGACCCGGCGGTACCCGCGAATCGCCGCGACCGCGGCGTGCGGGTTCGTCGCCTTCGAGTCATCGACATAGAGCACCCCATCAGCTTTACCGACCAGCTCGGTCCGGTGGTGGAGCCTCGTGAAGTTCGCCAGGGCCAGGGCAATCCCCTCGGGCGTCGCGCCGACCACACGGGCGGCGGCGACCGCCGCCGCGATGTTCGACCGCTCGTGCGGGGCCAACGAATCGCCGTCGATGTCCATCGCGATCGGCGCCCCCTCGGGGTCGAGCAGGCGGCCGTGCACCCACGTGGCGGCGCCGGGTCGAGTCGTTGCCAACGCAAAACCGACGAGCCGTCCCGGCGCGTCCCGGACCGCGTCGACGACCGCGGGGTCGTCCAGGTTGGCCACGACGACGCCGTCGGAGTCTTGGTATCGGAACGCCCGCTGCTTGTCGGCGACGTAGGCCGAGAACGAACCGTGCCAGTCGAGGTGATCGTCGGCCAGGTTCAACAACACCGCGACTGCCGGCCGGAACGTCGGCGTCACCGTGTGGAGTTGGAAGGACGAGGCTTCGATCACCAGGACGTCGGCCGGTCTCGTCCACCGATTCCAGCGCGACGCGGCCGATGTTGCCGACCGCCGGAGCGCGCCGACCCGACGCCTCGAGCATCGCACTGATGAGCATCGTGACCGTCGACTTTCCGTTCGTCCCGGTGACGACCACCACCGGGACCGTCGCGGCTTCGACCGCGAGGTCCAGTTCGCCGCGCACGGTCACGTCGGCGGCGGCCGCGGCGAGCATGGCGGGGTGATCCGGTCGCACCCCGGGACTCGGGACGAGCAGATCGGCCGCGCCGACCATGCTCTCCCAGTCGGGCGCACCCTCGATGACTCGGATTCCCGCCGCCTCGAGTTGGGCACGACGCTCGGCGTAGCCGGGTTGACCCGGACGTTCCTCGACGACGGTGACCTCGTCGCCCCGACGGTGCAACCATTCCGCCACGACGGCGCCCGTCGCGCGGAGTCCGACCACCACCGCCCGCACTATCCGCCGGCCCCTGGTATGCGCAGGAAGTCGGCGTAGAACAAGCCGAGGCCGAGGGCCATCGCGAGACCGGCCAGGATCCAGAACCGCACGATGATCGTCGACTCGGGCCACCCCAGCAGCTCGAAGTGATGGTGGATGGGCGACATCCGCAGGATCCGCCGACCAAACCCTCGGAACGAGATCACCTGCGCCACGACGCTGGCGGTCTCCAGGACGTACAACCCACCGATGATCGGCAACAACAACGCGGTGTTCGTGAGGAGTCCCATGCCGGCCATGGCGCCGCCGAGCGCCAGCGCGCCGGTGTCGCCCATGAAGACCTTCGCCGGGGGCGCATTCCACCAGAGGAACCCGATGCAGGCCCCCATCAGTGCGGCGGCAACGACCGTCACGTCGATCGAACTCGCTGCGAGCATGCGATAACTGTCCGGGTGGCGGAACTGGGTGAACGAGATGACGATGAACGCGGCGAACACGAACGCGCTGGACCCGGCGGCGAGACCGTCCAGCCCATCGGTGATGTTCACTGCGTTGGTCGTGGCGTAGACGACCGCGATCGCCCAGAGAAACCACCCGACCGTGCCCAGGTCGATGTCGAGCGGTCGAGTGAACGACAAATGCGTCGACACCTTGACGATCTCCAACGCCATCGCCGCGAAGATCGTTGCGACGAACACGAGCCCGAAGGTCTTGCCGCGCTTGCGCAGTCCGAGGTTCCGCGCCCGACGGACTCCGAGGTAGTCGTCGATGAAGCCAACGGCGAAGAGGCCCAGGATCAACACCCAGAGCGCGATGGCGGTGTCGGCGAACTTGATCGCCTCGGTCCGCACGTGCGCAACGAGATACCCGATGAGCGCCGCGGCGATGATCGCCACACCGCCCATCGTGGGGGTACCCGCCTTGGCCTCGTGCGGGTGGGCGACCGGACCGTCGTCGCGGATTTGGGCACCGATGTTGTGGCGGGTCAAGTACCGGATCAGGAACGGCGTCCCGACCACCGCGACAAGGAAGGCGATCGACACCGCAATCAGGACGGCGATCATGCGACGGCCTCGGCGTCGACCAACGCGGCGACCACGATCTCGAGCCCCAGGGCTCGGCTGGCCTTGACCAGTACCGCGTCGCCCGGCCTCGTGAGTTCACTGGCCAGCGTCGCGCGCCGCCGCCGCGTCGGTGACCTCGTGGACAGTGACGCCGCCGGCCCGAGCGGCCTCGGCGAGGGGCGCGGTGGCCGCACCGACGGCGATGATCAGGTCCAGACCCGCTCGGGCACACGCTCGACCGATTGCTGCGTGGTGCTCGTCGCTCCACTCCCCCAACTCGCGCATCTCACCCAAAACGCCGATGTGACGCCCCGCGACCGGAATGCCCGCCAGCGCCTCGATGGCGGCTTCCATGGCGACCGGAGAGGCATTGTAGGAATCGTTGAGGACGACGAGTCCGCCGGCACTGCGCTCCAGTCGCATTCGCCAGCCGGTGACCTCCACCTCGGCGAGTGCGGCCACCACGGCGTCGAACTCGACCCCGGCCACCAGGGCGACGGCCGCCGCCTGCGCAGCATTGGCCGCCTGATGCGCACCCCGCGCCGAGAGCGTCACCGGACCCGAACCCCACGGCGTGTGCAGTCGAAACCGAACTCGAAGGTCGGCGTCGACCTCGACGTCGTCGACGGCGACATCGGCCGACGGGGCTGCGCCCACCGTGATCACACGCGCGATCGATCGGTCACGGCGACCCATGGTCGTGGCGCAGTCGGCCGAGAGCACCGCAATGCCGTCGGCGGGGAGCGCGTCGAGCAGTTCGCTCTTGACCGCCGCCACACCCTCGCGTCCCCCGAGATGTTCGGCGTGGGTGATACCCATGTTCGTGATGACGCCGATGTCGGGCCGGGCGATGTCACACAGATCCGCGATGTTGCCGGCGAAGCGCGCACCCATCTCGACGACCACGATGTCGATGTCGTCCGGCGCGCCGAGCAGCGTCACCGGCACCCCGATCTCGTTATTGAACGACGCGGGTGCGGCGTGGGCCCGGAGTCCGGCACGCAGCGCGCCGGCGGTGAAATCCTTCGTTGAGGTCTTGCCCACCGAACCCGTGATCCCGACGACGCGTCCGACGAGACGGTTCCGGGCGGCAACACCGAGCGCGCGGAGCGCGAGGCGAACGTCGGGTACTTCGACCACGGGAAATCCGGCCACGGGACGATCGACGATGGAAAATGCGGCACCGCGCTCGTGCGCGACACCGAGATACTCGTGACCGTCACGAACGTCACGCAACGCAAGAAAGACCTCACCCGGTCCCAGCGTGCGCGAGTCGAACCCCACACCGTGCCCGACGGGTTCAACGGCGACGGGTCCCGCCGCCGATCCCCCGGTGACCTCCGTCACCCAATTCGCGCGTCAGTTCCATACCGACTCCAGCCGCGGCCGCGGCCACGATTCGATCATCGAAGGGAATCGACGAATCCGCCCACACCTGCTCTGCCTCGGCACCCTTCCCGAGAATGACCACCACATCGCCGGGCCGCGCGGCGCGGATGGCCGTCAGGATCGCCGCCCGCCGATCGAGTTCGATCACGAACTCCGCCTCGGTGCGGCGCACGCCGGCAGCCGCGGCTTCGGCGATCGCCGCCGGGTCTTCGGCGCGGGGATTGTCAGTCGTCACCACCACATAGTCGGACCCGCGCCCGGCCGCTTCACCCATCGCGGCCCGCTTCGTTCGGGTCGCGGTCGCCGCCACACCCGAAGACGGCGACGACCCGGGAGTCAGTGCACGTCCGTGCGGCCGCCAGGGCCGTATCGACGCCGCCCGGGGTGTGTGCGTAGTCGACGATGACGCCGATCGGCGCGTCCGACTCGACCCGCTCGAACCGGCCCGGCACCGAGGTCGCACGCTCGAGCCCGGTGGCCACCGCGTCGAGATCGATCCCGACGGCGAGCCCGGCGGCCGCGGCGGCGAGCGCGTTCGTGACGTTGAACCGACCGGCCAGCGCGATTGCAACCTCGACGTGTCCCTGCGGAGTCGTGAGCCGAAATCGACTGCCGTGCAGATCACAGACGACGTTCGCCGCGCGAACGTTCGCGTCCGGTTGGTCCAGTCCGTACGTGGTCACGGCCAACCCCGCGCTCGTCGCGAGATCGACCAGCCGCGCACCCACCGGATCGTCGAGGTTGATGACCGCGCGAGTGGTGAATCCCGAGGTGAACAGCGAAGCCTTGGCGGCGAAGTACTCATCGAGCGTGCCGTGGTAGTCGAGGTGCTCGTGACTCAGGTTGGTGAAGACGGCCGCGGCGAAGACGGTGCCGTCGACTCGATGTTCCCCAAGCGCGTGGGAACTCACTTCCATCGCGACCGCGTCGGCACCCCGGGCGCGCAACGCGGCCAGCGTCCGTTGCAGGGTCGGTGCCTCAGGGGTGGTGAACCCCCACGCGTCGACCTCACCCGCGAAGCGAATCCCCGCGGTGCCCACGACCGCCGGATGGAAACCGCCGGCCTCGAACACCGAGCCGAGAACGAAGGCAGTCGAGGTCTTGCCGTTGGTCCCGGTGATCCCCACGACCGGCATCGCCCGGGATGGTTCACCGAAGAGTCGGGCCGCGAGCGGACCGATCGAGCGACGGACCGAAGCCACCCGCACTTGCGGAACTGCGAGGGGGAGTTCGTGATCGACGACGAGCGCCACCGCACCGCGATCGACCGCGGCCGACGCAAACTCGTGACCGTCGACCGTCGTACCCGGAATACAACCGAAGAGCGTTCCGGGTGCGACCGAACGACTGTCCACCATCACGTCGGTCACCTCGACGGGCGCGTCGCCGAAGATCTCGAGCACTTCGGTCGCATCCAGGAGGTCGTGCAGTCGCACGGGATCCTCTCGTTATGGAGCGGGAGCGGAGACGTTACCTGTGGGTCCTCGCCCCGCCGAAGTCGATTGCGTCGTGGCCGTGGGGTCCGGCTCGGTCGTCGGCACGTGGTACAGGTGCAACGCATACTGCATGATCGCCGAAAATACGGGTGCCGCGACCTCGCCGCCGTGGGTCGCCGTTTGGGGGTCGTCCAGCACGACGACCGCCGCGAACCGTGGTGACTCGGCCGGCGCGAACCCCGCGAAGCTGGCCATGTAGTGATAGGGCGGCTGGTAGGGAGGCTTGCGCGACGTACCCGTCTTCCCAGCCACCGAGTACCCGTCGATCCCGGCCTTCTTGCCGGTCCCGGACGTCACCACACTCGCCAAGATGTCGCGCATCGATGCCGCGGTCGCCTTGGAAATCACCCGGCGGCGGACGGGCGCGGGGGTCGGCGTCCGGTGGCCGTCCGCGTCGATCAGCGCCGAGACGAGGCGCGGCGGGCGGTTGACGCCTCCCGCCGCCACCGTGGTGAAGACATCGAGCGTCTGCATCGCAGTCGTGGCGATTCCGTAGCCGATCGGCATGCTGCCCATGATTGCCGGGTCGTAGTTCGATGGGGCCTGGAGCACTCCACTGGCTTCTCCCGGAAACTGGATCGGCGTCCGCGCCCCGAATCCGAAGGAGCGCATCGCACGATCGAGCGGGGCGCGTTGCACGCGGTCGGCGATGGCGATCGCTCCGACGTTCGACGACCGCGTCAGGATGTCGCGCACCGTCCAGTTCATGACGCCGTGTTCCTCGTCGTCAACGAAGGTCTCGCCACCCACTCGCACCGAACTCGCCACCGAGAAATACGTGTCGGTGGTGATGACGCCGGCTTCGAGCGCGCTCGACGCCGTGATCACCTTCGCGGTCGAGCCGGGCTCATAGTGATCGGTCAGCGGACGGTTCCGGTCACGAGCGGTCGCCGGGTGCGCGGGAGTGGACCCAACCGCGCCGTTGACGTTCACCATGGCCAGCACGTCGCCGCTGTGCACGTCGACGATCACCGCCATGCCTGCCTTCGCGCCGACCGCGTTCACTTCTTCGGTGAGGCGTTGCTCGGCGACGTACTGCAACGACTGGTCGAGCGTGAGCACGAGATCGCTCCCTCGCTCCGCGGGGACCACGCGTCGCTCAGTGGCTGGGATCTCGCGACCAGTGGGATCCCGTTCGGCTTCCAACGAGCCGGGCGTTCCCGCGAGCACGCCCGAGTACTTCTGCTCGAGGCCGCCGAGACCTTGGTTCTCGCTCCCGACGAAGCCGAGGACCGGCCCGGCCAACGAGCCTGCCGGATACACGCGCTCGAGACTCCGTCACCTGTGCGATCCCGGGGAGCCCCAGCTCGGCCACCTGCTTGGCGACCGTGGGCGAAATCCGACGAGCCAAGTACATGAAGTGCACCGACGGTCGATCGAGGTCGGCCGTCAACTCAGGGACGGACAGCCCGAGCAGCGGTCCGATCGCCGCGGCGGTCTTGGCCGGGTCCCGGATCAGTCCGCCGTCGGCGAAGATCGTGGGACGCGGCACCGACAACGCGAGCTCGTGGCCGTTGCGATCGAAGATGGACCCGCGGGTCGCACTCAAAGTGATCGGGTGGATCAGCTGTTCCCGGGCGAGCGTGTCGTACTTGTCGCCGCCGACGGCCTGGAGATCGACCAACCTCGCAGTCAGGCCGGCCAAGGCGACCAGCATGACGACGAGGAGCGCAGTGAGCCGCCGGCGCGCGGGCGCCGCGCCCACGGGACGTGACGGCGGGGGGGCGGCGGCGGTCGCCGAACCGACCCGCTCGACGCCGGAGGGTGACCGACCGGGCGCCGGGTGCGGGTGCGCGCGCCTGGCGACCCGGCGCGATGGCCGGCCGGCGAGCCCGGACGCCGAGGATCGCGCGGACGGACCGGGGCAGTCACGGTGAGCGCCTCGCCGGGACGAGATCAACTTCGGGGGGTGGAGGGTGGGGCAACCGACTCATGGGCCGGGTGCCGGCGCCGATTCGACGATGCCGCGGCTGGCCCGGGCGTGCACTCGAGTTCATGGCGTCGCCCCGATGATGGCCTTCATGGCCTGCCACGCCTGGGTCGCGGCCGGAACGTCGCCCGCGCCGATCGTCGCACTCGTACGCGTTGCGGGCACTGCGATGGTGCGCGTCGCGCCGGCCGGAACCAACCCCATCCTTTTTGCTCGATCCATCACCATCGCCGGCGATTCGAGCTGGGCCACCTCGAGGCGGGCGTCTTCGTAGCGCCGTTGCTCGGCCGCCGTCTCCTCCGCGACGGCAATGACCTGGAGTTGGGACTCCGCCATCAGCGAATGGGCGACCACACCGGCGAGCGCGGAACCTGCGACTCCGAGCGCGCCGAGTCGAACCAACCAACGTTGACGCCGACGCCGAGCCCGCGCATCCGGGTCGACGACGCGGAGATGACGAGGGCGGGGCGCCGCCGGCGCAACGCTCGGCGCCGCGTGGCGCCGAGGAATTCGCTTCGGAGCGGGAGCAAGGGCCGAACGACTCACGCCAGGCGCTCGACTGCTCGCAGACGGACGCTCGACGACCGCGGATTGGCTGCCAGTTCGGCTTCGGAGGGGCGAATCGGTTTCCGGCTCAAGAGCCGCACCAGTGGCGCGGGAGTCGGGGCTGGTGGCAACCGCCGTGCAGTCGTCGGCGCCGGCGCGGTCCCCGACCACTCCGCGAACTGCTGCTTCACCATGCGGTCTTCCAGCGAGTGGTACGCGAGCACGAGGACGCGTCCACCTGGCGTCAGGAGATGCACCGAGTCGTCGAGACCCTCACGAAGGTTCGGAAGTTCTCGGTTCACTTCCATGCGAATCGCCTGGAACGTCCGCCGGGCCGGGTGTCCGCCGCGACGACGAGCGGCTGCAGGGATGCCGGCTTTGATCGCATCGACGAGATCGCCCGTCGTCATCAATGGACGTCGGGCCACGATCTGGGCGGCGACGCGACGAGCGAACCGCTCCTCCCCCAGCTCCGACAGGACGGTGGCGAGTTCGGCCTCGGTGTAGGTGTTGACCACCTCGGCCGCGGTCAGTTCCTGGCGCGAGTCCATCCGCATGTCCAACGGAGCGTCGGACCAGTACGAAAAGCCGCGCTCGGCTCGGTCGAGTTGCGGGCTACTGACGCCCAAGTCGAAGAGCACTCCCACGATGTCCCCCTGTTGTCCGGCAATATCGGCGATCTCGCAAAACTCGGCCCGCACCAACCGAACCCGGTCACCGAACGGAGCGAGCGCGATCGACGCCGCGGTGATCGCGGCGTCGTCCCGATCGATTCCGATGACCCGGAGGTCAGGTCGAGCTTCGAGGAGCAACCCGGCGTGACCGCCGCCGCCGACGGTGGCGTCGATGACGGTGCCGGTGGGAACGGGGGTGAGGTACTCGACCACCTCCCGACCCAATACCGGGCGATGGACGAACGCCTCACTCACGAACACTCCTCGCAAGGACTCCGTTGGAGTCCGCTAGCAGCCCCCCGGTCGGGCAGTGCCGTCCGGATTTCTCCCCGGGATCGGCTCGGTCAAAAGCGGGCGGAGTAGGGGCCTTCGACCGCGCCGGCCGGGGGACTGCTAGCGGGCCCGTTCCGGGTCCCGCCTGTCAACTAGATGAATCCCATGTCTTCGAGTCCGATACCGCTCTGGATGTCGGCTTGGGCGCTCGCCTCCACTTCGCGCCACCTCACCGGATTCCACAGCTCGACTCGTTGGTCGACCCCGAGCACCATCACGTCCCGCTCGAGGTCGGCGAACTCCCGCAGGGCCTGCGGTATGGCAAAGCGCCCTTGCTTGTCGGGAACGAAGTGGCGTGCGGAGGAGAACCAGGCCCGAGCGGCTTGCCGCTGGCGAACTCCCAATCGAGCGCTCTCGCGCACCTTCTCCGCCAACACCTCGAACGCCTCCTCGCCGTAGACGGCCAAACAGCCGTCCAGCACTTTGGTGAGGACTGCCCCGGTTGCAAGTGACTCTCGGAACTCCACCGGCAAGATCACGCGCCCTTTGGCATCGAGCGAGTGCTGAAACTCGCCGAGAAACCCCAGGGACATCGAACCCTCGCTTCTGTCGCCCCGATCACGCCCCAATCGCGCCGGATGCATTCCCCTTGTGTGTCAGGAGCCACCATATGACACCACCTACCCCCATGTCAACCCACTACGCGCCACAATTCCCCACCACGGTCGAATGGCAACGCCAGGCCAGGTGTTCACGAGGTCAAACGAGGAAGGGCTCCCAGGCCGGATCCACCGGCCCACCACTCGTCACGGCCCACGCACTCTCGGGTGCGATCGGCGGACGGCGGAGCCGGAGATCGGTCTCGTGGAGGTAGCGATTCTCCTTGCGGGAGTTACACGGCCGGCACGCGGCCACCACGTTCTCCCAGGTGTGTTCCCCACCGCGCGACCGCGGGATCACGTGATCGAGGTTCTCTGCCGGTCGGTCGCAGTACTGACACCGGTGCCCGTCCCGAGCAAACACCGCCCGCCGGGAGAGTGGAACCCGGTTCCGGTACGGGACCCGCACGAAATGCACGAGCCGAATCACCGACGGACACGGGATCGAGACCCGCTCCGAGTGGAACTCCGCGCCGTTGCGGGTGATCACCTCGGCTTTGTCCTTGAGCACCAGGACGATGGCGCGCCGGAACGAGACCAGGCACAGTGGCTCGAAGGTTGCATTCAGCAACAACGTGCGGCTCATCACCCGCCTCCAGCATCCGGGCCCCCAAGAGCCCATGGCGGCTCGGCGACATCGCGATGTTACCGGCGCGTCGACCTAGTGCCGGGCGGACTTGCACCACTCGAGGTAGGTGATGACGTCGCCTGGTTCCACCACCGCGTCCGGTCCGTATTGGGTGTGCAACCGGAACTCGAGGTACCGACGCTCAGGAATCGGGAGGAACGGTGGGTGGCGCCACCATGACCGTGGTGCAATCGCGCCCAGTTGGCTCAGGGCGGTCCACCACAGGCCCGGGCGCACGACGATCGCGCCCAACGCCCGGAGCGCCGCACGGAGCCGATGCCGCGTCTCGGGGCGGCGGTCCGGGTGCGATCCCACGGCGCGGAACCGTAGTGGAGCGCGGTCCGTACAATGCTGCGACACTCCCGGGGAGGGCACGTGGATCAGGCGTTCCGCAAGTTGGTCGACCACATCGAGCAGGTGATCCAAGGCAAGCGTGACGCCGTGCAACTCGCCCTCGTGTGCCTGTTCGCCCAGGGCCATCTCCTCATCGAGGACGTCCCGGGCGTGGGCAAGACGTCGCTCGCGAAGGCGATCGCCCGCTCGGTCGGCGGATCGTGGCACCGGATCCAGTTCACGCCGGATCTCCTGCCGTCCGACGTCACCGGCATCTCGATCTGGAACCGGGCGACCAACCAGTTCGAGTTCCGACCCGGTGGGGTCTTTGCGACCGTGCTCCTCGCCGACGAGATCAACCGAGCCTCGCCCAAGACCCAGTCGGCGCTCCTCGAAGCCATGGAGGAGGGCCAGGTGACGGTCGACGACCACACCTACCCGCTCGGTCCCCCATTCATGGTGATCGCCACCCAGAACCCGATCGAACTCGAAGGGACCTATCCCCTCCCTGAAGCCCAGCTCGACCGATTTCTGATGCGGATCGAAATGGGATATCCCGATCGGGAGGCCGAGCTCGACATTCTTGCGGCCGATCGCGACCACGCGCAGGCGGCGGAGCTGAGCGCAGTCCTCACCCGGGACGAGTTCGTCGAGCTGACCCGTACGGTCCCGCAGGTGCACGTCGCACCCCATCTGCGCGAATACATCGTCGGTCTCGCCGACGCCACGCGCCACCACCCGAGCCTCGCCCTCGGCGCGAGCCCACGGGGCGCGCTCGGCCTCCAGCGCGCAGCCCGGGCATGGGCCGCTGCCTCCGGGCGTGACTTCGTCCTTCCCGACGACATCAAGCACCTGGCCGCACCCGTGCTGGCCCATCGACTGATGCCCACCACCGACGCCGAACTGCGTGGTGTCGACGGCCTGACGGTGATGGACGAGCTCCTCCGATCCGTACCGGTCCCGGGCGCGACCGGCTGAGGCGGGCCTCGACCGTGGGCGGCACCGCTCTCACGCGGCGAGGCTGGTCACTCTTCGGCGCGGCGGTCGGGCTCCTCGCCGCCGGCCGGCTCCTGGGAACCGTGGAGCTCAGCTCGCTCGGCCTCTGCGCCCTGGCAGTGATCGCCGGTGCGTGGTGGTGGACTCGCACGCGGCCGACGCCGATCACGCTGACTCGATCCGTCCACCCGTCTGGCGTGCACGTCGGTGGGGCAGCTCGCGTCGACCTCGAGGTCGTGGCGCGCGGGCGCAGCACCCAGATGGCCATTACCGATGCCTTCGACCAAGGCCGTCGCGCGGCTCGGTTCCTGAGCCCGGCCCTCGACCCGGCCCAGCGCGGCCGCGCCGCGTACCGCATTCCCACCGATCGCCGGGGTCGGTTCGCCATCGGACCGGCCGCGGTGGGCATCGCCGACCCCTTCGGGCTCACCAGTCGGACGATCATCTTCCCGGCCACCGACGACGTGACCGTACGGCCCCGGATCCACGATCTTCTCCCCATCGGCGGCACGCCCGGCCCGCGCCGGTCCGCCGCGGATCGGCGCGCGGTCGTGCCGGTTCCGGCGAGCGCCCCGGATGAGTTCCTCGCCCTCCGCGAATATCGGACGGGCGACGATCTCCGGCGCATCCACTGGCGGTCGACGGCTCGGCTCGGCGAGTTCATGGTGCGCGAGGACGAATCGTCGTGGCGGCCCGAGACCTGGCTGCTGCTCGATAATCGCAGCCCGGCCTATCGCGCCGACGAGTACGAGGCCGCGATCGAGGCGCTCGCGTCGATCGGCGTGCGGCTGCTGCGGTCCGGCCGCAGCTGCGAGATCGTCACGACCGACGGCCGTCGACTCGGCCTCGGTCCCGGCGGCCATACGAGTTCCGAAGCCCGGCTCCTCGACGAACTGGCCACCATCACCCCTGAACCCGGGCCCGAACCCACGGCCTCGCTCGTGGCCTACCGCGCCAACACCCGGCGCGGCCTCCTTATCGTCGTGACCGGCTCCCCGAACGACGTCGGACGATTTCTCTCCCTGGCTGGTCCGGGCGCGCCGGTGCTCCTGGTCACCACCGATCCGGACCACGTCGCCCCGGCCCCGTCGGTCACGATCATCGACGGTCGCCCCGGCGCGTTGCTCGACGCATGGAACACCGCGATGACTCGACGGCGCGCGCGGGGCCGACGCGGGCGTGCCTCGTGACACCCGCCCGACCGACGCCGGCCGCCACTCCGGCCGCCACGCCGGCCCCGTCACACTTCGACGCCGGCCGCCACGCCGTGCCCGCCGCGGCGCTCGCCCTGGTCAGTCTCGCCACCGCGCTCGCCTTCAGTCGAGTGTTCAACGCCGCCGGTTTCGTCCCCGCACTCGTCGTCGCCGCCGTGCTGCCTCACGCCGTCGGCTTCTTCGGACGGTGGCGAGGGTGGTCACCAGGACGCTCCGCCGTCGTGGGCCTCGCGGTCACGCTCCTCGCGTTGGTGTGGATCAGTGCCGGTGCGTTCACCACCTACGGGATACCCACGGGCCGGACCGGCCAACGTGTCGGCCACATCTTGGACGCCGGTTGGAACGTCTTCCGCGTCGGCGTCGCGCCCGTCGCGCCGCGCGCCGGCGTCGTGATGCTTTGTGGCATCGCGATGACCATCACCGCCACCGCGGCCGAATACCTCGCCCGCCGTCCCGACACCACGATCGGCGCCCTCGGACCCACCCTCGTCATGCTGGTCCTCACCGGAACGCTCGGGACCGCCGATCTGCGCATCGTCACGACATTCGCGTATGTGGCCACTGCGCTCGTCGCGGTCGTCACCGCGAACACCGAACGACTCACCGAACGACGGACCTGGTTCACCGGCCGTCGGCTCGCCTCGGACGCCGCGGTCATCCGCAGTGCCGTGCTCATCGGCGGCGCCGCGATCCTCGCGAGCCTCCTCCTCACCCCGCTGCTGCCCGGTGTCGACAGCTCGCCCCTGCTCCAGTACCGCAATCGCAGTGGGGCCGGCGGAGGGACCGACCTCGGCGACTACACCACCGTGAGCCCACTCGTCGATCTGCGGGCCCGGCTCGGCCCACGCAGCGATGCGGAGCTGTTCCGGGTCACGTCGCCGCGGCCGCTGTATTGGCGGCTCGTTGCCCTCGACCGCTTCAACGGTTCGACCTGGAGCATCTCGAGTGAAGCTTCGGATGCCGCGTCGGTGTTCCGGACTCGATCCTCGAGTGGCGCGGTCCGCCAACAGTTCTCGATCCGCGGTCTCGGCGATCTCTGGGTCCCGGCTGCGTTCTCCCCGGTCGCGACCACGATGGCGAACGCCCGGATCATCCGGGACTCCGGGACGATGATCGCGCCGAGCCCCGTCACCGGCCAGGAGTACGAGATCCGATCCCAGGTCGAGGCGCCGCCCACTGCCGCGCAGATCGCCGCGACCGGTGCGGATTCCCGGATGCCGAGCGCCGTGCGCGCCGCCCGAGCCTTGCCTCCCGACTTCACGAAGTCCCTCATCGCCCAGGCACGCGCGATCACCGCCGGTGCGCGCACCCCCTACGACCAGGCCGAGGCGCTGGAGCGTTTCTTCACCGACGGGTCCTTCACCTACGACCTCGACGTCGACCTGGGCGACAGCGCCGAGGCGATCGGCGCGTTCCTCCGGCTCCGACGCGGTTTCTGTCAGCAGTTCGCGGCGGCCTTCGCGGGACTCGCACGCGCGAACGGACTCCCGTCCCGGGTGGTCGTCGGATTCACCCCGGGCGATCTCGATCCCGCCACCGGCGAGTACGTCGTCCGCGGTCGAAACGCGCACGCGTGGGCCGAGGTGTGGTTCGCCGGCCTCGGCTGGCGCACCTTCGAACCCACCCCGGCAGGCAGCCAACCCGGGCAAGCAGACAACCGAGTCGGGACGCCAGGCGGATCCAACGACCTCCCCGTGCCCACCACCCCGACCACCACCGGCGCGCCCCTCACCTCGACGCCTACGAGCGCCGGCGGTTCCGGCGCCGGCGCTCCCCGAGGCGAGTCCCTCGTCTCCACCGAGCCTCGCGGCCCCGGGTCCGGGTTCGATGTGGACACCATCCGGTGGATGGCTCTGCCGGCCCTTGGCGCCATCGCCGTCCTGGGGGTCATGGCGCGGTCGACCTATCGCCGCCGCCGCCGGCGACGACAGCGGCGGAACGACCCGGCGCCCCAGGGTCGTATCACCGGAGCCTGGGCCGAGGCACTCGAGGCCGCGACGGCCGCGGGGCTACCGATCTCCCCCTCGTTGACCCCACTCGAACAGGTGGATGCACTGGGACGACACGGCGCGCCGGTGACCGCACTCCCACCACTGCGCGACCTCGCCCACCTTTACGGCGAGACCACGTTTTCTCCGCATCCGCCGACGGCGGATGCTTCCGCCTCCGCCTGGTCGGCAGCCGACGAAATCGCCATCATGCTGAAGACGGGCGTCGGCCTGCGTGAACGCACGCGGCGAGCGATCCGATCGAGCTTCGGGAGCGATCAGGCCGAATCGTCGCGGTGAAACCGGTCGCGCCAGCGTGCGGACGCGGAGCCGAACGCCCCACCCGCCGATCGAGACCGCCACGACGCGGTCATGTTCTCCACGCCGGCCTTCCCCATCTTGCGGGCGTTGCGCTCGATGACGAGCAGGCACGCGAGCATGATGAGGAATCCGACGAAGCCGAGGACCAACACCTTGGCGAAGGTGGCAACGAGCAAGACCAGGCCGGCGATGAAACCGACGACGGCCCACTTGATGGCCCGGGTCGCGTGCCGATAGAGCGTCGTCTCGGAGACCTGTTGGACCAGTGCGGGATCGGTCGCGGTGAGGTTCGCCTCGATCTCGTGGAGGATCCGGAGCTCTTCATCGGAGAGGGGCATCGCCCAATCTTCGCGCATCACGGCGGGCCGCTCAACGCGCGGGCGGCTGGGGCACCGGAACCGGCGCTCCTCCCGCCGCGGCGGAGCGGTACGCGGCGTCCACCACCTCGTGAGCAGCCAGAGCGGCGTCGACGTCGGGAAACCCGCTCGCACCACTTCCGTCCCTGGTCAGAGCGTCGAGGAACGCCTTCGTCGGCTCGGCGTATTGCGCCACCGACTTGGCGTACACCTCGGGCGCGGTGAGCCGATCGATCCATTCCGGAGGCGGTGCCGTGATCTCCTCCACCCCGTCCGACGTCTCGAGATACACCGGGCCGAGGTAATCGTCTTCGGTCCAGAGCAGTGCGTCCTCGCAGAACAGCTCGATCCGCCGGGTCGACGGCCGGCTCATCACCTGATGCCAGACGCTCGTCAACGTCCCCGTCACCCCCGACTCGAAATCGAGGCTGACCGACGCCACATCTTCAATTCCGGGATACCCGAAGGTCTCGGAGGTACGCGCCCGCACCGCCGCGACCGGACCGAGCACCCACCGCATCAGATCGACGTCGTGGATCGAGTGCTCGATGAGCGTGCCGCCACCGGCTTTGGTCACGTCGGCCCGCCAGGTCGATCCGTACATCCCCTGGATCGGGAAATACTGGTCGTCACGAAACACCATCGTCATCGGTCGGCCGTAACGGCCCGAGACCACGGCATCGGCCAGACACGCGAACACGGGTGCGTACCGCAAGACCAAGCCGACCTGATGCGGTCGCCCGCGGAGCGCGTCGGCGATCGAACGGCATTCCGCGATCGTGGGCGCCAACGGCTTCTCGCAGAACACCGCGAGATCCCGTTCGACCGCCGCCGCGACCGCGCCGAGGTGCCCGGCGGTCCACGTGCAGATCCACGCGACGTCGACCTCGTCGAGCGCCGCCTCCAAGCGATCGTGGGCCGCCGCGCCGTGATGGTCGGCGACTCGAGCGGCACGTTCCATGTTCGGGTCGAAGGTGGAAGTCACGGCAGCATCGATCAACCCCGCGGCGCGGAGTTGTGCCAACGCGTAGGAGTGAACGGTCCCGATATGGCCGCAGCCGATCAAGCCGATGCGCAGCACGGTCACGCTCCCCCTGGTTCGTCGGTCGCCGGCGGATCGGCGGTGGGTTGATCGTCCGGACCCCAGAGGCTGCCACGCCGATCGATGCGCAGGCGACCCTCCGTGTGGTGCGCGGCGCGACCGACCGCATCCGGGCCGAATCGCTCGCGAACGGCATCGATGGTCCGCTCCAGCGCCGCCTGTTCGGGCGCGACCGCCGGCGCGTCGAACGGCAGGGCCTCCTGCACGGCTCCGCCGCGGTCGAACTGCAGCGCGGTGACTCCCAGCAGCCGAACCCCGCGCTCGACCTCGACGTCCAGCAACAACGTGCGGGCCGCGTCACCGATCACCGCGGCCAGGTCGGTCGAGCTTCGCAACGTGTGGGCGCGCGTGATCGTCGTGAAATCGGGGAACCGGATCTTCAACTGCACCGTCCGGGCGACGAGTTGATGGGCCCGCAGTCGAGCCGCGACCAGGTCGGCCATTCGGGTCGTCTCGTGCTCGAGTTCCCTCCGGTCGAATCGATCCACCGCGAACGTTTCCTCGTGGCCGATCGACTTCGTCTCCCGGTGGGGCTCGACCGGTCGAGGATCTCGATTCCACGCCAGGGCGTGCAGATGGCGGCCGGCCGCCTCCCCCAAGGATCGCACCAACGTGGCTTCGGGCAATGCCGCGAGATCGCCGATGGTCTCGACCCCGTAGTTCGCCAACCGCCGTTCGGTCGCCGGCCCGACCCCCCACAACCGGCGTACCGGCAACGGGTGCAGGAACTCGAGTTCGGTGCCGGGTTCCACCACCCACATCCCGTCGGGCTTGGCCGAGTCACTCGCGATCTTCGCCAACATCTTCGTGACCGCAACCCCCACCGATGCGGCGAGACCGAGCTCGGACTGGATCCGAGCGCGGAGCATCGCTCCGATCTCGGGTCCCGTTCCCAACAACCGTTCCGCGCCCCGCACGTCGAGGAACGCTTCGTCCAACGACAAGGGCTCGACGAGTGGAGTCGCCGATCGGAGGATGGCCATGACCGAACGACTGACGTCGGCGTAGAGGTCCATGCGCGGGGCAACGAAGATCAGATCGGGGCACGCCCGTCGCGCCCGCACCGACGGCATCGCACTCCGAATCCCGAATGCGCGCGCCTCGTAGCTCGCCGCGGCGACCACCCCACGGTCACCGCTCCCGCCGACCACCACGGGCCGTCCGCGCAACTCCGGTCGCTCCCGCTGTTCCACTGATGCGAAGAACGCATCGAGGTCGAGGTGGAGGATCGCCGGTGGGCTCACTCCACGGAGACGGAGACGACTTCGAAGTTCGCCAGACTCGTTCCGCGGATCTCGTAGGTGAACGTGCGACTCACGTTCGGGCTCCACCGTTCTTCGAGCCATGCGGCGAGCGGATCCCGAACCCACCGGAAACAGTCGTCGAGGAGCGCCGGGACGTCCATCGGAGTGACGAAGGACGCCTCGACCACGATGCCGTCCGGATCGTCGACCACGATGTCGCCGTCGAACGACACCGCTTGGTGCACCTCGCAACTCATGCCCCAGCCCATATCGAGCGCGATCGCCTCGACCCGGTAGAGCGGTCCCACCCAGGCATGCACCCGTAGACCGGTCTCCTCGTGCACTTCGCGAGCCAAACCCTCGACGATGCTCGCATCGGTGGGATCGACGACGCCGCCCGGGGTGCTCCAATCGTGGGCCCCGTTTCGGCGACGATTCCGCACCAGCAGGAGTTCGCCATCCCGTTCGATGACCGCACCGGCAACGGTCATCTGGGTCGGCACCATACCGGCAGTGTGCCACGCCCTCGTTACCATCCGCAGGTGCCCGAATCCTTCGACACCGGCCCCGGACCATCGCGACGAGCGTTCCTCCTCGCCTACGCCGGTGTCGTCATCACCGGGTGCTTCGGGGCGGTGATCGGCTACGGGTGGGGTGAAATCGGCTGTACCGGCGACTGCACGACCCAGGTCGCGGTGAGCACCATCGTCGGTGCGGTCATCAGCGTCGTCGGCGCGGGGGTCGTGGCGGTCCTGGCGTTGCGCGCCATGGCCGAGTGGCGCCGCCCGCAGTAGTCGTGCTCACTCCCGGTTGGCGAGGTAGACCCGACAACTGAGCCGTGGGACCACTGCGCGGGCTTCCTCGCACCGGCGGGTCGCCTGCCGGGTGCGGCCGTCCTGTTGATCCATCACGGCCAATCCGAGGAGCGACTTCACCGAGAACGGGTCCCACCGCAACGCCTCGAGGTACTCCGCACGCGCCACTGATCGCGAGCCGTGCTCCAGTTCGGCTTCGGCGTGCGCGATCCGACTCAAGGTGTCCGACGGGTCGCGCCGGACCGCGGCCCGATCGGCCGCGAGCGACCGCCGCCAATCCCGTTTCCGGCCCGTACCCGGAGCCGGATGCGCCCAGGCCGAGGCCGAGGCCAACATGGGTTCGGGCCAGACTGCGAGGGAATCTGCGGCTGCCGCGGTGACGGTCGGATCCCCGGTTCGGTAGGCGTCGGCCAGTTGCGCGTCGCCGTGGAGCAGCCACGCCGCGGCCACGACCCCTGCGGTCGTCAGCACCGCACCCAGCACCATCCCGACCCGACGGAACGGCACCGGCGTCTGGCGGTCGGCCGCACCCAGCGCCAGCGCCAAGACCGGGGTGAGCCCGACCCACAGCGGCTGGAACAGCAGGCTCAGGCCCCCGACCAAGGCGAAGGCAGCCAGGGGGCCTCGCGCTCGACGCGACGCCAGCACCAACCAGGCGATGAGCGCGAGGAGTCCGAGGATCCCGGTCGTGGTCACGTACTCCACGAAGAGGTTGTGCGCCTCCCGACTGAGCCGATCCGGACCGAACGCGAGCGCGGCAGCGGCGGTGTTGTTCGGCGACGTGGCTCGCCGGTACAGGCCCGGGCCGATGCCGAGCAGCGGCCGATCCCTCACCGCATCGGTCGCCATCGCCCATCGGGCGGTCCGCTGCGAGATCAGCGACCCGGACACCGAGTTCACGCGCTCGGTGGCGCCCGTGCCATCGGATGGCAACATCACGTTGGCAATCACCAGACCCAGGACGATCGCGACGACGAACGGCATCGCCGCGCGGATCCCGGCGCGAAACCCGAGGAAGATCACCACCACGACGAGCAGGCCGATCCCGGTCCGACCGCCCGAGAGTTGCACGGCGCTCCCGAAGAGGAACAGCAGCCCGACCATGAGCGAATCGCGCGGCCCCCACGGCGGCGAAACCCCGTCACCGGTTCGTCGACGAGATTCGGCCCACCGGAGACCGAGCAATGCCGTCGCCCCCACCAACAGAGCGGTGAGATGGACCGGGTTCCCGAGCCATCCCGCGGCGCGTCCGTCGAGCGGTCGGAACAGCGCGTGGTGGAACAGGCGGGACATCTGAAACCACGCCATGACGGCGTTCGCCGCCGCGGCCACGAGAATCACATCGCCGAGCCGCCGGCCCGCGACCGTCGACAACCGTCGCCCCAACGCCCACGCGGTGACCACGCTGCAGATGAGCAGCCAGCCGCCACCGTTGTTGTAGAGACCGGTGATCGACAGCTTCGGTGCCGGCGACGCGATGACCGATACCCCGGAGACGACCACGAACGCCAACCCGGCAATCGCGGCCCAGTCACGGGATCGAGCCGCGAGCATCAAGGCCACCAGCCCCGGTCCGAGCGCCACCAAAAGGAGGGCCGCCCGCGGCGACCAGTACAGCGCCGAGAAGCGCGTCGAGACCAATACGAGGAGCACACCGGCACCGAGCACGACGAGCCATTCCGTCACCCGCGGGGTGGCCCGAACGGGGGCAGGCGTCGAGGTGGTGGTCAGCACCACGGTCACTGCGTCGAGGTGGGGCGCATCAGGCCCTCTTGCATCACGGTGACGACGAGGTTGCCCGCCCGGGTGAAGATCGTGCCCATGGCGATCCCCCGCGCGCCCGACGCCGATTGGCTGCGCTGGTGGTACAGCAGCCACTCGTCGGCCCGAAAGGGGCGATGGAACCACATTGCGTGGTCGAGGCTCGCGACCTGGAACTCACCATCGGTGAACGAAGACCCGTGGGGCAGCATCGCGGTGTCGAGAATGGTCAGGTCCGACGCGTACGCCACGACACAGACGTGGAGCAGCGGATCGTCAGGGAGTCGGCCGTTGGCCCGAATCCACACGTCTTGGTGCGGAGGACGGGGAGTGTGGTCGAGCCAGGCCGGCACTTCGATGGGCCGGGAATCGATCGGTCGTTCTCGCTGGGACCACTCGGCGAACTCGGGCCCGTACTTGTCGCGGTAGGGCCAGAACCGTTCCTGCATCGTCGGAAGCGTCTCGGGGTCGGCCACCTCGGGCATCGCATCGCCATGGTTGGGACCGTCCTCCACGATCTGGAACGACGCGGCGAAGTTGAAGATCGCCTTGCCGTGCTGGATCGCGACCACCCGGCGGGTCGTGAACGAACGGCCGTCACGGATGCGGTCCACTTCATAGATGATCGGAACGTCCGGATCACCCGGCCGCAGGAAATAGGCGTGCAGGGAATGCAGCACCCGATCCGGGTCCACGGTGCGCCCCGCCGCAATCAAGGCCTGCCCGGCGACCTGCCCGCCGAAGACCCGCTGACGGTTCTCTTCCGGGCTCTGCCCCCGGAACAGGTTGACCTCGAGCGGTTCGAGATCCAAGAGCCGAATGAGGTCATCGAGCGCGTCTTGTCGAACAGGTTCGTCGCCGGCGTCCACGCCGTGCAGGGTACTGGCGCGCCGCGCACGTCACGGGTTACCCGAAGAAGACCGTGGCGAGTTCGTAGAGCGCGGGGTCGACGGTCTTGAGCGTGCCCACCGCCTCAGAGAGCGGGACCAGCACGATCTGACCGGCCTGGAGGGCGACCATCTCGTCGTTCGCCCCATCGTGAGCCGCATCAATCGCGGCGACGCCGAACCGTGTCGCGAGATTACGGTCGAATGCCGTCGGAGTGCCGCCGCGGAGCAGGTGACCGAGGATCGTCACTCGCGTGTCGAATCCGGTGCGAGCCTGGATCTCGGCCGTCACTTGGTTGGCCACGCCGCCGAGCTGCACATGCCCGAACTCGTCGACCGCCCCCGACGCCAAGGTCATCGTCCCTTCCGCCGGGACGGCACCCTCGGCGACGACGACGATCGAAAAGTTCTCACCCCGCCGCGACCGGTGTTCGAGGCGTTCGCACACTTCGGCGATGTCGAAGGGGAGCTCCGGGATCAGGATCACATCGGCGCCTCCGGCCATTCCGCTGTTCAACGCGATCCAGCCCGCGTGCCGACCCATCACCTCCACGACGATCACCCGGTCGTGTGATTCCGCAGTCGTGTGCAACCGATCGATGGCGTCAGTCGCCGTCTGGACCGCAGTGTCGAACCCGAAGGTCACCTCCGTGGCCGACAAGTCGTTGTCGATCGTCTTGGGCACGCCGATCACGCGCACGCCCGCCGCGGCCAGCTTGTGCGCCGCGCCCAGCGTGTCCTCGCCGCCGATCGCGATGAGTGCGTCGAGCCGTTCCGCCTCGACGGTCGCGAGC
This sequence comes from uncultured Acidimicrobiia bacterium, assembly GCA_963765075.1. GTDB lineage: Bacteria > Actinomycetota > Acidimicrobiia > IMCC26256 > JAENVU01 > JAENVU01. The sequence continues at coordinate 154,607 of CAVXVA010000001.1, forward strand.
ACCTGGGCCACGCCGTCGTCCGACTTGAACGGGTTGGTCCGCGACGACCCGAGGATGGTGCCGCCCCGAGGCAAGAGTCCCCGCACCGCGTCCAGGTCGAGGTCCACGACTTCGCCTTCCATGACGCCGCGCCACCCATGTCGGAACCCGACGATGGTGTGGCCGTGCACGATCACGCCCTTCTTCACGATCGCCCTGATCACGGCGTTGAGCCCGGGGCAGTCGCCGCCACCGGTGAGGATGCCGAAACGCATGAAGGTCCTTTCGTCACGATCGAATGCGACATCCTGCCCGCTCGACGAGGGCTCCGCACGCACCGGTGCCGTCGCCGGTACTCTGCGCGGCCGTGACGACCTCATCCCCCCGCGCCGTCGTGCTCGGCATCGATGCCGGCACGACCGGCGTCCGCACCTTCGCGATCGACGCGACGAGCCAGGTGGTACGCAGCGCCTACCGCGAGTTCCCGCAGCACTTCCCCCAGCCCGGTTGGGTCGAACACGACGCCGACGAGATCTGGGCCGCGACGCTCGCCACCCTCCAGACCGTGGTCGACGACTGCACCGCCGCCGGTGAAACCGTCGCCGCGATCGGGATCACGAACCAGCGCGAGACCACCGTCGTGTGGGACCGCCGCACGGGCCGACCGTTGCATCGGGCCATCGTCTGGCAGGACCGGCGCACGGCCGCCGCCTGCGACGCCTGGCGCGACGCCGGCCACGAACCCCTGATCCGGGCCCGGACCGGGCTCGTCCTCGACTCCTACTTCTCCGCCACCAAGCTGCACTGGCTCTTCACCACCGGCGGTGTGACTCCCGATGCGAACCTCGCGTTCGGAACGGTCGACTCGTGGCTGCTCTGGAAACTCAGCGGCGGCACAGTGCATGCCACCGAGCCCTCCAACGCGAGCCGAACGCTCCTCTACGACATCCACGCCGGCACCTGGTCGCCCGAGCTGTGCGATCTCTTCGGTGTGCCGATGACGTGCCTACCCGAGGTCCTTCCCACGAGTGGTCGCTTCGCGCTGACCGCCCCCGACGCAGCCGCCGGGCTCACGGTCCCCGTGTCGGGCATGGCCGGCGATCAGCAGGCCGCGCTGTTCGGCCAGGCTTGCTTCTCTCCCGGGATGGCCAAGAACACCTACGGCACCGGCTCGTTCGTACTGGTCAACCTGGGCCCCGCCGCCCCGGCCCCGGTCGACGGACTCCTCACCACGGTGGCCTGGCAGATCGGTTCGGAGACCACCTACGCCATGGAAGGCGCCATCTTCGTGACCGGCGCCGCGATTCAATGGCTCCGCGACGAACTCCAGATCATCGAACGGGCCGACGAGATCGGACCGCTCGCCGCGAGCGTGCCCGACTCCGGTGGCGTGATGTTCGTGCCCGCCTTCACCGGCCTCGGCTCGCCCTATTGGGACCCGTACGCGCGCGGCACGGTGCTCGGCCTCACCCGCGGCAGTGGCCGACCCCAACTCGCGCGGGCGGTAATCGAGGCAATTGCCTACGAGACCGCCGATGTCGTCACCGCGGTGCGCGCCGCGTCGGGCACGGAACTCTCCGAACTCCGCGTCGACGGTGGCGCGAGTGTCATGGACCTGTTGTGTCAGTTCCAGGCCGACATCCTCGGTGTGACCGTCCGTCGACCGGCGGTCCAGGAAACCACGGCGTTGGGCGCCGCCTATCTCGCCGGCATCGCCGAGGGCGTGTGGTCCACCCCGGCCGAGGCGGCGAGCGCCTGGCGGGAGGAAGCCTCGTTCACCCCGGGCATGGACACCGCCGAGGTCGACACCCGACTCGCCACCTGGCACCGCGCCGTCGACCGCGCCCGCGCGTGGGCCACCGACTGAGGGCGAGCTACGTCGCGAGGATCAGCGGTTTCCAGCCCATGCGTTCGCGCACGAGTTCGGAACCATCCGGTCGATAGGCACGGAACTGCTGATCGTCGAAGGTGAACCTCCAGTTCCGATGCGCGTGCAGGAACGTGTGATGTCGGCGACACAACAACATGCCGTTCGCGACCGAGGTCTCGCCGCCCGCCTCCCATGACTGCACGTGGTGCACATCGGACCAGCGGGCGGGCATCTCGCACCCCGGCCACTGACAACATCGGTCCCGGGCGATGATCGCCTTGCGAATCGCCACGGGCCAGGTTGGCGATGACCGCCCGACGTCGATCGGCTCGCTCTTGGCGCCGAGCACCACCCGGCTGATCGAACAGTCGCACAACACCCGCTCCCGCTCACCGGGATCGAGCACGGCACCGAACAACCCTTCGGCCAGGCCGGGCCGGCCGGCATCGGGACGACGGATCACGTACGACACCGATGGCTTCGCGCCTTCGGCCTCAGTGCCGCATCGCAAAGCGATCTCACAGATACGGACGAGTGCTTCGGCGCGTCGCTGGCTCGGCGTAGAACTGTCGTGTTCTGACGGCGGCCGCGAGAACACGTCGAGCGTGTGCCGGAGGGTCTCGGCCGCGGTGCCGTGCAACTCACCGCGCACCACGGTTGCGTCTCCGACCGCGGCCAACGTGATGCCGTCGACGACCTCGGGTGGAGTGCCGTCGGCCCGCGCACATTTCGCGAAATGTTCGGTGGCGATTCGCAGCGATCGATGATCGCCGCCCCGAGCGAGCCTGAGGAACTCGGATTCCGAGGCGACGAACTCGTCTTCGGCACCCGCAACCCGGGCCCGCGCGATGAGGTCCATTGCTTCCGAGGTGATCTCCCCCGCGCGCCAGGCTTGGCCCGTGTCGGGCAACAGCTCGGCCACCTGACCGAGCCGTTCCACCCGCCGGACATCGGTCAAGTTCTGGCCGGTTTTCCAGCGCACCCAGGCCGGGGTCGACCGATATCCGTCGGCGAGGCCGACCGCGCAACGGTTCACCGTCATCGTCATCTCCGCGAGTACCGACTCGATGCGATCCGCCTGGGTCCGGAGCGCAACGAGGTCCTGCGCGAGCTCCGCATCCGTCATCGCCGCGAGGTCCGACTCCGCCACTCGATCGACCTGGCGGCGCAGCCCACGAACCGGGCCCAGCCCGTCTATCTCCGCTGAAACCCCCGCAGAGGCCCCGAACTCCATACCCGAAGACTATACGAACATATATTCGTTTGTCAACCCAAAACCCATGAACTACGCATACTTTTCCTTAGGGGCGCCTCGGGCTTACCGTTCTCGATCGTGGAACTGCCTTGGTCGGTGTGACGCATGTTCCACCGGAGAGTTCGACGCAAGCGGGAGCGCTGGTCCGACCGACCTCAGCCCATCGCCGCGGCGAAGCTCGATCGCTCGTCCTGCCACCAGCGGGCGCGGCGGTCGAAGCGCTCGGCGCCGCCCATCGCCTCCCACATCTGGATGAACCCGGGATCGCCGGCCTCGACCCGCCGCCGCACGAACGCGCCCCGTGCCTCGATCGTTGCGTCGAACTGCGCCAACACTTCGGCGCGCCCGCGATCGTCGAGGCCGTAGTGGTCGGCGACGAGCCGCAACCGCGCGGGCAGATCCGCGACCACGAAGCCATTCCGGGCCGCGTTCACCGGGTCGTCGATGGGCACACACATGCGGGCGAAGGCCGCGACGTCGAAAGATCGGCGCCCCGGCGCCGCATAATCGAAGTCCAACAACGCAACCGCGCGCCCCGAGCGGAACACGACGTTCTCGAGACAGACGTCGTTGTGGCAGATCACCGGCCCGCCGATGGGGTCGACCATCTCGTTGCTCCACGTCGATCCGGCCGCGTCGTAGGCGACCGACGCATCGTGCAAGCCGCGGATCAGATCAGTGATCGACGTCAGTGCGTCGTCCGTCTGCGCCCACGCCGGGTAGGGCGGGATCGGCACGTCACCCGCGACGAACTCCAACCGCTCGCGACCATCGTCATCGATGCCGGCGGGGACCGACGCGCCCAGGAATCCGAGGCCCGGGAGTGCACCGAGCAATCGGTGGATCGAACGCGAATGAGGATTCGACGGCCGCAACACGTGCGCGCCGTCACGCGTGACCGCTCCGGCGTTGGCGACACCTCCCTGGAGCACTTCCTCAGCCACAACGACTGAGCGTAGGACGGCCTACGACGCGAGTTTGGCCACTTCGGCGACTTGGTCGGGAAAGTCGTGGCCGCCGGCGGCGTCGGATTTCGAGGCGTAGGTGTCGCGGTACTCGTATCCCGACAGCTCACCGATCTCGAACATCAACTCGTCGGTGATCTGGCGCAACACCAGCCGATCGTCGGGCCGATCAATGTAATGGCCCATCGCCAACGGAGGCCCGAAACGAATGGTCACCTTGCGGAACAGCCGCGGCAACTTCTTGTCGGTCGGTTGGCACTCGTCCGTGCCGATGAGTCCGACCGGCACGATCGGGGCACCGGTGCCGAGCGCGAGCCGGGCGACGCCGGTCTTGCCCTTGTGGAGATATCCGTCACGAGTGCGCGTGCCCTCGGGGTAGATGCCGAACACTCCCCCGCCCTCCAAGACGTCTCGGGCGGCCGCGAGCGCGCCCTCGGAGGCCGATCCGCCTTCGCGACGAATCGGAATCTGGCCGACGGCCCGAAAGAACCAGGCGGTTTTCGGATCATCGAAGTACTCGGCCTTGGCCACGAAGGTCACGCGCCGGCGGACGATCAGGGGAATGAAGATCGAATCCAGGAAGGAGCGATGATTCGCGGCAAGGATGACCGGTCCTGATTTCGGCAAGTGATCCTGGCCCTCGACCCGGATGCGGTACGCGATCCGCAGGATCGGAGTCAGGATGATCTTCACGATCCAATACGCCATGCAGTTCCCCCCGTGCTGGTGCCGCGAGCCTAGGAGAGATCGCTCCGCCCGGGGTGGGTTCCGTCAGCCCAGTTTGGGGAGTGCGCGGCGGATCCCGCGAATCGCCTGGCCGATCCGCTGCTCGTTCTCCACCAGCGCGAACCGAACGAACCCTTCGCCACCCGGTCCGAAGCCGACGCCGGGCGACACTGCGACCTTGGCTTCCTTCACCAACATCTTGCAGAACTCGAGGCTGCCCATCTCCTGGTACGGCTCGGGCAACGGCGCCCAGACGAACATCGTCCCCATCGGCTTCGGGATGTCCCAGCCGATGCGGGCCAGCCCGTCGATGAGCGCGTCGCGCCGGCCGAGATACACCTTGTTGACTTCCAGCGGATAGTCGGGCGCTTCGTTCATCGCCACGATCGCCGCGATCTGAATCGGTTGGAACGTGCCGTAGTCGAGGTAGCTCTTGAGGCGCGCCAACGCGCCCACGACCTCGGCATTGCCCAACATGAAGCCGACCCGCCAGCCCGCCATCGAGAAGCTCTTGGTCAGGCTGTAGATCTCGACCGCGACTTCCTCCGCTCCCGGCACCTGGAGCAACGACGGTGGGTCGTAGCCGTCGAACCCGAGGTCCGCGTAGGCGAAGTCGTGCACCAACAACACATCGTGGCTCCGCGCGAACTCGACCATGCGCGTCATGAACTCGAGGTCCACGCACGTGCCCGTCGGGTTGTGGGGGAACGACATCACCACGACCCGCGGCCGCGGCCACGCCTGTTCCCAGGCCGCGTGCAGGTTGGCGAAGAAGTTCTCGCCCGGACCCATGCGCACGTAATGCACGCCGGCGCCGGCGAGGATCGGACCCCAGATGTGGATCGGGTACGACGGGCTGGGCACCAGCGCGGTGTCGCCGGGGCCGAGCAGTACCCACATGAGATGGGAGAAACCCTCTTTGGCCCCGATCGTCGTGCAGACCTGCGTCTCCGGGTCGAGCTCGACGCCGAACTTGCGCTGGTAGAGGTCGGCGATCGCCGATCCGCAGGCGCGGCACGCCCCGGGTGGCCGAGTACCGGTGGTTGCGGGGGTTCTGGGCCGCCTCGGCGAGTTTGTCGACCGCGATCTGGGGCGACGGCACATCGGGGTTGCCGAACCCGAGGTCGATCACGTCCTCGCCGGCTCGCCGAAATGCCATCTTGAGCGCGTCGATCTCGGCGAACGCATAGGGCGGCAAGGCGTGGATGCGGCGGAATTCCATCCACCCAAGGTAGTAGCCGACGGTCCGACAACCCGCGCTCGTTACCATCGCCAACCCATGAGCCTTCCCCAGACCCTTGATGCCGTCCTGCTCGACGTCGGGGGCGTGTTCCACCTCCCCGACCACGATCGCATCGTCGCGGCGATGGCCCGAGCCGGCATCGACGTCGATCCGACGGAACTCGACCGGGCCCACTACGCGGGGGTGAAGTCCCTCACCAACTTCCGCGAAGGCGACCGCGAGATCTGGCTCGCCTACAACCGCGGCTACGCGCACGCGCTCGGCGCCGAAGACCAGGTCGAGGCCGTCGCGGAAACGCTGCTCAACGAGTTCACGACCGGCGGTGTGTGGACCCGCGTCATCCCGGGGTCAGCCGACGCGCTCCGCGCCCTCAAGGCCACCGGTGTGAAGCTCGCCATCGTCTCAAACGCCGACGGGTCGGTCGAGGCCCAACTCGCGGCCGACGGCATCTGCCAGATGGGACCCGGCCCGGGCACCGAGATGGACGCCATCCTCGACTCGATGGTCGTCGGCGTCGCGAAACCCGACCCCAAGATCTTCGAGATCGCACTCGAACGCCTCGGCGGCATCGACCCCGCCCGCGCCATTCACGTCGGCGACACCCCGGCAGCCGACTGCGTCGGTGCCGCGGCCGCGGGCATCACCCCGGTGCTCATCGACCCGCACGACGACCACGAAGACTTCGACGGCCTACGAATGCCCTCGCTCGGAGCGGTCGCGGATCTGATCAGCTTGGCTTCTGGTTCCCCACGACCCACATAGAGAAGAACTGCGAACCGCCGCCGTACGCGTGACCCAGCGCCTTGCCCGTCTTCAGGGGCACTTGGTAGTCGCCCGCCCGTTCCCGGACCTGCTGCGCGGCCTCGCCGAATCGGATCATGCCGCTGGCCCCGATCGGGTTCGACGACAGCACCCCACCCGACGGGTTCCACGGGATGTCGCCGTCGGGCGCAGTCGCCCCGGCCTCGGTGAGCTTCCAGCCGTCGCCTTCCGCGCAGAAGCCCAGGTTCTCCAACCACATTGGCTCGTACCAGGAGAACGGCACGTAGACCTCGGCACAGTCGAAGTCCTGCCGCGGGTCGGTGATCCCGGCCTGCGCGTAGACGTCGGCGGCGCAGTCCTTGCCGGCCTGCGGGTTCACCTGGTCGCGGCCGGCGAACATCGTGGGCTCGGACCGCATTGCGGTGCCGTGGATCCACGCCGACGGACCGGGCGCGGCGTCGGCCACGTCTTCGGCACCGATCACGAGCGCCATGGCACCGTCCGAACTCGGACACGTGTCGAGATAGCGCAGCGGATCCCAGAGCAGGAACGACTCCTCCACGGTTTGGAGGTCGATGTCGGGCAGGTGGAGGTGCGCCTTCGGGTTGCGCAACGCCGCGAGCCGGTCCTTGACCGCCACGAGGTGGCCGATGTGGCGGGGAGCCTGGGAGCGAGCCATGTAGGCGCGAATGATCGGCGCGAAGTACCCGCCGGCACCGGCGACGAGCGGCGCACTGAACGGCATCTGCACCGACAGTCCCCAGGTCGCGTTCGATTCCGACTGCTTCTCGAACGAGACGGTGAGCACTCGCTTGTGCACGCCGGACATGACGAGCTTCGCCGCGACGATGGCAGTCGAGCCACCCACCGAACCTGCGGTATGCACCCGCAGCAGTGGCTTGCCGACCGCGCCGAGCGCGTCGGCGAGATACAGCTCGGGCATGACCACACCTTCGAACGTGTCGGGCGCCTTGCCCACGACGACGGCGTCGATATCGCCGAAGTCCATGCCCGCGTCTGCCAACGCTTCGAGTGCGGCCTCACGAACGAGGCCCGCGATCGATACGTCGTGACGAGCGGAGACGTGACGGGTCTGACCGACCCCGATGACGGCAGTGCGAACGGATCCCACGACTACTCCCCCTCCAGGACGCACACCAAGTTCTGTTGCAGGCACGGACCTTGCGTGGCGTGAGCCAACCCGCGGCCGATCTCGCCACCGTTGATACGTCGGAAGATCTCCCCGATGCGGATGAGCCCCGACGCCATCAGCGGGTTGGCGCCGAGCGCGCCGCCGGACGGGTTGATCCGAGCATCACCGTCGAGACCCAACGCCCGGGCGAGGATGATCTCGTCGTGGCTGAACTGCGCGTGCAACTCGACGGCGTCGAATCCGCCTTGGAGCGCCCCGGCTTCTTCACCGGCACGCTGGGTCGACATGCTCACGGTGAGATCACGCACGCCGATGTGGGGCGCGTCGACGCGGTGATCGATGCCCCGGATCCATGCCGGTCGCTCGCACTGGGCCCGGGCCACGTCGGCGGCGGCGATCACGATCGCCGCCGAACCGTCGGTGACCGGCGCGATGTCGGCATCGCGAAGCGGCGCGTGCGTGACCGGGCGAGCCAGCAGCGCGTCAGCGTCGACGTCTTCACTCACGACCGCGTAAGGGTTGTCCCGTGCGTCCCGGCGCGAACGAGCGGCGACGGCAGCCAGGTCGGCCTCGGTCACGTCGCCCTCGGCGAGCAACGCGCTCGCCTGCAACGCCGCGAGATCCACCATCGAAGGCCACAGCGGCGCGACCGTGTACGGGTCGGTCTGGAGCGTGAGCAACTGGTGCACGTCGGTGAGCGACGATTTCCCGAAGCCGTAGATCAGCGCGCTGTCGGCCTCGCCGGTCTGGATCGCGACCCACGCTTCGTAGAGCGCCCACGCCGCGTCCATCTCGACGTGACTCTCCTTGACCGGAGGCCACGCCCCGGCCGCGTCGAGCCCGGCCACGAACGTGAACGGCCCGCCGCTCAGGTAGTCGCACGATCCCGAGATCGTGAAGTCGATGTCGTGGCGGGCCAGGCCGGATGCCGCCACCGCCTCCTGCACGACCGGAATGATGAACTCGACCTCGTTGCGCTCCCGGTCGTTGACCGCAGTTCGCTGCGCAAACGAAATCACACCTACATCTCTCACGCGTACTCCCGGTAGGACTCGTAGGGGGCATCAGGTTCGCCGTTGGGTTCGAACCACTTCAGACAGCGGGCATCCGGACGCAGGTTCTCGTCCCAGACCGCCCGCACTCGCAGCCCCATCCGCACTTCGTCGACCGGCAGGCCCTGCACCAGACCGAGCCACGGAGTGTTGGCACCATCGAGCAGGATCTGCGCGCTCGACATAGGGCACCGGTGGTGCAAGTTCGGACAATCCCGGGATGTTGGTGACACAGAACGTCGTGACCGTGCCGTTCGGTCCGACCTCGACTTCGATCTCGGTCGGCGCACCGGTGGTGGGGTCCGAGCCCCGCGGCGGCACGTAGACCTTGTCGGAGTCGACGGCTCGCTGGCCGAGAATGCGGCCCTCGGCCATGCCCCGGAGGTACTTGCTTGCCGCGACGCCGGCATTGATCTCGTACTCGAGCCGGATCGGTACCGCAATCCCGGTCACCGGCTCGTCACTCGTCTCGGCCGTGTTCGCCGGCGCGGCGGTCGGAGCTTCGCCATCGGACATCGGAACCCACGCCTCGAGATCGGTCACGTAGCCGACCCGTTCCGACGCCCATCGCGGCATCACGCGCATGCCCACGCTCATCTCGTCGGCTGCGGCCACATCGACCACGTGGACCATCGGCACGTCGGCACCGTCGGGCCGCACCAAGGCGAACGCGAACGGCTTCGTGAGGTGATGCTTCCCCGCCCTGGGTTCGCTCACCCACGTCCAGGACACGACCGTGCCCGCCGGGCCGACCTCGACGTACTCGTCGAGCGCGCCGCCGGTCTCGGGGTCGTACTCGGTCGGCGGCACCATGACCCGGCCGTCGCCGATCTTGATGCCGATGATCCGACCGTCGCGCAGACCGGTGAGATACCGCGAGACCGCAGTCCCGACCGATCGGGTATATCCACCCGGATACTCGAGGACGTGATGTTCGATGAGTGGGGCGTCGGTCATGCAGGTCCTCCTCAGATCGCGGCGTCGCGGTCGGCCCAGTACGGGTCGCGCAACGTCCGCTTCAACAACTTGCCGGTGGGTTCACGTGGCAGTTCGTCCATGAAGTCGATCGAACGCGGCCACTTGAACTTCGCCAGTCGCCCGGCGAGATGGTCCATGATCGATGCCCGCAGCGCATCGTCGGCGGCCACTCCCGCGCGCACTTCGATCACCGCTTTGATCTGTTCGCCCATGTCGTCATCGGGAATCCCGAAGACCGCGGCATCCGCGATCTGGGGATGGGCGAGCAACTCGCCCTCGATCTCGGCCGGGTAGATGTTCACCCCGCCGGCAATGATCATGTCGGACTTGCGATCGCAGAGGAACAGGTAGCCCTCTTCGTTGAGGTAGCCGACATCGCCGACGGTGAAGAACCCATCCGCGTCGTGGGAATCGTCGGTCTTGGCCTTGTCACCCTTGTATTCGAAGTCGCCGGTCGACATCTTCATCCACACGATCCCGGGTGTCCCGGTGGGACACTCGTTGCCGTCGTCGTCGACGATCTTGAGGGTCGAGTTCGGCCACACCGTGCCGACCGTGCCGGGAAACTCCAGCCACTGCGCCGCGGTGGCGAGGGTGCCGCCACCTTCGGTCGCGCCGTAGTACTCGATGATCGATTCGCCCCACCAGTCGATCATCTTGCGCTTCACGTCGATGGGACACGGCGCGGCCGCGTGGATCGCGTACTTCATCGACGACACGTCGTACTTGGCCCGCACGTCGTCGGGGAGTTGCAACATCCGGTGGAACTGCGTCGGCACCATGTGGGTATGCGTGCAGCCGTACTGCTCGATGAGGGCGAGCGTCTTCTCGGGATCCCACTTGTCCATGTAGACGACCGGGTGGCCGGCATGCAGCGCGTTGCCGGCGAACGTCGTGACCGCAGTGTGGTAGTTCGGCGAGGTCGACAGGTGCACGTTGTCGTCGCGCGGGAGGATCCCGAACAGCAACAGGAACATCGAGAACAACTCCGACGACGTGTCGGGGTCGAGGCCGGTCAGTGGGCGCTTGACCCCCTTGGGCCGCCCCGTCGTGCCGCTGGTGTAGTGCATCGCCGCGCCCGCCAGGCGATCCTCGGGCCGCGTGTCGGGCTGGGCGGCCATGAACGGGTCGAGCGATCGGAATCCCGGCACGGCGCCGACTGCGAGTCGACCCTCGGCGGGGACTCCCGCCTCGTCGGCCGCGGCCACGGCAAGGTCGGCGAACCGCTCGTGGGTCACGAACACCTTCGCGTCGGAGTCGGCCAGGATGTAGGCGACTTCCGGAGGCGACAACCGGTAGTTGATCGGCACGTAATAGAGCCCGATCTGGAGAGCGGCGAGGTAGACGGTCGCCGGGCTCGCGCCGTTCGGGAGGATGGCCGCGACCGTGTCGCCGGGCTCGAGGCCGAGCGAGCGCAGGCCGTGCGCCATCCGGTTGCAGCGGGCCAGCAGGTCACCCGCGGAGATCTCCGTGCCATCGGGATCCACGACTGCGAGAGCTTGGGGATCTTCCTGTGCGAAATACCAGAACCCACCGGGCATTGCGTCCAGTCCTTCCTCGGGGCGCGAACCGACGCAGTAGAACACGTTCTCGCGCGTACTGGCAACCGACGAACACGAATATTAGGGATATACCCATATTTACCGGGCTATTGGAACTCGGGGTCCTGGACTCGTGCATCGGCACCTGAAAGACTCACCAGCAACATGAGCCGCATACGCAACAGACTTCGCTTCCAGACTCCCGAAGAGCGAGTGCTGAACGCACTGCTCGTCGTGATGATCGGCGTCCTCATCGTGGTCGGGGTGAACAAGCTCCGCGAGGATCGTGCCGTCGCCGCGCCCGAGGTCCGTGGCATCCAGGTGGAGCGGTCGACGACGACGACCAGCACCCGTCCACCGGTCGCCCCGACGCTGGCCACGACCACCACCACGATCGACCCGCAGCTGATCCTCTGGTACGCGGTCGCCGCGCAGTCGCGGCCGGCGACGAACCGCCCGGCGACGACCCCTGACACCGGGGCGCCGAGCATCGGGTTCCCCACGCCGTCGACCACGCGACCGACATCGACCACCACCACCAAGCCGCGTCCGACGACCACGTCGACATCGACGACGACGAGCACCACGTCGACCACGACGACGACGACGACTCTCCCCGTCATCCTGGCTCCGTAAGACCGGTCGAACGACCGCTCCGGGCGCGGGCGATGCAATCAGCCGAGCGTGACCGGCAGGTGCTTGATGCCGTTGATCAAGTTCGAGGCGAGACGCTGAGGCTCGCCGGCGAGACGCATCTCGGGCACCCGAGTGAGCATCTCCTCGAACATCACCTTGATCTCCATCTTGGCCAAGGCAACACCGAGGCAGTAGTGCGGGCCGCGACCGCCAAAGGCGATGTGCTCGTTGGGGGTGCGGGTCACGTCGAACTGGTGGGAGTCCGCGAACACTTCCTCGTCCCGGTTCGCCGCCCCGTACCAAATCGTGACTTTGTCGTTCTGCCTGATCGGAACGCCCCGGAGCTCCGTGTCGACCGTCGCGGTCCGTCGGAAGTACATCACCGGGCTGACATACCGCAGCATCTCGTCGACGAGCGTGTCGAGGGTCCCGGGAACATCCGCGAGGACTCGATCCTTCTGCTCCGGGTGCTCCATCAGCGCCAGCATGCCGCCACTGATCAGATTGCGGGTGGTCTCGTTGCCGGCGACCGCCAAGAGCAGGACGAACACGTTGAACTCGATGTCCGAGAGTTGCTCGCCGTCGAGTTCCGCGCGTGATCAGGGTGGTCACGATGTCGTCCATCGGGCGTTCGCGACGAGCGTCGGCCAGCGACTGCGCGTACATGTACAGCTCCATCGATGCCTCGAGCGCTTCTTCCGGCGCACCCTGGTTGTACTCAGGGTCGGAGTTGCCGATGAGGCGGTTCGACCACTCGAAGATCTTGTGGCGGTCCTCGTAGGGCACACCGAGGAGTTCGGCGATGACTACGAGCGGGAGTTCGGCCGCGAAGTTCGGCACGAAGTCGATGACGTCGGGGTTGCCGATCTGGCGATCGACGATGACCTTCGCGGCCTCCCGAATGTGGGGCTCCATGGCCTTGATCACCTTCGGCGTGAAACCCCGCGCCACCAGGTTCCGAAGCCGCGTGTGCTGCGGCGGGTCCTGGTTGAGCATCATCAGCTCGGTGCCTTCGGACTGATCGTCGAGGAGCGCTCCGCCCTTGGCCGACGAGAAGATCTTGGAATCACGTTCGATCGCGATGACGTCGGCATACTTGGTCACCACCCAGAATCCGGGCGCGTACCGCTCCGACGCGTGCCAGTAGACCGGCTCGTCGCGCCGCAACTCGTCGAAGAAGGCGTGCGGCGGGCCGGCCAGGTACGTGGTCGGATCATCCAGCTGCACCGCGTGCTTCACCATCGCAGAGTCCTCCGGGGGTTCGTCGGGGTTCGTGGGGGGTGGATCGAGATCGGACGGTCCGGCGTTGCTCGCGCGTCCATTCCGAAACTAGAACACGTTCTAACCGCGCAGAATAGCCGACCGGACCATCCCCGAGGAGAGCGCCGTGACCGAAACACTGCCGATGACGACCAAGCACTGCACCGTCGAGCGGGACGGACATGTCGTGATCCTCACCATGAACCGCCCCGAGGCGCGGAACGCGTTGAGCCCCGACATGCTGGTGGGGCTGGCCGACGGGTTCACCTACGTGGACGCCACGCCCGAGATCCGCTGCGCCATTCTCACCGGCGCCGGCGGCCAGTTCTCGTCCGGGGCCGATCTGAAGGCGATGAGCACCCCGTCCGCCAACGAGCACGTCCGCAACCGGATGGCCGAAGAACCCAATCTGCACTGGAAGGCCTTGCTCCGTGACTATCGCCTCTCGAAGCCGTTGATCGCGGCCGTCGAGGGGTACGCGGTCGCGGGTGGCACCGAGATGCTGCAGGGCACCGACATCCGGGTCGCGGGTGAAGGCGCGATCTTCGGGGTGTGGGAAGGCAAGCGCGGCCTGTTCCCGCTCGGCGGCTCCGCGGTCCGACTCCCCCGCCAGATCCCCTACACCGTCGCCATGGACATCTTGTTGTCGTCGAAGCCGGTTCCGGCACCCGAGGCGTTGCGGATCGGCCTCATCGGCCGAGTGGTTCCCGACGGCACCGCGCTGGCCGCCGCCCGTGCGATCGCGGAGCAAGTGGCGGCGTGCGGGCCGTTGTCGACCCAGGCGATCCTGCGGGCGTGGCGCGAAACCGAGTACCTCTCCGAGGCGGAGGCGATGCCGATCCAGGACACCATCGGTTGGGAAGTCTTCGCCTCCGCCGATGCCCAAGAAGGACCCCGGGCGTTCGCGGAGAAGCGCGCTCCGCACTTCGAGGGGAAGTGAGCGCGGTCGACCCCGGCCTGGGCGCCGGGTTCGTCACACCCCAACGCGCCCGACTCGCCGAGGCGGTCCGGCACCTCATCGATGCCACCCTCACGATGGAGGATGCGACCGAAGAACAGCTCGGCGGCGCGGCCGACATGACCGAGGCGGTGGCTCGCCACCTCGGACGCGAACCACGTGCCGACGAGCGCGGCGTCCGCAGCTCCGACGTGATGGGACACCACGACTACCTCCCGCGCTCTCCCCTCGTCGGCGAAATCAGCCCGTTGGCGCCGCCGATGACGTGGGCGCCCGATGTCGAGGGTCTCGCGATGACGGGTCAGTACCACGCCCCGTACGAAGGTCCGCCCGGGTACGTCCACGGCGGGTGGGTCGCACTGACCTTCGATGAGCTGCTCGGCATGACCAACATCGCCAGCGGCAATCCGGGTATGACGGCGCGCCTCACCATCCGATACCTCAAGCCCACGCCGCTCCACCGGCCCGTGGAACTCCGCGGCCGGACCGACCGGGTCGAGGGTCGCCGGATCACCGCGACCGGCGAGATGTGGGTCGACGGGGTGAAGACCGCAGAAGCCGAAGGCCTGTTCGTGTCGATCGATCCCCGGATGGCCGCGGAGTATTTCGGTCGCGGTGAAGCCGCTCCGGCAGGGGCCACCGAGCCAGACTGACCCCGTGCAGCGAATCGGGCTCGTCCTGGGCGCGGGTGGCGTGACCGGTCAGGCGTTCCACGCTGGCGTGCTCTCGGCCATCGCCGAACACACCGGATGGGATCCACGCTCGGCCTCGATCATCGTGGGCACGTCCGCCGGATCGGCGGTCGGCGCCTACCTGCGATTCGGCCTGAGTGCACCCGATTTCGCAGCTCGACTGACCGACCAGCCCTTGACCGCGGCGGGCGCCGCGCTGGTCGAACGGCTCGGACCCACCGGCGACTGGACCGAGCCGACCCGAGACCGGGCATGGTCCCCACCGGGCCGTGCGCTCATGGGCCGACTCGTCGCGCGCACCATGGCGATTCCGGCCCGAAGCCCTGCTCGGCGTTTCGATGCCGACGGGTCGCATCGAGACGGAGTCCTGGACCGCCGCCCTCCGTCCGGTTGCCGGCGACGCCTGGCCCACGGCTCCGCTCTGGATCTGCAGCGTCAGAATGGACGACGCCTCGCGGGTCGTCTTCGGTCGACCCGACGCACCGACCACCGATGTCCCGACGGCCGTCGGCGCCAGCTCGGCGATTCCCGGGTACTTCGCGCCCGTCACCATCCACGGTCGCCGGTATGTCGACGGAGCCGTACATTCACCGACCAACGCCGACGTGGTGCGCCGTCACGCCCTCGATCTGGTCATCGTCTCGTCGCCGATGTCGGCGTCCCGCTCGGCCTCGGTACGCAGCCCGGTCCACGCGGCGCGTCGCCATTTCGGTCTCCGCCTCGGCCAGGAGGTCCGCCGGCTCCGACGGAGCGGGGTCGCCGTGGTCGTCTTCCAGCCCAGCGATGCCGACCTCGCGGTGATGGGCGGGCGAGCCATGGATGCCGGCCGTGCCCACGCGGTCGCGACCCAAGCCCGGTTGACCACGGTGCGCCGGCTGACGGAACGGGACGAACCCCTCGATCTTGCGCCGAAAAGGCCTTAAGCCGAGCGCCGGCCCGGTCGAATGCCAAGGCGAAGTACGAGGCACCCACGGGACGAGATCGAGCATGCCGTACACGAACGCGCTGGGATTGGGGGTGGCGACGCTCCGCGCGCGCCGAATCCGGGTTCAGCCTGATCGAGCTCATCGTGTCCCTGACCATCTTCAGCCTGCTGGTCGGCACCCTCGTGGCGTTGATCGCCTCCGGACTCAACGTCGCCCGCAACAACAAGGACCGATCGGTGGCCGCGCACCTCGCGAGCCAGAAGATGGACGAGATCCGCCAGCTCTCGTTCTCCCGGATCACCATCGGCCAGACGACGAGCAATGCCTCGGTCGGCGGTGTGCCGTACAAACTCGTGACCGACACGGAGTGGGTCGCGAACGGGGCCACCAGCAACTCGTGCGACTCGACCGGTTCGTCGCCGCGGGTCCTGCGCGTGAGCGTCACCGCCACCTGGCCGAACATGCGCGGTACCGATCCGGTCACGACCGCAACCGAGATCGCCCCGCCCGTCGGTTCCTATGACCCCGACAACGGCCACATCGCAGTTCGAGTACGAGACCGCAACGCGACCTCGCTCGGGGGCGTTCCCGTCCGGATCATCGGTCCGGGCGTCGACCGGACCCAGACCACGCTGAATGGATCCGGCTGTGCGTTCTTCGGCTTCGTCCCGCCGGGGACCTACTCGGTCACCTTGGGCACGCCGGGGTGGGTGGACCGTCAGAGCAATGCGGTGCCCACGCAGAACGTTGGCGTCACCGCCGGGAACGTCACCGCCGTCGCGTTCGACTACGACGAGGCAGCGGAGATCCGGCTGACCCTGAGCGGCGACTCCGGCGGCGTCCCCGCGAATGCCGTATCGATCAAGCTCGCGAACACCGGACTGCTCCCCGCCGGTGACAAGGAATTCCCGGGTGCCGGCCTGGTCCGCACCCTGGCCAGTTTGTTCCCCTTCTCCGACGGCTACACGGCATGGGCGGGCGAGTGCGCCGATGCCGACCCGGAAGGCGTCGACTCATCCGGGACGCGGTACTGGCCCGGCGCATTCCGCGACAACGCCATCACCGTCGACCCGGGTGGATCGACCGCGGCCGACGTTCACCTACGGACCGTCCGGCTCGAGATCGAACGGAGCCGGAACGTGAACCCGGTCACGCTGATCGCCGTCCACGCCCCCGACGGGTCCTGCTCCTCGGGCTCGACACTCACGGTCGGCAGCACGAGCGGCCGGTCCGACACTCAACTCGTCGCACTTCCGTACGGCCGGTGGAGTCTGGAGGCGGCCGGCGAGACCCCGACGTCCGCGTGGGAGAGCGTCGACCTCGACCCGACCGACGGCTCGGTCAAGACGGTGAAGATCGAGTTCCCATGATCCGTCGAACTCGCAAGGAGTCCGGCCAGAGCACGCTGGTCGAGATCAGCATCACCTTGCTGATTCTCAGCATTGTCATGGCGTTCCTCTTCACCACCATCGAGAGCGCCGAACGCGTCGTGACCGCCACCAAGCTCCGGATCACCAACCTCGACGAAGCGCGCACGCTGATGGCCGTCCTCACGAAGGACCTCCGAACGGCGACGCGGCTGACCGCGGGAACCTCGCCGTTCGTCTCGGGCGACTCGCGCGACGTCGTGTTCTACGCGAACCTCGACAACGCGACGGGCGGGCCCCGAAAGATCCACATCTACATCGACGCGAGCAGCGAGATCATCGCGGAGATGCGTCTTCCCGACGCGGCGTCGGTCGCCCCGAACTACACGTATACCGGCACGCCGAAGCTCCGCTACGTCGGGCGTTACCTCGCGAACACCAGTGCGCAACCCGTCTTCGAGTACCTCGACGCCGACGGCACCCTGCTCCCGGTACCGCTGTCGAGTGCCGATCGACGGGCCGTCGCCTCGGTGCGCATCACCCTGATCGTGAAGGCGACCACGAAGCTGGCGGTCGGCGAGACCACCCTCGTCGATCAGGTCCGCCTCCCCAACGTCGACTACCAGACCACCGGATGATCATCATGATGCCAACACCTCACCGTCACCCGCACGCACGCGACGAGCGCGGCGTCGCCATGATCACCGTCCTCATCGCGATGATGGTGTTGATCGGGTTCGCCGTCACGATCATCGACTACGCAGCAACCTCGCGGACCGTCTCCCGGCGCGACCAGAACTGGAACGCGGCACTCAACGCCGCCGAGGCCGGCGTCGACGACTACTTGTTCCATCTCAACGAAGCGTCGAACTACAGCCAATACGACGCATCGAATCTCCCGCCCGACGGCAACCTCGCGTTCAAGCAGTACGTGCCGGTACCCGGAGGTTCGACCCGAGCCGAATACACCTACACCCCGGACATCGCCAGCCTGACCACCGACGGCACGATCACCCTGACCTCGACGGGACGGGTCGGCGCATCGAAACGCACCATCCAAACAGTCCTGCGCCGCCGCAACTTCCTCGACTACCTCTACTTCACCGACTACGAGACCCAGGATCCGGCCGTCGTACACCGGGAGTCCGTTCACGGCGACCGAGGCCCAGACCAGCTGCGCCTTCCACTACTACAACGGCCGCGACACCCGCTGCAACGAGATCACCTTCTTCTCGGCGCGACACGATCAACGGGCCATTGCACTCCAACGACGCCCTGAAGATCTGTGGCACCCCCGACTTCCGGGGCAAGGCCTCCACGAGCTGGAACCGGTCCTCGGGCAACCGCTGGCGAGACAGCTGTCCGACCAGTTCGCCGCGGTTCGGCGACCCGAGCGATCCCGAGTACCTCGCGACGTTGGCGCTCCCGCCGAGCAATTCCGCGTTGCGCGCCCAAACCAGTGTTGCGAACGGAGGGTGCTTGTACACCGGCCCGACTCGCATCCGCCTCACCGCTTCGGGCCAGATGAACGTGAACAGCCCGTTCTCGAAGGACACTCGCAACGGTTGTCCGACCAATGGCACCGGTTCGCTCCCCCGCAACGGTGTGGTCTACGTCCAGAACGTTCCGAGCGCAGCCTCAGATCCGAACTACACCTCGGGGTGTCCGTACACCGTCAGCGGCAAATCGCATCCGCTCGGGCTTCCGATCAACAACGACGTGACCCAGTACGGATGCCGCAACGGTGACGTGTTCATCGAGGGGACGCTCAAGGGCCAGCTCACCATCGGCGCCGACAACAACATCGACATCACCTGGAATCTCACAGTACAAAGACGGAACCAGTGGGAGAGACCTGCTTGGGCTCATCGCCAACAACTACGTCGAGGTGTGGCATCCGGTGCAGTGCAACTCCGGGACGAGTTCGAGTTGCAACCTAGATGCCGACTTCCCGGGCGAGACCGCACGGAACTCCACGTTCACCAACCCCAACATCCAAGCGGCGATCTTGGCGGTGAACCACAGCTTCCGGGTGCAGAACTTCCGGATCGGTGCTCCGCTCGGGTCGCTCTCGATCACGGGTGCGATCGGGCAGCGCTACCGCGGCGCAGTGGGCACGTTCTCGGGCACCACCATCCAGACCGGCTACGCGAAGGACTACAACTACGATCGCCGGCTCAAGTACCTGGCCCCCCCGAAGTTCCTGGACCCGGTGGCATCGGCCTGGGGTATCGCGGTCTGGAAAGAGATCCAGAACCCGTAGGACTTCGCCCGCCGGTTCGCCGCGGGTCTCGATGCGTGTATGCGTGCATGCGTGCTCCCCCGCTCGGCCCTCCCCCGCTAGGGTCCGGCGCCATGACGGGGCCGGTGCCATCGGGGACGACCTCCGAGCGTGATCGCGAAACCGCGGCCCGAAGAGAGCGGATGATCACCGCCGCCGTCGACCTCGCGGTCGTGGGCGGGTACGACGCGGTGCAGATGCGCGACGTCGCGGCGCGGGCCGAGGTCGCACTCGGAACGCTGTACCGGCATTATCCGTCGAAAGACCACTTGCTGCTCGCGGCGTTGACCGAGCAGGCCGAGGCCCTACGGGACCGACTCGCACTGCGACCACCCGAAGGGTCCAACCCCGCGGCCCGCACCGCCGACGTCCTGCGGCGCGCCAGCCGCTCCCTCGCCCGCCGGCCCGAACTCACCGCCGCGTTGGTGACCTCGCTCACTACTCCCGAGCCCGATACCGCGCCCAACAAGCGAGCCGTAGAACTGGTGCTGCGCGACATCATCGCCGCGGCCATCGGCGGATCCGACATCCACGACCCCGACGGCGTGGTACGCACGCTCGGCTACGTGTGGCTCGCGGTGCTCTCGGCCTGGGTGACCGGCACGCTCGGTTCGGACGAGATGGCCGACGACCTCGAAACCGCAGCGCGGCTCCTGCTCAGCGAGGGGCTCGCCTGGCCCGAAGGGTAGGTGCGCTCAGTCACCGCACCAGGCGGCGGAGGTCTTCACCGATCCGTTCGGCATTGGTCGGGTCGCTCGAATCGACCGGCCCCAGAATCACCCAATCGGCACCGGCGTCGCGATACCGGGCGAGCTGCGTCGCCACGGTGCGCGGGCCACCCACGAGCGCGGACGGACCGGCCCCCAGCCGGGCGGCCTTCTCGCGAGCGGCGTCGTCGTCGTCGGCGAGGACCACGAGCCCACCCCAACTCGTCGTGAAGGTCTCGGGGTCGGGATTCAACCGTTGGACCAGGGCGGCCACTTCCGCGGCCTCGCGCCCGAAGTGCTCGACGTCGGCCCCCCAGCGGTTCCAGCCCCGACCACTCTCGGCCGCGATGAGACCGACGTGACGCGCCCTCCCGCCCACCCAGGTCGGGTACGGGCGCCCGGCGAGTTCGCGGAGCGCCGCCCGCAGGCGCTTGACCCGATCGGTCTCGGTGCCCATCGGGAGACCGAAGGTCTCCATCTCGGCGCGACTCTCCTCGTCGCCGGCTCCGATGCCGACCACCAACCGCGGGCCGGCGATGCGCACGACCGTGTCGAGCGCGGTCGCGAGCACGGCCGGAGGACGCAACGACGCCCGTACGACCAACGTTCCGAGCGTGATGCGATTCGTGGCCACAGCGAGCGCGCCGAGCAACGCCGTGCACTCCAGTGCGGGACGCATCGCGCCATCGGTGCCGACGCGAAACAGGTGGTCATAGACGAAGAGTCCGTCGACCCCTGCGGCCTCGGCGGCAGCGGCCACCCGCAGCGGCACCTCGGGGTCGGTCGTGAACGACGGGAGGGTGAGACCGATCTTCATGAGGTTCCCGTCGCGCTCTGCTGATCGAGCGCCAGGATCCCGGCACCGATCACCCCGGCGCGTTCGCCGAGGGTCGCCGGCACGATGGCCGGCAGCGGTCGGTAGCTCGCACCTTCGATGTGGCCGAGGAAGTGCCGACGAATCGGTTCGAGGTAGAGGTCACCGTCGTTGACGATCCCACCGGCGATCGCAATCACCCCCGGATCGAAGATGTTGGCGAGTCCCACCAGGCCGAGCGCGACATTGCGTCCGTACTCCTCCACGATGGCCGAGCGCGTCGACCGCGCCGTCCCGGGCCGCCTCGGAGACGTGTTGGCCGGTGATCGACATCGACATCGCCGCCCGCGAGCGCGAGCACGCTGACGAGCGCCCCGCGTGCAGCCGCGGCCCGCGCCATGACGCCGAGCGCCGTCCCCGAGGCCATCGCCTCCCAGTGCCCGACCTCGCCGCACGCACAGGGCGGTCCGTTGGGATCGATCTGGAAGTGCCCGACTTCGGCGGCGAATCCGTTCGCGCCCCGCAACACCTTCCCGCCCACGATGATGCCGCCCCCGACGCCGGTGCCAAGCGTGATGACCATCGCGTCGGTCATACCGGCCGCGGCACCGAAGCGCACCTCGGCGTAGGCCGCGACGTTGGCGTCGTTGTCGACCGTGGTCGACAGACCCACGGCCGCTTCCACGTCGGCGCGCACCCTTGTGGAGCGAAACGCGGGCACATTCGGCGAGTAGTGGATCGAACCGTCGAGGTCGACCATGCCCGCGGCGCCGATCCCCACGGTGGCCACGGCGGGATACTGGCCCCGCAGTTCGGCGACCGATGCTGCGATCGCGCCGAGCAGGGTCGCCCACGTCGAGGTGGGTGACGGCACTCGACATTCGGCGAGGATCTCGCCGCGGTCGTTGACGACCGCGCCGAGCACCTTGGTGCCGCCGATGTCGAGACCGATCCCGACTCGTTCGGTCACGAACCGTCGTCCGAGTGCAGCCAGGACACCGGGCTCGTTCCCGTGGGGCCGGCCGGTCCGGTCGAGTCGGCGCTCATCGGTGGCTTGGGCGATTCCGGCCCGGGCGCTCCGTCGCGTGCCATCGCCGACCGTTCGGCCATGGCAGCGCGTTGCGCTGCGAGGACCGCTTCGGTTGCGTCGACCAACACCTTCACGGTGAGGACGACCTCGTGGGCGGCGGCCACCAGGTGTTCGGCGGCTTCGGGTTGGGCATCGCTCAGCCCCTCGACGAGCGCGACCAGGGTTGCGAACCCGCCGACCGCCGCGTCGGCGAACTGCTCCCCACCGGCGTCGGCCGCTTCGGCATGATCGTGCTCGGGCGACTCGCGCCATCCCATGCCGAGGTCGTCGGCCGACGCGTCCGAGGCGCGCTCGAAGAAGGGATTGCGACGCGGGGTTCCCGGATCACGCATGATGGGCGAGATTACTGCCGCGGCTTCTCGACGGCCTTCTTCAGCTCGCGCAACGCGGTCCCCATGATCATTCCTGCCGCTCGGCGCTTGATCAGGCCAGGCAACGGAATCGACAGATCGACCACGAGGTCGTAATGCACTCGGGTCGCCTCGCCTTCGGGCTCGAAACGGTACGTGCCGTCGAGCTGACGGAGCTTCTCGCCCGAGTCGAGCACCCATGAGAACGACGTCGGCAGCGCCGAATAGTCGTACTTCAGGACGTACTTGAAGCTCTGCCCCATGGCGGCGGCCCGGAACTCGACCAACGCGCCGCGCCCCTCGTCATCCCGTTCGACGATGGTGACCTGCTTCAGGTCGCGCGCCCACGAGGGGTAGGCCTCGAAGTCGAGAACAACCGCGAGACACTCGTCCATCGTCGCGTCGATGCGAATGCGTTCATTGGCGTGTTCGGCCATCGGCCCTCCTCTGCGTTGCCCCACCTTGCCGCGCGGACCGGTCGGGCCGCAACGGTCGGGCCGGGGGTGTGACATCTTTGCGCATTGGGAAGCGGGCGTAGCGCGCCCCCCAGAAGCCGACGAATCCCAGTGACAGCATCGGCACCAACACCGCGAACGGGTTCGAACCTGCGGCGATAGCGGTGATCACGAGACTCAAGGCAAACGAACCGTAGAGATGGCGGCGCACCGGTCGGTCGATGTCACCCTCGGCCAGGAACAGGCTCCCGACCGCGATGTCGTCGCCCTGGGAACTGCGGGTCACCGCGATCGCGAATGCCCACACCCACACGACGAGCGCGATGCCGAAGAGGGCCAAGCAAACTCCGGCCGAGATCCCCTCGCCCGAGCTCATCCCGGCCAGCGCCGGAATCGATCCGACGGCGAACACCAGGTTGCTCGCCCACGAGACGACCATCGTCCGTCGTCCGGGGGTCGGCGCGTGCATCGCCGGAGGCTAACGCCCACCCCTTGTCGAACCCGACCCCGACGTGGGCATACCTCGCGGTCAGGTGGTCAGGACGGTGAAATCCCCGGCGGCGAGGCGGGCCAAGGGCCGCACCCGCTCGTCGTAGGACCACTCGGCCTCAGCATGACGGCGGGCCGCGGCGCCCATCGCCGCCCGCCGGGCCGGATCGTCCAACAGCTCACGCAACGCAACCGCGACCGCGCCCGGATTGCGGGGCGTCACCACCAACCCCGTCTCGCCGTCGAGCACCGCCTCATCGGACCCGCCACTCCGACCCGCGACACACGCGAGCCCCGAGGCGCCGGCTTCGAGGAACACGATTCCGAACCCCTCGGCTTCGAGGCCCAACCACCGGTCGCGACACACCATGGCGAAGAGGTCGGCCGCACGGTGCGCAAGCGGCAACTCGGCGTCCGAGACGCGGCCGAGCAGGCGCACGCGATCGTCCAGGCCCAGCGAACGGACGCGTTGTTCGAGCCGAGCGGCATCCCGGCCGCCACCGACGATCACGAGATGGACGTCGGTCGGCAGACGCGAGAGCGCGTCGATCATCACATCGAATCCCTTGCGCGGCACCAAGCGACTGGCACCCAGGATGATGCGCGCATCGGGATCGAGCCCGAGGGTCTCACGAGCCGCGGCACGCTCCGCCGGTCCGGCCGGTGGCCGGAACCGATCCGGGTCGATCCCCGGGGGCACCACCAGCGACGGGAGCGGGCGTCCCGCGGCGCGCTCGGCCTCCGCCAGCGGATAGCCACCGGCGGCCACGATGCCGGCTGCGCCGCGCAGCACGCGCCGCAGCACCGGCTTACTCGGCAACCGCCCGGGCACCGTGACCTCGGCACCGTGCACGACCACGACCCACGGCGCGGCCGAGAGTCGATCGCCGATGAGCCCGAGCGGGAGCGCCGGATCGAGGAAGATGACATCGGCGTCGATCTCGCGCGCCAGCGCGTCGACATCTCGGGTGAGCCCGGGGGTCGGGAGCAGCACCGGCTCCCGACGGCGCACCACCCGGAACGCCTGGTCCGCGTCCCAGGCGCGGTCACCGGCATACGGAGTGGTGAGCACGGTGGTCTCGGCGGGTGGCAGGCGACGCCACAACTCCCACAGGTACGACTGGATCCCACCGATCTTGGGCGGGAAGTCATTGGTCACGAGGAGCGACGTCACGTTCCCGGCTCCGGTTCGGGGATCACCTCGCGGCCGAGCGCGGCCACGTGCTGTTCACGCACCCGCGGATCGGCCCCGCTCCACAGCAACGCCAGGCCGGCCGCCGACGCCAGCGCACCGAAAAGGAACCCCCCTTCGTAGGACGTCAGGCTGACGACCGCGCCTACGAGGAAGGCACCGAACCCTTGCGAGAGGTCGAAGAACGTACTGAACGTGCCGACGACCGCCGCCCGCTCCCGTTCGTCGACTCCGACCAGCGCCAGCGTCATGAGGTTGGTGTACATCATCGACATCCCGAACGCGAAGATCACCGTTCCCACGATCAGCCCGCCCCGGTTCGGAAACAGCGCGATGACGATCATCGCCGTACCGGCGCCCGTGAGCGCGACCGTTCCCCCACGAAGCGGGCCGAGTCGGTCCGGCAAGGTCGCGCCGAAGATGCGAATCGCCAGCACCAGACCGCCGTAGAGCAAGAAGAAGTCGCCGACGTCATCGATGCCGAACGTACGACCGTAGAGTTTCAGGAACGCGGTGTACCCGGCGAGGGCGATGAGCCCGAGGAACATGATGATGCCCGGCAGTATGGCGGCCCGGTGGAGGAGCGGCCCACCCTCGGTCGGCGCAACGTCCGGGCGGGTCTCGCGAGTGAGCAGCCCGAGCATCGCTGCGGCCGCCGCGAGCGCCGCGCCCAGGTACCAGACCGCGTGGAATCCCCACGCCTGTTGCACGCTCTCGCCGATCTTGGGACCGAACGCGAGTCCGCTGTAGACCGCAACCGACCAGTACGAAAGTGGCCTCGCCGCGGCGGTCGACCGGCGACAGGTCGGTGATCATCGTCGCCGCACCGACGAAGAAGGCCGCTTCGCCGATCCCGCCCACGAGCCGGATTCCCACCAACGCGGGCAGGCTCGTGGCGAACACGTACCCGAAGGTGGTCACCGCGACGATCGCGGCACCACCGATGACGAGCACCCGACGGCCGGTGCGGTCGCCGATCCGCCCGGCGAACGGGCGCAAGATCACCGCACCCACCGCGAACGCACCTACGGCAATGCCGACGCCCAACGCACCCGAATGGAACTCGTGTTTGGCGAAGACGGGGAGCACCGCAATGCCGGTGCCGAGCGAGACGAAATACAAGCCGCCCGCCAGCGTCACCAGCACGAACTGCGCAGTGACGAAGCGTTCTCGCGACCGAGCCACCTCAGGGGTTCTCGGCCGCAAAGGCCAACGCGGCGTCGAACGAGTCGCGCGCCGCGATCATGCGTCGGTATTGGATCACCCGGCGAGGTTGCGAGAATCCGAGCACCCCACTGATACGGCCATTGCGTTCGAAGATCGCCACGAATCGATCCTCGTCGACCGACCCGGACACGATCTCCATCCGGTCGTCGCCGCTGAAGCGGCCGGCACTCTGGATCTTGACGTCGTACTGATCGGACCAGACGAACGGGACCGTCACGAAAGGCTCGGCATCGTCGCCGGCGAGCAACGACCGCGCCGCGTGGGTTCCCTGTTCCGCCGCGTTGGTCCAATGTTCGATCCGCATGACCTCACCGTCGAACTGCTCGTTCGGCCAGCGACACACGTCACCGGCCGCGACGATCCCCGGCGCGGCCCGCAGCGACGCGTCGCACACCACACCGTTGTCGATCGTCAGGCCCGAGCCGTCGAGCCAATCCGTGGTCGGCACCGCGCCGATCGCAACGAGGACCGCGTCGCTCTCGATCACCGAACCGTCGACCAGATGCACGCGCTCGACCGTAGCGTTGCCGGCGATCGCGTCGACGCCGACGCCGAGGCGCAGATCCACGCCATGGGCGCGGTGGAGCCGAGCCAACACTTCGCCGATGACGGGACCGACCCCTCGCACCATTGGTTGGGGAAGCGCTTCGAGGACCGTCACCGCGCGTCCGTGGGTCCGGGCGGTAGCCGCAACCTCCGCACCGATGAACCCGGCCCCGATCACGCACAGCCGGGCCTCACCGTCGATCCAACCGCGCATGGCATCGGCGTCCGCGATCGTGCGCAACGTGTGTACGCCGGCGAGGTCGGGCTGGGACGGAAGCCGGCGCGGCGCCGCACCGGTCGCGATCACGAGACCGTCGAACGCCAGAGCATCGTCGCCCACGCCGAGCGTCCGGCCCGACACGTCCAACGAATGAGCGGCCGCGCCGAGGCGGAGATCCACCGCGAGTTCGTCGTAGCCCTGCGCCCGCAAAGCCAACGACGCCCGATCGGCGTCACCCGCCAGGTAGGCCTTGGAGAGCGGCGGACGGTCGTAGGGCTCGAACGATTCCGCGCCGACGAGAGTCAGCCGCCCGGCGTAGCCCTCCCTGCGCAAGGCCTCGACGGCCCGCAACCCGGCAAGCGAGGCCCCGACAACGACAATCTGTTCCACCACGGATCGACCCCGAGGGGTTCAGCCTTCGACCGAGATCGCTCCGGTCGGGCAGGTCCGGATGGCTTCCTCCACCGCCGGGCGCTGCTCCTCGCCCGGTTCCTCCTGGAGGATGTAGAGGAAGTTGTCGTCGCGCACCTCGAAGATGTCGGGTGCGGCGGCCATGCACACCGCGTTGCTCTTGCATTTGTCGAAATCGACGACGATCTTCATCGTGAGCCTCCTCGTTCCGGTCGGTTCGAGCACACTAGAGCGAACGTGGCGAACCCAACCGTGAATCGCGAGCCGGCGGGTCGGCCTCACGAGCAACGTGCGCGAAACCTGACTCCGGCGTCATACTGACGGCCCGTCAGATTCGCTCCCAGATCGGATTGCCTGTGCCTGCGCGCCCCGCCGCTGTTCGCAGCTCCCGCACCGACGCCGACCTCGACGTGTCGGGTCGGCCGCTCGGGTTGCGCTCCGTCGACCTCGAGGCGTTCCTCCACCCCCGGTCGATCGCGCTCATCGGCGCCTCGGAGCAGTCGGCCAAACCGAACACCGCGATGACCCGGAAGTTCGATGCCTGGGCCAAAGCCAACGGCGCGGCGTTCTACCCGGTGCACCCCCGGTACGAGACGGTCTTCGGTCACCCCGTGTACGCCTCACTCGCCGACGTCCCCGGCGAGATCGACCTCGCGATCATCCTCACGGGCAAGGCGGTCGACACGTTCGAGGAGGTGCTGGCCAGCTCGGCCAAGTTCGCGGTGATCTTCGCCGCCGGGTTCAGCGAGACGGGCAAGGCCGGCGAGAAGCTCGAGCGTCGCCTCGACGCATTGGTGCGCGGCGGCGACGTGCGCCTCCTCGGGCCGAATACGAACCTCAACGCCTTCGAGGACTTCCGCCAGGATCTCGATGGTCCGTCCATCGCGCTCGTGACCCAGTCCGGCCACCAGGGCCGTCCGGTCTTCCAGGGCCAGGAGTTGGGGATCCGCCTCAGCCACTGGGCACCGACGGGGAACGAAGTCGACCTCGAGTTCGCCGACTTCGCCTCCCACTTCGCGTCCCAACCCGAAGTCGGCGTGGTCGCCTGCTACATCGAGGGATTCAAGGACGGCCGCACGTTGATGCTCGCCGCCGACCACGCGGCCTCCCTCCACAAGCCGATGGTCATGGTCAAAGTCGGGCGCACCCCAACCGGCGCGTCGATGGCCCAGAGCCACACCGGTCACCTCACCGGTTCCGATGCGATCACCTCGGCGGTGTTCCGCCAGTTCGGCATCACGCGCGTCGACGGCCTCGACGAGTTGCTCGAGGTGTCCGCCGGTCTCGCCCGCACCCGGCCCGCCACACTGCCGGCCTGGGCCACGCGAGATCGCGAGCCGGGTGTCTGCGTCTACGCGATCTCGGGCGGGACCGGCGCCCACATGGCCGACATGCTCGCCGCCGCGGGGCTCGAACTCCCCGACCTCACCAAGCGAACCCAGAAGGCACTGCACGACGGGCTCATCCCGGCCTACCTGCGGGTGAGCAACCCCGTCGACTGCGGCGGCCCGCCCGTCGCCGACGCGCGCGGCCGCCAGATTCTCGACGCCATCGTGGCCGACCCGAAGGTCGACGTCATCGTCGTACCCATCACCGGTGCCGTCGCCGCGTTCAGCAAGCCCTTCACCCGTGACCTGGTGGAGGTCGCGGCCACCACCGACAAGCCGATCTTCGTGGTGTGGGGTGCGCCTCCCGGCACCGACGACACCTACTACTTCCGTCTCCTCGACGGCGGGCTGCCCGTCTTTCGTACGTTCGGCAACTGCGTCACCGGGATCCGGGCCTACGTCGACTACTGGCGGTTCGCCGCGCATCGTCGGTCACCGTTCACCGACGCACCCACGAAACCTCTCGCCGCAGCGAAGAAGGCGCGGGCCATCCTCGAGCAGGCAGAACCCGGCACGGCACTCTCCGAGTGGCAGAGCAAGCGAGTGCTCGCCGCCTACGGCATCCGGTCCTCGAAAGAAGAACTCTGTACTTCGGCGGCGATGGCGGTGAAAGCAGCCGCCGCCATCGGTGGCCCCGTCGTGATGAAAGTGTCGTCCCCCGACCTGCTCCACAAGAGCGACCTCGGGTTGGTGAAGATCGGGATCGCGTCGGCCGCAGGAGTGCGCGACACCTACGACGAACTCCTGGCGACCGCGCGGAAGGCCGGAGGCAAGAACGTCCGGATCGATGGCGTGATCGTGAGTGAACTCGTCAGCGGTGGGGTCGAGACCGTGGTGGGTATCTCCCAGGACGAGCTGTTCGGACCCGTGGTCATGGCCGGCCTCGGCGGCATCTTCGTCGAGGTCCTCGGCGACGTCACGTTCCGGGTCCCACCCTTCGGCGACGACCAGGCCGCCGCGATGCTGACCGAACTCGCGGGATCGAAGATGTTCGACGGCGTCCGCGGCGCGAAGCCGGCCGATCGGTCCGCCCTGATCGACGTCATCATGAAGGTGCAACGCCTCGCACTGGACCTCGCCGACGAGATCGGCGAACTCGATATCAATCCACTCGTCATCCGATCGAAAGGGGCCGTCGCCCTCGACGCGCTCGTCATTCGGTCCGCCAAGAGGAAGTAGATCCATGGACTCGGACACCGCGGCCAAGGCCGATGCCGAACTCACCGCCGAACTGCGCGACGGTGTGCTCTGGCTCACGATCAACCGGCCGGAGTCTTCGAATTCGATCCCGTTCTACGTGCGCGATCGTCTCATCGACCACTTCCGAGACGCGCACAGCGACCTCGCGGTGCGCTGCATCGTGTTGACCGCGGC
Organism: uncultured Acidimicrobiia bacterium; assembly: GCA_963765075.1. Lineage (GTDB taxonomy): Bacteria > Actinomycetota > Acidimicrobiia > IMCC26256 > JAENVU01 > JAENVU01. The sequence continues at coordinate 184,514 of CAVXVA010000001.1, forward strand.
CGGTGAACGGCACTTCTGCACCGGATCCGATCTCCGGGTCCGACCTCCGATGGCAGCCAAGCCCGAGGGCGCGCCCGACTTCGTCGCCGGCAGTGCGGTGCACATGATGCGGACCGGGTTCCAGCAACTCATGGAGCGCATGCAGGATTGCCAGAAGCCGATCATCGTGGCCCTCAACGGCACTGCGGCCGGCGGCGGGGCGATGCTGACCCTCGCGGCGGACCTGGTGATCGCGGCCGACACCGCCAAGATCGTCGACGTCTTCGGGAAGCAAGCGCTCATCCCCGACGGCGGGTTCCTCTACCTGTTGCCCCGCATCGTCGGCACCCACAAGGCCGCCGAAATCGTGTTCCTCGGCGATGTCATCACTGCCGCCGACGCGGCCGCGTTGGGAATCGTGAACCGGGTGGTGCCGGCCGCGGAGCTCCAGGCCGCCACCGCGGAATGGGCGGCACGGATCGCGGCCAAGCCCACCAAGGTGCTCGGCTGGGCGAAGAAGTTGCTCCACGACGCGACCGAGATCCCGCGGACGGCGACCCTCGAGAACGAAGCGGTCTTCATCGAGCTGAACCAAGGCACCGAAGACGGCAAGGAACGCATGGCCGCCATGATGGAAAAGCGCGACCCCGTCTGGCGCGGCTGGTGATCCCACCACTTCAAGACCGGGCTGCCGTCGTGGGGATTGGCCAGACCGCGTACGGCAAGGGATTGCCGGATACTGAACTCTCGCTCGCGTGCCAAGCGATCAGCGCCGCGATCGACGATGCCGGATTACAGCCGTTCGACGTTGACGGCATGGCGATGTTCTCGATGGAGGACGGCCGCGAAGTCGACGTCGCCCGCAACGTCGGGCTCGGCGACATCACCTTCTTCTCCCAGGTGGGCTTCGGCGGCGGCGCGGGCTGCGGCGTCGTCGGCCAGGCCGCGATGGCGGTCGCGACGGGCCAGTGCACCACCGCCGTCGCGTGGCGGGCCCGCAAACGATCCTCCGCCGCGAGCCGTCCGTGGGCCCAGGTCTCGGATCGGCTCGCCGGTCACCACCAATGGAGCCGGCCGTTCGGAGTGCTCCGGCCCGTCGACGAGATCGCGATGCTCACTCGTCGGGCGATGCACCAGTACGGCTACACCCGCGACCACCTCGCGAACGTCGCGCTGGCCTTCCGCGCCCATGCCAACCGCAATCCGATGGCGACGATGCATGATAAAACGCTCACCCGCGAGCAGTACCTGGACGCACGCTGGATCTCCGAGCCGTTGTGCCTGTTCGACAACTGCCTCGAGACCGACGGCGCGCTCGCGGTCGTCATCACGAGCGCGGAGCGAGCCCGGGACCTCCCCCAGCCACCTGCCTACATTCATTCGTTCGCGCAGAGCATCCCGCAGCAACACCAGGTGATGACCAACTACTTCTGCGCCGACCCCCTCACCGGTCCGGCCTGGGCGTGCGCGCGGTTGCTCTGGGAGAAGAGTGACTTCCAACCCGCCGACGTCCCCGTCGCGCAGCTCTACGACGCCTTCAGCCCCCTGATTCCGCTGTCGCTCGAGGGCTACGGCTTCTGCGGCCGGGGCGAAGGCGGCGAGTTCACGAACGACGGCGCCTTGGAGTGGCCGAACGGTCGACTGCCCACCAACACCTCGGGCGGTGGGATGTCCGAGGCGTACGTCCACGGATTCAACCTCGTGCTGGAAGGCGTCCGCCAAATCCGAGGAACGTCGCCGAACCAAGTCGCCGATGCCACCTGCTCGCTCGTCACCAGCGGCGAAGGCGTCCCGACCTCCGCCGTCCTCTTTCGCCGATAGGCCCCGACCATGTCCGATTTCCTGCTTCCCGACCTCGACGACGAGACCTCGGCGCCGTTCTGGGCCGGCACGGCGCGCCACGAACTCCTGGTCCAGGCGTGCGGCGCGTGCGGACGGTGGCGCATGCCGCCGCGTCCGATGTGCCCTCACTGCCAGTCGATCAGTGTCACGTGGGTACCGACGCGCGGGCACGCGACGGTCTGGTCGTTCATCGTGCCGCACCCGCCGTTGCTGCCCGCCTATTCCGAACTCGCGCCGTACAACGCGATCGTCGTCGCCCTCGACGAGGACCCCTCGATCCGCTTCGTCGGCAATCTGGTCGCGAACGCGACGGGACCGATCAACGAGATCGACCCCGCGACCATCGTGATCGGCGAAGCGGTGCACGTCGTCTTCCAACCGGTCGACGATGTGGTGCTCCCCCGCTGGGTGCGCAGCTAGACGCGACCCTCGCGAACGATCCCCACCGAACCCGCGCTCCTATCGCACCCCAGGGGGTGCGTTCCGCGTGTCGGTTCGGCGCTCGCCGGTGGCCTCAGCCCCGGCCCTCGCGGACGATGCCCGCGCGCGACGTCTGGACTTTCTCGATCAGCTCAGCCAGACGCTCGAGGTCGTCGGCGTCGAGATGGTCGATCAGACCGGCCCGGACGGTCGCCACATGGGTCGGGGCCGCAGCTTCGAGCTGGCGCAGGCCTTCGTCGGTCAGTACTGCGAGCATGGCCCGCCGGTCACACGCAGACGGCTCCCGCGCGACGTACCCACGCTTGACCAAGCCGTCGATCCGCCGGGTCAGACCGCTCGGCGACAACCGCAACGCGGTGGCGAGGTCGCACATCCGGAGCCGCCGGTCCTGCGCCTCGGAGAGATGGACCAAGACCCCGTACTCGCCTTCGGTCAGGCCGTGGGCGGCCGATAACGCGTCGTCGTTTTCGGCCATGAGTTGCACCGTCAGCTCGACGAAAGCCCGCCACGTCCGCATCTCCGCGGGGGTCAACCACTCCGTAGAGCCGGCAGTTGATTTCATCGGCTCAGCGTACCCGAAATATATTCCTTCCTCAACTATTGCATTGCAAACTTTCTTGTGCAATACTTCGCTATGCAAGCATATCCAAGGAGGATCCCATGAGTACGACCATCACCCCGAACGGCATCGCCGATCTCACCACTGGCATCTGGACCGTCGACCCCACCCACTCGAGCGTCGGCTTCACCGCCCGCCACCTCATGATCACCAAGGTTCGCGGCCACTTCGCCGACTTCGACGGCCAGGTCAGCGTCGCCGCCGATCCGCTGGCTTCGTCGGTCACCGCCAATGTCCGGCTCGCGTCGGTCGACACCGGAAGCGCCGACCGCGACGCCCACCTGCGCACCGCCGACTTCTTCGACGTCGAGGCCAACCCCGAAATGCAGTTCCGGTCGACGGCGATCACCGCACGCGGTGACAACTACGTCTTGACCGGCGACCTGACGATCGCCGGCCACACCCACCCGGTCGACTTCGCTCTGGAGTTCGACGGCGTTCGCATCGACCCGTTCGAAAACACCAAGGCCGGATTCAGTGCGCGCACCGAGATCAACCGGACCGACTGGGGGCTCAGCTTTAACATGGCGCTCGACACCGGAGGCGTTCTGGTCTCCGAGAAGATCCAGATCGAACTCGACATCCAACTCGTCAAGAGTTGACTCTCGGCCTCCGCTCCGGTGATTGAAAACGAGAGAGCCGGCCCGTACGGGCCGGCTCTCTCGTTTTCCGTGCTCGACGGGTCGACGGGGGGTTCGACCCGGAGCGCGAGATCGGGTTCAGGCCGCCTTGCGGGCCGGGTGATTGTCCTTACCCCGGAGGGCTCCGAGCGTCCGCTCCCAGCGAAGCTGGCGCTCGACCCAACGACGCGCGTCACGCTGCGAGGTGCGAGCCGGGAGACCCTTGTTGAACTCTGCGCTCATCGCGGTATTCATCCGAACCACCTAAACTCAATGTTGTGACACTGAGAGTATCTGCTCTCAGTGTGTACGCTGTCAAGCTGTATGACGACCGTCACACAGCAGAATCAGGGGTTTTGATGAGTTGGCGCATCGACGACCTGGCCCACGAGGCCGATGTCACCGTCGACACCATTCGCTTTTACCAACGCGAAGGGCTCATTCCTCCCGCCGTTCGAGTGGGCCGCACGAAGCAATACGACGCCGAACACCTCGAACGCCTCCACCAGATTCGCGACCTGCAACAACGCCGGTTCTCGCTGGCCGCGATCAAGGCACTGCTCACCAGTGACCGCCAAGATCTCGTCGACGGCATCTTCGCGGGCGAAGGCAGTCTGTCCTACTCGCTCGGCGAACTCGTCGAACGCTCAGGACTGAGCGCGGATGCGATCGACCGACTCCGCGGCATCGGTCTGCTCCGTGATCCCGCGGAGTTCGGCCGCGCCGCCTACGACGCGATCGATCTCGACATGGTGCGCGCCGCCGCCGAGTTGCGTCGGCTGCAACTCCCGGAGGACATCGTGGTCGAACTGGCCGCGATCTACGTCGACGGTGTCGAGATGATGCAGAAGCAGGTCCTCGAGCTGTTCTCCGGCGCGCGCGGACGCTCGTGGGATGCTGACGAGTTGGTCGCGTTCCAACAGTCGGCCGCATCGGCCGCCGGCCAGCTCCTCCCCCTCGTGACCCGCATCGTCGAGTATGTCCACCAGCGCACGCTGCAACGACTCACCCTCGGTGCGATCGAACGCGGGAAAACGGGTTAGAGGTTCCAGATGCGGGCGGCGTTGCCGCCGATGATCTTGGCTTTCTCGGTGGCGGGGATCGCGTTCATCGTCTCTTCGATCACCTTGCGCGAGTACGGCCAGTCGTTCCCGTGGTGGGGGTAGTCGCTCGACCACATCATGTTGTCGACGCCCACCTGGTGCCGCAGCGCGATCCCGGAACGATCAGTGATGAAGCTCGCCGCATTGTTCTGGTACCAGTAGTACGACGGCGGGTGCTGGATCGGGAGATCGCCCCACGAACGGTTGCGCCAGTACCGATCGTCGAGGCAGTCGATGAAATGCGGCAACCAGCCCACTCCCGTTTCGATCCAACACACCTGCAGTTCCGGGAACCGATCGAACACGCCGGTGAAGAGCATCGCCGTGATGTTGCCGGCGGCCATCGAGAACACGTGGCTCATCCCGCCGATTGCCTTGGCCCGGGTCGCCTCGCTCGACATGTCGTAGAGCGCGTTGCCCGCCTTGGCCGCAGCTTTCCGTCCGGCCGAACGTTGGGCCCGGCTGATGATGTTGATGTGAATCGAGACCGGAAGACCCTCGTCGACGGCGGCGGCCCAGAACGGGTCGTCCTCACGCGACAGGGAGCCGTTGCCCGACGGCCAGTTGGAGATCAGCACCCCCTTGGCGCCGCGCGCCTTGGCCTTGCGGACGCCGTCGACCGCGACATCGATACCGAGTGACGGGATCTGGGCCAGGCCGATCAGTCGTGACGGGTCGGGCGCACAGAACTCCTCGAACAGGAAGTTGTTGTAGGCCTCGACGCCGGCCAGCACGAAGTCGTCGTCGTCGTCACCGAGGAAGTGACTCATCGTGCGCTGCGGCGGGAACAGGACCTCCGCGTGCACGCCATCGAGGTTCATGTCCTCGAGGCGCGCCGCCCCGTTGTAGCAACCGGTGCGCGCGTGCTCGTAGGTGACCCCGAACCAGCGGAACTCGTCGAAGGGCATTCCCGGCGTTGCGGTCAGACCGATCGGATCGGGGTCGCCACCCACGCCGGTGAGCCACGCGTCGCCGCCCTGCGCGTCCTTCACCAGTTTCGGCGCCTTGGCCTGATACCGCTCGGGCAACCAGTTGGTCCAGATGTCGGGCGGTTCGAGAATGTGGCAATCGGCGTCGATGATGAGCTGGGACATCGGGACCTCCGGAGCGGACGAAGGGGCAAGAGTACGCTGACACGCGTGTCAGGAAAAGTGCCGAAGGGCCCGGAAACATTGCTCGCCTCGACCGTCGTTGTCGATCTCACCGGCGAGCCCGGCGCGATGGCCGGCCGGATGCTCGCCGACCTGGGTGCCGAGGTCGTGCGCCCGGAACCACCGGGGGGCGACCCCCTTCGGCTGCTCCCCGACCGCTTCACGGCCTGGACCCATCGCAGCCGGATGCTCCCGGTCGACGGACCCGATGACCCGGAGTTGGTCGATCTGCTCACGACCGCGGCGATCGTCCTGGACACCCCCGGCTGGGCCGGCGCGTGGTCGGTTGCGCCCGATCGTGCGCCCCACGCCGTCTGGGCCAGCCTGACTCCCTTCGGGCTCGACGGGCCACGGTCCGCGTGGCGAGCGAGCGACCTCGGAGTGATGGCGGCGAGCGGCAACCTCTACTGCACCGGCGAGCCCGACCGGGCGCCGGTTCGCTGCGCGGAACCCGCGGGCTATGCCCACGCCGCGGCCGAGATGGCCTTCGCCGCACTCACCGGGCTCGCGAGCCGGCGGCCCCAACGCGTCGACGTCTCGATGCAGGAGGTCGTCGCGGTCGCGAACATGGCGACCCCGTCGCGTTTCCCGACAACGGGGTTCCGCGGTGTCCGGCGCGGCGCGAACATCGGCAAGACCCGTGAGATCTGGCCGACCCGCGACGGCTTCGTCAGCTTCGGCCTCCGCGGCGGCAGCGGCGCGCGTCCCGAGCTTGGAAACGCTGACCCGGCTGGTGGATACCGACACGTTGCGCGGGGTCGACTGGTCGACGTTCGCACCGAACACCGCCGACGACGAGACGCTGCGGGCCATCGAAGCCGACGTCGCCGCGTTCTTCGCTCGCCACACGATGTCCGAGCTGTACGACATCGCCTGCGAGACCAACCTGATGCTCGCGCCGATCAACTCGCCCCAGGAGATCCTGGCCAGCGCCCAACTCGCGGCACGCGACTTCTTCTCCAATCTGCCCGACGGCCGCCGACTCCCCGCGTCATTCGTCACCGTGACACCGGGTCCTCCCGACCGACCGGCATCTCCGGCATCCCCGGCATCCCCGGCCGCGCCGACCGCCCCCGGCTCGGGCGCGTGGTCCGGCACCACGATCATCGAACTGGGCTCGGGCGCAGCCGGTCCGATCGCGACGCGCTACTTCGCGGAACACGGCGCCACGGTGCTGCGCATCGAATCCAAGCGCCGCCCCGATTTTCTCCGGGTGTACGCGCTGGGGCCGAACAACCCGCACGGCCTCGAAGGTGCCGCGATGTTCGACGGACTCAACCCCGCGAAGCGAGACGTGTTGTTCAACCTGAAGCACCCCAAGGCCGTCGAGTTGGTGCAACGGCTCGTGATCGAATGGGCCGACGCAGTGGCCGAGAACTTCGCGCCGCGTGCCATGCGCGGCTTCGGCCTCGACTACGACTCGTTGGTCGCACTGAAGCCCGACCTCGTCATGATCAGCGCGTGCCTCAACGGACAGACCGGGCCGCACCGCAACTACCCCGGGTTCGGGGGCCAGGGGTCCGCGCTCGCGGGCTACAACTTCCTCACCGGCTGGCCGGACCGTGAACCGCTGGGCCCGCACGGCACCATCACCGATTCCCTTGCGCCGCGCTTCGTCGCGACGGCCCTCGCGGCCGGCCTCCTCCACCGACGCGCCACCGGTGAAGGCGTCTACCTCGACGTCAGCCAAGTGGAGGCCGCGATCTACACGCTCACCCCGTGGCTGCTCGAGTATCAGGCCACCGGGGTGGCACCGGCCCGGGCGGGGAATGACAACCCGCGAGCCGAGATCCACGGCGTGTTCCCCTGCGCCGACACGACCGACCCTGCGGGCGCCACCGTTTCGGATCGCTGGGTCGCGATCTGCGCATGGACACCGACGGAACGGGATCAGCTGCTCACGATCACCGGTCCCGATGTTGCCGACTACACCCGGTCGCGAACGGCGCTCGAGGTCGCCCAGACGTTGCAGGCAGCCGGACTCGAGGCGGTGCCGGTGCAGGACTTCGGCGACCAGCACGCCGACCCCCAGATCGCCCATCGTGGGCACTACGTCGCGCTCACGCACCCGTTCATGGGCCCGAACCTCTACGAGCGGAACGGATTTCGCCTCTCGGACGCCGTCGGCGGGTACGACCGGTCGGGGCCGACCCTCGGCCAGGACCAGGACTGGGTCCTGGGTGACCTCCTCGGCCTGGATCCCGACGAGCAGGCCGCCCTCGCCGCCGATGGCGTCTTCGACTGAACCACTCGATCGGGGCTGTGGCCACAGTCGGTAGCCTGTGCACCATGATGCGTCCAGCATCCACGACCCCGCCCGACACGACCCCGCCCGACTTCGGCGGCCTCGATCTGCCCGCCATCGACCTCACCGGCGACGCGGACTCCGACCCGGTGCTCCTCGACCGGCGGAGCTTCGAAGATCAGTACGCCGAGCTGGGGTTCGGCCTGGGTACGGCCCGCCGCCGCCAACGTCGCGACGACGCCTGGTGGGAGACCGCTCCGGGCCTCCTCGCGTGCGTGCTCGCCATGTTGCTGCTGCTCTGGCTCACCACGGCATAGCCAGACGAACCGACACGCGGAGCGCACCCTCTGGGGTGCGATACGAGCGCGGGTTCGGTGGTGAGGGGCGGGTTACGCGGGCATGCAGGCGCCGCCGTCGACGCAGAGCGTCTGACCGGTGATGAGTTTGGCGTCGTCGGAGGCGAAGAACACTGCGGTGCCGGCGAGATCTTCGGGTTCGAGGTTCTGTTTCATGGCCGACATCATCGGGATCATCCCGATGTACTCCTCGGGCACGATCTTCTTCGTCGCTTCGGTCATGGTCACGCCCGGCGCGATGCAGTTCACGGTCACGTTGTACTGACCGAGTTGGCTCGCGAGGAACTTGGTGAGGCCGACCACACCCCACTTGGTCTGGCTGTACGTGAAGGCGCTCACCTCGTGGAAGTCGCCCATCGGCGTCATGTTGTACATGTACGCCGCGCCCGAGGACTGGTTGATGATCCGGCCGTACCGTTGCTCCACCATCGCGGGTGCACACGCGCGGGCCATCAGCCACGCGCCGTGCAGGTTCACCTGGAACACCTTCTGCAGGTACTCGTAGTCGTTGCGCTCGTTGTCGATGTCGTAGTACAGCGCGGCGTTGTTGACGAGGATGTCGATCGTGCCGAATCGGTCGACGGTCGCGGCGGCGCACGCCTGAGCGGAGGCCTCGTCGGAGATGTCGGTCGCCACGCCGATGACCTCGCCGTGGCCGGCCAACTTGCTCATCGCCGAGGCGGCGCGATCCTCGTTGATCTCGGCGACGACCACCTTGGCGCCCTCGGCGAGGAACCGCTCCGCGTACGCGAATCCGATGCCCTGCCCCGCGCCGGTGATGATCGCGACCTTGTCCTGCAACCGACCCATGGCCCGGCTCCCTACTTGCGCAAGCGCGCGATGAGATTGAACTGCTCGGTCACGACCGGCGCGCCGGAGTCGGCCTCGGTCCACTCGGTCCTGATCACGATGAAGGTCATCGTGGCCGCGTCGGTGTCCTTCTCGTAGACATCCATCACCCGGCCTTCACCGTGGAGCACGTCGCCGACCTGCACGGTCCGGTGGTAGGTGAACTCCTGCTCGCCGTGGAGCACGAGTGCACCCTGGGCATGCAGCGCACCCATGACCGAGTGCATCGGATTGACCCCGCCGGTCGGATCATCGGGCTGGTTCTCGGTGAAGGCACCCCAGAAGCCGGCAGCGAAGGTGAACGTCGGCGGCGCCGGGAGATCCTCGAACCCTGCGTCGCGGGCGGCTCGCCGGTCGCGATACACCGGGTTCGGGTCCTGGACGGCGGCGGCGAACTGCGAGACCGGTCCGCGTTCGACCGTCACGTTCCACGCGCCTGTGGGCTGACCGATGATGCTCGCGTGCGCCGACATCGAAACCGTGATCCCCCTTGGCGGGTCGAGAAAATCCCGCGCTAGCGTGACATGAACGTCAGTTTTCTCGTCGGGGGAAGGAACGCGCAAATGGGCATGCTGGATGGCAAGGTCGCGATCGTGACTGGGGCCGGGAACGGTGTCGGTCGCGGCGAGGCGGTGTTGCTCGCAGCGCATGGTGCGAAGGTCGTCGTGAACGACCTCGGCGGTTCCGTCGACGGGTCCGGTTCGGACCAACGCGTCGCCGATCAGGTCGTCGACGTCATCAAGAGTCGCGGTGGCGAGGCGGTGGCCAACTACGACTCCGTGGCCGACTACGACGGCGCCGGCAACATCATCAAGACCGCGGTCGACGCGTTCGGCCGTCTCGATGTCCTCGTGAACAACGCGGGCATTCTGCGCGACAAGATGATGTTCTCGATGACGCCCGAGGATTTCGACGCCGTCATCAAGGTGCACATGTACGGCACGTTCAACACCATGCAGCACGCGTCTGCCTATTGGCGGAACGAGTCCAAGGAAGGTCGTCAGCCGAGCGCGTCGATCATCAACACGGTGTCGTCGGCCGGGCTCCAGGGTCAGGCGAGTCAGATCAACTACGGCGCGGCGAAGGCGGGCATTGCCGCGATGACGATCATCGCCGGCCTCGAACTCACCCGGTACGGCGTGCGGGCGAACTGTGTCGGCCCGGGCGGAGCCACCCGCATGGTCGGCGCCGCGATGGCCGGGATCGAGATCAAAGCCCCCGACGAGTACACCGAGTTCACGCCGATGAACCCGGGCAACTCGGCCCCGGCCGTGGTGTTCCTCGCATCCGACGAGTCGAAGCCGCTCACCGGGCAGGTGCTGCGCATGGTCGGGAACTCGTTGTGCGTGTACCAACCGTGGGAGATGGGCGAGGAGTTCTTCGCCACCGACAAGGACGGCGCGCCCACCCAGTGGGACCCGACCGACATCGGTCGCATCCTCGGCCGCTACCACTTCAAGACGATGAACGCGGGTATCGACGCCCAGCGGCGGAAGTAGTCGTGCCGATCCCCACTGATCTGGAGACGCTGCTCTACGAGGAACGCAACGGCGTGGCCTACGTCACCCTGAACCGGCCGGAACGGCACAACGCGTTCAACTCCCTCATGCAGAAGGAAGTCCGGGCGCTGTGGCGGGGGTTGCGACGGCACGACACGGTGCGATGCATCGTCCTCACCGGCGCCGGCGACAAAGCGTTCTGCACGGGCATCGACCGCATGGAACAGATGGGCGGCGACACCGACGCCACCACCGACGACGACATCGTCGGTTCGGGCTCCACCCCCTTCATGTTCAACGACCCCGGCGACAACCTCGGGCCGAAGTCCTGCGACCTCTGGAAGCCGGTCATCGCGGCGGTGAACGGCATGGCGTGCGGCGGGGCCTTCTACATGCTCGGAGAAGTCGAGTTCATCATCGCGGCCGAGCACGCCACCTTCTTCGACCCGCACGTCACCTACGGGATGACGGCGGCGTACGAGCCCATTCACATGTCGGGGATCATGCCGTTCCCCGAGATCATGCGGGTCTCGCTCCTCGGGAATCACGAACGGATGTCGGCGGCGCGTGCGCACCAGATCGGCATGGTCAGTGAGATCGCGCCGGCCGGCGAGTTGATGGACCGCGCCACGTGGGCCGCGGAAGCGATTGCCTCCGCGCCGGCACTCGCGGTCGAAGGAACGGTGCGGGCCATCTGGGGCGCGCGTGAACACGGACAACGCGACGCCGTGCGGCTCGGGTACGCCTACGTCGCGATGGGCACGAGCCAGGCGTCGATCGCCGAGGGCCAGAAGTTCTTCGAGTCGGGCGCGCGGATCGACTGGAAGTTGCGATGACCGCGAATCGGCGGGTCGCCATTGTCGGCGCGGCCCTCTCGGACTGCGGTCGCGTCGATACCCAGTCGCCGTTCGAACTCCACTACCAGGCCGCGAGCCGGGCCATCGCCGACGCCGGACTCACCAAAGACGACATCGACGGGTTCGGCTCCACCGGCATGGGCCTCATGGCACCGGTCGAGATCGCGGAGTACCTCGGGCTGCGCCCGACGTGGATCGACGGCACCGGGGTCGGCGGCAGCGCGTGGGTCGTCATCGCCGAACACGCGATCGCGGCCATTCAAGCGGGCCACGCCGACGTCATCGTCCTGGTGTACGGCTCCACCAGCCGCGCCGACCTCAAGACCAGCCACCGGCGGGCGAACCTGTCGTTCGGTGCCCGCGGACCGGTGCAGTTCGATGCCCCGTACGGTCACACGCTGATCGCCAAGTACGCGATGGCGGCGCAGCGACACATGTACGAGTTCGGCACGACCATCGAGCAGCTCGCGGAGATCTCGGTGTCGGCCCGGTTCAACGCCGGCCTCAACCCCGACGCGTACTACCGCGATCCGATCACGATCGACGACGTGCAGAACTCGCCGATGATCGCCGACCCGCTGACCAAGCTGCACTGCTGTATCCGGTCCGACGGTGGCGGCGCGATCGTGCTCACGTCGGAGGAACGTGCGCGCGATCTGGCCCGCCAACCTGTCTACGTCTTGGGATCGGGCGAGACCTCGAGCCACACGACGATGAGCGAATGGGAGGACTTCACCGAGTCCCCCGCCGTGCGCTCCGGCCGCCTCGCGTTCGAGCGGGCCGGCTTGACCCCCGACGACGTCGACGTCTGCGAGATCTACGACGCGTTCACCCCCATGGTCCTCCTCTCGCTGGAAGCCCTGGGCTTCTGCGAGAAGGGTGAGGGCGGTCCATTCGTGGAGGACGGCAAGCTGCGCGTGGGCGGTGCCCTGCCCACCAACACCGACGGTGGTGGCCTCTCGGCCTGTCACCCCGGAATGCGGGGCATGTTCCTCATGGTGGAGGCCGTCCGCCAACTCCGCGGCGAGGGCGGCGACCGTCAGGTCCCCGACGCGAAGATCGCGTGTGTCAACGGCACCGGCGGCTGGTTCTCGTCCACGGCCACCCTGCTCCTCGGCACCGACTGAACGGGTTGGTGCTCGGCCATTCGGCGTTTCCGCCCGGTCAGACCACTCCGGTGAAGAAACCCCGGTGGATCACGCGCGTCAACGTCGCCAACGCCACCTCCGAGTCGAGCCCGAGATCCCGAGACGTCATCGCGTAACTCGTCCGTTCGAGCATCGCCATGAGGGCGGCCACCGTGGCCGCGTCGTGCGGAGCGCCTGCTGCGGCGAGTTCTCGCCCGAGTGACTCGGCAATGTGCGTGAAGGCCTCCACCCCGAGGCGGTCCACACTCCGATCGGTGACCTGCCGTTCCATCCACGCTCGGATCACGACGCCGTAACGGGCGTACACCCTCAGGAACGATCCGAGAAACTCAGCCAACGCCTCCTCACCGGCACGGTCGGGCGTGACCGACGGAGCCGTTGCGGCGACCTCCTCGATCGCCGCGGCACACTCCACGGCGAGGGCTCGCAAGAGGTCTTCCTTGTTCGCGAAGTAGAGGTAGAAGGTGCCGTGCGACGTGCGCGCGGTCCGCACGATGTCGTCGACTCGCGCTTCGTGGTATCCGCGCCGGGCAAAGACCCGCAGCCCGGCGTCGGCCAACTTCTGCATGGTCTTTCGACCCTGGGCTCGCAGCTCCCGGTCACGGGCGGGCGTCCCCGATGTCGCCGCGCCGCGCGATCGACGCGGCGCGACTCCCGAGTTGTGCGATTCTCTGGCCATGCTCCCCCGAATCGCCTCCGAAGCGGCCCGCCGGTTCGGCGATGCTACCGCCTACGTGGCGCCCGCCGGCTGGGCACTCACCTACACCGACGTTGATCGGGTCTCCGATCGAGTGGCGGCCGGCTTGGCCCGCCGGGGGCTCGGCGTCGGCGATGTGCTCGCACTCGTCCTCCCTCCCGGCCCCGAGTATCTCGTCGCCTATCTGGCCGCCGCGAAACTCGGCGCGATCACCACGGGCGTCAACGACCGCCTGTCCGCGAGCGAACGGGACGCCATTCTCGAGATCGCGACCCCTCGACTGGTCCTGGCGGCGCCAGGATTGACTCCGTCGGATCCCGCGCTCCTCGTCGAGGAAACGGAGCCCGCCGAGGCCGCGGCTGACGTACTCCGAGGCCTGCACGGCGAGCACGTGCCGCCGCTTCCCGATGACCCTGACCGGTCGGTCGCGATCATCTTCACGTCGGGGACGACCGGCCTCCCCAAGGGGGCGCTGTACACGAACCGCCAACTCGAGTTCATCACCACGACCGATGTCGGTGGAACGTGGGGTGGCGGCACGCGCAGCTTCACCGGCACGTCGTTCGCACACCTCGGGTTCATGACCAAGTTGCCCGGCAACCTCATGCGCGGCGGGACGAGCTTCATCATGACGAAGTGGCGGGCGCGGGCCGCGCTCGAACTCCTGGCCCGCGAACGCATGGCAACGGTCGCCGGAGTGCCGACCCAACTGGCACTGATGCTGGCCGATCCCGAGTTCGACGCCTTCGACCTCACCAGCGTGGCGGCCATCATCGTCGGCGGTGGCCCGATCACCCCGGCGACCGCGACCGAGGCCCGCGAACGGTTCGGCGCCGCGCTCGCCACCCGTTACTCGTGCACCGAGGCCGGCATCGGGCTCGGCACCGCGTTCGATGATCCCCTCGAAGACGCGATCGTGAGCGTCGGCCGCCCCCACCCTGCCGTCGATCTGGCCATCCTCGACGACGCGGACGAACCCGTCCCGGCAGGTGCCGTCGGTCAGGTGTGTCTGCGCTCCCCCGCGATGATGCAGCGGTATTGGAACAACCCGGAAGCAACCCGCGCTGCGTTCGCCCCGACCGGTCACGTCCGGACCGGCGATCTCGGTTGGGTCGACGACGCCGGCCGCCTCCGACTCGTCGGTCGGAGCAAGGAGATGTACGTGCGGGGCGGATACAACGTCTACCCGGTCGAGGTCGAGGCGGTCCTGTCCGCCCATCCCGCAGTCGCGGCGGTTGCGGTCGTCCCCCGACCTGATCCGGTGATGGGTGAGGTCGGCGTCGTCATGGTCGTCGCTCGCGACCCCGCCGATCCGCCGACGCTCGACGCGCTGCGCGACTTCGCCGCGGTCAACCTCGCCCGCTACAAGCTGCCCGAGGCCATCCAGCTGGTGACGGAACTGCCCCTCACCGTCGGCGAGAAGATCGACCGGGCGGCGCTCCGGAGGGTGCTGGAACCCGCGAATCGTCCACGACCGGAGCGATAGGGTCCGCGCCCATGGAGCTGGACTTCGATCCCGAACACGAGGACCTGCGCGACAGCGTCCGATCGGTGCTGGCCGCCGAATGCCCCATCACGTTGGTGCGCGAGATCGTCGAGACCCGCATCGGCGGCGGCTCGATCGAGGCGACCCGCTGACCGAGCAGATGGTCGAACTCGGTTGGCCCGCACTCACCGTGCCCGAGGCCGCCGGTGGTCTCGGCTTCGGCCCCATCGAACTCGCGTTGGTCACCGAGGAGCTCGGACGCGCGATGGCGCCCGGGCCGATCTTCGCAACGCTCACGCAGTTCGTGCCGATGGTCACCGAGCTCGGCTCGCCCGACGCGCAGCAGACCTGGCTCGCCCCGATCGCGCAGGGCGCATCGTGGGGCACCACCGCCATCGCCGAGGCCTCGGGTTCGATCGACCCGGCCGCGACGACCGTCGAGGCCACGCCGACCGCGACCGGCTGGGAGCTGCACGGGAGCAAACACTTCGTGGTCGAACCGGTCCGCGGCGGCGAGATCGTGGTCGTCGCCCGCGAGCTCGGCACGACCGACGACGACGGCATCGGCGCGTGGGTCGTACCGGTCGACGCGGTCCGAATCGAACCGATCGATGCCGCCGATCCCAGCCGAATCCTGGCCACCGTCCATTTCGATCAACTCGCCGTCAGCGCCGATCGCATGCTGGGCGCACCCGGTGCCGCGACGGCGGCCGGCATCCGACGGGCGAATCCATCTCGCCACGGTGGCCTTCGCGCTCGATGCCGTGGGGGCCGCCCAACAGGTCTTCGACCTCTCACTCGACTACGTGAAACAGCGCGAGCAGTTCGGCGTGCCGATCGGTTCGTTCCAGGCGATCAAGCACAAGTTCGCCGACATGCTGATCCTGCTCGAACGCGCCCGATCACTGAGCTACTACGCGGCGTTGACCATCGCGGAACACGATGATCGGCGCGCCCTCGCGACGGCAATGGCCAAGGCCGCCGCCGGTGACGCGGTGAGTCGCATCGCCAAGGAGGCGATCCAGGTCCACGGCGGTATCGGGTACACGTGGGAATCCGATGTGCACCTGTACGTGCGCCGGCTCGAATCAGACGCGTTGCTGTATGGCAACGCGAACCATCACCGGCAGGACGTCGCCACCCTCATCGGCGTGTGAAGTCCCGGCCGACTCAGCCCGAGAAGACCACTGCGAACACGATCAGCATCAGCACGGCGTAGGCCAGACCCGTGTAGAGCGCGTTCTTGTGGGTGTCGTAGATGACGTTGGTGCCACCGGGCTTGAACCCGCCGATGATGCCGAGTGCGTTCAACTCGAAGAACGCGAACACCACGAGCGTGATCCCCCAGTAGAGGGCACGTTTGCCGCCGGCGACATCCAGGCTCGTCACGTCGTACGGGAAGTGACTCGTCCCGACCATGAAGATCAGCAACGGCAGCGAAAAGATCGCGTTCTGTCGCGAAGCCAGCAACGCCTTCCGACCGAGGTCGGCCGCGGCCGGGTTCGCCTCACCACCCGCTTGCACATTGCGGGCGTTGGCGATCACAACCTTCTGGGCCCGCCAGATGACGCCCCAGACGTTGAGGAACATCGTGATACCGAACAGCATGCCCGTGGCGATCGCGATGCCGCCCGGAGCCTTGTAATAGGTCATGTCGTTGAGCTGATCCTGGAACCCGAGGATCATGAACCCCGTGACGAACGTCGCCGCGGCCGCCCAGCGGAACCACCACAGTGCCCGGCTCGCCAGCTTGTCGATGGCGTTGGTGCGAGCCGCGGCCTCCATCTCGCCGAACGCCGGCACCTGGACGAAGTTGAAGTAGTAGAGCAGGCCGATCCACATGATCCCGACGACCACGTGGCCCCAGCGCGAAAGAAACGCGAATCCCTCTTTGGAAAAGATGTCGAGTGCGGCGCCGAGCATGCCTGCGTCCCCCTGGTTCGTCGGTCAAAACTGCGCCGCGGACCGTATCACTGCGCCCGCGAGCGATGACGGACTCCGCTCACACGCGCGCGGTCCCACTCCCCTGCGCTCCGAGTTCGACCACTCGCAGTTCACCGTCGATCAGTTCCACCGTGGTGCGGGAACAATGCGCCGGGGCAAAGAGCACCACCCGGTCGTCGCCGGCGGCGGCACCGACGACTGCATTGATCGCCAAGAAGTGCGTCACGATCACCGAATCTTCTGCGAGGTCGCGAATGGCACCAAGCACCCGGTTTCGGAAGGGCCCGACGATCTCGGGCGCATCCTGGCCGCGACCGCTCATGAGCGCCTGTAACCACGTCGCGTGATCCGGCACCGGGGCCGCCGGGGCCACCAGCTCGCCGACCCCGGCCTCCACCATCGGGGTGACGCCCCATCGCTCGGCCAACGGCACCGCGGTCTCGAGCGTGCGCCGTAACGGCGACACGATGATGGGCAACGGCCCGATCCTGCCGAGCGCGTCCGCGACTCCCCTGGCTTGCTCGTGACCCGTTGCATCGAGCCCCGGATCGGGGTCGCGACCCCACGTCCCGTCGGGCTTGCCGTGGCGGACCAGTACGACACGCGTCACCGAGGCCTCCCCCTCAGCTCGGCGCGTTGGGATCGGCAGATCCGTAGCCGGGCTGACCGGCCTCGGCCCACTCCCCCATGAATGCGAAGAACTTCTCTCCGAACGGATCGTCGCCGCGCAGCGGCAAGGTGCCCCGACGAATGGTCCAGTCCATCGGCGCGAGTTCGGTCGCGCGCAGGAAATGGGGTTCCGCCGCGTCTTCGTGGCCGGTCCGGACCAGGTGCGCACCGACCCGCCGCTCAAGGCGGGCCAACTGTTCGTCGTCGGTGGGCAGCATGATCTGCTCGCGACCGGAGGGTGGCGGAACGGCTCCCGTACGAACCCAAGCCCGCAGCTGATCGTGATGGACCGACGAGTCGATGTTGGTGAAGTCACGGAACATGTCGTCGCCGGGCGCGATCACCGGGGGGCGGGCGATGCGATCGTCCTCGTCGATCCAGATCACCGTGGGCACGTTGTAGATGCCGTACAACTCCCCGAGCAGGAGTTCGCGGTCGAGGAGCATCGGGAACGTCGGTCGTGGATCCGCCGCGTTGGCCCATTCCTGCGCCGCGGCGACGGAGTCGTCGAAGGAGACGCCGACGATCTGCAGACCTTCGGGGCCGAGTTCTTCACTGAGACGCTGCCAGACCGGCAGGTCGTAGCGGCAGCCTCACCAGGATGACCAGGCGAGCAACAGCTTCTTGGTGCGGCCCAGGGACGAGAAGGTGAAGGACCCGCCGTCGAGTTGGGGCAGGGTGAAGTCGGGGGCGAGCCCCGCTTCGATCGGCCCGCGGCGTTCCGAGGATCGTTCGCCCCATGCGATCACGCCTGCGGACGCGTCGATCACGACCGGTCGGCCGAGTGCGGCGGCCATGCGCGCGATATCGATCGCGCCGTCCCGATCCAGTTCGCGATCGCGCACCGGCACGCACACGTCGTCGCGACACAGCCCTTCGGGCTTGCGGCTCCAGCCGGTGAGCTCGGCGACGTCCTCGGCTCCGATGAGCACGGCATCGCCGTCGACCCGCGCCACCGTCTCGCGTGCTCCGTGCTCGGCATCAAGGAAGGCAATCTGCATGGCGAGCAGCCTAGGGACCGAGCGGGCCTTGACGCCGGAACCGGTTCGGCGATAATCTACAACCTAGTGGTTGTAGATTTGATGGGCCCCTCGGAGATCGACAACGCGTTCCACGCGCTCGCCGACCCCACGCGACGCGACATCGTGCGGCGGACGATGGTCGCGGAGATCTCGGTCTCGGCACTCGCACGCGACTACCCGATGAGCTTCGCCGCGGTGCAGAAGCACGTCGCGGTCCTCGAGCGCGCCCACCTCGTGCAGAAGCACAAGCACGGACGCGAACAACTCGTGCGCGCCATCCCCGCCACCATCCGGCGCACCACCGCTCTGCTCGATCAGCTCGAATCGTTGTGGCGCGATCGCATCGACCGGATGGATGCGGTCCTCGCCGACGACGACGCGGCGGACACAGCCCGACCGAGTCTGACCCCCCACCACCCGATACCGACCCGGAGCGAAACCATGAGCATCACTGCCGTCGACGCGCGACATCGAGTCGTGCACCCTCACCATCACCGCCGAGTTCGCCGCGCCACGTGCTCGGGTCTGGCAGCTGTGGGCCGATCCCCGCCAGCTCGAACGGTGGTGGGGTCCGCCGATGTACCCGGCGACCGTCGAGACCCACGAGCTCGTCGCCGGTGGCCGCGTCACCTACTTCATGACGGGACCCGACGGTGATCGTCACCACGGCTTCTGGGAAGTCCGGGTCGTCGATCCCGAGCGCGGGTTCGAGTTCCAGGACGGGTTCGCCGACGAGCAGGGCGTTCCCAACCCCGAGCTGCCCGAGACCGTCGGCGTGGTGACGCTGACCGACCGGGCCGACGGTGGCACCGTGATGACCATCGTGAGCCGGTTCGCGTCGGCCGAGTCCATGGCACGGCTGATCGAGATGGGGATGGAAGAAGGGATGCAGCAGGCGATGGGCCAGATGGACGCGATCCTCGCCACCTGACCCGACCCGGCGCCACACCAAACTCACTGGAACATCTCGGATTTTCTGCTTGCAATCGAATGTGTGTTTGTGTATGATTTGGGGACCGAAACCACCCTTCGCGCACCTTCGCATTCGAGCGAGACGGGCGCGGTCTTGAGGACAGGTCATGGCCGATCTCGAACCCCGCGATCACGAGACCCTGGATCCGATCGACGAATCGATCATGGACCAGGCCCGCGCGTTCGCGGCCGAGATCGGTGATCCGTTCGTGATGTTGCGGACCGCGATCGAAATGTTCCAAGCGGCACCATCGGCGTCGCTCCCCGACACGCAGTTGGGTGCCGATGTGATCCGGTTACGCCGCCAGATGGGCCGGTTGGATGCGGTGTTCGCCGAATACGCGCTCGGATCCCACCGGCGTGGGATCTGCGGTCACGACGCCTACCGATCCACGCCCGCGTGGCTCGCCTGGCAGACCGGCATGCATCGAGGTCAAGTCCGACGCGCCACGAACACCGCGGATCTCGCTGAACTCCTCCCCGCGATGGGTGCCGCCTGGCGGGCCGGGACTGTCTCGACCAACGCCATGGAAGCAATCTCTGCCGCCCGCGTTCCCGGACACGACGACACCCTCGCCGCGTGTGAAACCGAGTTCCTCGACCTCGCAACCCGCGGCGACCACTCAGGAGTCCGCCGCGCCGCCGCAAAGTTCAAAGCCTGCGCCGGCGCCGACGGCACCCGACCCGTCGAACCCGACGGACTCCGCCTCGCCAAAGTCCTCGACGGGCGCACCACCCTCACCGGCGAGTTCTCCAACGACGCCGCCGAAACCATCACCACCGCGCTCCACGCGTTCACCGACCCACCATCCGACGCTGACGACCGCACCCCCGCCCAACGCCGCGCCGATGCCCTTGTCCGCATCTGCCAGACCGCCCTCGGCCATGGTGCGGCGGGCACCCGGGCCAGTGCGACCGTCACCATCGTTATCGACTGGGCCACCCTCCTCAACCACGGCCTCGACACTGGACTCGACGGCCGGATGGACGGCCATTACACCGGCCCCATCGACCGGCACGACATCGACCGGCTCCTCTGCGACAGCAGAATCTCGCGAGTGATCACCGGACCCAAATCCGAGACGCTCGACGTCGGCCGCGCCACCCGGGCATTCCCCGAACCGACCCGCCGCGCCATCATCGCCCGCGACCACAACTGTCGATGGCCCGGCTGTGAAACCCCCGCCGGCTGGTGCGACATCCACCACCACCAACACTGGCAACACGACGGAACCACCAGCGCCACCAACGGAGTCCTGCTCTGCCCGCACCATCACCGGTTCCTCCACCGGAACCCCACCTGGACCACCACCTTCGACGACCAACACTTCCGCGTCTCCCGACCCAACGGCACCGAACTCGACCCCCACCCCTGGGCCCAACTCGCGGCCTGATCCGAGCCGTTGCGCAGGCGACGATCGGGGCAATCCGGCGGGGTCGCTCCCGGCCACCGTGACCAGTTCCCCGAGTACCGTGCCGAACATGCGACGTTTCGGGTTGATCCTCGCGACGCTGATACTGGCCGGGGTCGGATGCAGCAGCGGTTCGACCCGCGAGGCAGCGGTCACCAAGACCACCGGCACGACCACCGCCACGGTCCGGGTGGTGAACCAGAACCTGCTCCACGGCACCGCGTGCTCAGCCGAAAGCAACCGCTGCGACCTGCCCGGACGGGCCGCCCTGTTCGTCCGCCAACTCGAGCGCGCCAAGTGCCCCGAGATCGTCGCGATCGAGGAAGCGAACACCACCACGGAACTGGCGTTGCGCACCGCACCTTCCGGGAAAGCCGTGCAAGTACGAGAGCGTCTACGACGGCGATCCCAGCCAGGACCGCGAGTTGATCCTGACCACCCTCGACGTCTTGAGTAGCGAGCGGCGACATCTCGCCGGTCCGCTCCGCACCGCGTACTGGGTGCGGCTGGCGTCGGACGTCGGGCCCGTCGACCTCGTCGCCACGCACCTCGCGAGCAGCAGCGACGACCGCCCCTGCGATCGGGCCACCTGCCCGCCGCCGTGCGCGACGGCCGACACCGTCAACACGTGCCAGGGCCGACAAGCGGCCGCGTTCCTCGACGAGGTGCGCGCGCCTCGATCGGTTGCAATCCTCACTGGCGACCTGAACGCGCAACCGGGCGAACCGACGATCGCCGCGCTCGGCAACGGTCTCGTCGATACCCACGTCCTCATCCGGAACAGTGAATGTGGTGCTTCGACCCCGGAGCAATGCACGAGCGGTCGCATCGACGACTCCCTCGCCGACATGACGAACCGGAGCAGTCGTCAGACCGAGCGGATCGACTACATCTTCCTGACGCCGATCACCCGATGCACCGTCGTACGTCCGACCGGCGTGTTCGCCCGGCGCGGTGGTCCCTCTTCACCTGGGAACCCACTCGTGTTTCCCGCCGACCACAGTGGAGTAGAGGCGACTATTCAGTGTCGTACCACCGCGGCCGACCTCGCGGCCGCCCACCCGGCGAGCACGACCACCACCACTCGGCCGACCGCGGCGGCGATCACACCCGCCACCGAACGGGCCGTGACCGCCGCGTTCACCAACCTCTTCGCGCCGAACCCCGACGCCGATGCACAACTCTCGACCCTGGAGAACGCCGCGGCACTGCGAGACTCGTTCATCGCCCGCAAGGAGTCGGTCGGCGCGCTGGCGGATCAGACCGCGGTGCGTATCGAATCGTTCGACGCCGCCACGAAGGACACCGTCGACGTCACCTTCTCGATCTTGCTCGATGGCAATGTCGTCCTCGATGCCCTTCCCGGCCACGCGAAGCGCATCGATGGGAAGTGGCTCGTCAGCACCAAGACCTACTGCCAAGTCGCGACGCTCGGCGTCGACACCATTCCGGAGGGCTGCACCTCATGACCGTCACCAACCACTACCGCACGTGTCCGCTCTGCGAGGCGATGTGCGGCCTCGAGGTGCAGGTCACCGACGGGCAGGTCACCCGCATTCGCGGCGATCGCGACGACGTGTGGTCCAAGGGATATCTCTGCCCCAAGGGCACCGCACTCGGCGCGCTCCACCACGATCCCGATCGCATCCGCGTGCCGATGATCCGCACCGGCGACACCTGGCAGGAGGTCGACTGGGAGACCGCGTTCACCCGCTGCGACGAACTCCTCGCCGGGGTCATCGAACGGCACGGCAAGGAGGCGATCAGCTGCTACATCGGCAACCCGACCGCCCACAACTTCTCGCTCGGGCGCTACGTCGGGTTGTTCATCGGCCTGTCGGCGCTCCCCGTCGTGTACTCGGCGGGCACCGTCGACCAGTGGCCGAAGAACCTCACGAGCGCGCTGCTCTATGGCGGCATGTGGTCGATCCCGACCCCCGACGTTCCCCGCACGGACTACTGGATCATCATGGGCGGGAACCCCCAGGCCTCGCAGGGCAGCCTGCTCGCGTGCGCCGACATCCTCGGTGAGCTGGACGCGATTCGCGAGCGCGGCGGCAAGGTCGTGGTCATCGATCCCCGCCGCACCGGCACCGCCGACCGCGCCGACGAATGGATCCCGATCCTGCCCGGTACGGACGCCGCGTTCCTGTTGGCGATGGTGAACGTCCTCTTCGCCGACGATCTCGTGCAACTCGGCGAGGTGGCCGACCTCCTCGACGGCGTCGATGCCGTGCGGGCCGTGGCGACCGAGTTCACCCCCGAGGCCGTGGAGGCCACGACGCGGGTCCCCGCCGAGACCATTCGTCGCATCACCCACGAGTTCGCGTCGACCCCGCGCGCCGCGCTCTACGGACGCATCGGTACCTGCAACCAAGAGTTCGGCACCCTGACCTCGTGGCTGGTCGACGTGGTCAACATCCTCACCGGCCACTTCGACACGCCCGGTGGGATCATGTTCGGCAAGCCCATCGCCTGGGGGGTGAACTCACTCCCCAACCCCGAACTCGCCGACGGTGTACAGATCGGCAAGTGGAAATCGCGCGTGCGCGGTATCCCCGAGGTGCTCGGTCAGGTGCCGGTCTCGTGCCTGGCCGAAGAGATCGACACTCCCGGGCCCGGCCAAATCCGCGCACTCGTCACCATCGCCGGCAATCCGGTGATCAGTGCACCCGGCGCGGCCCGCCTCGACGCGGCGCTCGGCGATCTCGAATGCATGATCAGCATCGACAATGCGCTGAACGAGACAACCCGTCATGCCCACGTCTTGCTCCCCGGGCTTTCTGCGCTCGAACAACCGCACTTCGACGACCTCATCTCCATGTGGCAAGTCCGCAGCGCGGCCCGGTTCACGAACGCCGTCTTCGATGCCGGCGACCGACCGGCCGAGTGGGAGATCCTGACTCGACTCGGCGCGATGTGCGCGGGCATTCGCAACGCCGACATCGACGTCGGCGCCTTCGACGACGGCTTCTTCGCCGCGTTGGCCGAGGCCAAGGGCGCGGATCCGGCGGTGGCGATGCGCGAGTCCGCAGGTTCCGGCCCGATTCGGCTCCT
This sequence comes from uncultured Acidimicrobiia bacterium, assembly GCA_963765075.1. Lineage (GTDB taxonomy): Bacteria > Actinomycetota > Acidimicrobiia > IMCC26256 > JAENVU01 > JAENVU01. The sequence goes on from CAVXVA010000001.1 coordinate 208,482, forward strand.
CGACCTCCAGATCCGCACCGGACCGTGGGGCGACCGGTACGGAGAGGTCGCCGACGGACTCACGTTGCAATCGTTCCGCGACGCCGAACACGGCATCGACCTCGGACCGATGGTCCCGCGCGTTCGCGAGATCATCGAGACACCGAACGGTCGCATCGACCTCGCACCCGACCTCGTCCTCGCCGACGTTCCGCGCTTGTGCGCGCGCATGGCGCGCGCCACCGACGGTCTGCTGCTCACGTCCCGCCGCCACCTGCGCTCGAACAACTCGTGGATGCACAACGTCAAGATCCTGGTGAAGGGCAAAGACCGCTGCACGCTGCTCATCCACCCCGACGACGCGATTCGTTCGGGGGTCGCCACCGGCGAGCTCGCCCGAGTGAGTTCGGAGGCCGGTGAGGTCGAGATCACCGTGGAAGTGAGCGACGAGATGATGCCCGGAGTGGTCTCGATGCCCCACGGCTGGGGCCACGACAAGGCCGACACCCGCATGGCCGTCGCCCGCGAACACGCCGGCGTCAACAACAACCTGCTCGCACTGCCGGAGTTCTACGACCCACTCTCCAACAACGCCGCGGTCAACGGCATCCCCGTCGAAGTCAGGGGTCTGGGTTAGCCGCCGGTGCCGGGGAGGCCTTGCCAGTTGGGAACCGAGGGGTGGGCCTGGCCCGCCGGAGCTTTGCCGAACTCGGTGAGGACATTGAGGGTCGCTTGTACGACCTTCGGGTTGTGGGCCGTCTCGGGGAACTCCGGCGGCATGAGCTTGCTCACCCAGTAGTTCGTGCCGGTCGCGAACACGCCCGCGCCACTCGGCGCCGTGTAATAGGTGACGTCGGAGTATCCCGGCTTCCCGCGGCAGGTCACGGGCGAATGCGCCACGATCTCCACGTTGGCGGGCCCACCCTGACCCCGGATGTATTGGTCGAACTCGGAGCCCACGCCGATCTCGAGGCGGTCGCCGTTCGCCAGCCCCGTGTTCGCCCAGATCCACGAACTGGCCTGCGAGATGATCATGTCGGCACGCACGGGATTGCACTGGTACTGCTGCCCGATCAACGCCGCCTCGGGCCGATTGAGTGGCGAGTCCCGAAAGCTCACCGTGGTCTGGGACGGGTCGATCCTGCGGATCGGATCGGCGGTCGATCGGTAGTTGATCATCAACCGGTCGGCACCCACCGAGGTCGCGTCGAACCGCACCTGACGGAACACGGCGTTCGCCCCCAGGAACGCGAGGTTCACCCCGCCGTCACGCGCCGCCTCGGCCCCGTCGAACATCGTCTTCGACCAGTACTCGTCGTGGCCGAGCGAGATGATGGCCTGGTGCTGACGCATGAGCTGGGGTCGCTCGTGCAGGTCGATGCTCGTGATGTAGGTCGCGTCGAGCGCGGCCTCCTCCGACCGCATGATGAGCGGGAGTTCGTTCCCGATGAAGTCTCCGGAACCGTCGGTCACGATGTCGTACGGCCGATCGAACGAGACCGCCTTCGACCGGTCGCCCGGGCCACCGGGACAGTGGTAGAGCGAACACCCACCCCACCGGTTGTAGGCCTGCCACGAACTCACCGCGTTCATGATCACGTAGGGCGCCGTGCTCGCATCGTCGCGCACGGTCAGAGGCACCCACCGCTGTTGACCGGTCGACGCGATCAGTTTCAGCAAGTAGGAACCGTCCGGCCAATCGGACCCGATGGTGAACGAGGTCGACTTCTCCCAGCGGGCTTCGTACGTGTTCGTCGCACTGATGAGGGTCGCCGGCGCCTGCACCTTGCCGGGGACGGGATCCGAGGTCCACACCAGGCGTGCGCCGAGGGCCTGATACCAACCCATGCGATACGCCTCGATCGTGAACTCCGGTGCGACCGTGGTGGCGAAGAGGTCGACCGACTCGCCCCGCTGGGCGCTCGTGACGTTGAGGTATCCCTCGATGTCGTGCGCGGCGCCATCGTTCGTGAGCCGCCAGTTCGCGGTCCCGGGTTTGGCGTTCTCGGCCCGCACGGCATCGCTGAACGGTCGTTCGAGCGGCGGGAGCGTGGCCACCGTGGTGGTGCTCGGCGCAGTGGTGACCGTCGTCGTGGACGCTCGTTCCGCCGAGTTGGCATTGCCATCGCCGAGTTGGAGCACCCCGAAACCGACGGCCGCCGCAGCTGCAACCGCACCGCCAACCAGCAGCTGCCGTTTGTGGCGCTGGCGGCGGCGAATGGCACGGCGCTCCCGGCGCGTCGATGGCCGACCGGCGGCGGACTCGGAACTCACCGATTCGAGCGTACCGACGGACGACCGGCAATTTGGGGACCAACGCCCGAGAATGCGTGGATTGACGCGGCCTTCTAGTCTCGGCGGTCATGACCGACGCTGCTCAGATCACCGCCCTCACCGAACAACTCCTCGCCGATCACGATCCGGCCGACCGAGTTGCGTTCCGCGGTGCGCAGTACGACCTGGGGCTCGGATGGGTGCACTTCCCCACCGGCTTCGGCGGGCTCGACGCCGACCCGAAGCTGCAGCGAATCGTCGAAGAGCAACTGCGCGCCGCCGGTGTCAACTACAAGGAAGTCGGCTGGAACGGATTCGGGCTCTTCTTGGCCGCGCCCACGATCGTGGCGCACGCGCAACCGGACACGAAGGCCCGCCTGCTGCGGCCCTTGTTCACGGGCGAGGAGATTTGGTGCCAGCTGTTCAGCGAACCCGGCGCCGGCAGCGACCTCGCGTCGCTTGCCACCCGGGCCGTGCGCGACGGTGACGAGTGGGTCGTCAACGGGCAGAAGGTCTGGAACACGCTCGCCCACATGGCCGACCGCGGCATGCTCGTCACCCGGACCGATCCCGACGTCCCCAAGCACCGCGGCCTCACGTACTTCGCACTCGACATGCACGCGCCCGGCGTCGAGGTGCGGCCGCTCCGCCAGATCACGGGTGAAGCCGAGTTCAACGAGGTGTACCTGACCGACGTGCGAGTGCCCGATGCCGATCGCGTGGGCGATGTGGGCGACGGGTGGCGCGTCTCGATGACCACGTTGATGAACGAGCGCGTCACGATCGGTGGCTCCGTCGCGGCGCGTGAGTCGGGACCGATCGGCGACCTGATGAAAGTCTGGCGGGGTCTTCCCGACGAGCGTCGATCCGACGTCGTCGCCCGCGACGCGGTGACCAGGCTCTGGGTGGAGGCCGAAGTACTCCGCCTCACCAACATCCGCGCCAGCCAGAATCGCAAGGCCGGCATTGCCGGGCCCGAAGGCTCGGTCAGCAAGCTTGCCTTCGCGGAGGTCAACAAGCGCATCTACTCCGAGGCCATCAACGTGCTCGGCCCCGAAGGCGTCCTCATCGACCACTACGACTTCGTGCGGCCCGAATCGGCCAACCTCACCGGCGGCCTCGACATCCGCAAGATGTTCCTGCGGGCGCGAGCCAACTCGATCGAGGGGGGCACGTCCGAGATCCTGCGCAACATCCTCGGCGAACGCATCCTCGGCCTTCCGGGCGAGCCGCGCACCGACAAGGAACTGCCGTGGACGCAGGTCCCTCGGAGCTGACCCGCTTCGACACACTCGCCGCGGCGTTCGCCCGGGCCGCGGATCCCGAACGGGCCGGGCCCGATGGCGAAGTACATGAAGGGTCACTTCCAGTTCTTCGGCATCCCGTCGCCCGCCCGTCGCGCGATCCAACGTGACGTGGTGGGCCGGTGGGCACCGACCGAGGCCGAACTCGTCACCTTCGCCGACGCCGCGTGGAGCCGGCCCGAACGCGAGCTGCAATACGCGGCGTGCGATCTCATCGACCGGAACGCGAAGCGAATGTCGACCGCTTTCATCGACGACCTCGGCCGGTGGATCACCCATCGATCGTGGTGGGACACCGTCGACGCACTCGCGCACGGCGTCGGGGCCGTGGTGCGATCCCACCCCGAGGTCGCCCGGCGGATGGACGAGTGGATCGAGTCCGAGGATTTCTGGCTGGCCCGGGCCGCCATCCTGCATCAACTCCGGTTCAAGGCCGAGACCGACGCGGAGCGGCTGTTCCGCTACTGCGTCCGGCGCGCCGGCGACTCGGAGTTCTTCATCCGCAAGGCCATCGGGTGGGCGCTCCGCGAGTACTCCAAGTCGGATCCGGCCGCGGTCATTGCCTTCGTCCGCGACCACGACGCCGAGTTGTCGCCCCTCTCCCGCCGCGAAGCATTGCGACTGGCGACCTGACAGGTCGTTCGAGAGGTCAGCCCACCGCACACGAACCGACTACGGGTTCAATGGGTGCGCGGCTCGCCACTGCCCAACGGCGCGGTCCCATACCCGTCGGTCCCGCGTCACCGTGAAGCACTTCGGGAGCTTGTCGGGATAGCGGCCCTTCCCCAACCACACGACCACATTGTTCGAGCACGTGAGGTCGTACCCCTTGGGTAGGCCGAGAGTCTGGTGATTCGGGCGGGAGTCGACCCGGAAGACGTTGTCGCGTACGACGAGCTTCGGGGAACTGGCCCGCTTGTCCCACTTGAAGAATCCACCGTGCCCGGGCGCGCGCCCCTTGTAGACGGTCGGCGTCGCCTGCAGCCGCACCACGTTGTTCCGGATCGTGAAGGTGTTCGAACGGCCGTCGAGGTCATCGCCTTTCGACGGTCGCGCCGAGAACGCGACGTAGCAACCGTCGAGCAGACTGTCCTCGACCACGCCGGAGTACAGCTGGTCGTTCTCGATGCAGTCGTCGTGCATGAACGAGAGGTGCACACCGGAGATGGTGAAGTCGGTCGCACCTTCGCGCACGCGGATGCCGTCGCCGTAGTTGTGGACCCGCAGTCCGACCACCGCGAGGTCCGGGTTCTGGAAGTTCAGACCTCCGGTGTGATGGAACTCGGACCACGGGGTGTCCTGGCCGAACGTCCCGAAGATCCGACCGCCCAACCAACACGCGTTCGCACCGCCGCCGAACGAGATCGGCCAGTTGTCGACGTCGAGCCACATCGCCGTCTGGGCATCGACGGCCTCGTCGGCCTGGACGTCCTGGGTGAATCGGTCCGGCTGCACCCCACGGATCTGCGCCTGCTGGGCCCGATCGAGGCACGCGGCGGCCGATGCCAGGCCGGTCCGGGTGACCGCCGATGCGTCGGCGGCCGTCGACGCACCGCCCATCGTCGCCATCACGACGAGTGCTGCTGCGATTCCTCGCACCGTCCAACGCGGAGCCGCCACCTTGTTCCTCTCGCTCAGGGGCCGAACAGTCTGACGGATCCCCACTACCCGGCGAGCGCGGTCGCGTAACCAAAACTCCCGCCGCGATCGCGACCGCGAGTGCGGTCGGAAATTGGAGGTGGCGGTGGGAATCGAACCCACGTACGGGGCTTTGCAGGCCCTTGCCTGAACCACTCGGCTACGCCACCAGGAACGGGTCAGGTTACCCGGTGGGCCTCGCCCGACCGGGTCCGATGACCCCTGGCCCCGATTCCTGGTGCGCCCTATCCTGCTCGGCCTCATGTCTGGGGGGAGTCGCCGAGAGGCGCATCATGGGCACGTGCCCGCGCTCGACGGGCTCCGCGGCGTCGCGGTTGCCGCCGTGCTGGCCTTTCACGGCCAACTCGCCGGGGCGACCGGTGGATTCCTCGGCGTGAGCACGTTCTTCACGCTCTCGGGATTCCTGATCACGTCATTACTGCTCGCCGAGTGGGACCGCACCGGCCGAATCGACCTCGGCCAGTTCTGGATCCGGCGCCTCCGGCGTCTCCTCCCTGCGGCCCTCCTCGCCCTCCTGGGCATCGCGCTCTACGCCACGGTGATTGCCGCGAGCGGCGACGCGGCGCGGATCGGGTCCGACGGCATCAGCGCGTTGCTCTACGTCGCGAACTGGCGCTTCATCTTCGGTGGCCAGTCCTACGCCGCACTGTTCGCGGCGCCGTCGCCGGTCCAACACTTCTGGTCACTCGCGATCGAGGAGCAGTTCTACTTCCTCTACCCCATCGTGACGATCGGCGCACTCAGCATCCTCAAGTCGGTGCGCCGATTCCGTGCCCTCCTGATCGCATTGACGCTCGGCTCCATCTCGTTGTGCTTCGTCCTGTGGTCGCCCGGCCTCGACCCGTCTCGGGTGTACTACGGCACCGACACCCGAGCGGCCGAACTTCTCATCGGCGCGATTCTCGCGACCGGAATCGCCATGCGGCCGCGACTGCGCTCCAAGGGCCGGCGCACGGCGCGGACCTGGATCGGCGTGGCCAGTGCCGGGGCGATGGTCGTGCTCTGGACCACCGCGAACCAGTCCGATTCCTGGTTGTACCGAGGCGGACTCGTCCTGAACGCAGTCCTCACGGCCAGGGTCGTCGCCGCGATCCTGGCGCCGGGTCCGTTGACCGTGGCGTTGAGCTGGTCGCCCCTCCAGGCCCTGGGCCGGGTCTCCTACGGCGTCTACCTGTATCACTGGCCGATCTTCCTGTGGCTGTCCGCCGCCCGCACCGGCCTGAGCACCGGTCCGCTCTTCATCCTCCGCGCCGCGGTGACCCTTGCCGTCGCCGCTGCGTCCTACCACCTCGTCGAATGCCCCATCCGCTACGGGACTCCGATCGGATGGCGACCCGGAGTCCGCCGCCGCACCCGTCGGTTCTTGGCGCCGGTCACGGCCATCGCCGTCGGGAGCGTGCTGTTCGCAGTCGGCAGTTCGGCGAGCGGCGACACGCGGCTGGTCTTCGCGCCCGTCGGTCCCACCACCGGCGACACTCCGTTGCAGGCGCGCTACGAACCGGTCGCGGCCCGGGCTGCGCACGTCGGTGCCGTGGGTTCGCCGCCCGCCCATCGGTTGATGATCGTCGGTGATTCCGTCGCGCAGACCCTCGGACGCGGCCTGGAGCGCTGGGGACCCGCCCACGACGTCTCGGTCCTCAATACGGCGCGATCCTCGTGCGGTGTCGCGCGCGGCGGCAACCTGGCGATGGCACTCGGCCACACCCTCGACTCCTGCACCGACTGGCCGACGCGTTGGACCGAGGCCGCGAACGCCTTCCATCCCGACGTGATCGTCGTCCTCACCACCGTCTGGGACATCACCCCTCGCCATCGCGACGAGTGGGGGCCCGATTTCCTCCGCCCGGGCGACCCACGATTCGACGCGTTCATCTCGTCCGAGTGGGCGACGGCGGTTCGAGTGGCGAGAGCGACGGGGGCCCGAGTCGTCTGGCTGGCGCCACCGTGTTCCCGTCGACCAGACGAGTCGGCCGATCTGCAGTACGCCGCCACCCACTACCACCGGGCCCTGGTCCACGCCGGTGCCACCGTCGTGGATTGGAATCCTCAGGTCTGCCCGGGCGGCGCGTTCACTGATCGGTTGGGCACCGTCGACGACGCCCGTCCCGACGGCCTCCACTTCTCCGATGCCGGCGCCGACTGGGTCGCGAACTGGTTGGCACCCGAGATCGTCGCCCCGCCGACGAAACGCGGGATTGACCCACCCCGGTAGAGTCCCGCCTCTATGGGCACTCCGGTCACACTCTGTGCCGTCGGCGTGGCGGCACCCAGTTTGCGCTTGAGCGCCGCCGAGGTCGGCGGCGCGTGGGGACGGCGCGGCGGGCGCGCCGTGAGCGCCGTCTGCGCTCCCGACGAAGATTCGCTCACGCTCGCGGCGGCGGCCGGCCTCGATGCCCTCCATCACGTCGCGACCGCTCCCGGCCTCATCGACGGATTGTGGTGGGGCTGTACCCGACCACCCTTCGCCGAAGGCCCGAGCCACGCGGTGCTGAGCGCCGCCTTGGGGTTGAACCCGCACGCCGGTGGCGCGTTGATGAGCGGATCGCCGCACGCCGGGATCGAAGCCCTGCTCGGTGCGGCCGATGCCATCGCGGCGGGTACCGCCCAACGAGCGCTCGTCATCGTGTCCGATGCGCTGGTGCCAGGACTCGGTACCGCGTTCGAGGCACGGTGTGGTGCCGGGGCCGCGGCGTTGATGCTGAGCAACGATACGGGGGGCCCGGCGACCCTGTCGACGCGGATCACGCGCAGTCAACCCCTCCTCGACCGATACCGGGGCACCGACGAGTCCACCACCCGCGATCTCTACGACGCGCGCCTGTTCCGCGAGGTGATGTTCCTGCCCAGCGTGGTCGAGGTCGCCGAACATCTCGCGCCACTCGACGTGCGGGCATGGTCACTCCCCGACCCCGACGGTCGACTCGGTGGTGTCGTCGCCAAGAAGGTGGGCGCGTCGACCACCACTTCGGCCGACATCTACAACACGCTGGGCGACACCGGCGCGGCCGCCGCGCTGCTCGGTGCCGTCGGCGCGTTCGATGTCGCGGGAACCGTGGCCATCGTCGCGACCGGCGGCGGGCGCACCACGGGAGTCCTCGTGAACGTCGACGCTCCCGTCCCCGGCGCGGCGTCGGTCGCCACCACCCTCGCCGCCGACGCCCGGTCGGCGACCTACCCCGAGGTGCTCCGGAGCCGAGGGCAGCTCCAGGCATCGGGGGAACAGATTCCCATGGGCGTGCCTCCGGAGAGTGCCCTCTTCGCACGCGGCGCCGACGAGATGCTCCAACTTCTCGGCGGGAAGTGCACCGAGTGCGGCACGATCAACACTCCACCATCGATCCACCCCACCTGCATTACTTGCGGTGGTCCCAAACTCGATCCGGTGCCACTCGACCGTCACGGCCGAGTCCACACCTTCGTCGTCAACCAGACCATGCCGGCCCCGTTTGTGGCGCCGCTGCCGATCGCGGTGATCGATCTCGACGACGGCGCGCGCGTCATGCTCCAGGTCGTCGGCGATGGCGCCGATCTCGCCATCGACGACGAGGTCGACCTCGTCCTGCGCCGCTACGCCCACGAACGCGGCGTCCCCGTCTACGGATACAAAGCAAGAAGGGCGCAGCCGAACGGCGGTCTCCCCACCCCCACCGGAGCGGAACTATGAGCTGGAACAAGGTTGCGGTCGTCGGGGCCGGGCTCATCAAGATGGGCGAGCTGTTCGACCAGTCGTACGAAACCATGGCGGCCGGCGCGTTCAATGCTGCGGTCGCGTCGGTCGACAAGGGCTTCGACCCGGCGGCGGTCGAGGCCGCGTTCGTCGCCACGCAGCGGGGCACGCTGTGGGGCCAGGAAGGCATCAGCGGCAACACCGTGCCCACTGCGATCGGACTCGCCGGCATCGCGTGCACCCGCATCGAGAACGCGTGCCCTTCGGGGTCCGACGCGTTTCGCGTCGGGGCCATGGCAGTCGCATCCGGCGTCTACGACCTCGTGCTGGTGATCGGCGTCGAGAAGATGCGCGACAAGTCGACCGAAGAAGGACTGCTCTCCCGGGCCGCGTCGGGCCACCCGATCCTGACTCGCGGCGAGACCGCCCCGGTCCTGTTCGCCCCGTTCGCAACCCGCCACATGCATGAGTTCGGCACGACGCGCGAAATGCTCGCGTCGGTCGCGGTGAAGAACCACCACAACGGCGCACTCGATCCGTACGCACACTTTCAAGACGAGATCACCATCGAGCAGGTCCTCGCATCACCCGCGGTGTGTTCACCCCTCCACCTCCTCGACTGCTGCCCCCAGACCGACGGCGCCGCCGCGGTTCTCCTCGCGCCGGCCGACCGCGCGCACGAGTTCACGGATCGACCGGTGTTCGTCGCGGGCTTCGGCGTCGCCACCGACCATCCGTACCTCCACGAGAAGACAAGCTTCGTGGGGCTCCAGGCCACCGTCGAGGCCGCGAAGCGCGCCTACGCGATGGCCGACGTCGGTCCGAACGACATCGACATGTGCGAGGTCCACGATTGCTTCACGATCACCGAGATTCTCGACATCGAGGATCTCGGATTCTTCGAGAAGGGCAAGGGCGGCATCGCGTCCCTCGATGGCGAGACATCACTCACCGGCCGCATCCCGGTCAACACCTCCGGCGGCCTCCTCGCCAAGGGTCACCCCATCGGTGCGACCGGGATCGCGCAACTCACCGAGTGTTGGTGGCAACTGCGAGGCGACGCCGCCGATCGGCAGGTCCCGATGCGCAACGGCTTTGCCCTCCAACACAACGTCGGCGGGCGCGGTTCGGGCGTGAGCGTCGTCAACATCCTCACCACCAACCGCTGACCACCCCCACCACATCAGGAGACGGGTCCGATGACCGACCACCTGCACGTCGAAACGGGTCCCGACGGCGTGTGTCGGATCACCCTCGACCGGCCCGAGGCGAAACATGCGCTGACCGTCGAGATGCGCGATGGCATCGTCGACGCACTGCGTGCGGGGCGCGGCAATGCCAACGTTCGCGCGTTCCTCATCCGGGCGACGGGCGACGCGTTCTGCGCCGGCATGGATCTCGGTGCTTCCACCGTCGCGCAGGCCGGCACACCGGACTTCGATCCCCGCACGACCGCCGAAGCATTGCGGGTCGGAGTCCAGACGTTCATTCGTGAGCTCTGGGAACTCGACAAGCCGACCGTCGCCGCGGTGAACGGCGCCGCGGTCGGACCGGGCGCACACCTGGCCCTGGCGTGCGACTTCGTGATGGTGAGCCCCGAGACCAAATTCCTGTGGTCGTTTCACAAGTGGGGGCTCGTCGTCGACGCCGGGGGCGCGTACCTGCTCCCGCGACTCGTCGGGCTGCCGCGCGCGAAGGCGATGATCATGCTCGGCGAACGTTGCACCGGTTCCGACGCCGTCGATCTCGGACTCGCCTACCGCTGCCTGGCCGACCCGGACGAGTTGGCCCTCGAGGCCGATGCGCTCGCGGTGCGACTCGCCGCCGGACCGACCCGGTCACTCGGTTTGTCGAAACGTCTCCTCAACGCCAGCTTCGAGACCGACCTCGGGACCGCCCTGGAGCTGGAGGGCGCGTACCAATCCCTCGCGACCGCGTCGGCGGATCTGGTCGAGGGCATGGCTGCATTCCGCGAGAAACGCGACGCGAACTTCCAAGGTCGCTGAACCGGCAAGCAATGCGCAGACTGCCCTAGGGTCTGACGTTCACGTCAGGTACAGAAGGGGTCACCCATGGGCCGGTTCGACGGGAAGGTCGCCATCGTCACGGGCGCCGGGCGCGGGATCGGGCGCGCCGAAGCACTCCTCCTCGCGGCCGAGGGTGCTGCGGTGGTGGTCAACGATCTTGGCGGCGAGACCACCGGCGAGGGCGCCGACCACCGACCCGCGCAACAGGTCGTCGACGAGATCGTGGCCGGCGGCGGTCAGGGCGCGGCCAACTACGACGACATCGCGCAGTGGGCCGGCGGGCAGGCGCTCGTCGCGCAAGCCATCGACACCTTCGGTGGTCTCGACGTACTGGTGAACAACGCAGGAATCCTGCGCGACAAGATGAGCTTCAACATGGACGAAGCCGAATGGGATGCCGTGATCGCCGTGCATCTCAAAGGCCACTTCACGACGAGTCGCTTCGCCGCCGCGTACTGGCGTCAGCGCAGCAAGGAGACCGGCGCGCCCACCCCGGCCGCGATCGTCAACACCGCGAGCGAATCGGGACTGTACGGCAATGGCGGCCAAGTCAACTACGCCGCGGCCAAGGCCGGCATCGCCTCGATGACGATCGTGATGGCGCGTGAACTCGAACGCGTGGGCGTGCGCGTCAACGCCATCGCTCCGGTCGCGCGCACCCGACTCACCGAAGCCGTCGCGGGAGACTTCATGAACCAGAAGGAGGGCGACTTCGATCGCTTCGCGCCGGAGAATGCCGCGGCCTTCGCCGTCTGGCTCGCGTCCGCCGACTGCGAGGGCATCACGGGTCAGGTCTTCGCCGTCGGCGGCGGCAAGGCGCAGCTCCTCCAGGGGTGGCACCCCGTCTCCCAGGTCGACGCCACCGACGTCTGGTCGCTCGATTCGCTCACCGCGGCGCGCGCCGGACTCATCGCCGGCCATCCGACGGGCGTACCTCCGTTCATGCCGCCGTTCGAGGGCTGACCGACCGTGCACCTCGATTGGGGTCCCGACGTCGACGCGTTCCGCGCCGAACTGGTCGCGTTCCTCGACGAGCACGCGCCACGACAGACGCGTGCGCGCCACGATTTCTCGACGAGCGACACCGACGACCCGATCCCCGCGTGGGCACGGGAGTGGCAAGCGACTCTCTTCGACCACGGTTGGATGATTCCGGGGTATCCGCCCGAACTCGGTGGCCGTGCGGCAACCCCGATCCAGACGCTCGTCTACCTGGAGGAGATGGCATCGCGTGGCATCCCGCGCTCGTTGCACTTTCCCGGATACGCGATCGTTGCGCCGAGCCTGCTCGAGTTCGGCACTCCGGAGCAGCAAGCGCTCGCGCCCGCCGCGATCCGCGGCGACACCGTGTGGTGTATCGGGATGAGCGAACCCAACGCGGGGTCCGACCTCGCCGCGCTGGCGACGCGGGCGGTGCTCGACGGCGATCGGTTCATCGTCAACGGGCAGAAGGTGTGGACCTCCTACGCCATGGTGGCCCAGCAATGCTGCCTCTACGTCCGCACCGATCCGAACGCGCCCAAGCACAAGGGCATCTCACTGCTGATCGTCGACATGGACACGCCCGGCATCGACATCCGGCCGCTCACCCACATCAACGGCAACGCGGATTTCGCCGAGGTGTTCTTCACCGACGTCGAAGTGCCGGCGGTCAATCTCGTGGGTGACCTGAACGACGGCTGGCGGATCACCCAGGGTTCGCTCGCCCACGAACGCGCCGGGCTCTGGGTGGAAGGTGTCGCCCGCCTCGAACAGACGATCACCGGCCTGGTCGATCTCGCACACCGACGCGGCCGCGCGCACGACCCCGTCATCCGCCGTCGGATCGCGGAGGGCTCCCAACGCGCCGCGAGTCTCCGGGCCCTCGGGTACAAAGGGTTCACGAGCTTCGCCCAGGGCACCGGCGCACCCGAGCACTCCTACATGAAGCTGGCCACCTCGGAACTGGGCAAGGACCTGTACGAACTCGGTATGGAGATCCAGGGTGCGTACGGAACCGTGATCGACGAGGAACGGGGTGAAGAAGCCGGGCGCTGGCCGTTGAATTACTTCGTCAGCTTCGCCAACACCATCGCCGGTGGGACCAGCGAGATCCAGCGCAACATCATCGCCCAGCGCGTGCTCGGACTCCCGAGGGGATGACATGACCGACCCGGGAATGCCCGACCCGCCGGCGCCGGTGCCCGACCCACTCACCCGACTCCAGACCGAAGTGGCCGAAGGGCAGCTCCCCGACCCGATCCTGCGGGTGCTCGTGAGCGTGTGCAACCGCGGCAGCCTCAGCTTCGGTGTCACCGTGGCCCAGGGCGGCCTCGTCATCACCGGGACCGCGGTCGGTGTCGCCGAGTTCATGCACAACATGGCGGCCGAACTCGAGTCCCGCGGGGGTACCGACGCCGCGGTGCTTTCGGAGCCGCTGCGCTACCTGGGCCAGATCGCCGACGAACCCGCTCCCGAAGGTCAGGCGCCAACCAGCCCCGTCGACGATCTGCCGCTCTATCTCCACCTCGAAGATGCCACGATCCGGAGCGGAAGCGCCGTGCTCGGCGAACACGTGCGCTGGCGAGGCCGGCTCTCCGAGGTCGAGGGTTGGTCACTCGGCGCGATCGGCGCCGAGCCCGGGAGCACCTCGGCGTGAACTTCTCTCTCACCGACGATCAGGAACTCCTGCGAGACAGCGCTCGGCATCTGCTCGCGGACCAATGCCCGCCGGCGCCTGCTACGCGCCCATACCCTCGACCTCGCGGCCGCCGACGGCCTCTGGCACCAGCTCGACGACTTCGTGCCGCTCGGCATCGGTCCGCTCGTCGACCTGTGCGTGTTCATGGAAACGCTGGGTTCCGTCGCGGCGCCGGTCCCCTTCTTGGCGACCGCCTGCCTCTACGCGCCGCTCCTCGAAGCGATCGGCGAACACGATCTCGACGCCGTGCTCGACGGCCACGCGACCGGGACGGTTGCGCTCGCGGGATCCGACGGCGTCTGGCACCCGAACGCCGAGTCCCGTAAGACCTTCGTCCCCGACGCGGCCCGGGTCGACCTCGTGGCCGCAGTCAATGCCGAGGGCGCCGTCACCTTGCTCGCCGCGCCACCCGTCCAGCGCATCGAGATGCTCGACACGACCCGACCGCTCTACGACGTCGAGACCGCGGTCCCCGGCACGTCCGCAGGCACGATCACGCGCGCCGCCCTCGACGAGGTACTGCTGCGCGCCACCGTCGCCCTCGCAGCCGAGATGGTCGGTACCGCCCGGCGCCTGTTCGACATGACCCTCGCCTACGCAAAGGAACGGGTGCAGTTCGACGTGCCGATCGGGTCGTTCCAGGCGATCCAGCACAAGCTCGCCGACATGAGTCTCGACGTGGAGCGAGCATGGAGCGCGGTGTACTTCGCGGCCATGGCCGTCGACGCCGGCGATCCCGATCGAGCCCGCGCGATGCACGTGGCCAAGGCGGCGGCGGGCGAAGCGGCCCGACGCGCCGCCAAGGACGGCATCCAGATCCACGGCGGCATCGGGTTCACCATGGAGCACGATCTCCACCTGTTCCTGCGCCGGGCCTACGGCGCGGAGTCACTCCTCGGCACGACCGCCGACCACCATGATCGGCTCGCTGACCTGCTGATGTAGGTCCGCCCCATCCTCGAGGCACTCCGAGACGAGCTCCACGAGCGGGACGGATTCTGAGCCGCTCCCACCCCTCCGGGGCTACCATCACTGACACTCACGTCAGGTTTTCCGGGGGGTCACCCATGACGAACGTCGATCTCGTGGCGCTGGCCGAGAGCCGCGGCCGCCTCCGCGCGCTGCCGACCGTCGACCAGGTCACCGCCGAGGTCGTCCGCGGCGCGATGGAGACCATCTGTTTCGAGATGGCCACGTACGTCTCCCGCACCGCGACCACACCGATTCTCAACCAGTCGAACGAGCGCAACGCCACGATCCTCGATGCCCAGGGCCGCCTCGCCGCACTCTCGGTCGGGATCCCCCAGTTCATGCTCACGTCCACCCTGCCGGTCCGCTTCGCGCTCGACTACCTCGGCGTCGACGAGTTCCGGGAAGGCGACGTCTTCGTCGCCAACGACCCGTATCACGGCGGTGGACACCTCCCCGACTACAACGTGTTCGCGCCGGTCTTCGCCGACGATCCCACCCGCCCCGGCACCCGGCACATGGTGCTCATCGCGAGCATTCAGTGCCACCACGGCGACACCGGCGGTGGCGTACCCGGCGGGTACAACGTGACCGCGAACGACATCTGGGGGGAGGGCGTCCGCTGGCCCGTCCTCAAGGTCATCGACCGCGGCGAAGAACGACGCGATGTGCTTCTCGCCCTCGCGACCAACAACCGCATCCCCAGCTACATCGGCGATATCCGCGCCCAGATCGGTGCCGCGCAACTCGCGGTCCGGCGCCTCGGCGAGGTCCTCGACCTGTACGGATCCGGCACCGTCGAGGAGTCGGTCGACTTCATGATCGACTACGCGGCGCGACGCTTCCGGGAGGAAGTCACCGCATGGCCCGACGGTGTGTACGAGGCCGACGCCTACGTCGATCACGACCCGCTCGGGAATCCCGACATCCACTTGCACGTGAAGATCACCGTCGCCGGCGACGAGTTGACCATCGATTACACCGGCTCGGACACCCGGCCCGAGATCCAGGCGTGGTCCACCTTCGGCAACACCCGCGGATACACCGTCGGCCAGATCGCGTCGATGATGGACCCGGAGATTCCGAAGAACGAGGGCTTCTTCGATCAGATCCGATTGGTCGTGCCGTCGGGCTGTGTGCTCAACCCCGTACCGGGGAAACCGGTCAGTGCGGGAACCCACCATCCCGGCGCCGACGTCGGGGAGGTCATCGCCGTCGCGTTGCAACACGTGCTCCCCGACAAAGCCGTCCCGCAGACCTACAAGACCGGGATCCCCACGATCATCGTGGGCATCGATCCCGCGACCGGCCAGAGCTTCACCGACCACTCGGCCGAGGTCTACGCGGGCTGGTGCAACGCGGCGAAGGGCATGGACGCCTGGGGCGCGCAGAACGCCAGCTTCGGCAACCTATGGAAGGCCACCGCCGAGATCAACGAGAGTCTCTACCCGCACGTGCAGTGGAGCCGCGACTACCGCACCGACTCGGGCGGGCCCGGCCAATGGCGCGGCCTCTGCGGGAGTCACTACGAGAAGGAAGTGCGCGTCGACGCCAAGGTCTACACCTACGTCGTGGGTATGAAATATCCGATGCCCGGCATCTGCGGCGGCGAACCCGGCGAGCCCAACCGTATGGTGATCCGGTACGGCTCCGCCGACGAGTTCGTGGTCCAACACACCGCCGACTGGGTCCCGATCTCGGCCGGCGAACGCATCATGTACGACTACGGCGGCGGCGGCGGCTGGGGGAACCCGCTCGATCGCGATCCCCACGCCGTGCTCGACGACGTGCTCGACGAGTACGTGAGCGTGACCGGCGCCGAACGCGACTACGGGGTCGTCTTCACGGGCTCGCTCGCCGACCTCAGCCTGGCCGTCGACACCGACGCGACCGAGCGCCTCCGCGCGCAGCGCCGCGGATGACCGCAACGAGGCGTGCGCGATGACCGACCTGACGTATCGCGTCGGAGTCGACGTCGGGGGCACGTTCACCGATCTCATCTGCGTGACGAGTACGGGCGATGTCGTGCTCGACAAGACGCCGACGACGCTCGACGATCAGTCCCGGGGGGTGATGACCGGCATGGGCCAACTCGCCGACCACATCGGCGTGTCACTCTCCGAGTTCTGCGTCAACCTGGAGGTGGTCGTCCATGGCACCACCACCGCCGATAACACGATGATCGAGATGAACGGGGCGCGCACGGGATTGCTCGTCACCGAGGGCCACCGCGACGAGA
This sequence comes from uncultured Acidimicrobiia bacterium, assembly GCA_963765075.1. GTDB lineage: Bacteria > Actinomycetota > Acidimicrobiia > IMCC26256 > JAENVU01 > JAENVU01. The sequence goes on from CAVXVA010000001.1 coordinate 225,280, forward strand.
TCGAGATGCGCCGGGTCCACAAGGAGATGATCTGGGACCCGTCGTATCCCGCGCCGCCCCCGATCGCCCGCCGGCGGGCCCGGATCGCGATCGCCGAACGCATGAGCCACACCGGCGAGATCCTCCGGCCGCTCGACGAGGATGCAGTCCGAGCCGGGGTCCGCCGCCTGCGCCTGCTCGACGTGCAGTCGATTGCCGTCATGTTCCTGTTCTCGTTCGTGAACCCGGCTCACGAACTCCGGGCGGCCGAGATCGTGCGGGAGGAGTTCCCCGAGGTCGAACACGTCTCGCTCTCCCACGAGGTCATGGCCCGCGGGCCCGAGTACGAGCGGGTCTCGACCACCCTCGTGAACGCGTACGTCGCCCCGAAGATCGCTCACTACGTCAGCCGTTTGGAAGACCAACTGCGCACGGCGGGGTACGCGGGCCAACTTCTGATCATGCAATCGACCGGTGGCGTGATGCCGCCCGACTACGTGGCGCGCCGGGCCGTCACACTGCTCGCGAGCGGACCGGCCGGTGGGGTGATGGGATCGGCGCTCGCCGCGAGCCGCGCCGACGTCGACGACTTCATCGCCGTCGACATGGGGGGCACGAGCTTCGACCTCTGTCTCGTCCGGGGCGGACGCCCCGAGATCAAGACCGACTGGAACTGGCGCTACCGCTATTACATCGGTCTCCCCATGGTCGACGTCCAAAGTGTCGGCGCGGGCGGCGGGTCCATCGCCCGGGTCCGACAAGGCGCGCTGTTGGTCGGGCCCGAATCCGCAGGGAGCAGCCCCGGCCCGGCCAGCTACGGCCGCGGCGGTGACCGACCGACCGTCACCGACGCCGACGCGGTGCTCGGCTATCTGCCGGCCGAAGGCTTCGCGGGCGGCCGCATGCAACTCGATGTCGACGCGGCCCGCGCCGCCATCGCGCGCGACGTCGCCGAACCATTCGGTACCGACGTCACCGAGGCCGCATGGGGTATCGAACGGATCGTGAACGCCAACATGGCCAATGCGACCCGTCGCGTGCTCGCGAGTCATGGCGCCGACCCCCGCACGCTCGCGCTGATCGCGTACGGCGGGAACGGGCCGGTCCATGCCTGGGCGATCGCCAACGAACTCGGCGTCGGCCGGGTGTTGATCCCGAAAGCCGCGCCCGCCTTCTCCGCCCTCGGCGTATTGGTCGCCGACTCGCTGGTCGACTTGGTCCGCTCCTACGTCACGCCACTCGCGCAGGTCGACCTGGACCGACTCCATCGATTGATGACCGAGGTCACGAGCGAAGCCGCGAAGGAACTGGAACCGACCGGGTTGGCCGCCACCACCACCGAACATTTCGTGCAGATGTGCTACCCGGGCCAGAACTTCGACATGAGCGTGCCGACCGCACCGGAGGTGGCCGAGGCCGACCTGATCGGTCTGGCCGAGCGGTTCCACGCCCAACACGAACGCGACCCGCGGGTTCAGCTTCCGGAATCAGCCGCCGCTGATCCGGGGCGTCCGGTTGGTGGCGCGCGCCACCACGCCCAAGCCCGAACGGTTCGCCGCGCTCGGCACCACCACGAACGCCGCCGACGCGCAGCTCGGCACGCGCGACGCCTACTTCGGCGTGGAGTACGTGAGCACGCCGGTCTACGACGGCCCGCGCCTCGGCCCCGGGGTCGAGATCAGTGGCCCGGCCCTCGTGCAGGAGCCGTTCACCGTCGTGGTGGTCCCCCCCGGTGCGAGACTCACGCTCGACACCTCCGGAAACTACGAACTCCACCTTCAGTAGAGCCGTCGAAAGGGCAGGCCATGGCGTCGCTTCAATACATCACAGACATCGGCGCACCACTGATGGTGCTCCTGATCTTTGTGCTCCTAATGGCGGTCGCTCGGCCCGACCGGGACCCTGATGGCGATGGCGTGTATGCCGTCTACCTCAGTGGCGCGTCCCTCACCGCTCTGTACACCCTCTTGGTGTTCGGCGCTGGACTGGTTGAGGCGGTGGCCGACGAGTTCGCCCGCGCCAGCACCACGAGTGGCATCGACGCGCCCTTTCGGTTCGGCTCCGGCACGGGCGACGACAGCGCGGCTGCCATCGGAGGGTTGGGCGCGGCGCTGGTACTCGCCGCCATCGTCTACGGGTTCCATACCCAGCGTCGCCGCGAACTCCAGTCGATCGAAGGCGACGAAACCCGAGCCTCCGGCCGCATCGGGCGGGCCTATCTGGCGTCGGTCTGCTTCGCCATGGTGATGATCGTTCTGCGTTCGGCCGTCCTCGGCGGGACGGCCGCCGTCGACTTCCTCGACACCACGGACGATCACACCCGAGACCTTGCCGCGGGGACTTTGATCGGCTACGGCTTGGTGGCACTCGCGGCGTTCTTGATCTTCCGGTCGCACTTCTGGGCGATCCGGGGAACGCCCGGCTCGGGCAAGGGAGCAGCCACCGATGCCGGTGACCACTAACTCGATCCGCTCAGGCGGCGGCGTCGCTCCACACGACCGCGTGATCGACGAGCACCTTGCAGTGGTACCGGTCTTCGGCGATCTTGCGGGCCGCCAGTTCGGCGTCGAGCGCGTCGTCCGCGTCGACGAGCACCATGGTGATGCCGTTGCCGTCGGCCCGGTCGAGGGTTTGGATGGTAACTCCGTACGTCATTTCGTTGTCCTCCACGATCACCAACGTTTCGGCATCGAGATTCGTTCCTTGAGCCCGGTGATTCGCTCGACCCATGCACGGTCAGCATGGCCGCGCCAGGGAAACGGACGGTAACCGGTGGGTTTCCTCCGAGCACACGAATTGCGAACGCTCGCGGCGGCGGCGGACCGGCTCGTGCCGGCGACCGCCGACGGTCACCCGGGCGCGGCGGCGTTGGGTGTCGCCGACTACATCGACGGACTCCTCGACGCCTTCTCCTCCGACCCACCGCGCATCTGGGCCGGCGGACCGTTCTCGGGTCGTGCGGGAGGCGAGATCGGATTCGTGCGCTTCATGGACCTCTCACCGCTCGAAGAACTGGCCTGGCGCACCCGTATCGAAGGATCGCGAGGAATCGCCGAGCGCGAACGTTTGGGTCCCATCGAGGGGTGGCAAGCGCAGTACCAGACCGGCCTCCTGGCGTTGGGCGAGGATTTCGTCGACCTCGACCCCGAGCAACAGGACGCGTCCCTCGACGCCATACCTGAGTTCCGTGACCTCCTCTACGAGCACTGCGTCGAAGGGTGTTACGCCGCACCGGAGTACGGCGGGAATCGCGACCTCGGTGGCTGGCGGGCCATCGAGTTCCCGGGCGATGCCCAGCCGCGGGGCTACTCCGACGCCGAAGTGGAAGGCCGCGCATGAACTCGCCGAACAACGCCGAGTTCGACGCCATCGTCATTGGCACCGGTCCGGCCGGCGCCACCGCGGCCGAGGTGCTCACCGCCGCGGGGTGGTCGGTCCTGATGCTCGAGAAAGGCCGGAACCACCTCCTGGCCCTCGACCCACCGTTCGCTCCGCTCGGCCACGTCTCGAACGACGAGTTGAAGTTCATGCGTCGCCATTTCCTCGGCCCCGACCCGTGGTTGGAGCCACGCACCTTCCGCCGCACCGAGGCCGACGGTGAGCGCATCGAGACCGGCGACGTCAACAACCTTCCCTCCACCGTCGGGGGCGGCGGATTCCACGCCGACGGCAAACTCCCCCGCTTCCGCGAAGATGATTTCAAGCCACTGACCGTCAGCGGTCCGGTCGACGGCGCCGACATCGTCGACTGGCCGGTCGACTACGACGAGATGGAGCCGTACTACGCGGCCGCGGAACGCACGGTCGGCGTGGCCGGTGAAGCGGGGGCCAATCCGTTCGCGTCGTGGCGAGCCGATCCCTACCCGATGCCCGCCGGGCCCGACATGTACTGCGCCCTCCTCACCGCGCAGGCTGCGACCGAGATGGGGTACCACCCGTACCGGGCGCCGACCGGGGTGAACAGCGTGGAGTACGACGGGCGACCCGCGTGTAACAACTGCGGATTCTGTGGCTACTTCGGCTGCCCCATCGAGGCGAAGGGTGATCCGGTCGCGCCGCTGCGCCACGCCCTGCAGACCGGCAACTGCGAGATTCGCGACGAGTGCGTCGTGACCGATGTACTCCTCGACGGCACCGGCCGCCGAGCGCGGGGCGTGCGCTACCTCGACCGCCACCTCGAACCGCACGAGGTCTCGGGGCGACACGTCTTGCTCGCCGGCGGCGCGTTCGAGAGCCCGAGGCTCTTGCTCCGCAACGAACTCGGCAACCCCGACGTCGTGGGCCGGTTCCTGCAGTTCCATTTCCAGACGTACGTGCTCGGAATGTTCGGAGAACGACTCCACGGTCACCGCGGCCGATCGGTGACCCATCTCATGGACGATCCGATCGTTCCCGACGCCGCGGCGATCGACGCGGCTCGGGCGGCGGGACTCCCCTTCATCCGGGGCGGGATCGTCGAACACGGTGCCGCCGGCCATCCGATCCTGGAAGGCATCCATCTTCCTCAGGGCGCACTGCACTCCCAACTGATGATGCAGTCGATGACCCGAGACCGCATGGCGGTGTTCACCATGCAAGGCGAGGATCTCCCCCAGGCGACCAACCGGATCGATCTCGATCCGCACGTCCGCGATGCCTACGGACTCCCCGCCGGTCGAGCCACCTACGCTCCCCACCCACACGAGATCGTCTGTGCCGAGCACTGGGCGCCGAGACTCGAGGCCGTGATGCGCGCCGCCGGTGCGCTGAACACGTTCTGGACGACCTCACCGCCGATCGCCGGCAGCATGGCCGATCGAACGGGCGGGCGGACCCCGATCTCCCGCCACATCATGGGCGGGGCGAGGATGGGCGACGACCCGGCGACGAGCGTCTTCGACCGCTGGCAACGGCTGCACGGAGTGGAGAACGTGATCTGCACCGACTCGTCGGTCTTCCCGACCTCGACCGGCTACGGGCCCACACTGACCATCGTGGCGTTGGCCATCCGCGCCAGCCGCGCCCTCGCCGGCCTCGACCCTCTGCGCTCAATCCGACCCAACGCACCGAACTTGCGTCAATAACCTGCCCGATCGGGCAGGTTATTGACGCAAGAACAGAAGTTACGCGGCGATGAGGTCTTCTTCGGGGCTGGCGCCCGGGACGAGCACGCGCGAGGGAGGCTTCTTGAGGTCCTTGACGATCCCGACCCAGCTCATCATCTTGAGCACGTAGTAGGTCATGTCGATCTCCCACCAGAAGAACCCCTGCCGGGCGGAAGCTTGGTAGTGATGGTGGTTGTTGTGCCAGCCCTCGCCACCGGTGAGCAACGCGATGATCATCGAATTGCGGCTGGTGTCGTTGGTCTCGTACCGACGGCGGCCGAACACGTGGGCGGCCGAGTTCACCAGGAACGTGGTGTGCCAGAGCAACACCGTCGAGCAGAAGAACCCGACGACCAATGCCGTATACGCACCGCTCCATCCGCCCGTCCAGAAACCGACGGAAAACGCAACCACGCCATAGACCCACGGCGGCATGCCCTGATGCTTTTCCAGCCACCGCAGTTCCGGGAACTGGGCGAAGTCCTTGATCGCCGACAGGTCGGTGTCCTTGTACTTGTCGGACAGGATCCAGCCGACGTGACTCCACCAGAAGCCCTTACGGGGGGAGTGGAGATCGGCGTCGGTGTCGGAATACCGGTGGTGGTGGCGATGATTCGCCGCCCACCACAGCACGCCTTTCTGCGCGGTGGCCTCCGCCTGGAACGCGAACACCGCTTGCCAAAACCGGTTCAGGCGGTACGACTTGTGGGAGAAGTACCGGTGATAGGCCGCGGTCACGAAGAACGCACGACCGAAATACATCACGATGAACAGAATCGCCGCGGTCCACGTGATCTCGACAAAGATCACGCTGAGGCACAGCACGTGCACCAGCAGGAACGGGATCGACGACACCCAGTTGACGCGCTCGTCGGCGGCCCGGGTCAACGGCGGAAGCTTCGCAGGCATCGGGGAAGGCTACCGGCCGGGCCCCGAGCGACGCCCGCACGCCGGCGAATATCCGTGTGACCTGGTCGCACAGCGCGTGCAGAATGCCCGCATGACGATCGCGGCGGTACTCCTCGATTTCTACGGCACCCTGGCCCGCGCCACTCGATGGGTCTCGGCCGACGAGGTCCTCGCGGAGCACGGCTACCGCTTGGCCGACGAACACCGGGCCAACTACTACGCCGACGGCCTCGACGGCGCCGTGCACGACGAGCACTCGCAGAGCCGCGATCACTACACGGCCTGGCAACGCGAACGGACCCTCGCGATGCTCGCCGCCTCCGATGTCCACCCCGGTGAGTACGAACTCATCATCGAGAAGCTGCACGCCGGGGCCGCCGACCGTCAACTCGATCCCTACGACGAGGTCGCGAGCGTCCTCGCCGAGTTGCGCCAACGCGATCTGCGCATCGTGATCTGTTCCAACTGGGATTGGGACCTGCGCGAGGCGGTGGAGGAATCGGGCCTGACCCACCACGTCGACGCCATGGTGTCGTCAGCCTGGGTCGGGGCTCGCAAACCACACCCGCGGATCTTCGCGGCTGCGCTCGGCGAGGCCGGCGTGAGCCCCGACGCGGCGATCTTCGTCGGCGACACGTGGGGTCCCGATGTCGTCGGCCCGGTCGCGGCCGGAATGCGACCCCTCTACCTCCAGCGAGACGGCCACTGGCCCGACGGCACCGCCCCGGACCCACTCGACCCCGACATCGCCGTCGCCTCCGACCTCACCGGCATCTTCGCCATAGCCTGGGGTTCATGACTGCACTGCTCGAACCCACCACACCGATCGCCTCCGCCACCGACATCGTCGCCCGTACCCGCGCGACCTTCGCATCGGGGCGGACTCGTCCGGTCGAATGGCGCAAGGACCAACTGCGCGCCCTCGATCGAATGCTCGTCGAGCGGGAGACCGAGTTCGGCGAAGCACTCCGCCTCGACCTCGGCAAATCGGCGACCGAGGGGTACCTCACCGAAATTGCATTCGTCCGGGCCGAGATCGCCGACACCCTCAAGCATCTCGACCACTGGCTCAAGCCCGAACGGGCCCCGGTGCCGGTCAAGCAGCAGCCGGGTCGAGCCCGGATCCACCGCGACCCGCTCGGCACGGTACTGATCATCGGGCCATGGAACTACCCCGTCCAGCTCATCCTGGCACCGCTCGTCGGTGCCATCGCGGCCGGGAACACCGCAACCATCAAGCCGTCCGAGGTCTCACCCCACGCGTCGGCCGCGTTGGCGCGCCTCGTTCCGCTCTATCTCGACCCGGATGCCGTCGCCGTGGTCGAAGGGGGCGTCGAAGCAACGACCGCGCTCCTCGCCGAGCGGTGGGACCACATCTTCTATACCGGCAACGGAACCGTCGGCCGCGTCGTCATGACCGCGGCGGCCCAGCACCTCACGCCCGTGACCCTGGAGTTGGGCGGGAAGAGCCCGGTCATCGTCGATGCGAGCGCGAACCTCGACGTCGCGGCCCGGCGCATCGTGTGGGGGAAGTTCCTCAATGCCGGTCAGACCTGCATCGCGCCCGACTACATCCTCGTCGATCGCACCGTCGAAGCTCCGTTGCTCGCGCGAATGGCCGAGGCCCTCCGGGAGTTCTACGGGACCGACCCCCGGACCAGCGCCGATTACGGCCGCATCGTGAACGAGCGACACTTCGACCGGGTCAGTCGGCTGGCCGACGGTCCCGGCGCCGGCGAGATCGTGGTCGGCGGCCTGCGTGACCGTGACGACCGTTACTACGCCCCCACGATCCTGCGCGGCACCGACCCGACCGCGCTGATCATGCAGGAAGAGATCTTCGGGCCCGTCCTGCCCACGATCGCGGTCGACGACCTCGACGCCGCCATCGAGTTCATGACGGCGCGCGACAAGCCTCTGGCGTTGTACCTGTTCACCGAAGACTCCGAGGTGGAGCGACGAGTCCTCGCCGGGACCAGCTCGGGCGGCGTGTGCGTGAACGCGACCCTGTTCCACATCACGGTGCCGGGGCTTCCCTTCGGCGGCGTCGGCGAGAGTGGCATGGGCGCGTACCACGGTCGGGCCAGCTTCGAGACCTTCACCCACCGCAAGAGCGTCTTGCGCCGGCCCACGAAGCTTGACCCGCCGATCGCCTACCCGCCGTATACCGGGCTCAAGGCCAAGCTGTTGCGCCGGTTGCTCTGACCGACCTCACCGGCACCGCCACCCGCGCCCGGACGCGACTCGACCCCCGACCGAAGTCGGGGGTCGAGTTCGGGAATGCTCGGGACTCAGACCGCAGTGACGTTCTGAGCTTCCTCGCCCTTCCGGCCGGGCGCAACGTCGAACTGGACCGCTTGACCTTCGGTCAGCGTCCGGTAACCGTTCATCTGAATCTGTGAGTGGTGGACGAACACGTCCGGCTCGCCTTCACGAGAGATGAAGCCGAAGCCCTTCTCGGCGTTGAACCACTTCACCGTGCCTGTTGCCATGTGCAATTTCCTGACTGTGCTGCGGGGCGGGCCGGAGTTGGCAAACCCTCGCCAGAAACGGTAGCAGGACGATTCGGACGCTTGCTACGGGCCTGGGTAGTGACGCAGCTCGATGACGAGCCCATCGGGATCGCGCACGTAGAGCCCGACTCCGATCCCTTGCGCACCGAACAACTCCGAGGGTCCCGAGACCACATCGAACTGCCCGGAGTCGGCCACGGCTTGCAGGTCGAGCTCGTCGATCACGAGACACAAATGATCGATGTTCTTGCCGTCGGGTGCGGCGGGGAACAGATCGAGAATCGTGGTGGCGTTGATTCGGACCGACGGGAAGAAGACCTCACCGCGCCGGAACTCGTCGACCCGCACCGGTTCGAGGCCGAGCTGATCCACGTAGAACGCCAACGACCGCTCCACGTCGGCACTCATGATCACGACGTGGTCCACCCCGGTGACGTGGATCCGGCTCATCGGGGTAATCCGAGAATGCGGTCACCGATGATCGTGCGTTGCACCTCGGACGTTCCTCCGGCGATCGATGCCGCCCGCGACCACAACCACTGCCGCGACCACTTCGTGGTGAGCGAGGACTCCGGGCCGTGGATGAGCTGCGCCGTGTCGGCCAAGTGTTGGGTCATGTCGGTCCACACCAACTTCGTGATGCTCGACTCCGGGCCCGGCGCGACTCCGTGGGCGAGCCGCGACAGTGTCCCCCAGTTGTTGAGCCGGAGGAGGCGCAGCTCGACGAAGGCCTGGGCCAATGCGTCGGCGACCTCGACATCGTCGAGACCGCCGGTCGTCGCCGCCTCGCGGTAGAGCTCATCGAGGAAGACCTCGTGCACGACCTGCTCCTTGAACGGGAACGACGTGCCCCGCTCATGGGCGAGCGTGGTGTTGGCGACCGCCCAACCGTGGTTGAGGTCGCCGACGAGTTGATCCTCGGGGACGAACACGTCGTCGAGGAACACCTCGTTGAACTCGGCCTCGCCGGTGATCTGCACCAGCGGTCGAATCTCGATGCCGGGGCTGGTCATGTCGATGACCACGTAACTGATGCCCCGATGCTTGGGCGCGTCGGCGTCGGTGCGTACGAGCGCGATCCCCAACGCGCGTACTGGGCGTACGAGGTCCAGACCTTCTGCCCGCTGACGAGCCAACCGCCGTCAACGGGTCGGGCCCGGGTGGCCAGCGCCGCGAGATCCGATCCGGCATCGGGCTCGCTGAAGAGCTGACACCAGATCTCCTGGGCGTCGAGGATCCGCGGCAGCCACCGCTGCTTCTGCTCCGCCGTGCCGTGGGCGAGGAGCGTCGGTCCGGCCAGGTTGATCCCGACCCGATTCACCGGTTGGAGCGCACGGCTGCGGGCGTATTCCATGTTGAACAGCGCCACCTCGACCGGGGTCGCGCCGCGTCCGCCGTATTCGGCCGGCCAGTGGATTCCGATCCATCGGTCGGCCGCCAGCTTGGCCTGCCAGCTGCGCCCCCATGCGATCTCGGCATCGAGTGAGGCGAACGTTGGCGGCAGATCCAGGTTCGCATCCAACCACGACCGAACTTCGGCGGCGAACGCCAACTCGCCCGGGCTGAAGCTCAGATCCATCTCAGAGGTCCCAGAATCGTTCGCGTTGGTACTCGACGAACGACGCGTGCAACGCCACCTCGGCCTCGGCGGTGAACGGCTCGTAGTGATCCGCGCCCCGGCCCCGCACGAAGACCTCATCTCCATCCACCCGGTCGGTGCGCCATTTCTGGTGCACGAGGGTGCGCTTCACGATCTTGAACGTCCCCGTCGTCGGGGGTTCACTCAGCGGGCGGACATATCTCGGGTACCACTTCGGTCCGATATCGGGTTGCCCGGCCAACCACGCCGCAAACTCCGTACCGTCGAACTCGACGCCCTCGCGCAAGACGAGTCCCGCCATGATCTGGTCACCGGCTTGGTCGTCCGGTACCCCGTAGACGGCCGCGAGGAGCACGTCGGGATGTTGGCGGAGGGCCTCCTCGATCGGACCGGCCGGAAAGTTCTCGCCGTCGACCCGAATCCAATCGGCGGTCCGGCCCGCGAAGTAGAGGTAGCCGTCGGCGTCGACGTACCCGAGATCTCCCGACCAGTACCAGCCGAACCGGGTGGTCTTCGCGTTCGCCTCGGCGTTGTTGTAATACCCCTCGAACGGTCCGACACCTCCAGTGTTGACGATTTCGCCCACCGCGTCGTCCGCATTGACCAGCCGGCCGTCGGCGTCGAACTCGGCCCGGGGTTTCTCGTGGCCATCGTCGTCGACGACCTTGACCGCGGGCGTGACCCTCCCGAGCGCGCCCGGCCGCGACTCGCCGTCGCGGTTCACCGCGACACCGCCCTCGGTCGCTCCGTACGCGTCGATGACTTCGAGACCGAAGCGCGCCGAGAATGCATCGACGACGTGCGGCGAACCTTCGTTGCCGAACGCGACTCGCAATGCGTTGTCGGCGTCGTTCGGTCCTTCGGGTTGGGCGAGAAGATACGCGAGCGGCTTTCCGGTGTAGTTGAAGTAGGTCGCGCCGTATCGGCGGACGTCCGGCAACCAACCGGAGGCCGAGAACTTGCGGGCCAGGCCCACCGAGCATCCCGCGACGAGTGACGGCGCCCACCCGACCTGGACGGCGTTCGAGTGGAACAACGGCATGCAGACATAGCCGACGTCGTCGGCGGTCAGGTCCATGATCATCCGCATCCGGTTACCGGTCACGAGGAGGCGACGTTGCGAACAGATGACCGCCTTCGGCGCATCGGAGGTGCCGCTGGTGAAGATGAGCGCCCACGGCGTATCGACGTCGGGGTCGAGTCCGGGATCGACGCCACTCACCGCAGCGAGCGCAGGTTCCAAGTCTTCGCCGACGACGAGCGTTGGCGGGAGCCGATCGGTCACGTCGACGAGCAGTTCCCGATGGCGGGGTTCGGTGATGAGCAGGCCGCAGTCGGTGTGTTCGATGTCCCGGAGGAGCGGCTCGCCCCGTCGGGTGTGATTGAGCCCGACGATCGCACCGCCGATGAGGGCCGCGCCACCGAACGCGAAGAGATACTCGGGCAGGTTGTCGAGGAGCACCGCGATGTGCCGAGGCCGATCCGCCGGGAGGCGATCCAGGAAGAGGTTCGCCCATCGCGCCGATTCACGGAGATAGTCGGCGTGAGTCCAGATCTCGTCGCCGAATCGGATAGCGGGACGGTCACGGATCTCGGGGTCGGTGCCGTTGCGGCGCACCAGGGCGGCCGCATTCTCGGCCGGCAAGGGCGCCTGACCGGGAGCCGGCGCCGATCCTGGTCCCGTCGACGAACCTGACATGAGCGTCACTCTACGCTCGTGTCTCAGTTCCTCAGCTGACGGCCCCGGAGGCCCGCAGCGCGGCCACGCGGGCCGCGTCGTAGCCGAGTACCTCGGTCAAGACCGCGTCGGTGTGCTCGCCGACCGTCGGCGCCTTGGTGGGCACGAGCGGGTCCGCATCCACGATCTTGACCGGGAACGGCAACTGTTCGGCGCCCAACGCCTCGGTCGGGAACCACTCGAGCCGATCACGGAACTGCGGATCGTCGGCGACGGTCTTGGGCGTGTGGCAGGGCGCGATCGGCACGTCGACGTCGATGCCGAACTGAACCCACTCTTCGGTGGTCTTGGTCGCGTAGATGGTGGTCAACTCGGCCTGCATCTCGCGGTTTCCTCGAGCGTGATCGCCGTACTCTGAACCGGGCCACTTCTCGAACATATCCATACGGTCGAGCGCGGCGCAGAACTTCTTCCAGAAATGTTGCTCGCTGGCCATGAACAGCACGTGGCCGTCGCTCGAGCGGTACACCTGGTAGCGCACGCCGCCTCGCATCCCGGCGATGGCCGGTTCGCGCCGGACGTAATCGTCGGACTGGTTGCCGGTGACATCGGTCTCGGGCCGTTCGTACGCTCGGTAGGTCTCCTCGCGGTACCAGTCGAACGCGGCGGCGGCATCGGACTGTGCGACCTCCATCTGCGCACCCACTCCCGTACTGCGCGCCTGGATCACACCGGCGAGAATCCCCAGCGCCCCGAACAACGGTCCGGCGTTGATGCCGATCGACACGTGATTCGGAATCGACGGATATCCGGCGTCGTCGATCTCGGGTTCGAAGATCCCCGCCCACGCGTCGTAGGCGATGCCATGGCTGGCCAGGTCCCGGTAGGGCCCGGTCGCGCCGTACCCCGAAATCTGGCAGAACACGATCTTGGGATTCAGCTCCTGCAGTCGGTCGAAGCCGAGCCCTCGGCGAGCGAGCGCGCCCGGTCGCATCGCTTCCACCACGACGTCACTGACCTTGACCAGATCCTCGAACAGCGCGATGCCGTCGTCCGACTTCAGATCGATCGCGATGCTTCGCTTCCCTCGGTTGACGTGGAGGTGCATCAGCGAGACCCCCTCGACGATTGGCCACGTCATCCGCCGGACGTAGTCACCCGAGGGCGGTTCGACCTTGATGACCTCGGCGCCCAGATCGGCGAGGGCGGTGGTGACGGCGGCGGGTCCGAGCATCGACACCTCGACGATGCGGACCCCGGCGAGCGGCTGAGCAATAGGCACGGCCGGAGATTAGCGGCGGCCCCTGCAACGAACGGCGCTCGACCGAGACAGAGATCGAGACCCAGGAGGTTTTCCCATGCTCGCTCCCATCGATGAACTCGACGCGTACGTCGCGACCCGGACGAGCTGGCACGCCCTGGCCGAGCGCGTCCTGGCGCCGGCTCGGCACTCCCAGACCGGCCACATCGGTCTCCGCCCGTCTCCGGGCGGCGTCACGACCGGTCCATTCGGACCGGACGACCGCACACTGGCACTCGATGGCCGTTCCTTGGTGATGACCGTCGGTGGTGAGCCGGCCCGTCATGACATCACCACCCTCGGAGCCGCCGCGGCCCTCGCCGACGTCGACGTCGCGGCACCGATCGCCGTATACACGGCGACCACGCCCGATGACCCTGGCCGCAGGCTTCCGCTCGACGATGCCGCATTGAACGTCCTGGCCGAATGGTTCGCGTTCGGCGACGCCATCCTGCACACCTGGAGTGACACCCACGAAGCCGAGACGCCGTCGGCCGCACAACTCTGGCCGGAACACTTCGACCTGGCGCTCGATCTCGGTGCGAAAGACCAACGCGCCAACTACGGCGCCTCGCCCGGCGACGGCGGCCACCAGGCTCCGTATCTCTACGTCGGACCGTGGAATCCCGACGGTGACCCGTTCTGGAATGCCGGTACCTATGCCCGGCTCGGGTACGACACCCTCGTCCAGGCTGCGGATCCGGCGGTCGCAGCACTGGACTTCTTCGCCGCCGGCCACGCCGTCGCGTCGACGCGCTCCGCACCTGCCTGACACCCTCCCGGCCCGCACCGAAGGTGCAAGAGTGGGAATGCCGAAGCCGAGGATCACCGCCCTCCCGGCCCGACACCCCATCCGAGGCGGGGCCCGAACGGCCCGCACCGAAGGTGCAAGAGTGGGAACGATGGATCTGGCTGGGGCGACCGACCTGCATGCGCACTTCGGACCCGATCCGCATCGAGCGCGATCGGTCACCGGCCACGACGCGGCGACCCAGGCCGCGGCGGCCGGCCACACCGCGATCGTCCTGAAGAGCCACGACACTCCGAGCGCCGCGCTGGCGGCCGCACTCGACCCCATCGTGGACGGAGTACGGGTCTTCGGAGGCATCTCGTGTGACCGCGAGGTCGGCGGCATGAACCCGGCGGCGGTCGAGGTGGCCCTCGCCCTCGGGGCCAAGATCGTATGGCTTCCGACCCTCAGCAGCGCGCAGGACTTCGAGAACGGCGTGGCTGCCCAGCTCGGGATCCCCGGACCCGGCATTCGCGTGACCGACTCGGAGGGCGAACTCACGAGCGAGACCCGGGAGATCCTCGCGCTCATCGAACAGCACGACGCAGTTCTCGCAACCGGTCACGTGAGCGCAGCCGAACATCTCGCGGTCACTCGCGAGTTCGCGCCACGCGGCCACGTACTGGTCACGCACGCAATGGAAGAACTGGCGGGCCCGAACCTGACCGTCGGGCAATGCGCCGAACTCGCTGCGCTCGGCGCCCACATCGAACTGTGCGCGCTGACCTGCATCGGTTCGCTCGCGACGCGCCCGATCGACGACCTCATCGCGTGCATGCGCGCCGTTGGCGTCGACCGCGTCACGCTCGGCACCGACTTCGGGCAAGCATCCAACGAGCCGCCGGCCGCCGGGATGCAATCTTTCGCCGACGGGTTGTTCGCCGCCGGCCTCACCGAGGCCGAGATTCGGCGCATGGCCTGCACCAACCCCAACGCACTCCTCCACCTCGACGCGTAATGTCAGCGTTGTGGAGGATCGCATCACGGCGGGGCTGTATCTGGAGATGACCGTTGCGCCGATCGCGGAGTATGTCGCCACCCGCGTCCCGGACGTCCACGCTCATGACACCGTGCAACGCGCCACTTGGTGGGAGAACGTGCACCGCGATCGCGCCGACCTGCCGCGCGTGCTCGACGAGTTCACCTACCTCGCTGTCTACGAGGTCACCGACGACTTCGTCGCCCCCGCGACCCCGGAGGGGATCACCGGCCATCACTTTCGTCGGTACCCCCGGCCGGGACAGGGCCGCCTGACCGGGAATCCCACGATCGGACTCTCGCTCGTGCTGATCTCACCGCGCGACCCTGCCGACGCCCAGGCCCTGCGCGATTGGGGAGACTTCGTTCACCTGCGCCACATCGCCGAGGTCGCCGTGCCCGGGTTCACGATGATGACGCCGTATGAGAACGCAACCGGATCCGATCCCCGGTTCATGCACTTCTACGAGATGGACACCGACGATCCGGAACGGGCATTCAAAGCCATGACACCGCTGGTGACCGAACGTCTCGGCGCCGACACCGACGCATGGCATCACTGGTCGCGCCACCCGGCGCTGCGCATCATGTACGTGAACACCTTCCGCCGACTCGGCGCCCAGTGACCGACGTCTTCGCCACGATGCATTCGCAGCGGGCCCACCGCGCGTTTGCCGATACCGCGGTGTCCGACAACGACCTCGCCCGAATCCTCGACGCCGCAATCCACGCGCCGAGCGCGGAGAACAAGCAGCCGTGGGAGTTCGTGGTCGTGCGGGACCCAGCGGGCCGAGCCGCGATCGGCGCGCTCATCGAGCGAGCGTGGAACTCCGCCGGCAAGGCATTCTCGCGGTCCCGACTCACTGCGGAGCTTCTGGCCGACGTCGACCACGGCGCGACCGGCGGTATTGCCGACGCGCCGATCCACATCGTCGTGGGTGCCGACACCGAACGAGGATTGGCCCAGACCGCAGCCGAATCGACATTCCCTGCGATCCAGAACCTGATGCTGGCGGCCGGTGCACTCGGACTCGGCACCGCGCTCACGACGATCGCGGTGGGATACGCCGACGAGTTACGAGCGATCGTCGGCTTCCCGGACTCCATTCGGCCGATGGCCGTCATTCCGGTGGGCCATCCGGCGCGCCCGCTCGGACCACCGCGGCGCGAACCGTTCGCGGCGCACACTCACCGGGACCGCTACGGCAGGCCGTGGGAGTCAGCACCAACCCCAAGCCACTGATTGGCATCTGGTGGCGCCCTCCGGACCACCAGCTGCCAAACGGTGGAAGGTGGGGCGGGGGTGGGGATTAGGGCGTGGCGGTCGGGTCCGCCTGGCTGGTCTGGCGCTCCATCTGCTCGAGCTGCGCGTTCTGCTGGTCGACGACGCCTTGGGCGTTCGCGGCCGGTGCGGTGATCGGGGTCGGGGCCGGGTTCGACTCTTGGTCCGATCCGCCACATCCGGCGAGCACCACGACCACGCCGATCCCGACGAACCACCGACTTCGCTTCATCCCCCGATGATCGGCATCAACCCCGGAAAGGTTGATCGCGAGCGCCGGAAACCTCACACGTTGACCCGGGCGCCGTCGGCGGCGGCCGAGGCGCGGATGGCGTCGAGGACCTGCATCCCGGCCAATCCATCGGCGAAGGTCGGGACGGGCACCGCGGTGGGGAGGGCTTGGCCCTCGACGCCGCACCGCAACACCTCGCAGAGGCGAGTAAACGGGCCGAGTTCGAGGTGCGTGTAGGCATGGGCGGGGTCGTCCGAGACGGGAGGGGCCGGGGGCAGTTCCAGATCAGGTGGTGTTGCCAACGTGCGGGTGCCGGCGCGGTCGGCCACCCACACCTGGCCCGCGTCGACCCAGATCGTTCCATCGCGGCCGGCCACGCGGCTCATGTCGGCCATGGGGCCGTAGGCACCCGCGGTCTGTTGAATGACGACGTCGCACCCATTGATCATGCGGGCTCGCACGGTGAACGAATCTTCCGCGGTCGCCGTTCGATCGCTCAGCAACCGAGTCGCGGCCGACACCGTCGAGAACTCACCCAGCCAGACGCGGAGTTGATCGACCGCGTGCGAACCGGACGCGCCGAGCCAACCACCGCCCGCACGGCGGTCGAACCACCATTCCGGCATCCGCACCGACGGATCCGCGACGAGCGACACGTACTGCACGAACGTGGCGACGACAGGCTCGCCGATCAGCCCGTCGGCGATCGCACGGGCGACGACCGCCCGTTCGGGCGCCCAACGAAACTCATGACCGACGAGAGCCGTCACGCCCGCCCGCTCCGCTGCCGCCACCAGATCCCGCGCCTCGGTGGAACCGAGAGTGAACGGCTTCTCAACGATCACGTGCTTCCCGGCGCGCAGTGCGGCGAGTGCGAGCAGCTTGTGGGTCTCGGGTGGCGTGGCGATGGTCACGGCATCGACCTCGTCGAGCACGGTCTCGAGCCGGGTGGTCGCCGCCGGTACGCCGACGCGCGCGGCCCGACGTTCGGTGCGGGCCGAATCGGTCCCGACGAGCGCCACGACCTCGAACCCGGCGGCGCGCAGGGCCGGTACGTGCACTCGACAGCCGAATCCCGTACCGACCACGGCGGCTCGGGGTGCGTTCATCAATACCCCTCGGCGAGGTCGACGACGTGCAGCAGTGCCTCGCCCGCGAGGTATCGCCGGAGGTTCTCCCGGAAGATGTCGATCGACGCACCGACCAGCTCCGGTGACGCCCAGGACGAATGCGGGGTCAGGAACACCTGCGGGTGGTCGTACAACCAATGACCGGCGGGCAGGGGTTCGGGGTCGACGGTATCGAGGCTCGCGCGCGCTACCCGACCCGAGTCCAGCGCGGTCCGGAGCGCGTCCTGATCGACGAGCGTGCCCCGCGCGATGTTCACCACGTGGACGCCGTCGCGCATCGCGGCGAACGCGTCCGCGTCGAGGAGGTGCCGGGTCTTGGCCGTGCCGGGCGCGGCCAGCACCACGTGATCCGCGCCCCGGACCAGGTCTTCTACCGCAGTCACGACCTGTACCTTCGAGATCGGGCTCGGAGTCGCGGTGCGGCGCATCGCGCGCACCGACATGTCGAACGCCAACGCCCGTTTCGCGATCGCCGTGCCGATCCCGCCCAGCCCCACGATCGCGACGGTCTTACCGGCGAGTGTGTCCATCCGCTGGAAATTCCATGTCTTCGGTGGTTCCTCGAGCCAGAAGCCGGGGAACCCCTTGGCGAACGCGAGCATGGTCGCGAGCACGTACTCCGAGATGGGAACCGCGCTGGCACCACGGGCGCAGGTCACGGTCGGAACGCGCTCCAGCACCTCGGCCGAGACACCATCGATGCCGGTCCCGGGCAGCTGGACCCACTCGACGCCGCGGTCGATCAACGGCAGGACCTTCTCGTCGTCCCATCCCCCGAACAGCACCGCTCCGGTGACTCCGGCGGGCGGCGGCTCGCGCGACACATCGATGAACTCGACGTCGGGAAATTCGGCTCGGAGTTGCGCCGCCGCCATCCCCATCGCGTCGAAGACGGTGACACTCATCGGATCTCCTTCGTGACCGCGCGGGTGGGGCCGAACGAGTGCAACGCGAGCGCGTGCAGGTTGCCCAACCCGCCGTTGACCATCACCACGATGTGGTCGGGACTCTCGACCAGCGCCACCCGGCCATCGGTGCCGACCCTGCCGTCGCGTTCGGCCTTGGCTCGGTGCGGCGTCGGCCACCAATCGATGGGCAACGCTGCGAAATGGAAGAGGCGTTCCTGGATGTCGGCGATGCTCGGGAAGGTCTTCGCCAAGCGGTGCGCCCACGGTGGCGCGAGACAGACGACGATCTCAGCACCGTGGTGGGCACCGATGAATGCGTTGGTCCCCGCGATGGCCAGCGACTTACCGATGACTTCGATGAGGTCCGGCGCGGTATCGGCGGCGATGTCGGCAATGTCGATCGTGCCCGTGCAGCCATGGACCGTCAGCGCGTCGACCCCGGACGCGAGACCGCGACGCACCGCCAACGGTTCCCAAGGTGATTGCTCTTCCCACTCCCCCACCACGATGCCGGTCACCCGGCCCGGCTGGCCGAAGACACTCTTGGACGAGACGCCCACCACCTGACCACCGACGTTGCGCATCACCAGTCGCAGGGCGCGGCCGATGGCCGGCGCCGGTCCGGCGACCCCGCCGAAACACCCCGCCTCGTAGGGGATCTCGAGTTCGTGGCGGATCGGGCCATTGACGAAGACGCCGGGAACCACACAGCTGGTGGTCGTGTTGAGCGCGAACAGATTGAAGTCGGGTTCGGCCATGGCCTCCACGGCAACGCACAGCAGTGGCATCGAGGCGGCCGGCGCGCCCGCCAGGACCGCGTTGACCGCAACCTTCTCGACGGTGCAGCGGCCGTTGCGCGGAGGCAGGTCGGCAAGGTGATCCTCGGGGAAGCGTCCACTCGCGGCCACGTAGGCACGGACCCGCTCCTCCGTCGGCGGGATCAACGGCAAGCCGTCACCCCATCCGGCATCGGTCGCGAGTTTCTGGAACTCGACCGGGTCGTCCTCGACGTCGAGTCGCGCCGAGGTCAACCAGTCGATGGTGCAGCCATCCGGGCCGCAGTCGTCACGGCTGGGAACCGTCATCGTCTCGGTCCCCACGGATGCTCGCCGCGCTCGCGCCGAGGGAGGCCAGCACCAAGGGCCACTGCTCGATCGCGATCGCCCGCACTTCGGCTTCGGTGCGCGACTCGAGTGGATACGGAAGCACATGAACCCGCAGACCCGCCCGGCTCGCGTTCGCCGCCATCGTGTGTGCCAATGATGCGAACTCCTCCGTCACGACGACGACCGCCGTCGTACCTCGCTGCGCGACCGCGACCGTGTCGTGCACGCTCCACGAGGTGCAGGAGCCTCAATTGCCGAGACCGACCAACGCGAGGTCGACCCGCTCGGCGAAATCGTCGAGTTCGGCCCGGGTCCGGTGTCCGGCATCACCCACCCGGTTGCCGGCTTCCCAGTCGTCGACGATCGCGCCCGCAGCTTCGAAGCGCGGCCGCCACTCGTCCAGTACCCAGAGGTAGCTGCGCCACGCAGAGTCGTAGCGAAGCCCGACCCGTTTCCCCACCAGCGAACCCGCGTCCGGGCCGGGGTCCTGGTCGACCTCAGGTGGTGACGCAGTTGGATCCAACACGGTGACTCGCATGAGCGACTCCCTCGCAGTAGGTGTGCGCCGAGAGTACGCGACTCCGCGCACGGTGCGTGCCGGGATGGGACGATGCACCTGACCGATCGGAGCCGGTCACTCACTCAGGCTGATCGCCCGTTCCGGACAGTTCTCGAACCCGACTCGGGCCTGACCTTCCAGACCGGCCGCCACGACGTCGGCGACGAGGACCTCGCAGTGGCCGTAGTCGTCCGGCGCGAACAGATCCGGCGCCAACGCGTAGCAGCGTCCATGACCGGTGCAGAGATCGGCGTCGACGGAGACCCGCATTACGCGGGGTCCCACACGATGGGCAGGTACTCGACCCCGCGAATTCCAGCCGTGAAGATCGGCGTCTCGCCGTCCGGGATCGAGTACAGCGGCACGCGTCGGTGAAGTTCTTCGAGGGCTACCCGCATTTCCACCCGGGCGAGATGCGAACCGAGGCAGCGATGCACCCCCGCACCAAACGCGAGGTGACGATTCCCGGATCGTGCGAAGTCGACACTCTCGGGGTCAGCGAACTCCGCACTGTCGGTATTCGCCGAGGCCAGCAAGCAGGTCACCGTCTGACCGGCGGGAATCGTGGTCCCCGCGACTTCGACGTCCGCCGTGGCCACCCGCAGGACCCCCGGCACCGGCGTCTCCCAGCGCAGCAGTTCCTCGACGGCTGCAGGGATCAACGACGGGTCGGACCGCAGTGCGGCCTGCCGATCCGGATGACCCGCCAGGTACGCGACTGCACACCCGAGCGAGGCGGTCACCGTGTCGAGGCCGGCAAGGAGGAAGAGGTACGAGATGTCGAGGATGTCTTCGGTCGTCAGGCGTTCGCCGTCGATCTCGGCCCCGATGAACCCGCTGATGAGGTCGGCTTCCGGCTGGGCTCGCCGCTCGGCGATCACGCGCTCGAAGTAGGCGTAGATCTCCTGCCCGGTCGCTCGCGCCATCGCCCGGCCCTCGGCCAGGTTCGCCGCGCCGGGGCGGATGATGCCGTCCTTGAACCGCAGGAACAGATCGAGATCCTCGAGCGGGAGTCCCATCAGACGGAGAAAGACGGTGCAGGGCAACGGGATCGCCACGGCACTGTTGAACTCACAGGTCCCGTCGGTGACGAACGCGTCGATCAGCTCGGTCACCAAGGCCCGCACCGCGCCTTCGAGCTTCTCGATCTCGCGCGGCGCGAACAACGGATCCAGCAGCCGGCGGAACTTGACGTGATCGGGTGGGTCGATCTGCAACGGGATCAGCGGCCGCACGTTGCCGATGTCGATCGCGTCCATGCTCGACGAAAAGACGTCCGGGTGACGCAGCGCCCACAGGACGTCTTCGTGGCGAGCGATGATCGTCATGTCCTCCATCGGCAGGACACCCATCTCGCGCATCATTGGGTAGAACTGCTGCGGGTTCGCGGCCGTCTCCTGATCGACCGAGAACTGACCGAAGCCGGCCATTTCCTCCAAGCCGTCCGCCGCGCTCACACTGGTCGGGTCACTCATGAATCCCCCTCGATCCCGATCGGGCTGCGCGCACCCTAGGACAGCGCGCGCACGTGCGCGGCGAGGTCGAGTGCCCACGCCCGCGGGTCGGCCAACGGCCAGCCGTGCTCGGGCAGGTCGAAGTGCTCGACCGACAGCGCGCCCTCGTAACCGAGGTCATCCAACCGGCCCAGGACGGCTCCGAAGTCGACGACACCTCGAGGGTCCTCGACGTGGAGTTGCGTGCGGCCGGGTGCACCTTGGCGCAGCTGGATGTGCCCGGCGTACTCCAACAGTTCGAGCGGATCACCGCCCCAATCCGCGACATGGCCGGTGTCGACAAGCAGCCGCAGCCCCGGGACCGCGGCCATCATCGCTCGCGCGGTCTCTGCGGAGTGCACCACCGCGCCGGCCCAGGGTTCGAGCAGCGCGCCGGGCGCGGCCCGGAACCACCGCACGCACCGCTCCCACATGCCGTCGACGTTCACGGGCGCCGGGGTCGCACACCATCCCACGACCGGCTTCGGGAACGCGGTGGGACACCCCACGGGGAGCGCCAACGTCGTGACGTCGACATCGACCAAGACATCGATCGGGACATCGATGTGATCGAAGCCATCGGCGTGCGCCGCCACGCTCCGTTCGATCGGGTCGCGATCGAACGCGTACACGATGTCGACGACTCCGAGCGGTCGCACCGACTGCTCCTCGTCGGGTCCGGCCGACTACTTCTTGTGTTCCATCCCGCCGGGCATGCTCATGCCGACGTGCTGAAGGTGCTGACCCAAGATCTTGTCGAAGTTCTCCCCGACGGTCGCGACATCCATGCCGCCGTCCTCGTACATGTACGCGACCTGCTTGGGGTGCTGATAGATCGTGTAGGCGAAGTCGGTGCGGCCCAGGATCTGACCGTTGACGTGGCCGGCCTGGTCCGACGCGATCCACGTGACGAGTGGGGCATTGAGCGCGGGGTCCGATTCGGGCGGCGGCGCGGTCCCCGTCCGCTCGAAGAGTGCCGAGGTCATCCGCGTCGCACCGGCGGGCGACATCGCATTGACGGTCACCCCGTACTTGCCGAGTTCGATCGACCAGATGAAGGTCATGCCCATGATCGCGGCCTTCGCGGCCCCGTAGTTGGTCTGGCCGAAGTTGCCGCGCAGCCCGGCTTGCGACGTGACGTTGATGATGCGGCCGTACCCGGCTTCTTTCATGTGTACCGCGGCGTGTTGGGCCATGTTGAACGTTCCGTACATGTGAACCTTGACCACGGCGTCGAAGTCTTCCGGCCCCATCTTCACCAACGATCGGTCGCGGACGATGCCGGCATTGTTGATCAGGATGTCGATCTGACCGAACTCGTCGATTGCGGCCTGGATCGTCTGGCCGGCCGCGTCATAGTCGGTGACCGACCCGTAGCTGGCGATCGCGCCGACGCCCAACGCCTTGATGTCCTTGACCGTCTGCGCCGCGGGATCTTCGTCGGTGCCCTGACCATCGAGGCTCACCCCGACGTCGTTGATCACGATGTTCGCGCCCTCACGTGCCATCGACAGCGCGAACTCGCGCCCGATGCCTCGGCCCGATCCGGTGACGACCGCGACTCGACCATCCAAGATTCCCATTGTGTGCTCCGCTTCGTTCGTTGGTGTGCGACAGAACTGTGATTACTCGGCGACTGCGGCCGTCGCGGTCCCAGCCAACTTCTCTTCCCCGTCGGCGTTGCGCGCCGACAACTCCAGGTCGACCAACCCATCAGGGTGGACACTGGTGACCACCGCCGTGAAGGTGAGGGTCTCGCCCGGCCACACCTGCTTGGCGAACCGGACATTGAGTTTCCGCATCGCCTCCGGACCGAACCAGTCCTTGACCACGCGCGCCATCAGCCCCGCGGTCAGCATGCCATGACCGAACACCGACGGGTTCCCCACCTGGGTGGCGATCGTGTCATCGTGATGCATCGGGTTGAAGTCGCCCGACGCACCGGCGTACTTCACGAAATGCGTACGGGTCAGGTTCTCGACGACGAGCGGCTCCGCCGCATCGCCCACGGTGATGTCTGCAAGTTTCGGCACGGCCGGGACCTTACCGGCTTCTCGGCCAGCGCTTCCCGACTGGCCCTTCCCGATCGGTTCCCTGACGGCCCTGTCAGGTCCCCGGATAGCCTGGCACCGATGCCTCCCCTTCGACCGGTTGCCGACCCGAGTCCGGCAACGCCGGAGGTGCGCACGCGAGGCCAACTGACCCACGATCGGCTCCTGGTCGCGGGCGCCACGGTGTTCGCCGATCGGGGTTTCCATGCGGCGCGGGTCGACGACATCGTCAAGCTCGCCGCCACCTCGCACGGCACCTTTTACCTGTACTTCGCCAACAAGGAAGAGCTGTTCCGGGCGCTCGCCGAACAGGTCGCCGAACAGCTCACGGTCCTCGCCGCGGCGCTTCCGCCCCTCACGTCGGGCCCGGAGGGCGTACGGGCCCTGACCGCCTGGCTCGAGGAGTTCCACCAGCTCTATTCGGCGGCGGGCCCGGTCCTCCAGGCGTGGACCGAGACCGAAATGGGTGCCAACGACGTCGGCAAGCTGGCCACGGTGGTCTGGTCGAACTTCACGGGCGCGCTCTTCGAACGCATACGCGAATCCGGAGTGACCGACCTCGACCCGGCCGCGGCCGCGCTCGCACTCGTCGCCATGATCGAACGGGCGAACTATTACGAGATCGCCGAAAAGGTCACCTCGCCTGACGCGGCCACGGCCGCCGTCCTGGCCCGCATCGCCCACGACGCGATCTTCGGGGCTGCCGCGCGCGCCTGAGCGCCCGCGGCAGCCCCGCACTCACGGAGCGAAGGTGAGGTCGATGTCGTCAGCGCGTTCCGCCTCGCCCTCCACCAGTTCGCCGATGCTGAGGAAGCAACGAACGTCCGGCGTGCCGCACATGTGCGCGGCCTGACCGATCGGCCCCTTCGTCACCGTCGTCGTCCCTTCACCCGTGCCATCAGCGGCAACGGTCAAGGTCTTGATGGCATCGAGCGCGCAGTCCGCGGCCCCCACTTCGGCGCTTCCGGCCTGGGCACACTCGTTGATGCCGAGTGTCTTCCCTGCGGTGAACCCCGATACCTTGACCGTGACGGTTGCGCCATTGGCCAATCCCGTAGTTGGTTCCGCCGTCGCCGTGAATTTCGGCTTGGCCTTCGTAGTAGTTGTGGTCGAATCGTCGACCGGCTTCGTATCGGACTTCTTGCTGCTACTCCCGCAGGCTGCGAGCACGAGCACGAGTGCTCCGACACACGCAACGAGCCTGATCAGCTTGGTCATGGTTCCCCCTCTCGCGGCCAGGGCCGCGTGGTTGTCACCGTTGCCGTCCCCCGTCGAACGCGAGACCGAGGACCGGCTCGCCGCCCAGCGTGGGACCGGTCACGTGCAGATGGCACGCCACCGTGGTTCCTTCCGGTGTGGTGAACACCGGAGGATCTTCCACCGCACACACGTCCATCGCGTACTGGCAGCGAGTGCGGAATCGACAGCCCGAGGGCGGGTCCAACGGGCTCGGAACGTCACCGCGTAACACGATGCGCTCCCGGGTCCGCTGGCGGACCGGGTCGGGAATGGGAATCGCCGAGAGCAACGCGGCGGTATACGGGTGTCGCGGCCGCGTGTAGACCTCCTCGGCCGGGCCGAGCTCGACGATGCGTCCGAGGTACATCACCGCGATCCGGTCGGAGATGTGGCGCACGACCGAGATGTCGTGGGCGATGAACAAGTAGGTCAACCCCAGCCGGGATTGAAGATCGGTCAGCAGGTTGATGACCTGGGACTGGGTCGACACGTCGAGCGATGAGACCGGTTCGTCGAGCACCACGAAACTCGGGTCCAGCGCCAATGCACGCGCGATCGCGATTCGCTGGCGTTGACCTCCGGAGAACTCGTACGCGTAGCGAGCCATCGCGTACGGTCCGATCCCCACCGCCGCGAGCAGTTCCAGCACTCGCGCGTCTCGGGCGGAGCCGCGGACTCGTTCGTGGACGGCGAGGGGCTCGCCGATGGCTTCGGCCACGGTCTGACGGGGATCGAGCGACGAGTAGGGGTCTTGGAACACGATCTGCATCCGACGCCGCGCCCCCCGCAACGAAGCCTTCCCCAATCCGGTGATGTCGGCACCGTCGATGGTCACGGTGCCCGCGCTCGGTTCGATGAGTCGGGTCACGAGGCGGGCCACGGTCGACTTCCCCGAACCGCTCTCCCCCACGAGGCCGAGCGTCTCGCCCGCGGCGATCTCGAAGTCGACGCCGTCGACGGCGCGGACCAGGCCGAGTTGACGCCGCAGCACGGCGCTGCGCACGGGGAAGGCCTTGGCCAGGCCCTGGACCGCAACCAACGCCGCCGGCCGCGGCTCCGATGCGGTGACATCGCGCTCGACGTCGGTTGCCCGCGCCCGGCCGAGGCTCAGCGAGGCCGCGCGCCGGCAGCGCACGCCGTCGCGGTCGGTGCCCGACCATTCGATCGGCGCGGTGTCGCACCCGGCTTCGGTGTGTTCGCAGCGAGCCGAGAATCGACAGCCCGTCGGCCACTCCTGGGGGCTCGGAACCTGGCCCGGGATCACCGGGAGCGGCTGGCCCGGTGGCGTGGTCTGGGGCATCGAGGTCAACAGACCCGCGGCGTAGGGGTGCCGCGGCCGCTCGAAGATCGGGCCGACCGGCGTGTGCTCGACCACTTGCCCGGCGTACATGACGACGACCTCGTCACAAATGTCGGCGACCACACCGAGATCGTGGGTCACGAACACGATGGCCATGCCCGTGTCGCGCTGCAGGGTTCGGAGAAGGTCGAGGATCTGGGCCTGGATCGTCACGTCGAGCGCGGTGGTCGGTTCGTCGGCGATCAGGAGCTTCGGGTCATTCGCCAGAGCCATGGCGATCATGGCCCGCTGGCGCATCCCACCGGAGAAGGCGTGCGGGTAGTCCTTGATCCGCCGGTGCGCATCGGGAATCCCGACGCGATCGAGCATCTCGACCGCGCGGGTCCGGGCCTGGCGGCGCGAGACCGACTGATGCGCACGCACCGCCTCGGCGATCTGATTCCCAATCGTGAATGCCGGATTGAGGCTGGTCATCGGCTCTTGGAAGATCATCGCCATCTCCCGACCGCGAAGCTCACGCAGCCGCGCCCGTTCGATGGTCGTGAGATCCCATTCACCCAAGCGCAAGGTCGACGCCCGCACCCGGCCGGTCCGCGGCGGGATCAACCCCATCACCGCGAGCGAGGACACGCTCTTGCCGCACCCACTCTCGCCCACTAGGCCGAGGGTCTGACCTCGATCCACCGAGAAGGACACGCGATCGACCACCGTGAGCGCGCCGCCCTTGGCGCCGAACTCGACCGTGAGATCACACACTTCGAGGAGCGGGCGGTTCGGGTCGCTGGACGTCATGGCCCGTCCACACCGATCGCCTCGCGACCGAACGCGTCCCGGAGGCCGTCGCCGACGAGGTTGAACGCCAGGATCGCCAGGAGGATGGCCGCCGCCGGCGGGACGAGTTGCCACTGACTCTCGTTGATGCGCCCGTACGCCTCTTGGAGCATGACCCCCCAACTGGAGGTGGGAGCCTTGACCCCGAGATCGAGAAAGGACAAGCCCGCTTCGGCGCCGATCGCGTAGCCGAACGCGAGCGCCGCTTGCACGATCACCGGCGACACGACGTTGGGGAAGATGTGTTTGCGGAGCATCCGGTTGTCGCCCACGCCGATCGAGCGCGCGGCTTCGACGAACGTCTCCTCCCGCACCGCGAGCACCTGAGCGCGGATCACGCGCACCAGCCCCGGCACGAAGACCACGGCGATCGCAATCGACGCGTTGGTGAGGCTCGCACCGAGCAGCGCCGCTATCGCCAGCGCCAGCGTGAGCGGTGGGAACGTGAACAACGCGTCCATGCACCGATCGATCACTGCCCCACCCCAGCCTCCGAAGTATCCGGACAGCAGACCGAGCACCAACGCGACGGCCACTGCGATCGTGACCACGAGGAACGCGACGAACATCGATGCCTGCGCGCCGTAGATCAGCCGGGTGAGCAGGTCCCGACCGATGCTGTTCGTGCCCAGCCAATGTTCGGCGCTCGGCCCGAGGTTGGGCGGGAACGACGGCTCCTGCCCGTATGGGGCCAGGACCGAGGCGAAGAGCGCCGTCAACACGAGCACCACCACGATCGCGAGTCCGACCATGGCCGACCAGGTGTGCGCGAAGCGATAGCCGACGCGCCGCCACGGCGTGCGGCTGACCGTGCCCATGCCGGTCTCGAGTTCCATCGGCTCATCGGTGATCTCGTCGGCCCCACGTTCGCTCATCCGAGCCGCACCTTCGGGTTGAGGTAGGCATAGAGCACGTCGACCGCGAGGTTCAGGACGACGAAGATCAACGCGCTCAGGAGCACGACCCCCTGGATGACGGGCAGGTCCTTGTTGAACAACGACTGGTAGAAGTACTGCCCCATTCCCGGCAGCGTGAAGATGCGTTCGATGATCACCGAACCGCCGAGCATGTAGGCGAATCCGATGCCGAGCACCGTCACCGGCGCGAGCGACGCGTTCTTCAACGCGTGCTTGAACACCACGACTCGGCGCCGCACGCCCTTCGATTCGGCGGTACGGATGTAGTCCTGTTCGAGTGCGTCGATCATCGCGCCGCGCACCTGCCGGGCGAGCCCGGCGCCGCCGGGCACGCCCATGGCGATCCACGGCAAGTACAGGTGCGTCGCCCAGCCCGCGGGCGACTCGGTCAACGGGACGTACCCACCTGATGGCAGCACTCTCAGACTCACCGCGAAGACCGAGAGCAAGATCATCCCCACCCAGAAATCCGGCATGGCGAGCGCGACGCTCGATGTCGTCGTGATCAGCCGATCGACGAAGCCTCCCTGTTTGACTGCGGCGAGGATGCCCAGCGGAACGCCGATCAGCACCGTCAACACCAGCGCGCCGAGCGCGAGCGACAACGTCACCGGAAAGCGATCCGAGATCGAATCCGCCACCGTCCGGTTGTCGAAGAACGACTCGCCGAGGTCGCCGTGAATCACGTCGTTGACCCAAGTGACGTACTGCTCGAGGAATGGCTCGTCGAGGTGCAGTTTGTCGCGGGCCCGGGCGATGCCTTCCGGCGTCGCCTTCTGCCCGCCGGCGAGGACGATGGCCGGATCACCGGGCAGGAGCTGGGACAACGAGAAGACGATGAACGAGATGATGAGCAACAACGGGACCAGAGCCGCCAAACGGCGGGCGATGTAGGCGCCCATTCCGATCCCGGCCCCCGTCCCCTCGGCCCTATTCCTTCCCGGCCTTCATCGTCACCTGCGAGAGGTCGGGCGGGTCGCAGATGTTGCGCTGACCGCCCACCGTCCCGCCCACGCGGTCCTTCGCCGTGGCCAGGAACTGCGGCATGAACGCGATCGGCGCTTCGAGCGCTTCGTCGCTCACGATCTTGGCTGCCTCCCGGGTGAGCCGAGCCGTCTCCGCCGGGTCCTCGGCGCCTTGGGCTCGCAGCATCAGACCGTCGATGTCGGCACGTTGCGCCTTGTTCCAGATGGCCACGAACTGGAACTTGCCGAACTGGTCGTAGTACGCGCCCGGGTAGAAGCTCGACGCCAACCGCGCCGCGGCGAACGCGTCGCCGCCACCGTTGATGTAGTAGTTGGTCGCGATGTCGTTGCCCTGCACGGTCTTGATCGTGGCCGTGATCCCGACCTGCTTGAGCATGTCCTGGATCAGCTGCCCCTGGTTGCGCATGTTCTCGATGCCCGGACCCGGGATGGCGAGCGTGAACTCGAAGCCGTTCGGGTACCCGGCCTGGCTCAGCAACTCTTTCGCCTTCTTCGGGTCGTACGGGTACGCATTCGCGACAGCCGGGTTGTAGCCGTCGGACTCCTCGGGCAGGGCCTGGCTCGCAACCGTGCCCTCGCCGAGCTGCACGACATCGTTGATCTTCTTGTTGTCGATGGCGTGCCGGACGGCCTGGCGCACCAATGGGTTCGCGAATGGCGTGGTCCGACCGTCGTTGAAACCCAGTCGGAATTGCAGTTGGAGGTACGCGGTCGTCGGCTGCACGACGACGTTGGCGTTCGAGTCCTTCTTCATCGTGGGCAGCGACTCCGCCTCGAAGCGCACGAGATCCAGGTCGCCGGCCTTGAAGCGGGTGACCCCCGGCGGTCCGGTCGCAGCCTGCACGAACTCGATCCCCGGGAAGTTGAAGCTCGCGGTGTCCCAGTACTTGGGGTTCTTCTCGAGCACCATCCCCTGACCGGGGGTGAAACTCGCCAGCACGAACGGACCGGAACCGACCGGCGCCTTGCTCGCGGTCTTGAGCGCCTTCGGCGAGATGAGCTGGGAATCTCTTCCGAGTGAGATCGAAGACAGGAACGGAGTCGACTGGTCGTCCTTCAGGTTGACGCGCACCGTTACCGGGTCGACCACCTCGACCGAATCGATGT
Source organism: uncultured Acidimicrobiia bacterium (assembly GCA_963765075.1). Taxonomy (GTDB): domain Bacteria; phylum Actinomycetota; class Acidimicrobiia; order IMCC26256; family JAENVU01; genus JAENVU01. The sequence continues at coordinate 255,252 of CAVXVA010000001.1, forward strand.
GATCGAGGGTCGACAGCTGATCGTTCTTGTTGTTGTGATCCAGACTCGCTTTCACCGCCGCGGCATCGAGTTTCTCACCGTCGGAGAACACGACATCGTCCCGCAGGTGGAAGGTGATCGAACGCTTGGCGTCGCCCTCGACCTCCCAGCGAGTTGCCACCCCCGGGATCGGGCCGCCCGTCTTCGGGTCCCGCCGGATCAGGGTGTCGTAGATGAACCCGGTCACGATCTGGTCGCAGTCACCAGTCGACTTCGCCGGATCGAACGTGTTGGTGAACTGCGCCTCGAGGTCGTAGCCGTAGCGGAGATTCTTTCCTCCGGAGTTGCTGTCGGCGCCAGTACAGGCGGTCAGAACCACCGTCCCGACCACCACGGCGCGCCCGGCCCACGATTTCCACGATCCGTGCTGGTGCACGACCATGTCGAACCCCCTCGCCGGCACCCCCCGGCACCGTCAATGCACTGTATGACGCCAGCGTCAGGTCCGCACGACTCTTCCGCTCTTCGCCGTTTGGCGCCTGGTGGTCCGTCGACGACCACCATCCGCCAAACGGTCGAAGACTTGGGGCGCACCTGCCGGCGTTTGGCACTTGGTGGCCCGGTGACGACCACCATCCGCCAAACGGTCGAGGGCAGGGAAGGGTGAGTCGAACGGCCGGTCGGAGCGCCGGCCTCTCCGCTTCCGCGCTCGGGCCGCTCGGGCCGGGTCAGAGCAGGTGGTCGGCGATGTCGTCGAAGGTGGTGCTGGGGCCCTCGTGAACCACCCGGCCGTGGTTGAGCACGGCCACCGTGTCGGCGATCGCGAGCGCGTGGCCCACGTACTGCTCCACGAGAAGGATCGCAGTCCCGGCGTCACGGATCGCGCCCAGGTGTCGGTACACCTCGTCGATCACGATCGGCGCCAAGCCCAACGACAGTTCGTCGGCCACCAGCAGCTTGGGCTCGGTCACCAACACGCGGGCCAGCGAGAGCATCCGCTGCTCACCGCCCGACAACGTGCCTGCGATTTGTTTCGATCGCTCACCCAGGCGGGGGAACAGCTCGTACGCGCGCGCCAGCGCCGCCGAGACTCCCGACCGTCCCAGTTCGCGCCGGAAGCTCAGCTCGAGGTTCTCCTTCACGCTGAGCGAAGCGAACACCGACCGACCCTCGGGCGCGTGGACCACTCCGAGCCGCGCGATCTCGTATGGCTTCATGGCATCGATGCGGGTTGCTCCGAACCACACCTCGCCCGCCGTCGGCCGCACCAAGCCGGTGACGACGCGCGCCACCGTGGTCTTGCCGGCGCCATTCGCCCCGAGGAGCGCCGTCACCGAACCCGGCCGGACTGCCAATGACACCGCGAACAACGATCGGAACGGTCCGTAGCCCGCGTCGACGTTGCGGAGTTCGAGGAGCGGCGCGCCGGCCGCCGGGCCGGGCGGGGGCATGGTCGGCACCGCGCTGGTCATACGGACCCTCCCAGGTACGCCTTGCGCACCTCGTCGGAGCCCAACACCTTCGCCGTGGGTCCGGTCGCGATCAGCGTCCCGAAATCGAGAACGTAGAGCCGCTCCACAAAGGTGCGAACGAACTCGACATCGTGTTCCACGAGGAGCACCGCGGTCCCCCGGTCGGCCTGCACCGCGCGCAGCGTGGTCGCCAGTGCCTCGGTCTCGGTCGCGTCCAATCCCGACGAGGGTTCGTCGAGCAACAACATCTTCGGTTCCAGCATCAGGGCTCGCCCGACCTCGACCAGCCGCCCTCGTCCGAGGGAGAGCGCCTCGATCGGGGCGTCGGCCACGGCCGCCAATCCGAGCAGCGCGAGCGTGGCCTCGGCGCGGGACTGTTCCTCGGCCGACGGCGCCGACCGGTTGATCACGTCCTTCCAGAAGCGACCCGTCCCGAGTCGCGCTCGCTCCGCGACCAGCAAATGTTCCCGCACGGTCAACCCCGAGAAGAGTTCGATGCGTTGGAACGTCCGGCCGATTCCCAGTCGCGCTCGGCGATAGATCGGAAACCTCGTGATGTCGCAGCCGTCGAACTCCACGAAGCCCTCCTCGGGCCGGAGGAGGCCGAGCAGACAGTTGAAGAACGTGGTCTTGCCGGCACCGTTGGGCCCGATGAGGCCGACCGACTCGCCGGCATCGACGTCGAGACTCACGCCGTCGAGCGCGGTGATGCCGGAGAACCGTTTGGTGATCCCGTGCGCGTCGAGCAGCGGCATCAGGACGACACCCCCGGCATCGGGGCATCCGCACCGATCGGCGCGCTGCGCCAGCGCGCCGGCAGCCGCCGTTCGACCGCGGCCAGCGACTTGCGTTTCTGGAACTCGAGGACGCCCTCCGGGTGGCGGGCATAGGTGATGGCCCCGAGGCCGAACAACACGAACTGGTAGCCGGCATCGATTCCGATGAGTTTCAGGATCTCGGGCACCAGTGCGAACCCGATACCCGCGTTGATCGCCCCCTCGACGGTCCGCGGCATGAGGGTCACGACGAGCACCACGAAGAACAAGCTGTAGACGTAGCTGAAGTCGAGCGAGGTCGCGATGTGCTTCTGGGTCGCGAGCAACCCACCGCCGAGCCCCGCGAGCCCGGCCGAGACTGCGAACGCGAGGATGCGGATCCGGGTCGGGTTGATGCCGATGGCCTGGGCGGCGGTCTCGCTCCCCCGCAATGCGTCGAGATACCGACCGGTCGTACCCCGGCGTATGAGGATGACGAAGACCGAGGCCATCACCAACATGACGATGCACAAGGCGAGAAAGGCCCGGTCGTCGACGAACCCGATCGGGCGCGGCACGCGCACCGGCCGGCCACCTCCGCTCACCCAGCCCAGCGGCACGACGACCAACTCGAACACCAAGGCGAACGCCAGCGTCCCCAACGACAGAAAGATGCCACCGAGTCGCAGGAGTGGAATCGCGATCAGCGCCCCGACGAGCGCGGCCACGAGGGCCCCGATGAAGAGCGTCGGCAGCACACCCAGCCCGAACACGGAAACGATCTGCGCGGTCGCGAACGCGCCGACTCCGGCGAAGGTCGCCTGACACAGCGAGATCTGTCCGGCCATACCGGTGATGACCGTGATCGACAGGAAGATGACCGAATAGACGGTGGCCGTGGTAAGGACCGTGACCCACTTGGCGTTGAACGTCGTCATCGCCAGGGTGAACACGACGCTGAACACGACCACGGCAAAAATCCGCGTGCCGAGCGTGAGGAACCGACTCCGCGATACCGCGACCGGCTGGTCCGGCGGCGGATCGACCCCACTGAGTGGATCCTTGCTCTGGATCGCGGATCGCAGACCCGGCCAGAACAGCAAGAGGAGGAACAGTGCCGTGAAGGGCAAGGTCGGGCGGATCTGGCGCGCCAACACACTCGACGGGGGGAGGTACCCGGCGGCGAGCTGCTGGGCGATACCGAGCAACAGGCCGCCGAGCAACGCCATCGGGATGCTGGTGAGACGAGCGAACGCAGCTGCCGCGATCGCCGCGATGAGCAGCGTGTTGAAGTTCGCGGGCGCGAGCGACGCGTACAACGGGGCGAGCAACACACCGGCGAGGCCCGCGAACAGACTCGACAGCACCCACGAGAATCCCGACACGCGGTCCGCATTGACGCCGGCGAGTTCGGTCATACGCGGGCTCTCGACCACGGCGCGCATGCGCAACCCGATCGGCGCGAACCGGAACACCGCACCCAGCACGACCACCGCGATCACGGTGCAGGCGATGATTGCCATTTCCTTGCCGTCGAGGACGTAGTCACCGAATCGGTAGAGCGCGTTGTCGTCCCACCAGATGCCGAGCACACCGAACGTCGAGCCGGTGCCCATCTGGATCTGCACGAACTGCGGTACCGCGACGAGCAAACCCAATGATGCGACCAATTTGGCGATCGGCGACGCGGTGCGAAGATGCCGGAAGATCAACACTTCGACGATCAGGCCGAGCAACGGCGAGATCACCAGCACGACGAGTACCAGCGACACCACCCGGGGCATGTCGTGGCGGACGCGCAGGACGTAGAAGATGTTCGCCGCGACGAACGCCTGCGCGCCGAACGCCAGATTGAACACGCCACTGGTCTTGTAGGTGAGCACGAGACCCACCGCGACGAGCGCGAACACACACCCGAGCGGTATCCCCTGGACGACGTAGGTGAAGAACTCCGTCATGGATCTGGTCGCAGGCTCCGGACGAGTCGACTACTCGTTGGTCGGGGGCGTCGTGATGCTCTGGCCCGCTTTGAAGCACAGGAACGGCTTGCCCGGCTTCGCGAAGGTCGGCACGAACTTCGAACCGACGACTTTCACGTAGGCGGTGCAGGACTGCGGGTTGCGCGTACGCGTGTGCTGCTCGGTCCAATCAATCCCGTGCAGCAGACCGCCCGCCGTGTCCTTGGTCAGCGTGTTCAGCGCATCGACCACCTTCTTCTGGGTGAAGTTCGGACCCGCACCTTTCAGGCCCTCGACCAGCATGGCTCCGTTCATCCAGCCGTAGGTCGTGTACTCGTTCGGTGGGTCGCCCTGCTTGTCCATCCACTTCAGGTACTCGGTCAATCCGGCCGGCTGGGGCTTGGTCTCGAAGGGCACGAACGGCACCCGGACGATCGCGTCCTGGAAGAACTCACTGTTCGCCTTCATGAACTCCTGGTCGTACCCGTTGGGAAAGTACTGGATCGCATCCAGATTCTGCGCCCGCGACTCCTTGGCAATCGCCAGCACGGCGTTGCCGTCCATGCAGGTCGTGACCAGATCGACACCGGCGTCCTTCATCTGGCGCACGTCGACGCTGTAGTCGGTGTCTCCGAAACTGTGCGCGTCCGAGCGGTAGCCGACCTTGGCGGTCTTGTACTTCTCGAACGACTTCACGATGCCGTCACCGCACTGCTTCGAGTTGTCGGTGTTGCCGTACGTGAGGATCCCGATGGTCTTCTTGTCCAGCTGCTTCGCGATCCACGGCAGTTCGATGCCGTCACAGCCGATACACAGTGCGCCGGAGTTCCCGAACAGGTTGGGCTTGTTCCAGTCCTCGTTGATGTTCCAACCGAAGGTCGGGATGCCCGCATTCTCCAACTCGGTCGCGCCGCTGAAGTCGAAGATGGTGGCCAGGCCCGCCGCCGCGAAGACGTTGTCTTCGGTGAGCAGACCCTGGACCTCCTTGAGGTTGTTGGCGATCTGGTCGTCGCGTTCGCTCACCAGTTCGAGGTTGCGGCCATAGATGCCGCCCTCGCTGTTGACCTTGGCGAAGTACGCCTTGACCCCCTTGAACATGTCGCCATACGGCGCGTTCAACGGGTTGGTCACCGACGCGACCCCGCCCACGCGGATGGTGTCCTCGGTGACACCGGGTTGGTCGACGGTAGGCGTGTCACCACCGGTCTTCTTGTCCGCCTTGGCCGGTGACGACGATTCGTTGCTGCACGCCGCGGCCACCATCGTCAACACCACCAACGTCACCACCAGGCGACGACCACCGCGACCACGCATCACGTACCCCCCGAGGAACCGAAGACGAGTCAGTTGACTGACTCTAACGTCAGGTCCGCGCGCCCACCAGACACCCTCTCGACCAGATGACAGACTGCCGGGTCTATGGGAACCCTCGTACTCCTTCATGCCCACCCCGACGACGAGGCGATCGCGACGGGAGGCACGATGGCGCGCGCCGCCGCGGAAGGTCACCGCGTCGTGCTCGTGTGCGCGACCCGGGGCGAACTCGGCGAGGTCGCCGAGGGATTCCTCGACCACGGCGAGACGCTGGCCGAGCGGCGCGTCGCCGAGGTCCACGCGGCCGCGGCGATCCTCGGCGCCCAGCGCGTGGCCTTCCTCGACTATCGCGATTCCGGCATGGAAGGCGAACCCACCGCCACCGACGCGGAATGCTTTGCGATGGCCGACGTCGAAGAAGCCGCGGCCCGGCTCGCGGCGATCCTGATCGAAGAAGCCGCCGAGGCCCTCACGGTCTACGACGAGCGCGGCAACTACGGCCACCCGGACCACATTCAGGTCCACCACGTCGGAATCCGCGCCGCCGAACTCGCCGGGACGCCGCGGGTCTACGAAGCGACGGTCAATCGTGATCATTTCCTGGCCCTGATGGCCGAACGGTCGGAGGAGATCGCGGCGATCGACGGCGCCCCGGACCCGGACGAGATGGATCTCGGGATGCCGGCCGAGGTGATCACCACCACCGTCGACGTCCGCGCGTTCGTCGATCACAAGCGGGCCACGATGGCCGCCCACGCGAGTCAGATCACCGCGGAGTCGTTCTTCATGAAGATGCCCGAGGACGCATTCGTCGCGGCCTTCGGCCAGGAGTGGTTCATCCGCCGCGGACCGGAAAGGGCCGCGGTCGAAGACACCTTGTTTCCTCCCCACTGATCACGGGCCAGTCCGCTCTCACCGCTCCAACCCGGAGGTTCTCGTCCATGCGTCTCACCCGTCGCCCCGTCGTCATCATGACCCTGGCCGCCACCGCGCTCGTCGGCTGTTCGTCGTCAACCAGCTCCGCCCGCGCCCCGAGGGACACCAAGGCGTCCACCGAGGACCGCCCGGTCGCGGACTACGCCGAGTCGGGCCCCTACGCCGCGGGCGTCACCACCCTCACGATCGGCGACCGCCAAGCCGAGGTCTGGTACCCCGTGGCGAAGTCGGCCACCAAGGGCGCGACGCGCGACGTCTACGAGATCGCGAAGTGGCTCCCGCAAGGGTTGCAGGACTTGGTCGCGAGCAAGGGCGTCAAGGCGCCGTTCGAGACCGACGCGTTCCGTGACGTCACGGTCTCGGCCAAGGGACCGTTCCCCACCGTCGTGTTCGCCCACGGATTCGGCGGGTACCGCGACCAGTCGACCTTCCTGACGACCCACCTCGCGAGCTGGGGGTTCGTCGTCGCGTCGCCCGACTTCCTCGAGCGGGGCCTCGGCGCGCAACTCGGTGCGCCGCCCACCACGACCCGCAGCGAGGCCGACGTGATCGACGCAACGCTTTCCGCCCTGCGAGCCGAGAGCGCTCAGTCCGACACCGTGCTCTCCGGATCGGTCGATCCGAAGGCGAAGATCGCGATCACCGGCCACTCGGCCGGCGGCCGGACCGCGATCACCTACGGAGCGAACCCCGACGTGATCACCTACATCCCCCTGGCCGGAGCGGCCGGAGCGTTCCGGGACCAGCCGGCCGCCAACGCACCAACTGGGAAGTCATCGCTGTACCTCGCCGGCGCGAACGACACCGTGATCCCGCCCACCGGCATCGAGGCGTTCTTCGAGACCGTCCCGACTCCGAAGCGCCTGGTCGTCATCGACGGCGTGGGCCACCTCAACGCGATGAGCGACATCTGCGAGATCGGAGCGGGCGGGGGCGGCGTGGTGAAGCTCGCCCAGGACGCGGGGCTGCCGGTGCCGGAGAACCTCGCCAAGCTCGGCACCGACGGTTGCTTCGCGCCGAACTCCCCCTCCAAGAAGGTGTGGCCCGTCACCCGTCACTTCGAAGTCGCGCAACTCCGGTGGGCGTTCGGCATCGACAAGAACCCCGTCGGTCTCCAACCATCGATCGCGAAAGCGTTCCTCCCCACCAAGGTCACCTACACCATCGACCTCGGGAAGTAGCCGAGCGGCCGGCCGGCTTTGAACTCGCCAGTTCAGTAGCAGGCGCTCCAAGACCGCAGTTGTACCGATGGCACGATGCTGATGATGGTCGCCGCCAACGACGACGAACCCTTCGACCGGTTGACCACTCCTGCCGATGTCGGCACCATGACCGTCACCCACTACGCCGATTACCTTGCCGCGGTTCCTGCCAAGCGTCGAGTCGAGCGTCGCTACGAGCGGGCCGATACCGGACAGATCGTCGTATCCAGCCTCGACGACAGCGGCGCCGAAAATGCGGCGAGCGGATCAGGCCCCCGGTAGGGAACGCCGACGACGACCCCACCGGGTCACCGCCACACGGAAGCGCACCGACCGGTCCGAACTCCACGGCGCCGGGGGCGCGAGTACGAGCCCGGCGAGGGTGACGAGCACGACGTCGTAGTTGACGCGCCACCCTGCGAAGTCACGCCACGCCTGATCGCGGTCGGATTTCACCGGGACGCCGGCCGCCGCCAGTTCGTCGCAGACCTGCTCCCATTCGTCGCGACCGACCGAGATCGGATCGTCGGGCTGCGGATCGGTCGGGCTGGGGATGTTGAAGAACCCGCCGATGGCCCGCAGCGCGGTGAAGCCCGAGCGCACGCAGAGCCCGGCCATCGGCTGGAACGGCACATCGACCGTGCTGTTGATCAGCGCGGCGGTGTCGAGCATCGCGCCCGCCGCAGTGATCCACGACCGGTCCGACGTCGGCGACCGGAAGAAACTGAGCAGCGGCAGCGACGTGTGGGTCTCCTCCAGTTCCGCGAACCACTCTTGCGGCGCGTTCCCAGAGATCGTCGAGATCCTCCAACCGCCCGATGCGCTGCGCACGGACCAGCAGTTCGACCGGGCGGGCCGGGGTGCCGGCCCGCGCCGCCATGTAGGCGACGAGCACTTCTCGCCGTGAGAACGCGCCGTACAGGGTCGGGAGATAGGCGATCAACAGCGCGACGAGTCCGAGCCCGAACGCGGCAGCACCGAAGGCCACGATCGACACCGATCGTGGTGGGCGGCCGCTCGAAGCCCAGGGTGAACAACGAGGAGCCCGCCGTCGTGAGTGCGTCGGTGAACCCGTCGCCGTCGACGGCGAGGAAGATCATCGTGAACGCGCCCATGAGCATCGCGAGCCACACGGTGACGAACGCGAGCAACACCAGGGGCGAGTACATCGCCATCACCCGGTCGCCGTGCTCGTAGGTACGACAGAACCGCAATCGCAGGTCGAACACGGCGCGGACACCGACGGCGATGAGACGGGTCAGTCGCACCACCGCGCCGCGTGGCAACACGAAGGTGCGCACGGCCGCATCGACGACCATCACGATCAGCGCGACTCCGCCGACCCACAACAGCACATCGCGAACCAGGTCCATCGACTATCCCTCGTCGTCCGGACGAGGTCGAGCTCGACCTCGCTTGATGTCGGACCGGCGCTGCTTGGATCGCAGCCGGTCCTCGCGCGCGCCGCGAGTCGGCTTCGTCGCCCGCCGAGGCGGATCGACTCGGAGTCCGGCACGGAGCTTGTGCACCAGCCGGTCGAGCGCGACATCACGATTGCGAGATTGCGACCGGCTGTCAGCGGCGACAGCCCGCACGACCGGACCCAATCGGGCCGTGAGCTGGGACCGATGCCAGGCCGAGAGTGAGGCGCAATGGCGCAGATCGAGGATCACCTCGACTCGAGTGTCGGAGGTGTTCGCGTGTTGGCCCCCCGGCCCGCCGGAGCGGCTCACGCGCCAGATCAGATCGGCCGGGTCGATCGCTGCATTCGAGTTGAGTCGGATCCACGAGCCGGCCATCGCACGCGAAAGGTAGCGGGCATGACCACAAACCCCGGAGGAATCCGGCAAGGATGTTTGACAACCGCGATTGCGCTTCCTACGTTGCGGGACTTCACCGCCGTCGGGCATGATCCGGCCGCAGTTCATCGATAGTCACAGACAACGTCGGCGCTTCAGGGTCGACTCATCGGGGGGAAACGTGCGAGAGACCACACGAGCGCGCCGCAAGGTGCCCGTCTTCATTGCCCTGCTCATGGTGCTGGCACTGGCCATCGCGGCATGCGGCGGAAGCTCGGGTAACAGCGGCAGCCCCGGCGACAACACCGACACCCCGGGCGAGACCGACGGTGGCAAGCCGGTCTCCGGCGGCACCATCACCTACAGCCTCGAGGCCAAAACCACCGCGTTCTGCCCACCGACTGGTCAATGGGCGATTTCGGCCATCGTGGCCGCCAGTTCGCTGTACGACACGCTGACCCGGCCGACCGACGACCCTGACGTGTTCGCGCCCTACCTGGCGAAGTCGGTCGAGCCCAACGCCGACTCCTCGGAGTGGACCATCGAGCTGCGCGAGGGCATCAAGTTCCACGACGGCACCGACCTCACCGCCGACGCCGTGAAGCAGAACATCGAGGCCTGGCGCAAGGGCATCCTGCTCAACTTCGTCTTCAAGAACATCGCCTCGGTCGACGTCACCGGACCGCTCACGCTCGTGGTCAAGACCACGGTGCCGTGGGTCGGGTTCCCGGCGTTCCTCTACACCACCGGCCGGGCGGCGATCGCCGCTCCGGCCCAGATCAACGCCGGCGACGGCTGCAACACGCTCCTCGTCGGTACCGGGCCGTTCAAGCTCAAGAGCTTCGACCCGACCACCGGCGACCTCGCCGTGGTCAAGAACGAGAACTACTGGCGCAAGGGTCTCCCCTACCTCGACGGCATCAACTTCAAGCCGAACGAGGAGAGCAGCTCCCGCATCACCGGCATCCAGGGTGGCGACATCGACATCACCATGAGCAGTGGCGGCAAGGACCTGAACGAGATCAAGTCGTCGGCACCGAGCGCGACGATCGTCGCCGAGCCCAACGGCCGGATGGAGATCTCCCACACGCTGATCAACGTCGAGCGTCCGCCGCTCAACGACATCGACGCTCGCCGGGCCGTTGCCCTTGCGGTCGACCGAAACCGGCTGAACGACTTGGCCAACGACGGCACCAGCCGCCTCGCCGATCAAGTCTTCGACACCGACGTGACGGGCTACCTGCCCAACCTGAAGTACCCGAAGCAGGACATCGCGGCGGCGAAGAAGCTCGTCGCAAAGGTCAAGGCCAAGAACGGCGGCCAGTTCACCTTCGATATCCAGTCGACCTTCGACCAGTCGACCCAGACCCTCTTCAAGGAGGTCAAGCGGCAGCTGGCAGTGGTGGGCGTCACCGTCAACCTGCCCAGTCCGGTCGACCAGGCCACCATCATCAGCAAGGCCATCGGTGGCGGCGTCGACAGCTTCGGGTGGCGCAACTACCCGGGCCAGGACCCGGACACGCTCTACGTCTGGTTCTACAAAGACTCCGTGGTCAACTTCAACCACCTCGACGACCCGGTCATCAACAAGGCGCTCGACGACGGCCGTTCGGAATCGGACCCGGCCGCCCGGAAGAAGCACTACGAGACCTTCAACAAGCAGATGACCGACCAGGTGTACAACTTCTGGACCTGGTACACCGAGTGGTTCATTGCGACCCAGCCCAACATCCACGGCGTGGTCGGTCCGAACCTGCCCGACGAGAACGGTGAGATCGGATCGGTCAAGCCGGTCCCGATGCTCGGTGGCATCCACCAGACCGTCGGGCTCTGGAAGTCGAAGTAACTCGGAAGGATTGACGGGCACGAGTCGGACGCACAGGGAGGAGCACCATGAGAACTCTGCTCTTGAAAGTCGTCCGGCTCGTGTTCGTCGTCTTCATCGTCACGTTCCTGTCGTTCTCCATGCTCAAGTTGCAGGAGAGCACCTCGGGATCTGACATCGTCGACAAGGTGGCCCCGTTCGGGAGCCCGGAAGCGAAGGCCAAGCTCCGGGCCTCGCTCCATCTCAACGACACGTTCTTCGTGCAGTACGGCCGCTGGTTGGGCGACTTCGTGGTCCTCGACTTCGGCTTGAAGTACACCGGCACCGGCGACAGTGCGGCCTCCGGAACCCCGGTGAGCGAGATCGTCAAGAAGAAACTGCCGGTCTCGCTGGAGCTCATGATCTACGCGCAGTTTCTCGCGCTCTTGTTCGCCCTGCCGCTCGGAATCCTCACCGCGTACCGCAACGGCACGTTGTTCGACAAGGGCACGAACATCCTGATGTTCGCGATGTTGGCGATGCCCGCGTTCCTCGCGGCCCTGTTGCTCCAGATCGGGGCAGCCAACAATCCGGTCTGGGGCCTACCCACGCAATACATCGGGGTCGGCGACTTCCCGCTCAACCCGTTCAGCAGTGCCAACTGGGAGCAGATGCTGCTCCCGACCATCAGCCTTGCGATCGCACAGATCGCGGTCTACATGCGGCTGCTGCGCTCCGACATGATCGCGACCCTCCAAGAGGACTTCATCACGACCGCGAAGGCCAAGGGGATCCCCGCGCGACGTGTCCTACTACGTCACGCCTTCCGCCCGTCGAGCCTCACATTGTTGACCGTCGCCGGCCTGAACGTCGGCGCCCTGATCAGCGGCGCCATCATCGTCGAACAGATCTTCAACCTTCCCGGGATCGGTGACGAACTCGTCCGGTCGATTCTGGGGACCCAGGTCGTGGAGACCCAGGCCCTCATCGCGATCATCGCGGTGATCTACGTGCTCGTGAACTTCTTCGTTGATCTGCTCTATACCGTCCTCGACCCGCGGATTCGCCATGCCCGAGCAATCGCCTGACGCCGGGCACGATCTCGTCACGGCCTTGGCCGCCGACGAGACCGCGCTCTACACCAATCCCGATTCGGTCGCGACCCTCTTCGCCGCGATCGAGTCCGACCCGGCCGCCGGCAAGGTCAGGAAGAAGGGCATCGGCATCGGCGGATGGCTGGCCGTCGCGTGGCTCGCCATGCTCGTGGTCGTGGCCATCGCCGGGATGGTGACCGATCAGAACATCCCGTTCCTGCACGACCCGAAGGCCGATGCCGGCGGCCTGCGGGTGTCGCCGTTCACCGAGACCACCTACGCCCTGAAGGACGGTACCCAGGAGACCAGCATGGCGATCCTGGGGACCGACAGCGGTGGCCAGGACATGCTGGCGCTCGTGGCCAACGGCACCAGCGCCTCGATGCGCATCGGTGTCTTCTCGGTCGCGATCGGCTTCATCTTCGGCGGACTGTTCGGCGTGCTCGCCGGCTATTTCAAAGGCCGGGTCGGAGCAGTCCTCGGTTCGATGACCGACATCTTCCTGGCCTTCCCCCCCTTGGTCCTCGCGATCTCCATCGTCACGTTCATGGGGAACTCGGTTCCGTGGGTCACCATGGCGCTGGCCATCGTGTCGATCCCCGTCATCGCCCGCATCGCCCGTGCGTCCACGTTGTCATGGGCGGAACGCGAGTTCGTCACCGCCGCCCGAGCCCAAGGGGCGAAACACGGTCGAGTGATGTGGAAGGAACTCGTCCCCAACGTGTTGCCGGCGATGCTCTCGATCGCGCTCCTCGGCGTCGCGGTGGTCATCGTGGCCGAGGCCGGCCTGGCCATTGTGGGTGCCGGCGTCACCACCGAGACCATCACGTGGGGCTCGATCATCAACGCGGGTCGCCAGGACATCAAGGACGCACCGCACATCGTGTTGATCCCCTCGTTCGTGATCTTCATCACCGTCATGGCTCTCAACTACCTCGGCGACGCACTCCGAGCGAAGTTCGACGTGCGGGAGAGCGCCCTGTGAGCCCCCGTCGCCGGCGTTCTCATGCCGGAGCCGAACGGTTCGAGGCGGCACCGCTCGACGGGCCACTGCTCGACGTGCGGGACCTGCGCACTGCGTTCAAGACGGCTCGCGGTCTGGCCCGGGCGGTCGACGGCGTCACGTTCACGCTCGAACGAGGTCGCACCATCGGGATCGTCGGCGAGTCGGGCTCGGGAAAATCGGTCCTGTCGCGCAGCATCATGGGCCTGCTCCCGCGCAACAACGTCGTGCGATCGGGCGAGGCGCTCTTCGAAGGCAACGACCTCGTGCAGGCCTCGGATGCGCAACTCCGTTCACTGTGGGGCGCCCAGATGGCGATGGTGTTCCAGGACCCGATGACGTCGCTGAACCCGGTCATGAAGATCGGGAATCAGATCACCGAAGTCCTGCGCCAGCACCTCGACATCACCAAGGACTACGCCAAGGAACTCGCGCTCGCGTTGCTGGAGTCGGTCGGGATCCCGGAGGCCGAACGGCGCCTGAACGAGTACCCCCACCAGATGTCGGGTGGTATGCGCCAGCGGGTCGTCATCGCGATGGCGATCGCCTGTGGCCCCAAGCTGCTCTTCGCCGACGAGCCCACCACCGCGCTCGACGTGACCGTCCAGGCCCAGATCCTCGATCTACTCCAGGAGCAGCAGCGCGAACGGTTCATGGCCATGATCCTCGTCACCCACGACCTCGGTGTCGTGGCGAACCGGGCGGACGACATCGCGGTGATGTACGCCGGACGCGTCGTCGAGAGCGCGCCGACCCGCAAGCTCTTCCGCTCGATGTCGCACCCCTACACCGAAGCGTTGATGCGGTCGATCCCCAAGCTCGGCGCGCCGAGCCACTCGAAGCTGACCGCGATCGGTGGACGTCCGCCCGACATCATCAATCCACCACCGGGATGCAAGTTCTCGCCCCGTTGTCCCTACGCGCAGGACAAGTGCCGCAACGAAGAGCCACCGCTCGTCAACGCGGCCGACGGTGGCCACGCATTCCGATGCTGGATCCCGGTCGGCACGCCCGAGAGCCGGGCCGCACTCGAAGCCAACCAACAGGCCGGGCTCGAATCAGCCGTGGCCATGGGAGTGTCCTGATGGCCGGCAGCGGTACCGCTCACCTGCGCGGCTCGGACGAAGCGATGCTGCGCATCGAAGATCTCGTCGTGGAGTTCCCCGTCGGCCGCAGCGGACTCAAGGTGCATGCCGTCTCGAAGGTGAGCCTCGACGTGCTCCCTGGCGAGACGCTCGGCATCGTCGGCGAGTCCGGCTGTGGGAAATCCACCATGGGCAAGGCCGTGATGCAGCTGGTCAAGGCCAGGAGCGGCTCGGTCACCTTCGACGGGAACGACCTGACCACGCTCTCCGGCGCGTTGTTGCGCGAGACCCGGCCCAAGCTGCAAATGATCTTCCAGGACCCGATCTCGTCGCTGAATCCCCGCCGCCGGGTACGCGACATCGTGAGTGAAGGTCTCGATATCTGGAAGATCGGCAACAAGGAGTCTCGGGTCGCCCGGGTCAACGAGGTGCTCGACACCGTCGGGATCGACCCGGCCGTCGCCGGGCCCAAGCGGCCACACGAGTTCTCCGGCGGTCAGTGTCAGCGAATCTCGATCGCCCGCGCCGTTGCGACGGAACCGAAGCTGATCATCTGCGACGAGCCGGTGTCGGCGCTCGACGTCTCGGTGCAGGCCCAGATCCTCAACCTGCTCGAAGAAATGAAGCAGCGCTACGGCCTGACGCTGATCTTCATCGCCCACGACCTCGCGGTGGTCAAGAACGTCAGCGACAAAGTCGCGGTGCTCTACCTCGGCAAGCTGTGCGAGTTCTCCGACCCCGACACGCTCTACGCCAACCCTGCCCATCCGTACACCGCGGCGTTGCTCAGCGCGATCCCCGAGCCCGATCCCGATGCGGCCACCGGTGAACGCGCGGGCGTGGGCGGCGAGATCCCGTCGCCGCTGTCACCGCCCTCCGGCTGTCGGTTCCGGACCCGCTGCCCTGCGGTCACCGACATCTGCAGCTCGGACGAGCCCCTGATGCGCGAAGTCCGGCCTGGCCACTTCGTTGCCTGCCACCACCCGCTCGGCGACATCAGCGTCGCCCCACTGGTCGCCGCGGCTGCGGTGCCCGCAGCCGCATCTGCGGTCGAGACCGCCCCGCCGCCCATCGTTGCTCCGGTTTCCCCGGTCGCCGAGGCGCCCGCTCCCCCGCAGCCGGTCCCTCCGGTTGCGGTCACGCCCCCGGCCGATCCCTGGCTGAGCCCAGCACCGGTCGCCGCCGCGGCGGTCGCGCCCCTTGCCCCGATCGACTGGACCCCGGAACCGCCGGCGCCGGTCGAGGAACCCGTACCCGAAGCTGTGGCGCCTCCACCACCCCCGCCACCCCCGCCCGTCGCGGCGCCGCCCGGCCCGCCCGAGGCCACGGATCAGCTCGTCGACGAGGCGTCCGCGCCCGAACCACCGGCACCGACAATGTCGGACCCCGCGTCGCTCGACACGCTGCTGCCGAAACGCAGCCGCGGTGGATCGATCACGCCGAACTAGACGCAGCCGGACCCGCCCGCGCGGCGAGGTCGATCGACCGATCAACGACCACCGCATCGAGGAACCGACGGTCGTGGCTCACGAGCACCAGCGTGCCCGAGTACCGCCCCAACGCCCGTTCGATCTGCTCGATGGCGGCGAGGTCGAGGTGATTCGTCGGTTCGTCGAGCACCAGACAGTTCACGCCTGAGGCCATGAGCGCGCCGAGCTGCGCGCGGGTGCGCTCCCCGGCGGACAGTGCGGAGCCCGCCCGGCGCACCGCGTCGGCCCCGAGCCCGAACTTGGCCAGCAGCGATCGGGCATCGCTCAGGTCCAGGCCGGACGCCAGAATGAACTCATCGAGCAGAGTCTCGGCGCCCCCGAAGCGAGCCCGCGCTTGATCGAGGGAACCGACGGTCACTCCGGGTCCTATCCAGCGCGTACCGGCCGTAACGGGGAGTTCGCCGAGGAGGGCGCGCACCAGGGTCGTCTTGCCACAGCCGTTCGGACCGAGAATCGAGACTCGTTCACCCCAGCCGATCTCCAGGTCCAGTGGGCCGAGCCGGAAGGTGCCCCGTTCGATGATCGCCTGGTCGAGGCGCACGACCACATCGCCACTGCGCTCGGTCGGCGCCAGGTCGAGATTCAGCTCCCAGCCCTCCCATGGCTTCTCCACGACTTCCAGTCGCTCGATCGCCCGTTCGGTCGCCCGGGCCTTCGCCGCCTGCTTCTCGCTGCGTGCGGTCTTGAACGCTCGGATGTTCTTGTCGGGGTCGGCCACACGTTTGGCCCGTGACTTCCCTTGCTCGGACCACGCGCGTTGGGTGTCGGCGCGCGCAGTCAGCGTGTCTCGCTGGGCGGCATAGGCGGAATGGCGTTCATACCCCTGCCGGCGCGCGAGTTCGCGAGCAGCGATGTAGTCGGACCAGCCCCCGGCGAACTCGCGACCCCGATGCGACTCCTCCTCGATTTCCAGAATCCGATGGACCGTCGCGTCGAGGAACGCCCGGTCATGGGAGACGACGACGATCGCGCACGGCGTGGAGGTGACGAATCGTTCGAGCTGGGCCAAGCCCTCGAAGTCCAGGTTGTTCGTGGGTTCATCGAGCAGCAGGACGTCGAATCGGCTGAGCAAGATGGCGGCCAGTGCCGCCCGTGCGAACTGGCCACCGCTGAGCGCCACCATCTCGACATCGAGCCGATCCTGGGGCAGCCCCAGCTGACCACAGACGTGACCGACGCGCGCGTCGAAGTCGTCACCACCGAGGTCGAGGAACGCGTCGAGCGCATCGGAGTACTCGCCGACGACGGACGCATCAGTTGCCAATCGCTCGGTCAGGCGATCGAGTTCATCGTTGGCGGCTTGAAGACCAGTGCGGCGGGCGAGATAGCCCCTGAGGGTTTCGCCCGGTCGAGCGTCGGGCTCCTGGGGCAGGAGCCCGACGCGGGTTGTTGCCGGCGCCCGCTCGACGGACCCCGCGTCGACCGCCGTCTCTCCGGCCAGGACCCGCAGCAGCGTCGACTTCCCGATGCCGTTCGTCCCGACGATGCCGAGCCGGTGGCCGGCCGCGATCGACAACGAGATGTTGTCGAGCACCACCGCCCCACCCAAGGAGACGGACACCGAGCGAGCAGTCAGCATCCCGCCGACGCTAGCGAGCGGTCCGGGATCACTCTCGCGCTCAATTTGGTGACGCCTCCAATGCCCACTCGAGGACTTCGGTGACGTCATCGGCGAGGTGGAAGGTCATGACCTCCCGCACCGACTCGGGCACGTCGTCCAGGTCAGGACCGTTGCGCTTGGGCAGGATGACCGTGGTCAACCCGGCCCGTTGCGCCGCGAGCACCTTCTGCTTGACGCCGCCGATGGGCAGCACCCGGCCCTGGAGCGTGACCTCACCGGTCATGCCCACGTCACCTCGCACCGGGCGATTCGTCAGCTGCGACACCATCGCCGTCGTCATGGTCACACCCGCCGACGGGCCGTCCTTGGGCACCGCGCCGGCGGGCACGTGGACGTGGAACCGGCGCGTCTTGAGCCGCTCGGAGTCGACACCGAGCGCGTCGGCATTGGCGGTCACGTAGGAGAGTGCGATGTGCGCCGACTCCTTCATCACGTCACCCAGTTGGCCGGTGAGTTGCAACCCGGGTTCGCCGTCGAGTGCGGTGGCTTCGACGAACAGCACGTCGCCACCCACACCCGTCACTGCCAGCCCGGTTGCGACGCCGGGCGCTGCCGTGCGATCGGCGATCTCCTCGGCCTGGAACTTCGGCCGACCAAGGTGTTCACGCACCAACGCGTCGTCGACGACGATCGGATCGGTGTCGGTACGGACCGCGACCCCAGCTGCAACCTTGCGCAGCAGTCGACCGATCTCCCGTTCGAGCGAACGCACGCCCGCTTCCCGGGTGTACCCGGTGACAACCGTTCGGATCGCGTCATCATCGATCACGACTTCGTCGGCGTCGAGTCCATTGCGATCGAGTTGGCGAGCAACCAGGTGATCACGCGCGATCACGACCTTCTCTTCCTCGGTGTAGCCGTCGAGCCGCACCACCTCCATGCGGTCGAGCAGTGGGCCCGGGATCGTGTCGGCCACGTTGCCGGTCGCGAGGAACAGCACGCCGGACAGGTCGAGGTCGATGTCGAGGTAGTGGTCCCGGAACGTGTGGTTCTGGGCCGGGTCCAGCACCTCGAGTAGTGCCGCCGACGGGTCGCCCCGCCAATCGGCACCGAGCTTGTCGACTTCGTCGAGCAGGATCACCGGGTTCATCGTCCCGGCTTCCTTGAGTGCGCGAGCGATCCGGCCCGGCAGCGCGCCGACGTAGGTCCGGCGGTGACCCCGGATCTCGGCCTCGTCGCGCACGCCTCCCAGAGCCACGCGCACGAACTTCCGACCGGTGGCGCGAGCAACCGACTCGCCCAGCGAGGTCTTCCCCACGCCCGGAGGGCCGACGAGGGCCAAGATCAGACCGTGGCCGCGTTGACGGGTGTTCTCGTCGCGTTCGTCGAACCCGCGCTCGGCCCGCAACTTGCGCACCGCGAGGTACTCGACGATGCGGTCCTTGACGTCCTCGAGCCCCGTGTGGTCGGCGTCGAGCACGGCGCGGGCCTCCGTGACGTCGAGCGTCTCGTCGGATCGGACACCCCACGGGAGGTCGAGCACGGTATCGAGCCACGTGCGGATCCACCCGTGCTCCGGGTTCTGGGCACCGGTGCGCTCGAGCTTGTCGATCTCCCGGGCGATCGTGGCGCGCACGTCGTCATCGACGGTCAGCGCCGCGAGTCGGGTGCGGTACTCATCGACGCCGTCGCCTTCGTCGTCATCGCCCAACTCCTTGCGGATGGCCTGGAGTTGCTGACGCAGGATGAACTCACGCTGGTGCCGCTCCATGCCGTCGCTGACCTCGTGCCGGATGCGCTCGTGGAGGTGGTGTTCGGCCAGTAAGTCCCGAGCGAAACCGAGGGCGAGTTCCACCCGTCGCTCCGGGTCGGTCGCTTCGAGCAGTTCGATCTTCTTCTCGCTCGGCAGTTCGCTCCACGATCCGAACCCGTCGGCAAGTGCCGCCGGGTCGGTCGTCGTACGGAGCAGTTCGGGCAGCCGCCGCGACCGCCGGGCCTCGGCGAGCACCGTCAGGACCCCGCGCAGTTCTTTGCCGACCTCGACCGTCGCGGCCGTCGCGGGTGCATCGGTCAGTTCGACGGTCTCGACCCAGAGGCTCGCTCCGGTTCCGGCCACGCCGGCACCGAGTTGTGCGCGGTGCAGGCCGCGCAGGATCGCGGCGAACACCCCGTTGGGCAGTTCACCCGATTCCTCCACTTTGGCGACGGTGCCGACGCGGGCGTAGACCCCGTCGATTCGGGGGACGAGCAGCACGCGTCCGTCGCCGTCCGCAGCGCTGGCGACTGCGGCCTTGGCCTCGTCGCTGTCGAGCGTGAGGGTGATCACCGTCGCCGGCAGGACCACGCCCGCGGTCAGCGGCAGGACCGGCAGTGCAAGGGTGTCGAGTTCGGCCATGAGGAGCTCCGATCAGAGTTGAAGGTGAAGCACTCAACTCCGGATCGGGCTCATCTATTCCCGACGTTTCCAGTCAGATTTCCTCACCGCGACTTTTTGTCTGTGGGGTTGGGAATACCCCCACGCGGAGACAAAAAGTCGCGGTGTTTAGGGGAGTTGGGATTCGATGGCGCTGACCAGGTCGGCGTCCTCGGGGGTGACCGTGGGGCTGAATCGACCGACGATCTCGCCCGCGGGGCTGACCAGGAACTTCTCGAAGTTCCACCGAATGTCACCAGTGTGCCCGTCGGCGACGTCGGCCGCCTGGTTCAACTCCGTGTACAGCGGGTCCTGCTGCTCACCGTTGACGTCGATCTTGGCGAAGAGCGGGAAGGTCACGCCGTAGTTGACCGAGCAGAACTCCTGGATCTCGTCGGCGGAGCCCGGCTCCTGCTCGAGGAACTGGTTGCACGGGAACCCGAGGACGGTGAAGCCGCGATCGGCGTAGGTGTCCTGGAGCTTCTGGAGACCTTCGTACTGAGGCGTGAGACCGCACTTCGAAGCCACGTTGACGACGAGCGCCGCCTTGCCCTGGTAATCGGCCAGCGAGGCGTCGCTGCCGTTCAGTGCCTTCACGGGGTGGTCATAGATCGCCATGGGGGAACTCCTGGGCCGGGGACGGACGGGCGAGCATACAAGCGCCGCCCACTCACCGTTCTTGCGTCAAGAACCCCCTCGATCCGCGGGGTTATTGACGCACGTTGGTGGTCAGGACGGCTTGATCATGTCGCCCGGGCGGACGACGCGGTCGAAGTCCTCGGCTGAGATCGTGCCGAGCGCCATCGCCGCCTCCCGCAAGGTCGTGCCCTCGTGGTGGGCCTTCTTGGCGATCGCCGCGGCCTGGTCGTACCCGATCACCGGGTTCAGCGCGGTGACGACCATCAACGACTCCTCGACGTACTGCGCGATCTGGGGCAGGTTCGGTTCGAGACCCTCCACACAGAACTCGCGGAAGTTCCGGCACGCGTCGGTGAGCAGATCGACCGAATGCAGGAAGTTGAAGATCATCACCGGCTTGAACACATTGAGTTCGAAGTTGCCCTGGGAGCCGGCGACCCCGACCGCGGTGTCGTTGGCGAACACCTGGATGCAACACATCGTGAGTGCTTCGGACTGGGTCGGATTCACCTTGCCCGGCATGATCGAGCTGCCCGGCTCGTTCTCGGGCAACAGCAACTCGCCGAGCCCGGCACGGGGTCCGGAGCCGAGCCACCGCAGGTCGTTCGCGACCTTCATGAGGGTCACCGCAAGGGTCTTGACCGCGCCGTGCGCGTACACGAGGTCATCATGGGCCGCGAGCGCGGCGAACTTGTTCTCGGCCGAGACGAACGGGAGATTGGTGAGGTCCGCGATCACCGCAGCCGCCCGCACCGCGAATTCCGGGTGGGTATTGAGGCCGGTACCGACCGCGGTCCCGCCGATCGCGAGACCGTAGAGGCCGCTCACGCTCTCCTCGAGCCGGCCAAGGTCGGCATCGAGTTGCGCGACGTAGCCGGAGAATTCCTGACCGAGAGTCAGCGGCACTGCGTCCTGAAGGTGGGTGCGACCGATCTTCACGATGTCGGCGAACTCGGTCGCTTTCGCGTGGAGCGCGTCGCGCAGCGACCGCACCGACGGGATCAGCCGCTGCAGTACTTCCTCGACCGCGGCAATGTTCATCGCGGTCGGGAACGTGTCGTTCGACGATTGCGACATGTTCACGTGGTCGTTCGGATGAATCGGAGTCTTCGAGCCCAACTCGCCGCCGGCGAGCTCGATGGCCCGGTTGGAGATGACCTCGTTGACGTTCATGTTCGTCTGCGTGCCCGAACCGGTCTGCCAGACATAGAGCGGGAAGTGGTCATCAAGGGTTCCCTCGATCACCTCGTCGGCCGCGGTGACAATGCCGACGCAGATCGGTTCGGGCATCTTGCCGAGATCACGGTTGACCATCGCGGCGGCCTTCTTCAGCACTGCCATCGCCCGGATGACGGCGGACGGCATCCGATCGTTCGCCACGGAGAAGTGATGCAGCGACCGCTCGGTCTGTGCCCCCCAATACCGGTCGCGGGCCACCAGGATCGGGCCCATGCTGTCGGTCTCGACCCGCTGCGTGTCCGTCGGCTCCATGGTTCCCTTTCGCGGCAGAAATCTCGGCGCCGGGACGGTACCGCGGGCTCCCCTACCGATCGAGAACCGCGACCACCTCGACGTGACTGGTATGCGGAAAGAGATCGACCGGGGTGGCCCGGGTCAAGCCGAACCCGGCCTCACCCAGGAGGCGGACGTCCCGGCCCAGCGCGGCCGCATCGCAGGCCACGAGGACCACCCGGCTGGCGTCGGTCGCGTCGATGTGGCTCACCACGTCGGCCCCGAGGCCGGCCCGGCTGGGGTCGGCGATCACCACATCGGCCGGGATCGCGTCCCAACGACTGATGTCGGCCCGGTCGACCTTCACGTCGTCGGACGCGAGGTTGTGCTTCGCGTCCCGGACCGCAGCCGGGTTGCCCTCGACCGCGATCACCTTCCGACCCTTCTTGGCAATCGTTCCGGCAAAGAGGCCGACCCCGGCGTAGAGATCGACGACGGTCTCGGCCTCGTCGGGCACTGCGTCCTTCACCAACTGAGCGAGGGCGTCGGCCCCGTCGGCGCGGGTCTGGAAGAACGACGTGGCCGAGATCCGCCACCGGCGACCTGCGGCCTCCTCCGCGAACATCGCGGTCTTGCCGGCCTCGATGTCGTCGGCGCCGATCATCACGACATCGTCAGGCAGGGAGAGATACCGCGTGGTCGGAAACGCGATCACCATGCGTTCACCCGTTCGGGTCCCACACCGGATCTCGGCCTCCTTGACGGCGTCGAACTGCGCGTCGGCCAGCAACGACTCGATGAGTGGATGCGCGACCAGGCACGAATCGATGAGGACGGGGTCGTGGGAATACGCCTTCCGGAACGCAGGACGACCCTTGACCATCAGCACGCGTACCGAGGTGCGGAAGTGGGCGTCGGCCAACGCGACCGATTCGGCGACGAGACTCTCGGCGGCGTCACCGATCTTGCCGAGCCGGGCCAGCGCGTCCACCACGATGTCACGCCGCAGGCGCCGTTGGGCCGCAGACTCGATGTACTGCCAGTCGCAGCCACCGCAACCGGTGACCACGTGCGGGCATGGCGGGGTGACCCGATCCGGAGACGGGTCGAGGACTTCGACGATCCGGCCGCGGGCGAACGTCTTCTTCGCATTGTGGATCTCGACCCGCACCCGCTCGCCCGGGATGCCACCTTCGACGAGAACGACCCGACCGTCGGCATCACGAGCCAGCGCCTCGCCACCCGCAACCACCTTGTCCGGTGTGAGTTCGATGTTGGCGCTCATCAATCCCGCTCTCGGCCCTGCGGGCCGGGCCGCTCGGGCCCCGTTCCGCTGGCGTCTCGGCTGCACCCGCGTGCCCACATCACTTCACTCATCGGGCGAGCGGCTTGTACTTGATCCGGTGGGGTTGGTCGGCTTCGGCGCCAAGACGCTTGTGGCGGTCGACCTCGTAGTCGGAGAAGTTGCCCTCGAACCAGCGCACCTCGGAGTTGCCCTCGAAGGCGAGCACGTGAGTCGCGATGCGGTCGAGGAACCACCGGTCGTGGCTGATGACCACCGCACACCCGGCGAAGGCGAGCAATGCATCCTCGAGTGCGCGCATGGTGTCGACGTCGAGGTCGTTGGTCGGTTCGTCGAGGAGCAACACGTTGCCGCCCTGGGTGAGCACCTTCGCGAGATGCAGCCGGTTGCGCTCTCCACCCGAGAGTTTCCCGACGGTCTGCTGCTGATCCGAGCCCTTGAAGTTGAAGCCGGCCACGTACGCCCGGGAGTGGATCTCGCGTCCACCGACCACGATGTGATCGGCGCCGCCCGTGATCTCCTCGAAGACGGTCTTCTCCGCGTCGAGTGAATCGCGACTCTGGTCCACGTAGGCGAGTTCGACGGTCGACCCGACGCGGAGGGTGCCGGAGTCGGGTGCGTCGATCGGATCGGGATCACCCTTGGCGGCCGCGGCGATCATCATCTTGAAGAGCGTCGTCTTGCCCGCGCCGTTGGGGCCGATCACGCCGACGATGCCCCCGCGCGGCAGCGTGAAGGACAGGTCCTCGATCAGAAGCCGATCGCCGAACCCCTTGCTCACCGACTCGGCCTCGACCACGACGTCACCGAGGCGCGGGCCTGGCGGAATCGAGATGACAAGCTGTTCGGCGCGGTCGGCCCCGCCTTCGGCCTCGGCCACCAACGCGTCGTACGCGTTGAGTCGGGCCTTGCCCTTAGCCTGGCGAGCACGCGGGGCGAGACGGATCCACTCCAGCTCGCGAGCCAGCGTGCGCTGGCGGGCTTTGTCGGACTTCTCTTCCTGGGCGAGGCGAGCTTCCTTCTGCTCCAGCCACGACGAGTAGTTGCCTTCCCACGGGATGCCCTTGCCGCGGTCGAGTTCGAGGATCCAGCCCGCGACGTTGTCGAGGAAGTACCGGTCGTGGGTCACCGCGACGACGGTGCCGTGGTACTCGCCGAGAAAGCGTTCCAACCACGCGACTGATTCCGCGTCGAGGTGGTTGGTGGGTTCGTCGAGCAGTAACAGGTCCGGACGCGAGAGCAGCAGCCGACAGAGCGCGACCCGTCGACGTTCACCACCGGAGAGCACGTCGACGTTGGCGTCACCGGCGGGCAGGCGGAGCGCGTCCATCGCGATGTCGATCGTGCGCTTGAGATCCCACGCCCCCGCGGCCTCGATCTCCTTTTCGAGCTGGGCCTGTTGGGTGCCGAGCTTGTCGTAGTCGGCGTCGGGATCGGACCACCCGGCGAGGACCTCGTCGTAGCGTTCGAGCAGCGTGGCGGTCTCGCCCACGCCGTCCATCACGTTGCCGAGCACGTCCTTGGCGCCGTCGAGCTGGGGCTCCTGGTGGAGCATGGCGACGGTGAAGCCCTGGGTGAGGCGGGCCTCGCCGGAGAATCCGTCGTCCTCACCGGCCATGATGCGCAGCAAGCTCGACTTCCCGGCACCGTTCGAACCAAGGACGCCGATCTTGGCGCCGGGATAGAAGGAGAGGTTGATGTTCTCGAGGACTTGCCGATCCGGTGGGTGAAACCGGGACAAGTTGCGCATGGTGAAGATGAACTGGGCGGCCACAGGTCGACGGTAGCGTGCGCCAGGGAGAGGGAACGGAAGCAAGGGCACCCACGAAAGGGTCAACGTGATCAGACCGATTGACGAACTGTCCGACCGATACGTCGAGGACTACGCCCGCCTCCACCCCATCGCGGCGACCTTCGACGGCATCGCCGGGCACGATGATCAGCTCACCGACTACTCGCCCGACGGGGCCGACGAACGGGCCGAGCACGACCGCGCCACGCTACGCACCCTCGCCCGGCTCGAACTCGATGGCGAAAGGTTCGACGCCGAGCGGGACCGCGTGGCGGCCGGCGTGATGCGCGAACGCTTGGAGGTCGCGCTCGAACTTCACGAGCGCGGTGAGCAGTTCCGGTCGATCGCCGTGCTCGGCTCGGCCGTGCAGGAGGTTCGCGAAGCGTTCGACATGCTCCAGACCCAGACGGAGGCCGACTGGGAGATCGTCACCGCCCGCATCGCCCGCGTGCCCGAGTGTCTCGGGAGCCTCGAGGCCGCGTTCACCGAGGGGCGTTCGCGCGGGATCGTGGCGTCGACGCGCCAGGTGGTCGGCGCGATCGCGCAGATCGAAGTGTGGGCCGGCACCGATGCCAACGGGACTCGGCCGTACTTCCTCGCTTTGGCCGACCGCATGGCGGCGGCGGGCATCGGCTCGTCGGGCTTGCACGCATCGGTCGAGCGCCACGCCGAGCGGGCGACGGCCGCGCTCGACGCGTTCGCGCGGTACCTCACGTCCGAGTACGCGCCCGATGCCGACCCGCGCGACGCAGTCGGCGAGGAGCGCTACGCCATCGGTGCCCGGATGTTCAACGGCACCGTGCTCGACCTGGCCGAGACCTACCAGTGGGGTTGGGACGAACTGCACCGCATCGAGCACGCCGTCGGCCAGGTCGCGGCGCGCATCCTGCCGAACGGCACCGTCGGCGAAGTGATCGAGCTCCTCGAGACCGACCCGGCGCGTGCCATCGAAGGGCCCGAGAACCTCCGGGCGTGGCTGCAGGATCTGATGGACACCACCATCGCCGAGATGAACGGCGTCCACTTCGACATCCCCGAGCCGGTGCAGACCGTCGAGGCGATGATCGCCCCACCGGGTGGCGCGTCGGCGATGTACTACACCGGGCCGTCCGAAGACTTCTCTCGCCCCGGTCGCACCTGGTACCCGACGATGGGCACGACCCGCTTCCCACTCTGGGGAGAAGTGTCGATCTGTTACCACGAGGGTGTACCCGGTCATCACCTCCAGGTCGCACAGGTGCGCTATCTCGCCGACACCTTGACGCGGTTCCAGCGGACCCTCGCGTGGTCCTCGGGTCACGGTGAAGGGTGGGCGCTCTACGCGGAGCGCCTCATGGGTGAACTCGGATACCTCGAGAACCCGGACTACGAACTCGGCATGCTGCGCGCCCAAGCGATGCGCGCAGTGCGCGTCATCGTCGACATCGGCATGCACCTCGAACTCGAGATCCCCGCGAACGAGTCGTACCACCCCGGTGAGCGGTGGACCCCCGAGCTCGCGTTGCCGTTCGTGGTGGACCGGGCAATGTTCCCCGAGATGTTCATGCGCTCCGAAGTCGACCGCTATCTCGGCATTCCCGGTCAGGCGATCTCGTACAAAGTCGGCGAACGGGTGTGGTTGGAGGCGCGAGCCGACGCCCGGGCCCGCCACGGCGCGGCCTTCGATCTCAAGGCCTGGCACTCCCACGCCCTCGACCTCGGCTCCATGGGCCTCGACCAGTTCCGCGCCGAGATGGCCCGCTACTGAGTCGTCTCGTTGTCCGCGTACCGGTCAACTCACGACGGGGCGGTTGGTCCAGGTGCCGTCGGGGCGACGGAACCAGCCACCCGCGGCGAGTGATCCGCCGTCGGCATGGATGGTCGTGCCGGTGACGAACCCGGAGAGGTCCGACGCGAGGAACAGCGCGACGCCGGCGATGTCGTCGCCGGTGCCGAAGCGCCCGACCGGCACCCAACTCGGGATACGTTCGGCGTCCTCCGCGCCCACCCACTTCGCGTAGGGCACCTGGAGCGACTCGACGAGGTCGGGCGCAATGGCGTTCACCCGCACCCCCGAGTTGCCGAGGTCGACCGCGAGACTCTTGGTGAACCCGCCGACCGCGGCCTTGAACGCGGCGTACACCGGTCGGCTCGGAATCGCCCGGAACCCTTCCACCGACGAGATGTTCACCACACTCCCCCGGCCGCGCTCGATCATCCCGTCGACGAACGCGCGGGTGCACAGCAAGACGTGGCGCAGGTTGACCGCGTAGAGGTCGTCCCACGCGTCGGATCCGTTCGCGAGGAAGTCGTTCCCCGCCGTGAGGTAGTGACCGACGTTGTTGACCAGCACGTCGACCTCGCCGGCCACGCGCGCGAGATCGGTCACCGCGTCGGCATCGGTCACGTCGCCGACGACGGCCGAGGCCTGGCCGCCCGCCGCGGCGATGACCTCTACGGTCTCGGCCGCACGCGCCGCGTCGACCTCGGCGACGACGACCGTCGCCCCCTCGGCCGCGAACCGTTCCGAGATCGCGCGGCCGATTCCGCCGCCGCCGCCCGTCACGACGGCGCGGCGCCCGGCGAGCAATCCGCCGGTCACGGCGCGGGGATCGAGATCCGACCCGTTGCCAACGCCGCTGCTTCCGCCGCTTCGAGTTGTTGCTCGATGATGTTGAGACCGCCGACCCAGAACTTCGGGTCGCCGAGATCGCAGTCGACGATCTTGCCCAACTCCTCCGGCGACTTCGAACCGCCGGCTGCGAGCAACTCCAGATATGCCGGCACGAAATCGTCGCCACCCTCCTCGTACCGGCGGTACACCGAGAGGGCGAGCAGTTGGCCGTACGCGTACGCGTACACGTACCCCGGGGTGCCGATGAAGTGGGGAATGTAAGACCACCAGGTGCGGTAGCCCTCCGTAACCTCGACCGCATCGCCGAGCATCGCGACCTGGGTCTGCGCCCAGTGCGCGGCGAAATCGTCGGTGCTGAGTTCGCCGACGGTCCGCCGGTGGGTGTGGACCTGATCCTCGAAACGGTTCATCGCGATCTGCCGGAACACGGTCGCGATCTGGCCTTCCAAGTTCTCGGCGATAAGCGCAAGCCGAGCGTTGGGCTCGGTGGTCGCTTCCATCAACCGACCGAAGGTCACGGTCTCACCGAACACCGACGCGGTCTCGGCCAGGGTGAGCGGAGTCGTCTGGTGGAAGATCCCCTGCTCCCGGGCGAGGTACGCGTGGAGACCGTGACCCATCTCGTGGGCGAGAGTCAGCACGTCGCGTCGGCTGGAGGTCCAGTTGAGCAACAAGTACGGGTGGTGCGACGGCACCGTATAGGCGCAGAACGCGCCCGGTCGTTTGCCGGGCCGGACCGGCGCGTCGATCCACGACTCGTTGAAGAACCGCTGGGCGACGTCGGCGAGCTGCGGCGAGAACGACGCGTAGGCGTCGAGCACCAGCTCGCGCGCCTCGTTCCATCCGAACTCAACTTCCGCGTCGGCGACGCTCGCCATCCGGTCGTAGTCGGCCAGTCGGTCCACGCCGAGCAGTTGCGCCTTCAGCGCGTACCACCGCTGCGGGATGTCGTAGCGACTGACGACCGCGTCGACGAGCGCTTGCACCGATTCGTCGCTGGCCTCGTTGGCAAGGTTGCGGCTGGCGATCCAACTGTCGTGCGACCGCAACCGGTCGGTCGAGGCCTTGTCGGCGAGCAGCGTGTTGAACACGAACGCGCGGGTGCGCAACCCCGGGGCGAGACCCTCGGTCACCGCGGTCGCGGCGGCGGCCCGCTCGTCGCGGTTCGGCGACTGCAACTTCGAGAGGCCTTGCTCGAGCGCGACCGTCTCACCGTCGAGATCGATCGTGATCGCGGAACTCAACTCACTGAAGAGTCGCGCCCACGCACTCGAGCCGGTGACGTCCTTGTCGGCGAGGATCTTCTCCTCGGGTTCGGTGAGCAAGTGGGGCCGGTAGCGACGCATCGACCGGAGGGCGTGGCCACAGAAATCGAGTTGCGGATCGGCCAGGACGGCATCGGCCTGCTCGTCGGGCACTGCGGCCCATTCCAGTTCGAGGAAGATCACCCGGGTCGCAATCGCGGTCGACTCCTCCTCGACCCGCTGCATCAGCGCACCACGTTCGGCATCTGTGGTGTCGACGGTGAAGCGCAAGCCGGCGTAATTCCCGGCCCGGCCGAGATGTTCCTGCAGCGTGGCGACCTTGGTCATCAGGGCCGCGAGCCCCGACGCGTCGAGACCGGCAATCGTGCCGCGGGCTTCCTCGATCTCGCCGGCGGCGGCACTGGCGGCGGCGAGGTGGGCATCGATGCCCTCATCACCGAGGAGCGGTTCAAGATCCCAGGAAACATCGGATGCGGCGAGATCGGCGTCAGTCACAGTCATGACGGTGAGGCTACGCGGCCATCAAGGCCGGCGGGATCGATACCGACGAAGATGGGGCATGGTTCGTCACGCCCTCACCGGCCTCGTCGTTCTCGGCGTGATGGGTTGCGCGTCCAGCGGTTCGAGCGCAGACCCGTCGCGGCCCGAGCGATCGACCACCACCACGACCACCACGACCGCCGCCGGCCCGTCCGATCCGTACTACTCAGAAGTCGGCGCGAACGCGTATGACGTCGGTCACTACGACATCTCGCTGAGCTACTCCCCGGATCACCCCGTGATCACCGCGACCACCACCATCACGGCCACGGCGAAGCAGACGCTCACCGAGTTCCACCTCGACCTCAGCGGCCTGAAGATCGACGAACTCACCGTCGACGGCACACCCGCGCGGTCGAGTCGGAAGACGAACCGTCGTGACGGTTCGGCCGCGCCGGCCGATCGCGAGCGGCGCAACCTTCGTCACCCAGGTCCGCTATCACGGGAAGCCTCGCGCGATCTCCGATCCGGGCGACTCGGCGGACGACCCCACCCAGATCGGCTGGACTCGCACCCGCGACGGCCGGGTCTACGTGGTCAGTGAACCCATCGGCGCGCGTACGTGGTTCCCCGGCAACGATCACCCCGCCGACAAGGCCCCGTTCGACATTCGGGTCGATGTGCCCGCCGGGGTGTCGGTCGCGTCCAACGGCACGTTGACCGCGACCCCCGGCCCCGCCGGGCGCACGACCTGGCACTGGACAATGGCCCAACCGATGGCGACCTACCTCGCGACCGTCGTCATCGCACCGATGCGCGAGGAGGCGACCGCGAGCCCGGCGGGAGTGCCGATCCGCAACTTCTTCCCGCCGCGCCTCTACGCCGAGAGCGTGACCGACTTCGCCAAGACCGGGGCGATGATCGACTACTTTTCCACCATCTTCGGGCCGTACCCGTTCGACGCGTACGGCGCGGTCGTGCTCCGGGACGAGATCGGGTACACGCTCGAGACCCAGACGATGTCGATCTTCGGGTCCGACATGCTCGGCACCGACAAGGAAGCGGAAGACACCGTCGCCCACGAACTCGCGCATCAGTGGTTCGGCGACTCCGTGAGCATCGAGCGGTGGGCCGACATCTGGCTCAACGAGGGCTTCGCGACGTACGCGCAGTACTTGTGGGAGGACCACGTCGATCCGACGTTCGCCATCAACGAGGAGATCGCGAAGCTGCGGGCCGAGAACGAGCCGGACCTGACCCGGCCCCACGACCCGGGCGTCGAGGGGCTGTTCTCTCCCGCGACGTACGATCGAGGCGCGTTGACGCTCCACGCGCTGCGGCTCACGATCGGCGATGCGAAGTTCTTCGATCTGGTGAAGGCCTGGACGGCGAAGTACCGCTACGGCAACGCGACCACGGCCGACTTCATCACCCTCACGAACGAGATCGCGGGTCGGGACCTCACCGATTTCTTCCACCGCTGGCTCGACCGAGACCAGGTGCCCGTTCTTCCCCTGAACTAGACGGTGAGGGCCTCGGGGAGGGGTTGGGAGTGGACGACTTCGAGGGTCTGGGTCGCGCGGGTGAGGGTCACGTAGAGGGTGCGTAGCCCGGCGCGGTCGGCGGGGACGAGCTGCGCCGGTTCCACCACCACGACGTGATCGAACTCGAGACCCTTGGCGTCGAGGGCATCGAACACACCGATACGCGCGTCGAGCGCGTCGGGGCCGTTGGACACCGCACCGACATCACTGAGCGCCGCCACGATTGCGTCCTGCACCTCCTCGGGAGCGATGACCGCCGTCGTGCCCCGACGGGTCGAAAACTCGCGAGCCGCGGTGGCTGCGGCTTCGACGACGTCGTCGACCCGACGAAACCGCGGCTGTTCGCCGGTCGCCCGTACCGAACGCGTCGGCGGAATCTCGGGCGCGGCCACCGCGAGCAGTCGGTTCGCCAGGTCCATGATCTCGGCCGGAGTCCGGTAGTTGACGGTGAGGTCGACGCGCCGGGGCCGGTCGTAGGTGACGAGATGCGAGAGCACGTCGTCCCAGCCCGAGGCGGCACCAGGACGCGACGCCTGACCGAAGTCGCCGACCAGCGTGCATGAGCCACTGGGGCAGCGCCGCGCCAACATCCGCCACTGCATCGGTGAGAGGTCCTGCGCTTCGTCGACGAGCACATGGCCGAACGTGCGCAGCGCGGGGATACCGGTATCGGTGTTGGTGGGTTCCATGAACCGCGCCGCGAGGTCCCCGGCGGTCATGTACTTGCCGAGACCGAGTTCGGTCACCGTGCGCGACGCGATGTCGGCGACGGCCCGATCGGTCTCGGTCCGGCGTCGGGCCCGGCGCGGACGCGCGGCCTCGACCGGGCCGCAGATCGCGTCGGCCTCGTCGACCAGCGCGGCGTCGGCGTCGGTCCACGGAACGTCCTTGACACTGGCCGAGCGGTCCCGCTCGAGGCGGCGCTGATCGTCGCGGGAGATGAGGCTGTCGGCCGCCGAACGGATCAGCGCCCGGAAGGAGAACAGGTCGTGGACCAGTTCCTGACCCGAGACCATCGGCCACATGCGTTCGAGCAAGATGCGGACTTCCGGCACCCGCCGCAACCGCCCGACGATCTCCTGCTCCCACTCCGGTGAGGGCGACTCGCCCCGGGCCAGCGCGCGGGCGACGGACGGGTCGTAGTGACCTTCGTCGTCGTCGATAGCGAGCATCTGCTGGTGAGTGCGGGCCAACGCGTTCCGATACTGGGCGACCAACCGGTCGAGGAGCATCCGTTCGACGATCGGTCGCCGTTGGTTGTGACTCCCCGGTTTCTGGCGAGTGCGGTCGATGATGCGGCGACAGTCACGTCGGCTGATCTTGAGGCGCAGGCCGTCGAAGTTGAAACCGACGTCGGCGCGAGGTGTTCGCTGGCGGTCGGCCAACGCCTTACGCAACATCGCCGCCATCTCGACCCGGCCCTTGACCGCCGCAGTTGCCGCGTCCTCCCGGCGAAATGGTCCGAGCTGGGACTTCAACCCGGTGATCGTGGCGAGCTGGACCTCGTCCTCGCCCAGAGAGGGCAACACCTGCTCGATGTAGCGGAGGAAGACGTTGCTCGGGCCGACGAGCAGTACGCCGTTGGCGCCGAGTTGTCGGCGGTGGGTGTAGAGCAGGTACGCGGCGCGGTGCAACGCGACCGCGGTCTTGCCGGTGCCGGGTCCGCCCGAGACGATCAGCGCGCCCGGAAGGTCGGCCCGGACGGCTTCGTCCTGCTCGGCCTGGATGGTCGCGACGATGTCGCCCATGCGGCCGGTGCGTTCCCGTTCGAGCGCGGCAAACAACGCACCTTCGCCCATGACCGCGAGGCCGGCCTCGTTGACCGCGGCCGCGTCGAACACCTCGTCGTCGACGCCGACGACCTGACGGCCGTGCTTGGTGAGCAGATGCCGACGGCGGACCACGCCCATCGGCGACACCGCGGTGGCCCGGTAGAAGGGCTCGGCGACCGGCGCGCGCCAGTCGACGACCAGCGGCGTGTGCTCGGCGTCGTCGACCCCGAGGCGGCCGACGTAGAAACGGTCGTCCTCGGCGAAGTCGAGCCGGCCGAAGCACAGCGGCGTGTCGCCGATGTCGAGCGCGGCGAGACGTCGGTGGGTGGTCTCGACCGCGATGTCGCGTTCGAGCCGAGCCTGATGCGTTCCACCGCGCCGAACGTCCGAGTACGCCTCCGCCACGGAGGACGCCGAGGTCTTCATGGCCTCCAGCCGGTCGTAGACCGCGTCGAGATAGGCCTGCTCGGCCACGATCTCTGGGTCTTGACGGCTTGGCGACACACACGGCTCCGCACCCTGGGGGACCGAAGATTCTAGAAGATCCGATCGAGCCCGTGTCGGGTGAGCGCCTGACGGCGAAATTGTTCCACACCCGTCTCCACGACGGCATTGTGCGCCCAGGCCATCAGCGGTCGCCCCACGGAGGCGACTCGACCCAAGACCGGGGTGCAGACCTCGAGACTCGATATCAGCCGAGCGGTCGAGCCGTATGGCGCCGACGCGATCTCGAGCCGGGCCGGACCCCGGACATCACCCGAGACCGTGGTGTCGATGAGCGCACCTGGCACGACCCGCTCGACGCGGATCTCGCACCGCAATGAGTACGGCAACGGCGCCTTCACTCGGCACCGGGCCACAACTCCCGGCCGGATGCCGTCGGCCTCGAAGTCGCGCAGCCAGACCCACCAGCGCCGGTACTCGTCGGTGCGCGTCGAGCGCGACCCACAGATCCTCGGTCGGCACCGGGAACCCCCAGGTGCGATCGAACCGAAACGGCGCCGCCATCCCATCACCCTTCCACGGGCCGACACGAGATGCACGCGGAAATCCCGGTCGGAGTCGGCAGGCCCAATCAGGCGACCGTGACCCGCAACTCGTCGAGTCCCCGGAACGGGCCGCGCTGGTGCCACGGCGGCGGTCCGCCGGCGGCGCGAGCCTGCGGGAACCGCTCGACGACCGCGCCGAGCATGGCCTCGACCTCCAACCGGGCGAGCGACGCCCCGAGGCAGAAGTGCGGACCGAGGGCGAAGCTGAGCGCCGGGGGCCCGGCGCGACCCGGCTCATAGGCGTCGGGTCGGTCGTACACCTCGGGATCACGGTTCGCGGCGGCGAGGAACACCATGACCGGAGCCCCCGCGGCGACCGTCACTCCCTCGATCTCGACATCCTCGGCGGCAAATCGGGCGACGTAGTGGGTCGGCGTCGCGAGCCGGGTGATCTCCTCGATCACCGTGGTATCGACCGGGAGTCGGGGAAGGTGGCCCGCCCGCAGCAACAACGACAGCCCGTTGCCGAACAGATCGCGAGTCGTCCGGTGCCCGGCGGAATACAGCGTGGCGACCAGCGACATCAGCTCCGCGGGTGAGAGGCGCTCGTCGCCCTCCTCGGTATGGACGAGCGCGCTCAGGAGGTCGTCGGCGGGTTGGGCCCGACGGCGCTCGAGTTCCGCGCCGAGGATCTCGTGCATAACCTCGGCCGCAGCCACGGCCGTCGCACGATCCTCGGCCGACACCGACGTCCCGAACACCGGGGTGATCGCGTCGCTCAGGGCGGTGAGCCGGTCGCGGAACTCGACCGGGACCCCCAACAACTCGGAGATCACGAGCGACGGCAGCTGGTGCGCCAACCCAGCCATGAGCTCGACCGTGCCGTCGACGGTCGGGAGTTCCCCGACGAGCCGCCGAGCGGTCGTCTCGACCCACGGCCGGAGGTCCTTGACCCGCCGGGGCGTGAACGCCGAGGCCACGAGGCCGCGGACCCGGGGATGGTCGGGCGGGTCGAGGAAGTTGATGCGCCTGCTCATCTCGTCGTGCAGCGCGCCGGGCGGAAGCATCGCGGCGTAGAGGAAGCCGAGGGTGCCGGTGTGGAATCGGGGATCCCGAAGCACCAACGACGCCGGTGCGTGACCAAAGACCGCCGACCGTCCACCCGCCAGTTCGACGACGGGGCCCTGCTTCCGGAGTGCCGCGTAGGTCGGGAACGGATCCGCGAGCGTCGCCAACGTCGCCGGATCGAACGGTTCGCTCATGACCCGGAGTCTCGCACCACCACGAGCTCCCCCCAAGCGAACCCGCGCCGGTATCGCACCCCCTGGGGTGCGGAACCCGCGCTGGTTGCGCACCCCCTGGGGTGCGGAGCGCGCGTGGGTTCGGAGGGACTGGGTGGTCAGACCTCGGGTGGGGAGGTGACCGTCACCGCCGAGGCGTCGATGAGGACGGTGCGGCCGGTGAGTTCGAGGGTGCCGTCGTCGAGGCGGCGGATGTCGAGACCACCGAGGTTGGGCACGGAGTGCGGCTCGGAGCCGAGCGCCCGCTCGACCACGCGGATCAAGCCCCCGTGGCTGACCACCAGCGTCGGGTCGACCACGGTCGCGGCGATGACTTGGATCGCGGCCCAGGCGCGGTCATAGAGGACGTCGTCGGTCTCGAAGCCGTTGGGGCGTTGACCTTCGGCGAGGAACCCGGGCCAGCCCGCTTCGATTTCCGTGCGGGTCTTGCCGGTCCAGTCGCCGGCGTCGCGTTCTTCGAGACGAGCGTCGTTCACCACCGCCAGCCCGAGTTCGGACGCGACGATCGCCGCGGTCTGATGGGCGCGTTGAAGCGGAGACGCCCAGATCTGTGCGATCCCGTGGTCGACCAACCCGGCCGCGGCGACCTCGGCTTGGCGTTCGCCGAGCTCCGACAACGGCGGGTCGGCTCGTCCCTGCCAGCGACCGTCGGCATTCCAGGTCGACTGGCCGTGGCGGATCAGGAGGATCCGGGTCAATCGCGTTCCCATGGCAGCACCGAGACCGGCTCGTCACTGGGGACGGGCGTCGCGTCGACCAGTTCGAACTCGCCGTTGCGGAACACGAGCGCAGTGGGTTTGCCCTCCAACGGCGGCCGCAAGCTGCCGCGGCCGGGCGCGAGGTACACCCGGATCGTGCGCTTGCCACCGGCGGTCGGCACATTGACGCGGTCCGACGACGGCCACTTGACCGACGCGGGCGGGAACACCAGCGACTGGTAGGCACCGAACTTCTGCTTGGTGAGGCTGATACTTACGCGCTCGGCCGCTGCGGCCGACAGCGTGGCCGGCAGCTTGAACTTGTCCATCTCTTCCTTGACGATGGACTTCTGCGCCGCCTTCCCTGTGACCTTGCCGGCCAGGATCCGGGTCCGGGCGCCATTGCACGCCTTGTTCACTCGTTCGAGAGTCCGCTGGAGGTCGTCGAAGACATCCGGGTCGGGCAGGAGACGGAAACTGATCGGGGCGCTCATAGAGCCCATGAGTGTGCCCGATGCGGCCCGCTCGGGGCGAACGGATTCAGCCGGACGGTGCGGCCAAGCCGCCGATCGACCCGGCTCCACCGCCGGGCTCAGTCGGCAACGACCTCGCCGCCGATGCGCCAGTAGACGCCCTGCTCGCGGGCCATGAGCTGTTCGTCGACCAAGCCTCGTCGGAGCGCGGCGGTATCCGCATGCCGTTGGCCGAGGATGAGGTTGACCATCTTCTCCGAGTACTTCTCCCCCGGCTCGAAGTCCTGCACCAACCAGTCGAACAGGATCCGCCGCTTCTTGTGTTGCGTCGGAATCTGGGTGATCCGGCCATCGCGCACGAACGTACGCAGCACGTGGGCGATTTCCGGATCGAGTCGTTCGTCGACGGGTTCCGAAGGCCGGTCGGCCACCGCGCGCGCCGCCACGGTGAAGGCTTCCTCCAACAGGTACCGCGCGGTCGCCGTCGCGCACCACCAGGCCGCGGTCCTCCAACCGGTGCAACGCCGTGACGACGGCTCGCAGCTCGAGACCCGCGTCGCGCTGGAGATCGGCGGTCGTCGACGCGCCGAGGATCATCGCGGCCACGACCCGTCGCCGATCGGGGTCGGCCAAGAGTCCGACGATGTCGCCTGCGTTCATCCGCGCAGCTTGGTTCGGAGCGTCACCACCGGGCGACGATTTTTCCCCAGGTGCCACGAGTCGCGAGGCTCGCCAGCGCGCTCGGGACCTCCGTCATCGGGATCTCCCGGGAGAGAAGTGGCGCGATCTGACCGGCCTCATGGAGGCGCATCAACTCGGCATGGGTCTCGTGGATGAACTGCGGCTGCTTGATGTTGTACAGCCCCCAGTGCACCCCGACCACTGAGTAGTTCTTGATGAGGACGTGGTTGGTCCGGGCCTCGGCGAAGCGACCGCCGGTGAAACCGATGATCAGAATTCGACCCTCGAACGCGATGCATTTTGTCGACCGGTCGTAGGTGTCACCGCCGACCGGGTCGTAGATCACATCCGCGCCCTCGCCGCCGGTGAACTCCTTCACCGCGTCGACAAAGTCACCCGCGCGGTAGTCGATGACCAACTCGGCACCGAGGTCGCGACACACCTGGACCTTCTCGTCGCCGCCGGCCGTCGCGATCACCCGAGCGCCCGCCGCGAGCCCGAGTTGGATCGCGGCCGAGCCGACCCCGCCGGCACCGGCGTGGACGAGCAGTGTCTCCCCGGCCTGCAACCCGGCGCGTCGGTGCAACGCCACATGACCGGTCTGATACGTGATGTGGAGTGCCGCCGCGGCGGCGTCATCGAGCGAGTCGGGAATCGGAAACACGGTGGAGGCCGGGGCGACGGTCTGCTGCGTGAACCCGCCGTCACCAAACCGCGGGATGGCGATGACCCGCTGGCCGAGCAGGCCGGCATCCACGCCGTCTCCGAGCGCGCTCACCACACCACTCACCTCGGCGCCCGGCGTGAACGGGAGCGGCGGCTTCACCTGATACTCGCCTCGACACATCAAGACGTCGGGGAAGTTGAGCGAGGACGCGGCGACGTCGACGACCACCTCGTTCGGGCCCGGCGATGGCACATCGATGTCGCCCAACGCCAAGACGGCCTCGGGTTCACCCAGTTCGTGCACTCTCCATGCCTGCATCCCACCAGTCTGACCCACCCCGCCGAACGTGCGTCAATAACCCCGCCGTTCTCAAGGGTTATTGACGCAAGTTCGTGGGGGTATGACAAGGTGGCGGGCATGGGAGCGCTCGACGGGAAGGTCGCGATCATCACGGGGGCGAGCCGAGGGATCGGTGCCGGGATCGCGCAACGGTTCGCAGCCGAAGGCGCGGCGGTTGCGGCGATCGCCCGCACGGTGGAGCCGGGATCGAGCCATCTCGACGGTTCGCTGCGCGAGACCGTCGACACGATCGAAGCCGCGGGTGGACGGGCCATCGCGATCGCGGCCGACCTCGCCGATCCCAACTTCGACGCGCTCGCACTCGTCCACGAGGTGGAGCAACAACTCGGGCCGGTCGACGTGCTGGTGAACAACGCGGCCGCGTGCTTCTACCTGCCGTGGGACACCGTGAGCCCGCGACGGTATGCGGTGATGTTCGCGGCCAACGTCGACGCACCGTGGCGGCTCAGCACCGCAGCACTCCCCGGGATGCGGGACCGCGGCACCGGCCACATCGTCAATATCTCCACGATGGTCACCGAGCGGCCGGTCGGGCCGCCGTTTACACCGTTCCATGCCGAGCACGGTGCGACCCTCTACGGCGCGAGTAAGGCGGCCCTCGAACGAATGAGCACCGGGCTCGCGGCCGAGGTCTACCGCCACGGGATCGCAGTGAACGTCGTGTCGCCGGTCGCGGCGGTCGCCACGCCCGGCGTCGTAGCGATGGGGCTCATGCCCGGCGACGACACCCACGTTGAACCGCTCGAACAGATGGTCGAAGCGGTGCTCGTCTTCGCCACGTGTGACCCGGGAACGATCACCGGCCGGGTCGTCACCTCCGAGCAGATCCTCACCGAACTCGGTCGCGAGATCCGTCGTCTCGACGGCGGCCCGCTCGCGCCCTAACTTCGGGGCCCATGGGCCAGTACACACGCGAAGAGATCGAGACCGCGTACGCGCACTACCGCGAAACCGCGAAGCGGTGTGGCAACGGCGGACAGCAGTGGGACGAGTGGGCCGACCTCTTCACCGAGGACGCCGTGTACTACGAGCACCTGTACGGGAAGTTCGAAGGTCGTGAAGCAATCCGCACGTGGATCCAGACCACGATGAACGAGTTCCCGAATAACGAGATGACCGACTTCCCGGCCGACTGGTGGATCATCGACGAGGAGAAGGGCTGGGTCATCGCCGCCGTGTGGAACCGCATGCAGGATCTCGGCGACGGCGAGGTGTACCAGGCGATCAACTGGTCCCGGCTCGACTACGCCGGAAACAACCAGTGGTCCTACGAGGAGGACATTTACAACGTCGACGAATTCGCGGTGATGGTCACCGCGTACCTCAGAGCGCGGAAAACGGCGAACCGGTAACGTCCGGTCAGAATCGTCGTCGAAGGAGTATTCCTATGCGCGCTGCCATCTTCACCGGGTCCCCGGAACTGTCCGTCGAGGACGTCATCGCAATCGACCCCGGTCCTGCCGACGTCGTGGTCCGCATCGGAGCGAGTGGCGTCTGCCACTCCGATGTCTCCGCGAGCAACGGCACCCTGCCGATACCGGCACCGTGCATCCTCGGTCACGAGGGCGCCGGCGTGATCGAGTGGGCGGGCGCCGAAGTCACCCGTGTCAAGGTTGGCGACCAAGTCATCGCGTCCTTCGTCCCCGCGTGTGGCAACTGCTTCTTCTGTCTCCACGGTCAGAGCAACCTTTGCTCCATGAGTGGCGACGTCATGTTCGCCCCCCGGGCCACCCGCGCTGACGGCTCGACCCCGAACGGGTTCACCGGTCTCGGAACATTCACCGACCAGATGACCTGCAACCAGGCGAGCGTGGTCAAGGTCGACACCGACCTCCCCGACACGCAACTCGCGCTGATCGGGTGCGGCGTGACCACTGGCGTCGGTGCGGCCCTGAACAC
The DNA here is from genome assembly GCA_963765075.1 of uncultured Acidimicrobiia bacterium. Lineage (GTDB taxonomy): Bacteria > Actinomycetota > Acidimicrobiia > IMCC26256 > JAENVU01 > JAENVU01. The sequence continues at coordinate 295,046 of CAVXVA010000001.1, forward strand.
CGCGCAGATCCGACCCGGCTCGACCGTCGCAGTGATCGGCTGCGGTGGCGTGGGCCAGGCGGTCATCCAAGGCGCCCGCATCGCCGGGGCCAGCCGCATCTTCGCGATCGACCCGGTGGAGATGAAGCGCACGACCGCCGAGGTCTTCGGCGCGACCGACCTCATCGACCCCGGTGCGGGCGACGCGACTGCACAGCTGATGGAACTCACCGGCGGGATCGGCGTCGACTACTCGTTCGAGGTGATCGGCCTGCCCGAGACCATCGCGCAGGCCTACGCGATGGCCCGCCGCGGCGGAACGGCCGTGGTTGTCGGTATGCCGAAGTGGGACTCAGAGGTCACCCTCCCCGGCTTCCAACTCTTCTACGACGAGAAGAAGCTCCTCGGCTGCGTCTACGGCTCGGCGCAAGTGCGCTCGGACTTCCAGCGCTTCGTCGACCTCGTGGAGACCGGCCGGCTCGACCTCGGCGCGATGGTGTCGGCCGAGATCGGTCTCGACGACGTGAACGACGCCTTCCGCGCCATGATGTCCGGCGAAGTGATCCGCTCGGTCATCACCCACGTCTGACACCCAACGCCGCGACCTTTGTACGTTCCCCCACGCTCCACGTGGATGGGCGTCCAAAGGTCGAGCGGAGCAGCAGTTACGACGTGATGTCCTTGCGGCGGAACCACCAGAAGCCGATGCCCACGAACACGATCACATAGGGGATCTGTACGAGCACGTTGCGCCACATGTCTCCGCCGAAGGACGCGCCGCGGAACAGGTCGGCCCAGGCCCCACCGTAGAACGTCGGGAATCCATAGCGGATCGGTCCGATGGAGCTGATCGCGCCGAGGATCGACGTGACGATGTAGAAGCCGACGGCGCCGAAGATCGCGCCGGCGGAGTTGTCCATCATGGTCGAGAGCATGAACGCGAACGCGGCGATGCCCGCAATCCCCCAGGCCGCGAGCACCACCGAGAGCCCGAGATGGCCGAGCAACGATCCGGTCGACTCACTGATGCCGATGAGCGGCACCGTCACCGGGTGGAACCCGAACGCGATGACTCCGGCAATCAGACCGGCGACAACGATCATCGCGGTCGCGAAGATCCCGTAGGTCGCGGCAACGAGCAACTTGGCCGTGAGGAGTCGCGACCGCGAGATCGGGCGTGTGAGCAGGAACCGCAGGTTCCCCCAGCCGGCTTCACTCGCGATGGCGTCGCCCGCGAACATGCAGATGATCACGACGAGGAAGAACTCGCTCATCACGCGCAGCGCCGCCGCCGGGATGAGCAGACCGCTCTGAGTCGCGAGTTGGAAGAGACCGTCCTCCTGCTCGCCGCCACCCCTACCGCTGCCGGGACCGGCGTCGGGCGGGCTGACCTTGAGCGCGACGGTGATGATGATCGGAATCGCGATCACTACCGCGAGCGCCACCCACGTGCGCGGGCGACGCAGTTGCTTGAACAGTTCGATCCGCAGCAACCGCAACATCAGGCCCCCTTGCCGACATGGCGTTCGGTTTCCTCGCCGACCAAGCCGAGGAACGCCTCTTCCAGGGCGTGGCGAGAGGTCACCGTCTGGACGCCGATGCCGGCACTCACCAGCGCGGCGACCAGTTCGGGTCGGGTCGCGCCCGCCAGCTTGATCACCAGTCCGGGCGCCTCGTCGAGGACTGCCTCGACGCCGGGCAACGCGCGGAGCACCGTGGTCGCCCGAGCCGAGTCGTCGACTTCCACATAGGCCGAGGCACCCGATGCCACCAACTCGGCGACGGTCCCGGCGGCCACGAGCCGACCGCGGTCCATGACCACGGCGTTGGAACAGACCTGTTCCACTTCGCTGAGGATGTGGCTGGAGAGCAGCACCGTGTGACCCTCGTCGGCGACCCGCCGGATCAATGCGCGCACCGCTCGCATCTCCTGCGGGTCGAGGCCGTTCGTAGGTTCGTCGAACACCAGCAGCTCCGGGTTCCCGAGCAGTGATCGGGCGATACCCAAACGCTGCCGCATGCCCTGCGAGTAGGTCTTCACCCGCCGTTTGATGGCATCACCCAGGCCCGCGACCGCCAACGCTCGGTCGACGTCGGCATCGGCGAACCGGTCGCCGCCGGCTTCCCAGTACATCCGCAGGTTGTCGATCCCGTTGAGGTGAGGCACGAACGATGCGTGTTCGATCATCGTGCCGACTCGCCGGAGTTCGGGAGCACCGGGCTTGACCCGCTGACCGAACAGGCGGGTCTCGCCGCCGGAGGGATGGACGAGACCGACGAGCATCCGCAGCGCGGTGGTCTTCCCCGCGCCGTTGGGACCCAGGAGGCCACACACCTGGCCCGATTCCACCGAAAAACTCAGATGGTCGACGGCGTGCACCGATCCGTAGTCCTTCGAGAGATCGTCGACGACGACGGGAGTATGAACCATGCCGGCGACCCTACGACCGGAATGGAGCCATCGAGGTCATGCACCCGTGAGGAACCTGTGAAGAAGCCGATAGGGTCGATCGCGTGCCTGACGAACGCGAACGATTCCGCCGATGGTTCGAACACGGCGGCACCACCGACGGCGAGACCATCCCTGCGGCCACGGTGATCCTCATCCGGGACGGCGACGCCGGTGTCGAGACCTTGATGCTGCGCCGGAACTCCAAGCTCGCCTTCGGCGGAATGTGGGTGTTCCCCGGCGGTCGCATCGATGCCGGCGATCACGAGGGTGACGGCGACGACTTCGAAGCGGCCCGGCGTGCCGCGGTACGGGAAGCCGAGGAGGAAGCCGGGCTGTCAGTCCCGGTCGACGACCTCGTCGCCCTCTCGCACTGGACGCCGCCGCCGGAGACGCCGAAACGATTTGCGACTTGGTTCTTCGTGGCCCCTGCGCCCGCAGGCGCGGTCACGATCGACGACGGCGAGATCCACGAGCACCAGTGGATGGCCCCGGCCGATGCGCTGGCCCGCCGCGACCAGGGTGAGATCGAACTCGCGCCGCCCACCTGGGTCACGCTGCACACCCTCGCGCCGGCGGCAACCGTCAGCGAGGCATTGGCCATCGCGGCCGACGGGGTCCCCCACCGGTTCGTGACCAAGATCGCGTTCCGCGACGACCACATGGTCGCGATCTGGGACGGTGATGCCGCATATGAATCAGGCGATCCCGACACCGCCGGCACGCGCCACCGTCTCTTCATGCGCGGCGACACCTGGAGCTACGAACGTGACTTCTGATGCAGCACTGCACGAACTCGGGTTCTACGTCCTACCCGGCCACACGGATTCTCCTCGCGACGCGATTATCGAGGCCCGCGCCGGCGAGACCCACGGGCTCGGCGCGGCCTTCATCTCCGAACGGTTCAACGTCAAGGACGCCGGCGTGCTCTCGGGCGCCGTCGGGGCGGTGACCGACCAGATCGGCATTGCCACCGCGGCGACAAACCACAACACGCGCCACTTGCTCGCGACCGCGACAATGGCGACCACCATGCACCGGCTCACCGGCGGCCGATTCGCGCTCGGGCTCGGGCGCGGGTTCGACTTCATGTTCGATGCGATCAACCTGCCTCGTATCACCAACGCACAGATCGAGGACGCGGTCGGCATCTACCGTCGACTCTGGCACGGAGACGTCGTGATGGGCCACAACGGCCCGGCCGGGTCCTACCCCGTCTTGCACCAGGACGCGAAGTTCTCCGAGGACATCCCCGTGTTGTTGTGCGCGCTCGCCGAACGCACGCTGGAACGGGCAGGCGGCTACGTCGATGCCGTCGTGCTCCATACGTACTTCACCGACGAGACCCTCGCCCGGAGTGTGGCCGCGGTGCGGCGGGGTGCCGAGCAGGCGGGGCGGGATCCGGCGAGCGTGCGGGTGTGGAGCGTGCTCGCGACGATCGGCGATCACATCTCCCACGAGGCGCAACTCCGTAAGACGGTCGGACGCCTCAGCACCTACCTCCAGGGTTACGGCGATCTCCTCGTGCGCGTCAACCACTGGGATCCCGAGGTCCTGACTCGCTTTCGCGCCGACGACGTCGTCGCGTCCATCCCCGGCGCGATCGATGCCATCGGCACCGTCGAGCAATGGGAACACATCGCGGGGCTGTTGCCCGACGAGTGGATGGCGGCTGCCGCGGTGGGATCACCGAGGCAGTGCGCGCGGCGAATCGTCGATCAGTTCGAGGCCGGAGCCGACAGCGTGATCTTGCACGGTGCGACGCCCGACGAACTCGCGCCGATCGTCGACGCGTACCGGTCGGTTCGGCCACCGTCGATCGCCGACCTCCCCGCCAATCCGGGGTGGATGAACGCACCAACCGGGTAGCGCGCAACCGGCCGGGTCAGCCGCGCGCGGCCACCATCCGCCGCAGTCCGTCCTGCCAGTGCACCTCGGTCGGGCCGATCAACTCGAGCATCTTGGTGGTGTCGATGGTGACCCCGCCGATAGTGCTGTCGGTCTCGACGAAGCTCGCCTCGGCGCCCACCAGTTCGGCGAGGAACTCGCACCACTCCTCGAGGTCGACCGCTTCCACGCCACCCCAGTTGACGATCGTGGCCGGCACGCTGGCCGCGTCCAGGAGCGCCGGAATCATCCGGATGATGTCGTCCTCGTGTATCGGGTTGAACCGGTTGGGCCGATCGGGATGCACGGGAACCGGCTGCCCGGCCTCGATCATCATGAGGTGGAAGGCGGGCCAGCCACCGTTGTCACCGTAGGGCACATTCAGCCGGGCGATCGTGGTGGGAAGGTCGAACTGGCGGGCCGCCGTGCGCACCACGGCCTCCGCCGCGATCTTGGCGATCGAGTACGTCTCCATCATCACGCGGTGGTTGTCGCCGAGCGCGTCGGTCTCGGCCAGCTGATGTAAGCCGGCAGGTTGGTAGACGCCGGTCGACGAGCAGTGCAGGACGGCCTTGGCGCGCTGACAATGCTGCATCAGTAGGCCCGGAGCTTCGGCGTTGGCCGCGATATCGATGTCCCAGCGGTTGCTCTTCACCACCGCCAGGTTCAGCACGTAGTCGACGTCGGCCGGCACCTCCGTGAAGTCACCATCGGCGAGGTTGGTCTCGATGCAGATCACCCCCGCGGCTTCCAACTGCGCTCGGGCCGCCGGGTCTCGGAACCGGGCGAGGCCGATGACCTGGTTGTGCTCCGCGAGGGCGAGCGTGACCGGAAGGGCGACTTGACCGGTCGGACCGGTGACGACGATGCGCGAGTCGGTGATCATGCGCGCACCGTAGCGCTGTTCGCGTCAGTGGATGGAGGCGTCGATGCGGGCGATGAGGTCCGAGTCGAGTGGACCGGCGTCGGCCGCGGAAACGCACTCGGCCAGCTCGGTGCGGTTCTTGACTCCGAGCACGACCGAACCGACCCCGGGCATCGACAACGCGTATCGGTGCGCCAACCTCGCGGGCGACTCCCCCACCTCGGCGGCGACTGCCCGGAACGGCGCGGCCCGCTCGTAGTCGAGTTGATCGAGATCGTCGGCGGGCAACGACCGGTCCATCGCTCCGGTCAACGCGCCGGCTTGTACGGCGCGAATGCCGAGGACTCCACAGCCGCGCTCAGCGGCCGCGGTGATGATCGTCCGGGGCTCGAGCGGTTCGTCATGCACGTAGATCGCGCCCGTGGAGTCCAACAGGTTGGAGACGCACTGCACGATGGTCGGGGCGGGATCCGCCGCGATGACCTCGCGAATAGTGCGAGGAAGGCCGATACCCGTGATCCCCCAGGCGCCGATCCGTCCGGCCGCCACCAGCGCCTCGAACGCGGGCCGAACCTCCTCGACGAACCGGGTCCACGGCGTAGCCAACCGGGACGCGAACTCGGCGTGGCGGGGCTGGACGTACCCGTCGGGTACGACGTTGGAGTGCAGGATCAGCACGTCGACCCGATCGAGTTCGAGCGTGGTCAGCGACCGGGTGAGCGACCGGTCGATCTTGGCCGCGACCTCACCGGGGCCCGGGTCTCCCAGCATCACCTTGGTCTCGACCATCACCCCCGCCGGGGGGCGGCCACGGAATGCCTCGCCCACGACCGCCTCGGCCTCGCCGCGGCCGTACATCGGAGCCAGATCGAGCAGCGTGATCCCGGCATCGACCGCGCCGCGCACGGTCGCCACCGCTTCGTCGCGCGAGGTGGTTCCCCACACCTGGCCGAGCCCACCACCGCCGAGCGTGAGGGCACTGACGGGTCCGAGCGATCCGAGCGTTCGGGTCTCCATCGTCACATACCGAACTGACGCAGGATCGCGTCGGCTTGCGCGTTGGGCAGGTACGAACCACCGTCGACGACGAGGTTGTGGCCGGTCACGTAGGCCGCGAGCGGCGAGATCAGGAAGGCCACAGCATTGGCGACGTCGTCGGCGGTGCCGACGCGTCGGAGCGGCGTGGCCTCCTCGACCGCGGCGCGCAGTTCGGCGTTGGCGAGCACCCCGGCAGTCAGGGGCGTCTCGATCATCCCGGGCGACACACAGTTGACGCGGATTTCGGGGCCGTACTCGAGCGCGGCGTCCATGGTGAGTGAGATGACACCGGCTTTCGCCGCGGAGTACGGGCCTTCGAACCGGGTCGGGCGGACCCCGGAGACCGACGCGTGGTTCACGATGACGCCACCGCCCTGGGCCCGAAGCAAGGGAATCGCGGCGCGGATCCCGTAGAACGTGCCGGCAAGGTTGACATCGATGAGTTTGGCGAAGAGTCGATTCGAATAGTCGTGCAACGGCTTGGCCGCACCGATTCCGGCATTGTTGAAGAGTGCAGTGATCCCCCCGAGCGCGGCGTCGGCGGCGGTGATCGCCGCGGCGCACCCCACGGGGTCGGACACATCCGCGGTGAAGGCACTGCCACCGACCTCGGCCGCGACTGCCTGGGCTCCGGGCTCATCGAGATCGACAATGGCCACGGCGGCGCCGTGTTGGTGCAGTACCCGGGCGGTCGCGGCGCCAATACCGGATGCGCCACCCGTGATGACGACCTTCTGTCCTTCGAGGAGTCCCATCTCCGCAGATCCTAGATACCTGCCGAGCATCAAATGGGGGGAGGCCGAAGCCTCCCCCCATTGAGTCGAACGTGTGCTGGTGCCGGCTATTTGCCTGCGAGCACCGCGTCCTTGAATGCCTTCAACGGCGTGATCCGAGCCTTCTTCGAAGCGGCAATCTTGATGGCCTCACCGGTGGCCGGGTTGCGGCCCATACGGGCGGCGCGCTCGACGCGGGCGAACTTGCAGAAACCGGAAATGGCGACCGGCTCCCCCTTCGAAACTGTCTCGGTCACGACGTCCGTGAAAGCAGACAGGAACGCATCCGTCGTCTTCTTCTCGGATCCCGTGCGCTCGGCGAGCGCGGCGACCAGCTCTCTGCGATTCACTGCCTACTCCTTCAGTTGCGGTCAGTGGAACGGGATCAGCCTGGCATGGCCGCTCGCAGAAACGGCGGATTTCCAAGGACTTTTGCCGAGTCTCCGCTCAGAAAAGTCGAATCGCGGTCCGGATTGCCCGATTCGCGGCGCATCCGATGCGCGCCTGAGGGGTGAGAGCCGCCTTTCTCCTTTCTTTGCAGACTGATTCACGTCTACCGGATCGGGCGCAGAACCGGGAGACGCGCCTCCCCAGGTGCCAGAGTCACTCGATGGCGGAGGCGAGCTACGAGACGATCCTGACTCGCGCCGTCGACGCCCTCGGCGGTGACGAGCGCCCCGGCCAACTCGCCTTGGCGGCCGCCATCGCCGACGCCATCGGGACCGGCCACCACCTCGTCGCCGAGGCCCCAACCGGTTCCGGTAAGTCATTGGCCTACCTCGCGCCGGCGATCGCGTCGGGAAAGCGGGTGGTGATCGCCACCGCGACACTCACGCTGCAGGACCAGTTGTGGAGCAAGGACCTCCCCCACCTGCGCGAGCACAGTGGCGTCGCGTTCACCGGCGCGTTGTTGAAGGGCCGCGGCCAGTACGTGTGTCGAGCCAAGCTCAACCGGGCTCGCGACGGCCAGCCATTACTCGACGAACGACCCGGTCCGACCCTGGAACGCGATGTCGAGCGGTTGGTGCGGTTCGTAGCGGCGTCGAGCACCGGTGACTTCGCGGAGGTCGACGTGGCCGACGCGTCGCGCCGGATCGCAAGTTGCGCACCCCGGGAATGTCCCGGTGCCAACAAATGCGACGACGGCGACGACTGCTTCGCCGAACACGCCCGCAAGCGCGCCGCCACTGCCGACATCCTGATCGTGAACCACGCGCTGTATTGCGCGCACCTCTCCTCGAGTGGGGCGGTCCTGCCCGAACACGACCTCGTGGTCTTCGACGAAGCCCATGGCCTGGCCGACGTCGCGACGAGTGCCTTCGGCATCGACCTCACCCCCGGCGGCCTGCGCCAACTCGCGAGTCGACTCACGGGCGTGGGTGTGAGTCGCGGCGACGCCGACCCGCTCGCGGCCGCCGCCGACGCGCTGGAACGGGCGCTCGACAAAGCCGAAGGCCGCCTCGACCCGACCGCGGGCGCGGTGGCCGACGCGTTGGGAAGTGCCGCGGAGCGCCTCGCGGGCGCGATCCCGTCGATCGATGCCAGCGGCGACCCCACCGCAGCCGCCCAGACCACCCAACTTGCCGCGTCCCGGCTCGACGCGCTGCGGCGCCTCCGTGCCCCGGATCCCGACGAGGTCGTGTGGGCCGAACGCGAGACATTGCACCTCGCTCCGATCGACGTCTCGAAGATCCTGGGTGCCCGATTGTTCGCGCTGACGCCCACCGTCCTCACCAGCGCCACTCTCGGCGGCGGCGAGCGCTTCACGGCGCTCACTCGCCGGCTCGGGCTCGATCCGACCGCCGAGGTCGGACCGATCTTCATTCCCGACGCGGAAGACGGCAAGGACGACATGAAGCTGCCCGGAGTCGGCTACGCCGACCTCGCGGTCGAGTCGCCGTTCGACTTCCGGGAGCAGGCGATGCTCTACGTGCCCCGCCATCTCCCCGAGCCGCGTGACCCGGCGTGGGCCGAGGCCGCGACGAAGGAGACCGCACGGCTCGCCGACGCCGCCGGCGGTCGGGCGCTCGTGTTGTGCACCTCCCGGGCCGCGGTCGATCGGATGGCGGCGGCGCTGCGCGCCGACACCGACCATCCCGTGCTCGTCCAGGGTGAGAGTGCCAAAGCGGTGTTGCTCGAACGGTTCGGCGCCGAGGAGCAATCGTGTCTGGTCGCGACCCGCAGCTTCTGGACCGGTGTCGACATCCCGGGACCGAGCTGCGTGCTCGTCGTCCTCGACCGTCTGCCGTTCTCGCGGCCGGATGATCCCCTGGCCCAAGCCCGGCGCGAGAGCGCGGAACGGGCGGGCGGATCGGGCTTCGGCGACGTCGACCTCCCTGCCGCGGCACTCGTGCTCGCCCAGGGGGCGGGGCGATTGATCCGGAGTCGGCAGGATCGTGGCGTGGTGGCCGTGCTCGACCGCCGGCTGGCGACCGCCGGATACCGCAAGACGCTGCTCGACGCGTTGCCGCCCATGCGCCGGGTCGTCGACCCGGAGGTCGTCGCCGAGTTTCTCGCGACCTGTACGGCGTAGCGGCTTCCCAATCGCGGGCGCGGCCTCTATCGTCCGCGGCGTGACCACTGGGCCGACCGACCTCGAGACCGCGGCTGGCGAGGGCCGGGTGATCGCGTGGTTCGCGGCCTCCGAGCCCGACCGGCTCGCGATCGTCTCTCACACCACCGCGCTGACCTACGCCCAGCTCGACGCCCGTACGAATCAACTGGCCCATTGGCTACGCGCCCAGGGCCTCGAGCCGGGCGCCGCGATCGCGCTGGTCGCACCGAACCGGGCCGAGTGGGTCGAGACCTACGCCGCCGCGCAACGCGCCGGCTGGCGACTCACGCCGATCAACTGGCACCTCGGCGCGGAGGAGGCGGAATACATCGTGCGCGACTGCGGTGCCGCCGCGGTCGTGATGGACGGGAGCCTGACCGACCTCTCGGCGATCGCCGACGATGTCCCGGTCAAGCTCGCCATCGGCGCGCCGCTCCCCGGATGGCACGACTACGACACCGAGATCGCGTCCCAACCGGTCACGCCGGTCGTCGGTGAGGCGCCGGGCACGATCATGCTCTACACCTCGGGCACGACGGGCCGGCCCAAAGGTGTCGCCCGCAAGCGCGGCAATCCCGCGGCGACGCTGACCGAGGCACGCTTCTCCGGTTACCGGCCGGGCACGGTCCACCTCGTGACCGGCCCGCTGTACCACACCGCGCCGCTGCTGCTGTCGATGAACACGCCCCTCCATGGCGGCGCGACGCTGGTACTCATGGAGCAGTGGGACGCGTCCGAGGCACTGCGCCTCATCGGTGCGCATCGGGTGACCCACACGCACATGGTCCCGACCATGTTCCACCGGCTGCTCGCGTTGCCCGACGACGAGCGTGCCACCGCCGATACCTCAACGCTGATCGCCGTGGTCCACGGTGCCGCGCCCTGCCCGGTGCACGTCAAGCAACGCCTCATCGACTGGCTCGGTCCGGTGGTGTGGGAGTACTACGGCGCGACCGAGGGCGCAGCAACCCTCGTCGACGCCCAGACCTGGCTGGCCAAGCCGGGCACCGTCGGGAAGCCGAACCCGGTCGATCACGTGGTCGTCGGCGACGAAGACGCCAACCCGTTGCCCGCGGGGACGGCCGGGAGCGTGTGGATCAAGACCAACCGCGACGACCGGTTCGAGTACCACGGCGACCCCGAGAAGACCGCCGGGGCCTTCCGAGGCGACTACTTCACTCTCGGCGACGTCGGCTACCTCGACGACGACGGCTTCCTGTTCCTCACCGACCGCAGCGCCCACCTCATCGTCTCCGGGGGCGTCAACATCTATCCGGCCGAAGTCGACGCCGTGCTGCTCGAACACCCGGCCGTCGGCGATGCGGCGACCATCGGCGTCCCCGACGACGAATGGGGCGAGTCGGTGCTCGCGGTCGTGGAAGTGGCCGCCGGGGTCACCGCCGACGATGCCCTCGCCGCCGAGTTGATCGAGCACTGCCGGTCCCGCCTCGCGAGCTTCAAGTGCCCGCGCGCCATCGACTTCGTCGACCGACTCCCCCGCCAGGACAACGGCAAAGTGGCCAAGACCAAGCTCCGCGACCTCTACCGACCGAACGTGCGTCAATAACCTCGCCGATCGGTGGGGTTATTGACGCATGTTCGACAGAATCAGGCGAGGTAGCGGGAGACGGTGTCGACGACGGCGGCGGGTTTGGCGGCGCCTTCGAGTTCGATCGTGAGTCGCACGACCACCTGGGCGCCCCCGGGGATATCGGTCACGCTGAGGATCTCGCCCGTACCCCGAACGCGGCCTCCGGCCGGGACCGGGGTGATGAACCGAGCCTTGTCGATGCCGTAGTTGATCCCCATCGAGACCCCACTCACGGTCAGCAGCTCGCCGAGGAACGGTGCGCACAACGACATCGTGAGATACCCATGGCCGATGGTCGTGCCGAACGGACCGTCCTTCGCCGCCTCGGTGTCGACGTGTATCCACTGGTGGTCGCCGGTGGCATCCGCGAACAGGTTGATACGCGCCTGGTCGATCGTGAGCCACTCGGTCGCGCCGAGGTCGGTGCCGACGGCATCGGCAAGGTCGGCAAGAGAATCAATCTTGGTCATGGGTGTCGATTCTGGCAGGTCCACCGCGGCGCGAGACGCGGCCGGTACCGTCGACGGCGATGACACACCACTTCAGCCCGGGCGGAATTCTCGGCGGTCCGGTCGACGGTCCCGCCCGTCTCGCCGCGTCCTTTCCTGCCGTTCCCGCCGAGGTCGGCACCCTCGTCTTCCATCGGGCCAAGGGGTTTGCCGGTCGCATCATCGGCTTCGACGGCGCGACCGTCACCTTGCGGGGCAGCACCGGGCTCGAGAAGACCTTCTCGGTCACCCCGGGTGACTTTGCGGTCGACGGGCACGCCGTCCACCTCGTCGCGCCGAAAGCCCGGCCTGACTCCGACGCGCCCGATCTCCGCGGCGGCCAGGTTCGGAAGGATCAGCGCACTGCGTCGGGAAGCCGGGTGGTCGAGGGGGCGAAGGCGCGCACCGCCCGCGCGAGCCGGATCCTGGTCGAAGGCAAACACGATGCCGAGCTGCTCGAGAAGGTGTGGGGCGACGACCTGCGCATCGAAGGCGTCGTCGTCGAGATCCTCGACGGCGTCGACCACCTCGACGCCGCCATTCAAGACTTCGGACCGGGACCCGGTCGACGACTCGGCGTGTTGGTCGACCATCTCGTCCCCGGCAGCAAGGAAGCCCGAGTCGCGTCCGGAATCACCGACCCGAACGTGCTCGTGCTCGGCACCCCGTTCGTCGACATCTGGGCGGCGATTCGCCCCAAGACCGCAGGGATCGATGCGTGGCCCGACATCCCGAAGGGCACGCCGTGGAAGGAAGGCATCTGCGCGGCGCTCGGCGTCGCGGATCCGCCTCGCTTCTGGCAACAACTTCTTGCGGTCGTGAGCGACTGGGGGGACGTCGATCAGACCCTGGTCGCAGCGGTCGAGCAACTGATCGACTTCGTCACGGCGCCGGACGCGTCGCGCTCGTAGCCAAAGGCGGGCCTTCCCCGAGAACGGTCATGGCGGCGAACCCGTCCGTGGGTGGTCGCGCGGCGCGATATCGACGACAAGGGGTCGATGATCCGAGGCAACCCGGGCGAGGGTGTCGTCGGGGACATCGACGCGGCACACGTTCCACTGAGTATCGACGAAGACGTGATCGATGCGACCGATCGGAAATCGGCCGAACCACGTCCGGTGAGGCCGATGTCCGTCGATTGCGGCTTGGGCGTCGACGAATCGACCCCTGAACCGGCGGAGGGAAGGAAACCAGGTCAGCGCGTTGAAGTCGCCACACACCACCATGTTGTGTCCGGCGTCGGGATGGCCGAGCCAATCTGGGCCGAGGAGCGCGTCAGCCGCCAGCGCCCGTTCCCGCGGATGCAGGCTGAAATGAGTGTTGATCATCTGCACCGAGGGCACACCCGCAGGGTGATCGGACATCTCGACTTCCACCCAGATTGCGCCACGCGGCTCCAGTCCGATGCCGGGAAGCAAGCCGGATCGGACGAGGCGAAGCGGATGAGGGCTGAGTATCGCGTCTCCGTAGTGCTCGTCGGCCACGGTCACGGTGGGATGGAATGAAAGAGACATCTCCAGGATGTCCGCGATCACGCGCGCCTGGTCGAGATGGCCAGTGCGTGAGCGACCGACATCAAGTTCCTGGAGCGCCACGATGTCCGGCGAGTGCCGGGCGATCACCCGGGCGATGCGCTCAGGGGCGAGGCGGCCATCGAGCCCACGGCAGGCATGGACGTTGTACGTCAGGATCCGAATACCGCGCGGCGGCCGCAGGGTCGACGGCGGATGGCGATCTCCGTCAAGCACCGCGAATGCGGCCATCCGGAGATCGCGCGGCCGCACGACCGCGTCGGCGCGAGCCGCGAGGGGCGTGTCCGGAGGGGTCAGCGCAAAGGCGTCGGTCTCCTCGGGACCGGGGCCGGCATGCGCCCCGTGCTCGAGGGGGAAGCTCAACGACCGGCCGTCCCGCCGCCAACCGCTGAGAACGAGGTCTCCCGCGTCGGGGTGATGACACAGGGCAACGAGGTCGGCGGCGACCTGATCACGGTACGGATGACCGTCTCCGAGCACCGTGCCCGCATCGTCCGGCAGTACGAAGCACCCTCCCGAAGTGTGGGCGAACACGCGGCCGACACGATCGCCTCGACGCAAGACCAGTGGGACCTGTGCGTCGTCGACGATTGCCTGGGCCAGGCGGTTCGGTTCGACCTCCGCACGTGGGTTCGGCAAGTAGACGTGACCGAGGGGACCTTGCGCAGTCACGGTCAGCGAACCCGGCGCGTGGCGAATGTCCGAGACGTCGAGACCCGGCACGATCCGCGCAATGAGCCGCTCACCCAGCAAGCGCGCCCGTTGCTGGCCGACGCCGCCGGAGGAAGCGTCGATACCCGACGGCGCAGCATCCACGATGCCGAACTCGACGGCGACTCGTCGAACCGCGGCGGCCACGGTCTCGCCGTGGATCTCTTCGTAGGAGTCGGTGCGCTCCTGGCCATGGTCGGAGATGATCCAAGCGTCGTACGCCCGCGCTTCAGAGCGGTGCGCAGCACGCCAGAGCCGGGCGATCGCGGCGTCGATCGGGCGCAGGGCGCCGAGCGCGAGGCGGGAGTCCGGCCCCCGACGGTGAGCGTTCTCGTCGTATCCGAGGAAGTTGCCGTGCACGACCGGCCGGCCCCGGGCCAGATCCACCGCCATACCGAGGACGGTGAGTTCGCGCAGCACGGTCCCGACCACGACCCTCGAAAGCAGGAACTTCATCTCGGAGCCGCGATCCTCACCGGCCCGGAGCCCCACGAGCAGGTCCCGTGGCGCCGCGGCGAACTCCCGTGCGGCCATGGCCGCGATTCTGATCAGGGCGGGGAAATACGCCATCGCCACCACCGGGCTCCACCACCGAAGGTGTCTCGGAAGGACGTCGCCGATTCCCAGCGATGCCATGCAGAATCGCGCGTCGGCAGCACCTCCCGCATAGACGTTCGCGTACGACCCACCACCCGCCAGGAGAGAACCGGACGACTGCGCCACAGCCCTGGACTCGACCAAGGCCGCCGCATCGTGCTGGTACATCCGCATGAGCCGGCCGGTCGCATGGTCGACGTAGGTGAAGGACGGCACCGCCATCTCGATGCCGTAGAACAGCTCCGCCTGCACCGCGGGAGTGGTCGATGGAATGCCCGTGTAGAACGGAACCATCTGGAGCTCTCCGGAGGCAAGAAGCCCGGAGACGAATGGCATCAGGCCCGCCGCAACCGCGGCGTCGAGGCGGCCGGCGGACAGTCCGTCGATCTGGATGATCAGCAGTCCCGGCGCGTCGGAAGACTGCACGCGGATCCCCGCCGAGTCGTGCAACCGAACCAACCAGCGGCTCCGGCTCACTCCTCGACGGGCAGTCCGCAGCGCGCGTTCCACGGCGTCGATCACAGACGGGCCTCGTCGGTCAGGCCGTCGCGCTGACCTGCTTCTTGACCGGCGCCTTCTTCTTGACCGGCGCCTTCTTCGACCGTCGCCTTCTTCTTGACCGGCGCCTTCTTCACCGTCGCCTTCTTCTTGACCGGCGCCTTCCGGGCGACCGCCGGCTTCGCCGGTGCCGGCTTCGAGCCGCTCTCCTTGGTCACCGAGGTACGCAACTCGCCGACCCGACGCTCGATGTCGCGCAACTCCCGGCGCAGGCCCGAGATCTGGGTCTGCATCTCCTTGCCAATGGCCTTGAGGAGCCGTTCTGTCGAAGCCTCACCGCGATCGAGGAGTCGCTTCAACTGCTTGTCCGCTTCGCGTGCCTGCTTCTCCGATGCCCTGGTGATCTGGGTCGTGGCCTTACTGAGCCGGTTGAGCAGTTCGTCGATTCCGTCTTTGCTCGCCTGCCGGGTTGCCATCGGGTTCTCCTTCATCTGCGGTTCGTTGATCGCACCGTACGGACGCGACCGTCAACTGAATAGATTCGAAGGTCCCGATCTGCGCGAGCGTCCGGGACGATCAACCACTCCTCACGCCGGTTCGACGTCAGAGATGTTGGAGGACCTGCTCGACGGCTGACGTTCGGAAGCCTGACGTGTCGATCGTCACGGCCGTCGGCCAGAGATCCGCCGCTCCCTCCATGCGCTGGGCGATCGCGCTGGTTGCGTCGGAGCTGTCGGCACCCACTGCGGCGCGGGCGACGAGTCGTGGCCGCGTCACCTGGGCCGGTGCATCGCAACGGAATTCCAGGAAATCCGCACTGACCTCCTCGGCGGCGGAGCGCGCTTGATCACGCCACCGGTCAGAACCCCACGACGCGTCCAGAATCACCGGCTCGCCCTTCCCCAGGAGCGACCGGGCGCGCTCGATGAGGATTTCGTAGGTCGCCGCCGTATTCGCAGGGTCGTACAAGCCTTCGCCGTATTCATCACCGCGGTGAACCCGGTGGCCCAGGCCGACGAGGTCCTTCCGCGTCTCGTCCGAATGCAGAACGGCCCAACCGAGTCGATTCGAGAGCTCGACCGAGAGGGTGGACTTGCCGGTGCCCGGCAGCCCGCCGACGAGTGCCAGCATCACCCGACCGCTTCGCAGATGCTCGTCGGCGAGTGCGAGATGCAATCGTGCAGTTTCGACCGCCGACGGGTCCCCTTGCGTCGCCCGCACGCACGCCACCTTCGAACGTACGAGCGCGCGGTACGCGAGGTAGTGGTGGAGCAGCGTCGTCGGAGGCGTACAGCCGGAGAACTCGAAGTACCAATCGAGAAAGCGCCGTGCGTATTCCGATGCGCCGAGGCGTTCGAGGTCCATGGCGAGGAACGCAACGTCCGCGAGCACGTCTCCGTAGCGGAGTTCGTCGTCGAACTCGAGGCAGTCCAGGATCCGGGGACCGTCGTCGAGACAGAAGATGTCGTCGGCGAGCAGGTCCCCGTGTCCGTCGCACACCGCGCCTGCCTCGATCCGGCTCGCGAACAACGCCGTTCGGCCTTCCAAGTATCGACGTGCTCGCAGGATGACTCGGGACATCATTTCGGAATCGAGCACCGAGCCCACGAACGGCTCCATCGTGGCGAAACTCGATTCCCAATTCCTCCGGACCCCATCGATGGAAGCAGCCGCGTCGATCTGCGGGGAGCGGTCGGCTCGGGCATGAAACGCGGCGACGACCCGCGCCACCTCGCGGACGCACGGACTGGCGTCCGGTTCGGCCGACACCAAGACGGAGAGACGTCGGTCTTCGGGCATCCGCCGCATCACGACCAGGTGGTCGCACGGTTCGCCATCGGGACCCCGAAGCTCGGCAACGCCGAGATAGACATCCGGGGCCAGGCGACGGTTGAGCTCGACCTCGCGGCGACAGATTCGTTCTCGCTCCGACGCGTCCGAGAAGTCAACGAAATCCAATGCCACCGGCTTCTTGATCTTGTAGACCCGGTCGTCCACGAAGAAGAGCGTGGACACATGGGTTTCCCGCACGGCGGCAGGTGCCATGGGGGATGCTCAGTCCTCGTCTGCAGACCGAACGACGACGACCGGACAAGGAGCATGGAGCACGACCTGCTGGCTCACTGATCCGAGGAGAAGACCCTTGAATCCCCCGCGTCCCCGAGAACCGACCACGAGGAGGTCATCCGCCGTCGCATGGTTGAGCAGCACGGTCATCGCGGCACCGGGCTCCAGGATGCGCTCAACCTCGAGACCAACGAGCTCATCACCGACGGCAATCAGCGCGTGGTCCATCCACTGTCGGGCGCGCTCCATGAAGGGTTCGGGATCAACGACGGCTGGATTGGACCAGTAGTCGGGAAAAGGAAACGCAAGTCCGTACACGACACATAACGCTGCGTGTCTGAGCTTCGCTTCCTGGGCCGCGAAACGCAGCGCCTCGATCGAGTGGTCGGAACCGTCAATCCCTACAACGACTTTCATGGGTGATCTCCCGGCATGAAGCGGTGGACAGCTGCTGTTCAGTGTGGTGCCGAGGCGCTGATCGAAGTAGGGCACAAGGACCCACCTCGGGCGATTCCGACGTGACGACCTCCTCATCGTGGAGTGCCCCGACCGCGCGGCTACTCCATCACCCGGAGCGCGGACGGGATATCCATCCGAGCCAGCTTGTGCAGCGTGAGCAGCGGGGCCAGCGCGACGACGACCACGCCGAGGACGACCGCGAGGACGACGGTGCCGGTCTCCAGGGCCGTCCGGATCCCGAGGTCCGGCATCGAGGAGGGCAGGAGCCCGGTGACCAGGAAATCGAGCAAGGCCCATCCGCCGGCCAGGCCGACTCCAGTCCCCAGTATGCCGATGAGGAGGCTCTCCGAAATCTCGATTCGCGCCAAGGTCCGCAACGGAAGCCCGAACGCCAGCATCGTCGCGTGTTCCCGAACGCGGTCGTCCGCGTTGATGCTCGCGGTGTTGAACGCGATCAACAGCGCGAGTATCAGCACCGCGCCTTCCACGATGATCAAGGCTCCGAGGGTCCGGTCGATCTCTTTGCGCAAGCTCTGCACGTCACCTGCGACCTCCTGAACTGACGCAATACCTGAGACTGCGAAGAGCGAGCGCTGGAGGTGTGCGGCCGCGACGCCCGGCTTCGGATCGACGATCACGACATTCGTGATCCCGGCGAGATTCGTGAGCGCTTCGCCGTCGGCGCGGTCGATCCATGCGAGCGAACGCAGCGGAAAGGAGCTCCTGCCGATGATCCGTATCTTCCGTTCGCGGAATCGATAGCTCGTCAGGTCCGTGCGTTGTGGGAACCGCAGCGTCACGCGATCTCCCACGGAGAGTCCCAGATCATGAATTGCCTTCTCGGTCAGCACGATCCCAGGACCCGCCACCCGATCCTGGATCGTCGGATGCCACAGCGAGCTGTCGAGGTCACCGATGTTGAGGAGCAGGTCGATACGAACGCCACTGCTGCGCACGCGAGCCGGGAGCCGAAGCTCCGTGGTGGATGCGCGCACGAGCGGTGATTGTCGGGCGGCAACGACCGGGGCCGCCGAATCGGGCATGAATGTGGTGAGGCTGGCCGCGAACCGATGTGGGGATTGGCTCGTGATCTCGGCGCCGGCTGCATCGATCGTCGCGCGAAACGAATCGAGCATCCCGATCACTCCCACCAGCACTGCGATCGATGCTGCGATTCCGAGACCAGTCATCGCGGTCCGACGGGGTTGGCGTACGACGTTGCGGACCGGCAGCGCGCCAATGCTCCGTCCGGGGCGACCGAGCCGTCGGAACCAAACGAGCGCTCGGTGCTCGCGGGCCACGCCGGCGCTGGCTCGAATCGCGTCGACGGGCATCACGCGCACGGCCCGCCACACGGGCAACAGGGTCGCGACGAACGGGATCGCGATCCCCAAGGCCGCACCCTTCGCGTAGGTCCCAAGCTCGAACGGCGTGATCCATACCGGGAGCCGGAAGAACGTTTGCATGACGCCGACCATCAACGCGCCCACGAGCATTCCGACGCCGACCCCGACGACCGCTCCGAGCACGGCAATCTGCGCACCCATGAGGAGCGGGCGGATGGACAATGTGCTGGGCGGGATTCCCAGAGCCATCCCGATCCCGATCTCACGTCGTTGTGACTCGACGATCCTCGCGGTGAGGTTGAACGCCGCGAAGGCAGCACCGGCCAGGATCAGCGACGCGAAGATGCCATAGAGCCGTTGGTCACCCTCGATGTCGTCGTACATCAAACGCAGTCCACGATCGGCCTGTCGCGTGGTGATGGTCAGTCCGACACCCGGAAACCGCGCATGGAGCGCCCGGCTCAGTGAGTCTTGGGCTCCGTGAATACCAGGGCGTGTGCGCACCAAGAGGACGTTGGCCTGCCCGGGTACGCCCAAGATTCGTTGCGCAGTTTCGATCGGCACGAAGGTAATGGCGTAGTTCGCATCGACGAAGAGTCCTCCGTTGTCGCTCATCACCACGAAGTGCTCGGGAGACAGGCCACGACCGACGACTTCCAGATCGTGATTGCCGCTGACGCGGATCGTGGCACCGGGCGAGATCTCGCGCCGATCGGCGAAATGCTGATCGACCACCGCCCGATCTTTGCCTCGATCGTCAGGCCCGAACACCCGACCTTTCGTCGCGTGCAGGGTCGCGACTGATGGTCCGCCTCGGCTCGCATCGATTCCGACGATGCGGCCGGGTACCAAGATGGTTCGGCCGTCGTGCGACGCGTCGACCTGGGTGGGGCCGGTGAGCTGCGCAGTCGACGCCTGAACCACCCCGTCAGCGCGGAGCCGGCGGCCAACAGCATTGAGCGCCTCCGCGTCGAGGAAGGCGCCGGCTGCGAGAGTCACCCGCAGGTCGTACATGTGGAGGCGCCGGAAACTGGCGTCGTAACTCTTGCGTCGCCAATCGGAGGTGCTGGTCAAGCCCGAGTACGTCCCGGAGCCCAGCGCGATGATGAATGCGATCGCTGCCACCTGGACCCACCGGGCGCGCAGGTCACGGAACGACCACCGCAGCCACACCCCGCGCGTCCCTACCACCGCAGATCACGGATCTGAACCTGACCGCCAGAAGGCGGTCCGTCGGAAACCACGCGACCGCTACTCAGCTCGATGACGCGGTCGGCAATTCGGGCAATCTCCCGATTGTGCGTGACGATGATGACCGTGATGCCCTGATGAGATTGTTCGTGGAGCAGCTCGAGGATCTGCACCCCGGTCTTGAAGTCCAGCTCCCCCGTCGGCTCGTCAGCAAGGAGGACCGGGTTCCCCGTGGCCAGCGCCCGCGCGATTGCAACCCGTTGCTGCTCGCCACCGGAGAGTTGATGCGGGAAGTGATCCATCCGAGACCCGAGTCCGACCCGTTCCAAGGTCGCCACCGCACGGCCAGGATCGTCGCCGTGACGACGGGTGACATCGACGCCGAACTGGACGTTCTCGCGCGCGGTGAGCGCCGGAAACAGGTTGAACGTTTGGAACACGAAGCTCACGGTGTCGCGCCGGAATCGTCCAAGTTCGCGTTTGGTGGCACCGACAACTCGGTGCCCCGCAACCACGGTCTCGCCGTGGGTACTCCGGTCCAGCGCTCCGATGAGGTTGAGCAAGGTTGTCTTCCCGCAACCCGATGGACCCAGCACGACCACGAACTCGCCGGCTTCGATCGACAGGTTCACCCCTTCGAGGGCGGTGACGGTGACGTCGCCGATTTCATAGCTGCGTCCGACGCCGTGGAGTTCGATCACGCTCACGAGGCGACCCCGAGCCCGGCGCGCCTCGCCCGAACGGACTTGTCGATCCAGTCGGCGATGATGACCGCGGGAAATGCGCTCAGGGCGACGACGAGCCCGAGCCCGGTCGGGATCGCGTGTCGCAGGACACGGGCAAAGACAGGGATCGTGAGGAACCCGATCAACGCGAGCCCTTCGACGGCAACCGCTCCGACCAGGAGCCGATTCGTCCGCCAACCAAGCCGGGCCGGCGTCAACGTCGCGCTCCGACAGGCGAAGGCATTCGCCATCTGACCGACCACGACTGCGGTGAATGCAGCGCCGGACGCCGCCAACAGTGGGCCGGTTCGAAACGTCTCCCCCGGCCGCCAACCGCTGGCGAAGTACGTGACCATGAAGGCCGTGATCTCGACGAAGGCCTCGGTCGGGCCCAGCACCCCGAAGACCCGCCGGAGCACTCCCCGATCGATCAGTCGTCCGTGGATCGGCGGCTGGGCCAACGAGTGCGGTCGGGGTGATTCCGCGCCGAGCGCGAGCGCAGGCAGGAGATCGGTGCCGATATCGAGACACAGCACTTGCATCACCGTCAAGGCCAGCGGAATCCGCCCGCCCGAGAGGGCCCACAGTACGAACGGGGTCAACTCCGCGACGTTGTCGGTGAGGTGGTAGGTCAGGAATCGCCGAATGTTGGAGAACGTCGACCGCCCCTGCTCTACCGCAGCAACGATGGTGGCGAAATCATCGTCGAGTAGCACGAGATCCGCGGCCTCCCGCGCCACGTCGGTACCCGACGCACCCATCGCGATACCGATATCCGCCGCCTGGAGGGCCGGACCATCGTTCACTCCGTCGCCGGTCATGGCCACAACATGACCCCGTGCCTGCAGCACCCGGGCAATACGAAGCTTGTCCTCCGGCGAGACCCGCGCGATCACGATGCCGTCGTGGTCGAGCAGGGCACCGAGCACCTGGTCGTCTTCAGGAAGATCGGCACCCACCAGCACGCGTTCGGGCGCTTGGATCAAGCCCACCTCTCGGGCAATCGCTCGAGCCGTCGCCGGGTGGTCTCCCGTCACCATGCCGACTGAAATGCCGGCGACGCGACATTGAGCGAGCGACTCCTTGGCCGCCGCGCGAGGCGGGTCCTCCAGCGCGACGAAACCGAGCAGCGTCAACTGCTGTTCGGCCTCATCCGCGGTCGACGGTGCGGGCTGGTTCCCATCGCGACGCTCGGCGACCGCCAGCACCCGCAGACCGCGTTCGGTCAAGGCGGTCAACGCGCGCTCCGCCTCGTCACGCTGCTCCGCGCTCAACACCGACTGAGGGAGCACTGCATCGGGCGCGCCCTTGACGAGCACCGCGGAATCGGTCACCAGCGACATGCGGCGTCGGCGAGGGTCGAACGGAAACCGCTCCACCTCGAGGCCGCCGATGGGTTGGGTGTGGAGCCGCCGGGCCAGGACGTCGAGCGCCGCTTCCATCGGGTCACCGTGCGCGACCCACCGGTCATCAACCTCGACCACGCGACCCATCGAGCAGCGAACTGCGACCGCCGCCAACCGCGTGGTCGCCTCGATCGCCGCAGGATCGCCCATCGCCACTCCGACCGGTTCGTAGCCAGTACCGGCGACGCTCACAGCGCCTCCCGGTGTCCAGACTTCGATCACGCTCATCTCGTTCCGGGTCAGCGTGCCGGTCTTGTCAGTACATATGAAGGTCGTCGAGCCGAGTGTCTCGACGGCCTCGAGTCGGCGGATCAGTGCCGACCGCTTCGCCATGCGCTGCGCCCCAATCGCCAACGAGAGCGTCACCGTCGGAAGCAGACCCTCTGGGACGAGCGCGACCGTCACGCCAATGGCGAACAAGTATCCGTCGGTCGCCTTCATCCCGATCCCGACGGAGATGAGAAAGAACCCCACGCCCGCGCCGACTGCGATCAAGGCCACCACGCGCACGACGCGATTCAGCTCCCGAGCCAGGACACTCTGAGGGCGAGCTTCCGCGCGCGTCAGCGCCGCGATCTCAGCGAGTCGAGTCCGCGACCCGGTCGCCATCACGGTGGCGCGGCCTTCGCCTTCCACCACGAACGTGCCCGCGTGGAGGACGTCTCCCTCCTCGACTCCGACGGGCACGCTCTCTCCGGTCAACGTCGAGGTATCGATGGCGAGCCCATGATTCCGCTCGACCGTCATGTCTGCCGAGATGCGGTCCCCGGGCCCAATCACCACGAGATCGTCGACGACGAGTTCCTCGGCATCGATGTCGTTCAGTAATCCATCTCGGACCACCGTGGTTCGTCGCGGAAGGAGCCGCCGTAGCTCCGCCGCGGCTCGTTCCGCTCGCGACTCCTGCGCGAAGGCGAAACCACCGTTGATCACGACCACAACTGCAATCGCTATGGCGAGCTCCTCGAGGCCCGCAACGAGCGCCAGGCCGGACGCGACCCAGAGCATGATGGCGAAGAAATGCACGAACTGACGTCCGAGCCGCCGCCAGCGTGCCGGTGGCGCGTCTGCCGGCAACACGTTGCGTCCATCAACGACGAGCCGCCGCGCGGCCTCTTGGTGACTGAGGCCATCCTCAATGGTGCCCATGCGGCCGCGTGACGAGAGCACGGGCCGCCTCAGACGACCGAAGCGGAGTCCCGACCGACGCCGGTCAGCGACGAACACACCATGATCATGAGCAGATCATCCCGGCTCTCCCGTGTCCGTCCCAGGGTCGGAAGTCCCGATGTCGCCGGTCATTGCGGTTGCCCAGATTCGGGACGCGTGTCGCGGTGGGCGACGTGAGTGGGAACCCGAGAATGGCGAGTCACGCCGACGCGCCGCGCGATGAGCAATCGCGCGACGACGAGCAGAGCAATCGCGTAGGCGATCGTCAGCAACAAGGGACCTGCGATCGCGCCGTTCGACTTCAGACCGGCGGCGATCAACAGGCGCGGTCCGTAGAAGGGAAGTATCCGAGCCACTGGGGAGGTCGGGCTCGCGGCCAACTGGAGCCCGACGACACCGATCAGCACCAACGTGCCTTCGAGCTCGCGCGGAACCGCAGCACCTATCGCGAGTCCGAATGGGATGGATTGCAGCGCAACGACCGCCACGCCCAGGAACATCACCCACGGTCGGGTCGGGTGCGAGACCACACCCATGAGCAGCGAGAACCCTGCACCAACGGTCACGCCCAAAGGGGCGAGGAAGAGCAATCGGCCGAGGAGCAACTCGTGCGGACGGTACCCGCCGAGCACCAATCGTTGATCCACCTCGCCAGACGACAACACCGAGAAGAGCGTCGCGCCCGAAATCGCAAACGCCATTCCGACCCCACCCGCGATGATCGCGCTCCGACCCTGCCCCATCGATGACAGATAGAAGCTCAAGGGGAGCGCGACCAGGAGCCCGAGCGCGGCGTGGCGCTTCGTCAGGTCGCGCCCGTGCATCTCGGCCATCATCAGAACCCGGCGCGCCGATCCCATCAGATTCCGATCGAACCTGATCGCGACGGATGGGCCGGCAACTCGACAACTCGGTCGACCCGCTCGAGTTCGGCCAGCAGGTGGGTGACGACCACCACTGCCTTGCCCTGTTCGCGCCACGCATGACAGTGGTCCCAGAAGTTCACGTACGTACCCCGGTCGAATCCCTGGTACGGCTCGTCCAGCAGGAGCACCGCCGGATCGGACAGCAAGGCAAGCGCGAGATTGAGCTTCTGTCGGGTGCCGCCCGACAAGTCTCGCACCGCGTGCCGCTCGTGGAGCGGGTAGCCGAACTCGGCCAAGATCGCGTGGCCACGCTGCAGCGACTCGGCTCGATCGATCCCGGCACCACGGCCGAACATCACGAGGTGGTGGTCGGCCGTCAGCAGCTCGAAGAGGCCAGGAATCTGAGGGCAGTAACCGATCCGCCCACCCACGGTCACCGATCCCCCGTCTGCCCGCAACAGTCCGGCACAGATGCGCAGCAGCGTGGTCTTGCCGGCGCCGTTCTCACCGGTCAGCGCGATGACCTCGCCCCCGCGCACCCTCAAATCGACCTCGTCGAGGACGACCACCCGTCCGAACCGCTTGGCGACCTTCGACACGACCAGCCGCGGCTCCGCTCCGACGTCGCGAGTCACTCTTCCGACGGTCCAGTCCGCCCGTCGACGACCGAGATCAGACGATCGGCGCGCCGGTTGAGCCGGTCGTCGTGGCTCACCGCGAGCACGGTGCCTCCAGCCGCAACCAGCTCGCTGAAGAGGTGGAGTACGAGGTCGGCCGACACCCCATCCAGGCTGCCGGTCGGCTCATCGGCCAAGAGAACCTTCGGCTCGTTGGCGAACGCACGCGCCACCGCGACCCGTTGGCGCTCCCCACCCGACATCGTTGCCGGGTGCTCATCCGCCCGGTCCGAGAGATCGAGTTGCTCGAGCAGCACCGTGGCCCGAGCGACGCGTTGACTGCGCCTGCGATGCGTGCCGAACATCGCGGCTTCGATGTTCTCCCTCGCCGTCAATCGCGGGATGAGGTTGTGAAGCTGGAAGATGATCCCGACGTCTTGGCGGCGAAATCGGCTCAGGTTCGTCGTGTGCCGCACGAGGCTGTGCCCGGCGACGGTGATGGCACCGCCGTCCGGAGGTTCGAGAGCGCCGAGAAGATGGAGCACCGTCGACTTGCCCGAACCCGACGGTCCGACGAGGACGACAAACTCCCCCGTCCCGATCTCGAGATCGATCCCATTCAGTACCTTCAGCCCGCCGTACTGCTTCGTGATTCCCTCGGCGAGGATCGCCGGTTCGCTCACTGTCGGCTCACTCATGGCGGACTGCCTTGAGCGGAGCAAGGAACGCAGCCCGCAGCGCGGGATACAGCGCTCCCAGGAATGCGACCACCAGTCCGAAGATCAGGGCTCGGACGAAGACCGCGGCGTCGTAGCTGGGCACGAAGACGCCACGCAACTGGTGGAGATGCTGGAGCACGTTGATGGCGGCCCACCCCAACGCCATGCCGATCGCGGCGCCGCCGAGGCTCACGATCAATGCCTCGCCGATCACCAGCCTCACAACTCGCACGCGCGTCCAGCCGATGCTGCGAAGGATGCCGAACTCCCGAATGCGTTCGAAGAACGACAGCAACGAGGTGTTGAGGACTCCGGTGATGGCGATCATTCCCGCCAGGATCGAGCCGCCGGTGTTCGCCGCCGAGATGAGCGTGAGGTTCCGATCGGCACGGCCGAAGTCGGACGCCGTCTGAATCGTGGTGAGCTGAACGAACTCACGATCGATCGCGCGGCGGACACTCGCGATCGACGCATCGGCATGGACCTGCACGAATCCCAGCGAGACCTGCCCAGAGAGCCGGTTCATCGCCTGGAGCTTGGCAAGCGGGAACATCACCGTGCTATTCCCGAACGACACGTTCGTGGAGTAGAGCCCGGTCACGCGATAGGTGTGATCGTCGATGACGAGATCGTCACCGACCTGCTTGTTGATGTTCCTGGCCAGCGCGTACCCGAGCATCACTTCGTCGGTCGCGTCGGCTCGGTACGAGACGCCCTCGAGTATGTCGACGCCGAACGGCGCCTGGTCGGCCGGGTCGAGGCCCACCTCAATGAGCAGGGGGTTGTCGGCGTTGTAGCTGTCGGTGGAGATCAGTGCGCCGACAGCCTTGCTGACACCGGGGATCCTGCCGACCGCAGCCATATCCGCTTCGCTGATCGTGCTGTTGATGAGATCGTCAGTGTGCTTCTGTGCGACCGTGAAATCCGCAGTTCCCACTCTGAGAAGCTGAGTCGCCGTCAGCTTCAAGCTCGTCGTGAGCACACCGAGCGCGACGACTGCGGCGACCCCGATCGCCACCGCGGCCGCAGTGAGGAAGGCACGCAAGGGGCGCGCCCTGATCTGGCGAAGGATCAAACCAACAAAGGTCATCGCTGCCCAGCGTGCCGGGGTCCGGCGATCCCGCCCAGAGCCGAACGTCCTGAACTTCGCCCTCGTGACCGCCGTCGAACGACTGATCGACGTCGTCGCTGCTCCCAACGCATAGCGTTGGGTCATGACCACCCAACCCAGGCGTCTCACTCGCCTCGCCACCCTCGTCGCGCTCAGCGTGGCCCTCGCGGCCTGCTCCAGCGGGAATTCGGCGTCCAAGCCCGACTCGTCCTCCACGTCATCCACCACGACGGCACCCGCCGAGACGCTGACCATCCTCGTCACCAACGACGACGGCTTCGGCGCCGACGGAATCGACGTGGTCGCGCAGGCGCTCACCAAACTGGAGAACGTCAAGGTCACGATCGTCGCGCCGGCCACGAACCAGAGTGGCTCCGGTTCGAAGTCCACGCCCGGCACCCTCACCGCGACTGACGAGAAGACCGTCAGCGGGCTCGCGGCAACGGCCGTCGTCGGGTTCCCCGTCGATGCCGTCACCTACGCCTTCGACACGTTGAAGCTGACCCCGGACGTCGTCGTGTCCGGCATCAACGCGGGGCAGAACCTCGGAACGATCACCCAGATCTCCGGCACCGTCGGTGCAGCCAAGGCGGCCTCGGGCCGCGGCGTGCCGGCCATTGCCGCGAGTCAGGACATCAACAATGCGCCGGCGTATCCCACCGGAGCCAAGCTCGTCGTCGATTGGATCACCGCCCACCGGGCCCAGTTCTTGTCGGCGAAAGCGGGCACCAACGTCGTCAACCTCAACATTCCTTCGTGCCCCGACGGCGCGACCCGAGGCACGAAACAGGTCCCATTGGCGAACAGCGGTGAAGGTGCGGTCTCGGCACCGAACTGCACCTCCACGGTCACCGACGTCACGAACGACATCCAGGCGTTCCTGAACGGATACGCCACCGTGACCGAACTCACCAGTGCCGGCGAGACCGTGACCACCAGCACCACCTGGCCTGCGCCGTAGGGCGGGTCCCATCCCCAAGGAGCAGTCGTGAGCCCGCCGACCACCGAACCATCCGATGCCGCGCCCGATGCGCCCGCGGTGGGTTGGTTGCGAGGAGTGATCGTCGATGCGATCGACGTCGAACGCCTCGCGACGTTCTGGCAGCAGGTGCTCGGCGTCGGCATCGGCGAACGAGTCCCGGGTTGGTTGCAGCTCAAGTTCGGTCCGCAGGGTTCCCTGATGGCGTTCCAGCCGGCCGACCCGATTGCGCACGCTCCGGGCCGCCTCCGGATCGACATCGAGGTCGAAGACCTCGAAGCGGCGACCACGCGCATCATCGATCTCGGCGGCGCACTCAAGGAAATTGTTCGTTTCCGTCCCGGCGAAGAACACCGGGTCATGACCGATCCCGAAGGCAACGAGTTCAGCATCGTCTCACCCTTCCCTCCCGATCTCGTCGTGCGATGAGCGACGCCGCGTTGGGCAACATCACGATTCGGGACCGGATTCCGTTGACCCCGGAACAAGGCGACATCTTCGTGCGCGCCGCGATCGGAGGGATTTCGGTCGCGGAGTATCCGACCGACCTGCAATGGGTCGTCCTCACCCAGGTGGCGGCGCATCTGTTCGGCATCGACGTCGATCCGGCCTCGGTGGTGCCGTTGGCGGCCCAGGAGGTGGCGGCGTTGGTCTCCGATCCGGCGACGCGTCGGCGAATCGTCCAGGCCGTCGTGACCCTCGAACTCCTCGAAGATCCGATTCGACCGGCGCTCGCTACCCACGTGCGGCGCTTCGCCCAGGCCCTCGGCGTCGACGAGCCGATGGTGACGGCGGCGAAACATGCCGCCCGCGGCCAGATGGCGCTCATGTACGCCGATATCCAGCGGAACTCGTATTACACCGAGGAAACCGCGCACGAGATTCTCCACGGCCATCTGTGGCGACTGCTCCGATCGAAGTTCGCCTACAGCAACATCGTGCCGAGCCGCGCCATCGAGCGGAAGTGGGCGAGCCTCGCCGACATGCCGGAAGGGTCATGGGGTCGCGCCACCGCCGAGTTCTATCGGGTGCACAACTTCCCCATCCCGGGTGCGCGTCGAGGCATCGGGGAGATCGGAGCGCATCACGATTTCGTCCACGTGCTGGCCGACTACCCGCCTGACCCCGAGGGCGAGATCGACGTGTTCGCGTTCATTGCGGCTTCGATGGCCGACCCCAAGGGTTTCGTGCAGCTGGTCATGACGCTCGGGCTGTTTCAGAACGCGACGATCACCCACGTCGCCGCCAAGAAGGTGGTGCTCGCCACCCAGGGCGTCCTGAGCACACCGGGCGCGGCGGCCCGCTTCGCCGATGGGCTGAACCGCGGGGTGCAGTGCAAGGTCGACGCGTTGGGGATCGACCACTTTGCGGTGGCGGCCGAACCGCTCGCCGCGATTCGGGAACGCTTCGGGGTCATCCCTCGGGCCGACACCTCGCGCCGCGGCGCGCTCGACCCGTTGGAGGTCAGGGCGGTCCCGGCGCAGGCACCGGCGTCGGGTCGATGACGCCGGCGGCCCCGCGCCGCGCCACGTAGATCGCAGCACCGAGGCACGCCGCCGCGAGGCTCAGACTCGGGATCCGCAGCGCGGTCACGAACACTTCGTCGGCGCCACCGCTCCCACGGGCCTGGCGCTGCGCGAACCACCCACTGATGAGGGCCAAGCCCACCAGCGCGCCGAGTTGGCGGATCTCGTTGATCACGCCGGACGCGACACCACCCTCGGGACCGACTGGGCCCGCCATCGCCGCGATGTTCGACACGTTGAACACCAAGGCCTGACCGACGCCCGACCCGGCCAACGCGACGATCACGAGCACCAGGCCGCCGTCTGCGCTCAGCGTGGCGAACAACGCAACGGAGGCGGCGATGATGACCAAACCGAGTGCCATCAAGGTGGACCCCGCCACGCGCCGCGTCCACCTTCCCGCGATCGGTGAGCCCACCACGAGCGGAACGGTCATCGCCAGGAACACCGCGCCGGCGGCAACCGGCTCCAGTCCCTGCACCTGCTGCAGATACAACGACGCGAAGAATGCGACGACCGCGAAGGCCGCGTTGCCCATCCAGGCGGTCAAGGCCACGGCGCGGTAGCCGGGCCGGCCGACCAGTGACGAGGGGATCAGCGGATGCGGGCTGCGGCGCTGCTCGAGCGCCAGACCAGCGAGGAGCGCCAGGCCCCCGGCCGCAGGCCCGACGACCCAACCGCTCCCCCAGCCGGTCTCGGGGCCGGCAAGGACGGCGAACACCACCAGGCCGAGTCCGACGGTGAGCAGCGTCGCCGCACCGATGCCCACCACCGGCTGCCGGTCCCGACCGGCATCGTCCCGCTCGCGTCGCAGCAACCAGGCCACCAACAGCGCGACGGGAACATCGATCAGGAAGAACACCCGCCAGACCGACGCAGCTTCGATCAAACCGGCCACCAGCGGCCCGGCGGCGGAGCCCACCGCACCCACCCCGGCCCAGATACCGACGACCCGGCCGCGATCACCCGGCGGTGCCGCGGCGTTCACGAGCGTGAGGCCGGTCGCGGCGAGCACGGATGCGCCCAGACCCTGGAGCATGCGTCCGGCAACGAGCAGTTCTGCAGAGTTCGCCACGCCGGTGACCAACGCGCCGGTCGCGAACCCGACCAATCCGATGCGCGTCAACCGAATCGGGCCGTAGGCGTCGGCGGCCCGCCCGACCGCGATCAGCGGCGCGGCCAACGTGAGGAGATACCCGTTGACGACCCACGCCAGGTCGCCAGTCGAGAGGTGAAGATCACGGCCCATCGGCGCGAGCAGGACCGAGGCACCGAGAAAGTCGAGGGCGACGACAATGTTCACCGCGCACAACACCACCACCAGTGATCCAAGTGGTACCCGGCGCGCGTGGCCTGCGGTCACGTCACCATGCCGAGGGCGCGCAGCGCACTCAGCTGGACGTCGGGCGAGAGCAGCCCGCCGAGGCTCGCCGAACACCATGCACCCAGGGCATCGTCGAAGGTCGCCGGAACCTGAGCCGGGTCGATGCCGGCCGCCGCGGCCAGGACCTCACGAAGCAACGACGACACGCCGGCCCCATCGGCATCGCGTGGCGCGAATGGCACCGACCAGAAGTCGACCGTCTGCATGCTGGGAGCACCGCCGGGGATCGTGCCGGGCCCGTCCGGGGCCACCAACGTGACGGTCGGAGACCCGGGCCGGCGTGAATTCAGCAGGGTGATCGTGATCGAGTTCTGTCGGCGCGCCAGCTCGGTGCCGAGGGCAGCCAACGACGGATCGCGCGCGAGCAGCTGCACGTGGGTATAGGCACCCAGCGCGTGCAACAGCGTCTCTTCCGCATGACCGGCGCCGGGGCCCGTCCACCCGAGGTCATGCACGATCGACGGGAGCAGGAGCCGCGCGTCTTCGCACTGGTAACGCGCGTTCACGACTCGGGCATCACCAGTGGCCGCAGGGCCGACCACCCGACCGGCCGACGCGGGCGTGCCGTAGGTGAATCGTGACACCGGCGTGGCACCTTCGGTCCAGGCCACGAACAGCGGTTCCGCGACGGTCCCGACCAGTTCGAGCATCACCTGCTCGATGGAGGCGTCGGAGTGGCGGTGGCCGGTGGCCGGCGCCATCGGCGGGCCGTCCGGATAGATGCCGGGTTGGCCGAACAGCGGGTTCGAACTGAATCGGCTGATGTCGACCGGGGGCTGGGGCGCCGCGGCCAACCGCCGCAGGATCGCATCACGATCGTCGGACATGACGGCGTCAGCGACCCTCGAATCGGGGCGGCCGCTTCTCCTGGAACGCCTGGAGGCCTTCCTTGAAATCCGGCGAGCGCGCCGACAACTCGAGCGCGTTGGCTTCGGTCTCCATCGCTGCCGCCAGCGAACTCTCGAGCGCCCGGTGCATGGCCCGCTTCGTGAGTCCGACCGCGACCGTCGCCGCACCGGCGAGTTCGGTGACGAGTGCATCAACTGCGCCATCAAGATCCGCGGCCGGAACTGCTCGGTGGATCAGGCCCCACGCGGCCGCGTCACCAGCCGACACTTCGCGACCGAGCATCAACATTTCCTTGGCCCGGGCCACCCCGACCAACCGCGGCACCAGCCAGGTGGCGCCGCTGTCCGGGGTGAAGCCGCGAGTGACGAAGGGTTCCCAGAACCGGCTGGACTCCGCGGCGATCGTGAAGTCGGCGGCCAGCGCGATCTGACATCCGATCCCCGCGGCCCACCCGCGCACCGCACAGACCACCGGCAGCTGCACTTCCATGATCAGCTGGATCAGGCGGTGGGCCTGGACCGGGGTGCGCCGCTGGATGCTCCCCGTCCGGGGGCGCGGTGCGTCGGCCCGGTTCGTCGCGACCCAGTCGGCCCCGGCACAGAAGTCGTCGCCTTCACCCCGAACGACGATGGCGCGCAGCGTCTCGTCGACCGCGGCGGCTTCGAGCGCCGCCACGATCCGATCGAGTGCCGCGACCCCCAGCGCGTTCTTGCGCTCGGGGCGATCGAAGACGATCTCGAGCACGCCATTGTCCGCGTCGAGGCCGACACCATCGGTCGTTTCGCGAGTCATGGAACCATGCCGATCGACGAGGCGGGCGCACCGTCCTGCTCGACTCGCGGGGACGTGATGTCGACCCGGAGTCGCGTCAGCGTCGACGTGCTGATGCGCCATCGACCATCGCGTGATTCGTAGGTCTCGTGATAGTGGCCGTACCCGTGGAGTTCGGTGCCATCCGGGAACCGCAGCATGTCCTCCATGGCCCACACGCCTGTTGCCGTCGTGGGCGAGAGCAGCTCGATCTCCGGCAAGTGGCAGTGATGCACGGTCACCACGTCGCCGATGACCCCGCGCAGGAACGCGACGAAGTCGTCGGCACCAAGGATGACTCCGCCCCCGGAGGACGACGTGTCCATAACGACGTCGTCGGCGAACACGTCACGCATTCCCGCCCAGTCCTTGGTGTCCATGGTGCGGCAGTAGCGGGCCTTGAGCTGCTTGATCGATTCGAGATCGTCCATGGTCACGGTCGATTCACTCGAGTCCTTGTTGCTCTTGGACCTGACGGACAAACGCAATGATGGCATCAACCTCGGGACCGCTCAGCCCACCCACCGGCGGCATGGCGCCGAACGACCAGTGGTGCTGCGGTGAGCCGTTCGCGATCGCCGACCGGAACGCGTCATCCGAATGGTGGCCAGGCTCGTAGACCACCGAGAGATGGGACGGCCCCTTCGAGGTCCCCCGCAGATCAGCCCCATGACAGGAGGCGCAGTTGGCCTGGTACAGCTCCGCGCCACGGGACGTATCGACGGCACGATCAGCGGAGTCCGTCGATCCGCCGCCGCAGCCCGCCAGGAGCGACCCGAGTGCGAACAGCGCGACGGCGGCGCGGCGGGGCGTGATTGATCTCGGTGCAGATCCGACGTTCCCGGCCATCGGCTGATCATCGCATCACGGGCGGCGGGCCGCCAGATCCACCGACCAGAACCAGCCCGGATCGACCGGTAGGGTCAGCCCCATGAGCGCCCGAAGAGTTCGCATCATGGTGGTGACCATTTCGTCGCTTCTCGTACTCGCGGCGTGTAGCTCCGGCGGGAGCGATCGATCCGCTCCCGTCGAAACGACGCGGCCGGCGCCCACCGACCTCCCCGCCGGCGACGCAATCCACAAGCTCGAGCCGGTCGAATTCCAGCGATTCATGGCCGAGCACCCCGACGTTCCCGTCGTCAATGTCCACATCCCCTACGAGAACCACATCACAGGGACCGATGCGTTTGTCGCGTTCGACGAAATCGCACGCTGGGATGGACTCCCCGACGACCTCGACGCGCCGATCGCGCTCTACTGCCGCTCCGGCAACATGTCCGGCGAAGCAAGCACCACCCTCGCCAAGTTGGGATACACCGACGTCACCGACCTCGCCGGCGGGATGAACGCCTGGTCCGGAGCCGGCCTCCCACTCCTCGACCAAGACCCGGCTCCGAACTGACCCAACACCCGACCGACGGAGCACACCATGCACAACCTGATCTTCTTGCTCATCGTGTTGGCCGCGGCGGCCCTCGTCGCCGGTCCGCTCTGGCTCAGCCGCCGACGGCAAGCCGAAGGCGAGCAGGCCACCCGCGAAGCGACAGCCGAGCCCGGCGCCGATCCCGAGCCCCCAGAGCAGATCTGACCCCTGAACCGACGCGACAGTGCCCGCTCCCGAAGGAGCGGGCACCGCGCAACGAAGGTGTGCAACTGTCCGGCATCGGGTACCAACCCCTGCTGGCAGCGGCACCCAGGACCGCTACGAACAGCCGCTCGTGGCGCCGCAGCTGCGGGCAGGCGTGGCAGGACCCGGCCCGCTGCATGATGTCGCCGCAGACGTAACAGAGCACGTGCTCGCGCTCCCGGACCGATCGGGAGCTGTGCGATCGCGGCGGCGCCGGGGCCTGGTCCTCGAGCGGGAGCGACCGCTCGATCACCTGCGCGTCGACCGCTTCTTCCACGCCGGGGAGGGTCGGCTGGAGCCGCTCCCCCACGGTGAGGATGCCGAGGTCCTTGCGCTCCTGCTCGGGGAGGTACGCCACGGCCAGGCGACGGAAGATGTAGTCGGCGAGGCTGGTCGCGAACCGGATGTCCGGATCGTCGGTCATACCCGCCGGCTCGAACCGCATGTTCGTGAACTTCTCGACGAACGCCTTCAGCGGCACCCCGTACTGGAGGCCCAAGCTCACCGAGATCGCGAACGCGTCCATGATCCCGCAGAGCGTCGAACCCTGCTTGGCGACCTTGAGGAACAGCTCACCCGGACGACCGTCTTCGTACTCGCCCACCGTCGCGTACCCGTCGCAGTCGGCGACCCGGAACGAGAACGTCTTCGACGAACGGGTTCGCGGCAGCTTCTGGCGCACCGGCTCCTGCACGATCACGTGCTCCACGACCCGCTCGACGATGCGCTCGGGCGTGGACTCGACGATCGTGCCGCCCTCGAGCGCGACCGGCTCGACCGCGCCGGCCTTCTTCTGCGTGGAGAGGGGCTGGCCCACCTTGCAGTTGTCGCGGTAGAGCGCGACGGCCTTGAGGCCGAGCTTCCACGCCTCGATGTGGAGCGCCTCGACCTCCTCGACCGTGGCTTCCTCGGGCATGTTGACCGTCTTGCTGATGGCCCCCGAGATGAAGGGCTGGACCGCACCCATCATGGTGACGTGACCCATGTGGTGGATCACGTTGTCACCCATCGAGCAGGCGAACACCGGCAGGTGCTCGGGGTTGAAGCCGGGCGCACCGAGGATCGACTTGTGCTCGTCGATGTGGTCGATGATCGCATCGACCTGTGCTTCGGTGTATCCGAGCTGGCGCAATGCACGCGGGATCGTCTGGTTGACGATGAACATCGTGCCGCCACCGACGAGCTTCTTCGCCTTCGTGAGCGCGAGGTCGGGCTCGATGCCGGTGGTGTCACAGTCCATCATCAGACCGATGGTGCCCGTCGGTGCGAGCACCGTGGCCTGCGAGTTGCGCACGCCGTACTGCTCGCCGAGTTCGACGGCCTCGTCCCAGCTCTGCTGGGCGGCGCTGAGCAGCTCCGGCGGGACCAGCTCTTCGTCGATCTTCGCGGTCTCGGCGCGGTGCATGCGCAACACGTTGAGCATCGCGTCCTCGTTCTCCGAGTAGCCCGCGAACGGACCCATGCGACCCGCGGTGCGGGCGCTGGTGGCATACGCGTGACCGGTCATGAGGGCGGTGAGCGACGCGGCCCACGAGCGACCGGCCGGCGAGTCGTACGGAAGGCCCTGGGCCATCAGCAGCGCGCCGAGGTTGGCGTAGCCAAGACCGAGCTGGCGGAACTTGCGGCTGTTGTCGCCGATCGCCGCGGTCGGGTAATCGGCGTTGCCGACGAGGATCTCCTGTGCGGTGAACATCACCTCGACGGTGTGCTTGTACGCCTCGACGTCGAACGCCTCGTTCTCGCCGATGTACTCGAGCAGGTTGATGCTCGCGAGGTTGCACGCCGAGTTGTCGAGGTGCATGTACTCGCTGCACGGGTTGCTCGCGTTGATCCGACCCGTGTTCGGGGCGGTGTGCCACTTGTTGATGGTGGTGTCGAACTGCATCCCCGGATCGGCACACGCCCACGACGCCTCGGAGATCTGGCGCATGAGGTCACGCGCCCGCATCGTGCGGATCGTGTCACCGGTGGTGACGGCCTTGAGGTCCCAGTCCTTGTCCTCGATCACCGCACGCATGAAGTCGTCGGTGACGCGGACCGAGTTGTTCGCGTTCTGGTACTGGATCGAGTGGCTGTCCTTGCCGTCGAGGTCCATGTCGAAGCCGGCCGCGGCCAGCGCGTGCGCCTTGCGCTCCTCGTGGGTCTTGCACCAGATGAACTCTTCGATGTCGGGGTGATCGGCGTTGAGGATGACCATCTTGGCGGCGCGTCGGGTCTTGCCGCCCGACTTGATCGTGCCGGCCGACGCGTCCGCGCCGCGCATGAAGCTCACCGGACCGCTCGCGGTACCGCCGCCCTTCAGGCCCTCGGCGCTCGAACGGATGTTGGAGAGGTTGATCCCCGAGCCGGAGCCACCCTTGAAGATCGTGCCTTCCTCGCGGTACCAGTTGAGGATCCCGTCCATGGTGTCCTCGACGGCGAGGATGAAACAGGCGCTCGCCTGCTGGGGCGTGTTCTTCACGCCGATGTTGAACCAGACCGGCGAGTTGAACGCGGCCCGCTGGGTCACGAGGATGAACTTCAACTCGTGACGGAACGCCTCGGCCTCGTCGGCGTCGGTGAAGTACCCGTCGCGCAGGCCCCAGTCGGTGATCGTGTCGGCGACGCGGTCGATGACCTGGCGCAGCGACCACTCCCGCTCCGCGGTGCCGAGGGTGCCCCGGAAGTACTTCTGGGCGACGATGTTGGTGGCGTTGAGCGACCACGTGGTCGGGAACTCGACCTCGGGCTGGAAGAACGCGTCGGTGCCGTCCTTGTAGTTGGTGATGCGAGCGTCACGACGCTCCCACGCCACCCCCTCGTACGGATGTTCACCCTCCTCGGTGAAATACCGACGAATCCCGATTCCGACTTGTTCCGGCGCCATCGCCATAAAACTGTTCCTTCCCCGTTGCCTCGATCGGCGCCTCGTCGACGCCGCCTTGCGTACTCCGCCCGTGCTGGTGGTGCTTGTTCTTGTGGTGCCCCCCGTCACATCGTTCGAACCACAAGATATTGTGGTTGAGACGATATCTACCGCGACATGGGGCGTGAATTACAACACTGGAGTTCGTCCCTGTCAACGTCAGGTGCCGCGCGATTGCACATTCTCTGCTGACCTGCACAAACGCGAATCAGCCCTGTTGCGCCGGTCCCGGTTCGGGTGATTTGGGAGCCGTGGTCTTCTGGAGCTCGACCACTTCGGCCTCGAAATCGGCGAGATCGTCGAAGCCTTTGTAGACCGACGCGAAGCGAAGGTACGAGACCGGATCGAGCGGTCGCAACCGTTCCAACACCGCCAGACCGAGCGCATCGCTCGGTGACCTCGGGGCCCTCATGGGCCGCCCACTCGGCCAAATCGTCGGCCATGGCTTCGACGGCTTCGGCCGCGACCGCGCGCCCCGCCACGGCCTGCCCGATCCCTCGAGCGAGCTTGGCCCGGTCGAAGGGCTGGGCGACACCCGAGCGCTTCCGCACCACGAGCGCGATCGGTTCGAGCCGTTCATAGGTCGTGAATCGCCGACCGCACTCGAGACACTCTCGCCGGCGCCGAATCGCCGTTCCGTCGCCACTCGCCCGCGAGTCGACCACCTTGTCCGAGTCTTCGGAGCAGTAGGGACAACGCACCGCCGCAACGTAGCCGCACCGACCCCCACCGGGACCAGCCTCCGTCCGTTTCCGTCGTGGCGAGACGCCAGCCCCTGCCGCCGACCTACCGCTGCCAGCGCAACACCTCACCGGGCATGAGCGGCCCGTTGCCGCGCACCCGAACCAGTGCGTCGACCACTGCGCGCGGATCGTCGTTCGGTGCCAGTTGCTCGGCTGCGCCCCAGAGCGAGTCGCCCGGCTGCACGACGTAGCGGGTGACGGCAGCATTCGACGGGGCGCGCCCGGGAGCCGCGAGGGATGCGCTCCCGAGCGCCGCGCCCGCCTGACCCGCCATGATCGCCACGACGACCGCGCCCAGCACCACGCCGAGACGGCGACGGCGGAACGTGGCCCGCGAAGTTCGAGCACCCACCACGGTGGGGGTGGCCGGGGCGACCCGGGCGACAGACGCGACTCGCGTCGCGGTCCGGGTCCTAGGGGAAGGCTCCGGAACTGCCACCAGGCGTGCACACCTCGGCCGCGGGGCAGCGGCCAGGGCGGTACGCCTGCGGGTGGTGGTCGGTCGTTCACTGGTCATGACGGCGGCCATGTGATTCCTCCATCGAGAGGGTGGGTGGATCGGTGCTTTCGGTTGCTGCCGGGTGTGTGTCCGGCTGGTCTGGGCATCGAACCACGAGGGTGTGACCATGCGTCCGGACCCCGGATTTCGGGGCATCGATTTCGGGGCATCGATCTCGGGGACGGTTCGGGGGCATCGACTTGGGGACCGAACGTTCGTTCGGCTGACCACTAGACCACGAACGGGCGTTCGTTGTCAAGCAAATATCCGAACGAGTGTTTGTGACGAACACGTGATCGTGTTACGGTGCATCCCATGAGCGAAGCCGCACCCCTCACCCCCCGCCAGCAGCAGGTGCTCGAGTTCGTCGACGCCGAAGTTCGCCGCCGCGGATACCCGCCCAGCGTCCGAGAAATCGGTGAAGCCGTCGGCCTGTCGTCGAGTTCCACGGTGCACGCGCACCTGGCCGCGCTGCAGGACAAGGGCTACCTGAAGCGTGACCCCACGAAGCCCCGTGCGATCGAGGTCTGCTTCGAGCCCGGCTCCCACGCGATCGTCGATCGGCGGCCCGTCGTCCATGTCCCGTTGCTCGGTGACGTTGCGGCCGGCACGGGCGTTCTCGCAGCCGAGAACATCGAAGAGACGATGCCCCTGCCCGAGGACCTCACCGGCGATGGCACCTTGTTCATGCTTCGGGTTCGAGGCGATTCGATGATCGACGCCGGCATCTTCGACCGCGACTACGTCGTCGTGCGCCAGCAACCGACTGCCGAGAACGGCGACATCGTGGTGGCCGGCATCCCCGGTGAGGAAGCCACGGTGAAGACCTACCTGCGTAAGAAGGCCCAGATCATCCTGCGGCCGTCAAATGCTGCGTTGCAAGACATGGTGTTCGCGCCCGACGAGATCACGATCTACGGCAAGGTCGTGACGGTGATGCGGCGCCTGTGAGCGTCGGCGGGGAAGCGACCTCCGAGAGGACGCTCCCCCGCTCGTCACTCTCAACCGTCGATCAGGTCGGGCGGGGTGATCTTGGCGGTTTGGCCCGAGAAGTCGAGCACCGATCCCAGGAGCTCGAAGTGACCGAGCGCCGTGCGGTATTGCGCGAGGGTGAACATCTCACCAAGGAACCAGTCCTTGGCGTCGACCGACAGTTTCACTCCCGGCATGAGCAATGCGACATCGCTCGCCTCCAAGGTCCGAGCGGTCTCCATCACTGCTTGGCGAGTCAGTGACGGCGAGCGCTGGAGGGTCTCTGCGAACAGCGCCGCAGTGGTCCAACCGTAGGCAACGATGCCGTTCTCCGCGTCGGCATCCGGCGCGTACTTGGCGACTTTCTCCAGGTAGGTCTTCATCGCGGGTTCGTCGGCCCACGCTTCGAGACCCGGCTCCATGATGCCGGTCACACTGATGACTCCATCGGCCGCATCGCCGGCCAGCGCCATCAACGTCTTCGACGTGCACGTCCCCGACATATACGTGATCGGCTTCCAGCCGGAGGCCTTGACGTTCTGGAGCGCGTCGGGACATGCCAGCAACGTCGCAGCCAGCAGCAACACATCGGCGTTCGTGGAAGCGAGACTCGTGACTTGAGACTTCGTATCCGATTGCTCCGGGTTGTAGGTCTCTTCCTTGGCGATCGTGATCTTCGAGCCCTTGATCAGCGACTTGAACGTCTCGGAGTAGGCCCGGCCGAAATCGTCGGACGCGCGCAGGATGGCGACCTTGGCATTGGGCGAGTTCTTCTCCAGGTAATCGAAGAGCGCCTTCGCCTCGAGGGGGTACGGCACGAGTTCGGACCCGAGCACCCACGGGTAGTCCATGTTGCCCCACGCGGGCGAGCCCGTCGCCGCAAAGAGGTTCGGAACGCACTGGCGGTTCACGAAGTCGCGGATCGCCAAATTGTTCTTGGTCCCGACCACGTTGAACAGCCCGAACACCTTGTCGTCGTTCACGAGCGCGGTGGCATTCGCGACTGTCCGGTCAGCCTGGTACGCATCGTCTTTGGCGACGAGATCGATCGTGTACTTCTTCCCGTCGACCTCGACGCCTCCTAGCTCCTCGTTGAGATAGCTGAAGTACGCCGACTCACCCTTCAGAATCTCACTGAATGCCGAGTAGAGGCCCGACTGCGGCAGGCTGGTGCCGATCTTGATGGTCGTGCCGCTCACGCCTTCGGTCTGGGAGCCGGGACAGTTGGAGGCATCGACAATCGCGCCCTTGGTCGGTCCCGAGCCCGACCCGGGTGCCGACGTCGAACTCCGACCGCCCCCACTGCAGGACGCGGCGACCACGGCGATCGTTGTCACCAGGACCGCCAGCATCGGGACGCGACGGCGGCGTGCATTCTTTCGGAAATCACTCATGGGTGGTCCTCTCGGATTGGGGATGGGACATCTCGGGTGGGCGGCGAACCCCGGGCCTGTCGCTGGCGACGCGCGAATCGACCGACCCGCCGAGCGCCACCGACGATGCCGTCGGGGAGCACCAAGAGCAGCAGGATCAGGGCCACGCCGAAGATCGCCGGTGAGACGAGGGCTTGATCCGGAAACAGGTTCTGCGTCGCCTCTTCCAGGAACACGAAGGTCCAGGCACCGACGACCGGCCCGAGCACCGTGGCGGTGCCACCGATCACGACCGCGACCAAGAAGTTGATGGAGAGTTGGAACGTCTCGACTCGACCGGCATTCGCCAAGCCGGTCACCATGACGCCCACCGATCCGGCAATCCCGGCGTACAGCGCGCTGATCGCGAAGCTCCCGACCTTGACGCGGGCCAGGTCGATGCCGATCGTGGATGCGGCGGCGTCGTGGTCGCGGACCGCGAGCAAGGCCCGGCCAAAACGCCCGCGCACGAGATTCCACGCGAGGACGAACATGGCAATGCCGATCGCGAGCGCGAGGTAATACCGCCACTGGTCGTCGTTGGGCGCGAACCCCCAGGCCCAACTCGGCGAGGTCGGCTGCGGCGGCTGCACGAGCGTCGTGCCGCCCGTGCCGTGCACGTACTTGGTCACGAGGTCCGGGAACAGCGCCGCGAGCCCCAAGGTGATGAGCGCGAGGTACAGGCCCTTGACCCGCAACGCCGGGAATCCGACCGCCGCGCCGATGACGAACGAGGCCACGGCCACGACCGGCAGAGTCGCCAGGAAATCCCATCCTTGATCGTTCATCAGGATCGCGGTCGCGTAGGCACCGAATCCGAAGAACGCGCCATGACCGATCGACACCTGCCCGTTGTAGCCGGTGAGTAGGTTGAGCCCGAGGGCGGCGATCGAGATGTAGATCGCCTTGGCGAACAGCGCGGTGTCCGTCGCGCCGTAGTACTGCGGGAGCCAGACGAGGACCCCGACGGTGAGCACAGCGACCCCGACCCGGGTCCAAATCCCCAGCGTGCGACCGCTCATCAGACCCGCTCCACTTGCGTCGAGCCGAACAAGCCGGATGGTTTGACCAGCAGGACGACCAGGATGATCGCGAACGGCACCACCAACTCGATGTCGTTCAGCGGTTCGATGTACTGGATCGTGAGGGCCTGGGTGACGCCGACGATCAGTCCGCCGACGACGGCCCCCAGGGGGCTGTCGAATCCCCCCAACGCCGCGGCGGCAAAGGCGAAGACCAGCACGCTCTGGAGGGACGACGCGGTCAGGGCTTGCGTCGTCGGCACCACCATCGCACCCGCCAGTGAACCCAGCGCGGCCGACAATCCCCACCCGAACATGAGCATCGTCCCGACCCGGATGCCCAGGAGTCGACTGGCTTCGGGATTGTCGGCCACGGCCCGCAGTCCGAGACCGATCCGCGTGCGTTGGAACAGCACCCAGAGCGCGACGCACTCGAGGCCGAGGACGACGAGGATGCCGATCGTCTGGGCTTCGACGCGTAGCCCCCACACGTCCCACACGGTGTCAGGGAAGGCGCTGCCGAGTTGTTTGGCATCGGTGCCGAAGATCACCTGCGTGAGCGAGTTCAAGGCGAGAAACAGACCCAGCGTCGCAATCACGATGACCAGTGGTGAGGCCTTCTCGAATGGACGGATGACGACCCGTTCGATCAACGCACCCCCGATGAACGACACCGCGACCGAGATCGCGATCGCGACACCGATCGAGAGACCCTGATCGGCGAGCCACCAGGTGACGTACGTCGAAAAGAGCGCCATCTCACCCTGCGCGAAGTTGAGAATTCCGGTGGTCCGGAAGATGAGCACGATCGCCAGCGCGAGCGAGGCATAAATCGCACCGGAACTCAGGCCGTTCAAGAGCTGCGAGAAGAACAGGTTCAGGTCCATCAGCGGCCCAGGTACGCCTTGCGGATCTCGCCGTCGCGACTCAGATCCGCTGCGGTGCCGGCGGCCACGATTTCTCCGGCTTCCAGGACGTAGCCGCGGCCCGCCAGCTCGAGGGCGAGGGCCGCGTTCTGCTCGACGAGCAGCATCGCGATCCCGAGATCCCGGTTCACGGCGTCGAGAGTCTCGAACAACTGCTTGGTGACGAGCGGCGCCAGGCCGAGCGACGGTTCGTCGAGCAGGAGGAGTCGGGGTCGAGACATCAGTGCGCGGGCAACCGCCAGCATCTGCTGCTCGCCGCCACTCATCGTTCCGGCGGTCTGGTCCCGGCGGGTCGACAGCGGCGGGAACGTCTGGTACCACCGTTCGAGATCGGTGGCAATTCCCTCGCGGTCGCGCCGCGAATAAGCACCCAACCGCAGGTTTTCATCCACCGTGAGCCCGGCCAGGGTCCCTCGGCCTTGTGGGACATGACTCACCCCACGATGTGCGATCGACTCCGCGTGGCGGCCGAGGATCGACGACCCGTCGAAACGCAGCTCGCCCTTTGCGGCGACCAGCCCCGAGATGGCCCGCAGGGTCGTGGTCTTGCCGGCGCCGTTGGCTCCGAGCACGACCACCACCTCGCCCGCATCGACGGTCAGATCGATGCCATGCAAGACCCGG
The DNA here is from genome assembly GCA_963765075.1 of uncultured Acidimicrobiia bacterium. Taxonomy (GTDB): domain Bacteria; phylum Actinomycetota; class Acidimicrobiia; order IMCC26256; family JAENVU01; genus JAENVU01. Next base: position 337,963 of record CAVXVA010000001.1, read on the forward strand.
ATTGGTCCGTAACCCGCCGAGAGGTCGACGACCTCGAGCAGACTCACAGGTCCGCACCCAGATACGCCGCAATCACCCGCGGATCCTGACTGATGGCTTCGGCCGTGCCCTCGGCCAACTTCTGTCCGAGGTCGAGCACCACGACGCGGTCCGAGATCGACATCACCAACGGCATGTGGTGTTCGACGACGAGGACGGTGAGGTCGAAATCGTCGCGAATCTGGCGGATCGTCCCACCCAGCTCGTCCACCTCCCCGTGGGTCAACCCGGCAGCCGGTTCGTCGAGCAGCAGCAGCCTCGGCCGGGACGCCAGCGCGCGCGCGATCTCGATGCGTTTCAGGGTTCCGTAGGGCAACTCCGACGCCGGCTGATCGCCGAGATGCTCGAGGTCGAGCCGCGCAAGTAACTCGTTCGCCTCGGCGGCGACCTGGCGCTCCCGACGGGCGACCCCGGGCAGCCGCAACGCGTCCACCCACGCGCCGCCACGGCCACGCGAGTAGGCGCCGACCATCACGTTCTGGAGCACAGTGAGCGCCGGGAACAGCGCCAGGTTCTGAAATGTCCGACCCACGCCGGCTCGCGCCACGCGGTGAGGGGGCAGCGTCAACAGTTCCCGGCCGTCGAAGCGGATCGAACCCTGCTGCGGCGTGTACACACGGCTCACACAGTTGAACAGCGTGGTCTTGCCGGCACCGTTGGGGCCGATCAGCGCACAGATCTCTCCGGCCTCGACGGTAAAAGCGAGGTGATCGAGCGCGCGGATGCCACCGAACTCGAGTCCGACTCCATCCACTTCGAGCAACGCCACGCAATCACCTCTGATCGTCGAGCACGCGGGACCCTAGGGATCGACGCCGCCGGACGTCGCCGGCCATCCGCCCCCTAGATCCCGGGACAACGTACGCCTAAATCGGGACCTCCGCCCCTGGGAAACTGGGTAGCGCCGAACTCAGAGCTCCGCGTGGACCCCGCAGAGTGCGGCGACACGACCGAAGAGCAGTCGTTTGTGCTCGCCGATGACGCGCCGGTCCTTTCCGGCCATCGGTGACGCCAGATCGACTGCGAGATGGAGCAGTCGATCCTCGTCGCTCGTGTCGGCCACGATGCCGAGCGCCATGGCGTCCTCGGCGCCGTAGCGCCGCCCCGTCATGATCGCGTCCTGGGCCGCCTCCATGGGGATGCGCGCGGTGACGACCGCAGCCATCGCCTCGCTGAGCGGCAGGCCCAGGTCGACCTCGGGCAGACACCAGTAGCCCCGATCGCTCCGCATCACGCGCACGTCGAAACAGCACGACAACATCGCCCCGGCCGCGAACGTGTGACCGTTGAGGGCGCCGACGGTGTACGCGGGCAGCAGCAACATTCGTCCGAAGAGGCGATGGAGCAGTTCGACGGTCGGGCCCACTTCATCGGGGGCCGTACCGAAGCGGTCGAGGTCGAGACCGTTGCAGAAGAACTTGCCCGCACCGACGACCACGACGGCCAGTGGACCCTCGATGGCCTCCAACTGGTCGAGCGCGGCGTGCCACTCGGTCATCGAATCGAGGTTGACGCGGTTCTCACCGTCGTTCCATCGGACGATCTGAACTTCGCCGAGCTGTTCCAGGTCGATGGCCACAAGGTCTCCTTGGTGCGGTCAGAAGCCGAGGAATCGAGCGAGGACCGCATGACAGCCCTCGATCGACTCACGGGTCACGAACTCGCCCGCCGTGTGCGCGAGGGTCGGGTCGCCCGGTCCGAAGTTCAACGCCGGGATCTCGTGGGCGGCGAAGCGGGCGACGTCGGTCCAGCCCAGCTTGGGGCGCACTCCGAGGTCGAAGGCGCCGATGAGTTCCGCGACCATTGGGTTCCAGAGGTTCGGAGGCGCGGCGGGCGAGGCGTTGATCACCTCGATCTCGTCGGCGTCGACGAGGAGCGCGCGGGTCTCGGCTTCCGCGTCGGCCGGGGACACGCTCGGTGCGAAGCGGCGATTGACAACCACAGTGCATTCGTCGGGCACGACATTGTTGGCGATCCCCGCTTCGATCCGCACCGCCTGAAGCGCCTGGCGGTATTCGAGGCCGTCGACGTCAACCGGTCCGGGGTCGTTGGCGGCGATCGCGGTGAGCGCGGCCGACGCACGGTGGATGGCGTTCTCCCCCATCCACGGCCGCGCCGTGTGCGCCCGCGCCCCGCGGAACGTGGCCCGCAGATGCAGGGTTCCCTGACAGCCGGCCTCGACCCACCCGTCGGTCGGCTCCAAGAGAACGGCGAGATCGGCGGACACCATCTCGGGCCGGTCAGCGAACAACGCCCGGAGCCCGTTGTGCTCTTCGGCGATCTCTTCACCGACGTAGAAGACGAAGGTGACGTCGAACCGGGCCTCGGCCGGCCGGGCCGACACCGCCTCGGCTGCGGCGAGCATGACGGCCAACCCACCTTTCATGTCGGCCGTCGCCAAACCGTGAAGGGTGTCACCGTCCCGCCATGGAGTCTGGTTGTCGTTCGGCGGCACGGTGTCGAGGTGACCCCCCAGGAGCACGCGCCGTTCGCGACCGAGGTCCGAGCGGGCGACCACGTTGTCGCCGATACGTTCGATGTGCAGCGCCGCGGCCGATTCGCGCAAATGGGCCTCCACGACGTCGGCGAGGGCGCGTTCGTCCAGACTCACCGACGGGATCGCGCACAACGATTCCGTCACGGCCAGCAGATCCATCAGGTCGTACTCACGTGGTGAGGCCCTTGTCGCGCAAGATCTCGTTGAGTTGCGCTTTGTCGTGGCGCTCGCCCTCGGTGAGGCGCTTGAGAATCAGCACACACGGCAGACCGAACTCGCCGCCGGGGAACGATCGGGGTCGGGTCGCACTCACGGTCACACACCAGTCGGGGATGATCCCGCGGGAGACTTCGTCACCGGTGTCGGAATCGATGACCGGGATCGATCCCGACAGGATCGTTCCGGCACCGACGACCGCTCCGTTTCCGACCCGCGCACCCTCCACGATCATGCTGCGCGATCCGATGAGAGCATCGTCGCCGATCACGACCGGCACCGCGTTGGGCGGTTCGAGGACTCCACCGATCCCGACCCCTCCGGAAAGGTGGACGCGCGCACCGATCTGCGCGCACGAACCCACCGTGGCCCAGGTATCGACCATGGTGTCTGCGCCCACGTGGGCACCGATGTTCACGTAACTCGGCATCATGATCACGCCCGGCGCGAGGTACGCGCCCCAACGGGCCGACGCGCCCGGCACGACCCGCACGCCCGCGGCTTCGTAGTGCTGCTTCAGCGGGATCTTGTCCCGGTATTCGAACGGGCCCAGCTCCATCGTCTCCATGTGCGTGAGCCGGAACAGCAACAGGATCGCCCGCTTCAACCACTGGTGCACGATCACGTCGTCGCCGACCCGCTCCGCGATCCGCGCCTCGCCCCGATCCAGCAGGTCGATCGCCATACGCACACACGCGCCGGCCTCCGCCTCGGACATCACTGCCGTCACGTCGTCCCGGGACTCCCAGAGCGCGTCGATCTGTGCTTCAAGATCAGCCATGGGACCAGCGTAGGCAACCGCGTCACCCGCCACCGGGTTGGTTCAGCTTCCGCCGCGCGCCACCCCGTTTCCCAGCGTTGGGCGGATGGTGGTCGGTGGCGGACCACCAGGTGCCAAACGATGGGGGTGGGTCAGGGGCGGGTGCCGGCGGCGAGGCGTTCGAGGACGAGTTCGAGGCGCTCGGTCGGCTGGGTCAACGCGAGCCGGATGTGATCCGCTCCCGCGGCGCCGTAGAGACTCCCGGGCGCCACCAAGGTGCCGGCCTCCGCGAGGCGAGCCGCCAACTCCCAGCCGTCGTCGACCTGATCCTGGGAGTGCAACCACAGGTAGAAGGGTGCCGGCCCACCGTCGTGGACGAGGCCGTGCTCGGCGAGTCCGTCGAGCATCAGGGCGCGTCGTTCCTCGTACCGGGCCCGCTGGGTGGCGACGTGTACGTCGTCGGCCAGCGCGGCGGCGGCGGCGGCTTGAATCGGGGCTGGGGTCATGAGGCCCGCATGCTTGCGGACTTCGCCGAGGTACTGCACGAGGGTCGGATCGCCGGCCACGAACCCGGACCGGAAGCCCGCCATGTTCGATCGCTTCGACAGTGAGTGCACGGCCAAGACCCCGTCGACTCCGGCCGCGAGCGCCGTCGTCGGCTCGCCCCCCGAGAACTCGGCGTAACACTCGTCGGCGGCGACGACTACCGATCGCTCGCGCGCCCAGGCCACCGTCGCCGACACCGCCGCGGGTGAAGCCGCGGCGGCGGTGGGGTTGCCCGGCTCGTTGGTCCAGAGCAGGAGGGCCCGTTCCGCGTCTTCCTCACGAACCCGGCTCAGATCCAGGTGCCAGTCGGCATCGAGTGGGACCGGCACGGCTCGCAGACCGGCGAGTTCGGCACCCATGGCGTAGGTCGGATACGACACCGCCGGATAGAGGACGGTGTCCCGATCGGGGGTGCGCAGGTGCAACATGCGCGGCAGCGACGCGACGAATTCCTTGGTGCCGACACACGCCACGACCTGCTGCGCGTCGAGCGCCACACCGAATCGGCGATCGATCCATTCCACCGCCGCGGCCCGAAGTTCGGCCGAACCGATCGTGGGCGGATAGCCCGTGGCGCGCGGAGCCGCGTCGGCGAGCGCGGCGAGCACGAACTCGGGCACCGGGTCGACCGGATTTCCGATCGAACAATCGACGACGCCACCCGGCAGCGTGTTCGCCAGTCGGCGGAACGCGTCGAGCCGGTCGTGGGGGTATGGAGGCGGTACGAACCCAGCCGCGGACATGGCAGCGAGACTATCGGTGGGTCGGCGCCACGCCGTCGATCGACGTGATCAACGGTGCGAATCGCCCCACCATCGACTCCGAGAGTCGGGCCCGCACGCGAGTGCCGGTGTCGTCGTGCACCGTGACCAAGACGTCGCCTTCCCGATGCAGCGCCGCGAGCACATCGCCACGGTCGTAGGGCACATGGAGTTCCACCACGCTCGCGAGGGCCCGCAACCGCCGTCCGATGCAGTCGAGCAGTTCGGTGATCCCGACGTCGGCCCGGGCCGATACGGCGATCGCGTCCGGATGGGTCCGCAACAGGTCGGCGACGACCTCCGGATCCGCCGCGTCGGTCTTGGTGAAGACAAGTTGCTCCGGGACCTCGCCGGCATGGATGTCGTCGAGCACCGCCCGGACGGCCCGGATCCGACCGTCGGGATCGGGGTCGCTGGCGTCGACGAGATGCAGCATGAAGTCGGCGTCGGCCACTTCATCGAGCGTCGAACGGAACGACTCGACGAGTTGGTGCGGGAGCCGCCGCACGAATCCGACCGTGTCGGAAAGCAGCACCGTCTCCCCGCCGGGCAACCGCAACCGGCGCACGGTCGGGTCCAGGGTGGAGAACAGTCGGTCTTCGACGAGAACGGTCGCCTCGGTCAAGCGATTGAGCAGCGTCGACTTTCCGGCGTTCGTGTACCCCACGAGCGCGACGGTGCTAAGCGATCGCCGCAGCCGGGCTTTGCGTTGCGTGTCGCGGGTTTGGGCCAGGCCCACCAACTCGCGTTCGAGTTTGTTGATCCGCCGCTGAATACGTCGGCGATCGACCTCGAGCTGGGTTTCACCCGGACCGCGAGTACCGATCCCACCACCCTGTTGCGAGAGCATCAGACCCCGACCACGCAATCGCGGCAACCGGTACCGCAACTGGGCGAGTTCGACCTGGAGCATGCCCTCTTGGCTCGCGGCGTGTTGGGCGAAGATGTCGAGGATCAGGGCGACCCGGTCGACGACGTCGCGTTCGAACAGTTGCTCCAGGTTGCGTTGCTGGGCGGGTGACAGCTCATCGTCGAAAATGACCACGTCGACGTCGAGCGCCTCCGCGAGTTCGCGCAGTTCCTCTGCCTTGCCTTTGCCCACATAGAACTTGGGATCCGGGGTATCCCGGCGCTGCAACTCGACCGCCAGGGGTTCGGCCCCGGCCGTGTCGGCAAGCAGTGCCAACTCTTCGAGGCTGGCCTCGGCCTCTTCGACGGTGCGCATCCCGAAGCCGGTCCCCACGAGGATGGCGGTCTGGTCGACGACACCGAGATCGACCTCGGTCGCGGTCAGCCGTCGCCGGCCGCGATCGAGATGTTCGCGGCTCATCGCCGCCGCCATTCGTCGAGATCGATCTCGACGTCGAACACGTGAGCGACGGGACCACCCAACCGGATCGTGTCGCCGAGCATGACCGACAACGTGCCGCCGAGCACGCGGACCGTGGTCGTGTCGCCCACCAACCCGCGCCGATGGGCCACCGCGACCGCGCAACACGCACCGGTCCCGCACGACTGGGTCTCGCCCACCCCGCGCTCCCACACCCGGAGCTCCATCGCATCCGGGCCGAGCACCCGCACGAACTCGACGTTGACTCGATTCGGAAATCGTGGGTCGCGCTCCAGAGTCGCGCCGTGGCGGCTCACGTCGGTGGTCGCGGGGTCGTCGACGAACACCACCAGATGAGGGTTGCCCAGGCCGGCCGCGCCGGCAGCAACGGTGACGCCGTCGATCTCGACCGCCACCGCCTCGGCCGACTCCCCGACCATCGGGATCTCGACCGGGTCGAAGGTCGGCGCCCCCATGTCGCACACCGCGGAGGTCACCATGCCGGCTGCGTCCAGCGTAAGGTCGAGGACCCGCCGGCCGCCGCCAGTGTCGACGATCAGCCGCTCCGGCGCGCCCATACCCTCTCGCCGGGCCAGCCACGCGAGACAGCGAGCGCCGTTCCCGGACATTTCCGCGACCGAACCATCGGCGTTGAACAGCGTCATCGTGGCATCGGCCCCGCCCGTTCCCGGGCCGAGCAGCAACACCCCATCGGCACCCACGCCGGTGAACCGGTGGCAGAGCGCGACGGCATCGGCGGCCGTCAGGGCAGCCGTCGTGACCAGGAAGTCGTTGCCCGTGCCGTGGAGCTTGGCGAGTCGGACCGGATTCATCGACTCCACCATGCCATGACCTCCGCCGCCCGCGCCGACCTTTTCTTCTCCGCGTCGAACCACTCGATGCGGTCGTCTCGCCGGAACCACGCTCGTTGCCGCCGGGCGAAGTTGCGCGAGCGGATCAGGATCTGCTCCGCCGCGTCCGGCAACGTCAACCCGCCGTCGAGATGAGCGAGCAACTCCTTGTATCCGATCGCCTGCCGCGCGGTGCGAGACCAGCCGTCGGGCCGCGCCGCGAGCGTGCGGACCTCGCCGACGAGGCCCGCCGCGAGCATGGCCTGCAACCGCGTGGCCACTCGGGTCGCGGTGGGTTCGGCGTCCAATCGGAGCCCGGCGATGCGGACGTCGACCACCGACGGGTGCAATCCGCTGATGCCCGCCCCGAATGACGAAAACGGTTGTCCCGTGAGTTCGATCACTTCCAGGGCGCGCACGATCCGGCGGCGGTTCCCCGGTTCGATCCGCCCGGCCGCGACCGGGTCGCGATCGACCAACTCGGCGTAAGCGGCGGCGAGGCCGTCGGCCTCCCCGCACCGCGCCTCGATCCGGGACCGGAGTTCGAGATCCTCGCCGGGGAAGCGCAGGTCGTCGATCACGGCCTGGAGGTAGAGGCCGGTACCACCGACGAGCAGTGCCCGATGCCCCCGAGCCTCGATTCCGGCGATCGCCTGCCGGGCCGCAGTCTGGAACCGCACGACCGAGAAGTCCTCGCTCGGATCGGCGACATCGATCAGGTGGTGGCGAACCTGTGCTTGTTCCGCCGCCGACGGTTTGGCGGTGCCGATGTCCATGCCGCGGTACACCTGCATCGAATCCATCGAGACGAGTTCGACGTCGGGCCACTCGGCCGCGACCGCCAACGCGAGCGCCGACTTGCCCGACGCGGTCGGGCCGACCAGCGCGAGGTGCGTGGGCGCGGCTCAGCCCGCCGTGACCGCGAGGCGAGTGCGACTGCGCCGCGGTCCGCTCAGCACTGCTCCGAGATCACCGCGCAACCAGTGCGGTGCCGCCTTGGTGACCGTCACCTCGACGGTCGAACCCACGGGCACGGCGCCCGCAAAGTGCACCAATTTGTTCTGGCGGGTGCGACCGCTCATGACGCTCGGATCCTTCTTCGACGGGCCTTCGACCAGCGCCTGCTCCACCCGGCCGAGCCGGGCTTCGTGCTTGAGCGTGCCGTGGCGTTCGACGACCTCGGTGAGGCGATCCATGCGTTCGCGCACCACGGTGTCCGGCACGAAATCGTCGACCATCTCGGCCGCGGCGGTGCCCGGACGCGGCGAGAACACGAAGATGTAGGCGGCGTCGTACTGGGCGCTTTCGGCGAGTTCCATCGTGGCCATGAAGTCGGCTTCGGTCTCGCCGGGGAATCCCACGATGATGTCGCTCGTGACCGCCAGGTCCGGGATGGCCGCTCGAGCCATGACCAACTTCTCGAGGTATCGCTCGGCGGTGTAGCCGCGCCGCATCCGCGCCAAGGTCCGGTCGCTGCCCGACTGCACCGGCAAGTGGAGGTGCTCGCACACACTGGCGCATTCGGCCATCGCGGCGATCGTCTCCTCGCGCAGGTCCTTGGGATGGGGTGATGTGAAGCGAATGCGTTCGATGCCGTCGACCGCGTCGACCGCGCGGAGCAGATCCGCGAACTGCGGGCTCCACTGACCCGACCCGAGGTCGCGACCGTACGAGTTGACGTTCTGGCCGAGCAGGGTGAGTTCGGACACACCGTCGCGCGCCAGTTCCTCGACCTCGTGGACGATGTCGCCCATGCGGCGGCTGACCTCCGCGCCCCGCACCGACGGCACGATGCAGAACGCGCAACTGTTGTCACAGCCGATCTGAATCGTGAGCCATGCACTGTGGTCGACCTCACGTCGGGCCGGCAACGCCGACGGGTACGCCTCGTGCTCTTCGAGGATCTCCACCACCGACTCACCGGTGCGCGCGGCTTCGGCGAGGAGCGCCGGCGCATGGGCCAGGTTGTGCGTTCCGAACACCACATCCACGTGCCCGGCCCGCTTGACGATCTCGTCGCGGTCCTTCTGGGCCAGACACCCACCGACTGCGATCTGCAACCCCGGACGGCGATCCTTCAGCGACTTCAGGTGCCCGAGGTGGCCGTAGAGCTTGTTGTCGGCGTTCTCCCGAATGCAGCACGTGTTGAGGACCACAACGTCAGCAGCCTCGAGATCGTCGGTCGCTTCCAGTCCGTCGGCCTCCAGGAGCCCGACGATCCGCTCCGAATCGTGTTCGTTCATCTGGCACCCGAAGGTACGAACGTAGAAGCGGCGGGTCACAAGGCGATTCTACGAGCACCGTAGGATCCCCCTCGATGTCTACGCCGCTTCCGCTCTTGGCCCTGCGGGCCGGATAGCCGTGCCGCTCGACGTTGGCGGGTGGCAACTCGTGTTGGCCCTGGTGATCGTGATGTTCGGCGGCCTCATTCAGGGGGTCATCGGCTACGGCATGAACCTCGTGGTGGTTCCACTCATTGCCGTGCTCATCCCCGGTTCGGTGCCGGGTTCGATGGTGCTCCTCAGCGTGCCGATGACACTCACGATGCTGCTGCGGGAGCATCACGCCATCGACTGGCACGGCGTGCGTTGGGTCGCCGGGGGTCGGCTCCCGGGCACGGTGATCGGCCTACTGGTCCTGGCCGCGCTTCCGGAAGAACAACTGGCCTTCGCGATCGGACTCCTCATCCTGCTCGGAGTGTTCCTCAGCGTGATCCACCCCGGCCTGCCCGTGAACCGCGCCAGCGCGTTCGGCGCCGGCGCCGTCGCCGGGGTCTCCGACACCGCGGCGGGGGTCGGTGGGCCGCCCCTTGCCCTGCTCTACCAACGGGCCGAGCCCCACACCTTCCGCGCGACCCTGGCCACCTCGTTCCTCATCGCGGCCGTCGTCTCGGGCACTGCCCTCGCCCTCCGAGGTCGGCTCTCGGGCGAGCAGCTCCTGCTGACCGCAATGTTCCTCCCCGCAATGCTCATCGGGTTGGCCCTCGCCGGACCACTCCACCGGCGCCTCGACCCTGAGCATCTCCGCCCGATTGTCCTCGGCGTTGCCGCAATCGCCGGCGCCATCGCGTTGGTCCGAGGACTCGTCGCGTTCTGAGCTTCGGTTGAACGAAGCCCCACAACGAACAGGCGGGTGGAGACGGACTCGTGGTCCCGTCCCCACCCGCTGAACGTGGTGGCCCGAGGTTGATGACCTCGGAATCTTGCTGATGCCGGAGCGCGTGCCGGCGCCGGACTACTCCGCGTCGGCCTCGGCCGGCTCGGGATTGGTGACGTCGAGCAGATCCAGGTCGTCTTCGGCCTCGGGTTCGGCTTCCAGGAGCACTTCCTTGCGGATCTTCTCGGTGATCTCCACCATCATGTCGACGTTCTCGGACAGGAATTTCTTCGCGTTCTCGCGACCCTGACCGAGCTGCTCGCCCTCGTAGGTGAACCACGCACCGGACTTCTTCACGATGCCCATGTCGACACCGATGTCGAGGGCCGAGCCCTCTCGGCTGATGCCCTTGCCGTACATGATGTCGAACTCGGCCTGCTTGAACGGTGGTGCGACCTTGTTCTTCACCACCTTGACTCGAGCCCGGTTCCCGACGATCTCGGCGCCGTCCTTCAGCGACTCGATCCGACGGATGTCGAGCCGGACCGACGAGTAGAACTTCAGCGCCCGGCCGCCCGGCGTGGTCTCGGGCGAACCGAACATCACGCCGATCTTCTCTCGCAGCTGGTTGATGAACACCGCGATCGTGCGGGACTTGTTCAGGTTGCCCGTGAGTTTGCGCAACGCCTGGCTCATCAGGCGAGCTTGGAGGCCGACGTGGGTGTCACCCATCTCGCCCTCGATCTCGGCGCGGGGCACGAGTGCCGCCACGGAGTCGATCACCAGCACGTCGAGCGCGCCGGACCGGATGAGCATGTCGGCGATCTCGAGCGCCTGCTCCCCCGTGTCGGGCTGGGAGATCAGCAAATCATCGACGTTGACGCCGATGGCCGCGGCATAGACCGGGTCCATCGCGTGCTCCGCGTCGATGTAGGCACACGTGCCGCCGTTGCGTTGGGCCTCGGCCACCACGTGCATGGCGAGGGTCGACTTTCCGGACGACTCCGGACCGAAGATCTCCACGATCCGACCGCGGGGCAGACCACCGATCCCCAACGCGAGGTCCAAGGCCAGCGCACCGGTCGGGATGGCTTCCACCCCGACGTTGCCCCGCTCCCCCAGGCGCATGATCGCGCCCTTGCCGAACTGCTTCTCGATCTGGCCGAGCGCCATGTCGAGCGACTTGTCACGATCCATTCGGGTGATCTCCTTGTCCATTTCGTTCCCTCTTGACAGTTGGGGGAAGCACTCGGTGCCTTGCCGTGGTGAACCTACGACGAGGGTGTGACACTCGATCTCGGTGACCGTCGACAGCCTCCCACGCATACGGGATGACGAACCACATCCGTGGAGTTCCATCGACGAAGTTCACCCTAGACCGAACACTCGTTCGGATCAAGCATTTCGCGCGGACAGTCGAGAAATCCGCGACTCCGGAAATCCGTCACCCGACCGAGGGACGCCCAGGCACACTGTCGGTCATGACGATCGAACGCACCAGGCCCGACCCGACCCTCGGCGAGCGGGCCATGCTCGAAGGTTGGCTCGACTATCACCGCGCCACGCTCGTCGCGAAATGCGACGGGCTGACCGACGAGCAACTCCGGATCCGCTCGGTCCCGCCATCGACGATGTCGTTACTCGGCCTCGTCCGCCACCTGGCCGACGTCGAGAGGTTCTGGTTCCGGATCGTGCTCGACGAGGAGCCCATCCCACAGCGTTACTGGGACAACCCCGGCCACGACGACGACTTCGATCGGGTGGACACTGCAGTGGTTGCGGACGACTTCACCGCATTCGCCGAGGAGTGCAGCATCGCTCGTGATCGCGCCGCGGCACACGGCCTCGACGACGTGGCCGCGAACCCGGCCGAACCGGTCACGCTCCGATGGATCCTCGCCCACATGATCGAGGAGTACGCCCGCCACAACGGCCACGCCGACCTGCTGCGCGAGTGCGTCGACGGGACGACCGGCCAGTAGCGATCAGTTCGGTCGCCGTGAGCTACGGGCGACTGCCCGAGTGATCGGTGGGCGGCGTCTGGGCGTGGTCGGCATTGTCCGAACCCGCGTCGGCGTTCGCCGACGCATTGTCGCCACCGGTGGAGTTCGCACCATCGCTGGCCGTGGTTCCGGTGTCGATGCCACCCGAGTTGGGCGTCTCGACCGCGGGGCCATGGTCACCGGACTGGCCGTGGCTCTCGCCCGATTTCCCGTGATCGTCCCCACTCTGGCCGGCATCGGTGGATCCGTGGTCGTCGCTCGCGTTGGCGGCATCCGCTCCGTCCTGCGGTGCCGCGGCGAGCACATCGTGGCAGTACTCCTTGACCAGCATGTCGGCATCACGAGCGGTGTGGCGAAGGTTCGTGAAGGCCGTGGAGTTGGCACTGTTCCCGCGGGCGTCGTCGCCCTTGCCCCGAGCCTGCCACGCAGTGCACAAGCCCTTCATGGCCGGACCGGTCGCGTCGGGCCCGACGGCGTCGCCGTGGTCACCCGCGTGACCGGCCGCGTGCTCATTCGGGTCGGGAACCGAGACACTCACGTGCGACAACGCACGCGAGACGGTGCTCTGCGCGGAATCAGGCAGCGAGCCGGTGGCTGCGGCCGCACCAGTGCCGGCGAGCAGTACGACCGCGGCTGCGGCGGCGGCCTTGGCCGTGAGGACTTGGGGAAGCATGCGACGTCTCCGAGCGGTATGAATCGAAACGGGGGCTGCGGCGATCGCCGCGGTGATGTCAGAGATTGCCTCCTGCTCCCCGGCTCCGACCGACAGCGTTGGCGACCGGAGCGCGGTGAGCAGTCTCGCGACGCGAGCCGAACCGTCGGGAAGATCATCCGGCGCGACAGTGCCGGCAATCAACGCTTCGGTGGGGTCGGACGACGAGTGAAAGGCCATATCGAAAGACAGATCGTCCGAGCCCGTCATTGCGTTACAGATTTTCCGGTGAGCCGGGATTCGAGCGTCCGCAATGCTCGATGAGTGATCACCCGCACCGTCCCCGGCCGCTTCCCCAGGATCTCGGCGACCTCGTCGACCCCGAGATCAGCCAAGACTCGCAACAAGATCACTTCCGCCTGCGAGGCAGGGAGCACCCGCACCACGAAGGCCGCGGCTTCGTCCCCGGCCAAACCGGCGAGCACGATCGATTCGGGGTCGCCCACCGCGACCTGATCGAGCTGATGCGCCGGGGCAGGATCGGTGCGGCGCCGGGCCGCGGTGCGACGGAAGTCGGCGAGTCGCCGGCGAGCGATGGAGAACATCCAGGCCCGAAGCGCCTGGTCATCGCCGGCGAATGAGTGAAGTCGCTCGGCGAACGCGAGCCAGACCTCGGCCTCCAGATCCTCGGCGACGCGTGGTTCCTGAGCCCGCAGATACCCGGAGAGCCGGGGATGGAGATCGCGATAGATCTGCGTGATCGCCCAGTCCTCGCCGGCCCGCGCCGCGTCGAGAACCTCGGCGAATCCCTCCGGCTTCATGGGTGGGTCATCGACCGTTCCGACCACGACCTCAAGAGCGGCCGCTCAGGCCAGGGGAAACCCGGCAATCCGACGGTAGACGGCGCCGCCCCGCTGCGGTTCGCTCTCCAACAGCACGACCTCATCGACGGTCCAGCGCGAACCGAGCGAAACCTCGGCCAACGCTTCGACCTCGCCGGCGATCTTCGACGGACTCTTCAATCGGGCGAGCGTGAGGTGCGGGACGAACGGCACGAGATCGCGCGGTCGGATGAACGCGGCCGCGGCCTCGGCCACGGCTCGGTGCACCAAGCGCAACGGTTGTGCATCGTCGACGCCGAGCCAGAACACGACGGCCCGCCGCTCCGATGGGAACCCGCCCGCGCCGCGGATCTGCACGGTGGGTGCCGCCACCGCGCCGACGGCACCGGCCAGTGTCCCGACCAACGCGTCGGAATCCGCGACCTTCCCGAAGTACTGGATCGTGAGATGCCATTGATCGCGGCGGGTCCACTGGAACTTCGACCGACCGGAGCGATCGAAGAGTCCATCGATCGCGTCGAGCACCTCGGCGGGCGGAACGACCGCGAGGAAGGCGCGCGTGAGCGCGCTCATTCGTCGAGCGACTCGAGGCGTTGCCGCAGCCCGTTGAGCAGTGAAATCGCCGCGAACTGGCGTACCCGTTCCCGATCACCGGGCAGGCGGGTGGCGAACGACTCCGGCTCGCGTCCGGGCAGCGCGATCGCAAAACAGACGGTCCCGACCGGCTGGCCTTCCTGCTCGTCCGGGCCGGCCACGCCGGTGGCCGCGATCCCGACGTCGGCGCCGAGCACGCGCTGCGCGCCGACGGCCATCTGGCGCGCGCATTCCTCACTGATCACGTGTTCGGCCGTCACCCCGAGCACGGACCGCTTCACGTCGGTGGCGTAGGACGCGATCGAACCGCGGAAGGTGGCACTCGCGCCGGGCACGGCGCCGATGCGCGACCCGATGAGCCCGGCAGTCAAGGATTCTGCAACCCCGAGCGTCCAGCCGCGTTCCTTGCACGCCGCGAGCGCCGCGTGTTCGATGGTCTCGTCGTCGGTGCCGAACACCAAGGCACCGAGGATCGCCCGCAGTTCCACTTCCTCGGCCTCGATCAAGGCCCAGGCGTCGGCCTCGGTGCCGGCCTTCGCGGTCAGTCGCACGACCAACCCTTCGATACCTCGGGCGAGAAAGGCGATGGTCGGGTTGGTCTGGGCATCGACCCGATCGGCGATCATCTCGGCCAGACCCGATTCGGATTGGCCCCACGTCTTGAGCGACAAGCTCACGATCGCCGACTGCTCACCCGACCGTGCGAGCAGATCCGGGAGCACCTGCTCGCTCACCATCTTGTGCATCTCGTACGGAACACCGGGCACCGCGTAGACGACTTTCTCGCCGACGGGCGCACGCACGCCGGGCGCGGTACCGATCGGGTTCGGGATGGCCTCGGCCCCGACGGGGATCTCGGCCTGGCGCAGGTTGTTGAGCGGCATGTCGCGGCGCACGCGCTCCGAACATTGCGCTGATCTGTTCGACGAGTTCCTCGCGCCGTTCGAGTTCGACGCCCATTACCGCGGCAATCGCCTCGCGAGTCACGTCGTCCTGGGTCGGTCCGAGCCCACCGCACACGATGACCGAATCGGCCTTCTCCAACATCTCCGCGAGTGCGGCGATCATCCGCGGGAGGTTGTCGCCGACCTTGCGGTGCTCCATCGTGTCGATGCCGGCCATGGCCAGGTGCTCACCGATCCAGCTGGAGTTGGTGTCGACGATCTGGCCGAGCAGCAACTCGGTGCCGATCGCGAGCACGTCACATCTCACGTCTTGCCCTCCTGATACCCACGCCGCACGATGTCGAGACCCGAGATGATCGTGAGCGCGACCGTCACCCACAACAACGAGACGATCAGCCACTCGATGTCGGCAGTGACCGGCCACACGTACCCGCCGACGGTCAGCATCTGCAGGAACGCCTTGTACTTGCCGAGCCGGGCGGCCGGCAACGAGATGCCCTTCTTACCCGCGACCACCCGGTAGGCCGAGATCCACACTTCGCGCGCGGCCATGATCGCGACCGGTACCCACCAGAGATCGCCGCGCCACACCAACGCGAGGAACCCGCCGAGCGTGAGGACCTTGTCGGCAATCGGGTCGAGGAACGCGCCGGAGCGGGTCGTACCGTCTCGGCGGGCGAGCCAGCCGTCGACGCTGTCGGTGATACACAGGAAGAACCAGAGGCCCCACGTGAGCCACGTCGAGCCGTCGCGCTCGATCAGCAGCAGGGTGGGAATCGCGAGCAGGAGCCGACCGAGCGTGATGAAGTTGGCCGGCGTCGCGAGCGCGCCGGGGCCGAAGCGCTTCATCGACTGCATTGGCGAACTCGAACTCGAACTCGGCGAACTCGAACTCGGCGGACTCACGCGACTGGCACCCCCGCCAGGATCGGCGCACCGATCAGGTCCGGTCCGATCGCGTCGGTGACTTCGACGGTGATGCGCGCGCCGGGGCGGCCATGGGCATCGGGCACTTGGATCACGCCGTCGATCTCGGGGGCCTCGCGATGACTCCGCCCGATCAGCGTGGAGCCATCGACCGAATCGACGATCACGTCGACTCGCGCACCGATCAGGTCGTCGCGCGCAGCCTGGGTGATCGGTTCTTGCACCTCACCACACTCGCGCATCCGCTCCTGGGCCACCGCGGATGCCACGACCCCGTCGAGGTGCACCGCGGCGGTCCCGTCCTCGGGCGAGAAGGGGAAGAACCCCGCCCAATCGAGCCGGGCGGCCTGGAGAAACTGCACCAACTCCTCGTGGTCGTCTTCGGTCTCGCCGGGAAACCCGACGATGAACGACGACCGGAACACGGAGTCGGGCTGTGCGGCGCGGATCGAGGCAATCGCGTCGAGGAATCGGTCGCCGCTCCCCCATCGCTTCATGCGGCGCAGGAGTGATGCCGACGCGTGCTGCAGCGAGAGGTCGAAGTACGGCACGACCGTCGGGAGTTCCAACATGGTCGAGACCAGCGGGTCCTTGACCTCGCTCGGGTAGAGGTAGAGCAGCCGGATACGGGCCAGCCCGCGATCAGCCAAGCGGTCGAGACGGCGCAGCAGCGGCGCCAACGAGCCGGGCTCGCCGATGTCGCGGCCGTACCACGCGAGGTCTTGGGCGACGAGCACGATCTCGGCGACCCCACCGGCGACCAACCCGGAGACCTCGGCCTCGATCGACTCGATCGAGCGGGACCGCTGCGCCCCGCGAAACGAAGGGATGGCACAGAACGCGCACGCCCGGTCGCACCCTTCCGCGACCTTGACGTAGGCCCACGGAGCCTGGGTCGCGGGCCGCGGCAGTTCGAGGAGATCCCGGACGCCCGTGGGTTTGCGACCGCGGAGCACGACGTCGACGAGCGCGCCTTCGTCCGCGAAGCCGACGACCGCGTCGGCCTCCGGGAGGGCCTCGGCGAGTTCGTCGCCGTAGCGTTCGGCCATGCAACCGGTGACCACGAGGCGAGCACCCGGCTTGCGGGCCTCCGAGAGCGCGAGCGTGACGTCGATCGATTCCTGGCGGGCCGCTTCGATGAACGCGCAGGTGTTGACGACGACGAGGTCGGCATCCTCGGCGCGATCGGCTGCTTGCAGGCCGTCGGCCAAGAGGCTGGCAACGACTTTGTCCGAGTCCACCGCATTTTTGGGACAGCCGAGCGTCTCGACGTAGAAGCGTTCGACCACCTCCGGATCCTACCGGGAGCGTTGTCCCTACACTCCGCCCGATGGATGTGACCATCGCCGGGACCGTCGCGCCCGGGTGGGAACCTGTCGCCGATGCGTTCCGCGCCAACTTCGATCACCGCGAGGTCGGGGCGGCCTGCTGCGTCTACCGCGACGGCGTGCCGGTCGTGGACCTCGTGGGCGGGAGCGCTGATCCGGAGACGGGGCGCCCGTGGACTCCCGACACCCTCGCGCTCGTGTTCTCCACCACCAAGGGAGCCACCGCGCTCTGCGCCAACCGGCTGATCGAGCGCGGTGAGCTCGACCCGAATGCACCGGTCGCTCGCTACTGGCCCGAGTTCGCCGCGAATGGCAAGACCGACGTGCTCGTGCGTCACGTCCTGTCGCATTCGGCCGGTCTACCCGTGGTCGACGGCGAGTTCACCCTCACCGAGGCGTTGGCGTGGGACCCGATCGTGGAACAACTCGCCACGCAAGCACCGTTGTGGGAGCCGGGAACCGCCGTCGGCTACCACCTCAAGACCTTCGGTTGGTTGACCGGTGAGATCGTGCGCCGTGTCACCGGGCAGTCGCTGGGGAGATTCTTCGCCGACGAGATTGCCGGACCGCTCGGCCTCGACTGGTGGATCGGGCTCCCCGAAGCACTCGAACCCCGTCTGGCGCGCATTCTCCCGCCGGCCATACCGACCGATCCCGAGATCCGCGAGTTGATGGACGCCGTGATGTCGCCGGGCACGCTCATGGGCGACGCGCTCACTGGTCCGTCCAACCTCTTCCGCTACGACGACCGGTGGAACACGCGCGAGTTGCACGCGTGCGAGTTGCCGTCGTCGAACGGGATCGCGTCGGCCCACGCGGTCGCTCGGATGTACGCCGCCACCGTCGGGGCGGTCGACGGGGTGCGGCTGCTCACGCCGGCGTCGATCACTCGCGCAACGCGGGTCGAGAGCGACGGCACCGACCGCGTCCTCGGCACGCCCATGCGATACGGACTCGGCTTCTCGATCCATCCGACACTCAACGTCAATGCCGGTCCGGCCGCGTTCGGCCACTCCGGCGCCGGTGGATCACTCGGCTTCGCCGACCCCGACCACTCCATCGGCTTCGGCTACGTGATGAACCGGATGAAGGTCGGCCTCAGCATCGACCGCCGCCCCGCGAATCTGGTGCGCGCCGTCTACGACTGCATCCCCCACCCCTAACCCACCCCAACCCTCCACCGTTTGGCATCTGGTGGTCCCTGCGGACCACCAGGCACCAATCGCCGGCTAGTGGGAGTGCGAATTCCGACCGTTTGGCATCTGGTGATCGCCCGGACCACCAAACGCCAATCGTGGGGAAGTGGGTGGGGCGGCTCAGGGGTTGGAGGACGCGTGCATGGCTTCGAACTCGTCGACGGTCATGAGGACCGAGCGAGCCTTCGAGCCTTCGCTCGGGCCGACGATGCCCCTCTGCTCGAGCAGGTCCATGAGCCGACCGGCGCGGGCGAAGCCGACCCGCAACTTGCGCTGCAACATCGACGTCGAGCCGAGTCCGCTGCGGATCACGAGTTCCATCGCCTCCACGAGCAGATCGTCGTCATCGTCGTCGCTCCCGCCGGAGCGGCCACCACCGCCGCCGCCGCTCGACTCGGTACCTTGCAGCCCGTCGATGTACTGCGGCTCCTGCACCTGGCGCCGCCAGTGGGCGACGGCCTTGCGCACACACTCTTCATCGACCCAGGAACCCTGGATCCGCTGGGCCCGCGACGACGACGCCGACATCAGGAGCATGTCGCCGTGACCGATCAGCTTCTCGGCGCCGGACTGGTCGAGGATGACTCGGGAGTCGGCGAGGGTGCTCACCGAGAACGCGAGTCGGCTCGGGACGTTGGCCTTGATCACACCGGTGATGACGTTCACCGACGGGCGTTGGGTCGCGATCACGAGGTGGATACCGACGGCGCGCGCCATCTGCGCAATCCGACAGATGCTGGCCTCGACATCGCGCGCCGCGACCATCATCAGGTCGTTCAACTCGTCGATCACGATCACGATGTACGGGATGCGTTCGTACGAACGACCGCCCATCGGGTCGGGGTTCTCCGCCGTGGGCAGCTCGCCCGCATCGAACTTGGCGTTGTACCCGGTCACGTCGCGTACGCCGACCTCGGCCAGGAGGTCGTACCGCATCTCCATCTCGCGCACGGCCCACTCGAGCGCGTTCGCCGCCTTCTTCGGGCTGGTGACGACCTCGGTGAGCAGGTGCGGCAGACCGTTGTACTGACCCAGCTCGACCCGCTTCGGGTCGACGAGGATCATGCGCACCTGGTCGGGCGTGCAGCGCATGAGGATCGACGTGATGAGGCTGTTGATGCAGCTCGACTTGCCTGCACCGGTCTGACCGGCGATCAGCAGGTGCGGCATCTGCGCCAGGTTGATCATCTGGGAATGCCCGGCGATGTCGCGACCGAGCCCGACTTCGAGCGGATGCGTGGCCTGCGCCGCCTCGGGTGAGGTGAGGATGTCGCCGAGGGTCACGAGTTGACGTTGCTTGTTCGGCACCTCGACACCGATGGCGCTGCGCCCCGGGATCGGGGCGAGAATGCGCACGTCGGGGCTCGCCATCGCGTAGGCGATGTCGTGGCTCAGACCGGTGACCCGGTTGACCTTGACGCCCGGCGCAAGTTCGAGTTCGTAGCGCGTGACCGTCGGGCCGACCGTCATGCCGATGAGGTTCGCGTCGACACCGAAGTCCTTGAGCGTCGCCTGGAGTACCTGGCCGCCCTGTTCGACGGCGGTCTTGTCGAGCGCCTTCGCCTGGCTGCGCTTGAGCAGATCGCGCGGCGGCAGGGTCCAATCGCCGTGCCCGTACTGGGTGAGGTCGATCGCGATCTGACCCTTGGCGTCTTCGCGGACCTGGATGTCGGCCGGGTCGACTCCGCCGACGGCCACCGAGGCCGCCAGCGGTTCGTCGTCGTCTTCGTCGAGGTCGATGTCGTCGTCGTCGACTTCGACGAGTTCGGCGGCAAGCGGTTCGGGTTCCGGGTCGAACGCTTCCGGCGGTGCATCACCCGTGATCGATTCGATCGTCGTCCGGCGCGACGGCAACTCGCGTCGCTCGGGACCGGTCGCGGCTTCGACCTCTTCATCAGTCAGTGGTGTGCCGTCGCGCAGGCCCGTGGCATCGAGCAGCATGCCGCCCAACGTGGCGAGCCGAGCCGCTCCACGCCGCAGCAGGCCGAGCACCTCGCGAATCGACGTTCCCGGCGCGACCAACAGTCCGAAGATCGCGATGGCCACCAGCACGACGACCGCACCCACGGTGCCGAGCGCGGCCGCGAGGGGCGCACCGACAATGGCACCGAAGTAGCCACCGGCGTCACGGAGTGCATCGACCGGGCCCGACAACTCCGGGGCCCCACCGAGCACGTGCAGCAGACCGGCGGCGCCGATCAAGACGAGACCGACGCCGAAGCCCACGCGCAATGGCGCCGCGGATTCCGAATCCTCCGGTCGACGCCACAGCAACAACCCGGCCGTCGCGAGGAAGGCGAGCGGGATCAGGAAGGCGCCGTGACCGAACAGCGCTCGCAGCCCGTCGCCGATCGCGGCACCCACCGGGCCGGTCAGGTCGGTGGCCAGCGCCAGGCTGGAGAGCAGACCCAACACCAACAGTCCGATGGCCAGGGCGTCGGAGCCATGGCCCTCCATCTGGGTGCGGGCGGCCGCGCGCACCCGTGCCGTCTTGGGCGGCTTCGCGGCCTTGGCCGGTGCCCGGCGCGTTGCCGGCGGCTTCGTCGCGCGTTTCGCCGGCGGCTTGGACTTGGCCGACCGCGTCTTCGACGCGGTCGAACGGCTACGAGATCGAGTGGTCGCCACGGATCCAAAGTAACACTGACAACATCCGCCACATCGGGATACTTCTCCCCCAAACGCCCGGGCCCGGGGTAATAAATGTCCCGAAATACCAGCTTTTCCGACAATTAGCCCGAGCCGAGGGCCTTGGCGAAGAGGTCGTGACGTTCGTGGATCCGCATACCCGCCGCTTCGTAGAGGCCGAAGAGCCCGGCTTCGGCGTCGCTATCGAGCGACACGAGTACTCGCATCTGACCCCGATCCCGCAACGCCCCGAACGCAGCTCGGAGTAGTGCCGGTCCGATCCCCCGCCCGCGGGCATCGGAACGGATCGAGACCGTCGAGGTGTACCCGGTCTCGCCCACATCGAAGACGAGCACCGCGCCGACCACGTCGTTCCCGTCGACGGCGACCTGCCATAGCGACGGGTCGAACGCCGGGTGATCGAAGCGGCTCTGGAGCCATTCCTGCATCCGTCGTGGTGAGAACCGACCGTGCGCCGCGAACGCGTCGAGCCAGACCGCCCGCACTGCGTCTTCGTCGGCCATCTCGAATCCCCGGATCGTGATCCCGGCCGGCGTCGGCGCCGAGCCGGTGTCTTCGCGATCGAGGTCGACCCGCATCCGCACCACCGACCGCGCCGGGCGGAATCCACGTCGTTCGAGCAGGTTCCGTTTCTCGTCGTTGGCACTCGAGGCGAAGACACCGAGGGTCATCGACCGTCCGGCCGCGAGTTCGCGCGCTCGGTCCTGGATCAGGTCGAGGAGCTGGGTGCCCAGCCCGCGACCGGAATATTCGGGCATGACGAACGCGTCGGCTTCGAACTCCTGGTCGACCAGCGACTCCCAGACGTAGGCGTAGCCGATCGTGCGCCCGGTCGGGCCGCTCAACACCCAGGCGTCGCGTGCCAGTTCGAACCGCGGCCGACCCCAGTCGTCGAGCAGGTCCTGTTCGGTGAAGTCGGGTTCGCCGAAGTCGGCGATGTCGTGGGCTTGCACGACGTCGACGATCGCGGGCGCGTCACGCGCCGACGGATTCCGCAGCATGTATCCGGTGGGGAGCTCGGCCATCAGCCCGTGACCATCACAGCGCCGAGGTGTAGCCGCCGTCGACGGGATACACCTGCCCCGTGATCCATTCGGCGGCGTCGCTACACAACAACACGGCCAGGGGTGCAGAGTCGTCGACGCGACCGATGCGGCCGACGGGATAGTTGCGGGCGAGCTTCGCTTCGAGCTCCGGCGCGCTCTCCAAGGCGGTCGCGAGTTGCCCATGGTTCATCGTGCCGAGCGCGATGCAGTTCACCGTCACACCGTCGCGGCCGACTTCGGCGGCGAGACCTCGCGAGAATCCCATCGCCGCAGCCTTCGCCGCGCCGTAGACGACCTGGTTGCGCTCACCCTTGCGACCGGCGTCGGACACGATCGTGAGCACCCGCCCCCACCGTCGTTCGATCATGAACGGCAGATAGGCCCGAGTCACGTGCAACACCGCCGCCAAGTTGAGCCGCAACAGCGGGTCCCATTCGGCCGGACCGGTCTCCACGAACGGCTTGACCGTGATGCCCTCCGGCGGGATCCCCGCGTTGTTCACGATGATGTCGACCGGTCCCGTCTCGGCGACCATCGCCGCGACCGCGTCGGGGTCACACACATCGGCCACAACGGGTGAAGCGAGTCCGTGCTCGGCACGGATTTCGGCACACACCTGCTCGGCCCGGTCGCCGAAGAGGTCGTTCACCCAGATGTGCGCGCCCGCCCGGGCCATCTGGATTGCGATCGCCCGGCCGACGCCCCCACCACCGCCGGTGACCACCGCGGTGCGGTCGGCGATGAAGTTCGACCAGTCCCGGATCACCGAGTGACTCCCCTACCGGTCACGATCAGACCTCGAGCACGACCGGGATCACCGCAGGACGGCGCTTCGTGCGGGAGTGGATGAATCGACCCAGCGCACGGCGGGTATTGCGCCGCACCGTCTCGAAGTCGGTGCTACCGCCGTCGGCGGAGTCTTCGATCGCGGCGCGAACTGCTTCACGCGCCTCGACCAGCAGGTCTTCGGCCTCGGTCGCATGCACCCAACCCTTGGTGACGATCTCGGGACCGCTGACGATCTCCGCGGTGCGCTTGTCGACGGTGACGAACACGACGACGACGCCCTCCTCGGCGAGTTGACGCCGGTCGCGCAGTACCCCCTTGCCGATGTCGCCGACGATGCCGTCGACATAGGTGTAGCCCGACGGGACGGCATCGAGCTGCGCGGTGATACCGGCGTCGGTGATCGTGACCGCATCGCCGTCCTCGCACACGATCACCTTCTCGTGCGCGACCCCGGAAGCTTCGGCCAACTCGGCGTGGTGCACCATGTGGCGGAACTCGCCGTGGACGGGCACGAACCATTCCGGCTGCACGAGGTTGAGGATGAACTTCAGCTCCTCCTGCGAAGCGTGGCCCGAGACGTGGACGGGTGCATTGCCGTCGTGCACCACCGTTGCGCCGGCGCGATAGAAGGCGTCGATCACCCGACTCACGTTGCTCTCGTTGCCCGGGATCGCATGGGCGGAAATCACGACGACGTCGTTGTCGTCGATCTTGATGTACTTGTGCTGACGCGCCGCCATCAGCGCGAGGGCGCTCATCGGTTCGCCTTGCGATCCGGTGCAGATCACACAGATCTCACCCGGCGGATAGTTCGGAGCGTCGTCGAGGTCGATGACCCGATCCGCGGGCAGATCGATCAAGCCCATCTCGCGGGCGAGCGTGACGTTCTTGTCCATCGAACGACCGACGAAGGCGACCCGCCGCCCCGTACCGATCGCGGCCAACGCCACTTGCTGGACCCGGTGGAGATGCGACGCGAAGCTCGCCACGATGAGGCGCTTGCCCTCGTGCTCGCGGAACAACGTGCGCAACGCCGTCCCGACGGTCGACTCCGACGGCGTGTATCCCGGTCGTTCGGCGTTGGTGCTGTCCGAGAGGAGCAGACGGACGCCACCGGGACGAGTCGCGATTTCGCCCAACCGAGCCAAGTCGGTGCGGCGCCCATCGACCGGCGTGAGGTCCAACTTGAAGTCGCCGGTGTGCAAGATGGTTCCTTGCGGGGTGTGATACGCCGCCGCGAACGCGTGCGGGACCGAATGCGTGACCGGCACGAACTCGACATCGAACGGGCCGATGTTGCGGCGTTCACCGTCTTGGACCGGGACGAACTCGGTCTGGTCGAGCAGGCCGGCTTCCTCGATCCGGGACTTCGCCATTCCCAGCGAGAGCGGCGAACCGTAGATCGGGAACGACAGGTCGCGCAGGAGGAACGAAAAGCCGCCGGCGTGGTCTTCGTGGGCGTGGGTGAGCACGGCGCCGACCACGTCGTCGGCGCGTTCGCGCAGGTAGGTGAAGTCGGGAAGAACAAGATCGACCCCGGGCATGTCGACCTCAGGGAACATGATCCCGCAGTCGACGATGAGCACCTTGCCCTCAGACTCGATGCAGAAACAGTTCCGGCCAATCTCGCCGAGACCGCCAAGGAACACGATGCGTACTGGGTCCGCCACGAGCGCAGGCTACTCGCTGCGCGAAAATCCGACCGGACGGGCTCCGCGGCGTGGTGGGGATCCGATCAGACCGGGCCGACCTCGACGCGCGTGTCGTTGAAGCATGCGCCACCGGCCAGATCCGACAACGTGTCGGGCACCAGGGCGTTGACGGTCAGGCCCTCGGCGAAGTCGCGGCACCACGACCCTTTCGGCATCGAGGCGACCCCGACCCGCAGTGAGGCGTCTGCACGGACCGTGGTGGTGAGCGAGGCGCGGTCGTTGCGCACCCGCACGGTCTGACCGTCGACGAGGCCACGTGACGCCACATCGGCGGGGTGCATACGGATCGCCGGATCGGACGGTTGGAACTCGCCGAACATGGAGTTGATCGTCTTGGGCGTCGCCGGCGTGATCAACGTCAGGGGAAATGGGTCGTCGAGCGTTGCGTAGCGGGGCACCCCGAGCCCCGGAATATCTGCGAGATGGGCGCGGCCGTCGGCGTGCGACGGGACCGTGTCACGGAACTGCACGGTGTCGCCGGCCGGGCGCGTCGCCGACACGCCACCGGAGAGACGTTCGCCGCGCACGCAGCGCTCCAGCAATGCGTCACGACTCGTATCGAACCGAGTGAGGTCGTAGCCCATGCGGCGGGCTATCTCCGCGCCCACCTCGTTGTTCGAGCGACTCTCGCCGACGGGATCGATCACGCGTGGCAGCTCCTGCACCAGGTACGAGCCGTACGAGTCGGCCAGGTCATGAGTTTCGAAATGCGTCGTGGCCGGGAGCACGACGTCTGCATAGCGAGCAGTGTCGGTCATCACCTGTTCGTGCACCACGGTGAAGAGATCGTCGCGGGCGAGGCCACGCAGGATCGCGCCTTGATTCGGATTCGTCGCGGCCAGATTCGATCCCTGAACGAACAGCACGCGTATCGGTGGATCGAGCGATGCATCGTTGAGCGCGGCGCCGAACGTGTTCATGTTGAACGCCCGGGTCCGCCGACGATCGTCCGGGGTATCAGGTTCGCGGGCATCCCATCCCACCGGTGACGCTCCGCCGAGGCTCGCCAAGATGCCCGCGCCCGGCACTCCGAACTGGCCGGTGAGCACCGGGAGACTCATCACGGCCGCGCACGCGGAGCCGCCGTTGCGGTTGCGCTCGAGTCCCCAGCCCGGGCGTACCAGTGCCGGGCGAATCGTGCCGAGCAACCTGGCGAGCGCAGTGATGCCTGCGGGCGCAACGTCGCAGATCTCCGCGGCGCGGTCGACGGGGTACTCGTCCGCAGCCGCGAGGAACTCGTCGACTCCGGTCGCATGTTCGGCGACGAAGATGCGGTCGATGAGGTCGAGCCGGTTGAGTTCGCGCGCGACCGCGTAGGCGAGCACGACGTCGGTACCCGGCCGGACCGCCAGATGCAGATCAGCCCGTTTCGCCGTGGCCGTCGCGCGCGGATCCACCACGACGACCTGCGCACCGAACTCTCGTTGCGCGCGAGTGACCAACGGCGGGAGGTGGGTGTTGGACACCGTGGGATTGGCGCCCCAGATCACAATCAGTCGTGAGTGGATCACGTCGAGCGGATCGGCTGAGAGCATGTTCCCGAACAGGGAGTAGTACGCGACCGAGTAGGTGGCGGCACACACCGTGTGGCGCACCCGGCTCGCGCCGAAGCGTTTCCAGAAGCGTTCACCCACCTCGTGCTGCAACGCCGGCGACGACGAGTTGTAGAGGTACGGAACCACCGACTCGGGGCCCGGGCCGTCCTCCGCGGCGCGTAAACGCTCGACGACCACGTCGAGCGCTTCGTCCCAGGTGGCGGTGCGGAACTCACCGGCCCCTTTCGGACCGGTGCGGATCAGCGGGGTCAGGATCCGCTCGGGCGCGTACACGCGCTGGGCATGGTGCTTCACCTTCTGGCAGATGAAGTCCGCCGTCAGCGGGTTCCCCGGGGCAGCATCGACCTTGGTGATCCGCCCGTCGGTGACCGTGACGGCGAGCGAGCACGTGTCGGGGCAGTCGAGCGGGCACGCAGTGGTGTGAACCGTGGACTGCGAAGCGGAGGTCACCCGTTCAGTCTCGCGCCCATGCCCCCCAACCGCCCGGCGTTTGGCATCTGGTGGTCGGGAGCGGACCACGGTCCGCCAAACGCTTCTGTCTCGGGGGAGATCGGCGGCGCGTTTGGCGTCTGGTGGTCCGGAGCCGACCACGATCCGCCAAACGCTGCTTGGTGGGCGCGGGTCAGCGCAGGGTGAGTGGGCCCTGCGAACCGGCGGTGTCGGCGTTCGCACCCCAGGCCTGGAACGACAGGGTGCGTCCGCCGTGGCGCCGCCACGAGTGACGGGCGTCGACGCGGTACCACCGACGTTGGCCCGGCGCGAGGTCCGCGACCATCCCGCCGATGATCTCGCCTCGAGCACGAATCGCGACGAGCGCGAAGCAACGATCGGCGGCGAGGGCCGGGCACGTGACCGGGACCCGAAGGTCGCCGCGCCGGAATCGCACGGTCGGACCGACATCGAGCGCGGTTCGGAAACTCGCATCGCGAGCGTCGAGGACGGCTTGGAGTTGACGAGGCTTGCCGGTGATCAGACCGTCGACCCCGAGGTCGAGCAGCCGGTTCCACTCGGAGGCGACATCGTCGTCGTTGCCGTTGAACCACACCCACACTGCGAGGTGCGACTCGTGGGCGTCGTCGACCATCTCCTGGGTCACGATGTCGAGACCGGAGTACACCGGCGGGACCTGCACGGCGACCTGACCCGGAAGTTCCCCGCGGTCCCCGAGGAACCAGTCGGTGGTCGCGCTCAGACCCGGGCTGGTCGCGACCTCGGGGGCCAACTCGCGGAAGTGCGCCAGGATCGTGTCGTCGAACGAGACCACCACCACTCGCGCCGCGCGCGGCGACGCGTTCAGCACCGCCGCGAGCTGCTCGGCCGCCTCCATGCCATCGGGACCGTCCTTGATCTCGACGTCGAGCAGCCGATCCGGGAACCGGTCGAGCACCTGCTGGAACGTCGGGATGGCGAAGTCGTCGGCGGTGTGACCGGCCGGCGGCGCGACCGCACCGGTCCGAATCCCGCGGAGCTGGTAGTCGGCCGCGGGTTGGCCGTGACAGCTCCAACAGTTCGGCACGAACCAGTAGGCGTTGTCGAGCGCTTGGAGTTGTGCGGCAGTGCGGTCCCGCACGGGGCCGGTGGTGCCGGTCGTGCGGTCGACGGTGTCGTCGTGGATCACCATCAGCTGGTGATCCGCACTGAGCCGGAGGTCCAGCTCGAGCACGTCGGCGCCGGCCGCAACCGCTTCCTCGTACGCGTACATCGTCTCGTGCGGCGACTCGAGATCACCGCCGGCGTGGGCGATGTTGAGCGGCCGCCGGGCGAGCCACGGCGCACTGTCGGGCGCCGCGCCGGCGGGAACCGCAGTCGGCGGCACGAGACCGGCGATCCCACCGAGCGCGACAACGGCTCCGAGCAGAATCCGCCGGAGCCGTTGTGCAGTCGTCATTGCGTTCGGTCTACGCGCTGGCGCGGTCGCGCGCAACCTCGTCGAGATCGGCGTACTCGGTCTCGGTGTCGGCCCAGTCCTCGAACTGGATCACACCCAGCTCGGTGAACCGCTCCCGCAACCAGCCGTCGCCGGCGTCGAGCAGGCCGAGCTTCTTGCAGTTCGGCACGATCTTCGAGAACAGGATGTTCTGGAACATCTTCCGGCCTTCGTCCTGGAGCACCAGCGTGAGGGCTTCCTTCACGTCGACGCCCATCCGCTCCCAGACCTCTTGCTGCAGGAAGCGGTCACGCATCCGCACCGCGGCTTCGAACGCAAACTCCTGCCGCTCGCGGATCTCGCTGGAGTTCAGCTCTTGGTAGAACTCCTGGAGCGACAACACCCCGAAGGCCACGTGGCGGGCCTCGTCGCTCATGACGTAGCGGAGCAGCTTCTTCAACAGCGGCTCGGTGGTCATCTGGTGCATGAAGCCGAACGCGGCGAGCGCAAGACCCTCGACCATGATCTGCATTCCGAGGTAGGTCATGTCCCACCGGTTGTCGGCGATGATGTCGTCGAGCAGCATCTCGAGGTGCGCGTTGACCGGGTAGTGCCCACTCAATTTGGTGTCGAGGTACTTCGCGAACACCTCGACGTGGCGGGCTTCGTCCATCACCTGCGTCGCGGCGTAGTACTTGGCGTCGATCCACGGCACCGTCTCGACAATCTGCGCGGTACAGATCAAGGCGCCTTGCTCACCGTGCATGAACTGGCTGAGGCTCCAGTTCTGTGACTCGATACCGAGCTGGATCCACTGGTCTTCGGTCCAGGTCTCGAACACCGTGCCCTTGAGCTCGTCCTCGCGGAACGGACGGTTCATCTTCTCTTGATTGGCGAGCACCACTGCCGCCTGGTCCACCTCGATCGACCAGTCGAGGTCGGTCTCGGCATTCCACTGCGAGGTCTTCGCCTTCTCGTAGAGCTTGATCAGCGCCGGGCGCGACCGGGCGTAGTCCCACGTGAACAGCGCGTCGGCTTCGGCCTTGACCGTGTGCACGATCTCGTCGACGTCGCTATTGGTGATCGACAAGATCGCTTCGAGGTCGTCGATGTTCTCGCGACCGATCATGTCCTGATTCGTGGCCATGGCGTTACCTCGCTGACGGAGTGGTGATTGGGGCAAGAGCAGGGATCACGTGACGACGGACGAGCGCACGCGCGGCACTCTCGTCGGTCATCGCGAACGGGGCGCGGTCGGGGTGGAGATAGGCGAACAGCACGCGTGCACTCCATTCCGCGGCACGCGGCGCGCGTTCGGCCGGGACGAACCGGGCGAACACGGAGGCGAAGCGAGTACCGATTTCGGCGAAGGTCCGGTCGCCGCCATCGAAGGACAGACCCGGCAGGATCACCTCGGGTTCGAGGTCGAGCGCCCGCTGCAGTGCGGTGTGGGTGACGATCGCCTTCGCCGCGGCGACGAACATCGCGGTGACCGCGTCCTCCAGCGTGTCAGCGGCGGTTGCCGCCGTCGTGATGCGCTCGCTGACCCGGTCGATCTCGCGCTGGACGGTGGCGTCCACCACGGCGGCGCGGTTCGGGAAGTAGCGGTAGACGGTCGCTCGGGAGTATCCCGCCTCGCGGGCGATGTCGTCGAGGGTGGTCTTGGCCACGCCGAAGCGGTTCAGACACCGCAGCGCACCGTCGAGAATCCGGGCGTCGACATCGGCCACGCGGTTCACGCGTTCTTCGACGGCAACGGCGGAATTCGACATCCATGAGACACTACGACGATATGTGTCTCACCGTCAATGTGTCCCAGGTCACCCGGGCGACGCTTCGGGAGCTCGGATTCCTGCGAGCAGGTGGTCGCGGACCAGCACCCGCACTGCGGCCGGGTCGGTCATGTCCCACTCACCGTGGGAGCCGATGAGCGAGAGGATCATGCGGGCGAGAAAATCGGCCGACTCGTCGAGGTCCACCTCGGCGAGTACGCGGCCGGCCTTGCGCTCCTGTTCGAGATAGGGCAGAAGAAACGCGGTGATGTAGCGCAGCGGCCGATCCTGCTCGACCGTCAACAACGGGAGCAGCTTCTCGGGTTCGGTCACGAGCACCGTCTGGAGCACCTCGTGGCCGTGAACCGCAGTATGCGCGTAGAGCAAACCCCGCTCGAGCATGCCGGCGAAGTCCTCCGCATCCACCACGGCCTCGGCCAGGCGAATGAAGAAGCGATCCATCTCCCAGCCGACCGCGGCGCGCAGGAGTTCGTCCTTTCCGCCGGGGAACGCCCGGTAGACCGTCGCGCGCGACACACCACTTTCCTTCACGATGTCTTCGACGGTCGTCTTGGCGATGCCGAAGCGCGCGACGCACTCGTAGGCGGCGGCGAGGAGTCGTTCTCGTAGGGCGAGCTCAGGAGTGCTCACGACGGTGACGTCACGCGTCGAGGAGGGCGTCGAGCCCGATGGTCAGCCCCTCGAACTCGGCAATGCGGCGCACGCCGAGCAAGACGCCGGGCATGAACGAAGACCGGTCGAACGTGTCGTGGCGGATCGAGAGCGTCTGACCGGTCGTGCCGAGCATCACTTCCTGACTCGCGATCACTCCCCGCAGGCGGACCGAGTGCACGTGGATCGCGTCTTCGACGATGCCACCACGTGCCCCCTCCGCGATGACGGTGTTCGTGGGATCCTCCGCCCATTCCTGGGACGCGGCGGCCATGCGGCGCGCGGTGGTAACCGCGGTCCCGGACGGCGCGTCGACCTTGCGATCGTGGTGCAGTTCGAGGATCTCCGCGGTCTCGAACCACGGCGCCGCCTGCTCCGCGAAACGCATCATGAGGACCGCACCGATCGCGAAGTTGGCGGCGATGAGCGCATTGGCCTTCGAATGGGTGAACAGCTCCGCGTATTCGTCGAGATCGTCGGTCGAGAAACCGGTCGTACCGACCACGGTGTGAATGTCGTGCGCGGCACACCAACGAATGTTCTCCCGGGCCGCATCGAGCACGGTGAAGTCGACCGTCACATCGGTGGCGGCATCGATCAGGGCCGCCGGCGCGTCGGCGATCACGATGTCAGAGTTCGCCACCGTCTCCCCGGCATGGAAGGGGTCGACCGCGGCCACGAGTTCACAATCGGGCGCATCCATGATCGCCTCGCACACGGTGGCCCCCATGCGCCCGCCCCCACCGAACACGCCCACTCGAATCATCCGAGGAGACTACTGATGATGACCCCCTTCCCCACCGGACGTCGACGCGAGAGACTCCGCCCATGGAGTTCGAGTTCCGCCTCGTCGCCGCTGACGACCTCCCGACGATGCACCGGTGGCTCAACGATCCCGCGGTCGTGAAGTGGTGGGAAGGCGACGACGTGAGCTGGGACGGAATCGTGCGCGACTACGCACCCGACCGCGAGCCCGATTCCCAGGAGCACTACATCGCCGCGCTCGACGGTGAGGACGTCGGCTGGATCTCATGCGGACCGGTGGCCGACTGGCCCGACGAGTCGATCGAATGGAGCGACCTCGGCGCCGACGAGTGCGTCGGTGGCATCGACTACCTCATCGGCGATCCCGACCGGCGCGGTCAAGGGGTGGGCTCCGCGATGATCCGCGCCTTCGTGCGTGACATCGCGTTCGGTGAACATCCCGACTGGACCCAAGTTGGCGCGGACCCCGCCGAGGAGAACGCCGGATCGTGGGGCGCATTGGCGAGCATCGGCTTCCGCCATCTCGGCACCTACGGCGACGACGACGGCCGATGGCACGTCATGGTCATCGACCGAGACGAGTTGTGACCGCGGAGGGGTGACCGCGGAAGTGTGATCAGGCGGCGAGGTGGTGTTCGAGGTCGGCGACCTCGAGCGGTCCGACCACCGACAGCACGTGATCGTCGGTCGCGAATACCCGGTCGATCGTGCGGCGTAGGTCGTCGGCCGTGACCGCGTCGACCGCGGCAACGATCTCGTCGACGTTGGGCACCTCGCCCAAGGTGAGCAGCCCGCGGCCGAGGCGGTGCATGCGACTGGAACTGGTTTCGAGGGCGAGCGTGGTCGCACCCTTGAGGTGGCCCTTGGCCGCCATCAGTTCGGATTCGGGGATGCCGTCGGCGACGAGGCGAGCCAGTTCGGCGCGGATCACGTCGAGGGTTTCCCCGACGCAGTCGGGCGCGGTGCCGGCGTAGACCGACATCGAACCGATCGACTCGTAGGCGGCCCGGTAGGCGTACACCGAGTAGGCCAGCCCGCGCCGCTCGCGGATCTCCTGGAAGAGGCGCGACGACATCCCGCCGCCGAGCACCTGGTTGACCACCGAGAGGGCATAGCGGTCCGGGTCGTCACGCGCGATCGAACGCAGCGAGACCACCAGGTGCGCCTGCTCGGTCGCCCGGTACTCCCCCGTCGAGCGGGCGATCGGCGGGAACCCGTGCGACTGCCGGACCGGACGCACACCGACCGACTCGGGAACCCGACCGGCGAGATGCTCGGTCACCATCCGATGGTCGAGATTCCCGGCCGCCGCGATCACCACGTTGCTCGGTACGTAATGCCCGGCGTGATACTCGACGATGGAATCGCGCGACATCGCGCCGATCGATTCACGCGTGCCCAACACCGAGCGCCCGAGTGGATGACCGCGGAACAGCGCCGCGTTCGCGAGCTCGTGCACGACGTCGTCGGGCGTGTCGTCGCGCATCCCGATCTCTTCGAGGATGACCCGGCGCTCGGACTCGACCTCGTCGGGCCGGAAGGAGGGCCGCCACACGACGTCGGCGAGGATGTCGAGGGCGAGCGTGAGATGGTCGTCGGGGACCCGCACGTAGAAGGCGGTGTACTCCTGAGTCGTGAAGGCGTTCATGTCGCCACCCACCGATTCGACGGCCGCGGCGATCTCGGACGCGCTGCGATCCTCGGTGCCCTTGAAGAGCAGGTGCTCGAGGAAGTGGCTCGCCCCGAACTGCACATCGGACTCGTCGACGGCACCGGAGCCGACCCAGAAGCCCACGGCCACCGACCGCAGGTCGGGCATGGCCTCGGTGATCACCCGGGCCTCACCCACCGTGCTGATCGCCACCGAGTCGCCCCGTGGCCGCAGAGCGTGGTCTGCATCCAGGTCCGTCTGACCGTTTCGCACGGTTTCGACAGACATTTGGCGGTCCAAAGACCCCTTCGACGTTCCACCCGCGCCATTCACAAGGTCCCTATCGACGCGCTCTGTGGTCGCCTGGAGACGTTTCGCCCGCGACTGGCACGAGTCGGTCGCTGATCAGGACGAACCGTCCGGGCGCGACGACGGCGCCAGTCCCACACCCGAAAGTGTCGAACCGACGCCGACCGTCCATCACTTCTGCACGTACTCACCGACCGTTTGGCAGGTGGTGCGCCCCAGGGCGCCACCATCCGCCAAGCGCTGCGGGGCTAGCGCCGGCTGCGGCCTCCGCCGCCGCGACGGCCGCCGCGGCCGCGGTCGCCGCCTTCTCGGCTGGCGCCTTCACGACCGGCCTCGGCCGGACCGAGGTCGCCGAACTCGGACTTCGCCTGCTCGTCCCAGGTGTCTTCGAACGACGCGGCCTTCGGCGCGTCGCCGCGGTCCTCACGCGGGGCACGGTCACGGTCACGACCACCACGGTCACCACGGTCACCACGGTCACCACGGTCACCACGGTCACGCGACTCACGGGGCGGGCGGGCGTCGCCGCCACCATCGTTGTCACCCTCGGGCGCGTCGCCCGCGAGCGACAACGAGAGCTTGCCCTGGTTGTCGATGTCGTCGACCTTGACCAGCACTTCGTCGCCGAGGCTGAACACGTCCTCGACCTTGTCGATGCGCTTCCCACGCCCGATCTTGGAGATGTGGAGCAGACCGTCACGGCCCGGGAGGATGTTGACGAACGCACCGAACTTGGTGATGTTCACCACGCGGCCGGGGTACTCGGCCCCGATGTCGGCCGTCGGCGGGTCGAGGATGAGTTCGATCCGGCGACGCGCTTCGTCGACCTGCGAGCTGTCCTTGGAGCCGACGCTCACCGTGCCGACCACACCGTCGTCCGACACTGCGATGTCGGCGCCGGTCTCCTGCTGGATCGTGTTGATGACCTTGCCCTTTGGCCCGATGACCTCACCGATCTTGTCGATCGGGATCTCGAAGCTGATGATCTTCGGCGCCGTCGGGCGCACGTCTTCACGTGGCTCGGCAATAGCGCCTTCCATCACCTCGAGGATCTGGAGGCGGGCTTCCTTGGCCTGCTGCAACGCCGCCGCGAGCACGTCGGCCGGAAGGCCGTCGATCTTCGTGTCGAGCTGCAGCGCGGTGACGAACTCCGCGGTGCCGGCGACCTTGAAGTCCATGTCGCCGAACGCGTCTTCCGCACCCAGGATGTCGGTGAGGGTGGTGTACTTGCCCTCGGCGTAGACGAGGCCCATCGCGATCCCGGCGACGGGCGCCTTGATCGGCACGCCGGCGTCCATGAGCGAGAGCGTCGAACCACAGACCGACGCCATCGACGTGGAGCCGTTGGACGCGAGCACGTCGGACACGACGCGCAGCGTGTAGGGCCACTCTTCCTTGCTGGGCACGACGGGAACGAGCGCCCGCTCGGCCAGCGCGCCGTGACCGATTTCCCGGCGCTTCGGCGAACCGACGCGGCCGGTCTCACCGGTGGAGAACGGCGTGAAGTTGTAGTGGTGCATGTAGCGCTTGCGGTCCTCGAGACCGAGGGTGTCGACGATCTGCTCCATGCGGAGCATGCCGAGCGTCGTGACCGAGAGCACCTGGGTCTCGCCGCGCTGGAACAGACCCGAACCGTGGACGGCGTTGATGATGCCGACCTCGGCCGACAGCGGACGCAGGTCCGAGACCCCCCGACCGTCGATGCGCATCCCGTCATTGACGATGCGCGCCCGCACGACCTGCTTCTGCAGCGAGCGGAACGCCTTCTTGATCTCGCCGGCGCGCTCACCGAACGTGCCGGGTGCATCGGCCGTGCCGACGAGCGTCGCGACCAAGGCGGCCTGGATCTCGTCGAGGCGGTTGTTGCGCTCGGTCTTGTCGGCGATCGCCATGGCCTCGGCCGTGGTGTCGCGGGCTTCACCGGCCACCGCGTCGAACGCGTCGTCCGCGTAGTCGACGTTGGGGGTGTAGCTGATGGTCTCGATCGGGCCCTTCGCCGCGATGACCTGCTCGCGCAGGCCGATCTGCAGGTCGATCGAAGCGTCGATCCATTCCTTGGCGACTTCGAGACCCTCGGCGATGGTCTCCTCGGTCACCTTCGGCGCACCCTGCTCGTAGAGCTCCCACGAGGACTCGGTGCCACCGGCTTCCACCATCATGATGGCGACCTCACCGGCATCGGTGCGACGACCGGCGACGACGAGTTCGAACGTGGACTCGTCACCTTCTTGGTAGGTGGGGTGGGCGACCCAGGCACCGTCGAGGTGCGCCAGGCGGACGGCGCCGATCGGGCCGTCGAACGGGATACCCGAGATCATCAGCGCGGCGGACGCACCGTTGATCGAGATGATGTCGTGCGGGTTCGACTGGTCCGAACCGAGGACGGTCGCAATGACCTGGACCTCGTTGCGGAAGTCGGCGGGGAAACTCGGCCGCAGCGGCCGGTCGGTCAGCCGACAGGTCAGGATCGCCGACTCACCGGGGCGACCTTCACGCCGGAAGAACGAGCCGGGGATCTTGCCCGCGGCATACATCCGCTCCTCGACGTCGACCGTCAGGGGGAAGAAGTCGATGCCGTCACGCGGCTTGCTCGTGGCGACGGTGCTGAGCACCACGGTGTCGCCCACGGTGCAGACGACGGCGCCGTCGGCGAGTTCGGCCAGCTTGCCGGTTTCGATGGACATGGTGAGGCCGGCCGCGTTGATCGGCCCCTCTACACGAATCGCGTCACCCATGGGTGCGCTCCTCTCACTACTGATCGCTCTGCGCGATCAGGTTTGGGGTGAGGGGCGGTTCTCAGTGGTCAACGCTCAAGCAATCCACATGCGAAATGCTGTGGTGTCGAGCGGTGGCGACTGACAACCCCCACCTCACGGGTTGGTTCACGCACCGGCGTATGGACGCCGACGCGACGAGGGCCGGCATGTGCCGGCCCCACGTATCCGTCCTATCGACGGAGTCCGAGCTTCGCAATGAGCGCCCGGTACCGCTCGACATCGTTGCGCCGGAGGTAATCCAGCAGACGACGGCGCCGACCGACGAGCATCAACAGACCACGACGACTGTGGTGGTCCTTCTTGTGCATCTTGAGATGCTCAGTCAGGTGATTGATGCGACCCGTGAGGAGCGCGACCTGAACCTCCGGCGAACCGGTATCGGTGTCGTGGAGGCGATGCTCGGTGATCGTGGCAGTGGTATCGGGCATGCGAAAACAAAGATCCTTCGAGATGCGGAAGCGGGCACCGTACCACGGAACCCAGGTTCCTGCCCGGTTCGGGGGTCAGCCGGAGGGGGCTCACCCGGACAGCACGGCGGCGATGCGGTCGTAGCGGGCATCGGTATCACCGCAGATCCGGCCGACCCAGCGGAGGATCTCGGCCACATCGAGCGGAGTCCCCTCCTCACGCATGGCGTCGATGTCGACCCAGTCCTTGGCCCGGTCGAACACGGTCTTGCACACGACGAGATGGTTCGCGGCCAGGATCGGGATCGACGTGTCGGCGAAGGGAACCATCCGCACGGCCTGCGCCGCGACCTCGTGGAACCGGTCGTAGCTGAAGAACAGGTCGATCGGGTTGTCGTCCCACCACCAGCGCACCTGACCGTCACGCTCGACGTGCTCCAGACTCCCCGTCACCCCGAGCGGGCCGATCGCATCCGTGACCTCCCGAGCTCGGCCTTCGGGCAAGAAGATATTGAGATCGATGTCGATCGTCGCTCGCGGCTCGGCGTAATACGCCAGCGCGAGGGCACCCCCGAATGCATGGGGAACGTCGGAGAGCGCCCGGTCGAGGGCAACGACCTTCTCGGGCAGCGACGGCCGCGTCACGTCGAGCTGATGCGCGGGAAGTTCAGCCCGCCGCGGCGATGCCGGACCGGAATCGCATCGGCCAGCAGCAACACGTCGACCAAGCGCTGCGCGCGCTCCTCGTCGGTCCGGGCAGGCGGTACGCGGTCCGAGCCCCACGTCTCGCACCCGAGGGTCAACGCCGCGCCCGCGGCTCCGACGAGGCGGCGCAGGGTTTCGATGCTCGGATCGCGGCGCCCGCGTTCATAGGCAGAGATGACCGGCTGACTCGTGCCCGCCCGCGCGGCGAGCTGGGCCTGGGTGAGCCCGGCGCGACGCCGAGCCCGGGAGATCAGTGCGGCTCCGTGCATGCTCGAAGTATATCGGATCGTCTATATTTACTCCAGCGGGCCTGGTCAGCTGCGCATTTCGCACTCATCCGCGCCTCACATTCCCCCGGCAGGATCGGGGCATGACTCGAAATCGAACGCCCCTCACCCTCACGCTGTTCACCCTCGCCACCTTGACCGCGGCCGGCTGTGGTTCCACCTCGACGCCGGTGCCGGAGAGTTCGCCGTCGAGTTCCTCGACCCGGCCCTCGCCGACGACGACGTCGCTCCCGGCCGACCACTCGATCCACAGGGAACATGGCGCCCACGACATGGCCCAGCCATCACTCGCCACCCGGCGGGCCGCCGCGACCCCGGCCGAGCGCGCCGCGGCCGACGACCTGTTCGCCCGAACTCGGGCGTCGCTCGAACGGTTCGCGGCCGAACCCGACGCGGTCGCCGCCGGATTCACCCCGGCACCCGGGGCCACCGGTCGAGTCATCCACTACCGCAACCTCGCACACCGTCGTGACGGGCACGCGCTCGATCCCGACCGCCCCGAAGGCCTCGTCTACGCCCGCAACCGCGCCGGCGGCCTCGTGCTCCTCGGCGCCGTATTCACGGTCGCGCCCGGCGAGACCGCGCCCGCACCGGGCGGCGACATCTTCCGGTGGCACACCCACGACCCCCGCTGCGACACGTTCCTCGTCCCTGCCGGTGGATGCTCGGACACATTCCGCATGCTCCACACCTGGACGACCAGGGCCGCCGACATCGTCGACCCCTGGACCCAACCCTTCCGGGCCGCGATCGGTCACCCATCCGCCCCGTAGACACTGAGTCGTTTACATACCAATATCGGTATGTATTATCAGGGCATGGCTCGCACCCCGACCACTGCTGATGTGTTCAACGCCATCGGCGACTCCCAACGGCGCACCATCCTCGAGACCCTTGGAGGCGCCGAACTGGACGTCGGTGAGTTGGTGCAGGCCCTCGCCGTCCCCCAACCCCAGGTGTCGAAACACCTTCGGGTGCTACGGGATGTCGGTCTCGTGCGCTGTGACCGCGTCGGTCGGCGCCGGGTGTACCGAGTCCATGGCGAAGCGCTCCGGCCCATCCACGAATGGGTGGCGCGTTTCGAACGACTGTTGAACGACCGCTACGACCGCCTCGCCGACCTGCTCGTCGAGCTGCAACCGGAGGACAGCCAATGACCACCACGCGTCACGGAAGCGCGACCGTCACCACGCCATCCGATCGTGAAATCGTCATCACCCGATCGTTCGATGCGCCCATCGATCTGGTCTGGGAAGCAATGACCACTCCCCGACTCGTCCTCCGCTGGTGGGGGCCGGAGTGGTGCCCGCTCGTTTCGTGCCGGATCGACCTCCGGGTCGGCGGGTCGTGGCGGTACGTGTCGGTCGCCGAGGATGGCAGTGAGCTCGCCTGGCACGGCACCTACCGCGAGATCGAGCCGCGAGCGCGCATCGTCTCGACCGAGGTGTTCGAAGGCTTCCCCGACGCGGAGTCGGTGAACACGCTGGCCCTCACCCATGCCGACGGCCTGACCACGGCGCAGACCGTCGTACTCCATTCGAGTCGGGAACACCGCGACGGACATCTCGAGTCGGGAATGGAAGGTGGGATGCAGGACACCTTCAACCGGCTCGAGGATCTGCTCGGCCGGGCCGACACCACCGCCGAACGGTTCCGCCGCGTCGCGGGTCGATTCACCGACCGGGCCCTCGAGGTGCCGCCCGACGCCTGGGACAACCCGGCGCCCCCCGACGGCTGGGTCGCGCGCGACGTGGTCGGACATATGGTCGAGTGGATGCCCGGGCTCCTGGCCTCGGTCGGCGTCGCGTTGGCGCCCGGGCCTTCGGTCGACGACGATCCGGCCGCCGCCTGGATCCATCTCGCCGACTCACTCCAGGCGCTCCTCGATGATCCCGAGCACGCCCGGCGTCAGATCACTCACGAGCATCTCGGGACCGTCACCGTGGAACACACGATCGGGATGATCATGTTCGGCGACGTTCTGATCCATACGTGGGATCTCGCCCGCGCGACCGGACTCGACGAGTCGCTCGACGCCGCGATCGTCACCGAAATGCTCATCGGGATGGAGCCAATGGACGAGATGCTGCGTGCGAGCGGTCAGTACGGACCCCGCGTCGGGGTCGCCGACGACGCGGATGATCAGACCAAGCTCATCGCCTTCACTGGGCGAACGCCGTAAGCGCCGCACGCAGTCACGAGAGAATCGCGCGGGCCTGCTCCACATCGCGACCCATCTGGCTGACCAGGTCGTCGACCGAATCGAAGCGCTGTTCGCCGCGGAGTCGTTTCACGAACTGCACCGCGACGTTCTGGCCGTAGAGGTCGCCGTCGAAGTCGAGGAGATAGGCCTCGAGCAACGAGTGCTCCTGGTTCGAGTAAAAGGTCGGCCGGCGACCGAGCGAGATCGCGCAGGGCCGCAGTTCGTCATCGACCCCGCGGAATTGGCCGGCGTAGATGCCATCGGCCGGGAGACAGACATCGGGGGTGAGCGCGACATTGGCCGTGGGAAAGCCGAGGTCGCGCCCGCGCCGATCCCCTTCGACCACCACGCCCCGCACCTCGTGGGGCCGACCGAGCAGCTCGGCGGCGCCCGCAACATCGCCGGCCGCGAGCCGGTGGCGCACCCGCGTCGACGAGTACGGCTCGTGGACGAGGTCGGATTCCGGCGCGACCAGGCCGAGCCCGATCACCTCGAACCCGAGGTCCGCACCCATGCGTTGCAACAAGGCGACGTTGCCGCCGCGGTGATGGCCGAAGTGGAAGTCGGCACCGACCACTACGAGGCGAACACCGAGCAGACCGACCAACACCTCATGCACGAAGTCTTCGGCCGTCTCCTTGCTCCGACCCTCGTCGAACGGCAGGACGCAGACCAGGTCGACGAGGTCGGCAGCCACCAACAATTCGAGCTTGTGATCGAGACTGGTCAGCAACGATGGCGCGGTCTCGGGCCGCACGACCTGCGCCGGATGCCGATCGAACGTGACGCACACCGCATCGAGCCCGCGGGCATCGGCCAGTTCGCGCACGAGTTGGAGCACTTTCCGATGACCGATGTGCACGCCGTCGTACGCGCCGATCGTGACGACACTGCCGTCGGAGATCGGCGGCATGCCGTCGCCGATGCGCACGACCCGGGTTCCACTCACCCCGTCATTCTCCCCCACTGGGGATCACGACGCTCGGCTTGAAGCCGGACCCTCGTCGTTCGTAGACCGCGAGGAGGGTCCCGGTGGCGTCGAGCATCGCGTAGGGGCCGGGGCCGACGACGGTCAGCATCGTCGCATCGAACACCCCGCCGTTCGCGATCGCCCCCTGCCGCTCGGCGTCCACCATGACCGCCTCCATCCCCCGCAACGCGCTCGCCGGCGAGAGCACGTGCGGCACCGGATCCTCCACGAGGGTCTCCAGCGGCGTGGCGTCATCGAGAGTGAACGCGCCGACGCGCAACCGGCGCAGCGTCGCAAGGTGCGCCACCCCACCGAGCGCCGTCCCCAGATCGGCGGCGAGCGTCCGGATGTAGGTGCCGCTCGAACAGTCGACGAGCACCGTCGCGCGGGGAAAGGTTCCGGGCGTGAAGTCCTCGATGTCGAAGCGGTCGATCCGCACCGGGCGGGGCGGCCGGTCGACTTCCTTGCCCTGCCGGGCAAGTTCGTGGAGGCGTTGGCCGCCGATCTTGATCGCCGACACCATCGGCGGCACCTGCTCGATGTCGCCCATGAATCGTTGCGTCGCGACCCGCACGGCGGCCTCGTCGAGGTCGGGCATTTCCTGGCGGACCAGTTCCTCACCTGCCGCGTCGAGCGTGCTGGTCGCGACCCCGAACGCCACGACTCCGCGGTAGGACTTCGTGGTCTCCTGCAGGAACCGCATCAGCCGGGTGACCCGACCGAGACCCACCAGCAGGACGCCGGTGGCGTCCGGGTCGAGCGTGCCGGCATGGCCGATTCGCCGCTGACGGGTCGCACCTCGCAACTTGGCGACGACATCGTGGCTGGTCCACCCCGCGGGCTTGTCGACCACGAGCAGTCCGTCGATCACTGCGGGGTCCGGTCGGCGATCGTCAGAGCGACGCGCGGATACGACCGACGGTCACATCGATCGAATCGGTCGACGTGAATCCGGCCGCGAACCGATGGCCACCACCGCCGTGTTGGGTCGCGACCTGCTCGACATCGGTCGCACCGACCGACCGCAGACTGACCTTCACCGTTCCGTCGCTGTCTTCCTTCAACACACAGGCGACGTCGGCTTCGGCCGTGCGCCGGATGATGTCGATGAGCCCTTCCACCTGGTCCATGGTCACGCCGTGGCGGTCCAGGAGTTCCTGGGTGACCGCGGTCCAGACGAACGACTGCTCCGGCACGAGGGTCGCATTGGCCAACGCCTCGCCCAGAAGCTGCAGGTATGCGAACGAGTGCTCCTCGAACAACGTGCGGCTCAGTTGGCTCACCGGGAGATCGAACGCCAACAGCTCGGCTGCGAGCCCGAAGACCGCGGGCGTCGTGCACTCGTACTGGAACCGCCCGGTGTCGCACACGAGCGCCGTGTAGAGACAGAACGCGACGTCGCGCGTGAGCGTGAGTCCCATCTTGTCGATCAAGGTGCGAACCACGACCCCGCTGGCCGCGGCCTTGGGATCGATCACGTTGATCGTGCCGTAGCGTTCGTTCGACACGTGGTGGTCGACGACGATGAGTTCGGTCGCGGCAACGGCTCGCGACCGGAGGTTCCCCAACCGGCCGAGTGCTCCGCAATCGAAGGTCACCACCACGCCGAGGTCCTCACCCAGGTCCTCGGGCCGCGTGATCAGGTCGAGGCCCGGGATTTCGCGGTAGTGCGGCGCGATCACGAACGGGTCGGGAAAACACGCCACGCTGGACCGACCGGCGGCGAGCAACGCGTGGTGCATCGCGAGCATCGAACCGAGTGC
The DNA here is from genome assembly GCA_963765075.1 of uncultured Acidimicrobiia bacterium. Taxonomy (GTDB): domain Bacteria; phylum Actinomycetota; class Acidimicrobiia; order IMCC26256; family JAENVU01; genus JAENVU01. The sequence goes on from CAVXVA010000001.1 coordinate 380,403, forward strand.
ATCACCGTCGGGTGTGACATGACACATCAACGTGACCCGCTCGGCGGCGTCGATGGTCTTCGCGGCACGATCGAGCGCGGCTTCGACGTCGTCGACCTCTGGACTCACGATGCTCACTGCGTGTCCTCGCTTCGATCGAGGAGCCCGTCGGTGTCATCGGCACGGATCGGATCATCATGAAGCGTACGCAGGATTGCTTCGATCCGCTCGCCGCTAGCGATCGAATCGTCTTCGATGAAGCGCAGCTCGGGCGAGTACTTCATGCGCACCTGGCGGCCGATGTGGGTGCGGAGGTGAGGCGCCGCCGACGCAAGCCCGGCGGCCGATTCGTTGGGCTCATCGCCGCGCCGGAACACCGAATAGAAGACGTCGGCGGTGCGCAGATCCGCGGCGATCTCGACTCCGGTGATCGTGACGAACCCGAGTCGGGGGTCGGAGAGGCGTTCGAGTTCCTCCGCGAGGCACTCCATCACCACCTCGTTCAAGCGAGCGACACGCGGGTACTGCTTGGGGGGTTGACGAGGCCGACTCATTGCGCCCATCTTCGCACCGAACGCGCCCGGACGCCGAGCTTTCCTCGTGGGCCGTCCGGCATGGATCAGGGGGCGAGGACCACGACCGGGATCTCCCGATCGGTCTTCTCCTGGTACCCGGCGTAGTTGGCGTGGGGGCCGGTGATCCGGGGCCACAACTCGGCCCGTTCGGCGGCATCCGCGACCCGAGCGGTCATGGCCCTCGTCGTGCCGTCCATCTCGACTTCGACTGCCGGGTTGGCCTGGAGGTTGAGGAACCAGTCGGGATTGCGGTCGTCGCCACCGCGTGATGCCACGATCACGACCTGACCATCGAGCTGCAAAGGTGTGGTCAGCATCGTCGAACGTTGCTGACCGCTGGTACGGCCCGTCGTCGTCAGGACGAGCACCGGCATGCCGGCACCCTTGCCCGCGATCTTGCCCTTGCTCAGCTGGAACAAGGGCCGATGAATCGCATTGACGAGCTTGAGCACGAAGTCACTCGGCATGGGCCACCTCAGGTCGACGACGGGACACGACGGCTACGGAGTGACCCGTGCAATCTCGCGGTCTTCGTAGGTCTCGATGATGTCGCCGGACTTCACGTCCTGGTACCCCTCGAGCCCGATACCGCACTCGAAGCCGTCGCGGACTTCGCGGACGTCGTCCTTGAAGCGGCGCAGCGACGCGATCGATCCCTTCCAGATGATCGTGCCTTCGCGGAGGAACCGGACCTTGGAACCGCGGGTGATGACGCCGGTACGTACGTAACAGCCGGCGATCTTGCCGATCTTCGGAACTCCGAAGACCTCGCGGACTTCGGCCTCGCCGGTGACGACTTCTTCGAACTCCGGCTTGAGCATGCCGATGAGGGCTGCGTTGACGTCGTCGAGTACTTGGTAGATGACCTCGTACAGGCGCATCTCGACGTTTTCACTCGCGGCCAACTCGCGAGCCTTGCGATCGGGTCGGACGTTGAAGCCCACGACGGTCGCGTTGGCGACCGCGGCCAGGTTCACGTCGCTTTCGGTGATTCCGCCCACCGCCCGGTGAACGAAGGAAAGACGAACCTCTTCGTGGTCCTGGTCGAGCTTGCGCAACGCATCGGTCAACGCTTCGAGCGAACCCTGCACGTCGGCCTTGAGCACCAGGTTGAGGGTGGCGACTTCGCCGCGCTCGACCATGGCGAAGATGTCTTCCAGCCGGGCGCCGCCCGAAAGGATCATCGGGTGCGATTGATCCGCGACGCGTCGGCGACGCGAACGCGCCTCCGCCACGGTGCGAGCGATCTTCTCGCTCGGCGCGACACGGAGTTCGTCACCCGCGAGCGGCACGGCGTCGAGTCCGAGGACTTCGACCGGCATCGACGGCCCCGCCTCTTTCACCTGGGTACCGGTGTGGTCGAACATCGCCCGAACCTTGCCCCAGCCACCGCCGGCCACGACCGGATCGCCCACGCGCAGCGTGCCGCGCTCGACAAGCACCGTCGCGACCGGGCCGCGACCTTGATCGAGGTTCGACTCGAGCACGAAGGCACGAGCGGGAACATCGGGGTTCGCGCCCAGGGGCGGGTCGTAGAGATCCGAGACCAACAGGATCGACTCGAGGAGTTCATCCATACCGAGTCCCGCCGTGGCGGCGACCTCGTTGACGACGGTGTCGCCACCCCAGTCTTCGGGGATGAGTTCCTGCTCGACGAGTTGCTGCTTGACCCGGTTCACATCCGCGTTCTCGCGGTCGATCTTGGTGATCGCCACCACGATCGGCACTTCGGCGTTCCGAGCGTGGTTGATGGCCTCGATGGTCTGAGGCATCACACCGTCGTCGGCCGCCACCACGAGCACCGCGACGTCAGTCGCGTCGGCACCGCGCTTGCGCATGGCTGTGAACGCCTCGTGACCCGGCGTGTCGATAAAGGTGATCGCTCGTTCGTTCTTGACGACCTGATACGCACCGATGTGCTGGGTGATACCGCCGGCCTCGCCCTTCACGACGTTGGTCGACCGGATCGTGTCGAGCAGTGTGGTCTTGCCGTGGTCGACGTGACCCATCACGGTGATCACCGGCGCGCGGATCGGGAGGTCCTCCTCCTCTTCCTCGTCCTCGTCGTCACCGAGCAGTGCTTGCAGCTCGAGTTCGGCTTCCTGACCGGGTTCGACCAGCAGCACTTCCGCGCCGAGATCCTGCGCGATGAGCTCGATCATCTCGTCGGCCATCGACTGCGTGCTCGTGACCATCTCGCCGGCATCGAACAAGATGCGGACGAGGTCGGCGCTCGTGCGATTCAGTTTCGGAGCGAGTTCCTGGATCGTGATGCCGCGCGAGACCAAGATCTCGCCCTCGGGCACCGGTGCGTCGGACGGCGTGAGCTGGGGCGCACTCGCCGGACCGAGCTCCTCGAAACCGCGACGACGCCGCTTCTTGCGCCGGGGCCGCTGGCCGGGGCCACCCGGACCGCGCCCACGGTTGAACCCGCCGGGACCGCCGCCACCAGGACCGCCGCCACCTCCGGGACCACCGCGACCACCACCGGGACCGCCACCAGGCGCGCCGCCACCGCGGTTGAATCCGCCAGGCGCACCGCCGCCGGGCGCGCCGCCACCGCGGTTGAACCCGCCGGGACCGCCACCAGTGCGCGGCGGCCCACCGCCGGGCGCGCCGCGACCCGGAGGGGTGCGCTGGCCCGGAGGGGGCGGGATGACCCGTTGACCGGGAGGCGGAGGAATCGGCTTGCCCGTCGCGCTCATGAGCGGCGCCGGAGGCGGTGCCGGCTTGTCGCCGAGCGTTGGTGCGGGTGCGGGTGCCGGCGTGGCCGAGGCCGCGGGCGCCGAGGCGGCGCCAGTCGGGGCCGCGGCCGGCTTGGCTTCCGAGGGCGCAGGACGAGGCGCCGGCGGTGGCGCGATGCCACCGGTGGAACGCACCACGTTGCGTCGGGGCGCAGGAGGTTCCGGCGCGGCCGCCACCGGGGCTTCTGCAGCCGGAGCGGCAGGGGTCGTAGGGGCCTCGGCCGCGGGCTGCTCGTCGCCCGGCGCACTCGGCGGCACTTCGACGACGGGAACGGGCGCGACCGGTTCGGCCTCGGCGGTCGGTGCCGGCTTGGCCTTGGCTTTCGCCTTCGGCTCGGGCTTGGGTTCGTCGACGATCGGCTCGCCGCGCAGGTCGCGACTGTCCGCCAGCCGTCGCACGCGATCCGCGGACGGATCGTCGATGCTCGACGAATGACTCTTCACGCCGATCTTGAGTTCGTCGGCGAGGTCGAGTACCACCTGGTTCTCGACGCCCAGCTCCCGAGCGAGCTCGTAGACCCTGATCTTCTTGGTTGCCAAGTCTGTCCTTACCCTCCACCAATCGGCGCTCTGCCGACCGGTCGTGCCCCTTCAGGGGGCACTCCGTACAGTTTCGCACGGAGCCGTTCGATTTCGTTGTCCGAGACCTCGAGCCGGAGTGCCCGCCCGATTGCCCGGCGGGTGACTGCCTGATCGAAGCACTCCACCTGACCGGCACACAACCATGCGCCCCGGCCGGGTGTGCTGCGTCCGAGCCCGATCGTCGTGTCGGCGCCCCGGGCGATCCGGACCATCGAGTCCGGTGCGCCCCGGCGTCGACAGCCGACGCAGGTCCGAACCGGCTCAGATTTCCGCGCTGGTCTCCTCCTCGGCCGTGATGCCCGCACCGGCATCATCATTCGACGCGTCCTCCGCCTGGACCGCAGCCGGTTCACCAGTGTCCGTGTCGGCAGTGGGAGCTTCGGCAGTGTCCGTGTCGGCAGTCTCCGTGTCGGCGTTGGGAGCTTCGGGAGCATCCGCCGTCGTCGCCTCCGAAGCCGCAGCTTCGGCGGTCGCCACGGTGGGGTCGGGCGAGGCGTATCCGGCTTCCGCCGCCGAAATCGCATCGCCACCCTCGGCGGGCTGCCAGACCAGTTCGCCGCCTTCGCCTTCGACCCACTCGCCTTCGGCGTATTCCACGGCGCCGCCGGCTTCTTCCTCTGCCAACTGGGTCTCACTCTTGATGTCGACCCGCCAACCAGTCAGCCGGGCCGCGAGGCGAGCGTTCTGGCCCTCTTTGCCGATCGCCAGCGACAGTTGGAAGTCGGGAACGACGACCTCGGCGGTTCCGGTGTCGGGGTGGATGCGCACTTCACGTACCCGCGCCGGCGCCAGCGCCTTCATCACGAAGTCCTGCGGGTCGTCGGTATACGGAACGATGTCGACCTTCTCGCCCCGCAACTCGGTCACGACCATGCGCACGCGCGCACCGCGGGCGCCGACGCAGGCACCGACGGGATCGACGTTCGGGTCATTCGACGCCACCGCGATCTTCGTGCGGTGACCCGGCTCGCGGGCAACGGCGCGCAGTTCCACGACACCGTCGAGCAGTTCGGGGACCTCGAGTTCGAACAGGCGTTTCACCAGACCCGGGTGCGTGCGACTCACGACGATCTGAGGGCCCTTGGCCGTCTTGCGGACCTCGACGATGTAGGCCTTCAACCGACTGCCGTGGTCGTAGCGCTCGTTCTGGACCTGCTCCGCCTGCGGGAGCAACGCTTCGACTTTGCCCAGGTCAAGCAGGGTGTAGCGCTGGTCCGTCTGCTGAATGATGCCGGTGACGATGTCACCCTCGCGACCCGCGTACTCCTCGTACTTCATCTCACGCTCGGCCTCGCGGATCCGCTGCAAGATGACCTGCTTGGCGGTCTGCGCGGCGATGCGACCGAAGTCGTTGGGAGTGTCGTCCCACTCCTTGACCACGTGGCCGTCTTCATCGAGCTCCTGGGCGATCACGTTGATCTGACCCGTCTCGATGTCGATCTCGACGAGGGCTTCCTCCGCCGCATCGGGCATGCGCTTGTACGCGGTGACCAACGCATTGGCCAACGCCTCCAGCATGATCTCGACCGAGATCCCCTTCTCGCGCTCGATCGTGTAGAGCGCTTCCATCATGTCGCTATTCATGGTCGCTCCACTCCACGATCATGACGGCCCGCGTCTACCTGGTTCCGTTCCGCTTGGCTCTTCACTTCGCCGCGACCTCCTTCTTTCGGCCGGGGCGAGACCCGGTGCCGGGCTTGGGCGCGGGACCCCATACGAAGACGGTGCGCGCGTGCTCGACGACATCTACGGCGACGGTTCGCTCGCCGGAGTCGGTGTTGACAGTGATCGTGGTGTCGTCGCAGGCAACCAGCGTGCCGCGGAGACGTTCGAGGTGGCCTTCGGCATTGCGCGCCTTGAAGCTCACGTCTTCGCCGACCGCGCCGCGGAAGTGCTCGAGCGTGCGCAATGGCCGCTCCAGCCCGGGGCTCGACACCTCGAGGAGGTACTTCCCGCGGACCGGGTCAATGGCATCGAGCGCGGCGGAAATGGTCCGAGTCGCGGTCTCGAGCGTGTCGAGATCGATGCCGCCGGCGCGGTTCAGCAATACCGTCAGCGTCTGTCGGTCACCACCGGCCAGCGTGATGTCGTAAATCGAAAGGTCGAGGCTGGCCACGATCGGCTCGAGTTCGGCGGTGAGTGCCGTCACACGGTCGGTCATGGTCACCTCCCTTTCCAGCCGGCGAACCGGGTCCAGTCAATAAAAGGCGTGGGCCCGAGGCCCACGCTGGCCTGGCCTCGAAAGGCCACTTCGCCGACCTTGATGTCGGTGAAGCGCGGCGACTCTACCAGACGACACCCCAAATTCACTGGGCGTTGTCAGGCCCCTCGACGGGCCGGGTCGGGAGCCCCGCAAACGTTCCCAAACTCTCCCGAACCAGTAGTTCAGCCGCCAAACACCGCACGGAGGGCAAGCGGAACTGGCGTGTCGAGCTGCTCATACGTGCACGAGTCGGGCTCGCGGTCGCTGCGCCACCGCTGGAAGCGGGCCGTGTGACGGAAGCGGTCCCCCTGCATGTGCTCGTAGGCAACTTCGGCGACGAGTGCGATCCGAATCGGCTCCCACGACAGGTCCTTCTTGGCGTTCCACCGACTCACCGCGCCGGGGCGTCGTTGAGGGGCATCTTCGGCGTCGGCACCGGCGTCGGCACCGGCCCGGGCCCAATCGGCCCATGGATGACCGTCCAGCGCATCGACCCGGTACGGCTCGAGTTCCTCGGCCAGGCTGGCGCGAGTGGCCGCGTTGAAACTCGACGCGACGCCCACATGGTGGAGCGTGCCGTCGGCGTCGTAGAGGCCCAGCAACAGCGAACCCACTCCGGCGCCGTCCTTGTGGACCCGGAATCCCCCGACCACGACGTCGGCGGTGCGCAGGTGTTTGACCTTGAGCCACCCGCGCTCGCCCGGCGTGTAGATGCCATCGACGTCCTTGACGACGAGCCCGTCGAGGCCCGCGCCTTCGAACTCGGTGAACCACACGGCGGCCGATTCCGCGTCCCGAGTACGAGGGGTGAGGAGCACCGACGAGTTGGGGCGGAGCATCGCTTCGAGCGCGAGCCGGCGGGTCTCGAATGGCTGCTCCCGCCGGTCCACGGAGTCGGCGAGGAGATCAAAGGCCACGAAAGCCGCCGGGGTCTCCTCGGCCAGCTTCGCGATCCGACTCGCGGCCGGATGGATGCGCTGGGAGAGGAGATCGAACTCGAGCCCGTGCTCGGACATGATCACGATCTCACCGTCGACGACCGCCTGATCACCCAACGCGGCACGCAACGGTTCGATGAGATCAGGGAAGTAGCGGGTGAGCGGCTTCTCGTTGCGAGATCCGAGTTCGATGTCGTCGCCATCTCGGAACACGATGCAGCGGAACCCGTCCCACTTGGGTTCATAGCTCCATTGCTCGCCGCGCGGGAGCTCCCGGGAGAGTTTGGCGAGCATCGGCGACACCGGCGGACCCACGGGCAACGTCATGCGCCGACCGTAGCGCCGCGTGGGATCACGAGAACCGTCTCCCCGGATCTACATCGGAAGCGACTCGTACACCTCGACGGACCCGCCCGCGGCCAGGACCGGACAACCCCGGCCCATCTCGGTGGCCGCGGCGAGGTCGCCGGCCTCGACGATCGAGTATCCGGTCAGGCCGGAGGCCCCGCCGTCGGAGGTGCCGCCACCCGCGGTGATGGTGGCGGCGGGCCCGAAGGGGGCACCACCATCGACGACTGCGGCACCGAGTTGTCCGAACCACCCCATCCAGGCGGCCATCACGGCGTCTTGTTCTTCTTTGGTGTCCGGTGCGGAACCGCCGGTGTACGCGAGCACGAACTTGGTCATGAGGCCTCCTCGGGTCTGGAAATCTAATTAGATAGCGCTCGAAATAGATGATGTCAACCGCTACCCTCAGGGGTCTGGACATCCAAACCGTGTTCGATGCGCTCGCCTCGCCGATCCGGCGAGAGATCGTGTGGCTGCTGTGGGACCGCGAACTCCCGGCGGGCGAGATCGCGGCCGCGTTCGATCTCTCGGCGCCGACCATCTCCTCCCACCTCGCCGTGCTCCGCGACTCGGGGCTCGTCACGATGCGACCCGACGGCAACTTCCGCCGATACCGGGCCGACCACGACGCCCTGGCATCTGTCCAGGGACTCGTCGCCGGCGAGGCCTCGAAGTGGCTCCCGAATCCCGTCTTCGCCGAACCGGCCGGGGTCACGCACGCGACCGACCTGGCGGTGCGGGTCGCCGTGCACGTCCCGGTGACTGTCGACGAAGCGTTCCTCGCGTTCACCGACCCGGTCCGCTACAGCGGATGGCTCGGTGTGCCGGTGACGATCGACGACGGTCGGTTCGCGGCGACCATGGACTGGGGTCTGGCGATCCGGGGCCGCTACGAGGTCGTGGTCGCGCCCGAACTCATCGCATTGCGGTGGGACTTCGCCCCCGACTCCGTGCCCGTCCCCGGCGGAGAGTTGGCCGCGTACATGCGATTCGCTCCGAGCGCATCGGGGACGCACATCGAGGTGGCGCAGTTCGTGACCCGACCCGACCAGGACGAATACATGCAGCTCGCCTGGGGGTACGTGCTGGGTCGCTACCTCGAAAGCGTGCGCTGAGCTGCGACCAGCGCGTCGAGCGCGGCATCGAGCAGCGAGTTCGTCCCGCTCCCCCGTCGCCCGGATCTTGCGCTCCACCACACCTTGGGCATAGCCCTTCGCGCCGACCGTCACCTGGACGGGCATGCCGAGCAGGTCGGCGTCGGCGAACTTGATGCCGGGGCTGACCTCGCGATCGTCGAAGAGTACGTCGACGCCCGCGGCCCGCAGGTCGGCGTACAGCTGCTCGGCCGCACCCAGGACGTCGGCCGCGTTGTCACCGCGGCCGGGGATCACGACGAGGTGCACTTGGTAGGGCGCGATCGCGGCGGGCCAAACGATCCCGCCGTCGTCGTGGTGTTCTTCGATGACCGCGGAGAGGATCCGGCTCACGCCGATGCCGTAACAGCCCATGACCATCGGGTGGTTCGCACCGTGCTCGTCGGTGTACACCGCGCCCATGGCCCGCGAGTATTTGTCGCCGAGTTGGAAGACGTGACCGACCTCGATACCGCGGTCGATGCGTAACGCGCTCGCGCAGCTCGGGCACTGGTCACCCGGCATCACGACCACGATCTCGCCCCAGGCCGTCGGCGCGAAGTCCCGCCCGAGCACCACGTTGCGGTCGTGGTGATCGACCCGGTTGGCTCCCGTGACCCAACCGTGCGGCGCGTGGATCGATGAGTCGGCCAACACATGGGCAGCCCCCTCGAAGTCGGGGCCGATGTAGCCCTTCGGGATCTCGGGGTGCGCGTCGAAATCGGCATCGGTGTACAGGCGGACGGAGTGGCCCGGGAACGCCGCAATCACCGCGTACTCGTTGACCTCCCGGTCACCGGGCACCAACGCCAACGCGAGCTGACCGTCGACATCGAACGCGATCGCCTTCATCAACAGGTCCGCGGTCGTCCTCAGGTGCTCCGCGACGACATCGATGCCGGGCATGCCGGGCGTGTGGACCGATTCCCGCGGTCCGGGATCGTCGACGGTGGTCTCGGGACGTGGGTGGCGGGTGGCCGCTTCGGTGTTGGCTGCGTAGTCGCAGTGTTCGCACCAGACGAAGGCGTCTTCACCGATCGCGGCGACGGCCATGAACTCCTGGCTGGTGTCACCTCCGATCTCACCGGATTGGGCCTTCACCGCCCGGAACGTGAGGCCGCAGCGGGTGAAAACCTTTCCGTAGGCATCGAACATCGCGTCGTAGCTGGCCTGGAGGCCAACGAGGTCGGCGTCGAAGGAGTAGGCGTCCTTCATGAGGAACTCACGGCATCGGAGCAGACCGAACCGGGGGCGCAACTCGTCGCGATACTTCCAGTTGATCTGGTAGAGGTTGACGGGAAGGTCGCGATGGCTCGAGTACTCGCCCGCCACGAGGGTCGTGACCACTTCTTCGGCCGTCGGCGCCATCGCGTACCAGTTGTTCTTGCGGTCCTTCATCCGGAACATCATCTGGCCGTACGCCTCGTCCCGACCGGACTGCTTCCAGAGGTCGAGGGGCTGGGCGATGGGCAGCGTCACCTCCTGCGCTCCCGCGTCGTCCATTTCTTCGCGCACGATCTGGGCCACGTTGCGCAACACCCGGTTCCCGAGCGGCAACCACGAGTAGATGCCCGACGCGACCCGTCGGATGAGGCCCGCCCGCACCATCAGCTGGTGACTGGTGACCTCAGCGTCGGCCGGGTCGTCGCGCAGCGTGCGCAGGAAGAGAGAAGACATCCGCATGGCCGCGGAGGTTACAGGCGCCCCCTCGTTCCCCTGCGTTTGGCGCCTCGTGGTCGTCTCCGCGCCACCATCCGCCAAACGCTCGTGTGCGGGGGGCGGTGGGCGGGGGTCGGGGGTCAGTCGACCCGAATGCCGGTCTCCGCGAAGACGCTCGTTGCGTAGGGCACGACCTGATCGACGCCGATCCGAACGCCCCGCAGCCCGGCGGCACCGCCGAGCGCCTCGAACGTCGACCCGCGCAGGTCCAGGCCGTCGACGGTGGCCTGGGCCAGGTTCATGCGGGTGAGGTCACACGTCTCGAAGCGGACGGCGACGAACGACGCCTCGTACGCGTCGGCTTCGCGGAACGACGACGCATCGGCCCAGACATGATCGAGTCGAGCCATGCGCAGATTGGCGTCGTCGAGTTTGCAGTCGGCAATGCGCACATGACCCAACTCGGCCTCGGAGAGGATGACCCCGACCATGCGACAGTTGTGGAACGCGACCCGGGTCAACGACACGTCGTGGAGGTCCGCACCGGAGAACTCGCAGTCGTTGAATTGCACGTCGATGAAGGCGGAACCCCGGAGCCGCGCGCCCGTGAACGCGGTTGCCTTCACGACGCCCCGCACGAGTCGGAGATGAGCAACGTCGGCGTTGGTCAGATCGGTCGCACCGGAGGTGAACTCGACGATGTCGTCGTGCGGGCGGAATCCGTCGATCGCGGCCGGGTCCGCCGGTGCCTCGGGTGGGGTCGGTTCGGCGATCTCGCCCCGCTTCCCGGGCCTCGCCACCAGCTACCGCACTTCGGCGATGAGTTCGATCTCGACTGCGATGTCGAACGGCAGCTCGGCCATTCCGACGGCCGAGCGCGTGTGGCGCCCGGCGTCGCCGAACACCTCCACCAACAGGTCTGAGCAACCGTCGATGACCGCGGGCGTCTGATTGAACCCCGGCGCCACGTTCACCATGCCGAAGACCTTCACGATCCGCGCCACGCGATCGAGATCAACCAGCTCGGCTCGCATGGTGGCGAGCAGGCCGAGACCGGTCATCCGTGCCGCCCGGCGCGCATCGGCCAGATCCACGGAGTCGCCGACCTTGCCGGTCACGATGTCGGTGCCATTGACCGGTCCGTGGCCACCGACGTGGAGCAGCGAGCCGCTCAGCACACACCCGACATAGTTCCCGACGGGCGCAAACACCTCGGGCAACTCGATGCCGAGTTCGGCGAGTCGGGCGTCGATACGGCTCATCCAGTGGACCCTATCCACCCTCGCACCGAGGTCCGACACCCCGAATTCGAAAGCCGAGCGTCACAGTCGGCAATTATTCCGACCTTTTTACTGGTATTTCGGTGCCCGGCTCGGTAGGGTGGAACCCGTGATTCGAGCCCACGGCGCACCAAGCATCGCTCAAGGCCGCACCCCTCACGAGGTGCTGGACGAGCTGTGTATGCCCGTGGGGTCGACCGGCGTCTGACCCGACGCCTTCCGACTCGCCTTCCTCCCACCCGGGACCGGCGGACACGTGCTGCCGGTGCCCCTCCTCAAAGGACACCGATGGCCATCAACCTTGAAGAACTCCGAGCCCGCCCGCTCGACCCGGAGGTCGACGACGAGATCGTCCGCTTCACGACCGCAATCGAGGAGTACCTCGCGGGCGATCTCGACGAGGACGTGTTCCGGGTCAGCCGGCTGAACCAGGGCATCTACGGGCAGCGCCAGGGCGGCACCAACCAGATGGTGCGGGTGAAGATCCCCTACGGCCGGGTGGACGCCGAACAGTTGGAGATGCTCGCGTCGATCTCCGAGACCCACTCGCGAGGCTGGGGCCACCTCACCACCCGCCAGAACGTGCAGTTCCATTTCGTCGAGCTGCGCGACACGCCGGAGGTACTCCGGTCGATGGCCTCGGTGGGGCTCACGAGTCGTGAAGCATGTGGTGACACCGTGCGCAACGTCGCCGGCTGTCACCTCGCCGGCGCGTGCCCCTTCGAGGTGCTCGACATCTCGCCGTGGGCCGAGGCCACCCACCAGTGGTTCCTCCGCAATCCGATCTCGCAGCGCCTCCCCCGCAAGTTCAAGATCAACTTCAGCGGCTGCGCGACCGACTGCGGCCAGGCCATGTTCAACGACGTCGGGGTGATCGCCGTCTCGCGACCGAATGACGACGGCACAGTCGAGGCCGGATTCCGGATCTTCCTCGCCGGCGGTCTCGGCGCCAATCCGCACCCCGCCCAGGCGCTGGAAGAGTTCACCAGCCGCGCCGATCTGCTGGCCACGATCGAGGCCACGCTGCGCACGTTCGACCACTTCGGCAACCGCGACAACAAACTGCGGGCCCGCATGAAGTGGCTCATCGACACCATGGGGATCGACGAACTCCGCGAGCGAATCTTCAAGGAGCGTAAGTTCCTCCGGGCATCGGCCACCTACCCCGGCGGCGTCCCCGAGATCGTGACGGCGACCGGCGACGCACCCGCGGGCATGGGCACCACGGTCCCCGCCGACAGCGGTGCGCCGATTGAGTTCTCGGGTCTGGACCCGTTCCGGCGCTGGGAGTTGGCCAATGTCGTGCGCGGTCGGGCCAACGGCACTGTCAGTGCCTACGCCCACTGCAAGCTCGGCGACATCACCGCCGACCAGTTCCGCCTGCTCGCCGACATCCAGCGCGACTTCGACGTCGAGATTCGGATCACCAACCGCCAGAACTTTGTGCTGCGAGGCCTGAGCGAAGATCAGCTCCCCGATCTGTACGAACGGCTCGTCGCCGCCGACATGCACCGGCCGGGCGCCGAAATGGCACGTGACGTCGTCTCCTGCCCCGGAGCCGACACCTGCAACCTCGCGGTCACGCAATCTCGTGGCCTCGCCGCGGATATCGACCGCGCGCTCGACGAAGCCGGCCTCGCCGAAGTGGGCGGGGTCCGCGTGAACATCTCGGGCTGCACCAACTCGTGTGGGCAGCACCACATCGCCGACATCGGTTTCATGGGATTCGAGCGGCGCGCCCACGGGCGGGCTGCGCCCGGGTATCAGATGCTTCTCGGTGGCCGCGTCGGCCAGATGGAGATCCAGTTCGGCGACAAGGCCACCAAGGTGCCGGCCAAGACCGCGTCGACCGCGGTCGTGCGGGTCGTCGGCCAGTTCGCCGGTGAGCGCACTGCGGGCGAGACGTTCCGAGAGTGGCTGGACCGTTCAGGCGGCGCAGCCGCCGTCGGCGCGACCCTCAAGGACCTCGACGTGTTTCCCACGCCCGAGGAGAATCCCGACTTCTACGTCGACTTCGACGAGACCGGTCCCTACGTCTCCCAGGTCGGTGAGAGCGAGTGCGCGACGTGATGACGAGCCCCACCCCCCTCTCCACGCCCGTCACCATCGGGGATCCGCGATCCGCTCGTGTCGTACCCGACCTCGCCGAGTTGGCCGCGGTCAACGAGCGGTTCGCCTCGCGGCCGGCGTCGGCGTTGGTGGCGTGGGCCTACGACACGTACGGGTCGGATCTTGTGCTCGCGGCGTCGTTCCAGGACTGTGTGCTGATCGACATCGTGTATCGCACCGTCCCCGACGTCGAAGTCTTCTTCCTCGACACGCAGTACCACTTCGCCGAGACGCTCTGGTACGTCGAGCAGATCAAGGCCCGGTACGACATCAACCTGAGCGTGATCCGGCCCGAGCGGTCGCCCGACGACCTCTGGCACAACGATCCCGACGCGTGTTGTCGGGCCCGGAAGGTCGAGCCGATGAAGCGGGCGTTGGCGGGCAAGACCGCGTGGATGAGTGGTGTGCGGCGGGTCGAGAGCGCGGCTCGGGCCGACACCAACCTCGTCGCCTACGACGCGACTCGCGCCATGGTGAAGATCAACCCGATTGCCGGCTGGTGGGACGCCGACGTCGCCGGATACGTGCGCGACCACGATCTTCCCGTGCATCCCCTGACCGAGCGGGGTTACGACTCCATCGGCTGCTGGCCGTGCACTCGGCCCGTCGGCCAGGACGAAGACGCCCGCGCCGGCCGCTGGGCCGGTCTCGACAAGACCGAGTGCGGCCTCCACCTCTGACCGCCCCACCTCCCCAACCCGCGCCGGTATCGCACCCCAGAGGGTGCGCTCCGCGCGTCGGTTCGTCCGGAGACGCGCCGTTCAGGCCCGGAGGAGGGCGAGGACCGGTTCGAACGATGGGGCATCACGGACGCTGAAATAGCTGATACCCCACCGCTCGCGGCACTCGGCCAGATGCCGTGCAATCTCGGCGTGGGAGCCAATGGCGAGGAACGGCGTGGCCAAAGCATCGTCGACAGTTGGCACGTGGCCCTTCTCTGCGAACGTCGTCGCGACTCGACGTTGGTCGTCGGTGACGACGACGGCCTGGACCAGCGCGTGGAGCTCCGGATCGCGACCCTGGCGGTCGGCCGCGGAACGGATGTGCGCGATCGTTGCGTCGAGTCGGTCCGCCTCCCAGCGCGTTTCGTGGCGTTGACCATCGGGCAGGGTCGGCCCGAGCATGGTCAAACCGATCGTGTCGGCGTGACCGGCCGCGTGAGTGAGCGCGGCCTTCCCATTCACGCCGACGAAAATGGGGAGCCGCGCCTGGAGTGATTGCCGAATCCGAACGTTCGCGAGTTCGTAGTGCGCACCGGCGAAGCTGACCTCGTCGCCGTCGAGCAAGCGGCGGATGATCTCGACCGATTCGGCCAGCCGCGCCTTGCGGACCGCCGGCGGATCGAACGTCATGCCGATCGCGTCGTACTCGGTGAACGAGTGGCCCGCACCGATCCCCAACTCCATCCGACCGGCGGTGAAGTGATCGAGCGCGGCCAACTCTCTCGCGAGTTCCACCGGGTGGCGGAAGTCGTTGTTCAGCACCAGCGGGCAGAGCCGTATCCGTTCGGTGGCGGCACCGAGTGCGGCGAGCGTCGTGAGCGAAGCCCAGTCTCCACCGACGTGATCGGAGGTGTGCAGCACGTCGAACCCAACGGCCTCCGCGGTGCGAGCACGCCCCAGGATTTCCTCCGCCGAGCCACCACTGAGCTGGAGTCCGAATCGAAACGGTCGCACCTCAGGAAACTAGGCCGCAGATTCCGACGCCGGCGCCCAACCGACGCGCGCTCTGCACCCCAGGGGGTGCGATACCAGCGCGGGTTCGGGAATGGGAGAGGTAAGGGGTTGGATTAGGCGCTGACCGGTGGTCGACGGGCGGCCCAGGGGGCGGCGGCCTCGAGCTGGGATGCAAGCCGGAACAGGACGTCTTCCCGACCGAAGGGGGCAATCAGCTGCACGCCGATGGGCAGACCGTCGGCACTCGTCCCCAGCGGGAGTGACATCGCCGGTTGGCCAGTCGCGTTGAACGGCAGCGTGAAGGTGATGAGTCGGCCGGCATCGAGCAGTTGCAGGAACGGCTCCGGGGCCGCCGCGTTGATGCGGCCCCGCTCGATCGCAGGCTCGGGGACGGTCGGCACCATCAGCACGTCGAAGTCGGTGAACCAGGCGGCCACGCCGCGCGACCACGCCTGGAGGAGGTCGACGGCCTGGAGGTACGCCGCGGCCGAGGTCCCCGCGGCCAGATTGACAAGCTCGCGATTGATCGGTTCGAGTTCATCGGCGGTGATAGGCCGGCCGATGATCTCGCCCCAGCGGTCGACTTCGCGCGCGATGACCGCGCCCCACATCGCCGGCAGCGCCTGACCCAGCCGAGGGTCGTCGAGCGCGGCGACGGGATCAGCGCTCACGTGATGGCCGAGCGATTCGCACCGGCGAGCCGCGTCGGCGACCGCGGCCACCACATCAGGGTGAGAGTCGCCGCTGCCATCGCACCGCATCGTGCGGAACCCGATGCGCAACGCGCCCGGATCGGCCCCGACCTCCTGCACGTACGGTCGCGCCGGTGGTGCGATCTCGTACGGATCCCCGACACCGGGCCCCTGGGTCGCGTCGAGGATTGCCGCGGTGTCGCGCACGGAGCGGGTGAGCACATGTTCGTGCGCGGTCTGACCCCACAGCTCGCCGAAGTCCGGGCCCAACGTGTTGCGCGATCGGGTGGGCTTGAGCCCGACGAGGCCACACCACGAGGCCGGGAGTCGGATCGACCCACCCATGTCGTTGCCATGCGCAGCCGCAACCATGCCCGAGGCCACCGCGGCGGCGGCACCGCCACTGGATCCGCCGGTCGAGTGCGCAAGGTTCCATGGGTTGCACGCCGGACCGTACGCGACCGGTTCGGTGGTCACCGTGCTCGTCATCTCGGGCACGTTGGTCCGGCCGAGTGTGACCAACCCGGCCGCGCGATACCGCTCGACGAGCCACGTGTCGGTCTCGGCCCGCCAGCCGATGTCCTTCAAGACCTGCATCCCCGCATGAAACGGCTCGCCGGCCTCGTGGCACACGGCGTCCTTGAGCAGGAACGGCACGCCCCGGAACGGACCGTCGGGAAGATCGCCACACGCGGCATCACGCGCCTTCTCGTATTGCGTGTGGATCACGGCATTGAGTTGCGGGTTGAGCGCCTCGATCCGCTCGATTGCTTCCTCGACGAGTTCGAGCGGCTCCACCTCACCCGACCGGACCAACTCCGCCTGGGCGGTGGCATCCAACCATGCGTCGGTCATGAACCTCTCCTCTCGGTGCAACCCGTCACGCCCTGATGTCATCATGACCCAATGCCCGCGCACGATGTCTCCGATCCCGAGTTCGACCCGCGCCGACGCGCCAACTTCGAGAACTGGCAGGACCGGGTCCCGATCCATCTCGGCCCCGAAGGTTACGAACTCGGAGCGTTCGACGACCCCACCCATATCAGCCGCGTGGTGCAATTCGACCGTGACCACCTTGGCGATCTGACTGGCCTCGATGTGGTCCACCTCCAATGCCACATCGGGACCGACACGGTGTCGCTGGACCGACTCGGGGCGGGTTCGGTCACCGGGTACGACTTCTCCCCCGCCGCGATCGCCGCCGCACGCGAGCTGGCCGCGCGTGCGGGTTCGACCGCCACGTTCCTGGAGGGTGAGCTGTACGACGCGGTCGCGGTGCTCGGCGCCACCCGATTCGATCTCGTCTTCACCGGGATCGGCGCGCTCAACTGGCTGCCCGATATCGAGGGATGGGCGCGGGTGGTTGCGGATCTGCTGCGGCCGGGTGGTCGTCTCTACCTGCGCGACGGGCATCCAATGTTGTTGGCGACCGAGGACCCGCGTCCCGACGGTGTCGTGGCGATCGGGTTCCCCCGATTCGGCGCCGCCGGACCCACTCGGTTCGAGGAGCCGATCTCCTACGAGGGCGACGGCACACCACTGGCACACACCGTCACCTACGAATGGAACTGGGGGCTCGGCGAGATCGTGACCGCGCTCCTGCGCGCCGGGCTCACCATCGAGAGCCTCGTCGAACACCAGACGGTCCCGTGGAACGCGCTCGCCGGCCAGATGGAACCGGTGCCGCCGTTCGGGGAGTACCAGCTCGTGGATCGACCCGAGCGACTTGCCTGCACCTTCACCATCCAGGCATCGAAGCAACGGGGCTGAGGCACCCCGCGCCGCCGATGGCCCGACCGTCGAACCGCGGCAGTGCCATCATGAACGGATGCCCGTCCACCACGTCGCCGATGCGGGGTTCGATCGCGAAGCGCAGAGCTACGAGCGCGCCCGGCCCGGGTACCCGCCGGAATGTGTTGCGTGGTTCGCCGACCATCTCGGCATCAGTCCCGGCCGAACCGTGCTGGATCTCGCGGCCGGGACAGGCAAGTTCACCCGACTCCTCGAACCGCTCGGCGCCCGCTTGATCGCGGCCGAACCGGTCGACGGGATGCGGGCCGTGCTCGCCGCCACCAGCCCGGCAGTCCCTCTCGTCTCCTGCGCCGCCGAACGCCTGCCCTTCGCCGAGCGCTCGCTGGATGCCATCGTGGTCGCGCAGGCCTTCCACTGGTTCGACGCGCCGGTCGCCCTCGAGGAGGCGGCACGGGTGCTGCGCCCGGCCGGCCGGCTCGGCCTGGTCTGGAATGCCCGCGACCGTTCGGCGCGCCACGTCAACGCCTTGTGGTCGATCATGGACCGCGTCGAGAAGAAGGCGCCGTGGCGCCGACACGAGGAATGGCGCGAGTCGGCCTTCACCGAGACGTCGTTCTTCGGACCACTCCACGAAGCGACGTTCCACCACGAACCGCTCATGACGATCGACGAGGTGGTCGACCGGTTCCGGTCGGTGAGTCACGTTGCGGTCCTCGAACCGGCTGACCAGCAGGCCGTGCTCGACGAAGTGCGCGACCTGGTCCGGACCCACCCCGACACCGCGGGTCGCGATCGGATCGCGATCCCGTATCGCGTCGACGCATACTGGTGCGAGACGACGTCGGCATGACCTTGGACCTGCGATCACGCGTCGCACTGATGCTCGGAGATCTCGCCGGCCACGCGTCGAAGCTCACGGGCCGAGGCGCCGGCACCCAGATCAGTGGCCGGGTCATGCTCGCCATCGCGCCCGATCTGCTCACCGACGTCGCACGCGGGCGTCGCGTCGCGATCGTCTCGGCGACCAACGGGAAGACCACCACCACACGCTTGCTGGCCGAGGCACTCCGTGCCGCGGGTCGGCCGGTCGCCAGCAACCACACCGGCGCCAACATGCCCGCCGGGGTCGCCGCGGCGTTGGGCCGAGCGCCCGATCCGGACGATGCGGTCCTGGAAGTCGACGAACGGTGGGTGCCGAAGGTCATCGACCCGCTCGGCACCGACATTCTCATCCTCGGCAACCTGACCCGGGATCAGCTCGACCGGTTCGGAGAGGTACGTAGCATCGCGGAGCGATGGCGCGCCGTCTGTGAGACCCACTCCGACCTCACCGTCATCGCCAACGCGTCGGACCCTCACGTCGTGTGGTCGGTCGGCGCCCACCCGCGGGTCACCTGGGTCGCACTCGGCGCCCCCTGGCGGTCCGACGCGGCAACCTGTCCGGAGTGCGCGGCGCTCCTCACGTGGTCGGCTGATTCGTTCCACTGCGATCACTGCGGGTTCACCCAACCCGACGCGGAATACCGACTCGACGGGAACACGGTGATCACACCCGCCGGTTCGGTCACACTGGACCTCGCGTTGCCGGGCGACTGGAACCGGATGAACGGCACGCTTGCGTTGACGAGCGCGATCGTCGGCTTCGGCATCGATCCCGAGGTCGCAGTGAGCGGCCTGCGCAGCGTCGATGTCGTCTCCGGTCGGTTCTCGAACTGCCCCCTGCCCGACGGTCGCGACGCTCGCGTGCTGCTGGCCAAGAACCCTGCCGGCTGGACCGAGGTCCTCCGCTGGCTCGAACCCCGCGACACCGCGGTCGTGATCGCAGTCAACGCCCACGTGGCCGACGGACGCGACCCGTCGTGGTTGTGGGACGTCCCCTACGAGCTGTTGGCGGGCAAGGCCGTCGCCGCGTCGGGCGAGCGGGCGCTCGACGTCGCCGTACGGCTCGACTATGGCGGCGTCAAGCACCACCTCGAACCCGACCCCCTCACCGCGGCGGCCCATTTGCCCGGCGAGGTGCACATCGTGGCGTCGTACACCCAGTTCACCCACCTGACCCGGGCCACGTGGTGACGCGCGACTCGGCGGTCCGCGTGGGCCTGATCTATCCCGAGCTGCTCGGCACCTACGGCGACCGCGGCAACGCCGTCGTGCTCGTCGAACGGTGTCGGCGGCGCGACATCGATGCCGAACTCGTCGAGGTCCCGGCCGGGGCTGCGATCCCCGCCGATCTCGACATCTACCTCTTCGGGGGTGGCGAAGACGACGCGCAGGTGATGGCCGCGGCCGGAATGCGCGAGTCGCGCGCCGCGATCGACACGGCCCGCGGTCACGGTGCCGTCATCTTCGCGGTCTGTGCGGGATTCCAACTTCTCGGCACCACCTACGCGGCCAACGACGGCGAGATCCTCGGCGGGCTCGGGCTGGTCGACCTCGCGACACGGGCGGGCGACGGTCGCTGCATCGGTGAATGCGTCGTCGTCCCTGACCCAACGACCGGGCTGCCCACCCTGACCGGGTTCGAGAATCACGGCGGTCGCACGACACTCGGTGCCGGAGTGGCACCGCTCGGCCGAGTGATCACCGGCTTCGGCAACGGCATCGGCGAGTGCGACGGGGTGCTCGCCGAGCGGGTGCTCGGCACCTACCTGCACGGTCCGGTCCTCCCCCGCAACCCCGCACTCGCCGATCACCTCCTCAGTTGGATTCTCGGCTCGAACGCGATGACCTCGATCGACGATCGCCTCGTCGACGCCCTGCGCGCCGACCGGCTTCGCGAATCGCAGCTCACCGGCTTCGCGGCCCGACGACGCGACTGGCACCTCAACCGCGGGTAGCTCAGGAGACGCGCGTGTCCTCAGCCCCAGCACCAGATCCCTCGGCCGGCGTTGGCGAGACCGACGCCTCCGAGGGCACGCGCGTCGCCGCAGTCATCGCGTACGTTCCCGGCTGGCCCGGCCGGGCCCAGGTCGTCGGCGCGCTCTCCGGAGGGACGACCAACCGCAATCACGTCGTCGACGTCGACGGGGCCCGCTTCGTGGTGCGCCTGCCCGGTACCGACACCGAGCTCTTGGAAATCGACCGAGAGTGCGAGCGGATCGCGGCCGAGCGCGCGGCCGCCTTGGGGTTGCGGCCTACGACGCGGTCGATGCCGTGGTGCAGGAGATCGCCGCCGCCTTCGCGGCGTCACCGGACGAACCGGTTCCCTGCCACAACGACCTCCTGCGGGCCAACTTCCTCCGGGACGGTGCCCGCGTGTGGTTGCTCGACTGGGAGTATGCGGGCATGAACGATCGGGCCTTCGATCTCGGCAACCTCGCAGTCAACAACCAGCTCTCTCCCGCCGCGGAGGAGCACCTGGTCGGCGCCTACCACCGCCGCGCCACGGCGAGGAACCTGGCCCGGCTCCGGCTCATGAAGCTCGTGAGCGATGCCCGAGAGGCGATGTGGGGAGTGCTGCAACAAGGCATCAGCGCCATCGACTTCGACTTCCGCGCCTACGCGACCGAACACTTCGACCGCCTGCTTACCAACGCCACCACCCCCGAGTATCGACGTTGGTTGACCGACGCGGCCGAGGGCCCCGCGTGAAGGACCGCGCCCGGGTCGTCATCGTCGGCGCCGGAGTCGGGGGCGCGAGCATCGCGTGGCATCTGGCCGAGGCCGGCTGCACCGATGTGCTGGTACTCGAACGGGCCGAGATCACGAGCGGGTCGACGTTTCACTCGGCCGGCCTCGTCGGCCAACTCCGGGGCTCGTTGCCCCTGACCCGCATGATGATGCACAGCGTCGAGGTGTACCGACGGCTCGAAGCCGAGGCGGCCGAGACCGGCCGGTCTCCCGGATGGCGCGAGGTGGGGTCACTGCGCATCGCGTCGACGCCCGAGCGCATGGAGGAGCTCACCCGCCAACACGGGTGGGCGAAGACCTTCGGACTGCCGATGGAGATCGTCGGACCAGCCGAGGCGCACGACCTCTTCCCGCTCATGGATCCGGTCGGGGTGCTCGGCGGGGTCTGGCTGCCCACCGACGGGTACCTCGATCCAAGTGGGCTCACGTATGCGCTCATCGGCGGCGCGAAGGCACGCGGCGTGAGCGTGGAAACCGGCGTGCGCGTCACCGGTTTCGAGGTGGTCGACGGCCGCGTGCGGGCGGTCGAGACCGATCACGGTCGGGTCGAGGCCGAGACGGTCGTGTTGGCGTGCGGGATGTACACGCCCGACGTGGCCGCACTCGCGGGCGTCGCGGTCCCGATCGTTCCCATGGCCCATCAGTATGTGGTCACCGCGCCCATCGACGGCGTCACCGCCGATCTTCCCCAGCTGCGCGATCCCGACCACCTCGTGTACTTCCGTCGGGAATCGGGTGGGTTGGTGCTGGGGGGATACGAACGAGACCCGGCACCGTGGAGCGTGCACGGGGTTCCCAACGACTTCAACAACAAGCTCTTGCCCGAAGACTGGGATCGTTTTGCGCCGATCATGACCAACGCGATCCGTCGCGTGCCCGCCGCGGAGAGCGCCGAGATCATCTCCTTGGTCAACGGTCCGGAAGGGTTCACTCCCGACAACGAGTTCGTGCTCGGCGAAAGTGCGGTCCACGGGTTGTTCGTGGCCGCGGGGTTCTGCGCGCACGGCATCGCGGGCGCCGGGGGTATCGGTCTGGTCATGGCCGAATGGATCCTCGACGGTGAGCCGAGTTTCGACGCATGGAAGATGGACATCCGTCGGTTCGGCCCGCAATACGCGAGCCGCGATCTCGCCGTGGCGCGAGCGGTCGAGGTGTACTCGACCTACTACGACATCCACTACCCCAACGAGGAACGCCACGCGGGTCGGCCGCTGCGCCGATCCCCCGCGTACGACCGACTCGCGGCCCTCGGGTGCGAGTTCGGCGAGAAGGGCATGTGGGAGCGGCCGAACTGGTTCAGGCCGAATGCCCGTGCGGGTTCGGTCGAGTTGCGTCCTCATGGTTGGGCCGGCGAGCACTGGAGCCCCGCGATCGAGGTCGAGGCCTTGGCGTGCCGAGATGCGGTCGCGATCTTCGACGAGACCAGTTTCTCGAAGCTGGAGGTCCGTGGCGTCGGCGCCACCGCGTTCTTGCAACGGGTGTGCGCGAGCGACATCGACCGCCCGATCGGCGCGGTGGTCTATACCCAGATGTGCAACGAGCGGGGTGGGATCGAGTGCGATCTCACGGTCACCCGTCTCGCCGATTCGCGCTACCTCGTGGTCACCGGTACCGCGTTCGGCGCCCATGATCTCGGGTGGTTGGCCAAGCAGCAGGACCGGCTTCCCGAGGGTGACCGCGTGGATCTGGTCGACGTGACCGGCGGATTCGCCTGCTTCGGGGTCTGGGGCCCACGGGCGCGGGACCTCCTGACGCCGCTCACCGCGGCGCCGCTCACCAACGACGCATTTCCCTACCTCACCGCGCAGGCACTCACCATCGGCTCGGTCCCCACACTCGCGTTACGGGTCACGTACGTGGGCGAGTTGGGCTGGGAGCTCTACTGCCCCTCCGAGTACGGCACCGCGCTCTGGGACACCCTGTGGGATGCGGGCGCGGCGCACGAACTCCACGCCGCCGGATACCGCGCCATCGATGCGCTACGAGTGGAGAAGGGCTATCGGGTGTGGTCATCCGACATCACCCCCGAAGACAACCCGTACGAGGCCGGGCTCGGCTTCGCGGTCGCGCTCGACCACCCGACCCCGTTCGTCGGCCAGGCTGCGCTCCGCGAGATCAAGGCACGCGGCATCACCCGGCGGCTGCGCTGCGTCCGGCCGCACGACCCACTGGCCGTTCCCCTGGGCTCGGAGCCCGTGCGGATCGACGGGGAGATCGTCGGTCGGGTCACGACCGGCAACTACGGCTACCGCGTGGGCGGCGCGCTCGCGTTCGCGTACGTCCCGGCCGACCGCGCCGAGTTCGGTCGGCACGTCGAGATCGAGATGTTCGGGAGCTGGCACGCGGCCGAGATCGTGCGCGATCCCGTGTGGGATCCCCGAGGCGACCGGATCCGCGACTAGCGCGGGCTCAGGCGTCGCCGGCGAGTTCTCGGATGCGGTCGATCTTCTCGTCGGCGTGGTTGACGTCGGCGCCTTGTGAGGTGATGAGCTCGACCCGCACGGCCTCGGCCTCGGCGGCAGCGCCCGCGTCGGCACCCGCAATCACGGCGTCGATACCGTCGTCCATGATCTGTTTGGCGGTGGCCACCAGCGCGTCGACCATCTCGGCCTCGGGCACGACTCGCACGACCTGACCCTTCACGAACAGGTGACCTCGACCGCGACCGGCCGCGATCCCGAGATCGGCCTCGCGCGCTTCACCCGGACCGTTGACGACGCAGCCCATCACCGCGACCTGCAACGGGATGTTCAGTTCGCTCAATGCCGCCATCGCATCCCCGGCGACTTTGATGACGTCGACCTCGGCGCGACCACAACTCGGACACGCAATGAGGTCGAGGCCGCGGCGTTCGCGGAGCCCCAACGATTCGAGCAAGGTCCGGCCGGCTCGGGCTTCTTCGACCGGATCGGCCGTCAGGGAGTAGCGAATAGTGTCGCCGATCCCCTCGGCGAGCAGGGTCGCGATCCCGGCGGTGGCTTTGACCAGACCGGCCGGGGGCGGACCTGCTTCGGTCACTCCGAGGTGCAACGGATAGTCGACCGTCTCGGACAGCAGTCGGTAGGCGTCGATCATCAGCGCCACGTTGCTGGCTTTGACCGAGATCTTGACGTCGTCGAAATCGACCTCCGCGAAATGGGCCAACTCCCGTTGGGCCGACGCGACGAGCGCCTCGGGGGTGAGCCCGTACTGCTGCTCGATATCGGGGTCGAGCGAACCGGCGTTCACCCCGATACGGATCGGAAGCCCGCGGTCCTTCGCCTCCTGCGCCACGGCCTTGATGTGCGCGGGCTTGCGGATGTTGCCCGGGTTCAAACGCAGACCGTGCACGCCGGCTTCCATCGCCGCGAGGGCGAGTCGGTACTGGAAATGGATGTCGGCGATGATCGGGACCGGCGAGCGGGGCACGATCTGCGCGAGCCCTTCTGCGGCCGCTTCCTCGTTGCAGGTGCAGCGCACGATGTCGCACCCGGCCGCGGCCAACGCGTAGATCTGCGCGAGCGTGCCTTCGACATCGGCCGTTTTGGTCGTGGTCATCGACTGCACTGTCACCGGGGCATCACCGCCGACGGCAACACTCGGGCCGGGGGGCCGGCCGACGAGCACCTGGCGGGTCGCACGACGGGGAGAAGTCATCGGTTCGAGCCTACGTCGAGCCCGTTCGCCGACCCGGCCGAAGGCGCCGATCTTCGCAAGATCCCCACACCACTGGCGCGCAGCCCCGAAAGTCGGGCAATCTCGGTGAGTCCACGATCACGCCACGGAGGCTCGAACGTGCAAGAACTCATCTACCACCGCCAGCTGATTCCGGCGATCGAGACCCACGCCGACACGATCGGGTTCGTCGACGCCCGGTACCAGGGCACCTTCGGCGACCACGCCGATCGAGTGTTTCGCCTCTGTCAGGCACTGCACGACCAGTTGGGCATCGGTCGCGGTGACCGGTTCGCCGTGATGGCGACCAACGGCCACGAGTACCTCGAGCTGTACCACGCGGCGTTCCTCGGCGGTGGGGTCATCAACCCGTTGAACCTGCGGCTGGCCGGCAAGGAACTCGACTACATCGTGCGAGATTCCGGGACCGAGGTCGTCTTCGTCGACACGATGTTCGCCCAGCTCTTCGCCAACGCCATGGCCGCCTCGGACGCACCCAGCCCGATTCGCCACGTCGTGCTCATCGGCGACGGCGACGTGCCCCACACGATGGGCTACGAGGACCTCCTGGCCTCGGCCTCGCCCGTCACGCCCGACGAACCCGACGAGACCGACCCTGTGGTCCTGATGTACACCGGCGGGACGACGGGCCTCCCCAAGGGCGTGCTGCTCGAGCACCGGGCCGAGATGCTGAACCTGTACCACGTCGCGATGAAGCTCACCTTCGATCCCGATGCGGTCTACCTCCACCAGACGCCGATGTTTCACGCCGCGTCAATGGGCGGGATCCTCGGCACGCCCGCCGGTGGCGGGAAGAGCGTCTTCATGCCCCTGTTCGACCCTGCGGGCGCGATCGGCCTCGTCGAGGCCCATCAGGTCACCCAGACCGTCATGGTGCCGACGATGATCGCCATGGTGCTCAACCACCCCGAGTTCCGACCCGAGCGGCTCCAGACCCTCGAACTCCTCACCTATGGCGCGTCGCCGATGCCCAGCGCGGTGCTCGATCGATTGATCGAGTTGTACCCGAACCTCGAGATCTCCCAGGGGTACGGCATGACCGAGTGCTCAGCAGTACTCACGTGGCTGGACGCGGCGGATCACCGCATCGGTGGCGAGCGGCTCCGCTCCGCCGGGCGCCCCGTCCCGGGCGTCGTGCTCACGATCCGCGACGCGGAAGGCAACGCGCTCCCCGCGGCGAAACCGGTGAGGTCTGGGCCCGAGCCGGCAACTTCATGCGCGAGTACTGGCACAAGCCCGAGGCCACGGCCGAGGCGATGGCCGACGGGTGGTACCACACCGGCGACGCCGGGTATCTCGACGACGGGAACTATCTGTTCCTCGTCGACCGCGTCAAGGACATGATCGTTACCGGCGGCGAGAACGTGTACTCCGCTGAGGTCGAGAGTGCGATCTCGACACACCCTGCAGTCGAGCAGGTCGCGATCATCGGAATCCCGCACGACACGTGGGGCGAACAGGTCCACGCGATCGTGGTGCTGCGCGCCGGTGCGACGGCAACCGAAGAAGAACTCCGCGACCACACCCGTGAGTTGATCGCCGGCTACAAGGTGCCGAAGTCGTTCGAGTTCCGGGACACGCCGCTGCCGCTCTCCGGCGCGATGAAGGTCCTGAAGAAGGACCTGCGCGCCCCGTACTGGGAAGGCAAAGGCCGCAGCGTCAACTAGGTCAGGGCGACGGCGTTGGGTCGGTCGGCCCTGCATTTCGACGCGCGATCAGGGTCCCTTGGGGGCGTGACCCGGGTTCGCTGCGCGTGTGCAAATCGACGACGGTAAAACCTGCCTGCTCGACCGCCGCGGAAAGCACGTCCACGGGCCAGATGTATGCGGTCGTCACCGCATGATCGAAGGCCCGCAGTTCCAGTCCCTCGAAGAAGCCGACCGCAAGACCGCCGCCGGGCCGAAGGCACCGCGCGAACTCCGCCAACGGAGCGCCGATCCGGTCCGGGGGTACGTGGATCAGCGAGAACCAGGCGAGCACTCCGCCCAGGCTCCCACTTTCGACCCCGAGATGATCCGCATCACCGATCCGGTAGGCGACCCCGGGATGTGCGTGCCGTGCATGGTGGGCGAACTCCGGGACGGGATCGACACCCTCGACATCGAGACCTTGTTCGGCCAGGTAGTTCGCCCAGTGGCCGGGCCCACAGCCGACATCGATGATCCGCCCGTCGATCCCCCGCGCCCACGCGAGCACCTGTACCCGGTCGACTGCAGCCGCGGCTGAGATGCTTCCGAACAGGTCGATGTATTCCGCGGCCCGCGCCGCATAGGCCTCGGGAACCGGCGCGTCAGTCACGAACCGATCCTAGAGATCAGCGGGCCTCAGCCGAGCAGATATCCGTGCGGTCCGAGCGCGGGTGCTGGACCTCGATCCGGGCCGTACCGAGCCGTGCGCAATCCCATGGCGCTGACCGGGTTCTTCCAGACCGTTGCCGCCGGCATCATCACCGGCCAGGTCCGCTGCTGGATTCCAACCTTTCGGCGCTGATCATCCGTCTCCTCGTGGCGCGCATCACGGCCAGGCGAAGACCGGCGGGCGACCATCGGGCAGCGCGGCGACGATGGCCTCTATATCGGTCACATCCCCCGTAAGGATCGGAAGTTGGAGCCGCACTGCCGTGCTCACGAGATGCGCGTCGACGACATCGGAAGTCCGCGAACGAGCGAGCAGGGCACCCACGACCGCGCCGTCGTCCAGCGGACGTACGACCACCGCGTCGAGGAACCGGGACAAGCGCGCCTGCCGGGCCCCACTTCGCCAAACCTGGGCAACCACGGGATGTGTCGTCGCCAGTGGCGTGGAGTGACGCTGCGCAGCTGCCAGGAACACCTGAGCCGAACGCTCGCCGCGGTCAACCGAGATCAGAAATCCGGCATCAAGTATCAAGGTGGAAGCGCTCGCTCACCGCGGTGATCTCGCCGTCGCCGACCGGAGCGGATTCGCGTTCCCAGTCGGCAAGGAGTTCGGCGAGCGATGCTCGACGCTGGGTTTCGGTGGCGAGGAGGCGCAGGCCGGCTCGAAGTGCAGCCGAACGCCCGCCGTGGGCCGCGGCAAGCTCGTCGAGAGTCTGCTCTTCTTCGGGATCGAGCCGAACGGTCGTCGTGGCCATCGGACTCAATGTAGCACAATCGTGCTACACCCGCGCTAGCTACAGGCTACGGATGTCGAGGTAGATCGCCGACAGGCCGAACATCAGGATCACGGCGACGACCACCGCCATGACCGGCAAGAGCTTCTGGTAATCCGCGCGCACCCGCCTGCCGCGCACCTTCGAGGCGATGCCCTCGTAGATCGCCACGGCCGCGTGGCCGCCGTCGAGGGGCGGCAACGGCAACAGGTTGAAGAGCGCGACGAACACGTTGATCGCGGCGAGCAACCCGAGCAGGACCCACCAGTTCCCGCCGATGATGTCGCCACCATCGGCCACGATGCCCACCACCGAACGGGGTCGCTCCTGGGCCGAGAATCCGCCCTTCGAGTTGGTCACGGTCTTGCCGTACCGCTCCAGACCGCTGGCCGAGAACACCTTGCCGAGCGCACCGACCGTGTCACCGACGCCCCGACCGAAGGTCGTGAACGTCTGGGGCACCGCCGCGATCGGGTTGACCCGATCGGCAATGAGGGTCGAGCTCACTCCGACCCGAGCCGCGCCGTCGATCATCTTCGGCGTCGCCCGGAGCGTCTGACGGTTTCCGTCACGCTCGATCTCGATGGTGATCTCGTTCCCGGCGTTCGGACGTACATAGGTGCCGACCTGTTCCCAGGTCGTGATCTCGTTCCCGTCGATCGCAAGCACCCGGTCGCCGGGCTGAATCCCGGCGGCCGCCGCGGGCGAGTTCTTCGAGACTTGGTCGACGGTGGTGGACAGCTTTTCCGGACCGTGGAACACGAGCAGTGAGTAGACCAACACCAACGCGATCAGCAGGTTCACGATGATGCCGGCGAGGACCGTGACGAGTCGCTTGCCGGTGCCGGCCTGGCGGTAGGTGCGGGCTTCATCCGCGGGGTCGACCTCTTCGAGGTTGGTCATCCCGATGATGCGCACATATCCGCCCGCCGGGATCGCTTTGATGCCGTACTCGGTCTCACCGCGGCGGAACGACCAGATCCGGGGGCCGAATCCCAGGAAGAACTCGGTGACCTTCATCCCCGACTTCTTCGCGGCGATGTAGTGGCCCCACTCGTGCAACATGATCGTCATCACGAGACCCAGGATGATCGCGACGGTGACTGCCAGCGACGGCCGGGCGATGACCAACCCGATCACGGCGAGCATGACCAGCCCGATTCCCACGATGGCCTTGCGCGTCTCCACCGGTGGGGCATCGTCGCCCAGGGGGTCTCTCACGCCGCGTCTCGCTTCCTGATCGCTTCGGCCGCGCGGTCGCGCGCGACTCGGTCGGCTTCCAGAACGTCAGGAACATCATCGACGTTCCCGGTCCCGTGCTGGAGTACCGCATCGACGATTTCGGCGATGCCCAGCCAGGGGATCACCCCGGCCAGGAACGCCTCCACCGCTACTTCATTGGCGCCTGACAGTGTCGCGGGCGCCCCGCCACCGGACCGGCCGGCCGCATAGGCCAGGCTCAGACACGGGAACGCCTCGACATCGGGCGGCTCGAAGGTGAGCGTGCCGAGGGTGTTCCAGTCGACCGGACCGAACGCCTGATCGAGCCGCGCCGGCGCGCCCAGCGCCAGCCCGATCGGTAGGCGCATGTCGGGCATCGAAAGCTGGGCGATCGTGGCCCCATCGCAGAACGTGACCATGCCGTGCACCACCGATTGGGGATGGACCACGACCTCGATCTGATCGAACCCGACCCCGAACAGCTCGTGAGCCTCGATCACCTCCAGACCCTTGTTCATCAGGGTCGAGGAGTCGATCGTGATCTTCGGTCCCATCGACCACGTGGGATGAGCGAGCGCGTCCTCGATTCCCACGGTCTCCAGCTCGGCTCGGGTGCGGCCCCGGAAGGGGCCACCGCTCGCCGTCAACACGATCGAAGCGACTTCGCTCGTGGTCCCCGACCGCAGGGCCTGGTAGATCGCCGAATGCTCGGAGTCGACCGGCACAATCTCGCCGCCGCCCGCGTCGCGCACGGCGTTGACCACCGGACCACCCGCGATCAGGCTCTCCTTGTTCGCGAGCGCCAAGCGCTTCCCGGCTTTCAGGGTCGCGACGGTGGCCGGCAGCCCCGCGAAGCCGACGACTGCGTTGAGGACCACGTCGGCATCGTCGAGACTCGCGAGTTCGGTCAGGACGCCAGGATCATCACCGGCCAGGCGAGCTCGATCGGCCGGAACGTCGAACTCGTGGGCCTGGGCGGCCAACGCCTCGGCGTTGCGGCCGGTCGCCAGCGCCACGACCTCGTACTCGTCCCGATGCGCCCGGATGACGTCGAGGGCCTGGGTCCCGATGGACCCGGTCGAACCCAGCAGGACGACCCGCTGCCGTTCGCTCAACCGATCTTCAACGCCCGGGCAAGGAAATAGACCGCGGGCAGGCAGAAGAGAATCGCGTCGAAGCGGTCGAGGACCCCACCGTGGCCGGGCAGGATCGCCCCGAAATCCTTGATGCCGAGGTCGCGCTTGAGCATCGACTCGGCGAGGTCGCCGAGCGGAGCCATCACCGCGACGGTGAGGCCCAACGCGAACGCGTCGCCGAGGTCTCCCCACGGATGAATCTGCTTGACGATGAGCACCGCGGTGATGATCGCGCCCGCCGCGCCACCGATGAGTCCTTCGACCGTCTTGTTCGGTGAGATCGCCGGCGCGAGGCGGGTCTTGCCGAACTGCGAACCGACGAAGTAGCCGAAGATGTCGTACGCGATGACCGGAATTGCCACCCCGAAGAGGAGCCCGACGCCGTTCTCGGACGTGAGCAGGAGCCCGGCGAACGCGCCCAAACCGCCGGTGTACATGAAGCCGCCGACGGTGACCGCCACGTTGACCATGGGTCGGGTGTGGACGACTTCGAACACGAACCACAACAGGGTGAAGATCATCACCAACGCCATGGTGAAGGGGAACGCGAACTCGCCCCGGTTATAGGCAAGTGGCACGATCGTGACGGCGCCGAGCAGCGCGATCAGTGTGGCCGGACGGAATCCGCGCGTGTGGAGCGCCTGGAACATCTCGAAGGTGCACAGCCCGATGATGACGGTGGCCAACACCATCGAAGCGGCCCGGCCCGCCGAGAGACAGACCAAGGCGAGCACGGCCATGCCGACGCCGGTCACGATCCGAATCATCATGTCGGGGCGTTCCGGGCCGAGATCCAGCAGATCGGGCTCGTCACCATTTCTCGGTCGGGTCGCCGCCGCCGTGGCGCTCGGGCGGGGCCGGGGTGACGGCGTGGAACGAACCCGTCGCGCCGCAACCGCCCGGTCGAACGCCACGTCGTCGTCCTCGGGCGGACTCGCCAGCGCGCTCAGGTCGAGGTCGTCGTCGGCCGCGGGGGCGAACGCATCGAAGCTGTCGAGTTCCTCGTCGGTCCAACCGGCGGTCGCTCCGGTGCGGAATCGCATACTCGCGCCCGACTCGGCGAGATCATCCGATCCGGCGATGATCGGCACCTCGCCCGTCGCCGGTTCGGTCCAGTGCGGCAACTCGGTCGGCGCGACGACCGAGATGGTCTCGACCTCGTCATCGTCGGCTTCGCCGACCAGGACGGCCTCATCCTCATCCTCATCGTCGACGTCATCGTCACGAACGGCCAAGGTCTCGAGGTCGCGCGTGGCGTTCGGATCCCAGGGCTCGTCGTCGCCGAGTTCGAGGACGGGGTGTTCGGCCGTGGGCGCCTCGTCGTCGTCCGCCGCGTCGCGACTGGCAGCAGTGGGCGACGAGTCGCGGAGCCCGCTCACATCGGCTCGTTCCGGAACGTCGCCGAACCGGGGCGCGTCGTCACCGAGCCGCCCGGCGGCCGCGCCCGACTCGATCACGGCTTGGGCCTCTTCGGCGCCGATGATGCGCACACCTTCGCCCGCGCGAGACGGTGGTGTCGCCCTCGGCACTGGAATCTGATTGTCTTCGTCGTGACGGTCGGTCACGGCAATACCCCCCGTGGCGCACGAAGAACCTCGCGCACCCTAGACCCGATGGTCCCGTTGATCCCGTACCTCGCGGTCCGGGCGCCCCGTTCAGACCTCCAAGAGCTCATGTTCCTTGTGCCCCAAGAGTTGGTCGACCTCGCTGACGACCTCGTGGGTCGCCTTCTCGAGGTCTTTTTCCACCCGCTCCAGCTCGTCGCGAGAGATCTCGCTGTTCTTCTCGAGCGCCTCGAGTTCCTGGCGGGCGTGCCGCCGCAGGTTCCGGATCGCGACCCGGCTGTCTTCGGCCTGACCCTTGACCACCTTCACCAGATCCTTGCGACGCTCCTGGGTCAGCTCCGGGAACACCAGGCGGATGATCTGACCGTCGTTACTCGGGTTGATACCGAGATCGCTCTGTTGCAGCGCCTTCTCGATCGCCCCGAGCGATCCCCGGTCGTAGGGCGACACCACCAGCACGCGTGCCTCGGGGACGCTGAACCCGGCGAGCTGCTGGAGCGGGACTTCGCTGCCGTAGTAATCGACCCGAATCTTCTCGACCAGCGCCGGTGTCGCCCGCCCGGTCCGCACGCTCGAGAACTCGCTCTTCAGGTGGTCGATGGCCTTGGCCATCTTGTCCCGGCAGTCGGCGATGATTTCCGGTGGCGTCGCCATCTCAGGTCTCCTTCGAACTCACGAGGGTGCCGATCGGTTCCCCGGTGAGCGCACGACGGATGTTTCCCGGCGTCGACACGTCGAACACGATGATCGGCAACTCGTTGTCCATGCAGAACGTGATCGCCGTGGAGTCCATCACCTTCAGACCCCGGTTGATCACCTCGAAGTGGGTGACCTCGTCCAGCTTCACGGCGGTGGGATCGAGGCGCGGGTCGGCGGTGTAGACGCCGTCGACCCCGGAATGGGTGCCCTTCAGGACGGCGTCGGCGCCCATCTCGGCGCCGCGCAGCGCCGCGGTCGTGTCGGTCGTGAAATAGGGGTTGCCCGTACCCGCCGCGAACACGACGATGCGCCCCTTCTCCAGGTGACGGATCGCCCGGAGCGGGATGTAGGGCTCGGCGACCTTGGCCATCGTGATCGCAGTCTGTACGCGGGTGGGCTGGCCCACGCCTTCGAGCGCGTCCTGCAACGCCAGCGCGTTGATGACCGTGGCGAGCATGCCCATGTAATCGGCCCGGGCCCGGTCCATACCCCGGGTCTTGCCGGCGATCCCCCGGAAGATGTTCCCGCCGCCGACGACGATCGCGATCTCCAACTCGAGATCGCGGCGGGCGTCGGCGATCTCGGTCGCGATGCGTTCGACAATCGCCGCATCGATCCCGAAGCCGATGTCCTCGGCGAAGGATTCACCCGAGAGCTTCAACACCACCCGGCGGAAGCGACTCCCCGCCATGGATCAGTCCTCACCGACCTTGATACGGGTGAACTGCTTGACCGTCACGCCGGATCCCAGCCCGTCGACCAACTTCGCGATCGTGGTCTTTGGTTCCTTGACGAATCCCTGCTCGAGCAGGCAGTAGTCCTTGTAGAAGCCGTTGAGCCGGCCGGTGACGATCTTCTCGATCACGTCGTCGGGCTTGCCCTCGTTGCGGGTGAGCTCGGTCAGGACTTCGCGCTCCTTCTCGAGCGCGTCGGCCGGAACGTCGTCCTTGCTCACGTAGCGGGGGGCGGCGCTGGCGATGTGCAGCGCGATGTCGTGCGCCACCTCGCGAGCCTTGGCGTTGTCGGCGCTGACGCCCGCGAGTTCCACCAGCACACCGATCGTGCCCCGGTCGTTCTGGATGTGCTTGTAACCGTCGAGCACGCCGGTCGAGGACTCATACCGGGCCACGCGGCCGAGTTCGATCCGCTCGCCGAGCGTCGAGCCCATCTGGGTGATGGTCTCGCCGACGGTCGAACCGGCATACGCCTGACCGGCGAGGTCGGCATCACCGTCGCGCGCCACCTGGACCGCCAACGCCGTGACGAAATCCTTGAAGTCGGAACCCTTGGCTACAAAATCGGTCTCGCAGTTGAGTTCGACCACCGCGGCAACCCCGCCGTCGACGACGACCTCGATCGCGCCCTGATCGGCAGCCCGACCTTCACGCTTCGCGGCGCCGGACAAACCCTTCTTCCGCAGCCAGTCCTTGGCCGCTTCGATGTCACCGCTCGTTTCGACGAGTGCCTTCTTGCAGTCCATCATGCCGGCGCCGGTGAGTTTCCGGAGCTGCGCGACGTCCTTGGCGGCAATATCAGCCATTCGTGGTCTCACCTGCTTGCTCGGAAACCGCCGCGTCCGCGGCGGGGGTCGACAGGGTCTCGGTCTCGCCGGATGCCTCGGCGGCATCGAGGCCGGCGGCATCCCCGCCCGCGGCGGGCGCTTCGGCGGCCTTGGCCTTGGCCTCGGCCAGACGCTGCTCGCGAGCAGCCTGCTGGGCCGCGGCCTCGTTGCGGGCTTGGGCTTGAGCGTCCGCCTTGGCCTTCTCTTCTTCCGGGCTCAACACCTTCGGCGCCACTGTCTCGGCCTTCGTGCCTGGGCGCGCGCCCTTCTTCTGGGCCAGGTGGCGGCCTTCGTCGACCGCATCCGCGATCACCCGGCACATGAGGTTCGACGAGCGGATCGCGTCGTCGTTGCCCGGGATGACGTACTGGATGATGTCGGGGTCACAGTTGGTGTCGACGATCGCGACCACCGGAATGCCGAGGCGGTTGGCCTCGGTCACGGCGATGTGCTCCTGCTTGGTGTCGATCACGAAGATCGCACTCGGGAGCTTCTCGAGGTTGCGGATCCCTCCGAGGTTCCGATCCAGCTTGACGACCTCGCGCTTGACCTTGAGGCCTTCCTTCTTGATCATCTGCTCGACTTCGCCGGTCGCCACGAGGCGCTCCATCTCCCGGAGCTTGGCGACGCGGGTGTGGACCGTCTGGAAGTTGGTGAGCATTCCGCCGAGCCACCGGTAGTTCACGTACGGCATGTTGCAGCGCTGGGCCATCTGCTGGATGGGCTCGCGAGCTTGCTTCTTGGTCCCCACGAAGAGGACCGTGCCGCCGTCGGCGACGGTGCCGCGGACGAATCGATAGGCGGTGTCGATGCGTTCCAGCGTCTGCTGGAGATCGACGATGTAGATGCCGTTGCGCTCGCCGAAGATGAAACGACGCATCTTCGGGTTCCAACGGCGCGTCTGGTGACCGAAGTGAACTCCGGCCTCCAGCAGCTGCTTCATAGTGACGACAGCCACGCAGGGTGTCCTTTCCTCTGGTTGGTCCTCCGCCCGGGCAGCGTCTCCGGAGGGATCCGGGGACGACCATTGGATTGCCGGGCGTGCGAGATCTCGAATCACCGAGGCGATCGAGTCGGGCGGCAGTGTAGCCGGGACCCCCCGGCCGACTCCCAGCCGCCCGACTCGACCGGCCCGGCGTCGTACCGGGCCCGCTACCGGGCGCCGACCGGCCGACGCAGCATCGCGGGTGCATATGCGATGACCTGCCCGTATTGCACTTGGCCCTGCGCGTAGACCACCCGATGGGCACCGGCACCGAGGCCGATCGGGACCCCGACCGATTGGCGGGAACCGAGCAGCCGGCCCGTGCGCACATCGAGCGTGTGGATCTTGGCGAAGGTGTCGTGCACGATCATCAGACCGTCGACGACTGCGGGCGAGTCGGCCAGTGCGGGGCTGGGCAGCTCCGTCCGCCACCGGGCCACACCCGTCTCGATCACCACCGAGAATGCCGTGCCGTAGGAATCGAGCCCGACGACGGCATCGCCCACGTGCACCAGGCCCATCGTCGCCCCGGCTCCGGAGAGCAGCGGCCGCGACCAGCGCGGGCGGCCGTCGGCGAGCGAGAACGCCCGCAACTCCCCGGCGTCGCCGTCGCCGGTGACGACCAGCAGGGTCGAGCCCACGACCATCGGGACACCCGTATCGGGACCGAGCGTGGTGGCCCATCGAACCGCCCCGGTGCGGGCATCGATGACCTGCAGCCGAGCTTCGGTGTCGGTGCCCGTGAGCGCGATCACGGCACCGGTCGCAGCGTCGGCCACCAGGCGACCGTGCGGGGGCGCACCGGCCGGGGTCGTCCACCGCACCGCCCCGGTCGCCAGTGAGAACCCGGTCAGTCCGCCGTGGTCCGTCGCGCCGACCACGACCCCATCCGGCCCGTCACCCACAATGGCAACCCCGCGGGCCCGATCGGTCGGCTCGCTGATCGCGGCCCGCCACCGGGACGCGCCGTCGACCCGGTCGAGCAGTTCGAACCCGTCGACCGCGCCGACCGCGACCGAGTCGTCACTCACGGCCAGGTACGGCTCGGCATCTTTGACGTCGGCAACCCAGCGTTCCTCGCCCGTGTCGGTCGCCAGGGCGGTGACGGCGTAGGGACCGACGACGAACACATCGGCGCCCTCGACCACCATTTCGGACGGGTCGTTCAGCAGGTCGTGGGACCACACCGGTTGGATGTCGGCGCGATGGCGGGTGTCGAAGGGGTCGGCGTGACCGACCCGCGATCCCGCCGCGAGCCGGACCGGGTGGTCAGACGCCGCGAGTTGGACGATGCCGACGGCCGCGACTGCAGTGACCAGGATGCCGGCGCCAACGATCCAGGGCCACGACGGTCGGGAAGTTCGGGATCGGGATGCCCGGTGCCCCGGATCCGGCTCGGGCGGCACCTGGGGGTGGGATCGAGGTTGGCGTTGGGGTTGCTGGTTCATCGGAGACCTCCATGTCTCGTGGTGGGTATTCGGATCTTGGGAGTGCAGCCGGGCACGCGGTCCGCGCCGCTCAGCCGAACCCCGGAGGTGAGCCGGGGAGCGGAATGTCGCCTCGGGTCACCTGCGAAATGGCATGGCCGAGATTGAGTTCGGCCCGCCGGATGAGGACGGGCTCCACCGCACCGCGTATCCCCTGGAGCCAGCCGACACACGTTGGAGCTCGGCCTTCCAATGCGAGCCGCACCTCCCGCATCGCGTCGGGATCGTCCACGATCGCCGAGTGATCGCGGAAGCCGTCGGGGTCGGTCATGACATGACGCGCGCCGGGGAGTGCGGTCTGCCCCGCCGGCACCACATAATCGTCATCGGCGCCCACCGAGGTGACGTCCATCTGGTCGGGCAGCGGATCGCGCCACAGGCGCCGCATCAATCCGGACTCCTCGGCGAGTTGGGACGTCGACCGGCCTCCCGACGGCGGGATCGCGCCGCCGGCCAGCGATTCGGCGTGATCCAGGATCGCCTTCCCGCGCGGGTTCGACCGGACCTCCTGGGCAACGCTCGCCGCGGGTGCTCCGAGATGCGGCGACGACAGCGAGACGGCGTTGCCGAGCGGCGGCAGCGTCGGGTCGGCCGGGTCGTACACCAGTTGCATGAACACATCGACCACCACACCACCCTGGGAATGGGCAATGAGATCGACCTCCCGGCCCGGCTGCTCAGCCTGCATCGTCCGGAGCTGATTCCGAAGGCCGTAGGCCTTCACCACGAGATCACCCCAGGTGTCGGACGCTTCGTACGACCCACCCTTGGGTGCATACGAGAACCACTGGGTCTCGTCGGTGCGATAGCCGAGTGCTTTCGTGTCGAGGCCGAAGGTGTGGCCCGTACGCCGATCGGTACTGCTGTTGATCCCGCCCACCGCCATCAGGCGATGCCCCGATCCGCCGCCGCCGGGGCCGGCCGTCGCCTCGGCGCCGCTGGTGCAGTCGGATCGGGAACGCACGTACGCGGCGAAGCGCGACGCCATCGATCGGGCGTCGGCCAATGCCGTCCCCACGGGCGTGTGGCCGAGGACGAACCGCGTCGCCATGATCGACGGTGTCGCCAACACGGTCCCGACCTCGACCCAGCCGCGGACGAAACCGCCGGCTCCCGCGACTGCTCGGTCCCACCAGTCGGGTTCGGGTTCGGGTTCGAGCCCGGGAATTCCCCGAGGCAGGTGCAGCGCGTCGGCCAGTGACCGTGCCTCGCCCGCCGGGCTACTGAGGCCCTCCTGATGGGAGTGATGGACCGGGACCAGCCGCACCACCGCCGCGAGATCGACCGGTTGGAAGAGTTGCATCGGGTCCACGTAGCTCTCGCCCACCCGGAGTGCGAAGTGCACGACGCCCACCTCGTGGTCAGCGCCACTCCCGCCCGCGACCCCGATGACCTGCCCGGCCACGACCCGGTCGCCGCGCCGGACACTGACCGCGGCGACAAACGATGCCGAGGTCCGCAGCTGATCGCCGTGATCGATCACGACGTGCAGCGCACCGGCGACAGGACCGGCGAAGGCCACGACGCCGCCGTGGGCGGCCCGTACCGGAGTTCCTGCCGGCGCGGCAAGATCCACACCGCGATGGCCAGGGCCGTAGGTCGATTTCGGCGCGACGAACGGTCGCGTCACCGCCCCCGGCACCGGCCGTATCCACCCCGTCGCACCCGAGGACGCAGCACCCGCCGGCACCGCCAACAAAACGAGCACGCAGGTCACGACGACGGTGAAAGCACTTCTACCACTCACAACGCCTCCCGGGGCGTGCGCGGACACGGGAGGGGAAAGTGCGGGGGGAAGGCTGCGAAGCGTAGTCAGCGCGACATATGCCGCGCTAGGGGTGAAACAGATTTAGGCGCGATCGGCAGGTGGCTCGATGAGCCGACCTCGCAGCTGCAGAATCGCCTTGGTGTGGATCTGGCAGAC
This sequence comes from uncultured Acidimicrobiia bacterium, assembly GCA_963765075.1. GTDB lineage: Bacteria > Actinomycetota > Acidimicrobiia > IMCC26256 > JAENVU01 > JAENVU01. The sequence continues at coordinate 419,086 of CAVXVA010000001.1, forward strand.
GCGGCTCTCGGTGACGCCGAGCACCGTGCCGATCTCAGCCAAGGTGAGCGCCTCGTAGTAGTAGAGCGTCAGGACGAGCCGCTCGCGATCGGGCATGCGATTGATCGCATCGGCCAGAAGATGCTTCATCTCCTCGACTTCGAACGCCGCCACCGGGTCGTTGACCTTGTCGGCCACGGTGTCGCCGACGGTCGTGGTGCCGCTCCCCTTCTCGCCGGTGTTGACCACCTCGTCGAGCGCAACCACGCCCACGAAACTGATCTGGGAGAGCGTCTGACTGAGTTCAGCTTCCGAGATACCCATCTCGGCGGCCATCTCCGCGTCGTCCGGCGCGCGTTTCAGTTCGTTCTCGAGCTTCGAATAGGCCCGCTCGATCGCCCGGGCCTTGGACCGGATCGAACGCGGTACCCAGTCGATCGACCGCAACTCGTCGATGATCGCGCCCTTGATCCGGCTGATGGCGTAGGTCTCGAACTTGAAACCGCGCTCCGGATCGAACTTGTCGATCGCGTCGATCAGCCCGAAGATCCCGTAGGACACGAGGTCGGATTGCTCGATGCTCTGTGGGAGCCCGGCGGCCACGCGGCCGGCCACGAACTTCACCAACGGGGAGTAGTGCAGGATCAGACGCTCGCGAGCGTCGTTGGTGGGGTCGGCTCCGTATTCCGCCCACAACGCGGCGACGATTTCGGCGACGTCGGCTTTCGATGTCTCGAGGTCAGGCACGTGGATGCGTCGATTCGTAGACCGCCCGGAGGCGTTCGCGGGTCAAATGGGTGTAGATCTGGGTGGTCGCCAAGTCTGCATGCCCGAGCAGTTCTTGCACGGTCCGCAGGTCGGCTCCGCCTTCCAACAAGTGGGTAGCGTACGCGTGTCGGAGGGCATGCGGGTGCAATGTCCGCCCATCGCCCAGCGGGTGGCGTTCCAGGATCCGCCGAGCGTCTCGGGGCCCGAGGCGCCGACCGAGTTGGTTCAGGAACACCGCACGGGTCGATTCACCCTCTCGTTCCAGGGTCGGACGTCCGTGGCGGAGCCATTCCGAGATCGCGGTCGTCGCCGGATCTCCGAGCGGGAGCCGGCGGATTTTGCTGCCTTTGCCGAGCACGGTGATCATCTGCCGGTCGAGATCGACGTCGCCGCGGTCCAGCCCACAGCACTCTGAGACCCGCAGCCCGGCGCCGTAGAGCAGTTCGAGTACTGCCAGATCGCGGCGAGCGACCGCGAGTGCGGTCTCGTCGGGTGCGTCGGTGTCCTCATCCGAACCTCGCGGGATTACCCGGGTGCTCGCGAAGGCCCGATCCAACATGGCGTGGGCTTCGGTGATTCGGGGCACCCGCGGGAGCCGGCTCGCGCCTTTCGGTGAGCGCAAGGTTCGCCCCGGATCGGTCGCGAGCACCCCGTGGCGGGTGAGATACCGCAAGAAGGATCGGATCGCAGCCGCCTTGCGCGAGATCGTCGGCCGGGCGAACTGGCGGGTCGTGAGGTACGCGAGATAGCGACGCAAGGTTGCATGGTCGAGAGCGTCAGGGCCGGAACACCCGCCGCGCTCGGCCCAGTCGACGAACTGGCGCACATCGCGCTCGTACGCCTCGACCGTGTGGGCACTCGAGCTGGTGAGCGAAGTCACGAAGCCGTCGACGTCCCAGACCATGACGCTCGACGCTACCGGCACACCATTGCCGAACGGCCGATGCTCGGTGTCACACCATCCGGGTACGGTGCGCGAACCCGTCGTCGAGGTAGCCGCGGCGGGATCTCACCGCCGTCTCGGTGACTGCACGGGAACTCCGGCCCTCCTGATGTTTCGTCGATCAGGAAGTGTCCCGTGCTCGCCACCATTCCCAGCGCCACGCTGCTCGGCATCGACGGTCATCGCGTCGACGTCGAAGTCCATGTCTCGGGTGGTCTTCCCGGTTACACCGTGGTCGGGCTCCCCGACGCGGCCGGTCGGGAGTCCCGTGAGCGGGTCCGCGCCGCACTCTTGTCGTCGGAGCTGGCCTGGCCGCAGAAGCGGATGACCGTCAACTTGTCACCGGCCACGCTGCGCAAGTCCGGCGCCGGTCTCGAACTCGCGATCGCGCTCGGGTTACTCGTGAGCGAGGAGAAGATCCCGGCCGCCGCGCTCGACGGCGTCGCCGTGCTCGGCGAACTCGGGCTCGACGGATCGATCCGTGCGGTCCCGGGCGCGCTGGTCCTCGCCGACACGCTGGTGCGCGCGGGGATCGAGACCGTGATCGTGCCGGCCGCCAACGCCCACGAAGCTGCACTCGTCCCCGGGTTGAAAGTTCGCAGCGCCCCGACCCTGTCGATGTTGTGGTTGTGCCTCCACGGCGAGGAACCGTGGCCCAACCCCGAACCACCGACCGACACCGACCTCGACGTCGACGACGACCCGGTCGACCTCGCCGAGGTGCGCGGGCTCGCAACGGCACGACTCGCCCTGGAGATCACCGCCGCGGGCGGCCACCACCTCTCTGCTGAGCGGACCGCCCGGGTGCGGCAAGACGATGCTCGCCCGCCGCCTCGCCACGATCCTGCCGCCGCTCGATCCGGATGAAGCGATCGAGGTCACTCGGATCGGATCGGTGTGCGGCGGCACCCCGGTCACCCGACTCGCCACCGACCGTCCGTTCCGAGCCCCCCACCACACGTGCAGCACGCCTGCCCTCGTCGGCGGTGGATCCGGCCGCCCCCGTCCCGGCGAAGTCACCCGCGCTCACCGTGGGGTCTTGTTCCTCGACGAACTCGGCGAGTTCCCCCCGATGGCACTGGATGCACTGCGCCAACCCCTGGAGGAAGGCGTCGTGCGGATCGCCCGTCAGGGAGCCAGCCTGGTGTTCCCGGCGTCGTCGGTCCTGATCGCCTGTACCAACCCGTGCCCCTGCGGGCGCGTGGCCAGCGAGTGCCGGTGCTCGGAGTCGCAGAAGGCGCGGTACGCCCGTCGGCTGTCGGCGCCATTGCTCGACCGGTTCGATCTGCGTCTCCGCATCACCGGACCGACCGCCCAGGACCCACACGGTGAGGACTCCGACACCGTCGCCGCCCGGGTGCGGGAGGCCGTCGACCGCCAGCGGCATCGCTACCGATCGTGTTCGTGGCGATGGAACCGCGAGATTCCGGCGAGCGGGCTCGAACACTTCGCAGGCATGAGCAGTGAGGCCCACGACGCGTGGGCGCTGGTGGTCGAGTCCGGAATGTTGACCGGGCGCGGCGCGGGTCGCGTCCGGCGGGTCGCGCGCACCATCGCCGACCTCGCCGACCGCGCCGAGATCACCGGCGAACACATCATCCTGGCGGCATCACTGCGTCAGGAGATCTCGTGATCACCGGCCCGCCCGCCGTGATCGACGATGCATCGGTCGCGGCCGCCGCGCTCGCCGGGCTCCACTCGGTCGGTCCCGCCACCCTCCGCCGGCTGCTGCAGGCCTGGCCGGATCCGCGGGCGGCAGTGGCGGCGATCCAATCCGGGCGCGCGGTCGACGCGCTCACCCGCAAGGATCGGCACACGGTCGTGCGCCGATGGCAACGCGAGCTCGACCTCGTCGCCACCGAGTCCTTGCTTCGGTTGCGAGGGACCCGCATTTTTCGAGCCGGGCAGCCGTCGTTCCCGATCCATACCGGCATCAGCGATCACCCGCTCGTGCTCTTCGGCGAGGGCCTCCGGCCCGATGCGCTCGAGCGGCCGCGAGTCGGCATCGTCGGCACCCGGGCCGCGACCCCCCATGGCCGAGCCGATGCCCACGAACTCGGTGGCGTGCTGGCGCGGGCCGGAGTCACCGTGGTCAGTGGACTCGCGATCGGGATCGACGGTGCGGCCCACGAAGGCGCACTCGATGCCGGTGGCCTCGCCGTCGGCGTCCTCGGAACCGGCGTCGACATCGTGTACCCGCGTCGCCACGCCACGCTGCACGCGCGCGTGCATGACCACGGCCTCTTGCTCAGTGAGAACGCCCATGGGGTCGGTCCGCACCCGTCTCGATTCCCAATACGCAACCGGATCATCGCCGCGCTCTCGGATGTGCTCGTCGTCGTCGAGGCCACCGCGACCGGCGGGGCCCGGATCACCGCGCAGAAGGCCGACGAGTACGGCGTCGATGTCTGCGCATACCCCGGCAGCCGCCGGAACCCGTCGGCGCGCGGGACCAATGAACTTCTGCGGGACGCCCACGTCATTCTCGATCCTGAAGACGTGCTCGGCGTGCTCGGCTTGACACCCGGCGACCGACGCTCCCCATCGGAGGTCACCAACGGACGAGCAGTCCCGGCCACACTCGACGAACATGCCGTGCTCACTGCGTTGGGCGGTGAACCGGCGACGGTCGACGAACTGACATCCCGGACCGGCCTCGGGCCCGGCCCGGTCGCCGTTGCCATCGCGGGCCTGGTCCGCTCGGGCCATATCCGGCGAGCCCACGGCGTGTACTGGCCGACCTGACCCGCAGACGCCGGACACCCTCTCTGACCTGCCCAAACGCTGCATCCGTCAAGTTCGGTGGCGGTGGAGTCGATGGATGAGTGATGAACTTGAAGCGCTGTCCCTACGACGGGACACCGATCGACGCCGAGGCGTATTCCGGCGGTTCCTACTTGCTCACCTGCGGTGGGTGCGGGGCGGAATGGGAAGCGCACAACTCGCTGGTCCGACGGACTGGCGAGCCGGACTGGGATCGAGTTTCGGTTGCTCGCGCCGCCCTGGCGAAGAGTCGCCGCATCACCGCGGTCGTATCGCAACACTGAACGACCCCGTCGAGATCGAGCGCCTGACCTACGGTACGGCGATGGGCATGGACCCCCGCCGCCGGCGAGTTCCTCATCGTGGAGATCTGGTCTTCGTCATCAGCGGAGTCGTGATCGCGATCGCCTTGCTGATCTGGGCGGTGTTCGGCTCGTGAGCAATCCCGAGGTCACCGTGCGCCACATGCAGCCGTACGAAGCAATCAAGAGCTACCGCTGCCCGGGATGTGACCACGACATCCGGCCCGGCGAGGGTCACAAAGTCGTGGTCCCCGTCGACGCACTCGAAGACCGGCGCCACTGGCACACCGGCTGCTGGCACCGCGAAGCCCGCCGCCGGCAATAACCCGAGGCTGCGCGCCTCTTCTAGAAGGCGCCTTCGTAGACATCGATCGTCGGCGGGGTGTTGCGCGGCGCGAGGATCGACACCACATCGAAGCGCAGACCACGCGCCGACCGATCGTGGGCGGACAACCACTCCCCGGCGAGCCGTCGGATGCGCAGTTGCTTCTCCCGCGTGACCGCTTCGACGCCGGCCCCGAAGGCATCCGACGTTCGGGTCTTGACCTCGCAGAACACCACGATGCCATCGTGTTCGAGGACGAGATCGAGTTCACCCTGCCGGGTACGCCAGTTGCGATCGAGCACCACGTACCCGCGACCGGTGTACCACTCCCCCGCCCACGCCTCGCCCTGCGCACCCAGAGCGCGCCGGTTCACAGGTCCTTGCCTGCGAGCTCCTCGATGTTGACGTCCTTGAACGTGACCACACGGACGTTGGCCACGAAGCGAGCCGGCCGGTACATGTCCCAGACCCACGCGTCGGACAACTCGAGTTCGAAGTAGAGCGAACCGTTCTCGGAGTGGGCTTCCATCTTCACCGAGTTGGTGAGATAGAAGCGACGCTCGGTCTCCACGACGTAGGAGAACATCGGGAGGACATCGCGATACTCGCGGTAGAGCGCGAGCTCGATCTCGGTTTCGTACCGTTCGAGATCTTCAGCGCTCATGCTTGGCCCTCGTACGCGTGCGCGAATCGCATGCGTCGAAGTGTAGAGGTGGGCGCGGGAAGAGAGCGGTCAGAAACGCTTCTCTTTGATCTTCGCGGCCTTCCCGATCCGGTCGCGCAAGTAGTAGAGCTTCGCTCGGCGCACATCACCACGGGTGGCGACTTCGATCTTGTCCACAATGGGCGAATGCACCGGGAAGGTGCGTTCGACACCGACGCCGAAGCTCATCTTGCGGACCTTGAACGTCTCGCGGACACCGTCGCCCTTACGACCGATCACGACACCCTGGAACAACTGCACCCGCTGCCGGTTGCCTTCGACCACTCGGACGTGCACCTTCACGGTGTCGCCGGGAGCAAACTCGGGGATGTCGTCGCGCAATGCGGCGCGGTCGACCAGATCGGTGGGGTTCATGGCGCGTGGAGTCCTTCGGGCGGATCGCTGGAAGCGACGATGCTAGCCGGGCGGGTCGGGATTCGAGAACTCGCCGAGCAGCGCCCGGTCGGCTGGTTCCAGGCCGTCCTCGCCCCCCGGGATCAGGTCGGGCCGGCGGTCCAGGGTCCGGCGCAATGATTGGGCCCTGCGCCACCGCTCGATCCGAGCGTGATCGCCCGATCGGAGCACTTCGGGAACTTCCCAGCCCCGAAAGGCGGCGGGCCGGGTGTAGTGCGGATATTCCAGCCGCCCCGCGGAAAACGACTCATCCACTCCCGACTCGGCGTTGCCCATGACCCCGGGCACCAGACGGGTCACCGCCTCGATCATCATGAGCGCGGCCGCTTCCCCACCGGCCAGGACCACGTCGCCGACCGAGACCTCACCGTCGCAGAGGTGGTCGGCAACTCGCTGATCGACGCCCTCGTACCGTCCGCACAGCAGGGAGAACCCGTCGAGCCCGGCCAACTCGCGGGCCATCGCCTGATCGAACCGGCGGCCACCGGCAGCCAAGAGAAGAAGCGGGCGGGGCGGTGCCGCGGCTTCGACGGCTGCGAAGAGCGGCTCCGGCATCATCACCATGCCCGGTCCCCCACCGAACGGGGCATCGTCGACCGTGCGGTGGGGATCGGTCGCTTCCGAACGGAGGTCGTGCACACGCACGTCGAGGCGGCCGGCATCACGGGCTCGCTGGATCAGCGCCAGGGAAAGCGGCCCGCGCAGATAGTCGGGGAAGATGGAGAAGACGTCGATCCGCATCGGGCGTTCAGTCCCAAAGTCCTGCGGGCGGATCCACCACCACGAGACCCGGTTCGTGCGCCACCAGGAAGACCAACGGCAGGAGGCGATCCCCATCCAGGACGAGCAGGTCGCTCGCCGGGTTGGCTTCCAGTGCGATGACCGTGCCCAGCGTGGTTCCGGCCGGGTCCTGCACCGTGGCGCCGATCAGTTCATGCACCCAGAGTTCGTCGGCGGCCGAGTCGATGGGCTCCGCGAAGAGCTTCTCGCCTTGGAGTGCCTCGGCGCCGTCGCGGTCGTCGATGCCTTCGAACCGCACCAGCCAGCGCTGCTGGTGACGGCGAGACGATGCCACGACGAGGTCACGGTCGCCGGTGGCCAGCACGGCACCGGGCGCGACGCGTTCGTCGCGTTCCGTGCTCAGGAGGACGGCGACTTCACCGCGGAGGCCATGCGCGCGTCCGACGCGGCCCACCTCGAGGCGGGCGGCCGCAGTCATCGACTATTCGACGATATCGACCGACGCGCGGATGCCCTCGGCGGCACCCGCAGCGCGAGTGACCTGCCGCAGCGCCTGCACCACTCGGCCGCGCTTGCCGATCAGGCGACCCATGTCGCCTTTGTCGGCGTGGACGAGGAGCGAGACCTCATCCCGACGCTCGATCATGTCGACTTCGATCGCGTCGGGTTCGTCGGCAATCGAACGGGTCACGTGCTCCACGACCGCTTTGGCGCGGCCGCCGATGATCCGGTTGCCGTCGGCCGCGACTTCGTCGTCGTCGCCGTACTCCTCGTCGTCGTGATCGTGATCGCTCACGCGTCGCCCTCCGCCGGAGCCTCGTCCGCCGGAGCTTCCTCGGCGGGGGCTTCTTCGGCCACAGCAGCTTCCTCAGCGGCTTTGGCTTCGGCGGCTTTCGCGTCGGCCGCGGCAGCATCCGCTGCGGCCTTGGCGTCGGCCGCGGCTTTCGCTTCGGTCGCCGCCTTCACCTTGGCGGCCTCGGCTTGAGCAGTCGCGTGGCCCTTCGCCCGTCGAGCGGCGACCTTGGCCGCAGTCGAGACCGACGAACGCGTCGATTCGTACTGCTCCCAGATGCCCGCGTTCACCAGCAGGCGATGGACCTGCTCGCTCGGCTGGGCACCCTTGGCCAGCCAATCCATGACCTTGGCGTCGTCGATGGTGAAACCCGACGGCTCCTGGCGCGGCTGGTAATGGCCGATGATCTCGATGTAGCGACCATCACGGGGGCTGCGGCCGTCGGCGACGACCACTCGGTAGCTGGGCTGCTTCTTCTTGCCCACGCGCATAAGGCGAATCTTGACGGACACGTGCTGGGATTTCCTCTCCGAAAGGGACTGCACCGCCGGGCGGCGCGAGGGAGCCAGGCTAGTGGTTGGGGGCGCGCTCATGCCGGGTTCGGGGCCGAACCCGTTTCCGGCGCAGATTCCGGTCAGTTTCCGCCCTGGAGTTGGCTCAGATCCATGCCGGCGAGGCCCCGCAGTTTCGGCCGCTTCCCGCCGCCGGTCAGGGCCTTCATCATCTGTTGGACCTGCTTGAACTGTTTCAAGAGCGCGTTGACTTCCGAGGTGGACGTGCCGCTCCCCTCCGCGATCCGCACCCGTCGCGAACCGTTGATCACCGACGGGTCCCGGCGCTCCGTGGCGGTCATCGAGCAGATGATTGCTTCGATCCGATTGATCTCGCCTTCGTCGACCTCGGCGTTCTTCATTTCCTTGGGCATCCCGGGCAGCATCTTCATGATGTTGCCGATCGGTCCCATCTTGCGGACCTGACGCATCTGCTCCAGGAAGTCTTCGAGGGTGAACTGGCCGCTGCTGAGCGACTCCTGGGCCCGCTGGGCCACATCGGCGTCGAAGCTGGCCTCGGCCTTCTCGATCAACGTCAGCACATCGCCCATCCCGAGGATGCGGCTCGCCATCCGGTCGGGGTGGAACGGTTCGAAGTCCTCGAGTTTCTCGCCCGTTCCCACGAAGAGGATCGGCTTGCCCACCACTTCCTTGACCGAGAGCGCAGCACCGCCGCGGGCATCGCCGTCGATCTTGGTGAGCACGACACCGTCGAGCCCCACCGCTTCGTCGAACGCGGTCGCCACGTTGACCGCTTCCTGCCCGGTCATCGCGTCGACCACCAGCAACGTGTTCGTCGGGTTCACCACATCGCGCACTTGTTTCAGTTCGAGCATCAGTTCCGTGTCGATCTGTAACCGACCGGCGGTGTCGACGATGACCACGTTCCGACCGAGACGCGCCGCTTCGTCGAGTGCAGTGCGGGCAACCTCGACGGCGTCCTGGGGCCCATCGTCGGGCGCGGACCACACCGGCACGTCGACGCGGCTGCCCAGCACCCGAAGCTGTTCGACCGCGGCGGGCCGTTGCAGGTCGGCCGCGACGAGCATCACCTGGAGACCCTGGCCCTTGAGTTGGCGAGCCAACTTGCCGGCCGCGGTTGTCTTGCCGGCGCCTTGGAGACCACACATCATCACGACCGTCGGTGGCTTCGGGCTCATCGTCAACTTGCCCGACGTTCCGCCCAACGTGGTGATGAGTTCTTCGTGGACGATCTTGATGACCTGTTGGGCCGGGCTGAGGCTCTTCTGGACCTCGGCACCGTTGGCGCGTTCCTTCAGCCGGGAGATGAGCGCCTTGACGACCTTGACGTTGACGTCGGCTTCGAGGAGTGCCAACCGGATCTCGCGGGCCACGGCGTCGATGTCGGCCTCGGTGAGCTTCCCGCGGCTGCGCAGGCGCGAAAAGATGCCGTCGAACCGGTCGGAGAGGGCGTCGAACATGAGACGGCGAGTATACGGACCGCCTCCCGGAGAGCCGGGACGCCGATCAGAACAGGGCGGCGACGAACTCCTCGGCGTCGAACTCGATGAGATCGTCGGCGGTCTCGCCGACGCCGACGACTTTCACGGGGATCCCGAGTTCGGATTGGATCGCCAACACGATGCCGCCCTTGGCCGTGCCGTCGAGCTTGGTGAGGACGACGCCGGTGATGTCGACCGTCTCGGCGAACTGGCGGGCCTGGGCGAGACCGTTCTGGCCGGTCGACGCGTCGACCACCAACAGGACTTCCTGGAGCGCGCCCTCGGTCCGGTCGACGATGCGCCGGAGCTTCTTCAGCTCCTCCATGAGGTTGACCTTGTTGTGGAGCCGACCCGCGGTGTCGACGAGTACGACGTCGGCACCTCGCGTCGATGCCGCACTCATGGCGTCGAAGACGATCGAACCGGGATCGGCACCGTCTTGACCGCGCACGATTTCTGAACCGGTCCGCGCGGCCCACGTGGCGAGTTGCTCCGCCGCCGCGGCCCGAAACGTGTCGGCGGCAGCGAGGACCACGCGGTGGCCGGCATCGACCTCCCGCTGGGCGAGTTTCGCGATGCTCGTCGTCTTCCCGACTCCGTTCACGCCGACGAACATCCACACGCTCGGCCCGGCCTCGGCGCGACCGAGCGTGCGATCGGTCCCCGAGAGCAGCATGACCAACTCCTCGCGCAACAACTCGACCACTCGATCGGGATCCGAGACCTTCTCGGCGCTCACCCGGGCGCGCACGTCGTCGATCACCCTGGTCGCAGTGGGTACCCCGACGTCGGCCAGGATCAGGGCCTCTTCGAGGTCGTCCCAGGTCTCGTCGTCGATCTTGCCCCGGCTCGCGATCCCGGCGAAGACGCCGGTGAAGGCCGCCCGGGTCTTCCCCAGCCGGTCCCGCAGGCGCGGCGTGACCCGCTCCGGTTCAGCCTCCGCTTCAAGCTCCGGTTCGGTTTCCGGTTCGGGTTCGGGCTTGACCGTTTCGACGGTCGGGGCCGGCGCGGTCGGGTCCGGCGCGGCGGGGATCTGAAGGTCCTCGTCGACATCGGGTCGCGACCTCCGGGCGATGACCAGCCCCCCGATGCCCAGGACGACAACGAGCGCGACGATCAGAACGAGCAGCAAGGGATCCATCAGCCGGGGAGCCTAAACCTGGTCTAACGGTCGCTCGGGAACTGACCTTCCTTGCCCGGCGCGGGCCCGGCCGCGGGACCGCCCGGCGGCCGATAGCGCACGACATCGGGCGCAAGCGGATGGACGTCGACGGCGTCGAGCGCCGACTTCACCCGGGCGCGCAGTTCGCGCGCCACTTTCCACTGCTCGAGGGGCAGGGTCTTCACCCCGAGCCGGATCACCACTTGATCGCTCGTGACGTTCTCGACCCCGAGAACTTCCGGGGGTTCGAGGACCAGCCCTGCGTAGTCGGCATCGGCCACGACCGACTCCGCGGCCTCCTGAATCGCGTCAATCGCCGCCTGCAGGTCGGCACCGTACGCGACGGGAATGTCGAGCACGGCCCGGGCCCATTGCTGGCTCTTGTTCCCGACCCGACGGATCTCGCCGTTGGGAACATGCCAGACCACACCCTCGACATCGCGCAGCCGGGTCGTGCGCAGACTCACCCCTTCGACCGTCCCCGCCGCGACCTCCAGGTCCACGACATCACCGACGCCGTATTGGTCCTCCACGAGCATGAACAGCCCCGAGATGAAGTCGCGCACGAGCGCCTGGGAGCCGAAGCCGATCGCGACACCGATGATGCCGGCGCCAACCCCGATGGCGGCGAGGTTCACCTGGAGCGTGTCGAGGATCATGACGAACGCCGTCGCCCAGATGATCGCGACGACGACGCTGCGCAGGACCGCACCGATCGTCTCGGCCCGCAACGCGCGCCGCACGGTCGGCACCGGCCCGGTATCGAGCAACGCCATACCGGTCCGGCGGCGGAGCTTGGCCATCTTCTCCTGCGCTTCCTCGCGCGACAGCCGCTTCACCACCCGGCGGATGACCAGCCGCGAGATCCGCACCAGCAGGTACGCCACGACCACGATGACCAGGACTCGAAACGGCTTGCTGATGTCGTCGGCGAAGCGCGACGCGCTCGCGCTACCCGTGATGTCGTGCACGGTGGAGCACAACCACGCCTGCTTGCCCGTCGGGCCACAGACGTTGATCAGCTCGAGGTCGTTCGCGGCGTCGAGCGGAAGGGGCATGAGTGACCTAGGTGAGCACGATCTCGCCGCGCATCCGCTGGCTCACGACCTTGGTCGAGCCGCCCGGCGCCATCGAGACGCCGTAGAGACAGTCGCCGGCTTCCATCGTGCGCTTCTGGTGGGACACGACGAGCAGCTGCGCGTCGTTGCGGAACTCATGGATGAGATCGAGGAACCGATGCAGGTTCACGTCGTCGAGCGCGGCCTCGACCTCGTCGAGCAAATAGAACGGCGACGGGCGGGAGCGGAACACCGCAAAGAGGAACGCCATCGCCGTCAGCGACCGCTCCCCACCGGAGAGCAACGACAGGCGCTTGGTGTTCTTGCCCGACGGACGGGCCTCCATCTCGATCCCCGTGTTCAACAAGTCGTCGGGGTCGGTGAGGAACACTCGGCCGGATCCGCCGGGGAACAGTGTGCCGAAGAGCTGTTCGAAGTTCGCTTGCACGTCGGCGAACGCGGTCTCGAACACCGTGACGATCTCGATGTCGACGGCTTTGATCACCCGTTGCAGCTCGCGGCGAGAACTCTTGACGTCGTCGAGTTGTTGGACGAGGAAGTCGTGGCGTTCCTGGAGCGCTTCGTACTCCTCGAGCGCGAGCGGATTGATCGGACCCATCAACCGCAGGTCGCGGTCGAGGTCCCGGGCCCTCCCGGCCATCGTGGTGCCATCGGGGACCTCCGGTGCGGGCGAGTCGATCGCCAGACCCGGTTCGCAGTCGAACTCGGTGCGCACCCGCTCGATCGCGGCTTCGAGGCGCATACGGTTCTCGGCCTCTTCCACTTCCCGACGCTGCTGACGTTCGCGCACCCCGGCGAGTTCGTGCTCCTGGGCTTGACGCTGACTCCGCAGTTGTTCGAGCCGGCCGCCGGCCGCGCTGGCCTTCTCGGCTTGGATCCGGCGTTCCTCTCGCACCCAGCCGTAGACCGTCTCGATGCGGGTTCCGAGGTCGTCGAGTCGGCCGCCGACGCGCTCGTAGGCGACGCCCTTGGCCGTCGAGCGCGGCGCGATAGCGCTCCGCCGCGGCCTTGGCTTCGGGGTCACGCGCGAGCCGGTCCTCCACTTCGGCCAACCGTCGGTTCAACAGCATCCGGCGCTCGTCGAGCGCGGCAGCCCGCACCGAGTGGTCGCGGCGAACCGCTCGCAGCGCCGTTTCCCGGGCATCGAGGTCGGCCAATGCCGTGGCGCGATCGGCGGCCACGACCGCCGCGGCGGCCTCGGCGGCTTCGAGTTCCGGGAGGCGGGCTTCGAGCGCGGCCAGGGTGGCCTGCTCGGCGGAGAGAGCATCCAGCAGCGAGATCCGCGACGCCTGGGCCGCTTCTAGTTCTTGTGCCCGCTCGCGCTGGGCCGTCGTGAGCCGTTCGGCTTCGGACTTCGTACGGTCGTGCGTACTGCGAGCGGCGCGGGCGCCTTCGGCGGCGCGCTGCTCGGCCTCCCGAGCCGCGGTGAGGGCCACGCGGGCCGCGTCGACCGCGGTGCGGGCTTCGTCACGAATCGTGAGGGCGCCTTCGGCCGCGGTGACAGCTTCATCCAAAGCAGCTCGGGTGACGCCGGCGGTGTGGTCGCCGCCGAAGCGCCAGGGTCGACCACCGCCGAATCGATCGCCGGCTCGGGTCATGACCGTGAGGTCGGGGTTCGCGATCGCGAGGTCCATGGCGGCATGCCAGTCGCCGTCGCTCAGCACGACGCCGGCCAGTGTGCGGGCCAGGGTCGCCTGGAGGCCGGGCAGACTGGCGCGCACGCAGCTCGCGAGCGGTCGGGCACCTTCCGGCGCGAGCGTGGCCCCGGTGGTCACCGCGGTCTCGGTGGCATCGAGCACCAACAGCCACGCACCGACGTCGCCGTCGGCCAGTCGGCGGATCGCGGATTGCGCTTCGTCGCGTCCGGACACGATGACGGATCCCATCGCATCGCCGAGCGCCGCGGCCACCGCGACTTCCGCGCCCGGTTCGATGACCAGATGGTTCACCAGCGACCCGGCCACGCCGAGCATGCCCTCGAGGACGGCCACGGCCTCGGCGTCGCTCGCCGCGTCGAGTGCCTGGGCCAACGCGTCGGCCCGGGCCTGCCAGCGGCTGGCCTCGGACTCGGCTTCGCGCCAGCTCGTTTCGGCCGTGGTGAGCTGCGCTTCGCTGCGGGCGCGGGTCGCGGCGGCTGATTCGGCGGCGGCCAGCGCATTGGGCAACGTGGCCTCGACCGATCCGAGTCGATCCGACGCCTGCCCGAGTTCCAACCGGAGTTGGGTCTGACGCTGGGCGATGCCTTGGGCTCGCTGATCGAACCGGGCCAGCTCGTCTTCGATGCGGGCCAGACCATCGCGCCGGGCCGCGAGCTCGCGTCGCACTGCACCGGCTTCGGCGACGGGGTCGTCGGCCGTCTCGACGTCGGCGAACACGCGACGCTCGTCGACAATGGTCCGTTCCGCGGCTTCAATCTCGAGTTCCTGCTCCGCCAGCTGGCCGGACTGTGGGTCCAGCCCGTCGAGTTCGGCACGCACGGCACCGGCATCGGCGACCAAGGTCTCGACCACACCTTCGTCGGCCGCGGCGACCAGCTCGCGTTCCAGACTGCGGCGGCGTTCGGTGACCAGTGCTCGCAACCCGCGGGACCGTTCACGGATCGCTTCGATCCGGCCGAGCGCATCGGCGACGTCGCCCTGGCCCACATCGGTGAGCGATCGTTCGGCGTCGAGAACCGAGACGTCGAGTTCGCGCAGGCGCGCCTGGATGGTCGCCTCTTCGCGGGCGAGTTCGTGCGACTGTTCCTTCAACCGACTCGTCTTGGCCTGGAGGCCCGCAAGTTCGCGGCCGACCAGATGCATCCGAATCGCGCGCAGTTCGTCGACCACGCCGTCGTGGCGGCGTGCCGCGTCGGCCTGCTTCTGGAGCGGGCCGAGGCCGCGCCGGACCTCGCGCAGCAAGTCGTTGAGGCGAACGAGGTTGCCTTCGGTGGCTTCGAGGCGCCGCTCGGCCTTCTCGCGCCGCTTGCGGTACTTCAGGATCCCGGCGGCTTCTTCGATGACGCCGCGACGATCTTCGGGCCGCGAGTTCAGGATCGAATCGAGTTGACCCTGCCCGACGATGACGTGCTGCTGGCGACCGATGCCACTGTCGGAGAGCATCTCTTGAATATCGAGCAAGCGGCACGGCGCGCCGTTGATCGCGTACTCGGAGTCGCCGCTGCGGAAGAGCGTCCGAGTGATCGTGACCTCGGTGAACTCGATCGGCAACAGATTCGCACTGTTGTCGATGGTGAGCGACACCTCGGCGCGACCGAGCGCGGGACGATCCGACGTGCCCGCGAAGATGACGTCGTCCATCTTCCCGCCGCGCAAGGTGCGCGGGCCTTGGGCGCCCAGCACCCAAGCAACGGCATCGACCAGGTTGGATTTGCCGGACCCATTGGGACCGACCACGACCATGACGCCGGGTTCGAACTCGAGCACGGTCTTATCCGCAAACGACTTGAACCCGCGTAGGGTCAGCGACTTCAGGAACACTCCGCAGCTCCTCTGTGACTGTTGCCCGAGCGTATGCGCGGTTTCACCCGATTTCGCGGATCCGACACCACGATCTCCACGGCGATCAGGATTCGTCGTCGGTCGCGCCGGGGACGGCCGCGACGAAGACGTGGAAACTGTCGCTCTCGGTCGCCGCGCCACCGTGGTAGCCACCCAGCACCCGCACGTCGGTGAAGCCAACCGAGGCGAGGACCGACGCGATCTCGTTCGAGGAGTACACGTTCACCACGAGAGCGTGGGTCTCGTGGGCGACGAGCTCATCGTCCTTCCATTGCCAGGCCTGCAGTTCGCGGGTCATGGAACGCTCAGCCTCATCGACCGCGGTGATTCGGTGGCGCAGGGAGTAGTGGGAGCCGTCGGGCCCGAGCCGGCGGTGTGAGCTCGGGGGTGGAGTCTCGTCGGCCGGCTGGGGCCGCCACGTTCGCCAGCGATCGTCGTCGAACTCGCCGACCTCGTAGTCGAGCACCAGCACGCCGCCGGGGAGCAGGAGGTCGCGAAGACGTCGCAGGCCCTCGGTGTCGTCGGTCCGGCTGCCACCGAGGCCGAACGCACCGCAGCTGACGATGGTGCGGTAGCGGCGCGCCAAATCGAGCCGATGGGTTGGTTGCACGTACAAGGCGGGTTCACAACCGGCGGCGTGGGCCGCGGCCCGACAGACCGTGATGCCAGGTCGTCGCCGTGGCCGAGGGGCCGCTGGGATCGTCGATCATCGAGACCACGCTCACGGCGAACGGTCTGACCGTTCATGCCTCGTGCCACTGCCGCGTGGGAATCCGAGGGTGACGAAGGACAACGCGACTCGCACGGGCACCACCGGAACGATCAACCCAGTTGGCGTTCGAACTGAAGCGGCGGCCGGTGATCCGGCACGCCGCAACAGGGCCGAAATCGCGCAGATAACCTCGGCGTATGGGACTCCTGACCTTCTCCATCAATGTCACGCTGGACGGTTGCGTCGACCATTTGGAGGGAATCGCCGACGATGAGACCCACGCCTACTTCACGCGACTCATGGACGAGTCCGAGGCAATGCTGTGGGGTCGCGTCACCTACGAGATGATGGAGGGTTACTGGCCCGCCGTCGCCCGAGGCGACGAGGAGGCGCCGCCGGCGATACGCGAGTGGGCCGTCAAGCTGGAGACCAAGCCGAAGTACGTCGTGTCCTCGACGCGAAGTGACTTCCCGTGGACGAACAGCCACCACATCTCGGGCGACCTACGCACGGGCGTCCTGGAACTCAAGGATGCAACCCCGGGCCAGATCGGCCTCGGAAGCGGCAAGCTCGCGAACGAGTTGGATCGACAGGACCTGATCGATGAGTACCACTTTCTCATCCACCCCCGGATCGCAGGTCATGGTCCGACCCTCTACCAGGGCGGGTTGCCCAGCACGCGGCGGCTCGAGCTTCTCTCAGCGAAGCCGTTCCGCAACGGTGCCGTCGCCATGCACTATCGACGCGCGACCAACTGACCGGCGGACGTCGTCCCACCGCTCGCAGTCGCGTTTGGTCAGGGCAGGGCGTAGACGCTCACGGTGCCGTCGGCGACGGGCACGTAGACGCGGCCGTTGTCGACCTCGATCGCACCGGCTGCGGCCCCCACGTTGGTGTCCCACAATGCCGAACAGACCCGGGTGGTGGCCGAGCACTGCGCGTTCCCCGCCGCGTCGATCGCCCCGACCGTGCCATCTGATGACGAGACGTACACCAGACCATTCGCGACCGCCGGGGCCGAGACATTCGGACCGACGAATGCTTTCCACATTGGGAAACACACCTTCGGGGAACCGGAGCAGTTGGTCACGCCGTGCGCGTCGTACGCGCGGAGCTGCGAACCCACCGACCGATAGAGCACCCCGTTGGCCAGTGCTGGTGCCGCGCTGGTGGCGCCCGACACGGCGTCGGTCGACCACAACGGTGTGCACACCTTCGGCGATCCGGCACATCCAACCGAACCGGACGCATCGAATCCAACCAGGTGTTCGCCATCGGGCGAGTTGTAGCCGGTCACGACGACACCACCGCTCACCACCACACTTCGAGTCGGGGGCCCCGGCAGCGCCGCGCTCCACAGCTGGGGCGCGGCGGCATTCGTGCCGTCGAACGCGAACAGCGAACCACCATTCACGCCGACCGGGCCATAGATCGCGTAGACCACTCCGCCCCCCACGGCGGGAACCGCGGTCGTGCCGCCGTCCGACCCTCCGCCGAGGAAGGTCTGCCAGCCTGCCGGGCACGAGGTAAGGGAAAACGCGCCGATGCACTCCGGCGTCTCCGGGCTCGGGTGGCCCATCAGGAAGACCCGCTCAATGCCGCGGAAGCTGAAGCCCCCGTAGCTGAAGTGCAACGATCCGGCATCCACGGGTCCGGTCGGAATCCCTGACTGCTGATCGATCCAACGGGGGGTGCACGACTTCGGTGCGCCGGTACACCCGAGGTACCCGTCGGCATCGAACGCGGTGGTGCCCAGATACAGGGTGGAGCCCATCACATCGGGAGCGCCGCCGAAGTTGGTCGACCATTGTGGTGAGCACGTAGCGCCGACACAGCCGTCCTGCCCATCGGCCGCAAAGACCCGGACCGGCGAACCGCCGACGTAGATGTGGTTCCGGGCGACGACGAACGCCGGGATCGCCGAGGCGGTCGCCGACGCCACGGAGAACGACTTCGTCAATGACGCGACGTTCGCCGCCCCGATCTTCGTCTCGAAGGGATTCGCGCCACTGTTCCCGGCGTCGAATCGGGGTCGGGCCCAACCGCACCCTGCCGCGACGAGCCCGAGCAGGCATCCAACGATCAAAACTCTTCGCATAGCGCCCCCCGAGCGTCGGACACCGAGTGTGGCAGGTTCCTGGCTCGTTGGGAAGCCCGTTGCCCCCGTCAGGTGCGCCTGACGAGAGTCACCGCGCCACCGAGGCGGTCCTCAGACCTGGCAGTAGGGGCAGAAGAAGGTGGAACGGCCACTGACCTTCTCGCGCACGATCTCGCGGCGACAGCGCAGGCAGGCCTTCCCGTCGCGGGCGTACACCTGGTGGTGGCTCTGGAACCCGCCGAGCTTGCCGAACAGGTCAACATACTGCTCGTCGGCGAGCGAGGAGCCTCGATACTTCACGCCGTCGTGGAGCACTTCGCCGACCGCACGGTAGAGGCGCCGGATCTCCTCGGGCCGCAGCTCGTTACTCATCCGATCCCAACGCAGACCTGCGTGGTGGAGGATCTCGTCGGAGTAGATGTTGCCGATACCGGCCATGAACTTCTGGTCCATGAGCAACGGCTTGAGCTTCGCCTGCCGCTGCGCGACCAACTCTCCGAAGTAATCCCAGCTCACGACCGTGTCGAGCGGATCCATCCCGAGGTGCGCGAGTTCCTCCACCTCGGACTCGATGCCGTCGAGCTGAGTGACGAACATCTCGCCGAACGTGCGCGGGTCGATGAACCGCAGCTGGCCGCCCTGGGTGAAGGTGATGACGACGTGCGTGTGCTTCGCCAGCGGTTCCTTCGTGCCCGCGGCCCGCCGGAGCTGGCCCGACATGCCGAGGTGGATGACCAGGACGTCGCCGTTGTCGAGCTTGGCGAGCAGATACTTGCCGCGCCGCTGGACTCCCGTGAACTTCGTGCCCTCCAGCGCGGCGATGAACGGCTTGCGCTGCTTGTACCGCCGAATCGTGCGCATCCGCGTCACTTCGACGGACTTGATCTTCTTGCCGACGATCTCCTTCTCGAGATCTCGACGCATCACCTCGACTTCAGGAAGTTCCGGCATCCTGGCTCACTTCCTGACCATCGACGGGCGGCTCTCCGGCGGAGATACGCATCCAGGCGGCCCGGGCCGCAGCCTGCTCCGCTTGCTTCTTCGAGCCGCCTTCGCCGTTGCCGTACACGTCGCCGTCGAGGCGCACGGTGGCGAAGAAGCGTTTCGCATGATCGGGACCTTCGTCGCGCACCAGGTATCGGGGCAGCCGATCGAAGCGTTGCGCCGCGAGTTCCTGAAGTCGGGTCTTGTAGTCGTCGCCACCCGGGCCGGTAGCGGCATCGCTGATACGCGGCTCGAAGAGGTGGAGCACCACCGACCAGGCGGCGTCCATCCCACCGTCGAGATAGACCGCGGCAATCACGGCCTCCATCGCGTCGGCGAGGATCGACGGCTTCTCGCGCCCGCCCGAGTTCGCTTCACCCTTCCCCAGGCGCAAACACGGTCCGAGGTCGATCCGCGCGGCGACCTCGGCGAGCACCTCGGCGTTCACGACCGACGCCCGCACCTTGGCCAACTCACCCTCTTGCAGCGTTGGATACGCACGGAAGATGTGGTCGGTCACGATGATGCCGAGCACCGCGTCGCCGAGGAACTCGAGCCGTTCGTTCGATCCCGCGTCGGGGTGCTCGGCACACCAGGATCGGTGCGCGAGGGCCTGTTCGAACACCGCGTCATCCCGGAAGCTCCAGCCGAGGAGCGACTCGAAGCGAGCGCGGTCGTCGGGTTGCATGACCCGAGCGCGGCCGTCAGGCCGCGCCGGCCCCCAAGCGAGAGACGACGTAGTCGACGGCGTCGCGGACCGTCACGAGGTCACCGAGGTCTTCGTCGTCGACGGTGAAACCGACCGTGCGCTCGCCGAGGTCCTCTTCGAGGGCTTCGACCAACTCGATCAACGCCAGCGAATCGGCGTTGAGATCCTCGGCGAACTTGGCGTCGAGGGTGATGGTCTGATCGTCGATCTCGAGGATCTCACTCAGGTGCGTGCGCACCGTCGCGAACACCTCCTCGGGGCCGATCGGTTCGTGGGTGGAATGAGTTTCAGCCGGCATAGGCCTCCTCGCCAACGATGGCGGCCTGCATGCGCTCGACGAAGCCGCCGCGCACACAGTCGGACGCGAGAGCCACGGCGTTGACGATCGCGCGGGCACTCGAAGAACCGTGGGAAATCACACAGACACCGGAGACGCCCAGGAGGGCGGCGCCGCCGATCGTGTCCGGGTCGAGATAATCGGTGACACCTTGCAGCAGCAGGGGTGCGACGACGTCGGCCGCCTCCTTGGCTTCGGGCGCGCCGAGCGTGGTGAACACGAGTCCGGCCGCGGCCTTGAGCGCGCCTTCGACGGTCTTGAGCGCCACGTTGCCGGTGAATCCGTCGGTGACGATCACGTTGGGATGGCCCGACATCAGGTCGCGTCCCTCGACGTTGCCGACGAACCAGGGCTGCCCGTCGAGCAGCGCGAAGGTCTGCTTCCGCAGCTCGTCGCCCTTGCCCGGCTCCTCGCCGTTCGAGAGCAACCCGACCGTCGGCTCGTCGATGCCCAGGCGCAACCGCGCGTAGGCCCGACCCATCTGCGCGAACTGCACCAACCATTCGGGGCTGCAATCGACGGTGGCACCGCCGTCGACCAAGAGGTGCGGCTGCGCGAACGGCACGGGGATCGGCACCCCGATCGCCGGGCGCGCCGGCACCCTTGATGCGGCCGAATCGCAACAAGCGCCGCGGCCATCGTCGCGCCGGTGTTGCCGGCACCCACCATGGCGTGCGCGTCACCGTCGCGGACCGCTTCGGCGGTGCGCACGACGGACGCGTCCTTCTTCTTGCGGACGGCCGTGCCCGGCTCTTCGTGCATGTCGATGACCTGGCTCGTCGCGCGAATGGTGACACCCGCAGGCAGCGTGCCGTCGGGCAACTCGGCGCGGATCGCGGCTTCGTCGCCGACGAGCAGGATCCGGACTCCGAGTTGTTCGACCGCGTCGATGGCACCCTGGACCATGGCCCCGGGCGCGTGGTCGCCACCCATCGCGTCGATCGCGATCGTGAGCTGCGTGGGGTCCGACTCCCCCGGCCGGTCCGACGTCATCAAATCACTGAGTGTCGAGCACCTGACGACCGCGGTAGGTGCCGCAGTTCCCGCACACGGTGTGGGGCAGCTTCACCGCGCCGCACGTGGGGCACAGCGAGCGCGCCGGCGTCGCGATCTTCCAGCTCGAGGCCCGACGCATCCGGGTCTTCGAACGGGGGGTCTTGCGCTTGGGGACGGCCATGGTGCTTGCTCCTCAGTGGTTCAGTCGTCGAAGGTCAGGGCGCGCAGTGCGTCCCAGCGGGGATCGGGTGGATTGTGGTCGCACTCGCAGTCGGATTCGTTGCGGTCGATGCCACAGATCGAGCACAGCCCGGCGCAATCATCGCGGCACAGGGGCGCGGTGGGCAGATCGAGGAGCACAGAATCTCGGACCGGGAGTTCGAGATCGATCTCTTCGCCCTCGAGGGGATAGGTCTCACCGTCGATCGGCGCCCGCTCGAACATCTCGTTGACGGAGACCGAAAACGCTTCCCGAACCGGTTTCAGACACCGACTGCACTCGCTTTCGTACTCGCCGGTGACCTTCCCGTGGATCACGATGCCTTCGGGAATGCGTTCGATCATCACATCGACCACGAGTGGCACGGCCGACAACCGGGCGCCGGCGACCCCACCGAGTTCGCTGCCCGGGATCGAGACCGTTTCGGGACGGCGCGCGGCCGGGTGATGCAGCAGATCGGACACGTTGCAGCGGAGCGCAGTCATCAGCCTCGGGGGGCGCCGGGTTTCTGCCGGGGCGCCGAACAGCGGCGTTCGGCACGTACGCCGAACGGTCGAAGACTAGCAGGTCACAGCCTTTTCCCAGATTCTGCCAGGTAAGGCCCGGGTCGCGGCCGCTTTTCGGGCCCCGGAACCCGGAATCACGGCCTGGGAAGCCTCGACTCAGACGTCCTGGTCGAAGAAGTTGGCTTCCTCCTCCAGATCTTCCTCTTCCACCTCGGTGGCCGGAATCACCACCTGGAGCCGCTCGCGACCCTTGACCACCGCCTGCATCGTCCGATCGAGCACGACCTCGAAACTCGCCAGTTTCTGATCGATGTAATCCTCGGCCTCGTGTTTGAGGTCGCGCGAGGTCTTCTCGGCGTCGTCGACGATGCGCCGGGCGTGCAGATTGGCCTCGCGCACCACTTCGGTCTTCTCCACCATGCGCTGGGCCTGTTGACGGCCCGCGTCGATGATGTCTTCGGCCTCCCGACGAGCCTTGGCCAGGAACTCCTCACGTTCCTTGAGTAGCCACCGAGCCTGGCGGATTTCCTCCGGCAGGGCCGCGACCGCGTCCTCGAGGATCCCGACCAGCTCATCGCGGTTGACCATGACGCTGGCGCTCATCGGCACCGATCGCGCCGTGTCGATCTGGTCCCGCACATTGAGAATCAGCTCTTCGGTGTCGGGAGGCAGCTCGGTGTAGTGCTCCATCTCGGTCACGACGAACTCCGTTCTTCATATCGCTGCGCGAGGCGTTCCATGACGACCGGTGGCACCATGCTCGACACGTCGCCACCGAACTTCGAGACCTCCCGCACAAGACTCGACGACAGGAACGAGTGCTGGGGGCTCGTCGAGATGAAGAAGGTGTCGATGCCCGACAGCCGCTGATTCATCTGCGCCATCTGCAGCTCGTAGTCGAAGTCGGAGACGGCGCGGAGGCCCTTCACGATCGCCGCCGCTCCATGGTCACGAGCGAAGTCGACCAACAAACCCTTGAAGAACTCGATCGAGACGTTCGGGAGATGACCCGTCACCTCTCCCAGCATTTGTTGACGCTCTTCGAGTGTGAAGAGCGACTGCGACTTCTGCGGGTTGCGGATGACGGCCACGATCACGTGATCGAAGTGCCGGGCAGTCCGCTCGATGATGTCGAGGTGACCGAGGGTGACCGGATCGAATGAACCCGGGCAGAGGGCGGTGGCCACAGTGGCAGGAACTCCTGGATCGATATCGGCGTCAGGCCGGGCGGCCCTCGGGACTGTCGGGCTCAGGGCCGACGAGGACTACGAGCGTATCGCCGTAGACCCGCTCCCACGAGACTTCCCAACCAGTGGGAAGGCTCGGCGGACCGGCCGTCGCGCTGCGCTCGATGACAATCCCGGCATCTCGGGCCAACCATCCGGGCGCGGTGAGGAGTTCGAGCACCCGGGCGAGTTCCGAGCCCGTCAGTTCGTACGGCGGATCGAGGAACACCACGTCGAATGGAGTCGAGGGCGGATGACCCGAGAGGTACGACGCCAGGCCGCGACGAGCAACGGTGACCCGGTCCGACGTTCGCGTACTCACGACGTTGCGCCGGATCGCGTCGACGGCTCGCGGATCTCGGTCGATCAGAGTGGCCTTGGATGCGCCTCGACTCAGCGACTCGATCGCGAGCGCGCCGCTGCCCGCATACCCGTCGAGGACCACGGCGCCGGCGAGGCGGGCATTGCCCAACGCCGCGAAGACCGACTCCTTGACCCGGTCGGTGGTCGGGCGGGTGCGGGACCCCTTCGGCGCGACGAGGCGAAGACCCCCCAACTCCCCGGCGATCACCCGGAGGCCACGACCTGCACTCTGAGGACCTCGACGCATGGGCCGGATCGTACGGGGTCGGCGAGAGGCATCAGACGAGTCCTCGCCGCCAACCCACCCGCGTTCGGGGTCTGACCGTCGGATTCCGACGGTCAGACCCCAAACGGCGGAGAGACGGGCGCTCGCGGAGTGGCCGACCTCCTACCGTTGTGCGATGGACGGGGACCTGACCGCACCGATACGACGAGTGTCGGCCGCGCTCGGGACCGACGATGCCCTCGACGTGCTCGGCGGATCGGTCACGGGCTCTGACCTCACGAGCTTCCTCCTCGAGGTGATGCGGCGCCGCGCGCAACGGGTGACGCCGGCCGACGTGATGCGCCAGTTTCAGCGCGACCGGTTCGTCGAGGTCGGTACCGTCGACGCGCGAGCGCTCCACCGCGTGATCGCGACGATGATCGACGCGGTCCCCGACCGGTTCGAGTTCGTCGAACTCGCCCCCGTCCTCCCACTCGGCTCCCACACGGCGCTGGCGCCGGTCGACCAGCACAAGGTCGTGTCGAGCGTTCGCAACCTGGAAGTCGCCGCCGATCCCACGGTGGCGCTGGCCGTCGTCGCGGCGCAGCGGCGTCGGGGCGGTGCGACCACCACTGCACAGCTCGCCGCGGTGCAACGGATCCTGCGGGCCCAGCCATTCGGGGCCGTGGGTCAGCAACACTTCTCGGTCATGGCTCTCATGTCGGCTGGTCGCGATACCGGCTATCTCACGTTCGAGGCCGCGGCCGTCGCCGACCACCTCCGCGCGCTCGTCACGGCCATCGCCGCGGTCACGAACGACCCCGTCGAGATCCGGCTCACCGACCTGCGGAACGACGCGAGGGCCACCATCGCCACCGCGGCGCGTGATGCCCTCGGGTCGTTTGGGAACGTGACCGTCGTGGACGACCCCGGCCGCACCGCCGGTCGCGGCTACTACCGCGACCTCTGCTTCAAGGCCGTCGTCCGGCCCGGACCGGACGAGATCGAGATCGGCGACGGCGGGTTCACCGATTGGACCGCGCAGCTCCTCGACAACCGGAAGGAGCGCCTCCTCACGAGCGGACTCGGCCTCGATCGTCTGGTCACGGTGGCCTCCGACGCCGGGGCAGAATAGGGACATCGACCGCCTCGAACTCCTCGACGAGATCCAAGCCATCGCCCGGACCGGACTGCACTACACGACGGATCCGTACGACCGGGCGCGCTGCACCCGCCTGCTCGAACTCGCGACCCGGGGCTATGCCGAGGCACTCGACGTGCCCGAACCCGAGACCCGGGCGCGATTGCTGGCGGAAACCGGATACATCACGGCCAAGCTCGGCGCCGACGCGGCGATCTTCGATGCCGACGAACGCGTCTTACTGGTCCACCGGGCGGACGACCGCCAGTGGGGTCTGGTCAGTGGCTTCGTCGATCCGGGCGAAACCCCGGCCGACACCGTCGTGCGGGAGGTGGCCGAGGAAGTCGGCCTCGACGCCACCGTGATCGAGTTGGTCGACGCCATCGGCAGGCCGGCGAGCGCCCGATTCGGGCCGCACGGGCTGGTGGCGATCGTCTTTCTCTGCACCGTCGCGCCGGGCGAGATCGTCATCTCGCACGAGTCGATCGACGCCAGGTACCGCCACATCGACGACGTCCCGGCCAGCGAGTGGCACGCGAACCATCGTGAGCTCGCGACCATCGCACTCGCACGTCACCGCGAGCGAGGGACCCCGTCCTGACTCCCAGCCCGGCCGGCGGACCCGACCTCATCCCGCTCGCCGTGCGTGCGAACGCCGCGTGGTGCGACACGGTGTGCCGGGTCCACCGGCTCGCACCCGTCGCCGATGGACGGCTCTGGTATTCACCGCACCGCACGCCAGCGCTCTACCCCGACGCGATCACCCTCGACCCCACGGTCAACGAGGTCGACGTCCTCACGCGGATCGCCGACGGCCCGGGCGCATCGGTCAAGGATTCGTTCGCGACCCTCGATCTGGCCGGCCAGGGCTACCACGTGGTGTTCGACGCGACCTGGGTCGCCCGACCTCCGGGCGCCCGCCCGCACGAATCCGTGGGCTTCGAAGTCGTGAGAGAGAAGTTCCCATTCGCGGCGTGGCGCCGAGCGTGGGGCGGACCCGACGACGTGTTGCCCAACGGTCTGCGCCGTGCGCCCGGCGTGACCATTCTCGGCCGGGCCGACTCGGCGAACTACACCGACGGCGCCATCCTCCACCGCACCACGATTGCGAACGTGGAGGTCGTCAGCCTGTCGAATGCGTTCGGCATCCTGGCCGACGTCGCCGCGGCGGCGATCGCCCGCCATCCCGACGCGTGGATCGTCGGGTATGAGTACGGCCAGGACCTCGACGCGCTCCTCGGGGTTGGCTTCGAGGCGATCGGCCCGCTCCGCGTCTGGGCGCGCTGACGCGCACGCGCGGCCTCAGACGCAGAGGGTCGCGTCGGTAGCGGAAACACCACGGCGACACGACCGTTGGGCGCGGGCCTTGGACACGAGCCAGCCTTCGTCGCCGGGTTGGAGCGTGATCTCGTAGTCGACCGCGGCGACCGAATCGTCGGGCACGTCGCGCTCACGGATCACGATCACCGCCGGTTCGCCCCGTTGCACCGCGACCACCTCGACGATGCCGACCTCGGAGGTATCGCCGCCCCGCCACAACGCGGCGAGTTCTTCGGCGACCTGGTCGGGGTTGGTATCGAACGGCGTGGGGGCGAGCGCCTTCCAGCGGTCGGTCACGTCGACCCACTTGGTGCGCCCTTCCACGACCGGCTCCGGGATCGTCGTCGACGATCCGGGGCTGACGGGTGACGTGCTCGACGTCGTCGTCGGGGTCGCGTTCGGGCCCGACGACCCGCACGCGCCGAGCGCGCCCGAGGCGACCCCCAGCGTTGCGACCCAGATCACTGCTCTCGAACCTCTGCGCATGACTCGCCTCTTCTCAGCTCTTGAACAGGAACTCGACGTCGTCGCCGAGCAGGTCTTCCACCTCTTCGGCCAACGCTCGATTCTTCGCCAACTCGGGGTCCGTGTCGAGGATTGCTTCCGCGGCATCCCGGGCGAACACCACGTACTTCTCGTCGCGCGGCAGCTTGCCGAGCTTGAGATCCCCGAGACCGGCCTGCCGCTCACCGAACACCTGGCCCGATCCACGAATTTCCAGATCGCGCTCGGCGAGCAGGAACCCGTCGGTGGATTCGACCATCGCGGCCATCCGAGCCTTGCCATCGGGAGTGTTCGGATCGGCGAAGAGGTAGCACCACGATTCGCCGCCGCCGCGCCCCACCCGACCCCGCAACTGATGGAGCTGGGAGAGCCCGAACCGATCCGCGTCCTCCACGATCATGACGGTCGCGTTGGGAACGTCCACGCCGACCTCGATGACGGTGGTCGCGACCAGCACTTGGGTCTCCCCCGCCCGGAACGCGGCCATCGCCGCTTGCTTCTCGACCGACTTCATCTGGCCGTGCAGCAACCCCAAGCGCAGCCCGTACAACTCCCCGCCCGCCAGCTCTTCGAACTCCTCGGTCGCGGCTTTGGCCTCGATCTTGGGCGACCCCTCGACCAACGGGCACACGACGTACGCCTGCCGACCGGCAGCAATCTGATCGCGCAATCGGTTGTAGGCCGCCTTCCGGTCGTGGGGACTCGGACCGACCACTTCGGTGGTGATGGGGGTGCGTCCCGGCGGCATCTGGCGGAGTTCGCTCCGGTCCAGGTCGCCGTAGACGAGCATCGCCGCGGTGCGCGGAATCGGCGTTGCCGTCATCACCAACACGTCAGGGGCCTCACCCAACCCCCGCAGCAGCGCCCGTTGTTCGACCCCGAACCGATGTTGTTCGTCGATGACCACGAGCCCGAGCTTGGTGAACGGCGCGTCGCCGTAGAGCAGTGCGTGGGTCCCCACCACGATGTCGATCTCGCCCGCCGCCAGCCCGGACGCAATCCGTCGGCGTTCGGCCGCGCCGACCTTGTTGGTGAGCAGCGCGACCGAGACCGGCCGCTCGGCCAGCAACGAGGCTTCACTGGGGACCACGAGCGTGGACAGCGTGTCGGTCGCCACGGCGTGCAGCTGTTCGGCCAGTACCTCGGTCGGCGCCATCAGAGCTCCCTGGTATCCACCCTGCACCGCCATCAACAGCGCGGTGATCGCGACGAGCGTCTTGCCCGAACCCACCTCGCCCTGGAGGAGACGGTGCATCGGAACGGCGCTGGCCATGTCGGCGGTGATGGCGTCGATCGCGGCGTGCTGGTCACCCGTGAGTTCGAACGGCAACGCATCCAGGAAGCGACGCACCAACTCGCCGTCCACGTCGTGGGCAATCCCCGACGCCTCGGCCTCAAGCGCCCGCTTGCGCGCGACCAATCCCACCTGCATACGGAGGAACTCGTCGAAGCGCAGCCGTCGTTGCGCCCGGGCTGCGTCTCGGCCCGACTCGGGCGCATGGATGTCGTGATAGGCGGTCGTGCGGTCGATCAGTTTCAGGTCCGCGAGGATCGACCCGGGCAAGGTCTCCGCGATGTCGCCCACCCAATCGAGCGTGAGCGCGACCACCGGTTGGATCTCCCAGGAGGACACGTCGGCCTTCCCCGATTGGGGGTAGATCGGCATGACGACGCCGGTCTTGGTGTCGCCGGCGCGACCCAAGACGTCGACGATCGGGTTCGTGAGTTGCCGCTTGCCTCGGTAGACCTCGAGCTTGCCGTAGAGCGCGAGTTCGGTGCCGGGTGGCAGTTGCTTCTCCCGCCAGGGCTGATTGAAAAACACGAGATTCAGCAGCCCGCTCGCGTCCTCGACGACGGCCTCGACCATCTTCTTGCGGTTGCGGGTGACCCGCGCCGAGACCCGTCGGACCTCGGCGACGATCGTGGCTTCTTCGCCCACTTCGAGGTCGGCGATCTCGGACTGGCGCGTGCGGTCGTGGTAGCGCCGTGGGTAGTGGCCCAAGAGGTCGAGCACGCTCTCGACGGGCGGCGACATCGCCGCCAACTTGTCGAGCATGCGTGCCGGGATTCCCGGGACCTCGCCGAGCGAGGTCGCGCCGAGCGACCGCAGTGTCCGCGGGCTCATCGCGCCGCCTACTCCACCCCGATGAGGAAGGGGTAGAGCGGTTGACCACCGTCGTGCACCTCGACTTCGACGCCGGGAAACCGCGACGCCAAGTGGCCGCGGACTCGCTGGGTGTCGGCGCTGCGCGCGTCGCTCCCGACCAGCACCGTGACGATCTCGGAGTCTTCGCTGACCAGCGTGTCGAGCAACGCGAACGCCGCGTCGGCGGCCGAGGTCGTGGCGACACAGATACCCTCGCGGTTGATCGCAATCCAGTCGCCCTTCCGGATCGGCCCACACTCCGCCACGGTGTCACGCACCGACTGCGTCACCTCACCGGCGGCGGTGCGCGTCACGGCCTCGGCGAGCGCCGCGACATTCGTCTGCAACTCCGCGTCGGGGTCGTATCCCACGAGCGCGCCCAGCGCCTCGACCATCGAATGGGTCGGGACGACCGCCACCGACTTCTCGGTCAGTGCGTCGACCTGGCGGGCGACCGGCACGATGTTCTTGTTGTTCGGCAAGATGATCACCGAGTCCGCCGGGCAACGCTCCACCGCTTCGAGGATCTGGGCGGTCGACGGATTCATCGACTGTCCGCCGGCAACGATCTCCTGGACTCCGAGGCTGGCCAACAGGCGCCGGACCCCATCGCCGACTGCGATCGCAACGACCGCGGTCTCGACCATGTCTTCGGGCGCGTGCTCCGCCACCACCGGGGTCGGTTCGTGGTCGCGGACCCACGCCTCTTCCTCCAGTTCCTCGAGCAAGTCGGTGATGCGGATCTGGCGAGGTCGGCCGGCCTCGATCCCCGCCTCGATCGCGCCGCCGATGTCGTCGGTGTGGACGTGGCAATTCCAGAGGCCGTCGCCGCCGACCACGACGATCGAGTCGCCGAGGGCCGCCCAGGACGACTTGAACGCCGGAATCGTCGCGTCGTCGGCATCGAGGAAGTACATGACCTCATACCGCAGCGCCGACACGTCGCCGGCCGCCGCGTGCGATTCCACGATCTTGGGCGCGGCGCGCTCGGTCGGTTCGGGGAGCGGTCGGCCATCGACGACTTCCAGGAACGCGTCGAGCAACAGCGTGAACCCCTGCCCGCCGGCATCGACCACGCCGGCGTCACGCAACACGGGCAACATCTCGGGGGTCTGCGCGACCGCGGTGCGAGCCGCGGCCGCGGCCTCGTCGAGCAGATCCACCAAGCTGATCCCTGGGGTCTGAGCGTCTTCGGCCGCCTCGGCCGACCAGCGGACCACCGTGAGGATCGTCCCCTCGACCGGGCGCATCACTGCTTCGTAGGCCGCATCGGAGGCCGTCCGCAGCGCGGTGACCACCTCGTTCGGCCCCGCCGTTCCCTGGGACCGGAACGTGTCGGCCAGACCTCGCAGGATCTGAGACAGGATCACGCCGGAGTTACCCCGAGCCCCCATCAGCGAGCCGTGGGAGATGGCCAGGCAGACCTCGTTCATGTCCTCGGCCGATTCGAGCTCCCGGACGACGGATTCGACGGTCAGGGTCATGTTGGTCCCGGTGTCACCGTCGGGCACGGGATACACGTTGAGGCGATTCAGGGCTTCCTGATGGAGTCGCAATGCGTCCCGGAACCGGGTGATGACCCGGCGCACATCGAGCGCTCCGAGCTGTTCAAGTGCCGCCATGGCGTCGCATCGTAGGCGTCGACCGACCAACTTCGGCGGCTCCCTGCTACCATCTCGGGCTGGTCCGCGCACGCTCGGGACCCGGTGTCGGGCGCTGCGTCATCCACTGTTCACCCGTCAATCACGTATCAAGTCGAGGACTTCACCATGGCATCCGTCTGCGAGCTTTGCGGCAAATCCCCGATCTTCGGGAAGCGCTTGAGCCACTCGCACCGCCGCTCGAACCGGCGCTGGAACCCGAATGTGCAACGGGTGCGCGCGGTGGTCAACGGCACGCCCAAGCGACTCAACGTCTGCACGAGCTGCATCAAGGCCGGCAAGGTTCAGAAGCCGTAGCTATGCAGGGCGTCGTACGGAGTTTCGATCCTGGCACAGGCGAAGGCGTCGTCGTCACCAACGACGCCGACCGCTCCGAGTACCTGCTGGCGTCGAAGGCACTCGAGGGCTCGATCTTTCGGATGCTGCGCCAAGGCCAGCGCGTCAACTTCGACGTCGATGCGTCGGGGCTGGCGACTGCGGTACGCAGCGGCGCCGAAAAGGACATGGCCCTCCCGCCCGATATTCAGGTGTAGGGGTCTCGGGGCAGCCGATGGAACGCGACGACGACGCCACTCTCGCCGGTTGGCATCGCGACCCGTCGGGCCGGCACGAACTTCGCTTCTGGGACGGCACCCGCTGGACCGAGCACGTCGTCAACGAAGGCATTCCCGGCCACGACCATCCGACTCGCAGCGGCCGACCGGCCGGCGCCGATGACGGTCCGACGCCAACCCCCGCGCCTCCCCCGAGGCCTGACGCACCGGCGGCGACGGCCCCGGTGGTCCCCGACTCGCCGCCGACCGTCGAGAACGTCGGGTCCGTCGTCGACCTCACCGAGGCCGAGCCCACGCCGGCCGCGCCGCCCACTGTCGAATCGGAACCGCAACCCACGGTCGCGGCTGCGCCGTCACGAGCGCGTGCCGGCCGGGTCCGACCCGAGTCACCGGCCGAGCCACCCGCAGGACCACCGGCCGCACCGCCCGCCGCGCCTCCTCCCCGCGCCACCCCGGTCGCGGGCGATGCAACCAAGGTCGAGGAGGTCGTCGAGGAGGTCGTCGAGCGACCGGCGCCGGAACCGGTGCGAGCCAACGTGCCCCGGTTGGTCGCCGAGCCGCCGAGCGTCGCATCACCCGCCGGTCACAGTTCGGGGTCCAACACGAGCACGATCGCGGACCCGCACCGTTTCGCGCCCGTGGCATCGACCACCGGGCGCGTCGCCGGCGTTGCTCCGGTACCGGTCAAGCGGTACCGACCCGGCTCACCTCCCGCGAGCCCGTACGCGCGCCCCCAAGCGATCACCACCGGCAGCGGACCGATCGGAACGGTCATCACGCCGTGGTACCGCAAGGCCTCCGGCTGGCTGACGGCCCTGCTGATCACTGCCATCGCCGCGTGCGTCGTGATCGTGGCGGTCTCGTTGAGCGACGACGGTCCCAGCGGCCGGCTCAGCAGCCGACCGCCCGCGGCCGCACCGGTGGGGACCAAAGTGATCGAGGGCAACGGAGTTGGAATCGCGGCACCCCGGTCCTGGGTCGTCGCCACTGATCCGGGCAGCTCGTTCGGCGCACTCCGGCGGGAGGACTGGGGAACACCACTCGTCGCCACGAACTCGGACACGGGCGAGGCACTGATCGTCGTCTCGTTGCATCACTTGGCCCACGACCCCCAGGTCGACCCGGCGCTCTTCTGGAGTGATCAGATCCGCGAGGTCGGCAGCAAACGCACACCGGTGCCGGGCCAGCCGCTGAGTGTCCACGGCTTCCGCGCCAACCAGGTGAGCGTGACCACGCCGTCGGAGCCCGCGATCGTGGCGGCAAGCATCGACACCGGCAACGAGACCTTCCTGGTCGCGGTGACCGCCACCACGGCCAGTGCCGCGGCCACGCGGTTCGACCAGCTGATCCAGACCTTCGATCCCCGTTAGGCGGCGTGCCCCGGCGAGCGGTTCAGAAACGCCGACGTCGCGATCGCACCGCGGTCGGCATCGTCCATCCAGGGCGCGTGGCCCGCATCGGGAACCACCTCGAGTTCGGCACCACGGATTCGGGGAACGAACTCACGCGCGACGTCCTCACCGCCGAATGGGTCGTCTGCGCCCCACACGAACAACATCGGCGCCTCAATACGTCCGAGCACCGCGTCGGACAACAACAGTGAGTCGTTCATCCCGCGCATCGGGTGCAGGATCGGGGGTGCGGCGTCGATCTCGTTGCGCAATGTGTCGGTGTGATTCATCAGCGCCCGGAACCAGCTGATCGCCTCCCGGGAAAGCCCTCCGTGGTCGATCGCGTGACGAAGCCCGGCCTGGGCGAGCATTGATCGCACCATCCGATCGTTCACCGGCACGCGCGCCATCATCTGCCCGAGGCGGCGAACGCCGGTCAATCGCATGAGCCAGGGCGTGTCCCCGATGGGCGCGCCGATCGGAAAACCGAACTCGACCACGCTTCGTACACGATCCGCGTGAGCCGCGGATGTCCGGAGCGCGTGGTAGCCACCGAGCGAGGTCGCGACCACGTGCGCGCACTCCAGGTCGAGCGCATCGAGCACGTCGACGATCATCGTTTCGGCGAACGGGACGAAGGCATCGACATCGTCGAATCTCGTCGCGAGCGGCTCGCTCAATCCGCATCCGGGTCGATCGAGCAGGAGACACCGGAAACCGGACATGCGTGCGACGAGGGGTCCCCAACTCGTCCCGCCGTTGTTCGCGCCGTGGACGAACAGCACCGGCGGGCCATCGCCCACGACCTGGACCCGTACCCGGGCTCCGGTGGGCGCGAGCTCGAGCCAGAGCTCGGCCGGGGCCACCCCTTCGGAGGCCCAATAGCCGGCTTCGGCCGCTCGATACTTCGTTGCGTTCACCGCCACGTGAGGACTCCCCGCTACGACGTGCCGGCCACGTCGCGACGGGCGAACGCGACCGTCGCGGCGATGAGTAGGACCGCGGTGTACACCACGACCGTACCGAGTGCGAGCGTGGGGCTCCGTACGAACTGCACATCCTTCATCTGCCTCCAGGGCATGATCGTGCCCAGGTTCTCGCCCCAGAGGTAGCCGGCCCAACCCGGCCGGAGGCCCCGGATGAGGTTCTCGATGACTGCCATCCACGCGAAGGCGACCGCGAGGGCGAAGGCGGTATTGCGGCCCAGCGTCGCGAGCGCGATCGCCAGCGTCGCCGCCAACGAGGTCATCATCGCCACCCGCATGACCACCGAAGCCAAGGACAGCCACCAGTCCGAATCCACGCCTGCGGTCGTGCCGTTCGCCAGCACGGCCGGAAGAAACGACACCAAGAACACCACTTGGAGGGCGATCGCGACCACGAATGCCACGATCGCGCAGGCTGCGGTACGAGTGAGGTTGAGGCGCACCCGCCGTGGTTCCCAGGTGAGCACGGTCGTGATCGTGCCTGCACGCCACTCGGCACCGGCCACTGCCGCGCCGGTGAACATCCCGCCCAGGAGGAGGAACACACCGGCGATGAGCACCGCGCCATCGGCGCGCTCGGCGACCCACCAATCGCGCAGGACCGCCGGATGCAGGCTGTTCCTGATGTGGAGATCGGCCACGGTCTTTCCCGCCGAACTCGTGAACGCGATCACTCCCGCGACCACACACGCAACGAGGGCGATGAGGATCATGACCCGAACAACTCGCCGATGCATCGCCCGCCGCATCTCGACCACCAACAGGTTCATGCCCCGACCTCCTCACGCGTCGACTCGACGTCGCTCGTCATCTCCAGAAACAGGTCTTCCAGGCTGCGTTCCTCGGGTCGGAGCTCGCGGACCCAGTGGCCGTGCTCTCCGAGGGTTCGACTGATTCGAGCGCCGTCGGGCGCGGCCATTGCGACTCGGAGGTATCCGCCACCGGGCACCGATGCGATACCCGCCCGCCCGAGCACCGCCTGCGCACCCGCCAGGTCATCGACGGCAACCAGCATCGTGGCGTCGGGGCCGGATGCAGCGAGCACCTCGGCGACGGTGCCGCCCATGACACATCGCCCCCGACTGAGGATTGCGACGCGGTCGCAGGTTTGTTGGATCTCGGAGAGGAGATGGCTCGACACGAAGACCGTCCGCCCTTCGTCACCTAATCGCCGGAGTAGTTCGCGCACGCTGCGCATCCCGGCGGGGTCGAGCCCGTTCGCCGGCTCGTCGAGGATCAGGAGCGCCGGTTCCTTGAGGAGCGCGGCCCCGAGCGCGAGGCGCTGGCGCATTCCGAGCGAATACTTCCTCACCTGGTCGTCGGCGCGATCGGACAGCCCGACCTCGTCGAGCACGGTCTCGACGCGCCGCTTGCCGATGCCGTCCATCGCGCCGAGCAACGCGAGGTTGTCTCGCCCGCTCATCGTGGGGAACAACGCCGGGGTCTCCACGATCGCCCCAACGTGGCGAACCGATGCGGCCAACCCCTCCGGCACCGGCCGACCCAGCAATCGGATCGACCCTCGGGTCGGTCTCGCGAGCCCGAGCACGCACCGGATCGTGGTGGTCTTCCCGGACCCGTTGGGACCGAGGAAGCCGAACACTCCTCCCGCCGGTACGACGAGGTCGAGCCCTTCGACCGCGACCGTCGGGCCTCGTCGACGTCGGTACTCCTTCCGGAGCCCTTCGATCTCGATCACGTTCTCTGCCATCACGCCGTCCTTGCGTCTGTGGTCTCCCACCGACAGACGATCCCGAGCTCGGCGCGGGCGACACGACCCTCCACTGACTCGCACGCACGGGCCTGTCACCCGGCAACCCGGTTCATCCGTCTGTCCTTGTGGACGGGCTCACAACCCATGGACCAATCGGGAGCCCGGACGCGACAGCAGGTACGACACTCGAGTTGGAGGCAACCATGGAACGACACACACGCACCCGAGCCCGGTGGCTCGCGGCGACCTGCGCGGTCACGCTGACCGCGACGGCCCTCGCGACTGCGGCGGGGTCGGCCGGACCCGCGACGGTGACCCGAGGCGAGCTGACCCCGTTCGCCGCTGGTATCGGCGAACCGGTCGGCGGCCATGCCCAGATGGTCCGGAACGCGAGCGGCTCGACGATCGTCTCGCTCCACGTCGAAGGCCTCACCCCCGGGGGTACGTACGCGTCGCACGTGCACGCCGCACCGTGCGCCGTCGGCGCAGCCGACGGCCACTACAAGCACGACCCGAGCGGCCCGCCGACCCCACCCAATGAGATCTGGCCCGGGGGCGGTCCGTTCGTCGCGAACGAAGGCGGAATCGCGAACGGGCACGCCACGGCGACGTTCACCGCGGGACCGAATGCGGTGTCCGTCGTGGTCCATGATCTGGCCCGACCTTCGACCGCGAACAAGATCGCCTGCGCCGACCTCGGGTAGGCAGTTCGCACACGCCAGGTTCTCGGCGCGTTCACGCTGCGGCCGCTCCCACCCCCTAGGGTTCGAGCGGCCGCAGCCGCCGCCGTTCATGACCCGACCCGCGTCACTCGCTGATCCAGAGTCAGGATGTCATGGCCCACGTCGTCATCTACTCCTCTGCGTACCGCGGCGACGTGTTCCCCTACGCGCCGATCGCCGCGGAACTCGCTCGCCGTCACCACCAGGTGACGTTCATGGCACCCGCCGAACTCCTGCCGAGCATCTTCCGGACCGGTCACTCGGGCCTCGCCCGGCGCGTGAACAACCTGGCGTGGAACGCGGGCAAGAGTCCGATGGCGAAGTGGTGCTTCGACGAAGCGCAGATCGTGAAGAAGCGCCGCGAACTCGGCCTCTCCACCGACGGCTGGCACGTCATGGACCGCCGCCACTCGCCCACGCACAACATGGCGATGGTCTCGCCCCACTACTACGCACCGGCCAGCGACTGGGGTGACGAGTTTCCCTTTGTCGGGTTCACCCACTGGACCGCACCCGACGACCACCTGCCCGAGGAGGTCGCGGCCTTCCTCCGCGCCGGCGAGTCACCCGTTCTCGTATGCCTGGGGACCAGCGCGGCATCGGCCGCCCCCGAGGTGTTCGACCGCGTCGCGCGGGCGCTCGACGAACTCGGATTGCGCGGCCTGTACCTCACGTCGAACCGGTCCATCGCCGACCGCCTGGGTGATCGAGCAGGCGTATGGCCGTTCGTGCCGGTTGGGCCAGTGCTCCCGCATGTGCGCGCGGTCGTCCATGCCGGCGCGCACGGCATGAACTCGCTCGTGCTCGCCGCCGGGAAGCCATCAGTAGTGGTCCCGGTCCTGTTCGATCAGCTCTGGCACGCCCGACGACACGAACAACTCCGCACCGGCCACCACGTTCGCGGCCGCGTCACGGTGGCCAAGCTCCGCACCGCGATCGCCGCGGTGCTCGCCGACGAGACCGACCGCCGAGCGCGAGATTTCGCGGAGGTGCTCGCCCGCGAAGATGGGACCCGGCGGGCCTGCGACCAGGTCGAGGCGGCATTACGGGCAGGGTGACCACGCGCGCGCCCCCGTGCGGTCCTATGCGGGAATCTCGACCTCTGGGGGGAGCGCGGCAATGATCGCATCGAGGTCGGCATACTCGGCGTCGTCGATCTCGGGTGCTGCGGCTTCACCGACGGGCGACCAATCGGTGCGCCAGATCAGCCCACATGCGACCAGCAGGAGCAGCGCGGCGAGCGCCAACCCGACTACGAGGCGGGTGGGGTCGTAGGCCGCGCCGGGCGGTGCCGCGAACGAGATGGGGACGACCGGCGCGCGGGCGAAGACCTCGTCTGATGCGACCGAGACACCGCATTCATCCCCTCGTTCGCAGGACGCGAGTTCGCGCCCCACCGGTCCCGGTTCGATGCGGAGATTGGTCCGACCCGTCCCATCGCTTCCGACGACGAGTGGCGCCGACGGCCCCGGCCGGCCACACCGACGACCGAACGCGTCCGGCGCGGCGCACACCGTCGCCCGCAGCCGTGCGCCCGGTGGGAACTCACGCACGCGGACCGTCACCGTCTGACCAGCCAGCGAAAGGGCCGTGGCCGGCCTCACCGTGATCCGACCGGGAGGAGCAACCGGACCACCGAACACCGACTGGATCTCACCGCGACGATGACCGTGCACGTCGGCCACGACAATCCTGCACGGCGCCGCGCCGGATCGACAGCGGCCCGGAACCTCCCCGCCGCGAACGAAACGATCAGTGACGAGGTACTGGAAACGAGCCTCGCCGTTGGCATCGAACTGCACCGGAATCACGTTGCCGCAGCGCCGGGTGGCCCCACTCCCGCATTGTTGGGCGAAGCCTTCGACGAACGGCTCGAACCCGGTGGCACGGATCCGCAGCACGGTCGAGGGTGCGAGACGGTCCGCCACGTCGTAGGACGTCGGGAAATTCTCCCCGGCCTCCGCCTCGAGCGTCACTGCGGGACCCAAGACCGGCGCGGCGGCGACCGCGCTCGGGCGCGCGCTCGCCGACCCTGGATGCGCGCCGGGATTCGTGAGGGCCACGAAGCTCAGCGCGAGTGGGATCAGCAGCGCACTCGGCACGGCTCAGATCATCCCTGCGGCGCGGGAGGTCGAGGCATTTGCTCGTCCAAGTGCCGGTTGAGTGTGAGGATGCGACCGATCAGGGGCAGCGTGAGCACATTCAACCCGTGCAGGAGTCCGACGATGAGCAGGATCCCGCCGAGCCGCACCGTCACCGCCCGGAGCTGCGACGCGTTCACCGTCTCGGCCCACGCCGAATCCGGCTCGAACTGCACCGTGAACAGGATGAAGGCAAAGAAGATCAGGTAGTACGCCACGTCCATCAGCACGATGAAACTCTTCCCGGTGCGCGGATTCGCCCGGAACACATCGGCCGCGTAGCTCTTGCCGAATCGCTTGATGAACGGACCGAGCCACACGGCCAGCCCCACCATCCCGATGAACCAGATCAGTTCCAATATCCACCAGTCCATGACCAGTTCCCCTCTTGTCATCTCGGTTGTTGCTCCGACTACGGCGGCGACGGCGCCGACCAGACATCCGACGACGGTGAAACGTCGCCGCCGTTGGCGCCGGAGCCGACGATCGTCGTCAATGCTGAGCGCGATCCGCGCGAACAGGTCTTCGCTCTCGTCAAGCCCATCCGCCTCGTCGAGCAGTGCGGTGCGCAGCGTCCGTTCCACGGCGGTCACTCGATCACGCTCGATGCCGGTACCTGGTCCGGCGCATTCCCGAGCCGCGTTTCCAGCGCGGCCAACCCACGCTGGAGATGGGTCTTGACCGAGTTGCGAGAGATCCCCATGACCTCGGCAATGTCGTCGATCCCCAACTCCTCGTAGTACCGCAAGACGAGCGCGGTGCGCTGACGGTGCGGCAGATCGCGCAGGGCCTCGATCACGTCCTGCTGGTCTTCCTGCAGTTCGATCACGTCTTCGGTCGATGCCCGCCAGTCGTCCATCGGCAAGTGATGGCGCAGGGAGACGAGTCCCCGCCGGTTGTGGTCACGGGCGAGGTTGAGCACGATGGACCGCAGATACGCCGCGGCCTTCGTCGCGTCGTTGATGCGGTGGGCGGAACGGGACAGGCGGATGAACGCCTCCTGCACCAGGTCCTCGGCCGCATTGCGGTCGTCGACGAAGAGACGCGCCAAGCGGACGAGCGACTGGCCCTCCTGGCGGAACAAGGTGACGACGAGCGCGTCGACGTCGGCCGGGGCGACCGGAACGGCGGCTGGGTCATTCGCGACCGCGAACCAACCCGCGGCGAACGGCGAGAACCGCGTGACGCTCCTTGGCGGGGTGAGACCGGCGACGACCACTACCGGTACAGACGCCGAGCAGGCGAGTTCCGGGTGACACGCCGCGCGCAACGCCTCACCGATTCGCAGGCCCCACCCCTGGCTCACCACTCGCCGAGCCTCTCACAGCCGGCGCCAACGTCGCACGGGTCGCCCAGATCGAGGACGGTGTCACCCGGCGCCGGTGCTCGTTCGTCTGTCCCTATGTACGAGGTCGGAACCGGCCGAGAACCATCTCGGCGGTCCGACGCGACCCAGGAGACGAGACCCGTTCCGGGTCCGACCGAAATTCCGACAAAGGGGCGAAGTCATGCATCGGATCCGCCGATCAACCATGGGACGAGCAGGCGGGCGGCTCGGGCTGGTTGCCCTCGTCGCCGCGCTGGCCACGCCCGGCATCGCCCTCCCCGCGCAGAGCGCGATCACGCCGGGTATCACGATCGGCGACGTCGTCGTGGCCGAAGGTGACGTCGGCGTGACGCCGGCACGACTCACCGTCAATCTCTCGGCCCCGCTGACCACCGATACGTTCATCACGTTCGCGACGGCCGACGGCACTGCCAGCAGCGGAACGGACTACGCGCGTCGCGTCGGGAAGTTCCGGATCCGGGCCGGCCGATCGTTCGCGACCGTCGCGCTCAGAGTCTCCCCCGACACCGACGTCGAAGGCGACGAGACCTTCGCCGTGACACTCACGGGAGCCGGCGGTGTTCCGATCGCCGATGACACTGGCACGGTCACCATCCGCGACGACGAGCTCGCCGCGCCCGGCCGGATCGCGATCGGGGACGCGAGTGTGTCCGAGAGTGACGTCGGTCTGATTCCGCTGCGGTTCACGGTGAGTCTCGACGCGCCGAGCGCAGTCGATGTCACCGCGCGATTCGCCGCAATCGGCACCACCGCAACCGCCGGTCTCGACTTCGTCGCGCGCATGGGGCAGTTGAAGATCCGCGCCGGGCGCACCTTCGCCATCGTGACGGTCAAGGAAATCGGCGACCCCGACGCCGAGAGCACCGAGCAGTTCGACGTGGTCCTCACCTCGGTCGCCGGGGCAACGGTGACGGACGCGATCGGAACCGGAACCATTGTCGACGATGACACGCCGCTCATCTCCGCCCCCGGAGCTCCGACCCTCACGAGTGCGATCGCGGGACCCGCGAACGGAATGCTCGTCGTCTCGTGGGACCCACCAATCGACGACGGCGGCTCGCCGGTGATCCAGTACGAACTCGAGATCGACCGACCCGGAGGGATCGTCGTGGGGACCTACACCGCCATCGCGACCAACATCGTGTGTGGGAGTCCGGGGGTGACGTGCGCGATGCGGGTCCGGGCCGTCAACGTGGCCGGCCCGGGCCCGTGGTCCGAACCGCTCAGTGGCACCACCTGGCGCGCACCGAGCGCGGTCGACCTCGTCGGAAGCGGTGGTGACCAGGTCGTGACCGGTGTCTGGTCGGTGCCGACCGACCCGGGCGACTTCCCGGTGATCGACTACCG
The DNA here is from genome assembly GCA_963765075.1 of uncultured Acidimicrobiia bacterium. GTDB lineage: Bacteria > Actinomycetota > Acidimicrobiia > IMCC26256 > JAENVU01 > JAENVU01. Next base: position 459,903 of record CAVXVA010000001.1, read on the forward strand.
GATCTCGCGCAGCACCGACGGCACGAACTTCAGCTTCGTCGAGTTCACCACGGTGCGCACCGCGAGCGTGCTGTGCCCGGGCGAGCGGAGCACCTGTTGGATCCGAGTCCAGCCGCGCAACGCCGCCGGCCTCGGACCGGCCACCGACGCGAGCGCGAGTACCTGGGGTCGCCCGGGCGCGCCGACGCTCGTCACGATCCGCCGCATCGGCACGCTCGTCGGACTCGGCTGGACCGCCCCCACCGATGACGGCGGGGCACCCATCTTCGACTACCTCGGGGAACGGACCATCGACGGCGGGCTGAGCTGGATGTCGGTCGGGAGTGTGCAGTTCACCCCTCCCACCTGCCCGATCGGCATCAGCTGTGGATTCCGGATCAGCGCGGCCAATGTGATCGGAACCGGGCCACCGTCGAATGTGCTCTCCATCGGGCCCTAACGCCGATTGGAGGGGCCGCTCCTGCCCGTCAGTACACTTTTCCCACCCTTCTCGCGGAGTCGTGGGGGAAGAAGGAGCGAAACGTGTCGATCGTCGTGAACGCGCCAACGAAACACAAGCGCCTGCTGGCGTGGGTGGACGAGATGGCGGAGTTGCTCCAGCCCGACGCCATCCATTGGTTCGACGGCTCCGAAGCCGAGGCCGACGCGTTGTGCCAGGGGCTGGTCGACGCCGGCACCTTCGTGCCCCTCGACCCCGCCAAGCGGCCGAACTCGTACTGGGCCGCGACCGACCCGTCTGACGTTGCCCGCGTCGAGGACCGCACCTACATCTGTTCCACGACCGAGGACGGCGCCGGCCCGACGAACAACTGGAAAGATCCCGCCGAGATGCGCAGCATTTTGGACGGCTTGTTCCGGGGCGCGATGGCCGGCCGCACGATGTACGTGGTCCCGTTCAGCATGGGCCCGCTCGGCTCCCCGCTCTCCTACATCGGCGTCGAGATCACCGACTCGCCCTACGTGGCGGTGAGCATGCGCACCATGACCCGAGCCGGTCAGGCCGCACTCGACGTGCTCGGTGACGACGGCGACTTCGTGCCCTGCGTCCACTCGCTCGGCGCGCCACTCGAGGCCGGCGAGGCCGACGTCGCGTGGCCGTGCAACGCGGAGGAGAAGTGGATCGTCCACTTCCCCGAGACCCGTGAGATCTGGTCGTACGGCTCGGGCTACGGCGGCAACGCGCTGCTCGGCAAGAAGTGCTTCGCGCTGCGCATCGCCTCGGTCATCGCCCGAGACGAAGGCTGGCTCGCCGAGCACATGCTCATCCTGAAGCTCACCTCCCCCTCGGGCACGGTCAAGTACGTCGCCGCCGCGTTCCCGTCGGCGTGTGGCAAGACGAACCTCGCAATGCTCATCCCGTCGATCCCGGGCTGGAAGGCCGAGACCGTCGGCGACGACATCGCCTGGATGAAGTTCGGTCCCGACGGCCGCTTGTACGCGATCAACCCCGAGTTCGGGTTCTTCGGCGTCGCGCCCGGCACCAACATGGAGACGAACCCCAACGCCATGCTCACGTTGGGCAGCAACACGGTGTTCACCAACGTGGCCCTCACCGACGATCACGACGTCTGGTGGGAAGGGATGGACGGCGAACCGCCCGCGCACCTGACCGACTGGAAGCGCCAGGACTGGACTCCCGAGTCCGAGACCCCGGCCGCCCACCCCAACTCTCGGTTCTGCGCACCCGCATCGCAGTGCCCCGTGGTGGCTGACGAGTGGCAAGACCCCAAGGGTGTGCCGATCTCGGCCGTCCTCTTCGGTGGTCGCCGGGCCACGACCGTCCCGCTCGTCTACGAGTCGCGCGACTGGCGCCACGGCGTGTTCGTCGGCGCCACGATGGGTTCGGAGAAGACCGCGGCCGCGTTCGGGGGCCTCGGCGATCTTCGGCATGACCCGTTCGCGATGCTGCCGTTCTGCGGCTACCACATGGGCGACTACTTCGCGCACTGGCTCTCGATGACCGACCACACCGACGAGGCGAACCTGCCCCGTATCTACGGCGTCAACTGGTTCCGCAAGGACGCCGACGGGAAGTTCATCTGGCCGGGCTACGGCGAGAACTCCCGGGTGCTCGCCTGGATCGTCGGTCGACTCGAAGGCAGTGCCAACGGTGAGGACACGCCGATCGGCGTCGTGCCCACCCCTGCCGACCTCGAACTCACTGGCCTCGACATCTCGGCCGATGACGTTGCCGCCGCGCTCGTCGTCGACCCGGAACAGTGGAAGCAGGAGTGCGCGAGTACCCGTGGCCACTTCGAGTCGTTCGGAAGCCACCTGCCGGCGGCGCTCGTCGAGGAACTCGAAGCCCTCGAGTCCCGCCTCGGCTAACCCACCCCCAGCGTTTGGCGCCTGCTGGCGCCCCACGCGTCATCACGCGCCAAAAGGGTCGGAGTTTGGAAGGGGTCGGCTCCGCTCAGGCCGCCTCTTCGGCTCGTGTAGACAAGGGCCATGACCGAACGATCGTCACGCCCCAGCATCGAGCAGATGGCCGCGGCCGTCGCCGGCATCGACCTGTGGAACAGCCCGGGGATCCCCGAGCACGGGCTCGCACCGCTACGGGTGACCGATGGGCCCAACGGGGCGCGAGGTCCGAGCTTCACCGGCATCCCGAGCGCGTGCTTTCCGTGTGGGACCGCGCTCGGCGCCACGTGGGATCCGGAGATGGTCGAGGCCGTGGGGGTCGCGATCGGCGAGGAGTCCCGGACCAAAGGCGCGCACGTGCTCCTCGCGCCGACGGTCAACCTGCACCGCCACCCGCTCGCCGGCCGCAACTTCGAGTGCTACTCCGAAGACCCGTACCTCACGGCGCGGCTCGCCGTTGGCTTCGTGCGGGGCGTGCAATCGGTGGGCGTGGGCACCACCGTCAAACACTTCGTCGCCAACGACTCCGAGTTCGAGCGCATGACGATCAGTTCCGACGTCGACGAGGCCGTGCTGCGCGAGCTCTACCTCGTGCCCTTCGAGGCCACGGTCACCGAAGCCGGCGCCTGGGGAATCATGAGCGCCTACAACCGGTTGAACGGCACCTACTGCAGCGAGCACGAGTGGCTGCTCACGACCGTCCTCCGAGACGAGTGGGGCTTCGACGGGTTCGTCATCTCCGATTGGTTCGGCACCCACAGCACCGCACCTGCGGCCAACGCCGGCCTCGACCTCGAGATGCCCGGGCCCCCGCAGTGGTTCGGGAAGGCGCTGGTCGACGCGGTCACGAACGGATCGGTGTCCGAGTCGGTCGTTGCCGACAAGATCGAACGCCTCCGGGCCCTGGCCGATCGCACGGGCGCGAACGCGGGCCAAGGCAACAGTGAGCCGAGTTCCCACGACGACCCTCGCCATCGGGCGCTGATTCGCGACGCCGCCGCCGCCAGCTTCGTCCTCCTGCGGAACGACGGTGTCTTGCCACTGGACGCGAGCACGCTCGGTTCCGTGGCACTGATCGGCACCGCCGCCGACACCGCGTGGATCATGGGCGGCGGCAGCGCCGCGCTCGACCCGCACCCGCCGGTCACACCGCGAGCGGGTCTCACCACCGCGCTCGGCGCCGACACCACGTTGACCTTCACCCGCGGCCCCTCGGCCACCGACACGATCCCGGTGATGGACGAGTCGGTCCTCGACGGTCGCCTGGCGATGGCGGTCTACCCAGGAGCCGACCTCACGGGGTCACCCGCGCACGAGACCACCCTGCGCACGGGCCGCGCGATGTGGCTGGGCGAGTTCCACGAGGCCGTCAACCCGCGTGAGTTCTCGGCCCGGCTCACCGGCACCGTGCGCACGAGCGAGTCCGGCGACTGGACCTTCGGCTTGAGTAGTACCGCGGCCTGCCGGGTCACCCTCGACGGCGAGATGCTGATCGATGCGTGGACCGATCGCGAGCCCGGCGCCGCGTTCTTCGGATTCGGAAGCCGAGAGATCCGGGCGACCCGTTCGTTGACGGCCGACCAGGCGTACCCGATCGAAATCGAGTTCTCGGGCGGCTCCCCCGCCATGGTGAGCGGCTTCGAACTCGGCGCGGCCGCGCCGACGCCGGCCACCGCCCTGGCCGACGCCGTCGCCGCGGCAGCCGCCGCCGATGTGGCCATCGTGGTGGTCGGTACCGGACCGACCCTCGACACCGAAGGCAAAGATCGGCCCGACATGAATCTCCCGGGCGACCAGGACGCCATGGTCCGCGCGGTGGCGGCCGCCAACCCGCGGACCATCGTCTGTGTGAATGCCGGGTCTCCGGTGACCATGGACTGGGCCGACGAGCCCGCCGCGCTGATGCAGTGTTGGCTGCCCGGCGAGGAATGGGGCAACGCGCTCGCCGACGTACTGCTCGGCGCTCGCGATCCGGGCGGTCGTCTCCCCACCACGTTCCCCGTGCGGGTCGAGGACGCGCCATCCCACCCGACGTACCCCGGCGCCGACGGTCACGTCCGCTATGACGACGGCCTCCTCATGGGATACCGGGGCTACGACCGGGCGGGCATCGAACCGCGGTTCTGCTTCGGGCACGGCCTGTCGTACGCGACCTTCGAGTACGGGTCCGTCGCCGTCGATGGGCGCACGGTCTGCGTGGACGTCACCAACACCGGTACCCGCGCCGGATCCGAGGTCGTCCAGCTCTACGTCCACGCCAATCGCGCCCCGGCCACCCGGCCCGACCAGGAGCTGCGCCGATTCGTGAAAGTCACAATCGAGCCCGGGACGACGGTGACCGTCGAATTCGAACTCGACGACCGGTGCTTCAGCGAGTGGGCCGACGGCTGGCAGCTCATGCCCGGTCCGTTCGAGATCAGAATCGGCCGATCGTCGCGCGACATCCGCGCAACGGGGATCGTCGAAAACTGATCAGCGTTGCCGCCCCGCGCGCGCCGCGCGCCGGTCGTGACGTTCGATCGCCAGTTCGATGAGTCGGTCGAGGAGCGCCGGATACGGCAGGCCGCTCGCCTCCCACAGCTTCGGGTACATGGAGATCGGCGTAAACCCGGGGATCGTGTTCACCTCGTTGAGCAAGAAGCCGCGACCACCCTCGTCGTAGAAACAGTCGATGCGGGCCATGCCTTCACAGCGACACGCGGCGAACGCGCGCAGCGCGAGCGCCCGAACTTCCGCAGTTGCGTCGGCTCCGAGCGGGGCCGGAACGAGCAGCTGGGCATTCCCGTCTTCGTACTTGTCGGCGTACGAGTAGAACTCGGCGCCGGGAATCACCTCGCCCGGTAGCGACGCCTCCGGATGGAGCGACCCCAAGACCGCCACCTCGATCTCGCGGCCGGTGATCATCTCCTCGACCAGGATGTCCTCGTCGTAGCCGAGCGCGAGATCGATCGCGGCCTCGAGTTCGACCGCCGTCTCGGCCTTGCTGACCCCGACCGATGAACCCATGTTCGCCGGCTTCACGAAGCACGGCAGTCCCAAGTCGGCAATCACCCGGGTGACGAACCCGGCACGATCCTGCCCGTCCCGGAACTCCAGGTAGGCCCCCTGGGGAATCCCGGCGGCGGCGAACATCTGCTTCATCGCACCCTTGTGCATCCCGACCGCGGAGCCGAGGACACCGGAACCGACATAGGGCAGGTCGGCCAACTCGAGCAGACCCTGCACGGTGCCGTCTTCGCCGAACGGACCGTGCAGCAAGGGCACCACGACGTCGACGTCGAGCCCGCGCCGGCCGGACGTCGCGACGACCGCGCCGAGCGACTCCAATGCCGGACCTTCGACGGGGAACGCCGCCGGCAACCGCTCAGGACCAGCGGCGAGGAGTTCGGCGGCCGCTTCGGCCGCATGCCACTGACCGTCGGTCGTGATCGCGACCGGGATCACCTCGTAGCGCGCCGGATCGAGAGCCTTCGCCACTGCGACTGCGGTCGCACGCGAAACGTCGTGTTCGGCGGACCTCCCGCCGAAGATCACCATCACCCGGGTCCGGCGGGTCGAGGTGTCGCTCACGTGACGACCTGCAGGACCGCCCGAATTCCCAGGCCCATCACGAAGAGTCCACCCAACCCGTACAGCAACTCGAGTCGGCCGCGCATCTGCTGACGATACGCGTACAACAGCCCGATGGTGATGAAGATCACGAAGCCGTAGAACATGTGAAATCGGGGAACGGACTTTGCGTACCCCTTGTCGCCCGCCACCATCGCCACACCAAATGCGACCTGAATGAGGATCGCGATTTGAGCGATGGCGGTGACGATCCATACCGGGCGTCCCCGGAGTGAGGTCCACTTCCATGCCGCGAGGCAGTACAGCCCGGCGATCGCGTTCACCCCGATCGAGACGTAGCCCCAGAAGTTGTGGATGTGGAAGACCGTCTCCACCCGCGTGGCCTCAGAGCACCGCGTCGTCAGCGGCTGACTCGGAGAACGCCGACGCGGCCGCGTCGCCCCGAAGCAGTTGCTTGAGGATCTTGCCGGCAGGGTTGCGCGGCAACGGTGCGTCCCGGAATTCGACGTACTCCGGCACTTTGAAACCGGCCAGATGCTTGGCACAGTGCGCGCGGACGTCTTCCACCGTGGCAGTCGAACCCTTCCGCAGCTGCACGACGGCCTTGACTTCCTCGCCGAGGGTGCGGTGCGGGACACCGACGAGCGCAGCATCGAGCACATCCGGGTGCTCGTGGAGGATGTGCTCGACCTCCACGCAGTAGACGTTCTCGCCCGCGCGGATGATCATGTCCTTGGCTCGGTCGACGAGATACACGAACCCATCGTCGTCGATCCGCGCGATGTCGCCGGTCCGGAACCACCCGCCGGGGAGGAACACGGCGTCCGTCGCGTCCGGCCGGTTCCAGTAGCCGCGCATCATGATCGTCGGACCCCGCAACGCGAGTTCTCCGGTTGTATTCGCGGGGAGCGGCGCACCTTCGTCGTCGATCACCCTGGCCTCGACCGTCGGCACCGGTCGACCAACCGAATCTGGACGGGCGAAGTAGTCGTCACCCGAGATCGCGGTCGCGACCGACGCGCTCTCGGTGAGGCCGTACGCCGTCGACAACGAATCGCGCACCTGCGGGAACGCGACCTTGATCCGCTCGACCAGCTCCGGAGCCGCCGGTGCGCCGCCGTAGCCGATCCGGGTCACGCTCGAAAGGTCGTAGTCGGCAAAGTTGTCGGCCTCCACAATGCGCCACATCACGGTGGGCACTCCCCCGATCGAGCTGACCTTCTCGCGTTCGATGGTCGCCATCGCGTGATCGGCTTCGAATCGCCCGGGCGGCATGAGGACGAGCTTCGACCCGCCGGCGTAGGCCACGATCATGGTGGAGCACGTCCCCGTGACGTGGAACAGCGGCACGATCAGCAGTGCGGCGGCTTGGTGCTCGGTGCGCTGCTCGCCCTTCCCCATCGCGGCGTTGGCCTGGCTCCCGAGCGCCAGGTTCATCAGATTGGCCAGGGCCTGGCGGTGGGTGATGGTCGCGCCCTTGGGCTTCCCCGTCGTCCCGGAGGTATAGAGGATGGCGAGGATGTCGTCCTCCTCCACCGGCACGTCGAGCAACGATCCCGGGTCGTCGGGTGCGAACAGATCCACACCGGGCTGGGCCTTGCCGTCGGGCTCGGCAAGGTCGATCACGTAGACGTGTTCGAGGGTGGGGATCGTGTCGACGATGTCACGCACGATCGCCCAGCGCTTCGGGTCGCAGAACAACACCTTGGCGCCCGAGTCGCGCAACGCGAAGTCGAGTTCCTCGGCCTTCCACCACGCGTTCAGCGGGACCGCGGCCGCACCCATGCTGGCGCACGCCCAGAACATCACGACCCACTCGATGGTGTTGGCGGTCAGGATCGCGACCCGGTCGCCCCGCTCGACGCCGAGGTCCCGGAGTGCGACCGCGGCCTGGCGCGCCAACGCGTTGTGTTCGCCGAAGGTGACGCGACGATCACCCTGGACCAGCCAATCGACGTCGGCCCGGGCGTCGCCGAACGCCATGACGTCCCGCATGGACGCGAACCGGTTTTTGTATACCTGGAGATCGGCACCGAGCACGTGCTCGACCACGATCTCGTACTGGCCGCCCGGCCCGACGAGTTCCTCGACCGCACTCATGTCAATCCCCCCGTGGGCCGGCTCATGAGGGAGCGGGTGCGTCTTCGTGCTGGACGACGTCGAACTGCCACAGCTCGGCGCCGGTACTCACCGGACCCTGCCCGGTGTGCTGCTTATGGCCGTGCTGGAACGACGCGCTGTTCATCCAGGCTTGGAAATCCTCTTCGGTGCGCCACCGGGTGTAGACGAGGAACGTGTCCTTGTCGTCGCTGGGCCGCAGCAGTTCGAACATCTCGAAGCCGGGCATGCCGCTCACCTCACCGGCACGGGCCGCGAACCGGGCCACCAGCTCATCGGCCCGTTCTTTCGGTACCGAGATCGCATTGATCTTGACGACACTCACGTGATCCCCCTGTCGGTCGAATCGGCGAGGCTACCGGGTGCATGTACGCAGCCTCCTCTCCCGCTCTTGGCCCCGCGGGCCGGGCCGCTCAGGCCCCGGCTGCATCACGAGGTCGGGAGCCCGGCGGCCGAGCCGGAACCCGACGACGCAGCCTCCTCTACAGTGCCTGCCCTTGACGACTGACGCCACGAGTTCCAAGGGGCTGTCCGGCCACCGTCGGGCCGACATTCAGGGTCTGCGAGCCGTCGCCGTGCTCCTGGTGGTCGCGTATCACGCGGACCTGCCGATCGACGGGGGCTTCACCGGCGTCGACGTCTTCTTCGTCATCTCCGGTTACGTCATCACGGCCTTGCTCCTGCGGGAGGCCGACCGCACCGACGGCATCTCCTTCGCGGCCTTCTACGCCCGTCGGGTACGGCGGATTCTCCCCGCCCTGGCGCTCACGACGGTGGTGGTGGCGATCGCGTCGGTCGGCGCCATCAGCCAGTTCACGCGTGGCATCACCGCCCGGACCGGCATCGCCGCATCGCTGTTCGTGTCGAACATCTACCTGTACCGCTCACCGAACGGGTACTTCGACGTCGACCCGAGCCGCAATCCGCTGCTGCACATGTGGTCGCTCTCGGTCGAGGAACAGTTCTACCTGGTGTTCCCCGCCCTCCTCGTCGGCGCGTTGATCGTCGCCCGCAAGACCGGCCGCGACCGCCGACTGGTCATGGGGCTCACCATCGGCGTCGTCGCCTTGATGTCCTTCGTGCTGTCGGTGGTCGCCACCAACGCCGGACCCACCGCGAGCGGCCTCAACTCGCGGTTCGCGTTCTACATGGCCCCCACTCGCGCGTGGGAGTTCGCCGTCGGTGCACTCCTCGGCCTGTTCGCGGCCCGCCTGGCACGCGTACCCCGTGCGGCCACCCTTGGCGCGGGTCTCACGGGCGCGACGCTGGTCGCGGCAGGCGCATTACTCGTCGACGGTTCCACCGCATTCCCCGGCACCGCGGCACTGCTGCCGGTGGTGGGGACCGCGCTCCTGCTCATCGCGGGCGCCCGCACCCACGAGTCCGCCCGCGGCGTCAGTGCAGTGCTGAGCCTCCGACCGATCACCGCCATCGGTGACGTTTCGTACAGCTGGTATCTCTGGCACTGGCCGTTCATCGTGTTCGCAGCCGCGCTATGGCCCACCACCGATCACGTGAAGGTGATCGCCGCCGCCGTCTCGATCCTTCCGGCGATCGCTTCCTATCTCTGGCTCGAACGGCCGATCCACTCGAACCCGCAGTGGCGGGGGCGGCGGGCCGTCGCGTTGGCAACCGTCTGCATCGCCGTGCCGGTCATCGCCTGCATCGGTCTCGTGCGCGCCCCGAAACCCAGCGGCGGTGTCGCGACCCAGTCGCTGCTCCGCGCGAGCAAGACCCTGCATGCCGACCACTTCCGTGGCTGCGATCGCGGGCTCGGTCTCGAACGATCCCCCAAGCAGTGCTCGTGGCGGGTGGCCGACCCCAAAGGCGAGATCGTCCTCCTCGGCGACTCCAACGCCGGCCATTTCACCGAACCCGCCGCCCGCGCGGCGAACCGCCTCGGGTACGACTTCACGGTCGCCACCTCACCGAACTGTCCGTTCGTCGATCTCCAACCCCACGGCGCCCAGACCCGCCCGGCCGCGTGTACCGCGTCGAACGCTCGCCTCCGGCGCGAACTGGAAGCCAATCCTCCATCGCTCGCGATCATCGCCGCGTCGACGCCGACCTATCTCGCCAACCAGACCACCTTCCACGAGCCGTCGGGCGCGGTGGCCACGACCGCGGCCGCGAAGGCTGCGGCCTGGCAGCGCGGACTCGGACGCACACTGAACCAGCTGGACGAAGCCGGTATCCCGACCCTCGTGGTGCATGCGGTCCCGCAGTGGCTCACCTGGGATCCGATCGGCTGTGCCGCGATTCGTGTGCAACTCGACCCCGCGTCGTGTGGTGTCACCCAGAGCCGGACAGAAGTCGCGGAGTTCAGACGCCGCGCCCTCGCCGCCGAGGAGCGGGCCACCCAGGAAGCGACCTCGGCCTCGACGGTCGACTTCATCGATGCGATCTGCGCGCCGACCACGTGTGCCACGAACCGGGGCAACCGGTGGCTCTACCGCGACGGCCGTCACCTCAGCGTGCCCGGCTCCCTGACGCTGACGACCGCGTTCGAGGCCGCGATGCGCGACCCGCTCGCGTTCTTTTCGCGCTGAGTCAGTCCTCGTCGCGCAGGAACTGCTCGATCTCCCGCGCGAGGTCGTCGCCCGACGGCAACTCCTCCGGTTCGGCAGCCTCTTCGAGTTGGCGCACCATCGCGGCGACATCGGGCCGCTCGGCGAGACCCGATTCCACCTGTTCGTCGTAGGCGGTGGACTGCTCGTCGAGATCCCGGACGTCGACGGTCACCCGCGTGAGTTCGGTGAGCCGTTCGAGGAGCGCACGAATCGCCGGTGGCGACGGGGTACCCGACACGTAATGGGGCACCTGCGCCCAGAGGCCGAGCGCCGGAATGCCTGCCTCCCCGAGCGCGACCTGCAGCACCGTCTGGATACCGGTCGGCCCGAGATAGTCGGCGCGCAACGCACCGACCTCCTGCGCGAGCGAGCGACTCGACGCGGTCGCCTGGACGACGATCGGGCGCCGATGCGACACGGGCGACGGCATCCCACCCATGCACACCGCATCCTTCACTCCGACCGTCTTGGCGAATTCGACGAGTTCGCGGGCGACATCGTGCCACCGCACCGAAGGTTCGGGCCCGGTCGCGAGCAGCACATCCCGGCCGGCGACACCGGCCACGATCTCGATGGTGGGCCAGTGCACCCGACGGGTCTCTCCGTCGACGAGGCTGACCGTCGGTCGCGTCTGTTGCAGGTCCACGTAGTCGGCCAGGTCGAACTGGGCGCAGGTACGCGCCGAGCCGAGTTGCTCCCGCAGAACCGCGGCGGCGCCGGCGCCGGCCAACCCACCGTCGACCCATCCGGTGAACGACACGACCAGCACCGGGTCGGACAACTTCGGCATCTGCTCGATCGTCAGCACCCACCCACACTAGGAGGCGGCGGCGCGAGGCACCCGACCCCGCACCCTGCAGTCACAGCAACGTGGCGCCGACGGTTCACCCGCCAGAGGTCAGGCCGATAGAGTCCGCGACCGTGCGATTCGGCGTGCATACGGGCCTGCAGAACACTTCGATCTCCGAGTTGCAGGCACTGTGGCAACGCATCGAGGCCCACGGGTTCGAGTGGATCTCGATCTGGGATCACTTCTACGCGGCTGACAACACCGGAAACCCGCACTGTCTCGAAGCGGTCGCATCCCACGCGGCACTCGCAGCCGCCACCAACACCGTCCGGTGCGGCAGCCTCGTGTATTCCGTCGGGTACCGGCACCCGGCGGTCATCGCGAACACGATGGCAACCCTCGACCAGATCGCGAACGGCCGGGTCACCCTCGGACTCGGCGGCGGGTGGATGGAGGCGGAATACGCCGCGTACGGGATCCCGTACCCGTCCGATGGAGTACGGCTCCGCCAGGTGAACGAGGCCATCCAGTGCGTGCGCGGCCTCCTCACGGAGGAGAAGACCAACTTCGCCGGCGAGTTCTTCACGATGACCGACGCGCAATGCGAACCGAAGCCAGTACAGGAACGCCTGCCGATCTGGGTCGGCGGCGGCGGCGAGAAGGTCACGCTCCGCATCGCGGCCGAACACGCCGACGGTTGGAACGTGCCGTTCCTCGCACCGGAGACGTTCGCCCACAAGAACCACGTATTGGACGACCATTGCGCGACCGTCGGGCGGGACCCGGCCACGATCGAACGGGCGGCCAACGTCGGCATCGCGTTGCGGCCCGGCGATCTGGAAGCCCAGTTCGGCCGGATGGCCACGTTCGCATCGCCCGGCGTGTTGCAAGGGTCGGTCGGCGAGATCGTCGACCGGGTCGGGGACTACGGCGAGGCCGGCGCCGACTGGGTGATCCTGGCCATGCGCGCGCCGTTCGATCTCGACGGACTCGATCTGTTCGCGACCGAGATCCTCCCGCAACTGCAGGAGCGGTGAGCGATCACGAGTTCCGCTACGACTCGCTCACCGATCAGTGGGTGGCGATCGTTGGGGCGCGCCAGGACCGTCCGAACCAACCGACCAGCGGGTGCCCGTTCTGCGTCGGAGGCGTCGAAGCGCCCGAGCCGTACACGGTTCGGGCCTTCCCGAACCGCTGGCCACCCCTCGTGCCGGGTCCGGCAGTCGACTTCCCCGATCATGGCGATGACCTCTTGCTCGCTCGCCCGCCGCGCGGCGGAGCCGAGGTCGTCCTGTACACGTCGGACCACGCCGGTTCGTTCGCCAGTCTCGGCCGCGAACGGGCGCGCGCCGTCGTCGACCTCTGGGCCGAGCGAACCGAGGCGCTCTCGGCCCGAGACGAAGTCGAGTACGTGCTCGTCTTCGAGAACCGAGGCGCCGAGGTCGGCGCCACCATCTCCCATCCCCATGGTCAGATCTACGCGTTCCCGACGGTGCCACCGCTCCCCCGCCGCGAAGCCGAGGTCGCGGCGAGTACTCCCGGCGCGTGCCCGGTGTGTCGACTCGTTCATCGCGAAGTCGACGCGGCGGAGCGAATCGTCCACGACGATGGCGACTGGGTCACCCACGTGCCGTTCGCCGCGGGGTACCCGTTCGCGACCCTGGTCGCGCCGCGCACGCACGTCGAAGATCTGCCCAGCCTCGACGGGCCCGGGCGCGACGCCTTGGCCGCGGCGCTCATCGACATCGTCGGTCGGTACGACCGCATGTACGACGATCCCTTGCCGTACCTGATGTGGATCCACCCGGGTGTGCACCTCCACGTGCACTTCGCGCCGATGCACCGAGCACCCGGCGTGCTCCGGTACGTGGCCTCCGCCGAGGTCGGCGCCCAGCAACTGTTCAACCCGCTGGCCCCCGAGGCGGCCGCGGCACAACTCCGCAATGCATAAGCAGCACCCGCGAGGCGGCGCGAGCAGCTGCCCGCCCGGCCCAAAGGGCCAAGAGCCGAGAGCCGAGAAGCCGCGCCCCTGAGTTAGATGCGGGAGGAGCCCGACTTGGGTGCGAAGGCCTCGTCGAGGTGGGTAGTCGCGAATGCCGGCGGGGTCCAGCCGTCGACGGCATACCGGTAGAGGGCAGTGCGGAAGATCCCCCCGAGCGCGGCGAGTATCACGGTCGTCGCGATGACGATCAGCACCGCAACCGCGATTGCCACCACGGCCACGACGCCGACGTTCGTGGCAATCCCACCGAAGGCGATACCGAACGCCACGAGGATCGCCGGCAGCGCGAGCAGCCCGAATCCCATCTGGGCAATGATGTTTTCACCCCAGGTCGCCTTCACGAGTGTGCCCGATCGCTTCAGCGCGTTGACGGGTCCCAGGTCTTCGAAGACGATCGCCGGCACGGTCAGGAACGTCAGCACCGACCACGCGCCGCCGATCATTCCGACGACGATCTGACCCACAATTCCGGCCCGCTCTTCGAGTGACCGCAGGATCCACGAGACCGTGGCCGACACCAGAGCCCAGGGGAGGAGTCGACCGGCGCGAGACGATGCGATCTTCATGCCGTCCCGAACCGTCGTGGCGCGCCCTTCGAACACCTCGTTCGCCGAGCCAACGAGCGCGGCCAGGAAGTAGGTCTGCACGAAGGCAATCCCGACGTAGCCGACCACGGCGACCACCGCAGTCACCGCATTGGCGCTGTACTGCGTATCCCCGGAACTCGTCGTCGCCGAACCCTTGGTGACCCAGCCGAGCACGGCCATGATCATCAGGACCGCCAACGAGAGGACTGCGGACAGCACCGGGAAGAGCGCCAGGGTTCGGTCCGACTTCAGGACACCCCAGCTGGCCCGGGCGAGAGCGAGCGTTCGCTTGAATCGAATCTTCATGCAGTCAGTATCGTCACTCCGTTCTTCGAATTGAGTCGAGCAGCAGGGATTTCTCGGAATGCACATGGTCCGAGCACCGGGACGAGTGAACTTGATTGGTGAACACACGGACTATTCGGACGGCTTCTGCCTGCCCATGGCGATCGATCGTGAGTGCCGAATTCGGGTGACCCCGACCACGACACCGTGGATTCGGGCGCGGTCACACCAACTTCCGGGCGAGACAACGGTGGCAATCGACGACGGGTCGAGCCCGGCGGACGCCCCACGCTGGTCGCGCTTCGTCACCGGCACAGTGACCACCTTGCTCGCGCGCGGCCACCGACCTCAGGGCGCCGACCTCGAGATCGACAGCACGGTGCCGACCGGCGCAGGTCTCTCGTCATCGTCCGCGCTCTCCATCGCGTTGACCCTCGCGCTACTCCCCGCCGACGCGCCCGAACGGGCCGACCGACGCGAGATCGCTCGCCTCGCGCTCGCCGCCGAGGTTGCGGCAACCGGGGTGCCCGGAGGTCTGCTCGATCAGATGGCGTCGCTGTTCGGCGAGGCCGGGCACGCACTGCTGCTCGACTGTCGCGATCTCAGCGTCCAGCCGGTTCCTCTGCCCCCCGACCTTGCCGTCCTCATCGTGCACTCGGGAGTGACTCGAGAACTCGTCGACAGCGAGTACGCGCAGCGGCGGGCAGCAACCGAAGCCGCCGCGGCACGGCTCGGGATCCCGGCGTTGCGCGACGCCACCCCGGACCAGGTAGCCGACGATCCCGTGGCCCGCCACGTGGTCAGTGAGAACGCACGGGTCCTCGAGTTCGTGGCGAACCTCGCTCGGCCGGTCCCCGAGCGCCTCGGCGAGTTGCTGCTCGCCAGCCACGCCAGCCTCCGCGACGACTTCGAGGTATCGACGCCCGAACTCGATCTGCTGGTCGAGACGTTCGTCGCCCACGGCGCCTACGGAGCCCGACTCACCGGCGCCGGCTTCGGGGGATGCGTCGTCGCGCTGGCTCCGGTCGCCACCGCGACGCCTTGTCTGGGCGCCACGATCGACGCGTATGCCGAGGCGTCCGGCCGCCACCCCACCGGATTCCGGGCGCGAGCAGCCGCCGGCGCTGGAAACACTCAGTAATTCGCTCGTCCCCTCAAGCCTCCGGCCGTTCTGGCCGACGAATGGGCGAGTGGCTGAGACATCCGAGTTGCGCAGCACCGAAGGGCAGGACGCTCCAGGCCCGACTTCGACGCGACTCGGCGTCGGTGGGCAACGGCTTCCGGTCATCATCAGCGCCGTGGCCGGGACCTGGATCGTCGCGCTGGCCCTCGGGTTGCTCGGACCGCTGGCCGCCATCACGTTCCCGGCGCTGACCCTGACGGCCATCGCTGCGACCCTGATCGGCGTCCACCGATACCAACCCCGGCTGCGGTGGCCGTGGTTCGCCTTCGCAGTCGGATTCACGTTGTTCCTCATCGGCGGCGTCACGCGGGAGGCGTTCAAAACGCTCGGCGATCTCAGCGCCAACCGCTCCCTGATCCCGGACCTCGTCACCATCCCCGGGTACTTCGTCATCTTGGTCGCCCTGATGGGTTTCGTGCGCGCCCGCCACCGCGACCGAGCCACGCGCCTCGACCTGGCCCTCGATGCCGCGGTCGCGGCATTGGCCGCGCTCGCCATCGCATGGGTCTTCCTCATGAACCCGACGTTGATCCTGAACTCGGCACCGATGTCGGTCCGCATCGTCGTCGCGACCTACGCGCCGATCTCGGCCTGCCTCGTCGCACTCACCGCGGGCCTCGCGTTCAGCACCGGGGGTCGGCAATCACGCGCCGATCTCTTGCGCATGGCGGCCATGGCGTTGCTGCTCGTCGGTGATGTCCTGTTCATGGTGATCGAAACCCATTCGGTGGCAATACCGCAGCGGTTGATCGAAGTTCCGTACGCACTCGCCTTCGTCGCCTACGCCGTCTCGGCGCTCCAGCCGTCGATGCGTCAACAGACCGAGCCCGACGTCGAGTCCGAGAAGACCGCGACGGTCGGACGGGTCGTCGTCCTGGGTCTGGCCCTGGCGATCCCTGGGTTCATCGCCGTGACCCGTCCACCGGCCGCCCGATCCGATCGGCTGGTCTTGGGCGGCATCGTCTTCGGCCTGACCTCGCTCGCCATTCTGCGGATCGTGCGTGCCATCCGGGCCCGGGCCCGCTCGGAAGCGCGCCTCGTCCACCTCAGCCAGCACGACGCGCTGACCGGGCTTCCCAACCGGATCGGCGCGCAACGTCAACTGGCCAGTGCGCTCGACGCCGCCCGGGCCGCGCAGTCGGCGATCGCTTTGCTCCTCGTCGACATCGACCGGTTCAAGCTCGTGAACGACAGTCATGGTCACGGCTTCGGTGACGAACTCATCTCGATCGCCGCGACCCGCGTGCGCCGTTCGACTCGGCCGCTCGATGTCGTGGCTCGCGTCGGCGGCGACGAGTTCCTCATCATCATTCACGGTGTCGACGGCGACCAGGATCTCCTCGACCTCGCCCACCGCACCCGCCGCCTGTTCTCCGAACCCTTCGTCATCCACGGGTCCGAGGTGGCGTCGTCGGCGTCGGTCGGTGTGGTGTTGGCCGACCTCGACGATCCCGACCTCACTGCCGAAGGCCTCATCCGCGACGCCGACACCGCGGTGTACCAAGCCAAGGATGCCGGTCGGGATGCCGTCGTGGTCTTCGACCACGGAATGCGCGACCGCGTGTACCAACGTCTGACCATCCAGCGCGACCTTCGCCACGCACTCGGCCGGGGCGAACTCTCCTTGCACTATCAACCCGTCCTCGATCTCCCCTCCGGCCGCGTCTCCAGCTTCGAGGCCCTACTGCGCTGGTCCCACCCCGCCTGGGGCCAGGTCCCGCCGGCGTCGTTCATCCCCGTGGCCGAGGACACGGGACTGATCGCCGAAATCGGTGCGTGGGTGCTCGAGCAGTCGTTGGTGCAGCTCGCGCAGTGGCGGGCCGAACTCCCCCACGGGAGCCGCCTCGGAATGGCCGTCAACCTCTCGGCGCGTCAGTTGCGTGACCCATCGATGGTCGACCGACTCGACGCCATCATCCAGGCCGCCGACATCCCTCGCGAGGCGTTGACGTTGGAACTCACCGAGAGCGCGCTGATGGCGAACCCGGTCCAGGCGGCCGAACACCTCGCCCGCCTCAAGGCGTTGGGGATCCGCCTCTCGATCGACGACT
Source organism: uncultured Acidimicrobiia bacterium (assembly GCA_963765075.1). Classification (GTDB taxonomy): domain Bacteria; phylum Actinomycetota; class Acidimicrobiia; order IMCC26256; family JAENVU01; genus JAENVU01. Next base: position 477,420 of record CAVXVA010000001.1, read on the forward strand.
TCGGGACGGGATACTCGTCACTGGCGTACCTGCGCCGATTCCCGGTCGACGATGTGAAGATCGACCGTGCGTTCGTAGTCGGACTCGAGAGCGACAACAGCTCGGACGAGACCCTGGTGGCGGCGATCGTCGCGATGGCCGGCGCGCTCGGCATCGGCACCGTCGCCGAAGGGGTCGAGGTCGAACATCAGGCCGCCCGACTCGAACGGCTCCACGTCGATCGCGCCCAGGGGTACCTCTACTCCCGGCCGGTCGAGGCCAGTCTGATTCCCGCCGTCGTCGCGCGCCTCGAGGCCAACGCCAAGGGGCGCCTCATGCCGGTTCGCGAACGGTTCAGCGCTTAAGCGGGCGCGCCGTTCGCGTCGTGGTCGACGAGTCGCAGTGCCGGTGCCGTGTGGCCGGCCATTTCGGCCGCAAGGTCATACGACGCCTCCCGCACGACCGACTCGATGCCGACGCCGTCGAACAACACGCCGTACATGAACGGATCGGCCGCCCGCAACCGTGGCCCGTACTCCTCGAAGTCACACCAGAACGCGTTACTGGCGGGCGAGTCCAAGTAGTTGATGGGTTCGACCCCATCGAACGTCCAGAACGGTTGACTCGTGAGATCCTGCATCAGGTTCGCGACGTGCAGGTCGAGCACGCACACGAACCAACGCGCGCCACCGGACCGGAAGGACCGAACGACCGCTTGGTACATCGCGAGACTGATCATGCCGTCGGTCGCCTTGCCGCGGTAGTCGGCGTGCACCGCCATGGTGGCGACATCCCACACGACCGAGCGATCCCATTCGAGACCAGTGCGCGCCACGGTCTCTTCGAGTGGTTGTTTCCATACGGCATCGATGTCGGCCAGCGTTTTCAGTCCACGCTCGGACGGGATCGTGACTCGGATCATGCCGGCCGGAAGGTGGCGGAGGTGATCGATCACAGTGATGAAGTACGTGGACTCGTCGTACGGTCCGTACTCGGCTTCGATGAGCTCGGACGAGTTGCCGAACCACTCCGCGAACACCGTGTCCTCGACGTAGCGGGCCAACCGCGCCTGTGGCGCGTCGGCTCGGAACAGATAGACACCGAACGGTTCCGAAGGGTGGCCGGCTGCTTCCACCACCGGCCGTACGAGTTCGCGCAACTCCTCCTGAACCAGATCGATGTCGACCATCAGAACTCTTTCGCGACGCACCGCTCGGCGGAGAAGTACTGGCTGGTATAGATCACTGCGGTGGCCGGATCGAAGGCCTTACACGTGTAGATGTCGACACTGAAGAACAGTCGGGGCGCCTCCCACGCGTAGAAATGCGCACCCGAGGTCTCCCAGTGGATCCACCCCGCCCAGCCGTATTTGTCCGACCGGTGGGTGACCGGGTCGATCAGGGTCACCATCCCGCAGACCTTGCTCAGGCCGCGGAGGTACTCGACGATCGCGCCATCGTCGATGGGGTGCGCAGGGACGCCTTCGATCACCAGTCGCTGCCGGTGGATGTCCGGGGCCAGATCGGTCAGCGCCGCGTCGTCGAGTACGAACTCCATCACGCCGCCGATATTCGCACGGAAGTTGCAGATGATGCCAATGTTGTGATTGTTCTCGGTGTGGTGCTCGCGTTCCGGATCTGCTTCAAGCGGGCAATCTAGGCAGACCAGAGATTTCGTTCAACCCCGATCTGGATGAGTTCGGACCAGGGCGTCCCGAAGCCGGGTCAATCCGCCGGCGGTCCGGGTCCCCCACCAGAGCAGGTCCCGACCGTCGACCACGACGATCCGCGCGTCGGGAACGATCGCCGCGAGTTCCGGAACGTGGCGGGCGCCGAACGGGTACGGCTCATCCGGAAGCACGACGAGGTCAGGTGCTGCGGCCGTGATCTCGCGATCGGACACCACCGGATACCGGTCCGACCCTGACTGCGCGTTGGTCCATCCCAGGTGTTCGAGCATCGACGACCCGTACGTGTCCGCCGACTGACTCATCCATGGTCTCCGCCAGATGAGGATGAGGGCCCGACCTTTCGGGGCTTCGCGGTCGGGCAACTCGAACGCGGGCGCCGGCTCGCGCACGCCCAGCCGGTGTGCGAGTTCGCGAATCGCCGGAGCAACGCCATCCACCGAGCGCGGCGACATCGAGTGCAAGGCCACCCCGGCGGCGGCCAGCGCGTCGGCGTCTTCGCGTCGGTTCTCCTCGTCGTTCACGATCACAAGGTCCGGCCGCAACGCCACGATCGCGCGCACATCGGGGTCCTTGGTGCCCCCGACGGTCTGAACTCCCGGTTGATCACAGAACCGCGTGCAGGCCACGGGCGTGATGCCCATGGCGATCAACGTCTCCGTCGCCGACGGCACCAACGACACGACCCGCCGTGAGACCATGCCGGCCTACATCCGGTCGAGAAGCTCGGCTTTCTTCCGCTCGAACTCCTCCGTCGTGATGGCGCCTTGGTCCCGCAACGTTGCCAGCTTCGCAATCTGATCCGCGACGTCGGGGGTGGCGGCCGCCGGCGGCCGGGCACTCTGCATCCCGGGGTTGGCGCTCGCGATCGCGTCGGCCTGCCACGTGGCCTGGCGCCGACTGTTGACCTCCATCTGTCGGTAGATCTCCTGCTGCACCATGTCGGGGTGACGCACATTCTCGAAGTGGCTCTGACCGTCCCGGCCGGCGGACTCGATCGAGAGGTCACCGGCACCGATCACACGCTCGAAGATCTTCTGCGAGAAGTCGATGTTGTTGACCCGGTCGAGTGGAATCTCGGTGCCTTGCTTCGAGACGATGCCCGACCGAGCAATGACTCGACGGTCGGTGAGGACGAAGTGGGTGTAGGTCCAGCCCAGGTACTTGACCACGACGAAACCGACGTACACCACGATCGCGATCGCGATTGGGTACGACAGCACCTCGGCCGAGCCGAGCGAGAGCCAGAGGATCACGACCACCAAGATCCCTGCCCCGGCGGCGATGTGCTTCCAGAAGAACCACCAATGGGGTTTGAGGTCGAGGACCAGGGTCTCGCCCTCGTTGATCAACTTCTCGGGATACGGCGGCATGCCATCCAGCCTAGAACTGCGAGCCGGAAACGCCGGGGACCGCACGCGCCATTCCCGGCCGACGACTCGGACCATCACCCGTTGGTCACAGGGGCTCGGTAGCGTGCAGCAGTGACCTCCGAACCCGAGCGGCGACTCCTCACGGATCTCGACGATTCGCAGCGGCGCGCCGTCACGGCCGCCGAGACACCCTTGGCGATCCTCGCACCGGCGGGTTCGGGCAAGACTCGCGTGTTGACCCGCCGCATCGCTTGGCATTCCGCGATCGAGGCCATCGAACCGAGCCACGTGCTCGCACTGACCTTCACCCGCAAAGCTGCGGGCGAGTTGCGCGCCCGGCTCCGCCGGCTCGGAGTCCGCGACGGACTGACGGCGGGAACGTTCCACGCGGTGGCCCTCGGCCAACTCAAGGCCATGCACGATCATCGGGGCACCGCGATGCCGGCGCTGCTCGAGCGGAAAGCTCGCCTCCTCGCACCGCTCGTCGGTGGCAAGCGCGGCGCCCAGGCCAACCTCGCGATCATCGAGGCCGCCGGCGAGATCGAATGGGCCCAGGCCCGGCTGGTCGGCCCGGCGGCATACGCCGAGCATGCGATCCGCGCCGGACGGGACCCGTCGATTCCCGTCGAGCGCATGGCCGACATCTACGCGAAGTACCAGGCCGAGAAACGCAAACGCCACGTCATCGACTTCGACGATCTCGTGCGGCTGTGCGCCCAGGCCCTCGAATCGGACGCCGAGTTCGTCGCCACGCAGCGCTGGCGGTTCCGGCACTTCTTCGTCGACGAATTCCAAGACGTCAGCCGCGCCCAGCTCCGGCTGCTGCGGGCGTGGCTCGGCGAGCGTGACGACGTCTGTGTGGTGGGCGACCCCGACCAGGCGATCTACTCCTTCGCCGGCGCCGACCCCGACTATCTCAACCGGTTCGCCGACCACTTCCCGGGCGGGTCCACCGTCCGCCTCGACGTCAACTATCGGTCGACGCCCGAGATCGTCACCGCCGCCCGCGCCGTGCTGCCCACGGGCCAACGCGCCGCCGTGCGGTCGATCGGTCACCAGGGACCGGCCCCCACGATCACCACCTACGCCGACGCCGACGCCGAAGCGCGCGGCGTCGTCGAGAAGCTGCGCGCCGCCGCGGCCCGGAGTCAGCCATGGTCGTCGATGGCCGTGCTCTATCGCATCAACGCCCAATCCGCGGGGTTCGAAGAAGCGCTGCGGCGGTCCGGCATCCCGTACCGCGTCCGTGGTGACGTCGCGTTCCTCGAACGCAACGAGGTCAAGGTCGCACTCGACACATTGCAGGACATCGCCGCGAAAGCGCCCGCGCGCGACTTCGCGGAACACCTCACCGACCTGATCAGCGATGCCGCCGATGCCACCGAGGAGAGCCGAACCCACCGCGAGGCCGTTGCCCAACTCGGTCGGGAATACCTCGCGGTGAGCAGCGGCCGAGGCACCGTTCCCGAGTTCCTCGATTTCTTGCGCACCTCGTTGCGGGGTCACGACGACGCGGGACTGACCTCCGACGCGGTCGATCTGCTGACCTTCCACCGAGCCAAAGGGCTCGAGTGGGACACCGTCTTCGTCACCGGGCTCGAAAAGGGCCTCGTGCCCATCTCCCACGCCAATGGCGACCGTCCGGCCCTGGCCGAAGAGCGACGCCTCCTCTACGTCGGGTTGAGTCGCGCCCAGCGTGCGCTCCACATCTCGTGGGCAAGCCGACGTGATCGCGGTGAGCGCGTCAGCCACCGATCACCGAGCCCCTACCTCGCCGAGATCGAGCGGGCCGTGACCGGTGCGCCGGAACCACCACGCGATCACGCCGTCAATCGACGCGGCGCCCGCGCCGCGCGTGCCGCCTTGCGGGGCTTGACCGACGACGAACTCACGCCGCTCGACCGACCACTGTTCGATGCGTTGGTCGACTGGCGACGCGACGCGGCACGCGCGGCCGGGGTGCCCGCCTACGTGATCTTCGACAACAAGTCGTTGCGAGCCGTCGCCACGGCACGACCCGCCGACGACGATCAACTCCTGGCCGTCCCCGGGATCGGGCCCGTCAAGCTCGAACGGTACGGCCCGCAAGTCCTCGAAATCGTCGGCCGCCACCATCCGGCCGACGACACCCCGGCGCCCGCGACCGGCGACCGCGCGACCTGAGGCTCACACCCTCGCGCCACCCGTTCGGCAGTACCGTGCCGCCATGCATCGTTTCGACGCGACCACCGAAGAACTCATCGAATTGTGCTTCGACTACGCCACCACCCGGCTGCGCATGGACCCGGTTCCGCTCGACCAGCCCCAATCGCTCGCCGAACTCGACGCCGCCGTCGGTCCCACCATCGGACCGAGCGGCCACTCACCAGCGACCGTAATGGGTTGGTTCCGCGACGTGCTCGCCCCGGCCTGCATCTCGGCCGACAGCCCGGCCTTCTTGTCGTTCATCCCGGTCGCGCCCACCAAGGCGAGCCAACTCTTCGATGTCGTGGTCGCATCATCCGCCATCTGCGCGAGCGACTGGCTGGAGGCCGCCGGTGCGGTGTACGCCGAGAACCAGGCACTGCGGTGGATCGCCGACCTGGCTGGGATGCCGCCCCAGGCAGGCGGCGTGTTCGTCTCGGGCGGGTCGGCCGGCAATCTGTCCGCCCTGGTCGCCGCCCGATCCGCGGCCGCCGAAGCGCGTGATCGACCGCACCGCTGGCGCGTTGCGCTCGGCGAACAGGCACACTCGTCGTTGACCAACACGTTGCGCATCATGGACGTCGATGCGTTGATCGTCCCGACCGGCCTTGACGACCGACTCACCGGTGCGGCACTTCGCGCCGCGCTCGAGACCGACCCGCATGCCGACGACGTGTTCGCGGTGGTCGCGACCGCCGGGACCACCAACAGCGGGACGATCGACGACCTCGCCGGCGTGGCCGACGTCGCCCACGAACGCGGCGTGTGGGCGCACGTCGACGGGGCCTACGGCCTCGCCGGGCTCGCAGCGCCGAGTATCGCCGCGAAGTACGTCGGCATCGACCGCGTCGATTCCTTTGTCGTCGATCCGCACAAGTGGCTCTTCGCCCCGTTCGATTGTGCGGCGCTCATCTATCGGGATCCCGAGATCGCCCGGCACGCGCACGCGCAGATCGCGCCGTACCTCGACCCGATCCGCGCCAACGAAGAATGGAACCCGGCCGACTACGCGTACCACCTGACCCGCCGCGCTCGCGGCTTGCCGTTCTGGTTCTCGCTCGCGGTGCACGGCACCGACGCGTATCGGGATGCGGTCGAGGCCACGCTCGAAATCACCCGCGATGCGGCGGCGCGCATCGACGCCGCGGAGCACCTGGAGCTCATCCATGACCCCGAGTTGACCGTCGTGTTGTGGCGCCGGCGGGGCTGGACCTCGGTGCAGTACTACGAGTGGTCACAAGCGATGTTGCGCGACCAGCGTGCGTTCGTCGTGCCCACGACCTTCCACGGCGAGACCGTGCTGCGCGCGGTCTACCTGCATCCTGATTGCCCACCCGAGATAACCGACGACATCATCGAATCCCTGCGCTGAGTTCGGAGCGTCCTCAGCACGCGCCCCACAGGCCGCGACGGGCACGCTTGGCCGCAAGCTCCGCTTCCAGCATCTGGCGTGCATGCACACCGTTCGGCGGGATCACGAGGAGCCGGGCGTACCCCTTCCTGAGCAGGTCGTCGTTGAAGCGACGGCCGTCGAAGGACACGTACGCGAGTAGTCGCCCGTATTGGTCGCGGCGTTCGACGTCGAGCTCGAGCGTCACCCGGCGCCCGGTGAGGACACGGTCGGTGTACGCCGACGCCTCGGGGCCGAAGCACTCCACACCTTTGGTCGGGTGGTGCGTCTCCGGTGTGTTGATCCCGAGCAACCGAACCGTGTCGTCACCTCGCGTCGTCGAGACCCGGACGGTGTCACCGTCGATGGCCCGAGTGACGACGGCACCGAACGACGATGCGCCGGCGGGCAGGGGATCAGAAGAGGTACCGGGTTCGTGACGCCCCATCCACCACCCCGCGAACGAAGCGGCAGCGATGAGGACCGCCACGACCGCGGCTCGCGGAACCGCCACATTCGGACCTTATCGGAGGGTTCACCGACTCGAGGAGACGGGCTTCTAGGGTGGTGGGCCGTCATGGATCGCACTCGTCGCCTCATCGGCGCTCTCGTCGTCGTCATCGTCACGGCCCTCGTGGTGCTGGTCGTCACCGTCCGGCCCGGCCTGCGCAAGGACGCCGACGCGACCGATACCTCCTGGGCCCCGCTCGTGACACCGCTCAGTGCGCGCTACACCGCGCTGGAAGCGGTCTCGGCCGCGCTCCAGGGCGCCGGCGCCGGTGACAGCCCGGTGACCGTCGAAATGAACCGACTCCTGACCCGATGGAAGATCATCCGCTCGGGCGGCAACGCCGAGGAACAAGTGTTGACCGCGAACCGGCTGGAGGCCATCGCCGCTCGCGCCGGGGCGTTGGCCACCACACCGCGGATGCGGGCCAACCAACCCCTCACCGCCTCACTGGTCACGTTCGTCGCGTCTCGCCCGGCGGCCACTGCGCTCAGCAACTACCAACGCGACGTGGTCGCCTACCAGGCTCGGCGCGACGGCTTCTGGGGTCGCATCGTGTCCGGCCTCGACAACTACCCGATGCGACCCACACTCCAGTTGCTGGCCTGAGTCGTGACTCGCCTCGCCATCCTCGGCGGCGGCCAACTCGGCCGCATGCTCGCCCTCGCCGCCGTCCCGATGGGCGTCGACATCCGTTCGCTCGATCCCTCCGCCGAGGCTCCGGCGGGTGCAGTGAGTGAACTCATCGTGGGAGATCTGGACGATCTCGATGCCGTGACCCGGACCGGGGACGCCGCGACGGTCGTCACCTACGAATGGGAAGGCGTTCCCGCCGCGAGTACGCGCCACCTCGAAGCTCGAGGTTCGGTCGTACGACCTCCGACCCCCGCGCTGGAAACCTCGCAAGATCGCGCCGCCGAGAAGACCGCATTCACCTCGCTCGGGATCCCGGTAGCACCCTGGGCCGCGGTCGCATCACGCGACGACCTCGATACCGCGCTCACCACGATCGGGATGCCCGCGATCCTCAAGACTCGGCGCGGCGGCTACGACGGCAAGGGCCAGGCGGTCATTTCCTCGGCCGAGACAGCCGACACCGCCTGGGCCGATCTGGGTCCCGCCGGTGAGTTGGTGCTCGAAGGCATGGTGCACTTCGAACGTGAGCTCTCGATCATCGCGGTGCGCAGTCTCGCTGGGGAGATTCGCAGCTGGCCACTCGTCGAGAACGAACACCGGGGTGGGATCCTGCGCCTCTCCCGCGCGCCGGCTCCCGAGGTCACTCCTGCGCTCCAGCACCGCGCGGATGACTATGCAACCGCAGTCCTCGAGCATTTCGACTATGTGGGCGTCCTCACCGTCGAGCTCTTCCAGGTCGGTGATGGACTCATCGCCAACGAGATGGCACCCCGGGTTCACAACTCGGGCCACTGGACCATCGAAGGGGCCCACACCAGCCAATTCGAGAACCACGTGCGCGCGGTCCTGGGTTGGCCGCTCGGCGAAACGGCCGCGAGCGGCGTGAGCGCCATGATCAACTGCATCGGGTACGTTCCCGAGCCTGCCGCGTTGCTCGGCATCGACGGCGTGCATGTCCACGCGTACGGGAAGTCCGCTCGCTCGGGCCGCAAGGTCGGGCACGTCACCGTGACCGGCGCCACGAGCGCCGAACTCGAGCAGCGCCTCGCGCACACACTCGCCGCGCTCCCGTCCGACGACGGCTGACGAGCCCTGACCAACAGGGAATTGCTCCGAAATTGACCTGATCGCGGTTCAGCTCATCGCTGGGTTCTGCCGATATCTCCTGAGTACGCACCGTCACGCGGAGGTAGCAGCGATGCTGAATCGGAAGGCTTGGACCACGGCGACCGCAATCACCGCGAGCCTGATCAGCGGCGCGGTCGCGGTCGGTGCCACGGTCGGTCACACTCCGTTCACGAGCGTTGCGTCGGGCAAATCGCCCCCGACCGCCGCCTCGGCGTCCGTCGGAGCGTCGCCGACCGCCAGCCCGGCAGCGCCTGCCGTCCCGGCCGATCCGGCCGCAGCCTTGTGGTTCGCGGGGCTCGCAACCAACGCCGGCGCAGCCAACCCATCAGCCCCGGGTGCGGTGACCGATCCCGCCGAGCCGGCGCACGCCTCCACCCCCACGGCGAGGCCGTCCACCTCCACGACCCAACCCGATTCACCCCCGCCCGGTACACCGCCGCCCACCGCGGCACCCACGACGACCACCACGAGCCCGCTGTTCAACTGCTCGGGCAGTGACGACGGTCTCCCCGAGGCGTACAAACACGCCCGAGAAGAGTGGTGCCACGCGCACGGAGGCTCGGATGACTGAACGGAAGAAGCCGGCCGCGGCGGCCCGCATCCTCGCCACGGGTTTGAGCACCACGGCGACGTTCGTCATCGTTGCGATGCTCGCGTCCGGGGCGCCGGCGACGACGGCTGCATCCGCCGCGACTTCGACCAGCGCCGGAACCAGCCCGGCACTCGCCGCGGCGGTCAACCCGTCGGGATCGGTGACTCCCGCCGACCTGGCGGCGCTCGCCGCCGCCCAGGCGAGTGCGCCCGCAGCCGGTGCCGCACCTCCGCCAACTCCCGGGAGCCCGGCTCCCAATGCCGGTTCCGTGGCGGCCACGGGTGCCGCGACGCCGACGACCAGCGGAGCCTCGACCGCGCCGGCGGCGTCGACGCCCGCTCCGGCCGCGGCGGCACCGAGCCCTGCGCCCGCGCCCACGCCGCCCCCCACCGCCGCGCCGACGCCGCCACCCACCAGCCCTCCGCCCCCTCCACCACCACCGCCGCCCACCACGGGCGGGAGTTGACCCATCGATGGACATCGACCCGAAGACCTGGTGGTACGTCACGCGCGCGAGCGGATTCGTGTCCTGGGCGCTCCTGGCGGTAGCAGTGCTCTGGGGGCTGTTCCTCACCAACAAGACACTGCACCGCAGCACCGCACCGGCGTGGGTACTCGATCTCCATCGTCATCTCGGTGGACTCTCGGTGGTGTTCGTCGCCGTTCACGTCGGCGCGCTCCCGCTCGACGGCTACACCCACTGGGGCTGGTCCGACCTCTTCGTGCCGATGTCGACGACCTGGCATCCCGGCGCGGTCGCCTGGGGCATCGTCGGCATGTACCTGCTGGTCGCGATCGAGATCACCTCGTTGCTCGGCCGCCGATTCCCCAAGCAGTGGTGGCGCCGCGTCCACATGCTGTCGTTCCCGCTCTACGTGGTCGCGTCGATCCATCTGTTCGCCGCCGGAACCGACAGCGCCAATCAGGCCGTGCAGGCGATGGTGATCGTCGTCTCCACCCTCATCGTCTTCCTGACCGGCGTCCGCGTCCTCGCGGCGACCAAGCCACGCGAGACGCGACCCAACCCGAGGGTCGCCGCCGCGAAAGCCAAGGCGGCGTCCTCGGTGCCTCCCACCGAGGGCATCTCGGCCGTGAGCGGCGACCTCCTGCCGTCCGCTCCCGCACCGATCGCGCCCAGAACCGCTCCCGCGCCGATGCCATTCCGAGTCTCCAAACTGCAGAGTCCGTCCGTCGACGATCGGGTCGCGAAGCTCAAGCGCAGCGTGCAGGCGGCGAGCCAGCGCACTCGCGAGCACGTTCCCAGCTCAGTGGGTTCGGGCCCGACCACCTGATCTGTCTGATCTCGGGCGCGAGGCGCTCACGCGATCGCGCCACCGCTTCGCAGCGAACCGATCGCGTCATCGGTGAAGCCCCAGTCGGCCAAGACGTCGTCGGTGTGCTCGCCGGGCCACGCGGGTGGGCGCTGAATCGCGCCGGGCGTGCGACTGAATCGCGGTGCGGGCGCCGGCTGCAACACCCCGTGGTCCTCGATGATGGTCTGGCGCGCTTGGAGATGCGGGTGGACGGCGGCTTCGTCCATGGTCAGGACCGGGGCGAAGCACACGTCGGTCATCTCCATGATCTCGCACCACTCGTCACGCGTCTTGGTGAGGAACAGCGCAGTGAAGCGCTCGCGCAGGTCCGGCCAGGTGCTCTGATCCATCTGGCCCGCGAGCTCGACGGATTCGGCCAACCCGGCTCGCTTGACCAGTTCCGCATAGAACTGCGGTTCGAGCGAACCGAGCGAGATGTACTTCCCGTCCGAGGTCTCGTACGTGTCATAGAACGGTGCACCGGTGTCGAGCAGGTTCGTACCGGCCGGGCCCCAGAACCCCATGGCCCGGAATCCCCACATCATCGCCATCAGGGTCGCGGCGCCATCGACCATCGCCGCGTCGATCACCTGGCCCTGACCGCTCCGGCCCGACTCCACGAGCGCACACGCCACACCGAAGGCCATGAGCATGCCGCCGCCACCGAAGTCGCCCACCAGGTTGATCGGAGGCGTCGGCTTCTGACCGACCCGGCCGAAGTGACCCAGCGCGCCCGCGAGCGCGATGTAGTTGATGTCGTGGCCCGCAGCCTGAGCGTACGGTCCGTCCTGGCCCCACCCCGTCATCCGGCCGTACACGAGCTTCGGGTTACGAGCCAAGCACGCGTCGGGTCCGATGCCGAGCCGATCGGCGACGCCGGGGCGAAACCCTTCGATGAGGGCATCGGCTTGGTCGACCAGTTTCAGGACCGTCTCGACGCCGTCGGGGTGCTTGAGGTCGACGCCGATGGAGCGCCGGCCGCGGCTCAGGATCTCCAGGTTCGGCCGATCCGGGGTCCGCCCGACGGCCTGCGCCCGGTCGACTCGAATGACGTCGGCACCCATGTCGGCCAACATCATCGCCGCGAAGGGGCCCGGCCCGATCCCGGCGATCTCGACGACCTTGATTCCCGACAGCGGACCCGACACGGCAGACTCCTCCAGAGCGAACGAACGCAGCGGGCGACGATAGGCGTCGAGCCGACCGAACGTCAGATCACGTCAGCGAAGCGCGGTGCGTTCCACGGCTCGCCCGATCAACTCGAGACCGCGATCCGCTACCTCGGTCCGGAACTCGGGCAGTGGTACGTAGAGAACAGTGGGGACAGCCCGACCGTCACGATCGCGCTGACTCCCGAACACTGGCGCACCCACGACTTCGCCAAGGCGCTCTGACGCACCGCGCAGCTCAGAACTCCAGCGCGAGACCCGGGCGGGGCCACGGCACCGACACCAGTTTCCCGGTGCCGGAGCAGGTGACGTAGGCCGTCGAGAGGTCCGGGCCACCGAAGCACACGTTCGTCACCAGCAGATCCGGAAGGGCGATGTGCTCGACGCCGTTGATGCCGGATCCGTCCGCATCGGGCGCGATCACGGTCAGGCCACCGTTGAAGATTGTGCCCACGACCACGTTGCCCGCTCCATCCACGCCCAGCGAGTCCAGTAACTGCATCCCGGGAAGGCCTGCGAGGAGGGTGCCTCCGTTGCCCATGGGACCGCCGGCGGCGAGTACCCCCGGGGACTCGATCGCCCACCAGAACACGCGCCCGGTGTGGGTCTCGGCCACGTAGAGCCTGTCACCCCCCGGCGACAAGCCGATGCCGTTGGGTGAGTCCAGCGGGAAGATCACTTCGCGGATCGACGAACCATCCGGCGTCGCGTAATGGACCGCGCCGATCGTGTGCACCCGGCCCCGCTGTTTGCCGTGGTCGGTGAACCACATGCCGCCGGCGGCGTCGAACACGAGGTCGTTCGGACCTACCAGCTCGTTGCCGTCACACTCGGTGTAGAGCACCGTGACTTCACCGGTATCGAGGTCGACCCGTTCGATGCGACCACCCGTGTAGTCGTCAGGTTGGCGCACATCGGGCACCGTCATCCCCATGACGTCCGCGAATCCCCAGCCGCCGCTGTTGCACACGTACGCCGCGCCATCCGGACCGATCGCGAGCCCATTCGGACTCCCGCCCGGCGTCGCCACGGTCTCGATCCGACCGTCGAGGTGGACGCGCACGACCGTCCGCGCCTTGAGTTCGACACACAGCACTGTGCCGTCCGGCATCCACACCGGTCCTTCGGGGAACTGCAATCCGGTCGCGATCTCGGTGATCTCCATGCGCTGCTCCTGGACTCGATACGACCACCCACGGCAGTGGCCGGCAGCGCATTCGAGCGCACGCGCGCCAAACGTGGCAAGAATGCGCCGATGAAGATTCGATTGGACCCCCAAGACGAGTACATGCACCCGCTCGAAGCCGCGACCAACTTCAACGAGAGCATGTACTTCAACGTGTACGACCCGGCCGAGAAGATCGGCGGGTTCCTACGCCTCGGCAACCGCGCCAACGAGGGCTACGCCGAGATGACCACCTGCATCTACCTGCCCGACGGTCGCGTCGGTTTCATGTTCGGCCGTCCCGAGATCACGACCAACGACGCGTTCGACGCGGGCGGCATGAAGTTCGAGGTGGTCACCCCGTTCGAGGCCCTGCGCACCACCTACACCGGCAAGGTGGTCCTGCTCGACGAACCACTCCAGATGGCCAATCCCCGCCAGGCCTTCACCGACAACCCGTGGGTCGACGCCCGCGTGGAGCTCGACTACCGGGGCATCGCGCCAATGTTCGGAGGCGAGCCGGTCAACGACGACGGCTCCCCGCTCACCGAGGATCTCTCCGGCGGCTTCGCGCGCGGCCACTACGAACAACACGTCGGCGCCCGGGGCGTCATCAACGTCGGCGACGACGAGTGGGTCGTCGACGGCTATGGCCTGCGCGACCACTCGTGGGGCCCGCGCTTCTGGCAAGCACCATGGTGGTACCGCTGGCTCACGATCAACTTCGATGACCACAGCGGCTTCATGATCTCGATCGTCACGGCCCGCGACGGCAAGCAGCGCATCGGCGGGATCGCACTCGAAGACGGCGAGTACCGCCACATCGACCGCGCCACGATCGAGACCGACTGGGTCGGCGACGATCTCTATCACCAGGAGATCCGGGTGACCGCCGGGGCCGGCGACCGCGAATACGAGATCACCGGCTCGGTCCTCAACCTGATCCCGTTGCGGAACCGGCGCACCTCCCCCGAGGGCGAGCAGCTCGTCACCCGCATCTCGGAAGGCATGACCGAATGGCACTGGAACGGCCACACCGGTTACGGCCTCTCCGAGTACCTCGATCAAATCATCGACAACAAACCGGTTGGTTTAGAAACCAACGCCTGAGCCACCGCGCAGCGCTTGCGCCAACCCGAGCCGGAGCCTGCGGAGGCGAGCAGCTCGGGAGGGAGCCCACGTCGCACGCGAGCACCGAGATGGCGACCGGACGAGCAGAAGTGATGGCAGATCAGCGGTTCCGGAAGGTGCCGTCGGTGACTTGGGGGTCGTCGGCGTCAAGTTGCCACAACGCCAGTGCGGCCTCGGCGGGGTCGTCGGCGGCGGCCCGCTCGGGCATGCCCGCGAAGCCAAGGAGTTGCCGAGCGCGAAGCGGCAAGGTCCGAGCGACTTCGGGTCCGACGCTCACGGCCACCGCCTCCTCGGGTGTCAGCCAACCCACGAGGTACGCGAGGTACAGCGCCTTGCGCCACCGATCGGTCGTCTGGTTGGCGCCGCCGCCGTGGACGAGGCTGCCGAGGTACACCAGCGCGTCCCCCGGCGCCAGCTCGACCGGCACGGCGAGTGAATCGTCGATCGGCCGATCGAGTGGCCACCGGTGGCTGCGTGGGATCACCCGGGTCGCGCCGACTTCGGCGTCGTAGTCGCCCAGCGCGACGAGGCACGAGATCTGTAACGGCACCCCGAGCTTCGCCGCGAGGTTCCAGTTGAGGTCGTCACGGTGCAGCGTCTGGCGCGGGTTGTCGGGGCCGATGAAGATCGTCTCGGACTGGCTCATCCAGTAGTCGCCGCAGTACGGCAACAACACGCGGTCGGCGAGGTCGAGCAGCGTCGGGTGCAGCAGGTAGTCGTCGACCATGGTGCGGCTCTTCGCGGGGATGCCCTGTACCCGGACGGTGTTGCGTCCGTAGAACGTGTCGTCGAAACCCTCGCGAAAACCGGGCTGGCGTGCCGCGACCGACGGTGCGAGGTCGCGGTCGATCTGATCGACCGTCTCGCGCGAGAGGAGTCCCGAGATCACGAGGCCGCCGTCGCGGTCGATGGTCTCGAGGAGGAGGTCGGAGTCGGTGTCGGGGGTCAACCGGGCGAGTCCGTCCACGGGACGGGAACTGCGACGGGACCACGCGGCGCCGAAGAAGGACGAGGCACGGGTCATCAAGGGAAACCAGTCTTCCAGCTACGAGACATCAAAACGGGTATCGACCAGTTTCGTCGGTACCTGAGCCGTCCCGAGGGCGCGCGCTCACGAACCTCTCAGGGCCGAATTGCCCGACCGCACGACATTGTGGTGAGGATCTTCGGGCCCTCCAGGACAAAGCGATCCAGGGCTTCGACCGCCAGACCGGCGTGCTCGGCCAACTCGGCCGGATCGCGCGTGAGGTGACATCCGCCACCGATGCGCCGCTGAATCGGTTCAAATCGCCGTTGCCGGGCGAGCACTTTCGGATCCTCGCTCCGGCCGTGCTCAACGAAGTGCAACGCACCACTCGGCCGGAGGACCCGCACGATCTCGTTCATCGCCGCGTCGATGTCGGGAATCGTGCACAACGTGAACGTCGAGAGGACGGCATCGGCGCTCCCGCTCGCCACGGGCAGCGACGCGCCGTCGAGGCCGACGAACTCGATCGGCGGGTGGGGCGTGCCGGCCATACGCTTCCTCGCCATCTCCTGCGCACGCGCCGACGGTTCCACCGCCAGAACCCGGTCGACCTCCGGCGGATACAGACCGATATTCGGCCCCGATCCGAACCCGATCTCGACCACGGTGCCGCGCAGCCCGGCCAGTGCCGGCACTCGCACGGGGACCATCCGCTTGCCCCCGCAGGTGAACTCGACGATATGCGGAAGGACGTGTTCGGTGTACCAGCTCATGTCACCAATGATCGTTCGGCGGCCCGCACCCGGGCACTCAAGCTGGCGAGCAGCTTCACCGCCAACGCCGGGTACTGCTTGATCAGGGAGCGGAAGTTGAACTCGGCAATCGACCAGGTGTCGAGCGCGCTGGTCGCGATCACCGACGCCGATCGCGGTTGTCCGTCGAGCACGGCGAGCTCGCCGAAGTACGCGCCGGGACCGAGCGTGATCCGAGTGCGGCCGCCGGTCTGCACCTTGGCCGTGCCGGTCTGGATCACGAAGAAGCGGCCACCCAAGGTGCCCTCCTCGACGACCGTCGCGCCCTCCCGATAGGTCACCCGCTTGGCCACCGCCGCAATCCGACGACGTTCGCGGTCGGACAACGGCGCGAAGAGCGGAACCTCGGCGAGCAAGTCGGCATCACAACGGTCCACCATGCACTGCTCCTCGGATCGGGTACGACAGGGCTGCCGGCGAGCCATGCCATCTCACGAGTGTCTAGTTTGACGCCATGTCCGCTGTCGACGCCCCTCTGCTCGCGGCCGCGTGCCGCCGCCATCTCGACGACGACGTCACGATCCAGGACTTGCGCCGGCTCTCCGGCGGTGCATCGCGAGAGACCTGGGCCTTCACCGCCGTCGGCGCCCGCGACGGCGAGCATCACCTGGTGCTGCGGCGCGACCCCGGAGCCACCATCGGATCCACCGATCGCTCGACCGAGTACCAACTGCTCCAGGCCGCCGACGCCGGAGGCGTGGCCGTGCCGCGGGTCCGATTCCTTCTCGATGAGAACGACGGGCTGGGCGCGGGGTTCGTCATGGACCGGGTCGAGGGCGAGACCATCCCCCGCAAGATCTTGCGCGACCACGAGTACGCGACAGCCCGGACCCAACTCACCGAGCAATGCGCCCGGGCCGCGGCCGCCATCCACGCGATCCCGCTGGACACCCTCCCCCGGCTCCCGCGCCAGGACGCGATCAATCAGATCGATCAATTCCAAGGCATCCTCGACGCGCTCGGCGAACCCCATCCGGCGTTCGAACTCGGCCTCGCCTGGCTGCGGACGACTGCGGCCGAGCTCCCACCGGCCGAGCTCGGCCTCGTACACGGCGACTTCCGCAACGGCAACTTCATCGTCGACGGCGATGGCCTGCGTTCGGTACTCGACTGGGAACTCGCGCACGTCGGCGACCCGATCGAGGATCTCGGGTGGCTCTGCGTGAAATCGTGGCGGTTCGGCAACGTCGATCTGGTCGCGGGCGGTTTCGGGACCGTCGACGAACTCCTCGAGCGGTACGCCGCGGCCGGCGGGTCAACCGTGACCCGTGACCATCTGCGCTACTGGGAAGTGTTCGGCACCCTGAAATGGGGCGTCATCTGCGAAATGCAGGCCTTCTCTCATCTCCAAGGTCTCGTGCGCTCGGTCGAACTGGCTGCCCTCGGGCGGCGCATCGCCGAGATGGAATGGGACCTGCTCGACCTCATCGACCCCGACCCGGCACCGGCTCCGCCCGCCGCCGAGCCGGTCGAGATGCCCACCATGCACGACCGGCCCACGGCAGTGGAACTCCTCGAGTCGGTGCGGGAGTACCTCGAACGCGACGTGATGACCGGTGAGGGGCGCGTGGCGTTCCACGCACGGGTCGCGTCCAGGGTGCTGGCGACGGTCGCACGCGAACTCCATCTGGGGGCCGACCAATACGCCGCCGAACAGGCACGGCTGCGCGCACTCACCGGGATCGACGCACCGGTCCGCGAGCAGACCGTCGAGCTTTCGGCTCGTATCCGCGCCGGCGGGTTCGCGGATCGAACCGACGAAGTCTTCGCGGCCGTGCGCGCTTCGGTACGGTCGAAGCTCGCAGTGAGCAATCCCGACTACATCGCTTCCGGCCGTTAGGAAATCCCGTCGTGCGCATCGCTACCTGGAACGTCAACTCGCTGAAGGCGCGACTCGAACGCGTCGAGGAGTGGCTCGAGTACGCGCAGCCCGACGTGCTCTGTTTGCAGGAAACCAAGATGGCCGACAAGGCCTTCCCGGCGATGGCGTTCTCGGCGCTCGGCTACGAGAGCGTCCACCATGGCCAAGGGCAGTGGAACGGCGTGGCGATCCTGTCCAAGGTCGGCATCGAAGACCCCCAGAACGGCTTCGGCGCCGGCGTCGTCGACCCGTACGCAGGCGACGCCCGCATGCTGGCCGCCACCTGTGGTGGCATTCGGGTCGTGAGCGTCTACGTCCCGAACGGACGTGAAGTCCCGAGCGAGTTCTACGACCGCAAGCTCGAATGGTTCGCCCGGCTCGCCGAATGGCTCGACGCCCACCACACGCCGCAGGACTCCGTCGTGATCACCGGCGACTTCAACGTTGCGCCCGAGGACCGAGACGTCTGGTCGATCAAGGCCTTCGCCGGATCCACCCACGTGACCGAGCCCGAGCGCGACGCGGTGCGCGCGACTCGAGGCGTGGGGCCTCGTCGACGCGTTCCGCCAGGTGTACGACACCGACCACCTCTACAGCTACTGGGACTATCGCCGGGGCGATTTCCATCAGGGCCGGGGGATGCGGATCGACCTCGTGCTCGCGAGCGCGCCCGTGGCCGAGCGGGTCACCTGGGCGATTGTCGACCGAAATGCCCGGAAGGGGAAACAACCGTCGGACCATGCGCCCGTGGTCGTGGATCTCACCGATTGAGCGAGACGTATAGCGTTCCCGCCCATGACCGACACCCCAGCTCCTGAAACAACCTCCTCGAAGTCTTCGTCGTCGACGCGGACCATCGTGATCGCCATCATCGCCGTCATCGTCCTGGCCGGCGGCGGCTTCGCGGCCTACCAACTGACACGCAGCGAGGAGACCGGTGCCGGGCCGTTCAAGATCGCCCACGAGGTCCGTGACGCGATCGCCGACGGCAACACCGCCACCCTCGCGAAGCTGTCGACCTCGGACGGCAAGGTTGCGCTCCTGAAGATCCAACCCAACGAGGTCAAGGGGCTGGCCTGGGGCGGCTGCACCCAGACCTTCGGTGCGAAGACCGCGTCGAAGACGTGCACCTGGACGCGCCCGGGTGGCCAAGTGGTCTTCATCCTCACTGCGCCCGACAAGAAATGGGTCGTCGACGCCGTCTCGGTCGGCCCGGCGGGTCTTCCTCCGGACACGCCCCCTTCGAGCTGACCGAGCTCATTCCGAAGAACATGATGAAGGCGGCGCCGCGGCGCCGCCTTCATCATGTTCACTGCCCGTGCGTGGGCGTCTCAGTGCGAGCGATCAGCCCTTGCGAGCCTTGATCGCCTCGATCAGCTTCGGGACGACCTTGTGGACGTCGCCCACGATGCCGAGGTCGGCCACCGAGAAGATCGGCGCCTCACCATCCTTGTTGATGGCGATGATGTTGTCCGAGCCCTTCATGCCCACCATGTGCTGGGTCGCACCGCTGATGCCGAGGGCGAGATACACCTTCGGCTTCACGGTCTTGCCGGTCTGTCCGACCTGCTTCGAGTACGGCACCCAGCCGGCGTCGACGATGGCGCGCGACGCTCCCGACGCACCACCGAGCAGCTTGGCGAGATCCTCGACCAGCGGGTCGTAGTTCTCCGCCGCGCCGATGCCCCGACCGCCGGATACGACGATCGCCGACTCTTCCAGCTTCGGCCCCTCGCGCTCTTCGACGTGAGTCTCGAGCACCTTGGCCTCGGCGGCACGGCCCGCGTCGGGAGTCCCGACGCTGACCACTTCGGCCGCCGCCGCGCCACCCGGCTCGGCGACGAACGACTTCGGCCGGATCGCGGCCAGGCACGGCTTGGCCCCGTCGAACTTGGTGTCGACGAGCGTGTTGCCGCCGAAGATCGCGGTTCCCACGGTGATCGTGTCGCCGTCGACCGCCAGCGTCATGCCGTTGGTCAGCACCGTGCGGTCGAGCTTGACCGACAACCGGGCAATGGCGTCACGACCGTCGTAGGTCTGTGCGAACAGGATCAGGTCCGGGGCCTCGGCCTCGACCAGTCCGGCGATCGCCGCCGCGCCCATCACCCCGGCGAGGCTCCCACCGGCATCGACCGCGAACACTTTGGCCACGCCGTGCTCACCGAGCACGGGCGCTACTGCCGCCGCGTTGTCGCCGACGTAGACCGCCTCGACGGTGCCGAACTCCCGAGCCTTCGTGACCAGCTCGAGGGTTGCCGTCGTCGGTGCGTCGCCTTCAGATTCTGCGTATACCCAAATCTTCATCGTGTCTGCTCCCCTACGCTCAGATGACCTTGAGACCGTCGAGGAACTCGACAACCTTCTCGAATGCGGCACCGTCGTCTTCGATCTTCTCGCCGGCTTCGCGAGCCGGGGCCGCCGTCACCGACGTGATGGTCTGGTTCGGAGCGATGGCGTCGGCACTCAGACCGAGATCGCCCGCGGTCACCTGGTCGACCGGCTTCGACTTCGCCGCCATGATGCCCTTGAACGACGGGTAGCGAGGCTCGACGACACCGGCCGTGACGCTGACCACTGCCGGCAGCGACGCCGACACGACGTCGTAGCCCGCTTCGGTCTGACGTTGGATCGTGGCCGACCCACCATCGAGGGTGACGTCCTTGGCGAAGGTGAGCGACGGCCAGCCGAGCAGCTCGGCCATGGCGGCCGGGATCGTGCCGGTGTAGCCATCGGTCGACTCCGTGGCGGTGAGAACGAGGTCGACCTCACCTGCACGCTCGACGCACTTGGCGAGCACCTTGGACGTCGTCAGAGCATCGGCACCGGCGAGCGCGTCATCGGAGACGAGGATCGCCTTCGCGGCCCCCATCGCCAACGCAGTGCGCAGGCCCGACACCTCGCCGTTCGGCGCCATCGAGATCAGCGTGACCTCGCCGCCGCCGGCCTTGTCGACGAGCTGCAGCGCCATTTCGACGCCGTAGCTGTCGGACTCATCCAAGATCAGCTTGCCCTCACGCTTCAGCGTGTGGTCGCTATCGAGTTCGCCCGGCACCGCCGGGTCAGGGATCTGCTTGACGCAGACGACGACGTTCATACTGGACGCTCCCAGAGGCTGGACGGGACTCGCCGGGAGATCGGCGGCCCCTCGGATTGCGGTCAAGATTCTGGCGTCCCGGCGCCGTTCATGTCGAAGCGGGGCCCAAACCTCGGCCGGGCCCGCGAATCAGCCGCGCCACGAGCGCCCCGTCGGGTGGGTTCAGACGAGCGTGATCGTTGCGCCGGCCCCGGGGTCGACGATGACCTTGGCGTGGGTGTCCGGGCTCGCCAACTCGGCAAACGCATCGGGAACCCCGTCGATCCCGACGACCCCGGTGATCAGCGGCGACGCGTCGATTTCGCCTTCGGCGAGCTGACGCAGGGTGTCACCGAACTCGGCCGGGTCGTAATAGATCACGAACTGGAACTGCAGTTCCTTGGCGACCGCCACGAGGGGCAAGAACGTGTCGGGCTCCATACACACGCCGACCACGGTGATCCGGGTCTGGGGCGGCACCGTCCGGCAGATGTCGTCGAGGATCCCGGGAACCCCGATGGCCTCGAACACGACCGGCGTCGCTCCCCCCGTGGCCCGGTTCCAACCGTCCATGGCCGTCTCGACTGCGGGGTCCACCACGGTCGTCGCCCCCATCGCGGTGGCGAGCTCGCGCCGACGCGGCGAGAAGTCGCTGGCGACAATCGGCTCGATGCCCCGACCCTTCAAGACGGCGATCAGCGCGAGCCCGATCGGGCCGGCGCCCAGTACCAGCGCACCTTCGCCGGGACGAATACCGGACTTGTTGACGGCGTGGACGGCGACGGCGATGGGCTCGGTGAGCGCGGCGATCTTCGGGTCGAGACCGTTGGGGACCGGCAGACACATACCCGCGGTGAGTTGCATGCGCTCGGCGAACGCCCCGACGTAGTTGTTGGAGAAGCCGATCAGCTCCAGACCGTGAGGCGCGAACGCCATCGGCAGGCTCACGGCAATGTCGCCGACCTTGACCGGCGCACCCTCGGTTCCCGGCGCGAGTTCGAGCACCTCACCGCAGAACTCGTGACCCATGACGAAATCGGCGTCCGGGTCGAACGGGTTCTCGGCTCCGGTCATGCTGGCCAGCGCCAACATCGAGTGGGCGTGGCGCAGGGTGTGGAGATCGGAACCGCAGATCCCACACGCCTGCACTCCGAGGAGGATTTCGCCGGGGGCGAGGACCGGCTCGGCCACCTCACCCACGACCATCTGACCCTTCCGGGCAATCGCTGCACGCATGCCGCGCATCCTGGGGCCTACCGGCGGGCCGGGTCAAGCGCGCCCACCCGAACGTCGATCACCTGATACTGCAGACATCCGACCACCTGATTGGGGTCGTGCGGACGGTGATGGGCATGCGCTGGCAGGCAGTGCGCAGCTCGTAGCGACCGGGCGGGAGGTCGAGCGCATATGCACCGTCGGCGGCAACGGCTACCTCGTCCACCAACTCCGTGCCGCGGAACACCCTCACGGCATCGACGATCGACCCGGTACCCGACGGACCCCCTGCCGATCGCACGACACCGCTGACCCTCACAAGCTCCGGAATCCTCGCGGGTCGATGCCAGATCCAGAGGGATCCGGGACCCGCAATCGAATAGAGATAGCCGACGACGGTCTTGCCATGGGCGACCACTGAGACGCCGCTCGGCCCCGCAGCCCGCAAGGGCTTCGGCATCTCGATCCAATGTTCGAGGTCAGGGGTCACCCACATGGTCTGTCGTCGGCGGAGTCCACCTTCATTCCCCCCGTAGACCCACCATCGACCCGACTGCACCATGTCATCGGGGTTCCCGTCCGGGAATCGGCGGGAGAAACTCGTGACCTCGCGCCAACGCCTCCCGTCGCGCGTCCGAAAAATCGCGCCGCCAGGCTCGTCGTGTGCGGGTTCGAACTGGATCGCGTACAGCACTCGGCGCGACCGGTCCGACGCCATCCGGCCAATCGTTCGTGGCGGCAACACGCCGATGCGGGTCCAGTGCTTCCGGTCTTCGGACCGGAAGCTCTCGACCGGCGCGCCGAACGAGATCTTCCGGCTCACGAACCCGGCACCCAACGGTGACCCCGCGGGCAGGCCGGTCACCACGCCCGGCGTCGTGGAGCGCGGAATCCGGTGCCAGCGCACTCCGTCGGACGACTCGTACGCAATAGACGCCGACACGTCGACATCGAGCGCGAGTTGGAAACCATCGCGCACCGTGACGAGGAAGGAGCTCGGCAGCTGGTCGAAGACCGCGTACTCCTTTGGAGTCAACACCCGTCGCCACGAACGCAGGTCACGCGACAGGTAGACCGAACCGTCCCACATGCTGAGGTAGCGACCGTGCCCGAAGACCGGCCCCGCGCTGCCCGCGGCTCACGGGGCAACCCGGTCGTCGAGACCCGAGACCAACGTTCTCCCTCGCGGGATGTCCATACGGCCGCTGTTGACTGATTCCGTCGGATGATGATGCCCGTCGCCACGAAACCGTTCGGGGTGCCGATGATCGAAATGTCCGTCGTCGAGGCTCCGAACGCACGGGCGGCTGAACGGCGCACCCACGTCGCACCGTCGCGTCCGCTCGACACGGCATCTCGACCCGAACGAACGACCGCGACCAACCCGCCGACCAGGAGCGCGACGACCAACCCGATCGCTACGGAGCGGAGAGCGGTGTGACGGACCCGACTCGGAGGTAACGGAGGCGCGTTCACGTGGTCGTACTCGCCTCGCAACGCGGCGCCGGCTTGCGCGCCCAGCGCATCGACGTGCATCAGTCGGCTTCCAACTGAAGGCGGTCGGCAATGGTCCGATGCGCCCGATGGAGATGCACCCTCACGGTCGGCTCCGCACAGCCGAGGGTCGCAGCAATCGTCGCAACATCGAAGTCGTCGACATAACGCAGAGCGACGCACCGGGCCTGCTGCGCGGGCAACGTACGCACCATCGCCCAGAATCCCTCGGCATCGAGCGACTCGCCGTCGGTCGTGCTGAAGGCGTCAGACCGTGCCGCGAGTCGCGACAGCGCATCCCGTTCGCGACCGCGCCGCCGGAAGCGTGAGCGGGAACGGTTGATGACGACCCGGCGCACGAAGGCACCGGGCGCGTCGTACCGACCGACCACATCCCACTTCCGGTGCGCAGCCATGAACGCGTCCTGCACCAAATCCTCGGCCGTCCCTCGGTCACCACAGAGGGCAACGCCGAGCGCGAGAACCCGCCCGTACTCCTGCCGGTAGAACTCATCGAATTTCCTGTCCTCGTACAACGCCCCGAGCATCCCATCCGTCGCCCATGCTTCACACTCCCTGGCAATGCTCCGAACGTTTACCCTCCGCCGCGGGTCGCGAGCCGCGAAACCGCTACCGTCCCGGATGTGAGCGACGACGGACCCGAGTGGCTGATCGGCGGACCCGAACCGCGGCCGGTCGTGATCGAACCGTACGATCCCACCTGGCCGGACCGCTTCCAACACGAACGGGCCAAAATCGCGGCGGCCCTCCCCCATGCTCGGGCCATCGAGCACATCGGATCCACGAGCGTGCCCGGGCTCGGCGCGAAGCCGGTCGTCGACATCCAGGTGGAGATCGATGATCTCGACGAGCACCGGGACATCCCGCCGCTGGAAGGGGCCGGGTACCAACTCCGGGTGCGGGAGCCCAACCACCTCATGGTCCGTACCCCGGCGCGTGACGTGCACGTCCACTTCTGGCGCGATGCAGACGACATCGACCGACACCTGCTGTTTCGGGACTGGCTCCGCTTCGATCCCAAGGACCGCGAGCTGTACGAGGCCGTGAAGCGCGAACTTGCGACCCGCACGTGGGCCGACATGAACGACTACGCGCGGGCGAAGTCCGACATCGTCACCGACATCACGGTGCGTGCGAACGCGTGGGCCGAGACCATCGGGTGGTCCGCGCACCTGACCGGTGAAGAAGTCAGCGGGCCGGTAGGACCTCGACGTCGGTCTGGGCGAAGTCGTCGCCGACGCACAGGATCGGGAGACCGCGGTCGCTGGCCAGCGCGTGCACGAAGCAATCACCGAAGTTGAGCGCCGCACGATGGTTGCCTTTCCCGTAACGCCGCCACGAACGCACTGCCAGGCGCGCCAGGTCTTCGTCGATCTCGACGACCTCGACCTCGCCGTATCGCAACGCATCATCGAGCAACGCGGCGGCGCTCAGTCCTTCTCGCGCCTCGACCACAATCGATGTCTCCAGCAACGTCGCCGCCGACACCATCGAATCGTGCTCGCCGAGCAGGCGATCCAGCTCATCGGCACCATCTTCGCCGAGGACGATCGCGACCAGCGCCGAGGAGTCGACGACCAGCCGGTCACGTAGGGAGACCGTGCTCGTCGTATCCAATGATCTCCTCGATCGTGCGAGTATCCCGCCGCGGGCAGCGCCCGACCGGCGGCACTGATCTCGAGCAGACGCTTCACTCTCATTTCCCGTCGGTCCGTTTCCTGGCGGGCGAGGCGCTCCCGGAGCGCGATCAGCACGGCATCGGTGATCGACTCGTTGGTTTTCTCCGCGAGCTCCCGGGCCAGCCGTTCCACCTCAGGATTCTTGATGCTCAGGGCCATGAGGCCAGATTACTACCTACCGGGATACCTAGGTAGTCAGCTCGATACCGACGGGCTCGGCCAACCGACCATCCATGATCGTCACCACCCGGTCGCAATAGCGCGTCACCCGCTGGTCGTGGGTGACGATCACCGCCGCAGTGCCGCGGCCCTTGACCTCCGAGCGGATCAGCTCCATCACCTGTTCGCCGAGGTGCGTGTCGAGCGCCGAGGTCGGCTCGTCGAAGAGCACGAGTTCCGGCTCGTTCATCAACGCCCGTCCGATCGCGACTCGTTGCCGCTCGCCACCCGAGAGCTGTGCGGGCAGATTGGATCCGCGCCGGCCGAGCCCCAACTCCTCGAGCAACTGGTCGGCCCGACCTCCGGCCCGTTTCCGGCCCGAACGCCCGCCCGTCAGCTCCCCGACCACCATCAAGTTCTCCCGCGCCGTCAGGAACGGCACGAGGTTCACGGTCTGGAACACGAATCCGATCTGTTCGGCTCGGAATCGGGTGAGTTCCTTCGCCGAGAAGTCGGTGATGTCGACGGCGCCGACCGTGACCCGGCCGGAAGTGGGCGTGAGCAATCCACCGGCCATCGAGATCAGCGTCGTCTTTCCTGATCCCGAGGGCCCGACGAGCGCGACCATCTCGTCGTCTCCCAGCGTCATGGTCGCGGCATCGACCGCGACGATCTCGTCGTCGCCGGATTGGTAGATCTTCGAGACTGCCTCGAGATGCAGAGCCGACACGTGCCCTCCTCAGGTTCCGGTGCCGATGGCGGTGACCGGGTCGATACGAGCGATTCGGCGGAGTGAGATCGCACTGCCGATCGCGCCGGTCAGCAGGAGACCGACGAGGGTGGTGATGGCACGTGATCCCACCAACTGCAACGGGATGCGCGCCGGCAGCAGGCTCACGATCCCGTAGGTGATGAGACCCCCGACGACGAACGAGACCACCACGAGTGCGAGCCCTTGGACAAGCAAGCCGGCGAACAGTCGTCGAGTGGTGGTGCCGAGCGCCTTCAACACTCCGTAGATCGGGGCCCGTTCCAACGTGAGCAACGCGAAGAACAGCGCGACCACCAGACCGACAACGGCGAAGGTGACGACGATGATCCCGTTGAACGTGGACTTCTGCTGCCGAGTCCCCGGCGACGCCAAGACTGCTTCGTCCTTGGTCAGCGTCTTGGTGTCACCATCGGTCGCCGCGTCGATCCGCCCGGCAAGCTTCGATGCACTTCCCGAGCCTGACGCGACGAACACCTGAAAGGAACCCGGAGCAAACTGCGCGTCGGGCCGGCTCGCGTTCTGGACGTCCCGCCACGTCGCGGGTGAGACCCACAGTGCGCCTTGCAACAAGTAGTTGGTGTCCTCGACCCATCCCCGCACGCGGAGAGGAACCTGTGCCGGGCCGAGCTGCAACGTCATGCCTGCGCGAACTCCGAAGGCCTCCAACCGCCGGTCGGCCCACGCCTCGCCGGCGGGCGGAACCGCCGGCACCCCGGTCGGCGGGTGTTCGTATCCAATCACCGCCGCGTCGGCCAGGTCGGCCTCCCCCGGCACGACGGCGCCGAGCAGACTCACTCCGAGCCCGCCGACATCACGCACGTCCGGCACGGCCTCGACCTCGGCCCGCACCTCGGGGCCGACTCGCGACCTGATCACGGAGTTGTTGGCGTCGGCCGAGTAGACGACGACGTCGGCGCGTTGCGCGCGCAGCGCGCCTGTCCCACCGAGGTAGAGACCATCGAGGAGACCGCCAAGGAACAACAGCAGCACGGTCAGCAACGTGAGCGCCGCGGTGATCGCGAAGAAGCGGCGGGGGCGGCGGCGCAGTTCGCGCAGGGCATTCCTCATACCTCGATACCCCCCGGAACCGTGGCCCGCACGGGATCGATGCGCAGCACCCGGCGCGCGGCAGCGAGCGCGGCCAGCAACGAGAGCCCGAGTACCAACCCACCCGTCGTCAGCACCGAGCCGACCTCGACGCGAGCGCCGAGACCGTTCCCGGCGCCGTTGAGCGCCAACCATGCCAGCAGTGCGCCGATCGCCAAACCCGCGAGCACGACGATCACCACCTGCACCAGCAACGACCGCACGAGCGCGCCGGCCCGAGCCCCGATCGCCCGCAACAAGGTCAGCGCCGGTGCCTTCTGCACCGTGAGGATGAGGAAGAAGAGCCCGGCCACCATGATGACGACGAAGAAACAGAGCAGGACGACCAGCCCGATCGACTCGCTCACGTTCGCGACTCCGGGTGCCTGCGCCACCGCATCGGCCCGGGTCAAGGCCTCGACGCCCTCGATCTCGGCGTTGATCCGTGCGGCGACGGTGCTCGGCGGCGTGCCGGCATCGACCGTGGCCGCGACCGCGGAGGGGATCACGTCCCGCACCCCGGGGCTGGAATCGCGACGAGCCGCCTCGTAGGTCGCGTAGGTGGTGAAGATGGTGGGGTTCACCGAGTAGTTGATGTCGCGAGCGATCCCGACGATCCGGATGGTCCGGTCGCCCTTCTCCATGCGCACCGTGGCCCCGAGGGTGAAGCCCTTGTCGCTACTGCCGTCGCTGGCCACGCCCTCGAAGTCGCTCGCGGGGAGACGACCCTCGATCAGCGTGGTCGGTTCACCCGGCTGCCCCAACTCGTAGCCGAACAGCGTCGTGTCGCTCAGCGCGCCGTCGGCGCGCACCGAGAAGGTGCCTTGGCCGAGCGGCCCGGCCGCAGCCACGCCGTCGATGGCCTCGACCGCGTCGACCGTTGCGGTGGGAACTCGGGAGCCCTCGAGGTTCTTCCGGGCGTCGGCGCCGTAGACCAGAACCTGGCCGGACTGGTGATCGATGGCGCCGATGAACTGGCGGATCAGTGCGCCGGTCAGCGCTTGCACGAACAGGATGAGAAAGACCAACAGCCCGATCGCACCGGCGAGCAACGCGAACCGCGCCTTGGATCGACTGATCTCCCGCAGCGCCAGGAACATGCGCCCGACCGTAGAACGCCACCATCACGGTCGGCGAACCCGCCGCCTCCTGGGAGCCGCGTTCGCGCGTAGGTTCGCGACGTGACTGACGAATCGATTTGGCAACCCGAACTCGACGAGCTGGAGCGCCGACGCGGCTTCGCCCGCCAGATGGGCGGCGCCGACAAGGTGGACCGCCACCACGCCAACGGCAAGCTGACGGTGCGCGAGCGAATCGACGCGCTGCTGGATCCGGGTTCCTTCCGCGAAGTCGGCGAACTCACCGGCCGCGCGATCCGCGCCGACGACGGCACCATCACCGACGTCATGCCCGCCAACTTCGTGATGGGTCGTGGCCGAATCGACGACCGTCCCGTCGTGGTCGGCGGCGACGATTTCACGGTGCGCGGCGGCGCGGCGGATGCCTCGATCTTCCAGAAGCAGGTGATGGCCGAGCGCATGGCGCACGACTTCGGGTTGCCGCTCGTTCGCCTCGTCGACGGTTCCGGCGGCGGGGGCAGCGTCAAGACTCTGGAAACCGAACGACGCAGCTTCGTCCCCTTCAACCCCGGGTGGGAGTGGGTGGTCGCCAACCTCGGCCGGGTGCCGGTCGTGAGCCTGTGCCTCGGCAGCGTGGCGGGCCTCGGCGCGGCTCGGGTCGTCACCAGCCACTACTCGCTCATGGTCAAGGGCACCAGCCAGCTCTTCGTCGCGGGCCCGCCGGTCGTCAACCGCCTCGGCATCGAGGAGGTCGACAAAGAGACCCTCGGTGGCAGCAGCATCCACACCCGGAACGGCGCGGTCGACGACGAGGTGGCCAGTGAGGCCGAGGCATTCGCACGGACGCGCGCGTTCCTGTCCTACCTTCCGGCGAGTGTCGACGAACTTCCGCAGCGCACCGAACCCACCGACGATCCCGACCGCGCCGAGCCATCACTGGCCAACGCGATCCCTCGCGAGCGACGCCGGGTGTACCAGGTGCGGGCCATCGTCGACGCAGTCGTCGACCGGGATGTGAACGGCCCGTCGACGTTCTTCGAAATCGGTCGGCGCTGGGGCCGGTCGGCAGTCACGGGTCTGGCGCGGATCGACGGCTGGCCGGTCGCGGTGCTCGCCAACGACCCGTACCACTACGGCGGCGGCTGGACCGCCGACGCGAGTCGCAAGGTCGAGCGGTTCGTCGACCTCGCCGAGACGTTCCGACTCCCCGTGGTCCACCTCGTCGACAACCCCGGTTTCGTCATCGGCACCCAATCCGAGGAGCAGGCCACGATCCGCCACGGCGCCCGCGCCCTCGCCGCGATCTACCAGGCGACCGTGCCGTGGTGTTCGGTGATCATCCGGAAGGTCTACGGCGTTGCCGGTGCGGCCCACCAGAACGCGAGCCGACTCTCGTACCGGTTCGCGTGGCCGTCCGGGGAGTGGGGTTCGCTCCCGCTCGAAGGCGGGATCGAGGCCGCGTACAAGGCCCAACTCGAAGCCGCCGACGACCCCGACGCCCTGCGCGCGGAGATCGAAAACCGCCTCGCGAAATCTCGCGATCCGTTCAAGACCGCCGAGGTGTTCCTCGTCGACGACATCGTCGACCCCCGCGAGACCCGATCCCGCCTGGGTGAGTTCGCCAACCTCGCCGCCCCCCGCCGGACCCGCACCGGCCCGATCCATCCGCCTCGACCGTGACCCGTCAATGACTCCTCGCGATGCCGACGAACCCACCGAACCTCACTGGGTGCGTTGGCATCGTCGCTACGACCGACCCGACTCCTCACTGGGCCGACGCTTGGCCATGGTGCAGGATCAAGTCCGCGCCGCACTCGATCACGCCCAACCCGGCCCCATCTCCGTCGCGAGCTTGTGCGCAGGTCGCGGTCACGACATCATCGACGTGGTCGCCGCCCATCCACGGCGGACCGACGTCCGCGGGCGGTTGGTCGAGTTCGAACCAACTCTCACCGAGCACGCCCGTCAGGCCGCCCTCACCGCCGGGCTCGACGAGGTCGAGGTCGTGACCGGCGATGCATCGACCACCGATGCTCTGGCCGGAATCGCTCCGGTCGATCTGCTTCTGCTCTGTGGGATCTTCGGGAATGTCTCCAACGCCGATGTACGCGCCTGCATCGCGCAGCTCCCGACTGTCTGCGCAGCCGCGGCCGTCGTCGTGTGGACGCGCCACCGCCGCCAGCCCGACCTGACCCCCGCGATTCGAGATTGGTTCGCCCAGACCGGCTTCGACGAGCTCTGGTTCGGCCTCCCCGAGCCCGGCGGCGTCTCGACCGTCGGCGCCCACCGAATGACGACCGCACCGCAGCCGTTCGTCGCCGGCGCCCGCCTCTTCACGTTCCTCGGCGACGGAGCCGGGGCATAAATGTCCGCATCTCCGGCCCACCCGCCACCGTCACCGTCACCGTCACCGGACGACCCGTACCCGTCCGACCGGTACCTGCCGCTGATATCCGCATTGTCCGATTAGGGACCTGAGTCACAAGTCCGGTCGAGCAATCCCAGAAACCTGGCAATTCGCGGGCCCGTCCGTAGACTTTCGCCCGTGACCTCTTCTCTCGACACCGCCGAGAACGCCCGCCCGGCCGAGGGATGGTGGCCGAATCAGGAGCACTGGTCGGTCGCCATCCCGAGCGAGACCCCGCACCCGCGTCCGGCGGCCATGACCGAACGCGGCTTCGTTGCGCTCACCGACGCGCCCTTCACCGTGCCCGATGCCGAGTTCGTCGACCTCGAGTACATGGATTGGAAGAGCGGCGGCGACACCAACTTCGCCCCCATCGCCACGGCCGACGGCAAGCTCGACTGCCGCGGGTTCTGGAACGACGGCGACGAGAAGACCGACAAGAACGCGATCTTCACGAGCAACGCCCTGCGGTGCCCCACGATCGCCACCTACGTCGAGAGTGTTGGCGCCAACTACGGGCGGGTCCGGATCATCAAGCTCGAACCGCAGGGCTACGACTCCGCCATCCGTTCGTTCCACCGCGACGACAACAACCGGTTCAACCCCCCGACCGACGGCTGGGTCGTGCGCTCCTGGTTGGAACTCACCGACAACCCCGACTCCTACATGCTCCTCATGGAGAGCGGCGACGACGGACTCCCCGACCCGACCACCGAGATCCGGGTCCCACTCCACCGCGGCGCGCGGTTTGTCGTCGACACCCAACGCCTCTGGCACGTGGTCGTGCACAACGGCACCGAGCCGCGGTACGCGCTCATCACCAGCTTCGAGAGCGGCCCGATCCTCGACCGGTGGATCGACTCACAAACCCCCTGACGCATCCCGCGCCCCGCGGCCCGGCCTGAACGGTCGATGACATTCCGGTGATCGGTCGATAGCCTCACCGGCATGTCGCCAATCGATCGCCGCCAGTTCCTCACCGCTGGCGCGAGTGCCGCGGTCGTCGCCACACTCGCCGCCTGTTCGAGCGATTCGAAACCGGGTGGTAGCGGAACCTCCTCCACCACCAAACGGTCGGGTGCCACCGCGGCGCTGGGCGATCCGAAGGATGCGCCCTTCGAGCACGTCGTCCTGCTGATGATGGAGAACCGCTCCTTCGATCACATGCTCGGTTGGCTCCCCGGCGCCAACGGCAAGCAGGCCGGCCTCGAGTTCGCGGACCTCACCGGCAAGAAGCACCCCACCTGGGATCTCGGCGACGACTACCAGGGCTGTGAGTACCTGGACCCCCAGCACCAATGGCCGGCCGGGCAGATCCAGTACAACAACGGCCAAGGGGGCGGGTTCCTCTTCACCCAGGTCAACGATGGCGAACAGACGCCGGTTGATCTCTGGCCCATCAGCTATT
This sequence comes from uncultured Acidimicrobiia bacterium, assembly GCA_963765075.1. Classification (GTDB taxonomy): domain Bacteria; phylum Actinomycetota; class Acidimicrobiia; order IMCC26256; family JAENVU01; genus JAENVU01. Next base: position 509,708 of record CAVXVA010000001.1, read on the forward strand.
TCGGCAAGGACGCGGTGCCGGTACTCGGCGCGCTCGCCGAGCAGTACACCACCCTCGACCACTACTTCGCCGCGCTCAACGCCGGAACCTGGCCGAATCGCATCTACCAAGTGGCCGGAACGACCGATGTCAACTTCACCGGCACGTTCCTGTCCGACGGCACCGCGGCGCCGCAGTCGCAGATCCAGACCACGATCTGGGACCGCATCAAGGACGCCGGCCTGACGGGCGGGTACTACTCCTATGGCGAACCGATGACGAAGGTGTTCGCATCGGGCAAGTACGACGACATCTCCTTCGGGGTCGATGCGTTCTTCGCCGCCGCGAAGCAGGGAACCCTTCCGAACCTCACGCTGATCGAGCCCGACTACACCTCCGCGTCCGAAGAGGCGGGAACCTCCAACGACGACCACCCGTACGGTTCGATCCAGGTCGGTGAGGGTTACATCAAGCGGGTGTACGACGCAATCGCGGCGAGCCCGCAGTGGGACAAGACCGTGCTCGTCGTCAACTTCGACGAATGGGGCGGCTTCTACGACCACGTCATCCCACCTCAGGTCGAGGACGACACGGTCGGCAACCCGCCCGGCCCGAACCCCGACTACCGCCAGCTCGGCTTCCGAGTGCCGTGCATCGTGATCTCGCCGTGGTCACCCAAGCGGGTCGTGTCCGCCGGCCCGTACGAGCACTGTTCGATCCTGCGGATGATCGAGTGGCGGTGGGGTCTCGAACCCCTCACGCTTCGAGACCAGCAAGCCAAGAACCTCGCCGAAGTCCTCGACTTCTCCCTGCGCCGCGCACCGGTGAAGCTGCCCGCGTTCACCGCACCGGCCCCGGTCGCGTGCGCAACCACCGGCGAGGAATAACGCACCGGCTTTGACCGGAGCGACCGGGGCCGAGTCGAATGCGACCCATGCGCTTCGGAACCTTCATGGCCCCCTTCCACCCGGTCGGGCAAAACCCGACGCTCGCGATCGAGCGAGACCTCGACACGATCGTGCACCTCGATCAACTGGGATTCGATGAAGCCTGGGTCGGTGAGCACCACTCGGCCGGGTACGAGATCATCGCGTCGCCCGAGGTCTTCCTCGCCGTCGCCGCCGAGCGCACGAAGCACATCAAGCTCGGCACCGGGGTCAGCTCACTCCCCTACCACCACCCGATGATGCTCGCCGACCGGATGGTCCTGCTCGACCACCTCACCCGCGGCCGGATCATGCTCGGAGTCGGCCCGGGTCAGCTCACCTCCGACGCCGGCATGATGGGCATCCCGTCGGACCAACAGCGCCCCCGTATGGAGGAAGCGCTCGACGTGATGATGCGCCTCTTCCGCGGCGAGACCGTCACCTATGAATGCGAGTGGTTCACGGTCAACGAGGCGCGCCTGCAGATGCGGCCCTACAGCGACCCGTGCTTCGACATCGCGGTCGCGGCATCGTTCTCCCCGACGGGTGCCCGCGCCGCCGGCAAGCACGGCATCGGCATGCTCTCGGTCGCCGCCACTGCCAAGCAGGGCATGGACCTGCTCGCCCACCACTGGGACATGTGGGAGGAGCTCGGACGCGAAAGTGGTCACGAAGCCGATCGTTCCAAGTGGCGCCTCGTCGGGCCGATGCACCTGGCCGAGACGCGGGAGCAGGCCGAACGCGACGTCGAGTACGCGATCGCACCGTTCTCGAAGTACTTCACCCACGTGCTCCCCGGCGGACCGGTGACCGGCGACACGCCGGCCGAGATCATCGAGAACAACCGGGCGAGTGGTTTCGCGGTGATCGGTTCCCCCAACGACGCGATCGAAAAGATTCAGGAGCTGATCGATTCGAGCAATGGCGGGTTCGGAGCATTCCTGTTGTTCGACCACAACTGGGTGCGGCCCGACGCCAAGCGCCGTTCGTACGAACTGTTCGCGCAGTACGTCATTCCCCACTTCACCGGTCAGCTGGCGCCGGTGCAGGCGTCGCACGATTGGGTCACCGGCAGCGGCGGCGTCTTCGTCGACCGCGCGGCCACTGCGATCGCGAAGGCGATCGAGGATCACGCCACCGAGCGCGCCGGCCACTGATCGGCCGATGACCCGAACCCAGCGTTCCTTCGTCGCGCCCTCCGGGCTGCGCCTCGCCGTCCACGATTGGGGCGGCTCCGGCGCGCCAGTGCTGCTCGCCCATCCGACTGGATTCCATGGGGTCGTGTGGCAACCCGTCGCCGAGCGTCTCGTCGTCGCCGGTCGGCGGGTGTGGTCGTTCGACTTCCGCGGGCAGGGCGACTCCGACCCATCGCCCGATGCCACCTACTCCTGGGCCGAGTTCGCCGACGACGCCGACGCCGTCCTCGATCATCTGAGCCTGCGGGGCGATCCTGACCTGCTGGCCGCCGGGCACTCGAAGGGCGGCGCCGCACTGTTCATGGTGGCGATGCGCGACCCCTCGGCCTTGGCGCGCATCTGGACCTTCGAACCGATCGTGTTCCCCACCGAGGAGCCCGTCCCGGCCGACCCCGACAACCCGATGTCGCTCGCGGCCCGCAAGCGGCGAGACGTCTGGGACTCGCGCGACGAGGTCATCGCGTCCTACGGATCACGACCGCCGATGAACACGCTCCATCCCGACTCGCTCCGCGCGTACGTCGACTACGGGTTCCGCGACCGGGCCGACGGCCAGGTCGAGCTGAAATGCCGACCGGAGGACGAAGCGAACATCTACATGATGGGCGCGGCGAACGGTCTGTTCACCCGGCTCGGTGACGTCGTCCCTCCCACCCTGGTCGCGTGCGGCGGCGACTCGCGATCGATCACACCGGCCTTCGCCCGTCGCCTGGTCGAACGCCTGCCGAACGCCGAGATCGAGGTCTGGGACGGCCACGGCCACTTCGGCCCCCTCGACGACCCCGATCGCGCCGTTGCGTCGATGCTCGCCTTCCACGCGGCGACAAGTGCCAGGATTCAGTGATCGCATCCTGAACCGGCAGCGAGCACACCCGGAGCTGATCACACCAACGTGAGGACATCAGATGGCTGGCATCGAAGACATCACCCCGGAGTACCTGACGGAGGCACTCGGACACACCGTCACCGCCATCGTCTCCGAGCCCGTCGGGTTGGGCGTCGGTCTCATCGGCCAGCTGTACCGGCTCACCCCGACCTACGCGAGCGCAGCGGCGGGTCCCGCCACCATCGTCGCCAAGGTGCCCGGCGCCACCGAGGAGTCGCGCTTCGTCGCGATGGTGCTGAACATGTACCAGAAGGAATGCGGCTTCTACCGCGAGCTCGCGACCGCGAGCGGCGCGTTGTCTCCCGGGTCCCATCACGTGGCGTTCGACGCCGAGACTCACGGACTTCGTCCTCCTCCTCGACGACCTCGGCCACCACCGCCAAGCCGACCAGATCTCCGGCATCACGCTCAGCGACGCCGAGATCGCGGTCCGCGCGCTCGCCCGCCTCGAACGCGACCTGGTGGGAACACCCCGATCTCCTCGCCAGCCCGTTCCTCCGCCCACTCAACGAGTCGCCGTTCCCGGAAGCGGTGTCGATGAGCTACGACGCCGCGTGGCCGATCGCGCTCGAGGCTTACGGCTCGATGATGTCGGAAGAGATCCGCGAGTTCGGTGCCCGGTACTCGAGCCTGTTCCAGTGGTTCTGCGACCGGCTGTGCGAGGCACCCGTCACCCTCACCCACGGCGACTGGCGGGGCGACAACCTCTTCTTCACCGGCGACCCCACCCGACCCCTCATCGCGGTCGACTGGCAACTGATCTCGGTCGCGAAGGGCATCAAGGACTTCACCTACTTCGTCACCCAGAGCCTGCGGCCCGAGGACCGCGCCGCCCACGAGCAGGGCCTGCTACGGATCTGGCTCGACGAACTCCACGCCGACGGAGTGGGCGGCTACGAGTTCGATCAGGCTTGGGACGACTACCGGCTCAGCGTGGCGTGGGCGTTCGTCTATCCCGTGATCGCGACCTCCGCCCTCGACTCCGCCGACGAGCGCGGCATCGAACTCACCCGCTCCATGCTCGAACGCTGCATCGCCGCCATCGAGGGCGTGGACGCACTCGCAGTGCTCCCCAGCTGAAGTTTCACCACGCCCGAGCCGATGTGGCGAGCCGCGTAAAAAAACCTGAGGTCTCGGTCATCCGCAAACCACCCGAGACCGAACTCCCGTCACACTCAACAGGAGTGGGGGTTGATGATGCAGCAAGCACCATGGCCTCGGGTCGCGGATTGCACCCCGCCACCTCGGTCGGCCTCGGCACCAGCGCCTCGCCGCCGTCCACCTCGATGCAACGGCGGTCAAGACCGACGGTCGGACGCCACAGCGCCGGTACCGGTCCTTGGTCACTACGAAACCGGCCACACGGTGCTGATCTGACGGTGAACCCTCGCGGCAAGAACGGCACGACGTTCCATCCTGATGCGAAGTACCAGATCGTCGTCGACAACGACGGTGACGCACAGGCCAACGGACTTCGATCATCGGCACACGCGCAACTCGGACAGTCGGTCCAGCGCGAGTCGACGCCACCCGCAAGTACGTTCATCGGCGACACCGACCAGGTGCTTCCACGAGAAGTCGGAATCGGCCGTCGCCTGGGCCGGCCTCGCCGACGACCCATTCTTCTTCGACCTGCAGGCGTTCAAGGACCAAGTCGTCGGCGAAGGTGGGAGTACGCACGTTCTGTGACGCCCATGCGACGAACTTCTTCAAGGGATCAACACGAACGCCATCGCGGTCGAGGTCCCGAGTCGGTGGCTCGGCGGCAATCGATCGGCGTCTGGGGTCGTACGCGACTCGACGGTGAGACGTCGACCGAATGGCCGACCCGATCAACACCGTGTTCGTTCCCGCCGCCGGGAAGGACCTTCAACCAGACCAAGCCACAGACGACCGTTCCCGGTGGCTTCCGACGGTGGTCGCCGGGCTCAAGACGCTCAGCGGGCTCGACGGCACGGGCTACGACGATGCCCAAGCGACCAGCATCGCCAAGCTGCTTCTGCCTGATGTGCTCACCGTCGACACGTCATCGACGCCGGCTTCGCGGACTCAACGGCCGCAAGCTGAACGACGACGTCATCGACACCGAGCTGAACATCGTCACCGGTGGCCTGGAGTCGGAGCGGTCTCACCTCCGACTGCGTCGGGAACGACTCGGCGTTCACGTCGACCTTCCCGTACCTCGCACCGAAGAACTGACCCACCACGTCGGGGCGGGCACTGCCCGCCCCCGACGTCACTCGGAGCGACGCCATGATCGTCCAGCCTGCGCTCGCCCGCCCCGGCACTTCCCGACGGCGACCGTGTCGTGCTCATCGCCGTTCTCATCGTGGCCACCGCAGCAGTCGGGATCGCAGTCGACGCGACCCGGATCGCCCGAACGCGTCGAGGCGCCGCTCCCGACCCAGTCGTCATGCGTTCGGCATCCACCGGAACGCCGGCGATCGCCACCACCGTCTGGTTTCTGGGCCCAGCGGGTCGCTGCGGACCCGGTCGACCTGCCTCCCGGCGCTTCTACGCGGATCACTCATGACCCAAGCCGCGGAGACGGGCGACCTCATCGGGTACGAGGCGGCGGAGCAACAGTTCCGGACCGCAGTGGCGCAGAGCCCGCGCGACGCAGTCCCTGCTCGGTCTCGCCAGTCGCTCGCGGCCAACACGAGTTCGCCGACCGTCACTGGCTCGGCAGTCCTCGACCGTGATCCTTCGTCCATCCTGCCGGCTCAGCCTCGGTGACGCCCAGTTCGAACTCGGCCAATACCGGGCCGCGGCGACCTACGACGACCTGGCCGCGATGATCCCGCTCGGCACCGTCGAAAGCCGCGTCCCCGGGTCGCGAGCTCGACGGCGACGACCGCCGTCGAGCGCCACGCCTCGTCGACGTCGGGACCTCGACCAGCGGCCGCCGACGCTGCCATGGTTCACCTCGCGACTACGACTCCAAGCCGGCGCGCGACGACGCGAGGGCACGTCCGTCGGGCTGCGGATCGCACCGGCACCTCCGAGCCTCGAACTCCCGCCGCGTCCGCGTCGAGCAAGGTCGATTGCCGACGCTGAGCGCCGCTACCGGACCTGGTCGCGATACACCGGCCGCGGATCTGCACGGCGACCTGGCGAAGGTCGAGCGTGCGCTGGGCATGCCGAAGTCGCCGCCAGGAGTCGCGAACGGACTTCGCATCGGCCACGACCAACTCGACGGTCCCGGCGGAGCGACGCCACCTCGCATCGTTCTTCTCCGACACCGAGCCCACGACCGCGTGGCCGCCGCCCGCGCCGACTTCGCCGCCCGTCAGGACATTCATTCCGCCGGCATCCTCGCGTGGGCCGAGTACCGAACCGGCCACCTCGCGGCCGCGCTCCGCCACTCACGAGCCGCGCTCCGGTTCGGGACAGCCGACCCCGTATTACGGGCCCAGGGTGGGCTCATCGAAGCCCGGGCCGGTCATGACGACCGGGCGCGGCAGCTGCTGACCGATGCGTTGCGGGACCGGCCTCACTACGACCTCGAATGGGCGCCTCGGGCACGCGCACGCTGAACCGACTCGAGGACTGACCGACGTGCCCGGCTATCCCGAGATGGCGGCGAACGCTTCGGCAGAAGACCTCCGCGAGTTAGCTCGCGGTGCGCAAACCTTCGATCACCGCGGCCCAGCGCTCACGATCGGCCTCGTAGGGCGCGTAGAACGACAGCCGGTCCACGATGTCGCCGTAGCGAGCCGAGAGCTCCGCGGCAATCGAATCCGGTCCACCGACCACGGCAAACGTCTCGAGGATCTCGTCGTCGATGAGTTCGCCCATCTCGACCCACTTGCCCTGCTTGGACAACGCGTTGAGGTCGGTCTGGAGGTCACCCCAGCCGTGAAGTTCGAGCACGCCGCGGTACGCGGGCGTCGAGCCGTAGAACGCGATCTGCTGCTTCGTCCCCGCGCGCGCCTTGTCCATCTGCTCATCCGTGGTCCCCGTCACGACGAACAGCGGCCCCGAGAGCTGGAAGTCGGCCCGGGTCTTGCCCGCCTTCTCCCACCCCCGCTCGAGCGCAGGAATGGTGACCTCGCGTACATACCGCTCGGTGGTGAACCCATGCAGGATGATGCCGTCGCACACTTCCCCCGCGGTCTCGGTCATCTTCTCGCCGACGGCAGCCAGGAACACCTTCGGCGGCCCGGCCTCGATCGGACCCGGGTTGAAGAACGGCGTCATCAGCGTGTGGCGATAGAACTCGCCTTCGAACTTCAGCGGCGTGCCGTCCTGCCAGTTGGCCCAGATCGCTCGCATCGCGAGCACGAGTTCACGCATGCGGGCGGCGGGCGACGACCACGGCATCGAGAACCGCTTCTCGATGTGCGGCTTGATCTGACTGCCGAGCCCGAGGATGAACCGACCACCCGAATACCCCTGCAGGTCCCATGCGGTGTTGGCGAGCGTCATCGGGCTGCGGGCGAACGCCACCGCAATGCCGGTGCCCAACTCGATGCGTTCGGTGTGTTCGGCGGCGACGAGCAGCGGATAGAAGGGGTCGTGACTCGTCTCGGCCGACCAGATCCCGTCGTAGCCCAGGTCCTCCTGGGCCTTGGCCGCCGACGCGATCGCCGCCAGACCCTTCGCCGCCACTCGCCGAGATCGAACCGATCCCACCATCGACCTTCATATGTCCTCCTTCAGACCGCCAGGAGGTTAGCGACCCGCTTCACCCCGGGTGGTGGTCCGATGGCGGTCCCGGCGGTGGTCACACCTCCCCGGTACCCTGACGGCATGGGAGTAGGAAAGCCGCGAGGTCTGTCACCGTCGTCGTTCTCGGCATTCAAGGATTGCCCGCTCGCGTTCCGCTTCTCCTACCTCGACCGGCTTCCTCAGCCACCCTCGGCTGCCGCCAGCAAGGGCACGCTCGTCCACCGGGCCCTCGAACTGCTGATGTTGCGAGACGCGCCGGCCCGCACCGTGCCCAACGCGCTCACCGACCTGGGACGCGCCCGCACCGAGCTTGCCCTCCACCCCGATTTCGCGGAACTCGAACTCGCCGACGACGAGTGGGATCGCTTCCATGCCGACGCCGAGGTGCTGGTCCACAAGTACTTCGAACTCGAAGACCCGACCACGATCGTGCCGATCGGCCTCGAACTGCGCCTCGCCGCCACGATCGGCACGGTGCAACTGCGCGGCATCATCGACCGCCTCGAACTCGACGCCGACGGTGAACTCGTGATCACGGATTACAAGACCGGTTCCGTGCCCGGCGAGAAGTACGAGATCAAACGACTCGCCGGGGTGCACATGTACGCGGCGATGGTCGAACACGTTCTGGGGAAGCGGCCGGTCAAGGTGCAGCTCCTGTACCTGTCGAAGCCGGAAGCGATCATCACCAGCCCGTCCGAGCAGTCGATCACCGGGGTCATGCGCAAGACCGATGCGTTGTGGTCGGCGATCGGCCGAGCGTGCGAACGGGACGACTTCCGGCCCAGCACCGGTCCGCTCTGCAACTGGTGTGCCTACAAGCCGTACTGCCCGGCCTACGGCGGCGACCCGCTCCAGGCGGCGGAGCTGCTCGGCCCGGGCCAGACGATCGAACCCACCCTCCCGTTGGCCACGACCTCGGCCTAGTGCACCCGGCCGTCGATCAGTTCGATCAGCGGGTTGACACCGCGGTCGAAGCCATTCGCTCTCCGCTCCTCGACCGGGTCTTCTACCCGCTGTCGGCCGCGGCCGATCACAGCATCCTGTGGTTCGCCATCGGCGTGGCGCGTTCGATCCGTACCGGCGATTACCGGTACGCGCTGCGCTACGGCGCAAGCATGGGCTTCGAGTCGGCACTCACCAACGGCCCGATCAAGGCCATGTTCAAGCGCAGCCGCCCCGAGCCCGACACCGACGAAGGCCCACTGCCGTACGGCATGCGCCGGCCCATCACCTCGTCATTCCCCTCCGGCCATGCCACCGCCGCGTTCACGGCAGTGAGCTTGTTGGCCAAGCCCGGGCGCCGAGGCCCGTGGTGGGTGCTTGCCGGGCTCGTCGCCGGGAGCCGCGTCTACGTGCGTATGCACCACGCATCGGATGTCGTCGGTGGGGTGGCCCTCGGCCTCGTCCTCGGCCGAGTACTCAGCCGCTGGGTCGGCGAACCGACGAAATAGGCTGCCGCCACCGGCGCGCAGTTGCGTCGGCCCCTACCGAGCAGGTTGCCCGATGCGAATGTCGCCGAGCGAAGCAATCATGTGGGCGGTCGAGAAGGACCCGGCCCTCCGGTCCGACTTCGCCAATGTGACGATCCTCGATCGCCTCCCCGCCGACGACCGCATGCACGCCACCATCCAACGCGCGCTCGTCGCGATCCCGAGACTCGGCGAACGGGTCATCTCACCGCCACTGCGCATGGCACCGCCCGAGTGGCGCACCGATCCGACCTTCGAACTCGACTACCACCTCCGCCGGGTCGCCATCCCCACGCCCGGTGACACTCGCGGCCTCCTCGACCTGGCGGCTGCCGTCACCGCACCGCCGCTCGACCGCTCCCGGCCATTGTGGGAGTTCACGTTGGTCGAAGGTCTCGACGGCGATCGCGCCGCACTCATCCAACGCCTGCACCACACGATCAGCGACGGCGTCGGTGCGATGCGACTGTCGCTCAGCCTCGTCGACCTCGAACGCGATCCGGTCTCGGAGTCCGGGGTGCAGTCGCTGATCGACGACATCGGCCAGCGCGAACGTGAGGTCGCGACCGATGATCCCATCGATCGCGATGGACCCGTCGATGTCATCCGCGACGCAATCGCCGACCGGAGCCGTCGCACTCTGGACCTCGCCCGCCACGTGCTCGGCTCCACCGTCACGGCTGCAGCACGGCCGACCGAACTCCCTGGCGCCACCCGCGACGCGATCGAGTTCGTGCGTTCCCTGCGCCGCCAGGTTCTCGTCACCGAACGCGGTCGGTCCCGGCTCTTCGCCACTCGGTCGTTGGCCCGCCGGTACGACTCGATGCGGATCGAGTTCGACCCCCTCCACCGGGCCGCGAAGGCGCACGGCGCGAGCGTGAACGATGTCTTCGTCACCGGCGTGGCCCGCGCGTTGGCGTCGTTCCATCGGGAGTTCGGCGAAGATCCCGAGTCGCTCCGCATGGCCATGCCGGTCAGCACCCGAGACCAGGGCGACGCCACCGCGAATCGGTTCGCACCCACCCGGGTCCTGGTCCCGACCCCGGCCGTCGGGGCGGCCGACCATCTCGAGGCGGTACACCATTCCTTGCACACGATCCGGGCCGAGCCCGCACTCGACGCCGCCGACCTCTTGGCCGCAGCCGCGGCCGGCGTCCCGACCGCGGCGCTGGTCACCCTGTTCCGCGCCCAAACCCGGACCATCGATTTCGCCACGTCGAACCTGCGCGGCAGCCCGATCGACTTGTTCCTCGGCGGCGGCCGGATCGAGGCGAGCTATCCATTCGGGCCCCGCGCCGGAGTACCCGTCAACGTGACGATGATGTCCTACTGCGGTGAACTGCATCTCGGGATCAACTCCGACCCGGCCGCGGTCATCGATCCCGATCGCTTTCTCGACCTGCTCCGCGAGTCCTTCGCCGAACTCGCCGCTCTCGCCTGAGCCAACCGACCAACTACGGACGGCGGCGGATCGCCCCGGGGGGCATGACCGCGTCGGTCCACTCTTCGTGGCCCGGGTCGCGCCAGCGAGTGTGGCCGCACAACGCCACTCGGTCGACCACGTACACGTGCAGGGTGGGCGCGTCATCGGCGAGTTCGAGCAGGTCACCGGTCCGCGGATGCGGGGGCGATGCCTCGAGCAGGTCGGCCAAGGCCACCACCGACACGACCCGGCTGCGGCAATCGGGGCAGGCCGACGTGGTCGCGGCATCGAGCTGATCGGTGAGATTCATCAGCGTCTCGGCTTCGACGGCGTCGAACTCCACGCTGGCACCCTCGTCATCAACGATGGTCAGGTCGGCCACGGAGGCAACCTACATGCCGTGGAAGGCGACGACTACGGTCCGCCGCATGCGTGCACTCATCAGCCCCGGAGACGGTTCGCTCACGATCGAGGACCGACCCACGCCGGAACCCGCTCCTGGCGAAGTCCGAGTCCGAGTCCACGGTGCCGGCCTCAACCGCGCCGATCTCCTCCAGCGAGCCGGCTTCTATCCGGCCCCGCCTGGCGTTCCGGCTGACATCCCGGGGCTCGAGTTCGCCGGCACCGTCGATGCCCATGGCGAGGGAGTCTCCGTGCCCGAGATCGGCGCGAAGGTGTTCGGCGTGACCGGCGGCGGCGCGCAGGCGGAGTACGTCGTGGTGCCGGCCGTTCATTGTGCACCCGTACCCGACCCGCTCGATCTGGTCACTGCCGGCGGAGTGCCCGAGGTATTCGTCACCGCCCACGACGCCATGCGCACGCGCGGCCGCCTGCAACCAGGCGAGCACGTCCTCGTGCATGCGGTCGGTTCTGGGGTCGGGACCGCCGTGGTGCAACTGGCCAAGGCCTTCGGGTGCACCGTGACCGGCACCGCCCGGACCGATTCCAAGCTCGTCGATGCTCGTGCCCTCGGGCTCGACCACGGAATCCTGGTGCCACGCGAGCTGGATCCGTTCGCCCTGGCCCGGGAGATCATCGAGTACGGCGGCCCACCCGACGTCGTGATCGACCTCGTCGGCGGTGACTACGTCGCGGCCGACGTCTCGGCCCTGGCGTCCGGTGGTCGCATCATCATCGTCGGCACCCTGGCCGGCGGGAACCCCGCGGTCCCGCTGCTCGGGCTCATGCAGAAGCGCGGCGAGATCCACGGCACTGTGCTGCGTCCCCGCTCGATCACCGACAAGGCCGCCGCCACCGATGCGTTCGTCGCCGAGGTGGTGCCACTGCTCGCCGACGCTCGCGTCGCGCCGATCGTCGACCAGATCATCCCGCTGGCAGACGCGTCCGATGCGTACGCCGTGCTCGATGCCGACACCAACTTCGGCAAGGTCATTCTCGACGCTTCGTGAGTGGCGCGAGTCACCCTCGTCCTCCCGCCGCCCAGCGTCTGGCTCAGCACTACCATCCGGGTCTCGACCCACTACTGCGGAGGCGAAGATGACTGCCCTGGCCGATTCGGATGTCGTGATCGTCGACGCGGTGCGTTCACCGCTCGGCAAGCGCAACGGTGGTCTGTCCACGATGCACCCGGCCGACCTCCTCGGCGCGGTCCAGGTCGCCGCGCTCGACCGGTCCGGGCTCGATCCCTCCGCCGTCGGTCAGGTCGTCGGGGGTTGCGTCGGCCAGATCGGCCCGCAGACGTTCAACATCGCCCGCACTGCGTGGCTCGCCGCCGGCCTGCCCATGGAGGTGGCGGCCACCACGGTCGACGCGCAATGCGGTTCCTCGCAACAGGCCACGAACCTCGCCGTCGCACTGATCAAGGGTGGCGCCATCGACACGGCGGTGAGTTGCGGCATCGAGATGATGAGCAAGATCCCGTTGGGCGCCACGATGAGCAAGGACCTCGATCGGCCGCTCCCGAGGTCGTACTTCCCGATCTACGAACCGACGTCACAGTTCGAAGGCGCCGAGCGCATCGCCGAGAACTGGGGCATCACGCGCGCCGACTGCGACGCGTTCGGGTTGCAGTCACAGCAACGCGCCGCGACGGCATGGGCCGAAGGCCGGTTCGAGCGCGAAGTCATCGGGATCGACGCACCCGATCTCGACGCCGACGGCAAGCCCTCCGGATCGACGCACCACGTCGACCGCGACGAGGGCCTCCGGGAGACGTCGTTGGAGGCGCTCGCCAAACTCAAGGCGGTCGCCCGCGAGAACGGCGTCCACACCGCGGGCTCATCGAGCCAGATCAGCGACGGCGCCGCCGCAGTCGTACTGATGACGGCCGCTCGCGCTGCGGAACTCGGGCTCACCCCTCGGGCGCGGATTGTGGACCAGTGCCTGGTGGGGGTCGACCCGGTGCTGATGCTCACGGGACCGATCGACGCGACCCGCCGGCTGCTGGAGCGGACCGGCATGACCATGGCCGATATCGACACCGTGGAGATCAACGAAGCATTCGCATCGGTGGTCCTCGCCTGGGAACGCGAACTGCAGCCCGACATGAACCGCGTGAACCCCAACGGCGGCGCCATCGCGATCGGTCACCCCGTGGGCGCCACCGGCGCTCGCCTCATCACGACGGCGTTGCACGAACTCGAACGCACCGACGGCACCTTCGGCCTCGTGACCATGTGTTGTGGGGGCGGATTGGGCACCGGCACCCTGATCGAGCGGGTCTAGCCCGTGGGCGATGCGCCTTCGGTTGCCGAACAGTTGGGACACTCCCGCGACCACCGGTTGTTGATCATCAACTGTGATGACCTGGGCTCGTCGCGCGCCGCCAACGTCGCGGTGTACGAGTCGCTGCGTTCCGGCGTCGCGACCAGCGCCACGCTGATGGTCCCCTGCCCGTGGTCGCGCGACGCCGCCGCGATGTATCGAGGCGAAGACATCGGCGTGCACCTCACCTTGAACTCGGAGTGGGAGAACTACCGCTGGGGTCCCATCACGCGCGCACCCAGCCTCCTCGATGGCGACGGCGGGTTCCCACGCACGATCGAGGACGTCTGGGATCACGCCGACCTCGACGAGGTACTCAAAGAGTGCCGAGCCCAAGTCGAACGCGCCATCCTCTGGGGGTTCGACGTTTCCCATCTCGACAGCCATATGGGCACCCTGCAACTCCGTCCGGAGTTCTTCGACGTCTACCTCGAACTCGCAGTCGAGTTCGCGTTGCCCGTGCGGTTGTCGGGTGCCAGCTCCGAACATCGTGTCGGCTTTCCGTTCCGTCGGCTCGCGGCCGACGAAGGGGTGGTCTTCCCCGACCACATGGTCGACGTGCCGATTGGTGGCCGCCGCACGATCGAACGAGTCCTCCTCGATCTCCGCCCCGGCGTGACCGAAGTCTTCCTCCATCCTGCCGTCGACACCGACGAGCTGCGGGCGTCGCACCGAGACTGGGCCGGGCGCGTCGAGGATCACGCGACCTTGTGTCACGATCCCGCGTTTGCCGACCTGCTCGATCGCGCCGCGGTCACCCAGATCGGCTACCGCGAACTTCGGGAGCTGCAGCGCGCGATCGGATAATCGTTGCAGCCCTCACTCGTGGTTGCCGGCGTGGTCCATCGCCGCCATCGACGAATCGAACACCGCGCGCCCGCCCCGGGCCCAGACGTGCAACATCTCGGGTGACCGGACTTCCCGTCGGCCCGCATCGCACGCACCGGTGGCATCGGCCAGCTCCAGGGGGAAGCCACCATGGATCATGCAGACCGGCGCGCCGAACAGGTGGTAGTGCCACGTCGTCTCGGGACCTCCGATCTGGGGCCCATGAGCGCGTCGGTCGCCGAGGTACATCACGCCCAGCAACGTCTTCGTGCTTGGCGCGTACATCAACGCTTCGGGATGAAGCGGGTCGAGCACCTTCCTGTCGGTCACGGCCGCGGGTTTGACCCAGTGGAGATCGTCGACCTGGACGAATCCCTCGCGTTCGGCCACGGCCCGATCCGTGAACCGACGATTCGCGGCTCGAGTGTCGCGCACCAGACGTTGGGCTCGTGCGTGGTGGACCCCACTGGCCGTCGCGGCGGCAGGCCAGCGCGACACTGAGAACGCTTGCGCTTCGATCCGGCGGAGATATCGCCCGTCGGGCGTCCGGCCCGCGGCCACCGAGTGTCCCGAGAAGGGGCCCAGCGCCTCCGCCACGGCCCGGTAGGCCCTCTCGGCGGGCACCCCGTGGAGCGACCGGTCCGCACCCGGCGCGATGGTCATCAGGGCCTCGCGCCCCAGCGCCGCGGGCACTGCCGGTCCCCCGCCGGGCGGCGCGCTCGAACGCGCCGAGCACGGTCCGGGCCACGCATTCGCCGGCCTCGAGTCCGGCGGCGTCCGCCTTCGGGATGTGGATCCCTCCGTACTCCCGACTCTTCGCCGCCTCGCGCGCCGCCGCCACGAACGATGGGTACTCCCGCGGCCGGATCGAGAATGACGCTCGGACATCCGATCCGGTGCTGAACCCGTTGTCGCGGTAGCTCATCGGCCCGACCAGTGCAGTGAGGACACGGGCCGCCGCGCCCGACACCGTTGCGTGTCCCGAGATCCAGTCGGGGAACGGCGGTGTGTTCAGGTACGGCGTCCAGTCAGGATCGATCAACTCGCGAATGACCGTGACGGGCCGGATCGTGTTCCACCGGAACTTCGTCGCCCACGTGGTGATGAAGGAATCGCCGATCGCAGCTCCCACGGCGCCGTGGAGCCGAGCCGCGTCACCCAGGTCGAGATCGCGATCGGCGATGGCGATATTGGCCGTCGCGACCCAGTGACCTCCGGGCGTACCGGTGCGGCCCCGATCGTCGTTCCAGAATCGGGCGATCGCTCGCTGCTCTCGGGTCAAGGCTCGGGACGTCTCATAGACCGCCTGTTGCTGGGTCATGAACTCCGAGTTCGGATCGGTCGAGTACATCGGGGGCGACGTCACCGAACACGCGGCCGCATCGGGCACGACATAGGGGCGCAACGTGCCCCACTTCGGTTCCTGCGCCACTTGGAACGTCGTCGGCGTCGGGACCCAGAGGCCGGGACCCGTCGGCGCGACGTACGGCAGGGTCCGGCTCCTCGCGAAGCCATCCTGCTCCGACCACGCGATCACTCGCGCGGCCACGCCCAGCCCGTACTCGACCGAGGCCCGGAACCGAGCCCCCGGGATGCGATCCGCCGCATGCGCGAGGGCGCCGTCACGAAATCCCGCAAACGCAGCCCGGGTCGAGGCGACCGGGGACAGCGCCCGGGGCACGAGTGCCGCCCCCGACGCCGCGACGGTCCGGGGATCCACCTCGTGGCCCGGCGCGGGAATCGGCGCCAGACCATGGAGCGGCAACGCGTTTGGCTGCACCGTCTCCAGGAGCGCGACGCCAGTCAAGGCATACACCCGTGACGCGACCGGTGGATTCAGCCGATCGCGTTGAACGAGCCGCGTGACGAGTCGGGTCAGGTCCACCGCCAGCTTCGGCGATCCGGTCACCGGCCGCGCGCTGGCCACCTCAGTGCCCGCCAGCGTCCGGGCACACGGCGCCACCGAACCGTCGGGCTGGACGGTGTCACAGAGTCCCACGGCCGGCAACGTTTCCGCGCCGACGCGTGCGCCGGTCAGGTCGGCGTCGGTCCAGAAGCTCATGCCGAAATGTGCGTTCCGGAGGTCGGCGTCGGCGAGCCTCGCCGCACTGAACTGGGCCCGGTCGAGTCGAGTATGCCGAAGGTCCGCGCCTTCCAGCGCGGCGGTCAGCCACCGGCTGCGACGAAGATCTGCGTGCCGGAGATCGGCCCGGACCGCATTCGCCCGGTCGAGGCGCGCAGTGCGGAGATCGACGCCGCGCAGGTCTGACCGGGAGAGATTCGCGCCGCGCAGGTCGGCGCCCCGGAAGTTCCAGCTGCGTAGGTCTCGTCGTGAGAGATCCGCGCCCACACAGTGCCGGGCGTGGGGCTTCTGACAACCCGCCGCACCGCCGCTGCGCGCGCCAATCGACTCGACGACACCGAGCGCCAGCACCGCCACCGCGACCAGGACCCCGTAGGTACGCCAACCTCGACTCACTTCGGCTCCGTCACTCGGATCGTCTGGTCCGGTCGGACCTTCCGCAACGTCACGACCCTGCCAGTTGCCGGGAATCGAACCTCGACCCGGTCGACCGCGCGTCGTCGTGCACCCAGTCCGACATGCACGGTTCGTTCGCTCTGCCCGAGAAACGCGGTGCCGGAGCCGACCTCGACGACCGTCGCCGGGCCGCCGGCACGAGGCCGCACGCGCACGATCGCGCCCAGCCCGTCACGATTGGACGTGGTTCCACGGACGTCGATACGTAGGAAGTGGGATCGCCGGCTGGCGTTGCGGAGCATGATCGGTCGCGCCCCCGGTTTCACCGCGATCACGTCGAGGCGGCCGTCCCGGTTCTGATCCAACACGGCGAGTCCGCGTGCGTTGATCACGTCGAACCCGGCCGGGCGCGCCACCTGGGTGAACCCGACGTCGCCGTCGTTGCGCCACAGTCGGCTGCGACCGCCACCAAACGGTTCGGCCGACGGGACATCGGGAAAGTCCACCCCACTGAGCTGGAGGAGGTCGAGCCGACCTCGGTTCATCGTGTCCACCATCGCGGCCCCCCACCCCCAACCGCCGTTGCGCACCCCGGCGAGGTCAGTCCTGTCCTTGAACCGCCGCTCACCCTGCCCGAGAAAGAGTCGGTTCCCGCTGCCACCCCAGTTGCCACCGTCGATCGCAACTGCGCCGCGTGGGTCGAAGATCGACGTCACCATCACATCCGGCATGCCGTCACCGTTGACATCTCCGATCGCGGCACCCATCCCGTTCTCCTCGGTCCCCAGGCCCGCGGGTTTGGTTCCCTCCGCGAAGGTGCCGTCACGACGATTCCAGAACACATGACTCGTGCCGAAGTCTCCGGAGACGAATAGATCTTGCCAGCCGTCGCGATCGAGGTCGGCGAACGTTGCCCCGAACGCGAAGACCGGATCGTTGCTGCGTTCGATCCCGACCCCCGCCTTGGTCGTGACATCGTCGAAGAATCCGGGCTGATCGGCGCCGCGGTTGCGGAGCAATCGCGCGTCCGATGAAGCAATCGGGGTCGCGCCGGAGGACCCTCGGTACTCCGTGAAGTACGCGTCGACATAGCCGTCTCGGTCGTAGTCGCCGACGGCCACCGAATACCCCACGTGGATGTTGCCGTTCTCGAGCGCGGTGCCACGCGCCAGGGCCGACTCCGTGAAGTGCCCGGTCCCGTCGTTGACGAACAGGTAATAGCGATGCGACGCGATCGTGCTGACGAAGAGATCCTGATCCCCGTCGTTGTCGATGTCGGCGAACGCGGCACCGACCGACGCCTCGGGCAACGCTTCGAGGCCGGAGCCCGGGGTTGCGTCATCGAACCGATTCGAGCGCGCACGAAGGAGGCGGCCCGGCCCATCGAGGCGTGGGACGTAGACGTCGTCACGACCGTCACCGTCCGCGTCGCCCACCGCGACGCCACCAGTGAACCGTTCGAGCTGGCACAGTGCGCTGTTCAGGGCATCGCCGACCGGCAACGGCACGTCGGGAAACTCGGCGCGGAGGACCGGCTCGCTGAGCAGGCAGTTCGGCGCGCCACACAGTGGTGCCAGGTCGAGCGTGAAGCCGACCTGGCGAGAGACATTCGTGAACTTCGGAACTGAGCCCCGGACCCGGCGAGCACCAACCGCGCGAGCGGGGGCGAGTACTCGTAGGACGTACCACCGCGACACACCGCCGGACCGACTGCGGGGGCGCCGTCGGCCGGACCGATCAAGGCCGTGTCGGTCAGCGCGGTTGCCGCCAGCGCGACCGTGACGACACCGATGACCGCCCTCCACCGCCCCGCACGCGCCGTCACCCCCCGAGTTTTCCACAGACCGCGCCGACCACCGGGCGCGAGGCCCCGAGCGGCGCGGATCAGAACTCGGTGATCGTGCGGATCTCGGCCTGGAGGGCTTTGTACTCCGGCGACGTCGTGAGGGGCATCAGCTGCATGAGTGATCCCATGTTCCCCGTGACCTTCATCCGACCCTGCATGAACGCGGCGTTGGCATCGAGTTCGCCCCGTTGAATCTTCACCGAATCGTCGTACGAGAGGGTCATGGTGAAGTCGGGTTCATCGATGACTCCCGCTGCGCTGTCGGCCAGCTTGCCGTCCACCAGGCGCCACCAGTACTTGATGTCGCCCTCGGGCCCACCGGTCACGACGTATTGCATCCTTGCCGTGGCCCCCGGCCGTTCCGGCTGGCTTGCCGCGAGTGCGCGGGCCTCATCGAACCAGGCGTCGGTCAGGTACTTGGTCATGAGCTCCTCCAGCCCGATCAGCGGGTCGCAGTCGATACCGACCGCAGGCCCGCGAACAAGTCGTCTTCGGGTTCACCTTCGGGAGTCCCGGTCTCGACCCGGGAACACTCGAGTGCGAACTCTTCCCACGGAAACACCTCACGCACGACCGCGTCGGGCAGACGCATCCAGAACCCGTCGGGATCCACCTGCGTCCGGTGTGCCAGCAACGCGGCCCGGCGGTTCACCAGGTAGTCACTCACGTCGATGTAGGTCGTGAACCGGTCGTCCCGGGCTTCACTGAACCCGCGTTCGAACCACTGCGCGTACGGGCTCTCTTCGCCCCGAGCGAGAAACGCCTCGTGCAACGCGCGCACCCGACGGCCCGACCAACCCGTGAAGTACAGCTTGCTCGGCTCCCACGGCTCGCCCACGTCCGGGAAGCGGTCGGGGTCCCCGGCGGCGTCGAACGCCGGACCCGAAATCTCGTGCACGCGAACGTGATCAGGATGGGGGTAGAACTCGCGCTCGTCTCCGTAGGTGATGATCACCTGCGGCCGCTCCGCGCGAATGATGCGAACCAGTCGTTCGATCGCTTCGTCGAGCGGAGCATTGGCGAAGTTGTCGACGTGCGCGTTGGCATCGGAGTCCTTCATGCCCGAGTCGCGGTACCCCAACAGGTAGAGCTCTTCGTACCCGATCGCGGCAACACTGGCCTCGAGTTCGGCGACCCGAACTGCGTGAAGGTTGGCGCGCACCTCCTCGGTGTCCATGACCGGGTTGAGGATGTCACCCTCCTCGCCGCCGGTGCAGCACACGAGCACGCCCCGGATCCCTTCCGCCGCGTACTTCGCCACCGTTCCTGCGCCCTTCGACGCTTCATCGTCGGGGTGAGCGTGGACCGACAACAGACACAGAGGATCGACCATGACCACGAACCTACCCCGTTGCCGACGGTTCCGATCCGCTGACCGAGTCGTCGGGCGTGACGGCCTCGACCGCGGGGCGAGCGAGGCCGGCCGCCGCGAACAGATCGACCCGCCCGATCCCACGGATCCGCCGGCTCCGCATCCGATGGAACTGGAACCGATCGCTCGCCGCCAGCGCGGCCGCGAGTTCGTCCGACGCCACCACACTGGACGGGCGCGCGATCTCGACCAACCGGTGCGCCAAGTTCACGACGGCACCGTAGTAGTCACCCTCGCGCGCCAGGGCCGGGCCGAGGGCGACTCCGGCCCGAGCCGGGGGCAGCGCGCCGTCGGACTCGGTCCGGGCCGTGAGTTCGAGTGCGACCTCCAGGAGGATCGCCGGATCCTCGGTCACGAACATCACTTCGTCGCCGATCGTCTTCACCAGCCGGGCACCCAGCCGCGCCACCGTGTCGTAGGTCACCGCTTCGAACCGATCGACCAGGGCCGCCAACTCGCGACCGTCGAGTTCCTGGCTGATCGCGGTGTACCCGACCAGGTCGACGAACCCGACGCCGAGCCGTGGAATCTCGCCGTCGAGTCCCTGATCACCGAGCACCTTCCGCCACACCGCCGCCCGCAACTGCACTCGGAGCGCGTAGTCGTTGAGCCGGGCGAGCGTCGGCCAGTCGAGCGTGTCGATCACTTCCAGCGCAATCGTTGCGTCATCCACACCCGCTGCCCGCGCGGTGAGGATGCCCTCGGCGAGTTGGTCCGAGATGGCCTCGGCCACTCGAGCGAGGCCCGCTCCGACCGCGCGCACCTGCGCCACCATGGCGTCCGACTCGGAATCCGAGAACCACAGGGGATTGTCGCGAGTCTGCAAGAGCCGCAACACTTCAACCGATTCGTCGGTGAAGACCGCCGCTCCGTCGGGCACGTCGGGGAACCCGAGTGCTCGCCACAGCATCGTGGCGGTCTCACGGGGCATCCCACTGCGATCCGCGACTCCGTCGGAATCGAGATGCGCGGCGCCGGGCACGAGCATCCGGTCGATCGCCATCAGTGTGAGGGTGCCGTTGCCTTCGGCCGCTTCGATCTCGCCCGGCGCGGCGCCGCGAGTGCGGAGGAACTTCCTGAGGCGCCGATCCACTGCGCCCTCAGCCCTCGGAGTCGATGACCGGCATCATCACGCCGACCGGGGCACCTGCACCCAGGGCAGATCACGCGACACGTCGGGCTCCTTGGGCAGTCCCAACACCCGCTCACCCAGAATGTTGCGCATCACGTCGGACGTGCCGCCTTCGATCGTGTTGGCCTGGGCCCGCAAGAACCCGAACGCGACGAGCGCGTCCTCATCGACTTGGGGGCTCCGACCGACGCGTTCGGTCTTCGACAACGGCGTCCCTTCCCACGCGATGCCCTGGGCGCCTTCGATCTGCAACGACAAGTTCTGGAGCCGTTGGTTGAATTCGGCTTGCATCAACTTGGTGATCGACCCTTCCGGGCCGGCCTCGCCACCGCTCTTGCGCTTGTTCGCGGCCCGCTCGTTGTTCAAACGGATCAGCCGGCTCTCGATGTAGGCCTGCGCCAGTTCCTGACGAATCAGCGGATCCTTCGTCCCCTTCGCCCGTTCCAGCAGGCGGCTCACTGGGCTCCCACCTACGGCTTCACCGCCGATCGATCCGGCACCCGACAGCGAGACTCGTTCGTTCATGAGCGTCGTGATCGCGACCTTCCAACCGTCGCCCTCCCGGCCGAGCATCCAGTCGTGGCGCACCCGAGCGTCGTTGAAGAACACCTCGTTGAACTCGGCGTCGCCGGTGATCTGCACCAACGGACGCACTTCGACTCCCGGCTGATGCATGTCGACGACGAAGTACGACAGCCCGCCGTGCTTGGGGACGTCCGGGTCGGTCCGGCACAGCAACATTCCCCAGCGGGAAATATGGGCAACGGTCGTCCAGACCTTCTGACCGTTGACGACCCACTCGTCACCGTCGCGCACCGCCCGCGTGGCGAGCCCGGCCACATCGGATCCGGCACCGGGCTCGGAGAACAGCTGGCACCAGATCTCCTGGTTGCACGCCAGCGGCCGCAGGAGTTGGTGCTTCATCTCCTCGGTGCCCCACGCAATCAGGGTCGGACCACCCATGCCGATTCCGATGATGTTGTAGGGCCGAGGGACCTTGTAGCGAGCCAGCACGTCGTTGACGTGCTTCGCCTCGCCCGGGTTGAGCGACAGCCCAGCTCCGTACTCGGCCGGCCAGGTCGGCGTGGCCAATCCGGCCTCGCCCAACCGAATGCACCAATCGTCGTAATCGATCTGGGAACGCAGCTCGGCCGTCGCGGTGTCGTCGTTCCGATCGACCGCTTCCATCCAACCGGACGGGAGCTGCTCGGCCAGCCAGGCGGTGGCGAACTCGCGCAACGCGTCAGGCGATCGATCTTCGAGTGCGGACGACATGAGAGGACCCTTCCGAACGGCGACGGCCGGACAATATCGGCTCGCAGCAGCGGGCCTCGCTGCGACGCGGGTGGGCCGACTGCAACCCAGCCCGCCCGGTCAACTAATTTCGTCCTGCCTTGACGACCGACCCGCCCCCGATGCACACGGTCCGAGCGCCCCTCGCGCCCCTCGATCCGCCGGGACGCGCCGCGCTCGGACGGGTGTGGCGGACCCAGCGTTCCGCCCTCGTGCTCCTCCTGGTTGCGTCGGCGCTGCTCCTCCTGGTCGGCGTCGCAGTGACCGAACGACTCGCGTACCGGAACCGGGTGCTCCCGGGCGTGACCGTGGCCGGCACGAAGCTCGCGGGCGACACCGAGCCGGAGGCCCTCCACGAAGTCGCGGATCTCGCCGATCGACTTCGCCGCCAACCGATCCACGCGCACGCGGGCAAGCAGACCCTGACGCTCGACCCCGCCGCGATCGACTATCACGTCGACGCACCGGCGACCGTCCGCAGCGCCCGCCAAGCGGGTCGGGCCGCGAATCCCCTCGACACCATCGGCGGGCTCCTGCTCCGGCGCGCTCGCCATGACACCGTTCCCTTGCAGGTACGCTTCAACCGCCGACTCCTTGCCGAGACGATCGACCTGTGGGCCGGCGCGACGGGCAAGGGCCTCGTCGACGGCGGGTTGCGCTTCGAGGGCGCGCAGGTGGCCGAGATTCGACCCCGCCGCGGCGTCGGCATCAACCGCGGCGAAGCCGAGCGGCGGATCATCTCGGCGTTGCGATCCGGTCGCACCGACATCGGCGAGCTGAGTATCGGCGCCACCGACCCCACGATCGATGAGAACGAAGTTCGCCGAGCCGCGCGCGAAGCGCGACGGGTGCTGCGCTCCCCGGTGACGATCCAGGTCAACGGCGCGACCATGACCTTGAGTCGTCAGCAACTCGGATCAATCCTGAGGACCCGCATCACCGGTTCCCGCCTCCACCTCGAAGTCGATGAGGCAGCGTTGCGTGCGGCATTGGGACCCGCGCTCGGGTTGGTCGAGACTGCGCCCCAGGACGCGGAGTTCGCCATCAACGGCACCACCGTCTCGGTGGTCCCCGCCGTCACGGGCCAGACGGTGGAACTCGGACCACTCGGCCAGGCGATTGCGGCCGGACGTCATCAGGTCACCGCGAAACTGCGGGCGACCGAGCCGGCCCGGACCACGAAATGGGCCGAGGACCTCAAGATCACCGAACTCGTCGCCAGCTACACGACCAACCACCCCTGTTGCCAGCCACGCGTCGCCAACATCCATACCGGCGCCCAGGTGATCGACGGCACGATCCTCGAGCCGGGTGAGACCTTCAGCCTCAACGAGGCCCTCGGGCCGCGGACGGCCGAAAAGGGGTACGTATCCGCGCCGGGCATTGGCGCGAACCTCGAGTTCGAAGACTCGGTCGGCGGTGGCGTCAGCCAACTCTCGACCACGCTGTACAACGCCTCCTTCTTCGGCTGTTACCAAGACGTGACCCATACCGTCCACGCGTTGTACATCTCCCGCTACCCAATGGGACGCGAGGCAACCCTGAACTACCCGTCGATCGACAACAAGTTCCGGAACGACTCGAAGTCCGGCGTGTTGATCCGGACCTACTTCAGCAACACGTCGATCACGGTCGCGCTCTACGGAAACAAGGAAGGTCGCAGCTGCCAGGCCGAAGGACCGAACATCTTGGAGACGATCGCGATCGTTCCCGAGTACATCGATGACCCCTTGCTCCCGTTCGGCACCGAGAAACGCCTCTCCCCCGGCTCGACCGGATATGTGGTCGAGAACTTCCGCGTGATCAGCCGGGTCGGCCAGCCGGACCGCCGCGAACGGTACGTTGAGACCTACGCGATGGCGAAGGCCAAGACCGCCCGGGGCACCGGCCCACTGCCCCCCACGACGACGACCACCACCACCGTGATCGCCGCACCGCCACCCCCGCCGTAGCCTGGTGGCGATCAGCCCTGATCGAGTTGTCCGACCGACAGATTGATCTGGGGAGCGTCGGTGTCAAAGGCCCGCAACGCACCGACCACTCGCACCGCGGCCCGCGCACGAACTCCATCGGACGTCCCCGGTGCCACGAGCAACGACACGTCGAGACCTTCCCGGGTGCGCGTCACGATGGCCTGGGCGTCATCATCAGGTTCCCCCGCGAGACTGAGCGTGTCTCGCAACGCGCCCTGAGCCACGGCCTCGTGCTCGGGGCGGCGAGCCGTCGCGGCAGTCTCGATCGTCGCGACCGCGTGGTCGACGCCTTGAGATTCCACCGAGTCGAATTCTGCGAAGGGATGCAACAGCGTTTGACCCAACACGACCAGCGGCACGTGAGTTCGCAGCGCGCAGATCGCGCCATCCTCGGTCGGCGCCGGACTCGACTGGGGATGTCCCCGCACCGTGACCGCGACGTCCACCCCGATCTCGACCGGACACGGCTCACCCGCGAGGCCCACACAGGGGAACGAAGGCCCTCCGGCCGAATGGCAGCGCAGCACTTCGTGGCCCGAGGCAGTGAGCTCTCCGGCCACACGGTCCGCGGCCCGCGGACTTGATTCGGTCACCAAAACGCGCACGTCGGCTCCTCTGGTCCGTTCCGGATCCCGACCTTGCCTCGTGCCCGCCCGGGCAGTCAGGGTGAGAGGGCCCGGATCGCCGGGACCAAAGTCCCGATTGGCCGAGTCCGCACGGTCGTCGGACTCTTGGTCATCTCCGCACAATTCCCTGACCGGCCCGGAATCTCGATGGTCGATGCTGATCATTGTCACCAGCCCACCACCCTCCCGAGGAGCAAGCATGAAGACCTACTCACTCCGCCGCATGGCCGGCACGGCCCTCGCCACGGCGGCGATGTGCGCCACGGCGGTCGGCGTCGCCGGTCCCGCCGGTGCCGCCACCGATGGCTCAGCCGCCCGGCCCGGTCGCCACCTGACCGACAAGCAGAAGCAGTGCCTGAACGACCAGGGCATCACCCGACCGGTTCGACCTCTGACCGACGAGAAGATCGCCCAACTCAAGGAAGCGGCCAAGGCCTGCGACATCAAGGTGCCGCGCCACCTCGGCAAGCGCTTGACCGACGAGCAGAAGCAGTGCCTGAGCGACCAGGGCATCACCCGACCGGTCCGCCCCCTGACCGATGAGAAGATCGCCCAACTCAAGGAAGCGGCCAAGGCCTGCGACATCAAGGTGCCGCACCGTCGGCACCCGGGTGCCAACCTCACCGATGAGCAGAAGCAGTGCCTGAGCGACCAGGGCATCACCCGACCGGTCCGCCCCCTGACCGAAGAGAAGATCGCCCAACTCAAGGCGGCCGCGGCGGCCTGTGGCATCGAGCGGCCCGGTGCCGGAGCGACCACCCAGGGTTGACCTGATCCGAACCCCGCGCGAAGCGAACGACCCCGGCGTCCCCCGACGCCGGGGTCGTTCCATCTCTCCAGACGATGTAACCATTCGGTCGTATCTCTAGGGCCGAAAGGCCCTGGTCCACGGCATGGAGACCCATACGATCGGGACTTCAACTGACCGAGGGGATTCTCCACATGAAATTGACTCGCGATGACCGTCAGACCTTCGGGCTCGGCGCATGGTTGTTCGCGCTGCTCGCAGTGCTGCTCGCGTTCGGCGCGCTCTGGGTTGCGGGCGACGCTCGCGCCACCAGTTCCGACGCAAAGGAGGCGGCGGCCCTGGGCGGCGGCACCCAGGTCACACTCAGCGAGTTCGTCATCGACCCGGCCATGATCCACGCCGATGCCGACGGCACGTTGGCCATCAAGAACACCGGCGGCGCACCCCACAACTTCGTGATCAAGGGCACGAAGCTCAAGACCGCCGACATCGGTCCCGGCGGCGCCGCCACGCTGTCATTGAAGGGCCTCAAGGCCGGCACCTACGAAGTGATCTGTTCGATCCCGGGGCACGCGAGCCAAGGCATGAAAGCGTCGCTGATGGTCGGCGGCAGCGGCGGCGGCTCGGGCGCGGCGGCGACCTCGGGATCCACCGGCCAAACCGACGCCGCACTCCTCGCCGACAACGCCCGCATGGACGCGATCATGAGGAAGACCACGCTGGACTACGTCGACCAGCTGACCAATGGCCTCAACACCAAGGGCCTCGGCAATCAATCGCTGGCACCGAAGGTGCTGCCGGACGGCACCAAGCAATTCGACATCACGGCCAAAGTCATCGACTGGCAAGTCGACCAGACCAAGACCGTCCGGGCCTGGGCCTACGGTCCGACCGGGGCCGACGACTCCAAGTTCGGAGTGCCCGGCCCGCTCCTCAAGGTCAATCAGGGCGACCGGGTGAAGTTCGTCTTCACCAACGAACTTCCGCAGTCGAGCGCGGTCCACTTCCACGGATTGGAACTCCCCAACGCCATGGACGGGGTGCCGGACGTGACCCAGGACGTCGTCACACCCGGGAAGACCTTCACGTACGAGTTCGTGGCCGAGAAGAGCCAAGTCAACATGTACCACTCGCACCACCACGCGGAGCACCAAGTGCCCGATGGCCTCGCCGGCGTCCTGCTGGTCGGAGACCTCCCCTTGCCCGAGGGACGCGGGCCCGTCACGCAAGAGATTCCGATGGCGTTGAACGACGCCGGGGTGATCGGCCTCTCCCTCAACGGCAAGTCGTTCCCGTCGACCGCACCGATCATCGCCAAGCCGGGCGAGACCGTCCTGATTCACTATTTCAACGAGGGTCTCAGCATCCACCCGATGCACATGCACGGTCTGGTCCAGACCGTGATCGCCAAAGACGGGATCCCGATCACGCCGTACGACGTCGACACCTTGAACGTTGCCCCCGGCGAGCGTTTCAGCGTGCTGGTCACGCCTCGGGCCGACCAACTCGGGGTCTGGGCCTTCCACTGCCACATCCTCACGCACGCCGAACGCGACGACGGGATGTTCGGAATGGTCACGACCTTCATCGTCAAGGCGTAGCCGGCGCGTCGGCCGCGGGGCTCGGTTCATCGTCACCGGCGACGAACCGAGTTCCGCGGATCCGACCACTCACTTCGATGAGGACGCACGCCGCCGCGGCGCACCCGAACGCGATCGCGAGCAGATCTGCGCCCGGGATCGTGAGGTCGATGAGCTCATGCAACGCCGGGATCGACAACACACCGACCGCGCCACCGATCATGGAGAACACCAACACGGCACGGAACGGCGTCAGCGGCCGGGCCAGCACCACCAACACGAACAGCGCCACGATCAACAGCGTGATGAATGCCGTGGTGCGGGCCTGCACGCTCGACACGTCCTCCGAACGGGCCACGGCGTAGGCCGTATACACCGCGACTGCGGCAATGGCGCCCGTAGGAATCGCAAACCGCAAGACCCGCGAGACGAATCCCGGCACGTATCGGCGCGTGTTGGGCGCAAGCGCGAGGAAGAAGCCCGGAATCCCGATGGTCAGCGTGCTGATGACCGTGAAATGGCGGGGCAGGAAGGGGTACGGCCAGCCCGTGAACACGGTCGCCAACGAGAACAGGGCGGCGTAGATCGTCTTCACGAGGAACAAGTTGGCCGAGCGCTCGATATTGGCCACCACGCGGCGGCCCTCCGCAACCACGCCCGGCAGCGTCGCGAACTTGCCATCCAACAGCACCAGCTGCGCCACTGCTCGCGTCGCAGCTGCACCCGAACCCATGGCGACACCAATATCCGCGTCTTTCAACGCCAGCGCATCATTCACGCCATCGCCGGTCATCGCGACCACGTGCCCGCGCGACTGCAACGCACCGACCATGGCGCGCTTCTGGTGCGGCGTGACCCGACCGAAGACGGAGTGAGCTTCGAGCGCGTCGGCCAGCCCCTCTTCGTCGTCAGGAAGCGACCGAGCATCAACCGGTTCGCCGGCATCGAGTCCGACCCGTCGCGCCACGGCACCGACCGTGCGCGGATTGTCGCCGGAGATCACCTTCAGCTGCACGCCCTGGGAGCGGAAGTATTCGAGGGTTTCCGCGGCGTCGGGCCGGATCTGCTCCTCGAACATCACCAGGGCGACCGGCTCCAACCCGGGGGGCAGCGACTCGCCGGTGAGTGGGCCGTCGGTATGGGTGAGCAACAACGTTCGGCTCCCCGTCGCTGCCATCTCGTCGGCAAGTTGGCGCGCCGGGCTCTTGGGATCCGGCCACACCATCTCGGGCGCGCCGATCACCCAACTGCCCTCGCCCTCGAACTGCGCGGCACTCCACTTCCGGGCGGACGAGAACGGCACCGCGCCCGTCCGCACCCAACCCGGATCCGGGAATCGTGCGCTCAGCGCATCGAAGGTGGCGTTGGCGTTGGCGTCCGCCGCCAACGCCCCGAGCACGGCCTCGGCCTCGGCCTCGGCATGGGTTCCGAGCGGTTGCACATGGTCGAACGCGATCGAACCCTCAGTCAGGGTCCCGGTCTTGTCGAGACAGACCACATCGACCCGGGCCAACCCTTCCACCGCCGGGAGTTCCTGTACCAGCACGTTGCGACGGCCGAGGATGATGACCGCGACGCCGAACGCGATCGATGTGAGGAGCACCAGACCCTCGGGCACCATTCCCACGACGCCGGCCACCGCGCCGGTGATCGCGCTGGGCACATCGCCTTCATCGAGTTCCCGCCAGAACAGGACGGGACCCACGATCAAGATCAACCACGTCACGTAGCGCAGGATGAGATTCACTCCGTCGACGAGTTCGGAGCGGGTGACCGTGAACCGCCGGGCTTCGGCTGCGAGTTTGCGGGCATAGGCGTTGGCACCGATCGCCGTCGCCTGCATCCGACCCGATCCCGCCACCACGATGCTGCCGGACAATGCCGGAGCACCGGCGGGTTTCGCGATCGCATCCGCTTCCCCGGTCAGCAGCGACTCGTCGAGTTCGAGTCCGACCGACTCCGTGAGCGTGCCATCGGCCGGAACCTGGTCACCGGTCCGAAGTTCGAGGACATCATCGAGCACGAGGGTCTCGACCGGGATCTCCTGCACCTGGCCGTCGCGCACCGCCCGCGCGATCGGCGCACTCAACACCGCGAGCTCATCGAGCTTCCGCTTCGCGAGGAGTTCCTGGATGATCCCGATGGCGGCGTTGATCACGATCACGATGCCGAAGAGCCCGTCGGCGGGTGAGCCAAAGACGAGGATCAGGGCCAACATCGTGCCGAGAATCGCGTTGAACCGAGTGAACACGTTCGCACGCACGATTTCCACGAGCGTCCGGCTCGTACGGTCGCCGGCGTCGTTCACTTCGCCCCGAGCCACCCGGTCGGCCACCTCGGCCGCCGTCAGTCCCTCGGCCCTCGTCGGCGGCCGTGGAGGCGCATCACTGGCGGTTGGGCTGCGATCGAGCTCCGGGGTATCCACGATCGGGACGGTACCTGGGCATTCGTGAGTACTCGCGCTTTTTGGGGCTCGAGGTCGGCCCTCAACGCGCCGATGCACCAGCGATGGCGGCTTCCTCTGACGACGCACGGGCCCAACCCGTCTCTCGCCGTGTCGTCGTGGCGGCATATGGCGTCGTCGTCATCGGACTGCTCAGCGCATCGGCGTTCGCAACCATCCACCTCGCGTGGATTCTGCGGGGAACCGTCGGACTCCTCGCCGCGGGCGGCGCGCTGGTCGGCGCGCGCCGCAGCCAACGGATCGGCACCAATCCGTGGATCTGCATCGCGACCGCGATCGCACTCTGGTCCGGCGGGGTGATCCTGCGTGAGGTCGCAGCCATCCGCGGGGCGACCTCGGCCCATGGGGGCGACCTCTTGACGTTGCTCGGGTACCTCGCGTTCGGCGCGGGCATGGTCGTAGTCGGAAACCTGCGCGCGGCCTCGTCCAGTCGCACCGCATTCCTCGACGCCTCGGTGTTCGGAATCGCGGCGGCACTCTTGATGTGGGCCACGCTCGTGAATCCATCCGAAACCGCGCAGACGAGCACGATCGATCGCTTGACCCTGTCGGCGTACCCACTCGGGGATGCGATCCTCGTCACCGTGCTCGCGTGGATGACCTTCACCCCCGGCCGGCGCTCCCGATCGTTGAACCTGCTCGGCGTGGGCGTGGCGGTACTGCTCGGCACCGACATCGCGAGCGCCGTCGCCGGCCAACTCGGCCACACGGGTACCCGCGGGTCGGACATTTGCATCATGGCGGCCTGCGCGATCATCGGTGCGTCCGGTCTGACCTCGACTCGTGAGCTCTTCATCGCGGAACCCGCCAAGGATCGCCAGACCGAACCACGCGTGCGGCTCGCGCTGCTGGCCTTCGCACTCCTCGTCGGCCCCGTCGTCACGATCATGTCCGACACCAGCACCGGGGTGAGCGCAGCGTTCGTCGGCGTCTGCACGGCAATGTTGGCCCTTGGGGTCATGGCCCGGTTCGTCAGCCTCACCCACGAGATCCGCCGCGCCCACACTGCCACCACGCTGAGCGAACGACGATTCCGACTCATGGCCGACAGCGCACCCGTCGGCATCTTCGAGATCGGACGCGGCCGTCGAGTCACCTATGCCAACTCCGAGGGCACCCGGCTCCTCGGCCGTGCGGTGGCCGGAGGGACGACGACCGACATGTTCGCACCCGTCGACGAAGCCAGTCGGCCGGTGTTGGACTCCGCGATCACCGCGGTCGAACACGGCAGCTCCGCTGCGGCCGAGCTCAGACTCGTCGGCGAGCCCCCGCGCTGGATCTCCTGGAACGGCGTGCCCGTCGTGACGAGCGAAGCCCACCTGCCGGCAGCCTTCGTCTCGGTCCTCGACATCACCTCGCTCAAGGACGCCGAGGCCGCACTCGGGCGCCAAGCCACGCACGATCCGTTGACCGGCCTCCCGAACCGGCGGCTCCTCCTGCAATCGCTCATCACCGCGCTCAAAGCGTTGGGACAAGGACATCGGACCGGGACGGTCGCGCTGATGTTCATCGACCTCGACCAGTTCAAGGTCGTCAACGACGTGCTGGGTCACGACGCGGGTGATGCGCTCCTCAAGACCGCGTCGGCGCGGCTGCGCAACGCGGTGCGCTCGCACGACATCGTGGCCCGCTTCGGCGGCGACGAGTTCGTCGTCCTCTTGCAGCACGTTTCTGATCGGGGTGAACTCCACGACGTCGCCCAGCGCATCTTGAAGGCACTCGAAGTCCCGATTCAGGTCGCTGGTACCGAGGCGAAGGTCGGCGCCAGCGTCGGCATCGCGACGGCAACCGGCCCCGACGACGACCCCGACGCCCTCGTTCGCAACGCCGACGCCGCGATGTACCGCGCCAAGGAACACGGCCGCGGCCGTTACGAGTTCTTCCGCCCTACGCCGACGGACGAGGCCCACCGGATGCTGTAACTCGGCTGGATCCCGGCGTGCGGCACGCCAGACTCCACGAGATGGCTGACGTACACATTCGGCGACTCGGCGCTGGCCGCCGAGCGCCTCAGGCACCTGGATGCGGTCTTCGGTCCATCGACCGACGAGTTGCTGCGCCTCTGCACGGACAGCCCCGGTCGGGTCGCGGACCTCGGCTGCGGGTCCGGGTGGACCACCACGCGCCTCGGCGCGCGCTACCCGACTGCGTCACTCACGGGCATTGACGCGTCCGAGGCATTCGTGGATCTCGCCCGAACGAGCGTTCCCGTTGCGACGTTCGTGGTCGGCGACGTGACCCAGCCGTTGCCGGGACGCACCCTTCGATCTCATCTACGCGCGCTTCGTACTCGCCCACCTTGCCGAACGCACCCGCGGCCGTCGCGAACTGGACCGCCGCCCTCGCGCCCGGTGGCTCGCTGGGACTCGAAGAGACCGAGCACATCTCGACGGATGATCCGGATTTCTCCGAGTACGAAGCGTTGGTCCGGCGCCGAGTCGGGAACACGGGCGCGGCAGGTGTACGCCGGTTCCCTGATACGCGCCGATCTCCCGTCCCGGCTCGATGTGGTCGTGGATCGCGTCCTGACCGTCGACCTCACCGCGGCCGATGCCGCGGCGATGTTCCGCCGAAACCTCGAGACCTGGGGTTCGGACGCCGTCGACCAAGGTCTCGTGACGGAGTCTGGTTGCGCCGACCTCCTCGAACGACTCCGCGCCCGCGAGTCCGACGACGCTCGCGGGTGCTTCGACTGGACCCACCGTCAGTTGGTAGCGCGGACAACTCACTGACCGCCTACTCACGACCGCCGAATACGACGAACTGCGACGCCGACTCGTCTAGTCCGTCAGCAGGCAGCACGATGCCGCGTGACGGAACGGTGATCACACGACTTCGGAACCGTCGGGTTTGAACACTCGGAATTGCGATCCGTCGAACGTGGCGGTCCAGCCAGGCTGGTGCAACACGTGGTGATGGTGATCACAGACGAACACGAGGTTCGATTGATCCGTCGGGCCGCCGTGTCTCCAGAACTGCACGTGGTGGGCATCGCACCAGCCGGGCGGTCGGCCACAACCGGGAAATCGACACCCTCGATCCCGCACGATCAATGCCTTGCGCAGCGTCGAGGACACCGTCCGCCGCTCGCGGCCGACATCGATCGGCAGCCCACGGGG
Source organism: uncultured Acidimicrobiia bacterium (assembly GCA_963765075.1). Lineage (GTDB taxonomy): Bacteria > Actinomycetota > Acidimicrobiia > IMCC26256 > JAENVU01 > JAENVU01. The sequence continues at coordinate 542,445 of CAVXVA010000001.1, forward strand.
ACCGGTGACCACGCGGGTGACCGAACTGTCGCACAGGAGCCGTTCGACATCGGATCGATGAACGGGGCCGGTGTACTCGCCGTCCATCCGACCGAACTCGTCATTTACGAGGGTGCGCCAATCGATGACCATCGCGACCGACGGCTTCGCCCGGCTCGGGCCGTCCGGCCCGGCGCCGCTCAGTTGCGCCATCGCGAGTTCGGCCATCCGCACCAACGCGTCGGCCCGCCGCCGTGCCGCGGTGCGCCGATCGTCAGGCGTGGGCGGGTCGGTGAGCGCATGGAGTGCATTCACCACCGTCTCGGCCGCGGCCGACGAGAGATTGCCGTTCAAGATCGTGCGCCCGGCTGCGGTCGCGGAGATCGTCAAGCCGTCGTGATCCCGCGGCTCGGTGCCATCGGCCTGCGCGCAGTTGCGGAATCGGGCGCACATGCGTTGCAACTCGCGCAGCTTCCCCTCGCGGGCGACATCGAGGAGCAGCGGCTCGACCGCTCGCAACTTCGCGTCGTGACCCTCGACCCGCGCTCCGGTGATGGCACGCGCGGCGCCCGACGAGATCTCACCGGCACGCCACGCCCCGCCGGTCTCGGGCAGCACTTCGCACATCTCCCCGGCTTCAATCGCGGCGCGGGCATCACCTTCACGCATCCCGGTGTGACGGCGCAGCCATGCCGCGGTCGATGGTGATCCATCGGCCGCGCCGATTCCACGGCGATGACCCGCGAGGACCAGCCGCGCGAACTGCGCGTCCACTCGATCCATCTGCCCCCGAAGTTCCACGATCTCATCGGCCAGCCCCGCGTCGCCCAAGGTCGCCGGATCGGTGTCGACATTCACCACGAAAGAGCCCGCGGCGCGATCAACCAAGACTGACGACACGAAGCACCTCCCTCACCAACGACGCGGACGGTTCTGGGCTCCCAGGACTGCGGAGCGGCTCCCAAAGGAACGAGACATCCGAGCCGAAAATCGAGGCTCGAACGGGGGAAGTTACGTGCCTGTCATTCTACCCAAAACGGGTCGGCATGTCAACCAGAAACCTAAGTTTTTCAACGCCTTTCGCGCATCCAGCCGACCGACAGACCGTCACCGAAAATCGCGCGATTTCAGTGCGTCGGCGAGGGTCAGCGGCAGCGCCTCGATGCGTTGCGCGAGCAGGTTGGTCACCCCTTGATGACGCTCGAGCAGGCCCCGCACGCGCAAGGCCGGCGCGCCGCGCGCCACCGTGCGGTATCGCTTCCACACCCCGGGCGGACAGATCACGTTGGTGAGCCCCGTCTCGTCTTCGAGGTTCAGGAACACCGTGCCCTTCGCGGTCTCGGGTTGTTGACGGTGGGTCACGATCCCGGCCACCTCCACGATCGAGCGCGCCGGCAACGACCGCAACGCGGACGACGTCACCACTCCCCGCTCCGTCAGCTCGGCGCGGACGAACTCGGTGGGATGACGACCGGGCGACATTCCGGTGGCCCACAAATCGGCCGCGGTCTCCTCGATCTCGTTCATCCCCGGCAACGCGGGCGCTTCGACGCCGACCGCGGTATGAGGCAAGTGCCCGGGCCGAGCGTCGCGTAACGCGCCTGCCGCCCAGAGCCCGGCGCGGCGGTCGATGTCGAAACACGCGAACACCCCGGCCGTCGCCAGCGACTCCATCGCATCGACCGGCGCTTCGGTACGCCGGGCGAAATCCTCGAGGTCACGGAACGGTGCCGCGTCGCGCTCGGCATCGATCCGGTCGAGGAGCGTGCTCGACAGCCCGCGCACGTACCGCAGCCCGATGCGCATCGCATGGATCGATGGGTCCGCGTGCCAACCCGGCTGCGGCCGCCCGATCGGGTCGCCATCCAACGGGCGCGACTCGAGCGTGCAGTCCCGACGCGACCGTTCCAGACACGGACCCAAGACCTCGACCCCGTGCCGACGGGCATCGCGCACCAACGTGTGCGGCGAGTAGAAGCCCATCGGCTGCGCGTTCAGCAGCGCGCACGCGAACTCCGCAGGGTGATGCAGCTTGATCCACGCACTGGCATAGACGAGGTACGCGAACGACACCGAGTGGCTCTCCGGGAACCCGAAGCTCGCGAATGCTTCGAGTTTGAACGCGATCTCGGTCGCGGTCTCGCCGGTGATGCCTCGTTCGGCCATGCCACTCATGAGTCGGTCCCGCATCCGGGCCATCCGGGCCTTCGACCGCTTCGACCCCATCGCCTGGCGCAGTTGGTCGGCCTCCCCCGCGCTGAAGCCCGCCGCGTCGATCGCCATCTGCATCAACTGCTCCTGGAACAGCGGAATCCCGAGTGTCTTGGCCAGACACGGTTCCAGCAACGGGTGCGGGTAGGTCACTTCCTCCTCCCCGTTGCGCCGCCGGAGGTACGGGTGCACCGAGCCCCCCTGGATCGGACCGGGCCGGATCAACGCGACCTCCACCACCAGGTCGTAGAAGTTCTCGGGCCGCAGGCGCGGGAGCGTGGCCATCTGGGCGCGGCTCTCCACCTGGAACACGCCGATGGTGTCGGCCGCGCTCAGCAGGTCGTACACCTCGGGTTCTTGAGGAATCGTGGCGAGATCGATGTCGATGCCTTCGTGCTCGCGGACCAGATCCACCGCGAGGTGCAGCATCGTGAGCATCCCGAGACCGAGCAGGTCGAACTTCACCAGCCCGGCCGCCGCGCAGTCGTCCTTGTCCCACTGGAGCACCGAGCGGTTTTCCATGCGTGCCCACTCCACCGGGCAACACTCCACCAGCGGTCGATCGGCCATCACCATGCCGCCCGAGTGGATCCCGAGATGGCGGGGGAAGTCCTGCACCGCGTCGGCGAGTTGCAACACCAACTCGGGAACCGGCGGCGCGTCCTCACTCTCGCGGAAGTCGTCGAACGCGCCTTCACGGGAACGCCACCGATCAATCCATCGGGTGAGCGCATCGGCGTGACCCGGCGAGAGGCCCGCGACCTTGGCCATCTCCCGCAGCGCGGAGCGCGGCCGGTACGTGATCACGTTCGCCACCTGCGCGGCCCGATCCCGTCCGTACTTCTCGTACACGTACTGGATCACTTCTTCTCGCCGCTGATGTTCGATGTCGAGATCGATGTCGGGTGGGCCGTCGCGTTCGGTGGAGAGGAACCGTTCGAACAGCAACCCGAGCGCGACCGCATCCGCCTTCGTCACCCCGAGCGCATAACACACCGCGCTGTTCGCCGCGCTCCCCCGGCCCTGGCAGTAGATGTCGTGCGTGCGGCAGAAGTCGACGATGTCGTGCATCAGGAGGAAGTAGCCGGGGAACCCCATCTGGTCGATCACGCCGAGCTCGTACTCGATCTGGCGCATCGCCTGCTCGTACTGGGGATGGGTCGACGGGTAGTACACCGACGCGCCGCGCCGGGTGAGTTCCCGCAGCCAGCTCATGTCGGTGTGACCGTCGGGCACCGGATAGTCGGGCAGGTTCGGGACCGCGACCTTGAGATCGAAGGCGCACGCCGCCGCGATGTCGACGGTGCGTTCGACCGCGCCCGGGTACCGGGCGAAGCGCCGGAGCTGTTCGTCGGCACTGCGCAGGTGCGCGAACGGAGCCGCCGGCAACCACCCGTCGAGCTCGTCGAGACTCCGACGCGACCGGATCGCCGCCAATGCCGTCGCGAGCTGTCGACGGTCGGGGGTCGCGTAGTGCACGTTGTTCGTCGCGATGACTTCGGTGCCGGTCCGCATCGCGAGTTGGGCCATCGCGTCGTTGCGCGGCCGATCGAGCGGATCGCCGTGGTCCCAGAGTTCGACCAACACCCGATCCCGCCCGAACGCGCCGATGAGTCGTTCCAATGCGTGCTGCGCGGCACCGGGACCGTCTCGCACCAACGCGGCCGGCACGATGCCTTTTCGACATCCCGTGGTGGTGAACCACGTGCCGCGGGCCTCGTCCGCCGCGGCAAGGAGTTGCTCGACGCTCAGCTGGGGCGCACCCTTCTCCCCGCGCAGCTGCGCGGCACTGATCGTGCGCGCCAACGCGGCGTAGCCCGCCGGACCTTCGGCCAGGATCAGCACGTGCTCGCCCGGAACCTCCGCCACCCCATTGGGCGGACGAGTGATCCCGAGGGTGAGCTCAGCACCGAAGACGGTGGGGAGCCCCAGCGGGCGCGCCGCTTCCGCGAAGCGCACCACGCCGTAGAGCCCGTCGTGGTCGGTCACCGCCATCGCCGTCAGCCCCAGTCGGTGCGCCTCCTCGGCCAACTCCTCCGGGTGGCTCGCGCCATCGAGGAACGAGAAATTCGTGTGGCAATGCAGCTCCGCGTATCCCGATCCCCTGATCCCGCTGATCCCGCTGATCCCACCGTGTGTACCCATCTCGCCGTCGACCGGCGGCACTCCGCGGCCGCCGGGACACTGCAGGGTATCGAACGTATGTTCGTTCGTCCACTGCGAGCGACGACACGCGGGGTCCGCCAGACTGGGACCCATGACGATCGAACTCATTCCGCTCTGTACGGCGACCGCGCGTCTGCGCGCACCGTTCATCCTCCCCGAGACGCCGCTCGGGACCCGGGCCATCGCCGAGGTCACGTCCTTCGACGTGGACGGCGAGCGACTCCGGGGCCACCTGGCCGGTCAGGCCGCCGCCGACTGGCTCACCGTGGGCCCGGGCGGCATCGGAACCCTCGACGTACGGGTCCTGTTCGAGACCGACGACGCCGCGTTGATCTTTGCGTCGTATCGAGGTCGCCTCGATCTCTCCAAGGGTGCGGGTGCGTCACCCGCCTACTCCGCACCACTGTTCGACACCGGCGACGAGCGCTACGCATGGATCAACGCGATCCAGGCGATCGCGAAGGGCGAGATCACCGAGGACGGCACGCTGCTGACCTACGAGATGTACGAAGTTCGCTGAAGCTCCAACGATCAGTCGTACACCGCCACGATCGACGCGTCACCGCGTTCGACCTGCACCAAGCACGCGAGCTCCTCGTCGATCACGAGCTGCCAGCTGACTCGACGGGCTCGCGCGTTCCGGTCCCACCACCGCACGTCCTGGGCCCAGGGACCCGCGAACGCACTGACCGCACCTCCACCCCCGGCCAGACCGCGACCCTGCAATCGCGCGGGGGCGGCCGACAGCTCACCCCGGGCCGAGACCACCACCGGCCGACCGTGATCATCGGTGAGTGACACCGGCAACGGAGGGTCGAGGACACGCGCCGGGGCCGGGCCGGGGATCATCCCCGGCCACGGTGGCACCTCCACGGTCACAGGCCCCGCCACCGCACCCACCGGCGCGTGGGGCAGGGGTTCTCGCGGCTCGCCCCACGACACCCAGCGGACCCGTTCCTGGGGCGTGCGCCCGCCTTGGAGCACGGCGGTCACAACCTGGTCCGGGCCGAGGAGGCCCTGGAGTCGGGCCAAGACTCGTTCGGCGCGGTCCCCGGCCGCCGCGTCACCACCCCAGAACCCCAGCTGACGGCCCGTTGCGGGAATCACCTGATCGGGCACCAACCGCACGACGACGATGCCTCCCGTCAACCCGCCGGTGTCGGCCAGCCAGCCGTCGAGTTGCCACCGCACCCGCTCGACGAGCGCGCCCGGGGTCAGCGCGCCTTCGTGTCTCCACGCGCGGGCGAGGTGCTCACCATGTTCGGTTTCCACTTCGATCACCACTTGGGTGCACGCCAACCCCCGCGCGGCGAGCCGCTCCAACAGTTCGTCCGCCAGGCTCTTGGCCACGAACGCCACGGCGTCCACTCGTTCGGCCGGCGGATCCAACTCGGCACTCGCGGCGAAGTCCGGTGGTGGTGTCGTCAACGCCGGCGGGTGCGCGTCTTCCCCCCGAGCCACGCGGTGTGCGGCAACTCCCTCCCGACCCATCCGGGCCAGCACGGCCGACGCCGGCAGTTGGGCGAAGGCCCCGAGGGTGCGCAACCCGAGCCGGGTGAGCAGATCGGCCAGGTCATCGTCACCGAGCGTGCCGACCGACCAGGGTGCGAGAAACGTCGGCGTCTCCCCGACCGGGACGATGATGCCCCGACGGGCCGCCAGCCGCGCCGCGAAGCCACTGTCGGCAATCCCCATGCGGTGATCGACCGGACCGACGGCGTCGATGGCCGCCCGGAGATGGTCGATCAATCCTCCGTCGCCGCCGTGGTATCGCGACGGTCCGCGCGTCGGGAACGAGAGCACCCCCGGCCGTTCCAACACCACCCGCGGCGTGATGGACTCGACTGCTCGCGCGATCGGTTCGAACACGCGGGCTTCGTTCGCCGGATCGACATCGACCACCACGATCCCCGGGCATGCCGCTTCGGCCTCCCGACGCCGGTGTCCGATGCGGACGCCTTCGGCGCGCGCCGTACTCGAGACCGCCACCACCCGTTGCCCACCGATCACCACGACCGGACCATCGACGGGTACCTGCTCGGCCCGGCGCGCCGCGACCACCGGCCAATCGGGACACCACAAGCACAAGGTGCGGACGGCCATCGCGTCCCGATCAACCGGCCAGAGGGACGGCCCGTGTCGACCGACCTCGGGCGGTGACCTCGACCACGGGCACGCGGGCACACAACCGGCCATCGCCGGCGCCGAGACCGGTCCAGGCCCCACCCTGAACGTGGAACCGCATCGCCGCTTCCACGGGCCACGCGTGCGGATCGGGAGCCAATGCAACCAGGACCGACGCGCGTTCGCGCGCCCGGGCCACCAGCCGACGCGCATCGCCGACCCGAACCGATCGAGGCAGTTCGGCCAGCACGACGCTCACGCCGTCGAGCAGGGCGGCGACCACCGTGGCCCACCGCTCACGCGGCACGTTGCGAATGACCGCGAACCGCGCCAGGTCGACACCGGCCTCGGCGGCCGCCAACCCACCGAGCGACCCCGAACCGTCGACCATCGCCGCCCACTCGCCGGCGGTCGTCGCGGCCGCGGCCAGCCCCAGGGCCACACTCGTGGCTCCCGCGCCGAACGCTCCTCCGACCGCGACCACGGTGCCTCGTTGCACCGACCCCACGACCTCGGCCAGTGGGCCGGTCACCGTCAAGGCTCGATCCCGGGCCAGGACCAGGGGCGCCCGGGCGGTTCCCACCGCGGCCAACCGGGCCCGGGCCTGAGCATCCCGGCGTGGGAGATCCGCGTTCACCCCCGCGTGGACAGCCGCAGATGTTCCGACATCGGTCACCCGTCGACTGTACCGAACATACGTTCGGTCCGCCACCCCGGTAGTGGCCCGCCGGTATTACTCCCCGCACCAATCAGTCGGCGAGGTCCCGGGCGGAGGCGATGCGGGTGGGGCGCAAACGACACACCAGCTCGCCGGGGACACCATTGCGGTGTCCGTACTCCTCCGCGCGATCGGCGCCCATGTACCGGCCGCCGATCACCGTCGCCCAGTGCAGCAACTCGTCGGGATCGGCACTGAGTTCCACCGTGCCGGTCACGGTGACGAACGAGAACGGCGGGCGCTCGTCGTCGACGCAGAGCGCGGCGCGCGGATCTCGCCGCAACGTTCGGCCCTTCAGCGAATCCTCATGCGTGTTGAACACGATGCTGGCGTCGTCGTCGACGACGAACCAGATCGGGGCAACGTGGGGGCTGCCGTCGAGGCGGGTCGTGGCGAGCTTGCCGGTGTGCGGCGGATCCGACATGAGAAACGCCAGCACTTCGGCTTCGGACATCTGGTGGTAGGCCATGCGGGCCTCAACCCAACCGGTGGCCGATTCCTTCCACCGGCAGTTGCCGTTCGGATCAGCCCGAAGGGACGGTGAGATCGACCGGCGGCGGCGCCTCGAGCCCGCGGGCTTCGTAGGACCACCCCGCGTCGTCGCCGTAGTACTCGAAGAGGTGCTCGATCAGGTACGTGGCCCGGGTTTCGAAGGTCGCCCAAAGATCGGCCGGGGCTTCGATCGTGACCGCGTTCGACGAGATCGTGACGCTCAACGCGCCTTCCTCGATCAAGCGACCGGCGAGGACGTCGGGCGGGCGTTCGCCCTTGGACTTCGCCTCCTCGACCGTGGAGTACCGCTCGGTCTCCATCCCGGTCAGGGAGCGATTGAGGTCGAACAGACGCACCGCCGGCGATGCGCCCGGCCGTGACGTCACAGTGATCGGCTGGCCCATGGGCGCCGAGGATAGGTGACGCCAACCGACCGAGGAGGACCGAGCCCTCAGAACAGGCGGCCGGGAGCCGGCGCGAGGCCACCCCAGACGAGGTCGTCCATGAACACCCAGGAGCGACGGTGAATCGTCGTCGGCCCGTAGGCCCGCAGCGCGGCTTTGTGGACCGGCGCCGGGTACCCACGATTCGACTCGAAGCCGTAGGCCGGGAAGTGCTCGGCTTCGGCCTCCATCATCGTGTCCCGCTCGACCTTGGCGACACAGCTCGCGGCGGCAACCGCAAGGGACGTGGCATCACCCTTGATCACCGTCGTGACCCGAGACCCCATCCGCAGGTAGTCGTGATTGCCGTCGAGGATGACCCGATCGGGTTCGAAGCCCTGGGCCGCGAGCTGGCGCAGCGCTCGCTCCCCCGCCATTCGGAGCGCGGCGGTCATCCCCAGCACGTCGCACTCCTCGTGCGACGCGTGGCCGATGGCGAACGCTCGCGCCCAGGCCCGCACCCGCCGGGCCGCGACCGCCCGCTGTTCCGGCGTCAACATCTTCGAATCTCGGATCCCGCTGAGGTGCTCCGGCGCGGGGATCACCGCGGCCACGGTCACCGGGCCCGCCCATGCGCCGCGCCCGACTTCATCGATTCCGCACACCAACTGATCTCCGGCCTGCCAGCACCGGCGCTCCAACCGCAGGGTCGGGCGGGTGCGGGTCGAAGCCATGGCCGACCGTATCAAGGCAACCGTTCGGTCTGTCGGTTTACGATGCGCCCGTGGACGCCGGGACTCGGGTCGAAGTGCGATCGCGGTTCGATCAGAAATGGGCGCGGGGGTTCGAGATCGTCGAAGCCGTCGACACGCCCGATCCCGGGTATCGCGTCCGCCGTCGATCCGACGGCTCAGTGCTGCCGACGGTCTTCGTGCTCGACGACGTTCGCGAGGAGCGCCGCCGCACCAACAACATGTGGTGGGTGTAGCGCCCGACCCGAACCAGCTACTGGTCGCGCAGCGCTTCGATCAGCGTCTCGATCGGGATCGCCTGCATGGTCGTCGTCCGCATCGTGCCCCGTGCGGCCAACGCGATCGCGACCCGCGCCATCGCGGCCTCGTCGGGCGCTTCGATGATGTTCAAGAAATCCCACTGCCCCATCAACGCATACTGCGCGACCACTTTCAGACCCATGGACTCGACTTCGTCGGTCACTTCCCGCAGGCGGTCCGGCGTCTCACGCAGGGTCGCCCAACCACCGGGCCCCAACGTGCTCAACATCGCGTAGGTAGGCACGGGCGGAGGTTACCCGGGTGGGTCGAGGCCGACCAACGAGGCGTGAACCTCGGCCAAGTTCTCGAACTCCGTGAACGGCATCCCGAACTGCGCGCACCACTGCGCCAGACCGTCCTTCGCGAAGACGACGTCGGCCAGCGCCGCGGCCTTGCGGTCACTCGTACCGTCTCCGACGAGCACCGTGACGAGACCCCGACGTTTCGCGTCCTTGATCGGCGCCTGCTTGCACGTCCCACAGCTCGAACAGGCACAACACCGGTCCTCGTTCGGGAACTCCAGGGTGCCGGTGGTCCAATCGACCACGTTCGTGAGCACGGGGATCTCCAAGTCCCGCAGCCGATCGGCGATGTAGAAGCCGAACCCATCCGAGACGACCACCACCTCCGCCCCCGCCGCTCGGAGGTCCGTGATCAAGCGGCCGGCGTCGGGATCGAGCGGCACTTCGGCGGCGACCGCGCGCAGCTGCGCCTCGTCGTGAGGCAGCAGATCCCACTCGTCGAGCAGACACACGCGCGACCCGATCTCACCGGCGAGATATTCGGCATCGACCTCACGCCAGCCGTCCCGGCCCAGGCGTTCCAAGAGGTGGACGCCGGTATCGGCCTCGCTGATCGTGCCGTCGTAGTCGAGGAACACCGCGGCCCGGGACAGATCGAGGTGCGCCATTCGGGGCATCGTAGGTGAGGCGGTTCCCCGACCTGCCCAAATAGGGCACAATGGGCGGCCTACTGGGAGGTAGCCGTGACGATCGACCGCAGACAGTTCCTCAAGCGCGCCGGGATGACGGGCGGCGCGCTGGCCACCGTGTCGGCGTTGTCGGCGTGCAAGACGGTATTCCCACTCGAATACCAGCCGGGCGCGGTCATGCTCGAGGGCGCGGCCGCCGATGCCGGCATCGACACCATCGTCATCGTGATGATGGAGAACCGCTCCTTCGATCACTGGCTCGGATGGCTCAGCAAGGACACCGCGTATCTCCAGGCCGGACGCAGTCGCTACGGCAAGCACTTCGACATCGACGCCGCGAACCAGCAGACCTACCCCGGCGCCAACGGACCCGAGTCCACCCAACACATGGTGGGATGGAACTACCTCTCGGACCCGTACCGCGGCTGTGACCAGTCCGACCCCAATCACGGCTGGAACTCCGGCCGCGCCCAGCGCGATCTCGGTTTCATCGCGCCGACCGCCAACGACGACCTCCTCCCCCTCGGCTACTACGAAGGTGCGGATCTGCCGTTCACCCAGGAGTTCGTGCGCGCGTTCACGACCTTCGACAATTACCACTGCTCGATTCTCGGGCCCACGTACCCGAACCGCGAGTACCTCCACTCCGCACAGTCGGGCGGCAACAAGTCGAACTCGTTCCCGACCGGTCCCGACGGCTTCGAGTGGCCGACGATCTGGGACCGTCTGGGCGCGGCCAACGTTCCGGCCAAGTACTACTACTCCGACCTTCCGGTCTTGGCGTTGTGGGGTAGCCGCATGACGCCGCGCCTCAACCCGATCGCGAACTACTACGCCGACGCCGCCGCCGGCACCCTGCCCAATGTCGTGATGATCGATCCGATGTTCACGGGCGCCGGCCAGAACGACGACCACCCGCTGGCCGACGTGCGCGGCGGACAGGCGTTCCTGCGCGACGTGTTCAAGGCGTTCGTCGATTCACCACAATGGGAACGCGGCCTCTTCGTCGCGATGTACGACGAGTGGGGCGGGTTCTTCGATCACGTCCCGCCGGTGCACTTCCCCGACGACCGGGCGAACGCCAACGACGCCGACGACTTCTCCCAAGCCGGATTCCGCGTGCCGTGCGTGATGGCGTCACCGTTCGCACACCGGGGCCTCGTCGACCGGCGCGACTACGACCACACGTCGATCTTGCGGTTCCTCGAATGGCGTTTCCTCGGCGCACCGCCCGAAGGTCCGGGTGCCCCCGGCGACAGTTGGTACCTGACCCGGCGCGACCAGTACGCCTCCAACCTCGGCGCCAGCCTGTCGGCATCGATCATCGACACCGACGTCGGGTTCGACCTCGACGGGATCTCGATCGCTCCGACCTCGCCGGCCTGCGGCGCGGGCGGAGTCGGCGGGTTGTCGACGATGGCCCGATCGGTGCTCGAAGCCGACGACCCCGCGTTCGACGAGGCCCGCTGGCTCACCTACCTCGACCGCACCCACATCAAGGTCGGATAGCCAAATCCCTCAAGCGAACGACCGGCGGGCTTCATTGCCCGCCGGTCGTGTCGCGTTCAGTCGATACTGGGGGGTTACCGACCGATGGTTGGATCCGGTGACGGTCCGCCCGACATCACCATCTCGGTTCCATCTGCGCCGACGATGTCCAGTTCGTTGACCTGGAGGTTGTCGTAGGCGAGCACACCCATCTCGGGAATGTCGAGACCCTGGATCTCGTCTTCGGCCTTGGACCGGATGCCACCCTTCATCAACTTGTTCTGGATCGTGAAGAAGGAGAAGGCGAGACCGAAGATCACGGTGCAGATCACCAGAGCACCGACCGCCTGCGCTCCGAGCTGACGGATGCCGATCTCGAAGTCGTAGAGCAACCCGGTGACCCCCTTGCCCGAGGTGGCCGCGACGCCCTTCGTGGTGAGGTTCCAGCCGGCGCCGTAATTCCCGTTCGAAAAGATCCCGACGCACAGGACTCCGAAGAGCCCGCCGACGCCGTGGACCGCGATGGCCCCGACCGGGTCGTCGATACCACGACGCTCGACGAAGAACACGACCTCGATGATGAGGATCGCCGCGAGCCCACCGATCACGGCCGCCGCCCACGGGTCCACGAAGGCACACGGTGCCGTGATGGCCACCAAGCCGGCGAGCATTCCGTTCACGAGCATGCCCGGGTCGGGCTTGCCCATGCGCTTCATGACGTAGAACATCGCCACCGTGGCGCCGAACGCCGCCGCGATTGCGGTGTTGGCCGCCACGACTGCGAACTGGACGTCGGTGGCCGAGAAGGTCGACGCGGCGTTGAAGCCGAACCAACCGAACAACAGGATGAAACACCCGAGCATCGCCATGGGGATGTTGTGTGCCCCCAGCGCGCGCGGCTTGCCGTCGGCGCCGAACCTGCCGATGCGGGGTCCGAGCACGATTGCGCCCGCCAACGCCGCGGCGCCACCCACCGCGTGCACCACGCCGGATCCGGCGAAGTCCACATACCCGAGCCCGAGCTCCATGCTGTTGCCGAGCTGGCTCAGCCAGCCGCCGCCCCAGGTCCAGGCGCCGAACAACGGGTAGTAGATCGATCCGCAGAACAAACCCCAACCCACGAACGCCTTCCAGTTCCAGCGTTCTGCCATCGAACCGGTGGGGATCGTGGCGACGGTGTCCATGAAGGCCACCATGTAGAGGAAGAACGCCGCCACCGGGGCGATGTTCTTGACGTCGTGCAGGTTCGTCAGCGCGAAGCCGCCGTGCCACAGGAACGTCCAACTCCCGCTCCCGACGAGCGGTCCACCGGTTGCCGAGTCAAGCCCGAAGTATCCGGGGTAGCTGAACCCGCCGAACATCAGGCCGTAGCCGACGAAGAAGAAGCCGACGAAGCCCAGCCCGAAAATCGCGAAGTTCGTCGAGACCACGTGCGCGGCGTGTTTCGCCCGACAGAAACCGGTCTCCACCAAGGCGAATCCGGCTTGCATGAAGATCACGAGGAGGGCCCCGATCACCACCCACAGCATGTTCAGGCTGACCGCGACATCACTCGGTGCGGGCGACGGAGCGTCGTACACCGGCTTGACGTCGGCGCCGAACGCCGGTCCGGCGAACGCCATCACGATGGCTGTGACCATGATGACGGCATAGATCAACCGCTTGAGCTTGGAGCTCACCTGATTCCTCCCAAAGTAAGGTGCGACCACGCGAGCTCCGTTGCTGCGCCACCGCGGATTCGAACGACGAGGTGACGCTACGGACGCGGTGTTTCCGGTCCGGTCTCCCCCGTGTGAACCGAACGCGACCGGTATCTGACGACAACGTGACCATCGTCCGCGTTCGCGCCCGATCCGAACTGGAGGACCCGATGGCCCGCATCCTCATGCCGCTCCCCGACGATGGCTTCGACGTCACCGAGGTGGCGGTGCCGTGGCGACTCCTCACCGACGCCGGTCATGAAGTGGTCATCGCGACCGAAGCGGGCGCGGTGCCGACCGCCGACCCGTTGCTGCTCACCGGCGTCGTCTTCGGCCAGCTCGGCGCGGCCGCAGAACCGATCGCGTTCTACCGCGAGTTCGAACGCAGCCCCGAGCGGAAGGCGCCGCAGCGCGTGGTCGGATCTCGACGTCGCCGAGTTCGATGGGCTCCTGCTCCCCGGCGGGCACGCGCCGGCCATGCGCCAATACCTCGGGAGCACCAACCTCCAGACCCAGGTCGCGCGGTTCTGGGCGCTCGACCGGCCGGTCGCCGCAATCTGTCACGGCGTGCTGGTCCTCGCCCGCGCCACCGACGCCAACGGTGTGAGCGTGCTGGCCCAATCCCGAACCACCTGCCTGCCGAAGTACATGGAACGCAGCGCGTTCCTCGCGACCGCCTGGCGGCGCGGCCGCTACTACCGCACCTATCCCGCGTACGTGGAGGACGAGGTGCGGGCGGCGCTGGCGGACCCGCAGGTTCAGTTCGAACGCGGCCCGCTCGAGCTCCGGCGGCGGGGCACCGCGACCGACGACACCCCGGCGTTCGTCGTCGAAGACGGGCGTTACGTCAGCGCTCGGTGGCCCGGCGATGCGTATCTCTTCGCCCGACGGTTCGCCGTACAGTTCTCGGATGGCTGAACCCACGACGGTCGCAATCGTTCCGCACACGCACTGGGACCGCGAGTGGTACTCGCCGTTCCAGACGTTCCGCATCCGGCTCGTCAAGCTCCTCGACGAGCTGCTGCCACTGCTCGAACACGATCTCGCGTACCGCGCGGTTCCTGCTCGACGGCCAGACCGCCGTCCTCGACGACTACCTCGAGATCCGGCCCGAGGCGGCGGAAGCGCTGACCCGGCTCGCCGCGAGCAACCGCTTGTCGATCGGTCCGTGGATGATCCTGATGGACGAGTTCATGGTGTCCGGCGAGACGATCGTTCGCGACCTCCAGATGGGGATCCACCGCGCCACCGAGTTCGGCGGCCCCATGGAGGTGGGTTATCTCCCCGACATGTTCGGTCATGTCGCGCAGATGCCCCAGATCCTGCGCGCCGCCGGTCTCGACCACGCGGTGGTGTGGCGGGGCGTTCCTTCGGCCGTGACCCAGGGCGCGTTCTGGTGGGAGGCCCCCGATGGCAGCCGGGTGCGCGCCGAGTATCTCTACGGCTCGTACTCCAACGGTCGGGATCTTCCCGACGACGCCAAGCAACTCATCGGGCGGGCCCGCAGCTACGAGCACGAGATCGGCGACGCCCGCATCCCCGGCAGCGGCCTGCTGCTCATGAACGGCACCGATCACCAGATGCCCCAGCCGTGGCTCGGGCGCGTCGTCGGCGAAGCGAACGCGGTCCAGGACGACTACCGATTCGTGGTGACGTCACTTCCCGAGTATCTCGCCGACCAACCGGTCGACGGGCTCAACACGTGGCAGGGCGAACTCCGATCCGGCGCCCGCGCCAACGTCTTGATGGGCGTGGCATCGAATCGCGTCGACGTCCATCAGGTGTGCGCGGCGGCCGAGCGGGCGATCGAACGACGCGCCGAGCCCGTGTCGGCACTGTTCCTCGCGCCCGACCGTTACCCCGACCGCCTCCTCGACGCGGCCTGGAAACTGCTCGTCCTCAACAGCGCCCACGATTCCTCGTGCGCGTGCAGCGCCGACGAAGTCGTGGACGCGGTCACGGTTCGCTACGAGGAGGCGCGCCAGATCGGGGACGGCCTCACCCGCGACGCACTCGGCACGCTCGGATCCGAGATCGACGTGCCGGCGGGCACGACCGTCGTCGTCAACCCCACGGCCGACGACCGAGGGGGCCTCGTCCGCTTCCCCGTGCCGGGCGAAGGTCCGGTCCACCTGGTCGCCCACGACGATGGGACTGCGGTCCCGGCCCAGGTCGTGGCCGCGCTCGGCGGTCTCGGGTTCTCGACCACCGTCACGCCGGATCAGACCTCGCAGCTGACCGACATGATGCGCGGCCCGGAACTCGCAGGAACTCGCGTCGGGAGCTACGACCTCGACCAGTCCGCCGACCCGATCACCCTGACCTGTGTCGGCGCCGGTCCGGGCGAAGCGGTCGTCGACCTCGACGACCTCAAGGACGAACTGATCGCCCTCGGTGATGCGGGCCGCACGATCGCGGTGCGGGTCATGCGTGCCCCCACGCGCGACGTCATCGCGAGGGTGGCCTCCATCCCCGGTTTCGGATGGCGATCCTTCACCGCGGTCGACGGGCCCGGTCCCGACACCGCACTGCGCGCCGACGAGCACTCGCTGGCCAACGAGTTCCTCGAGGTCGACGTCGATCACCAGACCGGTACGTACACGATCACCACCGTCGACGGGACGGTCGCGTCCGGCCTGGGCCGGCTGGTCGAGGGCGGCGACGGCGGCGATACGTACAACTACTCACCGCCCACCAACGACGTCGTCATCGACCGCCCCGAGGCGGTGACCGTCACGCTGCACGAGCACGGCTCGGTCCGCGCCCAGCTCCGGGTCGTCACCTGGTACCGCTGGCCTCAGCACGCGGTCGGCAACGAGCGCGCCTGCAGCCGCCGCAGCGACGAGCAGATCCTCACGGAGGTGACCACCACCCTCGAACTCCGCGCCGGCGAACCGTTCCTCCGCGTGCGCACGGAGTTCGACCACCGGTGTCGTGATCATCGAATCCGAGTCCACTTCCCACTCCCACACCCGGTGACCCAGTCCCACGCCGAGTGCGCCTTTGCGGTCGTTGCTCGAGACCTCACCACCGAGGGTGGACCGCACGAAGCCCCGCTTCCCACCTTCGTATCCCGCCGCTTCGTCGACGCGTCCGATGGCAACCAGGGCGTTGCGCTGATCCACGATGGGCTGCTGGAGTACGAGATCGTCGAGCACGGCACCGAACTCGCACTCACCCTGTTGCGGGCCACCGGGTATCTCTCCCGATCCGAAATCGCCCTGCGCCCGAACCCGGCCGGCCCGCTCGATCCGCTCGAAGGACCCCAACTCCAAGGGCCGCACGCAGTCGAGTATTCGGTCATGCCCCATGCCGGGACCTGGCAGGACGCCGGCCTCTACGGCATCGCCGACGAAGTGCTCGTGCCGTTGGAGCGGGTCCGGGCCGGTGGCCACGGCGTCCGCGAACCGACCGGCCGCCCCCTCGCCGTCCGGGGGGCCATCACGTCGGCGGTGCGCCGAGAAGCCGGCATGATCTCGCTCCGGGTCTTCAACCCCACTGTCTCGTCGACCCTCGTCGAGATCGAGATCGACGGGCGCGCCCGCGCGCGGCTGGCTGGTCGACCTTCGGGGCCGCCCGCATTCACGCGTCGAGGGGAGCTTCGAACTCCGGGCCGGCGGGATCGCCACGGTGCGACTGGACTCCTGAGGACCGGGCCCGCCCGCGGGTCAGTTCGAGACCGGACGCAACAGGGTTTCACCGGTCGCGGCAGTGCTGGACCACCCCGGCGCCATCACCGGCACCCGGATCTCACACGGTCCGGTGGAGTCGCGCACCTCCCACAACAAGGCGGCGTTCTCCCCGTGCCAACGCAGCGCGAACGACATCGAGCCGTGCCGGCTCGGCGCGTCATGCACCTCGAGGTCGATCCCGGGCTCGGGCGCGTCGTGGAGGAGTTCGAATCCGGCGTCGGTCTCGCGCACGAGACCGGCTCGGGTCCGGAGCAACAATCCGGCGGGCCCGGCGTCGTCGGCGAGGCCGACTCGGCGCCGGGCTTGGCGCCGTTCCCGGACGGACATGCCGTGCCACGCGTACTCGGCGGCCTCGTCGCACCCCCAGTCCTCGAGCGCGGCGGCCACGGCCGGCGTCGGGTCGAGCGTCAGCAGCACCTGACTCCGCGCCACGTCGATCGGCTCGACCATGTCCGACGGCCCGGTGACCCGCATGCCCCGGTCCAGGTGGACGCTGCCAACCTCGCGCGACCGCATCAGCACCCGGCACCTGGGCGAGGTCCAGACCCGTCGGCACGACATCGCCGCTCACGATCCCGATCCGCAGCCGGTTGCGGTGGCTGAGTGGGAACAACAGTGCGGCGCGTAGATCCCCGGACTCGGACCGTCGAGCCTCGAAGCGGCCCGTCTCGGCGCCGCACTGTTCCGGTGCGAACGCCACATCGGTGACGTCCCACCGCGGCGGCGGGAACGGCACGACGAGCGCCACCCGGCCGTCGATCAGCACATGGTTGCCGTCGAGTGCGATCGAGGTCGCGCCGGTGACGACGAAGGTCACGATGAACGCCGCGGGCGAGTCGTTCTCGATCTCGGTGATGACGACATCACCCGGGCCGGCGATTGCGTACACGCGCTGGACCGCGTCGCCACTCGGGACGCGCACCCGAGTCTCGGCCACCGGCGCACCGCCGAGCGCAGTCTGGCGCACGGCGGGCTCCCGACTCGGGACCCGCCACCGGTCGTCGGCACCGATCCACCAGTCGAGCGTCCAGTGCTCGCCGGCCACCGAGATCGACCCCCGAGGGTCGAGGACGACGCGGCCGTTTCCCCCAATGGCTCCGAGGATCACTGGGGATTCCGCAGTTCCGGCTTCGCTTCTCGCAGCATCAGCGCGGGAACGATGTCGGCCACCGGCACACCCTCGTACAACACCGCGCCGACCTGTTCGGCGATCGGCATCTCCACGCCGTGGCGCGCGGCCAGTTCCAACACCGCCTGCGTGCTCTTGACGCCCTCGGCCACCATCTTCATCTCGGCGACGATCTCCTCCAGCGTGCGGCCCTGACCCAGCGCGACGCCGACGGTACGGTTCCGGCTCTTCTCGCTCGTACAGGTCGCCACCAGATCGCCCATGCCCGCCAACCCCGAGAAGGTCATCGGGTCGCCGCCGAGTGCCGTCCCGAGCCGCGCCAGTTCTGCCAGCCCCCGGGTGATCAGCGCGGCCTTGGTGTTGTCGCCGTAGCCCAGTCCGTGCGCGATCCCCGCGGCGAGCGCGATCACGTTCTTCAGCGCCCCCGCGCTCTCACACCCGATGACGTCCGGGTTGGTGTACACGCGGAACGTGGCGGTCATGAACAACGCTTGGAGTTCGGTGGCCGCGGTCGGGTCGGTCACGGCGACCACCGACGCCGTCGGCTGACCCATCGCGACCTCCTGAGCCAGGTTCGGTCCGGTCAGTACCCCGATCCGGTCGCGCCGGTGGCTCCCGAGCACGTCGGCAACGACCTCGGTCATCCGGTACAGCGTGCCTTGTTCCACGCCCTTGGAGAGGCTGAGAATCGGCACGTCATCACCGATGGCGGGGCGGGCTGCCTCCAGCACGGACCGGAATCCGTGCGACGGCACGCCCATGACGACCACGTCGGCGCCCGAGCACGCAACGGCGAGGTCCGCGGTCGCGTGGAGCGAGTCGGGCAACGTGATGCCAGGGAGGTACTCCGGATTGGTGTGGTCGCGGTTCACCCGCGCGGCCACCCGGTCGTCCCGAGCCCACAACACCGCGTCGGCGTTGGCGGCCGCGATCGCACCGACTGCGGTCCCCCACGATCCGGCACCGACCACGGCAATCCGCGTCATCGACAACTCCTCAGGACTGCGGTCTCGGACCCTCGCACCCACCAGTCACCTTCACCCGGCTGCGGGTGCTGCGGATACGCCGCCCGCGCTCGGCCGACCTGCCGGCAGATGGCCTCCATGATGCGGTCGGTCGCGAGGGCGACATCGTCGGCCGGATCGATGGTGATCGGCGGACCGAAGGCCGCGGCCTCGGCAATTCCCCACCGCCACCGCGGCTTGCGGCCCTTGAACATCATGCGATGGAGCCCCCAGAGCCCGACCGGCACGACGGGCACACCGGTGGCCGCCGCCAGGCGAGCCGTTCCCGTCTTGCCCATCATCGGCTCGAGGTCGAGCGAGATCGTGCCCTCGGGGAACACCGTGACGCACCGACCCGCACGCAACGACTCTTCCGCGGCGACGAGCGATCCCGCCGCGTCACTGCTCCCACGGCTGACCGGGATCATCCCGCAACCGATGAGGATCTGGCGGAGGAGCGGCTTCGCGAACAGCTCCTCCTTCGTGAGGAAACGAGTCCGCCGTCCCCGCTTGGTGGCGAGGTATCCCAGCGCAATCGGGTCGAGATACGAGATGTGATTCGAGGCGAGGATGACAGCACCCGAGGTCGGAAGGTGCTCGACACCCTCGACCGTCCAGCGGATCCCGAAGTGCATCGGTGGGTAGAGCACCGCTCGCACCACATCAAAAACTGGGTCCACGGGCCGGTAGCATACGCAGCCCCATGCAGCCCGTCCCCGGTCTCGAGCCTCGCGCGGGCGTCGTTATCCCGATTCGTGCATTTCGATCGGGCAAAGTCCGACTGGCCGATGTGCTCACCAACACCGAGCGCGCCGAGCTCGCCGAAGCGATGGCGGACCGAGTGGTGCTCGCGGCCGGCAACCTCCCGATCGTCGTCGTGTCCTCCGCGCCGGAAGTTCGCAGCTGGGCCGCCGCTCACTCCATCGAATGCCTCGACGACGTCAACCGTGGCCTCGACGGCGCGGCCCGCGCCGGGCTCGATCACCATCGCCGGAGGGGTCGCCAACGCGTCATCGTCGCGCACGCCGATCTGCCCCGGGCCAAACCCGGATCGCTCGAATGGTTCGACCGCTCGGAGCCGGCCATCGTGACGATCGTCCCGTGCCACCGCGACGACGGCACCCCCGTGTTCTCGGTTCCCGTGCACGCGGATTCACTGTTCGCCTACGGTCCCGGTTCCGCGCGCCGTCACGCGGCGCGGGCCCGGGCGGCGGACCTTGCCGTCCGGGTCGTGCGCGACGCATCCCTCGGCTTCGATGTCGACCTCCCTGAGGATCTCGCCCAGTCATGACCACTTCGATTTCGCCGACGCCCCTGCCGACGCCGGAGCGTGTCCTGGCCATCGGCGCGCATCCTGACGACATCGAGTTCGGCTGCGGAGGGACCCTCGCGAAATGGGCCGCCGCCGGCGCCGACATCCACTTCCTCGTCCTCACCGATGGATCGAAGGGAACTTGGGACGTCGGCGACGACCTCTCGGTGCTCGTGCACACCCGACGCGCCGAAGCGCGCGAGGCCGCACGCACTCTCGGGAACGGGACGGTCCACTTCGGCGACTTCGTCGACGGCGAACTCGAGAGTGATGAGGCTGGCCGGCTCGTAGTGTGCCGAACGATCCGCGAAGTCCGGCCCGACGTCGTCGTCGGCCACGACCCGTGGAAGCGGTATCGCCTGCACCCAGATCATCGTCACGCCGGTTGGATCACCGTCGACGGGCTCGTCGCCGCGCGCGACCCCCACTTCTTTCCCGGCATCGGCGGACACCACCATCGACCGGAGCTCTTGTTGCTGTTCGAGGCCGACGATCCCAACCACGTCGAGCCGATCGACGAGACGATCGCCACGAAGGTCGCCGCACTTCTCTGCCACCGCAGTCAGTGGCTCTCGACCATGGACATCGATCCCGCGGCCGGCG
Organism: uncultured Acidimicrobiia bacterium; assembly: GCA_963765075.1. Lineage (GTDB taxonomy): Bacteria > Actinomycetota > Acidimicrobiia > IMCC26256 > JAENVU01 > JAENVU01. The sequence goes on from CAVXVA010000001.1 coordinate 563,429, forward strand.
ACCAACCCGGCGAACATGCGGCCTTCGCCCGCCGAGTTGCCGAGCGGGCCCGCGTGTCCGGGTCGACCCAGCTCGGCGAAGAATTCCGCCTGCTGCGGGATCTCTAGCTCGCGCCCGATCTTCGAGCAACGAAAAGCGGGGGAGGCCATCGGCCTCCCCCGCTCTAGGACGTTGCCGTCGTTACTTGCGCTTCTTCGCTGCCTTGCGCTTCGCCGGAGCCTTCTTGGCGGCCTTCTTGGTCGCCTTCCGCTTCGCGGGAGCCTTCTTGGCAGCAGCCTTCCGCTTCGCGGGGGCCTTCTTCTTCGCAGCCTTCTTGACCGCCTTCTTCTTGGCGGCCTTCTTCACGGTCTTCTTGGCTGCGGCCTTCTTCGTGGCCTTCCGCTTCGCGGGAGCCTTCTTGGCAGCAGCCTTCCGCTTCGCGGGAGCCTTCTTCTTCGCAGCCTTCTTGGCCGGAGCCTTCTTCTTCGCTGCAGCCTTCCGCTTCGCGGGGGCCTTCTTCGCTGCCTTGCGCTTCGCGGGAGCCTTCTTGGCCGCCGCCTTACGCGTGCTTCGCTTTGCTGGAGGCATGGTCACCACCTTCTGTCGGTGTCTACTGGGCACGAGGCGAAACCGAACCCCAGTACATGCTCGTTCGCCTCGGTGACGCGGCGGACCTGACGGGCACGGAGTGCACTTCAGGAAAACATCCACCACGATCTTCGTGCGTGTGCGCGCTGTTCATCTCCTCAACAACTCGCACAACACAATCTTTGTCGACGAGCGTCACTGAACCGCGCATTTCCGCCGCCACTCGTCATTCAAGAAACCATGGAAACGTATTCGGGACGCAACGTCAAGCATTTCCTTTCGTCGCGCGCACGCGCGCGACCGCGACTTCCATCGCGTATCGCATCGTGGCAACACGTCGTCGCGTCGACTGCGCGCACGCACAGCCACGCGCGCGACACGCAGCGTCAACCGAAGGCATGCATTTCTCGACGATTGTTCACGCGCAGTGAGAACCGAGATGACGCGCGTCACGATCAACGACCGACCGCGACGCGACGCGCGGCTTGCACGCGTCGGCGCGAACGCGGAAGAAAATTTCTTTCGGCCTCCACGTCGCGCGCGTGTCACATCCGGTGCAACGCGCGCGGCGAACCCACGACAACGAGTGACGATGCGCGGGTGCAGCCCGGACACAACCAAGCCCGGACACAACGAAGCCCGGGACGAAGTCCCGGGCTTGGTTGGCAGCCCCGAGCAGATTCGAACTGCCGTTACCGCCTTGAGAGGGCGGCGTCCTAGGCCACTAGACGACGGGGCCAGACTGCGCCGAGAAGATTTCCTCGGTTGGCTCGGGGGGGAGGACTCGAACCCCCAAAGACAGGACCAGAACCTGTTGTGTTGCCGATTACACCACCCCCGAATGGGAGCGGCCATCATAGCCGTTGGGCGCCGGAAACCCGATTCGAAGTCTTCGGGGCCCGAGGGTCGAGGTCAACCCAGCCGGAGCCGGGCGGCCTGCAGGCGTGCGACCGAGACCTCGCGACCCAGCAACTCGATGGAATCGAAGAGCGGGAGTCCGGCGGCGCGTCCCTCGATCGCGGCGTACAGCAACTTCATGACCTTGCCCGGCTTCAGACCCAACTCGGTGATCGCGGCGCGCATCTCACCGATGGCGTCGACGTTCCAATCGCAGCCGGTCACGTGACCGATCACCGCATCGAGGACCGCGGCCGGTTGGTCCACCGTCGAGACCTGGCTCCAGACGTCGTCCGCCACCGCGAACGCATCACCCGCGAAGAGGAACGCCAGCTGATCGGCCAGGGACACCAGTGTGCTGGCCCGCTCCTGACCGACCGTCACCCCTGCAACCAAGATGCGTTCGTCGAATCCGTCGCCGTACCGCTCGACCGCGAACGGTCGCACCCGTTCGACCAACTCGGCGAGCGAGAGGCGACGAATCCATTCACCGTTCATCCATTCGAGCTTCTTGTCGTCGAAGATCGCCGCCGAGTGGGTCACCCGCTCCAGCGTGAACGCCGCGACGACATCGGCCGCCGTCATCACTTCGCGGTCGTCGTCGGGTGCCCAGCCGAGCAAGGACAGGTAGTTGAACAGCGCCTCCGCCAAGATGCCGCGGGCGCGGAAGTCCTCGACGGCCACGGCACCGTGGCGCTTCGACAACTTCGCGCGGTCCGCCTGGAGGATCAGCGGCAGGTGCGCGTACACCGGGGCTTCGATTCCGCCGAGCGCGCGCCGGATCGCAAGGACTCGGTGCGTCGTATCGATGAGGTCCTCGCCGCGGATGACGTGGGTGATCCCCATCGCCAGATCGTCGACGGCGTTCGCGAGGAAGAACAGCGGTGAACCGTCGGAACGAACAATCACGAAGTCCGAGATCGTCGACCACTCCACGGCGACCTCACCGCGCACCGCGTCGGTGAACACGCTCCGACCGGTATCGGGAGTCCGAAATCGCACGGTCCGGGGCCGGCCGTCGGCGGCCAGGGCCGCCCGCTGATCGGCCGTGAGGTCGCGACCACGACCGTCGTACCCTGGAGGGAGACCGGCCGCTTTGCGTTCGGCATTCATAACTTCGAGTTCCTCGGGCGTATCGAAGCACTCGTACGCGTCGCCGCTGGCCAACAACCGGTCGGCGGCCGCGAGGTACTCCGAGATTCGCTGTGACTGGCGCCACGGTGTCTCGTCCCAGTCGAGGCCGAGCCAACGGAGCGTGGCGCCGATCGCGTCAACCCACTCCTCGCGCGTGCGCGACGAGTCGGTGTCTTCGATACGGATCAGAAACGTGCCGTCGGCGTGGCGCGCATACAGCCAGTTGAACAGCGCAGTCCGCGCACTCCCAACGTGCAGCTCGCCCGTAGGCGCGGGCGAGAACCGGACTCGGACACTCATGACGCGGGTTCCTTCCTCAACAGGTCACCCGGCCACCGTGACCCGGTCAGGCCGACGGCGCCGCGTGGGGAATCTCAGCGGCTCGACCATGAGCCATCAGGCTACGGACCCGGCTCAGGTGTTCGGGGAGTTCGGTGACCGGGAGCCGGAGCAACGATGCGCTGACCGTGTCGGCAATGGCGCGCCGGACGACGTAGTCATGACTCGCGCCGCGCACCACTCCGGGCCGCCAGGTGCGAACCTCCGCCGGCGCGGGACCGGCATAGCCGAGGAGTTCCACCGCAAAGTCCACGTCGAGCTTCGTAGGTGCGCGCCCGAGGGTCGCGGCCCGTTTCATCGCCAACTCGGCGACAATCGCGACGGCATCCTCGACGTGCTCGCCCGGCTCGAGTCGAAAGCGGTCCCGGGCCCGGTTCGCCAGGGTGAGTGCGAAGCCGTTACTCGGACCCGGTGAACCGACCAGCGCACCCACCGGGCGTCGCGCGATGGCGTCACCCGGGCGGTCCGCTTGCCAACTGCGCGCGGCGGGCATGTGGACGCCCGGCGCAAAGTTCTGCTTCTGACGCGGGCGTTCGTCGCGAGGGGTGGGTACGTACGGATCGGTAGGCACGGGTGATGGTTACCCTCGGGCCTCGGCGCGAAGCAAGCCATAGACGATCGAATCCGACAGCGCCTGCCAACTCGCTTCGATGATGTTCTCACTCACGCCGATCGTGGTCCACGACTGCTCGCCGTCGGTGCTGTCGAGCAGGACCCGAGTGATCGCACCCGTTCCCTTCTGCGTGTCGAGGACGCGCACCTTGTAATCAGTGAGGTGAAGGCGATCGAGCGCCGGATACCGACCGGCCAAGGCCCGGCGCAGTGCCCGGTCGAGCGCGTTGACCGGACCGTTCCCCTCTTCCGTGGCGATCAGGCGCTCGTCACCGACCCAGACCTTGATCGTGGCCTCGGTCAAGACGCCATCCGGGGCCTCGCCCGGGTGGGTGGTCGGGCTGGCGTCGTCGGTGATCACCCGAAACGCCTCGGCCCGGAACCACGTGGGCTCCCAGCCGCTCGCCCGGCGCATGAGCAACTCCAGCGACGCATCCGCTACTTCGAAGTGGTACCCCTCGTGCTCGAGATGCTTCAGCGTGTCGACCACTCGGTTGATCGTCGGTCCGTCGAGGTCAAGACCGAGTTCCTTGGCCTTGAGTTGGATCGTCGATTTCCCGGCGAGTTCGGACATCACGAACCGGGTGCCGTTTCCGACCGTGTCGGGCGGCACGTGTTCGTACGCGTCCGGGCGCTTCACGATTGCGCTGACGTGCAACCCGGCCTTGTGCGCGAACGCCGACGAGCCGACGTAGGCCGCCTGCGGGTTCAACGCCATGTTGACGAGTTCGGCGACATGATGCGCGACGGGAGTCAGTCGCTCCATGCGCTCGGGCGGCAGCGTCTCGATCCCCATCTTGAGCGTCAGGTTCGGGATGATCGTCGTCAGGTTGCAGTTGCCCGTGCGCTCGCCGTAGCCGTTGATCGTGCCCTGCACCTGGGTCGCGCCGCCGAGCACACCGGCCAGCGCGTTGGCGACACCACATCCCGTGTCGTCGTGGAGGTGAACGCCCACACTCACGTCGGCCCCGAAGTACTCGACGACCGACCGCACCGTGGCTTCGACCTCGTGCGGCAGACTGCCGCCGTTGGTGTCGCAGAGGACCAGCGAATCAACTCCGGCCTGTACCGCGCCTTCGAGCACCCGCAAGCTGAACTCGGGATTGCGTTTGAACCCGTCGAAGAAGTGCTCCGCGTCGAACAACACCTCCCGGCCGAGCGATTTGAGGTAGTCGACGGAGTCCGCGACCATGAGCACGCCTTCGTCGAGCGTGGTGTCGAGGGTCTCCAACACGTGGTAGTCCCAGCACTTGCCCACGATGCAGACCGCGGTGGTGTTGGCCTCCACGAGGTGACGCAACGTGTCGTCCGAGTCGACCTTGCCCTTGACCCGTCGGGTCATGCCAAACGCGACCAGCTTGGAATGCTCGAGCACGAGTTCGTGCTGGGCGCGCTGGAACAGTTCGTTGTCCTTCGGGTTCGCGCCCGGCCAGCCCGCCTCGATGTAGTCCACGCCGAGCCAATCGAGCTGCTCCGCGATTCGCAACTTGTCGTCGACCGTGAGGGAAATGCCTTCGAGTTGGGAACCGTCCCGCAGCGTCGTGTCGTAGATCTCGACGCGTGCCGGCAATCCCGCAACCCGCGCGTGTGGCTCAGTCGTCGACATGTTCACACCAGCTCTGATAGGCCTCGACCTGACCGCGCACCGCTCGCGCGTACTCGGCGGCAATCACCTGAGTACTCGGACCGGGGCACGGAATCACACGGTCGTCGACCGAGTTGACCGCGCTCACCTCGGCGGCGGTTCCACAGACGAACATCTCCTCCGCGATGTACAGATCGCTCCGGGTGAGGTTGTCGACCCGCACCTCGATCCCCTTGTCTCGCGCGATCGTCATCACCGAACTCTGGGTAATGCCTTCGAGCGCGCCGGCGGAGGTCGGTGGCGTGAGCAACACTCCGTTGCGAGCCACGAAGATGTTCTCGCCGGTGCACTCGCTGACGTGACCGTCGAGACTCAACATGATCGCTTCGTCGTATCCGGCCTTGAGCGCTTCGACCTTGGCCAGCGACGAGTTGACGTAGTTGCCGGTCGTCTTCGATGCCGGTGGCATCACGTTGTGATCGTGGCGGGCCCACGAACTGATCTTCATGCGCACACCCCGGGTCACGGCGTCGTCGCCGAGGTAGGCGCCCCACGGCCAACAGGCCACCGAGACGTCGACCGTGCACGGCAGCGTGTTGAGTCCCATTTCGCCGTAGCCGTAGTACGCAATCGGCCGCACGTAACAACTCGGAAGCCCCGAGGCCCGCACGGTGTCCTTGCAGGCCTGGACGATCTCGTCGACGGAGTACGGGATCTCCATCATCATGATCTTGGCGGAGTCGAAGAGTCGTTCGATGTGCTCGGTCAGGCGGAAGATCGCCGGGCCGCGGTCGGTTTCGTACGCGCGGATGCCTTCGAACACCCCGGTGCCGTAATGCAGCGTGTGGGTGAGGACATGGATCTTGGCGTCGTCCCAATCGACGAGGCGACCGTTCATCCAGATCTGCTTGGTGGCTTCGATCGGCATGGCTACACCCTTTCCGCGATACGTGAGCCGACCTCAGACGTCGAGCCCGTGATGTCGTCCGACGTGCGGACTGCTTCGTGAATTCGCGTTGCCGCGTCGGTCTCGCCGAGGAACTCGAGCATCATCGCTGCGCTGATGATCGCGGCGCGAGGGTCGGCAACTCCGGTGCCCGCGATGTCGGGGGCCGAACCGTGGACCGGTTCGAACAGCGACGGTCCGGTGCGGGCGGGATTCAGGTTGCCCGACGCGGCCCGGCCGATGCCGCCACCGATCGCCCCACCGAGATCGGTGAGGATGTCGCCGAACAAGTTGTCGGTCACGATGACGTCGTACTTCTCCGGACGCTGCACGAAGTGGATGCACGCCGCGTCGATGTGGTCGTACCCGGTGGTGACCGCGGGGTACTCCGCCGCAACGATGTCGAACGTGCGCTGCCACAGATCGCCGGCGAAGGTCAGAACATTCGTCTTGTGCACCAGGTGCACGCGGCGAGCCTCGCGACTCTGGGCGAGATCGAACGCATACCGGATACACCGTTCGACGCCCATCCGCGTGTTGACCGATCCCTGCGTTGCGATCTCGTGGGGGGTGTCCTTCCGGAGAAACCCGCCCTCGCCGGCGTAGCTGCCCTCGGTGTTCTCCCGGATCACGATCATGTCGACGCCGTGATTGAGCGCGCTCGGCGGCGCGAGGAACGGCCGGTGGTTGATATACAGATCGAGCGCGAATCTCATCTTCAGGAGAAGACCGCGCTCCAAGACGCCGGGCGGCACCTCAGGGGTCCCGACCGCACCCAGGAGTATTGCGTCGAGGGTGGCCAACTCCGCGAGCACGTCGTCGGGCAACACGTCGCCCGTTGCGAGGTATCGAGTACCGCCCAGGTCGTACGGGACCGGTTCGTAGGCCACTCCGGTCGCGTCGACGACCTTGAGCGCCTCGGCCACGACCTCCGGGCCGATCCCGTCACCGCCGATGATCCCGATCCGATGGGCCACGCCCGCACTCCTTGCTCTGAGATCCGATGGGATCCGCTCCAGTCGGCGGGGACCCCTGACAACGAAAAACCGCCCACCGAAGTGGACGGTTGAACGCGAACGCCGATGCGGCGCCCGCCTACGAAATAATGGTGACGAACGAGGTGAACATGCTGGGCGGAGGATAGCAGGCTCACCCCGAGGCCTCCCTGGGATACACGGAGGGCAGAACGTCCAACTCCCCCGAGACGTGGCGGTCGTTCCCGGCCGCGCCGACGAACCGGCCCGACTCTGGCAGGATTCGCCGATGCGCCCCTTACCTCGTTGCTCATCCCGATCCGAATCCGGTGGCATCAGCACGATCCTGATTTCGATCGTCGTCCTCGTCATCGCCGCCGGTGGCGCCGCCTACTGGTTCCTGATTCGCGAAGACGCGAAACCCAAGCCGAAGATCACCAACACCAAGGTCGTGGCCGGTAGCTCGATCGACGGCGGGTGGAAGATCTCCACCACCACGCCCGACGCCACCTTCGTGCAGTACCGAATCGGCGAGACGTTCGCGAGCGGCCTCGTCGAGAGCACGGCGACCGGGAAGTCGACCGAGGTCACGGGTTCGTTGACCGTGAACGGTTCCGAGGTCAGCGACATCACCGTCACCGCCAACCTCGCCGCACTGACGTCGGACAAGTCGTTCCGCGACACTGCGCTGAAGACCCGCGGGCTCGAGACCGACACGTTCAAGGATGCGACCTTTACGGCCACCGCACCGGTGACGCTGCCCAATGCGCCCGCCACCGGTGCGACGGTCTCGGTCGACGTCACGGGCGACCTCACACTGCACGGCGTCACGAAGACCGTGACGATCCCCTTGCAGGGCCGGTGGGACGGCAAGCAGATCCAAGTGATCGGCGAACTGGACATCACGCTGGCCGACTACGGGATCACTCCCCCGAGCGGCGGTCCGATCGCCAGTATCAACGATTCGGGCACTTTGGAACTCCAGCTCACCTTCGACAAGGCCAGCTGAGCCGCGACCTGCGGGTACCCTCCCCCGGATGGAACCATCTCAGTTCTCCGCCACCACCCACGAGCGGCTGGTGTCCGAACTCGGACACCGGAGTGGTCCACTGCGCCTCGAGATCGCGGAACGGATCGAGCGGGCGCGTGAGTTGGGTGACCTCAAGGAGAACGCCGACTACGACGCGGCCAAGAACGAGCAAGGCCTCAACGAGGCCCGCGTCCGTCAGCTCGAAGCAATGCTCCGCTACGCCGTCATCGTCGACGGCCCGAGCGGCGACATCGTGGAAGCCGGCGTCATCGTCGAGATCCGCATCAGCGGCGACGACGAGACGCAGTCGTACCTGATCGGCTCCATCGAAGAGCGCAACGACACCTACGAGGTGCTCTCCACGAGTTCGCCGCTCGGTCAGGCGCTCATCGGCAAGCAGCTCGGCGACGCGGCAACCTACGAGACGCCCCGCAAGGCCACCCTCGAGGTCGAGATCGTGTCGATCCGACCACTCGCCTAATCTAACCCCCGACGAGCCGACCGAACCGGCCGCGACCGCGCACTTCCCCACTGACCGCCGCTCGGATTGCTTGCTTCTGTTCGCGTCCGAGTTTGGCCCCGTCACGATCGGTCAGCGAGAAGCGGTCGATGGCCTGACCGTCGACCGTGTCGAACTGGGCGGCATGCACGCTCACCCCGGCGATGCTCAACGCGGCGGCAATCGTCGACAACAACCCTGGTTGGTCGAGGTGTCGAATCTCGCAGATCGTGTACCAAGGAGACCCCGCATCGTCGAAGGCGATCTCGGTCTCCGTCAACGCCTCGGACTCGACCCGCTCTCCGAGCCGACGGCTGATCTCGGCGCCGAGCTCGTCGGGACTCGGCACGACACTCCCCGGACGCGGCTCGACGTCGAAGGATTCGAGTGCACCCCCGTCACCCCAGGTCGCGACCTGCGCGCGCACGACGTCGAGTTCACGTTCGGCGAAGGCACCGGTCACGGCGGCGAGGATTCCCGGCTGGTCCCGCGTCGCGACGTCGATCACGACACCGCCATCCGGGCGGGCACCGATCGCGACTCGCACCTCTCGCCGCTCGGGTCGAGGCTCGATCAACCGGGCCGTGGCCACCACTCGTTCAGGGAGTTCGGCCAGGAGATACGACCGGGGCGCATGGCGGATGCGATCGGCGAGCGCGGCATCGGCACCGGCGAACCGAATTGCGGTGTCGCGACGGTGAGTGAACTCGCTCGGTTCGTTGCGGTCGCCCATGTCTTCGACCGCGCTCAGCACCCGGCCGAGCAGCGTATCGAGTCGTTCCCGAGCCGCCGGTTCGAGTGGCCCTTCGGCGAGGTCCAACAGGTAGAGCCCACGGACGCGCTCCAGTTCGCCGAGATGGGTCGCCAACGACAGTACCGATGACTCACCGAGCCCGTTGGCCCGTTCGGCGCTCCCGCGCATCAGCCCGCGATCGCCCGTCAGCGCCAGGAGCCCGTCGTGATCGTCGGCCGGAAGTTCGAGGCGGTTCGCCAGCGACGCCACCAACTCCACGGGCGGATGCTCCCCGGTGAGGTCGGCGACCAACGCGGCGAGGACCAGCAACTCCGCGATTCTCGAGGCGTTCGGCGACCGCCGCGGCCCGGCGATCGTGCCGGATGCTGTGCTGCAGCGCGTCGACCGCATCGAACCGCACCACTTGGGTCGGGTCGCTGAGTTCCGGGTCCCGGTGCCAACGATCGACGGCCTCGGCGACCTCGGGGAGGGAACGCACCAGCACGCCGGACGTGTCGAGAAAGCGCCAACCACGATCGTTGCCGCGCATCAGCACCTCGACGAGCCGCTCGGTGGCCTCGCCACCCCACGAGATGGGCGCACCGCGGCCCAACCAGTCGAGCAACTTCGGCCCCGGTCGCGCGCCGCTCGACACCAGAAGCGCGGCGTCGAGCGCGAGCACGGTCTGCAACTCGGCCGGCGGCGTCGCCGCCAGATCGACCACCCCGTCATCGACCCACAGCCAACCCGAGGCCGGCATCGGGTCGACGGTCTCCGGCGGCATCGTGTTGGCCAGTGTGCGTAGCCGGAATCGGAGCAACGGGGGTGCCAAGAGGGTCGTGATCAGCACCACCAGCACCAGCGCGGCGTACAGGTCGCGATCCAACACGCCCTGGCTCAACCCGATAGTCGCGAAGATCAGGCCGACCTCACCGCGCGGGATCATCCCGAAACCGATCGTGATCTTGTCGCCCGGCGAACCGAACACTGCGAGCGACGACGCCATCTTGGTCAGGAAGGCCACGACAACGAGGACACCGGCGATCCCGAGCACCTTGGGGTCGACGAAGCGCTCGACCTCAGCCACGATCCCGATTTGCAGGAAGAACACCGGCACGAAGAGGTGGCCGACGGGTGTGAGCTCCCGTGCGATCCGGTCGCGGGCCTCGGACCGAGACAACGCGAGCCCAGCGACGAATGCACCGACGATGGGGGCCAACTTCGCGAGGTGCGCCAACTCCGCGAACGCCAACGCGAACGCCAACGCCAACGCCACCAACGTGCCCGCCGACCGGGAGTGCTTCTGAATCTCGCGGAAGAGGAACACTCCGAGCCGGCCACCGAGCACCGTCGTCACCACGAGGAACCCGACGGCGAGCAGGATCGTGGAGATCACCGTCGCGGCCGACACCGAGCCGTCGCCGACCATCCGGACGACGATGGTCAGCAGGACGAGACCGAGGACATCGTCGGTAACTGCTGCACCCATGACCGTGCGCGCTTCCACCGACGACAGGACGCCGAGGTCGCCAAAGACGCGGGCCGTGATTCCCACACTCGTGGCCGACAACGCCGCACCGAGGAACAGCGCCGTGTTCGAGTCGTATCCGAGTGCCAACCCGGCGCTGTACCCGAGGATCAGCGGTAACACCACGCCGAGGACTGCGACCGAGACCGACGCCCGCCCCACCGCCGCAAGATCCTTGATGTCCATCTCCATACCGACCTGAAGCAGCAGCAGGATGACGCCGAGCTCGGCCAGCACTTCGAGCGTGCTGTTCGTCGACACCAGACCGAACAGCGAGGGCCCGATCAAGACACCGGCGACGATCTCGCCGACCACGGCGGGCACGCCGATCCGCTCGGCGATCTCGGCCGCGATCTTGGCCGCGACCAGAATGATCAGGACGTCGCGCAAGACCTCGGTCGCGCTCACGGAGTTCGGTCCACGGACTGGAGCAGGTAGCCCCGCGATCGGACCGTACGCACCTCGAGCCCGAGCGTCGCGATCCGTCGCCGCAGCCGCACCATGTGCACATCGAGTGCGTTCCGAGACGGCAAGCCGTCCGGCCAGGCCCGTTTCCGGAGGATGTCACGACCGGCCACGGCCCCGTACTTCTCGATCAATGGCTCCGCCAGCGCCCGCTCGACCGGCGAGAGCGACACCCAGCTCCCCCGGAACCACAGCAAGCCGTCGTCATCGACCGTCGGGCGGTCCGTGTCCGACCGGGCGACCAACGCGGTGAGTCGGGCTCGCATGTCTTGGTCGTCGGCCGGGAGTCGGATCCAGTCTTCGAGCGGATCGCGACACTCCGGGGGTGAGGTCCCGGGTTCTACGAGGAGCAATCGGGGCCGAGCCCCCGCCTCGAGTTCGACTCGTCGCGACGATTCTTCCGGCCAGCGCAGGAGCACCACATCCATGGGCAGCACGGTACGGTCGCGGCGTTTCCGGCATGTTTCGAGCCGGTGAAGGGTCTCCGTCCCCACCCGCCAACCGGCGGGCGGCGGATTTCGACGGGGTACCCAACGAAGCCGACCCGTATGCTGACCGACTCCGAACCGGACTCGAGGAGACATCGTCGGTATGGGTCAAACGCTCAGTGAAAAGGTGTGGGAACGCCACGTCGTGCGCCGGGCAGATGGTGAGCCCGACCTGCTCTACATCGACCTCCATCTGATCCACGAGGTCACCTCACCCCAGGCCTTCGACGGGCTTCGCCTCAACGGTCGAACCGTCCGCCGCCCGGAACTCACCGTGGCCACCATGGACCACAACGTGCCGACGGCAGGCCTCGAACTCGGCATCACCGACCCCATCTCCAAGCGCCAGATCGAAGTCCTCGACGCGAACTGCGCCGAGTTCGGAGTGCGCCTCTACGGGATGGGCGACCCGGGGCAGGGCATCGTCCACGTCATCGGCCCCGAGCAGGGACTCACCCAGCCGGGAATGACGATCGTCTGCGGCGACAGCCACACCTCGACGCACGGCGCGTTCGGTGCGTTGGCGTTCGGCATCGGCACCAGCGAGGTCGAACACGTGCTCGCGACCCAGACCCTCCCCCAGTCCCGGCCGGGCACGATGGCGATCACCGTGAACGGGGATCTTCCGGCGGGGGTGACCGCCAAAGACGTCGTGCTGGCGATCATCGAACGCATCGGCACCGGCGGCGGCATCGGATCCGTCATCGAGTACCGGGGCGACGCGATCCGCGCCTTGTCGATGGAAGGGCGCATGACGATCTGCAACATGTCGATCGAAGCGGGCGCACGGGCCGGACTCATCGCGCCCGACGACACCACCTTCGACTACCTGCGCGGTCGGCCGTTCGCGCCGAGCGGCGACCGAGTGGGACGCGGCGGTCGCCGACTGGGCCACCCTGGTGACCGATCCCGACGCCACCTTCGACAAGGAGGTCGTCATCGATGCGCCGTCGCTCCGGCCGTACGTGACCTGGGGTACGAACCCCGCTCAGAGCGTCACCATCGACGCGCGGGTTCCCGACCCCGCATCGTTCGCGTCGGCGAGTGAACAGGAGTCGGCGACCCGCGCCCTCCAGTACATGGGCCTGAAGGCCGGGACCGCGATCCGAGACATCGGTGTCGACACGGTCTTCATCGGCTCCTGCACGAACTCGCGCATCGAAGACCTGCGGGCGGCGGCCGCCGTCGCCAAGGGACGCCGGGTCAAAGACGGCGTCCGCACGCTCGTCGTCCCCGGCTCGTTCGCGGTCAAGGCAGCAGGCGCAGGCCGAAGGGCTCGACGCGATCTTCGTCGAGGCCGGATTCGACTGGCGCGAGCCCGGCTGTTCGATGTGTCTGGCCATGAACCCCGACAAGCTCACCGCCGGCGAACGCTGCGCGAGCACGAGCAACCGCAACTTCGAAGGCCGTCAGGGTCAGGGCGGACGGACCCATCTCGTGTCCCCGGCCGTCGCGACCGCCACTGCGATCGCCGGTCACTTCGCCACCCCGGAAGACTTGGAGCACTGATGCAGGCCGTACGCGAAATCGTGGCGCGGGGTATCCCGCTCGACCGCTCCGACGTCGACACCGACCAGATCATCCCGTCCGATTGGCTCAAGCGAGTCGAGCGCACGGGATTCGGCGAGGGGCTCTTCTCCGAGTGGCGGCAACGGTCCGACTTCGTCCTGAACCAGGATCGCTACGCCGACGCCCACATTCTGGTCGCCGGCCCCAACTTCGGTACCGGTTCGTCCCGCGAGCACGCGGTGTGGGCGCTCCAGGATTACGGATTCCAGGCGGTGATCTCGTCACGGTTCGCCGACATCTTTCGGAACAACGCCCTCAAAGGCGGCCTCGTCCCCGTCACCGTGCCCGAACCGGTCGTGCGGACCATCATGGCGGCCATCGACGACGACGCGTCGACCGAGATCGTCGTCGACGTCGTCAATCGACGCGTCGCGGTTCCGGCGATCGACTTGGACGAGCCGTTCGAACTCGACGACTACACCCAGCACCGGCTGCTCGAAGGTCTCGACGACATCGGAATCACCGAATCCCACGGCTCGGACATCACTACCTTCGAAGCGACCCGTCCGGCGTATCTACCGGCCGCCCCCGTCGCCTAAGCCGCGCGACTACCGGGACAGCACGTACGTCACGATCGCGGCGTTGTAGAGCGCGTGGGTCACGATGCCGGGCCCGAGCCGTTTGAACGAGTAGCGCAGGATCCCCAACATCGCACCCAGCGGTGCGATCAGCAGGAACACCCCAAGGTTGCCGCGAGCATCCGTCGGTCCGAGATGTACGAGGCCGAACAGCACGGCTTGCAGGATGATGCCGATCGCGGCACCCCAGCGGCTCACCAGACCGCTCATCAGCAACCCGCGAAAGAAGAGTTCCTCGACGATCGGCGCGCCGATCACCGCGATGATCACGATGATGATCGTCGTCAGGGAGCTCCGCCGGAGTGGTTCCATCAGGCTCTCGCGATGCGGTTCGATGCCGATCGACTTCAGGGCGCGCGCGATGTTGCCCACCCCGATGAGCGCGGCCACCGCGAACCCGAGCCCGAGCGCGAGGTCGATCCACCGAACGGTGAACCCCAGGTCGTGGAGCGAGCCGCTCCCGCGTCGGCGAACCGCCACCACACAGGCCACCACGAGCGGTATCCAGAGACCGAGTTGCACGGCGAGGGTGAGCCACGGGCTCGTCCGATCGACGCCGATCAGCCGCTCGAGCACGAAGTACACGATGAGCGACCCGACCACCCCACCAATGGCACCGAGCAGCGCGATCCAGCCGGCCCGAATCGGCCGACTCTGATCTTCCACCGTTCGGACGGGCACAGACGCACCCGCCGCGTTCGTCGCGACCAGGGGCTGATGGTCGGTGTATCCCGACCATTGACTGCCGTCCCACCAGCGCCAGTTGGCGACGCGCCACGGATCGGCGTACCAGCCCGCGGGCGGTGACGGCATCGTCATCGCGTGGATCCTGTCACTCCCTCGCCGGACGCGAGGCGATCCGGTCAGCCGGCGAGTTGTTCGACCGCGCGCTCGCGGTAGAGCACCTCGTCCACGGCGACGCCGAGTTCGACGGCGAGTTCCCGGGTCTGATCCCGGTCGAAGAGATACGTGAGAAAGTCGTGGTAGTCCATGTGATTGCCTCCCGTTGGTTTCCAATACCCATCACAGGTATCGGACCGGGTCGGCCGAAAACTTGAACGATTTCCCTCCACCTCCCAGCGTTTGGCGCGTGGTGATCGTCCGAGCACCACGAAATGCCAATCGCACCCGAGCCCGTCAGGGTTTGGTGCCGGCGAGAAGCGCCAGTTCACGCCACTTCCAGTGGCAATCGACGCTGGCGAAACCGATCGCTTGCAGCCAGGCCAACTGATCCGACACCAGCGCAAGTTGGTTGGACGGATCATCCCGTTCGGGGGTGGTCCCGATGGCCGCAAGAAACTCGTCGTGGAGGCTCGGCGTCACCGAGGCGACGTGCTCCAGGTTCAGGAACACGCCCCCCGGGCCCAACCGGTCGAACACCTCGCGGTACAGCGCCTGTTTCCGCGCGTCGGCGAGGTGGTGGATCGCGAAACTGCTCACGACCAGATCGAAGGTGCCCCAACCCACCGGGAGCGGGTCGTCGAGGTCGTGCCGCACGACCTCCACGAACTCGTCGGCCGCGAAGCGGGCCTCGGCCCGCCCGAGCATCTCCTCCGCGAAGTCACAGGCAACTCCGCGCGCGGCCGGTCGCAGGTCGCGGAGCAACCCCATGAGAATCCCGTCGCCGGTGCCGAGGTCGAGCACCCGACCGACCTCGGCGGGAACGAACTCGGCCAGGACCGCCATGCCCTCGGCCCGGAACGGGATCGAATCGCGATGGGCGAGATAGGCGCGCGCGTGTTGGGCCTCGATCCACCGGTTGGTCGAAGCCGCGCTGACGTCGGTCATGGCCCGACAACGCGTTCGCGCACCTCGGCTCGGTCGCGCAGGCGCACGATCTTGTTCACCGCCGCGAGGTAGGCCCGCGCCGATGCCTCGACGACGTCGGTGGAGACACCGCGACCGCTGGCTCGCACCCCATCGGCGTCGAGCTGCACCACGACATCGCCGAGCGCGTCGCCGCCGCTCGTCACCGACGAGACGTGGAACTCGTTGACCGTTCCGTGGACTCCGGTTGCCTCCGCGATCGCGGCGATCGCGGCGTCGATCATCCCGTTGCCTTCGCCGTGCCCTTCGACCTTGGTGTCGCCGTCGGTGAGGACCACGTCGGCACTCGGCATCGCGGACGAGCCACCACGGAACTCGAAGCTCGCGATCGCGAATCGATGCACCATCCCCGTGCCGAGTTCCTCGGCGACGATGGCTTCCAGGTCGGCTTCGGTGATCTGCACCTTGCGGTCGGCGAGTTCCTTGAATCGCACGAACGCCTGGTTCAAGGCATCGCCCTGCAGGTGCAGGCCGATCTTCTCCATCGAGTCCGAGAACGCATGACGACCCGAGTGTTTGCCCAGCACGATCTGGGCCGCCTCCTGGCCCACCGAACCGGCGTCCATGATCTCGTAGGTCTCGGGGTCCTCCAGGACACCGTGCTGGTGGATGCCCGCCTCGTGCGCGAACGCGTTGCGGCCGACGATCGCCTTGTTGAACTGCACCGGGTAGCCGGTGAGGCGCGAGACCATGCGCGACGCCCGCGACAGCTCCTCGGTCTTGATGTTGGTTTCGAGGCCTTCGAAGTAGTCCGAGCGCGTGCGGATCGCCATCACGACTTCCTCGAGCGCGGCGTTCCCGGCCCGTTCGCCGAGGCCGTTGATCGCACACTCGACCTGGCGGGCACCGTTGGCCACACCGGCCAGCGAGTTCGCCACCGCGAGACCCAGATCGTTGTGACAGTGCGTCGACACGACGTAGTCGCCCTGCACCGTGTCGATCACGTACGCGATCAGCTTGCCGAAGTCTTCCGGCAAGCCGAACCCGACCGTGTCGGGGATGTTCAGCGTGGTCGCGCCGTTGTCGACGGCGATCTGACACACCTCCACCATGAACTCAGGATCGGACCGGAACGCGTCTTCGGGCGAGTACTCGATGTCGGCGGTGTAGGACTTCGCCCGGGCGACACCGGCCGCCACCTCGGCCTTGACTTGGTCGCGCGTCATCCGCAGCTTCTTGCGCATGTGGATCTCGGACGTGGCGATGAAGACGTGGATCCGATTGCGCTCGGCGTGGCGGACGGCTTCCCAGGCCCGGTCGATGTCCTTGAAGCCGGTGCGCGACAGGCCGGCGATGATCGGGCCCTTGACCGACTTCGCGATCGCTTCGACCGCTTCGAAGTCGCCGTCGCTCGCGATCGGGAATCCGGCCTCGATGATGTCGACGCCCAGGCGCGCGAGCTGGTCTGCGATCTCGAGCTTTTCGCCCACGTCCAGCGCGATTCCCGGCGACTGTTCGCCGTCCCGCAGTGTCGTATCGAAGATCAGCACCCTGTCCATCGGGGGTTCCTCTCTGATGGGGTGGTTCGGGTCGGGGATGGTTCGGAATTTCGGCAAACAAAAACCCTCCCGGCCCGGAGGCACGAGAGGGTGAACGACGAGCGACCACGAGGGGCGCTCGCCCCTAGGTAAGGAGCAGGTTCTGGATACGCGTCGCCATTGACATAGGAGCGTGGATTCTCGCACAGTTCGCTACCAGGGTCAATGCTTTTTCGGTCCAGCCGTGCGAAACTGCCGGCATGAGCAGGTTGGTGCGCCGAGGAGCGATCGCCGCCGCGTTTGCCGGCATGGCGTACGCGGCCTGGCGTTTCCTCGAAGCGCGCAAGCCCGACACCGGCGGCCTGACCTTCCAGGCCCAGCCCTTCCCGCTGCCGCCCAAGCCGATTCCGATCACCCTCGGCTCGCCCACGGCCGCACCGGACGCGAGCGGGGACTGTCCGCCCACGCATCCGATCAAGGGCAAGCGCAGCTCGGGCATCTACCACCAGCCCGGAGGGTTCGCGTACGAGCGCACGCATGCGGACTGTTGTTACCGCGACACGACCGCCGCCGAAGACGACGGTCTGCGCGCAGCCAAACGCTGAGCGAGAAGGTGCGGGACGATTCTTCCTTTCGCACGAGCGGTGGCCTACCCTGCCCCGCTTCACGACCGCGTACACAAACCTAGGGACACTTATGAAAGACATGCTCAACGACTTCAAGAAGTTCATCATGAAGGGCAACGTGCTCGACCTCGCGGTCGCTGTGATCATCGGCGGCGCGTTCGGGCTGCTGATCGCGAGCATGGTCAACGACATCATCATGCCGATCATCGGAGCGATCGTCGGCAAACCGAGTTTCTACGGATCTGACGTTGGAGATCGGTGACGGCGTCGTCCGCTACGGCAGCTTCCTGACCGTGCTGGTGAACTTCCTCATCATCGCGTTCGTGCTGTTCCTGATCATCAGGCGTTCGAGAAGATGCAGAGCATGCGCGGCACGAAGGAAGAACAGGCCGAGCCGCTCACCGTCGAGGGCGAGATCCTCGCGGAGATCCGCGACCTGCTGAAGCACGCAGCGCTCCGCCTGATCGGACTCAGCCGAGTTCGATGGCCTTGGCGTCGAGTGATGCCGTCCTCGGCGCGCAACGCGTCGAGGACGGTGTCGGTGGCCGGGGTCGAGGTCGACAGGGCCATGAGCGCGGCCTGACCGGAGTCGGTCCGGCCGACGACCATGTCGTCGATGTTGATCGACGCGTCGCCGAGAATCATCCCGACCTTGCCGATGATCCCGGGCACATCCGAGTTGCGCACCACGAGCATGTGCGCCGACGGCGGCACGTCGATCACGTGGTCGTCGATCCCGACGATGCGCGAGTGAGCCCTGCTTGCCGTAGAGCGTGCCGGCCACGTGGGTGGCTCGGCCGCCGTAGCTCCCGCGGAGCTCCACCAGGTTCACGTAGTCGTGGGTGGCCGCAAGCTTCGATTCCTTGACCTCCAGCCCGCGCGAGGCCGCGATGGCGGGGGCATTCACGAAGCTCACCGGCTCGTCGACCACCGGGCCGAGCACGCCCTTCAGTGCCGCCAGGGTGAGCACCTTGCAGTCGTAGTCGGCGATCTGGCCTTCGTAGGACACTTCGAGCGTGTCGACGACTCCCCCGGCCAGGCCCGTGAACAGCCGGCCCAAGCGCTCGACCAGCGGCAGGAACGGCGCCACGGTCGCGTTCGCCTCGCTCGCGGCGAGGTTGACCGCGAACGGCACGAACTCGCCCGCGAGCCCGAGCACCACCATCTCCGCGATCGTCTGGCCGGCCTTGTCCTGCGCCTCACTGGTGGACGCACCGAGGTGCGGAGTGACGACGACGTTCTCCAGCGCGAACAGCGGCGACTCGGTGGTCGGCTCGATGGCGAACACGTCGATCGCCGCGCCGCCGAGCGGACCGTGAGCCAAAGCGTCGGCCAGCGCGGCTTCGTCGATGATGCCGCCGCGGGCGGTGTTGACGATGCGCAGGCCCGGCTTGGCGTGGGCCAGCAGCTCGGCGTCGAACAACCCGATGGTCTCGGGCGTCTTCGGCAGGTGGATCGTGAGGAAGTCGGCGGACTCGACCAGCACGCCGAGATCGGGTTGCAGCTCGACACCGAGCTGGCGGGCCCGCTCCGCGCTGACGTACGGGTCGTAGGCGACCAGACGCATCCCGAACGCGAGACACCGCTGCGCGACGAGCACGCCGACGCGGCCGAGCCCGACGACGCCCAACGTCTTGCCGTGCAGCTCGACGCCGGTCCAGCGCGAGCGGTTCCACTTGCCGGCCTTGAGGTCGCGATCGGCCTGCGGGATGTTGCGCGCCTGCGCGAGCAGCAGCGCGACGGTCTGCTCGGCCGCCGAGATCACGTTCGACTGCGGTGCGTTCACCACCATGACGCCCCGCTCGGTCGCGGCGGCGACATCGACGTTGTCGAGGCCGATCCCGGCCCGGCCGACCACGACGAGGTCGGTCCCGGCCGCGAGCACCTCGGCGGTGACCTGGGTCGCGCTGCGGATGACAAGGCCGCCGCGCCCGGGACCGCGGCGATCAGCTCTTCGGGCGAGAGTCCGAGCTGGACGTCGACCTCGAGCCCGGCGGCGCGCATGTGGTCGAGGCCGCGCTCGGCGAGTTCTTCGGTGACCAGAACACGATTGCTCAACTGCACACTCCTCATTCAGGCCGAGAAACTCGGCGATGCGACGGATCCCGACTTCGAGGTCGTCGTCGCCGAGCGCGAAGGACAAGCGGGCGTACCCCGGCGCGCCGAACGCTTCACCGGGAACGATCGCGACCTTGGCGACATCGAGCAGCACCTCGGCGAGTTCGAGCGTGGTCGTGACCATCCGGCCACCGAGCTCGCGACCGAGGACGCCTTCGAAACTCGGGAAGCAGTAGAACGCGCCTTGAGGCTCGAGGCAGACGACGCCGGGGATCGCGCTCAACATCGAGTGCATCAGGCGTGCCCCGCCGCGCGAACGCATCCCGCATCATCGCGACCGCGTCGAGATCGCCCGTACACCGCGGCGAGCGCGGCCCGCTGGGACACGTTGGCGACGTTCGACGTCGAGTGCGACTGCAGGTTCGTCGCCGCGGCGATGACGTCTTCGGGTCCGATCATCCACCCGACGCGCCAGCCGGTCATCGCGTAGGTCTTGGCGACGCCGTTCAGCACCACGCAGGTATCGGCGAGCGCCGGCACGACCGCGGGCATCGACGTGAAGACGTGCTCGCCGTAGGTGAGGTGCTCGTAGATCTCGTCGGTCACGACCCAGATGCCGTGCTCGACCGCCCACTTCCCGATCGCCTCGACCTCGCTTCGGGGGATAGACCGCGCCCGTCGGGTTCGACGGCGACACGAACAGCAGCACCTTGGTGTTCGGCGTGCGCGCCGCCTCGAGTTGATCGACCGTGACCCGAAATCCGGTCGCGGCCGTGGTGGGCAGCACGACCTCCTGACCGCCCGCCAGCGCGATCGCCTCGGGGTAGGTCGTCCAGTACGGCGCCGGCAACAACACCTCGTCGCCCGGGTCGAGCAGCGCCTGGAACGTGTTGTAGACCGCGTGCTTCCCGCCGTTGGTGACGAGCACCTGGCTCGGGATCACCCCGTAGCCGGAGTCCCGCGCGGTCTTGTCGGCAATCGCGCGACGCAGCTCGGGCAGGCCGGCCGTGGGTGAGTACCGATGGTTGACCGGGTTCCGACACGCTTCGGCGGCCGCCTCGACGATGTGCGGCCGGAGTCGGGAAGTCGGGTTCACCGGCGCCGAACCCGATGACGGGCTCCCCCGCGGCCTTGAGCGCCTTGGCCTTGGCATCGACCGCGAGGGTCGCGGACTCGGCAATGGCGGCGATTCGGCGGGAAACTCGGTTGTCCTGGCTCACCCGGCCATCGTGACACGCGAGGCACCCGTGTGCCGGACCGAAAAGCGACGGCGGTCCGGCGCCCCGAGGCCCGGCCAACCCCGCCACTAGCCTTGTGGTCGCATGACGTTCGTCCGCCGGGCCCGGCGCCGCCGCCTGTTCCTCGCCGCGGTCCTGGGCGCGATCGCGGCGTTCCCGGCCACGACATTCCCGGTAACTCCCGCCGGCGCCGCGCCGAACACCCAGCCCCCGGCGGCCTACATCGTCGTCGACGCCGACACCGGCAAGGTGCTCGCGGCCCAGAACGAGCACGAGCCTCACCTCACCGCGTCGACCATCAAAGTGTTCACCGCGTTGGTCGCCCTCGAACACCGACCGGTGGACGCGCCGGTCCTCGTCAGCAACTTGGCGGCGGGCCAACCCGCGTCGAAGATCGACATGAAGGAAGGCAGTACCTGGACGCTCGACCAGGCCCTCCACTCTCTCCTCATCATCTCGGCCAACGATGCGGCCTACGCCATCGCCGAATCCACCGGCGGGGATCTCGCCGGTTTCGAGCGGATGGCCAACGCGACCGCGAAGCGACTCGGGATGCGCAGACACCAGCTTCCACGACCCGGCCGGACTCGACGGCGCCGAGGGCTTCGAGGGCGGCACCCGATCGAGCACGTACGACCTCGCCATCGTGGCCCGCAACGCGTTGACGTGTCCCCGCCATTGCCGATACCGCCGCGCCGACTCACGTACGAGTTCACCGACCCCTCCGGTGCCGGTCGGCGTCTCGTCAATCACAACCGCGGGTTCCTCACCACCTATCCCGGTGCGATCGGGTTCAAGACCGGATACACCAAGCAGGCCGGTCGGACCCTGATCACCGCCGCACGGCGAGACGGTCGCACCCTGATCGCCGTCGTGATGAACACTTGGGACGACACCGGATGGTCGGGCTTCCTGCTCGACCAGGCGTTCGCGGGCACCGGTCCGGCTCCGACCGCGTCGCCGGCCCAGCTCCCACCCGTGCGCACCGTTCCCTACGACGCTCGCACGGCGCAGTTCTCGGCCGTGCCGGCGGCCTTCGCCGCGGCGTTGTCGTCGGTCGGGCTGGCCCTCCCGGCCCCGAGCCCGACCTTGGCCGCGAGCACCCCGGCATCGACGGCGCCCACCACCACGCCCACCACGGCCCCACCCACCGAGGCCGACGTCACGCCCGCCGCGGTGGGGTCCAGCGCGGCCGGGGTGCCGACCACCGTGGCGACGAGCACCACCGACGGCTGGAGCTGGGGCACCTTCGCCCGCACCGTCGGACTCGTCCTGTTGGGGCTGCTCATCGTGGTCGTGATCCTTCGGCGCCGCGCGGTCAAGCGACAGCGGGCCCGCCGGATCGAACGACTCAAGGCGCATCGTGAAGCCCGCCGGCGGGGCATGATCGACATCATCGAAGCCGACGACACGGATATGCCGCGTGGTCCCGGCGGGCACCAGCCACCACGTCTCGGCGAGCCGCCGTCATCCGAACGAGCGCCGTATCCAGCGAGCCGCACGACCCCGCGACCCGGCGTCCCACCGAGATCGGAACCCCTGACATGAGTTCATCGTCGGACGCGTCGGCACCCCACGATCCGGCGGCGCCCGAGGTGCTCTACGACGTGGCCGGTCACGTCGCCACGATCACTCTCAACCGTCCGCACCGACGCAACGCGATCTCGGTGCGGATGCTCGTCGAGCTGACCGAGGTCATCGAACGGATCGAGCGCGACCGCGGGGTTCGGGTCGCGATCCTCACCGGCGCCGGGGCCGGCTTCTGCTCCGGTCTCGACATCAAGGACGCGATGGCCGGCACGGGCATCGGTGGCGGCGGCAACGTCAGCCCCGGCGGTGGGGGCGGCCTGAGCCGAACCACCGACCTGCCCACGATCGCGCTCCACGAGATGAACACCCCGGTGATCGCTGCCCTCAACGGCGCGGCGGCCGGATACGGCTTCGACCTCGCGCTCGGGCTGTGACCTTCGCCTCGCGGCCGAGTCGGCGCGTCTGCTTCCCGGTTTCGCCAAACGCGCAATCGTGCCCGAGAGTGGCGGCACGTGGTATCTCCCGCGGCTGGTCGGGCTGGGCGAAGGCCGCCGAGATCGCCTACCTCGGGCGAGACCTCACCGCCGCCGAATCCAAGGAACTCGGTCTCGTCAACGACGTGGTGGCCGACGACGCACTCATGGCGGTCGCCAACGATTGGGCCGGCGAGATCGCGGCGAACGCCCCGCTGGCGGTGCAATCGATCAAGCGGCTGTTCCGCGCCGGCATGAACGAAGACTTCCGCACCCACTCCGAGCACGTGTTGCTCCAGCTCGGTTCACTGATGCGCACGCAGGACTTCCAGGAAGGCCTGCTCAGCTTCATGGAGCGCCGCGCCCCCGACTTCACCGGGAGCTAGCGGGCGAGCGAGCTACGCGACGGCTTCGTCGCCGGTGGGATCCCAGTTGGCGAGATCGGCGAGGCGGGGATCGTTGGAGAAGACCTCGACGATCGGCCGATCGAGTTGCAAGCGCCGCTGGATCACCCGCACGTCGTTCTCTTCGTTCCACAACGACAGCATCACCGCGACCCCCATCTCGCCGGCACGGGCGGTGCGACCGGATCGGTGGATATACGCCTTGTGATCCTCGGGCGGGTCGTAGTGCACCACCACATCGACGCCGTCGACGTGGATGCCGCGCGCCGCAACGTCGGTCGCGACGAGGACCGGCAGCTTGCCGTCGGAGAAGTCGGCGAGGGCGCGTTCGCGGGCGGCCTGGCGCAGGTCGCCGTGGATCGCGCCGGCCTTGATCCGCTCGCGCATCAGCTGCTCGACGACCTTGTCGGCCCCGCGCTTGGTGCGACAGAAGATCAGCGTGCGATCGACCGACCGGGAGATCGCCGCGGCGACCTTGACCTTGTCCATCTGGTGCACCAGGAAAAAGTGGTGATGCATCACGATCGACGGTCTCTTCTTTGGACTCGACCTCGTGCGACACCGGATCGGTGAGGTACCGATCGACCAGGCGATCGATCCCGCGGTCGAGCGTGGCCGAGAAGAGCATCGTCTGGTGGACGCCCTGCACGCGGTGGAGGATCTTCTGCACCTGGGGCAGGAATCCCATGTCGGCCATGCGATCGGCCTCGTCGAGCACCAAGACCTTCACCGCCGCGAACGACAGTTCGCCGCGCTCCATGAGGTCGATCAACCGACCCGGGGTGCCGATCAGCACATCGAGCCCCCGTTGGAGCGCTTCGACCTGGGGGTCCATTCCCACGCCGCCGTAGAACGCGGCGACGCTGAGCCCGAGCGTCTTGCCCAGGGGCTCCAGCACCTCCCGCACCTGGTTCGCGAGCTCGCGGGTGGGCACGAGCACCAGACCGTGGGGCTCGCGTGGCGCGGCCTTCTGAACCCGGTCGAGCAATGGCAGACCGAACGCCAGCGTCTTGCCGGACCCGGTCTTGGCCTTCCCCAACACGTCACGGCCCGCGAGGGCGTCGGCAATGGTGAGGGCTTGAATTGCGAAGGGCTCGTTGATGCCCTGGGCGCCAAGCGCGTCGGCGAGAGGGGCCGAGACGCCGAGATCGGCGAACGTCGAAGTCATGTTTCGCTTTCGATTCGGGGCTCTCATTCTATGCGGCCGGCGAGCCAGCGCGCCCGATCAGCCCAATTCGGGCCTCGCGGGCGCTGAGCCCCTCCTGAACCGGGCACGGGTGGCCGGCTCCGGCGTGGCAGCATCGGTCCATGCGGGTCCTCGTGGTCGAAGACGAAACCAACATCGCCGACGCACTGGCGACCGGCCTGCGAGCGGAGGGGTTCGACGTCGATGTCGTGAACAACGGCGACGACGGCCTCTGGCGGGCCCGGGAGACGGCCTACGCGGCGATCATCCTCGACATCCTGCTGCCCGGGATGAACGGATTCCGTATCTGTCGGACCTTGCGCGCCGAGGGCGTCTGGACGCCGATCCTGATGCTCACCGCCAAGGACGGAGAACTCGACGAGGCCGAGGCCCTCGATACCGGCGCCGACGACTTCCTCTCCAAGCCGTTTTCGTTCGTCGTCCTCGTCGCCCGCCTGCGCGCACTTCTCCGGCGCGGCGCGGCCCCCCGCCCGGCGGTGCTCCAAGTCGGTTCACTCACCCTGGATCCCGCGTCGCGCGAGTGCCACCGCGGCGAGACCGGCATCGAGCTGACGGCCCGCGAGTACGCGCTGTTGGAGCTGTTGATGCGTCGTTCCGACGCGATCGTGTCGAAGGCGGTCCTGATCGACGAGGTCTGGGGACCGGACTTTCCCGGCGACCCGAACATCGTCGAGGTCTACATCGGCTACGTGCGCCGCAAGATCGACGCGCCCTTCGGGCTCCAGACGATCCTCACCGTCCGCGGCGCGGGCTACCGGCTGATCGCGGACCCGACGGACACCTGATGACCTCGGCGCGCCGCGCGTCGTGGGGCACGGTCCGAGTTCGAGTCACGGCGGCGGCGACGTTGGTCGTGACCTTCGCCCTCATCGTCTCGTCGTGGTTCGTGGTGCGAGCCGTGCGCACCTCGCTGCGGGAAGACCTCCGGACCGAGAGCGCGCTCGCCCTCGCCGACGCGCTGAAACGGTTCGAGAACCGCGGGCCGTCGAACCCGTTGCCCGTGCCGAGCCCGTCCGGCTTCGTGATCGTCGCGGTCGAGCGTGACGGCACCATCCGCGACGGATCCCCCGGGCTCACCGCCCGCACGTGGGCGCAGTTCGTCGGCCGATCGTCCCAGGATCCGGCCATCGTGGGGCGCACCGGTCGGCCCTTCCCCCAGGCCATCGCGGGGGAACAGCACATCTGGTTCGTCGCCGGCCGGATCTTCAACTTCGTGCCGGTGGTGATCGATCGACGACCGGGCTACCTCGTGGCCGCGGGCACCCAGGCCACGATCGACAGCTCGGTCAAGACGGTCACGAGTGCGCTGACCTGGACGGTGCCGGGGCTCATCCTGTTCATGGGTGTGGTCGCGTGGGCCGTCACCGGTCGCGCACTCCGACCAGTCGAGAAGATCCGCCGAGACGTGGCCGAGATCTCCGCGTCGAGCATCGGCCAGCGGGTCTATGAACCCCGCGCCCGGGACGAAGTCGGCCGGCTCGCCCGCACGATGAACCAAATGCTCGACCGCCTCCACGACTCGTCGACCCGCCAACGCCAGTTCGTCTCCGATGCCTCGCACGAACTCCGCTCACCGGTCGCCGCCATTCGCGCCACCGGCGAGGTCGCGCTCAGCCACCCCGACACCGCCGAATGGCCCGCCGTGGTCGAACGCATCCTCACCGAGGACGCCCGCATGGAGCGCATCGTCGGTGATCTCCTCGACCTCGCCCGGTCCGACGAAGTGGGAGTGCCCACCACCATCGTCGACCTCGACGACATCGTGTTCGACGAAGCCAGCCAGATCCGCCGGCCCGGCGTCGTGCTCAATACCGACCACGTCTCCGCGGGCCGAGTCCGCGGCAGCCGAGAACAACTCACTCGCATCGTCCGCAACCTGCTTGGACAACGCGACCCGCCACGCGCAGTCGAAGGTGCGAGTGACGTTGAGCTCCTCCGACGCGGTGTACCTCACCGTCGAGGACGACGGCCCCGGCATCCCAGCCGACCAGCGGGAAGCCGTCTTCGAGCGGTTCACCCGCCTCGACGAAGGCCGCGCCCGCGACGCCGGCGGCCTCGGCCTCGGCCTCGCGATGGTCCGGGCCAACGCAGAACACCACGGCGGCTCCGTCGCCATCCTCGACTCAACCGACCCCGAGTACCCCGGAGCTCGTTTGGTCGTCCGGCTCCCGTTACCGGACGAAGCGTCTGAGCTACCAGGGCATGGCGGTGCCGCCGTTGGGCCGGAGGATCTGACCGGTCATGAACGACGCGCGCTCTGAGACGAGGAACAGGATTGAGTCGGCGACGTCCTGCGCCGAGCCCACTCGCTTGAGTGGCGCCATCGCACCGAAGCGTTGCCGGTACTTCTCGAGCCGCTCGGGGTCCACGTTGCCATCGGCGTCGACGAAGTTGTGGCGCGAGAAGTTGGTCTCGATCACACCGGGGGCCAAAGCGTTCACTCGGATCCCCAACGGACCGGCCTCACAGGCCAGGGTCTTGGTCAACATCGCGACGGCGGCCTTGGTCATGCCGTAACACGCGAGCGTCGGTGCCGGTGTGTCGATCGCGCCGGAGGACACGTTGATGATGTTGCCCGAACCCTGGTCGCCCATCACCCGCAGCGCGGCCTGGCATCCGTAGAACACACTCTTGAGGTTGATCGCGAGGATGCGCTCGAACTCGTCGTCCGAGCACTCGGCGATCATCCGGTTGTGCGGGACGCCGGCGATGTTGCCCACGATGTCGACCCGCCCGAACTCGGCCTTCGCACCATCGATCAGTGCGTCGACCTCGGACCGCTGGGTCACGTCGGTGCGCTGGGCACGTGCGGTTCCGCCCGCGGCGGCGATCTCGGCCACGGTGGCGTTGGCGGCGTCGAGGTCGATGTCGCCACCCACCACCGAGGCACCGGCCTGCGCCAGCGTGATCGCCGTCGCCTTGCCGATGCCACTCCCGGCGCCGGTCAACACTGCAACCTGTCCTGCAAGATCGAATCCGCTGACGGCCATCGTCATCCCTCCGTTGAGTCGACGCCGGACACTACTCACCCGCTCGGGCCCGGTGGCCCAGCCGATATTGTGCGATTTCCCCATGGCCGAGTTTTCCGTCGCGAGTTTCAACCTGCACTGGGGGGTCGACATGCGCGGGCATTCGTTCGACGTGGTCGGCGCGGCCCAGGCGATCGACGCCGACGTGCTGGTCCTCCCCGAGTCGTGGCGGCCAGGCACCGGGCCCGCGGTGATCGATGAGGTCGCCCGGGTCACCGGGGGGACCTTGCACGAGGTTCCGTTCATGTCGGATCGCAACCCGGCCAAGCCTCGCCATCTTCGCGTCGGGCCGGGGCCGGCGGGCACGTGCGGACTCGCGATCGTCTCGCGACTCCCGGTGCGGTCGGCGACCAACGTGCCGGTCCCCAAGGCGCCGGGTGACGTGATCGAGCAACGCCAGGCGATCATCCTCGAGGTCGACGTCGGCGACACCCCCGTCGCCATTGCGGGCATCCATGCGTCGCATCGGTTGTGGGGATCACTCCCCCAGCTCCGCGCCCTCGATGGTGCACTCGCGGAGCGCCCGGCCCCATCGGTCATCGCGGGCGATTGCAACATGTGGGGACCGCCGATCGCCGCCACGCTGCGGAGCCGACGCCGCGCGGTGCGCGGGCGGACCTGGCCGGCCTGGCGACCGCACAGCCAGATCGACCACATCTGGGTCGACGACCGGTTCGACGTGGTCGACGCCGCGGTGGGCCCGAACGTCGGGTCCGACCATCGGTGGGTCCGCGCCGCGCTGCGCGTGAGGTAGAACACCTCGATCGTTCGAGGAGGACAGCATGGCGCACGAAGTTCGCGGGGTCGTGGCCCGCGGCAAGGGGCAACCGGTCACGATCGAAACCATCGTGGTGCCCGATCCCGGCCCGGGTGAAGCACTGATCGACGTGCAGGCCTGTGGGGTCTGTCACACCGACCTCCACTACCGGGAGGGCGCGATCAACGACGAGTTTCCGTTCCTGCTCGGGCACGAGGCCGCCGGTGTGGTGTCGGCGGTCGGCCCCGATGTGAGCTCGGTCGGGCCGGGTGATTTCGTGGTCCTCAATTGGCGGGCCGTGTGCGGCGAGTGCCGGTCGTGTCGCCGGGGCAAGCCGTGGTACTGCTTCAACACCCACAACGCGACCCAGCCGATGACCCTGGCGGACGGTCAGCCGCTGACCCCAGCCCTCGGGATCGGGGCCTTCGCGGAGAAGACGCTCGTCGCCGCCGGCCAGGCCACCAAGGTCAACCCGGCGGCGAGCCCGGCCGCGGCCGGGCTCCTCGGCTGTGGCGTGATGGCCGGCCTCGGCGCCGCGATGCACACCGGTGAGGTCCAGCCCGGTGATTCGGTCGCAGTGTTCGGATGCGGCGGAGTGGGCAACGCGGCGATCGTCGGGGCGCGCCTGGCCGGGGCCGCCACCGTGATCGCCATCGACCTCGATCCCAAGAAGCTCGAGTTGGCACACGCAGTTCGGCGCGACCCACACCGTCGACGCGAGCGCGGGCGATGTGGTGGAGGCGGTCCGTGCCCTCACCGACGGCAACGGCGCCGACGTGTGCATCGAGGCGGTCGGGCGGCCCGAGGTCATGCAGCAGGCCTTCTTCGCCCGGGACCTCGCGGGCACGTTGGTGCAGGTGGGGGTGCCCGACCCGTCGATGACCATCGAACTCCCGATGATCGAGTTCTTCGGCCGTGGCGGTGCGCTCAAGCCCAGTTGGTACGGCGACTGTCTGCCGAGCCGCGACTTCCCGATGCTGATCGACCTCTACCTTCAGGGTCGCCTCCCGCTCGACGACTTCGTCACCGAGACCATCTCGCTCGACGCGGTCGAGGATGCGTTCCACAAGATGGAACGGGGCGAAGTGCTGCGTTCCGTGGTGGTCCTGTGAGCCGGCTCGATCACGTCGTCACCCACGGCACGTTCTCGATCGATGGCGAGGACTTCGAGGTCGACAACAACATCTGGATCATCGGCGACGACCACGAGTGCATCGTGATCGATGCCGCGCACGAGGCGGCGCCGATCGTCGCGGGCGTCGACGGCCGCCGCGTGGTGATGGTCGTCTGTACCCACGGCCACAACGATCACATCAACGTTGCCGGGGTAGTCGCCGACGCGGTGGGCGCGCCGATCGCGATCCATCCGGACGACCGCATGCTCTGGGATGTCGTCCATCCCGGCCGCGCACCCGACCAGGCCATTGCCGATGGCGACACGTTCCGCGTCGGCGGCACCACCCTCCGGGCGCTGCACACGCCGGGACATTCACCCGGCGGGGTCAGCCTCTACGACGAAGCGGGCGGGCAGGTCTTCTCCGGCGACACGTTGTTCAAGGGCGGACCCGGCGCCACCGGCCGTTCGTTCTCCGACTACGACACGATCATGGCGTCGATCCGGACGCGGTTGTTCACGCTGCCCGCCGAGACCGTGGTCCACACCGGTCACGGTGACGACACGACGATCGGTCAGGAAGCCGAGTAACCGTCGTTGCGGACGCCGACGTACCCGCCGTTGTACGAGCCCAATCCCCGCCAGCGGTCGAACGGCGCGTATCCGAGATTGCGAGGGGCGGGTGCCGCGCCGTAGCGGTGGATGCCCCCGAACCCGTCGAGCACGGCGTAGCCGTCTCCGCCCGGGGTAATGACGATGTCGCGGGCGATGTCGAACCCGAAGGCCGGTGAGCCCAGCTTGGCGGCCGTTCCGAACTTCCAGACGGTGCCGAAGCCGTCGAGCACGACCGCGCCCTTCCCGTCGAGTGTGACCGCCAGCGACCGGGCGATATCCCAGCCCGACCAGTAGGGGCCCACGCCGGGCACGCGTCTCGCGGTCCCCGCCACATGGATGCCACCGAACCCGTCGAGGAGGTAATAGCCCGCGCCATCGGGCGTGAGGACGATGCTGCGGGCGATGTCGAACCCGAAGTACGGGCCCCGCACGTTGCGCAGCGGCCCGGTCGCGGCCGAGCCGAACAGATGGACGCCGCCCATCCCGTCGAGCACCACGTACCCGTTCCCGTCGGGCGTCGAGACGATGTCGCGGGCGATGTCCCAGGGGAATCTGGCCGAGCCGTGAT
The DNA here is from genome assembly GCA_963765075.1 of uncultured Acidimicrobiia bacterium. Lineage (GTDB taxonomy): Bacteria > Actinomycetota > Acidimicrobiia > IMCC26256 > JAENVU01 > JAENVU01. Next base: position 594,297 of record CAVXVA010000001.1, read on the forward strand.
TCACCGCGCTCCCGACCGACCGGACCGAACCATCACCGTTCAGCAGCCAGTAGCCACCAGTGGTCGGGGCGACCGCGCGACCGCCGTGGCGAATCGCGAGCGGACAGTCACGCGCTTCGCCGGCACCGAACGCGAGCCGGTCCGGCGGGCAGTCGCCGTTGAGTCCGTTGAAGACCAGCATCCGGTTGTACATCTTGAGCACTTCGGTGCCGTAGGTCGGGGCGCTCGCCCACTTGCCGGGACCACCCATCTGGTTCCAGGTGGGGGCGGTGCCCTTGGCGAAGAAGTGGTCGTAGTTGTAGATACCCAGGGCGGCGTCGAGCACACCGTTACGAAGGCCGTACCACTCGAGGACCGGCGGGTTCGACAGGGTCGCGGCGCGCGAGGTCGGATCCGCGAAGTTCTTCAGGTGTTGGATCTGAGCCCGAACACCGAGTCGCGCCGACGGGAACTGGCGACCCGAGTTGCACGAGTCGCAGGCGCCCATGCCCGCGTAGTTGAAGTTCGACGGTTTGACGATGCTGCCCACGAACCCGAGGTACCCCGTCTCGAGAATCGACTGGGCGAAGGCGATGTCACCGCGGACGCCTTCGCGCAGCCCCTCTTCGAGGTAGTAGCTCGCGAACTCGTCGATCGAGACCGGTAGCGCCGGCGTCTTCCCGGTGGCCCGGTACCAGTTGGCCAGTTGTGTCGCATTCAGACGGATCGGACCCATCACGGGAACCCCGGCCGACACGGCGCCGGCCGGCGTGGCCGATTCGAGCACGGGTGAGATGCCGACGACCCCCGTGGTGACGACGGCGCTCACGATCAGGACACGGAGGAAGCTGGTGGCGGTACGCATTGCATTCCTTATCGGGGAGTCAGGCCCACCAGTTGAGCACGCATCGTGACCATCGCGTCGGATCCGACTCACCGTCAGTGGCCCGAGGCATCCTCGATACCGCTGGAAACATGGACGGACACCGCATACCGGCCACCATCGAACTCCGCGCCGGCCCAGGTGGCGTAGCGCTCGGACACCTCGAGGCCGGCCGCGCCGGCGCAGCGATCGAACGCGTCGAGCGCCGCCGGGGATTCGACCTGAAAGCCGGAAATCAGTCGCCCACCCACCCCGAGATGGCGAGCGAGGTTGGCCAGCACCGCGGATTCGGTCCCCGGGGCGAGAAAGATCATGACGTTGCCGGCCGCGACCACGACATCGAACGAGCGAGCGAGGTCGACCGTCACGAGATCGGCGTGGTGCCACTCGATCGCGGGTGCGCGCTCACGCGCGTGGGCGACGAATCCGGCATCGAGATCTACACCGACGACATCGATCCCCCGTCGGTGCAGTTCGCGAGCGACCCGCCCGGTTCCACAACCCGCGTCGAGGACACTCGCCGGCGCGTACCGCATGACGAAGTCGGCCTCACCGTGGGGGTTCTCGCCCGATGTCACGAGATCGTTCCACCGAGCGTCGTAGTCGGCCGCCGAAGGTCGGTCTTCGCCGGCCCAGCGCGTCGTCACGATCAGGCCGCGGAACGAGGCCGGGTCGGGCGCGCCGACGGTGGCGACGCGAGCCGGGTCGGCGGGTTGCGTTCGTAGACCACGATGCCGTCGATCTCGCGCACTCGTCGGTAGGAATGGTTCACGTAGGCGCTGAACTCCGGAAGCGACGACATCGGGTGGTACTGCGATCCGCGGATCGCCGCCGGCGTCGAGTCCAGGATGTAGCGCGGCGCGCGAATCCGCAGATCCTCCATCAACATGATGCGCGCACCCGGCGTCGGGGCGTCGGCTTCTGCGTCACCGGGCGGGCGTCCGCCCCAGTCGCCGAGGTAGAACCCGCTCGACAGGAACCGCGTGGCCGGACGCGCGCCGGAGGCCCAGTAGATCTCCGGCAAATGGCCCCAGACGAAGACCCGGTCGGTCGGACGCAAGCGGTGTTCGAGGAACGTGCTCACCCGCTGATACTTCGGTTCGTCACCCCACGGCCGGAACAGGAAGCCGACTGCCGCGAACCCACAAGCAGTCACGAGCGATGCCGCAACGGTGCGGCGAGCCCACACGGCGGGCCGCTTCGCCAGGGCGCCGGCACTGATCAGGCACAGAGGCGGGAGCAGTTGCAGGTAGTAGTGCCCGAAGAATCGAAACCCGACCGCGACCGACAACGCGGCGGACAGCAACCAGATCCAAAGGTCGGTGTCGGTCCCCTGCGCGCGGTGGCGCCAGGCGGTCGGCACCGTCCAGAGGATCGGGAGATTGCAGGCGATGAACGCGAACGTCATCACGGCGAACAATCCCGCGACGTAGGCCGACACCGAACCCAGGCCGAAGTACGAGCCGTTGCCGGCCACCGCCCAGAACACGAGATCCCCGGGGCCGACCAACAGCGCCGCGATCAGGAGCGGCAGGGCAAAGGCCAGCAGCCCGCGGCGAACGCCGCCGGGCGATCGACGCTTCCAGAGGAGGTAGCCGACGGGCAGCAGGGTGGCGGCGCCCGTCTGTTTCGCCAAGGTCGCAACCGCCACCGCGAACCCCGCGCCGCGGGGCCGGTCGCGCGCGGCCAAGACCACTGCGGCGGTCATCGCGGGCAGCATGAACACTTCGAAGTTGGCCGCTTGCCCGTCCTGGGGAGCAAACGCGACGGATGCCCCCACGAACAGCAGCGCCGCGATCCAACCGGCCGACTCACCCCACCGGCGGCGCGCCTCGGAGGCCAGCAACAGCGCGGTGAAGGCCACGGCCAACATCGCCACGACGCGGACGGACCAGAGCGCCGAACTGCCGACCACCGCGAACGTGGCCGCGTAGAGGTACGGCACCAACGGCGGCTTGCGATCGGTGGCCTCCTGGTAGAGCGAACCGCCGTCGCGGATGACCTGGGCCTGGGTCGCCAGGAACGTCTCATCGGAGTTGAACACGTCGACAAAGAAGGCGGGGAGCCGGAGCGCGAACGTCAGGAGCAGCACGGTCACGACCAACGGCCACCGGCGCCGGGGCGAGAGCGCGTCGGGCCGGAGATCCGGTGCAGCAGTTGTGAGGTCGGAGGTCACCGTCGCCCTTCGCGGCCGGTCGATCACGATCGGAGGAGAACTCTAGGCCGACCGTCCTCACCGGTCGCGGCGCAGCGCCGCATCGGTGGGTCGGTCGGATGGCATGATCGAGCCTTCATGGCTCTCCGTCGGCGGACTGTCGCCTCCGCGCTCCTCGTCCTGGTCGGGCTGGGCGGCCCCCTCAGCCCCGCACTGGCCCGACCGGCTGCGGCGGCGGACCAACGCCCGGCGGCGGCCCGGAGCCTGTTGATCATCAGCCTCCCCGCCACCGCCTGGATCGATCTGCGCGACGACCGGCCACCGAACCTGACGTCGATCTTGCGATCGAGCGCGATCGCGAACCTCGCCACCCGATCGGTGCGATCGCGTACCGAACCGGGCGTCGGCTACCTGGCGTTCGGCACCGGGACGCGCTCATTGGCCGGCGCGGACTCCGCCGGGGAGAACCTCGCGCCCACCGAGACCTTGGCCGGGCAGCGAGCGACCTCGGTGTTCCAGACCCGCACCGGTGATCGGATGGTTCGTGGCATCGGCGCGATGAACTGGCCCAGCATCGTGACCCAGAATCTCGACACGTCCTACGAGGCTGAGCCGGGAGCACTGGGCCAGGCTCTGCGCGACCGTTCGATCGGGCGCCGAGTCATCGCCAACGCCGACGAGCAGGATCGCACCGGCACGGTGTTCCATCGCGAGGCGGCGCTGACGTTGATGGACACCACCGGCCGGGTCCCGGGCCGGGTCACGAAGTTGCTCGTCGCCGATCCGGCCGCGCCCTACGGGGTGCGGCTCGATGCCGATGCGGTCATGAACGCGTTTCCCGCCGACTTCGGCACGCGCCGTCAGGTGGTCATGGTCGAGGCGTCGGACCTCGCGCGCGCCGACTCGATCCGGCCGATGGCCACGCCCGAACAACGAAGCGTCCTGCACTCCCAGGCGCTCGCGACCACCGACGCGCTCGTGGGCCGACTCCTCGAGCGGGTCGACCTGACCCGTGACGCGGTGGTCATCGTTGCGCCGTATCACAGCGGCCGCGTCCGCACCCTGACCGTCGCCGCCATCCACGCGCCCGGAATCGATCCGGGCACCCTGGAATCTGCGACCACGCGCCGCGCCGGGTTCGTCCAGATCGTGGATCTTGCGCCCACGGTGCTCGATCTGCTGGGTCAGGAACGGCCCGAATCCATGGAAGGTCGACCCGCGCGATTCATTTCCGACGACGAGACCTACCGGGACCGGGTGGACTGGCTGGTCCGGCTCGACCGCGCCGCCCAGTTCCGCGACGCGACGATCGGCAAGGCCACGGCCACGCTGGTCACGACCACGATCGTGCTGGTCGTGATCACCATCCTCGGATTCCAGTGGTACCGCCGGCGGTGGTTCATCGTGGCCATGCGCGCCGCGTCCCTCACGTTCCTCGCGTGGGTGCTGGCGACGTTCGTGGCGGGCGCGCTGCCGATCTTTCGTTGGGGCACCGGGCCCTATTTCCTCATCGTCACCGCCATCGCGATCGGCATTGCGGCCGCGGCCACCGTGCTGGGTCGGGGCCATCCGATCGATCCGATCTTGATCGTCCTCGGGGCCGTCATCGCCCTGCACCTCGGCGATCTCGTGACCGGCGCGCACCTCGAGCTCAACACGGTGTTCGGCTATTCACCCACCGTCGGGATCCGGCTCGCCGGCATCGGAAACCCGGGCTCGGCCCAGCTCAGCGCGGCCGCCTTGCTCTTCGTTGCGCTGCTCCCCGCCCGGGTCTCGGAACGCCGGAACTGGATGGGCCATCTGATCCTGATCGTCACGTTCGTCATCGTGGGTGCGCCGATGTTCGGGCAGGACTTCGGTGGCGCGCTGACCCTGGGCCCGACGCTCGCCGTGTGGTGGTGGTTGCGTTCGGGCCGGACGGTTCGGGTCCGCACCGTCGCGATGATCGTGGGGATCCTCGCCGCGTCCGGGCTGATCGTCGGGCTCGTCGATCTCACCCGACCGTCGAACCAACGCACCCACATCGGGCGGCTCTTCGAACGGATTGGCGACCACGGGATCGGTGAACTCTTCGGCGTGGTAGGGCGCAAGGCGTCGCTCATGATCGGGACCTTCTCGAACACGGCGTGGGTGTTGCTCGTGATCAGCGTGCTGGTCTGGCTCGTGCTCGCGAGTCGGCGGAGCGATGTGCTCGAACGGATCCTGACCTGGATTCCGTCACTCCGACCCGGGCTCATTTGCTTCGCGATCCTGGTCGGGCTCGGTACCGCGTTGAACGACTCGGGGGTCCAGGTCACCGGCATCATGCTCACGACGTTGCTGTGCGTGCTCGTGGGACTCGGCTCCCACGTGGTCGAGCCGGAGCCGGCTACCGAGGCTGCACCAGAGCTCGCGCGTTCTCCCGCATGATCAGACGGATCTCGGCATCGTCGAACCCGGCGAGATCGTTCACGAAAGCCGCCGGATCGGCGAGCCCTTCCGCGTGCGGGTAATCCGAGCCGAACACGATCCGCTCGGCACCGATCGACTCCCGGAGTTCGATGAGATCGTCCTCGTAGTAGGGCGAGACCCACACGTGATCGCGGAGTTGTTGCACCGGATCCCCGCCCGCGAACGCGCCGGGCGCCTGTTTGAACGACTTCGCCATCTTGCGGACGAGCGTCGGCACCCACTCGCTCCCCGACTCGATGGTCGCGACCCGCACCCGCGGGTGGCGGGCGAAGACACCGTGACAGATCAGCGCAGCGATCGTGTCGTAGATCGGGCGATCGGCCGAGGTGATGTTGGTGAACGGGTGATGACGGAAGGCTTCCATCTCCCCCTGCTCTCCCCACTCCTCGGCGTAACGGTGATACCCCGCCTCCCCCGAGTGATACGCGACGAGCGTCCCGGCTTCGGCCAACCGCGCCCAGAACGGGTCATAGACCGAGTCGCCGGGTGAGCGGAATCCCGACGGGGCCTGCACCGGACCCGCGCGCATCACGATCACGCGTGCACCGCGTTCGAGCACCCAATCGAGTTCGGCGACGGCGCGGGCGGGATCCAGCAACGTGAAGTAGGGCGCGGCGAAGATCCGATCGGCGTAGTCGAACTGCCAATCGTCGTGGAGCCACTCGTTGAACGCATGGAAGGCGCGGTGGGCCGCGTCGGGGTCGTGGACCAACGCCTGTTCCATCCCGACCCCCAGCGTCGGGAACATCAAGCACCCTTCCATGTTCTGCGCGTCCATCACCTCGATGCGGGCGGCGGGATCGCGGTACGCCGGGCTGATGGGATCGAGTTCGCCGAACGCGGCACGAATGTCGTCACCGGCCTGCTGGCCCCGGAAGTACGCGTCGAGCGCCCCCGGCTTCGCCACGGGATCGAACGTGGGGTTCGGGATGAACCGGTTGATCCGACCGGCCACCATCAGCCGCTGCTTCCCGTTGAGCTCGGCCCACTGCATGGTCCGTTTGGCCATGGCCGGGTCGATGTGGCGCGTGAAGGCGTCCGTGGCCTCGTAGTAGTGGTTGTCGGCGTCGAAGAGTTGGTAGTCGAGCGTCATGACGCCGACGGTAGCCCGCACGCTGCCGGGCGCAGCCTCAGATGGTGGCGTGGTCGGTGAGCCACGCGAGCATCTCGACGTAGATGTCGAGGATCCGATCGCCGTAGTGGTCGGCCGTCGCCCAGGTGTGGGTCAAGCCGTTCCAGGTCGGCACTCGGCCCTTCAGGAAGTGGGTATCGAGCTTGGCGTACACCGGCGGCGGGTTCAGCTGCGCGTTCTTCAGGTTGGCGTCGGCGTAGACCCGCAGCAGCTGCATCTGCGCCCGCACGCCGACCTGTGCGCTCGGGAACCCGCTGCCGGTCGCGCAACTGTCACACGCGTTGATGCCGGCGAAGTTGTTGTCGACCGGCGTCAGCTGGCCACCGTCGGGGAAGTAGAACGCGCCAGTTTCGAGGATCGATTGGGCAAAGGCGATGTCGCCGCGCACCTGGGCGGCCTGGCCCTCCTCGATGAAGTACTGGGCCAATGTGGCCATCGGCACCGTGATGCGGGCGCTGCGGCGATGGGTGGCACTGAACCAACTCGCGAGCTCACTCGGCCCGATGATCGAGCGGCTCATGATCGGCGTGTTCACGCCCGCCGCGATCGATTGCCAACGCGACAACCAGAACCGCGCCCGAGACACTCCGGCCTGGAGCTCGTTGATCCGGCCCTCCCGCTTCGGGATCTCCGCCTGGAGGGTTTCTCCGAGTTGATGCAACCGCACGTGCTCGTCGCCGGCATCGCGAGCCGCTCGTTCCGCCTCGCGCCGGACTTTGAGCGCCTGCTTGAGGGCCTTGGTCTGGCGGGCGCCGACTTCGCTGATGAGCTTCTGGCGGTACCCGAACTCGCTCACCGAACGCGATTCGATCAACGAGGCGACACCCGCGGGCCGGCTTGCACCGCGATAGAACGCGGCGGCCAACGAAGCCACGTCGTCCCGCGCCCGGCGGGCGTCGCGCTGAGCATCGAGTTCGGCCTGGGCCAAGCGATCGGCCTCCGCCAGCGCGGCATCTTCGGCGCGGCGGGTCGTGATCAACCGTTGCATCGTGGTTGCCCGGGCCGTGGTCTCCGTCGTGATCTCGGCGGTCCGCGAGTCCACCAGTGCCGACAACGAGGTGATGCGTTCGGCGGGACTCCGGCCGGCGGCGGGCGCAACCGGACGCGCCGCCGATGCGACCGGGGTCAGAAGGCCGAGCGCGAGTGCACCTACCAGGGCGAACGTCGCGCCGACGGAGCAAGTTCGTCGCACGGGAGCAGTCATCGACATGGGGACCAGGGATCTTCACACAGCTGCCTGCTCCGCACCGCGCGGCTGCAGATTTCCGTTCAAGATCTTCCGGGCATAGTGCCGAAACCTCTCATAGCTCCCCGATCTGTGTATCCGTCATTTCACGCTCACGAGGGCCCTTTTGTTCATCTTCTTCCTGCAATTGCGCGACACGTTTCATGGTGGACGGCTGTACGTCTTCAGCATCCTGGTCGCACTCACCTGGGCCCTGTGGGCGATCAAAGTCCACCTCTCTCGGAACTACCGACCGTGGGTGGGTGACTACGCGACCACCGCATCGGTGATCATCCCCGTGGTGGACGAACCCGTCGGGCTCTTCCACGAAGTGCTCGACCACATCACCGAGCAGTCTCCGCATCAGGTGATCGTGGTGATCAACGGCCCTCGCAACGAGAAGCTCGAGAAGGTCTGCGACAACTATCCGGGAGTCCAGTGGATCTGGACGACGACCCCGGGGAAGCGCAATGCCATCCGCGAAGGCCTCGAGGTGTGTACCGGTGAGATCGTCGTCCTCGTCGACAGCGACACGATCTGGACGACCGACACGCTCCGCGAACTGGTCAAGCCCTTCGCCGATCCGATCGTCGGCGGGGTCACGACCAATCAACGCATCATCGATCCGGAGCGCAACGTCCTGACTCGTTGGGCCGACTGGCTCGAGAACGTGCGGGTTCAGTACTCGATGCCGGCGATGAGCGTTCTCGGCCAGGTCGGGTGTCTGCCCGGTCGCACGATCGCGTTTCGGCATGCGGTGCTCGCCGACGCGATGCCGGCGTTCCTCGGTCAGCGCTTCCTCGGGATCTTCCTCGAGGTCAGCGACGACCGGACGTTGACCAACCTCTGCCTCAAGCAGGGGTACCACGCGGTCTACCAATCGACGAGTCGGGTCTACACCGACGCGCCGGTCGGGATGCGCAAGATGGCCAAACAACAGATGCGGTGGTCGCGCGGCAGCCAGTACAACACCTTGCGGATGTTGCCCTGGATGATGCGCAACACTCCGACGCTCGCGTTGTTCTACGTGGCCGATATCGTGACGCCGTTCCTCTGGCTCGCCACGGTGACGGGCGTGATCGTCCGCCTGCTCCTCGGTGAGAACGTCAACTTCTACGAGGGCATCACGTTCGGCTACGGCGCCGTGGTCGGGACCGTGCTCATCGTGACGCTGACGCTGCTGGCCATGTGGCTGTCGGCCTACATCCGCCAGGCCCGCCACTTCGAGGACCACCCGCAGGACCTGTGGTTGTTGCCCGCGTTCACGTTGCTCAACACGTTCATGCTCATGCCGATCCGCATCTGGGGATTCATGCGGATGGCCCGCAACGACGGCTGGGGCACCCGGGCCAACGCGTTCAGCGGCGATCGTCAAGCCAAGCGCCGAGTCAACCCGCTCGGCGCCGTTCCGTACATCCTCGGCGCAAGCCTCTTCCTTGCAGGAGTTGCCTACCATGGCTAGCCCTCGACAACTCAAGGTGATGGGCACCTTGCTCGCCGGCATCGGGGTCTTCGTCTACACCTCGCCGGCGGCACCGAACCCCGACACCCTCAGCGCTGCGCCCGTGAGCAGCCGGGTCGGCGCGGGCGAACTCGGTCCGGCTGCGGCGAGCCGCGCCGAGAACGCGCGCCAGAACGCACGACCCGAGGCGTCAACGAACAAGGACGCGCTCGACGGCGGCAGCACCCGGGCCGATGGTGGGGCCAAGACGACGCCGGCGACCGCCGTCGCTCGCCCGGGTACGTTGGGCGTCGCGGGGCGACGTGCACCGGCCTCCCGCGCCACGACCACGACGACCGCGCCCGTCGGGGTGACGCCCCCACGGTGCAGCAGCTTCCGCTGGCAACAAGACGCGCAGGCCGCGTACGTGGCCGACCTGTCCGACCCGTACGGGTTGGACGGGCCGCCCGGCGCATTCGACGACGACGGCATCGCTTGCTCGCTCCTCCCGGTCGATCCGGCGCGACCACCGTCGACGCCCTCCGGCGCGAAACCACCCGCGCCACCCAAGCCCGAAGGCCTGCCCGAAACCCCGACGTTGACCCAGCTGCTCGCGCCGGTCGACAACTACTACGGCGTGTCGACGCCTCAGGCGCCGTACGACTGGAAGGACTTCCAGATCTTCTCGGCCGCGGCGAAGAAACTGCCGAGCATGGTCGAGTTCTTCCAGGGATGGGACCGGGAGTTCGCGGCCACCGAAATCACCGAGACCTGGCGGCGCGGTGCCCTGCCACTGATCTCGTGGGAGCCCCGGCCGACGGTGCAGCCGGTCGGCCCCGACAGCGACAACACTGCCGAACCCGGGTACACGCTCGCATCGATCATCGACGGCACCCACGACGACTACATCGACCGGTACGCGGTCGCGGTTCGGGACCTGGGTCTCCCGGTGGCCATTCGCTTCGCCCATGAGATGAACGGCAACTGGTTCCCGTGGAGCGAAGAACGCAACGGCAACCGTCGCGGCGAGTTCGTGCAGGCGTGGCGCCACGTGCACGACCGGTTCACCACGATCGGCGCCACGAATGCCATCTGGGTCTGGAGCCCGAACGTGATCACCGCCCGGCCCGGCGTGCGGCTCGCGCCGCTCTACCCCGGCGACCACTACGTGGACTGGATGGGGATGGTCGGCTACTACCGCCGCGTGTATCTCGACGACGCCGGAGGGCCCAAGGCACCGACGTTCGACAACACCTACGGCGGCACGTTGGCCGAGCTCCGGGCGACGGCGCTGAAGCCCATCGTGATCACCGAACTCGGAGCCACCGAGGTCGGCGGGAACAAGCCCGCCTGGATTCGCAGCCTGTTCCAAGGTCTCGCCGACAACCCGGACGTGATCGGCTTCGTGTGGTTCAACCACAGTGTGAACGGCAACGACTGGCGGATCGAGTCCTCGGTCGCGGCGGCCGGAGCGTTCTCGGACAACGTCACCCACCCGAGGTATCGGGAAGGCAAGATCCGGCCACCCAAACCCGGCACCTGATCTCGCGCGCAGGACACCTCTCGTAGTCTCGGGCGATGCGCGAACGATTCCCCGGCATCCACCGTGACTGGGCTCGCTTCGACGGGCCGGCCGGCACCCAGATGGTCGATACCGCGATCGACGCGATGGCGGAGTTCCTGCGCTCGGGTGACAACGCGAACGGGCACGGCGTGTTCGCGGCGTCGACAGTGAGTACCGATCTGGTCGCGCGCGCCCGCGCCCGTGTCGGTCGGCTCCTCGGCGCCGATGCCGAGGGCATCGCGTTCGGCGCCAACATGACGACGCTGACCTTCGCGTTCACCCGGGCCCTTTCCCGCACGCTCGGGCCCGGTGACGAAGTCATCGGCACCCGGCTGGATCACGATGCGAACGTCACGCCGTGGGCACTCGCATGCCGGGACGTCGGCGCGGACCACCATCTCGTGTCGTTCGATCCGACCACCGGTCGGCTGGATCCCGATGCCGTCATCGACCGCATCGGACCGCGCACGCGGTGGATCGCGATCACGGCCGCATCGAACGCGCTCGGGACCGTGCCCGACGTCGCGGCCGTCGTTGCGGGCGCCCACGCGCGCGGCGTTCGGGTCTTCGTCGACGGTGTTCACCTGGTCCCGCACGCCGCGGTCGACCTGGCGACCATGGGCAGCGACGTCTTCGTCACGTCTCCGTACAAGTGGTACGGACCCCATTCGGGCCTCATGTGGATCGCGCCCGATCTGCGCGACGCGATCGAGCCGTACAAGGTGCGGCCGGCCTCGGATCAGGCGCCCGAGCGCTGGGAGACCGGCACGCTCTCGTTCGAGAACATCGCGGCCATCGATGCCGCCGCCGGATTCCTCCTCGACACGGGTCTGGAACGCGTCGCGGCCGTCGAATCCGAACACTTCGCCGTGCTGCTCGAAGGGCTGCTCGCCCACCCGGCGGTCACCGTGCTCGGGCCCCACGACCTGGTCGACCGAACGCCGACCGTCTCGTTCACCGTCGCCGGCCACCATCCCGATGCCGTCGCCGCCCACCTGGCCGCCCACCGGATCGCGGTCTGGAGCGGCAACTACTACGCGGTCGAGACCATGGCGGCGCTGGGTCTTACCGAAACCGGCGCGATCCGGGCGGGACTCTCCCTGTACACCGACGCCGACGACGTTGCCCGGCTGCTGGAAGCACTCTCCGTCCTCACCAGCTGAGCGCGCCGCCTGCGGGCCGGTCCGACCGTCGCGGATCGGAATCGGCTAGACACGTCGACCGTGCCCGCTGTCGCCTGGATCGTCATCAGTGTTCTCACCCTCGCGCTGCTCGGCGCGGCCATCGGTTGGATCCTCAACTCCGGCGCCCGACGCGATCTCGCTACCGCCCTCGCGACCGAACAGAACGCCCACGCCGAGACCACCAAGACCAGCGAACATCTCGAGACCCGGATGCGCACGCTGCGCAACGAACTCAACGAGGCCCACCAGACCAACGCGGAACTGACCCAGCGGATCGGTCGAGGCAACCCTGCCGACGGTCGCGCCCTCGGCCTGTGGGCGTTGGAGCGGCACCGCCAGGCCCGCGTGGCCGGTACTCCCCTTTTGGGCGTCGCCATCGGACCGGGCATGGAACTCGCCGCCGGTCTGACCGAGGCCATCCGGGTCGAACTCGAAGTGCTCCGCGAAGACGTCGGGACCCACGGGGAACTCACCGAGGTCGATCTCGGCGACGCCCTGACTCCCACCACCGCACTCGCCGTCCTCCGGGTCGTCCAGGAACTCGCGGCGGTCTTCGCCAAGCGGGCCGACGAACTCGAGGTGGTCCTCGGCCACGATGCCGACGCGCACCTCGTCACCGTGGCCGCCCTCGGCTGGACCGACCCCCCGCCGAACCTCGCGGTGTTCGAGTCGGGCGTGGCCGCGCTCGGCGGCACACTCGAGGTCCAGGCCGATCCGGAGCGCGCCGACACTCTCCTGGCCATCGTTCGGCTCGATGCACCACCCAACCCCTAGGAGACGTCATGGCGAAGGGCGTGCGCGACGAAGTCGAAGCCCTGATCGCTCGCTATCGAGTCACGGACCCGAAGCAGTTCCGGCTCGCCGATCACGAGCCCGGGTCGACCGACGGCATCAAGAACAAGGCGGCGGCCCGGACGAGGCTCGCCGCGGGCGTGGAATTGCTGACCGATCTTCAGAGCCGGCTGGCTGCGCAACAGACCACCGGGGTCCTCGTGGTCCTGCAGGCAATGGACGCCGCGGGCAAAGACGGTGTGGTCCGCCACGTGATGAGCGGGCTCAATCCCCAGGGCGTGCGCGTGACCTCGTTCAAGGCGCCGTCGACCCTGGAACTCGCGCATCACTTCCTGTGGCGCACCACCCTCGCACTCCCCGAGCGGGGCGAGATCGGGATCTTCAACCGGTCCCACTACGAGGAGGTCCTCGCGGTGCGCGTCCACCCGGAGTTCCTCGATCGCCAACACCTTCCGCCGACCGCGACCATGGGCGGGCTCTGGAAGCGGCGCTTCCGCGAGATCAACGAGTGGGAACGCATGCTCGTCGACAACGGCTTCTCGATCGTGAAGATCTTCCTGCACCTCTCGAAGGGTGAACAGCGCAATCGATTGCTGTCGCGCATCGATGAGCCGGCGAAGAACTGGAAGTTCTCAACGTTCGATGTTCAGGAACGATCCCATTGGGATGCGTACCAGCACGCCTACGAAGACATGATCCGGCATACGAGCACGAAGACCGCGCCGTGGTACGTGGTGCCGGCGGATCAGAAGTGGTTCAGCCGCCTCGTGGTCGCCGGCGCGCTCAGCGCCACCTTGCTCGACCTGGATCCGCAGTACCCCCACATCACTGAGGCCCAGCGCGAGGAACTCGCGCTGGCCCGCACCCTCCTCGCAGCTGACACCAGTACCTAGCTCCGGCGCGCTGGTTCGGCGTCAGGCGGCGAGGGGTGCCGCGATCAATTCAGACATCGCGATCCGCTCCGCGAGGTGCTCGATCTGCACTCTCGACGCTTCCCGGGCTCGGAGTACTTCGTTCACGTTCTCGAGTGCACCCGAAGCACCGTTACGGCGGATCCATGTCGTCACTGCGTGGAAGGAAGGCATCGGATCTCCTTTCGTCCACGTCATCATGCGCAACCGACATTGCCGGGCCATCACCGGAAATCGTCGGCGACATCAACAGGAGATGACATTCAACTGACGTCGCCCCGATTCGCCCGAGTCGGTCCGTGGGCGACGAGATCACCCGTGACAGTGCTTGGTCTTCCGGCCGCTGCCGCACGGACACGGATCGTTCCGGCCGGCCGTCGCGAACACCGTCATCACCTCGCCGGCGTGCCCACCCCGCCGGATCGCGTCCACCATGAGCTTCATGACCCCATCGATGTGGGTGAAGAAGGCGAGGTACCCGGCGCACAGGTGGTTGAGCCCAGCCTCTCCCGTCGCCGTGCGCTGAACCCGGTTCTTCGGACACTCACCCCGGCATGCGAACAGGACCGCGCACTCCCGACACTGGGCGGGAAGCGAATCCCGTTTCGCAGTGCCGAACTCGCGCTGCGCGGGTGCGGCGAGGAGGTCGACCATGTGGGTGTCCATGATGTTGCCCAGGAGGTGGCCGGGATCGACGAAGTGATCGCACGAGTAGAGGTCGCCGTTGTGTTCGAGTGCGACCGCGTTGCCACAGGTCTCCCCGAAGATGCACAACGCGGCCGGTGCGCCGTACCAGGAGGCCAACGCCGCGTCGAACATCTGGACGAACACGTCGCCGACGTCGTGACGCACCCACTCGTCGAACACGGTGACCAGGAACCGACCCCAGGCCTCCGGGTCGACCGAACGAGCCGTGAGTTCCAGACTCGTCTCGTCGACGCGTTCGACGATGGGGATGAACTGTACGAACGATGCACCGAGTTGGTCGCGGAAGTAGCGATACACGTCGAGCGGCGCGGCTTGATTCGCGGCATGCACCGTGCAGAGGACGTTCCACTCGACGCCCGCTCGCTTCAGGCGTTCCAACCCGGCCAGCACTCGATCGGAACTGGGCCGACCCTGTTTGTCGACGCGGTACTCGTCATGAAGCGCGGGCGGGCCGTCGATGCTGATCCCGACGAGGAATCGCTTCTCCCGCAGGAAATCACACCATTCGTCGGTCAGCAGGGTGCCGTTGGTCTGGATCGTGTGATGCAGGGTGCGCGCAGGACCCGCGCATTCCTCGGCGAACGCCACCGCCCGGCGGAAGAAGTCGACGCCCATGAGTGTCGGTTCGCCGCCCTGCCAGGCAATCGTGATCTCGGAGCCCACCTGCGATTCGATGATCTGGCGGATGTAGGTCTCCATCACCGGCTCCGCCATGCGGAACCGGTCGCCCGGGTACAACGACTCCTTCTCCAGGAAGAAGCAATAGGAACAGTCCAGGTTGCAGATCGGCCCGGTCGGTTTCGCCAAGACGTGAAACTGCGGCGGCGCGCTCAACGGTCTCGGGTCGGGCGGTCTCGGGTCAGGCGGTCTCGGGTGGGGAAGGCGCGGTGGTCCACCGCGGGGCCCGAGCTCGATCGGCACATCCACCATTGCGACCGACTTTAGGTGGGTCCCGTCCGGCGGAGGTCGGCGGGATACCGGTCGATCCCCTCCGGGATCCGGTCCGCGAACGTGAAGATCATGGTCTGGGTGCCGTAGGCGACCAGCCCCGTGTCGGGATCCCACAACTCGATCTCCACCGAGGCGTACCCGTCGCCCGCTCGGCGCGCGAAGTTGCGCATCAGGATCCACTCCGAACGCGCCACCCCGGTGATGTGCACCGTGAGGTCGGCGCTCGGCCCGTACCAGGGATAGCCGTGGTCGGGACCCATGCGCTCGGCCACCGCGCCGGGCATCGTGTCGCAGAGACACACCAGCGCGAGCGGATCGATCGAGCCGTCGTCGAGACGGGGCACCTCGTCGAAGCGTTGGAAGGTTTGGCGCTCGCTGCTCTCGGGGTCGTAGTGCTCCCACGGCGGATGCCCGACGACCGGCCGACCTTCGATGTGATGCTCCCAGATCGGGAAGGGTCCGTCGTCGAACTCGAACTCCACCCCGTCGGGCACGCCATCACGAAACCGCGGCAGGGTCTGCGGGTCGGGGAAGTCAGGGGGCGTCAGATCGGTGAACTCGAACCCGGGCCGCGGCGCGCCGAAGACCGCGATCGCGGTCAGGCCCGCCGGGCGGCCGGGCGTGGTGGTGGTCGCGAGGGCCTGGGCCACCGACCGGCCTTGGCGCAAGACCGTCACGTCGATGTCGGCCCGGCCCGATTCGACGGGCGCGGCGAACACACAGGACACCGATCGCAACGGCATGTCGACGTCGCCGAGCGCGTGACTCATGGCCCGGACCGTGGCGGCCAACGAGATGCCCCCCTGAGGAACGTTGGGCGCGGCCCAGGTGGGGGCGAGGTCGGCGGTGTACCGCCCCGAGGTCTCGGTCTCGACGACCGCGGTGTCTCGCTGGAACGAACTCATCCCGTGAGCCTGACCGCACCGACGCGGGCGATGCCAGTGGTTTTCACCCTCGCGGCCCGAGACCGGTCCGCTCAGGCGTCGATGAGGTACGCCTCCACTGCGAGAAGCGTCCGAAGGCCAAGTAAAAAGCGTGGGGAACCGAAATCCCTGGACGTCACGACGAGGTGGACCGATGATCGAGACCGTGCAGCAGCTCGCGCAGGATTTCTGGGCCGCGCTCGGCGGCGACTCGCGCCGTGCGAGTTCGGTGCAGGTCGATGGCCGGGGATCACTCCCCTCGACCTTCCCCGTGACCGAGCTGGCAACTGCGTCGATCGGCGCGACCGCCCTCGCGGCCGCCGAGTTCATCGACGCCGATCACCCACCGGCCGTCACCGTTGATCGGGCGGCCGCCTCCCACTGGTTCGCGACGTCGATCGCACCCGTCGGCTGGGCCATTCCCGGACCGTGGGACGACCTCGCCGGCGACTACTCCACGGCCGACGGTTGGATTCGCCTGCATACCAACGCGCCCCACCATCGCGCCGCGGCGCTGTCGGCCCTGGACTGCGCGGCCGACCGGGACGCGGTCGCGCGCACCGTACGCGCGTGGACCGCGACCGCACTCGAGACCGCGGTCGTCGACGCGGGAGGCGCGGCCGCCGCGATGCGCACACTCGAGGAGTGGCGCGCTCATCCGCAGGGTCGAGCCGTCGCCGCCGAACCCATCGTCGCGTGGACCACCGGGAGCGCCACACCGGTCGTCCCGGCCGTGCCAGCCGCCGGCCCGCCACCGGCCGACCGGCCACTCGCCGGCGTGCGGGTGCTCGACCTCACCCGCGTCCTCGCCGGTCCGGTCGCTACGCGATTCCTCGCCGGGTTGGGGGCCGACGTCCTTCGGATCGATCCCCCCGTGTGGGACGAACCCGGTGTCGTTCCCGACGTCACCCTCGGCAAGCGCTGCGCACGTCTCGACCTGACCCAACCCGCCGACGCCGAGCAGTTCCGCAGGCTCCTCGCCGCCGCCGACGTGCTGGTCCACGGCTACCGCCCCGACGCGTTGGCCGGCCTCGGCTTCGAGACTGCTCGCCTCCACGCGATCCGACCCGGTCTGATCGACATTGCCCTCGACGCGTACGGCTGGTCGGGCCCGTGGGCCGGTCGGCGGGGGTTCGACAGTCTGGTCCAGATGAGTGCCGGGATCGCCGACGCGGGCCAACGCGGGGCCAACGTCGATCGGCCGACCCCACTGCCCGTGCAGGCACTCGACCATGCCACGGGGTACCTCATGGCGGCCGCGGCACTGCGCGGGCTCACGGTTCGCCGGAGCACGGGCGTCGGTGCGACCGCACGCGTGTCCCTCGCCCGCACCGCGCTTGCACTCGTCGACGCACGCATCACTCCCGCGCCCCGCGACGCGCCACTCGGCGCGCCACTCGACGCGCCGGTCTATGCGCCCGAGATCGAGGCCACGCCGTGGGGGCCGGCACACCGCTTGGTCTCGCCGTGCACGATCGCCGGTGTACGGATCGGGTGGGATCGACCCGCCACCAACCTCGGGTCCGACCCCGCCCGGTGGGACTGATCTCTGGTCTCCACCCCCCGCCCCACTCGACGCGAGGCGACCCACCGCCAGCGTTTGGCATCTCATGGCGCGGAGCGAACCACCAGCCGCCAAACGCTTCGAGGTCGACCGACCCAGCCGCAGCGATTGGCGGTTCATGGCGCGGAGCGAACCACCAGCCGCCAAACGCTTGAGAGTGGGATGGGCCGGTACGCTCCGCGCCGCCGCACATCGAGCCGAGGAGCAGCCATGAGTGACGTCATCTACCCGCACGCCGAGGTCGAAGCCGCGTTCGCCGAGTTCATCGCGGTCGGCGATTCGGGCGACTGGAGCAAATGGGCGGACCTCCACTCGGAGGACTGCGTCTGGGTCGAGCACCACTTCGGCACCATCGTGGGCCGCGAAGCAATCCGGGCAAAGATCACCGAGCTCATGGCGCCGGTGCCCATGATGCAGTTCCCGGTCGAGTGGCACGTGATCGACGGCAACCGGGTGGTGTTCCTCCCGTGGCAGGTCTTCCCCGACCCGGCCGGTGGCGACGCGGTCTACCGCTTCGCGTGCGTGACGATCCTCGAGTATGCCGGCAACGGTCTCTGGTCACGCCAGGAAGACATCTACAACCCGACCGAGGGCGAAGCCGTAGTCATGGCATGGATCGGTGCCGGCGGCCAGATTGCGGGCGACCCGAGCGCGATCGGCCTCGACGGCTAACTCGCGATTCGGCCGCGCCCGGTTACACGTGGGAATCGAGCCAATCGATGAGATCCTCGGTGACCTCGGCGCGGTTGGTCTCGTTGAACACCTCGTGGCGGGCGTCGAGGTAGCAGAGGTAGGTCACGTCGTCGACGCCGACTTCGCGGTAGGCCGCCATGAGCTGATGTCCGCGGGTCTCGCCACCCACCGGGTCGACGGAACCGTTGATGATCAGGATCGGCAGCGTCGCCGGAACTGCCTCGGTGGGCGGTCCGGCCAGCGTCGCCATCTCGTCGTACGGAAAGTCGGCCGGGAATCCACACCAGGGGTCGGCGACGTACTTCGCGACTTCGGCCGCGTCGCGGCTCAACCAATCACTCGGCGTCGCCGCGGGTTCGAAGTCGGCGTTGAACGCGGCCATATCGGCGAACGGCGGCACCAAGATGGTCGTGCCGGTGAGCACCAGCGCGTCGAGTTCGTCGCCCCAGCGCTGGACGAACTTCTGCGCGAGGAACGAACCCCAGCTGTGGCCGAGGAGCACCAACGGCAGCTCGGGATACTCCGCGGCAATGTGTTCGGTGACTGCATGCACCGCGTCGAGGGTGCCTTCCATCCCCCGAGGACCGAGTGGCCCGATGCCGCCCATGGCGATCCCGGTCCGACCGTGACCCCGGTGATCGTCGGCGTAGACGTGGTACCCGGCGGCGTTGAGCTCATGGGCGAGCCGTTCGTAGCGCTGCGCGTGTTCCCCGAGCCCGTGCACGATGTGCACGACCGCCGTCGGCGCCGCGGCCAACCACCGGAGCACCGAGATGGCTACTCCGTCCGGATCCGTCACGGTGAACACGTCAACGTCGGTCATCCGCTGATTCTCGCACGCGCGGTTCCAACCCTCGCACGCCGAGCGCGCCAGCAATCACGATGTGCGAAAGTGCTGCTCCCCCAAGCTCAGAGGAGAGCCCAATGCCGCACGATCGACGGTTCCGGTTCGGTGTTCACACGTCTGATGCGGCACCCGGTACCGCCTGGGTCGACGCGGCCACGCGAATCGAGAGTCTCGGATTCTCCACGCTGTTCCTGCGCGACCATTTCGACACGCAGCTCGGGCCGATCGCCGCGATGACCGCCGCCGCGTGCGCGACCGAAACGCTGAAGGTCGGCACGCTCGTGTTCGACAACGACTACCGCCACCCGCTGATCCTCGCCAAGGAACTCGCGACCATCGACCATTTCGCGAGCGGTCGCGTCGAGGTCGGCCTGGGCGCGGGGTGGATGGCGCCCGACTACGAACAGTCGGGGATGCCGTTCGATCCCCCGGGCGTGCGCGTGTCACGCATGGCGGAAGCGGTCACGATCATCAAGGCCCTGCTCGCCGGCGGGTCGGTGACCCAGGCCGGTGACCACTACACCATCACCGAACACAGCGCGTACCCGGTCCCGGCGACGACGCCGCCGATCATGATCGCGGGTGGTGGGCCACGCATGTTGAAGATCGCGGCACGCGAGGCCGACATCATCGGCCTGAACCCGGCCCGCAAGTCGAACACCGCGTGGGAGGACCAGAACCTCCCCGATGCCACCGCCGACGCGACCGATCGCAAGATCGGTTGGATCCGCGACGCGGCGGGTGCCCGCTATGCCGACATCGAGATGTCGATCGTGGTGCCGTTCGTGATCGTCACCGACGACCGGGAAGGAACCGCGAGCGCGATTGCGAGTTCGCTGCCACCCGACCCGGAGGCCGAGCTCAACGCCGACGGCGTGCTCGCCAGCCCGCACGTGTTGATCGGTTCCGTCGACCAGATCGCCGAGACGCTGCGCGAACGGCGCGACCGGTGGGATCTCTCCTACTACGTGTTCAACGACGACAGCATCGATGCCGTGGCCCCTATCGTGGAGCAACTCGCAGGCACGTAGTTGTCCGCACTTCGGCACCGATTCCGGGCATGACGCGGCCCGACCTGCCTACGATCGGGGGCTCGCTCGAACTCGCGACCCCGGGGAATCCGCATGCCGCACGATCTGATCATCACCAACGGCACCGTCGTCGACGGCACGGGCGCGCCCGGCCAACCCGCCGACGTTGCCATCGACGGCGACCGCATCTCCCAGATCGCCGCGCCGGGTGCCCTCGGTGCCGCGACCCGAACCATCGACGCCGAGGGCAAGACGGTCACACCCGGCTTCGTGGACCTGCACTCCCACCTCGATGCGCAGATCGGGTGGGACCCGCTGATGTCGTCGTCGTGCTGGCACGGCGTCACGTCGGTGGTGATGGGCAACTGCGGGATGACGTTCGCCCCGGTCCGCCCCGGCGCCGCGAGTGTGCTGGCCCACGCGATGGAGTCGGTCGAGGACATCCCCGCGTCGTGCATCCTCGACGGGCTGCCGTGGAACTGGGAGTCCTACGGCGAGTACCTCGACGTGATCGACGCGATGCCGAAAGGCATCAACACCGGTGGCTACGTCGGCGATGTCGCACTGCGGACCTACGTGATCGGCGACGCCGCGTGCGAGCAGGACTACCGCGCGACCGACGACGAACTCGCCGCGATGGCACACGAAGTCGAATCCGCGATGCAGGCCGGTGCGCTCGGCTATTCCATCTCCCGTTCGCTCACCCACCGGGTGCCCGACGGTCGATGGGTGCCGGGTACCTGGGCCGATCCGTCGGAGTTCTTCGCGATCGCCGAGCCGCTCGGTCGGCTCGGCCGGGGCGTGCTCGAGTGCGCGCCGCGATACAACGAGGTCGACGGCTCGACCTCGCGCGCCGAGGAGGAGATGACGTGGATCGCGGAGCTCAGCCGCACCCTCGGGCGACCGTTCACGTTCAACCTGATGCAGATGCGGTCACTCGGCGACCACTACCGCACCGTCCTCGACCTCGCGGCCGCCGCCAACCGCACTGGTGCGCAGCTGCGCCCGCAGACCACGCCTCGCGGGATCGGCGTGCTCTTCAGCCTCGCGGCGAACACCCCGATCGACAACCTGCCCTCGTGGGCGCCGCTCAAAGCCATGGACTTCGCGGGTCGGGTCGCCGCGCTGCGTGACGCGACCCTGCGAGCCGCACTGATCGCCGACGGGCTCGGCACCGACCAGTCGTCATTCGATCGCATGTACCTCATGACCCCCGCGACCGGAGCCCGCTACCGGTACTCGGATGCCGATTCGATGGGCGCGCAGGCGCGGGCCGCCGGCATCAGCCCGGTGGAGCTGTATCTCGACGTGCTCCTCGCGACCGACGGGGCCGCAGTCGTGAACTGGCCGGTACTCAATGAGGACTTCGATGCGATCGCGGAGCTGCTCGCGTCGCCGGTGACGATCATGGGGTTGGCCGATGCGGGCGCGCACGCGACCCAGATCATGGACGCCAGTCAGCCGACGTTCTTCCTCTCGCACTGGGTACGCGATCAGGAGGCGATGACGCTGGAGGACGGCGTGCGGCGATTGACGAGCGACACCGCGAACTTCATCGGGTATCGCGATCGAGGCGTGCTTCGCGAAGGCGCATACGCCGATGTCAACGTGATCGACCTCGAGGCGATGAGTCTGCCGATCCCCGAGATCGTCCACGACTTCCCCGGCGCCGCGCCCCGGTTCGTGCAGCGGGCCCATGGCATCGACCACACGATCGTCAACGGCCAGCCGTTCCTCGACCACGGCGAACACACCGGCTCACTGACCGGCCGCCTCCTCCGCAGCACCGACTGAGTTCCAGCCAGGCCGACCACCACACGCCACTGGTGCCACACTGCCGGCATGGAGAACTCGTGGAGCGACGCCGATAAGGCGCTGGACTACTTGGCTCGTGCCGACACGCTCCCTCACCGCTCCGAGGGCGAAGGCGTACTCGTCCGTGACATCGGCGCGGCGCTTCCGGGTCGGGTCCTCGACCTCGGCTGCGGAGATGGACGACTCGCCGCGCTCGTGCTGGCCGCCTCACCGGACTCGACGGTGACCTGCATCGACCTGTCACCTCCCATGTTGGATGCCGCCGCGGCGCGATTCGCGGGCGATGAGCGGGTCGAGATCGTGCGGCACGATCTCGGCCAACCCCTGCCGGTGGTCGGCCCATTCGCAGCAATCATTTCATCGCTGGCGATTCACCACGTGACCGATGAACGCAAGGAGTCCTTGTACGCCGAAGCCGCCGGGCTGCTCGCCCCTGGCGGCGTGTTCTGCAATCTCGAGATCGTCGCCAGCCCCACCCCGGCGCTGCACGACCGGTGGCGTGACGAAATGGGTGCCCGGGACGACCCCTCCGACATCCTGCGCGACCTACCGAGCCAACTCCGCTGGATCGAAGCGGCCGGGCTCGCCCACGTCGACTGCATCTGGAAATGGCGGAGCTTGGCCCTTCTCCGAGGCGAGCGCCCGTAGGACAACCACCATGGGTCCGGGGCTCATCACTCCACGCCGAGGCGGGTGAACTGCTCGGCGGGCGCATCCACCTCGGCGAACGCGACGCGTAGCAACTCGATCAGCTCGGCCTCGTCGCGTGTACCCATGCGGTTCTCTTGTTCGTCGGGATCGATGTCGAGGTCGTAGACCTCATGCCGATCGACGGCCGAGCGACCGACCCAGAACGGCAGCCGATCCCCCGCCGCGAACGGCTGGCGAATCACCGGGATGTCCGAACCGGGCATGCGGTCGAGCCAGGCCCGATCGTCGGGATTCGGCAACCCTTCGATGCCCGCGATGTGGAGCGGCATCGTCGACCAGCGGTTCGACCACATCGAGAGAGGGAAGAGGTCGTCGACGGGACCCCGGGCGAGCTTCCGGGTGCCGTCGGTGATCTGCGCCCAACTGCCGAACACTCCGCCGAGCGCCCAATCCCGGACCGACGCCGTCTCCCCGGTGAGCAGCGGGATCAGCGACACGCCGTGGGTCGGGTGGTCGACCGTCACCGAGAACGCATCGGCGATCGTCGCGAACAGGTCGACGTTGGTGGTGAGCGCATCACACGTACCGCCACCTGCGACGCCCGGCCACGAGATCATCAACGGCGTGTGTCCGAGCGGCTCGTAGTGCGGCACGCCCGGCTTGCCCCAGAGGTCGCGGCCGACGCGCTCCTCCCCCAGGTAGTGGCCGTGATCGGTGCACAGGATCAGCGCGGTGTCGGCCCACAGCCCGCGGGCGTCGAATGCATCGAGGATGCGGCCGAACCAATGGTCGATCATCGCGAGCTTGCTGCCGTAGTTCGCACGCACGTGGCGGCCCTCGCGTTCGGTCAGCTGACCGTTCACGATCGCGCCGTCGGCGTAGGGCGGCCAGATGAGCAGGTCGCCGTCCCACGGTTCGTCGTCGAAGCGACCGACCCAGGGCTCCGGCGTGTCGAACGGTTCGTGCGGGTCGAACTCGTCCACGAACAGGAACCACGAATCGTGATGCGGTGCTGCGTCACGAAGGAACCGGGCCGCCTCGGTCATCGTGCGCGGCCCCGGGAAGTCTTCCTCCGCGCGGAAGAACGTGCGCGACCGGTCGTAGGCCCGGTCGATCGCGTTCATCCCGAAGTTCTTCTCGTAGTACCAACCTCCGGGCCGGGCGGGCAGTGTCGGCGCCCCGATCCAACTCGGGTCGGGGTGGGTGCGCCAGGGGTCGCCCTCGTGGCCGCGCACGTACTCCCACCCGTCGAAATCGGTGTGGTAGTTCTCGCCACCGGTCTCGAAGAGGTGTGGGTGGTCGGTGACGAGTGCCGTCGTCACTCCCTGGGAGTGCAACACCCGGGTGATGGGCTGCTCCCACAGTTCGATCGAACCCCACGGTTTCCAGAGAAAGTCGAGCGCACCGACGAGAATGTCGTGCCGGGCGGGCATGCACGGCAACGAACCCGTGACGTGGCGAGTGAACCGGGTCGCGTGGTCACGGGCGAACCGGTCCAGGTTCGGCGTGGGAAACTCGTCGCCGCCGTAGGCGCCGACCATGTGCCGGTTCAGCGAATCGAGCAGGACCACACAGACGTTGGTGGGGACGTCAGGGGTCGGGTCGACTACGTTCATGGACCTTGGCGCGTGGTCGGCTTACGCGCCGAAGCCGGGCTTCTTCCCGTCGCGTTTCGCGTTCTTGTCGGCCCGCTTCTCTTTCAAGCTCTTGCCGGGCTTCTTGCCGTTCGGTTTCTTCGGAGACTTGTCGCCCATCGGGGTCCTCCCC
The DNA here is from genome assembly GCA_963765075.1 of uncultured Acidimicrobiia bacterium. GTDB lineage: Bacteria > Actinomycetota > Acidimicrobiia > IMCC26256 > JAENVU01 > JAENVU01. Next base: position 618,964 of record CAVXVA010000001.1, read on the forward strand.
CAGTCGGCCAGGCCTGCAGAGCGCATCCTGGTGGCCGCGCCGTACAACCGCGTCCCACGGCGACCCTAACGGGTATTCGACCTCTGGGAGTCCTACTTACAGAAGTTGTACTCGTACTTCGACCCGACATTTGCCGACCAGACACCGATCGTCCGCATATACGTGTTGACACACGTCTTGAACGCCTCGAGATCCGCCGAGGTCACCTCGGCGCCCGCCACCTCGGGGCCCGCCGCCTCGGCGACGCCGGCAGGTGTCGATGCTCGATCCCGCTGCAACATCGCCACCTCGCGTTCGAGACCGCGAGTTCGAGACCACAGTGATTCGGACACGACACCGAGTCCGATCAGCATCACCACCATGACGGCGACCACCGCAACCGAGCCTCGAAATCGAGTCCGTCTCCCCGACGCCGAGACGGCGCCGCTCTCATCGGCGCGCACGTCATCGACCTCAGGTTGATTCATCGACGCAGTGTACGGGTGATCCCGTCAGCCGGCGTCAGGTGTTCGACGCGGCGAAGATGCTGCCAATCGACGCGTCGAGCGCGGCATCGAACTCGGCGGCACTCTGCTGGGCCGAGAGCCCCTCGGTGAGCGCCCGCGAGAAGCTGGCGACCACACCGTGGTTCCGGCTCAGCCGGGCGTTCGACTCCTCGCGGCTGTACCCACCCGACAACGCGACGACCCGCAGCACCTTCGGGTGCTCGACGAGTTCGGTGTAGAAGCCGTCGACCTCGGGCAAGGTGAGCTTCAACATCACGGCCTGGCCGTCGGGAAGGGCGTCGAGCTGTTCGATGATCGCGGCCTTCAGTAGACCTTCGGCCTCGGCCTTGGCGGGGCTGTTGATGTCGACCTCGGGCTCGATGATCGGAACGAGACCGTGACCGAGGATCTGACGGCCGACGTCGAACTGCTGGTCGACGATCGCCTTCACGCCCGTCGGGTCGGCGAGCTTGATGACCGAGCGCATCTTGGTACCGAACACACCCTTGGCGACCGCCCGCTCGCAGAGGGCGTCGAGATCGGGCATGGGCTTCATGAGCTGCACGCCGTCGGCCTCGTCGGCGAGGCCCTTGTCGACCTTGAGGAACGGCACGACGTTCTTCACGTTCCAGAGATAGTGCGAGGTTTCCTGGCCTTCGATCTCACGGTCCATCGTGTTCTCGAAGAGGATCGCACCGAGGATCCGATCGCCGTTGAAGCTCGGGCTGGTCACGATGCGGGTCCGCATGTCGTGGATGACGCCATACATCTCTTCGTCGTTGGAGTAGGCGCTCTCGTCGACGCCGTAGAGCTTGAGCGCCTTCGGCGTGCTGCCACCGGACTGGTCGAGTGCGGCGATGAAGCCCGCTGCGGACTTGACCTTTTCCAACTGCTGCTGGTTCACGAACGACTCCCCATTGAGTGATTGCTCAGCTTTGAACGCCCGAGAACGATAGCAACCCCATCCGACCGGTCTTTCCGGCGACGGCGACGTGCGCCCGGTGACTCGCATTTTGGCGCGAGACTAGGCAGATGCTGATCGAAATCGGGCCCGTTTCTCGGGCGAGCGCGCTCGCCTGGCTCGAGTACGGCACCTACGCGATCGGCGAGCTGCGTCGGCTCCAGCCGTCCACCATTGCCTCGAGCGCGATCAACGGGTTCGAGGAACTGATCGCCGCCTGGCGGAGCGCGGCCACGGAGGACCCCTTCCACTGGACCACCGACGAACCGCCCGAACGCGTCGAGTACCTCATGAGGGCGCTGTACCTGGCGGGCCTCGAGATCGAGGAGGGCACGACCCGGGGCATGAAGTTGCGACCCGCCGCGGCCGACGAGTTCCACATCGTGCTCGTGCGCCAGGTGCTCGATACGCTCGCTCACGAGGGTCAGTCCAATGCCGAGTTCGTCGACAGTCTGCGCAACGATTGGCGCATCGCCCGACCCGATTGACGAGCCATCTAGATTCGGCCGTTCGTGAGTCCGACCGACGCGATCCTCATCACCCTCGCCGGACTCGGCGCGGGCATGATCAACACCGTCGTCGGGTCCGGTTCCCTGATCACCTTCCCGACCCTGATCGCGCTCGGGTATCCGCCCGTGCTCGCCAACGTGTCGAACAACATCGGGCTCGTGCCCGGTGCACTCTCGGGTGTCTACGGCTACCGCCGCGAACTTGTGGGTCAGAGCAACCGGATCAAACGGTTGGTCCCTGCGAGCCTGGCCGGAAGCCTTCTCGGGTCCATTCTCCTCCTCCAACTCCCGAGCGCGGTGTTCAAGAAGGTCGTGATCGTGCTGATCGTCATCGCGTTGGCGCTGGTGGTAGCCCAACCCACCATTTCGCGGCGGCTCCACGCGAAGGGCGACGCATCGACACGCGTGACGTGGCCGCTCATGGTGCTGGTCGGCCTCGCCGGGATCTATGGCGGCTACTTCGGTGCCGCCCAGGGGATCATCCTCATCGCGTTGCTGGGCATCTTCATCGCCGACGACCTCCAACGCCTCAACGGGGTGAAGAACGTCCTCGCCATGAGCGTGAACCTGATGGCCTCCGCCGTGTTCCTGTTCGCGGCGGAGATCAACTGGGCAATCGTCGCCTGCATCGCGCTCGGTTCCGTCGTTGGTGGCCAACTCGGGGCCACCGTCGGGCGCAAGCTGAACCCGAAGGCGTTGCGCGCGGTCATCGTGGTCGTCGGCCTCACGGCTCTGGTCCGGTTGCTGTGAGAGTCAGAACCCGCCGCGTGCCTCGACGGACACTCCGGTCATGTCACCGATCGCGGCGAAGTGGTCGGACGCGCCGGTCGGGTCGATCTGCAGCGCACCATCGAGGAACGCGCCGAGCATCTGGGCGTGCAGCGTGACCGTCGGTCGCCAGGGATCGCCGGCAGTCCCGGTGATGTCGGCCGCCATCGACTCGACGAACGCGCGGACGAGATCCGGCACCCCCTCGACGTGGGGCGCGAGCTCCACGTAGAGGCCGACGTCGCTACAGGCCTGATGGCCCGCGTGGGCGACATCCACGCGCCATGACGAGGGTGCGCCGAGCTTGGCCCACGCGCGATCCGCGTCAGTCGCCGGTGGCGTCGTCGCGTCGCAGGCGCCGACCGCGAGCAACGTCGGCACCGCCATCTCCGCGAAGACGCCTTTCGCCATCGTCCGCGTGAAGGACTGCATTCCCGCCACCGCGCGCACCGCCGGGTGTCGGGTGGCGCCGCTGCCGACCGAGAGCGCAGTGAAACCGCCGTACGAGTGACCCGCCGCGGCGACCCGGTCCGGGTCGATCGTCGCTGCGATCGCCGCCAGCGGACCCGCAAGGTCGAGCACGGCGTCGAGCACGAAGTGGGCGTCGCCGATGCGGTTGGATTCGTTGGTCTCGTCGTCGACTGCGGCACCGACGACCCAGTCGCCGAGTGCATCACCCGCGTGCTCGGGGGCGGCGACCACGAATCCGCGGCCGGCCAGGGATTCACACAGCAAGACGTAGGACTGGCGAGTCCCGGTCCGACCATGCGACCACACCACCATCGGATGCGCGCCGGGAGCAACGGCAACGTCCTGCGTTGCCGAGGCCGTGAAGCCGACCCCGGGCAGGATCTCGTACTCGGCCAACTCTCCCGCGCCGCCGCAGCGGCTGCGGGAAACCACACCTCGAGCGGGATCCGACGATCGGCGCGGGCGGAGTCGACGAGTTCGGTCGAGATGCGACCGACGGGTGAGCCAGGGACTTCGAGGGGCGGACCGGCTACCAAACGAGACGACATCGCACCACGATGCCACGAGGGCGTGCCTCGCGGGTGATTCGGCGACCGTGGTCCGGAGTGGAGCCGCCAATCGCGTTCGTGACGTCCGTCCACTCCCGGTACGAGAGTGCCCCCTAGTTACAAGCCGAGCGACCGGCCGATGATCTCTTTCATGATCTCGGTGGTACCGCCGTAGATCGTGGTGATCCGCGCGTCGGCGTAGGCGCGCGCGATCGGATACTCGAGCATGTAGCCGTAGCCGCCGTGGAGTTGCAGGCAACGGTCGACCGCGCGCTTCTGCAACTCGGTGCACCACCACTTCGCCATGGCCGCCTCTTCCGCGGTGAGTTGACCGTCGTTGAGCGCCACGACACACCGGTCGACGAACGCCTGCGCGACCTCGACCTCGGTCGCGAGCTCGGCGAGCACGAACCGACTGTTCTGGAACGAGCCGACGGCCTGACCGAAGGCCTGACGCTCCTTGACGTACTCCAACGTCCAGCCGAGGGCAGCACGCGCGGCGGCCACCCCCGCGACCGCGATGGAGAGGCGTTCTTGCGGAAGGTTGTGGACGAGCTGGATGAACCCGTTGCCTTCCTCGCCGAGGAGGTTGTCGACGGGGACCACGACGTCGGTGAAGAACAACTCGGCGGTGTCCTGGCTGTGGAGTCCGAGCTTCTCCAGGTTCCGTCCACGCTCGAATCCTTCCATCCCCCGTTCGAGGATGAGCAGCGAGATGCCGCGGTGCTTCTGGCTCGGATCGGTCTTGACCGCGGTGATGACGAGATCCGCGTTGATGCCGTTGGTGATGAACGTCTTGGATCCGTTGACCACATAGTGATCGCCGTCGCGAATCGCGGTGGTGCTCATCGACGCGAGGTCGGACCCGATCGCGGGCTCGGTCATCGCCACGGCCGTCACGAGTTCACCGCTCGCGATCCCCGGCAACCACCGCGCGCGCTGGTCTTCGGTGCAGTAGGCAAGGAAGTACGGCAGGCAGATGTCGTTGTGCAGGCTCATTCCGAGGCCCGCGCCGCCGACGCCCGCCGCCTGAATCTCCTCGTCGATGACGAGGTTGTACCGGAAGTCGTCGACGCCCCCGCCGCCGTACTCCTCGGGAACCGCCATGCCGAGGAAGCCGTGGCGGCCGGCTGCGGCGAACAGTTCGTGCGGGACGATGCCCGCGGCTTCCCATTCGAGGTAGTTCGGGACAACTTCCTTGTCGAGGAAAGCGCGGAAGCTAGCGCGCAGGGCCTCGTGCTCGGGTTCGAAGACGGTGCGTTCCATACCGGGATCCTTCCAGGCATTCCCCGGGGTTGGCGAACGCCCGCTTCCGAGCCTGCCTCGGAATGTCAGCGGTGCCGCCTACGTTGCGGTCGACACCCGTTCCGTACCAGGAGGACACCGCAGCATGGGCAAGTACCGCGAGATCGCCAAGGATTTGCGGGAACCGGCCAAGTCCTTGCGGGAGGCCCAACCCGAGGCCTACGCCGCGTTCGGCGCGTTGCACGAGGCGACCATGGCCGACGGTGCCGTGTCGGCGAAGACGAAAGAGCTGATCGCGTTGACCATCTCGGTCGTCAAGCACTGCGACGGTTGCATCGTGGCCCACGCCCGCGGTGCCGCCCGTCGCGGTGCCACCGACGCCGAGGTCGCCGAGGCGCTCGGCGTGGCCGTCATGATGGACGGCGGACCGGGAACCGTCTGGGGCCCCCGCGCCTGGGAAGCGTTCCAGGAGTTCGCCCACCCCGAACCAACCGGCGCGTAGGTAGCGTTCGCCAATCGGTGCTTATGGGCCCGCAGATTGACGGTCAAGGTACGCAGTCTTCGCATCGGGCGAGAACCCGCACGCTCGAGAGAAGCCGTGAGTCGCGGGAGTACGTGAACCCGTTGCGCTCTCACGTTCGTACGTTGCTCCACCCGAGAGGTGGACGAACGTACAAAGGTCGGCCGATTGCCCACCACCCAGGGGTCACGTCACTTGAACCTGGTGCGTTCCGCGGAACGTGTCAGGAACTGACAGTCGGGCACCCGCGTGCAACGGCCGGGACAGCTCCGTCGGGCCGAGCGATCAGCGGTTGCCCTGGGTGTTCCGACCGTGCTGGCGCTCGCGCCCGGTCCGAGTGCATTCGGGAACTCGTCGTGCCACCATGCACGCGTGACCACCACTGATCCGCTCGACACGTCCGACGGCGTCCCATTCGCCGCCCTGGCCGAACTCCGGGCGCACTGCCCGGTCTCGCAGACGGCCTCGGGCGCCTACTTTCTCGCCCGGTACGACGACGTGCTCGCCGCGACCAAGAACATCGAGACGTTCCAAGCGAGCTTCCGGGAGCCGGGTGTCGTGGTGCCGCCCGAAGAACAGCTCATCAGCGAGATCCGCGAACCCCGCCACAGCGAGATCCGTCGCATCGTCAACTCGGCCATCGCGCAACACCGGCTCGGTCGCGTCGAACCCTTCGTCCGTGAGCTCTGCCACGAACTCCTCGACGCGGTCATCGCCCAGGGAGGCGGTGATCTCGTCGCCGACTACGTGACTCCGATTCCTGCGACCGTGATCGCGCACCTTCTCGGCGTCGATCCGGCGGACCACGCGCGCTTCGCGGAATGGTCGGACCTCGTCGTGCAGTCGAGCTACGCCACGAAGAACCGACGGGAAGACGGCGAAGACGGCGAAGGGCTCGCCGGAGTCGCGCCCGAGTTCACCGGCTATCTCGACGCGATGATTGCGGAGCGTCGCGCGATGGCCGACCCGCCCGACGATTTCGTCACCCGCCTGCTCGGCACCGAGGTCGACGGCATCCGGCTGACCGACCTCGAGCTGCGCACCCAACTTGCGTTCCTGTTGATGTCGGGCAACGAGACGACCCGCCACCTCATCGGCAACCTGCTCGAGACGATCTGCACCGACCCTCGGCTCTTCGCGCGCTTGCAGGCAGATCGGGAACTCGTCGGCATAGCGGTCGAAGAATCACTCCGTCACGACCCGCCCATTCACGTCTTGATCCGCGACTGCCTCCGGGACACGAGCGTTGGAGACATCCCGATCCCCACCGGGGCGAAGGTCGCCTTCGGGCTCGCCTCGGCGAACCGCGACGACTGGACCTACGACGATCCCGACGCGTTCCGCTTGGATCGGCCGCGCCCGAAGGATCACCTGGCCTTCGGTGGCGGCCCCCATGTATGTCCTGGTTCGCAACTCGCTCGGCTCGAAGGGCGGATTGCGGTGGAGGTCTTCCTCGACCGAGTCGCCACCGCGACGGTCGAGCCGGGTTATGTCCGCGAGCCCGTCCCGGTCTTCTGGGCCCACGGCCCGAAGCACCTTCCGGTCACCCTCACCACCGCTTGATCAGCCGTGGGCGTGCGCGCCGTGATCCATCAGTTGCGCGTCGAACCACTGGTGCAGCGCGGCAATCAGGCCCGCATCCTCGGTGGTGTAGGTGATCATCGCGCCGCGGGCGAGGGTCGCGTACTGCACGTCGACCGACGCGAACCCGCGCCGCAACGCAACGACGCCTGGCATCGTCGCGCCGTGGATCGCCATCGGATCACGGAAGTCGCCGGCGGCGAATCGCGCGGCCTCCTTGCGGAGATGTGACCGGATCAGCGTGATCTGGTGGGTGTCCCCGGGGTCCTTCACGACCACCCGCTGCACACCACCCGTCGGGGTCGCGTCGAACACGTGCGTCGTGCGGTTCTGATCGAACGGCATGACCGTCGCACCCTTGGCCGCGACCGACTTCTGTCGGGCCGTCTCACCGGATCCGCTCGATCCGCAGGCGGCCAGACCGACCACCGTCGCGACCACGAGTACCGCCAGCCGAAGGGTTCGCGTTGCCACCATCAGGCGACAGTTTCGCTCACCGATCCGCCGAGTGCCGCAAGGGCCGCGGTGAGCGAGTCGGCGGCATCCGCCGCCAGTTGGGCAAATGCCGGATCCGCCATCAGTTCACGCGGATCGACGACCGCGATACGGGTACCGGTTCCTTCCGGCTCGAGCACCACATTGCAGGGCAGCAACAACGCCACCGTCGGATCCACCTGGAGTGCGGCATGCGCGAAGTTCGGATTGCACGCGCCCAGGATCTTAAGTGCCGGTCGCTCGACCCCGAGCTTGGCCCGCAGGGTCGCGGCGACGTCGATTTCGGTCAGGACTCCGAATCCCTGATCGCCCAACGACGAGCGCACGGCGGCTTCGGCGGCCTCCATCGAGAGATCCACCGTGGTCTGAATGCTGTGCATGACGACTCCTTCGGGATTCGGGAGTTTCCGAGTTCCAGTTGACATCCAGTATACCCCAGGGGGTACTCTACGGACCAACCCGGATACCCCCACCGGTATTTGACGTCCCGGAGGAGTCATGAGCGTGACCATCAGTCCCCCCGCCCCCAACGCAGGCGACCACGAACCGTCCGCCCCGCCTGACCCGCGTGCGCTGTTCTCGCGGCTCGCGGCGACGATGGCGCGTCGCCGGCGCACGGTCATCGTGGTGTGGCTGCTCGTCGCCTTCGCGGCCGCACCGCTCGCCCTCACCCTGACCGGCGCACTGTCCGGCGCGGGATGGGAAGCGCAGGGCTCGACTGCGCAGAAGGTCCGCGACGAGTTGCGCACGGACTTCCCCGCCCTCGGCGCCGAGAATCCGGTCGTCGTGTATTCGCAGCGCACACCGATCGCGAGCGACCCGGCCGGGCTCCAGACCCTCGTCCGTAGTTTGGCCGCGGCCCCCAGGGCGCGATCGGTCGCCAACCCGCTCACCCTGCCGCGCGACGCCGGGTTGATCGCGCGCGACGGTCGCACTGCGATCGTGCCCGTCGACCTCGTCGTGACCGACGACGCGAGTCGACCGATCGCGGCCGGCGCACTCGGCGAGTACGTCGGCGAACTCCGGCTGGCGCCCGGGGCCAAGGCCAACGTGACCGGCGAGTGGCCGGTCTGGAGCGATTTCAACCGGGTCAACGAGGAGGCGCTCCACAAGGCCGAACTGGTCAGCGGTCTCCCGACGCTGATTCTGTTGTTCATCGCGTTCGGCTCGCTCATCGCCGCGGGAATCCCGCTCCTCCTCGCCCTGGCCGGCATCGCCGTCGGCTTCGCGTCGCTGCACCTCCTGAGCCTGGTGATGCCGCTCTCGGTGTGGTCGATGAACTTCTCGATGATGATCGGACTCGCCGTCGGTATCGACTACAGCCTCTTCATCGTCAGCCGCTACCGGGAGGAGCGCATCGAAGGCAAGGACGCCGTCGCGGCGATCGAGAACACGCTCTCCACGGCGGGCAAGGCCGTGTTCCTCTCTGCCCTCACCGTCGTGCTTGCACTCTCCGCCGTGTTCCTCGTCCCGGTCATGGTGTTCCGGTCGATGGCGCTCGGCATGATCCTCTCGGTCGTCGCGGTCGCGCTCGCGTCGCTCACACTGCTCCCCGCCGTGCTCGTGGCGCTCGGCGATCGGGTCCTCGTGACTCGAGGCAAGCAGGACCCCGACATCGTCGCCGAGGGCCGCTGGGCCCGCTGGACCGGTCTGGCGTTGCGGCGCCCCGGAACCGTGCTGGCCATCGGCCTGGTGATCCTGGGCGCCCTCGTGCTCCCAGCCGTGGGAATGGACCTCGGTATGCCTGGCGCCGGTGTGGTCGACCAGGGCCGCACGAGTCGCGACGGGTACGACACCCTCACCAAGGCGTTCGGTCCCGGAGCTGCCGCGCCGGTGTTCGTCACCGTCCCGGCCCCGGACGCCGAGCAGGTGGTGCGGATCGCCCAAGCCGACCGCGCCGTCGTCGACGCGCGCATCGTGAGTGAACCGGCGGCGAATGGTCGCACGGTCGTCCGGGTCACCGGATCGACGGCGGTCGACGATTCCCGCACCGGCGACCTCGTCCACCGACTCCGCGATGCCGTGGGGGCGGAGCTTCCCGCCGCGCGCGTGGGTGGTCCGGCCGCACAAAACGCTGACCTCACATCCGAACTGACCGGTCGCGCGCCGATCGCGATCGGCGTGATCTTGATCATGGCGTTCGTCTTGCTGCTCATGGTCTTCCGCAGCCTGGCCATCGCGATCTCCTCGATCCTCATGAACCTGATCACGGTCGGTGCCGCCTTCGGGTTCTCGACGCTCGTGTTCCAGCACGGAGTCGGCACCGGCGTGCTCGGGATCGAGCATCAAGGATTCGTCGATGCGTGGGCGCCGCTGTTCTTCTTCGCGCTGCTCTTCGGGCTCTCGATGGACTACCAGCTGTTCCTCTTGGCCGCGATTCGCGAGCGGTACGAGGCAACCGGCGACACCCACCGCGCCATCCGCGAAGGCATCGCCCGAACGGGCCGCCCGATCACGAACGCGGCGCTCATCATGATCGTGGTGTTCATTGCGTTCGGCGTGACGGGACCGATCCCACCCACCGAGCTAGGGCTGACCCTCGCCGTCGCCGTGCTGCTGGACGCCACCGTGGTCCGGATGCTCCTCGTCCCGGCCACGATGGCTCTGCTGGGCGAGCGCAATTGGTACCTGCCGAGGTGGCTGGGCCGGATCCTCCCGGTGGTGAAGTTCAGCCACTGAGGTGGCAGATGGGAGGATGACCGAGATGACTGACATGCCATGGACCGGTGACGCCAGCTCGCTCGTCGACGCCTTCCGCGCCGGCGAGCGCTCCCCCGTCGAGGAACTCGACGCCACGCTCGACGCAATCGGACGGTCGAACCTGAATGCGTTCACGTTCGTCGACCCCGACCGGGCACGGGCGGCGGCGGCGCGCGCCGACCTGAGCCTCCCGTTCGGCGGGGTCCCGACCGGGATCAAGGAACTCGACCCGGTCCTCGGTTGGCGGTTCACCGAGGCATCACTCGTCTTCGCCGACCGAATGGCCGACCGCACGTCGCACCACATACAGCGGCTGATCAACCGCGGCGGGATCGTGCCGGTCGGTGCGACGACTGCGAGTGAGTTCGGTGGACTCAACGTCAGTGTCTCGAAGATCAACGGCGTCACCCACAACCCGTGGCGGTACGGACGGACCGTGGGCGGGTCGTCGTCGGGCTCGGCGGCCGCGGTCTCGGGCGGGTTGGTCAGCCTCGCCACCGGCGGCGACGGCGGCGGATCCATCCGGATTCCGGCGGGCTACACGGGCCTGCTCGGGATGAAGGGCACATTCGGTCGTATCCCCCGCAGTCCCCACGCGTTCATGCGGCCGAACACCGTCGTGGTCGGCAACGTCTCACGTTCGGTGCGCGACGCGGCGCGGTACTTCGACGTGTGTGCCGGTACGCACACTGCGGACCCGACGAGCCTGCCGAGCAGCGGCGGCTGGGAGGCCGGGCTCGGCACCCATCGGCTGAAGGGTCGCCGGGTCGCGATCGTGCCCGCGATCGGTGGCGTCACGCTCGACTCCGGCGTGGAGGACCGTATCCGCGAACACGCCCGCGCCCTGATCGAGGCGACCGGCATGGTGGTGGTCGACCGCAAGGTCGAACCGCCGAACCTCGCCCTGCAGTGGATGATGGGCAACCTCGCGACCCTGGCCGCCGACCTCGGGAAACGCTGGCCGCGCTGTGCGAAGGACCTCACCGACGAGGTGGAGTTCGGGCTCCGCCTCTCGGAATCTCTCTACAACCTGCACACTGCCGCCGCGGCCGAAGCGCTGCGGATCCAGGCCAACGAGACGATGGCCGCCGCGTTCGACGACGTCGACTTCATCATCGCCGCGACCAACCCCGGGCCCGCGTTTCCCGCGCACTCGGTCATGAGCAACGAACAGTCCCGCTTCGTCGAGTGGGCCGGGAACAGCGCCGTCGCGAAATGGGGATTCCGCGCCGCGATGTTCGGGGCCCGGGCCGTGAACGCCGTCTCCCCCAAGGCGCCCGCGGCGATCGTGAGTGCGGCGAGCGACAAGTTCCCGGAACTGGTCACGATGGGCGGGCTCACGATCATCTCGAACATCTACGGCAACCCCGCGGTGTCGATCCCGGCCGGCACCATCGACGGGCTGCCGATCGGCATGCAGGTGCTCGGCCGCCATCACGAGGACGCGCTGCTGTTCGACCTCGCACTGGCCGCCGAGCGCGAGCTGCCGTGGCCGCTCGTGGCGCCAACGGTCGCCGCGCCCGAGCACGCGCCGCTTCAGACGTCGGTCTGAGCGTTCGAGCGTTCCGCTTCGGGATCGGCGAGCCGGGCGGTCAGATCGCGGCGCACGACCTTGCCGACCTCATTGCGGGGGATCGCGTCGATCCAGTGGAAGGCCGCGGGAACCTTGTACGCGGCCAGATGCTCGCGACACAGGGTCGTGAGCTGGTCGTCGCTCGCCCCCGGTCCGACGAGGAACGCGACCGGCACTTCACCCAACCGCGCATCGGGGGCACCGACCACCGCGGCATCCTCGACCCCCGGTGCGAGCCGTAACACTTCCTCGACCGCCTCGGGGAACACCTTGTTCCCACCGCGGTTGATGAGATCACCCGCCCGGCCTTCGAGCCACACGAAGCCGTCGTCGTCGATCCGGGCGAGGTCCCCGGTGTCGACGAAACCCTCCGCGTCGACCCGTTCCTCGATGCCGACTGCGGTGTTCGGTGGCCGCACGAGGAGATGGCCGTCGGCATCCAGGCGCACGTCCACTCCGGGATGGGGCCGGCCGATGGCGCCGATCTTGTCGGGAAACTGTCTAGCGTCGGCCGCGGTCCAGCCGATGACCTCTCCAATCTCAGCTTGGCCGTATCCGTTCAACACCGTGACGCCGAAGGTGTCGACGAACCGTTGCGCTTGGAGCGGCGACAACGGCGCGGTGATCGACCGGACGTACTTCAGCGGGGTGAGGTCGCTGAGGCCGGAGTCAGTGAGCATCGCCAGTGCCGCCGGCGGCAGGACGGTCGAGCGGATCTCGAACCGGCGGACCAGCTCGGCGAACACTGTCGGTTCGAAGCCGTCCATCACCACGAGCGGAGCGCCGGCCCGCAGACCGAAGAGCACGTTGTAGAGACCGGCGTTCAGGGCCATCGAGACCGGGATCAGATTCGGCGACGGCGGTCGCGCCGGCTTCGATCCGCTACTGCGCAGCGGGATCAAGACGCGATCGAGGAGTTCGAGATACGTGCCATGGGTGTGGAGCACTGGCTTGGGGGTTCCCGTGGTCCCCGAGGTCCACATGACGAAGGCGACATCGGCCGCGAACGTCGAGCCGGCCCGGGCCGTGCGGCCCGCCCGGGTGATGACCACCGCCGGGTCGATCGCCACGATCACCTGATCGAACTCGGCGACGGGCAGCCGCGAATTGACCGGCACGTACACGCCGCCCGCCTGCCAGACGCCGAACATCGTGGCCACCAACTCGGGGCCGTTCGGCAACGAGACGGCGACTCCCTGACCGGGCGCGAGATCGAGACTGGTGGCGATGGCGGCGGCCTGCGCGCGGATCTCCCCTGCGGTCACCGAACGGTCGACGGTGTGGATCAAGGCATCGGCGTCGGCGGCCGGGTGGTCGGCCAGGAGCGATGCGAGATTGACCGTCATCCCGGCGGTTGCCAGTTCGGCGCGCGCTTCTCCGCGAAGGCCCGCGGGCCCTCGTCCTGATCGGGGTGGCCCCACATGCTCACCAGGTGCCCGGCACCGACCTTGCACGCATCGGTGAGCCCGTATTCGAGCGCGTCCCACAGTGCCCGTTTCGTGGCCGCCATCGCCGCCGGCGAGTTCTTCGCGATCGTTTCGCCGAGTTCCTGCGCCCGAGCGCGCAGTTGGTCGGGCGGGTCCACGATCTCCGAGATCATCCCGAGCGCGAGTGCCCGCTCGGCCGACATCCGTTCGTACTTGCCCATGAACGCCATCCGCATGACCGCCTCGGCGGGCATCTTGCGGAGCAGACCGATCGCCTCGATCGCGACGACCTGGCCGACCGACACGTGCGGGTCGAAGAACTGGGCGTCGGACCCGGCGATCACGATGTCGGCGTCGGCGACCCAATGGAATCCACCACCGGCACAGATCCCGTTGACCGCGGTGATGACGGGCTTCCACACCTGTTGATGCCATGCGGTGAAGTGCAGGTCGAAGTTCTCGACCGAGTCCCGGTAGCGCTCCATGCCCACACCATCGGAGGCGAGCTCGGACACGTCGACACCGGTCTGGAACGCGCGGCCGTTGCCGGTGTGGACGATGACGCGTACTGCCGGGTCGGCGTCGAGTTCCTTCCACGCGTCGGCGAACTCGTCGCGCATGGCGCTGTTCATGGCGTTGAGCTGATCGGGACGGTCGTTGATCAACCACCCGACCGGGCCGTGCCGCTCGACGATCAAATGCTGGTATCCACTCATGACCTCGGCACCTCTTCCCACGCTGCCCCCGACCACGGATCCGGCTCCCTCGGCAATCCCAGTACTCGCTCCCCCACTACGTTCTTGTTCACTTCGGTCGTGCCGCCTTCGATCGTGTTCGCCCGCGACCGCAGCATCCCCTTCACCGCGTACGGCAGGCTCCGGGCGTAGGCGTCGACGTCCGGATCGCCGCCATCGGCAGCCACACCGGGGGCGGCATCCCACGCCATCGAGTGCGGGCCGAGCAGGTCGGCGGCCACGAGTTGGATGCGCTGGTTGAGTGCACCCTGGTGCACCTTGCCGATCGACGCGGCCGGGCCCGGCGTGCGGCCGGCCTGAGTCGTGGCCCGCACGCGGGCGTTCGTCCACTCCCGCACTCGCTCCTCCGCGAACACGCTCATCAGCCGTTGCCGAACGTTGGCGTCGCCGGTGACGCCGAGGGTCCGGGCCTGTTCGATCACGAGATCGACACCGGAACCACCGATCCGGTCCACACCCCCGGAGCCGGACCCCGAGACCATCTGGCGCTCGCCGGCGAGCGTCGAACCCGCCACCCGCCAACCGTCGCCGATCTCCCCGACCCGGGCGGTGTCGGGGACCCGCACGCCGTCGAGAAACACCTCGTTGAAGTCGATCTCGCCACCGAGATGCCGCAGCGGCCGCACGTCGACCCCGGGCGCCTTCAGATCGACGATGAAGTAGGTGAGCCCTTGCCGCTTCGGCACCGCCGGGTCGGTCCGCGCGAGACACACCGCGAACTCACTGCGATGGGCCCAGGTGGTCCACACCTTCTGACCGTCGAGCACCCACTCGTCACCGTCGCGCACTGCCCGCGTGGCGAGCGACGCCAGATCCGAACCGGCACCAGGTTCGGACAACAGCTGGCACCAGCGTTCCTCGTTGCGCACCATCGGCGGCAGAAAGCGGGCCCGCTGATCTTCGGTGCCGTGGGCGAACAACGCGGGCGCCGCCGCATTGAGACCCAGCGGATTCAGGCGACCGAGGTTGTACGGCGCGAGCACCGACTCGATCACCCGAGCCTGGGCCGGCACCAGGTCGAGGCCGAGGTACTCGGTGGGCCAGGTGGCCACCGCGAGCCCGCTGGCCGCGAAGACCGGGTACCACGCTTCGTACTCCGACCGCGGTCGCACCCGGCGGAGGGCGTCGCGCCCGTCGGCCGCGGCGGTCCGCCACGGGCGGGGGACGTTGGCGGCGACCCAGTCGTTCGTGACTGCAACGAGCTCGGCGTCGGTCGACGCGCGCGAGAGGGCCACCAAGGCGGTCAGACCAACCGGCCGTACAGGAAATCAGCCACTGGGGTTGCGGCGGGGAAGGAACCACTAACCCCGGAGCTCATATAGCCGGCGTCGGTGATCATGGTGACGCCATTGCACGCACGCGCGGCATCGCTGCACAAGAACACGAGCACCGCGGCCTGCTCTTCCGGCGTCGACGCCTCGACGCCGGCATCGGCGCGGTAGTCGGCGCCGAAGGTGAGCCACATGTCGGCGTTCGCTCGCGCGAGCGGTGTATCGGTCGGCCCGGGCAGGATCGCGTTGATACGAATTCCCCGCTTCAGCATCGGGAACGCCTCGCGGGCGACATATGCGCAGATCGCCTCTTTGCTCCACGTGTAGCTGGCCTTGTACTCGTGATCCGCGACCCATTGGACGGCGGCGTCGAAGCCGTCGGTGTCGAGGTACTCGCGCAACTCGTCGAGGTGGGTCTCCCACGCCAACCCGGCAGCGGACGAGATCATGCCGATGGCCGAGCCGCGCGGCATGAGGTCGGCGGCCAGTGCTCGCTCGATGAAGTGGCGGTGCCCGATGAAGTTGATCTTCTCGATCCCCGGAGTGCCGTCGGCGACGCCGGCGCAGGAGAGCAGGACGTCGATCGGGCCACCCACGGCGTCGACGGCCGCCTCGATACTCTCGCGGTCACTGAGGTTCACGCTGGCCTTGGTGACCCCGTCGATCTCGATCGGCGCGAAATCGAGGACAACCACCTCGGCGCCCAGGTCGCGGATCAGTACCGCAGCCGCCGCGCCCATCCCGGTCGCGCCGCCCACGACGACGGCCCGCCGCCCGTCGAAACGAAATGAATCAGGCGTCATGAAAGCTCCTCGGCAAGGTGACCCGGGCGAAGCGCAATGTATACGCTCCCCACGATGTGCTCCTCCGGCCCGGCGCGCTCACCTCGATGACCGACGCGATCCCCGACCCGATCACCGGCGCGATCACCGACGAGGGCATCGCAACCCTCCGGGCGCGCATCGGCGTGGCGCGACCCCACACCCGGCCCCCGCACTACTTCGCACCGAACGAGGACGCCTTTCGCAACGTGGCCCACGCCTACGGCGACGACAATCCCTTGTGGTGCGACCCGGGGTACGCCGCGTCGACTCGCTGGAACGGTCTGATCGCTCCCCCTCACCTCGTCGGCGGCGACTCCCTGATCGGTGAAGACGAAGTCACCGGCTTCGACGCGGAGACCCGCCAACTGATGCGCGGCGACCCGCTCGGCGGGGTCCATGCCTTCTATTCCGGATCGTTCCGGGAGTGGTGGAACCCGCTCGTGTCGGGGATGCGAGTCAACCGTCGGAACGCGCTCGTCGGTGTGCACGACAAAGCCGGAGAGTTCGCGGGGCGGACGGTTCACGAATGGTCGGCCGAAGTGTTTGCCGCGGTGGGCGGGCCGGTCCTCGCCGGTCAGTACCGATTGATGATCAGGGCCGACCGGGACCGCGCGGTCGAGCGGGGCCACAACGACGAGATCGAGTTGGCGCCCTACACCGACGCCGAACTGGCCGCGATCGACGCGGCCCTGGCCACCGAACGAGACCGGCGCCGGGGCGCCGAACCGCGTTGGTTCGAAGACGTGGAGGTCGGCGACGCGCTCGACCCGATCGTGAAGGGACCGATGCGCGTCACCGACATGGTGTGTTGGCACGTCGGGATGGGGATGGGGCTCTATCACGTTGCACCCCTTCGCCTCGGCTACGACCAGCGGCAGCGGATGCCCCGGTTCTTCCGGCCCGACGACCTCAACATTCCCGACGTGCACCAGCGCGTGCACTGGGACCCGGAGTGGGCCCGCCGCGCCGGCAACCCCGCGAGTTACGACTACGGCCGGATGCGCGAGACCTGGCTCATCCATCTGTGCACCGATTGGATGGGTGACGACGCGTGGCTGTGGAAACTCGACTGCCAGTTCCGCGCCTTCAATTACGTCGGCGACACCCACTGGATACAGGGCACGGTCACGAAGAAGTACCTCGCCGACGGGCGGCCCGCCGTGGATCTCGACCTGGGCGGCGTGAACCAACGCGGCGTGACCACCACACCCGGCCACGCGACGATCCTGCTGCCGTCACAGGAACACGGCCCGGTGCGGTTGCCGGAGCCACCCGGCGGCGCCGCCAATTGCCAGGAGACGCTCGACGCCCTCGCGCAACGGTTCGCGGCCGACTGACTGCTGCGAGCCGCCTAGTGCGGCGTGAGCGTGGCCGGATCGATCCCGATACCGCCGGCATCGCTGCTCGCGTAGACCGCGAGCGCAAACCGCAGGACTGCCACCGCGTCCTCGACACTCCAGAGCAACGGCCCCGTACCGGTGTGCAACCAGCGCAGCCAGTGCCGCCCGGAATCGCGGAAGCTGCTGCCCCAGTCGTCGTCCAGCGCGTGAGCACTGCGCATCTCACCGTCGACGTACACCTCGAAGCTGGGCTGCTGGATTCCCCGGCCCGTACAGCGGTTGACCCGGGCAAAACCCTTCGAGCCGGTGATCTCCCACCGTTCGTCGTTCGTGTAGTAGTCGGACCGCAGGTAGAGGTCCTCCGCGAGCGTGATGTCCCAGACGCCGCGGACGCCGTTGTCGTGCTCCCAACTGATCATCGTCGGCGCGTCGATCGCGACACCCGGCACGACCTCGGTCTCGCCGATCCAGGCCCGGACCTCGCGAATCGGACCGAACAACCAGAGCGCCGTCGAGAGCTTGTGCCACCCGTCGTCGAAGACGAGGATCCCGCGACCGCGTTGCATCTGCTGGAACTGCCATTGATAGCTGCTCATCGGCACGTCCCACCCGCCCCGGCTGCTCCCTACCATCTTCAGGTGGTAGCCCCGCACGCCACCGATCGCCCCCGACTCGACGGTCTCCTTCAAGGTGCGAATCGGTTCGTAGAACAGGTAGTTCTCCATGACCCGCAGGACCCGGTCATTCGACGCGGCCGCGGTCGCCATGCGCTCGGCTTCGTGGAGATCACTGCACATCGGCTTCTGCAGGTTCACGTGCCAGCCCTGATCGAGCAGTTCGACGACGCCGTCCGGGTGGAGCGGGATGGGCAGCAAGGCCTCCACGGTATCGACGTCGAGTCCGCTGGCGGCCAGGTCCGCGATCGACGCGAACGTCGCCGCCTCGGGCCAGTCGCGTTGGCGTTCGGCGCGTCGCTCCTCGCTCGGGTCCACAAGTGCGACCACGTCGACGTCCGGGTTGTCGCGGTACGCGCGCACGTTGAGGTCGTAGATCCGGCCGAGTCCGACAAACGCCGCGCGCACCGGCCGGTCGTACGGCGTGAATGTCATGGGCCCACCTCCTGGTCGGCGCGCGCCGGTGGTTCGATCTGTTCCATGAACTCGAGGCGTATCCCGCCGGGCGCTTCGACGAAGGCGATGCGTCGCGTCCCGAACGCGCCCGACACGATCTCGGGTCCCCAGATCACGTCGTGGCCGTCCAACTCGGCGTCGAGGTCGTCGGTGAACAGCGCCGGGTGCAGGAACCCCTCGGGTCCGAGCGCGACCTCGTCTTCGTAGATCGCCCGGGTGAAGAGCGTGATCATCACCGGACCGAGGTACACGTCGGCCCGTTCGGCGCCGTTCCACGCCATGCGATCCCGGACCTTGCCACCGGCGGCAACGTAGAACGCGCACGCCGCATCGAGATCCGCGACCTTGACGGCAAGGTTCGCCATCCCGATGATGGTCACCGAGCCTGCATCCCGGTCACCGTCGGGAGCGCCACATTGATCTTCGAGAACGTCACCGATCCGCCGAGCCGGGGTTGCGCGTACGCGGTCGTGGTCGCGACGAGTTGCAGCGTGAGCTTGGCCCCGGGCGTGGCCGAGAAGACCACCATCTCGAGCGGCACGCTGACGGTGCGGGTCGAACCGTCGAGCGTGACCTTGATCGGAGTGATCTGATTCCCGAGCACGAGGCCGGTTGCCGGGTCGACGATCTGTGCGAACACCCGCTCCGGCCGTGGGCCGGCGGCGACGGTGCCCGAGTACGTGAGCGACAACCTCGGCGCGCCCAGGACCATCGTCGAGTCGGCGAACGGGATGTCCACGTCGACACCGTTGGTCGCCCGCGCCGGGGTGATCGAGCCCGCGACACCACCCAGCACCGCCGACGGCGCGCCATCGACCGGCGCGGCCTTCTCCACCGTGGTCTCGACCAGGTTCAACGTTCCCAGCCCGTTCGCACGCACCGGGCTCCCCGATGCGGCCGGGAACTTCTCCGCTTCGAACCGATCCCCGTTCTGATCCACCGTCGAGAACCCGGCGCCGACCGGACCGGACTCGTCGCGTTGCACGTAGCGCGCCAGCCACGCGACGGCGGCGTCGCCCGCCACCGCCGGGTCCCCGGCCTTGGTGAGACAGACCCCGTGACCCCCGCAGAACCAGATCATGCTCACGGGCACCCCGGCCCGCGCCAGGATGCCGTAGTTGGTGACCGCCTCGTCGAGCGTGAAGAGCGTGTCGACGGTGCCTTGCACGATCAGGGTCGGGATGTGGACCTTCTCGATCAGCTTCCCCGGTCCCCGTGACAGGAACCAGGCCCGATCTGCAGCACTGATCGTACCGGTCGCGTCCCCACTCTCGTGCGCGCTGGTGATGTGCGGGTCCAGCTCGCGGTCGGCGGCGAACCCGTAGAGCTGATCGGCCCACCCTTGCTTGACGGTGTCGGCTTTGTAGAGGCTCGTACCGAGCGAGTGCCACGCGATGGTGGGAACAATGGCGTCGACCCGGCAGTCCAACGCCGCGAGCACGAACTGAATGTCGCCGCCGTAGGACCCGCCGACCATGCCCATGCGGGGGTCGCCGGGCCGGTCCAATTCGACGCCCGGTTGACGGGCCACCCAGTCGACGAGGACTTGGGTGTCCCGACCTTCGTGCTTCGGGTCGTTCGTCGAGACGACCCCGCCCGATTCGCCGAACCCACGGGGATCCCAGGTCAGCACGTTGTAGCCGGCGTCCCACAGGTTGGCGATGTTGAGATCACCGAAGATGCCGTCGCCCCGCGACTCGGTGTTCACGTCACCCGGCTGACTCCAGCCCGGACCCTTGAGCACGGTCGGGAACTTCGTGGTGGCGGTCGCCTGTGGGTTCGGAAACCAGTGCGCCCGGATGATCGTGCCATCGAACGACGTGACGTCGACCTGCGCCGTGCCCTCGCCGTCGGCCTTGGACTCCGGGACCTTCGCCGCCGGCCGGGTGCATTTTGGAGCCGCGTACCCCGACGTCGAGTCGACCGGCGCCGTCGGTTTCGACGCGGCCGGCGCCGAGGCCGTCGAACTCGAGCACGAGCTGACGAGCACGAGCCCGGTCACGACGGACAGCGGAATGAGGCCAGAGCGAATCCCACGAAGCATGGCGAGGGACCCTAGCCACCATGAGTCGATCGTGACGGTGCGCGAGACTCCGCCCTTGTGACTCCTCATCGCATCGTTGGGGCCCTGAGCCTCACCGTCATCGCCATCGCATCGTGTTCCTCGAACTCGACCGCGACACCGAGTTCCACCACGAAGGCTCCGACCGCCCCGTCCGCGCCCCGACCTCGCGGGCCCGTAGCGCACGTCGACGGCGAACTGCGCGGCGGCAAGGGCATCAACCTCGCCGCCGCGGCCGCGGAACCGCTCCCGCCATCGTGGGTCGAGTCCGAGTACGCCATGTCGGGAACCGCGACCTCCTACCGATCCGACGGCCCACTCCCGACGGACGGGAACTTCGCGCTGGAGCCGGACACCCAGACCGGATACACGACCCGCATCGTGGTCCGGCGACCGCGCCGGGCCGCTGACTTCAACGGCACCGTGCTCGTGGAGTGGCTCAACGTCAGTGGCGGGCTCGACGCGTCGCCCGACTTCTCTTACCTGCGCAACGAGATTCTACGCGGTGGCTACGCCTGGGTCGGGGTGTCGGCGCAGATGGTGGGCATCGAAGGCGGGGCGGTCGCGGTACCGATCAAAATCGCCGAGGACGCCGGCGCCGGCAAGGGGATCCGGTCCATCGATCCCGCTCGGTACGACACACTCCACCACCCCGGCGACGCGTACTCGTACGACATGTACACCCAGATCGCGCGCGCTCTCCGGTCGCCGGCGGGCAAAGGACCGTTGGGAACGTTGCGACCGCGCCACCTGCTTGCGGTCGGCGAGTCCCAGTCGGCATTTGCTCTCACCACCTACTACGACGGTGTGCAACCGCTCACCCAGGAGTTCGACGGGTTCCTCATTCACAGTCGTGGCGCGTCGGCCGCGCCACTCGGCACGCCCGGCGCGGGCATCGACATCGCCAGTGCGGTCTCGGGAGCCCCGACCTTGTTCCGGACGGACCTCGCGGCGCCGGTGATGGTGGTCGAGACCGAGACCGACATGGTCGGGTTCCTCAACTATCACGCCGCCGAACAGCCCGACTCCGCGCACTTACGGGTGTGGCAGGCGGCCGGCACCGCCCATGCCGACGAGTACATCATCGGCCCGATCGCGGGTCAGCTCGGCTGTGCCACGCCGCCCAATGCCGGGCCCGGCCACTTCGTCGTGAGCGCCGCGTTGCGCGCCCTGGATCGTTGGGTTACCGAAGGCACCGCGCCGGCGAAGGCTCCGAGGTTGACGATCGTCGACAACGAACTCGTGCGCGACGCCTACGGCAACGCGACCGGCGGGATTCGCACGCCCCTCGTCGACGCGCCGGTGGACACCCTCAGCGGTGTGGCGCCCCCCGGACCGATCGCGTGCCTGCTGTTCGGGTCCACGACGCCCCTGACCGACTCGCAGCTCCAGGCACGTTACCGGTCTCGGGCGCAGTACCTCCGGGAGTACCGCACGGCCACCGACGCCGTCATCGCCGCGGGATTTGTGTTGCCCGATGACCGAGCGGAGCTGTTGGCCGCCGCGTCACCGACCCGAGTCAGCGCGTGAGGCCGACCGCCTCGGCCTGAAGCTCCCGTTTGAAGATCTTGCCCGACGCAGTGCGCGGCAACGGCGTCGGGGAGATCCGTATCGCGCTCGGGACCTCGAACCCCGCGAGATGTTCCCGGACGAAGCTCCGCAACTCATCGACGTCGAGCCCGGCCTCGGCGTAGACGGTCGCCCCGACTTCTTCCCCCATCCGTTCGTCGGGCACGGCGTACACCGCCGCTTCGCGCACGGCGGGGTGGAGTAACAACGCCGCCTCGACGCGACCGCAACCGATGTTCTCGCCGCCGCGGATGATCAGGTCCTTGATGCGATCCACGATGAAGAGATAGCCGTCGTCATCGATGTAGGCGACGTCCCCGGTGCGGAACCACCCGTCGACGAACGCGTCGGCGTTCACCTCCGGCCGGTTCCAGTACCCCGGGAACACCGAAGTCCCGCGCACGAGCAGTTCGCCCCGCTCGCCGGCCGGCACCGAACCGCCCGCGTCGTCAACGACCCGCAGATCCAAGACGGCCGAGACCCGGCCGGAACTCTCCGGACGTTCGAGATAGTCGCGTTCGCCGATCCCGGTTCCGATCGCATTGGTCTCGGTCATGCCCCAGCCGGTGTTGGGCAGTGCGCGTTTGAACGACGAACCGATCTCGGCGACCTGTTCCGGAGCCCTCGGTGCGCCACCGCCGCCGACGGTCAACAGCGAACTCAGGTCCCGACCGGTGGTGCGCGCGACGCGCACGAGGTCGCCGGTCAGCGCGGCCGGGCCGAGGAAGATCGTGACCCGCTCCCGCTCGATCAACTCGGCCGCGACCTCGGGATCCCATTTGTACATGGCGACGAGCTTTCGCTGGGCCCGATACGACTGCAGGTGGACCGCATGGGAGCCGGTCACGTGGAAGAGCGGGATGCCCAGCAGCGCGCACGTCTGGCCATCGGCCCGGGCCGGCTTCTCGGCCGCGACTCGACGCGAGACGCGCGCATCGAGTTCCCACGACAGCAGCGCCGAGAGTACGTTCCGATGGCTCGACACCACCCCTTTGGCGTTGCCGGTCGAACCGGAGGTGTAGAAGATCGTGGCCGGATCGTCGGGGGCGATGGTCGCGTCGGGCATCGGCACCTCACCGAGCCCCGCGATGAGGTCGGCCAGTTCCGGCGCGTCCTCACCCGCGGGCGTCCGTACCCCGATCACCCGGACCCCGAGGTCGGTCACCCAGCCCCGGGACTGCTCGACGCGCTCGCGATCGGCAATGAGCACCCGCGCGCCACAGTCCCGCAGGCCGTATTCCATCTCCTCGGTCGACCACATCGAGTTCATGGCCACCGCGATCGCGCCCAGCGCCGTGACGGCCGCAAACGAGGTCATCCACTCCGGGTAGTTCCGCATGGAGATGGCGACCCGATCACCCGCGGCGACGCCGTAGTCGTGACGCAGGCAGTGGGCAATCCGAGCCGCGGTGGCCCACGTCTCGGCAAACGTCAGTCGTTCGTCGTCGTACACGATGAACGGCTGATCCGACGCGCCGGCCTCGTACATCGCCCGCAGCGACGTCGGCGCGTTCACGAATGCTCGGCACGGCGCTCCGGCGATCTCGACGGTCGCGAGTTCATAGAGCTCGCCCGGCGCGGTCAAGGCGGCGATGGCCTCGAGCCGACTCGGCCGCGCCGAAGCGGGAGGTGAGGGTGCCAAGGAACGTCCGGTGTTCGGTGCCGCTACTCGGAACCGTCGACGCAGGTCGTGGTCTTGGTCCCGATCTTGGTGACGTCGATGTTGTCAAAGCTGCCATCGTCGCACGTCACTGCGGAGGTCACGTGGGCCCAGACGCCCTCCGGACTCTCGTACCCGGGAACGACCCAGACGTGCAGGAGGTAGCCGGTCTGCTTGATCAGGTTGCCCTTGATCGCGTCGCACTCCTTCTTGGTGGTGGAGTGGTCCGCACCGAGCGGTGTGTCGAACCCGGTCGGTGTCGAGACGAGACAGATGTCCTTGTGGACGTGCCAGATGTCGTTGGGTCCGGCGAAGCCGACTCCGTCCTTCATCGAACGGCTGTAGAAGAGTCCCGAAACACGCGAGTCGGGATGGGTGCCGTCGTAGATCCACGCAATCGGCTTGCGAATATCGTCGTCGCTCATCACGCCGTCGGCGTCACCGCCGGCGTTTCCGTAGTTGATGTAGTGCGCGCCGAGACCGGGCGTGAACGGCCCGGCCCGGTGGAGCCCCGCCGCTTCGGCGTCGGCGACGGTTGGGAGCGACAACGCGACCTCACGGGCCAAGGTCAGCTGCCGCGCCAACTCGCCACGGTCGGCCTTCGAGATCGCCTCCGGGAAGCTCGGGCCGTGCTGCATACCATTCTCGAGCTTGGAGAACCCGCGATCATCGACGGGCGTGGTGCCCGCCATGTGGTGGTCCTCCATGGCGGCCATGTCGTGCGCCGGCGCGGTGGAGCTGGTCTTCGGCTTGGCCTTCGCGCCCCCGGCCGACTCGGCCTGAGCCGTGTCGGATCGAGCACGCGGCCGTGGCGACCGCGAGCACGGCGAACAGCGATAGCCAGATACGACGGTGCATCGTCATCTCCCCCGAGAGTACGCGCCGCACATGGCGTGCCGCGACGGGGCCGAGCCTAGGCACTTTTCGCCCTGAGCGGGCACGCTCAGGTGCCGGTCCACTCCGGCGGACGCTTCTCGGCGAACGCCTTCGGGCCTTCCTTGGCGTCGTTGGACGTGAAGACCTTGCCGGTCAGCGGGCCCTGGATCGCCCAGAACTCGGCTTCGGTGGCGCCCAGCGTCGACCGGATGAGCTGCTTGGACGCGGCCACCGCGAGCGGAGCGTTCTGGGCGACCCGGGTTGCGAGTTCCATCGCCACGTCGACCGCGCTGCCCTTCTCGGCCAGTCGCGCGATGAGCCCGAACTCGTGACCGTCTTCGGCCGTGATCGGATCACCGGTGATCGCCATCTCCATCGCCTTGCCATACCCGACTCGGCTGGGCAAGCGCAGCAATCCGCCGCCCGCGGCGAAGAGACCGACGCCGACCTCGGGGATACCCAGGCGCGCGCCTCTGGCCGCGACCAGCAGGTCACAGCTCAGCGCCAACTCGAGACCACCCGCGAGGGCGAACCCCTCGATGGCCCCGATGAGGGGCTTCTCCGCACCGTTCTGGACGAAGGTCATCATCGGGCCGATGTCTTCGCCCTTGGCGAAGGCCTTGAGGTCCATCCCGGAGCTGAACCCACCGCCGGCGCCCGTGAGGACACCCGCCGTGAGCGCCGAGTCGCCGTTGAGTTGCTCGACCGCGTCCCAGAGCCCGCCGCGCCAGATCGCCGTTGATGGCGTTCTTCGCCTCGGGACGGTTCAGGGTGATGAGGAGTACCCGGCCACGGGTTTCGACCAGGACCGCTTCGTTCGTTGCCTCAGTCATGATCAACCTCTCATTTCGGGGGCATGCGAATGCCGCCGTCGACGCGGATCACTTCGGCGTTCATGTACGAGTTCGTGATGCACTCGATGACCACCGACGCGAGTTCGTCCGGCGCACCCAGACGCTTGGGGAACAGCACCGACTGACCGAGGTGATTCTTGAACGCCTCGGATGCCTCGCCAGTGCCGTAGATCGGGGTGTCGATGAGCCCGGGTGCAATCGTGCACACCCGGATCCCGACCGCCGACAGGTCACGGGCGATCGGCAACGTCATGCCGACGATGCCACCCTTCGACGCGGAGTAGGCGGCCTGGCCGATCTGACCGTCGAACGCGGCTGCGGAGGCCATGTTGACGATCGCACCGCGAGCACCGTCGGCGTCGACCGGGTCGGTCTTGGCCATCGCCGCGGCCGACAGCCGCAACATGTTGAACGAGCCGAGCAGGTTCACCTTGATGACGAAGTCGAACTGCGACTGGGGCATCGGATCGTTGTTGCGATCGACCGTGCGTCCGGCGCTCCCCAGCCCCGCCGAGTTGACCAGTGCCCGCAGCGGGCCCATCTCCGAAGCGGCCGCGACCGCGGCGGTGCCGTCCTCCTCCGACGACACATCGCAGTGGACGAACAGGCCACCGAGTTCCTTGGCCAGCGCCGTGCCACCGTCGTCGTTGAGGTCGGCAATGACGACCCGCGCGCCGAGGGCCGCGAGTTGACGGGCCGAGGCCTCGCCGATTCCCGACGCGCCGCCCGTGACGACCGCCGATGCTCCATTCAGATCCAACCGTGCCATCAGGCGTCAATCCTCTCGATGATCGTGGCGTTGGCCATGCCGCCGCCTTCACACATGACTTGCATTCCGTACCGACCGCCGGTGCGCTCGAGTTCGTTGAGCAAGGTGGCCATCAGCTTCGTACCCGAACCACCGAGCGGGTGACCCAACGCGATCGCTCCACCGTTCACGTTCACCTTGTTCAGGTCGGCGCCCGTCTCTTTCGCCCACGCCAGCACGACCGACGCGAACGCTTCGTTGACCTCGAACACGTCGATGTCGTCGATGCTGAGACCGCTCTTCTCGAGGATCTTCGCGGTGGCCGGGATCGGGCCCTTGAGCATGGTCACCGGGTCGGTGCCGGCAACGGCGAACGAGTGGAACCGGGCCCGCG
The DNA here is from genome assembly GCA_963765075.1 of uncultured Acidimicrobiia bacterium. Taxonomy (GTDB): domain Bacteria; phylum Actinomycetota; class Acidimicrobiia; order IMCC26256; family JAENVU01; genus JAENVU01. The sequence continues at coordinate 645,730 of CAVXVA010000001.1, forward strand.
GCTTCAGGCCAAGCTCCGCGGCCTTCTCGGCGCTCATGATGAGCACCGCCGAGGCGCCGTCACAGATCTGCGACGAGTTTCCCGCCGTGATCGTGCCATCCTCTTTGAAGGCCGGCTTGAGGGCCGCCAACTTCTCGGGCGTCGTACCTTCGCGGATGCCCTCGTCGGTGGTGTGCATCTCGGTCCCCTCACCGAGGTCGACCGGCACGGGGACGATCTCGTTCTCGAACCGACCCTCGCTGGTCGCGACGAACGCCCGTCGCTGACTCTCGGCACCGAAGGCGTCCATGTCCTCACGGGTGATCCCGTACTCGGCCGCGATCATGTCGGCACCGATGCCCTGAGGCGGCAGGCCGGACTCGGCGTATCGCTCCATCTGGGCCGGCGGGAACGGAAAGCCCATGCCCTGGACGACCGAGGCGCCCATCGGCGTACGAGTCATGACCTCGACGCCGGCCGCCACCACGACGTCGTACGCACCCGCCATCACGCCCTGCGCGCCGAAGTGCATCGACTGCTGGCTCGATCCGCACTGGCGGTCGATCGTGGTGGACGGAACCGACTCGGGCCAACCGGCCGCGAGCACTGCGTTGCGCCCGATGTTGAGCGACTGCTCACCGACCTGCATCACACAGCCCATGATCACGTCGTCGACGAGGGCCGGGTCCAGGTCGTTGCGCTCGGCCAGCGCGTTGAGCACGTGCGCCGCCAGCGCGGCCGGGTGCCAGTCCTTCAGCTTGCCGTTGCGCTTGCCACCTGGCGTGCGCACCGCATCAACGATCACAGCATCAGTCATCGGGGTTCTCCTGGTAGTCGAGTTGGAACGGGGGTCGGACAGCAGATCGGTTCACGAGCCATCCGCGGGGTCGCCGATGGCTCGGGTGAGGTTGGTCTGGAGTTGCTGGAGCACGGCGGTGAGCGCCTGCCGGTCGGCCCGGCTGAGCCCCGACCGCAGCTCGGTGCGCAGCGTCGTGTCGATCGCGGTGACCTGCGCGACGAGGCCGCGGCCCATCTCGGTCACCTGGATCTGCCAGACCCTCCGGTCGGTCGGATCCGGGTGCCGCTCCACGAGGTTCCGAGCTTGGAGTCGGTCGATCGTGGCACCAGTCGCGGCGCGGCCCTGGCCCAAGTGGTCGGCGATCTTGGTCTGGGTCACCGGGCCGAAGTCGGCCACGTAGACGAGCACGATGGCCTGGGTGAGATTGAGGTCCAGCGCCGCGAACCGCTGGTCGTACGCGTCGCGCAGCAACCGAGCGGTCGTGATGAGCGTCGCCTCGACCCGCTGCCACGGCGGCGCATCCAGCTCGGGCGCGGGACGGGTGGTCACGCGGACAGCTGTACGCCGACAGATTGCATGGCTCCATACAATATGCACCGAGACCGATGGGCGCAAGATCAACCGGACGCGATCGCCGCCCTGAGTTCCGCCAGGCTCGGGTCATCGCCCACCCCGCGGGATCGATGCACCCAACGGAGTCGTCGATCCGGGGCGAGGAGGACGACCCCGGACAGCCGCCGCCAGTCGCCGGTGATCCGCCCTTGCCGACCGCCCCGCCGGGGGGCCGCAACGTAGCGGCGACAGGGAAGGGAGAGGACCTTCGCCCCTACTCGGGCCCGGGGTCCGGCTCTACCGTCGACGGTCATGGCGACCCGTCGCGACTTTCTCGGCGCGCTCGCCGGTGGAGCTGCGCTCCTGAGCCTCACCGCATGCGGCGACGACTCCTCGACGCCCGACCTCCCGGCGGCGGGCCGCGCCTTCGCGGCGCCGCGCGAACGTCGTAGCCGGAACGGCGTGCTCGACGTGACCCTCGTCGCCGATGCCCGGCCCGTGCGGTTCGGGTCGGGTCGCCGGTTTGCCTACACCTACAACGGCACCACCCCGGGACCGACACTGCGAATCCGCCCCGGTGACACGCTGCGTCTCAGGCTCGTCAACCACCTCGACGAACCGACCAACCTGCACACGCACGGCCTCCACGTTTCACCGTCGGGATCGGCCGACAACATCTTCGTGATGGTCGCGCCCGGTGCCTCGCATCAGTACGAGTACCTGATCCCCGACGATCACCCGAGCGGCCTCTTCTGGTATCACCCCCACCACCACGGGTCGGTCGCCGAGCAGGTCTTCGGCGGCCTCGCGGGCGCGATCATCGTCGACGACGCCCTCGACGAGGTACTGGAGATCGCCGCATCGACCGAACGCGTCATGGTGCTGGCCGACCCTGCGATCGGGAGTTCCGCGGATGCGTTCGGGGCATCGATGATGGAACGTATGCAGGGACGCCAAGGCGAGGTCGCGCTCGTGAACGGCATCGTCGCTCCGACCCTACGGACCGCAGCCGGATCCCTCGAACGGTGGCGGCTGGTCAACGCCAGCGCCTCGCGCTACTACCGGCTCGCGCTTGCGGGAACCGTCATGCACCAGATCGCGACCGACAGCGGCCGCCTGGCGGCACCGGTCGAGGTCGAGGAGGTGCTCATCGCCCCCGGCGAACGGGTCGAACTCCTCGTCGCTCCCGGTCGCGCCGGTCGGTACGCATTCCGAAGCCTCCCCTACGACCGCGGCACCCCCATGATGGATGGGGCGTATGGGGCGGTATGGGTGGCGGTATGGGTGGCGGTATGGGTGGCGGTATGGGTGGCGACTCGAGCACGACCGACACCCTCAATCTCGCCACGCTGGTCGTGACCGGGAGCGCAGCGCCGGCCTCACTTCCTGCGGGTCTGGCTGATGTCCGGTCGATCGCCGCAACGACAATCGACCGCGAGCGTGAACTCACCCTGGCGATGGGCATGGGCGGAGGCGGCATGGGCGGCGGCATGGGCGGCGGCATGAGCGGGATGTCGGCGACGATCGACGGCAAGACGTATGCGGCAGATCGCACCGACATCGCCACAGAACTCGGCGCGGTCGAGGAATGGACGATCCGCAACACCTCGAGCATGGACCATCCGTTCCATCTCCACGTCTGGCCGTTTCAGGTCGTCGACGACGACGGCAGCGGTCGAACTCGGCCCGGGTGGAAGGACACGGTGAACGTGCCGGCGAACTCGTCGGTGCGGATTCGACTCGCCTTCGGCGACCTTCGCGGCCGGACGGTCTTCCACTGTCACATCCTCGATCACGAGGACCTCGGCATGATGGGCGTCATCGAGGTGACCTGACGCCGATTCCTGCAGCGTTTGGGGTGTCACCGTCGGATTCCGGCAGTGACACCCCAACCCCCGGTGACCTCGGCCATCTGGCCCGGGCGGTACCATTCGTCCCTTACCGGTACGCCTTGGAGGAGGAACCGTGCGGTCGGTCCGAGTTATCGCGATGGCAACGGTGGCACTGCTCGTCGCGAGTGGCTGTTCGATGTTGCAGAGTGCCCAACGGTACGAGGCCGCGCCCGGCACCGTCCCGAGACCGTTTTGGTGTGCGCCGACCGCCGGCACCGCGCTGAACCCGGCCGACTGCACCAGCCTCTCCGCCCAACTCGACCTCGCGGCGCTGGCCGCGAATCAGCGGCACACGGCCGGCGACGCGCTCGCCCACGGCGCGATCGGCACCGCCTACGTCGTGGGGGCGGGCGCCGCGTTCCGGTTCCGCGGGCCCACCGCGACGTTCGATCCCGCGGCGCCCGACACGCTGCTGTACGACAACACGCCGAGCGGTTCTCAGATCGCCGGTGTCGAGTGGAACGTCAGCGGGCCATCGGCGCCCGCCGGCTTCACGGGGCCGAACGATGTCTGGTCAGCCGTCAGCGGCGGTTGGCGGCTGCGGGCCTGGATCCTGCGTCCGTTCCAGCATGAACCGAATGTGTTCAACACCACGCACCCATGCCTCACGGGCCTCGGCGCCGTCTACGACGTGACCGCGTCCTGTTACACCGCGACCCACATCAACCCGCTCCGGGTGCTCGTCACGAACGACGACGGTTTCGACGCGGCGGGCATCGACGCCGCAGTCGAGGCGTTGCGCGCGCTCGCCAACGTGCAGGTCTCAGTGACCGCGCCCGCAACCGACCAGAGTGGAACCGGCGGCAATACGTCACCGGATCCGCTCGTCGCGAACCCCGGCGTCACCGCGAGCGGCTACCCGGCCACCGCGGTCCAGGGATTCCCGGCCGACTCGGTCCGCTACGCGCTCAAGACCCAGCACCAGAACCCCGACCTGATCGTGTCGGGCATCAACAACGGTCAGAACCTCGGACCGATCACTGCCATCTCGGGCACGGTCGGCGCGGCACGCGTCGGCGGCCGCGCCGAGATCCCATCGGTCGCGCTCTCCCAGGGACTCGGTGCGCCGCCCGACTTTCCGAGCGGCGCGGTGGCGCTCATGAGTTGGGTCAACGATTTCCTGCTGGGCCGGGCCGGCCCGCAGCGGTTCGAGTCGGTGGTCAACATCAATATCCCGACCTGTACCTCGGGAGCGATCCGCGGCACGCGCGTCGTCCCCCTCGCGACCGACACCACCTCGGGCAACCCGGTCGGCAACGCCGACTGCACCTCGACCGCGAACTCCCCGGTCGACGACATCGCCGGATTCCTCAACGGGTTCGTGACGATCTCGAGCATCGGCACCTGACGCTGACCCTCCGACGGCACTTCGACTCGGAATAGACCCGGCCCCGACCGGGTTCCCCGTCCCGATGCTCGACGTCCCCTTCGCGCTCGCGTTCGGCGCGGGGATGGTCGCGACCGTCAACCCCTGCGGGTTCGCGATGTTGCCGGCCTACCTCGGCTTCTTCGTCGGGTCCGATTCGACCGATCGACCCGGTCGCGATCGCATCGCCCGCGCGTTGGTCGTCAGTGGTTCGATGACTGCGGGTTTCATCACCGTCTTCGGCATTGTCGGCCTCCTCGTGCAGACCGTGGCCTCATCGATCGACGATCACCTCTCCAAGGTCACCATCGTGATCGGGATCATCCTGGTCGGGCTCGGCGCATGGTTGTTGAGCGGCCGGGAACTCCGGGTACGCGGACCTCGCATCCAACGCGGCGGTCGCGACGGCACGGTGCTCTCGATGTACCTCTTCGGCATCTCCTATGCCACCGCCTCGCTGTCCTGCACGCTCGGGCCGTTTCTCGTCGCGATGACGCCGACCTTCCGGTCCTCCGGAGTGGCCGCCGGGTTCATCGCCTTCGTCGCCTACGCACTCGGGATGGGACTCGTCATCGGTGCGGTGACGGTCGCACTCGCCGGCGCGCAGCAAGCCTGGGTCAGCCGCCTGCGTTCGATCGGACCCGCCGTGAACCGAATCTCGGGCGCGTTCCTCGTCCTCGCGGGCGCCTACGTCGCCTGGTATGGATATTGGGAGAAGCGAAACACTTTCGACGCCGACCCGATTGTCGACGGCGCCACTGGTATACAGGAATGGCTGACCCGACAGGTCGCTGATCTCCCCCGTTGGCCGATCGCCGTGGCGCTCATCACCGTGATCGGATTCGTCCTCGTGTGGCGGCGCGGGCGATCGGACCCCGACCCCGCCGGAACCGACACCACCGAGCCCAACACCGCTGAGCCACTCCCACCCAAGGACGATCTGCATGCGTAGGACCGGAATCCTCATTGTCGCCGTGACCCTCGGCCTCGCCGCGTGCGGCGGATCCTCGAATCAACCTTCGGGTAATGCGCCACGCACGACGCCCGCCAACGTGACGCTGCCCGCCGTCGAGGTACGGAACTCGGGCACCGGCGAAACGGTGAACTTCGCCAGCGTCCTGCCGGCAGAGAAACCGGTGTTGTTCTGGTTCTGGGCCCCTCACTGACCGATTTGCAACCGGGAAGCCCCCGGTGTCGAGCAGTTTGCTCGAGCGAATCAAGCCACCCTCACCGTCGTCGGCGTCGGCACCCAGGACTCGTTCCCCGAGGCCCGGAAGTTCCACGACAAGTACGACATCACCTTCGACCTGCTCTGGGATCCATCATTCGAAACCTGGCAGGCGTTCGGGATCACGAGCCAACCGGCGGCGGTCCTGGTGACGCCCGCGGGCAAAGTCATCCAAGCTTGGCAAGGCGCCTTCCCCGAGGACCAGGTCGTCGATCTGGCCAAAGGAATCGCGTAGCGGCACAACTTCGATTCGGACGATCATCGTCGCTACGCTCCGCGGATGCGTACCTTCCTCCGACTGACTGCCGTCTCGATGTTGTCACTGACCGTCCTTGCCGCGTGCGGCAGCGACTCGTCGGGGGTCGACCTCAGCACGAAGAAGTTCACGAGTGAGACCGGCAAGCGCGCCGTCACCGTCGACGGGGCCGACAACAACTTCAAGCCGCAGTACGTCACCGTGAGCGCGGGCACCAAGGTCACGTTCATCAACGTCGGCCGGAACCAGCACAACGTGTACTCCATCGGCGACGACTTCGCGTCGATCGCGACGGTCGACTTCGGCCCCGGCGACAAGGGAACCGTCACCTTCGATGAGCCCGGCGACTACCCGTACTACTGCACCCTCCACGGCACGCCGAGCCGTGGCATGACAGGCGCGATCCGCGTCGTCGAATAAGCAGCGCAACGCGAACGGTGACGGGTCCGTTCTAGCGAACCTGGAACAGCGGCTCTTCCTCACGGTTGGACGCAAGCTCGCACACGACCTCGCGATGGATGCACGCCTCGACTTCCCGCGCCAGCCCCGGCGGGTCCCAGGCGTTGAGGAAGTCCCCGTGCGCGGTCGTGACCGACCCCGAGGCCAGACGGAGATCGTGATCAGGTCCCGAGACGCCGAAGTTGACCGAGACCATCAACTGCGGGACCACGACTGCACGCGACGAAGGACACCGCCCTCCGGTGGAATACGCCAAGTGTGAGCGATGGTCCGCGGAGTCGAGATGGCGACCGTCCCAGCAATCGGGGAAGGTCAGCTGCAGATGCAACGGCGCGCTCGCCGGGCAATCCGGAGGTGCGAACTGGAGATCGGTCGACACACCGCAGACCCAGCCGACCCCACCATCCAACTGCGGCGCCCGCGCATCAGCATCGCCGGCGATCATGGCCAAGCCGAATGGGAACGGTTTCACCCGGGTCGGATCCATCTCCGGTGCGGCGCGGTAGTACGCCGCGATACTCCGCGGCAGCACCGCGACATCGTGGTCGTACAACGTCGGATGCCAATACGCCGCCGTATCGGATTCCTTGTCACAGGTGGTGGCTTGGGTCGCGAGCTGCTTCGGCGTCGAGTTCGCACCGGTCGCCACTGCACCGTAGAAATCGTGGCGGTGAGACGCGCCGTGGCGGCCGAGGTGCACGATCGGATCGTGGGGCCCGGAATGGCTGTAGACGCACTCGACGACGAACTGCCCAACTCGTCCCTGCGGACCGGTGTGACGCTCCGGTCCGACTGGACCAACCCGGCTGAGCGCCACCGGCGCGTGGCGGCCGTCGATCGCCGACTCGGAGCCAGAAGACGCGGTGTCGGCACAGCCGGCGGCCACCGCGCACACCACCATGATCGCGGCCAGCGCCCGACGGGCGCTCGAGTGGAACTGACGGCTGAGCGGCGTCACGTCCCCGCGGGTCGGTCGGGCACCGTGATGGCGGTCACGTCAGGCTTGGTCGGACCTCGGAATCGAACGACCGGCGCCGTTGCCGCCTTGGGCATGTTCGTCTGCTTCCCCGGCCGGGGCGTCGTGCGCCACGCGTCCTTCGGCGGTGCCGGCGCGGGCTGAGTGAAGAGGCCCAGGAGATCGAGCGCACCGATTTCCCAGCTCCCGCCATTGCCACCGCGGTCGCACGGCGCAAGGGACTCGAGATCGACCGGGGCACTGGTCGTGTACGTGTTGTCGGAGAGGCAGTTCGCCAGTGTGTCGGCCGTCTCTCCGGTGCCGAACAGATCTACGGCGGAAACGGCGAGGTCGGCCACCCCCGACCCCTCGACCACGTTGCCGATCACTCGGTTCTCCTGAGGGTTCCAGAGCACTGCGCAGCTCTTCAAGAGGCCGTCGATGCCCTTGCACCGGTCGGTCGGGATCTTCGGAACCTTCCGGTCGCGCGGTCTCGCTACACGGAGCATCCCAGTCGGCCTTCGCCGGAGGTAGGTCGCTCGCGTCCTCCTCGGGAAACGGCACCAGGCCGATACCCGTTCGTTGGTGGTCCCAGACGCGGTTGCGTTCGATGACGTTGCGGACGCCACCGGGGACGAGGATGCCGTTGCCATTGGCAAGGAGGGCAATGTCGATTGCCGGCGCCTCGGCGTTGTTGTTGCTGTAGACAAGATTGCCGACAATCGTCGATTCCCGCTCGGGATAGCAGAGTTCATAGGAGCCGGTGTTGGGCACGATGCCGGCCCGGTTGTTCCGGAACGTCGAGTTGAGAATGTAGAGGTCGCCACCCGAGTTCGTTCCCGAGTACCCGAGCCCGTTGTTCTCCGACACAACATGGTCGATGACCGTGTCGCAGCGGAAACACTCACCCACGTAGAAACCGGCGTCCGGGCTCCCGCCGCCGTAGCTGTGGTCGAACTGACCGTGGTAGGCGTCGAAGGCGTAGATCGCGTAGTCGCCGTTCCGGTACGCGGTGAGATACGAGCCGCGGAAGTAGTCCGAGCCCGTCCAGAAGAAGCCGTTGCTCACGAAGTTCCGGGCGGTCATGTTCTCGACCACGACACCATCGGTGCCGAGCACCCGGACCCCGTTCTCCCTCTTGAATCCGCCGTCCAGAATGACGGTGTTGCGGTTCGTGCCCCGGATCGTGATGTATGGGGTCGTGACGTCGACCGCCTCCCTGTAGATGCCGGGCGAGACGAGGACGAGGTCACCGATGTGAGCGGCACAGACCGCCTCCTGGATGGTGTCGTGGTCCTTGGGGACGCGGATGGTCTCCACCGTGTCGGCCCGACCGTTCGCCGGGCAGGGCTCCCCATCCGCGGCTGACCCGCCACCGCTGCTACTCGCGCATGCGCTCAGCACCATGGCGATCACGAGCATCGGACCCGCCAGACGCGTCCGTCGGTGTGTCGTGTTCATGGTCGCCCCCAGGCCTCGCCGAAAGCCCGACTTTGGCGCATCGGGGGCGGCGTTGACAAGGCGAGCCGCGGATCAGGACGTTCTCAGGCCGGGTTCATGTCGCGCCCACGCGCAACGTCCCCGGGGTGCCATCCTGAATCCCTGCTCCGGACCTGACGAGAGGACCACCATGCCCGGCGACGACCTCGAACCTCCGACCGACTCCACCGACCCCACCGAGGAGGCTCCGGCCACCGCGGCGACCGTCGCCGACACCACCGAGACTCCCGTCGTCTCGGAACCGACGCCCGCCGACGCGGCCCGCCCGGCTCGTCGTGGGTTCTTCGTCCCCGCCTGGCTCGCCATCGCGCTGGGCGGCCTCGTGATCTTCGCGCTCGGTCTCGGTACCGGCCTGCTCGTGGATGACGACCGCTGGGACCACCACGACCACGACGGATTCCGCATCGAGTTCGGCGACCGGCCGGGCGCCGGGCGCGGCCAGGGACCGGGCGGCAACGGGCAGTTCCCGTTCGGCGGAGGCGGGCAGGGTCGCCAGGGCGGGCAAGGCCGGCAAGGCGGACAAGGCCCGACGCCCGGCCGACCGGATGCTCCCAGTCGGCCATCCACGCCGAGCGAGCCGTCGACCCCCAGCACGGGGACGTCGGCGTTCATCGGAATCGTGCCGGAAGACTCGACCGATCCGACCGGGGTCGCCATCGTGCGACTCGCGCCCTCCGGGCCCGCGGCCACGGCCGGCCTGAAGTCGGGCGACGTGATCACGGCCATCAATGGCACCGACACCGACACCGTCGCCGCGCTGCGGTCGGTCCTTGCCGATCACGAACCCGGCGACGTCCTGAAGGTCACCTACTCCCGCGACGGGAAGTCGACGACGCTCGACGTCACCGCGACCAGCCGGAACACAACACCACCGCAGTAGTCGTCAACTGGGCCGGCCCGAGGTGCGCCGGGGCACGCGCATCATCGAACAGTCGGCCACCGCGACGATGTGGTCGTCGGTGTCGGCCACCTGACACTCGACGATGATGAGTTGCGATCCCCGCCGCACCACCGTCGCCCGAGCAACCACGGCGTCGGTGCGCGGGCGGCCGAGGTACCGAACATGCATGTCCGAGGTGATGAGCGACTCGCGCTCGGCGTCGAACCCGGTGCTCACTGCCGCCAGGGCACAGGCGAAGTCCACCACCGTGGCGACGGCGCCGCCATGCAGACTGCCGGTCGGGCCCAGCGCGCTCGGGCGAATCGGCAATCGGACCTCGGCCCGGCCCGAGCCCGGCTCGGGGCGTTCGAACTCGAACCCCAACAGGTCGTGCAACGGAATTGCAATCGCAGCCAACGCGGTCTGGGCCACGTCTGACGCGTCACCGGGACTGGCGTCGCTCACCGGGCCGGGCCGATCACGCACGAGACCGGCAATGCCTTGAGCCCGCGTATGAACATCCGGGTGTTCCACTCCGGGGGGCCGGCGAGTTCGAGGTCGTGCAGCCGCGCGAAGATCGCGCCGAAGGCGATCTCGGCCTGCAGCCGAGCGAGATGAGATCCGAGGCATGCGTGGATCCCGGCCCCGAACTGCAGGTGCTGGCCGGCATCCGGGCGGTCGACGACCAGCTGATCGGCATCCGGCCCCCAGCGCCGGGGGTCCCGATTCGCCGAGGCCGGGCTCGCGTAGAGCACGGATCCCGCGGGCAGTTCGGTCTCCCCCACCACCGTCGGGACCGTCGTGATCCGGCGCACGAACTGGTTGGGCCCGTCGTAGCGCAGGAACTCCGAGACGCCATTGCGCAGTAGGTCCGGTTCGGCCTGCATCCGAGCGAGCTGGTCGGGTGCGCGCAGCAGCGCCAGCATGCCCGCGCCGATGAGCGCGGCCGTCGGTTCATGCCCGGCCATGTAGAGGGTGACGAGTTGGGCGATCAGATCTTCCTGGCTCAGACCCGCCCCGTCGACCTGGGCGTGCACCAGCGTCGACATCAGGTCGTCCACCGGCACCGCGCGTTTCTGGTCGGCTTGGTCTTCGAGATAGGCGTACATCGCGTCGAGACCGCGGAGACACTCGTCGCGCTCGGCCTGGCCCATGACCGGATCGACCGTCCGGGCCACGCATTGGGTCCAGTACCGGAACTGAGGTCCGTCTTCTTCAGGCATTCCGAGCATCTCGGAGAAGATCTCGACCGGGAGCGGGTACGCGAAGTCGGCGATGAGATCGAACTCGATCCGACCGGCACCGTGCCGTTCCCGCAACCGATCGAGGGCATCGTCGACCCGCTGCGTGATCTGCTCGCGGAGCTGCGCGATCTCGCGCGGGCGGAACGGGTCGGCCATGAGCGCCCGGATCCGGGCGTGGTCGGGATCGTCGAGCAACACGACCGTACGCGACGCGCGGGGTTGTTCGGACAGATGCGCGAGTTCCATCTTCGTCAGCGCATTCGGCGTCGCGTGGTGGATGTCACTCGAGATCGTCGGGTTGCGCACCAGCTTGCCGACATCGTCGAACCGCGTGACGATCCACCCCTGCAGGAGTTCGGACCGATGGACCGGGTCGGCATCGCGCAACGCGGCGTACTGCGGGTACGGGTCGTCGGCGAACCCCGGTGCGAACAGATCGAAGTGCACCGCGACGCCGTCGTCTGAGGTGGCCATCGGGTCGCTCAGCTCGCGCCGGCCATCATCCGCGCCGCCGCGAAGGTGGGGCACCGCAACGCCTCGGCCGGGATGTCGGCTGCCGCCAATGGGACCGCGACCTCGGCCGGGCTCGGACCATGCTGGGCCGCGAGCGGGGCCAGCGCCTCGAGGTCGAACCCGTAGAGGCGGGCGGCGTTCTCGCCCACCATGGCGCGAACCTCGGCCTCCGGCACACCCGCGAACGAGAGCCGCAGGTGGTCGCGCGAGTACGGCCAACACCCCTCGAGGTGCGGGAAGTCACTCCCCCACATCACGGTGTCGAGGCCGAGCCGATCCCGCATAGCCACCTCCGCCGGACGGATGAAGCTGGAACCCAGGTGACACTGCCGGGCCCAGTACTCGCTCGGCGTCAACGACAACGGCCCGATGCTCTGCCCGAACTTCGCTTCCTGCGAACCGGCCGCACCACCGGCGCCGGCGAGACGGTCGCGGTAGTAGTCGAGCCGGGTCAGTTCGTCGGGCACCCATGCGGACCCCTGTTCGGTGAAGACGAACTGCAGGTTGGGATGGCGTTCCATGACGCCCGCGAAGATCAGGTGCCACAGGGTGCGGTGGGCCCACCAGGTGACCTCGAGGAGGAAGACGGCCTGGGCCGCCGGGTACTCGCCCATGTCGGGCGCGGCGCTGCCGCTGTGGTGGTTGATCGGCATTCCCAGTTCTTCGCAGACCTGCCAGATCGGTTCGTAGTCGGGCGCGTAGAGCGGCGGCACGCCCGATCCGGGTGGCGCGCCGGGCAACAGGATCCCGCCGGTCAACCCGTGCGCGTGCGCCCACCGGATCTCCTCGACGGACCCTTCGATGTTGTGGAGCGCGATCTGCGCGATTCCCGCACGCCGTCCGGGAGCAGCCGCGCAGAAGTCGGCCAGCCATCGGTTGTGGGCTCGGAGTCCGGCCCACCGCAAGGCGAGGTCGCCGGCGCCGGCGCCCGGGGGTTGATGGACGAGCGAACCCTTCGGGAAGAACGGCGGGATGGTGTTGGGAAAGACGACCTCGGCGACCACGCCGTCGGCCTCCATCTCGCGCAGGCGGCGGTCGGAGTCCCAGTTGCGGCTGGCGTCGGCACCGACGATGTCGTCGTAGGGATTCACGAAGCTGGCCGACCACGCGTCGAACTCGTCGTGGTATCGCGATTCCAGGTACGGGCGGTACGCGCCGATGTCGGCCCCGCCATGACAGTCGGCGGAGATGACGGTGTAGTTGTCTCCGGTCGTCGCAGTCATCGAATTCCCCTCGTGCTCGCCGTGCGCTCGCGTCCGCAACCTACAAGAACCACGAGCACGGGGCAGTGGCCCGCAGGACCAAGAGTGCGCAATAAGGTTCGGCACATGGCCCCAGACGACCTTGTGTACAACCCGTACGCCTTCGCCGTCCACGAAGATCCGTACGAGGTGTACCGGCGCCTGCGCGACGAAGCGCCGGTGTACTGGAACGACGAGTTGGCGTTCTGGGCGCTGAGCCGGTTCGAGGACGTGCACAACGGGTTCCGCGACTTCGTGCCGTATTCGTCGGCCAACGGCATCGCGCTCGAAGCCCGCGGCCACGTGCAGTTCCCGATGATGATCACCCTCGATCCGCCCGAACACACGGTGATGCGCAAACTCGTCAACCGGGTGTTCACGCCCCGCCAGGTCGCCGCACTGGAAGCCGAGACCCGGCGGATCGTCACCAGCTACCTGGATCGGATCATCGAGGCGGGCGCGGGCGACATCGTGACCGACCTGTCGGGCCCGTTCCCGATGGACGTGATCTCGGCCGTGCTCGGCGTTCCCGAATCCGACCGGGCCGAACTCCGGGTCCACGCGGATTCGATCCTCGTCCGCGAAGACGGCTCGATGGAGATGCCCGCCGAGGCACTGGCGGGATTCGCGGCGCTGCTCGGGTACTTCGCCGGCGATCTCCCCGGCCGACGCGCCGGCGAGGGCGCCGGTCTCGTCACCGACCTCGCGACGATCGAGGTCGACGGTCGCCGCCTCACCGACGACGAGGTGCTGGGATTCTGCTTGTTGTTCATCATCGCCGGCCACGAAACCACGACGAAGATGGTCGCCAATGCGGTCGAACTGTTGAGCCGCCATCCGGACCAACGAGCCGCGATCGTCGAGGATCCGAGCCTGGTGCCGAACTGCGTCGAGGAGGTACTGCGGTTCCACAACTCGACGCAGTACATGCACCGCACCCTCACCGCCGACACGAACCTGCACGGCACCACGATGCGCGCCGGCGACTCGGTGCTCCTACTCATCGGTGCGGCGAACCGCGACGAGCGCGAGTTCGGCGCCGACGCAGATCGGTTCGACATTCGGCGGGTGCCGGGCCGGCACATCGCGTTCGGCTACGGACCCCACTTCTGCCTCGGCGCCGGGCTGGCGCGGATGGAGGGGCGAGTGGCCCTCGAGGAACTGCATCGCCGGATCCCCGGCTACGAGGTCGACCACGACCGGAAGGTCCGATTCCACAGCGGCAACGTGACCGGGTGGAGCCATCTGCCCATTGCGATCCGTCCCTGACATCGAGCCGGGCCGATTCGAGTCCGTAGATTCCTCGCATGCCCACGCACCCCGGAAGCGCCGAGATCACGCGCGAGGCCGCCCGGCGGCGCACGTTCGCGATCATCAGCCACCCGGACGCCGGCAAGACCACGTTGACGGAGAAGTTCCTGCTCTACGCCGGTGCGGTCGCCGAAGCCGGCGCGGTGAAGGCCCGGGCGGGGAGCCGGCGAGCCACCTCGGACTGGATGGCCATGGAGCAACAGCGCGGGATCTCGATCACGTCGACCGCATTGCAGTTCACCTACCGCGACCACGTCATCAATCTGCTCGACACCCCCGGCCACCGCGACTTCTCGGAGGACACCTACCGCGTGCTCGCCGCGGCCGACGCCGCGGTGATGGTGCTCGACGCCGCGAAGGGTATCGAAGCCCAGACGCTGAAGCTCTTCGAGGTGTGCCGGACCCGCCGGCTGCCGGTCATGACTTTCCTCAACAAGTTCGATCGCCCTGGTCTCGACGCGCTCGAACTCCTCGATCAACTCGAGTCCCAGCTCGAACTGATCCCGACGCCGGTCACGTGGCCCGTCGGCATCGCCGGCGATTTCCGTGGCGTCATCGACCGCCGGACCGGCGACTTCGTGCGGTTCACCCGTACTGCGCACGGCGCGACCGCGGCCGAAGAGGAACAGGTCAGCGCCGAACAGGCCCTCGCCGAGGAAGGTGACGCCTGGACCACCGCGGTCGAGGAGTGCGAACTTCTCGAAGCCGACGGCGGCAGTGTCGACGTCGAGTCGTTCCTCGACGCGACCACGAGCCCGCTCTTCGTGGGTTCGGCCCTCACCAACTTCGGTGTGCGCCATCTCCTGGACGCGATCGTCGATCTCGCGCCGCCGCCGACCGCACGGGTGGATACCGCCGGTGTGGCCCGCCCGGTCGACGCGCCCTTCTCGGGGTTCGTGTTCAAGATTCAGGCCAACATGGACCCGGCCCATCGCGATCATGTGGCGTTCGTGCGGGTCTGCTCCGGCCATTTCGAACGCGGCATGACGGTGACGCACGCGGGAACCGGAAAGGCGTTCTCCACGAAGTACGCGGCATCGATGTTCGGGTCGGACCGCGACACCATCGACGACGCCTACCCCGGCGACGTGATCGGCCTGGTCAACGCGAGCGACCTGGGGATCGGTTCCAGCCTCTTCGAATCGAAGCCGGTGCGCTTCCCTGCGATCGCGACGCTCGCGCCCGAACTCTTCGCGCGGGTCCGGGCCAAGGACTCCGGACGGTACAAGCAGTTCCACCGAGGGCTCGACCAGATGGAGCAGGAAGGCGTGGTCCATGTGCTGCGCGATCCGAAGGGCGACCCCACCCCCGTACTCGCCGCCGTCGGCCAGATGCAGTTCGAAGTGTTCGCGCATCGGCTCGAGCACGAGTTCGGTGCGGCGATCTCACTCTCGCCGACGCCCCACACCGTGGCCCGCCGCACCGACGAGGCCACCGCCGCCCAGTTCCCGAGCCTGGGTGGAATCCTCGTCCTGACCCAACGCGACGGCACGATGCTCGCCTTGTTCGAGAGCAACTGGCTCCTCCAACGCCTCGAGACCGAACACCCCGACTGGGTCCTCGACCCCATCCTCGTCGAAGGCGAAGGCGAACCTTCTAAGTAAGGGGGTCGACGCGCGAGGTGTAGACGGTGCTGGCGGATTCGGCGCCGGTGTAGAAGTTCGGGAAGGTCACGACGTGCGCGACCACGTCGACGAACACCGACTCCAACACCGTCACGAACGCGGGGTCGGGATCACCGTCGGCCCACAGGCCGAAGACACCACCCGGATGGAGCCGGTCCGCGAGTCGGGTCAGTCCCGCGGTCGTATAGAAGCTCGCGTGGCTGGGGTGGAGCACCGCCGCGGGCGAATGGTCGACGTCCACGAGGAACGCGTGGACGCGATCGGGTTCGCCGGTCGTGAACGCGCCACCCGATGCGACGCGCTCGAAGAAGTCGGCGGCCACCAGCGCACATCGAGGGTCGGCCGTGAGTTCGACACCAAGCGGGACGAGATGCTGTTCGTGCCAGCCGATGACCGCGGGGAGCGCTTCGATCACTCGCACCGAGCGCACCCGCGGATCGGCGAGCGCGGCGCGGGCCGTGTAGCCCAACCCCAGGCCCGCGACCACGACGTCGAGATCGGAACCGGGAAGCGTTCCGAGTCCGAGATCGGCCAGCGCGATCTCGGCCACGGTGAAGAGACTCGACATCAGGAACTCGTCGCCCAACTTCACCTCGTAGACGTCGACGTCGAGCGTCGGCTCGCGCCGGCGGCGGACGGTGATCTCCCCCATCGGCGTCTGGTCGCGGCCGAGTTCCGCGAAGCCGAGACTCACTCGGTGGTGCCGACTCGATGAATGATCTCCTCGGTCACCCGCACCAATCCCTGCACGCGGGGATAGCCGAGATACTGCGCGAGATGGATCAACGACTCGCGGGCCTCGACCGGGGTGATCTCCTCGTTGCGGAGCGCCGCTTCGAGGTGGATACCCCACGCGGTCGCGTCACCCGTCGACGCCACCGCCGCGAGCGTGATGAGTCGACGATCGCGCATCGCCAGTTGGGGCCGGGCCCAGGTCTCGGCGAAGAGTTGGGTCAACATCACGTCGGCAAAGTCCATGTACCCGGGCGGCGGCAACGGCACGATGCCGCCGTAGACCTGCTCGAACATGCGAGCACCGCGCTCGAGTCGCTCCTGGTCGATCGCGGGGGCCGCGTCCGGTTCCGGGGTGTCGGTCACTGGGTGTCCTCCAAGAAATAGACGCGGCGGGCGTTCTCGCCCGCGAGTTCGGCCGCCGGCACCGCCACCCCGGCCGCGGCGGCGAGTTCGACGATGAGTCCGAGATCCTTCTCGATGATCGCGGCGTACCCGGCGAGGAACTGCTGGGTCCCCGGGTTCGCGATGTCCGCCTCCGACATGTCGTGCAGCAGCATGTAGCCCCGGGTCAGCTCACCCAGCTGACCGTTGGCGTTCATCGCGGTCCGCAACGCGTCGATCGGGAGGCCGAACGAACGCGCGAGCGTCGCCGCTTCGTTGACGCCCATGAACGTGACGTAGCTCTGCAGATTGATGCAGAGCTTCAGCCGACTGGCTTGTCCGAGTTCACCGGCATGGATGCGCACGTTGCCACAGGCGGCGAGCAGCGGTTCGAGTTGGGCAATGGCGTCCGGGTCACCACCGAGCAGGAACGTCGACCGCCCTTCCGATGCGGCCGCGGCCCCACCGGTCACCGCGGCCTCCACGACCGCGACCCCGAACGGGTTCGCGGCGGCGGCCGCCCATTGGGTGGTCTCGGGCGCGACCGTGCTGTGGATCGCGACGACGGAACCGCGTGCGAGGTGGGCCAGGAGGCCCTCCGGACCGTCCAGCACCGTGCGCACGTGCGCGTCGGCGGGCACGCACACACTGACCAACCGGGCGCGGGCTGCGAGATCGGGAATCGACGTGGCCGAATCCGCACCGGCCTCGACCATGCGGCCGACGGCGTCGGCATCGAGGTCGTAGACGATCGACCGGGACATCCGGCGCGCAACAGAGCTCTCGACGAGCGGTCCGCCGATCGCACCCAGGCCGACGAAGCCGACGGGTTCCGGACTGACGCTCATGACAGCGGGTTCTGGCTGGCGCCGACCAGCCAGGTACTGAAGTACTGGCTGTTGGCCCCGTAGGCCATCGCCAGCGCGACCTTGGCCCCGTCGACCTGATGTTCGCCGGCGGCGCCTCGCACCTGGAGGGCCGCCTCGGCGAAGCGGAGGAGCCCGGACGCGCCGATCGGGTTGGTCGAGAGCACCCCACCCGAGCAGTTGACCGGGAAGCCGCCGCCGAGTTCGGTGGTGCCGTCGTCGATCAACTTCCAGCCGTCGCCCTCGGCCGCGATGCCGAATGCTTCGAGCCAGATCGCCTCGTGCCACGAAAACGGCACGTACAACTCCGCCATGTCGATCTGCTCGCGCGGGTTGGTGATCCCGACGTGCGAGTAGACATCGGCCGCGCTCTGCAGTGCCGCGGCGGGCCGGACCGGGTCCCGACCGGGGAAGCTCGGTGGTTCGGACCGGGACGACGATGCCAGCACCCACGCGGGCGGGCGACCGTCGGCCGCGGCGGCCAGACCACCGGCCTCGTCGGTGAGCACCATCGCGCAGGCACCGTCGGACGACGGGCACGATTCCAGGAACCGGATCGGCTCCCACATCATCGGCGACGCCTTGACCTTCTCGATCGAGATGTCAGCGATCTGGAGATGCGCGTACGGGTTCTTCAGCGCGTTGAGGCGATCCTTGACCGCAACCTTCCACCCGATGTGCTCCGGCGCACCGCTGCGGTGGATGTACGCCCGGATGAACGGGGCGAACGCGCCGCCCGCGCCGAGCGACGCGCCCTTGCCGCTGCCGAGCGCGAACTGTGCGTTGCCCTCGGACTGCTTCTCGAACGCGACCGCCAGCACGGTGCGGTGCTTGCGTGCCTGCACGTGCGAGGCCGCAACGATCGCCGTCGTCCCGCCGACCGAACCCGCGGTGTGCACCCGGAACATCGGTTTGCCGACCGCGCCGAGCGCGTCGCTGAGGTAGAGCTCGGGCTTCATGACACCCTCGAAAAGGTCCGGCGCCTTGCCCAGCACGATCGCGTCGACGTCGGCCAGGGTCATCTGCGCGTCGTCGAGGGCCCGGAAGACCGCTTCGCGTACGAGCCCACCGAAGGACACGTCGAGCCGACGGGACTTGTGGTGAGTCTGGCCGATGCCGACGATCGCGCAGGGTTCCGTGCTCATGACCCACCCTCCAACACGCAAACGAGGTTCTGTTGGAGCGCGGGGCCCGACGTGGAGTGCGCCAACGCCCGGTTGCCACCGCCGAAGATGTGGTTGGCGGCGTGGCCGATCCGACAGAGACCGGTGGCCATGATCGGATTCGCGGCCAGCGCGCCGCCCGACGCGTTGACCACCACGTCGTCACCGAGTTCGAGTACGTGGCGCAACAACAACTCCTCGTGGGTGAACGCGGCTTGGAGTTCGGCCACTTCGACGGGGCCGTCAGCGAGACCGGCGGCCGCCGCCGCAATGCGCGTCGAGGGCGAATCCGCGAGCGACCGGAACGACGGGTTGTGGCACTCGGTCCGGTGATCGAACCCGGTGATGTACGCCGGGCGATCGACCAACTCGCGGGCGCGGTCGCCGCGGACGAGCACCATGGCAGCCGCCCCGTCGGTGATCGGTGGCACGTCGTGCTTGCGCAACGGCTCGCGCAGGTAGTCCTCGGCGAGGAGCGCGTCGACATCGCCGGTCCCGCGGGATCGCACGGCGACCTCGGCCATGGTGCGTTCGGACGCGATGCCCGCGTCGATCACCGCACGGGCCTGAAGCGCCGCGAAGGTCAACGGATCGACGCCCAGCGGGGCCAGGAAATACGGATCCATCTCCATCGGATAGATCAACGCCGGATCCCCGGTCGAGGATCGACCCGACCCGGTGACGACCGCGATATCGATGTCGCCTTCCTGCAACCGCAGCCAGGCTTCGTACAACGCCCACGCACCGTCCATCTCGACGTGCGAGTCGCGCTTGGGTGGCCACGCGCCGATCGCGTCGAGGTTCGAGACGAACGAGAACGCTTGGCCGGTGATGTAGTCGCAACTCCCCAGGCACGTGAAGTCGATGTCGGCGCGGGTCAGGCCGAGCGGGGTGATCGCGTCGGTGATCACATCGAGGAGCAGTTGGGTCTCGGAGTTGTCGGTGCGGCGCACCAGCGGCGTGTGCGCCCACCCGACGACGGCAATGTCTCGTGAAGTCGCCATCAGAAGATCCGGTTCACGAGGTCGGGGTCGTCGATATCAGGTTCACCATTCGCCATCCATCCCAGCAGCGCGCCGGCCGATCCACCCATGCCCCCACCTTCGTCGATCGCTTCGGCCGGCGACGCGAAGATCGCGCCGACCCGTTGGCCCACGTGCACCTCGTCGGCCGGGAGGTCGATCACCGGTTGGTACGGGAGGATGACGTCGGTGCCGTCGAGCAGGACGAACGCCCGCACGAACGGCTCGGTCTCGGTCTGGCCGGGATACTGCACCGGGCTGACGATCGCGAAGTTGGTGATCGTGCCCACGTGCGGGAGGTCGACCTCGTTGGCCTCGCCGAGCGCGACCGCGTCGATCGGGCAGTAGCCGCGTCCGCCGGTGTACACCCGCGCACAGACCGGGCACTCGTGGCCCAGCAGGCGCTGCTCCAGTGAGGCCTCGACGACGCGATCGGCCGCCGCGGGGACCGGGTTCCGATACGTGATCGATGCCTGGTAATCCATGCGCATCACCGGTTCCGCGCTCGGCCCGGCGTCGTCACCTTCGATCTCGGAGTCCTCACCGAGCACGAAGCAGACGATGTCGGTGATCGCACCCACCCGCGTGCCGCGCCAGCGCGGTGCGACCCGCGTCCCTTCGGTGAGGGCGTCGATGGAGCCGCAGTCGACCGCGTGCAGCAACGGGGTGGTCGCGCCGTCGAGGCGGATGAACGCAAACGCGAATGCGTGGTCGAGCGGATGCTGCTCCGACGGCACCGGTACCCAGGTGAAGGATTCGACCGTCCCCGCCGGCCCGACCTCGACCAGATCGTTGGCCAGTTCCTCACCGGTGGCCGGATCCCATTCCATCGGCGGCACGATGACGGCGTCGCCGTGGCGAGTACCGAGAATCCGCCGCTCGGTGAGGGCGGTCATGAACGGCCCGAGCACCGGGCCGAGTGACCGCTTGTAGGGGAACGTGATGGTGCTCTCGACGAACCGAGTCTCTCTCATCTCGGAGAACGTAGAACATGTCACCGCGCCGCGTCGGGGAGACGCCACTCAGGGGAAACGCTGCGCGCCAGACCCTGAGCAGACCAAAGCCGGTGGACTACCCGTGGGCTCGTGCTTGCGAGCGGTGGCGAGATCACGCACGTGGCAAGGCTCCCCCCACCGGGAGCACCGAACGCACTGTTGGGCTCAGTCCGGTTTGGTGATGACAGTGAGGTCCGGCACACCGCGGAACACAGTGTCGTCGGAGACGAGTTCGACACCGAGTTTCAGCGCGGTCGCGGCGATCCACCGGTCGGCTTCGTGGATCTTCTGGCCGAGTGGATGACCGGCTCGTTCCGTGGTGGCACGCAAGTCGGCGCACGCGTGCATCAGCTCGTCGTCGGGGACGACGAATACAAAGCGGGCAAGGTCTCGTTCCAACCCGCGGCGCCGGAGATCACCCCACCGGGCCTTGAGTGCCCCGTAACGAATCTCGGCGACGGTCACGAACGACACGAGGACCAAACGATCTGCGATGAACGACAGGTAACGCTCTGCGGTCGGATCGTGCGCGGGGTTCATGAGCGCCGAGACGACCATCGTGTCGATCACGACGGCTCGGTTGTTCCCCGCGGTCACCGCTCAGCGAGCGCCTGTTCGAAAGCTTTCCACTCCGCCTCGGTGAGGCCCTCGATCGCCAGATCCTCGAGGTTCGGAACCGGCCGCGCGGCCTTCAACGCTTCTGCCGGTGGCAGAAGCGTGAGCGACACCGGCTCGTCGGGGTGTGGCACTACGGACATAAACCCAGTGTAGAGCCCGCCTGCGACCATCCGGCCCGACATCCGGCGCTCCCTACCTGAGCACGTAATCCGTGAGGTCGAGATCTTTGGTCCAGGTCCAGTAGTCGACGAGCCGCCATGGGCTCAGGCCGTGAATCTCACCTAGCGAGTTCTTGAAGAACGAATGTTTGATCGACGGCTGCGACCACACGAGCGTCTTGATCTCGCGTTGGGTGCGCTCGTGCCAGTCCTCGTACTTCGCCCGCGTCGGTTCCATCGACCGGTGCCCACCCGCGACCAGCGCCTCGATGCACTGCGTGATGTAGCGCATCTGGCATTCCGAGTGGAAGATCAGGCTGCCGCCGTGGGCCAGGTTCGTGCCCGGTCCGTACATGCAGAAGAAGTTGGGGAACTCCGGGATCGTGATGCCGAGGTATGCGGCCGGACGCTCGCCCCAGTCCTCGCGGAGGTCGATGCCACCCCGACCGACGATCTCCATCGGGAACAACACCCGAGTGGCCAGGAAGCCGGTCGCGTAGACGAGCACGTCGGCCGGATACCGAGCACCGTCGTCGGTGACGACCGCGTCGGCCTCGATGTGGTCGATCCCGGTGCGCACCAACTCGACGTTGTCGCGGGTCAGAGTGCGCAACCAACTGCCGTTGTCCTGCAGGGTGCGCTTCCCGGTCGCCGGATAGTCGGGCACGACCTTGGCGATGAGGTCGGGGTCGTCGTCGAGTTGGCTCACGATCCAGTCGGTGAACATCTGGCGGGTCAGGTCGTTCATCTCGCTGACCGCGGTCTGCTGATCCGGGTAGTCGGGATCGACGCGCGCGGCTTCGAGGCCCTTGTCGCACCCTGGCCAGAAGATGAGGAACCGGTACCAGCGTCCGTAGAACGGCAGGTGGCGCAGCGCCCACTGCACCCCGGGACCGACGGCTTCGTGATAGTTCGGGTTGGGGAACATCCACTGGGCGGTGCGCTGGAACACGGTGAGCTGGGCCACCTCGGGCGCGATCGTCGGCGCGATCTGGAAACCACTCGCGCCGGCACCGATCATCGCGACCCGCTTCCCGGCGAGGTCGACGGCGTGATCCCACCGCGCCGAGTGGAACGCCGGGCCCGCGAAGGTCTCCGCGCCGGCGATCTCGGGCACGTGCGGGCGATTCAGTTGACCGACCGCCGAGATGACCGCGCGGGCGACGAGCGTGTCCTCGGTGCCATCCGCCGTCCGCACCCGCACCGACCACGTGCCCGCCGCGTCGCGCCAGCTCATGCCGAGGACCTCGGTCTTCCACCGCACGTGCGGCTCGATGCCGTGTTTGTGCATCACGCCGTCGAAGTAGGCCTGGAGTTCGGGCTGCTGCGCGAAGAACTCGGTCCACTGATCGCTCGGTTCGAAGCTGTAGCAGTAGAAGTGGTTGCCGACATCGACCCGCGCACCGGGATAGGAGTTCTCGTACCAGGTGCCACCCACGCCGGCGTTCTTCTCGACGATGGTGAACGGGATCCCGGCTTCCTTGAGCCGGATACCGGCGAGCAGTCCCGATTGCCCACAGCCGACCACGACGACGGGGAAGGCCGCACGCGCGTCGGCGTCGCCACCGACCTCCACCGCACGCGCGTCGGCACCGTCGAGTTCCATCTCCTCCATGAGCATCGGGACGTACTCGGCGGGCACGTCCTCACACACCAACCAGGTCATCATCTCGTGGAGCAGGGCCGCATCGATCGGTGCCGGTTCCGGACACCCACGATCGCGATAGTCCCGAATCAACCCGAGGGCGAGGGCCCGCACCTCGGCCTTGTCCTCCTCGGTCATGTAGCCCTGGACCTCGTTGAGGAAGAGCCCCGCGGGCTTGAGCCGACCGCGGATCAGTTCGACATCGCCCGTCATGTGGACCAGCGAGAGCATCAACGTCGGGATGCTCACATCGAGCAGGGCCTGTTCGATCTCGGCATCGGACGTGGTGAACGGCTCACCGGCGTGCGGATTGCGCATCTGGAGATCTCCTCGGGAGGGCGGGCGTGAACGGTCGGGCCGCACGCGAAACGTAGCGAACCAACACTGAGGGCGTCACCGTCGGTACGGTGACCCGGTGCCGACCGTCCCGGTGATCGCCGAACCTCAGCCCGAGGTCGAAGAAGTCGTCGGCTACCGGCGGTCGCCGAGCGACGTCATCCGTCTGCTGGTGTTCGCCGCAGTCACGGCTGCGTTGCTCGGGCTCGCCCGGTTCGCGGAACGAACCGTGCGCGGCGTCGAGACCGACATCGTCGCCCTGTTCGGAGGACTCGACACCACGATCGCCCGGCTCCTGAACGGCTTCGTCTCGATCAGCGTCGGCATCATCGCGATCGCGGTGTTCATTCCGCCGATCCTCACGAAGCGTTACCGCCTCATCGGCTACATCGTGCTGGCCAACGTTTTGGCGTTCACGCTGGTGATGCTCATCGACTGGTGGCTATACCAGGAGGCACCCCACCTCGCCACGCAGCGCTTTCTCGCCGAGGGCGGTATCGGTCCCGGCGGCGCGATCAACCCGACGACCCTGGCCGAGCTGACCTCGTCGTTCGTGATCCTGGCTCCGTTCGTGGGCCAACGGTGGCGCCGCACCGGGTTGCTGGCGCTCATCGGCATCACGACCGCCCACATCGTCCTGGCGACCCACCTCCCGTCGGAGGTGTTCGTTGCGCTTGCGCTGGGCGCGACGGTCGGCACCACCGTGCTGCTGGCCTTCGGCCGTCCCGACCGCCGCCCCACCCCGTACGGTATTCGCACGGCGCTCAGTTCCGCCGGGCTCGCACCGGTTGCGCTCGAACCGTTCGCCGGCCCGAGCGACGGCACCATCCGGTATCTCGCTCGACTGGAGAACGACGACCAGCTCATGGTCAAGGTGCTGAGCCCCGACGAACACTCGGCCGACCTGCTGTATCGCCTCTACCGATTCGTACGACTCAAGAACCTCGGTGACGAACGGCCCTTCGCCACCATGCGCCAGAACGTCGAACACGAGGCGCTGGTGTCGCTCCAGGCCCGTGATGTGGGGGTGCAGACGCCGCGGCTCCGAGGGCTGGTCGAGATCGACGACGATTCGATGCTCCTCGCCTTCGACTTCACCGACGGCCGCACGTTCGCCGAGATCCCCGGCGAGGAGCTCACGAACGAGCAGGTCGCCCAGGTGTGGGAACAACTCGCCCGGTTGCGGGGTCACCGCATCGGCCACCGCGACCTGCGCCGCCGGCGACTACTCCTCGACCGCAACGGCACGGTCTGGCTCACCGACTTTGCCTTCAGCGAAGTCGCGACCACCGATGCGGTGCTCGACGGCGATGTCGCGCAACTCCTCGCGGTGATGACGCTCAAAATCGGTGTCGATCGGGCCGTGACCAGTGCCGTCGACTCGCTCGGCCTCGCGACCGTCGGGCGGGCGCTTCCCCGGCTTCAGGCCGATGCTTTGAGTTCCGAGACCCGCGCGGCCTTGAAGCTCGAACCGCATCTGCTCGAACGGCTTCAGACCGAGATCGCGAGCCGCGCCGGCGTCGAGGAACCCGAGTACGTCCCCCTCGAACGCATCAGCCGGCGGACGATCCTCACGGTCCTCATGCTGGTGGCCGCCACCTACTTCCTCTTCCCCAAGCTGGCTGACCTCCCCGGCATCTTCCGACAGGTGTCCCAGGCATCGTGGGGGTGGGCCGCGCTGACGCTGGTGTTCTCGACCCAGACCTACGTCGGCGCCGCCTTGGCACTGGCCGGTTCCGTCCCGGAACGACTCAAGGCGGTGCCAACCTTCCTCACTCAGGTCGCGGCATCGTTCGCGAGCAACTTCGCACCCGCGGGCGTCGGTGGCATGGCCCTCAAGGTGCGATTCCTGCAGAAGTCGGGTGTCGATCCGCCGGTGGCGGTGTCCAGCGTCGGGCTGAACACCATCGCCGGATTCGCGATGCACGTCGTCTTCCTCATCGTGTTCTTCGTATGGGCAGGCCGGTCCAAGATCGGATCGGTCTCGCTCCCCCGGTGGCCCACGATGCTCGCCGTCGTCGGGGGCATCCTCGTACTCATCGCGATCGCCTGGTCGATACCTGCGACCCGTCGGTGGTTCGCCACGAAGGTTCGCCCGGTCCTCGTGCAGTCGGCCCGCGGGTTCGCCGTGGTGATTCGCAGCCCGGGCAAGATCCTCTTGCTCTTCGGAGGTTCCGGCGTCGTCACGCTCGGATACGTGTTGACGATGTACTTCTCGACACTCGCGTTCGGTGGCGGCCTCAGCTTCCCCGAGATCGCGGTCGCGTACCTCGCGGGTTCGGCCATCGCGACCGCGGCCCCCACGCCCGGCGGCCTCGGTGCTCTCGAAGCCGCGGTCATCGCCGGGTTGGTCGGCGCGGGCATGCCCAACACCACGGCAGTGCCGGCCGTATTCCTGTTCCGGTTGGCGACCTTCTGGCTCCCGATGCTTCCCGGCTGGTGGGCGTTCCACCGCCTCCGCCGCGAGCGGTACCTGTAGAAGGCGACCGTCGTCCGCCCGGCCTCCATCGGTCGAGCCCGTCGAATCGCCCGCAATACCTGCAGTACCCGCTCCCAGAAACTTTGGCAAAAATGCCGGTCTTCGTTCCGGTCCACCCGGGCAATGCCGAGGCCGATACCGCGTGGGTGACCACCAGTTCAGTCCGAACGTTGAACCCGGCGGCGGCGTCGGTGAGGCCTCCCGATCCCGCCGCGCTGATCTCCGCGATGCCGGATCCGCTGTTGGTGGTCAACTCGGAGGCAGAGCTGCGGTGGGCAAATCGAGCTGCGGAGCGGCTCTTCGGTCTTCCGCTCGGCGAGGCAGTCGGTCGCAGCGGCTTGGAGTTCATCCATCCGGAGGACGCGCAGGTCGCGGCATTGTCGATGGCCAGCGTGATCGGCAAGGAGATCGGCACGCTGCTCGAACTTCGGTTACGAACTCCCGATGGATGGCGACTCGTCGAAGTACTCGGCTCGCCCTTCGAAGACGACATCCTCCTGTGCGTGCGCGACATCACCGAGCGTCGCCGCTGGGAGATCGCGAATGACGAGAGCGCTCGATTCCGTTCACTCATGCACAATGTGGCATCCCTCACGATGTTGTTGACGCCGGATGGGGTCGTCACCGCATCATCGGGGGCGCTCAGTCGAATCCTGGGACTGGATCAAGAATGGCTCGAAGGCCGCCCGCTCGGAGACATCGTCGATGACGCCGACCGGGGCCGCCTCGTCGAAGCGCTCTACGAGGTCCAGGCCGGCGACGACTCATCACGACAGGTATCACTCGAGCTTCAGCTCACCCACGCCAATGGGATGACGGTCCCCATTGGGTTCACGGTGACGAACCTGCTCGATGATCCCACCGTCGAAGGACTGGTCGCGACCGGACACGACGTCAGTGAGCTGGCCTCGGTCACGCGAGAACCTCCGGTCCAGCAACTCGGTGTTGGCGGCGACGCTGGAGTCGACCGCCGATGGAATCCTGGTCGTGGACCGCGACGGTCGCATCACGAACTCGAATCGTCGCTTCTCGGAAATGTGGCATCTGCCCGCCGATGTTCTTGCGTCCGGGGACGACGATCAGGCGCTGGCCTGGGTGCTCGACCAGCTTTGCGATCCTCAGAGCTTCCTCGCCAGGGTGCAGGAGCTGTACGCCATTCCCGACGCGCATAGCCGTGACCGGCTCGAGTTCAAGGACGGACGAATCTTCGAACGGGATTCACGCCCACAGAGCATCGACGGCGAGATCGTCGGGCGAGTCTGGACATTTCGCGACGTCACCGAACAAGTCCGGCTCGAGGAAGACCTGGCTTTCCAAGCGCTCCACGACCCGCTCACCGGACTCGCGAACCAGGCACTCTTCCGCGACCGCGTCGACCATGCCTCTGCGTCGTTGGCACGCTCGGGGGGAACACTCGCCGTCTTGTTCATCGATCTCGACGACTTCAAGAACGTCAACGACAGCCTCGGCCACTCGGTGGGTGACGAACTGTTGATCGTTGTGAGCGAACGCATCATGAGTCAGTTGCGCAGCCAGGACACCGCGGCCCGCCTCGGTGGCGACGAGTTCGCCGTTCTCATCGCGGATCTCGACGAACCAGAGAGTGCCGACCTCATTGCCGCACGGATCCTCGCCGCCTTGGACCAACCAATCGTGCTTGCGTCCAAAGCGATATCGGCGCGAGCAAGCATCGGGATTGCGTACGACACCACGGGCATCGGTGCCCACGAGGTGCTGCGCAACGCCGATCTCGCGATGTACACCGCGAAGGCTTCGGGCAAGAACTGCTACCAGGTGTACGCGCCCGAAATGTATGCGGCCGCCGTCGACCGGCTTGATCTCATCGCGGGCCTGCGCGGCGCGGCCGGAGCGCGGCGATCTCGTCGTCCACTATCAGCCCATCCGTGAACTGACGACCGGACGCATCATTGCGATGGAAGCACTCGTGCGTTGGCAACATCCGGCACGCGGCCTGCTCGCACCGGGCGCGTTCATCGCGTTCGCCGAGGCCAACGGGCTCATCGACGAAGTCGGCGACTACGTCCTCGCGACTGCCTGCGACGAAGCGCGCCGATGGACCGCAGGATCCACCGGCACGACCGCACCGGCAGTGAGCGTGAACCTCTCGCCGATCCAACTCATGAACGCTGGTCTTCCCCGCCGGGTCGAATCGCTCCTCGACGCCACCGCACTCCCACCGGAGCGGCTGATTCTGGAAATCACCGAAGGGGCGCTGATGCGAGATCCACTCGCGGCAATCGAGCGACTGCGGCGC
This sequence comes from uncultured Acidimicrobiia bacterium, assembly GCA_963765075.1. Classification (GTDB taxonomy): domain Bacteria; phylum Actinomycetota; class Acidimicrobiia; order IMCC26256; family JAENVU01; genus JAENVU01. The sequence continues at coordinate 674,203 of CAVXVA010000001.1, forward strand.
CTCAGCGATCTCGGAGTGCGTCTCGCCATCGACGACTTCGGAACGGGCTACTCGTCGTTGTCGGCGCTCCAACAACTCCCGATCGACCTGCTGAAAATCGACGGCGGATGCATCGATGACACCCTGTCGTCGTCCGGCTGGTCTCTCGCACAAGCGATCGTGCAGATCGCGCACGGGTTCGGTTTCACACCCATCGCCGAAGGCGTCGAGACGCAAGTCCAGGTCGAAGCGCTTGTGAGCGTCGGATGCAACTTCGCGCAAGGTTTTCACCTCGGCCGCCCGCTCGATGCCACTGCGACTCGAACGCTGCTCGAATCAGATCGACCCTCGCCGATCCCGGGCGCGGAGTAGCCGGCGGAGCCGCGGACCGCCGGTGGTCTATGCCGGCAGGATGATCGTCTGGAGTTCGGTGTAGGGGTCGATGCCTTCGGGGCCGAGCTCGCGGCCGATGCCCGACTGCTTGAACCCGCCGAACGGGGCGTTGAAGTCGAGGATCGTCGACGAGTTGATCGCGACGACACCGGTCCGGACCCGGGCAGCGATCTCGGCGCCGTGCTCCACGTCGCTCGTCCAGACCGAGCCGCACAGGCCGTAGTCGCTGTCGTTCGCGATCTGCACGGCCTGGTCCTCACCGTCGTACGGGATCACCGACAGCACCGGCCCGAAGATCTCCTCACGGGCGATCTTCATGGTGTTGTCGACATCGGCGAACACCGTCGGCGCGACGTACCAGCCGGTGGCCTGGTCCGGGCGCTCGCCACCGGTGGCGACGCGAGCACCTGCGGCCTTGCCGGCCTCGATGTAGCCCTCGACCCGAGCGCGCTGACGTTCGGCAACGAGCGGGCCGACCTGGGTCGTGAGGTCGAGCGGGTCGCCGACGTGCAGCTCGCCGACCTTCGACGCCAGCGCGTCGACCACCTCGTCGTAGCGCGACCGCGGCGCCAAGGATCCGCGACTGCGCGCCACAGACCTGGCCGTTGTTCATCAGGCCCGACATCACCATCTCGTTGAGCAGGGCATCGTCGAGCGCACACGTCGTCGAGCACGATCGCGGCCGACTTGCCGCCGAGCTCGAGCGTGACCCGCTTGAGCTGCTCGCCGCAGACCGACGCGATGTGCTTGCCGACCGCGCTGCTGCCGGTGAAGCTCACCTTGTCGATGCCGGGGTGGCGCAGGATGTAATCCGCGTTCTCCCGACCGGCGGGCACGATGTTGATCACGCCCGGCGGCAGGTCGGCCTCGATCACCGCCTCGGCGAAGAGGTAGGAGTCGAGCGGCGTCTCCGGCGCGGGCTTGATGATCATCGGGCACCCCGGCGGCCATCGCCGGGCCGAGCTTCAGCGCCATGATGAACAGCGGCACGTTCCACGGGAATGATCCCGGCGGCGACACCGACGGGCGCCCGGCGCACACGCACCCGGCCACCGAGCGCGCCGGTGCGCTCGTCGAGGTAACGGGTACGTCTTCGCGTAGCCCGGCGTACGCGTCGAGCACCATCGTGGCCGAGAAGACCTGGCCCATGATCGACCAGCTCTTCGGCGAACCGTTCTGAGCAAGAGATCAGGTCCGCGATCGCCTCGGCCCGCGCTCTGCAGCGCCAGCGACAAGCCGCGCGATCGCCGCACCGCGCTCCTCGGCGGCATGGTCGGCCACGGGCCGTTGTCGAACGCGTCACGCGCGGCGGCCACGGCGGCGTCGATGTCGGCGGGCGAAGCGTCGGGCACCTGGCCGATGACCTGCTCGGTGTGGGGCGAGACGACATCGATGACGGCCTCGCTCTGGGGCTTCACGAACTCGCCGCCGATGAACAGCGTGTCGAAGATCTGCACCGGGGACTCCTGGATTCTGCGGGTTGAGGCGATGGCAGGGTACAGGCTGACGCCGGCCCGGCGGACTGGGCGGCCCGGCGAGGAGGTGGTAGTGAGGGGATGGGTGTAGGTGATGCAGTGATGGTTAGCAGCGCACGTGTGGGGTTGCATAGGGGTGTGAGAAATTCAGCGACGAGCGGCGGCAACTGGCGCCTGATACTACTACGGGTTTGTGAGTCTGTTCCCACTTGTGTGGCGGTACGTCTCGGCTACGTGCTCACGGCAACCCGACTGCAACACCGCATCCTCGATTCGGCTCGCGACTTCCCGTGGTGGGATAGATCCAACACAACGTGACGACGGTAAGGCCACGGTGTGGCGCTGGTGGTCGGAGTGGTCTTTGCCTCTACGGCGGTCTCGGGATCGCCGATGCGACAGCAGGCGATGAACCGGGTCTGGGATGTGCCCATGTACCGGCGACCGGGTTCGTCCGCGGATGCTCGCAGCCTCGGTCTCATCGGCACGCTGGGACTCGCTGTCTGGTGACCACCGTGCTGAGTGGGGTCGGGAACCGACTCGCGGCACCGTGGTGATCGGGCTGCGTGAGCATTGCGGCGGTGATCGCGAACACGCGCTGTTCGTGTGCGTTCCAGGTGTTGATCGCGGTGAAGGTTCCGTGGGGGACTGCTCCCGGCGCGGTGTCGCGGTGTGGCCTGGGAAGTGCTCCAGCGAGTGGGACCTTCTACCTCTCCGGTTGCAAGGGATGAGGAGGTGTACGGCCTGTTGCGATCGTGCTAGGCTCTCGTCGGATTCACTCAAGCCGGTGATTCTACGCGCGAATAAGGTTGGAAGCAACACTTGGGCGATGTGGGGACGAGGAGGCGGGATGTTCGGCGGCGCCGAACGGCGGGTTCCCCAGCCGCTTGGCGCCGACCCCGTGCGGTGATGCACCACACTCTTCCCGATGGCTGAGCCGATCGAGGACCCCGAAGCCCAACGACTGCGCGACCGACTCGCCCACCGATACGCCCGCCTCGAGCAATCGCGACGCACCGCACCACTGATCGCGATCGCGCATCGGTTCGTCGAGATCGACGGACTCACCCAAGGCGGGCTGCTCGCGATCGAACTCTTCACGACGATCATCCCGCTCATCATTCTCGGGTTCGGGTACTTCACCGGGTTCAACGACACCGCCAACGTCGGCGATCTGTTCGTACGTCAACTCGGGCTCGGCGATCCGCTCGACGATCGGTTCCGGTCGGCGTTCGGCACGGCGGGTGGCCTCGAATCGACGTGGACCGTCGTGGGCCTGGCCGGCTTCCTCTTCTGGGGAATTCCGATGTCGATCACGGTCGCACGGATGTACGCGAGGGCATGGCGCCGCGAACCGTTTCCGATCGGCCAAACGATTGCCCGGGGTGCGACCTGGTTTGTGCTCTACCTCGCGACGATGATCGCCCGCCAGGAGATCAGCCTGGCCGGCCAGAACGGCAGCGGCGTGCACCTGCTCGTCCTCGTCGGCGCACTGGTCTGCGTCTGGCTGTTCTGGTCCCTGAGTCCGATCCTGCTCGTGCGCGACGGGAGCCGCAGTTTCCGGGCGCTGATGATCGCCGGAACCGCAGGCGTCGTGATCGACGGCATCGTCTTACACATCGCCGGCCGGGTCGCGATCCCGATACTCCTCCAGGGCTGGACCGGCTTCGGACCGATCGGCGTCGCGATGACGCTCATGACCTGGTGCGGCGTGCTCGGAATCGGTTGGGTGCTCACCGCCTGCTCGGGCGCCGTGTTCTGGGAGCGGTTCTCCCCCGCCGACATCGTTGTCGCGACCGAATCGGACAACACATTGACCAGCGACCAGGAGCCACCATGACCGACCTACGGGTTGCGCGAGAACTCGCGCAACACCTGGCCGGGCCGGGCACCGGTGTGCTCACCCTGAGCAGTGACGATCTGACCGTTGACCAGCGTCGCGGCGTAGCCCTCGGACCGCACCAGTAACCGGCCCTTGCCCCCCGGGAAGTCGGTGACGTACGTCGGATACCCAACCTGGAGACGGTCGGGATCGAACACGTTGATGTCGGCGAAGGAACCAGTGCGCAGCGTGCCGCGATCGATGAGCCCGATCGTGGCCGCAGCCTTGGCGGTCAGGCGATGCACTGCTTGGGGCAACGACACGAGCCCCCGATCGCGACTCCAGTGCGAGAGGAAGTGCGTCGGCGCGTCGGCGTCGCAGATCTGGCCGGCGTGGGCACCGGCATCGCCGGCGCCCGGGTATACCGAGTCGAGCGCGAGCAACCCGCCGAGCGCTTCCCGGTTCCGGTGGAAGAACCACATGTTGAACAGCTCACGGCCTTCGCTGGCAATCAGCCGATCCACGATGATCTCGACCGGATGCACGCCCGCGTCGGCCGCGAGTTCCGCGACCGACTTACCGCCTTCGATGTCGTAGTTGGGCACCGGTCCCGGTCCGAGCGGGTGGATGAACTCCGGGTTGTACAGGAGGCCGCGTTCGATCCCCTCGTCGATCAGTTCGGCACGCGTGGTGTCGTCACACAACGCGGCGAGCCGCTCCTCGATGGTCGGCAGCGTCATGACCGAACGCCAACGCGGGCCTTTGACCGGTGGGACCTGGGCCAGACCGGCGAGCGATCCCGACGGCCGGGTCATGGTGTACGCGGTGATCCGGCCGGCGTTCGCCCGGGTCTCGGCGAGGAAGCCGTCCCACAGGTCGACCACGCCGAGGTCTCCGCTGGTGTCGTTCCCCGGACCGGCCGCGAACAGCACGTCACCCGCCCGCTCGGCCATCGCTCGGAGCAGGCCGAACTCGTTGCCCGCACGGCTCTCGAAGTCGAGCACGGCCTGGAAGATTCCACCGCCGGCTTCGTTCATTCCGTCGGCCAGCGCGAGGTGCTCCGCCGTGGACGCGTAGGTGCCCGGGACCTTGCGGCCATCGGGAACCACATGCACGAGGATGCGTGACGTCGAGTACCCGACCGCTCCCCCCGCAATCGACTCGGCGACGATCTCGCGCATGCGGGTCAACTCGTCGGCCGTCGGTTCTTCCTCGCCCAGCGCGCGCTCACCCATGACCTGGTACCGAACGGCACAGTGGCCGACGAGCCCGACGACGTTCAGTGCCGGGTCGAGCTGTTGCACCGAATCGAGATACTGCGGGTGGGTTTCCCAGTTCCACGGCAGCCCGTCGAGGATCGCATCCCGGGGAATGTCCTCGACGCTTTCCATCATCTCGGCGAGGTAGGACCGGTCGTCGGCCCGCGCGGGAGCGAAGGTCACGCCGCAGTTCCCCATGAGCACCGTGGTCACGCCGTGCCACGAACAGGACGTCATGAACGGATCCCAACTGATCTGCGCGTCCATGTGGGTGTGCAAATCGACGAAGCCCGGTGTGACCGTCATGCCGGTTGCGTCCATTTCCTTGGTGGCGACCACGTCAGCCAAGTCGCCGACCGCAGTGATCCGGTCGCCGTCGACGGCGACATCGGCGGCGAACGCGTCGGCCCCCGTCCCGTCGAGCACCATGCCACCGCGGATGATCAAGTCGTGAGCCATGGTCACGCAAGGTACTTTGACGGGTCGACCACCGCTCGTTCGCGCACCGCCGACCCCGGAGCATCGCCACCGCATGGACTTCAGCTGGAGTGCAGAACAGCAGGACTTGCGGGCCGAGGCTCGCACGGTCGCCGCCGATGCCGTGGCTCGCTTCGGCCGGCACAACGACAGCTGGATCAACGGCTACTCCAAGGAATTCGCCCGGGAACTCGGTGCCCGTGGCTGGATCGGCATGACCTGGCCGGTCGAGTTCGGCGGTGGCGGTCGACCGGCGGTCGACCGGTTGATCATCGGCGAGGAACTCATCGCGGCCGGTGCGCCGATCGCGGCCATGTGGTTCGCCGACCGCCAAATGGGACCATCCCTCATCGCCCACGGCACCCCGGACCAACAAGCCACCTTCCTGCCGGCGATCCTCTCGGGCGAGGCCACCTGGTGCATTGGTATGAGCGAACCAGAAGCCGGCAGCGACCTCGCATCCTTGCGGACGAGTGCCGTGCGCGACGGCGACGAATGGCGCATCAACGGGCAGAAGATCTGGACCAGCTTCGGCGCGGTGGCCGACGCGTGTTACCTCATCTGTCGTACCGGCCACGGCACCGCGCCCCATCACGGCATCAGCGAGATCATCGTTCCGATGGACACCCCCGGGATCGAGGTGCGGCCCATCCACGACATGACCACCAATCGTCACTTCTGCGAGGTCTTCTTCTCCGACGTGCGGGTACCCATCGCGAACCTGGTCGGCACGGAAGGCGCGGCCTTCCGCCAGACCATGCGCCAACTCGAGCACGAGCGGGGCGGCATCGATCGGTTGGTTTCGAATCATGCGCTGTATCTCATCGCCCGCGCGCACGCCGATACCACCGACCTGCGCGTGCGCCAGGCCATCGCCCGGATCGAGACGGGCTATCGGCTCGGCCGGATCCTCGTGACCCGCGAAGCGCTCGGGCAGGCGCCGGCAGGATTCAGCGCCGCCACCAAGTGTGTGTGCACCGAGCACGAGCAAGTCGTCGCGGAGTTCGTGGCGAGTGCCCTGGGCGCAGACGCCATGCTCTGGGACGACGTCACCCGCGGCCTCTCGTACTCCCCGGCGTACACGATCATGGGCGGCACCTCCGACGTCATGCGCAACATCGTCGGTGAGCGGGTGCTCGGCCTCCCGCGTTGAGGTCATCGGGCCGGCACCCGACTCCACCCGGGGAGTTCGCTAGGTTGGCCCGATGTTCCGACACGTCGTGATGTTCCAGCTGAAGCCGGAGGCGACCGACGCCGAACGGGTCGCGATCAGCTCCGGACTCGCCGCCCTCCCGGCCGCCATCGACGCCATCCGCGCCTACCGATTCGGTCCCGACGCCGGGCTCGCGCCCGACAACTGGGACTTCGTGGTGGTCGCCGACTTCGACGACGAAGCGGGATACCTGGTCTACCGAGATCACCCTGCCCACCAGGCCGTGATCGCCGACGCCATCAAACCGGCCATCTCCGCTCGCGCCGCAGTGCAGTACTCCGCCGACTGACCGATCAGGTCACGCCCCGGGCGACGAGTCGAGCCGGAGCAAGCGCCTCGCGTTCACGTCGAGGGTGCGAGCCAGTGCGGCGTCACCCCAACTCGGATCGGCCGTCTGATCCCAGCCCGCGAGATTCGTCCCACCGACGAGGTGACCGTCGCCGAACGCCCCGCGCAACGCGCACAACGCCTCCGGGCCACCGACGTGCGCGTCCCACCACAGCCGCGCCAGACGCGCCTCGACGGCACCGGGTTCACGCAGCTCGCCGGTCGACCACGGTCGGGTCCGCGCCGCGTGGGCCATTCGTTCGGCCAGCCAGGCGGTCGCACCGCCGCCGTGACTGATGCACACATCCAGCTCGGGATGGCGGTCGAGCACACCGCCGAGCACCAGGGTTGCCACTGCGAGTGATTCCTCGTACGCGAAGCCCAGCCAGAGGTCGGCGTCGAATCGCGCCCGACGCGGGTCGCGACGAGCTCCGTCCACACCGTCGGGCGCCGGGTGCACGAACACCGGGACATCGAGCTCGGTACACGTCGACCAGAGACCATCGAACGCGGCGTCGTCGAGTTCTCGTCCCAGATCCGTGCCGATGTAGGGCGCGACCAGCCCCAGCTGGGTGACCGCGCGGTGCAACTCGGCGATGGCGGCATCGGGCTCTTGCATCGGCAACTGGGCGAACCCGCGGAGCCGATCCGGGGCGCGGGCCACGAACGCCGCGAGTTCGTCGTTGTGACGGCGACAGAACGCAACCGCCCACTCGGCGTCGGCCCGCGAAGTAGGTGAGCGGGTTCGGCGACAGCACCGCCACGGTGATGCCGAGTTGGTCCATCGCCGCGAGCCGACGATCGAGGTCCATGAACGGCGAGTCTCGGTACCGCACGCCGATCAGCGTGTAGTCCCCCACCCGAAAGCAGGGAGGTCGACCCGTGTCCGTATCGCCGTCGTCCAGTTCGGGGCCCAACGGGCCGGCCGCGCCGAGCACCGATTCGAGCACCACGTGCGCGTGCAGATCGATCATCGACGGGGAATCACGATGACGCATCCACGTTGTCGAACCGCACCGGGTAGCGCGACCAGTACCCGCGGTCGCTGGTGGGATCCAGTACCGGCGGGTCCTCGGGATCGAGGCGGGCGCCCGCCGCCAGCACCGCCTGGACCGCGACCGGCACCAGTCCGTACAGGTGGTCGGGGCCGGCGGTGCTCCCCCGGGGGTCGAGTCCGGCCGCGAGGTCCTGGCCGATACATGCGTGCATGCCGGTGCCGAAACTGAGTCCCCACGGCGCGACCGAATCGGGGAGGGCCCGATGAACGTCGAACGCTCCGGGATCCTCGCCGAACGCGGCCGGATCCCGATTCGCCGCCATGAGATTGATCACCACTTGGTCACCCGGCTCGAGGTGGGTCCCGTCGGCCAGTTCGAGCGGCTCGGCGACCCAACGCATCGCGACCGGGCTCGACGGTTGCAGCCGCACGGTCTCGTGCACACAGCGCTGAAGAAATCCGAGATCGGTGCGGGCCCGGGCGCCGTCGGCGGGCGCGGTGACGTCCAGGCCGAAGATGTTGTGCAGGGTGCGCACGAACGCGGTCGCGGACGTGTGCGCGCCGGCCAGGAGGAAGAAGCACGTTTCCCGGAGCACGACATCCGCCGGCAGCTCCAGGTTGTCCTGGTTCCGCAACAACACCGTGAGGACGTCGCGCGGGAGTGCGTCCTCGGCACGCGTGCCGGCGCCGACTTCGGCAATGAGCTGCCGCCGCCGTGTGATCGACGGGCGCAGGAACTCTTCGTCGAACGATACGAGCGCCCCCGCAACCTCGGCCCGCTTCGCATCACGGTCGCCGGTGTAGTGCGCGAGCGTGGCACCCTCGATGAACCGCATCATGTAGGAGTAGAGATGGAAGGTCTCCTCCGCCGTCCCGAGCGGACGATCGACCCCGGCAGTGAGCGCGGCAAGATTCATCATCATGTGGTGGCTCAGGGTCACCAGTTCGGCCTCACCCGCCGCCCGGTAGGGCGCCAAGGTCTCCTCGACGATCGGCGGAAACAGATCCCGCTCGTAGTGATCGTGGGTGTCGCGCCGGAAGAGCCGATTCTCGAGTCGCCGCCGGTTGCGGTGATCATCGCCATGCAGGTTGACCAGCACATCGGCCATCACCACTTCACCCTCGTCGTACAGCGCCTGACGAAGATCACGATGACGGAACGCCGCGCGCGCGTCGTCGTGCGAGGTGATGGTCACGACCCGGTACTCAGACATCGACGTGCTCCTGATTGATCGACGCGCGTCGTCGGGCCCACGTGAGGGCCTCGACGATCAGGCGTGTGTGTTGCGGGTGCCGAAGCGACGCGGCATCGTGGCCGAGCAGGTCGGTGACGACCCGGCCGGCACCCGCCTCGTGCGTCCAGACGACCGGTTGGCGCGTGGCGCCGACGACGCCCTCGAACAACGGGACGACATCGGACTCCATGGCGAGATCGCAGTACAGCTCATCGCGGAGCACGAACGCCGACTCGCCCGAGCCGATCGGATGGTGGAGACCAGCGTCGGTAGGTTCGACGCGCAGGTCGCCGAGCGGTGGATGCATCGACATGTCCCATCGCCACGTGCCCCGCAGCAATCGGTGCCACGCCGGATCGGCATCGAAGCAGATCGCAGCGGTGTGAAGCGCGAGCAACCCTCCACCCTCCACGACGTGCCGTTCGAGTCGAGCCGCATCGGTCGGATCCAGTGTGAACGCGAACTGCTCGCGATCGGCGGCGTACTGATCGGCGCTCATCCGCCAGCGCAACGCATTCACGGTGACCATGGACCAGGGTGGGTTGGCACCGGCCTCGGCATCGGCGAGGGCGGCGAAGAAGCGATCGGGTTCGGTCACGACCGTCGAATCGAGACCCAGTCCGGCGGCGATCTCGACCAGCACTGCGGTCGAGGCCGCGAAGTCGTGCTGCGGCCCACCGGACAGCACCAGGTGGCCGCTCACCGGCCGACCTCTCCGTCCCCCACCGCATCGACCGCGCTGGGCCGGGGCAGCGTTGCGATCACGCTGCGGGTCACGCCGCCGTCGACGAGTATCTCGGTACCGTTGACGTAGGAGGCCGCGTCCGACAACAGGAACAGGACCACGGCGCCGACTTCGGCCGCCGTTCCCAAGCGTCCTGCTGGCACCCGGGCCGCGCGCCGATCGCGAATGTCGGGGTCGGCGTAGATGGGCTCGGACATCCCGGCGTCGATCAATCCGGGGGCCACGGCGTTCACGCGGATGCCGGCGCTCCCCCATTCGAGTGCCATCTGGGCAACCAGGAGCGAGACCCCCGCCTTGGTCGCGCCGTAGGCGCCGGCGTTCGGTCCGGGCTCGACACCGTTCATCGAAGTCACCGCCACGATCGACCCGGCGGTGCCCGCGGCGATCATGCGCCGGGCGACCGCCCGCGCCGTCGCGAACGTACCCGTGAGGTTCACGTCGACGACGGCCCGCCAATCCGCGATTTCCAATTCGAGCAACGGTCCGAACCGCACGATCCCGGCGTTGGCCACCAGACCCGCCGGTGCCTCGACGCCCGAGACCGTCGCGAACTCGTCGAGCGCCGATTCGATCGCGTCTTCGTCGGTGGTGTCGGCGCCGAGGGCGACCGCACCGCCCCCGATACGCGTCGCGACGGCGATGGCCGCGTCGTGGTTGCGGTCGAGCACACCGACCGCCCACCCTGCCTCGGCGGCCGCGGCCGCGATCGCGGCGCCGATCCCGGATCCGGCGCCGGTGACCAACAGCGCGCCGGGCGCGGTCATGGGTGGACGCGATCCCACGTGAGCGGTTCCGCCGACCACACCCCGACCTTCTCGCCCCGGAGCGGACGCCGCGGCGGTATCGGCGCGCCAAGATCGATCGGCACTCCACGGGAGAAGACGTGCCGCAGATTCCGCCGGTCACCGAGCACCGTGATATCGCGGGTCGGGTCGCCGTCGACCACCAGGACATCGGCCGCCGCGTCGACCACCACCACCCCGACCGAGCCCTCCGTTCGGCGCAGCGCGAACGCGCCGTTGCGCGTTGCGCAGGAAATCGCCTCGAGCGGAGTCAGCCCCAAGACCTCGACGAACAATTCGAGTTCGCGCGCGTGCCATTCACCATAGGGAGTGAGCGAGAACCCGCTCTCCGACCCACAGAGGAGGCGCACGCCGGCGTCGTACGCCCGGCGCAACACCTGGGCGGTCGCCTCGATCTCACCGCGGAAGATCTCTCGCTGGGACGTCATCGCCCCGACCGCCTCACCATGGTCTGCGAGGTTGGCGAGAAACGTGAAGGTCGGCGCGATCGCCGCACCCGACGTGACGACCGAGTCGAGCGCGGCGTCGTCGAGGAACGAAGCGTGCAGGATCAGGTCGACGCCCGATCGCGCCGCGAGCCGAGTTGAGTCGGCGTTCCGACAGTGCGCCACCACCGGCGTGTCGAGCGCGTGCGCGGTATCGACGACCGCACGGAGTTCGGCTTCGGACCATACGGTGAGTTCGCCGGACCGGCCGGGGAGGGATCCGGTGAGATGCACCTTGATCCAGTCGGCCCCGTACTTGATCTGCTGCCGCGTGGTCCGGACGATCTCATCGCGGTTGCGGACGACCGCGGCATATCCGAGCGTGCCCTCGTTCGGAATGAGCCGGCCCGCGGTGCCTCCGGCCGCGGTGAGGAGGGCGTTCATCCCCGAAGCCATGCGAGGACCCTCGACCAACCCGGCTTCGATGCCGTCGCGCAACGCGGGGCCGAGGTCGAAGATGCAGTCGGCATCCAGAAAACCGGTGACCCCGGCGCGCAGGAGCTTGCGGACGTTGTAGGCCGCCAGCAACATCGCGGTGGACTGCTCTCGGTGGAAGAACAACTCGTCGTTGCTCGCCGGTTCGCCGAACGTGATGTGGCAATGCGCGTCGATCAGGCCCGGCATCACCGTCATCCCCGAGACGTCCACGATCGATGCGTCCGGGCGGGCGAGTTCTGCGGCACCGCTGCCGATCGCGAGAATGCGATCCGGCTCGAGCAGGACGTCGGTGGCAGGCCGGGTCGGCGCGCCGGTGCCGTCGACGACGGCACCGCCCCGGAGCAAGACCTGAGCGCTCATGGCTGCTGGTGTCCTTGGCTCAGAACGGTTCGACGAATCGGTCGAGCGCGTCGGAGACCGCTGTGCCCTCGGGCAGGCGATCCGGACCGATCGCGAGATCGACCGCCCGTTGGAAGTGGTGAATCAAGCGTTCGTGCCAACCGATCTGGAATGGGCGCGCCCCCGGCGACGATACCGAGGCCTGGATCGGCGCCATGTTGGCCGTGTCTTGGGCCATGACGGTGTCGAACAGCTCCATCCGGCCCGAGTGGTCGGCCGGCACGTCGTCGCCGGCCCACTCCGGCGCGTACCACCGCAGCTCGAGGTCGGTCCGGTCGATCGCGACCGGCCACATGCAGAGGTAGGTGAACGCGCCCGTGTCCATCGGCACCACGAGGTTGGGGAAGATGCCGTAGGACGTGGAGGTCTGGCGCCACAACTCACCGACCGCCGGGTTGTCGAACTCCGGTGCCACCATCGGCATGTCCCGGAACATCTCGCGCTTCTCGACCGTGAGGCGACTGTTGCCGTTGGGCAACATCGTGACGGTGACCGACTGGTCGTCGTAGAGGAGCGCCGCGTTGTCCGGATGCACCGTGCGCACGTGGTACACCTCGAGAAACGCGTCGACCATGAGTTTCCAGTTGCACGCGAGGTGATGGACCTGGGTACCCACGAGACGCATCGCCGGACCGTTGATCTCGGTCATCTGCTCGCCGACCGGGCCGAGGAACGCGGCCAGACTCTGCGCGTCTTCGTCTTCGTTGATATACACCCAGCCGTCGTGCACCTCGCACCGCACCGGCACCAGACCGAGATTCTCGGTCTTGAGGTCGGCAAAGCTGCGGGCGTCGGGCACTGCCTTGAGGGCACCGTCGGTCCCGTAGGACCACGAGTGGTACTGGCACGTCAATCGCTTGGCCACGCCACATTCGTCGCGCGTGACCGGAGCCCCGCGATGGCGACAGGCGTTGTAGAACGCGCGCACGATCCCGTCGTCGCCGCGCACGATGACGATCGGCGCCCCCGACCGGGTGAAGAGGCGATAGGCGCCCGGCTCGGGCCACTCCGATTCGTGACCGGCGAACAACCAGGATCGGCCGAAGACGCGTTCCCGTTCGAGCGCGAAGAACTCGGGGTCGGTATAGCGACCCGTCGGGATCAGCGGCACCGGAATCGAATCGGGTGCCGGCGCGGTACGAGCCTTCTCCCCCTCGATGCGATCCCGGATCACATGTTCAAGCGTGGCATCCATGGTGTGTCGCCGTCCTCGGGTTCAACGTCGTCGCGGTACAGGGCAACCTTCAGTGGGTCGGGTCGAGTCGCCCCAGGTTCTCCCAGGGGGTGATCGCGAGTTCGATCGCGTCCTCGAACACCAACACGTGCAGCACGTCGGGCTCCACGAGACTCGCCCACGGGGTCCCGTCGTGCAAGGTCACCGCGCCGACCGGGACTTCCCGCACGCGAGCCGCCGCCATTCCCGCGTCGTAATAGGTGCGGTCACAGATGCCGTTGCCCCAGTAGATGTAGTCGTTGGCGGTCGACCAGTCGGCGGCGGTGACCACCCGCGGCGCCTCGTCACCCGGCGGCATCTCGATCGTGGCCGTGAACGCGTGGTCGCCTTCACCGACGTGGGTCGTGATGGTCGATCCCTTCCGTTCGTGGTCGACCCGTGACTTTCGAGTGATCACATCGATCGGATCCATCGACGGGAGCGACGACCTCGCGTCGAAGACCATGTAGCGGGGGACGCCATCGGCGTCGCCGACGAACACCGACCACTCGGCGCGCAGCCCCTTGGCCAGGCCCGACACCCGGTACACGTTGAGCACCAGGAGATGCTCGGGCTCATCGGTGGCGACACAGCGCAGCGGCGCGGAGGCGAACTCGGGCGGCAGGCCGAGCAGCCGGCCGAGTTCGGGGACGACCTCGGCCCGGAGTCGGAAGACGAAGTACACCGACGGCGGATCGGCCTCGACGGTGAAGTTCACGATCGGCTGTTCCCTACCGATCGCAACCATGACGGCCTGACGCAACATCAGCTGGCTGTAGAGGAACCGCTTGAGGATTCGCCGGCCGCGTAGGGCTCGCCGAGTCAACGGCTTCGAGAGGGCGACCGGAACCGTGGTGGCGCCCGCCCCATCATCACACGCTAGTTTGGTAAACACTGTTCACCAAACTAGCAGGATTGTTTCCAGGAGGCACCGATGCCGACGCCGAGATCACTCGTCAACGCTCCCCAGCAGGACTTCGAACTCGAAGTCGTCTCCGGTGCCTGGCCCACCGACATCAGCGGTGAGGTGGTGTTCTCCAGCCCCAACAACAGCCGGAACCTCCCGTACGCCATCTTCGACTGGGGCGCGATCTGCCGCCTGTCGCTCGAACCCGGCGAGCGGGGCGCAGCCCCCGGCCGACTCGCCTGGCAGAGCCGCACCATTCAGTCTCCCGGCAAGCGGATCTTCGATCGGCACGCCGATCAGTTCTCCTACGGATCGATCGGTTACCTCTCGCCGTTCGGTTCGCCCAACTGCTCGAACACCGCGCCCCTCCCGTGGGGGAACCGCCTCTACACGACCTGGGACGCGGGCCGACCGATCGAACTCCACCCCGAGACGCTCGAGTTCGTGTCCGAGGTCGGACACATCGACGCCTGGGGCGGCAGTTCGATGCCGATGCCGGGCGTGCTTCCGTTCCTCTTCTCGAGCGCACATCCCGTGGCCGACCCCGAACGCGATTGCTTGTGGACGGTGAAGCTCGAACTCGTCTTCGAGCCGGAACCGGGCATGCGGCCGTCGCTGGTGCGCTACGACCGGGCCGACGGCACCCAGGTCAAGCACTGGCCGCTCGACGGCATCACCTTCGGCGGTTCGATCCACACCATCAGCCAGACACGCGATTGGGTCATCCTCAGCGACTCGGGCAATTTCAAGGCCGATGCCGCCGAGATGATGGGCGGCGAGCGTTCGGTCACGACCGAGACCGAAGTCCCGGTGTGGCTCATTCGCAAGGATGCGCTCGAAGGGCTCGCGTCGGGCACGCCCGTCACGCCCGTGTGTTTCATGATGGCGCCACCGGCCGGTCACTACTACGCACGGTGGGACGACTCCGATGGCGTGTCGGTGGTCTGGGAGGGCATGGACCTCATGGACCTCGGCCTTTACATGCGGCCCGACGACCTCGACGTGAACGGCAACCCCGTCGACCCCGCCGTGGTCGGTCTCTACAACATGGCGATGGCCCCGGAAACGTTGACCGAAATCACCTTCGATCCGAACTCGGGCAAAGTCTTGGAGCAGGGCCATTTCAAGCAGGACTGGACCTTCAACCTCCAGCTGTCGGCCATGGACTGGAGCACGGAGGGCCTGTCGGCGCCCACGTTGCATCACGTCACGTACCAGGGTTGCCGGCCGGGGAGCATCAGCCAGCGAGCCGCCGCACTCTACGAAGGCCGTATCGATCTCGATCAGGTCCGGGAAGAAACTCCCGGCGCGCTGTGCTCGTTCCAGCGCGGCAGCATGGAGCTCAAGAGCCGCTGGGAGTACTCGGACCTGTCCGACCACATCACGTCGCCGGCGTTCGCGCCCCGCGGTGCCGCACCGGGCGAGTACACCGGCGGTGAGCCGGGCGGACACGACGGCTACGTCATCCAACCGGTGTGCAGCGACAACGGCCTCCGAGTCGACGTGTTCGACGCCGCCAACGTCGGCGCCGGTCCGGTCGCGACCCTCATGGGAACGAACAAGGAATGCATCCCGTTGGTGCTCCACTCCGCCTGGATGCCCGCCTACCACGAACTCGCCGACGCGGAACGGCTGCACTTCTCCTCGGAGTTGAGCGACGAACGGATGGCGTCGGTCCCCGAGGAATTCCATTCCACCATCCACGAAGTCGCGAGTGAGTGCGACGAGGTACTCGCATGACTGTCACTGACACACCGATCACCCTGACGACGTCCGTCACGAACGCGGCCAACCAACCCGACCTCCGGGGCAACATGGCGCCGGTCAGCGACGAACTCGATGTGGCGTCGTGCGCGGTCACCGGCACTCTCCCGGAAGGGCTGCGGGGCGCCTTCATCCGCAACGGTCCGAACCCGGCGTTCGAACCGGCCGGTCGCTACCACATGTTCGACGGCGACGGAATGTTGCACGCCCTGACCTTCACCGATGCCGGGGTGTCGTATCGCAATCGCTGGATTCGCTCACGCGGGCTCAACGCCGAACTCGCGCACGGCGCGTCGATCTACCCCGGCCTCGGCGAGGTCATGGACTATCCCGATCCGGAGCTGGTCGGCGACGCCGGACCGGTGAAGAACCCGGCCAACACCCACATCATCCGCCACGCCGAGCACTACCTGGCGCTCTGGGAGGGTGGACTCCCCACCGAGGTCAACGCCGATCTCTCGACGGTCGGCGAATACGACTTCGACGGCAAACTCCGCGGGGCCATGACCGCGCACCCACGCATCGACCCGCGCACCGGGGAGATGTTCTTCTTCGCCTACTCGCTCTTCCCGCCGTACCTGCGCTACTACGTCGTTGATCCCGACGGCACGCTCGTGCACCGCGCCAAGCTCGACCTCCCGGCCCCGGTGATGATGCACGACTTCATCATCACCAAGCACCACGCCGTCTTCCTCGACTCTCCCATCGTCTTCGACATGGAGAACCTCGGGAAGGGCCCGATGGTGCAGTGGCGGCCCGAGAACGGCACCCGCATCGGGGTCATGCCGCGTCGCGGCTCGGCCGACGAGATCCGATGGTTCGAGATCGAACCCGGCCACGTTCAGCACTTCTGGAACGGTTGGTCCGAGGGCAACCGCATCGAGTTCCGGGCCCCCCGAATGGTCGCGCCCGACTTCGGCATCGACCCCACGGCCCCGCTCGACGTCTCCACCGCAGATCCGAGCGGCGGGTACGCCGCCCGGTACTGGGTCGACCTCGATACGGGCACCGCCGGCTGGGAACCTTTCGACGACACGCCCGGGGAGTTCAGTCGGGTCAACGACGACTACACCGGGGTCCGCACCGACCACCTCTACATGTCGGCGTTCCTCGAGCCCGGCCGAGTGATCGGCGACTTCGACACCATCGTGAAGTACGACCAGTCGACCGGCGAACGGTCGATGTGGTCGGCGGGCAGCCACGGCCACGTGGGAGAGAGCGTCTTCGCGCCGAACCCGCAGCGTCGGTCAGAAGACGACGGCTGGCTGCTCAACGCAGTGCACGACGATCGGACCAACACGACCGACCTCGTGATTCTCGACGCCCGGGCCGTGGCCGACGGACCGATCGCGACGGTGCACATGCCTCGTCGGGTCCCCTTCGGCTTTCACGCCAACTGGTTCCCCGCTGACGAGTCAGTGTCGCCGAGGTAGGCCGAGGCCAGGAGCGCAGCATCGGCGGCGAGCGTCGCCGCCGATCCCAGGTGGTGGATCCGCCCGCCGACCATCACGTAGGCGCGATCGGCAACCGCCAGCGCCGCGTGCGCGTGCTGTTCGACGAGGAGCACACCGACCCCGGACTCCGCCGCGATCACGCGCACCTGGGGTAACAGCTGTTCCACGATGATCGGGGCCAGCCCGAGACTCATCTCGTCGATCATCAAGAGCTTCGGACGACCGGCAAGCGCCCGCGCCAACGCCAGCATCTGTTGTTCTCCGCCCGACATCAGTCCGGCCCGCCGGTCGATGATCGCGGTCAGC
The DNA here is from genome assembly GCA_963765075.1 of uncultured Acidimicrobiia bacterium. GTDB lineage: Bacteria > Actinomycetota > Acidimicrobiia > IMCC26256 > JAENVU01 > JAENVU01. The sequence goes on from CAVXVA010000001.1 coordinate 691,891, forward strand.
GCGGGGAACGGCGCCAGGGCCTGCTCGATCGCGTCGTGGTCACCACGCCGCGCGGCCAAGCGAAGATGCTCCCGACCGGTGAGGCCGAAGAACAATGCGCGGTCCTCGGGCACATGGGCCATACCTCGGCCAACGAGTGCGAGCGACCGACGGGTCGTATCGCGCCGCCGGCCCAGAGGTTGGTCGACCCCGAGCACCCGAGCCGAACCACCGAGCCGCGGCAGCAGACCCGAGGCGGTCAGCAGCGTCGTGGTCTTGCCCGCACCGTTCGGCCCCAGCAATGCGACGACTTCACCGGCACCCACTTCCAGAGTGATGCCGTGCACCACGGCCACACCTCGGTATCCCGCCACGAAGTCGGTGAGTTCGAGCAGCCGCTCCCCCGCCGCCGAATCGGTCATGCCCCACCTCCGAGGTACGCGGCGATCACTGCCGGATCGCTTCGAACTGCGGCGGTCGGGCCGCTCGCGATGACCCGGCCGAAATCGAGCACGGTGATCTCGTTGCAGACCTCGAGCATCAAGTTCATGTCGTGGTCGACGAGAAGCACCGACACCCCGGCGGCGGGCAGCGACGCGAGGAGTCGGCCGAGCACCAGAGTTTCCGCCGGGTCGAGGCCTGCGGCCGGCTCGTCGAGCAACACCAGACGCGGGCGTCCGGCCAGTGCCCGGGCCACGCCAACGAGCTGGCGCTGACCATGCGACAGTTCGGTCGGCCGGGCATCGGCCAGCCCATCGAGATCCATGAGCCCGAGCGCCTCGTCGACGTTGACCCCGCGGGCCCCGCGCCGGGGCGCGACCGCATCCAGGAACGGCGACCACCATTGCGGCCGGATCGCGGCCACCAACAGGTTCTCCCGCACGCTGAGATCGTCGAACAACTCAACGGCTTGGAACGTCCGGCCGAGTCCGGCCCGGGCGCGCTGGTGCGCGCGCATCCCGTCGAGCGCGACCCCGTCGAGTCGAATCGATCCGACGGCATTCGGAAGGAACCCGCACAGCGCGTCGATCGTCGTGGTCTTGCCCGCACCGTTCGGTCCGATCAAGCCCATGATCCCGCCATGCGGGACCACGAACGAGACATCGTCGACCGCCGCGAGCGCCCCGAAGATCACGCGCAGGCCGGAGACTTCCAGCAAGGCGGTCATGCGCGCCGCCACCGAGACACGCCGCGACGGAGGGCGATACTGATGCCGTCGGGATAGAGAATCGCGACGAGGACCAGCACCAATCCGCTGATCGCGAACTGGTAGCTGGACGCGTCTCCGGTGGCGCCACCCTGCAGCCGGGTCACGATGCCTCCGGACGCCAATACGCCGGCCAACAACGCGCCGCTCAACGTGGCGATCCCACCGAGGTAGGTAAGGGCGAGAATGGCGAGCGCGCCGATGACCATGAACTGCTGCGGGGACAACGCGGGCGACTGGTACGCCAAGAGCGCTCCGCCCAGCCCGGCCAGGAGTGACGACACCGCGAAGGCCAACAGTTTCGTGTTGCTCACGTCGACGCCCGCGGCCGCCGCCGCACGTTCGTTGCTCCGCACCGCGAGCCAGCGGAGCCCGGTCGGGCTGCGCCGCAGGTTCGCGACTGCGATCATGCTCACGGCGAGGACCCCCAATGCGAGGAGTCCGAAGGCGGCCCGGAAGTTCTCGGCGCCGGTGGACAGAAATCCCAGGTCGATGCCGAAGAGGCGCGGCCGCGGTACGCCGGTGATGCCGAAGAACGTTGGTGAGGCGAAGACCAGGGCCTCGATCGCGACCGCGGCCCCCAGCGTCGCGATGGCCAAGGCCATGCCCCGCACGCGTACGGCAGGAATCCCCACCAGGATGCCGACTCCCACCGCGACCGTCACTCCGAGCATCGGCGCCCACGGGAATCCCACGCCCTCGACGGCGAGGCGCGCGGTCACGAACGCCGCCAGACCCGCGAACGCATACTGCCGCGAGCGAGATCTGACCGACGTAGCCGGTCAGGACCACCGAGGACAGGGCGATCAACGTGGCAATGGTCGACACGACGATGGCCAGGCGCCACTGCGCATCGAGGGTGAGTAGGCCCACCGCCGCGGCCGCGGTGAGGATCCCGGCCCAGGCGAACACTCGGTGAGGTGTGGGCGAGGCCGGGAGTCTGGTCTCGATGATCGACTCACGCGTCGGCAGGTGCGAACCCCGCACGGTGATCGCGACCAGGATCAAGATGACGGGGAGCGCCTCTCGCAAGCTGCCTTTCGGCAGGAAGTCGGGGAGCCAGAGCGCCCGGGCCTGGAATGTGGAGAGCACGCTCTGGGACATTCCGATTGCGAGCCCGGCGATGGTCGTGGCGGCAAACCCGTTCAGCCCTCCGAGCAGTGCGGCCGCCAAGGCGGGGACAACCAACAGGCTCGTGTCGATCGGGTCGAGCTTGCTCGACATCCCCGCAATCGCGATCACTGCGAGCCCGGCCAGCACCGACGCGATCGCCCAGTTCAGGTACCCGAGCCGGTCCGGCGACAAGCCCGTGAGGACCGCGCCCTTCTCGTGTTCGGCTGCGGCCCGAGTCGCGAGGCCGAAACGAGTGAATCGAAACACGAGCGCCAGACCCACGGCCACCGCGATCGCCATTCCGGCCAGCACGAAGCTCGCGGTCGGAATCGTCGAGTTACCGAGATGGACGACGCCGTCCGGGAGCAAGGAAGTGAGCTGCAATGCGGCGGCGCCGCCACCGTCGGCGGTGACCCGCAACTGCATGACTGATTGCAGGTACAGGAACACGCCCAACGACGCGACGATGCGGGCCAGCGGCGGCGCGGCACGGAGGGGACGGAAGACCAACCCGTAGACCACGAGGCCGAGCATCGTGGCAACGACGAGCGAGATCAGCAACGCGGTCACCACGGTGGGCCGATCGACGATGTGCACCGAGGTCGGGAGCCCGATGATGGGCAGGACGAGATCCCCACCGCGGTCGGCACCGGCCAGGTCGAAGTTGCGCAGTCCGAAATACACGTAGGCGGTGTACATGCCCATCGCCCCATGGGCGAGGTTGATCACGTTCGACGCACGGAACGTCAGCACGAGGCCGATCGCGAGCACCGCGATCACTGCGCCCGAACCGAGACCAGTCAGCGCCTGTTGGAGATAGTCGGACATGGCCGATCGGAACCGATTCGGCTAGGCCTTCGGCCCGCCGACCTCGATCCAGTCGGTGAGCTGACTGATCGTGCCCTTCTTCAAGACACCCAGGGTCTGCTGCGGCGAACACATCGCGTCGTACCCTTCGAGCTGCTTCTTGTCGCAGGTGTAGGGGTGGCCGAAGAAGCTGGGCCGGTCGCGTGCCTCCCGGAACGCCTTCAGGATCGCCGGCGACGACACGTTGTCGCCACCGAGGTCGCGCATCACGGCGTAGAGGTTCATCATCGCCCGGAACGACACGGTGCCGGCGCCCTGGGCCTCGTAGCCGAACTCGGGTCCGTAGCGTTTCGCGATCGACTGATAGACCACGTTGTCGGAGTTCTTCGGGTCGAGGTCGGCTTCGAGATTAAAGATCGCGCCCTCGGCCGCATCGCCGACCGAGTTGATGATGTTGGGCGCGGCGCACGCCCCGGTGTACATCACCGGGGCTTTGAGGTTGAGTTGCTTGGCCGTGACCATCGTGGGCTTACACCCGCTGTCGGCCGTCAGGGCAATGACCGCATCGGGTGAGGCCTGTGCCGTCTGGTTGATGGCGGTCACCATGTCGGCATTCACGGCGCTGGTCGGGATGAGCGTGACCTCCGCACCCTTCTTCTCCAACACCTTCTTCCCGAGTTCGGCCGCGTCCTTGATGGGGCCGAAGTCGCCGTGGATGATCGCGATCCTCTTGGCGTCGAGGTCGGTCATCGCGTACTTGCCCATGCCGAGCACTGCACCCCACAGTCCACCGCTGAACTGGTAGCTCACCGAACTCCGAGCGGCCTCGAAGCTCACCGGGATTCCACCGATGTAGGGAATCTTGTTGTTCTCCAGCGTGGTGATGCCGGTACCCCAGATATCGATCCCGCCGACCACGGCCGTCGCCTTTTTCGAGACCATCTCCTGCGCGCAGCTCTGCGACAGGTCGGGGCTGAAGTTGGTGTTGCACGTGACCAACTCGATGGGGTGGCCATCGACGCCGTTGAGTTCGGTGTTGATGAACTTGACCGCGGTCTTGACCGCCAGCGTGAGTTCCGGGAACGCGCCGGCCGCGCCGGTGTCCTGGTTGATCACGCCCAGTGTGATCGGTGTACCGGTGGCCTCCTTCGGTGCGGCAGGCAGGTACTTCGTGAGCATTGAGCCCTTCGGCGCGCACGCAACGATCGATGATGCCCCGGTGCAGTCGCTCACCCCGGGGAGCACCGACGTGGGCGGATTGCCGTTCGTCGCCTTCTTGTTGGCCGACTCACTGCACGCGCCGAGCACCACGACCCCGACGATTCCGAGCGCCAGGGCGCGACGCCGAACGTTGCGTCCCGTCACACCCTTCCGGGCGTCGGCTCGCGGCGACCGTTCTGTGCGATTCGAGGCATCGCTCATGCCATGGGTATCCCTTCATCGAGCTCGCGAGCAACCTCACGAGCGGCGTCGGCCAAATCGGTGGGCAGTTCGTCGACCCGGTCGAGTTCACGACCGAATCCGGCGTGATCCGTCGGGCCGGTCGAGGCCGCCCGCGGCATCCACGCGGAGTGGAGAATGAACGGCACCGCGTGACTCGGCGCCGCGAGCGTACAGACGGGGCCGGCGCCGACGTTGTCGGCCGCGAACACCTCCACCCGGAAGCCGGAATCGCTCATCACCGGGACGACGACCCATCCGTGAAGGCCGCCCGGTCGATCGCCCCCATGGGCCGACCGGGCACGCTCGCCCGGGGCGATCGGCACGAAGATGGGCGACGACGGCAGGTCACCGAGGTCGGAATAGACGAACTCGGAAATCGTCTGGAGCCCGTCCCAGCTGTGGGTGCGCAGTGACGCCGACGTTTCCTCGGTGGGCAGCAGCGACCGGTCGACGCGGTCTCGATAGACGTCGAGCATGCGTTGCACGATCGCTTCGGGCCGGAACCCGTGATACACGGAATGGAACGCCTCCGGCGCGTCCCAACCTTCACGGGACCAATCGAATGCCGAGAGCTGGCGGGAATGCAGTGTGCCGTCGCGACCAAGCATCGCGACCTCGTGCTGCGTGCCGGTTTCGGGATCGAACCGGTGCATCGAACTCCGCGTCGGCGACATCGGGAACCCGTAGAGGCCGGCGAGTGCCGGATCGACCGGCCGGCCCCAAGCGTCGAGATCCCCCGCCCGCGCCGCCATCGCGAGATCCGCGTTCTCGGTGTGTTCGAAGAGCACGGTGACGCCGTCGGAGTCGTCGTACGCGGCGTAGTAGTGATTCATCTCGGGCGCGAGGTGATAGGTCTGGCACGAGACCGATGTTCCGGGCGCGGCCCCCTCGAGGTCGGCCTTGCGGATGAGATAGATCGGTTCATCGGGGTTCGCCGGCTCGGTCCGCTCGCCACCCATCATCACCTGGGGTTCGACCTTGAACGCGCAATCGCCGACGACCAGCCAGTCGCGCGTCTGGGTGATGGTGTGCACCGATTGAGGAATCACCGCGCCGTCGATCGGCCAGCGCTGGATTCGGCCTTCGCCGTTCCAGCGCACGATGAACAGTTGGCCGAAGTACGTGTTGACCGTCCACAGGCAATCCCGGTCGGGATCGATGATCGGGTGGGCGGTGCTCGTGACCATCGGCAGCACCGGGCCCGGCATCAGATCGAACACTTGCCAGTCGTCGACGTGACCGACCTCCCCGAGGTACGCGAGGGTGACCGGATCGACCTCGACGGGGCGACCGACATCCCAAGTCATGAACAGGCGATCGCCCCAGGGGAGCGGTGCAGTGTTGGCCGCATTGACCAGGCCGAACGGTGACTGCACCCCCAGCATCGTGCGCTCGAAGACCTCGGGTCGTTTGTGCTGGAGCCGGGCGCTGGGCGAATCGATCCACGCCTGGCGCCACGCGTAGGTGTCGGGCTCCGCACCGAAGGTTCCAGGTTGCAACGACAACCGGTAGGTCATCCCAGCCCCGAAGAACGCGTGCGGCGGTCCGACGGTCGACGCGTGCGGCGCGCTGATCACGATCTCGCCGCTGATGGATTCGGGCATGCTCCCGGCAACCACGCGGAGATCCCGATCTTGCGGATCGACTGGGGCCAGGATGGAACGGGGAAGGGGCATGGGCCGACGGCGCTCAGACCGTCTTCGCGGCGAGGCCGGTCAGCAGGTTGTCGACCACGGTGTCGCGCACCGTGGCGTTGAACTCCGCGCCGAGGTTCAGGTCGGCGAGCAGCACCGTGGCGGTTCCGTGCGCCGCGGCCCACAACGCCAACGCCACCGCCAATGGGTCCTGCTCCCGCAGCGCACCGGACCGCATCGCTTCGTCGATCGCGACCGAACCGAGCGAGAAGACCTTCGTGGCCGTGGGCAACTCGTCCACCGCCGGTTGGGGCACGGCGCCCGGCCGAAACAGGAACATGACCTGGAACAACGCCGGATCGGCGAGCGCATGGTCCACGTAGGCGATGATCTGACCGCGGATCCGATCGATCGGATCGAGCGCTTCGAGTTCGTTGAACCGTTCGAGCAGGCTCTCGAACTCCATTTCGGCGATGCCCCGGAGGAGGTCCGTCTTGTTGTCGACGTAGGCGTAGAGCGCCGGTGCGCTCACACCGAGCAACGCCCCGACGCGCCGCAACGACAGGCCATCCAAGCCGTCGCGAGCGACGATGTCCCGCGCCGCATCGACCACGACCATTCGATTGAGCTGCGCCCCCCGGCTTGTCACGGTGAACATTGTAAACCAACAGTCGGGATCCGTGCAGTCGGCCGCTCCGTCGCCTCTTGGCGCGCCCTCTAAGGTCCAGGTCATGACCACGGCGTTCGTGCTTTCGGGCGGCGGCAGCCTCGGATCGGTGCAGGCCGGCATGATCCTCGCGTTGGCCGAACGCGACATCGTCGCCGACCTCATCGTGGGAACCTCGGTCGGTGCGGTCAACGCGGGGTGGCTGGCCGGCAATCCCGGACGCGACGGCGCCGCAGCATTGGCTGAGACCTGGCGGTCGATCCACCGGCGCGACGTCTTCCCGAACGACCTGCCCGGCGGACTCCTCGGCTTCGTCGGCCGCCGCGATCACCTCGTCTCGGCGCGTGGCCTTCGCGCCATCCTCCGCAAGCATCTCGCCTTCGAACGCCTCGAAGATGCACCGACGCCGATCCGGGTCGTGGCCACCGACATCCGGACCGGCGAGGAAGTGGTCCTCACCACCGGCGACGCGGTGGACGCGATCTCGGCCAGCGCCGCCATCCCCGGAGTGTTCCGCCCCGTCCCGATCGCCGATCGAGTCTTGGTCGACGGCGCGGTCGCCAACAACGTGCCGATCACCCACGCGGTCCAGGCCGGCGCCTCGAAGATCTACGTGCTTCCGACCGGATACGCGTGTGCGCTGAGCGAGGTCCCCAAGTCCGCGCTCGGCGTGGCGATGCAAGCACTCACCTTGATGCTGGCGCAGGGCCTGGCCCGAGACGTCAAGCGGTACGAAGACGACGTGGAAATCGTGGTGCTCCCGCCGCTGTGTCCGCTCGACGTCTCCCCCGTCGATTTCTCACACACCGACGAGTTGATCACGCGCGCACACGAGTCCAGCGCGGAGTGGCTCGACGAGAGCCACACCATCTCGCCCCACTCGCTGCTCGGGTTCCACCACCACTGACGAGCGGGCGCCTGCGATCAGTGAGGGGTCGGACGTCCACCACCTAGGTTCAGGTCCCGAGAACGGAGGACTTCCCGAAATGAGTACCGCGCCGACCTATGTACTGCGTGGCGGCGAAGCGTGGCGATCTCCGTGGGCCGAGTATCGCCAGCTGCGCGACGAGAGCCCGGTGCACCGCGAGCACCACCCGGAGTACGGCGAGTTCTTCGTCCTCTCCCGCTTCGCCGATGTGTTCGACGCGGTGCGCGACACCACCACCTTCTCCTCGGCGCAGGGCCTGACCCTCGACCCTCACGTCATGGACATCTTCGCCGGGCGGGCCGCGCCGATCGTGATGATGGACCCGCCCGATCACACGACCATGCGCCGACTCGTGAGTCGACCGATGACGCCGCGCGCCGTTATGTCGACCGAAGTCGAGATCACCGGGTTCGTCGACGATCGACTCGACGAGATCGCCGACGCGTCCGCCGAGGTCGACATCATCGAGCGACTGTTCAAACCGCTGCCGAGTTTCATTGTCGCTCACTACCTCGGCGTTCCGTCCACGGACCGTGCCCGCTTCGATGGGTGGACCGACGCGATCGTCTCGGCCAACGCATCCGGCGAGTTCGCGACCGCGGCCGAAGCGTTCGCGGCGCTCTTCGAGTACGGGAACGAACTCATCGAACTGCGTCGTCGGTCTCCCGGCGACGACCTCGTGTCCGACCTCGTGCGGGCAGGCGAGGAACGCGCCGACGCGTTCTGGATCGTGGGCTTCGTCTTCACGATGGTGACCGGCGGGAACGACACCACCACCGGCCTGCTCGGCGGCGCGGCCGAACTCCTCACCGATTTCCGCGACCAGCGCCAACTCCTTGTCGACGAGCCCGAGGGCATCCGGCCCGCAGTCGACGAGATGTTGCGTCTTACCACACCGGTGCAGAATCTGGCCCGAACCACGACCCGAACGGTGCAGGTCGGTGGCGTCGAGATTCCCGAAGGTCGCAAGGTGTTACTGCTGTTCGGGTCGGCGAACCGTGACGAGCGGGAGTTCGGGCCCACCGCAGAAGACCTGGTCGTGACCCGCCCGATCGACAAGATCGTCAGCTTCGGATACGGCGCCCACCATTGTCTCGGTGCCGCCGCCGCCCGGCAGGCCGCTGCGATCACCCTGGAGCGGTTGTTGGCGCGCTTCCCGGACTTCGCAGTCGACGGGCATCGCGGCCGGTACGCGCCGGGACCATTCGTCCGTCGGTTCGAAACACTCCCGTTCCACGCGGCCGACTGAGCGCCATCGTCGTTCCCGACGCACCCTGGTCAGTCGCCGACGCTGGTGGTACCTTCGCCGGGCCGATCAGGGGGTAGGAACATGGGCAAGCTTCGCAAGTCCGCACCGGCGTTTCGTTCCGTTGCCGTCGCCATCGTCGCGGTCTTCGCACTGAGCGGCTGCTACGAGGCGATCGCGACCCATACGCAGGAAACCGCGCCGGACACCCGGCCGTGGTGGTGCCACTCCGAGATGATGCCCGGCGAGCACGGTGCCGATTGGTACCTGGACCGCGGGGTCATGAAGGGCGACCTCAGCTGGAGCGATTGCCTCGAGGTCTCCCGAGACTTCGATGCTGCACTCGCGTTCGCACAGCAGTGGCCCACTCGCGGTCAAGCGGAGGCTGCCGGCTGGACCTCCCAGGCCGACTACGCGGCAGGGATGGGCACCCACCACTCTTCCGGGTTCCCGTACAGCTCCACGTTCACCCCGAAGCGACCGACGTTCCTCCAGTTCGACGGCAACACGCCCGACGCGAAACTGGTCGGGGTCAGCTGGTACGTGAGCGGCAGCTTCGACGGACCGCCCGCAGGGTTCCCCGGCGACAACGACTGGTGGCACCGGCACGAGCAGCTCTGCCGATCCAACCAGACGGGCCGCATCATCTTCGACGGCCCGTGTCCGCCGGGCACCGACGGCAGCACCTTCGGCCTCGGTAACGTCTGGTTGCTCCACGCGTGGATCGTTCCCGGTTGGGCCCACGAGCCCGATGTCTTCACCGGCCACCACCCGTGCCTGTTGCCGAACGGGCCGGCCGCGCCCGGCGACGACTGCTGGACCGGCACCGAAATGCACCAGCCCGGGTAGGGATGCCTGCCGACCGTCCTCCCCCCAAGGGCGCGGCAATGTCCCCAGGCCAGAGGGCTCGCTCGGCGCGACGATTGCGCACTGGTCCACCCCTGCGGTGGATGAGCGCACAAAGGTCGGCGAAGTTCTCGCCCAGCCGGACGCCACGTCAGTGGAACGTGGCGCTGCCAGCTGTTGAGGGCTCGGATTAGTCGTTGTCGAGAATCGTCACGGTCGCGAGGTCATCTTGGAGCTGGGCGTGATCGGCCTTGCGCAACTCCATGGTGAATGACTCCGTGCCCTCACGGACCCGGTCGTTGACGATGTCGAAGAAGATGAACGCCCCGGTGTCGCCGGCCTTGATCACCACCTCGCCGCGCGCCCGAACGAAGTCGGAATCGGAACGGGCCGACCCGTGATGTGAGCGGTACGACACCACCACGTCACGGCCGGTCGGCGCACTCAACCAGACCGGGACCACTCCGATCTTGGTTCCCTGATCACCCTCCACGAACGTCATGTCGGCCGTGGTGACCACCGGTTCGGCATCGTCGTCGAGAATCTTCACCGTCGCGGTGGCGTCGGTGATCGTCGTCCCCATCGCCTCGATCGCCTCCACCGTGAACCGTTCCGTCCGTTCGTTGGTCGCATCGCCCATGACCCGAACGTGGATCATCCCCTCGGTCTCACCGGCCGGAATCATGATCCGACCCGATCGAGACAGATAGTCGTCTTCGCTGGCCGTGCCCGGGTGGGCGCGCCATTCCACCATGGTCGGGTGCCCGATCGGGGCCGAGAGTTCGAGCATGACGTGGCCCTCGGTGACCCCACCGGTCCCTTCGACCACGCTGGTGGAGTGCAACTCGAGTTCGATCGGGTCGACACTGAAGGGCGCCGACGCGAACTCCGAGAGGTCGTTCGCGTTGGCACTGGCCAGAATGCAGGCCTCCGGCGCCTCGGTGCAGTCGGTCGCCCCGCGTGAGGTCCCGATCACTCCCTGCACGTTGTAGGTCGCGAGAAAGTCGCCGGCCTCGTTGGCCTGCGCGGTGAAGGCCCGGCCGAGATCGCAGGTGTCGGCGATCGACGTCGCACCGCTCGCGCACGGCGCCAGCCCGATCAGGCTGCCCGGCGTGTAACCGCTCCCCCACACACCGATGTCCTCACCATCGTGCAGGTGATTCGCCGGGATGAGGTGCAGCACCGGCGGCGGCGGCGGTTGCGAGTTCGGATCGAACCCGAGGTCCACCGACGCGGTCTCGTCCGGATCGCCGTATCCGAACCGCAGCGTGCACGGCGTTGCGCTCGTGGCACAGTCGATCGTCGGTCCACCGGGCCCGAAATCGGTACCCAGCATGCGTCGGACTTCGATCGTGCCGCCGACGTTGCCACCGGCATCGACGGTTGCTTCGACCCCCGGGTAGCGGCACGAGAGGTACGAGAATTCGCCGTCCGTGACGGTTCCGCACTGCTGCACCGGCAGCGGACCCGGGGTGAACCCGGAGCCGGAGAAGTTCACGACCTGCTTGAACCCGAGGTCCTGATCAGGCGTCACCGCCGCGTCCGGCGGCGGTGGGACCGGCGCGTTCGGATCGAACGTGACGACGACCTGCGCCCGCTCGTACTGGCGGTCGCCTTGGAGTGAGACGGAGCACTCGGTGTCAGGATCGACACAGTCGATGACCGAAATGCCATCCCCGTCGGCAGAGACCCGGCGCTTCACGCCAAGGGTCAGGTCGACATCGCCATTGGCATCGGCCTGCCCACCGGCCGACCGGTATCCGCACCCGCCCGACGTCGGCGAGTTCACGCAGAACTGGGCGTAGACGAACTCGCCCGGCGAAAACCCGGTGCCGTGCAACGCGAGCTCCGCCCGGTATGGGAGGTTGGTATTGGGGGTGACCTCGAGCGTCGGGATCGGCGGCGGCGGCACCGTGGCGTCGAAAGCGATCGGTGCCTGGGCACTGATGCGGAACGAGTCTTCGTAGACATAGCTCTCGGCCGAGAGCGAGCAGGCCACGAAGGCGCAGTCGACCGACGTGATCGCCGCCGGTCCGAAGTCGGTCGCGAGCCGGCTCACCGACACCGCAGTCGCGAACGCGCCGTTTTCGTCGGACTGCACGTCTTGGAGGTAGTCGTAGCAATAAAGGCTCGCCGAGGTGCCGCATTCGGACAGTTGCACGTACGTGTTCGGATCGAATCCGGAGCCGACGACGTCGACCGTCTGATCGTGGAGCAGGCCGGTCGAGGGAGTCACGGTGATCGACGGCGTCGGCGGCAAGGGTTGGCTGGGGTCGAAGCCCAGCGGCACGTCGACCCGATATTCGCGGTCTCGCGCACTCTCCACCCGCAAAATGCAGTCGACCGCCAGACAATGCGTGGCCGACCCGTTGAGATCCGCGATACGCAGCGAGATCACGAAGTCGGTCACGAAGTTTCCGTCGCCGTCGGTCCGCGTGAACACGCCCGGCCCGAAGCAGTCGGGATTCTCGACTGAGCACTGGCGTAGATACAGCGAATCGTCCGCGGCGAAACCGGAACCCGACACGGTAATCGACTGTCCGGCCAGCAAACCGCTGGTCGGGTTCGCGACGACGGCCGGATTCGGCAGTGGCGCGTTCGGGTCGAACGCGATCCCCTGTCGAGCCAGGATCTCTGCGCCCGAGCCCCTGGCGATCACGATCTCACACGTCCCCGGCGCGGTCGCGCAGTTCACGCGGTCACCCGAGGCGTCGATGGTGCGCAGGATGGTGAGTTCGGTCGTCAGATTCCCGGAGGCATCGGGCGACAAGAACCGCAGAAACCCCAAGTCGCATCCGTAGGCCAGGGTCAAACCGGCTTCACACTGGAGGACGGCTACCTGCTCGGTGCCCAATCCGGTGCCCGTCACCGTGACCGACTGCCCGCTCACGAGGTCGGTCGACGGCGAGACCGAGACGGTGGCCGCGGCGGCGGCCGCGGCCGTGACCGCTTCGCGTATGGTGGGCGTCCCGCCCGCCTGGGCGTAGGCCGAGTCCCACGTGGCCTGGGGGTCGACCGGTGATCCGTGCGCCTCATTCGGTACCGGCGTGGATGGTGCCGACCGGGTCGTGGGCGTGACCGGGATACCGGGCGCAGCACCGGCCACCGCGACCGGCGCGAGCACGACCGTGGCGAGCGCGCACAGCGCCACCTTCCGAACACTTCGTCCCAGCATCCCTGCCCCCTTCGTCACAGCGTGGCCGGGACGTTAGTGCTCGCTCACGCCGGTGACCAGACCCCTCATTTCGCCCAGATCACCCCACCCGAAGTACCCCGTTTTGACACCTCACGCGAAACCCTCCACGATCATGGGCCCCGACACCACGACCGGACGCCTCGTCCCATTTCAGGAGTTCCCATGCGCACGCCCCTCTGCGACGACCTCGGCATCGAGTTCCCGATCTTCGCCTTCACCCATTGCCGCGATGTGGTCGTGGCGGTCTCGAAGGCGGGCGGATTCGGGGTCTTGGGCGCCGTGGGCTTCAGCCCCGAGCAGCTCGAGATCGAGCTGCAATGGATCGACGAGCACATCGGAGACCGTCCCTACGGCGTCGACATCGTGATCCCCAACAAGTACGAGGGCATGGACGCGAACATGTCGGGCGACGACCTCGCCCAAATGTTGCGTGACATGGTCCCTCAGGAACACCTCGCGTTCGCCCGGGAGCTGATGACCAGCCACGGCGTGCCCCTCGCGGCCGAGGGCGAGGACAACTCACTCCAGCTGCTGGGATGGACCGAGGCGACCGCGACACCGCAGGTGGAGGTCGCACTCCAACACCCGAAGATGACACTCATCGCCAACGCACTCGGCACTCCGCCGGCCGAGGTCATGGACCTCATCCACGGCGCCGGCCGGAAGGTCGCCGCGCTGTGTGGCTCGCCGTATCAGGCCCGCAAGCACGCGGATGCCGGGGTCGACATCATCATCGCCCAGGGCGGCGAGGGCGGCGGCCACTGCGGCGAGGTCGGTTCCATCGTGCTGTGGCCCCAGGTCGTCAAGGAGGTCGCGCCGGTGCCGGTGCTCGCGGCCGGCGGGATCGGCAGCGGCGCGCAGATCGCCGCCGCGCTCGCGTTGGGGTGTCAGGGCGCGTGGTCCGGTTCGCAGTGGCTCATGGTCGAGGAGTCCGAGAACACCCCAGTGCAGCAAGCTGCCTACATCGAAGCCGGTTCACGGGACACGGTCCGCAGCCGTTCGTTCACCGGCAAGCCGTGCCGCATGTTGCGCAACGATTGGACCGACGCCTGGGAGACGCCCGGCAACCCGGAGCCGCTCGGCATGCCGTTGCAGTACATGGTCTCGGGCATTGCGGTCTCGGCGACCCACCGGTACCCGGATCAGACCATTGATGTCGCATTCAACCCCGTCGGTCAGGTGGTCGGTCAGTTCGAGAAGGTGGAAAAGACCGCCGCGGTGATCGAGCGATGGGTCAACGAGTACATCGAAGCCACGAGCCACCTCGACGAGTTGAACGCCGCAGCCGGCGTCTGACCACAGCAATCGTCCGAGGAGGATCCGTGCCCGTATCCGAGCCCGCCGTCATCGTCGAAGTGGACGGTCCCGTCCTCACGGTCACCCTGAACCGACCGGAGAAGCGCAACGCGGTCAACTCCGAGGTGATGTGTCGCCTCTACGACGCGTGGCACCAGCTCGACGACGATGACAACCTGCGCGTCGGGATCCTCACCGGCCGTGGCACCACGTTCTGTGCCGGTATGGATCTCTCCGAAATCGGCAAGCTCGGCGGCCCGCCGACGAACGAGTGGATGGCCCGGATCCAAGCCGACACGTCGATGATCTACGACGCCTGGCTGAAGACGTACCGCCCGACCAAGCCCATCATTCTCGCCGCCGAAGGATTCGCCCGCGCGGGTGGCACCGAGATTCTCCAAGGCACCGACATCCGCGTCGCGGGAGCGAGCGCGGTGTTCGGCGTCACCGAGGTGCAGCGCGGTCTGTTCCCGATGGCCGGCTCGGCCGTGCGGCTCCGCCGGCAAGTCGGCTATGCCGTCGCGGCCGAGATGCTCATCTGCGGCGACGACCTCACCGCCGAGCGCGCGTACCAACTCGGCCTGATCAATCGAGTCGTACCCGACGGAGAGGCGCTCGCCGCCGCACGCGAGATCGCGGACCGGATCGCCCGCAACGGCCCGCTCGCAGTGAAGGCGATCGTCGCGACCCTGCGCCAAACCGAGACCCTCCCCGAGGCCGAGGCGTTCGTCATCGAGCAGGAGTACGGGATGAACGTGATGATGAGCGCCGACGCGGCGGAGGGCCCGCGCGCGTTCCTCGAGAAGCGCGATCCCGTGTTCACCGGCCGCTGAGGCCGGACGCCAGCGCATCCAGCTTGTCGAGCGCCATGTTCCAACCCATGGCACCGGGAGAGCCTTCGGGTATCCCGACGTGGGTGACCACCATCTTCGTGCGGCCACCGAGGTCCTCCAGTTCGACCAGGATTTCGGTCACCGTCGGGTGATCCGCCGGCATCCCCATCTCGGCTGCCGACTTGACGTTGCCCTGCTCGTCGGCCATGGACTCGGTATAGACGAGTCGATTCGGCTCGTCGATCTCGCGGTACTCCCCCACGAACCACATCTGCATCGCGCCGTTCGGCGTCTCCATCGCCATCCCGATATGACGCGTCCCGCCGACGCGAACATCCATCGTGGCCACGGGGATCGTGGCGCCGGTCGGCCCGTACCAGGCCTGGAAGTGTTCGGCGCGGGTCCACAACTGCCACACGAGATCGATCGGCGCGTCGACCACGCGCTCGATCACCACAGAATCTTCCGCGTTCGGCGGAGTGTCACTCATCGGTATCGCCTGACTTTCCCTGGGTTCGGAGTTGGGTGAGATAGGTGTCCATACGGTCGAAGCGGGATTCCCAGATCGGCCGGTACCGCTCGGTCCACGTCGCCACTGCGGCCAAGGGCTCGGCGTCGATCGCACACGGGCGGAACTGCGCGTGATGGCCTCGCACGATGAGCCCGGCGCGCTCCAACACCTTGAGGTGTTTCGAGATGGCCGGGAGCGTCATGGCAAACGGTGCCGCGAGATCGTTGACGTTGGCCTCGCCCTGCGTGAGCCGCTCCAGGATGGCCCGGCGCGTCGGGTTGGCCAACGCTGCGAACGTCAGGTCGAGTTGGTCGACATCCATCGTGGCCGTCATCACCGTCCTCCATCATTTCTAGGTTAGTTAAATAACTAGTTGGTAAACTACTAGCCCTGGGGGTAACGGTCAAACGCGTCACACACCGTGCGCGTGTGAGACAACGCGCTCCGCTCAGTCCGGTTCGGGTGGAGGCAAGGTGCTGGGGCCGACGGCCGTGGCCAACCAGGCGTTCATCGCGGCGCATCTCGCCCACACCTCGGTGATCCGGGCCGCGGCCCCGGGTCCGTGCATCCATTTCGCCACCGCGAACGTCTTGCCGGCGGTCAGGCCCTTCATCCGCAGCAGGTCGATGCGCGGGTGATCACGGGGGTAGCCACGCGGCGCGGTCTTCAGTGTCTGCATCGCGCCGATCTCGAAGCGGTCGGCGCGGAGCGCGTCGACCACCGTGACGATCCGAGCACCGGTTCGCTCGTCGTCGACGGCCGCCCGCCAGCGTTCCAACTGATCCGACGCCAGGTCGTAGTAGCCACAGCCGACGAAGAGACCCTCGGCGCTCACCTGCACGTAATAGATCGCACCGTCAGGACCCTCGGTCACCGCACCGGCCGCCGTCTTGTAGGGCGTCTTGTCCTTGGAGAAGCGCACGTCGCGGTACGGGCGGAACAGACGGAGTCGTCCGTACTCGGCCTCGATCACGTCGGACAGCGCCTCGAACGGGGCGCGGACCGCGTCGTCGTAGATCGGACGGTTCGACTGCCAGAACGACTTGGTGTTGTCGATCTCGAGGCGTGCGTAGAAGTCGAAGGCGGCCTCGGGCCAGCCTCGGAATTTCGTCATCGTGATCGTCCTCCGGCGGTCAACCTACGACACGACGCGTGGACCCCGCCCAGCTCTTGACCCCGGCCCGGAGCGCGGCGTCGGTGGCCCCGATGAATCGCGCGTCGGCGCGCGGGCTCCCGTCCTCCATCCACACGAGGACCGACTCGACGAGGTACACCGTCGTCGCCCGGGCCGCCCATCTCCGGTCCCGACGGGCAACGTGGGGCGCAAGCGCGCGCTCGGTGCTCGTCGCGAGCAGCAACCGGGCGCGGTCGGTCCACGACGCGAACTCCGGCTCACGCGCCGCATGGCGCCAGAGCACCACGAACCCCGCCGGATCCCGACGCGCCGCGCCCAAGAGCGCGGTGGTCGTCGGCCCGTAGGTCCCCACCGCGTGGTCGACGTCGAGGGCGGCCGTCAGGCGATCGAGCGCACGCGCCAACACCTGCTCGTACAACTCGTGCTTCGATGCGAAGTGTCGGTAGATGATGAGGTGCGACACGCCGACCTCCGCGGCGATGTCGGCGACCGCACTCGCCGCGTACCCACCACGCGCGAACACACGCGCCGCACCGTCGAGGATCGACGTCCGCCGTTCCGACCGGGCCAGGCGCGGCGTGGAGGTGGGCGCGCCCGACTGCGAGTTCACTCCCCTGCCCCCAATCGCGAGTTGTCCCACGACAGGATGCGATCGTCGGCCACGATCTCGATGGTGGTGCGCCGGGTCTCGTAGTGGGTTCGGGTCGCGTCGGGCATCTCCGCGCGCGGCGTACGGAACCCTTCGTACTTGGCGTCCAGGGCGGCCATGACCCGCTCGAGTTGGGGGCCATCACCGAGTTCGTGTGCGTGTCCGGTCACCGCCACTCCGACCAGTTCGGACCACCGGGCGCCGGATTCGACGAGGAACGACACCCGGGGATCGTGACGGATCCGTTGGAACTTCTTGGTGTGATCGGGCCCGGCGACGTAGATCCGACGATCCCGGGCCACGAACCACACGGGCAGAGTGATCGGCATTCCGTCCCGCCGGAGCGAGGTGAGCATCCCCGTGTGCGCCCGCTCGATCACCTGCCACGCCTCGTCGTCGTTCAGCCGAACGCTGCGGGCCATCAGTCGATCCCCTCCCAACCGGACGGGCACACTGCCTCGCCCCCGGTGTTACATGGCGATGTTACATTCAGCCGGCCGTCGGCAGCCGGTGATCGACAGCGGTGATCGACAGCGGTGATCGGAGGACGCGAATGCGATTCGGACTCTTCTACGAACACCAACTCCCACGCCCATGGGAGGACGGCGCCGATGCCCGCGCGTTCGCCGACGCCCTCGAAGAGATCGAGCTCGCCGACCGGCTG
Source organism: uncultured Acidimicrobiia bacterium (assembly GCA_963765075.1). Taxonomy (GTDB): domain Bacteria; phylum Actinomycetota; class Acidimicrobiia; order IMCC26256; family JAENVU01; genus JAENVU01. Next base: position 710,045 of record CAVXVA010000001.1, read on the forward strand.
GGCTTCGACTGCATCTGGCTCGTCGAACACCACTTCCTCGAGGAGTACTCGCACTCGAGTGCGCCCGAGGTGTTTCTCGGCGCGGTGTCGCAGCGGACGCAGCGGATCCGACTCGCGCACGGCATCGTGCAGTGTCTGCCCGCGATCAATCACCCGGCCCGAATCGCGGAACGAATCTCGACGCTCGACGTGCTCTCGGGCGGTCGGGTCGAGTTCGGAACCGGCGAAGGGTCGGCGGCCACCGAGCTCGACGCGTTCGGCGTCGACCCGGCCGACAAGCGGGCAATGTGGGAAGAGGGCGTGCGGGTTGCGCTGCGGTGCATGACCGAGACGCCGTTCACCGGTCACGTCGGTGACCACGTGCGGATGCCACCCCGCAACGTCGTCCCCAAACCGACCCAGCGCCCGCATCCCCCGGTGTGGGTGGCGTGCAGCCGCCGCGACACGATCCACCTCGCCGCCCAGCACGGCATCGGCGCGCTCGCGTTCGCGTTCTTCGACCCGGAGGAGGCACGTCATTGGGTCGACGACTACTACGAAACGTTGGCGGCCGAGGGCGTGCCGATCGGCGACGCGGTCAATGCCAACCTCGCGTGTGTCACCTCATTCTTCTGCCACGAAGACGAAGCCGAAGCCGTTCGCCGCGGTGCCGAAGGCGTGAACTTCATCGGCTACTCGCTCGGCCACTACTACGTGTTCGGCCGGCATCACCCCGGCGCCGAAGACCTCTGGTCCGACTACGTCCAGAAGCGGGCCGATCTCGGGTTCGACCCCGAGGCGGTGGCGCTCGCGGTCGGCGACCCCGAGCGGCTCGGAGCAAAGGCGGTCCAAGCGGGAACGTCCGGTCTGCGCGGGGCGATGGGCACCCCCGACCAGGTCCGGGAATATCTGCGCCGCTACGAGGCTGCCGGAGTCGACCAGGTGATCCTGTCCTGCGCGGCAGGCAACAATCGCCACGAGGACATCATGGAGACCCTCGAACTCTTCGCACGCGAGGTGATGCCCGAGTTCGCCGAACGCGATGCCCGGCTCCAAGCGGAGAAGGCCGTTCGGCTCGCGCCGGTGATCGAGCAGGTCATGGCCCGGAAACCGGCGCACGATCATCCCCCACTCGACCCCGAGTACGAGATCCCCGCCTACCCGCGTCTCGATGCCGACAAGGAAGCGAGCGGCAAGTTCCACCGTTGGCTCGACGAGTACGAAGCGCGTCTCGCCGCCGGCGAAGACGTGAGCAAACGGCTCGCCTAAACCGCTCGGGGTGGTTGGCCCCACCGCGGCGCCCGCTTCTCGGCGAACGCACGGACCCCTTCGGCGTAATCGGGCTGGGTCATCATCACGTTCAAGCGCCGCTGGGCCTCGTCGACCACACGATTCGCCAGCCCCAGATCACCGGCTTCTCGGCCGAGGAACACCCGACTCGACAACAACAGATCGTTGGCGTGGGTGAGCCCGATGAGCCGCGGCAGGAGCCACGACAACCCGAACTCGGCGGGCAGATTCAGACACTCGTGCGCGGTCGTGAGCTTCGCATCGGCCGCGACGAACCGCAGGTCGCACCAACACGCGAGCGCGAAGCCGACGCCCGCGGCCGGACCATTGACCGCGGCGATCGTCACCGTCTCCATCCCGAGCAGCCACGCGAAGTCGGCTTGGAACGCGGCGCCCGAGGCCGCGGCCGGTTGCGCCAGGTCGTCCGGAGTCCCGGGGTCGTACCCTCCCCGTTCCGCGTGACCTTCGAGTGCGGCGGTGTCGGCGCCGGCGCAGAACCCGCGGCCCGCGCCCGTGACCACGACCACACGAACGCGGTCGTCGCGCTCCGCCTGATCCATGACCCCGCGAAACTCGGTGTGCATCCAGCCCGTCCAGGCGTTGAGGCGCTGCGGTCGGTTGAGGGTGAGGAGGGCGATCCCCACACCGGCCGGTTCGTACGTGATCGTCTTGAGTTCCACGGCCAGCTTCAGCGGCCACTCGGGAGCAGGTCGTCGTACGACGATCCTGCCACCTCGGCCGCCTCGACCTCCGTGAGGTCGAAGACCTCCTGCTCGCCCGTCGACCGAGACGAGTCGTGCCCACGGGGCAGCACCCTGAATGCGACGACACTCGCCACGAGCGTGACCGCGGCGGCGAGCAGCGCGCCGGCCGCGAAGCCGTCGAAGAACCCGCCGACCGCCACGTCGAGCAACCCCTTCCCCCCGGCGACACTGCGGGCAACTTCCTGCGCCGCGCCCAACGAATCTCGCGCCACGGCCCGCGCCGCGGCGGGTACCCCCGGCGTAGCTCCGGACTCGTCGATCGCGGCGACGTACAGCGAGGCGAACACACTGCCGAGCACGGCGACGCCGAGCGTCCCGCCGATCTCGCGGGTCGCGTCGTTCACCGCGGAGCCGATCCCGGCTTGTTCCGGCGGCACGACATCCATGATCGCTTCGGTGGCCGGTGCAGAAGTGAGCCCGATCCCGATGCCGGCCACGACCATCTGGAGCGCGAGCACGGGGTATGAGGTCCCGGCCGTGTCGGCGGAGAACCAGAGAAAGCCGAGGCTCATCGTCGCGAGCCCGGACCCGACTACGAGCCGGCTCCCGTATCGCACGGCAAGTTGCGTGCCGATCAATGCCGTGATGCCCACGGACACCGCGACCGGCAACATTCGCACCCCGGTGCTCAACGCGCTGTAGCCCTTCGCGAACTGGAAGTACTGCGTCACCAGGAAGAGAAAGCCGAACAACGCGAAGAACGCCACCGCGACCGACCCGCTCGCGGCGGAGAACCGTGGGTTGAGGAACAGCGAGACGTCGAGCATGGGGGTCGTCGCTCGCCGTTCGACCAGCACGAAGACGCTCAGCACGACCAACGCGGCCGCGAACCCGCCCAGGGTCCGGGCCGTGACCCAGCCGACGCCGGGCGCCTCGATGATCGTGTACACCAGCAACCCGAGACCGAGGATCGAGAGGAGCAGACCGGGAAAATCGAGTGGAGGCACCGACGGGTCTCGCGACGTCGGCACGATGAGCGCGACGAGCACGATCGCCACCGCGGCGACCGGCACCATCGCCACGAAGATGCTTCCCCACCAGTACGAATTCAACAGCACGCCACCGGTGATCGGTCCGAGTGCGACGGCCAGGCCCGCGGTCGCGCCCCAAGCGCCGATGGCGGTGGCCCGCTCGGTACGGTCCGGGAACACGTTGGTGATGATCGAGAGCGTCGCCGGGAAGACCATCGCGGCTCCGATGCCCATCACGACCCTCGCGGCGGTGAGCTGGGCCGTGTCGGTGGCCAGCGCACCGGCGCCACTCGCCAACCCGAAGACGGCCAAGCCGAGGAGCAGCGAGCCTTTGCGACCGAACCGATCGCTGAGGCTGCCCGCCGCCAGGACCAACGCGCCGAAGACCAGGTTGTACGAATCGACGATCCACAACAGTTCCCGGGTCGACGCGCCGAGCTCGCGCACCAGGCTCGGCAAGGCCACGTTGACGATCGAGGTATCCACCATCGTGGTGAACACCGCGATGCACAACACGCCGAGCACCCACCAGCGGCGAGCGTGGACCTCAGCGTTCACTGGAACCACGGTCTGCGCCATCGAGACAACCTAGAGCGACCCAGCTCGCACTCGCATGAGCAGATCGCATCAGCACACGCGATCGGGGGCTAGTCGACGCCGTACAGCTCTGACCAGCCCGAAGAGAGGACGACCCGACCGAACGCCACCGCCGATGGACTCCCCGGCATCTGGCCGCGTTCGATGATGGTCGGGCACTCATGCGTCGCCGGATCGCATCCCGCGCCGTCGAGCCGGAACGCGACCAGCGTCTGCGGCGGTCCTCCACTCGCCGGCAAGCCCGCAAGCCCGATGCCGCCGGCCCCGATCGCGGCCCCCAACGTGGTCTGGGTCCGGATGTGCCAGAGGGGTGGACAACGCCGAGCGAGGCCGGTGCCACTGCATCCTTGGTTGCCACGGGCATCGAACGCGCGGAACTCTCCGGACGTTGCGAGCGCCACGAAAATCACCACGAGATCATCGGTGACGAACTGCACCGATACCGGCGACTGCACGCCATTGTCGGTCGACCAGAGCGGCTCGCAGATCGCGGGCACTTCGGCGCATCCCTCGAACCCTGCGGCATCGAAGACCCCCAACTCGGCCCCGAATCGCGCGTGCAACCGACCGTTGGCCACGATGAGTCGAGAAGTATCGGTTCCCGGAAACGTCGCCAACCGCAAGCAGGTACCGCCGGAACAGCCGGCAACTCCCGCGGCATCGAACATGGCAGCGCCGAGATCCGTCCCCACGTACAAGCGGCCGCCGGCAACGATGGGATTCCCCGGCCAGCCCTGAGTGTGAACCGTCATGAACGGCGCACACGCACCCGGGGCACGACAACCGACCAGTTCCGATGCGTGAACACCGAGCGTCAGCGCGGCTCCGGCTGACATGCCGGTCCAGTAGACGTTGCCATCACTCACGGCAAGCGCACCGACAGACATATTGGGATCAGTCGAGAGGGTCAGGATGCCCAGCGGCAGACACACCCGCGGTGTCCCGTCCGCGCACGCGTCGATGCCGTTCCGGTCGTAGGCGAAGAGTTGGGTCGTGCCGTTCGCCGTCGCCGAGACGAATACCATCCCGCCGTCGACCACCGGACCCGACGGCGCCACTGGCCCACGGGGTGGCACCGGACCCGCGACGACCGGCGCGATCCAGACTGGCTCACACTGCTTCGGCGTCCCGGCGCACCGGTCAGTGCCGTTCGCCGAATACGCATGGATCTCTCCGAGCCCGGTGGGGCCAGCCCCGGTGGCGTAGGCGAAATCCTGATCGAGCGCATTCAAGAACACGCGATCGGATGGAGACCAGAGCGCATGCAACGACGAGACGGTCTCTGCGGTGATGCCCGCCGAACGGTTCCAGCCCGCCCGCCCGGCGTTGCCATAGGACTGGCCCCACGTGCAGCCGCCGACCGCAACCAACAACGCGAGCATCACTCCAACGTGCCGGCGCATTCGCACCGCCTTCCCATGTCTGCTCGACCGTGCCACATGAACCCTTGACTATTCCATGTTCTTGATGTCCTGACCGACGTCCTTCAGGGTCGTGACGTCGGCAGGGTCCTTCGGCCGCGCGATCGTGTTCTTCGGATTGCAGTTGTAGATCCCCTGATTCGGGTTGGTGTCGGTGACGAGGACGAACCCGTCGGGCGTCGCCCGCAGGACCGCGTAACACTCAGTGCCGAGATTGGCTCCCGGTGAGGTTTCCGCGTGCAGGCCGCCGCCGGTCCATGACGTGACCTGCTTCGCCGCGTCGTAGGCGCAGGTTCGGGTCAGGTCGTTGCCACAACTCGACGCGGCCTGCGCGAACAGCAACCACGCCGACCACGCCTGGAGGCCGAGGTAGGTGCGCTTCTTGCCGTCCGGCTTGTAGTCCTCGAACGCCTGGAGGTACTGGCCCGTCGCATTCGTCGGCTTCGCGAGCTCGAACGGAAAGAACGCACTGTTCACGTAGAGATTGCCGTCGGCCAGCGCGGGCCCGCTGAGTTGGATCACCTTCTGGTCGTAGTGGTTGGCATCGGCGCGGATGAAGTCGAGCTTGTAGTTGATGTCACGCAACGCACCGAGCAGCGCGGCGAGGCCCTCCGGCTCACCGACCCAGATGAGTCCCTTCGTGTCACTGTCTTTGAGCTTCTGGGCGTACGGAGTCCAGTCGGCCAGACCCACAACCGGGTACACGTCGTTGTAGACGATCTTCCAGCCGAGCGACTTTGCCGCCGCCGCATTGTCGTCGGCCACGACCTTGGTGGTCTCGATGTCGCCCGTGAGCACCCCCACGTGATCGGTGGCGCCCGGGAAGGTGCGCCCGAGGTACCGGAGCATGCCGATCGCGAGTCCCGTCAAGGGATTCGGGAGCGGCTGGACGACGAGGTCCGCGCCGCGTGCCGCCTTGCTGACGACGAATCCGGCAATGTCGGGAAGCAGACACTTCAACCGCGTCTCCACACCGTCTTGGTCGAAGGTGGCACCGCCACCGACGATCATGAAATCCTCGGCACACGCATCGGTCATCCGCGCCGTGACGTTGGTGAGCGCCGCATCACGTTGGTCGATCACGATTCCGCGGCCGTTGATGCCACCGCGGTCGTTGCACCATTTCGCGAACACTTCCGCCGTATCGAAGAACTCCTGATTGAGCCCTTGCCGGCCGACGAACCCGGCGTCGGAGAACGTGCCGATCCGAATCTCGGTCGGTGTGACACCCTGGGTCGGCGACCCGGAGGGTTTCCCCTTCTGGCACACGTCGGGCAGCGAGCCGAAGTCGGCCGACTTCGCCGCCGGGGCACCTCCACCCGTGGTGGAGGTGGTGTCGCCCCCACCCTCGGACGAATCACTCCGGCCGCACGCCGCGGCGAGAAGACCGAGGCAGACGGCGATGACGATCAACGGACGCTTCATGCGGGCCCCCTTCACGGCGGACCATCATGCAGTTCCGTTGGCCCGGACGGCCTTGTCTACTCCCCTGCGGCGAGGCCTGCTCGGAACCACGCTGCGATCGAACCCGCGATCATCGGGAGCTTGATGCCAAACCCGCGGGCATTCACGCAGCCTGACGTTGCTCGACGGTCGTTTCGGACGCGGACGCACCGGTCCCGCCGGCGTCATCGGCCAGGCCGCTCCACGCGTGGCGGTCCGAGAGGGCCAAGGCGCACCACGCGAGTGCATAGGCGGCCAAAACAATGAGGACGATGAACACAGGGTCTCCCTACGATCGCCGGTTGGGAATGGGCTGTCCGCTCGATCGACACTCCGATGCGCCGCCCACTTAGTGGTATCGGCGCGGTGACCGAGGGACTGAACCCGTCAGGCGTGCTTGTTACCCTAGGTGCCCCGGCCGACGATTGCCGACCACCCGGCCTGACCTGCGCAAACGCGCCCCCGCACGCGCAACCGGCGGCGGGCGAACCTCAGTTCGTAGCGGGCTCGGTCGGCGGTCGCGACGCCCGGGGACGCCCGAATCGTAGGTAGAGCGACGGAACGATGAACAGGTTGAGCAGCGTCGCGGTCACGAGTCCGCCGATGATCACGATGGCCATCGGGTACTCGATCTCCTGACCCGGGATGTTGCCCGAGACCATCAGCGGAACGAGGGCCAGTCCCGTCGTCAGCGCGGTCATGAGGATGGGAGCGAGGCGTTCCGTGGAACCGCGTAGGACAAGCTCGGGGCCGAAGGTCTCGCCTTCGTGATCCTCGAGGTGCTGGTAGTGGCTGATCTGCATAATGCCGTTCCGGGCGACGATGCCCAGGATGGTGAAGAAGCCGACCAACGACCCCAGCGAGATCACACCGTCGCTGAACGCGTAGGCCGCGAGTACACCGCCGACGAGGGCCATCGGCAACGTGAAGAACGACAATGCCGCGAGCCGGGTGCTCTTGAAGCTCACGACAAGGATGAAAAAGATTCCGCCCGCGGCGATCAGTCCCCAGAACAGGAGGCTGCGGTCTGCTTCCTGTCGCTCCTTGTATTCGCCCAGCACCTCGGCCTTGTAGCCGAGCGGCATCTTGACGCTCTTGAGCTTCTCGTTGATCTCCTCGACCACGGAGCCGATGTCGCGGCCGTCGACGTTGGCGCCGACGTCGATGCGTCGGGTCAGCTGGTCGCGCGGGATGGAACTCGGGGTCTCCTTGACCTCGATCCGGGCGACATCGGTAATCGGGATCTTGCGACCATCAGGAGTGTCGATGAGCAACGACCGGACGTCGGTCAGGCTGGTGCGGTACCGCTCCGGGGTCCAGACCATGACGTCGAAGGCCTTGCCCTCCCGATAGGTGTCGGCCACCTCCTCGCCGGCCAGGAACGTCGCGGCCGCGCGGCGAACGTCGCCGGGCTTGATCCCGGACTGGCGCGCGGCTTCGAGATCGACCTCGACCTCGATCTGGGGAATGTTGTCGAGCTGCTCGCGGGCCTCGTCGATCGTGCCGTCCACGTCCTTGACCACATCGAGCACGCGGTCGGCGGTCTCGTAGAGCGTGCTCAGCTTCGGACCGGAGATCCGGACCACGACTGCCTCACCGGATCCCGTGAGGACCTCGCGGATCCTCTCCTTGAGGTAGGTCTGCACGTCGCGCTTGATGCCGGGATAACCGTCAACCGTCGTCTTGGATCCGGGCGAGGGTTTCGTCGTAGTCCTCCCCGGGCTCCACGCTGATCCAGTTCTCGCCGAAGTACACGCCGTAGACCTCGTCACCCATCAGCGCCTGGCCGATGTGCGCCCCGAAGTTGCGCACGCCCGGAATCTGTCGAAGCTCCTTGGACGCCTCGGTGCTGATGCGGACTTCTTCAGTGAGCGACGTGTCGGACTTCGTGACCCAGTGCATCAGGAAGTCACGCTCCTTGAAGTCGGGCAGGAGCGATTGCCCGAGTTGGGGCACGACGGCGACCCCGCCGATGACCAGCAGCGCGACGAGCGCCATCGCCGGCCTCGGACTGGCGATGATCCGGCTGAGGCCGCCGGAGTACCAACGCTTCAACACCCGAACGATCGGCGACTCCCCGCGGCGAGCGAACCGCGCGTCAGCAGGATCATGCTCAGCGCAGGTGTGACGATCAGCGCGACGAGCATCGACACGAGCACCGCGAGCGCGTAGGTGTAGGCGAGCGGCTGGAAGAACGAGCCGGTCAATCCGGTGAGGAAGAAGATGGGCAGCAACGCCAGCGCTTCGATCATCGACGCGTACACGATCGCGCCGCGTACCTCGATCGAGGCGTCGAAAATCACCTTGGCGGTGGACCGCTCGTCATCGTTCGAGGCGCGATGGATCCGGAGTCGTCGCACGATGTTCTCGGTGTCGACGATCGCATCGTCAACGACTGCGCCGAGCGCGATCACCATCCCGGCGAGCACCATCGTGTTGATGGTGGCGCCCTGCGCCGCGAGCACGAGTCCGGCGGCCATGAGCGAGATCGGAATCGTGACGACACTGATGAGCGCGCTGCGCCATGAGAACAGGAACAGGACCAGCACGAGGACGACGAGCAACGATCCGATGAAGAGCGTCTCGGTCAGGTTGCTGATCGCGAGCTCGACGAAGGTGGCCGGGCGGAAGATCGTCGTGTCGACCTCGAGCCCCTTGAGGCCGGGTCGTATCTCCTTCATTGCAGCCTCGACGCCCTTGGTGACGTCGAGGGTGTTGCCCCACGGCAACTTCTCGACGATGAGCATGAGGCCCGGGCCGTCGTCGATGACCGCATCGCCGATCAGGAGCTGGTGGTCGTTTCGCACTTCGGCGACATCGCCGATGACGAGCCGTTCGCCGTTCTTCCCCACCCCGACCGGGACCTTCGCAAGATCCACGGGTGTCTCGATCACCATCCGATGTTGGATGGAGAGTCGTTGGTTGTCGGTCTCGAGGAACCCGCCCGTCCCGATCGCGGCGCCACCCGAGTAGCTGAGCAGTCCCTGCTCGAACGCATCGGAGGTCACCTTGCGGACGGCATCAAGGGTGATCCCGTGTTCGAGCAACTTGTCCGGCAGCACCTGGACCTGGAGCTGCTTGTTGCGCTGCCCCCAGATCGCGACGTTGGCCACGCCGGGCACCCGCAACAGGCGGGTCCGGATCTTGTAGCGCGCCAGAATCGATTGGTCCATGACGCTCAACGTGTCGGACCGAAGCCCGATCTTCATGACCCGGCTCGTCGCCGACAGCGGTTGGAGCATCTTGGGTGGGGTGCACCAGGTGGGGAGCGTCGGCGTGATCGCGCCAGACGCGCTCCGAGACGAGCTGGCGGGAGCGCAGCAGGTCTGTCCCCTTGGTGAAGAGCAGCTGGATCGAGGCCAGCTGCGGCACCGACTTGGACCGGACGACGTCGACCCGTGGCAACCCCTGAAGGGTCTGCTCCAGGGGCACGGTCACGAGCTCCTCGACCTCGGCCGAGGTGAGCCCGAGGCAGGAGGTCTGAATCTCGATCTTCGGCGGCGAGAACTCCGGGAACACGTCGACGGGCATGTCCTGCACGATCCCGACGCCGGCGATCATCATCCCCGCGGCGAGCGCGACGACGAGGTACCGGAACTTCAAGCTCGATCGAACGATCCAACTCATCATCGCAGCGTGATTCCCGATCCCTCGATAACCGTACGCGCCGTCAGTGCGCGCCGAGCTCGTGCTCGGCGCCGAACAGCTCGGAAGCCCCGACGCTCACGACGGGTGTCCCGGCGAGCGGTCCCGCGGTGAGGACGGCCTCCGACCCGCGAATGTCGGCGACCGTGACCGGGACCCGGTGGAACGTTCGCTCCTTGACCTCGGTGAACACCCAGGTGCTGCCATCTGGGTCGTAGAGGATCGCACCGTAGGGAACGACCAAGCCGTCGGGGGCGGAGACGACCGGAGCCGTCTCGATGCCGATGCGCTCGATCGCCTTCTCGGTGAACGTGACCTGCATCAGCTCCGACTCGCCATCGGGTGCCGGGGACAATGTGGCCGGGTCCTCATACGTGGACTCGGCCTCGTCGACCTTCGAGCAGCCTGCGGCCAGGGGCATCAGCGCGACGAGCACCAGGGCGCACCACCGATGCTTCATGAGCGTTCCTCCAGTCTGATGGGCAGATCCGATGCGGAAACCGCGTGCAGTCGGCCCCGGGCGGACCGCGGCGAACGCTCTCCCGTGCCGCCCCGGCGGCGCCGGTTCCCGTGTGCGCCCGCGGGTGTGGGCGCGAACCGCAGGTACAGAGTCGGGAGGACGACCAGCGCGAACATTGCGGCGGTGATGAGGCCGCCAACGAGCACGACGGCCAGGGGATGCACGATCTCGCTCCCCGGCCGCGACCCCGCCACGAGAATCGGCAGGAGCACGGCGATCCCGACGATCACCGTGGTCACGATGGGGAGCGCGCCTTCGCGCACCGCCGTCACGACCGACTCGCGTGTCGGTGCCATCGGATCGCCGGAGAGGTCGTCGGGGTCGGGGTGCTGGAACCGGCGGATCGTGACGGTCGTGAACCGAATGGTGATGCCGAGTACGGCGATGAAGCCGACGACGGAGCCGATGGTGATCGTTCCGCCGTCGATCAACGCCGCGAGCGCCCCACCGGCCAGGGCGACGGGCACGGTGACGAACGTCGCGATCGCAAGCCTCCAACTCGTGAACGCGGCCTGGAGCAACAGGAAGATCGCCAGCGCGATGCCGAACACCACGAAGATGAACCGGGTACGGGCCGAGCTGCGGGCGTCGGCATCGTCGAGGACCACCGCGTGGTGCTCCACGGGGAAGCTCGTCGCGGCGACCACGTCGTCGACCTCGCCGAGAACGTCGTCGGTGTCGCCGTCGACGAACGCGTGCACGTCCAGGCTGCGGATCACTCCTTCATGGGTGATGACACTCGGGTTCGGCCCGATCTCGACAGTCGCGAGACTGGCGAGTGGGACCAGCCCTTGGTTCGGCGTGGCGATCGGCAGGCTCTGGATGTCCTTCAGGTTGCTCCGGAGTTCGGGCACGCCCTGGACCACGACCTCGAAGACCTTCTGGTCGACGAACAGTGATCCGACCTCGAGTCCCTGCACGTAGGTCGCGACGAGCCGGCGGACATCGCCCGGCTTGATGCCCGCCTGCTCGGCGGCGGTGAGGTCGACATCGACCTCGACCGTCGGCTCGAGATCGAGCCGCTCGACGGTCGTGTCGGTGACGCCGTCGATGGCGCGAAGCCCGCGAGCGAGTTCAGCCGCCTTCTGCTGGAGCACCTCGTACTTCTGTCCGGTCACGCGGACGGTGATGTCGCCCGGCTCGGCCTGGAGCACGTCAGCGATTCGGTCACTGGAGTACTCGGTCACTCCGCGCCCGATGCCCGGGTACCCGTTGACCACTTCCTTGACCCGGTCGAGGGTCTGTCCGTAGTCCACGGTCGGATCGATGCTGACCCACAGCTCACCCGCGTTGGCCCCGCCAATGTCGTCGGACAACACGGCCCGACCGGTGTGCGCGCCGACGTTGTCGATGCCGGGGAGGCGGCGAAGCTCGCGGCTGATGCGCGCACTGATGCGGTTCATCTCGGGAAGCGACGTTCCCGTCGGACCTTCCCAGCGGACGAGCAGGTCGGTGTCTTCGAATCGGGGTACCAACGAGTCGGGACGCTCGAGGAATGCCATCGAACCGAGGCCGACGACCGCGACGAGCACGAGCGCCGCGTACGCGATCATCGGGGTACCCGTGGCCCGATCGGCGACTCGCCCGGAGACGCGCGCCGTCGCCTTCGCCAACGGCGACTCCCGCACGGCCCGACCGGCCGGCGGGCCGAGCACTCGACTCAGCGCCGGCGTCAGGGTCATGGCCACGAAGATCGAGACCACGATCGAGACGGCGAACGCCCGCGCGATCACGGGGAGGAACGCTTCCGACTCCCCGGTCAACACGAGGAGCGGGCCCAGCGTGAGGAGGAGCGCGACCGTGGCATAGCCGAGAGGACCGCGCACCGCGCTCGAGCCGCGCAGGATGCGGCGACCGGTCGCATCGAGATTGGCCGCCTGTGCTTCGTCGCTCGAGGTGTCGTCGGCGACGGGGTCGGTCAGGCTGCGCTGAATGCTGCTGCGGTCTTGCACGACGTCGTCGATGAGTACGACGATCGCGAGCACGATTCCCGCCAGCACCATGACGTTGAGCGTCTCGCCGAGCCAGTCGAGTACCAGCACCGTCCCAGCCAATGACAGGGCCGCGGCGGCGGCGGTCACAACCACCGAGCGCCACGAGAACGTGAACGCCGCCAACACGAGGATCCCCAGCGCCAGGCCGATCAGCAACAGGCCGAGAAGGTTGTCTCGCGCGGTCTCGATGTAGGTGGCGGGTCGGAAGATCGAGGACTCGACCTCGATGCCGCGAAGTCCGGGTCCGAGCTTTCTGAGCTCGGCCTCGATGCCCTCGGTGACCGTGACTGCGTTCGCGTTCGGGAGCTTCTCGACGACGAGCATGAGACCGGTCTCATCGGCGACGACGCCGTCGCCGATGAGCGGTTGGTGACCCTTCTGCACCGTGGTGACCTCGCCGAGCTGCTTGGCGGGCGGGCGCGGACCATCTTCGGGAGAGGTCTCCGTTCCGGGCTCGATGGCGACACGCGCGAGGTCCTCGGCCGTGAGGATGGGGCTGATGTGTTGCACGCCGAGCCGCTGGGCCGGGGTGTCGATGAACCCGCCGCGGCCCGGCGCACTCGCCTTGAGGAAGCTCAACGGCGACACCCAGAGGGCGTTGCCCGTCGTACTGATGATCTGATCGAGCGTGAGTCCCTCGACAACGAGCCGCTGTGGGTCGACGAGCACCTGGAGCTGCTCGTCACGCTGGCCCCAGATCGAGATATTTGCGACCCCGGGAACCTTCATCAGCTGCGGCCGGAGCTCCCAGCGGGCCAAAGTGGAGAGTTCGATGAGCGGAAGCTCGGTCGACCGGAGCCCAATCATCATGACCCGGCTCGTCGACGAGAGCGGCTGGAGGAGCGTCGGCGCCTTCGACACGTTGGGCAAGGCCTTGGACGCCTCGGTCAGTCGTTCTTGCACGACCTGGCGGGCATCGATTTCGCTGGTGCCGTCCTCGAACGTGAGCTCCACCGACGACAGCCCGGGAACCGACTTCGACGAGATGTCCTCGAGGTACGCAACGCCGTTGAGCAGGTTCTGCTCCATCGGCGCGGTGATCAACTGCTCGACTTCGTACGCCGACAGACCAAGCGCTTCAGTGCGTACCTCGACCGTGGTCTTGCCGAACTCGGGAAGTACGTCAACCGGCATGCTCGTGAGTTGCAGCACGCCGAGCGCGAGCACGACGACCGCCAGCGCCACCACGACACCGCGCGCCCTCAGACTCGCAGCAACCAGACCGCGCATCATCGGACAACACCACCAAGGCTGCCGTCAGTCGCCCACGCGCCAAATGCACCGACGATGTTCCAATCCCATACCCCCCGTGCCCCGAACCGATCGGTTCAGGGGGCGGACGATAGAGATCCGTTGATCGCGATTCAATACTTCAGAAGAAAACAGTTCGCCCGACTCATCGAAAGACCGACGATCCGGACAGCCCAGGCGAGATCCCGAATCAGGTACGAACTACTCGGCGCGCCGGTCGTCGTCCGCGTGTGCGCCGAATGACTCAGTCGGCTTCTTCGGGTCCGCCCTTGTCCTTCTTCACCGACGTCGTCGCCGGCGCGACCCCCTCGGCCGAGACGGTGACCTCAACGTCCTGCGCGTTCGTCGACGTTCGGTACAGACTGAACTTGTTCTCCGGGAAGTGGTCGACAGCACCCGAGTCGTCGAAGTGGGCGACACGGCGCGCACCGGCCGGAATCGTGAAGTCGGCGGGGAACTCGAAGTAGTAGCTCTCACTCGCGCCGGTTTTGCGATCGGTGAACGTGTAGAAGATTTCGAAGCCCGACAACTCGCTCGTCCCGTTGTTGGCGAGAGCGACCTCGAGGTGGTCGTCGACGGCCTTGCCCTGGGCGTCCTCGTTGTTCTCGACCAGGACTTCATCGATCTCGAGCCCGGCGGCGGTCGACGTATTCGAAATCGGATTGCTCGCGACCGGGAGCACCGGCGACGACGCCGAACTTCCCGGGTTCTTGTTGCCGACTTTGCCCGTTCGATCCATCAGACGAACAGGCGCCCACGACGAGACCGGACGCCAGAACTGCGGCGGCGATCGGCACAACACGCCACATCGAATGCTGGGGCTTCATAGGTTGGCTCCTTCGGGAATGACGGATTGACGCCGGAACGTGACGACGAGAGCCATGATCAGTACGGAGGGATAGATGATCATCCAGATGATGTCATTGTGCTTCTCTTCGAGCAGCCGCCCGATGCGAGAGCCCCTTGTACTTGAGGTGGACGTCGGCCATGGCGAAGGTGAAGCGCTCGAAGTGTTTCGCGTACGAGGCTTCCTCGACATCGCGGCGGATCGTCTCGTAGGTCGAGAACTTCAGCAGGATCGTGGTCTCGTCGGGTCGGCTGAGCGACAAGGCCGCAAAGAGACCGCCCGGGACCTGGTTGTCGGCATCGAGGGTGTCGCCGATCTGGGGGAGCACCAGCACCACGATGAGCCAGATTCCGAGCGCGTACATCAATCCGTTCACGGCCACCCTGACGCGTGCCGTCATCGACGGCGCCGAGACAGAAGAAGGTGACCATGTACAGGATCGCCGCTACGTACGCGAGGAGCAGATCGCGCCGACTCTTCCCCGTTGACCCAGTCGTGGCCGACGAAGCCGAGGCACAGCACTGCGACGACGGCGGTCGCCGCGACGAGCGTGGCGAAGATCGCCGCCGCACCGAGCACGCTCCCGGCGGCAAGCTCACCCGCCGAGACGGGACGGGACCGCACCAGCGGCGAGCGTCCGGTTCGCTCGTTCCCGTGAAACGCTGAGGAAACCGAGCGTGATCGCCGGTGATCGCGCCGATGATCTCGAGATACTCCATCGCGCCCCTGGAGCAACGAGAGCAGCCGCAACGGCGAGGGCGCGATCCGCTGGATGCCGCCGGCCTCGGCGGCATTGCGGTACGCCTGGTAGTCCGCGAGTTCACTCCGATACCCGACGGCCGCGATGTACACCGACGACGATGGTGACCACGATGAGGATCATCACGAGGGCCAGCAGGATCCGGCTGCGCCACGCAGCTCGGTACTCGTGGCGGGCGAGCGTGCGGATGCGGTCGAGTCGGGGACTACTCATCGGCGATGCCCGTCGAAGCAGTCGTGGCGGCGCACGAGGAACCCGGCGACGAGGAAGAGCAGAACGACAGCGAATCCGACGATCGGGAGCACCCGCCGGACCGTCGAGGCCGTCGACTCCGACGGCGCGGTCTCCAGGATCCGACCGCACTCGCCTGCTTGTACTGCTCGGTGACCGAGTACGGCCGGGCCTGCGCGGTGAACTCGAAGAACGGCTGCGAGGTGCTCACCGGATTCGTCACCGGATGCAGCGAAGCGACGGGCGCCAAGCCGGAGGTGAACTGTGGGACTGCGAACGTGAGTACGAGCCACACCCCGATCGCGGCGAGCAACGCCATCGAGCGGCGCCGTGCCAACAAGACCGTCACCATGCCGACCAGCGCGAACACGTTGAGGTAGAGCCAGGACAACCCGTAGAACGAGGCGAGCCTGCCGAGGTCGTCGGCGGTGAGCGCCCGTCGTTGACCAGGACCAGCGACAGCGGCGCTGACAACGAAGCTCACGGCCAGGATCAGCTGCGAGCACGACTGCCGCAGCCCCGACCTTGCCGAGGAAGTACGCCGAGCGCCTGACCGGTCGCGAGAAGATCAGGCGTTCGACGCCGGTCGGCCTGATCGTCGGCCAGGCTGACGTGACCGAGGATCAAGGCCAGCAGTGCCCCGATCAGCGGGACGTAGATCGCCATGTTCGAGAGCATCGACAGCGTCGGCTTGAGCTGCGAACGGGTTGGGTGGTGCCTGGCTTCCCGCGATCGCGCAAGAGAGACTTGACCGCTTCGTCGTAGACGCGCACGATCGTCCGGTGGCTCGACCAGCCGAGGACGCCGGCGAGCGCGGTCATCACAGGAACGTCCCGAGCAGAGCCAGGAACGTCCGCTGGCGACGCAACGACCGCATCTGATGGACCGCGACCGTCGTGATCATTCGGGTTGCTGCTTCCATCCGAACGTAGATGTCCTCGAGCGACGCCTCGTCGGGAAATCGCGTCGAGTCGTCGCTTCGATGGAGTCCTTGTAGATCAGCGTCCCTGGTTGAGCACTCCGATCGTGGTGCACACCCTGACCGACCTCACTGAGGAGATGGGTATTCATGAAGACGGTCATCCCGAGCTCTTGGTTGAGGCGAAGAACGTGGCGCGCAGTTGCCTCACGCCGAGGGGATCAAGACCCGCGGTGGGTTCGTCGAGGAACAGGACCTGAGGCCGATGGAGCACCGCTTGCGCGATCCCGATCTGCTGGCGCATCCCGGAGGAGAACGAACCCACTCTGAGCGCCGGCCAGGTCGGCGCAGCCGAGATAGTCCAGCGTCTCGGCGACGGCCGCGCCGCGGGTTGCGCGACCCCCGAGAGCTTCGCGAAGAACTCGAGGTTCTCGGCTGCGGTCAGGTGTGGCCGTACAAACGGACATCGGCCGGCAGGTAGCCGATACACCGGGTTACCTCGCGGCGGTTCGCGACGACGTCGAAGCCGCAGACCCTCGCGTGTCCTTGTGTCGGCGACGAGCAACGTGGTGAGGATGTTGATCGTCGTTGTTTTTCCCGCGCCGTTGTGGCCGAGGAAGCCGAAGACCTCGCCGGGCTCGATCGTCAGGTCGATCCCGCGCAACACCTCACGGCGCCCGTAGCTGTGTCGGACACCGGCCATCTCAATCGCCGGCCCCGCCATCGACCCTCCCCTCCCAAGCTCCGACCGACTCGTCCATTGTCGGAGCAGCGAGACGATAGGCCACCGGTGTCGACCTCGGCGAGGACCGAATGAGCGAACTGAGCAGCACTACTCTCCCCCATCGTGCCCAGCGACCTCAGTCTGAAAGCCTTGAACGCCGCGCATCGCGTGGTGGTGAAGCTCTCCGGAGGACGTCTGGGTTGGCAAGCCGGGCAGATGCCGGTCGTGGAGCTGACCACCGTCGGCCGGACCACGGGCCTGGCCCGCACCGTCATGCTGTCGTCTCCCGTCCAGGAGGGTGAGCGGTGGGTGATCGTTGCGTCCCGTTGGGGCGGCGACCATCACCCGGCTTGGTTCCTCAACCTGCGCGAGCGCCCCGAGGTCGAGGTCAGCCTGCAAGGCGCCCCGAAGCAGCCAATGGGCGCGCGAATCGTCGACGCCGAGGAACGGGCCCGGCTGTGGCCAATGGTCACCCAGGCATACGAGGGCTACGCCGCATACCAGCAGAAGACCGACCGCGAGATTCCGCTCGTGGTGCTCGAACCGCGGAGATAACTGCCGAGACGGCCGCAATCGGACCCAGGTTCGACCTCAGTTCCCCGCCGGAACGGCCGATAACCCCGAGATGGTGCGGCGGCTGTCTCTGGTGGGCGGATACATCGCGGCCGGCGCCGCCCTGGTCCTCTTCGGGTGGCTGCGGAGCCAAGGCTTGCTCGCCGCGACGCCGTACTGGCTCCTGATCCTCTTCCTCGCGATCTCGTCCGCGGGCGACGCGATCGGACGGCTCCTGCAACACCGTTGGCCCGACTCGTTGACGTGTGACCGAGTGCGGCTCGCAACCGCGGCCGCGACGACGACCCTGGTGCTGTACGCGACCGGTTGGGGTTCCATGCTGGCCATCGGGTTTGCCGTGGGCGCGACCCAGATCCTCGCCCAGACCGATCGACCCGACTGGCGATGGGCCTACGGCTGCGAGGTGCTCGCCATCGGGGCCGGCGAGTTGGCCATCCACTTCGGCATCGCTCCGACGCTGATCGACGTCGACCTCGGACATGCGGTCGCCGCCACGGGCGTTCTCTGTCTCGCCGTCGTCGTGTGGATCGTGGGTGAGGCGTTGGTCTCCGCCCACACGAACCAACGGCTCCTGCTCCAGCGCGAGGAGAGTCTCGTCCGCCAGGCAACCCACGATCCGCTCACCGGACTCCCGAACCGGACACTGTTCAACGATCGACTTCAGCAGGCCCTTCGTCGGCGGGCGCGCGTCGGTGGGATCGTCGCGGTCATGGTCGTCGATCTCGACGGCTTCAAGAACATCAACGACAGTCTCGGGCATCTCGCCGGCGACGAGCTCCTTGTCGCCGTCGCCGACCGGTACCGCTCGTACCTACGCAGCTTCGACACCGTCGCCCGCCTCGGCGGAGACGAGTTTGCGATCCTGGTCGAAGACCTCGACGAACCGGGCCAAGCCGGGCAGGTCGCGCAACGCGTGCTCGATGCGCTCGACGAACCCCTCCAACTCCCCGACCGGCTGGTCACGATCGGCGCCAGCGTGGGGATCGCGCTGACCGACCGCGCCGACACCGAGCCCCACCGGCTCCTGAGTCACGCCGACATCGCCATGTACCGAGCGAAACGCGAAGGAAAGGGCTGCTACCGCGTGTTCGAGACGGTCATGCACACGGCAGTGCTCGAACGTATGAACCTCGAACAGGAACTCCGGATCGCGATCGCCGAGCAGCAGATCACTGCGCACTACCAACCGATCGTCGACACGCGTACGGGAACCGTCACCTCGTTCGAAGCGCTGGCCCGTTGGTCGCATCCGACCAGGGGGCTGATCCCGCCGACCGACTTCATCCCACTCGCCGAAGAGGCGGGTCTGATCACCGACATCGGTGAAGCGGTCCTTCGTCAAGCGTGCGAACAGGCCGGGCGGTGGCATGCGGAGTTTCCCGACCTCCGTCCCAACATCTCGGTCAACGCGTCAAGGCTGCAACTCGCCGACCCGCGCTTCGTCGGTCACGTCTCGGACGCGCTCGCGAGCGCCAGCCTCGACCCATCGACACTCACGCTCGAAGTCACCGAGTCGGTGCTCGCCCGGGACTCGGACCGAATCATTGCGACCCTGGATGCACTGCGTCAGACCGGGATACGCGTGGCCATCGACGACTTCGGAACTGGCTATTCCTCGTTCGCGGCACTCGCCGACCTGCCGATCGACATCCTCAAGATCGACAAGCGCTTCATCGACAACCTGACGTGTGACCATGAAGGTCACGGATTTGTCAACGCGATCCTGCAACTCGCACAGACCCTCCGCCTCGACACCATCGCCGAGGGCGTTGAACACCAGGACCAACACTCGGCGCTCGTCGACCTCAGTTGCACCTCCGTTCAGGGCTACCTCTTCTCGCCGCCGATGACCGCCGAGGCAACCCACGATTTCCTCATGAGCTCGAGCCGGTCAGGACTCACACCGGTTCGGAATTGAGCGAGCGCGACCCACTTGAGGCGTCGCTCCCCTGGATCAGGCTTTCACCACTGACGAATCCACTTACTCGGCGAAGCCCCCGGCGCCGTGGGCCTGGAGTTCGTCCAGGCGCGGCAACCAGGCGGCCATCGCGGGATGAACGCATCGGCGTCGCGCCTCGGCGATGGCGTGTGCGAAGCGGCCCGAGTCCCCGTCGGCACCGAAGCGCAGCTCCACCTCGGCCGCGTGGTACTCGACTCCGACGATCAGGGGTTCCGACTCGCGCTCGGTGAGGACGCGCCGCGCCTCATCGAACCAGTGTCTGGCGTCTTCGGGTCGGCCGTCGAGCGCGCACACCAACGCGTAGGACCACCGGGCGTCGACCTCTGGATAATCGAGGT
Source organism: uncultured Acidimicrobiia bacterium (assembly GCA_963765075.1). GTDB lineage: Bacteria > Actinomycetota > Acidimicrobiia > IMCC26256 > JAENVU01 > JAENVU01. The sequence goes on from CAVXVA010000001.1 coordinate 730,272, forward strand.
CGGGTTCGAGCCACTTCTCCCGAACGTTGCGCTCGAGCGCGGACACGTAGCCGGCATCTCCGAGGTGCCAGGCGATCTCGACCGCGTACGACGAACGCGATCCGCGGCGTTCGGCGCCCACGCGCCGGCGCGGTCGAGCGCAGGCAACGCATCGTCGAGGATCTCCCGCGCCCGGTCGTCGAAGACCCCCGAGGACGAGCCCACGTGCCGCGGCGAGCCGCAACGCCAACCCGGCCCACCGGGTGTCCGGCTGCTCGGAGGCCGCGAGCAGCACATCCGCGATCTCCACGCCGAGATCCACGCCACCGACGACGTCACGCAGCATCGGCACGACCACGACCTGGAGCCACTGGTTGGACCCCGGGGCGATCCGAGGCAGCAATGCCATCGCCGCGTCCAGATGTTCGGCCGCGGCATCGAAATCGCCGACGACGGTCTCGAGCCGTGATCGCATGGCGAGCATGAAGGCCTCCATCGCGATCAGGCCCTGCTCCCGGTTGGTCGTGGCCGCTTCATCGAGCATCTCGATGCCGGCCCGCCACTCCCCACTGCCGAACACGCCGGCGAACGTCCGGTCGCCGAGACGCCCCCGAGCCTCCGCTCCCGACGCGGGCCGCATCGCAGAGGAACCCGGCCCGCTGCTCCGCAGGAAGGCCGGCGAGCACCGCCCGCAGCTCGCGGTACTCGTCGTCGTCCACCGGGATCCCCGGGGTCGCCGGGTCGAAGTGATCACGCTCACCGAGCTCGGCTTGGCGGACCAGGGCCCACGCCAGATCACGGCGCTCGTCCCGCAACCATCGTCGGGTGAGGCCGCGCCAGTCGCCAGGACACCGTGATGTCCTCGAGGGAGTTCGCGAGTCGGAGCAGCTCGGCGGCGAAGTCGGCGGCCGCGTCCGCGCCCTGCAAGGCCGCGAGGCCGTCGGTGGCGGACGCGGCGTCGTCGAGCAAGGTCTCCGGGTTGGCCTGCGCGAGGAGACCGGCCTGGGCAATCCGGCATTGGACGTCGACCCCGCGCTCGTCGCCTTCTTCGAGGAGTTCTGCCGCCGTGCGGAGGGCCGCCAGTTCCTCGTGCCGGGCGTATCGCGAGGCGGCGTCGTCGGCGACCGCGAGCGTGTAGGGCACGCCGCGCTCCGCGCCCGGAATCGCGGCGCTGTGGAGATAGTGACGGGCGAGCGTCGCGGCCATCGCCGGGTCTGGAGCGCCGCGCATCTCCTTTTCGATCGCTTCGGCGATCGCCCGGTGCATGCGCACCTGCCGGCTCGGGTTCAACTCCTCGACCAGCGTGTGGCGGAACAGCGCGTGAGTGAACGCGTACCGGTCGAACTCGTCGGTCGCGCTCACGATCCGCGCGTCGAGCGCTTCGTCGATCGCGTCGAGCGCTTCGTCTTCGTCGATCTTGGTGACGATCGGCCGCGATCGCGAGCGGGAACGACACCTCGAAGAGCGCGCCCGCGGCGAGAAGCTTGTTGGCGTCTGGGGACAAGCGGGAGAGGCGGCGGCCGATCACGTCGCGCACGCCGGCCGGGATGCTGAGCTCGGCGTCCGGCGCGGCGACCCAGACGCCGTCCTCGACCCGTAGCTGGCCTTCGTCGGCCAGATGCAGGAGCGTTTCGCGGAGGAAGAACGGGTTGCCGTCGGTCTCCGCCGCGAGCTGCTGCGGCGAACTCCGGGGGCACGGCATGGCCGGAGATGCGTTCGAGCAGGGCCTGCACGTCGTCGGACCCGAGACCGTCGAGGGCGATGCGCGTGACCTCCACCTCGCGCTGGAGTATCCGGCAGTGCCTTGGCAAACGGATGGCGCCGGTCCAGGTCCGTCTCGCGGTACGTGCCGATCACGAGCACATGGGTCCGGGTCGCAACGCGCGGCGAGGGTGCGCAGCATGCCGACCGTCGCGTCGTCGGCCCAGTGGAGGTCCTCCACGACGAGGGCGACCGGCCCCGCATCGCTCAACCGAGTCACGATCTGACCGACCGCATCGTGGAGCCGCGCGGTCTCGGCGTCGGCCGGGACGGGGTGGGGTTCGCCCGACGTCGGGCACGATCTCGCGGATCGCCGGCGCGAGCCGGGCAACGACGGCGGCGTCGGCGCCGAGCACCGATCGAACGCCGGCGACCGGGGTTCGTCGGGCCCAGTCGGTGATGGCCTCGGCGAATGGCGCGTACGGAACGACGTCACCGTCGTGACACCCACCGATCAACATCGTGAGACCGTCGAACTGGGCGCAGACCTCGGCCACGAGCCGGGTCTTGCCGATCCCCGGTTCGCCCGCGACGAGCACGACACCGCCGACGTCGTCGCGCGCGGCGGTCGACTCGACCGGCAAGCAGTTCACGTTCTTTGGTCCGGCCGACATAGGGTGAGCGGGTCCGGAGATCCGCGGCCCCGGCCGCGGGTTCCCACGCGACGTCGAAGGTGGGAACTGGCTTCGGTCAGGCCCTTGAGCTCCAGCTCACCAACCGGCGTCATCTCGTGGCCGCCCACGACCGCGCGCCAAGACCCGCACGACCTCGGCGACCAGGATGTGTCCGCCGTCGGCCGCTCCGCACAGTCGTGACGCCTCCACCACCGGCGTACCGAAGCAGTCGCCGTCCTCGAGGGTCACGTCACCCGCCGAGATCCCGACGCGAATCGCGAGTTCGAGGCGCTCGTTGCGGGCGTGCAGATCGACCGCCCGTTGCATGGCGACGCCCGCGGCGACCGCCTCGGCCGCGCCGGCGAACATGACGAGCACACCATCGCCGAGGCCCTTGACCACGGTGCCGCCGTTCGCCTCGGCCGCATCGATGAGCGAACGGTCGTGTTCCCGGCGCACGACCTCGGCCCGTTCCTCACCGAGCTGCGAACGGAGTTCGGTCGAGCCGACGAGATCACTGACCAGGATCGTCGCGGTCTGGGTTGCCATCGAGCTCGTCCCCGTGATCTCTCGTGTGATGCGCGCAGATGCACATGCCTATGCCTGCCGGCCCATCGCGCCTCGCGCTGAGTCAGCACGCTACCCGGCCGCTCAGCCTTCGCAGCCGACTCCGTCGCGGTTCCCGTCGAAGCGGTGCGGATCGGCGCCGACGACCGCGAAGCCCCGGTACGGAACATCGGCACAATCGAGATCCGGCGGTGGTGGCGGGATGCACACACCGGGGTAGGACGGATCACATCCTGAAGTCGCCGGCACGGTCGGCACGAGCGGAGCCGCGGGACTGCTCGTGTCGCCGGCGCAGGTCGTAGGTGACCACAAACCGCGTCCGGCCTCGCGAGCCGAACGTTCCGCCGCGATGAACTCGGACTGATACCGGTAGGGCAGGTTGTAGGTGTACTCGTGCGCGAAGCCGTCGGCGATCATCGACTCGTTGAACATGCGACCGTCGGCCATCCAGACGTAGGCCAGCGTGCGGCCGTACCGATCCAACCGCCCCTGGCTCGCGTCGTATTCGAGGGAGACGCTCGTATTGTCGAGCAGTTGATGGGCATGGAGTGACGCCTCCCGCCCGAAGCATTGGACGGGTGTGCGCGGATCGACGGTTTCCGGGGTGTCGATCCCGATGAGGCGCAACGTCACGCCGGTCGACACCTTGATCGTGTCGCCGTCGACCACCCGGACGACGGCCATCGGACCGTCGAGGCCGGTCGGCGGGCGGTTGGGCGCCGGCGCGGTGGTCTGTCGGTGGTCGCGGTGGTCGTCGTCGAACTCGCCCGCGGTGCGCGGGAGGAAGTACTGGTGGTGGCGCGCCGCGTCGACGTCGTCGTACCCACCGTGCGACTCGGCGACGAACTCGTACAGCCGGCGGTCACGATCGTTGCGACGGACGCGACGATCATGGGCACCCGACACCGCGACATCACCACGGGTTCAGGATCGCACTCCTCACGCCACCATCCCGGGACCTGATCGCACTCATTGCTGCTGGTCCCGACGCGGCGGCCACGGGACGAGTGCGGAGGTGCGGTTCGCGTACTCGTCGAATCCCGGGCGGCGGGCGCGGCTGCGCTCGTCGAGCATCGGGATCGACGCGGTGAGGAACATCACCACCATCGCCACCGGTCCGATCACGGTCCACCACCAGGCGGGGTCCGCCGCGAGCGCGAACAGCCACAACGACCACCAGAAGAGGATCTCGCCGAAGTAGTTGGGGTGGCGGGAGAAGCGCCACAACCCGCGGTCCATCACGGCGCCGGGTGTCTTGACGCGGACGAACCGGCGCATCTGCTCGTCGGCAACGAACTCGATCATCGAGGCGCTCAGACCGACGACCACCGCCAGTCCGTCGAGCACTCCGAGCGGTCGGTCACCCCACACGAGGGCGGGCACCAGCGACAGCGAACCGAGAAACACGACGAACGCCGGGAACAGGTGCACCCCGCCGAGCGAGATCAACGCCTTGGGGCCCTTGGTGTAGAGGTTGAGGTACCGCCAGTCCTCGTGGTCGAGTCCCGGCCAGTCCCGCGCCCAGTTCGACGTCAACCGGATCGCCCACACGCCGACGACCACCAACGTCAGTGCGATGCGCGCGTCCGGCACCGCAGGTGTCGCCGTCCCCGCGAGCCACACCGCGGCGACGGGCGGGAGGACACTCCACCACGCGTCGAACATGGAACCGTTGTCGAGCGCGAGCGACCAGGCGTAGATCACGAGGGCGGACGCGAGGTACCCGAGGCCGAGCGCCGGTACCGGTCGGTCCGGCCCCACCACCTCGGCGACCGCCCATGCCGCACCGACCGCGGTCAGGTAGGCGACGGTGACGATCCCCAGACTGCCCGCTTTGCCGAGCCGCGGCCCGAGCCCTCGCCCACTCATGTACCCCTCCGACCGTGTCGGGATCATGGCGTACCGCTCAGACGCACACCATCTCGTCGTCGGCCGCAGTCACGCGATCGTAGGCCCGCGCCAGGCGGCTGCGGGCCGTCTTGATCTTCTCGGTGGTGAGGTCCTCTACGACGAGGAGGTGTCGGACCGCGTCGCTCGCCTCGACGAGTTCGCGGTGGGCGGCGACGACTTCAGTTCGGTCGAGCACGACGTTCGACTTCCTTCTGTGCGGTGGCGGAGCCCACGTGAGGTCGCTCACATGGGCGGCGGAGGTTGGGCCGCGTCAATGGTCCTCGTAGTGCATGGCCGCTTCTTCGGCGGTCAATGGATCCTCCGCTGGCTTCTCCGAGGCAATCAACTCCGCGACGTCATCAGCGAGTAGCTGGTCCGGCGCGATGAGACGTCCGTGGAGATGGGTATCACCCGGCAGCGGTTCTTCGACGACGGTGTCGTCCAGACCGAGCGACTCGGCATCCAGAATCTCGCCTTCGTCCGGCTGGTTCATCTTCGATGGTCCTTCGGTAGGGATCGTTGCGTGTCGCCTGAGTCTCCACGGATCCAGGCGGCGTTCCCAGAGCCGAAGGTCCCTCAGCCCGGACCGCGAGGGAGCCCGAGGGCCGCCATCAACGCCGATACCGAGCGCGATCCATCGATCACGTTGTCGGGAACCTCGTCGACGTGTTCACCACGGCGATCGTCATTGTTCGTCGGGTGGATTGAGATCCGTGTCCGAGCGGGCCCGGTCGATCCAATGTCGTGCGTCGAGCCGGTCGAGGAGTGGGATGTAGCGCAACTCGAGGATGAGCATGACCAGCGCGGTGACGGCGATCGCGAGCACTGCGTCGCCGGCACCCGCCAAGACGGCCGCGGCGGCCACCGCCCACATTGCCGTCGACGTCGTGAGGCCATGGAGGACTCCGCCCTGGGAGCGGAGGATCAGTCCCCCGCCGATGAAGCCGATACCGGTGATGATCCCGGCGATGAGTTTCTCGGCAGTGGTCGGGAAGGCATCGACACCAAGCGCCGTGAAGGCAGCTGCCCCGGTCGCGACGAGGGCGAACGTCCGGTCGCCGGCCGACTGGCCGCGCAGGTACCGCTCCCACCCCACCACTCCGCCGAGCAGGGCCGCGAGCGCGATCCGTCCGAACAACTCGAGGTCATGGCTCACGATGGCCACGCTCCGTCGGCGATCACACCGTCTTGGGCACGTGGCTCCGGAAGACCACCCGCATGATCTTGTGGGCGAAGTCGGCCGTCGGATCGAACATGAGCGGACAGCCGCCGTCGATGACGGTGACGCCGTGCTCGCGTCCGTAGGCGGCGGCCGTCGCCGACACGCTGCCGGCGCCGGGGCCCCGGTGCATCCAGACCGACTTCACGCCGAGATCCACACACTCGCGCATCGTGTCGTCGGCGATCTCGGGTCGGGTGGCGATGACCACGGCGTCGACACCGCCGGGGACGCTCTTCAGGTCGTGGTAGCAGGGCACACCTTCCACCTCGTCGGCGTTGGGGTTGATCGCGAACACCTCGTAGCCACGCTCGCGCAAGCGTTTGAAGACCGTGTTGGCCCCGTGATCTTTCGGGCTTCTCCGCGACACGCCCGTCACCGCGATCCGGCGGTTCGCCAGGAACTCGGCCGCGGCCTCCTTCATCGTCGGCATGGGTCTACCTCCCTCTCGTCGAACATCGATACGAGTGAAGACCACCCCCACGTCCGGGAACAGGGGCCTTGGTCACCGGGAGCCTGGGCTCACCGGCTCTCGGATCCACGGCTCGTCCGACGATCGGGAACGGGACCGGAGATGCACGCGCCGGGACCTTCGGCGGTGGCGGGCCGAAGACACCTGCGGCATCGTGGGGTGACGAGGAGGACATATGGCCAGTCTCGGTGTCGCCACCGTACGTGAGCACCAGCGGGGAGTCGTCTTCCGGTTCGTCATGGTCGTCGTGGCGCTGAGCCTGCTGGCGAGCTGCCGATTCCCCGGACCGGGCCGGAACCAGCAAACGGTCGTGTACGTCGCGTCGGAGGAGAACTTCGCGAATCCCGAACGCGGCTTCGCGTCGAGCCGGCTTCCTCCGGAGCCGAGGCCGATCACCTGGGACCCGTGCGGCTCGGGCAACAACTTCACCGCCTACAACTCCACGGAATGGACCCCACCATTGCGGCCGGAGGAGCTGCTCGCGGATCGAGCGGACGGTCGCTCGCTGGCGTTCATGCGCTACCACATCGCGGAGTTCCGGGACGCGCCGCTGTCCGACGCCTTCCTCGCTCGCCTCGATCAGGACTTCGCCACCGCCCGTGCGGCGGGATTCAAGATCGTCCCGCGCTTCGCGTACAACTACTTCACCGGCGGACCCGACGCGTCGCTCGAACGCGTCCTCGGGCATCTCGACCAGCTCGGGCCCGTGCTCCAGGGCAACGTCGACGTTTTGGCGTTCTTGGAGCTGGGCTTCATCGGCTGTTGGGGGGAGATGCACAACTCGAGCAACGGCCTCATCGACCCGGGAGGTCTGAACGAGGCGACGCGGACCATCCTCGAGAAAGCCTTCGCCGTCGTCCCGCGAGAGCGGATGATCGCGGTCAGGGCACCTGCATCGAAGTTCCAGTTCTTCGGGAACGAAGCCCTGGACCCGATCGCGCCACTGACCCGGGACCAGGCGTTCGACGGGTCCATCCGGGCGCGCTGGGGTCAGCACGAGGACTGTCTCGTCTGCGGTGAATGGAACTGGGGGACGTGGCTGTCGCCCCCCGACGATCCCTTCGCGGTGCGCCGGTTCCTCCACGCCGACAACCTCTACGTCGTCCAGGGCGGAGAGGGCGGAACTCCTCAGCCGCCGCAGCCTCCGGACGCGGACCAGGACGGCTTCACGAGCGACTACGACGCGTGCCGGCGCGTCGAACCGGCTTTCGCGGACAGTCGGTGGAGCGCACTGAACGGCGGCTACCGCGCCAACACCTGGTTCGGCGCCGCCGGGGCGCGGTGGGAGGCAGAGGGCTGTCTCCCCACGATCGCCGTGCACCTGGGCTACCGCTTTCGTCTCGGGCTGGCGACGCTGCCGGTCGCGGTCCGCCGGGGGGGTCCCCTCCGCCTGGACCTCGTCGTCCACAACGACGGTTGGGCACCGCCGTACAACCCGCGCGACGTCGAGTTGGTGCTACAGAACCGCAAGACCCAGGCCGTGACCCGGCTGCCCCTCGGCGTGGACCCGCGGCTCTGGCAACCCGGGGTCACCACCGTCTCCGTCCGTCCGCAGCTTCCCGCGAAGCTCCGGCCCGGCCACTACGACGTCCTGATTGCGCTCCCGGATCCGGCAGCGTCCCTGCGCGACCGGCCCGACTACGCGATCCGCTTCGCGAATGCCGGCATGTGGGATGCACAGTGCGGGTGCAACTCGCTGCAGACGACGGTCAAGGTCTGGGGATAGACCTCCCGGTGTGCGGTGACGCGCTACGAAGGGTCGTGCGGGTAGTCGTCGTCGACCTCGGCGTCCTCTTCTTCGGGCGCGAGGATCTGGCCGTCGGCATGCTTCACGGCGAGGTCGTCGATCACACACTCCACACCGTCGACTTCGGCCCACGCCCGAGCCACCTCGGCCGCAGCCTCGGTGCTCTCGCACGCCTCCCGCTGTACCAACTCGCCGTCCCGGTAGACGAGGACTTCGACCGCCAGCGCTTCCGCGCCGGAATCGGTGGACCCCACACCTCTCGTTTCTCTCTTCATACCCGTCAGCGTGCTCGGACCGGCCAACGACGACAAGGGGCAAAGGTCCTCGCGGGAGTGTTCAGGGTGCGAGTTGGTAGGTGTCCATCAGCGCGGAGGCCTCGTCCCACACGGTGGCGAACCGGGCCGGGTCACTGTGGGGCCGTTGCACCATGTGGAGTGCGAACTCCGCCTGCTTCTCGGAGGTGGCGGATTTGCCGTGCAGGCGGGTGGCGCCTGCTGAGAAGTCGCGGACAAAGACGTCGAAGATCTGCTCGGTCACCGACTCGCTGATGCCGTGCAGCTCCACGTTCTCCAGGATGAGTTGCCCGTAGACCACCAACGAGAACAGCTCGCCGAGCGCGAGTAGGAAGTCGATGTCGGTGGCCTGGGCTCCCTCGGGAGCCGCGGCCTCGAGCATGGACCGGAACGTCTCGACCTGGCTCCGGAAGATCTCGACGTTGGGGGTCCGGAACCGATCGAAGGTCTCCGCCCAATCGTGGAAACGGATCTTGCCGAGCCCGCGCGTCGGCGCCTGTTCGAAGAGGTACGCGTCGTGGGTGGCGTCCTGACGAACGGGCACCGGCGCGTACTCCTGGGGCGCGAAGAAGTAGTTCGCCATGAACTTCACGATGAGCGCGATGTTCACGTGCACGGTGCCTTCGAGTTTGGGCAGGGCGCGAATGTGGCGCGCCGCCATCTGGAAGTAGGTGTCCGCCTCGAATCCCTTGGCCGCGATCACGTCCCACAGCGCGTTGATGACCTGCTCGCCTTCGGTCGTCACCTTCATCTTCACAAGCGGGTTATAGAGCAGGTACCGCCGATCGTCGTCCGACGCGGAGCGCATGTAGTCGTTGGCGCGCATCGCGAACAGCTTCATGGCGGTGAGGCGGGCGTACGCGTCGACGAAGAGCTGGCGCACGTGGCCGAAGTCGGTGACGAGTCCGCCGTAGAGACTCCGGTGACCGGCGTGGTCGATGGCCTCGTGAAACGCGTGCGTGCAGATCCCGATCGATGCCCACCCGAGGTTGTACTTACACACGTTGATGGTGTTCAGCGCGACGTTCCACGCCTCCGGGCCGCGCACCAGGATGTCGGCGTCGGTGATCGGGTAATCGTGCAGGGAGAACGCCGAGACGTACATCGGTGAATGCACGGTGTTCTTCTCGAGTTCGTAGGCATCGTGCTTGCTCTCGACCACGAAGAACACGTACTCGGTCTCGGCCTCGGGGTCGTCGTTCGCGATCCGTCCGAACACCGACACGAGCGCGGCTTCGTTCCCATTGCCGATGTAGTACTTGCTGCCGTTCGCGACATACGTACCGTCGCCCGTCGGGGTGAGGGCCATCTCGCTGGAGTAGATGTCGGCGCCGTGCTCCTTCTCGGAAAGACCGAACGCGAAGATGCCGCCCGCGCGCAACAGTTGTGCGGTGCGCGCCTTCACCGCCTCGTTCTCGCCCATCCAGATCGGTCCGAGACCGAGCATCGACACCTGCCACGCGTACCAGTACCCGAGGCTGTAGAACGCGGTGATCTCACTGAAGTGACAGTTGCGCCACGTGTCCCACCGGGCGTCGTCCGGCCCGTAGCCGGCGGGCGTCATCAGCGTGGCGAACGCCTCCGACTCGCCGAGGAACCGGCAGAAGTCGGCGTACCAAACCCCGGCGTTGTCCTCGCTGGTAATGCGGTCCTTGCCGAGCGACTCGAAGTAGGTGATGGTCGCGATCATGAGGTCGCGAGACTTCGCGTCGAGTTCGCTCGGTGCGTACGCATGCGGGTTGAGCAGGATCCCGGGATGGGCGGTGGGGTTCATGGGACTCCTCGTGGCTGAAACCGGAACCCGACGCTATGCGAAGGACCTGGCGGGGCCCTGACCCTCGGAATCCAGGCTCGATGGGGCTCCCGACCCGATCGCCACGTCGAGCCGGATGGGACTTCAGCCCCTGGCCCGCCGCGGCCGCCCGACGGACGATGTCGGTCGAGGCGGCGCGCACGCGCGGCCGAGTGCGACGGGGAAGGCGATGACCAAGATGCTGGGTGGAGAGCGGGTCGTGCAGATGCTCGAGGCCGAGGGGGTCGACACGGTGTTCGGCATCATCGACGGCTCCTACTTCGGGCTCTATTCCACCTTGCGTGACCATGGCATTCGGCTCATCACCCCGCGGCACGAGACGACGGCCGTGCACATGGCCGGTGCCTACGCCCGTCTCACCGGTCGGCTCGGCGTGTGCATCGCCAGCAACGGGCCGGGCGTTGCGAACGCGCTGCCCGGAGTGGCCGTCGAGAACGGCGAGGGCAACCGCGTGCTGCTCATCACGAGCTGGCGACGCTCACCCATCGTGGGACCCGATCGTGGTGGCACCTATCAGTACTTCGACCAGGTTGCGGTGACGCGACCGATGACGAAGTGGAGCGGTGCCGCGATGAGTGACGAGCGCGTTCCGGAGATGCTGAGACGAGCGCTGCGCATCTCGTGGCACGGCCGACCCGGCGTGGTGCACGTGTGCATCCCCGAGGACGTCCTGAACGGCGAGTTCGATCCCCCGGTCACCCCCGATCCCGTTCCCGCGCGGTACCGCCGGCAGGCGCCGGTCGCGCCCGATCCGATCGCCGTACGCCGCGCCGCGGACATGCTGACCGACGCCGAGCTCCCGATGATCCACGCCGGCAGTGGCGTCCTCCACGCCGGCGCGGCAGCCGAGCTCCGCGCCCTGGCCGAACTGCTGCGGGCACCCGTGACCACGAGTTGGGGCGCACGCGACGTGATCGACGAGCGCGCCTTCGTCGCGGTTCCCATGCCCTACGTCGAGCTCATCAAACGGGTGCGCAACGATGCCGACGTCGTCCTTGCGGTGGGTGCCCGCTTCGGCGAAACCGATTGGTGGGGCAAGCCCCCGCACTGGCGGGCCGCCGCCGAGCAACAGGTGATCCAGGTCGACGTCGACGAGGAGATGCTCGGCCTCAACAAGCCGATCGATCTCGGGATCGTGGCCGACGCTCGGGCATTCCTCACCGCGCTCATCGGCGAGCTGGCCGAGCGGGACTTCTCGCATCGGGCCCTCCGGCGGGAGGACAAGCTGAGCGACTACGAAGCCGAGCGCCGCGATGCACGAGCAGCCCTCGACGCCGTACGCGCCGCCGTCGGTGCACCGATCCATTCCGCCCACGTCGCGCCGATCTGTCAGGACGTCTTCGCCGACGACGCCGTCCTCGTGATCGACGGGGGCAACACCGCGATCTGGGCCAACCTGTACCACGAGGCTCGGGTGCCGCACACGCTCATGTCCACCTGGAAGTTCGGGATGCTCGGCGCCTGCACGGGCCAGGCGCTGGGCGCACAGGCGGCCTTCCCCGACCGCCGCGTCTACTGCATCACCGGCGACGGCGCGATGGGCTTCCATCCCCAGGAGATCGAAACCGCGATCCGGAACGACCTGCCGGTCGTGTTCGTCGTACTGAGCGACCGCGCGTGGGGGATGGTGAAGGTGAACCAGGAGTTCGCCATCGACGCCGATCGACTGCTGACCGACGGCGAACTCCCCGCCGAAGCCCACATCAATACGGATCTCGGCGAAATCCGCTGGGACCTCCTCGCCCAGAGCATGGGCGCGCACGGTGAGCGCGGTCGCGACCCCGGACGAGCTCCGGCCCGCGCTCGAGCGGTGCCTGGCCGCTGGCCGATGTGCCGTCGTGCACGTGGACGTCGACGCGAAAGCCCACAAATTCGCGCCGAACCTGATGACGTTCAAGGAGATGCACGCGGAGCCGGCCGGATGACACACCGCCGTGACGCCTGACCCGCACATCGATCGATCGGTGCTCGTGACGGGCGCGGCGGGTTACCTCGGCCGTCAGCTGGTCGACGGGTTGGCCGGGGTCGGGTTCACGACGATCATCGCCCTCGACGTCCGCGACCAACCGGTCGAGGACCGCGTCGCCGGCGTGGTGTACCGGACCGCCGACATCCGTGATCCGACCCTCGTCGACCTGCTGCGGGAACACGCGGTCGACTCCGTCGCCCACCTCGCGGCCATCGTCAACCCGGCGAAGGGGAGTTCACGCGAGCTCGAGCACTCGATCGACGTGCTCGGCACCGAGAACGTGCTGCGGGCCTGCATCGATGCGGGCGTGGGCCAGCTCGTCGTCACCAGCAGCGGCGCGGCGTACGGCTACCACGCCGACAATCCCGTGCCACTCTCGGAGTCCGACGCGCTGCGCGGCAACCGCGAGTTCGCGTACTCGGATCACAAGCGTCAGGTCGAAGAACTACTCGCTCGGGGGCGGGTCGAGCATCCGGAGCTTCGCCAGCTGGTCTTCCGACCCGGCGCCATCCTCGGCGACACCACCCACAACCAGATCACCGACCTCTTCGAGCAGAAGGTCGTGCTCGGCGTCGCCGGGTCCGACGCGCCGTTCACCTTCGTCTGGGACCGCGACGTCGTGGCCTGCATTGTCAAGGGCGTGGTCGAACGCGGCATCGGGGACCTTCAACCTGGCCGGCGACGGCACGACCTCGATGCCCGAGATCGCCCGCCGGCTCGGCAAGCGCTACGTACCGCTCCCCGCGTGGCTGATCCGGGCGGCGCTGGCCGTGCTGCATCCACTCGGTCTGAGCCAGTACGGGCCCGAGCAGGTCGACTTCCTCCGCTACCGGCCGGTGTTGTCGAACACGCGACTGAAGGACGAGTTCGGGTATTCGCCGCAACGGTCGAGCACCGAGGTGTTCGAGCAGTACTGCACCGCCCGCGGCTATGGCTGAGCGCTTCGACGTCGCCGGCCGTTCGGTCGTGATCACCGGCGCCGCCGGTGGCATCGGGAGCGCGCTCGCTCGACGGTTCGCGACCGCCGGAGCGCGAGTCGCGCTCCTCGACCGCGACGAGGATGGCCTGGACGAGCTGGCCCACGCGCTCCGCCGCGGACGTGATCGCGGTTCCGTGTGACGTGACCTCCCTCGACGACTGTTCCTTGGCCGTCGGTCGGATCGTGGCCGAGTGGGGTGGTGTCGACGTGCTGATCAACAACGCGGGGATCACCCACATCAGCCCGTTCGGCGCCACCGATATCGATGTGTTCCGCCGAGTGATGGACGTCAACTTCTTCGGCGCGCTCAACATGACGAGCGTCGCGCTCGCCTCGCTCCTCGAGCGGCGCGGTCAGATCGTGGTGATGTCGAGCGTCGCCGGCTTCGCTCCGTTGGTGCTCCGCACCGGGTATTCGGCGAGCAAGCACGCGCTCCACGGATGCTTCGACTCACTGCGAGCCGAGCTGCGTGACAGCGGGGTCGGCGTCACGCTCGTGTGTCCTTCGTTCGTGCGCACCGCGATCGGCGACCACGCGCTCGGTGCGCATGGCGGCGCGCAGACCCATACGCGCACCGAGACAGGCGTGCCGGCCGATCCGGCCGACCTGGCCGATGCCGTGTTCGAGGCCACGGTGCGCCGCCGCCGTCTCCTGCTGCCTTCGCGCACGGCGAAGCTCTCGTACGTGATGACGCGCGTGTGGCCGGCCCGCTACGAGCAGATGATGACGAGGCGAATCCCATTGTGACCAACCTCGAACTGCGCCGGGTTGTGAGTTCCGGACAACTTTGGAGCGCGAGGTGAGTCAGGTCTTCCCGTATGCGACTGACCTCGTGATCGGCCAGACCCGCTGACATTCTCTCGACGGCTGGCGCTCAAGCGACGAGCATGGGGCTACCAGCCCGATCAGTCCGCTTCTCGCTCGATCTGGCCGAGCTGGCGGACGAGCGCGTACCCGTTGGCGGTGTGTGGTCTTCCAACGCGCGTTGGACGTCGTCTTGGACCAAGTCGGAGTCGGACAACGCGTCGTTCAACCGCGGGTCCGAAGTCACGAACTCGCTCACGTGTCGCGACGGGTTCAGATGCGTTGAGTGTCTAGCGTCCGCCGCGACCGCGGAAGCGACCCACCTGCGCCTCGACGCGTTTCACCAGCCGACTCCACGGTCCGAACGGTCCCCAGATCTCCCAGGGGAAGAGTCGGCGCCACAACTTCTTGAGGAGATCGCGAATCACATGGACGATCCAGCACCACATGACCTGCCACCGGGTCGGTGTCGCCCACTCGACCAGCGCCAGTAGGCCGGAGTCGACATCGAGGATCATCTGCTCCATGTCGGCCCAGGACGGGAAGAACGTGGCCTGCTTGTTGAACTCGATCACGAAGCCGTTCAGTTGCCCACGCGCAGGGTTGAGGAACTCGCGTGTGAACGCCCAGTCCTCGCTCGTACCCGATGTCGGGTATGACGATGCCCACAGCCAGAACCCCTGAGCGATGACGTAACCCTGCTGGCGCACCGCGTTGATGCCGTCGCGAATCACGGCCGCGCCTGCCTGCAGTTCAGTGAGCCGGGTTCCGGGCATGTACTCCCGGTAGACGTCGCCGGGGACCCCGCGCTTACCAGCCCATGCTGGATTCTTGAACGACATCGTCGGGTCGGTTGCCTGGTTCTCGTCGCTCCCCCACGGGTACAGCACGTCACCCGAATAGGAGTGCACGTCGACGAAGTACCGCGCGTTTGGGAAACGATCGACGAGCCATTGGACGTTGCGAGACTCGGGTTCGGAAAACGGCCCGGTGCCGTGAAACAGAGAGTTGCCAGGATCGGTCGACGCGAGCGTGTTCATGTTGGCAGCTGGAGAGAACGCGACCGGGAAATCCCAGAGGAAGTCGTAGTTGCGGTTGACGTCGACTCCGATGCGCGCCGGGTCGCCTCCGGAGCTGGCCGGGTTCCGGTTCTTGCGCCACATCGCTTGCGTGGTGCCCGCCGCGCCCGCCATCGAGTAAGCCCGGCCGTCGGGGTTGATGTCCGGGAACACGACGACGTCGGTGCGTTCCACGATGTGCTGCACCGCGTCGGCCGAGAACGTCTTCGCGCCGTACGTGAGACCTTGGTTCGATGTGTATGCCGCAAGCAGATCGGCCGCGAGGTTTACCAGGGTGTCCGGTCCTCCCCACTCGCGTGCGTGGACGCCACTCACGAACACGAACGCGGGTCGGCAATCGAAGCCCGCGGCGTTGCTGATCCGCAACGCGTGACTCCAGTTGCCATCGTGAGTGACGTTCGGCAACGGGATCAGTTCGGTGATGGCTGGGTATTGCCTGGCGAGCCCCTTGAGCGCGGATTCGATCTCAACGATGTTGAGAAAGCTCATGACCGACCCCTCGCTCCGGGATCTCTGCCGACCTTGCGACCGATGCCGGTCGGCGCGAGACGGCCTCCGTCGAAACGGTCACCCTCGCCGACTTCGGCGAGTCGTTCCCGCGCCTGAGCGGAGACGTTCTCGCCCACCTCGACTCGATAACCCTCCGACTGCAACTCGTCGATCTGGCGTCGATCCAGAAAGAGCGTGAGCCGGCCGAGCTCATCGCCCAGGGGCGCGATCCGTGGGTGATCACCGAAGTCGAGCCCCTCGCGGCGGAGGAGTCGATCGGCCTCGTCCCGGGTCACCGTGACGGAGACGGCGAAACTGTCATTCTCGAACGCGTCGGCCATACTGCGCTCCCTCACTGCGGGATGCCTCACTGCTCCGCGGATCGTAACCCTGCATCGCGGCTCATTGTCGCTTGACGGTTGCGGCCGTCGCGCACATCATGTTCCGGAGCGGAAACGCTCAGGAGGTGGGATGGGCAGGACCATTGATCGCGTCAATCGTGTCGCTCCAAATTCCGCGATGTGAGTGCTCGGACAGTTCCTGACCAATGCCCGGATGCTTCCGTGACCCATGAAGGGCAGTGATGGAGAACGACCGGAACCAGGGAGTGCTGCGGCTTGCAGTGGCCATGCGTGGTGGTGTGAGCCTCGCGGTGTGGATCGGCGGCGCGCTCGCCGAGATCGACCGCGTGTGTCGTATCGACGACGACCCGTTTGCGCAGGCACTGAGAGACATCACGCGATTCGATCGGGTTGAGGTCGACATCCTCACCGGCGCCAGCGCCGGCGGTCTGAACGCGGCGCTCGGCGGGATGGCGCTCGCGGACAAGAAGCGCATGAACCTCCGGGACATATGGATCGAGACGGCGGACATCGATCGTCTGCTCGAGAGTTCAACCCAGAACCCCCGTCGGTCACTCCTGGACGGTGAGTTCTTCAGGGACGAAGTGATCCGTCAGTTGGAGATGCTGAAGAAGAGCGCTCAGGTTCTCCCCGGCGCGGACGAGCAACACGTCGATGCGTTTCTCGCCGCGACCGTATTCGGCGGCGTCGAGGTCACAGACCAAGCCGATCCGCGATTCTCCGATCAGCGCCAGGAGGCCTACTTCCATTTCCGCCACCAGGCGGACAATCCCGCATTCAGCGATCTGATTCGCAGTGACGCACCTCGGAGTCTTGGGTTGGCTGCTCGTGCGAGCGCTGTCGTTTCCCGCCGCATTCGAGCCGGTGCGCATCGAGGTCGGTGAGTTCAACGGTGAACTCCACCTGCCGCCGGCCGAGCCACGGCCGACGACGGTGCGGCTGTTGGACGGTGGCGTCGTCGACAACATTCCAGTCGCACGGGCGATCCAGGCCGCGGCGCGGGTACCCGCGAGCGAGGCAGTCCGCCGCTGGGTGGTGTTTCTGCATCCGAGTCCTACGCTCTCCGATCCAGAGGCTCACCGGACCAAAGGGCCCGACACTCCGTCGGTCTTCAATGTGCTGGCCGGCCTGGCGAAGGGACTCGGCGCCGAGACGTTGCTCGACGACCTCGAGGTGTTGCGACGGCACAATCGAGAGGCGGAGTCCCAGCAGATTCAGCGGGTCACGCTCTGCGAACGCGCGCTGGCGACACTCGATCCGACGGTCGAAGAAGTGTTGGGCGAGGCCATCGAAAGTGTCCTCGGAGTGCCGCGTGAACCGTCGCGTGTGAATCAATCGCTCGGCTCGGCTGACGCAGACTGTCTCTACGCGCTGCTCGACAACCCCGGTGCATTCCTACAATGGGTCCCCATTCGCTCCGTCCCTCCGGCATCGCCGATCCGTGACCTCGACGAGTCTCAGCGGTACGGAATCCGTAGCCACTTCATCACGGAGCTGGTGAACCGGCCGAGATCGGTGCGGCCCTTCGCTCAGATCATTCGACTCGCATTCTTGACGATCGAGTGGATCCGATGGGTCGAGAAGCTGCCCGAGCCGAAGCCGAGTGAACCTGAGCTCGCGGTGATGCGCTGTCGGGCCTACGACATCTTGCTGGTCGCGCAGTTGATCGATAGCGCGCTGGAACAGCGCGTCGTCACCGTTGGCGACGACTACCTCGGCACCCTCGAGGGGGCGCTGGCCGCGGCCGAAACATCGGGCGCGTTGAGCACGCTCGTCGGCCAACTCGCAGTGCAAACATCGGGAGATTCGGCGAAACCTCTCGTCGAACGCCTCCAGGACCCGTCTCGAGCAGTGCTGGAAGTTCTCGCCGCGGGTCTGCTCCCCGAGCATGGGCGGCAGGCAACCGATCAAACGAGCGACGCGCTCCTGTTGCAACTCGCGGAGGTGTGTCGCACGCTCGCGCGAGCGTCGGCCCATCACGGTGGCTCGACCGCGAGCATCTTCACGGTCCTGGCGCGCGCGAATCGAAGCGTCCCCGGATCCGAGCGCATATCGCGCCGCGGTCTGCCTGCTGACGGTCGACGTCGCATGCGCAGGCCTCCACCGCGGTCGGGCTGTCGGCACTCCCCACAACTTGGACTACATCCGTATCTCCGGTGCCCGTTCGAGTCCGTTTGCGGATCTTGGATTCGAGCCGGGTCTACTGCCGAAGTTCAGCCACATTCACCTCGTCGATGGTCAGATCGACCCGACCGAGAAGCTCTCTGGCAACCAGCTTGCCAACTTCTCGGCATTCGTGTCCCGCCGCTTCCGTGCGAACGATTGGATGTGGGGGCGGATGGATTCTGCGGCAGGACTGGTCGAGCTGCTCATTCGGCCCTCTCATCTGCCGCACGGAGGCACCCCTGATGACGTGAAGCGCACGGTGAAGGCGGTGAAGCTCGCGGTCACCTGCGCGTTTCCGACGGCGCCATCCACGCCCCCGGACTACGTGTCGGCAGCCGAGACGCTCTGCTCGGAACTCTGGCTGAGCTACGCGGAGGAGGTCGAGCAAGAGCTCGCCGACGCACAGTCGTTGTCGGCCAATCATGACCCCATCGACGACCCGTATCTCGTGCGGACTCGGCAACTGTTGTTGACGCGGTGGCAGCTGGGCCTGCTGATCACCGAGGTGCCGGAAGTGCTCGCTCAACCGCTCGAGCCCGGCGACCCGCCCCCGCGCCACCGCGCGGTCCCGATGGCGTCAATCCTCGAACCGCCGTGGGCACGCGTGTGCAGATGCAGAGCCTTCTCGACGAGTACGAATCGTCGCCTCGTCAACTCGCACACCTGTGGGGAACTCAACGAACGACCGCGCTCGGCGTCAGAGTCGCGGACCGGGTCGCTAGGGCGGTCATTCCGGGCAGCGGCCCGGCTTCCCACGTCTCTCGCGCGCTCCTTGTTTCTCCACTCTTCATGGTCGCAATCGCATTGCTGAGTCGAGGAGCATTCCTGATCGCCTCGAACCTGCTCGTCGACATCGTGCTCGCGCCTCGTCTGAAGCCGGTCGCGCACCTCGTGGTCGTCCTCGTCGCAGCGGGCCTCAGCTTGGTTTTTTGGCGAAAGTGCGTGAAGCGTCCGAAGCCGCATGCGTGGCGCGGTTACCTCAGTGGCCTCGTCGCGTTGTGCCTGATAGGCATGGGCATCGCAACCACCTGGTGGAACACGCGGTTCTTGCAGCCACCGTCGAAGGTGTCTGCCAGCAATCCGTGGACGGTCCTCGAGGCGATGCATTGGCATGCCGCGTGGTCGGCCGTCACGGTAGGCGTTGCGGCCGCGATGGCCACATGGTGCCTGTGGATCTGGGCTCGCCTGCGTTGGCGACTCGTCGCAGTGACACTCAGCGGCGCAGCGTTCGCCTGGTGGCAGGTCGTCGGCGCGTGGAGGAAGAACGGCGACACCGGGCCAGGTTGGGGGTTGCAAGCCATCTTCGGCTCGATGTGGTTCCCTGCGATCTTCCTCGTGCTGATCTGCACCATCCTGATTCTGTGGCTGAGTCCGGAAGACCGCCCGGGACCGGCCCCCCCGCCTCGGCCCCCCGAGCCCGATGGGCCCACCACCGACGGGCCACAGACCGTCACCGAGATCCGAGTGCATGGAGTGGGCGGGTCGCCGGGGCCGCGCCTGCTCGGGTACGAAGACGACACCAACATGGAAATCGATCGGCCGCAGGACGGCATCGAGATTCGACACCGGAAAGGCGCGTCGGTGCCGGTCCTTGGTTTCGACTGGGGTGCACTCACTTCGGGCTCGCGGATCCAGGCCGCGTGGGTCCTCCTACTTCCGTTCACGCTTCTGAACGCCGCCGGGTGGGCACATCCGCCCTCGCGTGCTCACGCCCGGTTCGGTCAAGCCCAGTTGGTGCGCTCGATCGTTGTGGTGCTCGGCTGGCTCCTCACGGCAACCTGCGCGTTCTGGGTTGCCGACCTGTTCGTCGAGTACGGCGGTTACCAGTGGCTCCCCCGCGGTTGGAAAGGGAATCCACGACGTCCCGCTGCTGCCTTTCGGATGGTGGCACGTGCAACTCTCGCAGAGCCAGATCCAGGCGGTCGGTGTCAGCGTCGGGGGTCTGATCTCGGTCGCCTCCGTGGGGCTCGTCTGGTTCATCGCACGCCGCGCCAAGAGCAAGGCGAAAGAACACCGCGGTCCCGTTGCGCTCGACCGCAACTCAGCGGTCTTCGACGACGACTTCTTCGAGAAGCGACCCGCGTGGTGGGCGTCGACGCTCCTGCATGTCGGCATTGCCTTCGCCGCGATCGCTCTTTGCGTCGCCCAGGCGTTCGTCGCGCTCGGTTCCGATCATCCACCCACCACATCGACGATTGACAAGACCCTCGTGCTGGCGGGCGGACTGCAACTCGCGCTTCTGGCTCTGATGGGCGTGTGCTTTGTGGCGGTGCCCGTCGTGTTTCGCCGCGCCAACGCGCGCGTCTCGTGGGCCGCAGCAGTGCTTGCGTTCGCGATCACGAACGCGTTCCTGTCGGGCACGGTGCTCTGGTTCGCGAAGTACCTGGCCGGATTGTCGAGCCGGACCCGCGCTGCGCACCTCGAACTTGGGAACGAGCTGGCGCTGGTCGATGCCTTCTTCCTCGTCGCGGTCCTGTGGGCCGCGATCATCGGGGTCGTCGTGCTCATGCGCTCGCGCCGACGCTGGCTCCCGAGGTCGTGTCGCGCCGGCCAACCCATTCCCGATTCCTGGCGTACGCGCGTGCGGGGAGCGCAGGCAACGGCGCTCGTCGTACACAAGATCGACCTGCTGGTCGTTGCCTTGGCAGTTGCGTTCGTCGGAGTTGGGGTCGCAGTCGGGTTCGGTCGCACGAACGCATCGGCGACGTGGCCGTGGCAGTGGGTGATCGACGGCCCCAGCTTCAGGGGCGTCGGCTACTCCGCCGCCGCGTGGGCGCTGCCGGCGTTCGTGGTCTTCGTGCTCGTACGGGTTCGGGCCGCCGCCAGTGATAACCGAACGCGTCGGTTCTTCGGTCAATGCTGGGACGTGCTGTCGTTCTGGCCGCGCCAGTTCCATCCCTTCGCGGTTCGGCCGTACTCGTATGTGGCTGTTCCGGAACTCCGCTCGAAGATCAACCACCTGCGCGAGAAGGGCTCGGTCATCGTGTCGGCGCACAGCCAGGGATCTGTGCTCGCCGTGAGCGCGCTCGCCCCGGAAGCAGACCTCGGTGACGTCGCATTGGTGACCTACGGATCTCATGTGCCGACGTTGTATAGGCGATCGTTCAACGCCTACTTCAACGCCGAGGCGGTCGACGCGCTGCATGCGAAACTCGCGGACGATCGAGGTCCACGGTGGCACAACTTCTACCGCCTCACTGATCCCATCGGCGGCCCGATGTTCGCGACAGCACCCGCGGCTGACGGTGAGGGCCCGGGGGTCGACCACTGCCTTCCGGACCCCGCTGTCAAGTCCGAACCCAGCGTGGAAATACCCCCACCCCTCGAACGCGATCGTGAGCCGGGTGCCGACCTTGCGGTGCATTCCCACTACCTGAATGAGCCGGAACTGAAGCAATGCGTACGGACCCTTCGATCTCGACTCAGTCAGCCGATCACCGCAGCCGCGCGAGATTCCCCGGTGCGCTGATCGCGTCCCATCTGCACGAGCCGTACGTCGTCAGGCTGCAGCGTTAAAGACAGGACTGGCGCTGGATCGAACCTCATCGCGGAAGTAGCGACTGACCTTCGATCGACTCCGACACCTCGTCCGTGGTCACTCTCTGCTCAGGTGCCATCCGATCGCCACTCCGTTCCCTGGTAAGGCTCGTTCAACGTACCCCCAATGACGCCAAACGAGATGGCGGTCAGCGTGGACCGGCATCTGCTGATACGTGACGCTACGTTGCCGTTCATGCCAGGGCTGCACCTCCCGCTGCTCGACGAAGCGAACGCCGCAGGCATACCACTTGAGCTGGGGAAACCCCTCCCCTGGCTCACCGGGCGCGGTCACTTGTGTGAGTACGTCCAGGACGGTTCAGCGGTGGATGAGATCGCCGCCCTCGGTTTGATCCACGAGAGTCTCGGCGGCGACACCAACGCGTTGGCGTCGAAGCGGCCGGGCAATCCACCGACCCCGGATCTCATCCATCGCGACCTCGGATGCATCATCGAGGTCGACGAGGTACAGCACTTCACATCAGCCCGGCTTCGAACGTTCGAGGGCGGTCTCAATGGGTGTGCGCAACGTCTGGTGGGCTGACGGGTGTTCCGTTGGTGTTCTGGAGGTTGTGGGATGGCGAAGCGTGTGTGGCGGCGGTTGGATCGGGAGGTTCGGACGCAGATCATCCGGTTGGGGGCGAAGGGCTGGTCGCAGGAGCAGATCGCCCGGGAAGTGAGCCGCTCGATCGGGTCCGTGGGCAATGTGTTGCGACCGTTGGGTGGTGTGTGGCGCGGCGACATGCTTCGTGCTGGTTCGGATGCGCGACTCTCCATCGATGAACGCGTTGAGATTTGTGTCGGTCTCGGTGGTGGCGGTTCGTTCGCCGCGATCGGCCGTGGGCTCGGACGGGCGACGTCGACGGTGTCTCGGGAAGTCAACGCGAACGGCGGCCGGGCGAAGTATCGGCCGATCGCCGCGCATCGGCGGGCGTGCGAGCGGTTGCGTCGACCGAAACCGACTCGGTTTGGGTGAGCACCCGCGTTTGTTGGCTCGGGTGGTCGCGGATCTGGAAGCGTTGGGCTCACCGGAGCAGATTGCCCAACGGCTCCGTTACGAGTTTCCCGACGAGCCGGAGATGTGGGTGTCGCACGAAACGATCTACAAATCGTTGTATGTGCAGGGCCGGGGCGAGTTGCGTCGCGAACTCGCTGCGTGTTTGCGGACTGGTCGGGCTCGGCGGCGACCGCGGGGCCGACTCGAACAACGCGGCCGGATCCCCGGGATGGTCAACATCAGTGAACGACCTGCTGAGGTCGAAGACCGTGCCGTGCCCGGCCACTGGGAAGGCGATCTGATCATCGGCAAAGACGGGTTGAGTGCGATCGGCACCCTTGTGGAACGCAGCACCCGTTACGTGATGCTGTTGCATCTCCCCGAAGGTCGGAGTGCGACTGAAGTCCGAACTGCGATGACCAACACGGTGAAGACACTGCCCGCGAAGTTCGCCCGGTCTGTCACCTGGGACCAAGGCAGGGAGATGGCTGAACACGCGACGTTCACGATCGACACTGGTATCGACGTCTATTTCTGTGACCCGCACTCGCCGTGGCAACGCGGCAGCAACGAGAACACCAACGGGCTGCTCCGCCAGTACTTCCCGAAGAGCACCGACCTCTCAATCCAAACGGCCGCTACCCTCCAAGCTGTGGCGGACAGCCTCAACGGCCGTCCCCGCAAAACACTCGGCTGGATGACCCCATCCGAAAAGCTCGCCGAACTCTTTGCAACCACCGATTGAATCCGCCGAGTTCTACCCGCCAAAGACCCAGTTGGGTTTCCATATCGAGGAGTACCGAACCTTGATCAGCGTTTGGCAGGTCAAGGGCGACCGAGCCTTCGCGCACAAGAATGCTTCGGACTTTCCGCGCCCAGGAGGCAGACAAGCCCAGCGTGCCTACAACGATGCGTTACGGGATCTCCTCGCTCCGATATTCACCGGCCACCCACTGATTCGCCTCGCCACCCCAGACCGTTCGGCGTCCGGCCTCCTCGTCTCTCTCAACTCCGCGCTGGCCGCTGTCGATCCCGGCTGAGCGACGGCCAGACCAGGCATTCCTGCAGTGCGCATGCAGGACCCTTGGCCACAGAGAACGAAACGCCATCCTCCGCCATCGGGCACCCGACCCGAAGAGCCTTCAGCCCTAGGGCCAGGTTCTTCCGAGCGCGCGTGCGACTGTCGAGAGCTTCATGATGAGTCGATCCCGATGGTTCGGCAACGGAACGAAGTCATGGTGCTCGTAAAACGCCGCGGCGTTGCTGTCGATCGCATCGACCACGACCACCTTGCCGCCGGCGACGACCGCCGCATCGAGCACGAGCTCGAGAGCGAGGACGAGGAGTTCGCCGCCCAGCCCGCGACCCTGCAGCTCGTCTGACAACGCCAGCTTCGCGAGCAGGATCGCCGGGATCTCCCGAGGTGCACCGCGTGCAATGCGACCGGGTGCGTCCTCGCGCCGGATCAGATGCGGTACGACCGAGAAGTACCCGACGACCCGCTCGTGGTCATCGACAGCAACGAACGTACGCGTGCCGTGGCCGGTCGCGCCGCGGGCGTGCTTGTCGAGCCACTCGTCCAGCTCGACATTTCCCGAGCGGAAGGCGCTGAGCTCGTGCGACGCGTCGAGCGCGACGACGCGCAGCGTCACTGGCGACTGAGGTTGCGCTGCTCGCTGGCGCGGCGCGCGGACCGCGCCAGCGTCGGCGCTTCGTCCGGCGTATCGAGATTGGCGAGGAGCGCGTCGAAGTAGCCGATCGGAACCAGCGTCGACGTCTCCGTTGCCAGGATCTCCTCGGCGCGCTCGACCGCCGCGTCGAGGACGAAGGTCGACAGCGAGAGGCCGGCGGTCTGGGCCGCCCACTCCAGGCGCGCGCGCTGCTCGGGTGAGACGCGGGCCTCAAGACGCTCTGACTTGGTCGCCATGACTACCTCCTGCTGTACGGACTAGTGTACGTACAAGTGAGGAGACCTGTCAACTGGCTCCTCGGTAGCGCGCCACTGCCGGACGGTGCCTTTCATCAGAGGTCGGCGGCGACCGCTTCGCGGCCACCGAGGCGTTCTGCTGCAGCTCACGGATACCGGCGGTCTTCATGAGGCACGTCGTAGCACTTCGCTGCGAGAGGGGGCACCGGAAAACCATCGGGTTGTGAACCCGAGGAGTGGGGCGACGGACGCTGGGCCCGCGGGCGGCTGATCCAGGGAAGCGCCGGTCCCTGCGGCGATCGTGGGAGAATGGCGACATGGTGCTGGTTTCCGGGCTGGAACTCGACGAAGACGACGTGGCTGCGTTCTGTCGCAGCCACGCGATCCGCCGTCTCGCGGTCTTCGGGTCGGCACTTCGCGGCGATCTCCGGCCTGACAGCGATATCGACCTCCTGGTCGAGTTCGAGCCCGGTCGCACACCGGGCATGTTGGCGTTGGCCCAGATGCAGCGAACGCTAGAAGAGTTGCTGGGAGGGCACCACGCCGTCGATCTGCGAACCTACGGCGACTTGAGCCGATACTTCCGCGACGACGTTCGAGCGACGGCGCGGCCGGTCTTTGACGCTGCAGCCTGACGAGGTCCGGATCCTTCACATCCAGGACCCCTGCGGGACGGCCGGCCAGTTCGTCTCGGGCCGAATCGGCCGCTCGGGTCAGCCGAACGTCACGCGGTTCCGTAGCCAGTCGGCCAATGCGGACTCGTCACAGTCGCCGGCAGCCACGGTCATCATCATCTCGTAGGCGTCGTCGCCATCGGGCGGGTCCGGGGTCCACTTCCCATCGTTGAGGTCGATGAACATCAGCAGGGCCGCCCACGCGGCGCGCTTGTTGCCATCGGGGAGCGGGTGGTTCCAGGCGAGCCGGCAGGTGAGTACCGCCGCCTTCTCGAAAATGTCCGGATAGAAGTCGTCGTCGCCGAAGCCGGCCGCCGGTGCGTGCAATGCGGAATCGGCCAGGTCGGTGCGCGAGGCGTTCAGCAGGACCGAAGCGCTCGTACCGGTCACCTGCTCGGCCAGCCAGAAGTACTCGGCGAGCGTGAGGTACCGGGTCACTTGGCGAGACGGTCGAGCAGCTCCTTGTCCCGCTCGATCAGCGCCTTCGCCCGCGCCGTGAAGTCCTTGTCGGCGCGCACGCGCTCGACCTCGGCGGCCAGCGAATCCACGATGAGGGCGTTGACGCTCGTCCCCTTGACGCGGGCAACGGCTTCGGCCTGATCGGCGAGCTCCTCGGGGAGCCGGACGGTCGTCTGCTTCGTCATGCAATCATGATATCACGACTACACGATGCGCCTACGACTTGGGAAGCGGCTCGCAGGACGTGCGCGAGCTGTTCGCGGTTCGGGATCGATCCTTTGCG
The DNA here is from genome assembly GCA_963765075.1 of uncultured Acidimicrobiia bacterium. Taxonomy (GTDB): domain Bacteria; phylum Actinomycetota; class Acidimicrobiia; order IMCC26256; family JAENVU01; genus JAENVU01. Next base: position 756,352 of record CAVXVA010000001.1, read on the forward strand.
TCTTGGGACTGCCACTCCGCGAGCACCTCGGCGCGTTCGGTTTCCGTGAGCAGTCCAGCAAACGGAGAGTTCTGTCGTAGCTCGCGACTCTTCGGGGAGGGCGAGACGAGGGTTGCGAGGAGCTTGTCGACAGGACCGCGGAGCAGACGTTCCCATTCGTCGAGCCAAAGACGCGCCTGCCCGCGACTCGTTGTCCGCATCCGTTCCAGATTTTCGAACGCCCGCCGACTCGCGTCGTCCGGATCGGCGACGATTCGTCCCGCGACCGCGTATGCGAGCCAGAGACTCCGTCGCTGGTCGCGCGTGAGGCGCTGATTCCGTTCGCGCAGCATCTCGATGTCGGCCTTGCGGACTCGCCGGTGCGTACCGACGGTCGTGAACGACAGATCCCCGCGATCACAGAGATCGACGACGTGTTGGCGTGACGAGTTCAGCATCGACGCGGCCTCGCCCGTCGTCAGGAGTTCGTCCACACCAGATCCAGCGATCCGGTCGTACGTCAGCGTTCGCATGGCACGACTGTAGCACTAGACACAAGAAACACTATATCTAGATTCTGATAGCGTTTATTTGGTCTATCGACCACGTCCGGAGGGACCAACCGAATCTGCGATCAGGGCCAGTCGGTCCCAAGTGCGCGAGCGACAGTCGACAACTTCATGACCAACCGGCCGGGACCCCGCACGAGAGCAGGCTCGCACACGGGCAAGTGGGCTTGGCCGGCGGGACGCAGCTATTTCGGTGCGCCACTCAGTTCGCCGAAGGCGGCCCTCACGCGGCCGAGACATTCTGCGGGTGACGGCAACGTGCCCACCTGCGCGCCGAGTTCCGTTTCCCAAGCCACAGCCGTCATTGCGGGAACGCGGTCGTAGTCGACCGCGATGAATCCGTACCCGCGTGCACTCGACAGGAGCGCATCCGCTTCGTCGCTGATTCCGCCAAGTCCCGCGAGGCCGGCAAGGTCGAACAGGTCGCGCGGTGTCTTACGATCCGACCACGCCAGGGCCTTCATCGCGGCGAAGGTAGCGAGTGTTGGACAGGTGTAGTCAACGCTGCCAACGAGGTCGCTGTATCGGAGCGCGATAGAAGTTGTTGCGAATTCCCAGGCTCGTGTGTCTGGTCCGAGTTTGTGAATTTCCAGGTGGATTGGCGCGAGCCCGTCCGCACCGACGAGCCCCTTCGCGCTCTGGCTCGTCGCGCTCAGCGTTTCCCAGGCAAGTGTCGGGAACTCACGCCGGACTAGTTCCGGTAACCGCTTCTCGAGACGACGAAGTTCACCGGGTGGGTCGTTGTGCAGGAGATCGATATCTTCTGAGAGTCGACTTCCGTCGAGGTAGGAGCGGCAGAGTGCCGTTCCGCCGTAGAAGTGTGGTGCTCGGTCCTTATCGGTCGCGATGGCGACAAGCGCGTGTGAGATGAAATGATCACGTTCGATTTGGTCGGTGTCGACCCCGAAGCGGTCGGCCCACTCTTGTCGTTCCGCCGCCCCGATCATGCGGCACCTTCGCGATTCGTCGGGAGTTGCCGTTGCAGTTGCTCAAGCGCTCGTAGCTTTCTCTGACGGCGAGCGACGTCCCAGAGAACGTCGATTCTGCACCGCGTGATGAGGAGTTCGATCGCCTCTTGGGTTGTTGTCTCCGTGATGCCCCCGAGGGTCGGGCGAGCTGCGAGGTCCAAGACCGTTTGCTCCGGAGTCGTGACGTAGCCCTCAACGATCGTGGTCTGGACCCGCTGGAGGTCAAGCGTTGCAATCGCTCGCTTCACGAACACCACGCGTCCGAACTGAGTATCGATCGTGGGTCGTTGCTTGGGAACTGCAACAACAGCTGTCCGCAACGCGCGTGGGATCGCTCCCTGCACTCGTGCAGCGGTGATGCCCATCAGCGCCGCGTCGGTGACGCCGTAGTCAGCGACTGCGATCCCAAGGGCTATCGCGTCGATCGCTGGCCGCCAGACCCTGCCGCGATTGTGTTCCGGCACCACGGCGTAGTAGCCGTGCGCCACGTGCGCTAGGACGCCGGTCTTCGCCATGCGAGCGAAGTCAACGCCGGGATGCCGGTAGAGGCCGGTGAAGTCGCGCGGACGCACCACTCGGTTGTCGACCCGCGCCAGCGTGTCAGGCAGGCCGGGAGCTCGCCTGACGTGAGTTGTAGCCGGCATCTGGACTCCAGAGGTAAGTACGACGAGGTTAGTCTCTAGCACTTATATCGTCGTACTCAATCACGATCCATACCACTAAATTATGTTCCTACCATAATTTCGTCGTACAATTAACCTCATTGAGCGGCGACCCGCAAGCAACGTGTGAACCAACCATCGGGTCCACCTTGGCAAGGACCGCTCCGTCGACCCGGGTCACCTGGCGGGCTCGGCGATGAGCACGCACACCACCGGGGTGCGGGGCCCGGCGGCCTCGTCGGGCCCCGACTCGACGGATTCACCGAGGAGCGATCACCGGGATGCCGTAGCGGTGGGCTGCCTCGGCAAGCCGATCGTCGTAGGTGACTATCCCTTCAAGGTCGTCGCCAAGCTCAAGCGCTGCTGCGAGGTGCAGCGCATCGAGGCTCCGTAAGAGATCCGGTTCGAGCTCGGCTGCGCGTTCAAACGTCGAGCGCACGAGTGTCAAGACGGTGATCGACTCCATCACCGCGCGGGCCCGTTCCATCTGCTGGGGTGCGCCCCGACGGGTCACCCGCTGGAGCTCGGTACGCAGGAGATCGCTCGAAACGATCCGGTCCTGGTGCTCGGTCACCCAGCGCAGCAATGCAGCCGAACCTCGCTCCGCGACGACCAACTTCACCGCCGCTGAGGTGTCCAGATAGAAGGCCACCTACCAGCGCTCGTCCGACCGGAGTTCGTCGACGAGACGCGACAGCTCGGGGGCGCCAGGTGCGCGGCGAGGCGCCGGCCCGAGATCCGACAACTTGCGCCGAGCCGGCCGAGCACGGCCGGCCTCGACAAGCTCACTCAGCGAGCCTCCACTGATCGGCACCAGCCGCGCGACTGGACGCCCCCGGTCAGTAATGGTCACTGTCTCACCTGCCGCGACTTCAGCCACGACTGCGGAGGCGTTCTGCTTCAGCTCGCGAATACCGGCCGTCTTCATGTGCTACATAGTAGCACTTACGGCTCGCCCGCGGGTCGCCGTCACCCGTGACCCCCCGACGGCGCGGACGGCCTTTGACGCTGCGAAAGGTCCGCCCGATCGACACGACTACAAATCTGATAATCTGATTTGATGCCTGATGTCACGGCCACCGACGCCGCTCGGAACTTCGCTGACCTCCTCGACGCGATCGAGCACCGGGGCGAGCATTTCACCATCGTCCGCCGAGGGAAAGCCATCGCCCACCTCGAGCCGATGCACGACGGTCTTGCCACCGACGTCAAAGCATTGCTGCGCCGGCACCGACCTGATCCGGACTGGGCGAACGAGCTTGACGAGGTCCGTGCACTCCTCGAGATCGACACCCGATCGTGACGCGGCTCCTCTTCGACACCACCTTCCTCATCGACGCGGAGCGGTCCGGGGACAACCTCGACGAGGTCATCGATGACGACGACGACATTGCGATCGCCGCCATCACAGTTGCGGAGCTGCGGGTAGGAGCGCTGCTCGCTGACCGCCGGCGGAAAGCATCGCGGAGCGCTTACGTCGACGACATCATCACCACGATCCCAGTGATCGACTATGACCTCGATGTGGCAGAGGCCCACGCCGAACTACTCGTCGAAGTCCGCTCGCTGGGAAGCCCGCGAGGCGCGCACAACCTCATCATCGCTGCGACTGCGAAAGCCTCCGGTCGCACGATCATCACTGCTGACCGCGCCGCGTTTCGGTGCCCTTCCCGGCGTCGACGTGCGGGCTCACACGTAGGCGGCGCGGCCTGAACTCGACCATCGGGTCCCTGACCCGATCGTCATGCGCGCGCCACGGCTCGATGTGGGCCCGACGCGGCTCGGGCCGCCACCAGCTCTCTGAGATTCTCCCGTTGACGTTGTCTCCGTGATCGTTCAGTTCCGACTGGCGAGGGATCGAGCGAGTTCGCGTGCGGTGGCCGGTTTGCCGAGCGGCGTGAACGCGTCGCTCTCGGCCGTGAGCTCCTCGATTTCTCCGTCCTTCAGCTCGAGATCGGCGGCCTCCACGTTGTGGCGCAACTGGTCGACCGAACTCGCACCGGGAATGACGACGACGTTGGGCTGGTGGATCAGCCACGCGAGCGCGACCTGGGCCGGGGTCGCGCTGTGGGCGTCGGCAATCCGGCGGACGGTCTCGATGACCGGCACCGCACGGGCCATGTTCTCTTCGAGCCAGAGCGGATCCATCGTGCGCGCGGAACCCAGGGGCCGATTGTCGACTCCGTAGCGACCGCCGAGGAGGCCCTTCGCGAGCGGGCTGTACGCGATCACGAGCCGGCCGTGCGACTGCGCGTACGGCACGACCGACGCGCCGGGCTTTGCCGAGAGCAGGCTGTACTGCACCTGGTTCGACAGCACCGGCCGCCCGAGCGCGGCCTCCGCGGCCTCCCAGCGTTTCACCGAGAAGTTGCTCACGCCGACGTGGCGGACGATGCCGGAATCCTGCAGGCGGCGCATCCCGTCCATCTGGGCCGAGATGGGCACGGCGGGATTGGGCCAGTGCACCTGGTAGAGATCAATGGTGTCGACGCCGAGCCGCAAGGCCGAGAGCCGACCGTGCTCCTCGACCCGCGACGCAGTCGGCAATACCGGCAGGACCTTGGTCGCGACGAAGGCTTCCGCGCGTCGTCCCATCAGCGCGCGACCGACGATCGTCTCCGAGACGCCGTGCGCGTAGACCTCCGCCGTGTCGATGAGGTTCACACCCATGTCGAGCGCGGTATGGACCAACTCGACCGCAGTCCCCTGCGCGTATTGAGTGCCATAGCCCCAGTCCTTCGACCCGAACTGCCAGGTTCCGAGGCCAATCGCCGAGATGCGGCTGCCTTCAACATTCACGTACTTCATGCATGCTCCTCTCGCCTTCCTGCATGCTCGCCGACGACCTCGACACCTCGCCAGGGGCTTTCGTCACCCACCCGACACCAACCCGATCGGGTGGCTCTCGCGATCGCGGAACTGGATACTTCGTCGAAGCGCTCACTCCGCCAGTCGGGGTCTCAAGATTGGGTGATGCGTCGAATCGCTCCGCGGCCCTCGTGCACCCGGCCCGACGCTGACCATCGGGTGCGACGTCCGACGGCCGCATCGATCATGGCGGTTGTTGAAAAGTCACTCCTGTTCAGTGATGCCCGATACGACCAACTCGGTTTCGAGCGTCGCCTGCACACCAAGTTCCCTAGCCCAGCGCCGGAGGTAGGGCACGTCCAGTGCCGCACCGTGAACCCGGATCATCGTGGCGACGTCTCGAAGTTGGCGTTCGGATTCGCTGTCCCGTGCCCACTCCAGCTTCGCCAGGATCGTGTCCTCGACCGTCGCCACCGCGGTCACCACTCCCAGGAGTTCCACCTGCTCTCGACGCCCGAACTCCGACACGCTGAACGGCCGGTCCTTCCGGATCACGAAGTCGGCCTTGAACCCGGTGGTGGGTTCGATCACGTTGAACATGGAGCGGTTCGCCAGCGCGGCGAGCGCGTCGTCGACGTAGAAGCGGCTCGGCTCGAGACCGTCGAGGAACCGCGTGAGTTGCTCGCGGGTCGGGTCGACGACCAGGTCGATGTCTTGGGTCGATCTGGGCTCGCCGTGATGCGACGATGCAACCGATCCCGCGATCATGTGCGGGATCTCAGCGGAGTCGAGCCGCGCCACGATCGCGGCGAGGAACTCAGCGGTCGTCATGCGCGGATACCGCGATGAGCTCGGCTGCGAGCTCGGAGCCGTACAGGATGCGCAGGAACTCGTAGTGAACGCCCCGCTCATCGAGCTCCGGGTGCCGGCTCCGGATTCCGCTCCGAGAGAGCTCCCGCACATCATCCGAGAGTTGCAACGCGATCTCGACGCGTCGTGCTGGCGTCATCGCACGGTACGCCGCGATCTGCACCTCACGTGCTTCGTCGGTCGTGTCGTGAGGCTGGACGCTCATTCCGCTGAGCGTACTGGCGGAGCACCAGCGAATCCGAGGGTCGGAAGGTCAAAAAGGGTCACGCTGCAAGTTCAATCGTCGGACCATCGGGCACCCAAACCAATCGATGTCGATCACGAAGGTTCCCTGGCTCCGGTCCTCGAAACAAAGTGGGCGGGGTGCGGGGCGAAGTATTTCGCCCCGCACCCTGTCCGTTACTTGATCGCGGCCCGGTTGAGCCTGACGGTCGCCTCCGCATATCCGGCGTTGCATCCCGCATCGTTGCAACCGAACGCCGTACTCACCGTGATGGACTTCCCGCCGCCGAACTTCCCGTTGGTTGGTGGTGCGTACGCCTGCCACGGGTACGTCTCACCATCACACGGGATGCTCTGCCCCGACGAGAAGTAACTCGAGATGATCAGACGACCGACGGTCTGGGTGATCGAACCATCGACGCTGAACACTGCGGCATTCGGACCATTGCCAACGCAGGTGACAGTTCCGGAGAGCCAGGCTCCGCCTTCCTTGGTTGCAGTCCCGGTCGGGTTGACGGTGACGGAAATGTCGGGCGGCGGTGGAAGGAAATCGATCGCGAGGTCGAGGTTGCCACTCGTCGTCGCCGTTGTTCCGTCTCCGAACACGACCAGGTAATACGTGCCTGCGGCCGGTGCTCCTGGCGTGACATACGCGCCAGGCACGCAGTCGATGGCGCTCAGGGTCCCGCCGTTATCCAGCAACACCGCGATCCCTGCTCCGTAGTCGGATGCCGAGACGTCGACCCGGATCGCTTGCGTCAATCCTGCCGGGATCGTCGCCTTGAACCACACCGCGTGTTCGAACGCCGGGGCGCCAACCCCAAGGCAGTAACTACTCGCAGCGCTCTCGCCAGAATCCACCGTTGCCTCGGTCGTGGACTGCGTGTAGTTGTACGGCAAGCTGTTCGGAATGACGACCGCTCCGGCCTTCGTGTCGTTACCCGGCGCTGCCGCCGCGGCTGGACCCGCCGTGTAGACGATCCCACCTATGAGCGCCAACGAACCCGCTAGCGCGGCGACGCGACGTTGAAGTCGTGACATTGAGGTGCCCCCTCTTCGCGGAATCCAGCGTTCCGCACCGCCCCCACCAGGCCTCTGCCCGAGGTGCAAGCAAAGTTAGCCACCCACGGCAAGCGGCGCCGGTGGCGCGTCGGGAACCATAGAAATGTCTCACCCCGGTCGTGATCGCGGTTTGCCTGTTGCTCATTCCCGGGCCTCCAGCGCATCGTGCAGGGCCACTATCGCTCGGAGACATCACCAGGAGCAGCAGTGCCGTTCGGCCCTATGGTCGGCGGACCTCGCCCCGTTATGTTCGGCACGCACGCGATTCCGGGGTTCGGGGAGGCACCGATATGACCACGCAGGATGGCAATATCGTCCCGGTCGAGGCAGTACTGCACCGGCCGTTCGATCGTCGCGGGTTCCTGCGCGGCGCCGGTCGCACAGCACTCGGAGTCGGTCTGCTGGGCAGTCTCGGTGGCTTCGCGGTTGCCTGCACCGACGACGACGGCGGCAACGGTGGTGTCGACACCACCGATCGTTCCGGCTCCGGCAGCGGCGATTTCTCCGGGCTCTCCTCGCCGCTCAAAATCGGCGTGATCGTTCCCACCTCAGGGATCGCGAAGTTCCTCGGAGACATCGTCGAGCGCTCGCTGGCCGCCACGAAACAGCACATCGAGAAGGCCGGCCTCGTCAAGGGAGTCAAGGTCGAATATGAGATCGTGAACGCGCCCGCCGAGCAGTTCGCCGACGGTACGGGCAAGGCGTACAACCAGCTCGTCGCCGACCCGAACGTGATCGGGATCTTGTGGTGCACGCCGGTCGGTTTGGCGGAGGCCCAGCCGCAGATCCAGCGTGACCAGATCCCGGTGGTGGCCGTGTACGCCGACCCGTACGCAGACGGAGTGCTGTACCCACAGGGCGGTGGACCGCGCAACATCTTCCAGATGCTGCTCCCGGACACGATGTCGTTCGACGCGATGTGCCGGTACGCGAAGCGAGACCGAGGCTACGAGACGACGGCCCTGATCTACGACAGCGTGACGCTCCCGGCCGGGCGGACGCTGTTCGAACGAGCCGCCAAGAAGGCGAAGCTCGACGTGACCGCGGTGGAGGAGTTCAGCCTCTTCACCGGCGACTACGGCGCCCAGCTGCAGCGGCTCAAGCAGGCCAAGCCGCAGTCCCTCTTCGTGTGGGGCATCTCGGACAACACCGCGAGCATCGCCGAGGGCCTGGCTGCCCTCGGCGCCGGGTACGTGGACACACCAACCGCCAAGAGCGCGACGTGGGCACCCCACATCCTCGGCTACCCGGGTGGGACCGGCGAGAAGAAGTGGGCCGAGCTCGCGGGCGACGCCGCGCGGACCGGGACGATCACCGCCTGGTACCTCGGCGGGCTGGTAGGTGGCCCCCACTTCCCCATCCGGGACTGGCTCGTCGCGTACGACGGCAAGGGCGCAAGCGGCGGCGAGGAGGGCGCGTCGAACGCGTGGTGGGCACTGCTCGAGGCGGTACGACGGGCCGGCTCCACCGATCGCGTCAAGGTCGTCGACGCCCTCGAGCAGATCCCGAAGATCGAGTTCGCGGGCCTGCCGTTCCGCTTCACCAAGGACCACCACCTCGGGATGACCGAGGACGACGTGGTCCTGATCACGCTCGAGCGCTGGAACGGCCCCGAGCGTACGGACCCGCCGTACGTGCTCGGCCGCGAGTGGAAAGAGACCTTCCCGCTCTTGAGCGACGAGTACGTCGGGCCCGCGCACCTGGTGCGCCCAACCCTCGCGGCGAACCAGCGAGCGCAGCCCGAGTACATGGCCCAGATCCTGGGTGAGGGTTGGGGTACGCAGTGCACCAAACGGCCCCCGGCATCGACCGGTGACCAGATCACCTTGTCGACCGACTGCCGGGTCCACTGAGCACGATGGACGAACTCGTCCAGACTCTCGTCTACGCAGTCACGATCGGTTCCGCCTACGCGCTCGTCGCGTTCTCCTACAGCCTCGTCTTCTCGACGACGCGCATCGTCAACTTCGCCCAGGGGACACTCGTGGTCGTCGGCGGTTACCTCGCGTGGTGGTTGTGGAGCTCCGCCTTCGACCGCAACGTGTCGATGATCCTGGTCACCGTGCTCACCGTTCTGCTCGCCGCCGTGGTGGGCCTCGTGTTCGACCTCGTCGCAATCGAGCCACTCGGCCAGTTCGACCCGGCGACGAACATCGCGTGGCTGGTCACCACGTTCGGCGCCACGATCGTCGTCCAAGAGCTCGTCGCGCAGCTGATCAGCGACACCGGCCAGGCAATCCCGGACCTGTTCGGCTCGTTCTTCGGCTGGAACGGCAGTGTGGTGCGCGACGTCGCCATCAGCCCCTCCGATGTGGTGCTGGTCGGGACGACACTCGTGCTCTTCGTCTCACTCGAGCTGCTCCAGGAGCGCACCCGCATCGGCCGTGCGTTCCGAGCAGCTGCCCAGGACCGCCAGGCCGCCGCGCTCATGGGCATTAATCCGAAGGCGATGGTGCGGCTCAGCTTTATCGTCGCCGGCGCCATCACCGGACTCGCCGGCGTCCTCATCGCGCCGAGCTACGGCGTCCGGTTCAACATCGGCCTGAATCTCGGCCTCGCGGGCTTCGTCGCCGCGGTGCTCGGCGGGCTCGGATCCACACGGGGCGCCATCGTCGGCGGCTACGCCATCGGCCTCGTCGAAGCCGTCGTCGGCGTACTGTCCACCCGGGCAGACACCTACCGGCCGATCGCGGTGTTCGTCGTGTTCGTGCTCGTGCTCACGATGCGGCCGACCGGGCTCCTCGGCCGGCCCCTCGTGGAGAAGGTGTGAGCGGGGCCCGGGCTCGGGTCGAGCGCGCGGTGTGGGCCGGTACGCCCCTCCTCGCGCTCCTCGCGTTCCTCGCCTGGTTCGGTACGGCACAGGCGAACAACCGCTACTGGATCACGCTCGGAATCCAGGCGATGTGGGTGGGCGTCAGCGTGATCGGCATCAACCTCCTCCTCGGCTATACCGGCCTGCTCTCGCTCGGTCACTTCGCCTTCTTCCTGTACGGCGGCTTCGTCGGCGCGATCTGGGCGGTCGAGGGCCTCGGCGTGGACCCCTGGCTGGGGCTCCCGATCGCCTTCTTCGTCGGCATGGCAATGGGTGCGGCCCTCGCCCTGACGTGCTGTCACCTGCGCGGCTTCTATCTCACCGTCGTGACCCTCGCGTTCGCGCTCATCGCCTCGTCGCTCGCCCTGCTGTTCTCAAGCCTGTTCAACGGGCTCGCCGGACGTGCGGTCACCCAACCACTCGACACGAACTTCTCCTTCCTCAGCGCGGACAACCCGAACCGGCCGTTCGTCGGTCTCTATTGGGTCGGGGTCGTGCTGCTCCTCACGTGCCTGATGGTGACCTGGAACCTCATGCACAGCCGGTGGGGCCGCGGGTTCAAGGCGATCCGGGAGTCCGAGCTCGCAGCTGACTCGAGCGGGGTACCGACCTATTGGTACAAGGTGGCGTCATTCGCGCTGTCGGCCGGGATGGTGTCGCTCGGGGGCGTCCTCGCGGCGCAGACGAACCTGCAAGTGACGATGGCCGACGGGACCGCGATCGTGGCCCAGTCGTTCGAGTTGGTGATCGACGCGGTGATCGGCGGACTCGGCACGCTCGCGGGACCGATCGTCGGAGCGTTCGTGTTCACGCTGGGCCTCGGGTTCAACATCGGGTCGGAGAGCCTCAGCGAGCGGCTCGGCGAGTGGGAGACCGCGTTCCTGGCCGCGCTCGTCGTGATCGCGATGATCACGATGCCCGAGGGGATCGTCGGCCGACTCCAGCGGCTCGGCGACCGGCTGCGCGTCCGCCGTCGCCCGACGCCCGACGCCGCGGTCGCCGAGTCTCCGCCTCGTCCCGGGGGGCGAAACCCCGGCGGCGACGCGGCGCTCACGGTCCTGGGGGTGACTCGTTCGTTCGGCGGGATCGAGGCGGTCCGCGGCGTCGACCTGCGCGTCAAAGCCGGCACGGTGCACGCGCTCATCGGCCCGAACGGCTCGGGCAAAACCACACTGGTGAACGTGGTCACCGGCTTCTACCGGCCCGATCGAGGCCAGGTGCTCCTGGGGAGCACGGACATCACCAGCTGGCGGCCGCACCGGTGCAATCAGGCCGGGCTTGCCCGGACGTTCCAGAGCTGCCAGATCTGGCGTCGCATGACGGTCCTCGAGAACGTCATGGTCGGCGCTCACACCCGCACTCCGGGCGGCCTGATGCGCTCGGCATTGCTCCCGGTCTGGCTGCGGCCGTGGGAGAAGCGGCTCCAGGCCCGCGCCCTCGGGCTGCTGGCGTTCGTCGGCCTCGCCGAGCGCGCCCACGAACCCGCGGGCGCGCTTCCCTTCGGGGGACAGCGGCGCCTCGAGATCGCGCGGGCGCTGGCATCCGATCCCGACCTGCTCATCCTCGACGAGCCCGCCGCCGGTATGCACCCCGGCGAGGTACGGGAACTCATCGAGCTCGTCGAGCGCGTCCGTTCGGCCGGCATCACGGTCGTGCTCATCGAACACCACATGGAGATTGTCACCGAGCTCGCCGACCGGGTGACCGTGCTCAACGATGGCGAGATCATCGCCGAGGGGACCGCGGCCGAGGTTGCCCGGAATCAGGTCGTCGTCAGGGCGTACCTCGGCGACGCGCACGTCGAGCCCGAGCGGGCACCGGCACGGGTCCGGGCGACGGCGACCGGCGGTGAGTCCGGCGTCGCCGCCGGCGACGCGTTGCTGAGTCTGCGCAACGTGCACGTGAACTATGGCGCCGCGGCGGCTCTGGTCGACGTGAGTCTCGACGTGCACGAGGGTGAGATCGTCAGCATCGTGGGGGCCAACGGCGCGGGGAAGTCCACGACGCTGAAGACGATTTCGGGGGTGAGCGAGCTGCTGCGCTCGATGCACGGGACGGTCACCTTCCGCGGCGAGCGCATCGAGCGCCGACCCGCGCACCGGATCGCCGGCATGGGCCTCGCCCACGTGCCCGAAGGGCGCCGAGTCTTCCCGGAATCGACCGTGGACGAGAACCTCCTGCTCGGCGCCCATCTCCGACGTGACGCGGCTGTGCGCTCCGACATCGACGCGATCTACGACCGGTTCCCCCGCCTGCGCAACCGTCGTGACCAACCCGCCGGGCTGCTATCGGGCGGTGAGCAGCAGATGCTCGCGATCGGGCGGGCGCTGGCCTCACGGCCCCGGTTCCTGCTCCTCGACGAGCCGTCGCTCGGGCTTGCGCCGATCATCGTCGACGAGGTCTTCGAGATCGTGCGGGGGCTCGCCGCCGAGAACGTCACGATCCTCATCGTCGAGCAGATGGCAACCCGGGCGCTCGCGCTTGCCGACCGGGCGTACATCCTGGAGACGGGCATGGTCGTCGCCGAGGGTCCCGCGACCGCGCTCGCCGACGACCCCGAGGTGAGGGCCGCCTACCTGGGCGCGTGATGCTCCCGCGCGCTCGCTTCAGTCCGATCCACCCGAGCTCGGCAACCAGCGGCGTACGACCTTGCCGGACCGCCACATAGCGCCGAGACGGTCTCGGCGGGCAGGCCCACAGAACCTCACTGGCGTCGGAACTCGCGGTGAGCCCGTGGGCTACTTCCGCTTCCCGCTGCTGCGGCGCGCCTTGCTCCGCTGCTTCTTGCCGGGAGGGCCCTCGGATGAACCGCGGGGCGTACTCGGGTCGCCTTTTTTCTTCGCTTTGGCCATGGAGGCACCCTACGACAGGTCGGAGCGTTGAACGATCTCAGCGAACCCGGCGGTGTCCAGCCTTGGCAGCTGCTCGTCTTCGCTGCGGTCGCGTTCGGTGGTGGACGGTCGAACCGGGGACTCGTCAGTGGTCCTCGTAGTGCATGGCCGCTTCTTCGGTGGGGTCACTTCCGTCGGTGGCCAAGTTTCCCCGGACCGGGATAGCGATCCCAGAGCCGAAGGTCCCTTCAGCGCCGCGGCCGGGTCAGCTCTCGTATCCGATCCCGTCGTGGTCGGGGGTCACACCCCAAGCCAGACTCCGCGGCGAGCCGATCTCTCGGTGATCCGCACGCTCAGGCGCGCCTCTTGGTCCCATCGATCTCGGAGGAGGCGGCGTCATGACTCAGCCGGTCGGTGGCATTTGGTCGGGCGCAGTCGTCGCCGCGAGGCCGCGGACCAACGCGGCGAACTCTCCACCGGTGACGTAGTACGTGCGTTCGACCCGGCGCGAGAAGCGCCACGCGTCACCGACCTTGCGGTACTCGTCCAGGTAGAGCCCACCGACGTCGGCGAACTCGGTCGTGCCCTGCCACTCGATGGCGTTCCGGTTGAACAGGTGCAGCCGACCATTCGCGGTATCGGGACCCGTGAAGCGGATCTCGTGGGTGAGCACCGAATGCATCGTCCACATGAACGCTTCCATCGCGCCGGGCAACCAGGCGGCGATCTCTGCCGGCGTGCCCGTGATGCCACCACTGTGGGTGTAGTCGATGAACGCGTCGGGCGTGAACAGCGCCTCCCAGCGGGTCCAGTCCTTGTCGTCGACCGCAAACCCGTAGGAGACGACAAGGTCGCCGATCGCGAGCATGTCGCCCTGTCGCTCAGCGGACACGACGCTGCCATCGGCCGGTTCGTTCGTTCTCATGGTGGACTCCATTCGGGCTCGAGCTCGGGCGGGTACGCGCCAATCTTGGTGGGGCGAACGCGGCCGTGCAGGTCATCGATGGAATCGCCGACCAGTCGACCCCGTGATTGACATGTCGCGTCGGCTCAAGACCGGAGCATCGAACCCGACCACCGGGGCGTTCACCCGATGAGCGACCGAACCCACGGCCCCGACCCTTACAATGCGCGGGACACCCGCTCACTCGATCTGACGAGCGGTCTGGTGGAGGGGTACGACATGGCAGGAGACACGCCGGCCGGTTGGTATGGGGACCCGATGGGCCGCTACGAGCACCGCTACTGGAACGGCTCGGTATGGACCGAGAACGTCGCGACGAGCGGTCAACAGGCCGTCGACCCGATCGCATCCGTTCCCACGGCGGCGGATGCGGGTGCGAGCGCCGTCGTCGCGGACTCGTCGCCCACCGCTGAAGGAACGGCACCACCGATCGCGGTCTTCTCCGCGACGGCGCCGAGTGTGATGGCGCCGGTGCCGCCGGTACCGCTGAAGGTGTGCCCGCACTGCCGCGCGCAGAGCACGACGGCGGGTGCGGTCTGCCCGCACTGTGGGGGGAACTTCGTCAAGAAGAAGAAGTGGCCCTGGGTGCTCGGCGCCATCTTCCTCCTCATGGTGGTCGGATTCGTAGGGTGCGTCGCGGTGGTGGGGACCGTCGCGTCCAAGGCCGTCGACGCGCTCAATGCCGAACAAGCCCGTCACGCGATCACGCCCCGTCAGTTCGCGTCCGTGCAACTCGGCTCATCCCGCACTGACGTGATTCAAGAGCTCGGAAAGTCGCCGCAAAACGCGCAGGAGTTCGCCCAGGAGGGAGTGCTCGATGGCAACCCCATCAACTCGTCCTGCATCTACTACAACAAGGTCAACGGGAACTTCGGCGACATCTATCAATTTCTGCTTTCAGAACGACGCGCTGGAATCGAAGAGCTCGTATTAGCTGATCTGGCCCACGGCATTGAACCCGGTCCCCCCACGACTCACCGGCCCGTGGCGAGCGAGAGAAGATGCCGCTGATGATTCGTCGGGACATTGGTGTGGTGCTCGTCCTGGTTGGCGCTGCTTGCTATGAGCGTGGCGCGATTGGAATCTCGTCGAGGGTCTGAGGATCGCTCGGCAACTCGTTGATACGTGCGCCTCGACACACGTTCCCGATTGGGCGGCGGGCTCCACCATCGACAATCCAGACCTGGCGCAGACCATTGAGTCTCAGCAGCGTGCCGGTCTTGGGGATGCGCGGCGCCCCATCGAACCCATGGGACGGAATCTTGATAGGAGCGTCGGCCGCGACGTCGAGACCGCGAAGCGCATCGTGATCGCGCACTCGATATACGGCGCCACCGGAGGAGAAGTAGAGCCGACCCGGCCCTCCTTCGAAGGCCCGTTCCTGAAAGAGGAGGCCGTCGGTGGCGCGAGATCGATCCCTGTGTAGTCCTCGGCCGACACCGGAATGTACGAGGTGAAGCCCATCAGTGCGAACTCCTCCGGGCTCGGGAAACCGACGTGTGCACCACCACGAATGATCGCGACTTCGGGCAACGCGGTGACACCGATGAGCGCACCTTCGGCGTATGGCGAGAACTTCTGCTCCCAACGTGTTCCCGGCTCACATGGGCCCGACGGACTCGTCGTTGCCTTGTCGCCACCACCGTTGTCCCACGGTCTCAGCACCACGAGAAACAGCGCATCGCGCGCAAACCCAACGAGGGCAGCGATCCATGGCCACCGGCGCCTGTTGCCCATAATCTCCGCAGGTCGCGGCTGAGGCGCCGCGACCGGCGTTGGCCGCGCGGGGGAAATCAGCACGCGGCCGGGGGCATTCGGCGGTGCGGGGATGTCGGCGGCTCGCATTCCAAGGGGCGGAGGTAGACCGACCGTGGGAGTGGTCGGCGGCGCCAGCCCGACGGGAGCGGGGCTTCGAATCGGCATTGGCGCACCGCACTCGCGGCAGAACTGGAGCCCGGCCGCAACTGAGTGTCCGTTTGCACAGGTGACCGCGACGCCGCCGACAGTCGGCTCACTGCGATCGAAGACGGGCTCGCCACATGTTCGGCAGAAACGTTCGGCATCTCCGACCGGGTGGCCGTTCCCGCATACGGTCGAGGTCACGCGTCCTACTTCTTCCGGATGATCTCGGCCTTGAGGACCTTGAACTTGGGCGCGGTGGTGTTGCCGCCGATCTGCGTGTCGTAGCTGTACGAACCCTCGGAGCGGACCCAGACCCTCACGACGTCGTTCTGGTCCACCCCGGCGAGCACCGGACAGTTCGAAGCTCCATCACCGGAGGAGAAGATCGCATTGTCGCCCGCGTATTCGAAGGTGTATTCATGCTCCCGGGTGTCCCAGTAGCCCCGGAACGAGCAGGCACCCGTCGCCGCGTCGTACTGCGTGATCTCGGTGACCATGATGAACACCTGGCCGTTGAACGCGTCGGGGTCTTTGACGATCGCGTCGACGTTGACCGGTTGTGCGCCAGCCAGTTCGGCATCGTTCTGGGCCTGGGCACAAGTCCCGATCTGGATCGCCAAGGCACCCGCGTCGGTCAGGCCGTTCCAACGGACCTCGTTACCGGCGATTGCCCGGTTGGCCGCATCTTGGGCGGCGATCGATCCGCTCGCGACCTGAGGGCACAGTTCGCCGACCTTGGCTTGGATCTCCTGCAAGAGCAGCGCCGGGGGAATCGTTGTGGTGGTCGTGGTCGACGACGAAGTCGAGGTCGACGTCGAACCCGCCGTCTTGGACCGGAATACCCGTGGACTCGCCTTCTCGTCGTTGGCATTCCCAATCGCGGCCACCGCGGCCGCGAGTCCGACAACGACGGCGACCGCCGCCAGCCCAACCACGACCGGGCGTCGATACCAGACACGCGGAGAACGACTCGGCGTGCCCGTGCCCGTGTCCGCGACAACTGCAGCTGGTGGCGCCTGCATTGTCACTTCGGGCGGCGGCGGAGCGGCGGCGTGCGGGTCACGGCTGACCGCACCCCCGTCCGAAACATGCTCGGACCACCCGCTCGGCGTCAGGTACCGGTACTCGTGACGACCGGTGGGATCCGGCAGCCAACGGCCGCCGCCAGTCTGCTCGGCAGCGGCAACACCCGCCAACGGCGCGGCCGCCTCGGCGGTGTCGCTCGATTTCACCGCCCCAAGGGTCAATGCTTCACCGCACTGCCCGCAGAACCGGCTTCCCACCGGATTCTCGTGACCGTTCTTGCACGAAGTCATCGACTGCCTGCCCCAGGATCAAACAACGAGACCAACTGGCCCATCGACCGAAAAACTACGCGCCCGTTGGGCGGTTGCGTAGAGCCGATCGGCCCTAGTCGCGCGCACCTTGACTTGCGGAAGTTCCAATACAGGATTTCGGGCAATGAACTTGAGGGCGATGAAGCGACCTTTACATTCCGGAGTCTGCGGCGCCGGCGACGATCCCCTGTTCGACGGCCCATCGGGCCACACCGACCCGGTTCGACACGCCGAGCTTCGTGTAGATGTGCTGGATGTGGTGATCGGCGGTCTTCGCCGAGATGAACAGGCGGCGAGCGATCTCGCTGGTCGTGAGCCCTTCGGCGACGACGCTCACCACCTCAAGCCCACGTCGGGTCAAGCTTCCGACGGTTTGGCTACGCGGCGTTGTTCGAACTGGACGTGCACGCGTCGAGCTGGTCCCGGGCGTACGAGCCGGCGGCGTTGAGGTCGAGCGAGCCGCCGCGCACCCGGCATTCGACCTGCGCGTCTGCTCTCAGCCGTGCGTCGAGCCGGACGGCAAGTTCGGCAAGTGCCGGCACATGCTGCACGCCTGCCTCCTCGACGCGTGATCGCCGCGCACAACATCCCCGCGGGGACATAGGCCCCGACCTGCTCGAGCACCTCGGGCACGGAGGCGACGGTGATGATCAGCTGGGCCACGTCGCGTGAAGCTCGTTCCGCGGTGTCCGAGGCCCGACGTCATGTCGGCGAAGCCCTGTCGGAGCCGGGCACCGAGCATCCGGTCGACCAGCGGTGCCAACCGACCCTCGAGGACGAACTCGGAGTCGTAGCGGGTCGTACCCGCTCCGAGCGCCGTGAGCACGTGTCGCCGAGAGCTCCGCAGCAGACCCATCGGGAGGTCGATGCCGTACTCGATCAGCCGGCCGTGCTCGTTCACCCGGACCGTCTCGCGTTGGCGGATCGTGAGCCGCGGGAGCAGCCGCACCTTCATGACGATCGGTGTTCCGACCTCCCACGTGGTCCGGCACGCGATCGTGAAGGTGTTCCACTCGGGGTACGCGTCGACGTCGGTCACGACGCGCCAGACGACCTCCGCCGGTACGTCGATCGTCAGTGTCGAGCTGGTCTGCATCATCGTCTCTTACCCATGCGGTTGCCGGTCAGGCTTCGGGCGCGAGGTTGGCGAAGGCGTCGATCCGGTCCCGGTCGTTGTCGATCGGGCTCGCCTCAGGTCGCCGATTGCCCTTGACGATGTAGTCGTCGGCGAACTCCGGGTGGACCTCGCCCGTGTCGTCCAGCATCCAGACCGGCGCCATCCGGCGCGGCACGGTCACCACGCCGGGATCGTCGTAGGTGCCGAACAGGCGGTCCCACACCGGCGAGGTGACGCCGAAGTTCCGCATCGGCGCACCGAAGTGGTGATGCAGGTGATTGCGTCGCGCCCACCGCCCGTACCGGCCCCGAGGTGGATGCGTATGCGTCCGCCGGTGCGCGATCTCGTAGCCGAAGTACGTGGAGATCATCCCGGCCGTGTACGCGGTCGCCCGTCGACGACCCACCACCGCAACCGCGATCGGGTACGTCACGGCCGTCGTCACCGCCGCCGAGGCGAGCTTCTTCGAGGCGGGCGAGAAGTAGGTGACGTCGGCGTGGTGGGAGAGGTGCTCGACCGACGCCAACCCCTTCCCCCGCATCTCGTGCATCGCGCCACGGTGCAGTCCGTATTCGACCGCGGTCCACGACGCCGCGCCGGCAATGGCTGCGGCGAGGCCCGAACGGAGTGTCATCTCCCCAGGATCGCGCACGGGACGGCCCCGTGTCACCGTCGAAGTGACCTTCGCCCCTGGCTGCGCGCACCCGCCGGTGGGTACGGTCACGGTCGGCCGTCGGCGAAAGAGAGTCCCTATGCGATCGGCTCGCGTACTCCTCACCCTCGGCGCGCTCGCACTGCTCACGGGATGCTGGACGGTCCCGGGCGCCGGCCCGCAGCGCTCGGGTCACAACCCCGCCGAGCAGGAACTCACCATCACGAACGTCGCGAGCCTGGAGCCGGACTGGACCTGGCAGGCGGAGTGGCCGACCTTCCGCGCGGTGCAGGACCCGATCGTCACCACCGCCGGGGTGCACGTGAGCGTGGGCCACAAACTTGTGACGCTCGACCCGGTCACCGGCGCCGAGCACTGGCGCGCGGTGCTCTACGACGCGGGCACGGCCGCCCAGATCCCCATCGCTGCGTCCAAGCCCGCATTCGATCGCGGGCAGGTGCTCGTCTCGGTCGGCGTGTACCGCAACTTCGTACCCGGGACCGGCACGCGCAGCTACGACGCGATCACGGGGGCGAACCTTGGCGACGTCGCGCGGAGTGCCATCGAAGTTCCGGTGCCGAGAGGCGGAGACGTCGTCGGCACCTATGGCGACATCATCGGCACGGGGCTCGGCGTGGTCGGCTACTTCGTCACCGACCGCGACGACCCGTCGAAGAGTTGGACCGCGGTGCTCACCGTCTACGGCTCGGGCGGGGCCAGTGCGATCGCCGGACCCGCGGTGGCGGGTGATCGGTTCTTCTTCGCCTACGGCACCACGCTGTACGCGTACCCACTCGACCAACCGTCGGGGTGCGGACCGCTGACGCCCGGCTCGTCGTTCGTGGTGTGTCCGCCGCTCTGGAGTGAGACCTTCGGTGACGGGCTGACGCCGCCCGTCCTGAGCGGCGACGGATCGGTCCTGGTCGTCGCCGACGCCGGACGCGTCGTCGCGCTGGACCCCACGACTGGCGCGCGCCTCTGGACCGGTGACCTCCCGAACACCGACGCGCCGGGCGCGCGCCCGTCGATCGACGACGACCACGTCTTCGTGACGAGCGGCGGAACCCTCAGCGCGTTCGCGCGTGACGGCTGCAGTGGATTCGACACGTGCACTCCGCGCTGGACCGCCGACACCGGTGGCGCGGTGGCGACCCAGCCGGCCGTGGCGGGCGGGGTCGTGTACACCGCGACGACGAGCGGGCAGCTTCGAGCCTTCCCGGCCTCGGGGTGTGGCGGTGCGAGCTGCACACCGCGATGGCAGCACGATCTCGGCGTCGAGATCACCGGTGCGCCCACAGTCTCCAACGGGAGACTGTTCGTCGGGACGGTCGACGGTCGGCTGATCTCGTTCCGGCCGTCGGGCGCCGGCATCGTTCGCGGCCCGATGTCGGGACGCGGTACGTCGACGGTAGACAGTTCCGGTGGACGCCCCATCCTTCGATCCAGTTCGAACGGCACGTTCGACGCCCCGACCCTCGGCGTCGGGACCTACACCTTCACCACGGCGGACACCGGGACCCAGCGCTACCTCGCGCTCGACCTCGTGACCGGCGAGGGTTCACTCCGGGCGACGGCCGGACCGTTCGTCTCCGGCATCTCGGGGGTCGACCTCACCGTGAACAACGGCACCGGCGCGTTCGCGGGGAGTTCGGGCACACTCACCCTCGAGGGTTACACCCGCACGGAGCTGAACTGTCGCCCGACCAACCCACCCAACCTGTTCTGCGACTGGAACGAGACCGCGACCCTGACGGGATCCATTCAGCCGGCATGAGCGGCCGCGTGCGGGTCGCCGGCCGTCACGGCCCCACTTATTCCGGCGGTGTCGGCTCGTGGTCGCCCGAACGAACGACCGTCGGCATGGGAATCAATCCTTCGGCAATGCCCAACATGACGGCCTGCAGCTTCGTGTGCACACCCAACTTGATGAAGACGTGCTTCAGGTACCCCAGCACGGTGTGTTCACTGAGGAAGAGCGCTTCGGCGATCTGGCGATTCGAGAGTCCGGCCGACGCGAGTCGCAACACTTCAGTCTCACGAGACGTCATCTCCATGTGCGGTGTCCGCCGGTCGGTCGGCCCGACGCATGGCGCCAACCCGGGATCACCGATCGTCCGGCGCCGATCCTCGAGCGTCACACCGCCATCGGCCACGGCCCGAATCATCGCGAGCAGTTCATCGACGGCCTGCCACTTGTGGACGAACCCGGCCGCGCCGACGTCGAGCGCAGTGAGGGCGTTCGCCGCAGTCGAGTGCGTCACGATCACCACCGCGACATCGGGACAGAGCGCTCTCAGGCCGTGAGTCGTGGCAAGGCCGTCGATCCCCGGGAGATCGAGCGCGACCAGTGCCACCGTCGGCGGATCGGTTGCCGCGATCTGAGGGCCTCTTCGCCGGAACACGCGCTCCGACGAGTGCCAAACCGGGCTCGGCGGCGAGGAACCGCCCGAGCACGTCGGTGAAGAGAACCTCGTGGTCGACGAGGAGGAGGCGGATCGGCCGCGGACCGAGTGACGCTGACGCGGGGTCGCTCTGAATCGGTGACGGCTCGGCAATTCCATGCCGTCGTTCTGCCTCGACCATCGCTGCCTCCCTGCATAGGCACCTCTGGAAAATCGCGTTCGTGATGACGACCGCGATCGGTTGTGACTTCACGGGTGACGCTACACACGCGTGCGCCGACCGTCGACTCTCGTGCGAGTGAACTGCGTCACCCCCGTTCGAGAACCCCTCGAACGGGGGTGGCCGTTCGGCTCTATTTCCCGCAAGATCGTCGGCATAGACCTTCCGGTGGCAGGACCGTCGAAGGGAGTCAGTCCTCACCGGGATCGATGCGCAAGATCTGAAAGGGCGGAACATGAAGGAATCTTCAGTAATGCGGCACGTGGCCGGACGACCGGTCCGGGGATGGAGTGCGTTCCTTACCGTGATCGCAATGATCCTCGCGTTGGTGGGGCCGTCGCCGGTCTCGGCCAATGTCATCGCGACCACCGGGCAACTGATCAAGATCAGTCCACCTGCCGACGTTCTCCAGTCCGGCTTCTGCTCGCCCGACAAGGTGTTCACCTTCGACGAGCAGCAGGGCGTCACACTCGGTGCTGATGTTCGGGTCGACTACAAGACGCCCGGCTCGTACACGGCCTACGCCGGGAATCCGATCCCTACGTGCCGAGCGGCACCATCGTGGACAGCCACTTCCTCGACAGCAACCTTGCCAGTTGCGGAGGAAACCCGAACCGCGAGGGCACCTGGACGTTCTCGCAGGACATCCTCGGCGTCATCGTGGCCCGTCCCCGCCTCGTCGGGAGCGACTATCTCGGTTCGCCGACGACGGTGTACCCGGGCAGTGTTCCGTCGCGCGAGTTCGACTTCGGGAGCGGAACGTCGGCCGACTTCGTGCAAATCATCGACGCGCGCACGATCACGTGAAGCTGCAGACTCCGTATAGCAACGCGGATCAGATGCGCGTGCTCACGAAGCACAACGTGGCCCCGGTCCCGAATGCCGGAGGACCGTACGTCGGCACCGAGGGATCGCCGGTCGCGCTCGAGCGGCACGGCCACCGATGCTGATGCCGACGCCATCACCAAGTCGTGGACCTTCGCGTGGCCGGGGAGCCCGGGAGTGTCGTGCACCACGACCGGGACGACCACCCTGACTCCGACGATCACGTGCAACGACGACGCACTGGTCACGGCCACGCTGTCGGCGAGCGACGGCTACCACCCCGCCGTGACCTCGATCGCGAACGTCACGATCGAGAATCGCAATCCCACGATCAGCTCGGTCACGGTCCCGACCGCGCCCGTCGCACTGGGCGCATCGGTGAACCTCAGCTCGATCTTTGCCGACGCGGGTTCCCACGACACGCACACCGCGTCGGTCGCGTGGGGTGACACGACGATCTCGGCCGGCATCGTCAACGAGTCCGGTCACTCGGTCACCGCTTCGCACATCTTCGCCACGCCGGGCGTGTACTCGTTGACCCTCACGGTCAACGACGACAACGGCGGCACGGTGTCGGTCGGCACTGCGGACGTCACCGTGGTCGGTCCGCCGACGGCGAGTGCGGGCGGTCCGTACAACGTTGACGAAGGTACGGGGATCTCGCTCGTCGGTTCGGCGAGCGGAAGCCTGCCGCTCACCAAGAGTTGGCTGTTCACGCCCGGGCCTTCCGATGTCGGGACCACATGTCTCGACTCGGGCAGCACCACGTTGACACCGACCATTTCGTGCAACGACGACGTGGTGGTCGGTGCAACCTTGACCGTGATCGACGGGGTCAACGCGCCCGTCGTGTCGTCCTCGAGCATCGCGGTGACCAACGTCGCTCCCGTGCTCGGGGCACTCACTGCGACGGCCGGTCCGATCATCGTCGGCCAGCCCGTGACGGTTGGTGGATCGTTCACCGATGCCGGAGTGAACGACACGCACGGCTCCACCGCCGACTGGGGCGACTTGACCACATCAGCGGGGCTCGTCTCGGAGAGCGGCGGATCCGGTTCGGTGTCGGCGACCCATTCGTACTCGACGCCGGGCGTCTACACGGTGGCCGTCGACGTCAACGACGGCGACGGTGGCATCGCCACGCGGACCATCACCGTCCACGTCAACACGCCGCCGACGGCGAACGCCGGTGGGCCCTATGTCGGGCCGGAAGGCTCGACCCTCAGCCTCACGGGCACCGCGGCGGATGACGACTCGGACGCGCTGACCAAGTCGTGGTCCTTCGCGCAGGTGGCTGATGCCGGTACCACCTGCACTCCCACCGGAACCGCGACGCTGACCCCGACCATCACCTGCGACGACAACGCAGTCGTACTGGCGACCCTCTCGGTCTCCGACGGCGTCAACCCGCCGGTGGCGAGTGTCGCCACGGTCACGTTCGGCAACGTTGCACCCGCAGTAGGTGCCTTGACCGTCGCTCCGTCGATCCAAGTGGTGGGCACGAGCGTGTCGGCGTCGGCGAGCTTCAGCGACGTCGGCACCCACGACACCCACACGGCGACGATCGACTGGGGCGACGGATCATCCTCCGCCACGGTGACCGAGTCGGCCGGTGCCGGGAGTGCGACAGGATCTCACGTTTACGCCGACGCCGGGATCTACACCGTCACTAAGACGGTCACCGACGACAACAGCGGTGCCACGACGGTGTCCAATAGCGTCGTCGTCTACGACCCGACCGCACCCTCGGTCACGGCGAATGGCAACTTCACCTCGCCGTCGGGTGCGTTCACGCCGGATAACTCGGGCGACCCCAACGTGGTCGGTACCGCGGACATCGACTTCCTGGCGAGGTACCAGCACGGCGACACCGTGCCCACCGGTCACGGTGCGTTCCGGTTCAATGCAGCTGGGCTCACGCTCGACTCGACCGGCTACTTCTGGCTGATCGTGACTCCGGAGGGGAACGAAACCTTCTTCCGGGGCACTGGCAACGTCAACGGCGGGTCCGGCTACGAGTTCCTCGTGTCGGGTATCGACGGCAGCCCGGACCTCGTACGCATCAAGGTCTGGCAGACCTCGACGGGTGACGTCGTCTACGACAGCCAGCCCGGTGCAGCGGACGACGCGGATCCCGTGTTGCCGCTTACCGGTTCCTTGAACATCCACTAATCCCTAACCGGCGTGCAGGCGCCGCAATGTTGCGAGTCCCGGTCCTCAGCCCGAGCCCCCAGCCCGGCCAAGGACCGGGACTCGCTGTGCCGGTGATCATCACCGCGCGCGATCGTCGCGACGCTCCCGCGTCCGCACGTTCCCCATCAGTGCCAGGAGCACTCCGGCTCCGACCAAGGCCGCGCCGATGGCGAGGCTCGCGGCATCGAGTTGAGGGATCATCCCCTTGGGCCTGTCATCGGTCCGAGGATTGGTCACCGGACCATTCTCGTCGACGTCACGGACGGGACCTACTTGCGGTGCGAACCTCGGTGCATCGGCGAAGCGCGACCGGCCTCCTACAGGGCGCCGGCGTCCATGTCGCTCGAGAGCACCTTGTCGGCGTTGTCGGAAACGGCGTAGCCGCGGGCGAGGCCCTGGCTCGGGTTGGCCGGCAGCTCACGCAGCGGTTCGGCGAGCTCGGCCACCGTGGGGCCGACCTTCTGCGCCAGCGGAACCAGCGCCTCGAGGTCGAAGTCGTACAGGTCGGCCACATTGGTCGCGAGGATCTTGTGCATCACGTCCGGCGCGAGCTCGTGGAAACGGGACCGGATCGCCTCGCGCGAGTGCGGGTAGGTGCCCTCGTCGTGGGGGTAGTCACTCCCCCACATGAAGCGGTCCTCGCCGACGAAGCTCATCGCCTTGGCGTCGGCCATGCCCGGTTGGCTCACCCCCATCCAGCAGTTCTGCGCGAATGCTTCCGACGCGAGGAGTGATCCCTTGCGTTCGTCGGCGGTGTAACGGATCTCACCGACGGCGCCACCGCTCCGGATCGACTTCATCATGCCGTCCATGTGGGCGATGAGACCGGGCAGCCACGCACAACCGTTCTCGGTCATCACGAACTTGAGGTTCGGGAACCGATCGAAGACGCCCGACAACACCAGCTGCACGAACGGCCGCTGCGAGTAGAAGCCCGCTTCCATGATGTAGAGCAGCATCGACGTCGGGTACTTGCCGTAGTCGGGCACGCCGGTGCCGCCGTGGGCGTTGACCGGAATCTCGAGGTCTTCGATGAGCTTCCAGAGCCGGTCGTACTCGGGGTCGTACAGCGGCTTGACCCACTTCACGTCGGGCGGGATCGCGGGGAGGAGGATGCCGCCGCGGAGGCCGTTCTCCTTGATCCAGATCGCGTCGGCGATGGCGTCGTCGATGTCGTTGAGGAAGATCTGACCAACACCGGCGCGGCGCTCGGGGAACTCGTTGCACCAGTCCTTGAGCCACCGGTTGTGGGCGCGGATTCCGGCGAGGCGGTGCTCGTAGTCCTCCGGCGGGGGCGGCGGCGCGAAGAGCACGAAGCTCGGGAAGAACGGCGGGACGGTGTTCGGGAACACCACCTCGCCGACGACGCCGTCGGCCTCCTGCTGCTCGTTGCGCATCTCGTCGTCCCAGTTGCGCTTGCGGCGGTCGTCACCGGGCGCGAGGTCCTTGTAGGGGTTCTTGTACTTGTTCCGCCAGGCGTCGAAGTCCTCGAGGTAGGCCTGGTCGAGGTACTCGCGGTAGGTCGCATGCGACGCGCCGGCGTGACTATCCGACGAGATGATCGTGTAGTGGTCGGCCGGGGCCGACGGTGCAGCGACAGTCATGGACGACTCCTTCGGTCGGAGAGTGAGCGGACCCTCAAGCCGCGCCACTGTATGTCTCGATCGGCACCTCGCAACGAAGCGCCGCAATGTCAGCGGCCATCGTCATGATCTACGCGGGTGCCCGCAGCATGAGTCGGACATCCAAGCGCGCTCGACAAGCTCACCCACGGTTGTTCCGCCTCCCTGACGTCACCGGCGGTCGGGTCGCGTCGAGGAGCACCCGACGCTCGGCCGCGCCGATCACCGCTCGGGCCCGGCCGACCGCGTCGGGATTCACCGATACCGACGTGATGCCATACCGAACCAGGTGCTCCGCGAACTCCGGATGCGTCGACGGCGCCTGACCGCACAGCGACGACGTGATCCCCGCTTCGCGCGCCGCCACGATGATGCGTTCGATCGCGTCGAGCACCGCGGCGTCGGACTCGTCGAAGAGCTCGGCGCAGATCTCCGAATCGCGGTCCACGCCAAGCACCAGTTGCGTCAGATCGTTCGAACCGATCGAGACCCCGTCGACGCCGAGGGCCGCGTACTCCGGGATGCGCATCACGACCGACGGCACTTCGGCCATCACCCAACGATGCAGTCCACGGTGATCTCCGAGAGGGCTGGCGTCGACGAGTTCGAGGCATGCTTCGAGTTCCCAGCGCGTCCGCACGAACGGGATCATGAGATGCAGGTTGGGCGTCTCCTCGCGCACCCGTGCCAGAAGCTCGAGCTCGAGGGCGAAGAGATCGGGCTCACGCACGTATCGGTAGCAGCCGCGGTATCCGATCATGGGGTTCGCTTCAACGGGTTCGTACTCGTCGCCACCTCTCAGGTTGCGGAACTCGTTCGTCTTGAAGTCAATGGTCCGGTATACAACGGGTCGAGGCGCGAAGGCGCGGGTGATCTGCAACAAGGACCCGGACATGCGTGCCAGGAATTCATCGCGCCCACCACGGGCGAGAAGGTGTCGAGGATGCTCTCCGCCCAGGGCGTCGGCGATCATGAACTCCGCGCGCAGCAGACCAACGCCGTCGACCGGGAGCGCCGCAACCTCATGGGCATGATCGGCGATCGCGAGGTTCGCGTAGACGAGCGTCCCTAGTGGTGTCGCGTGGTCGGCAGCCCCATCCTCGCTCGAGGTTGGCCGTGCGACAGAAGTCGTTCTCGCGTCGAGCGCCGCCGTCACATCACGCGCGTAGATCACGCCGGCGGCACCGTCGACGGTGACCAACTCGCCGTCGCGCAGAACTTCGGTCGCACGCCGCACGCCGACGACGCATGGGACGCGCAACTCTCTGCTGGCGATCGCCGCGTGACACGTCACGCCGCCCCCTTCCGTGACCAGGGCCGCAGCGCGGCGCATCGTCGGAACCCAGTCGGGTGAGGTCATCGGCGCAACGAGCACCTCTCCTGCCTGCAGCCGCGACGCTTCCGCGGCGGATCGCAGGATCCGCACCCGGCCCGCGACGATCCCCGGCGCCGCCGCGAGGCCGGTCGCCAAGGGATTGCCGAGACTGGCTCGGCCCACGCGTTCGCCCGCATCGTCCTCCAGCGTGGTGATCGGCCTGGATTGGACGAGCGCGACCTTCCCTCCCTCGATGGCCCACTCGATGTCCTGCGGCGAGCCGTAGTGCTCTTCGACGCGCCGAGCCAGACGGGTGAGTTCGAGCACTTCGTCGTCGGAGAGCACGCTCACCGCGCCGACATCCGGCTCCAGCTCCACTCGCCGATCACCCCGGTCCGCGCGAACGAGCATGAATGTCTGGTGGCCGATGTGCGTTTCGAGTACACGCGGCCCGTCCTTGGCCACGATGTAGGTATCGGGCTGCACTGCGCCGCTCACGACGACCTCGCCGAGCCCACGCGCGGCCTCGATGACAACGTGCGTACGTTCGCCGGTCGCGGGATCAGCCGTGAACATCACGCCTGCTCGTTCGGAGTCCACCATCCGCTGCACGACAACGGCGATGGCCGGCTCGTCGGTGAGTCCCTGGGCGACTCGGTACGCGAGCACCCGCTCGCCGAAGAGCGAGGCCCAACAATCGACGACCCGCTCGACCAGGTCGTCGTCACCCGCCACATTGGTGAACGTTGCATTCATCCCGGCGAAGGACGCCGAGGCGGCGTCCTCAGCCGTGGCCGACGATCGCACCGCGACCCTCGTATCGGGGCCGAGATCGTGGTAGGCGGCAAGCAACGCTGCCCGTAGGTCGCTCGGCAACGGAGTCTGTTGCACGAGTCCGCGAGCGCGTTCCGAAACCTCTCGCAGCGCGGCCGGGTCGGCGACGTCTACATCAGCGACCAGCGCGAGCAACTCTTCGCGCACTCCCGCAGCCTCGATGGCGGACAAGTACGCATTCGCGACGACGACGAATCCGGGCGGTACCGCGAATCCAGCCCTGACGAGCTCGCCGAGGTTCGCGCCTTTACCCCCGGCCCGGTCGACGTCGCTCCGGCCCACGTCGCCCAGTTGGACTATCGCCGCTTCGGGTGGGGTAAGCCGCCCGACGAGGGGCGGCGATGCATTCGAATCCATGATCGCGACCTGACCAGGTTCGCATGCCCATGCACAGAGACGAAAGACCCAATCAGGGTCGGACAAGATCAACGGCTCCCCCCTGCAACGAGGGCGACCCAGCCGCGTTTCACAACATGGAGCAGTACGCGAACCAGCGCGTCGAAGGCGACCACCCAGGCGGTCGCGGACGAGTCACCCCGAAAGAATTTCTGCGATGGCATTGGCGCTGCTCACCACGGCGAGCGCAGTGGCACCACCCATCGCGACGTGGCCAACACGCTGCGCCGCTCGCTTCTCGACAATGGCCTCAACCCTGCCACGCGAGATCGCCCTGCCAACGACATAGACAGCGGCACAAAGGAACAACGGGGGCACCACGAAGACGACCAACGCGGCGTGGGCGGCGATGCTGGCAGGTCGTCGGCTCATCATCGGCAACCCGGCGTCGAGACGGGCCGCGAGCGCAGTGAATGTCACACCGAACAACAAGGCCGTCAACGTGACGAGCGTTACCGCGAGCCAGGTCGGCTCGAGCAGCGTGAAGTCACGATTGTCTGGCGATATTGCATCGGCGACGCCGACGGTTCCCAGCAACAACACACCGACGATGATCCCGGCCGGTCCAGCCGCGTCAGGCAACCACCGTCTGACCACGATGAAGAGCAGCGCTGCGAGAAGCCCAGCGAACACGCCTACGAACACGACCACTGCGACGGTTCCGCCGGTCGTGATCTCGCCGACGATCTCGTCCGCGTCGGTGACCGCGCCCTGCGATCTCGGACCGGACGTGCCAGCCAGCACCCGCATCACCAACCTTCCACCGAGGCCCGGTACCAACGCGCCCGCGAAGATCCCCGCCGCCGTCAACGCGGCGAGCGTGCGAAGTCCGTCCCGAGCTGCCTCGCCCGCCTCGTAGGTGCGGACGCGTTGAGCAAGCAGTGGCAGCCGCCACCAGCGCCACGCGATCCAAACCGCAGATCCCACCGCCGCAGCACCGAGCACCACGACCACAACATTCGCAGCACGCACGACTCAGCCTCCGTGCCACCTGCCGGCTAACTCAAGCCGTGCATGCAGTCGTGACCGACGCGGCCTTGCTGATGGCCAACCCAGGTCGGCGCAGGCGACCTTGTTCGCATTCGACGGCAGCGACAAGTCGTCGACCGCGACCGAACCGCGATCGATCCGGCGGCGATCCCGGCGACATTTCGTGCGCGGTGCCATTGCTGCCCCCTTGGGTATCGGTGATCCCTGCCGCGGCCGTTGCCAGCTCGGCCCCGGCAGATCTGCCGGCCTGTACACGAGGACAGACGAGCGGCAACGGCTACCGGGTGACATGCTGCCCCCAAGGACCAGCCCACCTTGCGCTAATGCCCCAGAGCCCTTCGGCCCTACCGTGGCCCTCCGTGCGCGGGATAGCGTCGATAAATGGGCAACTCGAGCGGGCGGCCAAGAACACCATCTGCCGCTATTACGGCGACGCGAAGGTCACCGTCGAGATCGACCCGGGATCCGAGATCGACGCGGCGCGGGTTTCGGTCGAGGCCTACGGTGACACCTGCGCGTCGATCGATGACATCGGCGAAGAGGCGCTGTTCTGCACCGGGGGCCTCCCAGCGGAGGGACTGACCGGCCAGATCGTGTGGACCGACGACGAACACACACTCTTCGTGGTCTACAACTTCGGCGATACCGCTCCGTCGAAAGACATCCCCCTCGAACTCAGCGCGCCGCCTTCAGACCTGAACCGGGACCACAGTGCACTCCCGCGTCCGGCGCGTCGTGGGCCAGGAGTCACCCGACCGCCACCCACCCCGCCCAATCCGCTCGCGCGCCACAGAAACGGCTCGTTGGATCTTCGGCGATCGCTACCGGACGTCGTAGCTGATCAGCATCTCCTTGATGCCGTTGATCAGGTGGGACGTGCCCGGTGACGGCTTCCGGCTGAATTTCCGCGTCTATCTGCCTGGTCCCGAAGTTCTGTCACCGGACACCGTCGAGCGCTTCGTCCCGCGAGTCCTCCCGACCCCGAAGCGCGCCGAGGCACCTATCACCCTGGTGTTCGCGATCTACGTGCTGCAGGCCTTCCTGCTACGCATCGCATCTAGGTTCGACGGTTCCGAAGACCGCAGCGGAAGCGCCGCATGGGGTCCCACCATTGCGACGCTTGCACTCACTTCCGCGCTGGCGCACTACGTGATCGCTGCGCTCAGCGAAGTGGGCGTCCGCCCGTTCGCCTGACGCGATCGGGACCCAACAGACGGTCGGGTCAGGCGAGACCTCGTGCTGCCCAAGCTCGGGCGCTCAGCGTGAATGGTGTTGCCGGCAGCATGGCGCGGCATTGTTCGCGGAGCTGGACTCGCCCGGTGGCGTCGAGTGCTGCGACGTAGCTGCCGGCGGGGCCTACCCCAAGGGTGAAGGGCTCCCACCACGCTTCGAAGGTCGAGTGCTCGACGGTGATCGAGAGCGCGGTTTCCTCAATCGTGCGCAGTCCAGCTTCTCCCAAGAGTTCGGCGAGATGACCTTGGCGCGCTCCAGCGAGGCCAGACTCTCCTTCGCAGTCGCGATCGAGCTCGCGTGCCGCGTTCCAGAACAGAGCGAGTGGTCCTTCGCCGCCTTGATGATCCCAGACACACGCGGCGACGACTCCTCCTGGGCGGGTCACCCGGGCCATTTCGCGCAAACCCGCGACGGGGTCATGCATGAAGTGAACGACGAGTTGCGCGAGGGTGGCATCGAAGACCCGGTCCTCGAACGGGAGCTGTTCGGCGGTCGCTCGCCTCACGTCGACCGCGGGATAGCGCGCGTGCGCCGCGGCCACGAAGGTGTCAGAAGGATCGACGGCACCGACCGCGGTTGGTCCCAGGCGCTTGACGAGTTCGGCAGTCAAGGCGCCCGGGCCGCATCCCACATCGAGGACATGTAGTCCGTGGATGACCGCGGCGAATTCTGCGAAGGCGGGCGCGAGCGGCGCGGAATACCTGCCCATGAATCGGTCGTAAGCATCGGCAGCGACCGCGAAACTCACGGAACGGACACTACTGCTCCGTGTTATTGAACGCGGCCGGCATGAGTCATTCGATTGCAGCGCAGCGTCGACGCCCTCGGCCGAGGCCGTCGGGAGTCCCAAGGAACACGATCAGCCCATCCCGGAAGCTCCACCATGCCGAAGACGTCGCGGTAGAACGCGATCGCGCGATCCTGCTTCCACGACGAGAAAATGAACGTGACGGACCCCGATCGACGTCATCACGGTCCCCTCCGAGCCTTCGGCCTACCGCATCAGGGTATGCGAGGGGACTGCCCTGAACCCCGGCTACACCGAACTCGCCGACACGATCTGAACCCGAAACCGGACGGACTTCGGTTCACCGTGGCCCGACCCGAATCAACGCAACAGTGCCAGGTCGACGAAGGCAGGGTCGCGGGTAGCGTGAGGTGCATGACCGACGATGCGATGTCGCCTTCGATCCCGGCGAGTCCCACGATCACCTCGGTGCCGAACGGACCTCTCGTTGTGGCTGGCGGAGTACCCGTGTACCGACGCGGCATCGTCGAGAGCGAACACGGCGAACCGCTCGCGTACGAGACCCACCAGAACCTCGGGTCCGACGACCGGGTGCTGATCTGTCGCTGCGGAGCATCGGCGACCAAACCCTTCTGCGACTCCAGCCATCGCCAGGCCGGATTCGTGGCCGACGACACCGCGGGCGGGAGCAATGCCGACCGATCGAACGAACTCGGCGGCACAGGAATCACCGTGCGCGACGATCGCTCGGTCTGCGTGCACGCCGGCTTCTGCGGCACGCGGTTGACCAATGTGTGGAAGTCGGTCCCCGGCACCGACGAATCGACCGTACGAGCGCAGGTCATTGCCATGATCGAGCATTGCCCGTCGGGCGCGCTCACCTACCGCTTCGACGGAGCGGGCGCGGACGTCGAGCAACTGCTGCCGCAGGCGATTGCGGTCCTCGACGACGGTCCACTCTGGGTCACCGGCGGAATCCCGGTCACGACCGCCGCCGGAGAGACGCTGGAGGTGCGAAACCGGGTCACCCTGTGCCGGTGCGGAGGCTCGGCGAACAAGCCGTTGTGCGATGGCTCCCACAAGGAACTCGGATTTCGCGACTCGGGAACGGGCTGACCCGGAGTCGCTGAGCGTGTAGGCGCCGCGCCTGCCAACTCCTGAATCTGCTGGGCTGGGGTCGGTGAACTGCGTGACCTCACCGGAGAGCGTCATACGTGTTCTCGCTGTTTCAGCGGTCACGAACCACAACGCGCCGTCCGGACCCGCGACCATGTTCTGCCACGGGCGCGACCTTGCGCTCATGCAACAGAGCCCTGGGATCTACAACTAGCGCAGGGTTCGGGCCGAGGCGAGGTTCGAGTAGGGCGAGAAGCCGATCGCGTTACCGGCCCGCAGCCGATAGGTGTAGGTGGTGCGCGACGACAGCTTCGTGTCCGCGAAGGACGTCGCGGTGCCCGAAACCATGGCCACCCGGGCAAACTTGCTGCAGTCGACGCCCTTGCAGCGCTCGATCTGGATCGAGGTCTGATTGGACGAGACGTTGGTCCAGTCCAGGCGGATCGAACTGCGCGAAATCGACGTCGCGGTCACGTTGGCGGGTGCCTGCGGCGCTGTCGGCGCGTTCACCACGATCGTCACGACGCTGGGGAAGCTGTTGAGCCCGAACCCGTCGTACACCATCAAGGTGGCGTTGTACGCGCCCGGCGTTGCGTACGTGTGCGTCGTCACTTCGCCCATTCCGGTGGAGCCGTCACCGAAGGTCCAGATCCACGTCACCAATGGGTTGGGGCCCGTCGACGCGCGACCGTCGAAGGTCACCGTGAGGGGCGCTTCGCCCGTGGAGGGGGTCGCGGTGAAGATGGCGACCGGCTCGAGCGGTGGGAAGTCGACGGCCTGCGCCGGGGCGGCAAAGACGCCTAGCGACATCGCTGCCGCAGCGATGGCAACCGCGAGCCCTCGCCACGGTCGTCGGATCCGCCGTGAGCCTCCTCGCACAACGGGATACATGGTCACGTCAATGGCCTCCATTGTCCTCGGTTGATCGACCGCCGTGGAACGAACGATGCGCGACGGAATGACTGCATCTTCACAGGGTCTCGCGTCGTCGCCCAGGGTCGGAAGTCCCCTAGGTTCGGAGCCGAAACCCATCACGAAGTACAAGTCCCTAACGCCTTCAGTCCGACGGTCAACGGCCTCGCGCTCCACCAACACCGGCGACGACAACCCACTGCAATCGCCGCCTGAACCACCACCGCCTGAACCACCGAATGACTTCGGCGCGCCTGGATCAGGGCGAACGCCGGACCAACTACCGTCGCGGCACGGACGAACGCACTTCAACGTCCGAGGTGCAGCAAATCTCAGCCGGATCCCACCATCGCATCGGGTTTTCTGCCACGTTTTCTGCATCCCCCGCCCTCGTAGCTCAGGGGATAGAGCATTGGTTTCCTAACCTTCGGCCCCGTCACCCGAAGGTGCAGGTCACAGCCTCCAGCCGCAGGTCAGACCACGTTTCGGTTGACCGCCACATACCGCGAGTGACCGCCATGACCGCCCATGACGGGCACGCAACGGGCAGCACTCCGAAGGGCACGAACGGGCACGCGCAATGTCCAAGAAGCCGGGACAACTCCAGATTGAATCGCCCTGGGGAAGTTGGAGGCTCCTGACCTTGGAAACGAGGATGGAGCTATGCCTACACAGGGACGGTCGGGGAAACCGACCACGCGTCGATATTCGGAGCAGGAGAAGGCCCAGGCGGTCCGGCTCGTGCGTCAGTTGCGAGCGGAGCTCGGCACGGATCATGGGACCGTGTTCCGGGTTGCTCGACAGCTCGGTTACGGGACGGAGTCGGTGCGGGCGTGGGTGCGTCAGGCCGACATCGACGAGGGCCGCAAGCCGGGAACGACGACTGGGAATGTCAACTCGGTTTGGCCCCACCGTGCTCGTCTGATTTGGCCCCACCTGGGAGCGGGTCAGCGGGGATTCTTGGGGCGGGTGCGGCTGGTGCGGAGGCGGTAGCTGTCGGTGCCGGTTTCGAGGATGTGGGCGTGGAACGTGACGCGGTCGATGACGGCAGCGACGAGGCGCGGGTCGGTGATGATCTGGCCCCATTCGCTGAAGGGCAGGTTCGACGCGATCGCGACGGAGCTTTTCTCGTCTCGTTCGGTGAGGACTTGAAACAACAGTTCGGCGCCTCGTGCGTCGAGTTGCACGTAGCCGAGTTCGTCGACGCAGAGCAGGTCGAGCCGGCCGTAACGGGCGATGAGGCGGGAGAGGCGCCGTTCGTCGGCGGCTTCGACGAGTTCGTTGACGAGTTGCGCGCACGTGGCGTAACGGACGCGTCGGCCGGTCTCACACGCGGCGAGGCCGAGGCCGATCAACAGGTGGGTTTTGCCGGTGCCGGAATCGCCGAGGAGCACGACTGGTTCGCCCGTGTCGAGGTACGCGCCGGCGGCGAGTGTCGCGAGGGTCGCGGGGTTGATGGTGGGTGCGGCGTCGAGGTCGAACTCGGCGAGACGTTCGATCCGCGGGAATCGGGCTTCGTGAATGCGACGGGCTTGGCGGCGTTCGGCACGGTCGTCGACTTCGAGACTGAGCGTGTCAGCCAAGAATCCGAGATACGTGGTCTTCGCGCGTTTGGCTTCTTCGGCGAGTCGGGCGTGATGGTCACGCACTGCGGGTAGGCGAAGTTCGCGGGCGGCGGCATCAACCTGCGCGGCGGATGCGGTGTCGGTGGTGGTCATCGTGCCTCCTGGAGGAGCTGGTCGTAACGGTCAATGGAAGGTGGGGGCCGGTCGTAACGATCCAGGACGCCGATCGGGACCACGACCGCCGGTCGGTCATCAACCCGGCGGCGCGCTTCGACGATCACGATCGCCGGATCGATGACACCGACTGCGAGCGCAGCGCGGATCCCGGCCCGGACCGCGTCAGCGGGGAGTTGCCGATGTGCGAGGAGCACCTCGACGAGCGCGCGGGTGCCGTGCTGATCACCGAGGCGGCGACGAGCCGCAGTCCAGTAGTCCTCGTGCTCCGCGCTGAACGCGCCCGCGGCGCGGGCCCGGACCAGAGCAGTCGCTCCGAGCATGGCACCGGGTTTGATCGCGAGGACTTCGAGGTAGTGGTCCAACGTGAGGCTCTCAGAGCCTTTCGCGACGAGGCGGGGATGTGATGCGACGATCCGGTTCCCATCGAACGCTTCGATCGTTTCAGCTCCCAAACGCACGTCGATGCGACGCCCGACATGGCCCACGGGCACCGAGTAGAAGCATTGACGGACACACACCCGTGCTTTGGTGTCGACCCGCGGCCGTAGCAACAACCTCGAGTCGAACGCCTCGACCGGCAACGGCCCCAAGGTCGGGGCTTCGAGAGCGAAGTGATCGCCGACGGTGATGGCCCGACCCGCGATCCGACGGAGATCATCGGCCCGGTCGCCGGCGGCGACGAGCTCGTTCAACTCGCTCATCGTGGTGACGTTCGGGACCGGGACCATGTGACGGCGCCGGAACCGGCCGACTTCGCCTTCGACGCCGCCCTTCTCGTGTGCGCCTTCGACGCCGGGCGTGCAGAAGAACGAATCGAACCCGTAATGCGACCGCAGCACGATGAACTGGTCGGACTCGAGTCGGTCGCGGCCCTGCAACACGCGAACCACCGCCGGTTTCAAGTTGTCGTAACGGACCCGGCCCGGCACACCACCCACATGGTCGAACGCGCGGACGTGACCATCGAAGAACGCTTGCTGTGCCTGATTCAGATACACGCGATGGAACGCCTTGCCCGACGCGGAAAGTCGGAACACAAACATCCACCCCTCCGTCAACAAGCCGTCGAGGAAGAAACTCACCTGACCGAAATCGACTTCGGCTTCCGCGCCGAGGGGATGCGACTGCGGGACTTTCACCTCGACGAGCACCGGCGGCAACCTGCGTTTCGCGTCCGCGACATAACGCCGGACCGTCGACTCGCCGACGGTGGCGTGATGTTCAGTGACGAGACGTTGCCAGACCCGACGTGCGGTGTGACGTTGCTTGCGGGGCATCTCGCGATCCGCGATGAGCCACGCGTCGATCGTCGGTTTCTACGGCTCGAGGACCGGCGACACCCGCTCGACCGGTTTGCGCGGCGCGGGCACCGCCGACACCAACGCCTCCCGCACCGTTCGGCGATGCGTCCCGAACCGGCGGGCCAACTCGCGCACCGACACGTCCGGCTCATCGCGACGCGTCTTCCGGATCTGCTCGAACAAGACCACTCTCGACCTTCTCGTCATGAACCCCACGGTCCACGACAGGAAGGCCAACCCGACGGACCCCCACCAGGATCAACCAGGTGGGGCCAAATCAGGCGAGCACAACCCGTTCAAGTGGGGCCAGAACAGGTGAGCACACCCAGACGACCGACGACGCCGCTCAGATCAAGGTGCTCGAGCAAGAGAATCGCGAGTTGAAGCGGACCAACGCGATTCTTCGGTCGGCTTCGGCTTTTTTCGCGGCGGAGCTCGACCGCCCACAGAAGTGATGGTGGACTACATCGACGCGCATCGCGCCGAGTTCGGAGTCGAGCCCATCTGCAAAGCACTGCAGGTGGCTCCGTCCACGCACTACGCGGCGAAGTCGCGGCCCGCGTCGGCCCGGTCGTTACGCGACGCGATGTTGATCCCGATCCTTGTCGCGATCTGGATGACGAACTACCGCGTCTACGGGGCCCACAAGCTTTGGAAAGCCGCTCGGCGTGCCGGTCATGAGATCGGCCGGGATCAATTCGCCCGACTCATGAAAGTCTCCGGGATCGAGGGTGTGAGCCGCCGGCGACGCAAGGTCCGCACCACGCGTCCGGATCCCTCTGCGCCGCGGCCGGCGGATCTCGTCAAACGCGACTTCACCGCCGAAGCTCCGAACGCGTTGTGGGTCACGGACCTGACCTACGTGCCGACGTGGTCGGGGTTCGCGTACGTGTGTTTCATCGTCGACGCGTACTCACGGATGATCGTGGGTTGGCGCGTCGCCGCGCACATGCGGACCGACATGGTCCTCGACGCGCTCGAGATGGCCCGCTGGTCGCGTGGCACCCTGCTCGGAGGACTGCGGTGTCACTCCGACGCCGGGAGCCAGTTCACGAGTGTCCGCTACGGCGAACGCCTCGCGGATCTCGGTGCGGTCCCATCGATCGGCACGGTCGGCGATTCGTATGACAATGCCCTGGCCGAATCGGTGAACGCGCTCTACAAGACCGAGTTGATCTACGGGCCCGGCCAAGGACCATGGCGCACGGTCGAAGACGTCGAACTCGCGACCCTCAGCTGGGTGCACTGGCACAACACCGAGCGGCTCCACAGCCACTGCAACGACGTGCCACCCACAGAGTTCGAAACCGCGTTCTACGCTGCCCAATCAGCCGCCCCCGCAGCGGTTGGAAACCAATAGAACGAGCCTCCACCAGACCCAGGGCGATTCACACCGACGACGTCGTCGAGGCCGAAGTCGCGCTCGACGATGCGATCGCGTGGTGCACCGCACCAGAGCCGGCCCCGAGCTCCGCAAACTCGCGAAGGCCAAGTTGGAAGCCGGCGGCGTCACACGCGAACATCACCAAGTCACGAGACTCCGAGCCCGACGCAGCTCAGTCGCGTAGGCCGATCAAGATGGAGCCTCGAGGCCCTACCTCGCGTCCGTCTTCGGCTCAAGGTGCGGAGCAAAGTCTGAAACATACGAATCGAACCCAGCGCGGCGTATTGTCAGGAAGTACTTGTGCCAATATTTCCCATCCAGAAACTCGTGCTCCTTCAAACATCCTTCAACTTCAAACAATCGTCCGCGTCCAGCTGCAATACGCTCATAGTTGAACTCGAGCATCTCCATATAGATTTGTCGAAGAGGCCAGCTATCAAAGCAATACCGCAAAAACAGCCCCACCATTTCCAGCGCCCAACCCTGCGCTTCAAATGCCGGGGCAAGGATCGTGGAAAGCCACGCCGTGCCGCTTCTCAGATCAGCGTTGTAGAGCGAAGCCAACCCGATCGGCTTTGCGTCGCTCCGCCGCACACCGAGGTATTGCACCAGAACACCCTGATATAGTGTTTGCGCAAACTGATCAGGACTCGGGGGTGCACTTCGGAACCGCCATCGATGAATGTTCTCCGGTGCGGTACCTATAGAGAAAAGAAAATCATAGTCTCGCGGGCCAACAGGTCGGAGCGAGACCCTCGCACCGACAAGTCTTGCCGTTACGTCAGCCCATGCTGCATCGGGAACGCTGAGGTCATCCATCAAACGGCGCCTGACTCGCGATACCGGTCATAAAGGTCGCCCAACGTCACAAGCGAGGACGCAAGCCGTTCCGGAACGACGGCACCTAGAGACTCCATAAGGGCGATAGTCTCAAAGAGCTGCAGGGAGTCAAGACCGATTTCCCTTACGAGTTCCGTGGACCGGCCCCAGTCACCTCGTTCAATTTGGAGCCCATCTGAAAGGATGACACAGAACTGCTCAAAGTCTCTAGGAATCGGCGTTCACCTTCATCCTGCTTAACCTCCAGCGGCATTCGTCGCCGTGCGAATAAATTGGTCAAGTTCGGGCATGGACATTGAGGCAACCTTCGCCACAATTGGATTCTCAAATTGATCACGAGAGTCTTCGCGTTTCCACCGTCGGCAGTAACTGCAAGGCCGACTGGATGGACAAGGCGGTAGTATCCGCTTTCAGCGGTGACCCTGTCGGCGGGGAGACCGAGTCGTTGAGCTTCAGAGCGTTTGCTTCGGAGGAAAAAAATGTTGGGTCCGTCCCCGTCAAGTTCCTTCAACCCGCTGACAAACGCCTCGGCAGCACGCGGGTCGCTCACGGGTATTGGGAATTCCAAGCGGACGAGCCCTCCGCCGTCTCTGTCAGGATCGTTCCCAGCGAGGAGTGACACCACCGAAATGGACATGACTCCGTACTGAACCTGCGTCTCCTTCTCCTCGCCGAAAGACCTGCCGAGCTTCACGTCAACCACCGTCGCTGCGACAACCGCGTCGGACCGCGTCGCAAGCTCGGACAGGTCAGAATATTCCTCCACGAAGAGAATAGCGCTGTTTCCCTCATCAAACGAGAAGCGATTCCATGCACCACTTGAGGGGCCTCGTGGATACGATGGAGTCGCCTGCACGTCGAGTGATCCGCTACCCGGCCGACTCTGAACACGAGTTTCCGTCTTTGAGCCGCAACCGGCAACAATCGTTACAACGATCGGAATCAGTAGGATTCGGCTCAAAAGCGATCTGGTCAGCTTCATTGTTCCGCCTATTGCTAGTATGCTTGGTTGATCCACCCGTCGATCTCGTGGGTCTCTAGGTTTAGAGGCCAAGGATAATCCACGTCACTTACCATACAAGAAGACGAGGAAGAGGTATGCCGCAGCCCAACGGTGTGGCCGAGTTCGTGGCAAGCCATATACTTCCGACCCTCCGAAGTATAGAACGTATCGTCGAATGTATAAGCTAGATTATACTTCAAAGTTTGATTAAAGCAGCCCTCAAGAGGGTCGGCGCCTGATCTCGTAGCGCCATCAGGGCAATTGACCCAAGCAAACACGCCGTTCAGGCCAAAGTCGTCGTCGTAGAGCCGAACGTCGGCGGAAGTGTTGTCTGCGTTGAACTGAATGGTTAGATTCGTCGGTGCATAGACGTTCTGCAGGGCGTCAATCGTCGATTGACGCAGAGCGTTATTGCCGAAGCTGTGAAACGAAACGCTGTGCACCGAAGGCGACCCACCACCGCCGAGAGATACTTCGTTTTGAACCACGCCGTTGAGTCGTGGGGTGGAGCCCCAGTTATTGGCACCCGCAGTCCGCACGAACCCAAGCGAAGCCAAAGTCGTCAGGCTCGAGACTGCTGCCACCCGCTTCGAATACTTCATCTTGCTAAGCACGCTGTCGCTCCCTTTTGGACCTCGTGCTTGGACCCGGAAGTCCAGCTTGAGGAGAGCATCACACTCAAGGTACCGACCGATGGATCAGGTATCAAGGGGGCTCTTCGATCTTCCGCGGGGACCTTGGCTCGCCGCCTGATCGGTGGGGATTGTGTCATGCCCGTCCGGGGCAGTGCATGAGGACACGGGTCGGGTAGTTGTCGGCGTTGCGGAACCCGCAGCCGATCCGCTTGACGTGTTTCACCTTGCGGTTGAGTCCCTCGGTGCACGCGTTGGTGATTCCGAGTTCGAACGACGCGATGATCGGGTCGTGCCAGCGGTCGAGAGTGTGACCGAGCCGGACGAGTTCGTCGATGCCCGAATCCGCAAGCAAGCCGAGCAGGCGTCCCCACCGTCCGATCGACGGCACGTCCCAACACGCACGCGCTTCTTCTTTCACGAGGTACGCGTAGCCGATCTCCCCGTCGGGGTCTTCGGGTCCGGTGAGCGCGGTGAACAGTCGGTCGTGTTGAGGGTCAGTGAGTCGCTCGTGTGCCTTGAGCAGCAGGTGGCGGGCGCGCCACACGTCGTCGATCTTGCGGCCGCGGCGCCGGTGGATCGCCCACGCGTTGCGGCGGCGGATCTCATCGATCGCTTGGTGAAACAACCGCAGGGCATGGAACTTGTCCAACACCACAATCGCGTGGGGCAGCCACTGCCGGACCGCGGCGCGGAACGGTGCACACGCGGGCTCCGTTGCATTAGCGCAAGGTCGCGTCGGCCGGTGAGGGTGGCGGGATGAGGCCTCGCCGTTCCCGTCCGGTCCCCGTAGTGGGCCTGACCCGGTTTGCCGGACACCTTGGTTAGGCCGCTTCTGCGGTCGTGTGGTGGTGCAGTTTGGCTTCGTGTTCGGCGGGCGGGCAATACCCGATCGCGGAATGCAGACGACGCCGGTTGTAGAAGACCTCGATGTAGTCGAACACCGCGCGGCGAACCTGGTTGCGCGTCGCCCATGACTGCCGGTAGATGCATTCGATCTTCAACGACGCGAAGAAACTCTCCGCGACCGCGTTGTCCCAACATTGGCGTGGCCGCGACAGTGACTGGACCATCTCGTGTTCGCCGAGCAGGTCGGTGAAGCCGCGGCTCGTGTATTGGGCGGATTCAAGTGGTCGTCGCAACGCTGGCTTGTTGGTGGGAGCGTAGGTGTTCGTCGAGGGCTTCGGCCGGGGTGCGCCATCCGAGGATCTTGCGGGGTCGCGTGTTGAGCGCGGTGGCGACTGCCGCGAGTTCTTCGGCGGTCCAGCGTGAGAGGTCGGTGCCTTTGGGGAAGTACTGGCGCAAGAGCCCGTTGGTGTTCTCGTTGGTGCCGCGTTGCCAAGGCGAATGCGGGTCCGCGAAGTAGACCGCGATGTCGGTCTCGACCGTGAACGCGGCGTGCGCTGTGAGTTCCTTGCCGCGATCCCAGGTCAACGACCGGCGGAGCTGTTCGGGCAGTGTCGTCATCGTCGCGGCGAGAGCGTTCTTCATCGAGACGGCTCCGTAGCCGGCAAGAGGGGGACCGTTCTTCGTGCGGGCGATGATGCCGTAGCCGTCTTCGCGTGGGAGGTGGACGAGCATCGTGAACCGGGTCGTGCGTTCAACCAGCGTGCCGATCGCGGAGCGTTCCAGGCCGATGATGAGGTCGCCTTCCCAGTGGCCGGGAACCTTGCGGTCGGTGACTTCAGCGGGCCGTTTGCCGATCATCACGTCGGGGGTGACGTGCGCCCAAGATTTCTGTCGTGTCCGGCCCCGCGGGACCCGCAGCGCCCGGCCGGTGCGCAGACATGCGACCAGCTCACGCTGTAGCGCACCGCGACTCTCGACGTAGAGGGCCTGGTAGATCGCTTCGTGGCTGATCCGCATGGACTCATCGTCAGGGAAGTCGTCTTTGAGACGCTGCGAGATCTGCTCAGGGCTCCAGCCCTGCACCCATCGGCGGTCTCCGCGATGCGGCTTGTTGCGACCCTTCCATGGGCCGGTTGCTGGGCCTTCGATCACGGTCCCGTCCGCATTGTGCAGCTTTCCCGAGAGGCGATCCTGCACGTAGCCGCGCAGTTGCTCGTTGGTGATGAGCTTCGCGGTCTTCGGGCGTCGAGCAACCAGTTCAGCTTTCCATTGGGCGACTGACGCTCGATACTCGAGGTTGCCGCCACGAGTCGCCGCGTTGCGCCGCAACTCGCGCGAGATCGTCGACGGTGAACGTCCCAACCGACGAGCGATCTCTCGCACCCCGAGCCCCTGGGCTCGGAACATCGCGATGTCCTCACGTTCGGAGAACACCAGGTATCGGCCAGTGAGCGGGGCAAGATCCATCGGTGCCATTCCACCACCATGGCGGAACCACCGGCCGCCAACCGCCTGCGAGACACCAACCGCGATCGACGCGTCCTCGCTCGTGATCCCCTTAGCGATCTCACGCCAGAACTCCCGCTCCACCTCTCGACGATGTGACGGAGCGCCCGGCGACTTCATCGCCGACCTGCCCGTCAACTCTTTCATCCACCCCGCTGGCCGTCCCATCAACACCTCCATGATCGAAGTGTTGCGACCACCAGTTGAACTCGGTTTGACTGCCACGGTCGGAGTGGAACATCGCACCCGGTGCGGGCCGACGGTTCGTGATCGCCATGCGGAGCGCGTCGCAGACCAACGATGCGCGCATGTGCTCGGCCATTGCCCAACCGACCACGCGTCGCGACGCCAAGTCGATCACCGTCGCCAAGTAGAGCCAGCCTTCCCACGTGCGGATGTAAGTGATGTCACCCACATACACGCGGTCCAGCTCGACCGAGTCGGGTGCGAAGTTCCGTTTCAGGAGATCCTGCCCAACGACTGCCGGATCAGAGATCGTGGTTGTGATCCACCGCCGTGGTGCGCAACCCACCAGGCCATCCTGGCGCATGATCCGAGCGACCCGTTCCCGTCGCACACACACGCCCCGATTGGCGAGTTCGCGATGAACTCGCGGCGACCCGTAGACCCCACGAGATTCCTCGTGGACCTTCCTGATCCGTTCGAGCAGTGCGAGATCCGCGACCGTGCGCGCCGATGGAACATGGTGGTGCCACTCGTAGAAAGCGGACCGGGAAACCTCGAGCAACCCGCACGCCTTCGCGACGTTGCGGTGCTCCACCTTCTCCGCCTCGATGAACGGATACACGCTCACCGGGTCTCCCTCGCGAAGAAAGCCGTCGCCCGTTTCAGAATGTCGCGCTCTTCGCGCAACACCCGGTTCTCCTTGCGTAACTGTGCGAGCTCGTCGAGCTGCGCGCTCGTCAACCCCTCACGTTGGCCGTCGTCGATGTCGGCTTGTTTCACCCAGGCGCGAACCGCGGTCTCCGTCAGATCAAGATCGCGTGCGACGCTCGCCACCGTGGCAGCCGGCTGGCGGACCAGCTCAACCACCTCAGCTTTGTACTCCTTGGTGAACGACCGACGCGGACGCTTCGTTCGTCCCATCGTCTCCATCATGCTGAACATCCTTCCAGGGGTAAACCCCTGATCGCAGATGTCCGTCAAACCCGGTCACGCCCATAGTTCCGAGTTCGGCGTTCAAGGGCTTTCGGTTCCCACCGGAGATCATCGTCCTCGCCCTGCGCTGGTATCTGCGGTACGGACTGTCGTATCGCGACGTCGAAGAACTCCTGGGTCAGCGTGGGATCGAGGTCGATCACGTCACGATCTACCGGTGGGTCCGGCACTTCACACCGCTCCTCGCCGATGCGGCCGGGCCCTGTCGACACACGGTCGGTAACCGTTGGTATGTCGACGAGACCTACGTCAAGGTCGCCGGCCGCTGACGGTACGTCTACCGGGCCGAAGCCCGGCTGCGTCCGATGCGCGGACTCAAACGCGACCGCACTGCCCGAGTGATTGTCCGTGGTCATGCGCTGATACAGAACATCCGCCGCGGGCACCGGGGAGTCAACTGAGCG
This sequence comes from uncultured Acidimicrobiia bacterium, assembly GCA_963765075.1. Lineage (GTDB taxonomy): Bacteria > Actinomycetota > Acidimicrobiia > IMCC26256 > JAENVU01 > JAENVU01. Next base: position 800,753 of record CAVXVA010000001.1, read on the forward strand.
TCGGCGGACGGCCAAGTCTGACAACGGGTGGGCCTTTGGGGACGCAACCCCGCGACATCCGCCGGTCAGGTGCTCGGCGACGAACGCCGTCGTCTCCAACGATCGATCTCGGAGCGCGACCAAAGCTTGCACCGTCCGCGGCCCATGTCCACGACGGGACGGGGCATATCGGGGTACCGGCGCTGGTAGCCACTGACGGTGTTTGCCTGCGCCAAACCGAGCATCTCCGCTACCGCATGCGAATCGATCAGTTCGTCGACATCAACTCGTCGCCCCATGAAGCTCAGCCTATAAGTGTTGACTGACCCGAGACGGTGAGCCTATACTTGTAGGCATTCAAGCGTAAGGCCCCGGCGGTGCTGGAATGTCGCACGACCGCGTGATACTTCGACACAGACCCGGGGACCGGCACGGGTCGCGCTTCCTGCGCCGCGCTGCGATCCAAAGGTGCAGGTCACAGCCTCCAGCCGCGGGTCAGACCACGTTTCGGTTGACCGCCACATACCGCCATTGACCGCAATGACCAGCCATGACCGGCACGAACGGGCACGCTGACCACGTCGAGCGAACCGCTCGTCAACACCGCGCTGATCGACGGGTCGCACATCTAGGATCCTGGGCATGGCCTACGAACGCATCACCGTCGACCCGGCCCAAATGGGTGGGCTCCCATGTATCCGTGGGATGCGCATCACCGTGGGCACGATCGTGGGCCAGCTGGGTGCCGGCCGCACGATCGATGAAGTCCTCACCGACTACCCATATCTCGAACACGGCGATGTACTCGCCGCGTTGGAATACGCGGCGGACGCAGTGAGCGAACGCTAGCTTCCGCTGACCCGCCCCGCGTGAGGTTTCTCGTCGACGCAAACCTCGCGCCGCGCATTGCATCGGCGCTCACGGCCAGCGGGCACGACGCGATCCACGTGTTCGATGCGGGCCTCGCCACGGCCTCCGACCGCACGATCCTCGAAGCTGCGTTCGCCGGGAATCGGATCATCGTTTCGAGCGACGCCGACTTCGGTACGCTGCTGGCCGAGTACGACCGTCAGAAGCCATCGATCGGACGCGGATCCGTGTCCGTCGCCTTCCGATCCTCCGCGGCGCGTAACCACCAGGGAGGCCTGTGCTTGAGCGCGTTCGCGAACGACACGGTCATCGCGATCGGGTGTTCGTGAGGCGTTTCGCGAGTACAACGCGCATAGATCAGGCACGGAGCAACAATCCGACCGGGTGCAACCACATCGACCACGGGCACGAGCTCCAGCGATGTGACCGGTAGCCTCGAAACTTAGAACGCCCTCGTAGCTCAGGGGATAGAGCATTGGTTTCCTAAACCATGTGCCGCAGGTTCGAATCCTGCCGAGGGCACCGGCCGCACCCGCGGCGATGAACACCGAGAGGGATCTCGCTCGTGACGATCTTCAGCCACGTCGGCCAGTGCATACGGAACGTCGAGCGCGCCCGGGCCTTCTATACCGAGGTCTTCGGCTTCGAGGAAGTCCTCGACATCGACGTGAGCGGATCGCAGTCCGCCACGCTGCTCCGCCTGCCCGAGCCAGTCACGCTGCAGGCGGTCTATCTCCGCCGCGACGGCCTCGTGCTCGAACTCCTCGCCTTCACCGAACCGGCGCCGCTCGTGGCGGCCGACCGGTCGATGCACGAACCCGGTCTCACCCATCTCTCGTTCGGCGTCGACGATCTCGACGCAACGTGCGCCGCGGTCATCGAGCATGGCGGCGAAGTGCTCACCGAATCACGTCTGCCCACCGCAGTGTTCGTACGCGATTGCGAAGGCCAACTGATCGAGCTCCTCGCCGGCGATACGTTCGCCCGCCGGCTGCACGAACCGAACTGAACGTCCCGGTGTGCTCACCCGCGCCCGATGCCCGCGCCGGATACGGTCCGCGCCATGGCTGACGACGACACCCCGCCCGCCCTGACCGACGCCGAGAAAGCCGCACGGTCTTCCAGCTTCGGTGGAATCGCCGACCAGTACGAACGGTACCGGCCGGGACCTCCCGTCGCCGTGGCGGAGTGGTTCCTCCCCGAGCCCATCGACTGCGCGGTCGACCTCGGCGCGGGTACCGGTGCGTTGACCCGACACCTCATCAACCGCGCGGCGACCGTCGTGGCGGTCGAACCCGACGACCGGATGCGCGCGGTGCTGGAGACGCAGGTGCCCGAGGCGCAAGCCCGCGCCGGGCGCGGGGAGGAAATCCCCGTCGCCCGACGCGTCGGCCCAAGGGGTGTTCGCATCATCGTCCTGGCACTGGATGGACCCGGTTCCAACCCTCGCCGAGATCCATCGCGTCCTCGCGCCGAACGGCGTGTTCGGCGCGGTGTGGACCGGACCGGATCCCGACGGGCCCTTCATGCAACAGGCGGCTGCGCTGCTCGCGCAACAACGAGACCGCGACGCCGAAGGCGCTGCGCTCGCCGGGTCGCTCACCGCCGGCGGTGCCGGGCCCGGCACCGCCGACCATCTGGAACTCCCCGTCGGCGTTCCGTTCGGTCCCGTCGAGTCGGAGACGATTCGCTGGGACATCGCGCTGAACGCCGACGAGTTGATCGGGCTGCTCGGCACGTTGAGCTGGATCATCCTGCTGCCCGACGAAACCCGCGAGCGCACGTTCGCCACCGCACGACACCTTCTCGGAGAACTCCTCGGCATCGAGGGCGATGTGACCGTCGACGTCGCGTACCGTTCCGCAGCGTTCCGAACCCGACCGATGTAGAGGGGAACCTGTGATCGACCGAGACATCGACCTCCTCGACGGCGAGTTCTATGCGAACGACCCGTACCCGACCTACGCCTGGATGCGTGAGCACGCGCCCGTCTACTGGGACGCCACCAACGAGCTGTGGGGCATCTCACGCTACGACGACATCGTCGAGATCGAAAAGCACAAGGAACGGTTCATCAACTCCGATCAGGCCAAAGGCGGCTACCGACCCAACATCCCCGCCGATGGGGCCATCATCGGCCTCGATGACCCGATGCACCAGCGCCGCCGCGGCCTCGTGGCCCGCCGCTTCACGCCGAAGGCCGTCGCGGTCTGGACCGACGACATCCGCGCCAAGGTGAACACCCTCCTCGACGGAGTCGAGGCCGCCGGCGGGCACGCGGAGATCGTCGGAGACCTCGCGGCCCCGCTCCCCGCGATGATGATCGGCAAGCTCCTCGGCTTTCCCGACGATGCCTGGCCCTCGCTGCAATCGTGGTCGGAGCGCACCATCGCGCTCGGCGGCGGCCCGCGGTACTTCAACGACGACGGCATCGTGGCGGCCATGGAGTTCGCCCAGGCGTCCTCGGATCTCTACGACACCAAGCGCGGGTGTCCGATGGACGACGTCATGAGCGTCTGGACCGAAGCCCAGATCGGCGGCGAGCCCCTCAGCCGCGACGACGTGATCGCCGACAGCCTGCTCCTCCTCGACGGAGGCGCGGAGACGACCCGCACGGTCATCGCCCGCACCATGCTCAATCTCATCGCGAACCCCCACGAGTGGGAGAAGCTTCGCGCCGGGGCCGACCTCACCATCGCGGTCGAGGAGTTCATCCGCTACGTGTCACCCGTCCACAACATGTGTCGCGTCGCCGTCGAAGCCACCGACATCGCCGACACGACGATCCCCGCGGGTCACCAGGTCATCCTCTTGTACGGCTCGGCGAACCGCGACGAACGCCACTTCACCGAGCCGGAACGCTTCGACGTGACCCGCTGGCCGAACCAGCACATCGCCTTCGGGTTCGGGACCCACTTCTGTCTCGGCACATCACTCGCGCGCCTCGAGATTTCGATTTTCTTCGAGGAGCTGTTGCGGCGCGTGCGGAGTCTGGCGATTACGCCCGGCACCGCGCCGGAAGAAATGCCGAACGCGTTCGTCTACGGTCTCGCCGCCGCGCACCTCGATCTCGACTTTGCGTCCCGCGCCGTAGGCTCGTGACGTATCGACCTGATCTTCTCGCCCTCCCCGAACGACTCCGCATGACTACCGCCAGTCGATGGTTCGGTCGCGCCGCGGTCGCCACCTTCGTCGCGGTCTTGTTGGTCGGCGTGGTCGCCGCGGCCAACCACGGCGGCACGCCACCGAACGACGACGAGGCACTCATCGACCTTCAGGTCTTCGACGTTGGCGCCCACACCCCACTCGTCGGCTCCTATGAGCGCTTCGGTGGCAATCAACCCGGACCGCTCGTCTTCTTGCTCCTGGCCGCGCCGTACCGGATCATCGGTGAGGGCCCGGCGGGCCTCGGCGTCGGCGCCGTGCTCCTGACTGCGGCGTGCGTCGCCGGATGCGTCGTGATCGCGGTCCGACGCGGCGGTCTCCTCCTCGGCGTCTGGACCGGGCTCCTTCTCGCGATCCTTTTGCTCGCCCGCGGCGCCGAGCTGCTGACGAGCCCGTGGGGACCGAACGTGCTGCTGACGGCGTTCGCGCTCCTGGTGTTGCTCATCTGGGAGTACGCCTGCGGCACCGACGGCGCGCTCCCGTTCGCGGCGGCGACCGCCACCCTGTTGGCCCAGAGCTGGGTCGGCTCGGCGATCTTCGTCGCTGCGCTCGGTGGCCTCGCATTCGGCATCGCCCTCACGCGGCTCGTCCGGCATCGTCGGGGCCCCGCACCGCGAGCCCCCGGCACATTCCGCGCGCTCATCCTCACCGGTGTGGTGCTCGGGGTCCTCTGGCTGCCGCCCGTGGTCGAGCAGTTCACCCGCGATCCGGGGAACCTCACCGAACTCGCTGCGATCCGCCACGATGCCGGTCCCAGCCTCGGGCTCCGCGACGGGTATCGCGCAGTCGCGCTCGAGTTCGGGATCGACGCGCCGTGGCTGACCGGCAAGATCCCGACCCCTCCGTTCAGCCCGACGGTCGCCCTCGATGAGGGATCCGGGGTCCCGGTCGCGCTCATCGTGTTCGTGGCCGCCGCCCTCATTGCCGCGCGGCGCAGGGCCCGCTCGGCGAACTGGTTGAACCTCGTGGTGTCCATCACGATCCTCGCAGCGATCGTTTCCCGGGCGCTGGTCTTCGGTGATTTGTTCGTCTGGATCGCCGAACCGGACCGAGTCGTCGGAATGCTCTGCTGGTACGCGGCCGGCTATTCGCTCGTGGCCGCGGCCCCGTTCCCGGCGCAGCGACGGGTCGCTCGATTGGCGCTCCCGATCATCACGGCGGGTCTCGTCGTGGTCGCCGTGGCGCTCGCAATCAATACTGCGCGCGCTACCAACACGGTGGATCGACCGTCGCGTGCGGCCGCCCTCCTCGCCGACCAGGCGCTGGCGGCACGCCCCGAGCTCGAGAACCCGGTGCTCGTGACGTCGACCGCGCGCGCGACGGATCGTTCCCCGACCACCTGCTGCGCCCCCGTCGTCGCGTCGATCCTGACGCGGGCCGGGTTCGATGTGGTCGTCGAGCGCGACCAGGCCAACCGCTACGGTCCTCACCGCGCCCGGCCGGGGCGCGCACGTTCCGAACTCCTGATCACGTCGTTCCGGGGGGAGGGCGCGCCGCGCCGGGCCGGCTACCGGCTGGTCGGGACCGCCGACCAACTCGGGCGCGCCCAGCGAGCAAGGCTCCGGCGCATCGACGAACGACTCACCGAACTGGTCGGACCCGATCCCAGCCTCCCCGAGCTCGCCGAGGCACAGTCGCGCAATCCCGAAGCCAGGAGGCTGCTCACGGAGAAGGGACGAATCGGCGAAGGCGAGCAACTCGCGCTCTACCGCCGGGACTAGCGAAAAACGAGGACGAGCCCATGCCCGGGCAGGGTGGGCATGGGCTCGAGTCCTCGTGGAGGACAATACAGGGCCGGGAAGGGTCGAGTCCTGCCGGGCAGGCAAACGTCACACGCCGTTGCGCGTTCTCAGGCATTTCTCGGCCGCCCGCTTCGCGGCAGTCTGGACCGCCCGCCGAGCCATCTTCGCAGTGACGTCGTCCTCGTTCAGCTCGAGGAGCGCGGTGATTTCGGGCGATTGGACGATGTCGAGCGCGAAACAACTCGCCGTCGACACCGGCGCACCGGCGTCGTGCGCCTCTTCGGCGATGCCGGCCTCGAGTTCGCCATGGATATCGAGGAGATCACCGGCTTTGGTCAGTGCGGCGTCGGGCGACGCCAACGTCGATTTCACCCCGGGATCGCACGAATCGATGGTCAGCGCCTTCCCGCGAGTACCGATCGTGGCCATGCCCGACGGCAGTGCGGCTGACCACAGCTTCAGTCGGCCGGCGAGATCGCGCTGACCCGAGGCCGTCCTCGCCTCGACCGCGACTCGGATGCACGTCGTGGCGTTCGCGCGGTAGGTGAGCATGCGACCACCCGCCCACTTCGACGCAACTCCGAGGGCGTCGCCGGGCGGGAGCCTCGACGCCAACACCAGATACAGATCGAACGCACCGAAGGACTCCACCTTGTCGATCCGTTTCTCGCCCGACTTGACTTTCGGGTCGGCCACGCGGAACGGCTTGGCATCGGTCAGGGACGCGCTCGGCTCGATGAACAGCTTCTGGGTGAAGACGCCGTGCCGGAACGCGCGATCGACGTTCGCGTTTCCCCCGTCGGCCGCGAGCACGTCCAACACGGGCGGCCCGTAGCGGTACGGCGCGGAGAACTGCAGATCGACGATCGCGGGAACGTCCTCGGTACCCGATTCGAACGTCTCGGTTTCGCGTTCGAACTCCTTGCGATACTTCGCTCGGTCGGCCCGGCTCAGCGTGTTTGCGTACCGATCTTCGATCCGCACGGCGTCGCCCTCGATCACGGCGCGCAACGCTTCGGACGAGCCCTCAGGATCCTTCGCGACTCGATCTTCGAGCTTGGTCAGGTCGAAGTGTTGATCCTGGAGGACATGCGTGAGCTCGTGGGCGAGGGTAACCCGACGGGCCGGGTCGGGCGTGCCGGTTCCCCGCACGACGACCTCCTCGCGATCGGGTGAGTAGTACGCGAGCACCCCTGACTGCTGTTCCTGATCGATCGACTCGAGGAGATCGACGGGTCCGGTGAGGAGTCCCGCGGCCCGCAGACTCTCGGTCAATCGGTCCAGCTTGGCGCGACGGCGCTTGCTCGGCTTCGGATCGACGCCGACTTCCTTCTTGAAGGCGCGTTCGCTCAGGAATCGCACCGGTACCGCATGTTTGAACGGGAGCCCGCGCAGCCGCGACACCGTCGCCGGGAGGTCGCCGAGACGGACATCCCACTTCGCCGGGTACTTCGAGTCGGAGGTGAAGACGTCGAACCGGATCAAGCTCGCGATGAACGCCATCACGACCACTACCGCGGCGACGATAATCACCAGGGATCGTCGGTCCCGCGATCGCCCGGGCGGCGGGAACTCCGCCGGCGGGGTGCTGGTCTCGATGTCGATGTCGGCGTCGATGGCCACCCTCGTTCCTCCTGCCCGAGGCCGTCTCGGTCCAGGCGTATCGGCGTGCGGAAACCGACACCTGAGCGTCGTGCGACGTCGCCGCGCGATTCAGGTCAGATCCCACCGAATGGGCGCGCACTCAGGTCGAGATCGCGTCGATGTGCTGTTCCGGTCGGACCACCATTGTGGCATCGGCGGCCAGGCCGAGCGTGGAGCCCGAGCAGCAGCTCGCCACGGCGTGAGCGACACCGAACGACGGGCTCGACCCCACGCGGGCCTGACAGACTCGCCGAATGGAGAGCACAGCCCTTGCGGTTCCCGCCGTCTACTGCTGGCCACAATCCGGTCTTCCCGGCGAGGCCATCGGTGTGCACGCCGCCGGGCCGGCGGTGCCGGCCCAGGTGATCGTGGCCCGCATCGGCGCCCGTCGAGAACGCGTGTGGACCGGCGCGATCGACCTCGTGCCGCACGACATGCCGGCCGACGCCGCCGCCCACGGTTGCGGGTGGCCCGCCGCAATCGAGATCCCGATCGGTGACGACTGGCGGAGCGGCTACTACGAGGTGACGCTCCGCACCGACGCGGGCCGCATCGCCCACGAAGCCGTCGCGTTCTTCGTGGTCCGCGCGGCAACGGTCGACCCGACCCGTCCGCTGCTCGCGCTCTGCACCAACACCTACAACGCGTACAACGACATCGGCGGGCGCAACCTCTACGAGGGCGGCACGCAGGTCTCGTTCCAGCGCCCGATGGCCAACGGTCTGCTCCGGAAGCCGGCCGGACCGGGTGAACGCGTCACGGTGTTGCACCCGCCCGACCGCCAGAACCGCGCGCACGTGAAGTACCTCGTGACCCACCAGTTCACTCAGTGGGGTGGCTCGGCGGGCTGGCCCAACTACGAACTGCCGTTCATCCAGTGGGCCGAGCGCAACGGGTACGAGATCGATTACGCGCTCAACGCCGACCTCGAAGATCCGACGATGCTCGACGGGCGACGCCTCTACCTCTCGGTGGGTCACGACGAGTACTGGTCCGGGCCGATGCGCGACACCGTCGAGGCCTTCACCGCGGCGGGCGGCAACGCGCTCTTCCTCTCCGGGAACACGTCGCTCTGGCAAGTCCGCATCGAAGACGACGGCGCGACGATGATCGGCTTCAAGGATCGCTTCGAACGCGACCCGGTCTTCGGTACCGATCAGCAGGCCGACCTCACGTCGTTCTGGTCCGATCATCTCGTCGGCCGACCCGAGAACCACATGACCGGCGTGAGCTTCGTGCGCGGTGGCTACCACCGCATCGGCGCCACCGTGGCGTCAGGGTCCGGCGGCTACACCGTGTATCGGCCGGAGCACTGGGTGTTCGAGGGCACCGACACGACCTACGGCGACCTCATCGGCCGTGACTCGGTGATCGTGGGGTACGAATGCGACGGGTGTGACTTCACCATGCACAACGGCGTGCCCAACCCGACGGGATCCGACGGGACCCCGGCCGACTTCCAGATCCTTGCCTTGACTCCGACCGAGCATTTCAACCGCACCAACGCACCCCGCCCACCGCGCGCCGACGTGATGAGCGAGGTGGAGTTCATCGCGTGGCGCGTGTTCGGCGACAAGGGTCCCGACGGCGTTGCCGCGCTCGAACACGGCCATTGCATGATGGGGGTCCACGAACCGGGCGGGTTCGTCTTCACCGCCGGCACCACCGACTGGGTGTGGGGCCTGACCGGGAAGGACCCGACCGTCGAACAGATCACCCGGAACCTGATGGACCGAGGCATCGCACCATGACCGTCGGCGTCGATGGAACCTTCGACCCGAAGTTCGCAGAGCTGGCCGACCTTCTGGGCGCGAGCATCGAGAGTGGTGCCGACGTCGGCGCGTCGGTCGCGGTGATGATCGAAGGGGAACCGGTCGTCGACATCTGGGGCGGCTGGGTCGACACCGAACACACCGCCCCCTGGGTCGAGGACACGATCGTCAACGTGTGGTCCACGACCAAGACCGTGACCGCGCTGGCGGCACTGATGCTCGTCGACCGCGGTCTGCTCGATGTCGATTCGCCGGTGGCGCGCTACTGGCCTGAGTTCGCCGCCAACGGCAAGGACGCCATCCTGGTCCGACACCTGTTGTCGCACACGTCGGGAGTGTCGGGGTGGGACCAGCCCATCAGCGCGGACCAAGTGTTCGACCCGATCGGGTCGTCTGCTCTCCTCGCCGCGCAGGCCCCGTGGTGGGAGCCCGGCACCGCCTCGGGCTACCACCTGTTCGCCTACGGGCATCCAATCGGCGAACTCATCCGCCGGGTCGACGGCCGTGGGCTCAAGCAGTTCGTGGCCGAGGAGATCGCCGCACCCCTGGGAGTCGACTTCCAGATCGGCGCGGTGGAAGCCGACTGGCCCCGCATCTCGAACGTCATTCCGCCGACCCACGTCGACTTCAGCGGCGCAGCCATCGACCCCGACGGCCCGGCGGTGAAGACCGCGCTCGGGCCCTACATGGCGCCGGTGGCGGCGAACTCTGCCGCGTGGCGGCACGCCGACATCGGCGGCGCGAACGGCCACAGCAACGCACGTGCCGTCGCCCGGCTCCAGCACGTGGTGGCGAACGGCGGCGAGCTCGCCGGTGTCCGCCTCCTCTCCCCCGCGACCATCGACCTCATCTTCCGCGAGCAGGCGAACGGCACCGACCTCGTGCTCGGTATCCCGCTGCGCTGGGGCATCGGGTACGCGCTTCCGGAGACCCGGACGTTCGCCTACGTGCCCGACGGTCGGATCTGCATGTGGGGCGGCTGGGGCGGCTCGATGATCATCGTCGACACCGAGCGCCGCATGACGTTCGCGTACATGATGAACCGGATGGAATCCCGGATCATCGGCTGCCCGCGCAGCGAAGCGTTGATCCGCGCCACCTACCGCGCCCTCTCCTGACCATCGTTTCCCCCAACCTCCGAAGGACACGCCATGACTCGACTCGGCTACCAAATCCCGAACTTCACCTACCCCGGCGTCAGCGATGCCGACCTCTTCGCCACGGTGGCGGCCCAGGCGGCCGCCGCTGATCGCAGCGGCTTCGACACCGTGATGCTGATGGACCACTTCTACCAACTGCCGATGCTCGGCGACCCCGATTCCTACATGCTCGAGTGCTACACGACGCTCGGCGCACTCGCGCGGGAGACCTCGAACGTGCGCCTCGGTGCGCTGGTCACCGGCAACACCTACCGCAACCCGGCGCTGCTCGCGAAGATCATCACGACGCTCGACATCGTCTCCGGGGGTCGAGCGCAACTCGGCATCGGCGCCGGCTGGTTCGATGTCGAACACCACTCGCTCGGCTTCGAGTTCAACACGTTCACCGAACGGTTCAAGAAGCTCGAAGAAGCGCTCCAGATCATCCTGCCCATGTTGCGCGACGAGCGGCCGACGCTCGAAGGCGACTACTACCAAGTGCGTGACGCGATCAACCAGCCCGCGCCCCTGTCGCGGATTCCCGTCATGATCGGCGGATCGGGCGAGAAGAAGACGCTGCGGCTGGTCGCGCAGTATGCCGACGAGTCGAACCTCACGTCGAGCCCCGAGGAGCTGCCGCGCAAGCTCGAAGCGCTCGCCGGCCACTGCGAGGCGCTCGGCCGCGACCGCAGCGAGATCAAAGTCTCGCAAGCGTTCAACGTCGTACTCGCGGAGACCCACGAGCAGGCCTTCAACGAGTTCGCCGACGCCCTCGCGATCCGCAACATCGATCTGCGCAACGGCGACCCCGAGTTTCGGAAGATGATCGAAGGTCTGGTGGTGCTCGGTGATCCCGATGAGGTCGGCGAGCGGCTGAGCAGCGTGATCGGCCTGGGCCTCGACGGCATCACGGTCTCGGCACCGGCCAACGGCTGGATCCCCGGTCGCGTCGAACTCCTCGGCGAGGTCGCCACCAAAGCCCTCGGCTGACCCGACCCACCTACGAACTTGCGTCAATAACCCCCGCGATCGCGGGGGTTATTGACGCAAGTTCGGGTTGAGGGCGTCGATCAGGGCGCGGTTGCGGCTGCTCTGCCACCGGGGGATGACGTGGTTCATCACGTACCCGAACGCGATGCCCGACTCCGGGTCGGCGAAGCCCAATGACCCCCCGGTGCCGAAGTGACCGAAGGCGCCCGGGTTCGGGCCGAACGGTCGACGAGGTGTGGTCGGCTTGAACCCGAGACCGAACGTGACCGCTTCGCCGAGCGTCGGGCAGAAGCCCTCCGACTGCGCCCGGGTCGCCTCGGCCAACATGTCAGGCGAGAGCAGCCGGTCGGGTTCGAGCAACGCGGCGTAGATCCGCGCCACACCCGTCGCAGTGCCGTGGCCGTTCGTCGCGGGGACCTCGGCCCTGCGCCACTCGGGCGTGTTGACGACCCCGGCCGAGCAGTAGCCCGGCGGATTGAAGTAACTCATGAACGTCATCCGCGCATCGCCCTCGAGCGTGAACGGGTCCGGGAGATCACCCGGCTGCTCCCAGAGGAGCTCCGCACACCGGGCCTGGTCTGGGTCGGGAACACCGAACCACACGTCGGCGTCGAGCGGTTCGGCCACGGCCCGCAACTGCGCGCCGGGCCGGTCGCCGGTCACCCGGCGCACGATTTCACCGATCAAATGGCCGTACGTGTTGGTGTGATAGCTGTGCCGAGTGCCCGGCTCCCACCACGCCGGAGTCGCCGCGAGCGCGGCCGTCATTCGGTCCCACGACCACAGATCGTCGTTGGTGAGTCGCTCGGCAATCGCGGGGACACCCGCGCGGTGACACAACGCGTGTCGGACCGTCGCGCGTTCCTTGCCGCCCACCGCGAACTCGGGCCACACCGACGCGATGGGATCGTCGAGCCCGATCCGGCCGGCGTCGATCAGGCGCAGCAGCGAGATCGCGACGAGGGCCTTGCCCACCGAATAGAAGTCGACGATCGTGTCGGGCTGCCAGGGTTGCGTCCGGGCACCGTCGATCCACCCGCCGATGAGATCCACGACCACCTCACCGTGCTGGAGGACACACACGGCACCGCCGACCTCGCCCCGATCCGTGAAGTTGGCCGAGAAGGCCGAGCGAACCGCGGCGAACTGTGGGGCGCACTGTCCCGAGATCGGCGTCTCCACGCGGCGGCTATTCCTCCCCCGGCAGGCTGATGCTCCGTCCGACGTCGAGTGCCGACACTCCCTCCGGTCCGATCACTTCGACGATCGGCTCGGGTCGGTCGTCGAATTCGGTGCGCAGGGCCCGACTCATGGTCGCGTGCATCTCGTAGAGCGCGGTGATGTAGGTGAGTTCGAGGATCTCTTCGTCGGAAAGGTGCGACTTCAGTGCCGCGAAGACGTCGTCGGCCACGCGGCCTCCGTCGAACGCGAGCGCATCGGTGTATGCGAGCACCGCGCGCTCAACGGGCGAGAAGCACTCCGCGACCTGCCAGGCGGGAATCGCCGCGATCTTCGCTTCGCTCATCCCGATGGCCCGACATGACTTGCAGTGTTGAGAGAAGACGAACTGGCTCCCCCGCGCCCACCCGACACGGGTCTGACCGAGTTCACGCAGGATCGGGTCGAGGTGCCGCTTCGGGCTCTGGTACAGGCCGAACCCGTCGACACAGTGCTGGAGGATGTCGGGGACGAGTGCGAACACCGGCCACCAGTCACCCGTCGTGCCGGTCGCGGTCCCCGGATCGCGGACGGGGTCCCGATCCGGACCGAAGAGCAAGTCGTACATGATCGTCACGATCGGCGCGTTGGACTCGTCTCGTGGCACCTGGCGCAGTCGGGGCATGGGGTCTCTCTCTTCTCTCGTCAGCGAACGTGCGTCAATAACCGACCCGAACGGGAGGGATATTGACGCACGTTCGGGGTTGGTGTCATCGGCGGCCGAGCTCGGACGTCTGATGCGCGGAGGCTCGACGGCCGAACCGAACGAGCAGGAGCACGTCGTAGGTGGCCTTACCCAAGCCGGCGATGAGGAGCGGCCAGCCGAAGGAACTCGCCTTCAACAGGGCGCCGGCGAGGAGCGGGGTCGTCGCCGACGCGAGACTGCGCGGCACGTTCGTGACGCTCGCCGCGGCGGCCCGTTCCTCGGGCGTCACCACTGCCATGACCAATGCCTGGCGGGCGGGCACGTCCATCTGGGAGAACAGCGAACGGATCAGCAGGCACGCAATCGCGATCCCGGCCGACGGCGCGAACGCGGCCAGCGCGAGAAACAGATTGGCGGGAAGATGCGTGAACACCATGGTCCGCACCAATCCGATCCGTTGCGACAGCGGACCCGCGAGCAATTGCGAGAATGCACTCAAGAGACTCACGGCGAAGAAGATCGCGGCGGTATCGGTGGTCGAGAGATCGAACCGCAAGTTCAACCACACGACGAGCAGTGACTGCACCACGAACCCACCCGCGGCGGCATCGATGCAGAAGAGGGCCGCAAGTTCGAACACGGTCCGGCGAGACTGCGCGAGCGGCTTGCGTTCGACGTGGGCGACGTCGGTGGCCGCGTGCTCGCGTCGGAGCCCGCGATAGATGAACCAGATGACCACGGCGACCGCGAGGTACAGCGAGAAACTGCTGCGGAGGGTGTCGATCTTCGAGAACCCGCCCCACTCGGCAATCGACTCGGGGAGCCCGGACGCCAACGCGCCGAACGCACCCGCAAACGCGCCACCGAGGTTGTAGACCGCGTACAAGCGAGGGCGATCGAGATCCTCGACGTGCCCGGCGAGGAACGCCTGCTCGGTCGGCAGGAACACGCTGACGTCGCCGGCCGACGGGTTGAGCGTGCCCACCACCGACACCACGATCAACGCCCAGAAGGCGGTCACCGCGAGGAAGCCGATGCCCGTCGCGATCATCAGGAGACTGGCGCCGAGCAACAGCACTCGAAGTTCGCGGCGGTGGGCGATGAGACCGACGCCGAGGGTCAACGCCGCGGACCCCAGCAGTGTCCCCGTGACGATGGCACCGATCTGAAGCGGTGAGAACCCGAGCGCGGTGAGGTAGACCGCGAGGATCACGCTGACGAATCCGTCGGCGAACCCGCGGAGCGCTCGGGCAATCACGACGCGCGGGACGTCGACCGTCGCCGAGTCAGGCAGGAGACGCCGCAGCAGGTTCACCGGCCGAGAGTACCGGCGGCGCTCCTCGGCCGCCCTCCCGCCACCGTCGAGCGGGCGGGGGGTGGGGTGTTCGGCATAGGTTGCGGCCGTCCAAGATGAATCGCGCTCGAAAGGCCCGTCGATGACCAACGAAGAGATCGTCAACACGTTCATGGCCCGGATCACCGCCCTGGATTTCGACGGTGCCCTCGAACTCGTCGCCGACGACATCGAGTACGACAACGTGCCGATGGGTCCGGTGCACGGACCCGACGGGATTCGCGGCGTTTTCGCCCAACTCGACGGCACCGTCGACAAGATGGAATGGGTGATCCACCGCCAGGTAGCGAGTGGAGACCTCGTGCTCAACGAACGCACCGATCGTTTCGGCGCGGGCGACAAGTGGGCCGACCTGCCGGTCGCCGGCGTCTTCGAGGTGCACGACGGCAAGATCACGCTGTGGCGCGACTACTTCGACCTGACCAAGATGATGACCGAGATCGGCGCGCTCACCGCCGGGTGAACCGATACCAATCGCACGACGAGGACAGCGGGCGCTGGACCGACTTCCCGTTTCGGCGCGGCGACATCGTTATCAGCACGCGGTCGAAGAGCGGTACGACCTGGATGCAGATGATCTGCGCGCTGCTGATCTTCCAGACCGCTGAGTTCCCGGCGCGACTGACCGAACTCTCGCCCTGGCTCGACTGGCTCGGCACCCCGCGAGAGGACGTCGTCGCCCGCCTCGAAGCGCAGACCCATCGTCGGTTCATCAAGACCCACACACCACTCGACGGGATCCCACTCGACCCGCGGGCGACGTTCATCGTCGTGGCGCGCCACCCCCTCGACGCCGCAGTGTCGGCGTATCACCAGGGCGCGAATCTCGACCGCGCCCGCCTGGCGGAACTGACCGGCAACCCGTCGCCACCTCAGCCGGCGGAGCGTCCGTCCGCGCACGACTGGCTCGTCGACTGGATCGCCGCCGACGTCGATCCCCGGACCCACCTCGACTCCCTTCCCGGGATCGCGCACCACCTCACCGACGCGTGGGCGCATCGCGACGAGCCGAACATCGTGCTCGTTCACTACGACGACCTCATTGCCGAGCTCGACGAGCAGATGCATCGCGTGGCCGACGCGTTGCGCATCAGAGTCGCGACCCGACGCGTGGCCACGACTCGTCGCCGCGGCAGGCTTCGGAGCCATGCGGGCGAACGCCGAGTCGTTGGCCCCTGACCCGGCCGACATTCTCATCGACCGCGCGGCCTTCTTCCGCGGCGGTCGCTCCGGCGCGGGCCGGTCCCTGCTCACCCCGGACGAGCTCGACGGTTATCACGCGCGCATCGCGAGGCTCGTCCCGAAAGATCTCGCAGCGTGGCTCCACGAATCTCCGGGGGAAGGAACTGGCCGTGATTTCTGACAAGGTCCTTTTGCATGGAGGGAACGACATCAAGCCGGTCACGTGCCATCAGCACGAGCGATCACGCACGGTTCGTTCCACCGAAGCGAGCCAGTTTCGAACGGTGTGCGGGCTGGTGAGATGGACCACGGTCACCTGTGAGTAGGTGGGATCGCTCGACCCATCGATCACCGGCGACCAGGGGCGCCAACTTCTTCCGCAGACCCGGTCGGGGACGTATGTGACGACCGACCGGGCAAAGCGGCCCGCGGCGGCGGTCCGCGTCGGTCAGGCTGGGGGCATGAGCTCTCCCGACACTCGACTCGTCGTCATCCGTCACGGCGAGTCCATGGCCCAGGTCAACGGCATCATCTCCGGTCACGACACCTGCGTCGGCCTGTCCGACCTGGGTCGGGCCCAGGCCGGCGCGCTCCGCGACCGACTCGTGACCACCGGCGAACTCACCTCGCCCGACCTCGTGTACACCAGCAACCTGCATCGGGCGGTCGAGACGGCCGACATCATCGCCCCCGCGTTCGCCGACGCGCCCCGCGTCAACGACTGCGAGTGGTGTGAGATCCGGGCCGGCGTGGCCGAAGGCCTCACCTACGAGGAGTTCCGCGCGCAGCACAAGGGCGTCGAAGGCTCCGACGATCCATACCGCGGTCGCACCCCGGAAGGTGGTGAGAGCTGGGAACAGTTCTACGAGCGAGCCGGTGCCCGTTTGCGGCGCGTCGCCGATGAGCACCCCGGCGAACGGATCGTGGTGGTCGCGCACGGCGGGATCGTCGCGGCGACGTTCGTCGCGCTCGGCAACCTCCCGTCGCGCATGGCCACCGACATCGCCTACGAGACCCTCAACACGTCGATGACCGAATGGCGCTGGGCCGGGTCAGAGTGGCGACTCGTGCGGTTCAACGACGCCGCGCACCTCGCCGCGATGTAGGCCCCGCATCCGATCCGCGATCGCGATGGCCCCGACGGCCGCCAGGACGGCCAGCACCGGTTCGATCGCGTAGCGATACCGCGGCATCCCCCAGAAGATGACCGCGAAACAGAGCCAGTTCGTCGCGACGAGCGCGACCAACCCGCCAAGCGCTCGGCGGCCGCGACCGCGGCGCATCGTCAATGCCCCGATCCCGACGATCAGCAACCCGCCGCCGATGAACCAGCCAATGGCGGATGCGGTCTTGGCGATCTGCACCGTCGTGCGTGACACGGCGGCGCGGTAGGGCGGACCGACGTTCTTCCGCGTGCTGTAGTGCGCCACGTAGGTGGGCGTGCGGTACAGCTCGTAGCTGTACCGCAGCGTCGTGCGGACCACGTCGGTGGGATGGTTGCGAATCAGCTCGAGGCCGAGCGCGTAGCCCCGCCGATTCATCGTGACCTCGTCGAGGCCGCGCAGCGGCGTGAACTCGGGCTCGACGTAGCGATAGCCGTGCTCACGATGCGCCAAGTAGAAGTTGAGTCCGCCCGACGTCGAGAGGCCCGAGCCGCGGCCGACCACCACCTCGTTGCGGAGGTACCACGGGACGGCGACGAGTCCGGCCGTCACCGCAACGACTGCAGTCAGCGGCACGATGCGGCGCCAGTTCGTCATCCCCACGCGTATGAGCACCGGCACCGCCAGCACGAAGAAGATGCTCTCCGGCCGGACGAGGATCGCGACGCCGTAGATCGCGCCGACGCCAATTGCCCGGCGCAGGGTGAACGTACGACACGTCATCGACCACACGACCAGGAGCAGCGCGATCTGGAGATGTTCGCTGGCCAGCACGGGCGCCCACAACACGAACGTCGGAAGCACGGCGACGATCCCGGCAGTGACGATCGCGGTGCGGCGACCCAACCCGATACGAATCGTGAACCAGGCCGAGAGCGGAATCGCCGCGACCGATACGAAGACGTTGAGCAGACTGAGCCAGCGGTCCGACTGCCAGATCCACAGGCCCAGACCGAGGAAGGCGGGGTACCCCGGAGTGCGGAACGCGGTGGTCACTCCCCCACGGGTGTACACGCCGTCGGTGATCCAGCGGATCGCGATGCTGCGATAGCCGAGGAAGTCCGACACCGGTTCGGGGTGGGCAATCCACCACCAGCCCACCCGGAACACCAGACCGAGCGCCGTGATGATCAGAAGGGTGCGGACGCCCGAGTGATCGAGTGCCGCGCGGAGCGAGGTGGGTTCAGCGCTGGGCGCGCGCCTCGGCCTCGGCTTTGAGTCCGGCGGCGAACTGATCGAACGAGGGCTGGAGATCGGGCATCTTCTTCGCCACCATTCCGAGCATCGGCCCGGTGAAGACTTCACGCATGGTGAACGCCGTCTGGTTGGGCGTGGTTCCCACGAGAGTGAACGTGCGTACCCCCTTGAACAGGCCGAGGGGCATCCCACCGGTCCAGGTCATCACCCGGTTCGGCTCGACGATCGCGACCTTGACCGGAAACGCCCGCCCCGGGTTGACCTTCGAGAACAGCTTGACTTTGCCGCCCGGAGTGATCGCACCCTCGATCTTCTCGACCCCCGAATCCCAGCGCACATAGCCCGGGGCGTCCGCGAGGACCTCCCAGACGATGTCGGCCGACGCTTCGATCGTGGCGGTGGCGATGTACTCCATGTCGGAATCCTCCGGTCGGGATCAGCGTTGCGTACCGTACGCGACTCGGCCCGGCAGGAGCGACTAGACAGTCCGGGTCCCGTTCCCCCTCGGAGGACCCCATGCCTGAAGCAGTGATCGTCTCGACCGCCCGTAGCCCCATCGGCCGAGCCAACAAGGGCTCACTCGTCGATGTCCGCCCCGACGATCTCGCCTCGACGATCGTGCAAGCGGCCCTGGCCAAGGTGCCCCAACTCGACCCGACGACGGTCGAAGACCTCATGATCGGCTGTGCCCAGCCCGCCGGTGAGCAGGGCTACAACCTCGGGCGTGTCGTGGCGCTCCTCGCCGGGCTCGACGAAGTTCCGGGCACGACCGTCAACCGCTACTGCTCGTCGTCGCTCCAGACGATCCGGATGGCCGCGCACGCGATCAAGGCCGGTGAAGGTGACGTGTTCATCGCCGCCGGCGTCGAGTGCGTGAGCCGGTTCGACAAAGGCCGCTCCGACGGTGGCCCCGGCACGACCAACGACCTCTTCTCCGAGGCCAGGGCCCGCACCAAGGCGCGCCAGGACGCGGGCGCGCCGGTGTGGACGCCCGGTGGCGGACTCGCCGACGTGTACATCGCGATGGGTCAGACCGCGGAGAACGTCGTGCAGTCCGAGGGCGTGACCCGGGAAGAGATGGACGAGTTCGCCGCTCGCTCACAGCAGCGCGCGGTCGAGTCGCAGAACAACGGGTTCTTCGAGCGCGAGATCATCCCGATCACCCTGCCCGACGGCACCGTGATGACCAAGGACGACGGCCCGCGCGACGGCACCACCGCGGAGAAGCTTGCGCAACTCAAGCCCGTGTTCCGCCCCGACGGTTCCGTGACCGCGGGCAACGCGTGCCCGTTGAACGACGGCGCGGCGGCGGTGATCGTGATGAGCGACACCCGTGCAAACGAGCTCGGCATCACGCCGTTGGCGCGAGTCGTGTCGAGCGGCGTCTCGGGCCTCAACCCCGAGATCATGGGCCTCGGCCCGATCGGCGCCTCCCGCCAGGCACTGGCGCGAGCGGGGCTGACGATGGACGACATCGACCTCGTCGAGATCAACGAGGCGTTCGCGGCACAGGTCATCCCGTCGGCGAAGCACCTCAACATCCCGATGGAGAAGCTCAACGTCCACGGTGGTGGCATCGCGCTCGGCCACCCGTTCGGATCCACCGGCGCCCGCATCATGACCACGCTGATCAACGGTCTCGAAGACGGCAACGGCCGCTACGGGCTCGAGACCATGTGCGTCGGTGGCGGCCAGGGCATGGCCATGATCATCGAACGCCTCCGCTGACCCGCCCTTCACCGTCCTCAGCCGAACCAACCCGCGGAGCGCACCCCCTGGGGTGCGCAACTGGCGCGGCTATCGCACCCCAGAGGGTGCGATAGCGGCGCGGGTTGGGGACGGGGGTTAGGAGAGGTGGTCGCGGAGGGTGCGTTTGCGGACTTTGCCCATGGGGTCCCGGGGAAGTTCGTCGACGAACTCGACGCGGCGGGGGGCCTTGTAGCGAACGAGGCGGTCGCGGGCGAACGCGACGACCTCCTCGGCGGTCAACGGTGACCCGGCGTCGAAACCCGGTGCCGGTACCACCACGGCCACCACGATCTCGCCGTACTCGGCGTCGGGCAACCCGATGACCGCGACCTCTTCGATCGCCGGGTGCATCACCAGCACCGCTTCGACCTCGGCGGGATAGACGTTGGCACCGCCCGTGATCACCATGTCCTTGCGCCGGTCGACCACGAACAGGTACCCGTCGTCGTCGAGATACCCGAGATCCCCGAGGGTGGCGAGGTTGCCGCGGTAGACCGACTCCGTGAGTTCGGCGTCGCCGGCATACCGGAAACCGCGACCCCAATCCGAGCCGATGTAGACGAGGCCGACGTCGCCCGGTGGCAACTCGGCACCGTCGTCATCGAGGATCTTGATCGTCGATCCGGGGGCGGCGCGGCCGACACTGCCGGGTTTGGCCAACCACTCGGCCGCGGTGATCATGGTGCCCATCGTCTCGGTCCCGCCGTAGGTCTCCCACACGGCACCGGCGGGGAAGAACTCGATCACCTCGTGCTTCAGGCTCGGCGCGCACGGCGCGGAACCGTGCAGCAGCCGCTTGATCGACGACACGTCGGCGGCGGCCTTGACCTCGGCGGCTGCGCTCATGAGTCGGTAGAGATGCACGGGCGCACACCAGGAGTACGTGGCGCGTTCGCGTGCGACGGCCGTGTACCACTCGGCCGCATCGAAGTGATCGAGGATCACGGAGGTGTGACCGAGCAGCAATCCGCTGTGGGGACCACTGAACCCGGCGATGTGGTGCAGCGGTGAGCCGGTGATGTTGACCTCGTCGGGCGAGTCGAGCCCGTAGGCGGTGTAGTACCGCACAAGCCCATCGATGCTCGCGACCGGGTCGACCGGCGGCCGCAGGACCGCCTTCGGGCGACCGGTGGTACCGGACGTGTACGCGCGCAACGTCACGTAGTCGGGCGGGGCATCGACCATCGGCTCGACCGATGCCCGTGCGAGGGCATCGGCGAAGTCGGGGAGACCCGTCTCGTCGAGCAAGAACGCGACGTCACCGTCGGTGCAGAAGTACTCGCGTTCGTCTGCGGTCGCACCGCTCGGGATCGGGACGATCTCGGCGCCGAGTCGAGCCGCCGCCACCGCCGCGACGAACCACTCGGGACGATTTCCCAGCGCCATACCCAGCCGCGCATCGGCACCGACACCACGCGCCCGGAGCACCTGCACGCCGCGGGCGATCAGAGTGTCGAGTTCGCCGTAGGTGATCCTCCGATCACCGTGGACCAAGGCAACCTTGTCGGGCCGGTCGACCGCGTGGACCGCGACGCCGTACCCGGACACGGGAACTCCTACGCCCCGTACGCCGGAGTCGGGGCCGGCGCCTCGGCCAACAACCGCCGAACGACCGGGCCGACCTCGGCGGGTTCCCACCGGGACCCTTTGTCTTCCTGGGGTCCGTGCGCCCAGCCGTCGGCCACCGAGATCATCCCGCCCTCGACCTCGAAGACCCGTCCGGTGACGCCGGCGGAGTCCGCCGAACCAAGCCAGACCACGAGCGGCGCGATGTTCTCGGGCGCCATCACATCGAACGCGCCGTCCTCGGGCGCCGCCATCGTGTCGGCGAACACGGCTTCGGTCATGCGCGTGCGGGCGGCGGGGGCGATCGCATTCGCAGTCACGCCGTACCGACCGAGCTCGGCCGCCTCGACCATGGTCAGGCCGGCGATACCCGCCTTGGCCGCGCTGTACGCACCCTGGCCGACGCTGCCCATCAGCCCCGCACCCGACGACGTGTTGATCACCCGAGCGTCGACGACTTCACCGTTCTTCTGTTGCTCGCGCCAGTACGCGGCCGCGAACCGAGTCGGCGCGAAGTGGCCTTTCAGGTGCACCCGAATCACCGCGTCCCATTCCTCTTCGGAGGTGGTGACCACCATGCGATCCCGCAGGAACCCTGCGTTGTTGACGAGCACGTCGAGCCGCCCGAACGCGTCGATGGCGGTCTGAATCAGCCGCTGGGCGCCGGCCCAGTCGGCGACGTCGTCGCCATTGGCGACGGCCTCACCACCCATGGCTCGGATCGCCTCGACCACCTCGCCCGCGGGTCCGGTCGAACCGCCACTGCCGTCGGATTCAGCACCGAGGTCGTTCACCACGACCTTGGCGCCCTGGCGGGCGAACTCGAGCGCGTGGCCCCGGCCGATGCCGCGTCCTGCGCCCGTCACGATCACAACTCGGTCGTCACAGATCCCCATAGGCGGGTCAAGGTAGCCGCGAGCACTCGGCCCGCAGTTCCCGGGCGACGGCCGCGAGGTCGTCACGCTTCACATTGACGGGTTGCAGCGCCCAACGGAACCGATAGCGGCCGGGACCAATGCGGTACTCGGGCAGCGTGTCGGGTCCACACGAGAGCGTCCCCAGGCCGCGG
Organism: uncultured Acidimicrobiia bacterium; assembly: GCA_963765075.1. Classification (GTDB taxonomy): domain Bacteria; phylum Actinomycetota; class Acidimicrobiia; order IMCC26256; family JAENVU01; genus JAENVU01. The sequence goes on from CAVXVA010000001.1 coordinate 823,198, forward strand.
TGACGGTAGTCGAGGTGCATGGTCACGCCACCCGCGGGCACCAGTTCCTCGGCGTGGGTCGCCGCGGTCAACTGCTCGGGGGTGAACCGACTCACATTCCACTGGAACGGCTCGGCTGCGGTGACGAGCAGACCCCACCCGCTGGCGTCGTGGACGACACCCCAGCGGGTGTCGGCGTGCCCGCCATGCTCCTGGGGCATCACGTAGGGAACGTATTGATCCGCGACCGACTGCGTGTACCGGCCGAAGTACGCGCCACGCCGCCGGTCGGGGTAGGACTCCCCCGGGCCGAGCCCGTACCACGTGACCCGATCGAGTTCCGCGGGAAGCTCCCACCGCAGGCCGATGCGGGCAACGTCGTCGACGCCTTCGGGGATCCGGACGTCCTCCCGCACGACGACCGATCCATCGGGCCGCTGCACCCACACTTCCCGCTGCGTGATGACGGGGAAGCCTTCGCCGGCCGACCACTCCCGTTCGATCGTGGTGCGGTCGCCCCGCGACTTGACCGGCACCACGAGTCGCGCCTCGAGGCGGTCGAGCCCCGCACTCCGCCAACGACCCAACGGCTTGAGTTCCTGCATATCGGCCAGCTTGAGGCCGTCGTTGTCGGTCGGCGCCCGCCAGAGTGCCAAGTGCGGAGCGGCGGGCAGGTCATGCCGAGCGCTCGCGACGGCCACCGCGGCCGACGGCTCCGCGCGGGCCCCGGCCGGCACGATCACCTGGAGACACGCGATCTCGAAGCCGCGGGGCGCCCATCCAGTTGCTCGCGCCGTCGTGAACCGCACCGTGACGACACACTCCTCGTCGGACGCGACCTTCGGTACCGGTGTCGGGAGGGCGACCGTCGCGACCTCACCCGGGCCGACCGCGGGCACCACCAACGCGGCTCGCGACTTCACCAGGCCGTCGACCGCGACCTCGATCCGAGCTCGCAACCAGGAGAGGTCGCGGAAGTCCTGTCGGTTGGTGATGTGCAGCCGCCGACCCACGAGGTCCACGGCAACCGGAGCGGCCAGCGCCTTGTGTTCTTCCATCGCGGGCTTCGGCGTCCGGTCCGGCCACACCATGCCGTCGCAACAGAAGTTGAGGTCGTTGGGCGTGTCGCCGAAGTCGCCGCCGTAGGCGAATCGGGTGGAACCGTCGGGCAACGTCTGGCGGAGACCGTGGTCCCAGAACTCCCAGATGAACCCGCCCTGCAGCCCGGGGGTCGACTCGATGGCGTCCCAATACTCGGCCAGACACCCGTTGCTGTTGCCCATTGCGTGCGAGTACTCGCACAAGATCAGCGGCATCTCGGTGCGGCGGTGTGCCGCCCAATCCACGATGTCGGCGATCTCGGGATACATCGGGCAGAGCACATCGGTCGCGGTCTGGTTCCGATCCCAGTGCCACATGATCGCGCCCTCGTAGTGCAGTGGGCGCGTGGGGTCGTAGGCCCGAATCCAACCCGCGAGCGCCTCGTGATGCGCGCCGTAGCCCGACTCGTTGCCGAGCGACCACATGATGATCGACGGGTGGTTCTTGTCTCGAGTGACCATGCGGCTGCCGCGGTCGAGCAGCGCGGCGGCGTATCGCGGGTCGTGACACAACGACAGGATGAAGGCGTGGCTCTCGAAGTTGGTTTCGTCGACGACGTAGAGGCCGAGTTCGTCGCACAGGTCGTAGAACGCCGGGTCGTTCGGTGAGTGTGAGGTGCGCACCGCGTTGAAGCCGTACTGCTTCATCACCACCAGGTCGGCCCGCATCTGGTCGAGCGTGAGCACCCGCCCGGTGTCGGGGTCGAAGTCGTGCCGATTCATGCCGCGGATCAACACCGGGCGGTCGTTGATCAGGAGTTCCCGATCACGGATCTCGATCGACCGGAACCCGACGGTGCACGAGTTCACTTCCCGTACGGTGCCCGCGGCGTCGACCAGGGAGACGACGAGCCGGTACCGGTTCGGTACCTCCGCCGACCATGGGTCCACGCGGAGATCGGACGCGTCGACGTCGACCACGTGACCGTTGAAGAGGTACGCGGTGCGGTCCGTCGGCACGACACCGGTCAAGGGCGCACCCACCGCGCGACCGGCCATGGTTTCGAGCTGGGCCCGGACCGTCCAGTTCCGCTCGGGCTTGCCCGTGAACCCGACCTCGGTGCGCACGTGCAACGAACCCATCTTCCGAGCCGGATCCCACCCGGGGTGAGCATGCACGTCTTCGATCCAGATCCGATCGGTCGCGGTGAGGAAGACACTGCGACCGACACCGGCGTGCCACCACTGGTCCTGATCCTCGACGTAGCTCGCGTCGGACCAGCGCACGACCATCAGCGCGAGGGTGTTGCGCCCGGCGGTGACGACGTCGGTCACGTCGAACGCAGCCTCCAGCCGGGAGTCCTTGCTGATACCGACCGGCTCGCCGTTCACCCAGACGTGCAGCACGCTGTCGGCCGCACCGACGTGCAGCACGATCCGCCGTTTCGACCACGCTCGTGGCACCGAGAACGTCGTCCGGTACAGCCCGGTGGGGTTCTCGGCGGGCACCTCGGGCGGGACTCCTCGGAACGGCATCTGGACGTTCGTGTAGATCGGCCGATCGAAGCCCTGCATGGTCCACAGGCCGGGGACCTCGACGTCGTGCCAGCCCGAATCGTCGTGCATCGGCGCCATGAACGATGCCGGCACTCGCTCGGGCCGGTCCTCCAGGAGGAACTTCCAGGTGCCGTCGAGCGAGCGCACCCATGGGTTCGGCGCATCCCCGCGTGCCACCTCGGCATCAGGGGCCGGGAGCAGTGGGCTGCGCATCGGGAGCCGCCCGACATGGGTGATCTCGGGCTTGGTCCACGCGGCAAGATCGATCAAGGAAGGCACGGCGAGACACTACGGTGCCGGAGTGCATTTCGGCATCACGATGTTCGCGACTGATCAGACGATGGACCCGAGCGAGCTGGCTCGGGAGGCCGAAGCCCGCGGGTTCCATTCGCTGTACCTGCCCGAACACACCCACATCCCGATCTCGCGGCGCACCAAGCCGCCGACGGGTGGCGAGGTGCTGGCCGAGGAGTACAAGCGCACCCTCGACCCACTGATCGCGTTGAGTGCCGCCGCCGCCGTGACCGACACCATTCTCCTCGGCACCGGCATTTCGGTGGTCGCCCAACGCGAACCGATCGTGACCGCCAAAGCCATCGCGACCCTCGACCGCATCGCCGAGGGCCGCTTCGTCTTCGGCATCGGGTTCGGTTGGAATGCCGATGAGATCGAGCACCATGGCATCGCCATGCCCGACCGGCGCGAGGTCGTGCGCGAGCACATCCTCGCGATGCGGGCACTGTGGCGCGACGACGTCGCCGAGTACCACGGTGAGTTCGTCGACTTCTCGGCCTCGTGGTCGTGGCCCAAGCCGACGCGACCTGAAGGCCCACCCATCCTCATCGGCGGCGCGGCGGGACCCAAGCTGTTCGCCCACATCGCCGAGTACGCCGACGGTTGGATCCCGATCGGCGGCGCCGGCATCCGCGCCGCGCGGGACGATCTCCGGCGCGCCTGCGACGAGCACGGCCGCGACGCCGACACCCTGCGCATCGTTCCGTTCGGGACCGTGCCCGACCAGGGGAAACTCGAGTACTACGCGTCGCTCGGGATCCGCGAAATCGTCCTGCGCGTCGAAGGCGGAACCCGAGACCAGGTACTCCTGATCCTCGACGAGTACTGCACGCTCCTCGGTTGACCCTTCGGTAGGGTGCACCATGAGCGCACGTCCAGCCGTGGCCGAGATCGTGGTCGCCGATGAACCCGGCGCGTGGGAGCGAGCGGGGTTCACGATCACCGACGAGAACACCACCCGCATCGGGGCCATCGCGATCCGGCTCGTCGGCCGCGGCCAGGGCAAGGGAATCGTCGGCTGGGCGTGGTCCGACCTTTCGGGCGAGGGACCGATCGACGGCCTGGCCACCACATCGGCACGCCCCGGTTCGCTCCGACCGACGGCCCACGACCTCGGAGTCACGATCATCGACCACGTTGTGGTGGTCACGCCCAACCTCGAACGCACCGTGCCCGAGTTCGAGGCCCGCCAACTGGAGGTTCGCCGAGTCCGCCACACCGATCAGTACGGCCCGGCCTTCCGTCAGGTGTTCTTCCGCGGCGGCGAGACCATCATCGAACTCATCGGACCCGATGTTCCTCGCGAGGGCGACGACCGCGACGCGCACTTCTACGGATTGGCATTCACCGTCGAAGACCTCGGGGCCACCGCGGCGCGACTCGGCGACCGTCTGAGCCGCATCAAAGACGCGGTCCAAGATGGCCGCCAGATCGCCACACTCCGACACGAGGCCTTCGACATCTCCGTGCCGATCGCGTTGATGAGCGCCTGAGCGTCGCGGCGACGCTCGGCACCGTCACTCGGCGGTGAAGAGGTAGCGCAGGCCTTCACCGACGGCCCGGTAGCCGATCGCACGGTAGATGCCGTTCGACGTCGGGTTCTCCAGGTCGGTGTACAGCACGCAACGCAGGTCCGAATCGATCGCGACCCGAGACATGCCGGCCACCAAGGCACTCGCGTACCCGCGCCCTCGGTGGGTCGGCGGCGTGTACACCGGGCCGACGCGGACGACCCGCTCCAAGGGAGCCGTGAATCCCGCGGCCGAGACCGGTTCGCCGTCGACCCAGACCCACAACTGTCCGGCGTCGATCCGGCGTGCCACCCCGCCGGCGACACCTAGCGTCGGTTCGCCGATCTCGGCGGCGAACGCGGTGAAGCACTGCACGAGGAAGTCGACGTGCTCGCGGGTCGCGCGTTGTACTCCGCCCGGCGCGTCGTGATCGACGAGATCGTCGAGCAGATACAACCGTTGCCCCAGCGTCGGTCGGGCGCTGACGCGAGTCCGTTCGGACCACGCGCCGGCGAAGGCCGCCGCGGTCGCGGCATCGCCGTCGACGCCCGGGAGTTGTGCACCGGTGTCGCTGATCCGATGCGCGACCGCCGCGACAACCTCGGGCCGCATCGGCGTGACCGCCGCGTGAAAGGTGTTGGGCGACTGGAACACCACGCCCACGACGTCCATGCCGACCGACGCAATCCAGTACCGGCCGGGTTCGGGCACCGCGACCCGGGCGTGCAGCAGTGTGAGGATCAGGTTGTGGGCGACGGGATCCGACCCCAGGAACGACGCAGCCGTCGTGAGGACCCGACCCGGATCATTAGTTGCCTCGACGACGACGTCCATGATCCTCCGGCCCGGTCAGGTCAATGAGTATGACCACGCGACTCGCGTCTTGTCTCGCGAATATCCCTGCCCCTCGTACAGCGCCAGCGCGCCGGAGGGGTTCTCGGCATCGACGTCGAGTGCGGCAAAGTCCAACCCTTCCTGCGCGAACGCTGCGGCCGTCGCACTCAGCAACGACTTCGCGACACCACGACCGCGCCACGGCCGGAGCACGCCGAGCTGGTGCGTCCAGCCTTCCTTGAAGCCCAAGCCCGGCCAGTCATCGGGGTGAAGCGCATTCAGCGCGTAGCCGACGACCTGGTCGCCATCTGTGGCCGTGAACGAACAGTCGGCCCGGAAGTTGCGATGACCGGTCACCCAGCGATTCCACGTCTCGGGGTCGAGTTCGCTCGCCGCGAAATGGTCGCGGAAGGCTTCATTGTGCGCGGCCCGTACGACCTCGTCGACCAGAGGGTCGAACGGCCGAATCTCGATGCCGCCGGCACGCGCCACCGGCGCCGGGGTGCCGGCGAGTGGCCGCCGCATCTCGAAGTAGTACCGGTGTGGCGAGAACTCGAAATCGTCGAACAGTTCGTTGCGCACCGTGTCGGTCTCGGACGCCGAGACTTCGAGCCAGGCGGGGACATTCGCGGCGGACCCAGCCGCGATTTCCCGGCCGCGCTGCATCTGCCACTCGAGCAGTTGGGTCCCCAATCCGTTCTTCCGTGCTCTCGGCACCACGGCGCCATCGAGCAGGACGCGCGCCTGGCGCGGGCTGGGGATCGACCAGACCATCCCCCAGGCGACCACCACGCCGTCGGCGAACGCCAACCGACCGTCGAGCCGAGGATCCACGTAGGACAGATCGAGTTGCTCCTCCAGGTCATCCCGTCCGAGAACCTCCCCCGTCCGGTCCACCGCCTCGATCTCGCGCAACGCGTCCACCCAGGCGTCCAAATCCCCAGCCCCCGGCGCCCGCCACTGCACGTCCATCCAGGCCTACAACCGCTCGATGATCGTCACGTTCGCCTGCCCCCCACCCTCACACATCGTCTGCAGGCCGTACCGGCCACCGGTGCGTTCGAGTTCGTTGAGCAGGGTGGTCATGAGCCGGACGCCGGTCGCGCCGAGCGGGTGGCCCAGCGCAATCGCACCGCCGTTGACGTTCACCTTGGCGAGGTCGGCGCCGGTCTCCTGCGCCCAGGCGAGTACCACCGACGCAAAGGCTTCGTTGATCTCGACGAGGTCGATCTGATCGAGCGTCATCCCCGACTTCTCCATGGCGTACGCCGTGGCCGGGATCGGCGCCGACAGCATGAAGATCGGGTCCGCGCCACGCACCGACAGATGGTGCACGCGGGCCCGCGGCTTCAACCCGTGACGGGCGACGGCGGCTTCGGAGGCGATGAGCATCGCGCTCGCCGCGTCGGAGATCTGCGATGCCATGGCCGCGGTGATCCGGCCACCTTCGACGAGCGGCGACAGCGACCGGATCTTCTCCCAGTTCGGGTTCGCGCGGGCCTTCGTCGAAGGTGGCGTCACCCAACGGGACGATCTCGCGCTCGAACCGCCCTTCGGCGCGGGCCCGGATCGCCCGTTCGTGGGACTCGACCGCGAACTCTTCCATCGCCTCGCGGGTGATTCCCCACTTCTCGGCGATCAGTTCGGCCCCGCGGAACTGCGACACCTCTTGGGTCCCGTAACGATCGACCCAACCCCTGCTCGTCGAGAACGGGTCGGTGAAGCCGAACTGCTCCGCGACGGTCATCGCCGCGGAGATCGGGATCATGCTCATGTTCTGGACGCCACCGGCGACGACGAGGTCCTGCGTGCCGCTCATGACTCCCTGCGCGGCGAAGTGCACGGCCTGTTGGGACGAGCCGCACTGCCGGTCGATCGTCGTGCCCGGCACCTCCTCGGGGAGACCCGCCGCGAGCCAACAGGTGCGGGCGATGTCGCCGGCTTGCGGACCGATCGCGTCGACGCAGCCGAACACGACGTCGTCGACGGCCGCCGGATCGAAGTCGTTGCGGGCGACCAGTGCTTTCAACACGTGGGCGCCGAGGTCGGCCGGGTGGACCTGGCTCAGCGCACCCCCGCGCCGGCCCACCGGGAGTCCGCACCGCGTCGACGATGAAAGGCGCTCCGGTGCATCGTGGTCCTGCTCCTCCGGTTGGTCGGTGTCGTCAAGGATCGCGCGGGCGACGCGGTCGCGGTGCCAGGCGGCATCGCCCCAGGCTCCCGCCAGCGCCCAGGCGCGCTTCATCCACAGGTGAAGGTCGTACTCGTAGGAGTACCCGATCGCGCCGTGACACTGCAGTGCGGCACGCGTGGCCGCGAGTCGCGACGTCGGCGGCCTGGGCCTTGGCCATCGACACGTGCACCGGCGCGCCCGCATCATCGGTCGAGAGTGAGAGCGCGGCACGGTAGACAAGTGGCGCAGCGAACTCGATGCCGATCCGCACGTCGGCCAGGTGGTGTTTGATGGCCTGGAACGAACCGATCGGCACGCCGAACTGGTTCCGGTCGGTGACGTACTCGACGGTCATGTCCAACAGGTTGCGGGCGAGGCCGAGGAGCTGGGCCGAATAGCCGAGGTTGCCGCGCCAGAAGGCCCGTGAGAGTTCGGTCGGGGTCAGGGGTCGTGACTCCACCGCGCCGGTGAGCAACGCCACCCGGCGCGCACCGTCGACCGATTCCTTGGCCACGAGTTCCGCGCCGGGTCGGAGCGCCACTACCGGATCCGGGTCGAGCCGAATGAGGATGTCGGACGCGTCGGCCCACGGGATCAACGGGTCGCCCACCGTGACCGTCGACGCACCGGTCGCCACCCCCGGGTGGTCGGGGGCAACCAGCGGCGCACCCACGAGGACGTGCTCGACGAACGGTTCCGGCAGCGCCGCCCGACCGGCTTCCTCGGCAAGCAGCACGACGTCGAGCTCGGTGAGGCCGAGTCCGCCATCGGCTTCGGGGACCAGCGCGCCGAGCACGCCCATCTCACCCAGCGCACCCCACGCCGCGCCGCTGCGACCGTCGGCGTTGGCCCAGGCCGCCCGCACGATGCTGGGCGGGCACTCCTTGGCGAGCAGATCTCGGACCGCGTCCCGGAACGCGAGCTGATCGTCGGTGAATGCGAACTCCACGGGCCTACTTCCTCGGGAGTCCGAGCACGCGCTCGGCGATCACGTTGCGTTGGATCTCGTTGGTCCCCGCGTAGATCGGACCCGACAAGGCGAACTCGTAGCCCTTCATCCAGCTGCTCTCCAGCTCGGCCTCGAAGCCGAACAGGTCGAGCGCGGTCTCGTGGAGCTCGACGTCGAGCTCGGACCAGAAGACCTTGGTGAGACTCGACTCGACGCCTGGCGGATCGCCGTCGATCACCCGGGTCACGGTCTGGAGGGTCTGGAGCCGGTACGCCTCGGTGTCGATGTAGGCCTGGGCGACGCGACCCCGCAATGAGCCGTCGACCGCGTCGGGCCCGCGCTCGCGATACAACGCGACGAGCCGGTCGGCCGTCGCCATGAACCGGCCCGGGCTGCGCAAGGGTGAGGCCGCGCTCGGACCCGGTGGTCGCCATCGCGACGCTCCAACCCTGGTCGACTCCGCCGAGCACGAGATCGTCGGACACGAGCGCGTCCTCGAAGAACACTTCGGCGAATCCTTCGTCGCCATCGAGGCGACCGAAACCGCGCACCGTGACGCCCGGGGTGTCGAGTGGCACGAGGAAGTAGGTCAGACCTCGGTGGCGCTCCGCAGTCGGATCGGTTCGGAACAGCCCGAACAGGTGCGTGCAGAACGCGCCGCGGGTCGTCCAGGTCTTCTGGCCGTTGAGGCGCCAACCGCCCGCCGCGTCGTCGCGGGTCGCGGTCGATCGGATCCCCGCGAGATCGCTGCCGGCGTCGGGCTCGGACCAGCCCTGGCACCACGATTCCTCACCGCTGGCCATCGTGGGCAAGAAGCGCCGCTGCTGCTCGGGCGTGCCGAACTCGAAGATCGTCGGGGCAAGGAGGAAGATGCCGTTCTGGGTGACCCGCTGCGGCGCGGCCGCCCGGTAGTACTCCTCCTCGAAGATCAACCACTCCCACAGGCTGGCGCCGCGCCCGCCGAACTCCTCGGGCCAGGACACGACCGCCCAGCGGGCGTCGAAGAGTCTCCGTTCCCACTCCAGGTGGCGGGCGAACCCCTCGGCCGTATCCCCGCTGGGGAGCGGCTCGGCAGGGACGTTCGCAGCCAGCCAGCCTCGGACTTCGTCGCGGAAGGCCTGTTCCGACGGGCTCCAGGTCAGGTCCATGGTGACTCCGCGGGCGAGATCATGCGGCGGCGACGCTACCCGACACCCAAATCGGATCCCCGGCCGGACCCGCCGATCCGCCATCGCCGAACCGTGGTGATTGGCAGTTTCTGCGCTATTTGCACCTTTCACGCAGAATCGGCAAGACTCCGGCTCCCGCTGGGCGGCGGGATCGGGAGGGTAACCACATGAAACGCATCCGGGTTCGGTTGGTCGCGGTACTCGTAGTGATCGTCAGCGGTCTGGCGCCGGCAGTGATCGTGCCGACTCCGGCCACTGCGCTGTCGGATCCGACGATCCCCTGGCTGACGCTGAATCGCACCATCACCTCCCAACCATGGGGTGGCAGCACCACGAAGGCCTTCGACCTCGAGGGGTCGGCCTACCTGCATTTCGACCACACACTCTGGGTGGTCGACGATCAGCGCGACGCCGCGTACGAGATCGACCCCGTCACGGGGAAACTGCTCCACTCGATCACGCAGGCGTCGTTCGCCGGCGCCAAGCCGTTCGGCGGCACCGCACCGCTCGCCGGCACCTCCCGCGCCGACAGCTTCTCCTCGGTTGCGTACGACCTCATCAACGACACGCTCTACATCTTCTCGGGGAACTGCTGTGGCGTCGCTCCCTTCGACCCGGCGGTGTTCCGGCTCACCCGCAACGCCTCGGGCGTCTTCACCGTCGACTCGTACCAACCGCTGCCCGAAGGCACCGATGCGTCGGCGGCCGGGGTCGTCCTCGGCGGCAAGCTGTACTTCGGCAAGGGCCAGAAGATCCGTACCTACGACTACGCGACGAACACCATCGGCGCCAACATCACGATCACGGGCGCCGGCACGGCCATCAACGGTATGGCCTTCGCCGACCCTGACACCGACACCATGCTGGTGACGACGGCGGACAACACACTGGTCAAGGTCGACGCCGCGACGTGGAGTGCAGTGCCGGGTTGGAACTTCGACCTCGCGCCCTTCGGGATCCTGAATCCGACATCGGTCGAGGTCGTCGGCGATCGACTCTTCATCACCGACGGGTACGACGCTCGCCCGGCCGGCGACCCGTTGAAATACGCAATCTTCGTCCTCGACCTGGCCCAAGCGCCGCCGGTGACGGCGTCGTTCGAACCTCACGTGACCAGAGGCGCGAGCCCGCTGCTGGTGTGGTTCATCGACCACAGCATCCGCGCCGACACCCACGCATGGAATTTCGGGGATGGAGCGACCTCCACCGAGACGAACCCCGTCCACATCTACACCGCAGCCGGCACCTACACGGCCACGCTGACCGTGACCGGCGTCGGCGGTTCGAGTACCACACAACGAACGATCACCGTGCTGCCCGCGACGGCGCGGACCGGCGGCTACACCCTCGACGGATTCGGCGGGCTCCACCCGTTCCAAGTCGGCAACTCAGCCCCACCACCCGCGGCGAAGGGCGGCCCCTACTGGAAGGGTTGGGACATCGCGCGCGGGGTCGCGGTGCTTGCGGACGGCTCCGGGGGCTACACGCTCGACGGATTCGGCGGGCTCCAACCGTTCCAGATCGGCACGTCGGCCCCACCACTCGCAACCAAGAGCGGCCCGTACTGGAACGGTTGGGACGCCGCCCGCGGCGTCGCGCTCATGCCGGACGGCAGCGGTGGCTACCTGGTCGACCTCTTCGGCGGCATCCATCGCTTCTCGATCGGCGCCGGCCCGCTGCCGCCCACGCCGGATGGCGGCCCGTACTGGAAGGGTCAAGACCAGGCGCGGGGCATCACGATCCTGCCTGATGGCTCCGGCGGGTACATCGTCGACCGGGTCGGGTACCTCCACGCGTTCCGCATCGGCACGAACGCGCCACCGGCGGCACCGACGGGCGTGTGGAGCGGAGGCGGTTCACCTCCGGTCCAAGGGGTGTCGCTGCTCCCGACCGGTACCGGTGGCTACACCATCGACGGGTTCGGCACGCTGCACCGATTCGCGCTGACCCAGACCCCACCACTCCCCATCGGGCTCGCGACGTGGTTCGGATGGGACATCGCCCGCGACGTCGCGGTGATGCCGGGCAACTAGCGGCGAGGCCGCCGGTCAGGTGTGCGTCTCAGGCCTGACCGGTGGCGATCGACTTGGCCCAGCGGTAGTCGGCCTTGCCCGACGGTGAACGGACGATCTCGTCCACGAGGTGCACTTCCTTGGGCACCTTGTAGCCCGCGATCGACGATCGAGCATGCTCCGCGAGGGCATCGACGGTGGGCGTCGCATCCCCGCGAGCCTTGACGACGGCGGCGACCCGCTCACCCCACCGCTCATCGGGCACGCCGACGACGACCACGTCGAACACGTCGGGATGCGACTTCAGCGCGAGTTCGACTTCCTCGGGGAAGATCTTCTCGCCACCGGAGTTGATGCTGACCGAACCGCGGCCGAGCAAGGTGATCTGACCGTCGGCCTCGACACGGGCCATGTCTCCGGGCACCACCCACCGCTCACCGTTGAGCACCATGAACGTCGAGGCCGTCTTGGCTTCGTCCTTGTAGTAGCCGAGCGGCATGTAGCCCTTGCGGGCGAGCAGGCCAGTCACGCCCGAACCCGGCTCGACCGGGACACCTTCGTCGGTGATCACCAACGTGTGTGGGCCCATGACGAACTGGGGCTTCCCCTCCGCGTCGGCGCCTGCCACCGAGCCCTGGAATCCGGTTTCGGACGCGCCCATGGAGTCGACGATCAGCACGTTGGGGAGCACTTCGTTGATCTTCTGCTTGACCGTGGGCGAGAGAATCGCGCCGCCGGATCCGATCACGAAGAACCCCGTGAGGTCGTAGTCCACGCCGTCGTCTTCGAGGGCTTCGATGAGCGGACGCGCCATGGCGTCGCCGACCAGGCTGATCGTCATCACCTTCTCGCGCACGACGGTCTGCCACACCTCGTGCGGGTCCATCTTCTTCTGGTTGCTGAGCACCAGCGTGTTGCCCTGCAACAGCAACATCAGCGCCACCCACTGCGCCGCGCCGTGCATGAGCGGAGCGACAGGAAATCCGGACAGGGTGCCGCCGTTGCGGGCCAGCTCCATGACCTCGTCGGGCGAGCCGAACACGTTGCCACCGCCCATCAGCGCGCCGATCGTGGAGTGGAAGAAGTCTTCCTGGCGCCACATCACACCCTTGGGCATGCCCGTGGTGCCGCCCGTGTAGAGCATGTACAGGTCGTCGGGACTCCGCGGCTCGGTGTACCGAGTGTTCGACGCCGCCGCGAGTGCGGCTTCGTACTCGACCGCACCGATCATGGCGAGGTCTTCGTCGGTGCCGTCGTCGATCGACACGAAGAGCTTGAGCTTCGGGCACTGGTCCCGCACTGCCGCGATGCGGGGGACGAACTCGCGGCCGTGCACCAGGCCGACGAGATCCGCATTGTCGAAGAGGTACGCGAGCTCGGCCTCGACGTAGCGGTAATTCACGTTGATCGGAACGCCGCGGGCCTTCCAGATGCCGAACATCGACTCGATCCACTCCGGACCGTTGTACGCGTAGATGCCGACGTGGTCACCCACCTGGAGGCCCGCGGCGATGAGGTGATTCGCGAGCCGGGTCGAACGATCGTCGAGCTCGGCGAACGTGTACCGGCGATCACCACAGATCACGGCCGTGCGTTCGGGGACGAGATCGGCGACGCCCTCGAACAGGTCGGCGAAGTTCCACTGCATCTATTTCCTCACGATCACTGAGCTGCCATGGCCGAAGAGGCCCTGGTTCACGGTGAGCCCGATCCGGGCTCCTTCCACTTGACGGGCGCCGGCTTCACCGCGGAGGTGCCACGTGAGCTCGCACACCTGGGCGATGGCCTGCGCCGGGACCGCCTCACCGAAGCAGGCGAGACCACCGCTGGCATTCACCGGGATCCGGCCGCCGATGGTCGTGTCGCCGTCGCGAACGAGCCGCTCCGCCTCCCCCGGCTTGCAGATACCGATGTTCTCGTACCAGTCGAGTTCGAGCGCAGTCGAGAGGTCGTACACCTCGGCGAGGTCGAGATCCTCCGGCCCGATGCCGGCCTGTTCGTAGGCCGCGAATGCGATCGAGTCCCGGAATCCGCGCTCCGGCTCGGCGACGCCGAACGCCGAGTCGGTGGCGAAGTTCGGCATGTCGATCAAGGTGTCCGGGTAACTCGGGCTGACCGTACTCACGCCGGCGATCCGCACCGGGCTGGTGTGGCCAAGCTTCTTCGCGTAGTCGACGCTGCACACGATCAACGCCGCCGCGCCGTCGGACGTGGCACAGATTTCGAGCAGGCGCAGCGGGTCGGACACCATCGGCGACGCCGCGACGTCGTCGAGGGTGACCTCCTTGCGGAACCGCGCGTACGGGTTCTCGAACCCGTGCTTCGCGTTCTTGACCTTGACCGCGGCGAAATCGGCCTGGGTCGCTCCATGCAATTCCATCCGGCGCCGGGCGTACATCCCGAAGTAGGTGGGATTGGTGGCCCCCAGGAGCCGGAACCGCAACCAGTCGGGATCGTCACCGCGCTCACCGGCGTTCGGCGCGAGGAACCCCTTCGGCGTCGTGTCGGCACCGATCACCATCGCGACATCGACCATCCCCGCGAGGATCTGGGCGCGCGCCGCATTGAGTGCCGTCGCGCCACTCGCGCAGGCTGCGTAGGAACTCGATACCGCCGCACCCTGCCACCCGAGCGCCTTGGCAAAGGTCGCGCCGGCGACGTAACCGGGGTAGCCGTTGCGGACCGTGTCGGCACCGCAGACCAACTGCACGTCGCGCCAGTCGATCCCGGCGTCGGCGAGCGCGGCGCGGGCGGCCACGACGCCGTACTCGACGAAGTTCTTGCCCCACTTGCCCCACGGGTGCATTCCGACACCGAGGACTGCAATCTCTTCCATCACTCCACCGGCTTCCACTGCCAGACCACGTACTCATGGTCGTCGTCTTCGTACAGGGTGCCGAGGGTCAGTTCGACCTCCGTGCCCACGCTCAGCGTCGACGGGTCGGCACCGGGCACGAGCGGTCCGAGCACGACCATCTGCTCAGTCAGGAGTTCGACGGCCAGCACCGTGTAGGGCACGAACGGATCGGGCGAAATGTAAGGGGCCGGCGGCTGGTAGTGGTTCGTGGTCCAGGACCACACCCGACCCCGTCGCGAGAACGCGACCTCTTCGAGTTCCTCGGTCGGCGCCACGGGGTTGCGCGAAAACGCGAGGTTCTTCGGAAAGAAGTAACTCCCGGTTTCCACCCCCCGGCTCCCCAGCAACGCCGGCTCATCGTCAAGCGTGAACCAGCCTTCGGCCGCGGCAACGCGTGTCGTCTCTCATGGCGGCGCAGCCTACAGACTGGCGGCGACCAGCCCTACGCGCAGACCGCGCGACGGCCGGAGAGGGGGCTCAGACGAGCACGATGGTGCGGCCAACGGTGTTGCGGTTGGCCATCGCGTCGATCGCGACCGGCACGGCGTCGAAGTCGACGGTGTCCCCGATCACGGTCCGAATCGCTCCGGCCGAATAGAGATCGACGATCTCGCGCATGATCGCGGCGCCGTGCTCGGCCGGCGCGAAGTTCCACCCCATCGCAGTCTTCACCAGGTGTGCCATCTCCGGCGCGGCATAGGCGAGAAGCACACCGCACAGCTTGAGATTGCCCAACGCGACCCGTCGCGGGACGATGAACGCTTCGTCGGCCACTTCCTTGTTCGACGCGAAGCCCATCATCAGGTACCGGCCGTTGTAGGCGGTGCATGCCATCGAGGCTTCCATGACCGCCGCGCCGACGTTGTCGAACACCACGTCGACCCCCCGGTCGCCGGTCTCGGCGAGCACGATCGGTTGGAAATCGTCGGCGAGGTAATCGATGACGACGTCGGCGCCCAGGTCGCGACACAACGCCACCTTGTCGGGGCCACCGGCCGTTGCGATGACTCGCGCGCCGAAGTGCTTCGCGATCTGGATCGCGGCCGAACCAGAGCCACCCGCGGCGGCGTGAATCAACACCGTCTCGCCGGACTGCAACGCGGCGCGGTCGACCAGCCCCAGCCACGCAAGATGGAACGGGAAGTAGAGCGCCGCCGCGTCGGGCAGCGGCACGGAATCCGGCATGGTGAACGCGGACACCGAAGGACCGACCGCGTATTCCGCGTAGCCCCCGTGCGCGCCCGTCGTCGTCGCCACGACTCGCTCACCGAGCCGGCCGTCGACACCGTCGCCACCGGCATCGACGATGCCCATGACCTCCATGCCCGGCGCGTACGGCAGCTCCGGGCGCACCATCATGTTGCCGCCGGTGATCCGTTCGAGGTCGTTGAGGTTCAGCGGGATCGCCTGGACCCGAATCCGCACCTCGCCCGGTCCCGGCTCGGGGATCGGCACCTCGTCGAGCTGGAGCACGTCGAGGGGCTCGCCGTACTCGTGCAATCGCCACGCTCGCATCGACGCCACCATCGGGCTCCTCTCGACTGCGGTTACACCGCGCCGAACTGGGTGAACACGTTGTTCGCCTCCGCGACGATGCGATCGATGATCTGACCGACGGTCGGAAGCTCGTCGATGACACCGACCACCTGGCCGGTCGGCAACACACCGGTGTCGAGCCGGCCGTCGACCAGCGCGGCCTTGGTGAGCATCGGCGCATTCGCGGCCATCGCGACCTGCGCCCACGAGAGCCCCTGCTCCTTGTGCATCGCGCGACCCTCCTTCAGGAGGTCGCCGATCCCCCGCCCGCTGAGCTGCCGGAACCGCAGCGCGTTCCCCAGCGAGCGCGGCAACGCCGTGAGCCGACCCGCGCCGTCGAGATGTTCGACGAGATCGGTCCGGATCACCCGCTGAGGGTGACCGTCGACCTGCTTCGTCACGACGGTGTCGGTCACCGAGGCTTGGAGGTAGCGGGCTTTCACCACATCCGGGACGCGGCTCTCGGCGGACAACAAGAAGCGAGTTCCCATCGCGACTCCGGCCGCGCCGTAGGCCAGCGCGGCGACCAACCCGCGTCCGTCGAAGAATCCACCGGCCGCGATGACCGGGATATCGACGGCGTCGCAGACCTGCGGCAACAGGAGCGTGGTCGGGACGGTCCCGGTGTGGCCACCGCCTTCGGCACCTTGGGCGATCACCGCGTCGACGCCCCACTCGGCGACCTTCTCGGCGTGGCGACGAGCCCCGACGGTCGGCATCACGACGACACCCTGGTCCTTCAGCGATTTCACCAGGCGCTCGCCCGGCGCCTGGGCGAAGCTCGCCACCTTCACGCCTTCGCGCACCATCAAGGCGATGCGATCGTCGATGTCGGGTTGATCGGAGCGCAGATTCACACCGAAGGGGTTGTCGGTGCGGTCTTTGACCGCAGCGATCGCGGTGGCGAGTTCGGGCACGCTCATCGTGGCGCTGGCCAGGATTCCGAGGCCGCCGGCCGCGCTGGTCGCGGCCGTGAGATTCGCACCCGCGACCCACCCCATCCCGGTCTGCACGATGGGGTAGGTGACTCCGAACAACTCACAGGCGGCAGTGTCCAGTTGCGGGTGTGCGGGATGACTCACGGGTTGGGGACTTCCTGCTCGCGCAAGCCGTGAGGATCGATGACCTCACGGATCAACGAGAGTTCGTCCGGGGTCGGCGCGCGGGTTTCCGGAACGTCGGAGGGCACCACGAGTTCGAAACCGGTCGCGGCGACGATCTCGTCGACGGTCACTCCCGGGTGAACCGAGTGCAACCGCATGCGGTGGTCCGTTGTCTCGAAGTCGAGCACCCCGAGGTTGGTCACCACATGATGCAGGTGGTGATAGCGGCCCGCCGCGCCGAGCTTGGCGGCGCGGTCAGGTGATCGACGAGCTCGGTGCGGATCACCGCTGCGGATGGCCGTCGATCTGCTTGGTGACGACGGTGTCGGTGACCGCGGCTCGAGGTACCGGGCCTTCACCGCGTCGGGCACCCGGCTCTCGGCCGAGAGGAGGAACCGTGTGCCCATCGCGATTCCGGCGGCGCCGTACGCCAGCGCGGCCACGAGGCCGCGACCGTCGAAGAACCCACCGGCCGCGATGACCGGGATGTCGACCGCGTCGCAGACCTGCGGCAGCAGCAGCGAGGTCGGGACGGTGCCGGTGTGGCCGCCGCCTTCGGCGCCCTGCGCGATCACCGCGTCGACGCCCCACTCGGCGACCTTCTCGGCGTGGCGACGCGCGCCGACGGTCGGCATCACGACCACGCCCTGCGTCCTTGAGCGTCTTGACGAGCCGCTCGCCGGGCGCCTGGGCGAAGCTCGCCACCTGCACGCCCTCGCGGACCAGCAGCTCGATGCGATCGTCGATGTCGGGCTGATCGGACGCGCAGGTTCACGCCGAACGGGCTTGTCGGTGCGGTCCTTCACCGTCGGCGATCGCGGTCGCGAGCTCGGGCGACGCTCATCGTGGCGCTGGCGAGGATGCCGAGCCCGCCGGCCGCGCTCGGTCGCCGCGGTGAGCCGCGCGCCCGGCGACCCAGCCCATGCCGGTCTGCACGATCGGGTACTCGACGCCGAAGAGGTCGCACGCGCGGCGTGTGCAGCGCGGGCGTGCGGCGTGACGTCACGGGTTGGGGACTTCTTGGTCGCGCAGGCCGTGGGGGTCGATGACCTCGCGGATCAGCGCGAGCTCGTCGGCGGTCGGGCGCGCGGGTCTCGGGCACGTCGTCGGGCACGACGAGCTCGAAGCCGGTCGCCTCGACGATCTCGTCGACGGTCACGCCGGGGTGCACCGAGCGCAGCCGCATGCGGTGGTCGGGCGTCTCGAAGTCGAAGACGCCGAGGTTGGTGACGACGTGGCGGAGCTCGTGGAACGCGACCGGCCGGCGCCGAGCTCGGCGGCGCGGTCGTACCCGACGCCGCGTGACCACATCGACCTTCGGGACGAACACCCGCGACGAGTGGTTCGGCAGGAAGTAGCTGGTGGTGTTCTGGATCGTGTTGCCCGGCGCGCCCCGGAACCCGAGCAGCTGCGCCTTGGGCTTGTCCCAGTCGCCGACGAACGCGAAGTTCTGGTTGCCGTACATGTCGATCTGGCTCGCGCCCATCATCACGTGACGCCGGCCGGACCACACCACGTCGAACATCGACCGGTAGGGGTTCCACGCCTCGATCGATCTTCGGCCTCATCGGTCGGGCCGACGGGATACGGGCCGCCGATGAACAACGCCTCGCCGTCGGTCATGACCAGGTCGGGCGCGAAGCTCGCGCGGGCCAGCCGGCCGCCGATCATCGGGACCGTGCCGATCGGGTTGGCCAGGATCTCGCCGTCGCCGCGGAAGCACTCGGCCACCGCGACCACGCAGTACTCGGCCCGGGTGATGAGGTCGCTGCGGTCGCATCGCTCATCGAGTCGGCGATCACCTTCCGGTATTCGTCGTGGTCGCCGCAGTCGAGGTACTTCGCTTTCCACTCGGCCCACGCCTCGGGCGACTTCGCGCTCGCGGCGTAGGCCTTCTGGAACTCCTCGTCGCGGCGGATAGTCGGGCACGCACTCGGTGAAGTGCGCGCCGTGCGGCGCCTCGACCACACCGTCGGTCATCAGCCGGTTGATCTTCAACGACTGCACCGGGCCGCCCGCCGCGAGCTCGTCGGTCGTCGACGATCCGCTCGACGCTCATGAAGCGCCGATCCGCGGCCATGCAGAACAGGTCGTCGAAGTAGGGGTCGACGTTGAGGTACTGGCCGTTCCCGCCGCGATCGCCGCGGTGCATGTGGATCAGCGCGACATCGAGCGTGCAGCGCCGGCGCGGCCACCAGCTCCTCGCCGTCGGCGTAGGGCGAGACGACGGTCCTGATCTCGGCCTGGCGTTCGACGCAGGTCCGAGCCGAGCCCGACCCGGGTCGGCAGGAACGGCACCCGCCACGCCGCGGCCTGGAGGCCGAGCAGGAACATGCCCTCGTCCATCTCGAGCGTGCGACGACCGCTCCGGTCTGGCGGGCGGTGCGGAAGTGCGGCTCGAGCGCGATGGAGTCGAGCGAGCAGAACGCGTAGACGGCCTTGCGCACCTTGCCGGTCGCGCACAGCAGCCCGAGGTCGGGCCCGCCGTAGGACACGACGGTGAGGTCCTTGACGTCGCTGCGCGCGATCGCCCGCACGAGGCTCATCGGCTTGCGGCGCGAACCCCAGCCGCCGATCCCGATCGTCATGCCGTCGCGCAGCTCCGCGACGACATCGTCTTCGGTGACCACCTTCGAGGTCGGCTCGCCGAGTCGGCTCGCTCACTTGCTCGTGTCCGTGTCTCGCTTGGCGACGAAGGCGTCGCGGTGCTCGTCGGCCACGCCCGAGAGGTTCAGCTCGAACGTGAAGCCCTGCTCGAAGCGGTAGGAGCGCTTCACGTCGATCGGGTCGATGCCGTTGAGCGACTCCTTGGCGGCGCGGATCACCGTCGGGCTCTTGGCCGCGATGTCGGCCGCGATCCGCAGCGCGGCGTCGCGCAGTTCGGCGCTGCGGAACCACTTCGCAGCACCGAGCCGAAGTGGTGCAGCTCCTGCGCGGTGATCGGTGGCCGCGGTGTACACCATCGCCCGCATCCGGTGCTGGGGCACGAGCCGGGCCAGGTGGGTCGCCGCACCGAGCGCGCCCCGGTCGACCTCGGGCAGGCCGAAGGTGGCGTCGTCGCTCGCGACCACGATGTCGGCGTTGCCGACCAGGCCGACGCCGCCGCCGAGGCAGAACCCGTTGACGGCGGCGATCACCGGCACCGCGCATTCGTAGACCGCGGCGAAGGCGGCGAAGCAGCCGCGGTTGGCGCCGATCAGGGCGTCGAAGCCCTCGGTGTTCTGCATCTCCTTGATGTCGACCCCGGCGTTGAACCCGCGGCCCTCGGCCCGCAGGACCACCACGTGCACCGCCGGGTCCTCGCCGAGGCCCGCGGATGATGCGTGGCGAGATCGAACCAGCCCGCGACCGTCAGGGCGTTCACCGGCGGGTTGTCCATCACCACCTCGGCGATGCCGGTGGCGTCGACGGTGTGAGTGATCGGCATGGGCACGCCTCGGAGGAGATTCGGGGCAAGAGTTTCTGACGGGTCGTCAGATCGGGGAAACTTATCCGTCATGACTGCGATCAGTGCGACATGTCGGGCCGCGTCGTGCTCGTGACGGGAGGTGCCCGGGGGATCGGGCGGGGCATCACCGAGGGGTTCCTCGCCGCCGGGGCCGAGGTCGTGATCTGTGGGCGGTCCGAGCCCGAGGAACTGCCCACCGCCGGCGGCCGGACCGCCGCCTTCATCGCCGCCGACGTGCGCGATGCCGAGGCCGTCGAGGCGCTGGTCGCCGCGACCGTCGCCGGCTCGGCCGCCTCGACGTCCTGATCAACAACGCCGGCGGATCGCCGTCGGCCGATTCGGCCACCGTCTCGCCCAAGTTCTCCAAGGCCATCATCGAACTCAACCTGCTCGCGCCGCTCGTCTGTGCGCAGCAGGCCAACGCGGTGATGCAGACCCAGCCCGACGGCGGCGTCGATCGTCAACATCGCGAGCGTGAGCGGCGCTGCGCCCGTCGCCCGGAACCGCGGCCTACGGCGCGGCCAAGGCGGGGCTCCTCAACCTCACCCAGACCCTCGCGGTCGACTACGCACCGAAGGTCCGGGTCAACGCGGTCAGCGCCGGGCTCATCCGCACCGAGCAGTCGCACCTGCACTACGGCGACGAGGCCGGCATCGCCGCGGTCGGCGCGACCGTTCCGCTCGGCCGCATGGGCACGCCGGCCGACATCGCCGGCGCGTGTCTGTTCCTCGCGTCACCGCTCGGCCGCCTACGTGTCGGGCGCGAACCTGCTCGTCCACGGCGGCGGCGAGCGCCCCGCCTACCTCGACGCGGCCGACACCTGACCCACGTCGACTTCCGCGTTTGACAGCTGCCGGGCGGCGTGCCGGGAGCATGCGGGGATGACCCACCCCCTGGACATGTTGACGGGCGAGGAAATCTCGCAGGCGAGTGCCCTCGTCCGAGCCGATGATCGCTGGACCGACGGCTCCACCTTCGTCCACATCATTCTCAAGGAACCGACGAAGTCGGACCTCCCGACGGATCCGGATCGCCAGGTCGAGGTGCAACTCCTGACCGGTCCCGAGATCGACGTCACCGAGATCGTGGTCTCGCTCACCCACGGCACGGTCCACAGCTGGGACGTCATCGCCGGCATGCGACCCACGCTGCTCTTCGGCGAGGCGGCGCACGCGATCTTCACGAACGAGGGAACACCCCGAATACATCGCGGCCCTCGCCCGCCGGGGCATCACCGACGTCGACAACGTGCAGATCGATCCGTGGCCCGCCGGGGCCTTCGGATACGAGGCGGAGCAGGGCCGGCGCATCGCGCGGTGCATCTCGTTCCTGCGCACCGACCCGCAGGACAACGGCTACGCCCGCCCGATCGAAGGACTCATCGTCCACTTCGACCTCGGGCGTCAAGGAAGTGATCGAGGTGATCGACCACGGGGTCGTCACGATGCCGACGCAACACGCGCGGTACTTCGCACCCGACTGCGAGCCGTTGCGCACCGACCTGAAGCCGCTGGAGATCACCCAACCCGACGGCCCGAGCTTCACCGTCGACGGCAACCTCGTGCAGTGGCAGAAGTGGTCGCTCCGGCTCACGTTCGACCCGTACGAGGGATTGATCCTCCACCAGGTCACGTACAACGACGCGGGCAACGAGCGGTCGATCCTGCACCGCGCGTCGATCACGGAGATGGTCGTGCCCTACGGCGACCCGTCCGAAGTGCAGGGGTTCAAGAACGCGTTCGATGTCGGCGAGTGGGGGCTCGGACGGATGACGCAATCACTCACCCTGGGCTGTGACTGCCTCGGCGAGATCCACTACTTCGACGCCACGCCTCACGAAAGAAGACGGCGAGCCGTACGTGATCAGCAACGCCATCTGCATGCACGAAGAGGACTACGGGATCCTCTGGAAGCACGTCGACCTCTTCGGCGGTACCAGCGAGGTGCGGCGGAGCCGGCGACTCGTCGTGAGTTTCATCTCGACGGTCGGCAACTACGAGTACGGCTTCTTCTGGTACTTCTACCAAGACGGCAACATCCAACTCGAGGTGAAACTCACCGGCATCGTGTCGCCGATGGCGCATCGAACCCGGCACCAACCCCGAGTACGCCAACGTCGTCGCGCCCGGCGTGGCCGCACCGAACCACCAGCACATGTTCAGCGCCCGGCTCGACTTCGACGTCGACGGCACCACGAACGAGATCTACGAGGTCGAGGCCGAGCGCGTGCCGACCGGGCCCGAGAACCCGTGGGGCAACGCGTTCCGCGCCAAGAAGACCCGGCTCGAGTCGGAGTCGGTCGCGCAGCGCGAAACGAACTCGGCGACGTCACGATCCTGGCGCATCGTCAGCCCGTCGACGACGAACGGGCTCGGCCAACCAACCGCGTACAAGCTCGTGCCGACCATGAGCACGCCCACGTTGCTCGCACAACCGGATTCGAGCGTCGGCCGGCGGGCCGGGTTCGCCCAACACAACCTGTGGGTGACGCCCTACGCGCCCGACGAGCGGCGCGCCGCTGGCAACTACCCGAACCAACACGACGGTGGCGACGGCCTCCCCCGCTGGACTGCGGCCGACCGCTCGCTCGTCGACACCGACATCGTGGTCTGGTACTCGTTCGGCATCACGCACTTCGTCCGGCCCGAGGACTGGCCGGTCATGCCGGTGGAGTACACCGGCTTCCTCCTCACGCCGTACGGGTTCTTCGACCGCAACCCGGCGCTCGACGTGCCCCCGTCACCCGAGGGCCACTGCCACTAGCGCGGCACCGGGTCGCCTACGCGTGTTGGGAACTCACACTCACGCACTCGCCGGTCATGTAGGTGGAGTAGTCCGACGCGAGGAACACGATCACGTTGGCGATCTCCCAGGGCGCGGCCGCGCGACCGAACGCCTCCCGCGACGTCAGCTCGTCGAGGAGTTCGTCGGTCGTCACCTTGGCCAGGAACGGGTGCATGGCCAGTGACGGCGCCACCGCGTTGATCCGCACGCCGTAGAGCGCAGCTTCCATCGCCGCACAGCGAGTCAAGGCCATCACGCCGGCCTTCGCCGCCGCGTAGTGCGCCTGACCCCGCTGGGCGCGCCACCCCAACACCGACGCGTTGTTCACGATGACGCCGGCATGACGCGGTTGCATGTGACGCAATGCGGCCCGCACACACCGGAACGTGCCGTTCAGCGTGACGTCGAGCACCTTCATCCATTGCTCGTCGCTCATGTCGACCACATCCGCGGTCCCGCCGAGGCCCGCGTTGTTCACCACGATGTCGATCTCGCCCACCGCGGCGGCGGCGCCCGCAAACAGGGCCTGCACCTGATCTTCCACCGTCACGTCACAGGGCAACGCGATCGCGACGCCGTCGCCCAGCTGCTCGGCCGACTCCGCCAGCCGCCGTTCGTGGGCGTCGCTGATCACGACCTGTGCACCCTCCGCGATGCACCGCTCCGCCGTCGCGAACCCGATGCCGGTGCCGGCGGCCGCCGTCACGAGCACGTTCTTACCGGCAAGCAGGCCGTGGCCCGCGGGCGGAGTGGGCGGGGCGGGAGGGGTGGTCATCACGTCACCTTCGGTTCGGGCGGCAGGCCGAGGACCCGTTCGCCGATGATGTTGCGCTGGATCTGATTCGAGCCGCCGTAGATCGTGTCGGCACGGGTGTAGAGGAACATCGCCTGGGCGCGGGTGAGGTCGTACGGGAATGCCTCGGCGACCTCGGACCACGGTCCGAGCACCTCCATTGCGAGTTCACCCATCCGTCGATGCAACCCCGCCCAGAACAGCTTCCCGATCGACGTCTCGCGCGTCACGTCACCGCGGCTCATCGCGGTCAGGCCGCGCATCGCGGTGTACCGCATGATCTCGACCTCGATGTAGGTCTGGGCCAACTTCTGGCGCATCACGGGATCGGTGTTGATCCCCCGTTCACGCGCAGTGCCGGCCATCTCCTGCCACTCGTGGGCGAAGCCGAGTTGTTGGCCGAGCGTCAGGGCGCCCCGCTCGAAGGCGAGCGTGCCCATTGCGACCTTCCAGCCACCGTTGACCTCGCCGACGACGAGATCAGCCGGAGTGCGCGCACCGTCGAAGAACACCTCGTTGAACTCCGACGTGCCGGTGATCTGTTCGATCGGACGGATCTCGATCCCGGGCTGGTCCATCGGAACGAGCAGGTAGGAGATGCCGCGGTGGCGCGGCGCGTCGCGGTCAGTGCGGGCGAGCACGAAGCACCATTGCGACCAGTGCGCCAGCGAGGTCCACACCTTCTGACCGTCGATGACCCACTCGTTGCCGTCGAGTTCGGCGCGGGTCGAGAGATTCGCGAGATCCGAACCGGCGTTGGGTTCGGAATACCCCTGGCACCACAGTTCCTCGCCGCTCGCGATCTTCGGGAGGAATCGAGCGCGCTGCTCGTCGGTGCCGAAGTGCAGGATCGTGGGGCCGATGAGCCCCTCGCCGACCAGCCCGACCCGCCCGGGGCCGCCCGCGCGGGCGTACTCCTCGTAGAAGATCACCTGCTCCAACAACGATGCGTCGCGCCCGCCGTACTCGC
Source organism: uncultured Acidimicrobiia bacterium (assembly GCA_963765075.1). Lineage (GTDB taxonomy): Bacteria > Actinomycetota > Acidimicrobiia > IMCC26256 > JAENVU01 > JAENVU01. The sequence continues at coordinate 848,207 of CAVXVA010000001.1, forward strand.
GCGGCCACGAGAGACACGTCCAGCCCGCCGCACCGAGCGCGCGTTCCCACGCGAGCCGTTCCTCGAACAGTGCGTGCTCGTCGCCCGGTCCACCGCGGCCGCGCACGCCCTGGAACTCGCCATCGAGTTGGGTGACGAGCCACTCGCGCGCCTCGGCCCGGAACGCATCGTGTTCGGCAGAGAACCGCAGGTCCATGGATCAGCGCGGCCGATAGAAGGGGTTCCAGGGGTCGGTGCGGGCCGCGAGGACCTCGGCGATCGGCGGCCCGCCGCGCGCGCCGGCCAGGAGCGCTCCTCGTGCGGCCTCCCGATTGTTCGCGAACACGGCCTTGGCGTCGGCCGCCCGAGGGTTCACCCACACGGCCGCGATGATGACGAGCTCGGCGATCCAGTCGATCGGAATGATCTCGTCGGCGACGGCATCAGTCACGCCCGCGGCGACTCCGGCCTGGGCCGCGCCCCACGTCATCTCGGCGTGGCGTTCCCCGGCGATCCCCGCCTTGTTGACGAAGAGAGTCGGAGGCTGGACCGCGAGACCGGGTTGGATGATCGCCACGAACGGCGCATGGCCACGCGTCGGCGACGCCAGGGCCGACGCCCATGAGGTGCCGACCGGGCCGCTGCGCTCCCCCAGCACCGTGTTCACATGGGCGGCCTCGAGCCCCTCGCCGACGAAACTCTCACCGATCTGCACCCGGGCATGTTGCCAGACCGGGCGGTCGGTCACGCGCCGTCGGGCCCGGACCAACAGTGCGGCGGCGGCCGCAGGTCGAGCGCGACACCGGCCGCCACCTCCACCCGCATGCCCTCGGGCGACTCACGCTGGATCTGTTTGTGGATGCGGTCGATCCACGGCGGAAGCGGGTTGACACCGAAGAAGTACTCACACGGCTTGTCCGAATCCAGCAGCGCGGCTCCGGCCATCCCTGCGATCAGGGCCCGCCGCGGCGGGACGCCGGCCACGGTGGCCAAGGCAACCGTCGCGAGCCCGAGGAACCCATCGCGTTTGGCAACCGCGTAGAAGCCGTCGCGTCCCAACTCGGGGTTGCCCCAGTGGGGCACCATGTCCATCACCACGTGGGTCGCAAACCCCACGCCGAACGCCGCGACCGGGCGGTCGCGGCACGCGGTACCGGCGATCGCACCGGCCAAGACGTGATTCGTGATGAACATGGCTGCTCCTCGCTCTCGGTAGTGTGCCGCGCCGACCCACCACACCCGCGCCATTGGAGGCCAGCACCATGTCGTTCAAAGTCGGAGTGCAACTCCACCCCCAAGAGGGCACCGTCGATGAACTCCGCGCCGCCTGGAAGGCCGCCGATGCGCTCGGCGCCGACAGCATCTGGATCTGGGACCACTTCTTCCCGCTCTACGGCAACCCCGACGCGAACCACTACGAGGCCTACACCCTGCTGTCGGCGATGGCCGTCGACACCGAACACGCGACCATCGGCGCGCTCGTGACGTGCAACTCGTACCGCAACCCCCAACTGCTCGCCGACATGGCGCGGACCATCGATCTGCTCAGCCACGGCCGCTTCGTGCTGGGGATCGGTTCGGGGTGGTTCGAGCGCGACTACACCGAATACGGCTACGAGTTCGGCACCGCCGCGAGCCGGCTCGCCGATTTCGGCGCGGCCCTCCCGAAGATCGCCGACCGCCTCGGGGCGTTGGTCCCACCGCCCGCGGGCGACGTGCCGATTCTGATCGGCGGCGCGGGCGAGAAGGTCACGTTGCGGCTCGTCGCCGAGTACGCCGACGCATGGAACTCGTTCGGGCCACCGGAGAACTTCGCGCACAAGAACTCCGTGCTCGACGACTGGTGCAACAAGCAGGGACGATCACCGAAGGAGATCGAGCGCACGGTCGCCATCCAGCCCAACGAGGTCGATGCACTCGACGCGTACGTCGCGGCCGGCGCCGAACACTTCATCGTGATGGTCGGCGCGCCGTACGACCTCGGTCCCTTGGAATCGCTCATCGCCGCGCGCGGGTGACCGCGCCGGTCCTGCTCCCTCCGGGGGCGCGGCCCGGGTTCATCGGCCCGCTCTCGGTTCCCGGCGATCTGTGGTGGGTGTGCGCAGAGCCGACTCCCCTCGCCGGCATGGCGTACCCGCGCGCCGGGGTCTGGGACACGCTCGCCGATCGCGGTTTCGCACACGTCATCGATCTCACGCGCGACCAGTCGAAGTACGACGCCACGCCGCTCACCGGACACGCAAGCCGGCTCTCCGACCTCATCGGTCGTCGCACCCCGCCCGATCCCGGGCGCGACGAATCCCGTATTCGGGTCGCGGCCGCGCTCGTCGCCGATCGCTGGTCGGCGGGTGAGGGGGTCTTGGTGCACTGCCACGGTGGCCGGGGTCGCACCGGTGCCGTGATCGGCAGTGCGCTGGTGTTGCTCGGCCACCCGCCCGAAGACGTCGTCGACTGGCTGCACCGGGTCCAACGCACTCGGGGCCGACGAGGCTGGCCCGAACAGCAGTGGCAGGCCGACGTCGTCCTGCGCGCCTCCGCCGACTGAGCCCGCTTCCCTCTTCCACATCACTCGGCCGGACTCGCCGGTCCGGATCGACCGGTACTCACTTTCCGGAATTTCGCTTGGGTATACACGTGTATAGCTAACCCGAAATCGCCAACAGTGACCAACACCCGCCAAAGGCCGGGATCATTCGCTCACGCGACGAGAGCGTTCCGCGGAACGCCACCCTCCGGAGTTCCCACTCTGGTGACGTGCCGCTTGGGTGTGGAACAGCCTTCGTCGAGGTCTGATCCTGGCAGGCTGTGCGGATGCAGTTGCGTGTCTCGCGATCCAGTGTCAACGCTGCCGACGATGTCGAATCCCATGAGCAGGTCTTCGATGTTGACGCGCTGTCGGACTGTCGTGGGAGTCATCGACGACATCGTGCGCCGCCGCGGGTATCTCCCACAGATTGGTCTGGGCGCTTCTTGGACCGCGTACGACGGCGCCGGCGGACTCGCGCTCGCCGAGGTCACTCAAGGCGGGAGTGGGTATGAGCCGATCCGCGCGCTGGCCGACGCAGACACCGAGATTGCCGCGGTCAGCGACGTTCTCTACTTCGAGCACGGTTAGGAGGCGGGTCCACCGCGCAAGGGACATTGCCTAACTTCTGGGTGGCGAGTCGACGATCCAGCGGCTACGCGGCTTCCCTCTTGCGGTCGTGCTGTCTCGGACGGGAGGCGTGACGCCATTGCATAGTCACGAGCCCTGCAGCGGTGAGAACTCCGGCTACAAGCAGGATCCATGGACTGACGTCCACAGAACCATGGAGCGCGACGGAATAGCCGATTGCGATGATCTTGCCTACGGAGACGACATATATCAAGACGAGCAAGGTCCGGGTCACACGGTTCCGGAGCCAGATCGCCTGGAGGAATTCCAACACTCGGCGACGCAGGCGATCGACCCGGCAGTCGCAATCGACCGTCGGTACCGTCAGCAGCCGTTCCACGACACCGGCAATCTGACCGCCGATGATGGGATCACCCTCGTGGACACCGCGGGCCATCGCGTTCACGTAGACGGTGACCGAGATGTTCGTGGTCGATCCGTCGGCGATGTGGATCACCGAGCAGACGCCCGGTCGTACGCTCACGCTGTTCACGAGTCATCCGCTGGGATCCGCGGCGCGACGCCTGGTGATTCGCGCGACGCTCACCTGACGCGCCACACCCCGCTGACGCGGCCCTCGGATAGGTTCGCCCGATGAGCGAACTGCCACCGACCGACCTCACCCGCCGCCTCGCCGGCCGCCGGGTCGTCATCGTCGGCGTGGGCACCCAACCGTCGGACGATCGGGACGCTCCTCGCAACGCACGCCACGCGCGGCGACCACCGCGCTCCGCGCGAATACCTCGCAAGGTATCGAAAGGTTTGGGAAACATCGAACCGCCTGCCTTGCCTCAGAACGGTGCATGAGCTAACAAACTGACTCGGCGGAAATCTGGGTGGTCGGTTGCTGACGGCGGAGTTGGCGGCGCATCCAGGCGGACCTCATCGGTCCAGAGGATGTTCGATGCCCAGCGTTCGACCAGGTTCGGAACTCTCGTGGGCGTACCGCCTCGCCTTCGGCGTGATTGCCCTCGGGGCAACCGTCGCGCTGATCGCGGTCCTGATGCTCACCGGTCCATCCGCGAGCGCGCGCCACGTCGCGCGAGGGGTGCTCCCCCGCACTGCCTCGGCCCAGCCCACTGCGACCCCTGCTCGCTCGGCGACACCGACCACGACGACAACGACAACGCCGACACCGCCGGTCGCACCGCCCACGCCCGTCGCGGAGACATTGCTCCAACCGGCCGACGTGCCGGCACCCGACGTGATCCTGCCGATCCAGCTGATGGGTCGGATCCAGATTCCCAAGATCGGTCTCGACACTGATCTGCGCGATCAGATCACCCAGGAGTCGATCGACCTGGGCCCGTCGCACTGGCCCGGAACCGCGGCCCCCGGCGGCTTCGGGAACGCCGTCATCGCCGGCCATCGCAACAGCCACAGTGCACCCTTCCACGACGTCGGCAACCTGACCGTGGGCGATTCCATCAACCTCGTCAACGCGAGCGGGCAGAGTTACCACTACGTCGTGACCGAGATGTTCGTGGTCACTCCTGACGCCATGTGGATCACCGAGCAGACGCCGGGTCGCACGTTGACGCTCTTCACGTGTCACCCACTCGGCTCAGCGGCGCAACGACTCGTGGTGCGGGCGGCGCTGACGTAATCCGACGCGTCCGGCCACCCGTGCGGATAGGGTGCGGTCGTCAACACGGGAGTCCGGTGCGCCGGGCTGAGAGGCGGGCACGCAGCCCTCGACCGTTACCACCTGATCCGGATCATGCCGGCGCAGGGAGTCTTCCCAGCCTTCCGTATGCGTCGATCCGGTTCTCGACCGGAGGACGGCGATGCACACGATCGTGGCAGCCGGCGGTGATTCGCCGCACGAGATGTGGCACGAGACGCTGGGTCGCGCCGACCTCGTCGTCGCCGCCGACTCCGGACTGGCTCATCTGTATGCGCTCCGATTGCGCGCCGACGTCGTCGTCGGCGACTTCGACTCGGTCGATCCTGCGCACCTCGAACGAGCCACCGCCGAGGGCGCCCACATCGAACGCCACGCCCCCGACAAGGACGCCACCGACCTCGAACTCGCCCTCGCCGTGGCCCTCCACGCCGGCACGACCGAGCTCACCGTCATCGGCGTCGGGGGCGGTCGGATCGACCATCACTTGGCGGGGTTGGCCGTCCTCGCCGATCCGAGGTGGTCGACGATGCGTATCACGGCACTCGTCGGCGCCGACCGTATCCACGTCGTGCACGACCACATCACACTGACCGGCCCGACCGCGAGCATCGTCACCCTCATCGCCGTGGGCGGGCCGGCGAACGGCGTCACCACGACCGGCCTCCGCTGGGCCCTGCACGACGCAAGCCTCTCGCCGACCTCGACCCTCGGCGTCAGCAACGAGATCGTCGACTCCCCCGCGACCGTTTCCCTTCGCGGCGGCACGGTGTTCGCGATCCAACCGAATGGAGCCCCCTGACATGCGCGTACGCACACTCGGTTTCGTCGTCGTCATGGCCATCACGCTCGGTGCGTGTGGCTCGAACCGTGGCAGTCAAGCCGACGGCGGAGTTGCGAAGACCGTCACCCTCATCACGCACGACTCGTTCGCCGTCTCCCGGCCCGTGCTCGCAGCCTTCACCAACCAGACGGGTTGGAAGGTCCGCGTCCTGAAGAACGGTGACGCGGGTGTCGCGCTCAACCAGGTGATCCTCACCAAGGACGCGCCGCTCGGTGACGCGATGTTCGGCGTGGACAACACGTTCCTGACCCGCGCCCTCCGGGAGCGGGTGTTCACGCCCTACCGAGCGAAGGGGGTCACGGCGGTCCCGCGCGCCCTGCGACTGGATCCCACGGACCACGCCACGCCGATCGACGTCGGCAACGTCTGCGTGAACGCCGATCGCAAGTATTTCGCCGACCGCGACCTGGCAATCCCGAAGACACTGGACGACCTCGCGCAGCCGCAGTACCGCAATCTGCTCGTCGTGGAGAACCCCGCGACCTCGTCGCCGGGTCTCGCGTTCGTCGCCGCCACGGTCGCGCGTTTCGGGGAGGCCTGGCCCGAATACTGGGACCGCCTCCGGGACAACGGCGTGAAGGCCGTCGACGGATGGGAGGCGGCCTACAACGGCGAGTTCTCCGGCGCCGCCGGGAGCACGGGCACCCGACCCCTCGTAGTCAGTTACGCAACGAGCCCACCGGCCGAGGTGTACTTCGCCGATCCGCAGCCCACCACCGCACCCACGCTGGCGCTCGACCAGACCTGTTTCCGGCAGGTCGAGTTCGCGGGCGTGCTGCGGGGCGCCGCCCATCCGGCCGGCGCCCAGGCACTCATCGACTTCATGCTGACCCGCCGTTTCCAAGCCGACATGCCCTTGCAAATGTTCGTCGACCCGGTGGTCCCGGGCACTCCCCTGCCCGAGGTCTTCACGAAGTTCGCCACGGTGCCGCCCGATCCGTTCACGCTCAGCCCCGCGCGCATCGGTCGCGACCGAGCGAGCTGGATCGACGAGTGGACTGCGCGCGTCCTGCGGTGAACCGGTTCGTAGCTCGCGCGGCCCGGACCCTGCTCGTTGCGGGGCCGTTGACATTCCTCGCGGTGTTCTTCCTCTGGCCGGTCGGCGCGATCCTCGCCCGGGGCTTGTGGACCGACGGATCGATCCGGCTCCACTCCCTCGCCGACGTGGGGCGAGATCCGGGTCTGCGCCACGTCGTGTGGTTCACCATCGTGCAAGCGGCGCTCTCGACGGCCGCCACCCTCATCGTCGCGCTCCCGGCCACCGCGGTCCTGAGCCGATTCCGATTCCGCGGCCGGGCCGCGGTCGTCGCACTGCTCACGATGCCGTTCGTCCTTCCTACGGTGGTCGTCGGGTCAGCGTTCCGTTCGCTCGGGATCACCGGATCACTCACCGCGATCGTGATCGCGCACGTCTTCTTCAACGTGGCCGTCGTGGTGCGCGTGGTGGGCGCGACCTGGCGCGGACTCGACCCGCGGGAAGAAGACGCGGCGCGCAGCCTGGGTGCGGGACCGGTGCGGACCTTCGTCGCGGTCACGCTGCCTGCCCTCCGCCCGGCCATCGTCGCGGCCGGGTCAATCGTCTTCCTGTTCTGCTTCACGTCGTTCGGTGTCATCCTGATCCTCGGCGGCCCACGTTTCGCGACGATCGAGACCGAGATCTACCGCCAGACCGCCCAACTGCTCGACCTCCACACCGCGGCGGCCCTCTCGATCGTGCAGCTCGTCGCGGTGGTTGCCGCGTTGTTCACGGCCGGCACGATGGCCGGGCGAGTCCGGGCCATCACCCGAACCGCCGCCGGCCGCCGAGTGCCTGCGTCCATGCCTGCCCGCGCACTCCTCGCCGTCGGCCTCCTCCCCGCCGTGATCCTGGTCGTGGTCCCGTTGGGCGACCTGACGATTCGGTCGCTCGCCCACGGCGGGACCGGCTACACCCACCTCACCAGCACTCCGTTCGGCGCGCCGAACTCACCGCTCGACGCGATCGTCACCTCGATCGAGATCGCGATCGTCGCCACGGTGATCGCGGTCGCGTTGGGGATCGCACTCGCGACCGCGCTCACCCGGCCCGGGCGGCGAGCACACGGGGCCCGCCTCACCGAACTCCTCGTCCTGCTCCCGCTCGGGATCTCCGCGGTCACGGTGGGATTCGGATTCCTCATCGTGTTCGACACCCCACCCCTCGATCTGCGCACGTCGTGGTGGATAGTTCCGATCGCGCACGCGCTGGTCGCGTTGCCCTTCGTGGTCCGGACCACCGTCCCGGTGCTCCGGGCCATCGACCCCCGTCAACGTGAGGCGGCGGCGATGCTCGGCGCGGGACCAACGCAGGTCTGGCGGGCCGTCGACCTCCCTGTGGTCGCGCATGCGGCCAAGGTCGCGGCCGGATTCGCGGCCGCAATCTCGTTGGGCGAGTTCGGTGCGACGGTCTTCATCGTGCGGCCGGAGACGACCACGGTGCCGGTCGCCATCTATCGCTTCTTGAGCCGGCCGGGCGCCACCAACGTGGACCAAGCGCTGGCGCTCGCCACGATCCTGATGCTCCTCACCGGCGTCGTCGCCCTCACTGGTGAGCGCCGAACCCGGCTCGAGACCCGGCTCGGGACCCGACCGTGACCCTCACCCTCACCGACGTGACAGTGCGGTACGGCACCACGGTTGCCGTCGATGCCGCGAGCCTCACGATCAACGCGGGCGAGATCGTCGCGGTGCTCGGGCCGAGCGGCAGTGGGAAGACCAGCCTGCTTCGTGCCATCGCCGGGTTGGAACCGCTCGCACGCGGCGCGCTGGCGTGGGACGGCGAAGATCTCACCGCCCTCGCCCCCCATCATCGCAACTTCGGATTGATGTTCCAGGACCACGCGCTGTTCACCCACCAGGACGTCCTCGCGAATGTCGCGTTCGGTCTCCGCACTCGCGGCGTCGGCCGGTGCGATCGCGAACGACGAGCCGCCGCGATGCTGGACGTCGTGGGGCTCACCGGGTTCGACCGTCGCGCCGTCGATCAGCTCTCCGGTGGTGAGCGCCAACGCGTGGCACTGGCCCGGGCCTTGGCGCCGACGCCGCGGCTGCTGATGCTCGATGAACCACTCGCGTCGGTCGATCGCGAGCGTCGGCACCAACTCGCGCAGGAGTTGCACCGGATTCTCCACGCGAGCGGTACGCCCACACTGCTCGTCACCCACGATCTCGACGAAGCGTTCACTTTCGCCGACCGGATCGTGATCCTCGACCGGGGTCGGATCGTGCAGGCGGGCTCCGCGCTCGACGTGTGGCGCCGCCCCGCCACCCGGGCGATCGCCCGGTTCCTCGGTGTGACCACGGAGCTCGAGTGCCCGAGCGGAGCCGGGTTCGTGACGACCCCATGGGGACTACTCGCCACGGACCGGGTCGGCACCGTCGTCGTCGGGTTCCGGCCCACCGACCTGCGCGTCGATCCGGACGGACCCGTGACGGGGGTGGTGCGGACCACGTGGTTCCGTCGCGATCACTTCGTGGTCGAGGCCGACACTTCGGTGGGACCGATCACCGCCCGGAGCAGCCGCCCCGAGCCGGTCGGCACATCGGTGACGATCGCCGCGGATCTCGATGCCGCGGTCGTCGTCGAACCCGGAGTACCCGAGGCGTAGTCTCGGCCGCGATGGCCACCCCTCGATTCGACCACTTGTACCCGTACGCCGAACTCGTCGCCGAGCTCCGGGCGCTCGCCGCTGCCGCGCCCGAACTCATCACGCTGGAGTCGGTCGGGACGTCCCACGAAGGACGCGACATCTGGCTCGCCACCGTGACCAACTCCGCAACCGGTCCTCACCACGAGAAACCGGCGGTGTTCTTCGAGTGCAACATCCATGCCACCGAAATCACCGCTTCGACCGCGGCGCTCCACCTGCTGCACCACCTCGTCGCCAACTACGGCACCGACCCAGCGGTCACCCGCGCCCTCGACACCCGCACGTTCTACGTGGTGGCGCGAGTGAACCCCGATGGCGTGGAACTCGCCCTGCGCGAGACCGACCCGATCTACCTCCGCTCGTCGGCTCGGGTGTACCCCCGAGCCGATCAGCAGCCCGGCCTCATGGAGCGGGATGCCGATGGCGACGGCCGCATCCTCTGGATGCGCATCGAGGATCCCGATGGCGGTTGGATCGTGCACCCCGACGAGCCGCGATTGATGATGGCCCGCCCGTTCGACGACGTGAGCGACGGCCCCTTCTACCGGGTCGTTCCCGAGGGCATCGTCCACGACTTCGACGCCGATCGCGTTCCGCTCGCTCCCCACCTCCAGAGCCTCGACCTCAATCGCAACTTCCCGCAGGATTGGGTCCCGGAGGGGAGCCAATCCGGCGCGGGCGACTATCCGACGTCGGAGCCGGAGGTGCGCGCGGTGGTCGACGCGGTGACCGCCCGGCCCAACATCGGCGTGTACTTCGCCTACCACACGTTCGCGGCCGTCATCCTGCGGCCGTACGGCGGCCACGCCGACGATCACTTCCCCACCGCGGACCTCGTCACCTACAAGACCCTGGGGGCGCGCGCCACCGAGATCACCGGCTACGCAACCGCGTCGGTGTTCCACGAGTTCAAGTACGACCCGAAGTCGTCGATCACCGGCTGCGGTGACGAATGGGCGTACGACTTCCTCGGCCTGATCGGCTGGACGACGGAGTTCTGGAGCCCGCTCCGCGCCGCCGGGATCGAACACAAGTACATCGAGTGGTACGCCGACCATCCCGTCGCCGACGACCTCGCGCTCCTCGCCTGGAACGACGACGTACTCGACGGCGCCGGTTTCGTCGACTGGTACGCGTTCGATCACCCGCAGTTCGGACCGGTCGAACTCGGCGGGTGGGACACCTTCCGGACGTGGACCAACGCGCCACCCGCGCTCATGGAGGCCGAGATCGCGCCGCACAGCGCGTGGGCCGTCGCCCAGGCCCTCGCCCTCCCGGAACTCGCGGTGCACGACCTGCGCTGCACCCACCTCGGCGAGGATGCCTACCTCGTGCGGGCCGTCGTCAAGAACACCGGTTGGCTACCGACCAACATCACCAAGAAGGCCGTCGAACGCAAGGCCGTTCGGCCGGTCGAAGTCACCCTCGAATGGGGCGACGGGGTCACGCTGGCCAGTGGGCGTCCGACCGTCGAACTCACGCAGTTGCCCGGCCGCTCGCGGGTCCGGACGATGATGGCGGTGCACGACGGCGTCGTGGACCCGATGACGGAGCGGACGTTCACCGAATGGATCGTGCACGGCCCGGCCGGTGCGACCGTGAGCGTGACCGCCCGCCACCAGCGGGCCGGGGTGGCCCGGGCCGAGGTCACGCTCGGATGAGCGCCCCGGTGCGCGTCGGGCTCGTCGGCGCCGGCCCCTGGGCTCGCATGGTGCATGCACCACTGCTCGCGGCCGGTCCCGAGACCGAACTCGCCGGCGTGTGGTCACGAACTGCCGAGCACGCCACCGCGCTCGCCACCGAACACGGCGTCACCGCGTACCCTTCGTTCGAGGCGCTGCTCGACGCGGTCGACGCCGTCGCGCTCGCCGTCGTTCCCGAAGCCCAGCCGGGCTTGGCCGTGCGCGCCGCAAGCGCCGGCAAGGCGCTGTTGCTCGAGAAGCCGCTCGGGCTCGACGTCGCCGGCGCACGCCAGATCGCCGATGCCGTCGCCGAGCACGGTGTCGGATCCCTGATGTTGCTGACCTACCGCTTCGCCGATGTCGTCCGGGACTTCCTGGCCGACGTGGCGACGATGGAACCGACCGGAGCCCGTGCCTGTTTCATCTCCGGCGCGTTCCTGGGTGGCGCCTTTGCCGGCGGCTGGCGCCTCGAACGCGGCGCGCTCCTCGACGTCGGGCCGCACATCCTCGATCTGGTCGACGCCGCGCTCGGGCCCGTGGTCGAGATCCGCGGCCACGGCGACCCTCGCCAGTGGGTCGGGCTGCTCCTCACCCACGAGAGTGGCGCACTGAGCGAGGTCACCTTGTCGTGCGCGAGCGCCATCGAGCCGAGCCGGACCGAGATGGAGGTCTACGGCCGCGATCGATCCTGCTTCGTCGATGCGCGCTCGGGTGCACGTGCCGCGTCGTTTGCCCGCGTCCGGGCCGAGTTCGCGGCGGTCGCCCGCACCGGTGCGGCCCACCCGTGTGATGCGGCCCGCGGACTCGAACTCCAGGAACTCGTCGCACGCGCCGAACGCGCGCTCGCGACCTAACCCGTCACCGTGGCCGGAATCATCATCGCGGGCTTCCTCCTCGGAGCCGTGGCCGGAGCCGTGATCGGCGGTCGTCACCTCTACCTGCGCCTGGATCGACCCCGAGGGTTCGAGTGCTCGCTGCGCGTCCGTCACGGAACGGTCGACGGGCTGACCGAGAAGTTCCGGGCCGGCTACGCGGGGCCGGAGATCCATCAATTGTTCTGGCGGCGCATCGCGTGGCCCGGACCCGGCGTCCACCTACCCGTCACCGGCGTCCGCTTGGACCAGGCCCGCCGACCGGCCGGACGGGAACGACCCGCGGTTCCGGCATCCTTCACCATCATCCCGGTCGAACTCGACGCCGACACCCGCGTCGAACTCGCGCTGCCCACGCGCCGGGTCACGCGCCTCATCGGCCTGATCGGCGGCCCGGGGCCGAGCGCGCCACGCCGATAACCTCCGCGCATGGTGAGCGAACCGTTCGACGTCGTCGTCATCGGCGGTGGCCACAACGGCTTGGTCGCGGCCGGCTTGTTGGCCAAGCGGGGCGCCCGGGTCACCGTGCTCGAACGCCGCGAGCAGGTGGGGGGCGCGGCGATCACGGAGCAACCGTGGGGCCCGGACTTCAAGATGACCGCACTGTCCTACGTCGTGAGCCTCATGCCGCCGACGATCCTGCGCGAACTCGAGTTGGCCCGGCACGGCTATCGCATCCTGCCCCAAGGCCCGTACTTCGCGCCGCGGCCAGACGGCCCGGCCCTCCGGCTGCCCGACGACGCCCGCGCTCGCCACGAAGCGATCTCACGCTTCTCCTCGCGTGACGCCGACGCGTACGACGCGGTGGGAGGAATGGCTGGGCGGTCTCGCCGACATCCTCGCTCCGCTCCTCACCGAGACGCCACCGCGCCTCGGCTCGCACCGCGCCGCCGATGTGCTCGCGCAAGCGCGCTTCGGTTGGATGGCTCGTGGCTGGGACGAGCGCGCGGTTGCCGACATCACCCGCCTGTTCACGATGAGCATCGCCGACCTGGTCGAAGAGGAGTTCGAGTCCGACGCGATGCGCGGCGTGCTGTCGGTCAGTGGTGTCATCGGCACGTGGGCGGGGCCGCGATCGGCGGGTACCGCGTACGTCATGGCCCACCACAAGGTCGGCGACGTCGGCGACGGGCAACTCGGCGCGTGGGGATTCCCCGAAGGCGGGATGGGTTCGGTCACCCGCGCGTTACGCGACGCGGCGGTGTCGTTCGGCGCGACGGTGCGCACCAATGCCGAGGTCGAGCGCATCCTCGTGCGCAACGGCGAGGCCGTTGGCGTCGTCACCACTACCGGCGAAGAGATCCGCGCCACCACCGTCGTCGCCGCGACGCACCCGCAGATCACCTTCCTCCGTCAGCTCGACGCCGCGGATCTGCCCGACGAGTTCGTCGCCGACCTCCGCCGCTGGAAGACCCGCAGCGGCACGGTGAAGGTCAACCTCGCGCTGGACCGACTCCCCGAGTTCACCAGCGCGCCGGGGTTCGATCCCGACGTCCACGGCGGCACCATCGTGCTCGCGCCGAGTCTCGATCACGTCGAGCAGGCGTTCCAGGATGCCGTGGCCGGTCGACCCGCAACCGCCCCGTTCGCCGACATCTGCATCCCGTCCGTGTTCGACCGGACCCTCGCCCCCGAAGGCAAGCACGTGATGTCGATGTTCACGCAGTGGGTCCCGGCCGCGTGGGCCGAGGAACCGCACCGCGACGAACTCACCGCGTACGGCACCCGGCTGATCGAACAGGTCGAGGCGGTTGCGCCCGGCTTCACCGACTCGATCCTGCACAGTCAGATCATCGGGCCGTACGACATGGAACACACCTACGGTCTGATCGGCGGCAACATCTTCCACGGCGAGTTGTCACCGGCCCAGCTGTTCCACATGCGACCCGCACCCGGATACGCCGACTATCGCACCCCGATACGCGGCCTGTACCAGGCCTCGAGCGCGACCCACGGTGGCGGCGGCGTCACCGGCATTCCGGGACTCAAGGTCGTCGAACAGATCGTGCGCGACCGCACGACCGCACGCGACCGCGTGCGCGGCGCGTTCCGACGTTCGCCCGAATAACGGCCCGCGTCAGTTCGTCGCGACGAGCGCGGCCCCGAAGACCGTGAGCGCCCGTTCGATCTCGGCCTCGGTCACCACGAGTGGCGGCATCCAGCGGAGCACGTTGCCGGCCGTCCCGGCGTTCATCAAGAGGAGTCGGCCGTCGTCACGACAGTGCGCCGCGATCGCGGCAACCCGCGCCGCGTCGGGTGCGCCACTCGCGTCGACCAGCTCGCATCCCACCATCAGGCCGGGACCGCGAACGTCGATGATCGCGGGATGATCGGCCGCGAGGGCCCGCAACCCGGCGCGGAGCTGTTCGCCGCGCGCGTTGACGTTGTCCAGAAAGCCGGGCGCGGTCAGGACGTCGATCGTGGCGAGTGCGGCGGCGCACCCAATCGGGTTCCCGCCGTACGTGCCGCCGTGCGCACCCGTCGGCCAGCGACCCATGATCTCGGCCGGCGCGCCGATCGCGGAGATCGGGAACCCGGACGCGATGCCCTTGGCCATCACGACGATGTCGGGGACGATCCCCGAGGCCTCGATGGCGAACATCGTGCCGGTCCGGGCGAAGCCGGACTGCACCTCGTCGGCGACGAAGAGGATGCCGTGCTGCCGGCAGCGGTCCTGGATGCCCTGGACGTAGGCAGCGGGCGCCGGAAGGTAGCCGCCTTCACCGAGCACCGGCTCCATCACGACCGCCGCGGTTTCGTTCGGCGCGGTCTGGGACGCCAGCAGGAGATCGAACCCGTCGAGCGCCCGCGCCACCGCGACCTCCTCGGGCACGCCGTCGCGCACGGCATACGGAAACGGTGTGACGAAAACGCCACTCGGCAAGGGTTGGTATCCGGCCCGGTATCCCGTCTTCGACGTCGTCATCGCCATCGTGAGATGCGACCGACCGTGGAACGACCCTTGCACCACGATCACGTTCGGACGACCGGTCGCATGCTTGGCCAACTTGACTGCGGCTTCGGTGGCCTCCGCGCCCGAGTTCGCGAAGAAGAACGTGTCGATACCCGGCGGCGTGATCTCGTCGAGCTTCGCGGCCAGTTCCTCGAGAAGTGGGTGTCGGTAACAGTTCACCTGCGCATGGATGAACTTCGTCGCCTGCTCCTGAATCGCCGCGACCACGGTCGGGTGGCAGTGCCCGGTACTCGTGACCGCGATCCCGCTCGTGAAGTCGAGATACTCGGTGCCATCGGCGGTCGTGACCGTGCACCCCGAGCCCGAGACCACCGGCAAATCGGTGACCTGAAACCAAACGTCAGCAAGATGTGAGCCCATGGCCGGGCAGGCTACGCGTCGGCCGACCCGCGGCGGGCGGCCCAGGCGGCATTCGCGTCGGCGAAGAGGCGGGCCGTCAGGTCCAGATCACGCGGACGCTCGACGAGGGTCTGCGGATCCCACTCCGACCGCTCGGCGTTGAAGAAGTCACCGCCGTAGACATGCAACGCCACGGCGTATTCCTGCCGCGTGTTGGCCACCGAATGGATGGCATCGTTGCCCATGACGAGCACCTCACCGGCTGGGAGTTCGCGACCGCCGGCCGACTCCAGACCGCCGGGCGCCCGCCGGAAGAACTCGTTGTCCTCCCGGCCGCCGTACATTCCGACCACCGCGAACATCGCGTGATCGTGAGGCATGAGCCGCATGCCCGGTGTCCAGGCAATGTGGAGCACGGTGAGATCGGCGGCCCGGGAGAGCAGCCGGATCCCACCCTCGACGATCGGCCCGATCGCTCCGGCGATCCCAGTCGGGTCGGCCACCAACTCGGTCACCGCGTCACGGATCGCCAGTGGTGGCGTGTGCTCGTCGCGGGCGGCGCGACACCGCGCCACGATGTCGTCGATCTCGAGCGCCATACCCGGAATCTAGGGCCGGACCCGAGTGAGCGGCCGGCCGTCGGTCCAGGCCGCGGGGTCGCCCGACTCCCACCGACCGCGACCGAACGGCTCCGCGGCGATGCGTTCCCGCGCCATCCGGACCGCGGCGCGGCCCGGGGGTATCGACCACTGATGCCCGAGTTCGAAGACTCGCCGAGTCGTCGCCTCGATGTGGTCGGTCGCCGCCCGCGCCCGGTCGCGTGAATAGCCGCGGAACTCCTCGGCAATGTTGAGGATCCCGCCGGCATTCACCACGAAGTCGGGCGCGTAGACAATGCCCCGAGCGGCCAGCCGATCGTCGACCTGATCGTCGGCGAGTTGGTTGTTGGCCCCGCCGCACACCACCTCACACCGGAGCCGGTCGACGGTCGCGGCGTCGAGCACCCCACCGAGCGCGCACGGAGCGAACACGTCACACTCGGCCGTGGCCGCCGCCGTCGGATCGATCACCGCAATCGGGATCTCCTCGACGAGCGCGGCCGTACGATCCGCGTCGATGTCGCCGACCGAGACCCGCACGTCCAGATCGACGAGCAGCCGAGCGAGCCCCGAACCCACCTTGCCCGCGCCCTGGATGACGACGTGGCGACCGGCGAGGGTGTCGGCTCCCCACCGCTCGGCCGCGGCGGCCCGCATCCCGGCGAGGACTCCGACGCGCGGTCAACGGAGACGGGTCGCCCGACCCGCCGAGCGACTCCGAGACCCCGGTCACCCACGGCGTGACCGCGCGCGATGCCGTCCATATCTGCGGTGGTCGCGCCGACATCCTCGGCCGCAAGGTACCGACCACCGAGTTCGTCGATGGCCCGCCCGAGTACCTCGAGCTGCTCCTGGGTTCGCGGCCGAGCCGGGTCGGCCCACTGCACGACCGCCTTGCCGCCCCCTTGGTCGAGCCCGGCGGCGGCGGCCTTCAGCGACATGGCTTCCGAGAGCCGCAGCGCATCCTCGATGGCGGCGCCCTCATCGGGGTAGTTCCAGAACCGGATGCCACCCAACGACGGCCCCAACGCGGTCGAGTGGATCGCGATGACGGCCCGAATCCCCACCTCGGGCTCGGCGATCAACACGACCTGTTCGTGGCCGCGATTCGCCATGATCTCGGAGATCTGCACGGACCGACTGTAAGACCTTCCCGTACCATCACCGCGTGAACGATCTCCCGGGTCTCGACCGAGCAACGACGCTCCCCGCGGTCGCGTACCACGATCCCGCATGGCTGGTCGGAGAACGAGAGGCCATCTTCGCTCGCACCTGGCAGCTCGCCGGGTTCCGGGCTCACCTGCGCGAACCGGGCGACTACGTCACCCACGACATCGCCGGATACCGCATCCTGATCATCGTCGCCGACGACGGGACCCTCCGAGGCTTCCACAACGTGTGCCGCCATCGGGCGGGCCCACTGTTCACCGACGACGCCGGCCGCTGCGCCGCCATCGTCTGTGCCTACCACGGCTGGAGATACGACTTCGAGGGCACCCTGCACGCGGGCACGCGAGTTCGGCGCCGCCGCTGATTTCGCCGCCGACGATTTTGCCCTCTTCCCGCTCGCGATCGACGAGTGGCGGGGCATGGTGTTCGTCCGGATCGCGCAGGACGGTCCGCGCCTCGCCGAATCACTCGGCGGGCTGATCGACCGCGGCGCGGACCAGCCGATCGAATCGCTGACGTACAGCCGGCGGCTGACCCACACGATCGACGCCAACTGGAAGACCTACACCGACAACTACGCCGAGGGTTACCACATCCCGTTCGTCCATCCGGGGCTGCATGCGCAGATCCAGACACGCGAATATCCGCGTGCACGTTCGTGACGGGTTCGCGGAGCACTGCGCACCAACCCGCGACGGAGCGGTGTCCGCCGGGCTCTGGCTCTGGCAGTTCCCGAACCTCGCCCTCAACCTGTATCCCGAGGGCATGAACGTGGAGCGTTGGCTCCCCGACGGCCCCGGCCGCACGACCGTCATCTACGACTGTTTCGTGGTCGACCCTTCGGCGACCGCGGCCAACGACGAGATCCTTCGGCTCGGCGTGGAGGTCCTCGACGAGGACCGGCGCATCTGTGAACTCGTGCAACAGAACCTCGAAGCCGGGATCTACACCGAAGGTCGGCTCAGCCCGCGCCACGAAAACTGCGTGTACGCCTTCCAGACCTGGGTGCGGGCCGCGCTCGACGCCCTCCCCACTGAAAGGCCGGCTCAGCCGTCGTCGGCGGCGGGTTCGAGGTCCAGCGCGAGCGAGTTGACGCAATAGCGCATCCCGGTCGGGCGCGGACCGTCGGGGAACACATGGCCGAGGTGCCCGCCACATCGAGCGCACACGATCTCGGTCCGGCTCATCCCATGGCTCACATCGGTCCGCTCCTCGACCGCACCCTCCTTGGCCGCGGCCCAGAACGACGGCCAGCCACTCCCGGAGTGGAACTTCGTGTCCGAGGCGAACAGTTCGGCGCCACAGCCGGCGCACCGGTAGAGCCCGGCCGTCTCGGTGTCGGTGTACTCGCCGGTGAACGCCCGTTCCGTCGCGGCCTCGCGCAGCACGGAGTATTGATCCGGGCTCAATCGAGCCCGCCAGTCGTCATCGGTCAGGGCGGTGGGGTCCACGTCGGAGCTCATCGGCCCAGGCTAGGGGCCCATCTGCACACAATCTCCACAGACTCGTCCCGACCCCCTCACCTGCAGTTTCGTATCCTGCTGGCGTGTCCTATTCCGCGTCGCTCGCGCCGAGCGCGTCGACCGCCCGCACGATTCTCGTGATCGAGGACGAACCTTCGATTGCCGACGCGATCGCAGCCCGTCTGCGCTCCGAGGGATACGTCGTCGAGATTGCCGCCGACGGGCCGACCGGCGTCCTGCGGTGCGCCGAGACCCAACCCGATGCGGTCGTGCTGGACCTCATGCTGCCGGGAATCGATGGGCTGGAAGTCTGCGAGCGCATCCAGGCCGACCGACCCGTTCCCGTCCTGATGTTGACGGCGCGCGATTCCGAGCAGGACCTCCTCGTCGGGCTCGGCGTCGGCGCCGACGACTACATGACCAAGCCGTTCAGCAGCCGCGAGCTCGTGGCCCGGGTGCACGCGCTGCTGCGACGCGTCGAGCGTTCCCGACTCGATGGCACCGCGACGAAACCGCGCGAACCCATTTCGATCGCCGACATCGACATCGACCCCACGACTCGCCGCGTTCACCGAGCGCGGTGAAGATGTCCACCTCACGCCGACCGAGTTCGACCTCGTGCTCTTCCTGGCCGAGACCCCCGGCGTCGTCTACACCCGCGAGGACCTCCTCGAACAGGTCTGGGGCTACGCAGTGGCATCAGGGGTGCGCACCGTCGACTCTCACATCCGGGCGCTGCGCCGCAAGCTCGGCAACGATTTGGTCCGGACCGTGCACGGCGTCGGCTACGCGATCGAGGCGGCAGCATGAAACGCCTCCCACCGCGGCCGCATGTGCCGGACCGTCCCCTCGACGCGGTGACCTCGATCAAGATGAAGCTGGCAACGCTCATCGTCGGTGCGGTCGGGATCACCGTCTTCGTCTTCTGGTTCTGTATCCGCATCCTGCACATCTGGCCGAGCGTGGCGGGAATCATCGCCGGCGCGGTCGCGCTCCTGATGGTCAGCCGGCTCGCTCGGGGCATGACGTCACCGCTTCGCGAGATGGCCGCGGCAACCCAGGCGATGGCCAAAGGCGACTACAGCCAGACCGTCACCGCGACCTCGCACGACGAAGTCGGCCGGCTCGCTGCCGCGTTCAACCAGATGGCCGCGGAACTGGCCGAGACCGATCGAGTCCGTCGCGATCTCGTGGCCAACGTCAGCCACGAACTCCGCACGCCGCTCACCTCGCTCCAGGCAACGCTCGAGAACCTCATCGACGGCGTCGCCCCGGCCGACCCCAAGACCCTCCAGACGATGTTGCGCCAAGTCGAGCGACTCGGCCGCCTGGTGACCCAACTGCTCGACCTCTCCCGGCTCGAGGCCGGCACCGTGCCGCTCGACCGTCATCCGTTCGCCATCGAACCCCTGCTGGCCCACGCAGTGCGCGAACAGGAGCTGACCGACTCCGGCATCGCCATCGAGGTCGACGTCGAGGACCACGACCTGGTGGCCGACGGTGACCCGGAGCGCGTGCACCAGGTCGTGGCCAACTTGTTGGAGAACGCCGTCCGTCATTCGCCCCACGGCGGCACGGTGCAGGTGCGCGCCCGCCGCACCGCCGATTCGGTCACCATCGAGGTGCTCGACGAAGGACCCGGCATCACGCCGGGCGACGCCGATCGGGTCTTCGAACGCTTCTACCGCGCCGACAGTGCCCGCGCCGCCTCCGACGGCGGCGCCGGACTCGGCCTCGCGATCGCCCGCTGGATCGTCGACCTGCACGGCGGCGACATCCACCCCGAACCCCGAGACCCTCACGGGTGCCGCATGGTCGTCACCTTGCCGGGCGCCCATTCCCTTCCCCGCC
The DNA here is from genome assembly GCA_963765075.1 of uncultured Acidimicrobiia bacterium. GTDB lineage: Bacteria > Actinomycetota > Acidimicrobiia > IMCC26256 > JAENVU01 > JAENVU01. The sequence continues at coordinate 868,426 of CAVXVA010000001.1, forward strand.
GACCCCAGGAGATCACCCAATGACCCTTGCCACTGTTGATGAGGCCCTGCGTCGTATTCGTCGAGGCGAGATGGTCCTCGTCGCCGACGACGAAGACCGTGAGAACGAGGGCGACCTCACAATGGCGGCGGAGTGGGTCACCCCCGAGGCGATCAACTTCATGCTGCGGTGGGCGCGCGGCTTGGTCTGCATGCCGACCCATCCGAGCTTCCTCGACCGGCTCGATGTGCCGCCGATGGTCGCGCCGGGCAACGCCGGGTGCGACACCGCGTTCTCCGTGTCGATCGATCACGTGGGCTCGGGCAGCGGCATCGGCGCGGCCGATCGTGCCCACACGGTGCGCCAGTTCCTCGACCCCGACGCGACCGCCGACGATTTCATCCGTCCCGGTCACGTGTTCCCGTTGCGTGCCCGCGAGGGGGGTGTCCGGGAACGGCGCGGCCACACCGAAGCCGCGGTCGACCTGGCCCGCCTGGCCGGGCCTCGCGCCGGTCGCGGTGATCTGCGAAGTGCTCCACGACGACGGCTCGCCGGCCCGGATGCCCTTCCTCCAACTGTTCGCCGAGGAGCACCGCATCGCGATCATCACCGTCGAGCAGATTGCCGAGCACCTCGACACCATGCCCGAGGGATCGGCCAGTGGGTCTACCTCGGGCGCCCGTCCGGCACCCCTGCTGCTCTGATCGCGGGTGCCTGACCGCACCAGCGTCTACGCGCCCGGGTCTTCTCCGACCTCACGCAATGCCGCGGCGATCGCGGTACGCAAGCGGCGGGCCGTCGCCGGAGCCAAGTGGGCGACGAGCCCGTAGCCGGCGCCACCCCGCTCCTCCAACGTGAGGCTCACGCGCGGTTCGCCGTCGTCGGACGCATTCGGGTCGTCGGTCAGGCCCACCATCCACGAGATCGGCGGGAACTCGTCGTCGGCCGGGTGATCGTCGACGGCATCATCAATCGAACGGCGCATACCCGCGGACGCTAGACCGACCACCCGACCTGGTCAGGGTTGGCGGCCCAGGAATGCGACCAGGCGTTCCGTCGGCGTCGCGTGGGGACCGAGCTCGATCGGCGCGCCGATGTTGGTCTCGCCGGCGAGGTCGGTCGCCCGCCACGCGGCGAGCGTCGCGGCCGCGGCCGACCGGAATTGTGCGGTGATGTCGTCGTCGAGCGGTGTCGAGTTCGGATCCGACATCTCCTCGCCCCGTAGCCCGCGACCGATATTGGTGACCACACCGATGGTGTGCATCAGCAGCGCCCGTACATCCCATTCCGAACACGGCGTCGCCGCCTCCAGCTGCACGGGTCCGATCCCGGCCACGATGTTTCCGGTGTGGTCGAACGACTCCGCCAATGCATCGATGACTTCCATACGAATGATCCTTCCCTCGAGCCGGCTTGTCTTCCGGAGATCTATGTAAGATAATGCTTACATGAATCGAGCCACCGCGCAAGTGATCGATGCGGCCGCGCACGCGCTGGCCGACCCCACCCGACGGAGCATCCTGCGGTTGGTGCGCGACGACGAACGCGCCGCCGGCGAACTGGCCCAGGAGTTCGCGTACCTGTCGAGGCCTGCGGTGTCCCAGCACCTGCGCGTGTTACAGGACGCGGGCTTGGTCTCGGTCCGACGCGACGGGAACCGCCGGCTGTATCGCACCCGACCGGAAGGACTCGAGGAGATGCATGCCTTCATCGACGAGATGTGGAGTGACCGGCTGCTCCACCTGAAACGCGCCGCCGAACGAGCCGACCGAGTCGCCCGCGACGATCCGACGAGAGGAACGACATCATGACCGACGCTGCCACTGCGACCGACGTCGTCGAGCAGACCATCCGCATCGACGCCCGACCCGAGACGGTCTGGACCTTCTGGACCGAGCCGGCCCGGCTGTGTGAATGGTGGGGCGTCGAGGCCGAGACCGTGGTGGAACTCGGCGGAGTGTTCCGCGTGGTCATGGAGGGCGGCCCGGTGATGCGGGGCGAATTCCTCGAACTCGATCCCCCGCGTCGGTTGGTGTTCTCGTTCGGCTGGGAGGGCGGGGCTCCGAGCGGTCCTCTCCCGCCGGGTTCCTCGCGCGTCGAGGTCCTCCTGGTCCCGGACGAACAGAACGGGGTGACCCAGTTGACGTTGCGCCACGAGCTTCCGGCCATCCACGCCGCCGACCACGCGCGGGGCTGGGCGTACTTCATCGGTGAACGCATGGTCGCCCTGGCCACGGAGTCGGCGTGACCGCGAACATCGGCACCCGCGCCGAGTGGCTCGCCGCGCGCCGCGACCTTCTCGATCAGGAGAAGGAGCTGTCGCGCGTGCGCGACGAACTTGCGCGGCAGCGACGGGAGCTGCCATGGGTTCCGATCGATGCCGACTACGTCTTCGCGACCGAGTCCGGCCCGGCCCGACTGATCGACCTGTTCGACGGTCGCACCCAACTCGCGGTGTACCACTTCATGTTCGGGCCCGAGTGGGACGCCGGATGCCCGAGCTGTTCGTTCTGGCTCGACAGCTTCGACGGCGTGCGCGACCACCTCGCACACCGAGACGTCACACTGATCGCGGCGTCGCGAGCACCGCTCGACCGGCTTCTGGCGTATCGATCGCGCATGGGCTGGACGATTCCATGGGTGTCGACGCTCGCCACCACGTTCAATCAGGACTTCAACGTCTCGTTTCCCGCCGAGGCACCGGTCGACGCACCGATGTACAACTTCGCCCCCGCGAGCGACCCGGGAGAGGAAGCCCCCGGGCTCAGCACGTTCACCATCGCCGACGGCAGGGTGTTCCACACGTACTCCACCTATGCGCGCGGGCTCGACGTCTTCAACTCCGCGTACCAGATCCTGGACGCGATGCCGATGGGACGCGACGAGGCCGACCTCGAATGGAGCATGGCCTGGCTCCGCCGCCACGACGAGTACGAGACCGACGGAAGAACGACGTGATGGATCAACCCGTCGCGATCGGTGCCCGGGTCCGGCGACACGCCCGCTTCCGGGACAGTTCGCGTGGATGCCGGGGTTCCTGATCCACGCGGCGATGCGATCCTCGTTGGCGAAGGACCTCAAGCACCTCGAAGCCGTAGCCGCCGCGTCGTAACGCGAACGCCCGGTCAGGTCGTGAGTGAGAGGACGAGCAACGCTTGGGCGACGTGGTAGGTCACGATGATCGTGAGCGGTTGCCACGAGCGTGAGTGCACGAAGCGATCTTCGCCGATGAACGCATCCGAGACCATGAACAGCACGGCACCGATCGCGGCCACCGCGTTCCCACTCGCGACCGCACTGCTCACCATCACCAGGATCGTGAGCACGTAGGCAACGACCGGCACCACCAGTTCCGGATGCCCGGCGACGCGAATCCCCCGCACGAGACGGGTCCCCATCAACGCGACGATGACCACGACCGGCGCGGCGAGCCACCAGTTGCCATCCGACGACTGATTGAGCCCAACCACGTAGGCCACATGTCCGAGCAAGAAGGATGCGAGCCCGGCGACGAACGCGTCGGTCGGCAGCATGAGGAAGACGTCGCCGGCCAGCGAGAGGGCCAACGCGACCACGAACCACGTGCGCTGAGTCGACGACAACGGGTCGAGGGCGACGGCCGCAGCAATCATCAGCACCAAGGTCAACGGCTTGCAGACGTACACGCCGACCGGCCGGCGGCGGGCGACTGACACCCAGTTCCCGAGGGCCAGAACGCCTGCCGCAGTCAAGAGCCCGGTGGCAAGCGCGTTCATGTCATTCCTCGGATCAGCAGCACCGCACGGTCCTCGACGTCACGGGTCACTCTGCCAGTTCCTCGAAGTACGTGCGCAGCGTTGTCGTGCCGAGCGGTGGGCCGACACCGTCCACCTCGCCTGCGACCACGATGAACTCGGTGAGGTCTCCGAACTGTTTCGAGAGGAGCCGAACGCCCTTCACGACCCCGCGTGCAAGGCGGAGGGGGACGACCGTGATCTTCGGAGGTTTTCCCAGAACGTCGAACGCCAGCTCCGCCGCTTCACGCTGGGTCATCACCTCCGGACCACCCACGACGACCTCGCGAACGTCACCCTCGGTCACGTCGACGCACACCCGGCCGAGATCCCGGCCATGAATCGGACTCATGCGATTCGAACCGTCGCCGACGAGCAACACCCGCCCCCTCCTGGCCATGGACAGGAGGGCGCCCATGTCGGAGAAGTAGCCGCAGGGCCGGACGATCCGAAAGTCGAGCCCGGACGACTCCAACGCGCGGACCACCTTCTCGTGCGCCTCGGTGATCGCGAGACCTGCGAGTTCGGGCGAGTCGGCACCCTGCATCGAGACGTAGACAAACTGCTTGACGCCCGCCTCCCGTGCCATCTCGATCAGCCGACGGTTGCACTCGTAGTCGACGTGCTCAAACGTCAGACCATCGCGTTGGCGCGAGATGCCCACCGACGAGAACACGATCTCGACACCGTCCATGAGGCCGCCGAGGGTGTCGGCGTCGGTGATCTCGCCGACGAAGACATCATCGGTCACGTCGGCTCCGATCGCGGGCGCGGCGAACGGGCCGGGCGCGGCGAGTCGTTCCGCGCTACGGGTCAAGGCCCGGACGCGATAGCCGCGCTCCGAGAATGCCTGAGCCACAAATCTTCCGAGGTATCCGGTCGCGCCGGCGACCAGTACCCGGGTCCCGTCGGGAGAGGATTCTTCGGCCGTGCTCATGCTCGACCCGCGGCGGCCTCGTCGGCCCGACTGCGTCCGGTCAGCCGGATGAGTTCCTCGTGCAGCTCGAACCACACGGTGTGGTAGCTGTCCTTGAGCGGATGGGCGAACATCTCCCGGTCCCCCGCCTCGACCGATCTCAGTGCCGCCCCGAGCCGGTGGGAGTAGCGCACGAAGCGAGGCTCGGCGGCGGCGATCACGTCGACGATCGGGAGGATGGCCGCGTGAATCTCGGCCCGGAGTCGTTCGACGACGGCCGTGTCGTACGTCGTATCGGCATGATCGTTGGGTTGCTCACTCCCGCCGATCGTCCGGACCTGCCACGAGACCACGACCTGCTTGAACGCGAGGTTGAGGTCGTGGAAGCCCTCCCAGCGTGGTTCGATCACTGCCCGGAGACGAGCGGCATCGGCGCGGAATCGCTCGTCGACCCGGGCGATCACCGGAGCCAGAGGACGAACTCGGCCACCAGGAAGCGATTGCACCAGTTCGTCGGCCGCAAGTTGCTCGATGATCGCGTCAACTGCGGCGCGAGCGCATCCGAGGACGTCGGCCACCATGTCAGCGGTCGCCGCGCCCTTGAGCGCGAGCACACGTTCACACGCGTCGGTCGTCGCGGCTTCGACGAACTCACCGGATTCACGGACGGGACGCGCCGACCGGCTCGACGGCGCGGCGACCGCGGCCAGATCAGCCTGCCACCGGCGCAGAATCGCGACTTCCTCGACCTCGATCGCGTCGGCCGGGTGGTCGCCCAGCAGCACCGTACCGAGTCCGCCGTCGACGGTCAGGACGGTGCCGGTCGGGTAATGGGTCCCGGCGATGTCGACACCGTCGGTCCCGACGGTGATGTCCGAGGCACCGACGATCGCGGGGATGCCCCAACTGCGGGCCACCACCGCGGCATGACTGACCAAGCCACCGAGGGTCGTCACGATCCCGGCGGCTTCGGCGATGCCGGCGATGTCGGCCGGGGAGGTCTCGCGCCGGACCAAGATGATGGACTCACCGCGCGCGCCGGCGGCGATGGCATCATCGATGTCGACACAGACGCGGCCGGTGACCCGGCCGGGTGACGCGGGCAAGCCCCGAGCCAACTCGGAGTCGGCGGAGCCGACCGTGTCGCTCGGGTTCGTGCGGGTGGGCGGATCCCTCAGGATGTCCGCGACCGACGCGAGCGCTTCCGCGCGCGTCACCGAGAACCCGGGGTCCTCGGCCAGATCGATGGCGATACGGAGCGCCGCGGTTGCGCTGCGCTTGCCCCGTCGCACCTGGAGGAGCCAGAACTCGCCCTGTTCCACGGTGAACTCGATGTCGGCCATGTCGGCGAGTTCCTGCTCGAGCACGACGGCGGCGGCGTCGAGTTGATCGGCGATCTCCGGCCAACGCGAACGGAGCGCGGCGAGCGGGAGCGTCGCGTGCGTTCCGGCGACGACATCCTCGCCTTGGGCGCCGACCATGAAATCGCCGACCACCGTCCGCTCGCCGCTCGACGGATCCCGCGTGAACGCCACCCCGGTACCCGAACGCTCACCCAGGTTGCCGAACGTCATCATCTGGATCGTCGCCGCGGTTCCGAGGCCGTCGTCGATCCCTTCGACTCGCCGATAGGTGCGCGCGCGGTCGGACGACCACGACGTAAAGACCGCGGCCACCGCCTCGGTCACCTGGCGGGCCGGGTCCGGCGGGATCTCGAACCCCGCGCCGGAGAGCGCGTCGCGCAGGTTGCCGGTCGCGGTCGCGAGCTCGACCGCGACCAACGATCGGCCCTCATCGGGGCCCAGCGCGTCGGCTGACAACCGAGCGAGAAGTTCGGGAGGCACGCCCAGCACGATCGACGAGTACGACTGGATGAAACGTCGCGCGGTGTCCCAGGCGAACCGTTCGTCGCCGGTGGCCCGGCCGAGCGCCACGGCTACGTCGTCGGTCATGCCCACGTTGAGGACCGTGTCCATCATCCCCGGCATGGAGACAGCCGCGCCGGAACGCACGCTCACCAGGAGCGGATCGACCGGCGAACCCAGCACCCGACCCGATGTCACCTCGAGGTCGATGATCCCGGCCGCAATCGCGGCGTCGAGATCTCCGAACCACCCGTCGGCCTCCACCCTGGCGCACGCCTCCGTCGTCAGCGTGAATCCCGGCGGAACGGGAAGCCCCATCTCGGTCATGCGGACCAAGGCCGCGCCCTTGCCGCCGAGTAGCCGCTTCCGGTCGGCGAGTGGCATCCGGTTCGCGGCGGCGAACGACGCGTGCCACGCGCCGAGTGTCACGCTTCCTCCCAGTGTTCGAGCCGGTCACGCACCGCGGCGCCGAACTGCGCGGCCGGTGCACCGTCGAACGCTCGGTGGTCCCAGGTGAGGCTGAGCGTCAACACCGTGGTCGGAACCGCGACTCGGTCAACCCACCGCACCGACTCGCGTAGCCGGCCGATTCCCAGGATCGCGGTGTTCGGTGGGTTGATCACCGGTGTGAACGAATCCACGCCGAAGGCCCCCAACGCCGTCACCGAGAACGTTCCTCCCTCGAGATCGGCCAGTGCGAGCCGACCGGCGCGCGCCGCATGCGCCACTCGCGTCGTCTCGGCGGCGAGTTGACTCATGCTCAGCTGATCGGCGTTACGAACGACCGGCACGACAAGTCCACCGTCGAGGGCGACCGCCAGACCGACGTTGATCTCGGGCAGCAGGTTGACGGCACCGTCGGCGATCTGGCTGTTGACGATCGGGTGGTGCACGAGCGCCCGAGCTACCGCGGCGATGACGTAATCGGTGTAGCCGGCCCGATCGCTCGGGTCGGCGCCGACGCGGTGGGCAACCACCGCGTCCATCACCACCTCCATCGTGAGCGTGAGTTGAGCCATCTGCGCCAAGGAGTCGTGCATCCGTTGCGCGATCGTGCCGCGCATTCCCGTCAGCGGGATCCGCTGAGTCGGCTCCTGGAGCAGCGGCGCCTCCGCAAGGGCCGGCGGGCGGCCTGCGGCACTCAGTTGCTCGCGTACGTGACGCTCGACGTCAGCCCGATCGATGCGGCCACCGACCCCGATCGATCGGACCTGGGTGAGGTCGACACCGAGCCGGGTCGCGGTCTGGCGGGCGGCCACCGTGGCCGACACCCGAAGGCGCTCACCGGCGGGCGGGACGTCGGCGGCCACGATGCGTCCTCCCGGGCCGCTCCCGGTGAGCGCGCCAAGGCTGATACCCCGTTCGGCCGCCACCCGGCGCGCGTAGGGCGAGGCGAAGATCCGGGCACCGTCACGACCGTTGCCGGTGGGCGTGAGCCCCAGAGCACCGGGTTCGGCGAGGGACACGACGCTCCGGTCGGCTGCGCCGGGCGTCGTCGAGTGCGCCGCGTCGGCCTCCGGTGGATCCTCTCCCGGCTCGAGGAACCAGCCAATCCGGGCTCCGCACGCGAGTACGTCACCGACTCGGCCGGTGATGTGGAGCACGCCCGAATCGCTCGCCTCGACATCGGTGTCGACCTTGTCCGTCTCGATCGTCAACACTGCGGTGCCGGCTTCGACGACCGTGCCGCTGTCGACCAGCCACGCGGTGATCGTCCCCTCTTCCATCGTGAGGCCCAACTTGGGCATCTGGAACTCGATCGGCACGACTCAGCGTCCTTGGCCGGGCGCCGGTCGGTGGAGGGTGGCGCGGACCTGGGCCGCGATCCGGGCCGCATCGGGCACGTAGGCCGACTCGAGCGCGGGACTGAACGGGACCGGCGTCGAACGGCGCGCCGACGCGACCGACCGGCGCATCGAGATAGTCGAAGGCATGTTCCTGCACCTGCGCGGCGACTTCGGCCCCGAGGCCTCCCTCGCGCACGGCCTCGTGGATCACGACGACCCGGTTGGTCCGGCGAGCCGAGTCGAGTACGCACTCGATGTCCATCGGGGAGACGGTGCGGAGATCGATGACGTCGCAACTGATCCCCTCGGCGGCCAGGAGATCGGCCGCGGCCAGCGACTCGACCGCCATGCGACTCCACGACACGAGCGTGACATCCGATCCGCTCCGGGTCAGTGCCGCCCGCCCGAGCGGCACCTCATAGATCGCTTCGGCGACCGGCCCCTTCGTCCCGAGCATCTTCTTGTGGAGTACGACCACCACGGGATTGTCGTCGCGGATTGCCGCGACCGTCAGCCCCTTCATGTCGCTCGGGGTCGACGGCATGACCGTCTTGAGTCCGGGGACGTGGGCCAGCATGGCCTCGAGGCTCTGACTGTGCTGGGCACCGGCGGAGAGCCCGGCTCCCCCCATCGTGGTGATCGTCAGCGGCAGCGTGGCGTTGCCGCCGAACATGTACTTGAGCTTCGCGGCCTGATTCGCGAGTTGGTCCATCGAGACAAGCACGAAGTCCATGAACATCAGGTCGACGACCGGACGGAGTCCCACGACTGCGGCGCCGATGCCGAGGCCGATGATCGCCTGCTCCGAGATCGGCGTGTCGACCATCCGGCGCTCGCCGAACCGTTCGAAGAGGCCGTCGAAGTTGTGGAAGACGCCTCCGGTGCGGCCGACATCCTCGCCAGCGACGAACACATCCGGATCTTCGTCCATCACCTGGGCCAGACCCTCGTTGAACGCCTGGAGGTAGCTGAGATGCCGTTCGGCCGCCTCGGTGGCCATCAGCGCGCTCCGGTGTAGACGTTGTCGGTCAGGTCCTCGGCTTTTGGCATCGGGCTCTCCTCCGCGAAGCGGATCGCCGTGTCGACCTCGAGTTCGACGCTCGCACGGACCGCCGCGATCTCCGCGCCGGTTGCCACACCGCCGGCGACCATCGATGCCTCCAAGGCCTCGATCGCGTCGCGACTCCGCCACCGCTCCACCTCGTCGTCGGTCCGATACTTCGCGCCGAGGGTCTGGATACCGTGGTGGTTGTAGTAGCGGTACGTCTTGGCTTCGAGGAACACCGGGCCGGTGCCGCTGCGTATCGAGGCGAGCGCCTGAGTGGTCGCTTCCCAGACGGCCACGGCGTCCATGCCGTCGACCACGATGCCCGGCATTCCGTAGGCGGCCGCCCGCTCGACGACATCGTCGATCGCCATCGTGCGCGATCGCGCGGTGTACTCGGCGTATTCGTTGTTCTCACAAACGAACAGCACCGGCAACGCGAGCGCGGCCGCCATGTTGGCCGCCTCGTGGAACGCGCCGATGTTGGTGGTGCCGTCCCCGAAGAACGCGACCGACACCGTGTCGTTGTCGCGGTACTTGTTCGCGAACCCCGCGCCGACGGCGATCGGGACTCCACCGCCGACAATCCCATTCGCACCGAGCATGTTGAGGTCGAGGTCGCAGATGTGCATCGACCCGCCCTTGCCGTTGCAGTACCCCGTCGCCTTGCCCATCAGCTCGGCCATCATCCGGGCGAGATCGCCACCCTTGGCCACGAGATGCCCGTGGCCGCGGTGCGTAGAGCTGATCTGATCGTCGGGTCGGAGTGCAGCACAGACTCCGGCCGCAACCGCTTCCTGGCCGACGTAAAGGTGGATGAAACCGGGGATCCGGTTGGACTCGAACAGCCGGCCCGCGGCCTCCTCGAACAGCCGGATCCGCACCATCCGCTCGTGGAGATCGCGCACGGTCTCGGTCGGAGGACTCATCGATGTTCCGCCTTCGGGTCGTTACCGCTCGGATGGAATCGGAGGGCCGCGCCGGCCGCAGTGATCATCATGACTCCGCGCCCATCGCCCATCGCAGCGCCCGCCGCAACAGTTCGCGATATTCGGGGAGCTCCCACGACCCGCGGTCCACCGTGGGCCACCAGTCCCGCCGGGGCGCCATGTCGTAGTGGCCGCGGCAATGCCCGAGCGTGTTGTAGAGCACGCCACCGGCGCCGAGCGGACGAAGATATTGGACGGCGCGTTCGGCCGAGCCAGTGGTCCAGTCGGACTCGGCGAACCCATCGGCGGTCCCGACCCAATGCGTGACGAGCTGCGTTTCGAGCGCGGCGGGATCGTGATGTTCCATGAGGTACAGCTCGTCGGTGGTCTCGAAGTCTCCGATCCCTGCAACGAGCCAATGGTCGGGCGCTGCGTTGGTCACGGTATACGGGCCGATCGGAGGATGCGCAACGAACTGACTCCCAAGGGTGTCGGCGAAGGTCGGGAAACTGCGGGGGCTCTCCACGCCGCGAGGCCCTCCGAGGTCGAGGGCCGAGTTGGTGGCGTGGAGCGCGAGGAGCCGACCCCCCGCATGAACCCAGTCCCGCAACCCAACCTGGGCCGCCGGCGACGGTCGCACGTCGCAGGTGTAGCTCACGATGAAGCGGGACGCGCCGATGACGTCGAGGTCCTCCCAGTCGTCGCGCACGGTGACCCGAACCCGTTCGTGCTCCCCGAGCAATCCGAGGAGTTCGCGTCGGGCGTAGTCGATGTCGTGATAGCGCCCGCCGGCAACCAGGCATGCCTCGATCCGCTCGGGATGTCCACCACTCACGGGTCAGTAGTCGACGCGCTTGAGGAAGCCGCCGTCGACGGTCAGGTTCACGCCGTTCACATGCGCCGCCGCGTCGCTCACCAGGAACAGGACTGCGTTGGCGATGTCCTGGGTCGTGCCGATTCGGCCGGTCGGATGACTCGCCACCGTGGCCGCGTAGAACTCCGGTTTGGCGGTGGCGATGGTGTCCCAGTCGCCACCATCCACGAACACCGGCCCGGGGGACACGACATTGCAGCGGACCCCGTCGGCCCCGAGCACCTGGGCCTGACCGAGCGTCCAGTTGGTCATGGCCGCCTTCAACGCGCTGTAACTCCCCGAACCCGAACCGAAGTGTTCTGCACTCGCCGTCGTTCCGATGCTCACGAGGGCGCCGCCCCCGTCGGTCAGTGCTTCGCGTGCCACGGCCACGCCGCCGACGAGCGCGACGAGGTCGACCCCGAAGTTCTTCACCCAGTCGCCGAGTTGCTTCTGGGGTTTCCCCGACGTGTTGTGCACGTAGATGTCAAGACCGCCGAGTTGCGCGATGGACTCGCGCACCCAACTCTCGAGCGCGGGCAGGTCGCCGGCATCGAGCGGGTTCCCGACGATCTGCGCCCCGGCGCGGGCGAGTGGTTCCAGCGCTGCGACGGCCGCGGCAACATCGGCCGCGTCCCGCGCTCCGATCGCGACCGAGGCGCCCTCGGCCAACAGCGCCTCGGCAATCGCGCGACCAATGCCCCGCGTCGAGCCGGTCACCAGTGCACGCTTGCCCTCGAGTCCCAGATCCATGTCGTCGTGCTCCTCGTCGTCGGTGACCTGCTGGGCCGGTGGAAGAGTGGCGCGGTCGGCCACCGGGAATTGATCGAGTGGTTAGTTATTCCAGCATCATCGCGGCCGCTCGGCAACACGAGCGGGTCATCAGCGCGGAATGTCCTTCCAGGGCAGGCCTTTGTCGGCCCGAGGCTCGGCCGGAAGCCCGAGCACACGCTCACCCAGAATGTTGCGCTGAATCTCATCGGAACCGCCCGCGATGCGGTACCCCGGGGCGCCGAGCAGGTGTTCACGCCACTCCCAGGTGCCGGGCTCGCCGCTCTCGGCACCGATGCGCGGCCCGAGCATGCGAGCCGCGACCTCACCCAGTTTGGTCATGCCTTCGGTCCACATCAGCTTGCCCAGTGAACCCTCGGGACCCGGGGTCCCACCCAGAGCCAGGTCGGCCGCCCGTTGGTTCAGCAGAACCTCGACGCGCTTGTGGACATAGACCGCCATCAATTCCTGCCGCACCAGGGGATCTGTGGTCAGCCCGAGCGCCATGGCGGTGGCGAGCAACTGGGCCCAGGTCCCGCCGGGCCGGTCGGCGCCGGCTTCACCGGCCGGGTCGCTGTGGTCGCGTTCGAATCCGAGCGTGGTCAACGACACCCGCCAGCCATCGCCGACCTCCCCCAAGCGGAGCGAATCCGGGAGACGACAGCCGGAGAAGAACACTTCGTTGAACGAGGTGCCACCACTCATCTGGCGAATGGGCCGTACTTCGATGCCATCGCGGTCCATGGGAACCAGGAAGGCCGTCAGTCCCCGGTGCTTCACCGCGTCGATATCGGTCCGCGCAATCAGGAGCCCCCACTCGCAGAACTGCGCGCCCGAACTCCACACTTTCTGGCCGTCGATCACCCAGTCGTCACCATCGAGGACGGCTCGACACGCGAGCCCGGCGAGGTCCGACCCTGCCCCCGGTTCGGAGAACAGCTGGCAACACAACTCGCGCGCCCCAAGGAAGGAAGCAACAAAGCGTTGCTGCTGCTCCTCGGTCCCGAAGACGGCGACGGTCGGCGCGATGAGGTCGGTCGTGACGCTGAACGACTCGTGAGGCTCCGGCACCCGGTACGCGCGTTCGAGGGCGGCAAAGACCTGCGCATACTCCGCGCCCAGCCCGAGGCCGCCGAACTCCGGCGGGCCCGTGATCGCATGGAATCCTTCGCTTGCCTTCAGGCCGTGCCACCGCTGGGCGTCGGCCAGAACCGCACGTTCCGGCTCGAAGTCGAGGTTATGGAACACCGCGACGTTGAAATCGCGTCCGCTGCTCGCCGCCCGCGGTTCGCCGTTGCGGGCGAGCCATTCACCGACTCGGTGCGTGAACTCCTCGAGTGATTCGGACACGGGCGCAGGGTATTCGGTGGACCGACGGTTCCGGCGGTCGACCTACGATCGAGGCAATGGCCGTCAAGAACCAGCGGCTCGGCCGCCCACCCGCGTCGAGCTCAGCCCAGACCCGGGCGCGCATCATCGAAGTCGCGCGCCGCAGCTTCGCGGATCATGGCTACGGCGCCACCACCAACCGAATGCTGGCCGCCGATATCGGGATCACGCCCGGGGCGATCTACCACTACTTCGATTCCAAGCTCGACATCTACCGGGCGGTGCTCGAGGAAGTGCAACAGCAGGTCTACGACGCCTTCGAACTCGCGGAGGCGAGCGCCGACAGTTTCCTCGACAAGCTTCAGGCCGTCTACGACTGTGCCCATGCGATGAACAGTTCCGATTCAAGCATTGCGAGGTTTCTCGGATCGGCCCGCATCGATCGCCTGCGCGACGGCGACCTGTCCCGTGAACTCGGTCCGACCGATCGACGAGGTGAGGGATTCTTCGAGTCCATCGTCGACCGCGGGATCGGGAACGGCGAGGTCGACCCGAGCGACCGCGACCGCATCGTCAGCTACATCCGAGCCTTCAACGTCGGTTTGACCGACGGACTGTCGGCCGACGTTCACGAACATCGACGTGCAGTCGACGGTTTCATGCTGGTGCTGCGCGGCTACGCGAGCACGCTCGACTGAGGGCAGAGGCGAATCGGTGGGTGCTCGGCCGGCCCGGCGAGACCGTGAGGTCAGTGGACATCCGGCTCGGCAATGCGATGGTGCGGGACCTGGGGACCGGCCACCCACCCGCAGAGGTGCGGGTCACAGTCGGTCAGCGATCCCTCGATCCACGATCCATCCGAACGGAAGCGACCCTCGCGAGCACCGTCGGTCACGAGTACGACCACCTCGCCCGGGGCTCCGACCGCGCGGTCACGTTCGTAGAGCGCGCCCGACAGCGGATGCACGATGCCCTTCACGGCCCTGACTCGGTTCCGGTGATGTCGCCGATGCCCATGAACGCGTCGAGCCGCTGGTGCAGCCAGCGGATCTTCGACTCTTGGTAGTTCCCGAGCGTCACACCGGGTTTGCGGGTCGTCTCGAGCCCCTGCTGGACCCGCGCCATGTTGAACAGATCCTGGTTGAAGACCTTGCCGAGCATGCCGAGTTCCGGCGCGTCGGTGAACTGCTCGTCCTCAGTCAGGAAATGAACCGGCGCATTCGGCGGCCGGTCCCCGCGGAACGGGGCGAGGAACAGACACTCCATGATCGAGCTGCGGTGGTCGTCGCCGTTGGGGCGGAATCGGTACACGATCCGATTGAAGGCTCCCCACGGATGAAAGTTCGGGAACACCGTGTAGTCGATGCTGTCCATCAACTCCGCGTCCGACATCCACTCGACCCGTTCCCCGGCAAACGGCCGCCATCGATCTCGGCTCGCTTCGGCCCCGACGGCGCGCATCGACTCGCCCTCGGACACCGGCAGCGGAGAGGGGTCGTCCACGCGCGTGTCGGTCATCGCGCGCATCATCTCGTCCTGGGTGGGTGTCCAGTCGAGCAAGGGGCTGGGGGTGCCGCCCGCAGTGATCACGCGTGCGAAGTTGTCCCAGATGTCGACCTGGCTGTTGGTGTCGCCCAGGTACGGAAGGATCTGCGGATGGGTGGCCCCCACATGGAAGGCCTCACAGAAGGCCTCCTGGGCGACCTTCCAGTTCGCATGAATCACCTTGGCGACGTGGGCACCGGTGTAGCGCTCGGCCAGATCCCAGGTCGCGAACTGCCCGACGATCTCCCCGAGGAATTCCTCGAGCGGCATCGCATCAGGATCGGGATTGATCATCACGAAGCCGGCCCAGATCCCGACCTGACACTCGGGAAGCGACCACTCCGCCTCGACGACATGCGGGAAGTCCCAGTCCGCCGGCACGCGGCGGAGCCCACCGTCGAGCGCCCAGGTGAAGCCGTGAAACGGGCACCGAATCTCACTGCATCGCCCGGCATGGTCCTTGAGGCGCCGACCGCGATGAAGGCAGGCATTCGGGAAGGCCTTGATCTCCGTGGGTGACGTCCGCATGACGATGAACGAGTCCCGCACGATCTCGTAGAGGATGTGATCGCCGACCTCGGGGATGTCGTTCTCCCGGCAGGCGAACTGCCAGACCCGCGGCCAGAGCCGTTCCGCCTCCAGTTCGTGACGTTCACGCGAGATGTAGTTCGCGACGGGGAGGTCGTCGCGGCCGAGATACCGCGGCGACGTGAGCCGCAAGACGTCCGGGACGGGATGGGTGTCGGTGTCGAGCAGCTGCTGGTAGGTGATCCCGGGTGAGCGCGCTTCGCCGTTCACTGGTCCGCCCGCCGGCCGTACGAGACCGCGCGGTGCGTGCGTCCGCCGGCGACGAGGATCAGTTGTCCCGTCACCCACGACGCGGCGTCCGACGCGAGGTAGACGACGGCACCGGCGATGTCGTCGGGGGTACCCGTCCGTCCGAGTGGCACCGAGGCGGCGATCGCCGCGAGCTGCTCCTCGTCGGCAGTCAGCGTTTCGAGAAAGGCCTCGGTGACGACCGGCCCGGGCGCGACGGTGTTGACTCGGATGTCAGGTGCCAACTCGAGCGCGAGGGTCTGACTCAGGTTGTTCATCCCGGCCTTGGCCGCCGCATAGGGCCCGGTCATCGGCGAGCCGCGGGTACCGGCGCCCGACGAGATGTTGACGATCGAGCCGCCCGGACCCATGTGCGACGCCGCGGCTTTGCACCCTTGGAACGCGCTCGTGAGGTTCAGTTCGAGTTGAGCACGGAAGACGTCGTCCGGTGTGTCGAGGAGCGTACGGGTCTGTTTGTCGTCTGATCCGCCGACGTTGTTGACCCACACGTCGAGGCGTCCGAACTCCGCGACGGCCCGTTCGGCGATGGTCGCCGACAGATCACGGATGTCGCCGGCGACGATCAGGGCGGCTCGGCCGCGCGCCCGGACGCCGGCCGCGGTCACTTCCAGGTCTTCGATCCGGCGGGCGTTGACCACCACATGGCAGCCGAAATCCGCGAGACCCCAGGCGATCGCGCGCCCGATTCCCTGGCCCGAACCGGTGACCACCGCCACCCGGTCGGTCATGTCGAACCTGTCGCGGAGACTCATCGGCAAGAAACTAACTCAGCGATTAGTTTTGTGCACGTGTCCGAGACGATCACGACCTTCTGCCGGGTCTGTCATGCCGCATGCCCGGTCGAGGTCGAAGTCGAGTCCGGAACCCGAGTCATCGGAGTCCGCGCGGCCCGGAGCGATCCGCTCTTCGGCGGGTACACCTGCATCAAAGGTCGACAACTCGCGGACCAGCATCACCACCCCGACCGCCTGCGTTCGGCGCGGCGGCGCGGGGCCCATGGCTTCGAGGCCATCGGGTCGGACACCGCGCTCGATGAAATCGCGGCGCGCCTCGAGAGAATCGTCGCGCTCCACGGCCCGCGCGCCGTCGCAACCTATGTCGGCACGGGCGCATTCCAGAACTCCACCGCCGTCGCCGTTGCCACCGCGTGGCACGCTGGGTTCGGCTCACCGTCGTTCTACACATCGGTCACGATCGACCAGCCGGCGCACCGGGCCGCGGGGTTGCGAATGGGCACGTGGGAAGCCGGGTGGGACAACTTCACCGATGCCGACGTTTCGCTGGCGGTCGGCTACAACCCGCTGGTGTCGAGCTATGCGCCGGCCGGAGGTTTGCAGGGCACGAACCCCTTCGTGCGCTTGCGCGAGGCCCGAGAGCGGGGTCTGCGATTGATCGTGATCGACCCGCGCCGAACCGAGTTGGCCGCGGCGGCCGACGTGTGGCTCCAGGTCCAGCCCGGAGAGGATCCGACCCTCCTCGCCGGCATGATCCGCCACCTCCTCAGTGAGGGTCGGTACGACCACGACTTCTGCGCCCGCTGGGTCGACGGGATCGATGCCCTCGCGGCGGCGGTCGAGCCCTACGACCTCGCCCGGGTCGCCGACCGTTGCCGAGTCGAGGCGGCCGACGTGGTCGCGGCCGCCGAGTTGTTCGCGGCGGGTCCGCGTGGCGCAGCCGGCACCGGGACCGGGCCGAACATGGCGCCGCACTCCATGCTCACCGAGCACTTGACCCTCGCGCTCAACGTGCTGTGCGGGCGCGTACGGCGGGCCGGCGAGTTCATCGAGAGCGGGGCCTTCCTGACCCCGGGCAACACCCGGCGGGCCCGGGTCGTCGCGCCGTCGGATCCGACTCCGGGCGCACCACACCGGATGGGCGGCCTCTCGGGCATGCCGGGCGAGATGCTCACGAACCGGCTGGCCGAGGAAATCCTCGAACCCGGTGCGGGCCAGGTGCGCGCGCTGATCGTGGCCGGAGGGAATCCGGTCGTGGCCTTCCCTGACCAATCCCGGACGGAGGCTGCGCTGCGATCACTCGACCTGCTCGTGGTGATCGACGCCCGGATGACGCCCACCGCCGCGCTCGCCCACTACGTGATCGCACCGCGCCTCGAGCTGGAGCGCGCCGACGTCCCCCACATCATGGATGGTCGGATCGCCGCTCCCTACAGCAACTACACGCCGGCCGCCGTCACCACCGACGACGATCTCCTGTCCGAGTGGGAGGTCTTCGCCGGCCTCGCCGCTCGCGGCGGCACCACCATCGATCTTCCCGGAGGCCCGATACCGATCGAGGGCGGCGCAGTCGCCGAACTCGTCGACGACGACCTCGTTCTGGATCTCGTCTACGCGCGGTCACGTATGCCGATGGACGAAATCCGGGCGAATCGGGGGGTCATCCATCCGGACCGTCGGATCGCTGTCCTGGCCGCCGCGGAATCCGACACGGCGCGGTTCGCGCTGGCTCCCGCCGACGTCGTCACCGAGTTGGCTGAGGTTGCGATCCAGTCGTGTGTCGAGGCAGTGCTCGACGGGCGCGATCCGGCCGAGTTCCCGTTCCGGCTGATCAGCCGAAGAATGCGCCACGTCGTGAACTCACTCGGTCCCGAACTACCGGGCCTCGCCCGCCTCGGCACGACCAACCCCGCGTATCTCCATCCCGATGACCTCGCCGAGCTCGGCGTCGCCGACGGGGCGCTCGTGCTCATCGAGTCGCCCCACGGGTCCGTCACCGGCGTGGCCGCCCGCGCGAACGACGTCAAACGTGGGGTGGTCTCGATGTCGCACGCATGGGGTGGCGGCTCCGATGCCGGTCAGGACGAAGCCGTCATACGCGGTCGAGGCATGCCCACGAACCGGCTGGTCTCGGCGACCGCCGGCTTCGATCCGATCACGGGCATGGCCGTGCAGAGCGCGATCCCGGTACGAGTCAGCGCAGTCGGAGCCGATTGATGCCGAAGTCCGCAGTCACGGTGAGGAGGCCCCGGTGCTGGCAGCAGTGATCACCGGCGCACGCCGACTCGAACTCCGTGAGTTCGCCGAACCAGTCCCCTTCGCCGGCGGAGTGGTCGTGGAGGTCTCGTTCTGTGGCATCTGCGGGACCGACCTCGGCGCATATTCCTCCGGGCGCCCATACCGCCCCGCGTTGTGTGGCCATGAGTGGACCGGGACCATCGCGAGCATCGGTATCGGAGTGGATCAGGTCAGCGAGGGTGACCGCGTCGTGGTCGGTCTCCCCACACCCTGCGGGCAGTGTGGCGAATGTCGGGCCGGTCGCGCCGATCATTGCCGCACGGTCGTGGCGATGCTCCATGGCCGCGACCCGGCCGCGCCGGCCCATGGGGGCTTCGCTCCCCGGATCGCAGTGCCGGTCGCCCGAGTCGTCGCGGCCCATCCCGGCCTCGACGACGAGACCCTCGCCCAGGTCGAGCCGGTCTCGATCTGCCTGCACGCGGTCGAGCGGAGCGGCCTGATCGCGGGCGACACGGTCGCCGTGCTCGGCGCCGGCCCCGTCGGGCTCACGACCGCGCAATGCGCCGCCGCCATGGGTGCCGCGCGGGTCATCGTCATCGAACCCGATGACGAACGACGCGCGCTCGCGGTTCGGCTCGGTGCCCGCGGCCCGGTCCCGGTCCTCGCGGGGGCGGTCGCTTCGGCCCGCGACCTCGTCGACGAGCACACCGCCGGCCTTGGGGTGGATGTGGTGTTCGACTGCGTCGGGGGCGGCGATGCGCTCGCCGACAGCGTCGGACTGACACGCCGCGGTGGCACGGTCTGCATCGTCGGGCTCGCCCACGGTCCCGCGGTGTTCGAACCCGCAGACTGGCTCCGCAAGGAGATCACGGTGACCACGACGATGGGGTACGTGCGCCGCAACATCGAGGCGGCCATGCAGCTCCTGGTCGACGGTCGCGTGCGCGTCGCGGACCTGCACACGTCCACGACTCGTCTCGATGCCCTCCCCGAAGTCTTCGAGCAACTCACGACGGCCGGGAACGGCCAGCTCAAGGTGCTCGTCAACCCCAACTGGAGTTCCAACCCATGACATCCATCCTGCCCGTTGCCGACGGCCTGTTCACCTGGCCGAGCGATCGCCCGGCCCTGCTCGGCGGTCGGTGCACCGCGTGCGGCAATCACACCTTTCCCGCCCAGGACGGTTGTCCCAAGTGTTCCGGCGCCGATACCGAAACTGTCGAACTGGCGCGCCGGGGCACCCTCTGGACCTGGACGGTGCAGGCCTTCCCACCCAAGTCACCGCCGTACGCGGGCAACCCAGATCCCGCGACCTTCCAGCCATTCGGCGTGGGGTATGTCGACCTCGACGGCAAGCTGTTGGTCGAGACCCGGCTGACCATTGCCGATGCCGATGAGCTGGAAATCGGCATGGAACTCGAACTGGTCATCGAACCGCTCTATATCGACGACAACGGGAACCAAGTCGTCACCTTCGCGTTCGGACCGGTCGGTGCGGAAGCCACAACCGGTGGAGCCGCCACCTCGACGGAAATGAGCACCTCATGAGCGACGACGTCGCGATCATCGGCATCGGCATGCATCCGTTCGGACGGCACCCGGGAGTCGAGGGGATCGATCAAGGGGTGGTGGCAGTGCGGCGGGCGCTCGTCGACGCCGGGCTCCAATGGAGCGACGTCGAGTTCGCGTTCGGCGGGAGCCAAGCCGCCGGCGCCGCCGACGTGATGGTGTCCAAGCTCGGGTTGACCGGCCTGCAGTTCATCAATGTCTCCAACGGCTGCGCGACGGGAGGTTCCGCGTTGTTCTCGGCCTACAACTCCATCCGCGCCGGGATGTTCGACATCGGCATGGCAGTCGGTTTCGACAAGCACGAGCGGGGCGCGTTTCGAGTCGACCTCAAGGAGAACGGCCTCGAGGAGTGGTACGGGGAGTCCGGCCTCGCACTGACGACTCAGTTCTTCGGCATGAAGATCAACCGGTACCTGCACGACTACGACATCAGCATCGACACGCTGGCGCGGGTCGCGAACAAGGCGAGCCGCAACGGCGCGGCGAACCCGATGGCGTGGCGCCAGAAGGAACTCTCGACCGACGAGATCCAGGCGTCGCCGATGGTGGCCTGGCCACTGACCCAGTACATGTTCTGCTCGCCGGCCGAGGGCGGCGTGGCCTTGATCCTCTGCCGGGGTGACCGCGCTCGCGAGTTCACCGACACGCCGATCTTCCTCCGGGCCGCCGCCGTGCGCTCACGCCGCTTCGGCTCCTTCGAGGTGATGGCGCCACATCTCGCGACCGAGCGCGGCGACGGGCCGACCATCGACGCGTCCAAGGCCGCCTTCGAGATGGCAGGGATCGGCCCGGACGACATCGACCTCGCCCAACTCCAGGACACCGAGGTCGGCGCGGAGATCATGCACATGGCGGAGAACGGTTTCTGCGAGCACGGCGAACAAGAACAGATGATCCGTGACGGTGACACCGAGATCGGCGGTCGATTCCCGGTGAACACCGATGGCGGCTGCCTCGCCAACGGCGAGCCGGTAGGCGCCACCGGCCTCCGGCAGGTCTACGAGAATGTGGTGCAGCTCCGAGGCACCGGCGGGGCCCGTCAGGTGGCCGGAAACCCTCGGGTCGCGTACACGCACGTCTACGGTTCGCCGGGCATCTCCAGCGTCACGATTCTGAGTCGCTGACCATGACCCGCGTTCGATCCGTCGATCTGGGCAGCTCGTTCCTGGCTCACCTGGATGGGGTATGCGAGTTGCTGCTCGTGCGGCACGGCGAGCAACAACTGCGAACCAACATGGCGATGGCCGACGCCGTGGATGCCCCGCTCTCGGACCTCGGCCGGCGCCAGGCCGAGGCCGTGGCCCGACGCCTGGCCGCGGTCGGAGTAGATGCCGTGTACAGCTCGACGATGGATCGGGCTCGCAGCACGGCACGCGCGATCGCCGCGCCGCACGCGCTGGAAGTGAGCGAGGTGGCCGAGTTGGTCGAGATCGACTTGTGGCGCGACCTGCCCCAACACGAAGGCTTGCTCGATGCGCTCGACCGGGATGAACTGCGCCGGATCATGCGCGAAGGAAATCGGACCCAGCGGTGGGACGCCTACCCGTACGCGGAACCGAGCAAGGAGTTCCGGGCCCGCATCGTCGACGCCATCGACGGCATCGTCGAACGCCACGAGGGAGATCGAGTCGTGGTGGCCTGCCACAGTGGGGTCATCAACGGATACCTTGCCCATGTCATGGCGTCATCGCTCGACACCCCGTGCACGCTGCACCACACGTCAGTGAGCACGGTGCGGGCGATGGGAGATCAGCGCCGGGTGGTCCAGGTCAACGACTTCGACCATGTCCGGTCCTTCCAAGACCGACTCGACCCGATCAACGCCCTCTGATCGATGCCCACCTTCTCCGCAGATCTGGCCCGCAGTCGACCCGACGAACCGGCGCTGGTCGACGGCGACCGAGCACTCGGCTGGGCGGAAGTCGATTCGATCCTCAACCGGGTCGCGAATGCAATGCTCGGCACCGACCTGGGGTCCGAACATCGAATCGCCGTCTTCGCCGAGAACGCGGCGGAGACCGCGCTCGCCCACTTGGGCGGTCTGCTCGGTGGTGCGTCGAGCGTCCCGGTCAACTTCCACCTGACGGCGGACGAGACCGCCTACATCCTCGACGACTCCCAGACCGCCGTGCTCTTCGTTGGTCCCGAGACTGCGCAGCGGGGTCTCGACGCGGCGCGGCTCGCCGGCGTCACGACCGTGGTGGGTTGGGGACGCGATCTGCCCGACGGCGTGACGCCGTGGGCCGACTGGCTCGCCCGCTCCTCGGACGAAGATCCCCCCGAGGACGTCCGACCGCGTCCGAACCTGCTGTACACCTCGGGGACAACCGGTCGACCCAAAGGCACCGATCTGCCGCCCACGATGTTCGCCGGCGGCGACACCATGACCGAGCACCTCGAGGCGCTCAAGACCGCTCGATTCGTCGAGTACGGCCCCCACCTCGTGGTCGGGCCGATGTACCACACGGGTCCGTTGTCCGGGATGCGGATCCTGGTGGCCGGCACACCGTCGGTCATCTTGGGTCGGTTCGACGCGGAGGCGACGCTCGCGGCAATCGATCGACATCGCACGCGCAGTGCGGTGATGGTGCCGACTCACTTCGTTCGCCTGCTGGCCCTCCCTCCCGAGGTACGGGATCGCTACGACGTGTCGTCGATGGAGTACGTCGCCCACACCGGAGCCAGCTGCCCGCTGGAGGTGAAGCGGGCGATGATCGATTGGTGGGGGCCCGTGTTCCTCGAGGCCTACGGCGCCAGCGAGGTGGGCACCACCTGCTCGATCGACAGCCACGAATGGCTGGCTCATCCCGGATCGGTGGGTCAGGCGGATCCTCCCTTCGCAGCATTGATCGTGGACGAATCCGGACGAGAGCTTCCGCCGGGAGAGGAAGGTCGGCTGTACTTCCGTGACGCCTCCGGGCGGGGCGTCGTGTACCACAACGACCCGGTGAAATCGGCCGAGGCTCACCTCGCGCCCGGCGTCTTCACCCTCGGCGAGATGGCCCGGATGGACGCCGAGGGCTACGTCTACATCACGGACCGATTCTCCGACACCGTCGTCTCGGGTGGCGTCAATCTCTATCCGGCCGAGGCGGAGAACGTGCTCATCGAGCACCCCGCAGTCGTCGACATCGCCTGCATCGGAATCCCCGACGCCGAGATGGGTGAGTCACTCCACGCGCTGGTCATCCTGGTGGCGGGCACCGAACCCAACGGCGACGAACTCATCCGCTGGTGTCGGGAACGCCTCTCCGCGTTCAAGTGCCCGCGTTCGGTGGAGTTCGTCGACGACCTGGGCCGCAACGCGATGGGCAAGATCAGTCGGCGGGCGCTCCGTGCCCCCTACTGGGACCGCGGCGGCTCCGAGGCAAAGAACTAACCGCGCGGTTAGTATTCGCGTTTTCGTCAGCCGAAAGCGAATACAGGGGGCATCAATGGGACAGCTCGACGGACGGGTGGCCTGTGTCACGGGCGGGACCCGCGGCATCGGACGCGCAGTGGCGGAGGCCTTTCTCCGAGAAGGAGCCAAGGTCGTCGTCAACGGCAAGGACCCGGCCAAAGGAGCAACGGCCGTCGCAGAAATGGGCGGCGGAGCCAACATTCACTTCATTGCCGGCGATGTCACCGAGCGGGCGGATTGCGAAGCGTTGATCCAAGGCACGGTCGATCACTTCGGGCGGATCGACATCCTTCACGCCAACGCCGGCGGTGCGGTCGGTCCCGGCCCGATCGCCGAGATGTCCGATGAGTCGATGGCCGACACGATGCAATGGAACTTCTGGCACACCTTCTGGACCATGCGGGCAGCACTGGGTCACATGATTCCGCAGGGTTCGGGCCGGATCATCGCGACCTCGTCGGTGGAGAGCAAGCGCGGCACGCCGGGTCTGGCCGGCTACGCCACCTCGAAGGCGGCCATCAACGCGCTCGTCAAGACCGCGGCGCAGGAGGTCGGAACGCTCGGCATCACCGTGAACTCGGTGTGCCCGGGGGCGATCGAGACCGATTCCATGCGCGACGCCGCCCCCGCCGCGGCGGAGGCGATGGGGATGACGTACGAGGAGCTGAAAGCGATGTTCGCGGAGGGATCCGCGATCAAGCGGCTCAACGAGGTGGGCGAGGTCGCCGCGGTGGCGGTGTTGCTCGCTTCGGATGCCGGCGCCGGCATCACCGGGACCAACCTGTCGATCGACGGCGGCACTTCTCCGTTCTGACCCTCAGGGACCGAGCATCGGGGACGACGGACATGCACGACGGATATCTCACCGACTGGCCGATCAGCGAGCGGTTTCCCCACTACACCCGCGCCAACGCGGGCGAGGTGATGGGCGATCCGGTCAGTCCGCTCGGGTGGACCTACGGCTGGGACGGGGCAATGGTCCTCGGAATGCGAGACGGGTGGATCCGCGGCGGGACCCACGAGATCGAGGACTTCGATCCGGACCATCCGGAGACCTTCGGCATGTTCGGTGGCTACTTCTATCTGAACCTGGCGAGCTGCCGACTCCAGGGAGTGCGCAACCCTGGGGTCACCGTCGAGCAACTCGACATTGCGTTCTTCGGCGATCACCCCGACGTGCCGCCCTACGTTGCCCATCCCGACGACGAGAAGCCGCATCTCGTCGAGAAGATCGAGGCCAATACCGCGTGGGCGATGGCGGCATCAACCTGGCCCGAACTCGACGCGGACAAGGCCGGCGCCGATGCCCTACGGGAAAGTCGAGGGGACCTGAGCGCCGCGACCGACGCCGATCTGCTTGCCCGCGCCCGGACGATCCGTCCGATGCTCCGTCACCTGTTCGAACAACACGTGATCTCCGGTTCGAGCGCCGCGATCGGCCCGGGGATTCTCGCCGCCGTCGGCGATGGTATCGGTGATCCCACGATTCCGATGAAGCTGCTCGCCGGCATCGGCGATATCGATTCCGCGTTGCCGAGTCACGCGCTCTGGGAAATGTCGCGCGCGATCCGCGCCGACAATGAGCTGACCGCTGCTTTCGATGCCGGCCTGGACGGCGTCCTCGAACGCGTCGCCGGCATCGACTCCGACGCTGCTCGTTCGCTGCTCGCCGATTGGGACTCGTTCATCGCGGCGTTCGGTTCGCGGGGCCCCAACGAGTGGGACATCCACGGAACCAGCTGGGAGACCGAACCGGCACTCCCACTCGCCGCGCTGGACCGGGTGAGGTTCCAATCCGACGACGAGTCGCCCGCACGTCGGCATGCCGCGATCGCAGCCCAACGCGAGCAGATGACCGACGAAGTACGAGCGAAGGTGGCCGGCAACGAGGAGCTCGCCGGCATGCTCGAAGCCGCGCTCGTCGCGGCCAACATGATGGCCTACCGCGAGCGGACCAAGACCACGATCGTGAAGACCATTCACGAGGCACGAACGGTCTTCCTCGAGCTGGGACGTCGCCACGCGGCCGCCGGGAATCTCGCCGATGCCGATCATGTCTTCATGCTCCTCGAACCCGAGCTCGAGGCATTCGTGGCCGATCCAGGATCCTTTCGCTCGGTGCTCAGCGATCGGGCCGACGACTACGCGGCGCGATGGGACCTCGTCCCGCCGTTCATCATTCGCGACGGAAACCTGCCACCGACGAGTTCCTGGGAGCGGCGCACCGAGGCCGCGGCCAAGCCCGCGGCGGTCGCGGGGACCGAACTGGTCGGGATCTCGGGCTCGCCGGGCGTCGTGCGCGGGATCGCCCGCGTCGTGCTCGATCCCGGTGATCCCATGGGGCTCGAACCCGGCAACATCCTGGTCGCGCCCTATACCGACCCGTCGTGGACCCCCTTGTTCATGACCGCCGGCGGGGTCGTGGTCGATGTCGGTGGTCAGATCAGCCACGCGGTGATCGTGTCGCGCGAACTCGGCCTGCCGTGCGTCGTGTCCGCAACCGGTGCGACCGAGGTGATCCCGCAGGGTGCCACCATCGAAGTGAACGGCGACACCGGCGTCGTCACCGTCGTCGACGTTCCCTGATTCGACTTCGACACCGGTTCCGGACGGATTCGATCTCAACGACCCCGAGGTCCGCCGTCACCGGCGGTGAGTTCGACCGCATCAAGGCCGACCCCACGAGGGCGAGGTCCCGGCCCGGCTTCCCACGCGGCGCGGCGTCAGGGGCTGAGGCGCCCGACGGACCAGCCGGCGTCGGCGCGGCGAATAGACCACGCGGTCGTGGACCCGATCTGCACCGGCCCGCCAGAACTCGATTCGTTCCGGGGTGATCCGGTAGCCGCCCCAATATGGGGGCAACGGCACATCGCCGGGGTACTCCGCCTCGGCGGCCGCGAGTTGGGCCTCGAGGGTGGCCCGATCCGGGATCGGCGCGCTCTGACGCGACGCCCACGCACCGAGCTGATGACCCCGCGGCCGCTGCGCGAAGTACGCCTCTGATTCGGTGGCGCTGACGCGCTCCGCCGTCCCCTCGATCCGGACCTGCGCGTCGAGTTGGGCCCAGTAGAGCACCGCGGCGATCGCCGAGTTCTCCGCGAGTTCGTGACCCTTCCGGCTCTCGTAGTTCGTATAGAAGACAAACCCGCGGTCATCGACGCCACGCAACAACACCACTCGAGCCGACGGATGACCGTCCGGCGTCGCCGTGGCGATGGTCATGGCCGCGGCGCGATCGCCGGTGGCGTCGACCGCGGCGGCATGCCAGGCCGCGAACTGGGCGAAGGGGTCGGGGTCGACGGTTCGTTCGTCCGGGGGATCGATCGGCATCTCTTGACCCTACGCCGTGTGTGAGATTGCGGCCCTAGGCGACAGGGGTATCGGATCTGAGCGAGAATCAGGGGATGGGATTCCACCACCTCGCCATTGCCACCCGCGACCTCGAAGCAAACCACGCGTTCTACGAGGGCGCGATGGGTTTCACCCTCGATCGGGTGATCGCCGCGCCCACTCCCGAGCACGGCTGGGCCCGCCACGTGTTCTACGACACCGGGAACGGGGAACAGATCGCGTTCTGGGACATCCACGACGACCCGAGCATCGGCGACTTCGAACCGTCGATCTCCAAGGGACTCGGGCTCCCCGAATGGACGAACCACATTGCCTTTGATGCCCCGACCCTCGACGACCTCGCGTCGGCGCGGCGGCGATGGCTCGACCACGGTCTCTACGTCTACGAGATCGACCACGGCTGGTGCACGTCGATCTACACCACCGACCCGAACGGCATCATGGTCGAGTTCTGTTGCACCACCGTCCCGGCGACCGCCGAGGTGCGTGCGGAGGCGCTGCGCCTCCTGACCGCCACGAAGCCCGACCTCGAGGCCGCGCCGACCGGCACGCTCTACGCGCCCGAAGGTGCACCGGCCTAACTGCTCGCGGCGAGCGGACCCGACGAACTCGGTCAGCCGATCACGCCGGCATTGCGCAGGTCGGCCAGCGCAGATTCGTCGAGGCCGAGGAGCCGACCCAGCACCGCATCGGTGTCCGCACCGAGTTCGGGTCCGACCGAATGAATCGCGCCGGGCGTACGCGACAGTTTCGGCACGATCCCGGCCATCGGGACCGAGCGCTCGAAACCGGCCGCCAAACGCACGATCATCTCGCGGGCGGCGATGTGCGGATCGACCGCAAGATCCGGGGCAGTGTTGATCAGCCCGCACGGGATCGAGTGTTCGTCGAGCCGGGCGAGCACGTCATCCGCCGGCATCGTCATCGTCCACGACGCCACCTCGGTATCGAGTTCGATCTGGCCCGCCGCCCGTGCGGCATGGGTGGCGTAGGGCGCAGCGAGATCCGGTCGGCCCATGGCCACCACGAGGCGGGCGAACACCGCGTCGGCGTTCGCGGCGATGACGACGTCCCGCCCGTCGGCGGTCGGATACGCATTCGACGGCGCCACGCCGGGGAGGAACCCCCCACTGCGCCCGCGCACTTCGCCGCCGAGTTCGAAATCGGCGACGGTGGACTCCATCAATGCCATGACCGCTTCGTAGATCGCGACGTCGACCTCCTGGCCTCGGCCGGAGCGGCTCCGCTCGGTGACCGCGGCCAAGGTCCCGATGACCGCGAACAACGCCGCCAGCGAGTCGCCGAGCGAGATGCCCGCCCGCGCCGGCGGTCGATCGGCATCACCCGTCGTGTGCCGGATTCCGCCCATTGCCTCACCGATCGCACCGAATCCGGGCTCGTGGGCTCGCGGCCCGGTCTGGCCGAACCCCGATACGTGGGTGAGGACCAGGCCGGGGTTGGTCGCCCCGAGCGTCGGGTAGTCGAGGCCCCACTTCGCGAGCGTGCCGGGTTTGAAGTTCTCGATGATGATGTCGACCTCGGCGCTCAGCCCGCGGATGAGTCCGCGCCCGGCGTCGGTCCGGAGATTGACGACGACCGACTTCTTGTTGCGCGCGATGGCCGGCCACCAGAGTGATCGACCGTCGACCGTCACGCCCCAGGCGCGCATGGGATCCCCAACCGCCGGCGGTTCCACCTTGATCACTTCGGCGCCGAGATCACCGAGCAGTTGACCGGCGAACGGGCCGGCGATGAACGAGCCCAGTTCGAGCACGCGCAGCCCGGCGAGAGGAGTGGTCGTATCCGTCACGCGCCCCAGCCTGCCATCCGCACCCGACCCGATCAGGACCGAAGCCCGCGGCGGTAGGGTGCGGCCCCGCGAGCATCGAGGACTCCGCCCATGAAAGTGCGAATCGGATACGGCTTCGGCGCACAGCGCGGATTCACCGCCGACGGATTCGGCGCAATGGTCGACGCGCTCGACCAACTCGGCTTCGACTCCCTCTGGCTTTCCGAACGCGTCACCGCCGACGCCCCCGATCCCGTCATCGGGCTCGCAGTCGCGGCGGGCCGGTCGAGCCGGCTGAAACTCGGGACCAGCGTGCAGGTCCTCCCGGGGCGCAATCCGGCACTCCTGGCCAAGGAACTTGCCACCCTCGACGTCTTGTCGGGCGGCCGATTCCTCCCGGCCTTCGGCCTCGGGATCGCCCACCCCGCCGAGCAACAGGCGTTCGGTATCGAGCGGGGCGAACGGGCCGCCTACTTCGAAGAGGCGCTCCCGCTTCTGCGCCGGTTCTGGCTCGAAGACGCGGTCGACCACGATGGGGAACGCTTCCAGTACTCCGGGCTGCGAGTGCGTCCGCATCCGGTGCAACGGCCACCCGACATCTGGCTCGGTGGACGGGCGCCGGGCGAACTGCGCCGAGTGGGTCGTCTCGCCGACGGTTGGCTGGCATCGTTCTCGATGCCGACCGAGTGCGCCGCGGGCCGCACGGTGATCGAGACGACAGCAGCCGAACACCACCGCGAGATCGACCCCGAACATTTCGGCGCCATGATCTTCTATTCACCCGGGGAGATCCCCGAACCGATCCGCGCGTTGATCGCGCAACGCTCCCCCGCCGTCGACCCGAACGAACTCGTTCCGAGCACGTTGGACCAGTTGGAGCGTCGTATCGGCGAGTACGTGGCGGTGGGATTCTCGAAACTGGTCCTGGTCCCCATGCACAACCCCGAGCACTGGGCCGGGGAACTCGAACCGATCGCCGCGCGCGTCCGCCCGCTCGAGACCTGACCGTCAGGGGGTGGCCGGCGTCACGGGCGGGTGGCCGGGACCGTCCTCGCCGGTCACGAACGGCGACCGGGCGAGACGGACCACCCCGATCAACATCGCCGCCGCGGCAAGCCCCACAATCAGGTACTGCACGACACCGTGGGCCTTGAGCTGCTCCTCGAACAACAAGATCCCGAGGAACGACGACAAGACCGGATTGGTCACCGCGAGCGCGGGGAGCGACGCGGCGAGATGGCCCGCATTGAAGGCGCTCTGATTGAGGAGCAATCCACCCACTGCGAACCCGACGAGGGCGTACACCGGCCAGTGCATGAACAAGTCGGTGACGTCGTGGTCACTCAAGAACTCGACGACCTGCTTGGTCAGCGCCGCAGTGCAGGCGTAGAACGCACCGGTTGCGACCCCAAGACCGAGTGCCCGATTGTGCGGTCGAGCGTTCCTGGTGATGATGATCATCGACGCCGCGATTCCGATGCAGATGCCGAATGCGAGCACCCACTCGAGCGAGGTCGCAGTGTCCGAGGAACCGATCGGTTCCCCCACCCCCAGGAACACCGCGATGCCGAGCGCGACGACCGCCGCCGCGATCCATTCAGCACGCCCGGGACGGTTGGTCCGCCCGATCGCCGAAAGCGGCAACGCAAAGAGCAACCCGCTCACCATCAAGGTTTGCACCAACACGATCGACCCGACGGCCAGCGCGGCCGCTTCCAGGACATAGGCCCCAACATCGAGGCCGATGCCCAACAACCAGATCGGCCGCTTGGCGAGTTCGAGCAGGAGGCCGGGTCGCAACGACAGATTCGATGGTGCGTCGGCCGCGACCCGGTGTTGTATCACCGATGCCACGGCGTAACAGAGGCCGGCACTCAATGCGAAGATGAAAGCCATCGCTACGCCGCGACCGCCAGTCGGTCGGGAATGCCGTGCTCGCCCACCGGCCCGACTCGAAGCGACCGAGCATCCAGTTCGGCGGCGAGCCGCGGGAGCGCGGCGAGCGCCGCCTGCCAACTGTCCGGAGACGACGTGCAGTCGGAGTCGTGCAGGAGCACGGTCCCGCCGTCGACGTAGCCGTGCAAGACGTCGGCCACGACCGAATCCGGTGTCGCGTCCGGCCGCCAGTCCCGGCCCCACGCGGTCCACAGCACCGTGCGCAATCCGGCGCGGCGGGCGCCTCGCAGGCCACCGAGCGACAGCGTGCCGTAGGGAGGCCGGAACCACTCAGGTGCGACACCGGTTGCATCATGAATCGCCGCGCGGGCCCGTTCGAAGTCGTCGGTCACCGACCGGGACGTGAGCCGTATCTGGGACCGATGCCGATCACCGTGGATCCCGATCTCGTGGCCGGCGCCGGCTACTTCCGCGGCGAGCCCCGGCGCGCGACGGACCATATCGCCGAGCATGAAGAACGTCGCACGCCATCCGAGCGAGTCGAGCGCGGACAAAAACTCCGGTGTCGATGCCGGGTCCGGGCCATCGTCGAACGTCAACGCGACGTGACCGCGAGCACCGACACCCGCCAGACTCGGCGAGAGGAACCGACCGACCGACGAGAGCGCGATCAACGACGGTGCGGAGTGCACCGCAAGCCCGGCCGCACCCGCGGCGCCCACGCCCGCCGCGACGATCACGGCCGGTCGCGCGTTCATCGCAACGCCGACAACGGCGCGGACCTGATCGATGCCCGCGTCAACAACACTTCGAGGTCGACCAGCGCGACTCTCAGCGACTCCGGATCGCTCCCTCGACCATCCAGGACGTACACCCGCCGGTCCTGCAACGCGTCGGGCATCGCCGCGGGCCGGATGACGTGATCGGCGCGTACCAGCCGTTGGCCGTGGCGCCGAGCGTAGATCTGATCGAACGCGTCGAACCGCCGGTCGGGAACGAACTCCAGGACCCTGGCCCCGTCAATGGTCTTGGTAATGGCGTCGGCGGACTTGACGACGTCGGCCTCGGCCCTCAGGGGCCGGAAGGCTCGGCCTTCGCCCCATCCGCCATTGCCGAGGTCGACATCTCGGTCCACGAGCGCTTGAATCGCCGCGGATCCGGTTGCCTCGACGGTGCGGCCGTCGATGATCGCGGTGGCGTTGAGGCGATCGACGGCAGCCCGGATCGACGGTTGGTTCAACTCGGCGGCCGTAAGTCGTACCCCGACGAACACCTCGTCGTGAGCATGGCGCGGCGGTGCGGCGACGCCGACGCCGAAGGCCGCGACGGCTTGTGCGCCCAGGGTCAACACTCCGTACAGCGTGAGCATCACGACTGCGGTCCGGCGCGCCCGACGCGCCAGCCGCGGCATCTCGATTGGGGTCGACGTCCCTTCGGCCGAACGGCGTTGGGCTTCGACCACGACGTCGTCCGCGGGATCCGAGGCAAACAATCCGAAGGCTCGCGCGATCTGTTCCTGGCGCTCGATACCCGGCCGACTCAAAAGGTCCAACGACTCCCGCAGTTCGTCGGCGTTGCGCGCGTAGCGAGTCACGCCGATCGAGGCCATGCCTTCAGCGTTGTCCTTGCCGTGGCCCGCAATCGGGAAGTACGTGACCACCGGGAGGCCGGCTGCGAACGCTTCGTTGGCCGTGAGCCCGCCGGCGTTCTCGACCATGACGTCGCACGCGGCCATGAGCGACGGCATGTCGTCGGTCCAGCCGAGGATCGTTCCTCGGCCATGAGCTACGAGTTCCGCGCTCAGTTTGGCATCCCGACCGCACACCACCACCGGGTGGAAATCGCCGGCCGCACAGATCGCGTCGTAGGTACCGGACACGTCGCCGACGCCCCACGAGCCGGCGACCACGAGCACCGCGCGTTCGGTCTCTTCGATCCCCAATGCGGCACGGGTCGAGATCCGGGTCCCGGCTCCGTCGTCGGCCGTCCGAAACCGATCGGCAACGAGCGGACCCGGCGCCCGGGCGTCTTCACCCCCGCGGGTCCTCGCCGTCGCGGCCGCGAACTCGCTGGTCGCGAGATGAACGTCGACATGGGGATGCACCCACAACGGGTGCACGGCGAAGTCGGTCAGGTACGTGATCACCGGGACCCGCAGCCACCGCTTCTTGCGCATGTTGCCGAGCACGAGCGACGAGAGTGGGTACGTGGATACCACGACGTCGGCGTCGGCATCGGCGACGGCTTCCCGAATCCGCTTCCCGGCGATGAAGGTGTCGAGCCGAACGATGAAGCTCCACGTGGACGGCATCCGGTACCAGAGCCGGTAGGTCAGCTCGTAGCTCCACGGCGCCACTCGCAACTGCACCATGTAGCTCCACTTGATGAACCAGCCGATGCCCAACGGGCAGCAGTCCAGGAAGTCGACCACCGAGACGGTGTGGCCGGCCAGCTCGAGCCGGCGCCGGAGTTCGTGCGCAGCACCGTCGTGCCCTGCGCCCATCGACGCCGAGATGATCAGGATCCGCCGGCCCATACGGGG
This sequence comes from uncultured Acidimicrobiia bacterium, assembly GCA_963765075.1. GTDB lineage: Bacteria > Actinomycetota > Acidimicrobiia > IMCC26256 > JAENVU01 > JAENVU01. The sequence goes on from CAVXVA010000001.1 coordinate 901,574, forward strand.
CGGAGCGTACCGCCGACTCTGACGCTCAGGACGGTTTTGTGGACCTGGTCAGGACCGCGACACTCCCCGCCCGGAATCGCTCACCAGCCGACGATGACCCCGATGATCATGCCCAAGATGAGCAACCCGCCCGCCCGGCGGGTCACGAGGAACGAATGGGGCGCAAACCACAGTGGCCACACCGGGTTCGGCACCGGCGATTCGGCGGGTTTGGGCGCGCCGTAGACCTTCCAGACCTGCACCATCAGCGGCATCGACGCGAACACGAGCACGGTCGCGACGGGAAGGATCCGGGCGATCGCGAGCCCCACGACCAGCGCGTAGAAGGCCACGAACATCCCGCGGGTGACCTGGCGCGCCGGGCCGTCGCCGAGGATCACCGGCAACGTGTGGGTGCCGGCCGGACCGTCCCACGGCGCCTTGTCGATGTGCTTGCCCATCAGGACCGTCGTGCACAAGATCGCGTACGGCAGGGAGGCAAGCAGCACCACGGCCGGGATCGATCCCGTGGCGGCGTAGTAGACGCCACCCACCATGAGCGGTCCCCACACGATCACCACCGTGGGCTCGCCCAGGCCGTGCTTCTTCAGCCGCAGCGGGGGTGCCGTGTAGGCCGCCGACAGGAAGAAACCACCGAGGGCAAACCCCAGGATCGCCGGACCGCGTTCCGCAGTGAGAAAGATCATCACTGCAAGACACATCAGGTTGACGACCAACCCGTAGACCGCGAGCCGGGTGCGGGTCACCACCCCCGAGATCACCGGATGCGGCGAGTAGAGGTTGCGGGGGTAGTCCTTGGTGTCGGTCCCGACCTCCAGATCGAACAGGTCGTTCATGATGTTGTTCGCCATGTGGGAGAGCACGAGACCCACCGCGGCGACGGTGAAGAGCCCCCAGTCGACATCGGCATCACGGAAGGCGGCGAGCAAGCCGCCGAGACCCGCGGCGACCAGCGTCATCGGCAACACGCCGGCCCGGGTGAGCCACAGCCACTTCGACACCGGGTCGAGCGTGCCCTTCGGCGGGTTGGTCGTGGCCAGGACGTACAACCACTTCTTCGGCAAGCTCTCGCGCTCACCCACCACGGCGTCAGTCATACCGCCGAGGCTACCGCCGCGTCACCGACCCGTCATCTCCCTGCACGTCACCGCGTGAGAGGCTCCCCCTTGTGCATCGGCGCAGGGTCTTGGCGATCATGGTGTCGGTCGCGCTGGTCGCGGCGTGCGAGAGCGACACGGATTCCGGTCCCGCAACCCCAGCACGATCGCTGATCCGGTTCGACCCGATCGGCAGGGAGTCGGCCCCTCGGCGACCACTCGCCCCCGAGAAGTTGCCGGCAGGTTGGTCGATAGCCGGGGGTCATCTGAGTGAGGGCACAGCACCGCGCATTTCGGCGACGAACAGCCTCTTCATGCCGGTGACCTCCACGGCCGATGCCGGTCCCGCATTGGTTGCGGGATACGTGAACGACGACGAAGCTCCGCCATATTTCTGTGCGATGAGGCGGGCAAACCCACACGGACCCTTGGCGTTTCCCGGGACGCTCGGGCACCCGGACATCCTCCGTTGGGGACAAGATTTGACTGCACTGCCCGTCGCACACACCACCAGTTCGACAGTCGGTTCCGCCAACGAAGTCTTCGTCCTGGGACGCGAGGTGTCCGATGCAGAACTTCGAAAGGCGGCAACATCCGTCCAGTGGAGCGATCGAGGTGACAACCCCCCGACACTCACCCTGCCGCCTGGCTTCCGACTGCGGGCAACCACCAACCTCGCCGCCCAGGAGCACCCGTTCGGAGCCAGCCTCGCACTCGAACGAGGCGCGTCCTCCGTGGGTATCAGCCAAGAGGATGCCAACGCTTCGGCGCGGTTCTTCGTGCGCTTCTGGTCAGCCGTCACCAAGGGTCAAAAGTGCCGGGAGTTCCGGTCCCAGCACACGAGGATCCGTGGTCAGACGATCGTGCGACTCTTCGACGATGACTCCGCGGCGAGCCGAGCCGCGGTCTCGAAGTTGTCACGCTCGCTCCGACGCGGCTCCGCCAATGCCTACTGCGCTGTTCTCCCCGACGCTCGCGCCGAGCTGGCCGAGCGATGCACCACCTGGTGACCCGTCGCCGCACTCAGCCGCCGTAGTTCATACGGGTGTCACTCATACCCAGGACCGGCGTGTCCTCGTCCTTGAGGAAATGGCAGTCGACGACCTCGCCGGCGAAGAAGGTGTGGTTGCCGATCTCCATGCGGTCACGGAGTTCGCAGTCGAGGAACGCGACCGACTGCGTCAACACGGGCGCGCCGGTCGTGTGCTCCTCGTACGCGAACCCGTTGAGGGTCTTCGCATCCAGATCGACGTCGACCGGTTTGGTGAACTTGCGCACGATCGCGCGGTCTTCCTGATCGATGAGACACACACTGAAGACCTGGCCCGCCTCGATGAGTTCGTGCGTGAAGGCGTCGCGTTCGATGCCGACACCGACCCACTTCGGATCGAAGCTCAGTTGGGTGACCCAGTTCGTGGTCATGCCGTTGCGGCGGTCGCCCCTGTCGGTGCTCCCGACCACGTAGAGACCCGACGGCATCTTCCACAGCACCCGCCGCCGCAACTTGTCGTACTCGATCTGATCGTCAGCAGAACTCACCCGCGCGGGGTAGGGCCCGACCGGCCCGTCTTTGGTTGCCATCGCCTCAGGGTAGGCACACCGCAGATCGGTCGAGGATGCGCTCGACGAGTTTCGGTGCAACGATCGGGTCGACCCCGAGACAACACCCTCATCTGATCGACGGGCAGGATCGAGGAGGCACAGCCATGGACATGGTGAAGATCGCAACCTGGAGCGAGATTCCCGACCGCGAACCCATCGGCGTCACCGTCGAAGGCATCGACCTGGTGATCGTCCGCCAGGACGATGAGCACTCCGTGCTCTACGGCCGGTGCCTCCACCGGGGCGCGCTCCTCGCCGACGGCCACATCGAGGGTGAGGACCTCATCTGTGGTGTCCACGGCTGGGACTACCGCATCGAGTCCGGCGTCAGCGCCTACAACAACGCCGAGGCGCTCGAGAAGTTCACCAGCGCGGTCGAAGGCGACGACCTCTTCGTGAACCGCACCGAGGTGTTGCAGTTCGCGATGCGTCACCCGCAGCCGTACACGCCCGACGTGTACCAGGGCTACTACCAAGACCCACACATGGTGCCGGAAGAACCGTTCGTCGCCTACATCCACGAGCTCGCGGGCAACGGTCTCACCAAGACCGGCCACCACGGTCCGCTCGGGGCGATGGGCGTGCCGCGCGACGAGCTACCGAAGTGGGACCACATCCAGTTCGTGACCGCGCAGCTCGCGCGGCTCCCTCACCTCGACGACGAGCCCGTCGGCACCGAGGTCTGCATCGGCCCGAATGCCGACAAGCCGCTGTGGCTCGACATCCCGCTGTTCGTGTCGGACATGAGCTTCGGCGCGCTCTCCGAAGAAGCGAAGACCGCGTTGGCCCGCGGTGCCGAGCTCGCGGGCACCGGCATCTGTTCCGGCGAGGGCGGGATGCTGCCCGAAGAGCAAGCTGCGAACAGTCGGTACTTCTACGAGCTCGCCTCGGCCCGGTTCGGCTGGAACTGGGACGCGCTGAAGAAGGTGCAGGCATTCCACTTCAAGGGCGGCCAGGGCGCGAAGACCGGGACGGGCGGCCATCTTCCGGGCGACAAGGTGGTCGGCAAGATCGCCGAGGTGCGGGGCCTCCCCGAAGGCACCGCCGCCATCTCACCCGCGACGTTCCCGGACTGGCATTCGGTCGACGACTTCCGGCGGTTCGCCGACGATGTGCGCGAACAGTCGGGTGGGATCCCGATCGGGTTCAAACTCTCGGCCCAACACATCGAGGAAGACCTCGACGCAGCCCTCGCCATCGGCGTCGACTACGTCATCCTCGACGGTCGCGGCGGCGGGACCGGCGCGGCGCCGCTGTTGTTCCGGGACAACATCTCGGTGCCGACCATCCCCGCCCTGGCCCGCGCCCGTCGCCATCTCGACCGGCGGAACCGTCGCGACATCACGTTGGTCGCGACCGGCGGGCTGCGCCACGCGCCCGATTTCGCCAAGGCCCTCGCCCTCGGTGCCGACGCCGTGGCCGTCGCCAACTCGGCGATCCAAGCCATCGGCTGTCTCGGGATGCGCGCCTGCAACACCAACAACTGCCCCGTCGGAATCGCGACCCAGAAGCCGCATCTGCGCGCCCGGCTCCCGGTCGACGAGGCCGCCGAACGACTCAACCGGTTCCTTCGGGCGACCGTGGAGCTGATGCAGATCCTCGCTCGTGCCTGTGGCCACACTCATCTGCGCGAGTTCTCGGCCGACGACCTCACCACGTTCGACCGTGAGATGGCCCACCTCACCGGCATCGCCTACGGCGGGGTAATGCTGTGAAAGACACCACTTGCCGGTCGCTCCGCTCGCACTCCGTCCCGTTGTCGAGGCCGGGGCTCGCTGCGCGACTGCTCGCCTCTTCTCGTTCCTCGCTCCGGCTCGGAGGTCGTCGACCATGACCCGCGACTCCAATGACCACACGCTGACGTTTCACAAGGTGGCGGAGTTGGATGATCTGCCGGATGGGCGGGTGCGGACGGTGCTGGCGGGCAAGCACTCGATCGCGTTGACTCGGGTCGGCGACCAGTACGGCGCGCTCGACAACCACTGCCCGCACCAGGGCGGACCGCTCGGCGAAGGTTCGATCGAGAAAGGGATGCTGCGCTGCCCCTGGCACGGGTACGACTACGACCCGCTCACCGGAACTCCCCCATCGGGCTTCTCCGACGCGCCGGCCTGCTACCCACTCGAAGTCCGCGCCGACGGTATCTATGTCGGCCTCCCGGCCGATCATCCGCACGAGCGGACCGTCTCGGATGTCATGGTCGAGACGATGGTCGAGTGGGGCGTCACCCACGTATTCGGCATGGTCGGACACTCCAACCTCGGATTCGCCGACGCGATGCGGCGCGCCGAAGTCGCCGGTGACCTCACCTTCGTCGGGATCCGCCACGAAGGTGCCGCCGCGTTCGCGGCGTCGGCCTACGGCAAGCTCACCGGTCGGCCGGCCGCGTGCTTCGCGATCGCCGGCCCGGGATCGACGAACTTGCTCACGGGCCTCTACGACGCGAAGGCCGACCGCGCACCGGTGCTCGCGATCTCGGGTCAGGTGCCTTCGAAGGTACTCGGGCGGGGCGCGTTCCAGGATGTGGATCTCAACGCGGCGTTCGCCGCGGTGTCGTCCTACTCCAAGACCGTGCTCCCTGATTCGGACCATGCCGAGTTGATGACACTCGCACTGAAACACGCGACCGTCCAGCGTGAGGTCGCGCACCTCGTGTTCCCCGACGAGGTACAGGAGAAGGTCGTCGGTGACTCGCCGCGCCCATCCTCACCCGTCGGGCGCGTGGCCGATACGCAGATCGCTCCCCCCGCCGACGCGCTCCAGCGCGCACTCGACCTCATCGAGTCGGCGCGGCGACCGGTGATCGTGGTCGGCCACGGAGCCCGCTTCGACATGGACGCGGTCCTCGAGCTGGCCAACACGCTCGGGGCGCCGGTGCTGACCACGTTCAAGGCGAAAGGGCAGATCTCCGACCACCATCCGCTCGGCGCGGGTGTGTTGGGGCGCAGCGGCACGCCGGTCGCGAGTTGGCTCATGAACGAATCCGACGTCCTGATCGTGCTCGGCGCGTCGTTCTCCAACCACACCGGGATCGCCTCGTACAAGCCCATCGTGCAAGTCGACTTCGACCCGATGGCGCTCGGTCGGTTCCATCCTGTCACCGTCCCGGTTCACGGTCACGTGGGCGTCACCGCGCGGCTGATCGTCGAACGGCTGGCACCGGGCGGCGAACGGGTCGATCAACGGCCCGACGTCGCCGCCCGCTGGGAGATCTGGCGGGCCGAGAAGGCGCGCCGGGTGGCCGACGACCGCGGGCTCGGAGTGTCGTCTGCGGCGATCTTCGACGCGATGAACCGGCACGTGCCGACCGACGCGGTGATGACCGTCGACGTCGGGAACCAGGCCTACTCGTTCGGTCGCTACTTCGAATGCACCGCACAGTCGGTGCTGATGTCGGGCTACCTCGGTTCGATCGGATTCGGCTTCCCCGCGGCAATGGGTGCCTGGGCGGCCGTGGGCGACACCCGCCCAATCGTCGCGGTGACCGGCGACGGCGGGTTCGGTCAGTACCTTGCCGAGCTCACCACGGCCGTGAAGTACAACATGCCGATCACCCACGTGCTGCTCGACAACGCATCGCTCGGCAAGATCACGAAGGAGCAACGGGCCGCGGAGTACGAGGTGTGGCACACCGATCTCCTGAACCCGGACTTCGCGGCCTACGCCGAGTTGTGCGGGGCGATGGGTCTCCGGGTCGATCGGGCCGACCAACTCGACGACGCGTTGACCCGCGCCCTCGCTCACGACGGCCCCGCGCTCGTCGCCGTGACCGCAGACGCCGAACTCATCTGACGTGCTGATCGACCTCGCGCGTTCGCATCGCGGAGCGGTGAGGTACGAGCGGTCGACGTCGTCGCGGAATGGCAGGGCCGATTGGAGTCGGCGCACGCCGCGACGAACTGTGTCGCGGCGTGGAACCCGGCCGCGCTCGATGAGGCGGCGGAGCTTGGATCGGCAGCGGGCCGCCGAGGGTCCCATCGGTCCGCTCCATGGCGTTCCGGTCACGATCAAGGACTGGATCGACGTCGCCGGGATGGCCTGCTCCGGCGGTGAGAGCGATCCACCGCGATCGGGTGCCCGCGCGCAACGCGACCGTGGTGGATCGCCTCCGAGCCGCCGGTGCTGTCGTGCTCGCGAAGACCGCGGTCCAGGTCGACAGCGAACTCTTCGGTGTCGTCCGCCACCCGCTCGCGCCGGATCGGTCACCGGGCGGGTCCAGCAGTGGCGAGTGTGCGGCGGTCGGTGCTGGCGGATCGCCCGTCGGATTCGGCAGCGATTCCGGCGGCAGCATCCGCGTTCCCGCCGCGTGGTGCGGGGTCGCCGGGCTCAAGCCGTCGGCGGGCCGAGTGTCGACCGTCGGGCACTTCCCCCATGCGGGCGAGCGGCTCGACGGCCGCACCCAGATCGGCCCCATCGCTTTGTCGGTCCGCGAACTCGCCGCGGTCCTGCCGATCATCGCCGGGCCCGACGGCCTCGATGCCGGACTCGCGCCGGTGCCACTCGGCGAACCGAGCGCCGTGTCGATCCGCGGCCTGCGCGTCGGGTGGGCGTTCGACGCCGCCGTCGAGACGCACGGGCCCATCGTCGACGCCGTGCATCGCGCCGTCGACACGCTCATCGCGAGTGGCGCCCAGCCCGCGGGTGTAGTCCCTCAGCACTTCGACGAGGCCATGACGGTCACGCTCGGCTATTGGCAGCGACGGGCCGGCCGGACTCTCCGGTTGGGACGTCGACGCCCACTTCGGGGCGTGGGATCGGTATCGACATCCGCATGCTCCGCGCCCATGCCGATGTCGACGTGGTCGTGATGCCGGCGACTACGGACCCGGCGCCGTTGCACCGCGAGATGACCGTCGAGGACTACCGGTACACGCTTCCCGCGAGCCTCACCGGCGCGCCCGCAGTGGTCTTCCCCATGGGTTCGGCCGATGGGCTACCCATCGCGGTGCAGGTGGTTGCGGCCCGCTGGCGCGACGATGTCGCACTGGCCGCCGCCATCGCGATCGAAGCCGCACACCCATGACCGCAACGAAACTCAAGGCCCGAGGATCGGACCCATGGTCGATTGCCGCGGCCGTCTTGGCGGTTCCCGCCGCGACCGCGACGGCGTGGTTCGTGATCGGCGACCTGACGACGACCGAACCTGCTGGTGCCGACTACATCTTCCGGCAACCCGCTTGGCTCTCGGAGCACGAATCTGTGATCGGCGTCGTGAGCATCGCCCTCCTCGCGATCGCACTGTTGGTGCTGGTTCTCCGGTGGCACCAACGCGAGACCCGAACCGAATGGCGAACGCTGACCATCCTGTGGGTCGCCGCCGGGATTGGCATCGGGCTCACCGAACGAACGGTGACGATGGGCGTGATCGGCGCCAACATCGGCGGTGGCGCGCTCCTGCTCTTCGTTGTACCGGCAGGGATGCTCGTGCTGATCGTCATGAGCGTGGGGCTCATCCGGTCCGGGCGGCGCGCGGCCTCGCCGCCGAAAGCGGATGAGCCCAGCGATGGTCGCTCCTGAAGTCGGAGGCGCGTCACCTCGGGGAACGCGGTGAGTACGCGTCGACCTCGATCTCCACGAGATGTTCGGGATCGATCAGCCTCGACACCTCCACCATCGTCGCCACGGGACGAACCGCGGCGAACACTTCGGCGTGCGCCCGACCGACGGCCTCCCAATCGCCGATCTTCACGACATACATGCGCGTCCGGACAACATCCGCGAACGACGCACCGGCCCGGGTCAGGGCATCGCCGATGATCCGCAGCGCCACCCGCGCTTGTTCCTCGGCATCGCCGATCCCGCCGACCACACCATCCACCGTCGCGGTCGTTCCCGCGACGTGGACGTGATCGCCGGCCCGCACGACCCGGCAGTAGCCGACCGCGACTTCCCAAGGGCTGTCGCTTCCATACCGCTCGATGGCCATGCCAACAGTGTGCTCGGCCGGTTCGCGGCGACGCGTGATCACTCCAGCCGGTGCTGACTGGCGGGGAGCACGTAGAACCAGAACGGCTGGGGTGCACCCGCGTCCTTCATCGCCTGCTGGGCCCGATGCAGCATCTTCCCGGTGACGGTCTGCTGCGCGAACCAGCTCTCGGCCGATCGCGCGCCCGGGACGTGCTCCGAAAGCCCGGCGGCCGCCTGTTCGTAATAGCCGCGGATCGCGAGCCCGGCCGTCACCGGATTGTCGGGAATCTCGGCCTGATCCCACGGCGTGGCGTCGTCGGCGATCCGGGTGAACCCGCGGAGGGCGGCCTCCACGACGTCGGGATCGACCGCCGCCCGTATCCCACCCGATGCGCGATCGAATGCCTTGCGCAGACCGCGCATCTCGTCAACGGCCGCAGGGAGCGACGGATCGAGTCGCGCCGGCATGGGGCACGCGAGCGCAACGTCGACCTCGTCTTCGATCACGACCGGATAGGTCGCAAGCGTCGGTTCGGTCGCGTCGAGCAATCCAAACGCGGCCCGAAGCACCTCGTGTTGGAACTCAGGGTCGCGCGGTTTGCCGAGCGGCCGCCCGAGCGGGAACTGGCAGTAGAGGCCGCGCGGGATCGGCATCCGCGCCGCAACTTCGTGCATCGAGATCAGCGAGACGGTGGCGATCCCTGCGGCTTCGAACGTGTATGCGAGCGCACCGACCGTGCGCGTACAGAGCGGTCAGACGGGAGTGAGGAGGACGACGTCGGTCCCCTGCTCCTGCAAGCGATGCGCGGCCTGCGGGCCGGTGTCGTGGAGGATCGTCGCGAGGTCGGACTGCGCACCCATGAACGAAAAATGATTCGGCGCGACGCTTCCGATGGTTCCGTCGGCCGCGAGCTCATCGAGCCGATCCACCGGGTAGACGACGTTGCGGTCGAGCATCATGCCGCTGCGGTCGAGGTTCTGACTGTTGTGACTGATGGTGACGTCGTCGCGGCCGTGCGGGAGGACCCGGTAGCCCGGGTCGAAGATGCCGAAACTGTCTTCCGACGCCAGATGCAGACCGGCGGTGGTGACGATCGCAACTTGCGCGTCGGCGAGGTTCGGAGCAGCCGCGAACGGAGCGCCCTCCAGCTCGGGCACGGGCAGCGACGCCATCACTGCTCGCATGTCGTGGTCAGCACCCATGAAACGTCCTTCGCTCGTCCAGGCGGCCGGCAATCGGGGTCAAGCTACCCGTGTGCGTGCATGTACTGAGTCGCCGAGCACGCCAACGAAGAACGAGGCGAGGCGAGCGACATCGGTCGTCGCGAGCTGGAAGGTCGACGCACACGCACCATCGCGCCAGTGACTCATCACGACGACGCGGTCGGCGTGATGCCAGGTGGCCCGCAGGCACGTGTCCCGAGAGTCGGCCAGAAGCATTGACGGCGAAGCGACGAGCTCAGTCGAGATCATGTACGCAGTATGGGCCTCCGGATGGAGTTCGACAACCAGGAGCGCGCGGCGTCACTCGGGACGTGGAATACGTGCGGGATATCCACTCCCGCCGCCGCGATCCCACCGCCAGAACACGACGTCGGGCGCTGCTCTCACTAGGGGCAACAAGAATCAGATCGGTGAACCGACCTCGGCAGCACCACCCGCTTCGGCACGCACCCCGACGACGCGACGCTACCGGGAGCCACACCAATCTCGATGGGTGGTGGAGTCGATGAGCGTTCGTGTCGACGGTCATCAAATACCACCGCGCATCAGGAATAGAACCCGTGAGCCGGCTGGACACTTGGAAGGACTTCGCAGCTTCCGGGGCATTTGTGCAGTCTGAGGGGTGGTCTCACCCTCATGCCAGAATGCGAACTGATGTTCGATACTGACGATTTCGTTGCTGATACGGCGTTCGCAGGGGTGGCCGAGACCATCGACCGGCTCCGCAGCGAGTCACGGGCCGAATGGTGCAGCGCGGCACGATCGCAACGGGTCAAGCAGATCGGTCAGAGCATCGAGGCGCTCCACGCCGAGTTCATCCGTGCCGTTGAGGTGTGGGACGGGGCGGGTGACCACGCCGCGGAGGGGGCCCTGAGTTCGACCGCATGGCTGACCCAGCATGTTCCGATGACCCGCGCCGCCGCGTCTCGGGCCGTGTCGGCGGCGCGCATGATCCGTCGTTCGGAACCATTGGCCGCGGCCCTTCATGATGGGCGTACCACCGTCGCGCACCTCGAGCAGGCGGCGAGGGCCGTCCACCGTCGCGAGGACATCTTCGAAACCCACGGAACCTCGCTGGTCGATGCCGCGACCGACGTCAGCCCCGAGGACTTCCGCGAGTGTGCCGCGTCCTGGCGGGCAAAGGCCGACGATCTCATCGGCGCACTCGACGATCCGTTCGACGATGCCCGGGACGAACTCATCCTCTCCCCGACCACCGGTGGGCTCGGTCTGCGCGGATGGTTCCACGCCGCGGCCGGCGTCGAGATCATGAACTTGATCGACACGTACGACCACCCCGACCCTGTGGACGGGGATCGTCCGCCTCGCACGATCGCTCAACGTCGGGCCGCCGCACTGTACGCGTTGTTGTTCGACGGTCGGGCGCTGAGCCCGAAGCAGGTCGATGTCGTGATCGACAAGGAGACTCTTCGCGCCGAATGGACGTCGGATCTCATTCGGACGCGCACCCATGTCGAGGGCTACGGACCCGTTCCCTGTTCGCTCATCCGCAGCTGGCTGACCGAGGCGACACTCCGCCGCATTGTGTCCACCGAATCCGAAATCCTTGACGTCGGGCGGAGCGCCCGCCTTGCCTCTCCTGCGCAGCGGCGGGCACTTCGCCACCGCGACGGTGGGTGTGTCATCCCGGGATGTCGCCGTCCGCCCCAATGGACCGACGCTCACCACATCGTGACCTACCTCGGCGGAGGGCTGAGCGACCTCGCGAACTTCGCGCTGGTCTGTCGGCGCCACCACCGCATGCTCGACCGTGGCTGGATGCTCACGGGAAGTCCCGTCGCCGGGTGGGAGTTTTCCTCGGCGCTCGACCAGGCGCCGCCGTAGCGACGGCTGGGCCGAACCCTCGGGTGTCCCATGCCCACAGATTGCATGCCCCCGCGAGAGGACCCATGATGGAATCAGTGAGCGAGCCGGGTGGGTCCACACACGAAGACGATGAGCTCGTCGCGCGACTTCGCGCCGGCGATGAGACGGCGTTTCGGGATTTGCTCGACCGATTCGACTCGCCGCTCCGACGCGCCGCACGCACCTACGTGGCGACCGATGCCGCCGCCGACGAGGTCGTCCAGGACGTGTGGGTTGGCGTGCTTCGGGGCATCGACCGGTTCGAGCAGCGATCGTCACTCAAGACCTGGATCTATCGCATCTTGATGAACATCGCCCGGACCCGCGGCACGCGCGACAAGCGCAGCATTCCGTTCGCGAGCCTGGGCCGTGACGTCGAAGACGACGATACGCCGACCTTTTCGCCCGACCGGTTCCACGACGCGCAGGGCGCGCATCCCGGACACTGGTCGGCGTTCCCGACGCGCTGGCACGATCTTCCTGAAGTGCGGGCCGTGGGCCACGAGACACTCGCCGTGGTTCGGGACGCGCTCGATCGTCTCCCGCCGACCCAGCAAGAAGTCGTCCGGCTCCGCGATGTGGAGGGATGGACGAGCGTCGAGGTCTGTAACACCCTCGATCTCACCGAGACGAACCAACGAGTGTTGTTGCACCGAGGCCGCGCCAAACTGCGGGCAGCGCTCGAGTCCTACTTCGACACCGAGGGGGAAGCGTGAGCGACCTGGTCGACGAGATGGCCTGCCAAGAGTTGGTCGAACGGGTCACTGAGTATCTCGACTCGGCGCTGCCCGTCGTCGATCGCGACCGCTTCGAGGAACACGTCGCCGAATGCCCCGGCTGCGAAGAGGTCCTGGGCCAGTTCCGCGCGGTCGTCGCGGTGAGCGGCCGCCTGGCGGCCGCCGACGTCGCCGCCCTGGACCCGTCGACGCGCGGCCAACTCCTCGACCTCTTTCGAGGGAGACCTCCAGGATCCTCCTGACCAAGACGTAGCGTAGGTTTATGCCTACCCTGACGCTGAGCCCGTCCGAAGCCGCCGCCCGTCTCCGCGAGCGTGACTCGCTCGGCATCCCACTGGGGCCGGGCCAACCACCTGCGTTTCTCCACGCGCTCGGCGGACGCGACGACTGGGTCGAGCTGACCGTCTTCGGAGCGCTCCTCGTCGACCTCTACGAAGTGTTCATGAAGCCCGGCGTGCGGTACTTGTCCGGGTTCTTCGGTCCCGCGGAGCGCTTCTTGGTCGACAGCGGCGCGCGGGTGGAGTTCATTCCGGCCGACTTCCGTCGGTTCACTCGAATCGCGGAACAACTGAACCCTCGAGTCGTCGCGACCGTCGCGTCCCCGCCTGACCGCGACGGCTTCATGTCGCTCTCACTCCACGCGGGCGCCACCATCGAGGCGATCAAGGCCGCAGGTGCGGACCCAGAACGGCTCCTGATCGTCGAGGTCAACGCCAAGTTCCCCCGCACTCGCGGCCTCCTTCCCGACTACCCCCATCGGATCCACCTCGACGACATCGACATCCTCGTGGAATCCGACCGCGACCCGTTCGTGCTCCCCGAGGATGAACCGAGTGACGTCGACCGTGCTATCGCCGCCCACGTGGCGCCCCTCATTCCCGACGGCGCGACCCTCCAGACCGGCATCGGTGGCATCCCGTCCACGATTGTCAGCCTCCTCGCGGAAGGCGACGGTGGCGACTACGGCGTGCACTCGGAGATGTTCACGACCGGGCTCATGCAGCTGCACCGAGCCGGCAAGGTCTCGAACGCGCACAAGGGCCAGTTCGACGGGCTTTCGATCACGACCTTCGCGGCCGGGACGCTCGCGTTGTACGACTGGCTCCAGGACAACGACGAGGTCGCATTTCTGCCGGTCGACGTGGTGAACGCCCCCGACGTCATCGCGCGGAACCGCACGATGATCACGATCAACGGCGCGCTCACCGTCGACCTCAACGGCCAAGTGGTCGCGGACACGATCGGCGGTCGCCAGTTCTCGGGCATCGGCGGCCATGAGGACTTCATCGCCCAGTCCGGCCTCTCGCTCGAAGACCGATCGTTGATCTGCCTGCCGTCGACGTCGATCGTCGACGGAGTCTGCATCTCGCGGATCTCGATGGCGTTGGCACAGGGTTGGATCGTGACGACGCCGCGCCACCAACTCGACCTCGTCGTCACCGAGCACGGCGTTGCCCACCTGCGCGGGCGCACCGTGCGCGAACGGGCGCGGGCCCTGGCCGAGATCGCCGCCCCCCAGTTCCGTGACGAACTTCGCGCCCAGGCGGAGCAACTCAACTGAGGCGGCTCTGATTCGTGGTCGCACGATACGGGTACGGTCGAGGTCTCCGACCGAAGGACCGCTCATGACCGAGATCTCCGACCGCTACCGTCGGCTCGCCTCCGAGTTCGCAACGTGCATCGATGCCGTTGGGGACGATCGCTGGTCGGCGCCGTCACCGTGCGAAGGGTGGAGTACACGCGACGTCGTCGGGCACGTCGTGGGCACGCAGGCGATGTTCCTCGGGTTGGTCGGCCGTGAGATGCCCGCCGACGCGGTGCGGGTCATCGCCGGTGTCGCCGCGTTCGGCGACGCGATCCGGAGCCCCCAGGCCTGCGGGCCCGAGATCCCGGTACCGGAAGACGCCGACCTCACCACGCGCATGCTGGCACTCGTCGGCCGCGTGGCCTGACGGGCGCGAACACACGCTCAACGGGTTCGGGCGATCAGACGCAATGGATGGCCACGTAGTTCTTCAGGTTCGCGGTGGTCGTGAAGTAGCCCGTGAAGTGGGCCAACCCCACCCCGACGCCCCGTGAGGCCCCCGGCGCAATCCCACCGAAGGGCAGCCGCTTCCAGTTCCCGGGGGTCCCGTACGCAAGCGCCAGCGGATTGGGCGTGTTGTTGAAGATGGTCACGTTGCAGCCGATCGGGTTCCACGAACTCAGGGTGAACGACCGGGGCGTGAAGACCGGGAGTCCGCCGGCGTTGAGGGTGATGGTCGTGACCGGCGTAGTCGAGATGCCGATGAGCGTCTGGGCCAACGGAACCGCCGTGATGGACGGGTCGTCGTTCACATCACCCGAGTAGTTCGCCGTGACTAGATGGGTGCCCGGGTAGAAGCTCGGGTACAGATCGGTGAGCGCCAGCGAGGCCTTGCCCAACGCGTCGAGATCGGCGGTCCAGTAGTACCCACCGTCGACCGAGAAGTCCACGGTCCCGGTCGGAACACCCGCTCCCGGCGCGACCGCCTTCACGGCGGCGGTGATCTTGCCGGCGTCGCCGTAGTGGGCGTTCGGGTTCGACGACGTCAGCGTGATCGTGGTGCTGGCGACCGCGACGACCTGCACCATCGACGCCGATGTCGTCACGCTGCCACCGGTCGAAGTGAAGCTCGCGGTGATGTCGTGCGCCCCTGCACTGAGTGCCCGGGTGACCAGTCGGGCCGTGCCGGACTGGATCGTGGTGGTCGTCCCGATCGCGGTGGCGCCGTCGAGAAACGTGACGAAACCGGCGATCGACGCCACCGGGATCGTCGGGTCGATGATCTTCGCCTTGAGCGTGACCGCCTGGCCGAAGACCGACGGGTTCGCCGTGGAACTCACGGTCACCGTTGTCGTCCCGGCGGCTGCGGCGGCGGACTGCACCACCAGCACGCCGCCCGACGCCAGTGTGGCCACCAGCGCCGTCGCCGCGATCCGGGTGAGGAGCTTTGTGGATCTCATGATTCACCTTCCAAGGAGAACAACCGAATGTCTGCTTCGGTTGTAACCGTCGGTCGGTCAGGAATCGGCCAAGAGATCCACTCGGGAACGCAAGAGTCGGCAAGGTTGTGACGAAGGTCCCGACTGCGCCGGCCTTGCTCCCCGGTCAGCGGACGCGGCTCGCGAACTCGCCGAGGCGATCGAGCCACTCGGCCCGGGTCGTGCACCCATCGAACCCGACCGCGAGCCAGTCGACACCGAGATCGGTGAACACCTGGAGGTCGTCCGACGGGGCGAACGGAGCGAAACAGATCGTCAGCGGATCGGTCCGGCCGATCTCGTCGGCGTAGGCCCGGGCGGTGTCGAGTCGGGCCGCGAACTCGTCGATGGTGGTAATCGCCGGCGTCTTGACCGCCCGGGAGGCGGCGGGCGGATTCGGGAACGGCGACCACCCGTCACCGATCTCGACCGCACGGCGCATGGCGCGAGTGCTGTTGCCGCCGATCCAGATCGGCACCGGCGCAGGGTGCGGGAGTTGGGTCACCCCGCGCGCATGGGTACGAGGCGTATCGACCGCGACCCCCTCCTCGGCCCAGGCGCGCCGCATGATCGTGACGGTCTCGTCGAGCAGGTCGTTGCGAGCGTCGAAGTCGACGCCGAGGGCCGCGAACTCCGGCTTGAGGTACCCGGCGGCGACGCCGAGGATCACCCGGCCGCCCGCAAGATTCTGCAGCGTCGCCACCCCTTTGGCCGCGAGGAAGGGGTTGCGATATGCGGCCACATACACGTGGGTATGGAGCATCAGCCTCGTCGTGGCCGCTGCCGCAAATGCCAGGGCGATGAGCGGGTCCTGGGCATGATGGCCGCCACCCGCAAGCCAACGATCGTCCGGCGCCGGGTGATCGGTGACAAACACTGCATCGAGTCCCGCAGCTTCCACGGCCGCGGCCATCTCGGCGATGGCCCCACCGGTGACGAACTCGTCGCCGAACGCGACATGGTCAACTGGAAGGCCCACGGAGTAACGCATCAGTCGGGCACGCTACCGTCGGTACGACCGACTCCAAGGAGAACCACGTGTCCATCGTTGACGACGTCGCACTGAGCACGCCCGAGTTCTGGGCCGCGCCCGAGGCCGACCGCGAAGCGGGGTTCCGCCGTCTGCGCGACGACGCCCCGATCACCTTCTACCCCGAACCGGACTACGGCCCTGATCTTCCGCCGGGCCCCGGGTACTGGTCGCTCTCCCGCTTCGACGACGTCGTGTACGCCAGCCGGCACCCGGAGCTGTTCTGCTCCGGCCGGGGTGGTACGAACATCGGCGACCTCCCCGACGGCATCGCCGAGTTCCTCGGCTCGATCATCAACATGGACGACCCACGACACAAGAAATTGCGCGGGCTCGTCAACCACGGATTCACGCCGAAATCACTCGCGGCGCTCCTCGACAGCGTGCGAGAGCGGACCACGGAGGTCATCGACGCAGTCGCCGAGAAGGGCGAGTGCGATTTCGTCGCCGAGATCGCCGCCCCGATGCCGCTCGCGATCGTCTGCGACATGGTCGGCGTCCCCCCCTCGCAGCGTCAGACGGTCTTCGAGGCCAGCAACGTGATCCTCGGCGTGGGTGACCCGGAATACGTGCAGACCATGGAAGACCTGATGGCCGCGTTCATGACGCTGCACCAGATGGCAATGGAACTCGGTGAGCACCGGCTCGCGAATCCGGCCGACGACATCGCCACGACCCTCATGCAGGCCGAGGTCGACGGCGAGCGCCTCACGGTTCCCGAGTTCGCCTCGTTCTTCATCCTGCTGGTCGTCGCGGGCAACGAGACCACTCGGACCGCGATCAGTCACGGCATGTGGGCGCTCCACCAGCACCCCGACCAGCGCGCCCTCTGGAGTGGGGATTTCGAGACGCACGCAGTCAACGCCGTCGAGGAGATCGTGCGGTGGGCGTCACCGGTCATCCACTTCCGCCGCACCGCCACCCAAGACACCGAGATCAGTGGTCAGCCGATCGCCGAAGGTGAGAAGGTCGTGATGTGGTTCAACTCGGCGAACCGCGACGATCGCATCTTCGCCGACCCGTACCGCTTCGACGTCACCCGCTCGCCGAACCCCCACCTCGGTTACGGCGGCGGCGGACCGCACTTCTGCCTCGGCGCCAACCTCGCCCGACGCGAGATCCGGGTGATGTTCGAGCAGCTGTTCACTCGGCTGCCGGACTTGGCGATCACCGCGGAACCCGAGATTCTCCAATCGAGTTTCATCCACGGCATCAAGCGCATGCCGTGCCAGTTCACTCCGGGCGGCTGACCCCGGAGGGTCGTCCCGCCCGCCGATTCAGGGCTTGACGGTAGAAACCGCCACCATCCCGGCGCTACCGATGGGAACGGGGACGGGTGGGTGGAAGGTTGCGATCGAGGAACCCGACGGTGCGTTGCCATGCCAGCCGCGCCGCCTCCGGGTCGTACGCGTCGGGCCGATCCCATTCGAAGAACCAATGGCCCGTGCCGGGATAGCGGTAGAACTCCGCCTCACGACCGGTCGCGCGCAGTTCGCGTTCCTGGCGCGTCACGCGCTTCGGCCCGACGAAGGGGTCCGACTCCGCGAGATGGAACTGGAACGCCGAGATGCTGTTGGTGAAGTCACCGCCGCGGGTGGCGTAGAACACCGTGGTCGCCGAGATCGGTGGAATCTCCGGGCGAGATTGCTTCGCTAACCACAACGCCCAGTGTCCACCCATCGAGAATCCGATCTGACCGACCGCCGCCGCCCCGTGTGCCACCCTGGCCGGTTCGACCGCGGCGATGATCTGGCGCCACATCGGCGTGGAGCGCCTTCGGGCGCGCAGCGCGGCAGCTTCTTCCGCGGTCGAAGCGATCTCGCCGCCGTAGAGATCGGGCGCCACCGCGACGTACCCCAACTCGGCCAGGTCATCGCACACCCCGGTGATGACCTCCGTCAGCCCCCACCATGCATGAAGTACGACAATCGTCGCCCGAGCCCGGCCGGCCGGGGCGACGACGTACGCGAGGTCGGACCGAACCGCGTCACGCGTGGTGAGTCGTCGATCCGATGGTCGCGGCACTCGTTCTCCTCCCCACCGGGTCCAGGGCGCGATGATGATGGCGTGCCACCTGCATCATCCCACCGGACGGGCAGATCCGAAGAATCACGATCGGATCGATTCGCGAACAACTCAGAGGAGGCGACCCGCGCACCCCGGGGAACACCCCAGCGATCGTGGCACTCGTGCTCGGCGAACCCAATCGGCTCGAAGCACGGCTGTTGACCGAATTCGGGTGAGTACCAATTCATGGAGGCGCCGCTCGTGACGTCGCATCGCGGCCCCATCGATCGCGCGACTGCCGAGGACTTGGTGTCACTCGCGACGGATGTGGGTTCTGCGCCCATGCAGGTTGGGGCCGTGCTGCTCCTCGACACGGGTCTCGGGTTCGACTTGGAGCGCGCGACCGCGGCGGTTGCCGAGCGGATCCGCAGCGTCCCTCGGTTGCGACAGCGTCTGGTTCCTACACCGGTGGGGTGTGGCCGGCCGATCTGGATCGATGACACTGACTTCGACATTGGTAGCCACGTCTCGATCATCGACTGCCCTGTTCCCGGCGACGAGGCGGCATTGCTCAACGTGGCCGCCGGAGTGATCTGCACCCGACTCCCGGCCGATCGGCCACTCTGGCGAATGGCACTCGTCACGGGCCTCGCGGGTGAACGAACCGCGTTGATCGTGGCGTTCCATCACGTGCTCGCCGACGGGATCGGCGGTCTGGCGGTGCTCGTCAACCTGGTCGACGGAGTTCCTGCCGATCCGGTTGACGGATTTCCTCGGCCCGCACCGACGAACCTTCAGCTGCTGCGTGACGCGGTCCGGAGTCGTTGGGCCGCGCTCGCCACCTTGCCGGCGTCGGTGCGCAGGGCTCGTGCCGCGATCGTCCAACTGCGCCCGGCGGCGAGCGCGCATCCGGCACGGAGTTCGCTGAACCGGCCGACGGGTGCCCTGCGACAGTTCGGGGTTGCCCGTGCCGACCTGGAAGAGGTCCGTCGTGTCGCGCATGCCTCACACGCGACGGTCAACGACGTCGTCCTGACCGCAGTTGCGGGGGCCCTCCATACGTTGCTTCGCGCCCGTGGTGAAGCCGTCGATCGATTCACCGTGTCGGTTCCGGTATCGGCTCGGCAACAGGCGAGTGCGACGCAACTCGGCAACCAGGTCGGCGTGATCCCGATCGAGCTCCCTGCGATCGGTGATCCCCTCGTGCGGCTCCGCACGATCGCCGACGCGACCCGAGCCGCGAAACAGGCGCCACCGGCGGCGTCGACCGCCCTGCTG
This sequence comes from uncultured Acidimicrobiia bacterium, assembly GCA_963765075.1. GTDB lineage: Bacteria > Actinomycetota > Acidimicrobiia > IMCC26256 > JAENVU01 > JAENVU01. Next base: position 921,325 of record CAVXVA010000001.1, read on the forward strand.
GGACCGATCTTCCGGCTCCTCGCGCGCCTCGGCATCTTCCAATGGTTCATCGACCGCCAGCGACTCGTGCACACGTTCGTCACGAACCTGCGTGGGCCCGATGCCCGGCTCCACTTCCTCGGCGCGCCGATCATCGATGTCGTTGCGATAGCCGTGGTGACGGGCAACGTCTCCGTTTCGTTCGCCGCGATCTCCTACGCAGGCATGCTCGATGTGACGGTGATCGCCGACCCGGATGTTTGCCCCGATCTCCTCACGCTCCGGAATGCCGTCCAACACGAACTCGACCGGCTGATCGGAACGAGCCCGGCCTGAGCCGAGGGCGGATTTCCCCGCGATCGACCGGCTCGTTGAGGGCTACGCCCTCAACGAGCCCGCGCTGGCCTCGGGTTCCCCCGGGTACCGTTCTCCCACCACTTCAGCACCCGCAGGGCCCGGAACGTCGACCACCGGCTGGGACCCGGTGACTCGAACCGGATCCAATACCTGCCGGGGTACGGGCGGTACATCGGCCACGTTCCGTCGCGGCGGCGGGCCCGCCTGAGAACTCGCGCCCTCGCCTCAGCGCGTCCGCGACACCAATCGTTCGACCCGACCGTTGGTAGGCCGACAGAGCTTCGAGGGCCGTGATCGAGGTGTGAAACGAGCCGTGCGTCGAACCAGAGCGGATCGATTCGCAGTTCCAGCCGCCGTCGCCGAGTTGCTGGCCGACGAGCCACGCCACTGCCGGGTCGAGCCGTGGATCTTCGTAATGGAACGAGACGGCCAAACGAATGAGCATGCCGGTGATGCAAGTCTCGGGTTGACGGATGGTCTTGGCGAACGTGAGTCCACCTTCGAACCATCGAGCCGAGTCCCAGAGTTGTCGACACCCGGCGATCGCTTGCGGGTGTCCGGATTCGAGACCGAGGCGTTCCAGTAACAGGAGGGTGTAGGTGGTCGACGTCCACTTCGGGCTGTACGACGCTCCTGCCCATCGCCCGTCGTGATCCTGCGCGGCGAGGAGTTGGGCACCCCAGCCTTCGGTCCCGACGCGAGCCCGCTCCTCGACCACTTGCGCCTCGGGTGCCCCGATCAGGTCCCGGAGTATCTGCCACCGCAGCGCCGGATCACTGTCCAACAACCATGGGTGCAAGCGCGTGGTCTCGACGTCGGCCTCGTGCTCGCGTTTCATGGGCTTGGACTCCCGGTCGCCGTCCGGAGTGCCGACGACTCACGCGTCGGATCCCTGCTGCCGCCGCCCAGCTCAGCGCGAAGGAGCAGATGACCGCCGTTGGAAGCAGAATCGCCAGGCGCACCTCGGGCACAACTGAGAGTCGGCGTAGTGCCAGCGCACCGGCGACGAGAACCGGCGTCTGCCAGACGTAGGCGCCATACGCCGATCGGGCAAGCACGCGAGCGCGCGGAGTCTCGGCGCTCCATCGACTGGCGAACCATCCCAACACCCAAACGGAAGCGCTGACGGCAAGCGCGCCCTCGATGAACGCGGTCGCGAGCGACTCCCAGTGCAGTCCACCGGCGAAGCGCTCGGACGAAGCATTCTCGGCGAAGGCGCCCCCCGCCGCCATCACCACGACGAGGGCCACGATGGCGGCGGCGGTCACCCAGCCGCAGGTGCGTCGAAGGGTTCCCGGGACTTCTCGCAGCCAACCCCGTTCGGCGCACACCGCACCGAAGCTGAACATCGCGATGAACTGGGGCCACTGGAAAACGTGAAGATTCATGACCTGGTCCGAGTCCATTGGGAACTGCAGCCGCAGGAGAAACGACGAGACCGAGATCCCGATGGCCATGAAGATCAAGAAGCGTGCATCGAAGGCGCGAACGGTTCCGGTACGTGCCGGCACATTCCCGCGCAGCAATAGGTAGACACCGGAGAACAGCAGCAACACCCCGACGAACCAGAGCGGACCGGTGTCGAGATCGGCAATGCGGGCTCGGAAGAACGGAACGACCGGACCGTGGGCGCCGCCGGCCTGGTACGCGACCAGCGTGTTGACGGCCGGCGTGACGATCACGATGAACGCGACGAAGGGAATGCCCAACTTCACAAGGCGGTCGATCACGAACCGCCGCGCGCCTTTGTGCGCCAGCGCGGTCGGTGTGAACCAGCCACCGATGAAGAAGAACAGGCCCATCGCGAAGAGCGCGCCGACGAGGCCGGGCATGAACACCAAGACCGTGGCAGCTTCTCCGAGGTTGCGCTCCTGGTAGAACCAGTCGCCACCGTCGGCGTAGGTCAGGACGGCGTGCGTGCTGATCACGCCGACAGCGAGCACGGTCTTGAGATTGTCCAAGTCGGCGCGACGCGATCGCGCGCTCCAGGTCGGTGGCGCCGCCGCGGCACGCCCGCTCACATCGGTCGGAAGAGCCACCGCTTCCCCTTCTGCCTCGAACGACTACAGCTTGCACCCAACCGGAGGCAGGCGACAGAGGCCTTGGACCGTCCCGTTGACGCGGCGGCAGTGAGCGCGTGTGACCTTCGCCCCTGTTCGGATCGAGTTCCTCGTATCACGCTCGACCGATGAAGAAGGGCTTCTGGGTTGGCGTCGTACTCATCGGACTCCTGGCGCTGGCCAAGCGCTTCGGTCCGAAGGTTCCGAACGTCGATTGGGAGAAGCGGCTCGAACGAATGCCGGACAATGCTCCGCCGAAATGGATGTTCGGCAACATCACCGCGATCCGAGAGAACACCGACCGAATCCTCGAGATCCTCGACGAGAAAGCGGTGGTCGAAGAACGGGAGGACGTGCAATGACAGACAGGGCCGACGTCGAGAATGGAAGTGTCCAAACGTCCGAGTACGAACGGGCTCGCAAGCGAGTGGAGCGAAAGCGCAAGTTCCGGAGCGATCTGGTCGCGTACGTCGTGATCAACGTGTTCTTGATCGGGGCGTGGGCGGCCACGGGCACGGGGTATTTCTGGCCGGGATGGGTCTTGGCCGGGTGGGGCGTGGCCTTGTTGCTCGACGGGTGGAACCTCTACTACCGGCGACCGATCACCCACGACGACATCAACCGAGAGATCCGCGACGGGCACTGAACCAAGGACAACACGCACTGCAACGGGAGACTTCATCGGCTTCCGGGCCATGGACGGAACCCGCTTCGAGTTGTTCCATGAGCCAAATCTGTGCGATCGGAGCAGCCCGCAACCTCCGAAGTGTTTCTCGTCTCGTATCTCACCTCGCTGGTGGCGTAGCGCCTGACACCTCGGCGCGGCGAGGGGCGCCTACGGTTCAACGTCATGACCGGTGTCGAACCGTTCGATCCTGGGTTCGGACCCCTCGCCGGAACCACAGTGCGGGTAGCGGCCTGGAACCTGTGGGCCACCTATGCCGCATGGCCGGTCCGGGGCCCGATCATCGAAGCGCAACTCCGCGCCGCCGCGCCCGACATCGCGCTCCTCGTCGAGGTATGGGAGGACCCCGCGGGTCGATCCCAAGCGGAGGAACTCGCGCAAGCGCTCGGCGGCTACGAACACGTCTGGGCATCGAACCTCACCTTTGCCGACGGCGTTCACGCCGGAAACGCAATCCTCAGCCGGTGGCCAATCGTGCGTTCGGAGGTCCGGACGCTCCCACGCGAGGCGCCGAATGGTGCGCGCGACGACGAGGGCGAGGAACGCCTGTGTGTCTTCGCCGAGATCGATGGACCGCGCGGGTTCATACAAGTCTTCTGCGCCCACCTGTCCTGGCGCGAGGACCACGGTGCGATTCGCCAGGAGCAGGTCCGCGCCATCGCGGAGTTCGCCCGCGAGACGCGACCGCGGGCGTTCCCCGCGATCCTCGGGGGTGATCTGAACGCGGCGCCCGACACCGACGAGATCCGCATGCTCACGGGCCACGCGGCCGTGCCCGTACCCGGGATCTGGTTCCGCGACGCGTGGGTACACGCCGGCGATGGCCCGGGCTACACGTGGTCGAACACAAACCCGTGGGCAGCCACGAGCCTCGACGTCGATCGCCGGATCGACTATCTCCTCGTCGGTCACCCCAAGCTCGGTGGCGTCGGCCATCCCGTCCACGCCGAACTCCTCGGCGACGAACCGGTCGACGGTGTCTACGGCTCGGACCACTTCGGTCTCGTCGCCGACCTCCGCTACTGATTCACGATGCGCGGAACCATTCGCGCGCCAAGGTGTCGAACTCGGTTCGGTACGTGCGATAGGCCACCCGCAACGCCCCGCCCGGCCACGGCTCGGGAAGCAGCGCCGCCGGCAACCACGGATCGGCGCGGATGTGCCGGAGCGCGGCGGCCCCGGCGAGAAACGCGTCGGTGATCGCCTCCTCGCGATCACTCCGCACGGCATCGGTCGCCCGGTACAACTGCGTCAGCAGGCTGTCGGCCCGTGCTCGCCACGCTCGCGGGGCGAAGAGGTCGTCGGCCAACGCCACCGGATCCGCATCGGGCCGCGCGTCGAGCCACGAACACCGCGGATCCTCGACGAGATCGGGCACGTTCGCGGGTCGGATCCACACACCCTCGCGCCACTCGGCCAACCGGGCCCGCTTCAGTGCGAGCCGGACGTCGGCCCGAACCCCCGCCGGGCGCGCATCGCCGACCACGATCGCCATCCGCCACGAGCCGTCCCATCGGGCCGGTCGAGCCACGAGACTCGACTGCTGTTCACGCTGACGCTGCGCCAGCGGGCCGACGAGCACATACGACCCCGAGTCGTTGCGTTCCAGTTCCCCGGCGGTCGTCATCCGATGGAGCGCGACGCGAGCGGTCCCGGGCGCGATCCCGAACAGCGCACACCAGCGCACCAGATCCCGACCCGAGGCCCGCGCGGATCGGCGCCCGAGCAGCAAGCTGGCCATGACCGATCGAGCCGAGAGTGGCCGTGCTCGTTCGCCGGCCAGTTCGAAGAAGTTACGTGATTGCACCATTTGTTGTAATCATTGTAACGTCATCGCCGTGGTCGCCACCGTCATTCCTGCACCCGGTCTCCTCGTCGCACCGAGCGTCGAGAGCCCAATCGCACCATCGGGGAAACCCAAGCCCGAGCTGCGAGAGGAACTCCGCCGCATCCCGACCCTGCACAACGTGATGAACGCGCTGGTGCTCTACGCGGTGACGATCGGGGTCTTCGTGACGGTCGCGTGGGCTGACAACGTCTTCGTGTGGATCGCGGCCTTCCTCGCCATGGGACCGATCCATGCGCGGTTCGCGATCTTCATGCATGAGGCCGCGCATCGACTGCTCTTTGCGAATCGCAAGGCGAACGACTTCTTCGGCAAGTGGTTCATCGCGTTCCCTGCGTTCGTGCCGATCGACCTCTACCGCCGCGGCCATATGGCGCACCACCGGGAGGAGTTCGGACCCAACGAGCCCGACATTCCCCTGTACCGCGGGTATCCGATCCCCCGCGACTCGATGATGCGCAAACTGCGTCGCGACGCGTTCGGCATCACCGGGTGGAAGCTCACGCGGGGATTGTTCCGCGGTGTGGTGGCCGAGGACGTGAAGGTGCGCAACCAGGCCCGCGGCATCGTGGTTGTCCAGCTCGTGATGTTGGGAATCTTCACCTTGGCGGGCCATCCGTGGATGTACTTCATCCTCTGGTTCCTCCCCCACCTCACGGTGTGGCGGGTGATCAATCGACTGCGCGGCATTGCCGAACACGGTGGCATGAAGCACTCGACCGACCGCCGCGAGACCACCCACTCGGTGCGCCAGCACTGGCCTGCTCGGCTCACGATCGTCCCGTACTTCACCGGCTGGCACCTGGCCCACCACGTCGACTCGGGCATCCCGATGCGCAACCTGCCGCGTCTGCACGAGGAACTGATCCGCTCCGGTTACATCCAGCCCGGCCTCGAGTACCCGAGCTACCCCGCCCTCTGGCGCGCCCTCGCCTCCGGCTGACCCCCCACCTCGCACTGACCCACCCCGCATCGTTTGGCGGATCTTGGCGCGGAGCGCGCCACCAGCCGCCAAACGCTGACGGTCGGTGTCGACGTTTGGCGGATCTTGGCGCGGAGCGCGCCACCAGCTGCCAAACGCTGAGGAGTGGGGTGGGTGAAACGTGCCATGCTCACCACGTGGGTCGGTTGGCGGTCATTGCCGGGAGCGCGTTGCGCGACAGTGCGTTCGCAGCGGCTGGGACTCGAGTGGAGTTCTGCGGCGTCGCGGTCACCGACGTGGGCGGCACGATCGTGTTGCAACGGCACGGGCTCGACACGTGGTCCCCGCCGCATCGCATCGACCATCGGGCGCACATCACGGCCCTCCTCGATGCCGACGTCGACCGGATCTGCGCGATCTCGTCGGTCGGAAGCCTGCGCACGGACTGGCCCGTCGGCACGTGCGCGATCGTCGACGACTTCTACGCGCCCGGCGAGACCACGAGCTACTTCGACGATCCCCGCAGCCACATCGTTCCGGGGTTCGACCCGGTGTGGCGAGGTGCAGTGCTCGACGCGTGGCGCACCACAACGACCACGGCGATCCACGATGGCGGGGTCTACGCACAAACGAGCGGCCCGCGCTTCGAGACCCCTGCCGAGGTGCGGGCGCTGACCCACGTGGCCGATCTCGTCGGCATGACCGTCGCCTCCGAATGCATCATGGCCGCCGAAGCCGGCGTGGCGTACGCCGCGATCTGTGTCGTCGACAACTTGGCCAACGGTCTCGGCCCCACCGACCTGACCATCGCCGAGTTCGAAGCGGGCGTCGCCACCAACCGCGCCCGGCTCGTCGCCGACCTCGACGCGCTGATCCCCGCGCTCGCACCGTTGGGTCGATCGTGACGCTCACGGTCACCAACGCAGTGTTGGACGGCGAGACCGTCGGGTTGCGCGCAGTCGACGGCATCATCTCCGAGATCGGGCCTGATGTCGCCGCGATGCCCGGCGACGAGCACCTCGACGCCGGCGGACTCGCGCTCACGCCCGGGCTCGTGAACGGTCACGGTCACGCGGCCATGACCCTGTTACGCGGCTTCGGCGACGACCTGCCGCTGATGGAGTGGCTGGAGACCCGCATCTGGCCCGCCGAGGCACGCGTCACGCCCGACGACGTCTACTGGGGAACCCGGCTCGCGTGCCTGGAGATGATCCGCTCGGGGACCACGCACTTCTGGGACATGTACTGGTTCCAGTTCGATGCCGCGCGGGCGGTGCAGGACAGCGGGATGCGGGCCACGGTGAGCCAGGTCTTCCTCAACTTCCCCGGCGCGCCCGAAGAAGCGCGGCCCGAAGCGGCACCGGATGGTCTCGCCCGACTGGCGAGTTTCGGCCCGAGGATCACCCCGAGTCTCGGACCGCATGCGATCTATACCGTCGACGAACCGACGCTGGGGATCGTGGCCGAACTGTCGGCCGCGCACGCCGCGCCGGTCCAGATCCACCTCTCCGAGATCGAGAGCGAGGTCATCGACTGCCTGGCCGCGCACGGATGCCGACCGGCGGAGTACCTCGACCGCGTCGGCCTGCTCACCGAGCGCACCGTGCTCGCGCACTGCGTGTGGCTCGATGATGCCGAACTTGCCCTCATCTCGGAACGGGGCGCGACCATCGTGACCAACCCGGCATCGAACATGAAGCTCGCCGTGGGCCGCGCGTTTCCGTACGTGCGAGCGCGGGCCGCTGGGATCCCGATCGGTATCGGCACCGACAGTGCCGCGTCGAACAACTCGCTCGACCTGCTGGCCGAGCTGAAGCTGCTGACCCTGCTCCAAAAGCACACCGAGTCGGACGCCCGCGTCCTCCCTGCGCCGGATGCGTGGGCAATCGTGACCGGGGCGGCGGCGCCCGCCCTCGGCGGGAGCCCGCTCGCGGTCGGCGCTCGGGCCGACTTCCTCCTCGTCGACCAGCACTGCGCCGAGATGACGCCGTCTCCCCTGCTCGACGCACTCGTGTACTCCGGCTCGGGTGCGGTCATAGACACGACGGTGGTCGACGGTGTCGTGCTCATGCGGCACCGCCACGTCGACGGCGAAGCCGAAATTCGCGGCCCGCGCGCGCACCGCATCGCAACGTATCCAAGCGGCGACATGATCCAGACCGGCGCCGACGTACGAATCACACCGACGAAAGGCCGACCATGACCGAGACCCAGCTCCCTCCGCTCAGTGCGGCATACACCGATCTCCGCGGGCGGGTGACCGAGCTCGTCCGCGCCGCGACGCCGGAACAACTCGATGCGATCGCACCGGCGACCCCGGAGTGGCGCGTCCGTGATGTCCTCGCGCACCTCGTGGGGGTGACCGCCGACGTGCTCGCCGGCCGGTTGGACGGTGTCGCCACCGATGAATGGACCCAAGCCCAGGTCGATGCCCGCGCCACGACACCGATCGAGACGATGCTCGCCGAGTGGGCCGAGAATGCGGTGACGGTCGAGCCGATGATCCCCGATTTCGGCGTCAGCGGCGGCCAGGCGGTCCTCGACGCGTGCACCCACGAACACGACCTCCGCGACGCCCTCCGCCAGCCGGGTGCCCGGGACTCCACTGCGGTGCACATCGGGAGTGCATGGCTCGGCGATCGGATCGGCGAGTTCAACGGCTCGACGGGCCACGGTGCGATCCGCATCGAGACCGACCTCTGGAGCCTGACCTACGGCGAGAGCGAACCGACCTCCACCCTGCGGGTCTCGGCGTTCGAACTCATGCGCGGGTCGACGGGCCGGCGAAGCCAGGCCCAGCTCGACGCATGGGAATGGATCGGTCCGGCTCGCGGCGAACTCGTCGTGATGCCGATCTTCACGGCCCGGGCCACCGACTTCGACGGGTAACGGACGAGTAGCGAGGCGCGTGAGTTGATCACGCTACGGTTCCGCGGCCGATGCCCTCCCCTTTCGCACCGTTCAAACATCGAGTCTTTGCCGCCTTCTGGTTCGGCGCGTTCGTCTCCAACATCGGTACGTGGATGGAGACCGTCGGCATCGGGATCTACGTCACCAACGCGACGGGCAAGTCCGGGTGGACCGGCCTGGTCGCGGCCGCGGGATTCCTGCCCGGAGCGATACTCGGGCCGGTGGGCGGCGCGCTGGCCGACCGACTCCCGCGCAAGGCGGTGCTGATCACCACGACGTCGATCCAAACCGCATTGGCCACCGTGCTCACGATCCTGGCTGCGACCGGTTCGCCGAGCCCCGCGCTCGTGACGCTCATCGTGTTCGCCAGCGGATGTGCCCAGGCGATCGGCTTCCCGACGTACCAGTCACTGTTGCCCGATCTCGTCCCGCCCGAAGACCTGGTCGGCGCGGTCGCGCTCTCGAGCGCGCAGTGGAACCTGGGCAGAGTCCTCGGGCCCGCGCTCGCCGCCGTGGTCATCGGTATCGGGGGGTACGCGTGGGCCTTCGGCATCAACGCCGTCAGCTTCCTCGCGGTGATCGCCGCGGTGATGATGCTCACGCTGCCTCCCCCCCGGCCCCATCTCGGTCAGACCATTCGCGCCGCGATCGGCCAGGGCGTCGGGTACGTGCGCCGCGACCCCGGTCTGCGGGTCGTCATGGGCTACATGTTCATCAACACGTTCCTCGCCGCACCGTTCATCGCGCTCGTGCCGGCGATGAGCATCATCGTGCTCGACGCAGGAGAAGGCGGCACCGGGCTGCTCATCACTGCTCAGGGCATCGGTGCCGTCATCATGGCGCTCAGTCTCGCCCATCTCGCACACCGATTCGGCGGCCGCCGCGTCATGCTCGTGGCGTTGTGGGCGCTGCCGCCCGCGCTCGCCACCTACGCCGTCATGCCAAACCTGTGGTCGTCGGCCGTCTCGCTGTTCTTCGTCGGCCTCATCTACTTCGGCGCGTTGTCGAGCTTCATGAGCATCGCCCAGATCCGCGCGCCCGCCGAGATCCGCGGCCGCATCGTGAGCCTGCTGGCGGTGGTCCTCGGATCGCTGTATCCGCTCGGTTCGGTCATCCAAGGTCAGGTCGCCGACATGATCGGCCTTCGGGAGACAACGCTGATCGCCGCGGGACTCATGTTGGCCGCACTCGTGGTCATGAAACTCCGCAACCCCCGCTTCGCCGACGCGCTCGAACTCCCGTCGGCTCCCGTCGCGGTACCGTCCCCATCCCTGGAGGAGGTCGCCGAATGACAGCTGTCCAAACCGAACGTAACGGTCGGGTCGGGATCATCCGATTGAACCGACCCGAGGCCCGCAACGCCGTCAATGGCGAACTGGCGAATGGCGTCGAGGCCGCGCTCGACGAGTTCGAGGCCGACGCCGACATTCAGGCCGTCATCATCACCGGGACCGGACCGGTCTTCTGCGCCGGTGCCGACCTGAAGTTGGTCGCGACCGGCAAGGCCGGCGAGATGGCCACCAAGCGCGGCAGCTTCGCGGGTCTCGTCACCCGCGACTTCCCGAAGCCGCTCATCGCCGCGGTCAACGGCCCGGCGCTCGCCGGGGGGTTCGAGATCGTGCTGTCATGCGACCTCGTCGTCGCCGCGGATCACGCGACGTTCGGTATCCCCGAGGTGAAGCGAGGCCTCTTCGCCGCCGCGGGTGGGCTGATCCGCCTCCCCAAGCGGATCCCGCGGGCACTGGCGACCGAGCTGGCCGTGACCGGTGACCCGATCAGCGCCGACCGCGCCCTGCAACTCGGGTTGGTGAATCGCGTGGTCCCCGCGGATGACGTGATGGACGCCGCGCTCGAACTCGCGGCGCGCATCGCCGAGAACGGCCCGCTCGCGATCAAGAACTCGCTCCGAATGGTGCGCGAGGCCGCGGACCTCAGCGAAGCCGACGCGTGGACACGGAGTCACGAACTGGCCATGGAAGTCTTCGTTTCGAAAGACTCCATCGAGGGGGCAACGGCGTTCGCCGAGAAGCGCCCTCCGAAATGGACCGGCACCTGACCGTCGGACCCACCACGAGGGTTCAGGCCACGTTGCGGGACGCCTGCTGGCGTGCCTCGTGCAATGCGGTGATCGAACCGACCATCGCGAACGCGGCCAGCGACGCCAGGATCACCGCGACCGCGCCCACCGTCGCGACGATACGGGCCGCGGTGGTGTCGAAGAGCGCTTGCGCCGGGAAGATCAGCAGCCCGCAGAGCGTGGACGTCAACCACAGGATCCACCACCGCTGCACGAGACCACGGGCGGGATCGTCGGCCGGGATCATGTCCATCGCCGACTGGTACGGCCACCAGAAGTTGACGATCGGAATGATGAAGGAAAGAGTTCCGAGCAGTGGGCTCCGCCGAGCCGGCAATCCCGACGCCCACGCCGCACGTGCCGCTCGGTAGAACCACATCATGAAGAGCACGCCGACGAGGAGTGCGACCGGCAGGACCATTCCGGCCAGGGGACCGGTGTCGGGAGCCCGCAAGTTGGTCGCACCGCCGGGCCGGGTGAGTTCGTCCCAGTGGGCCACGAACCATTTCGCCTGCGCGGCACTCGAGAACATCCCGGCCGCCTGCACGACGCCCGCGACGATGAGGAGCGGTTGAACCCAGCGCAGGAGCGACCGTTCCCTGGCGACGTCGGCCTCGATCGTGACCGGAGCCGCGATCGCGGGCGGCCCGGAAACGTGACCGGTCCAACTCGACCCGTCCCACCAGCGCAGACCCGCAATGCCCCAAGGGTCGGGATGCCAACCGGGGACCGCGGCGCCGATCGCCTCGGGCGGAGCCACGACCGGCAGTTCGGCCGCGGCGGTCGGGGTCGCGACCGTCGGCACCGAATCGAGCGAAGCGTCCGCCGGGGGAACCACACGCGGCGAGTCCCCGTCGCCGACGACGCGCGTCTCGCGCGCCCACGACGAACCGTCGAAGAATCGCTCGTGCTCGGTCCCCCATGGGTCGGGGTACCAGCCCGGTTCTCGCGTTGCGTCGGTCACTCGAACTCCCTCTCGTTGCGTGCCATGCTCGCGCAGATGGTCACTCGAGACGGGCTCGCGGTCGGAATGCCTTGCGGGAGATGCCAATGAAGGTCCCCGAGGTCCCGACCCCCGCGCTCATCGTCGACGTCGCGACCTTGGACCACAACCTCGCCACCATGGCGGCCGCGCGGCCGGGCGATAGCTGCCGCCCTCACGTCAAGGCCCACAAGACCACGGCCCTCGCGGCCCGGCAGGCTGCGGTCGGCCACCTCGGGTTCACCGCCGCGACGCCGCGTGAGGTCCTCGGACTCGCCGCGGCGGGCCTCGGTCATGATCTGCTCCTGGCCAACGAGACCCTCGACCTCGAGCGCCTGGCTGCGATGGCGACCTGCGGAGCACGCGTCACGATCGCGGTCGACTCGCCCGAGACAATTGCCGCGGCCGCCGCCGCCGGAATCCGCGAGGTCCTCATCGACGTCAACGTCGGGCTGCCTCGCTGCGGATGCGAACCCGCGGCCGCCGGTTCGCTGGCCGACGCGGCCCGACAGAGTGGCCTCGAGGTTCGCGGCGTCATGGGCTACGAGGGCCACGCGTACTTGTACGAAGATCGCGCCGAGCGCGCGCTGGCAACCACGCTGGCGATGGCCCAGCTGCAGATCGCAGCCGATCAGGTCGGCGGCGACATCATCTCCGCCGGGGCCACCGGCACCTACGACCTCAACCTGACCGCGACGGAGATCCAGGCCGGGTCGTACGCGTTGATGGACACCGCGTTCGCCGCGTTCATCCCCGAGTTCCGGCCTGCCGTGTGGATCGAGGCCACTGTCATCAGCGTATCGGCCAAGTTCGCGGTCGCCGATTGCGGGCTGAAGGCACTCGGGATGGACCACGGCAACCCGACCGTCGACGGGGGTCGGGTCCTGATCGTCTCCGACGAGCACTTGACGTTCCGACCGGAGCGTCAAGCCCACGTCGGTGAACGCGTCCGGGTCTGGCCGGCGCACATCGACCCGACGGTGGCGTATCACGACCGCATGCACCTGGCCGACGGGGACGACATCATCGATGTCTGGAGCGTCGACCTCCGCGGTTGGTGAGTGACCCCGCGATCCGAGCGCTTCGACGCCTCGGTGGCCTAGCGTGCCGGGATGTTTGATGCTGCGTCGGACGCCGTCGCGACTGCCGAACTGATTCGCACCGGCGAGATCTCGCCGCTCGAAGCCGTCGACGCGGCGATCGACCGCATCGAGGCCGTCAACCCGGACCTCAACGCCGTCATCCGTGAGCGGTTCGACGCGGCCCGCGTCGAGGCCAGGGAGCCATTGCCCGACGGCCCCTTCCGCGGTGTGCCGATCCTGTTCAAGGACCTCGGATGTGAGGTGGCCGGCGAGTCGATCTACGACGGCATGCAGTGTTTGAAGGATGCCGACTACCGGGCCGACCGGACGGATCCGCTTGCGCAGCAGTTTCTCGACGCCGGCTTCGTCTGGCTCGGCCGGACCAACACGCCCGAAATCGGCCTGCTCCCCACCACCGAACCCGACACCTACGGCGCGACCCACAACCCGTGGAAGCCCGGGTTCACCCCCGGCGGTTCGAGCGGCGGGTCCGCCGCCGCGGTCGCCAGCGGCATGGTTCCGGCCGCCCACGCCAACGACGGTGGCGGATCGATTCGCATCCCGGCGTCCTGTTGTGGACTCGTCGGTTTGAAACCGACCCGAGGCCGCGTGCCGATGGGTGGATCCGCGAACGAGATCGCCAACTTCCTTGTCGCCGAAGGGGTGGTGAGTCGAACCGTTCGCGACACTGCCGCCATTCTCGACGTGCTCTCTGCCCCGCGACGCGGGACCCCCACCCGCCCGCCGGCACCTTCCCAGCCTTACGCAACTTTGATGGGGATCGACCCGGGACCGCTCCGGATCGGCGTACTGGCCGACAACCCGCAGGACCGAGGCAGTCTGCACCACGACTGTGTCGCGGCAGTCGAGGCGACCGCCGCGCTCCTCGCCGGGTTGGGTCATCACCTCGAGTCGGCGTGTCCGGTCGAGTGGACCGACCCCGAGGCAGTGTTCCGGTTCAGCTCGGTGTGGGCGGCCGACTGTGCGGCGTCGGTCGACGCGTGGGCGACCAAACTCGGCCGACCGCTCACCGAGGACGACATCGAGCCGCTCACCTGGAAGCTCGCGGCGATCGGCCGGGGCGTCTCGGGGCCGCAGTTCATCGCCACGGTCTCGGAGGCAATGAGTCTTGCTCGCGATGCCGGCCAACTCTGGCGGCTCGACCCCTCGGAAGCGGGTGACGGTCTCGACCTCATCGTGAGTCCGACCCTCGCCGAACCGCCGCTCGCGCACGGGAACTTCCCGGGGACCCGCGAACGACCGCTCGACGGCTTCATCCGCGCCGGAGCGTTCGTGCCGTTCACCACCCAAGCGAACGTCTCCGGCCAACCCGCCATCAGTCTGCCGATGCACTGGACCGCCGACGGTCTGCCCGTCGGGGTCCAGCTCATGGCGAACTTCGGCCGCGAGGATCTGCTGATCCAAGTCGCCGCCCAGCTCGAGGCCGCGGCACCGTGGTCCGATCGCCGTCCCACCGTCCACACGTTCGCCTGACCAACCTCCCGGAGACCCTGTGACCGATGCCCCCGACCTCGTCTCACTCGACGCCACCGCCCAAGCCGCACTGGTGGCCAACGGTGACGCGACGGCGACCGAACTCGTCGAGGCCGCGATCGCCCGCGTCGAACAGGTCAACCCCGACCTGAACGCGGTGATCCACCCGCTCTACGAACGCGCGCGGTCCCAGGCCGCGGGGTCGTTGTCCGGACCCTTCGCCGGAGTACCGATCGTGGTCAAGGATCTCGACGGCGAACTGGCCGGCGCGCCGCTCCACCTCGGCAACAGGCTTTTGAAGTCGATCAGCTACACCGCGACGGTGAACTCATACCTGTTCGACAAGCTGGAGCAGGCCGGGTTCGTCATCATCGGGAAAACCAACACTCCGGAATTCGGCCTGCAGGTGACCACCGAACCCCATGCGTACGGCGCGACTCGAAACCCGTGGGATCCCGAGCGCAGCACCGGTGGATCGAGCGGCGGTTCGGCCGCCGCGGTCGCCAGCGGCATGGTGCCGGTCGGCCATGCGGGCGACGGCGGCGGATCGATTCGCGTACCGTCGAGCGAGTGCGGACTCGTCGGTCTCAAGCCTTCACGCGGACGCGTATCGGTCGGACCGCACGACGGCGAGGTGTGGAACGGTCTCGTCGTCGCGGCACGTGGTGACCCGCACCGTGCGCGATTCCGCGGCGATTCTCGACCTCGTCGCCGGACGGATGCCGGGCGACCCGTACTCGGCACCGCCACCGGTGCGACCGTTCCTCGCCGCGGTCGGCGCCGAGGTCGGTCCCTTGCGCATCGGCCTGCGCACGACCGCACCGGGCGGTATCTGCGAGGTCAACCCCGAAGTCGTGGCGGCGACCGAGGCGGCGGCCCGCGCCCTCGAGGCCCTGGGGCACACCGTGGAGATCGCGGCACCCGAAGCGCTCGACGACGCAGAACTCATCACGGCCTTCCTCAGCGTCGTCGCCGCGAACGGCCTCGGCGTGGTCACCGATTTGGAACGCATGGCCGGCCGGCCGGTGACGGCGGCGGATGTCGAACCGGGCACGTGGGCGCTCGCCGAGGCCGGTCGGGAGGTGACTGCGCTGCAATTCCTGCAAACGATCCACACCGCTCACGCGTGGACACGACGCATGCTGGAATGGTGGCACTCCGGCTATGACCTCCTGCTCACCCCGACGCTCGCCGATGTCCCGCCGCTGCTCGGCACGCTGAACCCCATCGATGGCGACCCGGCCATGAACACCATCCTGCAAACGCCGTACGCGATCTTCGCGGCCGGTTTCAACGTGTCGGGCCAGCCCGCGATCTCGGTGCCCACGGGCATGAGCGCATCCGGGCTGCCGATCGGCATCCAACTCGTCGCCGCGGCCGATCGGGAAGACCAGTTGCTCGGAGTCGCCGCCCAACTCGAGACGGCGATGCCATGGGCCGATCGGCGGCCCGGAATCTTCGCCACCTGAAGGAGTACCTGAATGGGAGATCCACTTGCCCAACTCGACGCCACCGCGCAGGCCGAGTTGGTCCGCACCGGCGAGGTGACCGCCGCCGAACTGGTCGACGCGGCGATTGCGCGTATCGAGGCCGTCGATCCCCAGGTCCGTGCGTTCACCACCACTCGGTTCGATGCCGCTCGCTCGGAGGTCGCGCACCCGTTGCCCCAGGGTCCCTTCACCGGCGTGCCCTTCGCGTTGAAGGATCTCTCTTGCACGCTCGCCGGCGAACCGGCGTACGACGGCGTGCCCGTTCTCAAGCAGGAGGACTGGCGCGCACCCATCACCAGCAACCTCGCCGCGCGCTTCCAGGCCGCCGGCTTGGTCATCGTCGGTCGGACGAGCAGTCCCGAACTCGGCATCATGCCGACGACCGAGCCGCTCGCGTTTGGGCCTACTCACAATCCCTGGGATCTGAGCCGGACACCCGGAGGGTCGAGCGGCGGGTCGGCCGCGGCCGTCGCTGCGGGGCTCGTCCCCTTCGCCCACGCGTCTGACGGCGGCGGCTCCATCCGTATCCCCGCCGCCTGTTGCGGTCTCGTCGGACTCAAGACGTCGCGCGGTCGGACGTCGGTCGGGCCGGCCAGCGACGAAATCGGACGACCGCTCTCGGTGCAGTTCGCAGTGACGCGGTCGGTCCGGGACGCGGCTGCGCTGCTCGACGCGGTGGCCGGGCCCGCGGTGGGCGATCCGATCTCGCCGTCCCCACCCGAGCGGCCCTACATCGACGCGTTGACCACGCTCATCGCGGCGCCGTTGCGCATCGGCATCATGACCACGATGCCGGGCACCACCGACCTCGCCGACGCCGAATCGGTCGGGGTCACCGAAGCCGTCGGTCGCCACCTCGAAGCCGCGGGGCACATTCTCGAGGTCGCCCACCCGGCCGCGTTCGACGAGTCCGAGCGCATGACCGCCTTCCTCCCGATCTGGTCGGCGATGGCGGCGTCGAACGTGATGGCGATCGAACGCAAGATCGGCCGCCCGGTCGTCGAGGGCGACATCGAACCGCTCACGTGGATCCTCGCCGAGAGCGGCCGGAACACCAACGGCGGCGAACTCATGGACGCCATGCTGGCCATGGGCGCCTTCAGTCGTCGCTTCCTGCAATGGTGGGCCGACGGGTTCGACCTCCTCCTCACCCCCACGCTGGGCGAGTTCCCTCCCGAACTCGGGGTGCTCCAGACGCCGGCCGAACCGTTCGTCGGATTCGGACGCGGAGGCACGTTCACGCCATTCACCCCGGTCACCAACCAGACCGGCCAGCCCGCGATCTCGTTACCGCTCGGACAGAGTGCTTCCGGATTGCCGATCGGCGTACACCTCATCGCGGCGCCGGGACGGGAAGACCTCCTGCTCGGTCTGGGCGCGCAGCTGGAAGTCGGCATGCCGTGGGCAAGCCGGATCGCGCCGGTCCATGCCTGAGCGGGCCGTCCGACTCGGCGGCGGTCAAGGGTTCTACGGCGACACGCCGCGGGCGGTGCAGGGTCTCCTCGACGCCGGGATCGACTATCTCTGCCTCGAAGCCCTCGCGGAACTCACGCTCGCGATCCTGCAGAAGGACCGCGCCCGCGACGAGACCCTCGGCTACAC
Source organism: uncultured Acidimicrobiia bacterium (assembly GCA_963765075.1). Taxonomy (GTDB): domain Bacteria; phylum Actinomycetota; class Acidimicrobiia; order IMCC26256; family JAENVU01; genus JAENVU01. The sequence goes on from CAVXVA010000001.1 coordinate 938,811, forward strand.
CCGCGATCTCCCCCGCTACCTCGGTGCGGCCATGCCGGCGATCCTGGACGGACGCACGAAGGTCATCACGAACTCCGGCGGCATCAACCCACGCGCGGCGGCCCACGCGGCGATCGCGACCGCGAAGCAGATGGGCGGGTCCGGACTGAAGGTCGCCACGGTGCTCGGCGACGATCTCATGGGCCGGTTGCCAGAGGTCAAGGGGGCCGCGGCGTCCGGGTTGGCCAACCTCGAGACCGGCGCCGCCTTCGACACCATGGGCGGTGATGCGCTGTTCTTCTCCGCGTACATCGGCGCGTTCCCGATCGCGGAGGCGCTCGATCAGGGTGCCGACATCGTGATCACCGGCCGGGTGGCCGACGCCGCCCTGTTCCTCGGTCCGCTGATCCACGAGTTCGGGTGGTCTCGTGGCGACTGGGACCATCTCGCGGCCGGCATCCTGGTCGGGCACCTCCTGGAATGTTCCGGACAGGTCGCGGGTGGGAACTTCAGCGGTGAGTGGTGGACCGTCCCCGAACCCTGGAAGCTCCCCTACCCCATCGCCGAGGTGACGGCCGACGGGACCGCGATCATCACCAAGCCCCCCGACTCCGGAGGGCGGGTCGATCTCGACACCGTGCGCCACCAGTTGTTGTACGAGGTCCACGATCCCGCCGCGTATCTGTCGCCCGACGTCGTGGCCGACTTCACGTCGGCTCGGTTCACCGACCTCGGGAACGACCGGGTCGAAGTGCGCGACGTGCGGGGCACACCGGCGACCGATTCGTACAAGGCACTGCTCGCGTATCCCGCCGGCTGGTCCGGTGAGACCCGGGTCGCATTCTCGTGGCCGGACGCGTCCGAGAAGGCCGAAGCCCTCACCGCGATCTTCATGCAACGGGTCGAGATGGCCGGTCTCGTCGTCGATCAGTGGGAGGTCGAGATGTGGGGGGTCAACGCCCTGGGCGGCGACACCGTCCCACCGACCGACGCGGAACCACCCGAGGTGGTGGCGCGCATCGCCTGGCGCTGCGCCGATCAGAAGACCGCGGCGAGCGTGGGGCGCGAACTCGTCCCGCTCGCGCTCGGCGCGCCCCCGCAGGAATGACCGGCATCGGCCGAGGCGGCGGCGCCCCCACCGAACTCCTGGGCATCTGGCCCACCCTGGTCGACAAGTCCCTCGTCGACCCCGGCGTGTCAATCACACTGCAGGAGGTGTGATGCACCGAGCGCAGCGAGCAGCTCGGGAGCGTCCCGACCCGGCACCGGCTGTTCAACCACCGAGCGGACGAGCCAAAGAGCAGGAGGTGTGATGATGAGACTTCGGCTTCGGGAGTTTTGCGGGTATCGGGCGGGAGACAAGGGCGACACCTCCGATGTCGCGTTGTTCGCCTACGACGACGCCGGCTACGACCTCATCGTCGGTGAGGTCACCGCCGAACGGGTGAAGACCCACTTCGGATCGTTGGCCCTCGGCGAGGTCGTCCGGTACGAGGCGGCCAACGTGCGAGCACTGAACTTCGTGTTGCGCGGCGCGCTCGGGGGCGGCGGGCCCCGGTCGTTGCGCAGCGACAATCTGGGCAAGAGCCTGGGCGGCGCACTGGTGCGGATGGAGATCGACGTGCCCGACGAGTTCGCGGCCGCCGCTCGCCGGCCGCGACCGGACGTGAGATGGGCCCGTACGATGATCGCCGAACGAACGCGGCATGGCTGAACCACCCACCCCTGCGGCACGTGAGTGGTTCGCGACCCCAGGGCCATTCACCGACCTCGGCAACCATCGCTTCGATCTCGCGCTCGACGCGGACGGGAACCCGGCGATCCTCGACGTGGTGCGAGCCGTCCAAGGGCTCATGGTCTACGACCTCGTCGCGTCACCGTTCTACGGCATCGAACTCACGGCCGCACAAGCGGCGACCATGAACCTGCGCGCCGCGTCCGTCCTCGTCGACCACGCCCTTGCCATCGACGCGCGACCGCTCACCGAAGCCCGAGCACCGAGTCACCGTGTCGCCGCCCGCTGTCGGACATTCGCGACGCTGACCGTCGCGATCCTGCGCGCGCACGGCGTGCCGGCTCGCGCGCGTTGCGGGTTCGGCGCGTACTTCCGCCCCGGGTACTTCGAGGACCATTGGGTGGCCGAGTACTGGAACGATGCTTCGTCGCGCTGGGTGATGGTCGATGCGCAGCTTGACGATGCATGGACGAAGGCCATCGGCTTCACGGGAGATCCTCTCGATCTGACGCCGGAGGAGTTCGTGATCGCCGGGCAGGCGTGGACGGCCTGGCGCCATGGCATCGCCGATCCGGATCGGTACGGGCTCTCCTCCATCGAGGAGCACGGCGCGTTCTGGATTGCCGGCAACCTGCGACTCGACGTGACCGCGCTCAACAAGATCGAGATGCAGCCGTGGGATGTCTGGGGCGCGCACTGGGAGCCCGAGGATCCGATCCCGGACGATCTTTCACTGTTCGACACCATGGCCGACCTCGCCGCCACCGTCGACGTCCGACTCGATCAGCTCCAGGCCCTGTACCGAAACCCGGAGGTGCACATGCCCGGGAGCGTCTGGAACGTCATGCTCCAAGCCTCCGAGGTGGTCGAGGTCTGAACCCTGGTCTCTCGGTCACACCTCGCGGGTACGGTGCGACGGTGGCGGAGATCCTCGAGCAGTTCTCGCCCGCGGTGCGGGAGTGGTTCACCACCACGTTCGGCGCGCCCACCGATGCCCAGGCCAAGGGGTGGCCGGCCATCGCCGCGGGCGACCACACGCTGATCCTCGCCCCCACCGGCTCGGGCAAGACCCTCGCCGCGTTCCTCTGGGCCATCGATCAGTTGGCCACCGAGCCGGTCCCACCGAAAGCCGAACGCACCCGAGTGCTCTACCTGTCGCCGATCAAGGCCCTCGCGGTCGACGTCGAGAAGAACCTCCGAGCGCCGCTCGCGGGCAGCGCGCTCGCGGCGGAACGGCTCGGGAACCCGTTCCACACGCCCACCGTCGGTATCCGTACCGGCGACACTCCCGCCAAAGAACGAGCGTCGTTGCGGCGCCGCCCACCCGACATCCTCATCACGACTCCCGAATCGCTGTACCTCATGCTGACGTCGGGCGCCCGCGAAACGCTGCGCGACATCCGGTATGTCATCGTCGACGAGATCCACGCCGTTGCCGGCACCAAACGCGGCGCGCACCTCGCACTCTCGCTCGAACGGCTCGAAGCGATCACGAAACAACCTCCGCAACGCATCGGGCTCTCCGCGACGCAACGCCCGCTCGACGAGATCGCGCGTTTCCTCGGCGGTCGATCGAACCACCAACTCCGCCCGGTCACGGTGGTCGACGCGGGCACCCGTAAGGAGCTCGACCTCGAGGTCATCGTGCCGATCGAGGACATGGCCGCGCTCGGGACGCGCATGGACGATCCGCCGTCGGGACCCCTCGACGGCGAGGCCCGCGCCAGCATCTGGCCGCACGTCCACCCGCGCATCCTCGATCTCATCCGGGCGCACCACACCACGCTGATCTTCTGCAACGCGCGCCGTCTCGCCGAGCGGTTGGCCGCCCGCCTCAACGAGTTGGCCGGCGAGGAGCTGGTCAAGGCCCACCACGGATCGCTCGCCCGCGAGCAACGCCTCTTGGTCGAGGACGAGTTGAAGACCGGCCGGCTGCGGGCGCTCGTGGCCACGAGCAGTCTCGAACTCGGCATCGACATGGGCACCGTCGATCTCGTCATCCAGGTCGAGTCACCGGGCGCAGTGAGCCGCGGGTTGCAGCGGATCGGCCGAGCCGGCCACCAGGTCGGTGAGCCGAGCACCGGCAAGATCTTCCCCAAGTACCGGGGTGACCTCCTCGAAGTCGCGGTCGTCGTCGATCGCATGCAGTCCGGATCGATCGAGTCCACCCACATCATCCGCAACCCGCTCGATGTCCTCGCCCAGCACATCGTCGCCATGAGCGCGGTCGACGAGTGGAAGGTCGACGACCTCGCCGCGCTGGTGCGCCGGACCGCGAACTTCTCCGAGCTCGGCGACGACGCCTTCACGGCCGTGCTCGATCTCCTCGCCGGTCGCTACCCCTCCGACGAGTTCGCCGGGCTCCGCCCGCGCATCGTGTGGGACCGCGTGGCGGGAACCGTGCGCGCACGCGACGGAGCCGGTCGCATCGCCATCACCAATGGGGGCACGATCCCCGACCGCGGACTGTTCGGCGTCTTCCTCCCGGAAGGGACGCGCGTCGGCGAACTCGACGAGGAGATGGTCTACGAGAGCAGGCCGGGCGAGACGTTCGTGCTGGGCGCCAGCACCTGGCGCATCGATCAGATCACCCACGACCGGGTCATCGTGCTCCCGGCCCCGGGCGAGCCGGGTCGCATGCCGTTCTGGCACGGCGACCAACCCGGTCGACCGATCGAGTTGGGTCGTGCCATCGGTGCGTTCACGCGAGATCTGCGAACCAGGACCGACGCCGATGCCGTCGCCCACCTTCGGGCAACGACGCGCGCTCGACGAACTCGCCGCCACCAATCTCGTCGCGTACCTCAGGGAACAAAGCGACGCCACCGGCGCCATCCCCGACGACCGCACGATCGTGGTCGAGCGGTTCCCCGACGAACTCGGCGACTGGCGGGTGTGCATCCTCAGCCCGTTCGGAGCACGGGTCCACGCGCCCTGGGGCATGGCACTCCGGGCGACGCTCACCGAACGCCTCGGGACCGACGTCCAGGTCCTCTGGAGTGACGACGGCATCGTCCTCCGGTTGCCCGACGCCGTCGAACGATTCCCGATCGAAGACCTCGCCCTCGACCCCGACGCCGTCGAGGATCTGGTCATCAACGCACTGCCCGGGTCGTCGCTCTTCAGTGCCCGCTTCCGGGAAGCCGCGGCCCGCGCCCTGCTCCTCCCCCGGCGCCGACCCGGCGAACGCACACCGCTCTGGCAGCAACGCCAACGCGCGGCCGGGCTGCTCGAAGTCGCGTCGGGCCATCCGACGTTTCCGATCATTCTCGAGACCACTCGTGAGTGTCTCCAGGACGTCTTCGATCTCCCGTCGCTGGTCGAACTCTTGCGCGACCTCCGGTCCCGCACGGTGCGGATGGTCACCGTCGACACCCAGAAGGCGTCGCCGTTCGCCCAGTCGCTGCTCTACGCGTGGATCGCCACGTTCATGTACGAGGGTGACGCGCCACTCGCAGAACGGCGGGCCGCGGCCCTCGCGCTCGATCGCGACCTCCTGCGTGAGCTGCTCGGCACCGAGGAGTTGCGCGAACTGCTCGATGCCGATGCCTTGGCGGAACTCGAACTCGAACTCCAACGCCTCACCCCTGACCGCCGCGACCGGATCCGGACCGCCGACGACGCTCACGACCTACTCACCGACCTCGGCGATCTGAGCGCGTCGGAGTTCGCGGCGCGCATCGCCGACGGGCTCGACTCCGCCGACCTCCTCGACGAACTCCGACGCGACCGGCGCGCGATCGATATCCAACTCGTCGGCGAGACGCGCACCATTGCGGCCGAAGACGCCGCGCGCTACCGGGACGCCTTCGGCTGTGCACTGCCCCCGGGCCTGCCGATGGCGTTCACCGAATCCACGCCCGCACCGCTGCGGGAGGTCCTGGCGCGCTTCGCCCGCACCCATGGGCCGTTCCGCACCGTGGAGCCCGGACAACGCTTCGGCATCCCGATCGATCGGGTCGAGCCGGAGTTGCGGGCGCTCGAAGGCACTGAACGCGTCGTCCGGGGCGAGTTCCGGCCCGACGGTACCGAACGCGAGTGGTGCGACTCCACGGTGCTGCGCCGCCTCCGGCGCCGGAGCCTGGCCAAGCTGCGCCACGAGGTCGAACCGGTCGACACGGAGGTCCTCGCCCGGTTCCTCCCGGCGTGGCACGGGCTCGACACGCCCCGCCACGGGGCCGACGCGCTCCTCGACGTCATCGCCCAGCTGCAGGGCGTTGCGCTTCCCGCCTCGACCCTCGAACTCGACGTACTCCCGGCCCGGGTCACCGGGTACCGCGCCGATCAACTCGACGAACTGCTCAGTAGCGGCGACCTGGTGTGGGTCGGCGCCGGGCCGATCGGCCCGCGCGACGGTCGCATCGCACTCGCGTTCCGCGACCGGGCCCATCTCGTCCTGCCCCCACCGCTCGACCGACCGACCGGCCCGATCCACGACGCCATCGCCGATCACCTCGCCGCTCACGGTGCATCGTTCTGGTCCGACCTACTCGGCGCGGCCCACAACCAACCCGAGGCCGAAGTCCTGACCGCCCTCTGGGATCTCGTCTGGTCCGGCGCGGTCACCAACGACAGCCTCGCGCCGCTGCGCGCCCAGCTCAGCCGGGCCAAACATCGTGGGCGCGCCGGTGGTCGCCCCCGGCCCGGAAGCCTCCGTCGACTCGGACCTCCGGCGGGTGCCGGCCGGTGGTCGCTCGTCACTGCGGCTCGACCCGACGCGGAGCCCACGCTGCGGTTGCACGCCCTCGCTACTCAACTGCTCGATCGGTACGGCGTCGTCACCCGCGAGGCGGTGCGGGCCGAAGGCATCGTCGGTGGCTACGCCGCGGTGTATCCCGTGCTGCGCGCGTTGGAGGAACGCGGCCAGGTTCGCCGCGGCTACTTCGTGGCCGGGCTCGGCGCGGCCCAGTTCGCGTTGCCGGGTGCGGTCGACCGGTTGCGAGCGTTTCGATCCCCCGCCGCTGACCCGGAACTCCGTGTCCTCGCGGCCACCGATCCCGCCCAGCCGTACGGGGCCGCCCTGGCGTGGCCGGAGTCCGCCGGTCGCCCGAACCGTGCCGCGGGCGCGTACGTCGTCACGGTCGACGGCGTGCTCCAGGGCTTCATCGAGCGCGGCGGTCGAACCCTCACGACGTTCACCGATTCCGATCAGTGGGTCGCCGGCTTGGCCCACCTCGTCAAAGACGGACGGCTCCGCCAGATCGAGGTCACCCAGATCGACGGTCGCGCCGTTCGCGAACATCCGCTCGCCGACGCGATCAGGGGCGTTGGCGCCCGCGACACGCCACGCGGACTCGTGATTCGCGGCTGAGGAGCGGCCTGACACAGCAACCCACGCACCCGCCGACGTCGCCACGACCTTGGCGATGTCGAGAACGAGCACCACCATTCCCCACCGGGGACCGATCGATTGGATCGCGTTCAGCGTGCCGGGATTTCCGCTCCCGGCCCGGCGGATGTCGACGGCGCCCCGCGTCGCGAGCCGGGCTCAGCACGAACGCGTCGATCAGCCGCCGGAGACGTCCTGCGGCGCCGCCTTACCGGCAGAGATCCACGGCATCATGCCGCGCAGCTTGGCACCGACCGCTTCGATCGGGTGCGCCCGGCCGGCTTCCTGGAGCTTCTTGAAGTTCGGGCGACCGGCCTCGTTCTCGGCGATCCATTCCTGCGCGAACTCGCCGCTCTGGATCTCGCCGAGGATCTTCTTCATCTCGGCCTTCGTGGACGACGTGATGACGCGCGGTCCGCGGGTCATGTCGCCGTACTCGGCGGTGTCCGAGATCGAGTAGCGCATGTTGGCGATGCCACCCTCGTAGATGAGGTCGACGATGAGCTTCACCTCGTGCAGCGTCTCGAAGTACGCCGACTCCGGCTGGTACCCGGCCTCGACCAAGGTTTCGAACGAGTTCTGGATCAGCTCGACGAGTCCGCCGCAGAGCACGACCTGCTCGCCAAAGAGGTCGGTCTCGGTCTCTTCCTGGAACGTGGTGTCGAGCACCCCGCCACGCGTCGCGCCGATGCCCTTGGCGTACGCCAGCGCGATCGAGCGTGCGTTCCCACTCGCGTCCTGAAACACCGCGACGAGCGCGGGAACGCCGCCGCCCTCGGTGTAGGTCCGGCGGACGAGGTGACCGGGGCCCTTCGGCGCGATCATCCATACGTCGACGCCTTCCGGCGGCTTGATCTGGTCGAAGTGGATGTTGAACCCGTGCGCGAAGGCAAGCGAGTTGCCCGGCACCAGGTTCGGTTCGATGTCGGCTTGGTAGACCTTCTTCTGCTCGGTGTCGGGGAGCAGCACCATGACGACGTCGGCGGCCTGCACCGCTTCGGCGGTCGTGAGCACCTTGAGCCCGGCCTGCTCGGCCTTGGGTGCGCTCGACGAGCCCTCACGCAGCCCGACGATCACATCGACGCCGGACTCCATCAGGTTCAACGCGTGCGCGTGACCCTGGGAGCCGTATCCGAGGATCGCGACGGTCTTGCCGTCGAGCAATCCGAGATCGGCACCGTCGTCATAGGTAATCGTGGCGGCCATAGCTGTCTCTCCTCAAAGGTTTTCCGGCGCTGCAATCGCGACCACTCGGTCGCTCTTCGCGTGGGGGAATCGGACGAACGGTAGTCAGGCGCTCTTGTTCTTGACGACCCGGAGCTTGCTCGACTGGCGAGACAGCTTCGGGAGGGCGATCCGGCCCGTCCGTTGCAGCTCGACGATCCCGAACGGTTTCAGCAGATCGGTCATCGCGTCGAGCTTGTCGGGCTGGCCTGCGACCATCAGCGTCATCGCGTCGAATCCGACATCGAGGATCTTGGCCTCGAAGATCGACGCCAACTCGGTCGCCTGGGATCGAGCGTCGGCACCGGCCTTGACCGTGACGAGCATGAGTTCGCGCTCGACCGCGTCGGAATCGGCCAACTCCGAGATCTTGATCACCGGGATCAACTTGTTGAGTTGTTTCGTGATCTGCTCGACGAGATCGGCATCGCCATCGACGACGATCGTCATCCGCGAGTAGCGGTCGTCCTCGGTCGGGCTGACCGCCAGCGAGTAGATGTTGTACCCACGCCGCGAGAACAAACTCGAGACGCGAGTGAGCACGCCGAACTTGTTCTCGACGAGCACGCTCAGGATGTGGTGGTCGATCGCCATCTCAGCGCCCTCCTTCTTTGTCGGCTTCCGGGCCGAGAATCACGTCGTCGTTGCTGGAACCCGCGGCAACCATCGGGTACACCTTCTCCCGGTAGTCGGTCCGGAAGTCAATGACGACCGGACGGTCGTTGATCGCGTTCGCCTTCTCGATGGTGGGAATGACGTCTTCGGGCGTCTCGACCCGGAAGCCGACACAGCCCATCGCCTCGGCCCACATCACGTAGTCGGGCAGATCCGGCGAGAGGTACACCTCGCTGTAGCGCTCTTCGTAGAAGAGCTCCTGCCACTGGCGGACCATGCCGAGGTAGGCGTTGTTGAGGATCGCGATCTTGACCGGGATCTTCTCCGCGGCCGCGGTCACCATCTCCTGCGCCGTCATCTGGAAACACCCGTCACCGTCGACGGCCCACACCGTCTTCTCCGGGCAGCCGACCTTGGCGCCGATCGCGGCCGGAACCGAGAAGCCCATCGTGCCGAGACCACCCGAGTTCACCCAGGTGTAGGGGTGCTCGAAGCGCCAGTGCTGGCTCGCCCACATCTGGTGTTGACCCACGCCCGAGGCGAGGATCGTGTCGTCGGGCGCGCACTCCCGCAACTTCTCGATCACGAACTGCGGCTTGAGCGGGCCGCCTTCGGGCTGGTCGTAGAACAGCGGGTGTTCCTCCTGCCAGCCTTTGACGGTCGCCCGCCAGTCGGTCAGGTCCGGCCATTCGTGCTTGGCCTGGTTCGCTTTCACCGCCGTGACGATGCCTTCGATGACGTTCTTACAGTCACCGACGATCGGCACGTCGGGCCGGCGGACCTTGCCCAACTCGGCCGGGTCGATGTCGACGTGGATGATCTTCGCGTCGGGCGCGAACGCGTCGACCTTGCCGGTCACCCGGTCGTCGAAGCGTGAACCCAGCGCGATCAGCAGGTCGGCCTTCTGCATCGCGGTGATCGCGGTGTAGTTGCCGTGCATACCTGGCATCCCGAGCGCGAGTTCATGACTGTCGGGAAAGGCGCCGCGCGCCATCAGCGTGGTGACGACGGGGATCCCCGTGAGTTCGGCCAGTTCACGCAGCGCCTCGGCCGCGCGCGCCTTCAGGATGCCGCCACCCGCATAGATGACGGGCCGGTGTGCTTCACCGATGAGCTTGGCTGCGTCCTTGACCTGCTTCGGATGACCCTTCACGTTCGGCTTGTAGCCGGGCAGGTCGACCGTCTCGGGCCACTCCCATTCCATCGTCTGATTGGCGATGTCCTTGGGCATGTCGACGAGCACCGGACCGGGCCGGCCCGTCGTCGCGACGTGGAACGCCTCCCGGATGATGCGCGGGATGTCCTGCGCGTCGGTGATCAACCAGTTGTGCTTGGTGATCGGCATCGTGATGCCGACGGTGTCGCACTCCTGAAACGCATCGGTTCCGATCACTGCGTAGGGAACCTGACCGGTGATCACGACGAGCGGGATCGAGTCCATGTACGCGTCGGCCAGCGGCGTCACGATGTTGGTCGCGGCGGGACCGCTCGTCACCATGGCCACGCCCGGACGCCCGGTGGCGTGGGCGTACCCCTCGGCCATATGACCGGCGCCCTGCTCGTGACGCACGAGGATGTGGCGGATCGACGAGTCGATCAGTGGGTCGTACACCGGCAGGATCGCGCCGCCGGGCAGGCCGAACATGACTTCGACGCCTTCCATCTCGAGGCTCTTGATGAGTGCCTGGGCTCCGGTCAACTTCATGGGGTGCTCCTGGGGGAAAGTCCGGACGCGAGTATCGGGTCCGGACGCGAAAAACCCCCCGCATGTGCGAGGGGCAAGGCGTACGGACGCGAGAAAGCCGTACGCCTAGGTAACTACTACGAGGAGGTCGGCGGTCCGGTACATGAGGTCGAGAGTATCGTCGCTTCCGCGTCGCGAATCAAGTCTTTCTCGCCGCAGCACGCTCATTCGGCCATCGCGACCACGAGAAACTCGCCGTCGACGTGGCCGATCGGCTCCCGATTCCAGCCACCGAAGATGTGTTCGACGGTGAATCCGGCGGTCGCGATGGAGGTTCGAAGTTCCGCCTCTGACCGAAATCGGAGGGTCGCGTCACTCACGCGTCGGGTGCCGTCGGAGAATCCGTACTGGATGCGATGGCTCACGGTCGGCGCGGCCTCGGCGCCGGCGATCGCGACTACCTCGACCGAGACCGCGACGTCGAAGCTCGCGGTCGGAGCATGTTCTGCGTTTCCCTCGATCCACGTCACCCGATCGGCTCCGGACTTGGCCCTCGCGGCGTCGAGTGAGGCGCGGGCCGGATCGACTCCGGTGACCGAGTGGCCTCGGGCGGCGAGGCCGAGGGCGAGCCGGCCGGTGCCACACCCGAGGTCGAGCACGCGGTGTTCCGCACCAGCCTCTTCCACCACCGATACGAAGAAGTCGTCGTCGCGCGACCACGGACACATCGCGTCGTACACCTCGACGAGCCTCGGGTCCTCGAACTCCGCGTGTCGCATGGGTCAGTGACGGGCGCCGAGGACGAACACCTTCACCTCACGGCCGGTGATCCGTTCTCGGTACTTGTCGTAGCCGGGGTACACCCGCGCCGCGGCGCTGAGCGCGGCCTCGGTCTCCTCCGGGTTCGCGCGGCGCGCGATGAACTCAACGTCTCGATCGCGATACGCCACTCGTCCCGTCGGGTGGGCTTCCAGGTTGTAGACCCAGCCGGGCGTGTTCGTCTGGCCGAAGTTCGTACCGATGAGTGCCAGATCACCGTCGATCGGAATGCCGAGCAACGGCAGCGATCGGGGCAGACCACTCTTGGCGCCGGTGGTGGTCACGGTGATGATCGGCAGGCCGGCCATCAGCGTGGCGACCGCCGTCCGGCCGTGGGTGAGGGCCAGGAGTCGCCGATCGACCCGATGCGCGAGCTTGGAGAACGTCCACGCGCCGGCCTTCGTCGACGCGCCGCGTTGGAAGACTCGCTGCGCTGCGTTGACCGGTCGCATCTCGTACCCGATCGCCTCGGTCAGTCCCATCGAACACTCACCCCAATCGCGACGCGGCGATGCCGAGTCCGACGGCGGTGAACATGGTCGGCACCAGGAACATCAGGATCCGAGTGGTCGCCGCCGAGATCGCGCCGTCGATCTTCAGCTCCAACCGATCTTCGAGCACGCCAAGATCGCGCTTCGTGGCGACATCGCCCCAGCCGACGGGCGGCAAGTGTTCCATCAGGGCATCCGCAACCTGCGGCCCGAGCAACTGCTCCAACCCCAGATACATCTCGTGCCGGGGCCGTTCATCGATCGC
>CAVXVA010000002.1:0-164840 GCA_963765075.1 uncultured Acidimicrobiia bacterium
CGAAGTCCGCCGACGAGATCCTCTGCATCCGCACCGCCCTGGCGATCGCCGAGGCGGCCATGGAGGACGTGGTGCGGGCCCTCGTTCCCGGCGTCACCGAGCGTTCGTTGCTCGGCGTGTTCCGGGGCCGGGCCGCCGGCGCTGGGCACCCCCGAGCCGGCCAGCGAGGGCACCTTCTGCGTCGTCCCTCCTCCGGGACCCGACGGCACCATCGCCGTGCGACGCATCGCCGGCGACCGGACCGTCGACGAGGGAGACCTGGTCGCACTGTCCAGCGGCGTGCTCTACGCCGGGTACGAGGGTTCCGTTGGTCGCACCTGGCGCTGCTCCGGCCGTCCGGGGCACACGCTCGCGGCGGCCCAGCACTACCTCTACGCCCGTTGGCGCCGCACCTTCGACCAGGTGCTCACTGCCTGCCGACCGGGCGCGACCGTGCCGACTTCGTCGACGCCCACCTCGCGGCGGGAGAGCCTCTCGGTCAGGTACCCGCTCGCCTACGGGGTCGGGCTCGGATTCGAGGGCGCGATGTCCGGCAGTGCGCTGGGCCGCGATTTCGACGCCACCCGCGCCATCGACGAGGGCTCCGTGCTCTGCATCCAGATCGTCGTCAGGGGGGATCACGGCGTCTACCTGGCGTCGGAGACCGTGCAGTCACAGACCAGGGTCCGATCGTGCTCTCGACGATGAGCCACGGGCCACTGTCCGTCGCCGGCTGACGCCGGCTCCACGCATCACACACAGGGGGAATCATCATCATGGAACTGCCCACCCGCAGGGTGCTCACGCTCGACGCCGTGAGGGAGGTCGTCGCCGCGGCCCGGGCGCACGGCGCCTCTCGGCCACGACGCGTCGATCATCGTTGTGGTCGACGACGGCGCCCACCTCCTGTTCCTCGAGCGCGAGGGACGGCATCCCCCACGGCACCGTCGAGGTCGCCACCCTCAAAGCGCAGATCTCGGCTCGGTTCGGAGTGCCGTCGAAGAACTTCCGCGACGCCGTCGACGAGGGCCTGGTCGGGTTGGTCGGCCTGCCCGGCATGGCGGCCTTCGAAGGCGCAGTGCCGCTCCTCGTCGACGGCCAGTGCCTCGGGGCGATCGCTACAAGCGGCATCGACGAGGCGATGGACGGCGCCATGAGCCAGGCCGGGGCCGACCGTCTCGTCGAACTCGTCGGTAGCTGAAGCCCGTCATCGCGGGCACCCGCCCGCCCAGGGGTGTTGGACGGCGATGCCGTCCAGCGGGGAGTGAGAGCGAAAGATGACTGATCTGCTGCCGTTCATCGTGAGCGGCCTGGCGGCCGGGGCCCTCTACGGGCTCGCCGGGACCGGGCTCGTGCTCACGTACAAGACGTCCGGCATCTTCAATCTGGGCTACGGCGCGCTGCTCGTGACCGTGGCCGCCTACGTCATGTACTTCCTGCACTACGACCACGGCTCGAGCTGGAAGCTGTCGGCTCTTATCGCAGTGGGGGTAGTCGGGCCGCTGATCTGTTCCCGCCATGGAGGTGCTCGATCGCCACCTCGCGCCCCAACCGGTGGGATTGAAGGTGGTGGGGACGGTCGGCATCGTGCTCCTCGTCCAGGGCCTCGGCGTCATCAAGTACGGCACCAAGAGCATCCCCGCCAAGCCGTACCTGCCGAGCGCGACCAAGTCGGTGGAGAATCGCGGAACGTTCGTCACCTATCAACAGATGACGATCTTCGCCATCGCCCTGGTGGCCGTGCTCGGCTTCTACCTGTTCTTCCGTCGGTCGCGGCACAGGGGTGGCGATGCGCTCGGTGGTCGACGACACCGAGCTGGTCGGGCTGCACGGCACCAACGCCCGCTCGGTCCGCCGGACCGCGTCCATGATCGGGTGCACGTTCGCTGCGCTCACGGGCTGGCTGATCTTCCCGGTGCTCGGGCTGAACGCCATCGTGCTGACGTTCCTCGTCCTCCAGGCGGTCGGCGCCGCTGCCATCGGTGGCTTCTCGAGCATCCCGCTGACGTTCCTCGGAGGGCTCCTGATCGGTGTCGGCTCCGACATCTCCAAGAAGTACGTCGTCACCAACCCGAGCCTGGCCGGCGTGCCGGGAGCACTTCCCTTCATCTTCCTGTTCATCGTCCTGCTGGTGCTCCCGAAGCGCCGCCTTCGCCCTCCGTCGTTGGTGGAGCGCAAGCCGGCGCTCCCGTGGCAGGCGCCGGCCTCGATCCGGATCGTCGCCGCAGTGGTGGTGGTCGGTGTCCTGCTCGTTATCCCGAGCATCGTCGGGAACGACTTGTCCTACTGGACCACCGGGCTGACCCAGGCGATCCTGCTCCTCTCGCTCGGGCTCCTGGTGCGCACGTCGGGGATGGTGTCGCTGTGCCAGGTGGCCTTCGCCGCCATCGGCGCAGTGGCGTTCTCCCAGTTCGCCGTCGACCACGGGCTGCCCTGGCTGCTCGGGCTGCTCCTGGCCGGCCTGGTCGTCGTGCCCGTCGCCGCCCTGGTCGCCATCCCGGCCATCCGCCTCTCGGGCATCTTCCTCGCTCTCGCCACCTTCGCCTGGTCCGCACCGGTGGTCGGATCGTCGAGCACACACGCCGCCGCCTGGGTGGCCACTCGGGCCAACTCGGCTCGCACCGCCATGTCGGCGCAGAGGTGCTTGACCGCTTGAAACGACCCGATCGGTCGATCGAACTGCTGGCGTTCCTGTGCGTAGTCGACTGCCATCTCCGCGAGCCGATCCGCCATTCCCACGCAGTAGGCCGCCGTCAGGAGCGCACCCTGGTCCCACAGGTCGGCGAAACTCCCGTCGATCGGGCTGCCGAGCACACCGTGCTCGTGGATACGCCAGACCGGAGTCAGCGGATCGAGAGGCCACGTCGCCTGCTCCCCCACCTCCAGGGCCTCGACGGGAACCACCAGCCCTTGCGACCGCCGCGGATCGACCACCACGACGTCGTCGACCAGGCCGAGGAACTCCACCAGATCCGACCCGGCGAGCGACGCGTCGTACCCGGTGGTGATCCGCTCGCGACCGAAGCACCACACGAGCGGCCCGGGCACGAGACCCCGACCGAGCTCTTCGTACACCACTACCGCATCGGCCCAACTGAACCCGTCGGCCCGCAGCGAGAACACGCCCGCTTCGGCCAACTCGGCGTGCACGGACCGGTCGAACCCGCCCCGCACGCGGTCCATGGGGAATCGACCCTCGACCAAGGACCGAATGCCGTCCCGCAGCGCCCGTTGATCGTCGGTCAGATCGAAGTTCATCGCGGCTCCCGAGGCAGGCCGAGGACACGTTCGCCGAGAATGTTGCGTTGAATCTGCGACGTGCCCGCAGCGATCGTGAACGCCAGCGACCGCAACCGTTCTTCGACGAACGGGCCCTCGCCGTCGACGGTCAGGATGTCGCGCTCGAGCACCTTGAGGGCCAACTCCCCCATCTTCTGGCACACCTCGCTGTAGGCGAGCTTGATCATGAACGGCCCGCGACCGGCGACGCCTCGCGCCGACTGGGTGACGTTGCGTTTGGTGAGCGCCCAGATGGCGTCGAGGTCTGCGGCAATGTGTCCGAGTTCGCGGCGGTGACCAGGGTCGGTGACATACGGAGCGAGGTCTTCGACCAATCGGGTCGCGTCGACCAGGTCGCTCACGAACGCCGTTCCCCGTTCGAAGGCCAGGGTGACGTTGGTGACCCGCCAGCCGTCGTTCTCCTCACCGACCCGGCACTCGAGGGGGACTCGCACCTCGTCCAAGAAGAGCTCCGCGAACTCCGACGACCCGAGGACGGTCTTCAGGGGCCTCACCTCGATGCCCGGCAAGTCCATCGGCAACATCAACCACGTGATGCCCTTGTGCTTGGGTGCGTCGGGATCGGTACGGACGAGCAACTCGCCGAAGTCACCGATCTGACCGTACGAACACCAGATCTTCTGACCGGTGACGACGTAGTGATCGCCGTCACGCACGGCGCGGGTCCGCAGCGATGCAAGGTCGGAGCCCGCACCGGGCTCCGAGAATCCCTGGCACCACACCTCTTCGCCCCGGAGGATCTTGGGGAGGTGCGCCTCCTTCTGTTCCGCGGTGCCCTCGGCCACGATGGTCGGACCGGCGTGGAGCAGCCCCACGAAGTTGACGCCGACGTAGGGAGCCCGCGCCCGGGTGGTCTCTTCGAGGAACACGAGCTGCTGGCTCGGTGGCGCGGCCTGGCCGCCGTACTCCTTGGGCCAGTTGAGGCCGGCGTACCCGGCGTCGAACAGACGTCGCTGCCAATCGGTGTCCCAGATACGGCGCGCGTCCCAGTCGTCGCGGTGCGGTTGGGGTGCCAGATCGGCCAGAGCCGTCTGCAACCAGGCGCGCAGGTCGGCCCGGAATGCTTCGTCGTCGTCTGAGAACCGCAGGTCCATGAGGCGGGCAGTCTAGAGAGGACCTGACGGGTCATCAGATTCCTGGTGGGTCGGCGAGAAACCTCTTAGGTTCGGGGTTCGAGCGTCGGATACCGACGATCGGACCCCAAACGCGGTGGCTCGCTGGGATCGTCGTGAGGCGCGGGTCGCGTCAGCGACTGGACCGCCGCGATCGATTCCCGGGAGCTCCGTTGGTGCGACTGGATTTGGCGCCGACACCCGAGCGGGCCGGACCACCCTGGTCGCCGTGCGCGTTCGTCCGTTCGCGCCGCTCGCCGTCTCGCGGCTTGGAATCGCGGCGTTCGCCGTCGCGGGAGTCGCGGGGCTGCGCGTCACGCGGCTTCGAGTCACGGGGCTTGGCGTCGCGGGGGTTGTCGCTCCGGCCGTTGCGGTCCCGAGGGTTGTTGTCTCGCCGGGCCCGACTTCCGTTGTTCCGGGGTGGACGAGACCGCTTCTGGGGCGAACGATCGGGCTCGACCAAGCCCAGCTCCCGCTGCAGGCTCAGACTCGACCGCACCTGGTCGGGCAACACGAACGAGACGACGACGCCGGTCGCGCCCTTCCGAGCCGTCCGGCCCGAACGATGCACGTACGCCTTCGCGTCCTCGGGTGGATCGAAGTGCACGACGCACGCGACGTCGTCGACGTGAATGCCACGTGCGGCGACGTCGGTCGCGACCAACGCGTGCACACGACCACGAGTGAAGTCAGCCAACGCGCGATCGCGCTTGGCCTGGGACAGACCCCCGTGGATCGGAGCGGCCTGCACGCCACCATTCGACAACTTCTTCGCCACCTTGTCGGCACCGTGGCGGGTACGACAGAAGACGATCGTCGGGCCTTCCTCTTCGATGACCTCGGCGGCGCGCGTGACCCGCGCTTCGTTGGTCACCCGTTCGAAGCGATGCTCGGCATCGGCCGCGTCAGTCTCGACTCCGGCAACTTCGTGGCGGACCGGGAACCGCTGATAGTCGTCGGTCAGGACGCCGACCGCGCCGTCGAGTGTCGCCGAGAACAGCAGCGTCTGACGGTCTTCACTGGTCTGATCGAGGATCCGCCGGACCGCGGGCAGGAAGCCCATGTCGGCCATCCGGTCGGCCTCGTCGATGACGACGATCTCAACCTTGTCGAGCACCAGCGCGCGCTGTTGAATCAGGTCTTCGAGCCGGCCCGGGCAGGCCACCAGGATCTCCACTCCCTTGCGGAGCGCCCGCTTCTGCGGCTCATACCCAACGCCGCCGTAGATCGCGAACACGCGCTGGTTGCGCACGTCGGCGAGCGGTTCGAGTTCCCGCACGATCTGGGCGGCGAGTTCCCGGGTCGGAGCCAGGACCAGGGCGCTGGGTCGGCGCGGCCGCGACCGGCCGGCCCGCTCGACGGTCGGGGCTCCGAAGGCGATCGTCTTGCCGGAGCCGGTCGGGGCCCGGCCACAGACGTCCTTGCCCGCAAGGGCGTCGGGAATCGTCGCGGCCTGAACCGGGAATGGTTCCATGATGCCGCGCTCGTTGAGAGCCGCGACGAGATCACGCGCGAGGCCAAGATCAGAAAAGGTGGGCACTGGTACTCCTCACCCGCTTCAGCGGGTTGTCGTTCCGCGCGGCGGAATGACAGGAATGTCTCCAGCGCGGCTGTCCGGCGAGATGCGGACCCTGTGAGACTACTCGCACCGCGCCCGCGAACTGGAACGACGTGACCGAAGGCTCGTTCGCACCGAATCCGATCAGTGGTCGCCGGCCTCGATCAACGTGCTCCGGAGCGATGCGATGGCCGACGACTCCAGGCCTGCGGCCCGGAGGTATCCCTCGATCGAACCGTGCTCGCGCTCGATACCGGCGAGCACCGTGCGCATCGTCAACGCCTGCGCGCCGTACTGCTGGCCGGCAACCTCAATGGCTCCACCGGTGGGTTCGGCGCGCTCGTGGTGGCGAGCGATGACGGTGGGCATTCGCGTCTCGGTGAACGCGAAGTCGGCTGCGATCGCGTCATCGGGCACTCCGCAGGCACCCAGGATCAAGGCCGAGGTGAGCCCGGTTCGGTCCTTCCCCGCCGCACAGTGGAACACCACCGGCTGGGTCGACGCGTCGGCGATGATCCGCAGTACGTCGGCGAAGCGATGCCCGTACTGGGCCAGCATGAAAAGGTAGATCTCGTCGAGCGTCCGGAACTCGGGTTCTTTGCGCCGCTGCCGCTTCGGCTCGGCCGGTTCGCGCGTCGAATCGACGATCGGGAGGTGGAGTTGGCGGACGAACGGCGCCAACGGACCGTGCCCGTAGTCCTGGACCTCGTGTGGCGCGCGCAAGTCGATCACCGTTGCGATCGCCAAGATGTCGCGCAGGTAGCCGACATCGCGAGGGGTGAGGCCACTCAAGGAATCCGACCGGAACACCCGGCCGCGACGTACCACCCTGCCGGTGGTCGTCACATGACCGCCCAAATCACGGAAGTTCGCCGGACCCTCGAGTGGGACCAGACGATCGGTGCCCATGCCGCCCTACCGGTCGAGGTCGAGGCCGAGCATACGGATCGCGTTACCGCGCACGATCTTGTACACGACGTCGGCCGGAAGGTGCCCCATCATGGCCTGGGCCACCTCGAGCGTGTGCGGCCACGTCGAATCGGTGTGGGGATAGTCGGTTTCGAACGTGATGTTGTCGACCCCAACCCGGTGCAGTGACTCGAGACCGTGCACGTCCCGGAAGAAGCAGCCGAACACCTGACGGAAGTAGTAAGTCGACGGCGGTTCCGGAACGAGGTCCTTGACGCCGCCCCACGCGCGATGTTCTTTCCACACGTCGTCGACCCGTTCGAGGATGTAGGGCAACCAGCCGATCTGGCCCTCGGAATACGCGAGTTTGAGGTCGGGATAGCGCACCAGCACGCCGGAGAAGAGGAAGTCCGCCAGGCTGGCCATCGCGTTGCCGAAGCTCAGACTCGCGGCAACGGCCACGGGTGCGTCGGGTGAGGTCGCCGGCATCCGTGAGCTGGATCCGATATGCATACACACGACGTTGTTGGTCTCTTGACACGCCACGAAGAACGGGTCCCACTCCCCGGAGTGGATGCTCGGCAGACCGAGGTGCGGTGGGATCTCCGAGAAGCACACCGCGCGCACACCGCGCGCCGCGTTCCGGCGAACTTCGGCGGCGGCCAGTTCGGCATCCCACAACGGCACGATGATGAGCGGTACGAGCCGACCACCGCTGTCACCACACCATTCCTCGACCATCCAGTCGTTGTACGCCGTGACACAGGCGGCCGCGAGTTCGCGGTCTTTGGCCTCGAGGAACGTCTGCCCGCAAAAGCGCGGAAAGGTCGGGAACGACACCGACGCTTCGACGTGATTCATCTCCATGTCGGCGATACGAGCCTTGGGGTCGTAACAACCGGGGCGCATCTCGTCGTAGGTGATCGGCGACATCGTCATGTCGTCCCGATCGAATCCGACCGCCGCCACATGGCGCTTGTTGATGTAGACGAGATCTTCATAGACCCAGCAGTCGGCCTGGGGTCCGTCGGGGTCGAAGGTCTGCTCATAGGTACCGCCACCGATGTGGCGCATCGTTCCGATGCCTCGGCGCTCGACGTGCGGGCCGGCCTCCCGGAACTTCTCGGGCAGCCACGTCTTCCACAAATGCGCCGGTTCGACGACGTGATCGTCGACGCTGACAATCCGCGGAATCGGGGTACCCGAAGGTCCGGGTTCGACGACTGCCGTCATGGAGATGGTCCCTCTCGCCGAAATCTGACGGGTCGTCAGATTATCGAGCCGCCGGTCGGCTACCCGCAGCGAGTCGTGCCGTTCGGCGCCCGGCGCTCCACCAGATACGCCACTGCGATCCGTTCCAGACACTCATTTCCGCCCAACGACGAGGTATGGGCGGTGCCGTCGACGACGACGAGACGGGCGTTCCCAAGCTGACTCGCGAGCCCTTCGGCCCACGGCAACGGGGTCGCCGGATCGCCGGTCGTTCCGATGACCAGAATCGGTTCCTTGGTCGGTGCGCGCACTGCGGCCGCCGCCGTCCGCTTCGGCGGATACGGCCAGTACGCACATCCGTAACCCAGCCCGACACTCGCCGCGCCGAAGTCAGGTGCCTCCACCGCGGCCCGCTGCGCCAGCGCGTCGGTCTGCGTGAGGGTCAGGTTTGGGCCATCGGCACAGGTGATCGCAATGAACGAACCCCAGGTCGAGTCGTACCGGCCGTCGCCGTCACGTCCGAGATACAGATTCGCGGACTCCATCAACGGGCCGGGGGAACCATCGTCGAGTGAGCGCAGGGCCCCCGCCAGCGTCGAATAGGCGTTCGCGCCCGAGTACATGAGTGCGCCCACGCCGAGATCGAACTGCGTCGGGCCGAACGCCTGGCCCTCCGTCGCGATCGGCTCCGCGTCGATCTTGGCGCGAAGTTCGTCGTACGCCGCGCGCGGATTGCCGTCGTGGTGGAACGCGCACGACGAACGTCGAGCGCAGTCGTCGAGGAAAGACGCGAGCGCGACGTCGAAGGCTTGGGCTTGACTGATCGTGAGATCTGCGGGACTGAGCGACGGGTCGACCGCCCCGTCGAGGATCAACGCTCGAACGCGGTCGGGAAACCGCTCGGCGTACTTCGCGCCGAGGAACGTGCCGTACGACAACCCGAGGTAGGTCAATCGCGGATCGCCGACTGCGACCCGCAGGGCGTCGAGGTCCTGCACCGTGTCGTCGGTCGAGATGTGCTGAAGCCACTCACCGTTCCGAGCGACGCACGCATCGATGAATCGCTTCGACGCCGCCTTGAGCGCCGCCAGCTCCGTCGGCGTGTCCGGCGCACTGTCGGGTGCGAACACGTAGTCGAGATTGCGCCCACACTTCACCGGCGCACTCGCACCGGTGCCGCGCGGATCCCACGCCACCACGTCGAACCGCTTCTTGATCGCGTCGGGCAACGACGCGGCGGCGTAACTCGCGAAATCCCGACCGGAGGCGCCGGGCCCGCCGGGGTTCACGATCAGTGTGCCGATCTTCTGCCCGCGCTCAGCCTGCGAACCTCGAGCCAGTTTGATGCTCACCTTCCGGCCCGTCGGCTGCGACCAGTCGAACGGGACCTCGACGGCCGCGCACTCCCCCAGGTCGCACTCCCGCCACTTCAGGGGGGTTGCCCTCCTGACATCGGTGGTGGAGGTCTGTGGAGCCCTGGTCCCCCGCGTCGTGTTCGTCGAGGAAGATGCCGAACTCGACGAACACGCGGTAAGTACCAGACCGCCCGCAAGGAGCAGAGCCGGAAAGGAAGCGGAGCGACGGGCCATCGCTTCACCCTTGCAGACCGCGAGCCCGATACCGTGCCGCCCCATGGATCTTCTCATCGGTGGCACTCATGCTCCGTCCAGCTCGGGCGCGACACTCGACATCCTCGAACCGGCGACCGGACAAGGACTCGCCACCGTTGCCGCCGGCGCCGCCGCCGACGTCGACCGGGCGATCCGCGCCGCCCGCGAGTCGTTCGACGCCGGGGTGTGGTCCGGCCAGAGCGCGACGGCTCGCGGCCGCGTGTTGCTGCGCGTCGCCGCGCTGATGCGTGAACGATCCGAAGATCTGGCCGTCCTCGAGGCCCGCAACGCGGGCAAGCCGATCGGCGACGCTCGCTGGGAGGTGAACGCGGCGGCCGACGTGTTCGAGTACTACGCCGGTGCGGCCAACAAGATCTTCGGCGAGACCATCCCGGTGCAGGACTCGGGAATCGACATGGTGTTGCGCGAACCGGTCGGCGTGTGCGCGTTGATTGTGCCGTGGAACTTTCCACTCCTGATCACGACGTGGAAGACCGCTCCCGCACTCGCCTGCGGCAACTCCGTCATCATCAAGCCCGCGTCGCTCACACCGCTGACCGCCTTGAAGCTCGGCGAGATCCTGGTCGAGGCCGGCGTACCGGCGGGGTGTGTGTCGGTCCTCCCGGGACCCGGTCGGATCATCGGCGACGCGCTCGTCGGCGACCCGCGCGTCGACAAGATCGGATTCACCGGTGAGACCAGCACCGGCGCGTCGATCCTGCGGACCAGTGCCGAGAACATCACCCGCGTCTCACTCGAACTCGGCGGCAAGTCGGCCTGTGTCGTCTTCGCCGACGCCGACTGGGAGAAGGCGGCGGCCGACACTCCGATGTCGGTCTTCGCCAACACCGGCCAGGACTGTTGTGCTCGCAGTCGGATCGTGGTGGAGGATTCCATCTACGACGACTTCGTTGCCGCGTTCACCCGGACGACGGAGGCGCTCCGCGTCGGCACTCCCCTCGACGAGACCACCGACATCGGGCCGATGATCTCCACCGCCCAGCGCCAAGTGTCGCTCGACTACCTGGACATCGCCGCCTCCGAAGGCGCCGAGCGAGTGACCGGTGGCGTCGTGCCCGACGACCCCGGCTTCTACCTGTCGCCCGCGGTGCTCGCCGGCGTCGACAACTCGATGCGAGTCGCCCAGGAAGAGATCTTCGGCCCGGTCGCGTCGATCATTCCGTTCCGCGACGAAGCTGACGCCATCCGCATCGCCAACGACACCCCCTACGGCCTGTCGGGTTCGATCTGGACCCGCGACCTCGGGCGGGCGATCCGCACGGCGAAGGCGATCCGGACCGGTGTGCTGTCCGTCAACACGAACAAGTCGGTGCGCACCGAAGCCCCGTTCGGCGGGTACAAACAGTCCGGTTTGGGCCGCGAACTCGGGATGCACGCGATGCACCACTACACCGAGGTCAAGAACGTCTTCCTCTCCTCCGACTGACCCACCTCCCAGCGTTTGGCGGATCGTGGTCGACTCCCGACCACCAGGCGCCAAACGCCTGAGTCCGGGTTGAGCGTTTGGCAGCTGGTGGCTCGCACCGGACCACCAGGTGCCAAACGTCGGGAACTGGGTTCAGGGAGGCAGGACGGCGGTCGAGACATTCCCGATGGACGCCGTCGCCGATCTCCGGCTACTACTGCAATCGGGCACTTCGGTCATCGCCGTCGATACCAGCGAAGAGCATCGCTGCCTCTCGATCGTGCGCGCCGCGAGCACGGGCGCTCCCGTATGGACGTGGTCGGCGGCGACCGGTCTGGGGCGCGAGGGAAGCCAGCCGCTCTACGGGACCGTCGACCCGGACCAGATGCTGTCGAACCTCACCGCGATGTCGGGTACCTGGACCGCGGTCCTCCTCGACCCGACCCCGCTGCTCGGCGATCCGGCATCGCTCCGAGCGCTGAAGGAACTCGGTCAGCGCGGCCAGAACGGACAGAGCGTGCTGTTGGTCGGGCATCGGCTCACCATTCCGACCGACCTCGAAGGTCTCGTCCACCGTTGGCGGCTGGGACCGCCTTCGGTCCCCGAACTCGACGCGATGATCCAGCGCGCCTCTGCCCGACTCGGCCAACAGAACGTGGCGATCGACCTCGACGACCAGGAACGGGTTCGACTCGCTCGTTCTCTCCTCGGCCTGACACTGGTCGAAGCGGAACGTCAGGTCATGCAGGCCGGGCTGCGGAACGGTCGTCTCGACGACGCCGACATCGCGCTGGCACTTGCCGGCAAGGCGGAACTCCTGAACGCCGACGGGATTCTCGAGATCGTCGACGAGCCTTCGCTCCGCCTCGCAGAGCTCGGGGGTCTCGATCATCTGAAGCAGTGGCTCGGGCACCGGGTCGCCGCCGGGCTCGACCGCGCCGTTGACCCACCGCGCGGCGTGTTGCTCGCGGGTATCCCGGGCTGTGGGAAGTCGGCGCTGGCGCACGCGATCGCAGCGGAGTGGTCGATCCCGCTCGTCCTCCTCGACCCCGGGCGGATCTACAGCAAGTACATCGGTGAATCCGAGCAGCGGTTCGAGGCCGCACTCACCACCGTCGAAGCAATGGCACCCGCAGTGCTGTGGATCGACGAGATCGAGAAAGGCTTCACCACGGGTGGTGAGGACGGCGGCGTGTCCAGCCGCGTACTCGGCACGTTCCTCCGTTGGCTCCAGGATCACGCGCCCGGCGTGTTCGTGGTCGCGACTGCCAACGACGTGACGCGCCTCCCCGCCGAACTCACCCGCAAGGGTCGATTCGACGAGCTGTTCTTCGTCGACCTGCCCGACGTCAGTGCCCGGGCGGCCATCGCGCGCGCCCAGTTGGCGCAACGTTCGATCACGCTGAGCGACGCCGACCTGGCGACGATTGCCGACACATCCGACGGCTTCTCGGGCGCCGAGATCGAAGCCGCGATCGCGGCGGCCTCCTACTCCGGAGCTATCACGCTCGAGTCGGTGACCACCGAGCTTCACGCCACGGTGCCGTTGTCCCGATCACGGACCGAAGAGATCCGCGCCTTACGCGAATGGGCGACCCACCACGCACGCGCGGCGTAGCGCCGGATCGGCGACGACTACGCGCCGATGACGTTCGGCCGCGGCAGACCGTTCGCCTCGCACAACGCGAAGTAGGAGTCCTTGACGAGTCCGGCATCGACCACCGACTCGACGTTCCCGTCGGCGTCGAGGTTGAGATTGGCCCCGTAGATCGCGAACCACACGTCGGTCAGGCCGTCGTTCTCCTTCGGCACTGTCAAGGTATGGATCGAACCGGCCGGCTCGTACAGGTACGACCCGGCGACATTGACCTCGGGATACTCCACGTACTTCCACGACCCGGAGAGCGTGAAGGCGAACACCTCGCCCGTGTGCTTGTGCGTCGGAACCATGACGCCCGGCTCGAACTTGGTACGGATCACCCAGAGGCCTGCTTCCACATCGACCTGGAGGAGCTGGAGATGAGTCCCGTCGCCGAGCGCCACGAATGGGTTCTCGCTCTCGCCGCGGTGCATTGCCTTCGGGATATCAGTCATCGTCATGGTGCGGAGTGTACCGAGGGCCGACGGGCTCAGCGCCACCTACCGGCCGTCGACCCCCGCCGTCGCGGCCACCATCTCGAGGAGGAAGGGCTCGATGTCGGCTCGGGTGGAGATGAAGCGGCCGAGCGCGACCGAGACGGTCGTCACGCCGATCGCGGCAAGATCGGGCAGTGCGGCGACGGTCCCGGCCGGGTCGACCCGCCGGTCGTCACCGACGACCACCGCGAGCCCCACGCGCACGCCGAGCGACGCGGGCTCCCGACCCGCGGCGCTGAACGCACCCCGGAGCATCTCGATCCCCGCCGCGACCTCGTCGATGCTCGGACCGAGCGGCAACCAGCCGTCGCCCAACTCGGCGATACGCGCGATCATCGGCGGCGTCAGCGCACCGCCGTAGAAGACCGGAATCCGAGCCTGCACCGGTCGCGGTTCGCACCACAGCTCGTCGAAGGTCAGCGTCGATGATGCGAACGACACCGGGGGCTCGTGTTCCCACAACGCCCGACAGGCGCGCATGGCGTCGTCCATGCGCTGGGTGCGGCCGATGAACTCCATACCGGGCTCGACGAACTCTTCGCGTTGCCACCCCGTCCCGATGCCCAGATCGACGCGACCGCGCGACAACACGTCGAGGGAGGCGACGGTCTTGGCCAGCAACAGCGCCGGACGCAACGGCGCGATGAGCACGCCGGTGCCGAGTCGCACTCGACGAGTCGCGCCGGCAATGGCCGCGAGCGAGGTCAGCGGCTCGAGCCAGGGTTCCGCCGGCGGGTACGGAAACGCCTTGCCGTAGGGATACCGGTCGAGCCGGGAGCCGATGGCGACGTGATCGGGCAGCACCAGTTGGTCGACCCCGACGTCGTCGGCCATCCGAGCGACATCGACGACCGACCCGAGATCGTCGCCGAAGATCCGGTCGAGCCCGGAGATGGTGACCGACAGTTTCATGGCAACCTCACGATGTCGTGACTACTGGTGCGGGCACTTGGCGACCGGTCGGCCGATTCCCAATCGAGCGGCCGTCCATGGCAGTGCATCTTGAAACGCTTGCTTCCAGACCTGGAAGGTGTGTTCACCTCCGGGCACGATCACCGAACACACGGCGACCTTCGCAGTCTCTGCCGCAGGGACCAATTCGCGCTGCGCCTGCAGCGGTGCCGGATCGTCGCTCCCTACCTCGAACCAACCACCGAGTTCGGGGAAGGTCCCCTTCGCCATGATCGTGAGCGGCTCGTGCGCATCGAAGTCGGCTTGATCGTCGCGAAACAGATCCGCCACCGTCGACCCGATGCTGTTGTCGTCGCCTGATCGTGGTCCGAGCAGGCCGCCGAAGTCGAGGAAGGTCCGGAACACCTCCGGGTGGCGCAGTCCCAACATCACGCTGCACATCCCCCCTTCGGACAGCCCCCCGATCGCCCACCGTTCGGGTTCCCTCGCCGCGTTGTAGCGCCGGATCGCATAGGCAGGAACGTCGACGGTCAGGTACTGCTCGACCGGTCCGACACACTCGGTGTCGGCCGTATCGGTGCCATTCTCGTCGGCCATGACCAAGATCGGGGCTCGACCCCGGTGGGTGGCCGCGTAGGCGTCGCTCGTCACGTCGGCGAACCCCGCTTGGGTCCAGTTGTCGGTCGCGCCCGGTGTGCCCGGCAGCAACACGATGACCGGCAGTTGCGGGCGCGGCCGCGCGAACCACGCCGGCGGCAGGTAGATCAACGCGTCGCGGGCGACGAACCCCGACGTCGTGCCCGGAATCCGAACGGTGATGACCTTGCCGTTCTCGGGAATCACCGTCTGCTTCTTGACGTCGGCTTCGGTGCTCTCGTCGGCCGCGGTGCGGCCGAAGAGGTCTTGCAACGTCGGCATGTACGCGAAGTGGCGATTGACCCAACTCAACACATTTGCCGAGAGCATCGCGACGACCACCAACCAGGCGACCACCTGGACCCATCGACGAACCCGGTGCCGGAGCAACACCGCGGCCACGACTATGAGCACCGTGACGCCGGCCAGCATGAAGAGAAACGGAAGATCGATGATCGAAAACTCGGCGGCCACGGCCGCGGAGCGTACTGTTGGCCGTGCCCTTACTCGCGGTTCTCCTCGCCATCACCGCCGCGCTCGTCTTCGCCGTCGGCGCCGTCGCCCAACAGCAAGAAGCTGCGAACATCGAACACACGGGTGCCGCCTTCGTCACCCACCTCTTGCGGAGTCCCCGGTGGTGGGCGGCGACGGTGGGCGACAGCTGCGGGTACGTCCTTCAGGCCATCGCGCTGGGTGCCGGGTCCATCCTGGTCGTCCAACCGCTCTTGATCGTGTCGCTCGTCTTCGCCCTGCCGATTGCCGCACGGTGGAACGCCCGACCGATCCACCGAGCCGAGATCGGCTGGTCACTCCTGATTGCCGCTGCGCTCGCGGTCTTTCTCATCGTGGGCGATCCCGGAGCCGGCCTCGACACCACGCCCTTTCGGGACTGGGTCCCGTCGCTCATCGGCTGCGGGGTGCTCTGCCTCCTCGGCGTCGGGTTCATGGCCGCGCGGGTTTCCTGGGGACGCGGCGTCGGCCTCGCGATCGTGGCCGGCACGCTGTTCGGCCTCGGATCGGCCCTCACCAAGTCGATCGTCCACATTCTCCCCAACGGGTTGGAGGCGATGACCAGCTCCTGGGAGACCTACGCACTCATCGCGACCGGCCTCGTCGGGTTGACCTGCCAACAGCTTGCGTTCCAGGCCGGATCGCTCGAGATCTCGTTCCCCGCGGCGATCGTCTTGGACCCTGTGGTCGGAGTCGCAGTCGGCATCGCCGCACTCGACGAACGGGTCCACACCGACGGCGTCGGTTGGGTGTTGATCGGGATCAGTGCGGCGGTCATGGTGGCGGGGACCGTCGCGCTGGCGCGTTCCGGCGCGCCAGCGCCGACCACACAAACGGCGGGAGACACAACACCACCGTCGCCCCAGCCAGCAGGATGACGTACGTCGTCGGGTTCCCGGTCTTGAGCTGATCCGGGGGGATGAAACCCAGTGTGAGCGATGCGGTCGCCGCGGCGACACCGACTCCACCGATCACCCACGCGCCGATGATGCCGCCGGGCACCCGATACGGACGCGGCTGATCCGGGCGTGTGTGCCGGAGCCGAATGAACGCAGCGAAGACCAATCCGTACATCACCGCGATGATCTGTGCCGTGACTGCCGAGAGCATCCAGTAACTCGTCGACGCATTGGGCACGAAGACGAAGATCAAGGCAAAGCCCGACCCACCAATTCCTTGAGCGATGATGAGTCCGACCGGGACGCCATTGCCATTCCGTCGACCCATCCAATCGGGCGCGTCACCATCTCGGGCGACGGCCGACATCCCCTTCGCCGGGCCGAGGATCCACGGACTCAGGTGCGCCAATCCGCCCAGACCCACCAGGAGCGCCAGCGGTCGCAGCATCCAGCTGATGCCCAGCCGATCGAGACCGCGCTGGAAGAGCTCCATCGTTCCCGACACGAGACTCAGTTGATGGGACGGGATCACGAAGGCCAGGAACAACGATCCGACCACCGAGAACACCACGATGACCACGACCGACAGCGCGATGGCACGGGGGACGGTCCGGCCGGGATCATCGGTGTCGCGCGCGTGGAACCCGGCCATTTCCATTCCGCTGAACAGCAGGATGATGCCACCGAGAAACGCGAGGTTCCCCCACGAGATCTGCGGGGCCAAGGCGTCAGCCGAGAACGGGATCTCGGAGCCGTCGCCCGAAAGGAGCCACGCGATGCCGAGTCCGACCACGAGCAGCGCCGGGACGATCGACCCCAACAGCGTTCCCACCCCACCCAGCCAGGTGGACGCGCCCGTGCCGCGTAAGTTGACCGCGGTCGCGGCCCAGAACATCACGAGCATGACGATCACCAGGTAGGTGGAATTGTTGGCCAGGGCCGGGTCCACCACGTAGGCGAGCGAGGCGGCCATGAACGAGAGCACCGTCGGAAACCACGGGATGTTCTCGGCGTAGTCACACCAGACCGCGAGGAACCCGGTGCTGCCGCCGAAGGCCTCCCGTACCCAGGCGTACACGCCGCCTTCCTCCGGCCAGGCCGTCCCGAGTTCGGCCGCGACCATCGCAATCGGGATCAGGAATGCGACGATCGCGATCCCGAAGAGGGCGAGCATCGACCAGCCGTACACCGCCATCATCGGGAGATTCCGGGCGCTGACGATCGCGGCGACGTTGATCGACATCACGCCGATGACGCCCAGTTGCTTGGCCACGCGTGCGCTCGAGGTCACCGAGCGTCGATCTGGTCCATGGCCCGGATCACGGTCCGCATCAGTTCGTGGTCGCGGGGCCCGAAGACGGCAATCGTGTGTGGGCCGAACGTCCAGACCACTCCGTCACGCCGCGGCCGCGTCTGTACTTCGAGCGAGCGCGCCGCCGCGTCACGGTCCCCAACCGTGTCGAAGGTGTCGATGACCACGGCGACGAGTTCCTCGTGACAGTCGATGCCGACATTGAGCACCGTGGCCTTGGTCGCTTGGTTGGCGAGGCCGTTGGTATTCGTCAACCGTGAACACACCTCGAGCCCGGCCTGTTCGAGGCCGCGTTCGACCTCGCGCACTGATCCTCCGGAGAAGTCGGACCGACCCGACGAGCACGACGTCGCCAGCGCGAGACCGACAACGATCGCGATGACCCGACCGGCCCCAACAGTCACGCGACCTCGGCGGCCCCGCGGGCGGCGGGGGTTTCCACCGGCTCACTCGCGATCGGCGACGGTACGAACAACGACCGGCCGAACGGCAGGACGAGGAAGCCCTCCGCACCGGCGTAGAGCGCACTCACACGCGGGAGATCCGACGCGTCCGCGTAGACGATCGATCGAGGGAGCCACTCCGGCTCGAACTTCTCGTTGAAGCTACGGAGCGACTCGATCTGGAAATACGGATTCAACTTCTTCAGCCCCCACGCGACCACGCGCTGAGCCGGGCCATGCTGGATATCGGGATCGAGGAGACGACCCCATGCTGCAAAGTTCATCGACAGTCGCCGCACACCGCGTTCGCACAGTGCCTCGGCGGTCTTGGTGATGAGGAACTCCGTCATGCCGTTCGGCGCGTCGGGATCGTGACGCATGAGGTCGAGGGTGTAGCCCCTGTCCCGCCCGTAGGCCGGCACGATCCGCAGGAACCCGTTGGGCTGGCCCGCATCGTCGAAGGCCACACAGAGCAGGAACTCCGAACTGGTTCCCTCGAGATCCTTGGACAACGTCATGGTGAACCCGCGTTCGGCGTTCTTGCCTCGCCAGCGGGCGCTGATCTCGTTGA
This sequence comes from uncultured Acidimicrobiia bacterium, assembly GCA_963765075.1. GTDB lineage: Bacteria > Actinomycetota > Acidimicrobiia > IMCC26256 > JAENVU01 > JAENVU01. The sequence continues at coordinate 18,526 of CAVXVA010000002.1, forward strand.
GGGCATCGATCACCGACGGCGGCGCGCTCGCCTCGGTCATCATCCGGAACGTGTGCGTCTTCTCGACCCGGCGCACTGCTTGCTGGATGCTCTTGGCTCCCCCACCCTGCGCAAGGCGGTCGCAGCGCAGGATCGCCTCGTCGCCCAGGTAGATGTGGCGCAGGCCGCGCGACGAATAGAGGGCGAGGTCGCCTTCACGCACCGCCAGGAATGCGGGCTTCCAGGCATGGGCTCGACAGAACGAGAGGAACTCGTCCACGACGAGTGCGATCGACTCGGGTCGACCGATGGGATCGCCGGAGGCCAACCCGTGGCCGGCCATGTAGGTATAAGCGATCATCGCTTCGCCGTCGGAGGCGAAGAAGAACGACTTGTCGTCACGGAGAGCGAAATACGCGAGCGTGTCCCAGCCGTACTCGTGGACGAGTCGGCTCGCGTGGTCCCATTCCGCTTCTCGGTTCCGATCGCGGGCCACGAGTGGCCGGAACACGACGACGACCAACCCGACCAGTCCGAAGATGCCCATCGCGACCAGGGCTGCGGGGTAGAAGTCGTGCAAGAACCGCGACTGATACTCGTAAGGACCCTGAATCCCGACCAACCCGAGGGTGACGGTCTCGATCGCCCCCCCGAGGGTGACGGCCGGCGTGATGTTGGCGCGGTCCGCATAGAGCGCCGCAATGCCGAAGCCGTAGACCACACCTATGTACATCGGGAAGAGCCGCAGGAGACGCCACACCGACGGCGGGTCCGACGGCGCCGTGAATCGATCGCGATTGAAGACCAACAGCGCCAGGAGCACCGCCGAGTACCCGGCGGCGACGATGTGGGGACCCTTCGCCAATTCCAAGATCACACTCACCGTGCTCAATGCGGTCGCCATCTGCCACGCCCGCCGCTTCCCCAGCCGCAACTGGTCGGCCAGCACGAGGAAGGCGAGCCCGATCAAGACCGTGGCCACCCGGCCGGTGATGCGAAGTTCGAAGGGCATCAGCGAGTTCCGGAGCGGCTCCAGGTTGCGGTGCACCCACGGGATGATCGACGAGACCGATAAGAGACCGGCCACGACCATCATCACCGTGATGAGGCGAACGGGGAACCGAGACGGTTCCCGGGGCGGCGGCGGCGCCGCGGCGATCGCGGCCACCGTCGCGTGCAGTTCCGGTGGGTCGTCGGTGAGCGCCGACCGCGACGCACCCGACTCGAGCCCGCCCATGCCGGGCTCGGGCCGCAACGTCGGGAACAGAATCACTTCACGGATCGACGGCGTCCCGGTCACCAACATGACGAGACGGTCGACACCGATGCCGAGTCCGCCGGTGGGGGGCATGCCGTATTCGAGGGCACGCACGTAGTCGAGATCGACATCGCCGGCCTCGGGGTCGCCCGCTCGTTTGTGGGTCGCCTCGGCCTCGAACCGTTCGAGCTGATCGACCGGGTCATTCAGCTCGCTATAGGCGTTCGCGAGTTCGTGCCGGTTCACCACCAGTTCGAATCGTTCGGTCAGCGTCGGGTCGTCCCGGTGCGCCCGCGCCAGCGGCGAGACCTCACGCGGGTGATCGAGGACGAACGTCGGCTGCACCAACTTGTCTTCGACGTGGGCGTCGTACACCTCGTTGGTGAGCTTGCCCGCGCCCCACTCCGCCTCGAACGGGATACCGAGGCTCCGCAAAACGTCGCGAGCGGCCTCGACATCCATGGCCGGGTTGATGTCGACCCCCGCGTGTTCCTGAATGAGTTCGACCATGGTGGCGCGCCGGAACGGTGGCGAGACGTCGATCGTCTCGTCGCCCGCCGTGACCGACAGCTCGGGCACCACTGCCCGGGTCGACTCGACCACGAGCGCCTCGACGAGATCCATCATGTCGTAGTAATCGCCGTAGGCCTGATACGCCTCGAGCATCGTGAACTCGGGATTGTGGGTGGTGTCAACGCCCTCGTTGCGAAACACGCGACCCATCTCGTAGACGCGGTCGAGACCGCCGACGATCAGACGCTTCAGGTGCAGCTCCAACGCGATGCGCAGGTACATGTCCTGGCCCAGCGCGTTGTGATGCGTGATGAAGGGACGCGCGGTCGCGCCACCTTGGATCGTCTGGAGGACCGGGCCCTCGACCTCGCGGAATCCCCGATCGGCCAGCTCACGGCGGAGCGCGGCAATGACGTCGATCCGCGCCACCGCGATGCGATGCGCCTCCTCGTTGACGACGAGGTCGACGTAGCGCTGCCGGAACCGGGTGTCGGTGTCGGACAACCCGTGCCACTTGTCCGGCAGCGGACGTACCGCCTTCGCGAGGAGCTGAAAGGTCTCGACGTTGACCGAGAGCTCGCCCCGGCGGGTCGTCATGACCGTGCCCTCGATCCCGACCCAGTCGCCGCGGTCGAGGTGGTCGAACGCGTCGTGGCGTTCGGCACCGATGACGGCACTGCTCACAAAGAGTTGGATCTTGCCGTCGCGGTCCGCGAGCGTCGCGAAGCTGAGCTTGCCTTGACGGCGCAGCAACATGACCCGCCCGGCGATCCGGACGCGCGTCTCGGTACTCGTCCCCGCCTCGAGCGCCCCGAATTCGGACCGCAACGCGCCCGCCGTCGTGGTGAAGTCGAACCGAACCGGATAGGGCTCGATCCCGGCCTCGCGCATCGCCTCGAGCTTGTTCAGGCGCAGCTGACGCTGATCCCGGATGTGCTCCTCGGAGTGTTCCTCGGGGTCGGCCCCGTCGCTTTCCTCGGCCGATGGGTTCATTGCGGCGGCCGACCCGGTAACTTGCGCCGTCGTCGCCGGCTCACTCGACGTTGGTTCCGAAGATTCGGCGGCACTCGCTTCGTCAATTTCGGCCATTTGGTCGAGGCTACCGGCGCGAGGTCGACGCATCTTGGACCATTCAGCGACCGGAGGATTCATGGCCAGACTCGACGGCAAGGTTGCGCTCATCACCGGCGCCGGCAATGGCATGGGTCAGGTGGCATCGAGGTTGTTCGCGTCCGAAGGCGCGCGGATCGTGGTGGCCGACTTCAGCGAGACGGGTGGAGCCGAGACGGTCGCGGCCGTCGAGGCCGCGGGCGGCGAGGCCGCCTTCGTCAAGGTCGATGTCGCCAACGCGGAGCAGGTCGAGGCGATGGTCGCGTTCGCGATGAAGACCTACGGCTCGCTCGATGTGCTCTACAACAACGCGGGAATCTTCCCCGCCGACGACGGTGGCGCGACCGAGACGCCCGAACCCACCTGGGACCGGGTGATGGAGGTCAACCTGAAGGGCGTCTGGCTCGGCTGCAAGTACGGCATTCCGGCGATGCTGGAATCGGGTGGAGGCTCGATCGTGAACGTCGCGAGCTTCGTCGCGTTGATGGGTGCGGCCACGGCACAGATCGCGTACACCGCCTCCAAAGGCGGCGTGCTCGCCATGACCCGCGAGATCGCGGTCGAGTACGGCCGGCAAGGCATTCGGGCCAACTCCCTCTGCCCGGGCCCGGTGTCGACACCGATGCTGGAGGAATTGATGAGCGACCCGGCGCGCAAGGCGCGCCGGGTGGTGCACATTCCGATGGGCCGACTCGGCCAGGCCGAGGAACTCGCCAAGGCCGCCCTGTTTCTCGCGTCGGACGACTCCTCCTACATGACCGGCGCCCAGCTCGTCATCGACGGTGGCATCACCGCCGCCTACGTCACCCCCGAATAGCGGCGAGCATTGCCGCCCGGACCGTACGCTCTCGGCGACCACCTACGAGGAGCACCCATGTCAGGAAACCTCTCGCCGACCACACTGCGCGACCTCATCGTCTCCAGTCAGATCGACACGGTGGTCGTGTGCTTCCCCGATCTCCAGGGCCGCCTCATGGGCAAGCGGGTCATCGGCCACTACTTCTTGGAGCACATCCTCGACGGTGGTGGCGCGATCGAAGCGTGCAACTACCTCCTCGCGCTCGACGTCGACATGACGCCACTCCCCGGGTACGAGTACGCCAACTGGGAGCAGGGCTACGGCGACTTCCGGTGCGTGCCCGATCTCAACACCCTCCGGCGCATCCCGTGGCTCGACAAGACCGCACTCGTCCTGTGTGACCTCGCCGACGAAGCAACCGGCGAACCCGTCGAGGTATCGCCCCGCCAAATCCTGCGCACGCAGATCGCGCGCGCGGCCGCGTTGGGCTTCGAGGTGAAGATCGGTGCGGAGCTCGAGTTCTTTCTCTTCGAGGACACCTACCGACGAGGCCGCGGCCAAGCGGTACACCGACCTCGTCCCGCACTCGGACGTGATCGAGGACTACCACATCCTCCAGACGACCCGAGACGAGTACTTGATCAAGCAAATTCGCAACGGCATCCACGACGCGGCGATCCCGGTCGAGTTCTCGAAGGGTGAGGCCGGAAAGGGTCAACACGAGATCAACCTCGTCTACGCCGAAGCGTTGGAGATGGCCGACCGACTCGCGATCTACAAGAACGGTGCGAAGGAGATCGCCTCACTGAACGGTCGCTCCCTCACGTTCATGGCGAAGTACTCGATGGAGGAAGTTGGCTCGTCGTGTCACGTGCATTCGAGCGTGTGGGATGCGACCACCGGCGCCAACCTGATGTGGTCCGAGGACGCTGAGCATCACCTCTCCCCAGTGTTCCGCGGGTGGCTCGGCGGCATCGTGACCTCCGGTCGCGAACTCGCGTGGATGTTCGCCCACTCCGTCAACTCCTACAAGCGGTACCAACCCGATTCGTGGGCGCCCACCGCGCTCGCGTGGGGGTACGACAACCGCACCTGCGGGTACCGCCTGGTTGGGCACGGGCCCGCGTATCGGGTCGAGTCGCGGATCCCCGGCGCCGACGTGAACCCCTACCTCGCGTTCGCCGGGATCATCGCCGCCGGCCTCCACGGCGTGATCAACAACATCGAGCCACCGGAACCGTTCGTGGGCAACGCGTACGACGCACCCGAACTCCCTCACGTGCCGTCCACGCTGGTGGAGGCGATCGACGCGTTCGAATCCAGCGAGATCGCGAAGACCGCCTTCGGTCCGGCGGTGCATCACCACTTGTTGAACACCGCGAAGCAGGAGTGGGCCACGTTCAACCGCGCGGTCACCGACTGGGAACGCCAACGCAACTTCGAGCAGATCTGATGAGCCGCACCTCGGGCACCGTGCCGCTGATCGCCCTCCCGGCCTATCCCGTCGTGGCGGGTCGCGTCGACGGTTGGGCCGACCCCGCGTTCGCGATCCAACAGATGTACGTGCAATCACTCCAGCGCGCCGGCGCCCAGGAAGCGGTCCTCGGGCCGCGCCACCTCGACCGCGAGGCGGCACTCACGGTCCTCGGTCGCTTCGACGGGCTGGTGCTCCCGGGTGGTGGTGACGTCAACCCCGAGCGCTACGGCCAACCGGCCGCGCCCGAGACCTACGGAGTGATCGCCATGCGAGACGAGTTCGAGTTCGAGCTCTGTGCTGCCGCACTCGAACTGTCGCTTCCGATTCTCGCGATCTGTCGGGGCGCTCAGGTGCTGAACATCCATCTCGGCGGGACACTGCACCAACACATCACGCCGTCGTTCCCCGGTCACGGCACGCCCGGCGTCGAGGGTGCGCAGAACATGCACGACGTGGAGATCGAACTCGACTCCCGCACCGGACGGGCGAGCGGTTCCTCACGGGTCGCGTGCTCCTGTCATCACCATCAAGCCATCGATCGCCTCGGGCGCGACCTTCGGGTCACCGCGCGTGACGCCGACGGGACGATCGAAGCCGTGGAGCTCGACGGGCCGACCTGGGTCACCGCGGTCCAGTGGCACCCCGAGGACACCTCGGCCGACGACCCGGCTCAGCAGGGTCTGTTCGACGCGCTCGTCGACGCCGCCCGCCGCTGACGCGCGTTACGCACCGGGGCGATCACGGGTCACCGTCGTTCCGACACGAACCGCTTTCGGAATCTCGGCCACGTCATCGACCACGAGCAGCAGACGCTCGATCTCGTCGTCGCCGGCCTCCGACGCGACGTCGATCTCGTCGCCGATGCCCGACGACAACCACGTCGAACCGTCCAACGCACCGGATGCTCGCACCCGCGCTCCGTCGAGAGCGATCCCCTTCTGGAGCGCTTCGCGATACACGTCGTTGAGCAGGCACCCGGCGGCGGCGAGCCCGATGGAAGGACCCGCCTTCAGTCCTCGATCTGCCCGGTGCGGTTCCGTTGCACGGCGTCGCGCATGGCCTGCAACTTCTCCGGATCATGGCCGACCCAGTCGACCAGCTCACCGATGACCCGCAACGGTTCGCGGCTCCGGAATGACTGCGTCGGATTCCCGGGGAACTTCTTGTCGGTGACATTCGGGTCGTCATCGAACTCGCCCATCGGTTCGACGACGTAGATTCGCCCGCGGCCTCCACCCGTGGCGAGCTCGGCCCCCCACGTGGCGGCGTCGAGTGTCGCGGTGAAATAGACGTAGTTCATGACCCGGCCCGTTTCGAAGTTCGATTCGCGACCCGGGACCAGCATCTCGCCCACGGCAAGTTCCGCCTTGGTGCCGTGCAAGTACGTGCCCGGCTCGTACACCTCGAACGGCATCGGTTCGTGCTTTGCACTCACGACCCCGACGTTACCAATGGACCCGTCGGAATCGGCGCCTAGTTCGTGCTCCCGATTCGCACGTTCGACACCACGTCGGGCTCTACGATCGGGAGGTGATCATCGTGAGCGGACACCTCATGGTTGAACCCGCTGACCGAGCTACCTACCTCGCCAGCTGCGTCGACGTCGCTCGCCAGGCTCGCGCCGCGGAAGGCTGTCTCGACTTCCATCTTTCGGCCGACCCGATTGAGCCGGGGCGAATCAACATCTTCGAGCGATGGACCTCCGCGGAGGCCGTCGAAGCGTTTCGCGGATCAGGCCCCAGCGACGACCAGCAGTCCGCCGTGCTCAGCGCGAAGGTTGAACAGCACCGAATCACCGACACCATCGCGTTGACCTGACCCGCCGCCCACCGCCGCCGGGACGCCCCGTCGACCGACGTACCGCCGTCCACCGAGGGGCGCGGGAATGACCTCCGAGCGGACCGGTGGCGGGGGCTGGATTGTGATCTCTCATTCGGTGGGCGACTGTCGCGTCACGACCAGCCACTTCGGACCCTGGAGTTCGATCACCGAAACGTCGCGCAACGCGACGGTCTCATCGATCGACCACGACGCGAGATGGCCCCACGCCTCGTGCGATCTCGTTGCCCCTGTCGTTCGAGGATGCACCAACGTCACATGGGGTTCGTACGAAATACCTGGAGCCTCCGTGACCATGAGTTCCCGTCGAATCCGGGCGAGGTCGCCATGGGTGTCCTCCACGCCGAGGTAGATACCTGCCTCGGGCGAGCCCCAACACTGCGCGTGAGTCAACCGAACCGTCAGTTCCGGTCGACTCGCGGCGAGATCGAGACCAGATCGATAGGCAGCCTCACCGTCGAGGTCGTGGATGACCGTGACGTGAGCGGCGATTCGGCGCGCCATCTCCGGATCCCATTGCGTGCGGATCTTGTCGACTTGTTCGCCGAACGGCGCGGGCAAGAACGCCGTGAGCTGCCTCCGTGCCATGTATGCATGATGACCGCCAGAACAATCGAGCCGCCACCACCAGGTCCACCGCCAACGCACACCCAGGCGTTCGGCAATGACACTCGGGCGGGCCAGCCGTTAGTGAGTAGCGCGCACTGCTCGCAGACGGAAGCCCCACGACACGGCCATCGCGAGGGCGAACACTGCGATCCAGAAGCACTCCAACCAGGCTGGTTTCCCACGATCGCTGCGACCAGCGCGAGGAGCGCAAACGCACCGGCGACAAAGGCGAGACCCGCGACTGGCGAAGAAACCCGCTGCTGGGCTCGTGACCGTCATGTCGCGAACCCGATCGGGCGAGCAGGAACGCAAGCAGCCCGAACGAGATTGCAGTGACGATGAAGACGCCGAGATCCTCATCGTTGACGACAAGAGCCAGAAACGGAATCGCGAGCCATCCGATAGCCCACAAGATCAAGACAACTGGTCCGGTTCGCCCTGCCAAGTTCTCGACGCTCCTGCGTGCCGAGTTAACAACCGGCGGCCACCCAGGGGCGCGCAAATGTCACCCCGTCTACCACGCCTGGCTCGTCCTGCCCTACCTCACAACGTCGGGTCCGTCGGATCGCGGTCCTCGAGCCGGCGCCTCTGGAAAAACTGCATGAGTACCGGGAGCACGATGACGAAGGAGAAGAATGCAAACCACTCCGCCTGCGACAGTAGGAGCGCCCAGACCAGCCACAGAACGAACATCACCGCACTGCTCACCAACCATTCGTGCCGTGAAGGTCTCGTAGACACGCCTTGGAGATTCCTTCCCCTCCCTCAGCACCGGAGCGGCCCGAGAGGCACACCCAAGGGCGCGGGGATGACATCCGCTAGTCCGAGGCGTTCAGTCCTTGGTACAGGTGAGGCTCCCCGGCTCGCCGCTTCCTGGCATCGTGAACGCGAAGGTCGCAGCCCGCGTAGTTCGATTGACCGTCACGCCTACCCAATCGCCGCGCCGCGCCGGGTGGCGCGTGCCCCCGCGGATTCTGAACTCCTTGCCATTCAACGACACCGACTGTGCGTGCACCGGTCCAAGCGCCTTGCGGTCCCATCGCACAGTGAGCGCATCGCCTTGGAGGCTCCAACGCCCAACGTCCTTGAGCCGCGCTGCGGTCGACACCCCGCCCGGCCCGTGCAATTCGAGCCGTACCATGCCTCGCGTCGAGTTCGTCGCTGACACCGTCGCGCTGATGTCGACGGAACTGTTCCCAAGACTCGCCGTTGATGACGTGAACACGCAGGACCAAGGACCCGTGGCGTAATCAACAAGGCTCGACGAAGTAATCCCACCCGAGCTACACCCGGCCAAAATCAGCGTCGCTACGACGACGCGCCGCGCATACTGAGACCTGCCACGCTTCCTGTTCACGTCCCACCCATCTCTTTCGCTGGTGACCTCGACGCGGCGTGAGACTAGGTCAAAGCGTTGCTCATTGCGCAGGCTCGGTTCGAACGAACGATCCATGTTCGCGACGCATGCAAACGTGCGTGGGTGTCCCTATTGGCCAGCGGGTCGCGAGCCGCGTAGCGACGAACACGTCCACGGTGGATCTCCCGGCCCCGGGCCAACCGTGTCGCAGTAGGCGCGCCGAGAGACCCGTCGGAGGCTTCGTTCTATGACCTCGACCCCTCGGCGTCCTGCGCGGCTTGCGTGCGCACGAACCCGAACGACGGTGTGTTCCCTGATGATCGTCGTCACGGCCAAGTCGGCCTCATCCGCGCCGGTGTATCCCCGGCATGTCTGGCCCGAGGCTGTGTTCCGCCAGAAGTCCGCGAGGAACACCCCAGCGGTCGTGTCCTCCTCCTGACCGACGACGAAGACGAGACCGTCCGGCGCCTCGATCTCCTGCATGGCGAGCCACGCGTCACCCCGAACATCGAGATGGCTTGTCGCGCGCAACCGATACCTGCGGGGAAGTTCGACCATCGGTGCATCTTCGAGACCACCCCAGCGGACGGTGGACGCGGCGCGTGCGAGTACGGCGTCGTCGATGTCGCGTCCCAGGACATACGCGCCGTTGGATGTGAAGCTGTCAGGTCCGTCGATCTCCATCAGCGAAAGTCCGTCACCCCACCGGACGATTCCAGGGGGCAATGGTTCGCCGTACGGTGCCGGTGGGTAACACCAGTGCGGCGCATACTGTTCGTCGCCCACAGAGCCCACGACCACGGCCGGACCCTGCTCCGGCGTCGATCCGGGCGGCATGAAGAGCGACTGCATCGCGGAGCCGAACTCTTCGTCACGAAGATCTCGCGAAGTGATGCGCCAGCCTTCCGGCAGGTCGCTCGGCATCAGCGGTCGCGTTGGCGCACGTGTGCGCCCGATCGGAACGAAGTCCGGCGGATAGTCGACCGCCGCCGTCTCCGCGCTGGTCGAGGTGCAGCCCAGTGCGAGGATCACGATGGTTCCAACCACCGCAACCGCATTCCGTCCACGTACCACTGCACCGACGGTAGCGACCCCGACCCAATCAGCGTTAGCGGCGCCTCCCACTCACCCACCCAAGCGTCACGTCACCTGACGAGAATCAGGCGATTTTCTTGGTCTCCGGGGTTGACAAACGAACGCCCGTTCGTATACACTGAGCGGAGTTCCACACGAACTTCCCCACACTTCCCCGAGTGTCCTCGAAACGGTTGCATCAGGTCGGGAGGTGGGTCGTGCTCTGTGAACTTCAACATCTCGTCGACCGGACCCGCGTGCTTGTCCGCGACCTCGACGTCGATGCCCTCACCGGTAGTGAAGCCCGCAGCATGGTCGAAGCATTCGTCACGCTCGAACGACTCGCGGTCGCGGGACGGACCCTCACCGCGGGTCGACTCGCCGAGACCGGCGCCTGGGTCGGCGACGGCACCTTCCGCGACATCGAATCATTCATGGCCTCCCTCTCGGGCACCTCGGTCGGTGCGGCCCGTGCGGCGCTCGGCACGGCACGACGGGTGAAAGAGCAACCCGCGGTCGAATCCGCATTCCGAGCCGGTGCACTCTCCGGCGCGCAGGCCGACACGATCAGCGCCGCCGTCGACGCCGACCCGACCACGGCCGACAAACTCGTCGACCTCGCCCGCACCAGCGGATTCCGCGGACTGAAACACGAATGCGACCGCATCACCGCCGCCGCACGTTCCCGCGACACCGAACGCGACAACCACGAACGCATCCACCGCGAACGGTATCTCCGTCACCACACCAACGCCGACGGGTCCGGCCGCATCGACATTCGCGGACCACTCGACCGCACCGCCCAGATCATGGCCGCGCTCGAACCCTTCGAACGCGAACTCTTCGAAACCAACCGGACCAACAAAACACTCGTCCATCCCGAAGCGGTCGCATTCGACGCCCTCGTCCAACTCACCGAATCGGTATCGGGTGGCACTGATGGGCCCTCCGCGCCCGGACCGAAGACTCGCGGATCGCGGCCCTTAGGAATGGTCGTCGTCCACGTCAGTCACGCCGCCTACCGGCGTGGCTGGACCGAACCCGGCGAGATCTGCGAAATCGAAGGCATCGGACCGATCCCCGTCGGCGTCGCCCACCGCCTCGCCTCCGACGGCATCCTCAAAGCCGTCGTCATCGACGGCGTCGACATCACCCGCGTCGCCCACCTCGGCCGCACCATCCCCGCCCACCTCCGCACCGCCATCGAAACCCGCGACCGCACCTGCCTCATCGAAGGCTGCGAAATCGACCGTCACCTCGAAATCGACCACAACACTCCCGTCGCCGCCGGCGGCAGAACCGCACTCGCGAACCTCGGACGCCTCTGCCACCACCACCACGCCCAGAAAACCCTCCGCGACCTCCGCCGCACCGGCCCCCACGGGGACCAGCACCTCGTCACGACACAGGAGTATCGCGCGCGCCGGACCCGGTCCGTAGCCAGCTCGGCGCACGACACCGAACCTTGACAACTGAAAAGCACCATCATCCCGAGCGCGTCACATCGCGGCCCGGTGCGGGCGCCGGTCCGACCCATGGAGCGGCGCGTCAGATGGCGTCGGGGCGCAGTAGTGCGTCGATGCCGCCGTCGACGAAGAGGATCGATCCGTGGACGTAGCTGGCATCGGGGCCGAGGAGGAACTCGATCGCGGCGGCGACCTGATCGGGTGAGCCGATCTCGCCGGTCGGGACGGGAAGCGATTCGATCAGCGGTCCGAAGGTTGGGTCGTCGAGGCCCTGCTGAAGCAGCGGCGAACGGAACGGCCCGGGCGCGACCGCATTGATGCGCACCCCCGCACCACCCCACTCGTTCACCCGTCGGCGCACATCGCGGGCGATCGCGACCTTGCTCGAGGCGTAGACGGAGTTGCCCGGCAGATCGGCGGCGACACCCCGAGCGGTGGCTTCGTCACCAGCGAGAAACGCTGCGACGAGATCGGCGTTGACGGTGGGATCGATCGTGGTCGAGTTCGACGAGATCGCGACCACCGCCGAGGGGGTGGCGGCCCGGAGGGCGTCGAAGCATCCGTCGATGAAGGCGACCGCGCCGAAGTAGTTGACCGACGCGATGAGTGGGTGGTCGGGCACCTGCGGGCCGAGACCTGCGCAGGGGACCAGGCCCGTGAGGGGGCCGTCGACGAGTTCGAGGCTGCGGCGCAGCGCGTCGGCTCGACCCTCGACGGTGCCCAGATCGGCCTCGACGTCGGCATCACGCAGGTCGACGGTCACCACCCGATCACCGCGTTCACGTAATCGGGCCGTGACCGCGGCACCGAGGCCCGACGCCGCACCAGTTACCAAGTATGTGCTCATCAATTCGTCCCGGTCATGTGCTTACTTCGTCGCCGTCGGTGCGACGAGACCGCCGCAGGCGTGGGTGATGGGCAGCGGGGTCGCGGCCAGGAGGAACTCGTACCCGCCGTCGGCGGCGCAATCCACCGCGAGATCGTCGAGGTCCCACTGCTGGCCTTGGGGGATGCCCATGTCGCGCAGTTCGATCATGTGCGTGGGGAACAGGAACGGATTGTCGCCCGGGCACGGGTACGGCTCGAACACATGCGTGTCGTTGGCGATGGCCGCGATGTCGTGATCGTGCAGCCATTCGACGGCGTCGAGCCCGATACCCGGCGAGACGTCGGCATACCGATTGCGATCCCCGATGCGCAGCCAGTGCATCTGGCCGGTACGCACCAACACGATGTCGCCCGGCATCGCGGTGAGCGACGCCGACGCGAGACAGGCGTCGAGATCGGCTCCGGTCACCGCGTAGGGCTCCTCGAAGTAGTCGACGCCTCGCAGGCGGGCCACGTCGCACAGCAGACCGCGGCTGATCACCGGTCCGAAGTGCTCGATGCCGAGCTTGGCCGCGCCGGCCTCCATCGTGATTTCGTCGGCCGAGAACCCGTTGTAGAGCTTGCCGTCGTATCCGGCGTGGGCCAGCGCGTCCCAGTGCGTGGCCGACTGCGTGCCGGTGAGCACTTCGTCGTCGCTCGTCGCGAAGTCCCGCGCGTCGCCGCTGAACGCGAACGAGGCTTGCAGCATCGTGAGGGTGGGATTCTTGCGGCCGAGAATGCGGCCGGTCTGAGGGCCATGCTCGTCCATCGGGATCGAGAGAGGGAACGACACGCCGCGGCGGACGGCCGCCGCACCGCGCCGCACCGCGTCGGCGTCGATCAGGTTGAGGGTGCCGCGCTGATCCTCGGCACCCCAGCGGCCCCAGTTCGACACCCGGGCCGCGAGCGCGGCCTGTTCCTCGTTGAGTGGCATCGATCAGCCGGCGTAGGTCGAGCGGAGTTCGTGCTTGAGCACCTTGCCGGTCGGGTTGCGCGGCAGCACGTCGACCACTTCGAGTTGCTCGGGAATCTTCTGCACCATCAGCCCCTCGCCCTTGCAGAACTCGAAGAGCTCGGGCAGCGTCGGCGGGTCGGCCGAATCCGCGGCCACTACGACGGCACACGCCCGCTCGCCTGACGCCGGGTCCGGCAAGCCGATCACCGCGGCATCCGCGACCTTGGGATGGGTGAAGAGCAGATCCTCCACTTCCTTCGCCGAGATGTTCTCGCCTTTGCGGATGATCACGTCCTTGAGCCGGCCGGTGATCAGCACGTGGTTGTCCTCGCGCACGACGCCGATGTCACCGCTGCGGAAGTACCCCTCGTCGTCGAAGCCGTCGGCATTCAGCGCTTCGTCCATGTACCCGAGGCACAGGTTGGGACCCTTGACCCGGATCTCGCCCTCTTCACCCCGGCCCACGACAGTGCCGTCGAGTCCAACGACCTTGACGTCGACGCCGAGACAGAGCTGGCCTTCGGTGTTCGCGAGTTGCTCATCGGTCGCGCCGACATAGGCGATGGAGATGATCGGGCACTCGGTGAGGCCGTAGCCCGACGAGATGCCGATTCCACCCAGTTCTTCCTTGACCTCGTAGTGGAGTTGGGGCGGCTTCGCGGCGCCCCCGCCGACGAACACCCGGGTCTCGGGAAAGAGTCGCCGATCCGGCGCGGCCCGCTGCGCGGCGAGATACGCGAGGTGGAATGCAGTACCCGCGCCGGCGATCGTCACCCGCTCCCGTTCGAGGACCGGCATCGTCGTGTCGGGCACGAAGCCTTCGACGATCACCTGTGAACATCCGGTCATGAGCCCCGAGAACAGCCACCCGATCCCACCGATGTGGGTGAAGGGGAACACCAGAGCGTTGCGATCCTCGGGCTGGAGATCGAACGCGTCGACCATGGCGTACGCCGACGCCGCGACGGTGTTGTCGGTGTGGCGGGCGCCCTTCGGGTCGGCGGTGGTGCCCGACGTGTAGAACAGCCAACGCAACGGACCGTCGTGACGCACGCCCGGCTCGAACGATTCGCCTCCGGCCGGTACCGGCGGCAGGTCCGAGATGTCGCCGGCAAGCGTGTCGCCGCGGTTCACAGTCAACACGTCGAGTCCTGGCGTGTCGGCTGCGATGGCGTTGGCCATGGCGGTGAAGTCGAATGCTCGCCACTCGCCTGGAACGACGATCAGCTTCGCACCGGCTTGGCGTGCCACGAAGCCGACCTCGCGCTCGCGATAAATCGGCAGGATCGGGTTCTGGACCGCACCCAGCCGAGCGAGGCCGCCCACGAGGACCATCGCCTCGATCCAGGTCGGGAGCTGCCAGGACACCACATCGCCCTCGCCGATCCCGCGGGCGTGCAGTGCCGCCGCGGCGGCCAGGCTCGCGTCCCGGTACTGCGCAAACGTCAGCTCGCGCGAGTTCTCGTCGATCACGAAGCGGGCGTCGGGCGTGTCCGCCGCCCGCTGGTCGATCAGATCCCAGAGTGAGGTGAAGGCCGTCAGTCGTTGCGCCATCGTTTCAGCCAGCTGCTTCGTCGGAGCTCGAGGTCGTCGGCTTCGGGAACCCGCCCCCGTAGGTCACCAGTCCCCCATCGATCGAGATAATCGATCCGATCATGTACCTCGCTGTGTCGGAAGCGACGTAAGCGATGCATTCAGCAACCTCCTCGGGTTCGGAGACGCCGATTCGACTCATCACCGGACGCAAGACGTCGAGGTCGGCGTCTTCGGGGATCCGGAATCCCTTGGTGAGCGGTGTGCGCATCCCGCCGGGCGCGACGCAGTTCACCCGCACCCCCCGGTCGACGTACTCCACCGCGAGTGCTCGGGTCAGGTTGATGACCCCGCCCTTCGAGGCGCAGTAGGCCGCCGAGAACGACTGCCCCATGATCCCCGCGTTGGACGCGATGTTGACGATGGTCCCGCCGCCGTCGAGCAGATACGGGAGTGTGAATCGGCATAGGTGGAAGGTACCGGTGAGATTCACGCCGATGATGGATGCCCACCGGTCCGGCGACTCTTCCTCGGTACGCGAAAACCCGCCGATACCGGCCGAATTCACCAGGATCTGTGGGCGACCGAGGTCCGAGGCAATCGCCGCGACCGTGGCCTCGACCGAACTCGCGTCGCTCACGTCACAGGCGTAGGCCTGCGCCGAGCCGCCCGCCGCCACGACGTCACTGGCCACCGCTTGGGCAGCGTCCTCCATCAGGTCGACGACGGCGACCTTGGCCCCCTCGTCGGCGAACAGTTTGGCGGTGGCCCGCCCCAATCCGGATCCCCCTCCGGTGACGACGGCAACCCGGTCGGTGAAACGCGCCATTGCGAATGCTCCTCTTCCTGGACGACGGCTGCGAAATCTAACGCCTCGTCAGATTTCGTGCGCGCGGCCGACGTCCGGTCCAGAGCCAGTACCTTGGCCTGCGATCGATCGAACGGAGAACCCCATGGCAAACCCAGCCCTCGACTCGAAACGCATCGAGAAGGTGGCCGAAGAACTCGAACCCGGCTGGGCCCTGGCCGGCATGGGTGCGGGCGCGGCCACCGCCCCCGGCTCGGGCACCGCCGCTCCGGCCCACCCTGGCAAGGTCATGACCGCCGAAGGCGCATTCGCGAAGACGTTCCTCCTCTGGTTGATCGTGGTCGCCGGTGCCGTGTTCGGTTGGAGCAAGACCACGATTCCCGACTTCGGCCAGATCAAGATGCCCGGCTTTACCTGGGTAGCGCTCATCGTGGCATTGGGGCTGGCGCTGGTAACGATCTTCAAGCCGAAGTTCGCGCCCGTGACGGCGCCGCTCTACGCGGTCGCCGAAGGCGTGTTCCTCGGTGTCATCTCGAAGGTCTACGACTCCCAGTGGAACGGGATCGTGTTGCAGGCGGTGTTGGCCACGGTCGCGGTGTTCCTCGTCTGCCTCGCCCTCTATGTGACCGGCGTCGTCAAGGTGACGAAGAAATTCGTCTTCGTGGTCTTCGCCGCGACCGCCGGCATCATGGTGATGTACCTCGCCGGGTTCCTGCTCAGCGCCTTCGGCGTCGACATCATGTTCTGGAACGAGCCCAGCGCGCTCGGCATCCTCATGAGCGTCGGCATCTGCATCGTGGCCGCCCTCAACCTCTTCATCGACTTCGAGATGATCCGTCAGCTCGGGCTCGCCAAGGCGCCCAAGTCCATGGAGTGGTACGCCGCGTTCGGGTTGACCGTCACGATGGTGTGGCTCTACCTCGAGATCCTCCGGTTGCTGAGCAAGCTCCGGAACTGACCCCAGCTCGTAGAGTCCCACCCCGCATGGTCGAACCGGTTCACACCGCTCAGCTGTTGCGCGCGGCGGCGCGCCGCCATCCCGATCGGGAGGCCTACGTCCACGGCGCGAAGCGATCGACCTATGCCTGGCTCGACCAGGTCGCCGACGGGTTCGCCGCGACCCTGATCGGGCTCGGGGTCCGCCCTGGTGACGTCGTCTGTCTGATGCTGCCGTCATCGATCAAATTCGCCGGCTGCTATCTCGGGGCACTGCGGGCCGGGGCGATCACCTCCGCGATCAACGGCCGCCTCGGCGAGCGGGAGCAACGCAGCATCCTCGATCGCACCAATCCCGCAGTCACCGTGGTCGGCGATGGTGTGACCATTCCCGAAGGCGCTCCGACCGGCACGGTGATCCCGGTCACCGTGCTCAAGGCAGCGTTCGGCGCCGATCCACTGAGCGATGCTGCGCTGCCCGTGATCGCGGGCGACGATCCCGCGTGCATCGTCTGGACGAGCGGTACCACTGGCGAGCCCAAAGGCGCCGTCTACGACCACGATCGCATGCGGGCCATCAGTGCCAACATCGGCCAGCTCACCGAACCGGGCGATCGGCGACTCGTCGTGCTGCCGTTCCCCCACGTCGGGTACATGACCCGCATGTGGGACGAACTCGCGAACGGCACCACGATCGTCATCGCCGGCGAACCCTGGTCCGCCGCCGAAACCCTTCGGCTGATCCGCGACGAGGACATCACGATGGGTACCGGAGTGCCCACCCAGTGGGACCTCGTGCTCAGCCATCCCGATCTGGCGGTGACCGACTTCTCTCGGCTCCGAGTGTGCGGCATCGGTGGCGCGGCCATCGCGCCGGACCTGGTCCGGCGCATGCGGGAGACGCTCGGGTGTCCGGTCATCACCCGCTACACCAGCACCGAAGCCGGCGTCACGACCAGCACCTTGGTGGGCGACCCCGACGAGGTCATCGCGACGACGGTGGGCAAGCCGGCACCCGACGTCGAACTCCACATCGTGGAACCGACCGGCGCGGTCGGCGCCGCCCGGCTCTCCGCCGGGGAGATCGGCGAGATCGTGTGTCGCTCACCGGCAATGATGCGCGGCTACTGGCACGACGACGCGACGACGGCCGCAACGATCGACGCCGACGGCTGGCTCCACACCGGCGATCTCGGGTTCATCGACCCCGACGGGAACCTCAAGATCGCCGGCCGCCTCAAGGAGATGTACATCCGCGGCGGGTACAACGTGTATCCGGCCGAGGTCGAGGCCACGCTGGCGGACTGCCCGACGGTCGCTCAGGTGGCCGTCATCGGGTTCGCCGACGAACGACTCGGCGAGCGCGGCGCCGCGATCGATCGTGCCCACCGATCCGACGGCCCCGCCCAGCCTCGCGGAGCTGCAAGATTGGTGTCGCGCTCGCATTGCCGACTACAAGGCTCCGGAACAGCTCGTCGTACTCGACGCGCTCCCACTCAATGCCACCAACAAGGTCGACAAAGCCGCACTCGCCGCCGTACTGGCGTCCATCAGTACCGTCGCGAGCAACCGATCGACGCACGAAGGGAACTGAGATGGCGATTCAAGAGGTCGGATCAGGCGATACGCGGGTCAAGCCGATCAAGCTCGGCGGAGCCCTGGTCACGATCGTCGAACCCCACCGGGGACACGAGGTCGAATACAACCGTTGGTACGAGCGCGATCACTTCTACGCCGGCTGCATGATCGGCGCCTGGACGATCAGTGGCACCCGTTACGTCGCCACTCGTGACCACAAGGCGGTCCGGTTCCCGGACGACACCACCGTCATCCCCGATCTCCGTGCGGGTTCCTACGTTGCGATCTACTGGATCCTCGCCGGCAAGTTCGGTGAGTGGGTCCAGTGGGGCACCAACCAAGTGAACTGGCTCCACGACAACGACCGCATGTTCGAGCACCGCGATCACGTCCACACGGCCATGTACAAATACAAGGGCGAAGCCCACGCCGATGCCGACGGCGTTCCCGCCGAACTCGCACTCGACCGCGGCTACCCCGGCCTCGTGGTGATGATGGCTGAACCGCCGGAGGGCAAGGACTCGACATGGCTCACCGAATGGGTCACCGCCCGGAGCGTCGCGCCCGCCGATCAGGTCACGGTGTTCGGATCGGTCCCGTTGCTCGCCAATGCGCCCAAGGACATTCCGCTGACGCCGGAGACCGAGCGAGTCACGTTGCTGTGGTGGTGTGAGCACGACCCCCTCGGCGACTGGGCCGATTTCGAGACGTTCGCGTCCGACCTGGCCGCCGATGGCGGCAGGGTGGTGTTCGCCGCGCCGTTCATCAAGACGATCCCCGGCACCGACACCTACACCGACCAGCTCTGGTAGCCACCGACGCGGCGTTCGGCACGGTCCGCAGGAAAGCAGTGGATACGCTGATCGGTGCCTATGACGCGCCCTCTCGACGATCCCACACCACCGATACCGGAGGACGGGACCGAACCCGATGTTCGCTTCACGTACGCGAACGAGCGGACCTTCCTCGCCTGGAACCGCACGGCGCTGGCCCTCATTGCCACCGGCGTCGCCGCGACCCAGTTGCTGCCCAATTTCGGCATCGCGTTCGGGCGCCGCATGCTCGGACTTCCGCTCATCATGTTGGGTGCAGTCATCGCCATCACGAGCTATCGATATTGGCAACAGAACCAGGTCGCGATGCGCAACCGCGATCCGCTGCCTCGGTCGCCGATGCCACTCGTCCTGTCGATCGGCATCGGCGTGATCGCGATCATTGCGGTGCTGCTCGGCGCGTTCGCAACCTGATGGGCGAAGCCCTCGGCGCCGACGACGACGGTCTTGCACCGGAGCGCACGGTCCTCGCCTGGAACCGCACCGGGATGGCGTACCTGGTGGCGATCGCCGCGGTCGGACGACGCCTCTGGCCGCTCGACCGGGGCAACCATGCCGTGATCCTGTTCGTGCTCGCAGCGGCCGCAGCCGCGTTCCTCGCGAGCCTGTGGTCGGCGTCACGATTGCGCACCCGCGCCCGCTACCAGGGCGACACCCTCGACGCACACACGTTCCGCATGGTGAGTCTCGGCACCCTCACGCTGGCCGTCGCGGGGATCGTCTTCGCGTTCTTTCCCGACAACTAAGGACGCGCGCCCAGGCGCGGCAACACCTCGGCGGCGAAGAGTTCGAGGTTCTCCCACGCCAGCTTCGGCGGCAGCCCACCCGCGAGCGGATTGAACGTCAAGGCACCCCCGGCCGCCACCCGGCTCGCGGCCTCGACGATGTCGTCGGGCGTACCGACCAGCACCTGCGGCGAGGCTTTGAGGTCCTCGACCGACTCGGCGATCACCATCGGCGTCGAGTGTTGCCCGCCGGTCTGGATGCTGGCATAGGTCTGAGCTTCGTCGAGGACGTACGGACCGATCTCGGCCCAGGTGCGATCAGGATCCTCGGTCACGTGGATGAACGTCGGGCCGGACGGTCGCATCACGTAGCCGCCCTCGAAGCCGACCTTCTTCGCTTCGTCCTCGTACCACTCGGTCAGCTGCGGATCGTTGTTCATCGGCATCATCGGCAACCGCAAGCGCGCCGCTCGCCGAGCTGCGGCCTCGACGCCACCACCGACGAGGATCGGCGGGTGCGGATCCGTGAATCCGCGCGGCGTCACCTGGACGGTGCGGCCCTCATATTCGAACGGCTCGCCAGTGAACGCTTGCAGGATGACCCGGAGATGCGACTCCAGGATCACGCCGCGCCGCTTGATGTCGACGCCGGCCATCGCGAATTCCTCCGGCCGGTAGCCGGCTCCGGCGACGGTCCACACCCGACCACGGCTGAGGTGATCGAGCACGACCAACTGCTCGGCGATGCGGATCGGGTCGTGCAACGGCACGAGGAGCGCCGACAACAGGACCGGGATCCGCTTGGTGGCACCGACGATCGCCGCGGCTGCGGTGATCGGGGTCGACAGCCAACCGTCGTGAAACCCGTGGTGCTCGGACACGACCGCGAAGTCGAACCCGTGCTCGTCGGCCCACCGGAATTGGTCCATGGCCGCGGCGTAGATCTCGGCCTGAGTCGACGACCCGTCTCGGGGCGCCCGGAAGTCGTGGCGCATCGTGAGGAAAGCCATGGGAAACGCTCCGTTCAGCGGGAAAGGTGGGGGCCGACCTCGGCGCCGAAGCGCGCCATCTGGTCGCACAGCTCGTCGATGGAACGGGCGGCAAATCTCATTTGCAGGTGCGACACTCCCATCGCGCCGTATTCGTTGAGTGCCTCCGCGATCGCGTCGCCGCTCCCGGCACGGGTGTACTTCGGCACCTCCCAGGTGGGCTCACCGACGTGGACCATCTCGGTGATGACGCCGATATCGAAGGTCGACCCCGGGCGGAGTTGCCCGGCGTGTTCATGAATGAACGCGATCGACTCCGGCATCAACTTCTTCGGTGTGCCCTGGGGGATCCAGCCGTCGCCGCGTGCCGCAACCCGACGAAGTGCAGGTTTCGACGAGCCACCGATCCAGACCGGAGGACGCGGCTGCTGCACCGGTCGCGGCGACAGCCCGACGTCGCCGACGTACTCCTCGAGCCAGGACCCGAGGATGGCGTCGACCGCCTTGTCGGTGAGACGCCCGCGCTCGGCAAAGGGCACGCCCAGTGCATCGAACTCGCCCTCGACGTGACCCGCCCCGACCCCGAGGATCACCCGCCCGTTCGACAGTCGGTCGAGGGTCGCGAATGCCTTCGCGGTTTCGAGGGGATGGCGGTAGGCCGGCACCAAGACGTTGGTCATCAACCGCACCCGGCGCGTCTGTCCGGCGACCCACGCGAGGGTTGCCACCGGGTGGTACCACGTGGTCGACATCGCCTCGGCCTTCTCGCGTGGGATCGCGATGTGGTCACAGACCGCGACGTAGAAGAACCCGGCTTCGTCGGCCGCCTGGGCGGCGGCGAGGATGGCCTCGGGACCGGCGCCGTCGCGTTCCCACGGACTCGAGGTCAGCTGTGACAGTGCCTGCACGGGCAGCTGCATGCCGTAGACCAGCGCCCCATCGGGCACGACGGACACCGTTGCGTGACTCATGGACACTGCGCCTCTCGTTGACGGTTCATGGAGAATGCACGACTCCCATCAGGAGGGCCACACCACGGACTGCAAGTCCGTGTAGGCGTGCAGGCCGAACGAACCGCCATCGCGCCCGACGCCGGATTGCTTCGTCCCACCGAACGGCGTCTCCTGGTTGCGTTGCACGGTGTTGATACCGATGTTGCCGGCCCGCATCCGCCGGCTGACCGCCATTGCCCGACCGCTGTCCCCACTGAAGACGTAGTCGTAGAGACCGAACTCGGTGCCGTTGGCCAGCGCGATGCCCTCATCATCGTCGTCGAAGGGAATCGCGACGATGACCGGCCCAAAGATCTCCTCCTGGACCACCCGCATGTCGTTCCGGCACCCCGCGATCAGCGTTGGTTCGACGTACCAACCCTTCTCCATGTGCCCCGGCCGACCGCCACCGGCAACCACCTCGCCGCCTTCCGCGGTCCCCGACGCGATGTACTCCTCGATCCGACCGCGATGAGATTCGGTGATGACGGGACCGATGACGGTGTCCCGTTCCATCGGGTCGCCGACTTTCAGCATCCCCGCCATCGCCGAGAGCCCGGCCACCACGTGGTCATAGATCGAGCGGTGAATGATGGCGCGGGTGGGCGCGGTGCAGATCTGGCCGGAGTGGAACGTCCACACCGAGCCGATCATCCCCACCGCGTTCTTCACGTCGGCGTCGTCGAGCACGAGCGCGGCGCCCTTGCCCCCGAGTTCGAGCAACTGACGTTTCATTCCCCGTCCGGCCACCTCACCGATGCGCGCGCCGACACCGCTCGAGCCGGTGAAGCTCACCATGTCGACGTTGGGCGACGCGACGAGCGCCTCGCCGCTCTCGGGCGTGGATCCGGTCACGATGTTGACGACACCCGGCGGAAAGCCGACCTCCTCGAGCAGTGCCACCAGTTTGACGATCGCCAATGGGTCCTGCCCGGCCGGGCGTACGACCACGGTGTTGCCCGTCGCGAGGGCCGGTGCGATCTTGCCCACCATGTTCACGATCGGGAAGTTGTAGGACGTGATGCACGCCACGACGCCGACCGGCTGCCGCCGAGCGATCGCGCCGATCAAACCGCCCGGAGCCAACGGCGTGGCCGCGACTTCACCCGGCGGGAGCGGGATCACGATCGGCTCGAGCGCGCCCCGGGCGTAACGTTGGAACCGGACCGCGGCTTGGGGGACTTGCATCGACTTGCCGACCGTGGCCGTGCACCCGGTCTCGGCGATCACCAACGGGATGAACTCGTCCCGGCGCGCCAGCAGTGCCTTCCCGGCGGCGTCGAGCAGGTTGGCTCGGTCCTCCGGCGCGGTCCGCGACCACGAGTCGAACGCTTCCTTCGCCGCGTGGGCCGCCGCCTCCGCCTGGGCCGCCGACGCCTCGGGCGCCTGTCCGACCACGGTCTCGGTCGCCGGGTTGATGATCGGGTACGTGCCGTGGTCGCCGGCCACCCACTCCCCACCGATCAGCAGTCGAAAGTCCTCGTTGGCGTGTGCAGTCGTCATCACCGCCAAGACTAGAACCTGTTCTCACCAACCTATGGTTGCGACTATGGACTTGGGACGGGTTGGTATCTGGACGCACTTCGAGACGCAGCCGATGGCGCGGGCGCAGGAACTCGCCGCGGAGGTCGAAGACCTCGGCTACGGGGCCCTGTGGATCCCCGAGACCGCCGGGAGGGACGCCCTCGTCAGCGCCGCGTTGCTGTTGAGCGCCACCTCGACCCTCACCCTCGCAACCGGCATCGCCGGGATCTACGGACGCGATCCGGTCGCCATGGCCGGCGGCCACAAGACCATCAGCGAGGCGTTCCCCGATCGCTTCCTGCTCGGTCTCGGCGTGAGCCATGCCCCCGCGGTCGAGGGCCTCCGCAAGAAGACCTACGGCCCGCCACTCACGGCCATGCGCGAGTACCTCGACGGTATGGATGCGGCGCCCTACTTCGCAGTCGAGCCGGCAACGCCGCCCACCCGGGTGCTCGCCGCGCTCGGGCCGAAGATGCTGGAGCTCGCACGAGAGCGCGCGGCCGGTGCGCACCCGTACTTCGTGCCGGTCGAACACACTGCGATCGCGCGGTCCACGCTCGGGCCCGACGCCCTCCTCGCTCCGGAACAGATGGTCGTGCTCGAGACGGATGCGGAGAAGGCCCGTGCGATCGCCCGCCGCTCGATGGCGATGTACTTGAACCTGCCCAACTACGTGAACAACCTCATCCGCCTGGGCTGGTCGGAATCCGACGTTGTCGATGGCGGGACCGACGCACTCGTCGACGCGATCGTCGTCTGGGGCGACGACGCCGCGGTCAAGGCCCGCGTGGACGAGCACTTCGCCGCCGGAGCCGACCACGTCTGCATCCAAGTCCTCGACGAGGACTTCTTCACCCCGCCGCTGGCCGCGTGGCGCCGCCTCGCACCGGCGTTGCTGTAGTTACTGGTCCAGGTCGAGCCGGAGCATCCGGATCGCATTCGAGCGGACGATCTGGACGATGGTGTCGTCGTCCAGATCCTTCATGATGTCCATGGCGACCTTGCGCGAATGTGGCCATGTCGAGTCGGAGTGCGGGTAGTCGGTTTCGAAGGTCACCGTCTCCACGCCGATCTCGTCGAGCGACTTCAGGCCGTGCGGATCGTCGAAGAAGCAGCCGAAGACGTGTTCGCGATACGACTGGCTCGGCGGTACCGTGACCTTGTCGGCCACCCCTCCCCAGCCGCGATTCTCGGCCCACACCTTGTCGGCGCGGTCGAGGACATAGGGGATCCAGCCGATCTGACCTTCGGAGTAGGCCAGCTGCAAGTCGGGGAACCGTTCCAGGACCCCCGACATGAGAAAGTCGGTGAGCGACATCGCCGCGTTCATCGAGGTGAGCGTCGAGCTCACCGCGGGCGGCGCATCGGCCGACGTCGACGGCATCTTGGAACTCGAGCCGATGTGCATCGAGACGACGGTCTCGGTCTCGGCGCACGCCTGGAAGAACGGATCCCAGTAGCCGTCGGGATCGTGGATCGACGGAAGGCCGAGGAACGGCGGGATCTCGGAGAAAGCCACGGCGTGCGCGCCCCGCGCCGCGTTCCGGCGGATTTCGGCGGCCGCGAGGTTCGCGTCCCACAGCTGAATGATCGGCAGCGGAACGAGACGACCTCCCGACCCGGCACACCACTCGTCGAACTGCCAATCGTTGTACGCCTTCACGCACAGGTCGGAGAGCACTTTGTCCTCGCGCTCGAGAAACGTCTGACCGCAAAAGCGCGGAAACGTCGGGAAGGACAGCGACACGTCGACCCAGTTGAGGTCCATGTCGTCGAGGCGCGCCGTCGGGTCCCAACAACCCGGCCGCATGTCGTCCATCGTGATCGGGCTGATCGTCACTTCTTCGCGCGGAACGCCGGCGGCGGCCATCACCCGGGTCATCGGGTACCGGAGGTCCTCGTAGAACCACCAGTCGCACCAGGTGCCGTCCTCACCCTCGTTCGCTTCGCGGTAGCTGTAGACGCCGCCGACGAAACTCATCTCCGCGATCTTCCGTCGTTCCATCCGCGGCCCGATCGCCTTGTACTGCTCGGGAAGGCGGTCCTGCCACACGTTGGCTGGTTCGATCACGTGGTCGTCGACCGAGATGATCTTCGGAAACTCTTCCGGGGTGAAGTCCATGCCCCGCAGGCTACATCTGACGACCCGTCAGGTCCGGGCCTGGCCCACATCCCAGACGTGGTGCAACGGGTCGTGGATCACGTACAAGGCAAACGTGCCGATCGTGAACCGGGCGCCGTCGCTCCGATACCCGGGCCGGTCCCACTCATCTCCGCGCACGGTCTCGAACCGTCGAGCCACTCTCTCCGCCGCCACGACGACCTCTCGCCCGACCGTGACCGGATCCTGCTCGTCGTACCGGGCTTCACTCGCAACTTGGTGCGGCGAGAAGTCAGTCGCGTCGAACCCGCACTCGGGACACGCCCGTTCGAGGACCCATGTCCAGTCTTTGGTGTCGGGCACGATCTCGGAACGCTCGGGCATTGCTCACCTCCTGCTGCGGTCGTCGGCTGATCGACTGGCCCACGCGTCGAGTACGGCCGCCGTCGTCGTGAGCGTGGCCACCAGCGCGAGCGTGTTGGCGATCACCGCGGCGGCGTAGTCGGCCGGGACGCCGGCCACCGCGTCGGTCGGCATCACGAACTGATAGCCGTGGTTCACCGCGTCGAACGCGAAGTTCGTCATTCCGATGTTCACCGAGACTCCGACCCCGACGATCGTGGTCACCCCGAGGTTGCGAAGCATCGAATCCAACTGCGTGCCGGTCATCGGACCGAGACCGTGATGACGGGCCAGCACGACGTCACGCGGGTCGTGACCGATCTCCGCCGGCACCTGCACCGCATCCGAACCCGGCGACAGCCGCAGCGGAGCCTTCTGGACACCCGCGAACAATCGGGCGTTCCGATTCGCGCCCACCAGATCGTCACGGGTCTCGGCCGTGCAATGGAACACTGGAACCCCCACGGCGCGGGCACGTGCGGCCAACGCGGCGCAATGTTCGACCAGTCGGACCTCGGCGGCGGCCGCCGCGAGCGCCGGCAGCACCGATGGCGTGCCGACGACTCCGTTCTGCACCTCCTGGAGCACCAACGCGGTGTGGGTCGGTTCGAGGAGTTCCGTGAGATCCAGGGCCATCGTCAGTCCTCCGCGAACTGCAAATCGGCGTCGTTCATCAACACGGCCTTCACCACTTTGCCCGTCGCATTCCTGGGCAACGGCTCCGTCCGGATCTCCCAGATCGAGGGCACCTTGAAGTACGCCAGCGTCTCGGCACAGAACGCGGCGAGCGCGTCCGGGTCCAGGTCGACCCCCGCGCTCGGGACAACGACGGCCTTCACCTCATGACCCAGAGATTCGTGATCGACGGGGATCACCGCCACCTCGGCAACACCGGGATGCGCCTCGAGTCGGTTCTCGATCTCGATCGGGTACACGTTCTCGCCGCCCCGCAAGATCAGATCACGCTTGCGGGTCGCGAGATAGAGGCGTCCGCTCTCCATATGACCGATGTCGCCGGTCCGCAGCCAGCCGCCGGGAAAGATCGTCGCCTCGGTCTCTTCGGGACGCCGCCAGTAACCCGGCATCACCATGGGCCCGCGCAGGAAGATCTCGCCGTCCTCGCCGTCGGGCAACACGGTGCCATCCTCGGCGCGGATCTCGAGGTCCACCGTCGGCAACGGCCGACCGGCGGCGTCGGGATAGGCGACCAATTCTTCACCCGCATTGATGGTGGCCAACGCAGCACACTCGGTCTGGCCGTAGCCGACGCCCATCACCCCGCCCAGGTTCGGAATCGCCGCGCGCGCCTTCTCCAACAGCGCCGGAGAAAAGGCCGAGCCGCCTCCACCGCCGTTGCGCAGGCCCGACAGGTCGTACTCCCCCAGGCGCGGGTGGCTGATCACTCGGTGGAGCATCGTGACGGTGTAGGACCACCCGGTGATGCCCTCGCGCTCGATCAACTCCATCACGAGTTCCTCGTCGAAGCGACCCATGGTCCAGACCGACCTGATGCCACTGATCATGAAGGCGACCGCGCCCATGTGCAGACCGCTCACGTGGAACAAGGGATACGTCACAAGTTGGCAGACCGGCGGCGCGTCAGATGGTCCCGGCTTCAGCATCGCCATCCGCGCACCGTGAAAGAACGACATGCCGATGGCCGCGATGACGTTGCGGTGGGTGTTGACGGCACCCTTGGGCCGTCCGGTCGTCCCGCTCGTGTAGAGGATGAGCGCCGGGTCGTCCTCGGCGATCGGTTGACTCGGCAGCTCGGCATCGGGGTGGGCGTGCCACATGCGATCGAAGTCGTCCTCGATCACGATCGTGGGGACTCCCGGATCCTCACCACCGAGCCGGTCCAGGCGCTTCCGATCCGCCACCAACACCTTGGGATCACAATCCGCGATGCCCGTACCGGATCTCGTCACCGACCCACCAACCATTGAGCCCGACCGCGATCGCACCCAGGCTGACCGCCGCCCAGAAGGTGACGATCCACTCCGGACAGTTCGCGGCCAAGATCGCGACGCGGTCACCCGCCTCGACGCCGTACTCCTCGCGCAGCACCTGCGCGACCGAAGCCACCGCTCGGAGGTGTTCCGCGTGAGTCACCACGCGCCGCTGGTCGCGATCGGCGAAGATCGCGTACTCCCGATCTCCGAAGTTGCTGGACGCCTCCAAGGCGGCCCGAAGGGACGGGAGCCGACCGGAGAAGACCGTCATCACCTCGCCGCCGACCACCTCGGTGCCGACTTCGAAGAACCCTCCGGGGGCGATCAGTTGGGCTTCGAGTTCCGCCATTCCGGCCGGGATTCCGTCGACAAGATCCATGGTCGCGGAGGCTAGCGGCGCCATCGCGAACGCCGTCGGTGGCGGGGTGTGGACACCCAGTGGTTCCAGCGATCAATTTTCGGCCAAGTCTCCCAAGAAGTGCTCGCACTCGTCGGCCCGATGGTGCACACTGTCGAGTGCCCCGGGAGCAGGCCGCGGGCCTCCCTGCCCGGCTCGCCGGCCGCTCCGGGGCATCTTCTTGCCTCCCCCACCGCTCCCGACGTCGGCCTGGCAAATCCCGCTTCAACCTCGAGGGGGCCGGTGCCGATACAGGACCATGGCGACCCGTCGACCATCTCCCACCACGTTGCTGGTTCTCGGACTGATCTGTGCCGTCAGCGCGACTGCGTGTTACTCGCTGTCGACCACCCTCACCGACGAGACGCGCGTCGACGCGGAGTCGTACCAACTCGCCAAGAGTGAACCCATCCGCACCGAGTTCGCCTACCAGATCTCCGATGCAATCGCGCCCCGTACCGAAGCACCGTCACCGATCGATCTGAACCGGGCCAACGAGATCGCCAACAAAGCGGTCGACACTCCCGCGTTCCAACAAGCGTTCGCCCAAGCCTGGCCGAAGATCTACGGCCAGCTCGTCCGCAGCGACACCAGCGATGTGATCCTTGACCCCGGCCTGGTCAACCAGGCACTCGCGACCGCGGGTTCGCCGCCCGTTCCGGACCTCCTTCTCCGCGTCGATCGGCCCGACATCCCCGACCTGCGCAAACCGCTCGAGGTCATGTCGAAACTCGCGGGTGCCCTCGCGGCGATCGCGGTACTCCTCATCGGATTCGGGATCGCGATGACCGAGCGCCGCAGTCGAGCCCTGATGCGGGTCGGACGGTGGATGATCACGACCGGCATCGTCACGATCATCGTCTTCTGGGCGCTCCCGACCCTGGCCCTGCTCCCGCTCGGCGGCTGGGTCGGTGTCGCCGGCATCGTGCTGGCCACGGGCGACTGGCTGGTGGTGCCCGCCGCGGTCGTCACCGCACTGGGCATCACGCTCATCGTGATGGCTCGAGCCGCCGAAACCGAGGTGCGCCGCCGCGATCTCTCGGTCATCCCGCAGTCGATCGGTCGCACGCCGAAGCACCCGACCATCACCTGACCGAACTCACCTGACTGAACTCACCTGACCGGGGCAGCGATCAGGCCAGACCGGCCAGGGCCCGGTCGCGCACCGCGGCGAACCGCTCGAGGACCAGATCCGCCCAGCGGGGATCGTCGGGGGCGAACGCCGCCCGGAGTTGCGCCTTGATCTCGATCGCCTCGGTGCCGGTCGGGTCGGCAAACCCGTGCAACCACGCGTCGGCCCGCAGCGCATCCGAGACGGTGACGATGTCGACCGTCCCCCACTCGATCGCGACGCCGGCAACACGGACCCCTGGCAGCCATCCGGCGATGCCGTCGAGCACGTCGCCCTGCACGTCGGCCGACACGGAGTTCCCGTCCGCCGGAACCCGATAGTCGTCGAAGCACTCGTCGAGGCGTGCTCGCCCTTCGGCGTCGGGGTGACCTGCGATCAACTCGCCGTGACCGAACTCACCCAGCCCCGTATGGAGATCGATGACTGCCACTCGCGCCGCGTCGGCGAGATACTCGTCGACGACTCGGCGCAGGGTGTGCTGGGACCACACCGGCGCCTGCCCCCCGAAGAACACGCCGCGCGGGTGTCGGTACTGCCCGCCACTCACTGCCGCCTGGAGGCCGTCGAATCCATGGTCGTTCGCGAACTCCAACAGCCGGGCCGTCGCAGCCTGACGCGACGCGGCGTCCCACACGGGAGGAACGAGCGCGTCGGCGAGTTCGTCGTAGCCCGGGTTCTCCGGCCACGGCTCGGTGAAGTCGATGCAGTTGCGGTTGAGGTCGACGTTGTCCTCGTTCACGCGGCGAATCCACGCGAACCCGAACGGGTTGATGGCGTGCACCATCACCACCGCGACATCGAGCGGAAGATTCACGCCGTCTCGAAGCCAGTTGGTCTGGCACAGACTGCCGGCGAAGCCTTCGACTCCATGGGTGCCCGACATGACCAACAACCGGGAGGGAGCATCGCGTCGGCCCACGACAGCAACGTCGACCGCGAGAGCACCACCGTCCGGCCCGACGAGCGGGTGATCGAACCGAGCCACGTCGAGCCCTCGATCGTGGGCCGCGTCGAGGAACGCTCGCCGAGCGCCCTGATAGTCGGGTGCGAGATTCGCCATCGCCGGGTGGGTCCGGTCGGCTACGACTGCACGGGCTCGCCGGCCGCGGTCGAGCGCGTACCAGACGGTCCCAACGCCGTTGCCGTTCACGTCCCCAGGCTTCGTGTCACCGGTGAAGCCGTACACCAGGTGCCCGTTGTACATGACCCAGTCCTCTCCGTTGGGCTGGGCGCCGGTCGATGCTTTCGCGGTCAATCCCGGTCCGAGCGTCGGCACTCCGCTGGCGACCACCGGCGGCCACGCGGCGAGGACCCCGGCCGGCACCTTGCTCTCCGTCGCCGAACCGTCGGGCACGTATTCGTAGAGGACCATGCCCTTCGAATCCGCGACCACCTTGCCCAACGTCGTATCCACCAGTTGGAGTGTTGTCGACGTCGGGTCGGTCGACGCCGGGCTCGATGAGGACGAAGCGGTCGGTTTCTTCTTGCTCGTCGAATCGGCCGTGCTGGATCCGCACGCCGATATGGCCAGCATTCCAACGATCACGAGACCGAGCATTCGCTTCGACATTGGACACCTCCGAGGTTGCGCGCACCCTAGGACGGTGCCTTCGGCCGGGGCGGGATCCTCCGGCGAAGGCTCCGAAGCCTCAGACCGTCGACACCGTGCGGGTGTGGGTACCCGACCGCAGCACCGTGCCCGGCGTTGCCCCCGTCGCCTGGTTGGACCGGACGGTCTCCACACCATTGACGAAGACGTGTTCCATGCCGATCGCGTCGGCGGTCAATCGAGCAGTGCCGCCCGGAAGATCGGCCACCAACGTCGCGGCCGCCGAACCGATCGTGGCGGGATCGAACACCACGAGGTCCGCACGGGCACCGATCTCGACCACGCCGCGATCTCGCAGCCCGAAGAGGTTCGCCGGATCAGAGGTGATCATCCGTACCGCGTCCTCGACACTGACGAGCTGGCGACCCCGCAGCATGTCGCCGAGGAACCGCGTGGTGTAGGGCGCGCCGCACATGCGGTCGAGATGTGCACCGGCGTCGGAGCCGCCGATCATCGCGCGATCGTCTTCCCAGACGGTCTTGCGCAGATCCCACGATGCGGGGTCGCCGTCGGGCGCGATCGGCCACAGAATCGTCTGGAGGTTGTCGGCGATGACGAGATCGAGCAACGTGTCGAAGGGTCCAGTGCCGCGTTCGGCTGCGACCGCCTCGACGGTCCGGCCCTTCAGTCCTTCGTTGGCGGCTGAGTACGTGTCGCCGATCACGTAGTGGGTCCAGTCGGCCAGCCGCCGGAACACGCCCGCCTCGTCGCTGTTCGCCCGGGCGTCCATCCATCTCCGGGTCTCGGGATCGGCGCAGCCGCGCCATGCGGTCCGCGACCGGGAGCTGCATCACCTCACCCCATCCCGGCAGCATGAACAGGGCGCAGTAGTTGAGGAAGCTCATGTTCATGGGGACGAGGACGGGCATGGTGAGGGCCACGACCCGCCCGCCGACGGCTGCGGCGCGGTCGCCGGCCGAGAGTTGCCGGGGTACTCGCTCGGGCACCCGCGAGTCGACGGTCAACACGTTCCAGTTGATCGGCCGCTGACCCGCAGCCGACATCCGCGCCAACAAATCGATCTCGTCATCTGCGAACTGATCGAGACAACCGTCGATGATGCCTTCCAACGTCGTACCCTCGTGCTCGGCGACGACGGCACACAGCGCCAGCACCTCGGCTTCGCTCGCCCACCGTGATGCGACCGGCTGACCGTCGCCGTCGGAGTGCGTCTTGGACAACGTGGTCGAGAACCCGAGTCCACCCGCTTCGATCGAACGATGGAGTTCGGCCACCATCTGTGCGAGTTCGTCGTCGGTGGCTTCCCGCCCGACGGCCTCACTCCCCATCACGTAGCGACGCAGGGCGCAGTGCCCCACGAGGAATCCGGCATTGACGGCGATCCCACCCTCGAGGCGGTCGAGGTATTCGGCGAAGGACTCCCAGTTCCAGTCCACGCCGTGCTCGAGGGCCGCGAGGGGCATCCCCTCGACCTTGGCCATCATGCGCCGCAGGTAATCGGCGTCCTCGGCGTGAACCGGCGCGAGCGTGAAGCCGCAGTTGCCTCCGATCACGGAAGTGACTCCATGCACGTTGCTCGGCGACGCCGACGGATCCCAGAACAGTTGTGCGTCGTAGTGGGTGTGCGGATCGATGAACCCGGGCGCAAGCATGAGTCCGTCGGCGTCAATCGTGCGGGTCGCGATGTCGTCGATCGCACCGACTCCGACCACGCGGCCGTCGGTCACCGCGACATCCGCCGATCGCGCGGGCGCGCCCGTGCCGTCGACCACTGTCGCCCCTCGAACCACCAGGTCTGCCATGTGCCGCGGTCTCCTCACTTCACCGACTCGAATCGGACCTGGAGGCTATCCCGTCACATTCCGCGCTCCGCAGGAGGGTTCGTCAGGCGCGTTGGTCGGGATTGGGGTTCAGCGATCGGGGCCGGCACAGCATCTGCTGCCCGCCGGTGGCCAGCAAGCGCCCGTCCTCCGACCAGATCGCGCCGACACCACTCACGAGGCCGTCATGGGCCGACGGCGAATGAGCATCGGCGAGCAGGAACTCGCTCTCCGGGGCGCGGGCATGAAACCGGACGTGCACGTCGATGCTCGGTGCATACCAACCTGCGTCGTCGACGTGACCCCGTATGGCAACGGGCCACAGCACCGTGTCGAGGACCAGCAGGGACCGGCCGGCATCCACGAAGGGATCATCGAAGGTCGCAGTCGGCGTGAACCGGTACCACGCGTTCTCCTGGAAGTCACCGGGCGGCCGGTGGTCCCAGTCGTCGATCCAATCGCATGGCCGACACTCGAGGTTGTCCCAGAACCGGAAGCTCGATTGGTCGGCCGGCATCCGCTCGGACACGGTGAGCACGTCCCGAGGCGCCGGGACCGTCGGTGGGGTCCACGCGTCGTGCACGAGACCGTCCCCTTCGGTCACCACCCACACCATCGCTTCGAGGATCGGCTGGCGGTGCTGGGTCATCGAGACGGCCATGGACTCGACGCGTTTGGTGCGGCGCAGTGTCCGTACCGAGATGTCGATGTCGGCGAAGTCGGCGACACCGAGAAAGTGACCCGTGAACGACGCCGGGCGGAGAAACTCGGTGTGGGCGCCGGCCGCCCGCAGCGCGAGGACGGCCATGTAGCCGCCGTTGGGACCCCAGATCTCCCAATCACGCGACACCGTGGCGGTGTAGTGACCGTCGCGGCCGCGCACGGTGGTATCGACATCCAAAGCACCCATGAGGTGCATCGTAGGAACCCGTCGTCGGCCGGCGCTGGGCAATTTGCAAGCCACTAGCCTCCGCGCCCGTACCTGCACGGAGGAGGAACCAGTGGCCCGCGCCGATCTCGAATGGGGAACGATCCCGAACCTGCTGCATCACGCCGCCGTGACGCGCGGCGACGGCCCCTGCCATCTACGACGGCGACACGATCGTCTCGTGGGTCGAGTTGGAAACCGTTGCCCGCCAAGCCGCCGGTGCATACATCGCGGCCGGGGTCGCGCCCGGTGACCGCGTGGCGATCTGGGCACCCAACGTGTGGGAATGGATCCCCGCCGCCCTCGGCATCCACCTCGCCGGCGGGGTCCTCGTGCCCTTGAACACCCGCTACAAAGGGGTCGAGGCCGGCGTACATCCTGAAGCGCAGCAACGCCCGGGTCCTGATCACGATGGGCGAGTTCCTCGGAACCGACTACACCGACGCTGCTCACCAACGCGATCGATCCTCGCGCCGATCTGCCGGACCTCGTCCGCATCGTGAGCCTGCGCAGCACCGGCGATGGGAGCTGGGAGGAGTTCCTGGCCTCGGCTCCCGCCGACGCCGACGCCGAGATCGACCGCGCGAGTCGCCGCACTCACTCCCGACGACCTCTCCGACATCCTCTTCACCTCGGGAACCACAGGCAACCCGAAGGGGGTGATGGAGACCCACGGCGCGACCCTGCGTGCCTTCCAGGCCTGGAGCGACGTCATCGGTCTCCGCGCCGGTGACCGCTACCTCATCGTCAACCCGTTCTTCCATGCCTTCGGCTACAAGGCCGGCTGGCTCAGCGCGTTGATGACCGGTGCGACGATCCACCCCCAACCGATCTTCGACGTCGACCAAGTTCTCGAACGCGTCGACCGCGAACGGATCACGATGCTGCCGGGCCCGCCAACCCTGTTCCACACGATTCTCGATCACCCGCGTCGGTCCGAGTACGACCTCTCGACGCTCCGCCTCGCGGTCACGGGCGCGGCGGCGATCCCCGTCGAGCTCATCACCCGCATGCGCGATGAACTCACCTTCGAGACGATCATCACGGGGTACGGCCTGACCGAAGCGTCGGGCATCGCCACGATGTGTCGGTACGACGACGACCCCGAGACGATCGCCACGACGAGCGGACGTGCCATTCCCGATGTGGAGGTCCTGGTCGTCGACGAGACCGGCACGGAGATGCCGCGCGGCGAGCCCGGCGAGATCGTGATCCGCGGGTACAACGTCATGCGCGGCTACTTCGACGATCCCGCGGAGACCGCCGCCACCATCGACGCCGACGGCTGGCTCCATTCCGGTGACATCGGGATCATGGACGAGCGCGGCTACCTGCGCATTACCGATCGCACGAAGGACATGTTCATCGTCGGCGGGTTCAACGCGTATCCGGCCGAGATCGAGAACTTGATGCTCGCGAACGACGCCATCGCGCAGGTCGCGGTGATCGGCGTCCCCGACGACCGGATGGGCGAAGTCGGCATGGCGTTCGTTGTGCCGCGACCAGAGGCCGATCCGACCCCGGCGGAATTGATCGCCTGGTGTCGCGAGACGATGGCCAACTTCAAGGCGCCCCGCTACGTGGAGATCGTCGACGAACTCCCACTGAACGCGACCGGGAAGGTCGTGAAGTTCGAACTCCGGGCGCGGGCGGCAGGCCGGCTGGCCGGCTCGTGAGCCTCACCGAGGCGGAGCAGGACCAGGCGCCGCCGCAGTGTGGGCCGGTCACGATTTCGACAAAGGCACGAGGGCTGCGACCGTCTCGGTGACGGCGACCTACGTGGGTGCCGCTCGGGACTGCGACCTACTCGGACACGGGATGTGTGTGAAACGTGGCCGGGACCTTGCCTTCGCGGACATTCGCGTCACCGATACCGGTGATCGGCTGGTCGCAAGTGCCTCCCTGGTCTACCGCATCGTCCCCTGATCACGATGACGTTGCACCGTGCGTGCAATGACATCTACCGTGCCGCGGATGACGAGCGCTCACGCAGTCGACGGCCGGTCGGTCCGGGCGTTACGCACCCGGGATTCGGTCGTGACCGCCGTCCTCGAGCTGGCCGGATCCGGGATCGGACGCCCGACGGCGCGCGAGATTGCCGACCGGGCCGGGATCTCGGTGCGCTCCGTGTACGTGCACTTCGATGATCTCGACGATCTCTTCCGGGCCGCCGCGGCCCGCCACACCGAGCAGATGGCGTCGCTCCTCACGCCGGTCGACGCCGCGCTTCCCTTACCGCAGCGCATTGCCGCGGCCACCCAACAGCGGGTGGCCATCCACGAGAACTTCGGCGCCGTGCGCCGGGCGGCCGAGCAATGGGCGCCGGTCTCACCCGCACTGGCCGATGTCCTCCGGACCGGGCGCGATGTCGGGCGTCAGGACGCCGAGCGCCTCTTCGGTCCCGCCCTGGCGGGTCGAACGGACGACGACGTCGTCCTCGGTGCGATCACCCTGCTCTTGAGCGCCACCGCCTGGGACGCACTCCGAGACCAAGGTCTGTCGACCGAGGCCGCCGCCGAAACCATCGTCCACACCGTCACCCGATTACTCGAGCCCAGCTGATGCAGGTCTTGCGTACGCCCGACGACCGGTTCGAGGACCTCCCCGACTTCGACTTCGCGCCCACTACGCGGAGGTCGACGCGCGGCGACGGCTCCGGATCGCTGCGGGTCCACTTCCTCGACGAGGGCACCGGTGATTCCGGCGAGACCGTGCTGTTGATGCACGGCGAGCCTTCGTGGTGCTTCCTCTACCGCCACATGATCCCGACCCTCACGGCCGCAGGCCATCGGGTGGTCGCACCCGACCTGGTGGGTTTCGGCCGTTCCGACAAACCGGCGGCCCGGAGCGACTACACCTACCAGCGCCACGTCGATTGGATGACGTCCTGGTTGGTCGGGATCGATCTCTCGGACCTCACCCTCGTCTGCCAGGACTGGGGTGGGCTCATCGGCCTGCGCCTGGTGGCCGCCATGCCCGAGCGGTTCCGCCGCGTCGTCGCCGCGAACACGTTCCTTCCCACCGGCGACACCAGCCCCGGCGACGCGTTCCTCCGCTGGCAGCAGTTCTCCCAGACGGTCGACACCTTCCCGGCGGGGAAGATCATCAATGGCGGGTGCACCACCGACCTGAGCGCCGAGGTCATCGCTGGATACGACGCGCCGTTCCCCGACGAGACATACAAAGAGGGTGCCCGCCAGTTTCCCCTGCTCGTCCCGACCTCGGCCGACGATCCGGCGGCGGCACCGAATCGAGCGGCGTGGGAAGTGCTCAGCGCCTTCGAGCGTCCATTCCTCACGGCGTTCTCCGATTCCGATCCGGTGACCGACGGCGCCGACGTCGAGCATTTCGCGCGCGGATCCCGGGCACCCACGGGCAGCCCCACACCACGATCATCGGCGGCGGCCACTTCCTCCAGGAGGACCAGGGACCACGGCTCGCCGCCATCGTCAACGACTTCATCGAAGGCACGCCGGCATGACCTGCCCACTTCTCTGCGTTCGGAATCGGTAGGTTCGGCGCCAGTGATCCGGGGGGATGCACCGACGATGGGCACGACGATCGCGAGTACGACGGTGAGTCGCGCATGAACGCGCTCGCGATGAGAGTCGTACCGTCGGCCCAGGCACGACAGATTTTGAGTTGGGTCATTCCGGTGGCCGCCGTCGCCTTCGCCGTGACCGTGTGGCCATACCCGGCAACGCTCGGCGTGATCCTGAACGGTGTGCTCGTCGGCGGACGGATCGCGTTGATCGCCTTGGGCATCGCGCTGGTCTACCGATCCAACCGAGTCATCAACTTCGCGGCGGCCGACCTCGGCGTGGCCCCCGCGACCCTGGTGGTCGTGCTCGTCCTCGGGTTCAGCTGGAACTACTGGCTCGGCCTCGGACTGGGGATCATCGGCGCGATCGTGGTCGGCGCACTCGTCGAGATGCTGATCGTTCGCCGCTTCCGCACGTCGCCGCGATTGATCCTCACGGTCGCGACGATCGGCGATCTCCCAGATGCTGTTGTTCGTCGCCTTGAGCATTCCGGGGTGGCTCGGCGGCGACACGCTGAGCGGCCTCGGCCAACGGTTGAGCCCGCCGTTCACGCTCAACTGGACCTTCGGCGGCATCATCTTCAACAGCAACGACATCCTGACGCTCATCGCGGTTCCCGCGCTGCCTCATCGCCCTCACGCTGTTCCTCACCCGGTCCCAGACCGGGATTGCGGTGCGGGCAGCGGCCGAACGATCCGATCGGGCATCGATGCTCGGCATCCCCGTCGGACGCATCCAGACGATCGTTTGGATCATCGCGTCGGCCCTGGCGTTCATCGCGGTCTTCCTCCGCGCCGGGACCGTCGGGCTGCCCATCGGCCAAGCGCTGGGGCCGGCCTTCCTCATCCAGGCCATCGGCGCCGCGGTGATCGGAAGCTTCGAGCGGTTCCCGACCATTGCTGCGGCGGCGATCGGCATCGGCATCCTCGATCAGGCCAACACCTTCCAGCCCGGGAACCGACCGGCCTTCAACGACGTCGCCTTGTTCCTCATCGTGCTCATCGCACTGATCTTCGCCAAACGAGCGACGAGCACGCGCGCCGGCGATGTGAGTTCGTGGCGGGCCGTCGGCGAGACCCGGCGGGTTCCGCCCGAACTCGCGCGGCCTTCCTGAGGTTCGATATGCGTTCCTCGGCCTCGGCATCCTGGTGCTCGGAGCCTTGATCCTTCTCCCTCAGTTCCTCTCCGAATCCAGGATCGGGCTCGCGTCGGTCATCGCGATCTTCTCCATCGTCGCGTTGTCGCTCGTGGTGCTGACCGGATGGGCCGGGCAGGTCAGCCTCGGTCAGGTCGCGTTCATGGGTATCGGAGCCGCCGTTGGCGGTGCGCTCACCGCGAACGAAGGGTTCGATATCTTGCTCGCGATGCTGATCGCCGGCCTCGTCGGCGCGGTGATCGCCGTCGTCATCGGCTATCCCGCCATCCGTCGCCGCGGCCTCACCCTTGCGGTCATCACGCTGGCGTTCGCGCTCGTGACCCAGACGTATCTCCTCAACACCGAGTTCTTCGGCGATTGGCTGCCGCCCTCGCGCATCGAGCGGCCGGACCTGTTCGGCGTGATCAGCCTGCAGTCGGAAGTCAGCTTCTTCTACTTCTCGCTCGTCGTCCTGCTCTTGATGATGCTCGGCGCCCGGGGGATTCGGAACAGCCGGACCGGTCGTTCGCTCGTCGCGGTCCGCGAGAACGAGAACGCGGCGCGCTCGTACGGCATCAACGCGGTCCGCGACGACCGTGACTGCCTTTGCGATCTCCGGGTTCATGGCTGCAGTGGCCGGCGTGTTGTTCGTCCACCAACAGAACGGTCTCGGCACGGCGCCCTATCGCACCGAACGAGAGCCTGACCACCTTCTCGAGCGTCGTCATCGGCGGATGGGCTCGCTCCCCGGTGCGGTCCTCGGCGCCGTGTACCAGCGCGGCGGCCAGTACTACCTGCAGCGGCAACTGGGGGCTCATCGCGAGCAGCATCGGGCTGCTGGCCATTCTCTGATCCTGCCGGGCGGGCTCGCCGCCGGGTTGGTGCGATTGCGTGATGCGTACCTCCGATGGGTCGCCGACCGGCGCAACATCGTGGTGCCGAGCCTCCTCGCCGATCGCCGGGTCGATCCCGACGACAGTCGAGGCCGAGCCTCTCCCTGATGCCGACAGCCGTCCACGTTGCGGACCGGCCACCGGGGTCGCGCCATGACGGCCGTGCTCCACCGCCACCACCCCGGCGCCGCGTCGGACGGCTCGGGCACGATGGCGCCAGACGCTCAGCGGCGGCGCGCCGCTGTACCCGCTGTTCGTCCTGTTCGGGTTCACGGTGGTCGACCAGCTCGACAAGACCGCGTTCCGGATCCTGCTCCCCGACATCGCCGAAGACTTCGGTCTCAGCACCGGCAAGTGCGATCCAGCTCGTCGGCCTGGATCGGTGCGGCCGCCATCATCCTGTCGGTCCCGATCGGCTTCGCCGCCGACCGGCACCGACGGGTGCCGATCGCCATCGGCGGCGCGGTCGTCTGGGGCGTGTTCTCCCTCCTCACCGGTTTCGCCACCACGACCTGGATGGTGCTGATCGCCCGCGCCGGGTCACAACTCGGTGAGAGCGCCAACGGCCCGACCCACAACTCGCTCCTCGCCGACTACTACCCCTTCGATGCCCGCAACGCCGCGTTCTCGTTCCACCGTTCCGCCTTGGCCTTCGGCGCAATGCTCGGACCCCTCATCGCCGGACCGGTCGCCGCCGAGTTCGGCTGGCGCGTCCCGTTCATCGTGTTCGCAATCCCCACCGCGATCATGGTGCTCCTCGCACCTGAAACTCCGCGAGCCCGTTCGCGGGCACTACGAGCGCGCGGCGATGGGCGCGTCCGAGGACGAGTCGATCGCGACCGAGGACGTCCCGCCCAGTGTTCGCGGAGTCGTGGCGGATCGTCTGGAACGTCGGCACCCTGCGTCGG
Source organism: uncultured Acidimicrobiia bacterium (assembly GCA_963765075.1). Taxonomy (GTDB): domain Bacteria; phylum Actinomycetota; class Acidimicrobiia; order IMCC26256; family JAENVU01; genus JAENVU01. Next base: position 58,527 of record CAVXVA010000002.1, read on the forward strand.
ATCTTCTACGCGTTGCCGTTCATCGCCACCGCCTTCATCGGTTTGGCCGAGATGAGCAACCTCTTCTACGACAAGGTGTTCCAAGTCGGCACCGCCGACCGCGGGTACCTCGCCGCCGCCCTGGCGCCCGCGCAGTTGGTCGGATTGCTCATCGGCACGCCGATTGCGACGCGTCTGCTCAAGCGCGGACCGGCACTCATCCCCCGCTTCGTCGCCGGAGTCAGTGTGGTGGTCGCCGGGGCCTGGGCCGGCTTCGCGTTGAGCCCCAACCTCGGTATAGCCATCGCACTCAACGCCGTGCTGGTCGCCGGCGCGGTCCTCATCACGCCCGTGATCTTCGTCGCATTGTCGCTGACGATCCCGCCCAAGGTCCGGTCGTTCGGATATGCCGCCTCGGCGTTGTGGTTCCTCCCCGGGGTGGTGATCTACGGCATCATCGGCGCCCTGGCCGACTCGATCGGCTTGCGCACGGCCATCCTTCTGAACGCCCCGATCTTCCTCATCGGCGCATCGTTGATCGCCGCGGCCGGCCTCGAGATCGATCGAGACATCCGGCGGGTGTGGGGCCAGGCCGCCGCGCAGTCGGAAGTGCTGTACGAACGTCGACAGGGCCGGGTCAAGCTCCTGCTGTGTCGCGCGGTCAACGTCTCCTACGACACCGTGCAGGTCCTGTTCAATGTCGACTTCGAGGTCGGCGAGGGCGAGATCGTCGCGTTGCTCGGGACGAACGGCGCCGGAAAGTCCACGTTGCTGAAGGCGATCGCGGGCCTGGCCGAGCCCAGCGACGGCGCCATCATCTTCGACGGTCGTGACATGACCTACACACCTCCGAACGAGACCGCGGGTCGTGGTGTCACCATGGTTCCCGGCGGCCAAGGGGTGTTCCCCTCGTTGACCGTCCGCGAGAACCTCGCGCTCGCCGGTTGGCTCCACCGCAAGGAGAAGGACCACGTTCGCCAGGCCACCGAGCGCGTGCTCGAGATCTTCCCGGTCCTGCGCGACCGGCTCGACCAGTCGGCCGGGAACCTCTCGGGCGGCCAACAGCAGATGCTCACCCTCGGCATGGCGTTCATCGAACGACCCCGCCTGCTCATGATCGACGAACTCTCGCTCGGTCTGGCGCCCGCGGTCGTGGGTCAGCTCCTCGGCATCGTGCGCGAACTGCGAGACGCCGGGACGACCATCATCCTCGTCGAGCAGTCGGTCAACGTCGCGCTGACCGTCGCCGAGACCGCCTACTTCATGGAGAAGGGCGAGATCCGCTTCCACGGCCCCACCGCCGAGTTGCTCGAACGTCCCGACGTGCTGCGTTCGGTCTTCCTCGAAGGCGCCGCCGCCCACGACCAGACGGAACCCGAGCCGGCGGATGGACCGAAGCGAGGCCAGGGCACCGACGAGCAGCGGATCGAGGCCGAGCGGGGCCCGAGCGGCCTGGCCCGCAGGGCCGAGAGCGGGAATGGTGAGCGAGGCCCCAGCACTGACGAGCAGCGGCATCAGGCCGAGCGGGGCCCGAGCGGAAGTCGAGCCGATCGCCTGGAGGTGCGCAGCCTCAACAAGCGATACGGCGGCGTCACCGCACTCGACGACGTCTCGTTGACGATCAAGGCCGGAGAGATCGTCGGCTTCATCGGTCCGAACGGTGCCGGCAAGACGTCACTCTTCGACGCGATCTCGGGGTTCCTCCCCGTCGACGGCGGGCGGGTGATCATGGCGGCGAACGACGGCGAGATCTACGACCTGTCCGAGAAACCCGCCGAGGTACGCGCCCGACTCGGGCTCGGTCGCAGTTTCCAGGACGGACGCCTCTTCCCGGCGCTTACCGTACGCGAGACCATCGCCGTCGCACTGGAGTGCAGCGTCGAGGTGAAGGACCCGATCGCGGCGGCGCTCTACCTTCCCGCAGTCATCGACTCGGAAGCGTCGGTGTACGAACGCGTCGAGGAGTTGATCGACTTCATGAGCCTGGGCGCGTTCCGAGACAAGTTCACGAGTGAGCTGTCCACCGGAAGTCGGCGCATCGTCGATCTCGCCTGCGTCCTCGCCCACCAACCCACGGTCCTCCTCCTCGACGAACCGTCGAGCGGCATCGCGCAGCGCGAGGCCGAGGCGCTCGGACCGTTGATTCGCAAGATCCGTGACGAGCTCGGTGCGAGCGTGTTGGTCATCGAACACGACCTCCCGCTCCTGACCTCGGTGTCGGATCGAATGATCGCCATGGACCTCGGGCAAGTGATCGCCCAGGGAACGCCAGACGAAGTCGTGCACGACCCGGTGGTCGTCGCGTCGTACCTCGGTGAAGATCAAGCCGCCATCGCCCGTTCGGGCGATCGGACCTAGGGGGAAATCATGGAACCAACCCAGAAGAAGGCCGGAGGCGGCAATCGTCCGAGCGCCGCCAAACGCTACGGACCGATCGGCGCCATCATCGCGATCATCGTCGTGATCGCGATCGTCGTGGTCGCGACAGGCGGCGGCGACGACGAGAAATCGGACAGCACGACGACGACGAACTCCGGGCAGTCGGCCAAGGTCTGGCCCACCTTCACCGAGGCCACCAAAGACTCCGGAGACTGGGGGCCGCATTGCGACCCCAAGACGGGACGGGTCGCGATTCCGTATACGCAGGCGCCGGCCTGTGCCGACGTCGGAACCGGCGACAACGGTGGAGCAACCGCTCCCGGGGTGACCGCCGATTCGATCAAGGTCGTCATCTACCAAGGCGACCCGGCCAAGAACCCCCTGCAGTCGGCGACGGTGAAGGGTGCGGGGGCCGTCGGTCGACCCCTCCACCGCCCGTGACACCTACCGAGCGCTACTTCGACCTGTTCGAGGAGTACTACAACCTGTACGGCCGGAAGATCGACCTGGTGTTCTTCCCCGGGACCGGTGGTCCGATGGACGAAGTCACGGCCCGTGCCGACGCGCAAGCGATCGCCGACCTGAAACCGTTCGCCGTCCTCTCCGGTCCGAACCAGACGCCGGTGTGGGCGGAGTCCGTGGCCGCCGCGAAGCTCATGTGCCTCGGAAACTGCTCGCTCGCGGTTCCGACCGCGACGATCGAAGCGAATGCTCCGTACCTCTTCGGCGTCGGCCCGACGCCGGAACAGGCCGGCATGATGACGGCGAAGTTGGTGCTCTCCCAGCTGAAAGGCAAGAACGCCGTCAAGTACGGCGGCGACGACCTCAACGGGAAGCGCCGCGTCTTCGCAGTCACGCACTACGACACCGTCGACGGACAACAGAAGGCCGCCTTTGCCGTCCTGAAGAACGAGTTGAACAATGGGGGCGTCAAGATCGCCGCCGACCTGCCGTTCCAGCTCGACCTGGCACGCGGCCAGGAGAACGCCCGAACGATGATCGCGAAGTTGAAGGCCGCCAAGGCCACCACCGTGATCTACACCGGTGACCCGATCACGCCGGTCGCCCTCACCAAGGAGGCGACCGCGCAGAACTACTTCCCCGAGTGGGTGATCGGTTCCAACGTCCTGGCGGACACTGCCGTCTTCGGGCGGATGTTCGACCAGAAGCAGTGGTCCCATGCGTTCGGACTCGGGCTCAACCCGGCCAAGGTCGTGCAGGAGCACCAACAATCGTACTCGCTGTACAACTGGTACACCGGCGAGGACCCGCCCAACAACACCTTCGCCGTCATCTTCGCTGACCTGACGTCGTTGTTTCAGGGGATTCACTTGGCCGGCCCGAACCTCACGCCGGAATCCTTCAAGGTCGGGATGTTCAACGCCGAACCCTCGGGTGGCATCCCCACGGTTCCGAAGGTCTCCCGCGGTGAGCACGGCTTGTGGCCGGGCGTCGACTGGGGAGGCTCGGACGACACCGGCCTCCTCTGGTGGAACGCCGACGCGACCGGTGAAGACGAGATCGGCGCAACCGGCAAGGGCCTGTACGAGTACGCAGCGATGGGCAAGCGGTGGTCGCTCGCCGACATGCCCGCGGCCGACCCGGGATACTTCGATGAGTCGAAGTCGGTGAAGATCTTCACCGAGCTCCCGAAGGCCTACCAACCGCCGAGCTACCCGTCACCGGCCAAGAAGTAAGTGGTTGAGGTCCCGGTGCCGTTCCGCGGCACCGGGACCTCACGCCAGTACCCTGCCGACCCGTGGAACCCACGGCGCAGTCACCCAAGCCGAGCCGCTCCCCGCTGCGGCGATATCTCCCGTTCATTGCCGGGGTGACGGTGCTGGCGCTGGTCGTGATCGGTATCAGCCTCAGCCAGGACGACGACCCGACCACCCCGAAGGCGCGCCCTCCGGCCTCGCCGGGGAACGGCCCGGTCACCCTCACCGATGCCAACCGTTCGACCATCGACTGGGGCCCCAACTGCGACACCCCGCGCGGCACCGTCGCAGTTCCGCTGAGCTACGCACCACCCTGCGTCACTCCGTTCCAGGGCGACAACGGCGGCGCGACGTCGCCGGGCGTCACCGCCGACACGATCACCATCGCGTTGTACCAGGCCCAGCCCGACATCTTGCAGGAAGCCGCCCTGAGCCGTAGCGGCTCGGATGAGTCGCTCGCCACCGAAGCGCAGACCGTCCAGCAGTACGTCGACTTCTTCGAAGCGCATTACGAAACCTACGGACGCAAGGGTCAAGCTCGTCATCGTCAAGGGCACGGGGTCGCCGGACGACGACGCCTCCGCCCGCGCCGATGCCATCAAGGTCGCGACCGAAGTCAAGGCGTTCGCGTCGTTCGGCGGTCCGGGCCAGACCGAGGCGTACGCGCAGGAACTCGCGGCCCGCGGAGTGCTGTGTCTCGGCGACTGCATGCTCGCGTCGTCGCAGCAGTTCGTCGATCAACGCCAACCCAACATTTGGCTGACGTTGCCCGCGGTCGACCAGTCGGCGATCCATTGGGCCAAGTTCGTCGACGGCCTCAGCGGCCAGCGTGCGGTCTATGCCGGAGACGCCGCGCTCACCAAGAAGCCGCGCGTCTTCGGTCTCGTCCGGTTCGACGAATCGTTCGCGGGATTCCAGGAGGCGGGCAAACAGTTCCTCGATCAGCTTCGGTCCGATGGTGTCAAGGTCGCGGTCGACGCGCCGTACGAACTCGACCTCACGACGTGCGCAGGAGAATGCCCGCAACACGATCGCGAAGCTGAAGTCGGCCGGGGTCACGACGGTGATGTTCGCCGGCGATCCGTTGACGCCCTCCACGCTGACGGCCGAAGCGACGGCCCAGGAGTACTTCCCCGAGTGGATCATCCTCGGCGCGGCCTACAGCGATACGACACTGTTCGGGCGCACCTACGACACGGCGCAGTGGAAGCACGCGTTCGGGGTGTCGTCGCTCTACGTCCCGACACCGCAGAGACTCGACCAGTACTCCGAGATCCTGCGGTGGCAGACCGGCCAACCGCCCGCAGCCAAGACGTACAAGGTGCTCGTCCAGGCACCGCTGATCTTCTACACCGCGCTGCACCTCGCCGGTCCGAACCTGAACCCCGAGACCTTCAAGGCCGGGCTGTTCCGATTCCCGTCGGCTCCGACCGATCCCAGCCAGGTCCACTTCTCGTGGGGCAACCACGGCATCTGGCCCACGACCGACTACTTCGGCGGCGACGATGCCACGGTGATCTGGTGGGATCCGAACGCCAAGGGCATCGACGAAGTAGGGAACAACGGCACGGGAATGTGGCGCTTTGCCGACGGCGGTCGGCGCTACCTGCCGACCCAATGGCCCAAGACCGCACCCAAGCTCTTTGTCGCTTCGAGTTCGGTCACGCAGTTCGACCGCTTCCCTGCCGGAACCGGTCCGCCGCGTTACCCCTCGCCGGCCGCCCGCTGAGCGACGGCCTGCTCCTGGAGATCACTGACCCACTGCTCCCGGTCGACGTCGTAGTGCCGCACGACCCTGGCCGGACTCCCGACCGCAACCGAGAAGCTCGGGAGGTCTCCGGTCACGACCGAACCCGCGCCGACGGCGACGTGCTCGCCCACCGTCGCTCCCGGGAGCACGATCGACCCGTGGCCCAACCATGATCCGGCGCCGACGACCACCGGCTTGGGCGGAGCGAACTGCTCACCGATGGTGAGCGTGACGTCCTGGTACCCGTGGTTCGCGTCGGTGACGTACACGTTGTGACCGGTGAAGACGCCGTCGCCGATCGTGATCGACTGATGACCGACGACACCACTCCCCCGCCCGATGAGCACTCGGTCGCCGATCGTGACGACCGGATTGCTGGCGGGGACGTGGCCGGGCATCACCCCGGCGGCGAGCGAACAGTACGGTCCGACGATCACGTCGCGACCGATCTGGATATACGGCTCTCCGTAGAGCGACACCGTAGGGAACAGGATCCCGCTCCCCGCTCCGAAGGCCCCGAACTTCCGGGCCCGGCGACTGCGCGGCCCGATCGAGGCCTGCGTGCAATACCACCGGAAGGCGGCGTCGAGCAGTTCGTCACGTCCGCGCACCGCAGGAGGGTAGTTCGTGTACGTCAGGCGCTCTTGCTCCGAGCCGCGCGCTTCTGCTTCACCGGCTCTGCATCCGTCTCGGTCGCCTCGGCGTCCGATCCGGCTCGTTGCAGGCTGGCCTCGAGGGCGGCCATCAGATCGAGCACTTTGGCCGGCGCCTCCGGCTGCGGCTGGGCGACAATCTGCTCACCCGCGGCTTTCTTGTCGATCAGGGCGAGGAGCTGCTCCCGGTATTCGTCGTGGTACTTGCCCATGTCGAAATCGGCGGCCAGTGTCTCGACGAGTTGGCGCGCCATCGACGTCTCTCGCTCGGTGAACTCGATGTCGCCCTCGGGGAGCCCGAGCGATGCCGGGTCGACGATCTCGTCGGCGTAGCGCATCGTGGCCACGCACAACATCCCGTTCATCGGTCGGATCGCGACGAGTCGTTCTTTCGCCCGCAAGACGACGCGACCGATCGCGACCTTGCCGAGCTCGGTCATCGCGTCGACCAGCAAGCGGTACGGCTTCGCGGCCGCCTCGTCGACCATGACGTAGTACGGAGAATCGAAGTAGATCGGATCGATGTCGGCCAGATCAACGAAGTCTTCGATGTCGATGGTGCGGGTCGCCTTCGGGGCCATCGCGTCGAGTTCGTCTTTCTCGATGATGACGTATCGGCCCTTCTCGATCTCATAGCCCTTGACGATCTTGTCGGGGGTGATCTCCTCGCCACTCTGCTCCGAGATCCGCCGGTACCGAATCCGTGAACCGGTTCCGGCCTCGAGCTGGTTGAACGAGACATCACGCGACTTCGTGGCCGGCGTGAGCTTCACCGGCACGGTGACGAGTCCAAAGCTGATGGTTCCGGTCCACACCGTCGTGGGCACGACATACCTCCGGTCGAGAGCGACCCACTAGGTTCGCACAATGGCCGAGGTCGCCGTGCAGATCGAGGGACGCCCCCTCACCCTGACCAACCTGGACAAGGTGCTCTACCCCGAGACCGGATTCACCAAGGCCCAAGTGGTCGACTATTACGCCCGGATTGCGTCGGTCCTGCTCCCGCACCTCGCCGGGCGACCCTTGACGCTGGTTCGGTACCCCGACGGGGTCGCGGGAAAATCCTTCTTCGAGAAACGCCGACCGCCCTCGGCCCCCGAATGGGTGGAGGTCGGCGGCGAACTGGGCTCGGTGCTGTGCGAGGAGACCGCGACCCTGGTGTGGCTCGCCAATCTCGCCGCGCTCGAACTCCACACCCATCAGCATGTGGTCGCAGCCCCGGATCTGCCCACCGCCGTGGTACTCGACCTGGATCCGGGCGCTCCGGCGACCGTGATCGACTGTGCCCGGGTGGCCCTCGACCTGCACGCCCTCCTCGAGCGGCTCGGCTTGGACTCGGTGGTCAAGACCAGCGGCTCCAAGGGGCTCCACGTTTCGGTTCCGATCTCGACGGGGACCGCGACCGACGACGACACCAAGGGCTTCGCCCTCGCGCTCGGACGAATCCTGGCCGAGTCGGCGCCGAAGCGAGTGACCGTCGCGATGGCCAAGGACCAGCGCGACGGCAAGGTCTTCGTCGACTGGAGCCAGAACGACCGCCACAAGACCACCGTCGCGGCGTATTCGCTCCGGGCCCAGCCCCGGCCGACGGTCTCGACGCCGGTGACGTGGGACGAAGTCGCCGATGCCGAGGCGGCCGGCGATCCGCGTCGTCTGACGTTCGAGACCGACGCCGTCTTGGACCGTGTGGGGCACCTCGGCGACCTCTACCGGGGGAACCTCGCTTCCGATCAGACCCTTCCCGCGCTCGCGTAACGTGACGCGATGCAGCTCGACGGACGCATCGCGATCGTGACCGGGGCCAGCCGCGGCGTCGGCGCGGCGACTGCGGTGGCACTCGCCGCCGCGGGCGCGACCGTGGTGTGCGCCGCCCGCGCCACCGACGCGTCGCCCCTGCCGATACCCGGCACCCTCGACGACACGGTCCGGCGCATCACCGAGGTGGGAGGTACCGGCGTCGCCCGCCCGACCAACCTGGCCGACGACGGGTCGGTCCGCGCGCTGGTCGCCGACACGATCGGGCAGTTCGGGCGGGTCGACATCCTGGTCAACAACGCGGCGATCACGTTCCCCGGTGACATCGACCTCCCGATGAAACGGTTCGACCTGATCTTCGCGGTCGATCTCCACGCACCCGTCATCGCCGCCCAGGCCGTCGTCCCCGGCATGATCGAACGCGGGGAGGGAGCGATCGTCAACGTGTCGTCGGCCGCCGCGCTCAACTACTACCCGGGGCAGATGGCGTACGGCATGGCCAAGGCGGCGCTCGAACACTTCACGATGTCGCTGGCCGCGCAACTCCGGGACCATTCGATCCCGGTGAACACGTTCCGGATCGACGTCCCCGTCGCATCCGAAGGGTTCCTCGCCGCCATGCCCGACATCGACCACTCCGATTGGGAACCGCCCGAAGTCGCGGCCGAGGGCATCCTGTGGATACTGGGTCAGCCGACTGCCTACACCGGCCACAACGACGGCATGGCCGCGCTGCGAGCCCGGCACGGAATCATGGCGAGCCGGGCGGAGCGACCACACGTCCAATCGCCCTCGATGGTCACCGAGTCCCCGCGGTAAGCGGCCCCGGTCCCGCCGGTACCCTGCGGACATCATGCCCGGACTCCCGATCGATCTCACCGAGGTATCGATCTCCTATCGGACACGCGACGGGATTCTCCCCGTCCTCACCGACGTGTCACTCCACATCGACGCCGGCTCGCGTACCGCGATCATGGGACCGTCGGGCGCAGGAAAGACCACGTTGCTGGCGCTCCTCGGTGGGCTCGAGCCGATTCAGTCGGGCACGATCCGGGTCGGCGACGTGGAGTTGTCCACCTTGCGCGGCGATGACCTGGCCCAGTTCCGCCATGAGACGGTCGGTTTCGTGTTCCAACACTTCGGACTCCTCGGCAACCTCACGGCCCTGGAGAACGTCGAGCTCGCCATGTCGTTCACGCGTGGCTCGACCCGCGCCCGACGCGACCGCGCCCGCGAGCTCCTGGCCGCCGTGGGCATCGAGGCGCGGGGTCACCATCGACCCCACGAGTTGAGCGGCGGGGAGGCCCAGCGCGTGGCCTTGGCCCGCGCGTTGGCGAACGAACCGAGCGTCTTACTCGCCGATGAGCCGACAGGGAACCTGGACGGCGATTCCGCGACCAAGGTGTTGGACCTCCTCGACGCCGTCGCCGATGCCCGCGGTGCCACGCTGCTGACGGTGACCCACGATCCGCGCGTTGCCGCGCGCGCCCATCGCACGATCACGCTCCGAGCCGGCACCCTCGATGCATCGATCGCGCCGAGCGGGTGAGCTGGTCCGACGCCTTCCTCGCGGCGACGCGCTCGCTCGGTCGACGTGTCGGCCGCGCGGCACTCACGGTGCTCGCCGTCGCCTTGGCCGCCGCACTGCTGAGCGCCCTCTTGATCATCTCCACCTCAGCCCGCACCCGCGTGCTCGATCAGCTGGCCAAGGGCGGCCCCCTCGCCGGCATCCAGGTCGCCGCCGCCGCGCCGGGGCCGGAGGCACTCGACACGGATTCGCCGCGGCCCGGACAGGCCCGCGACCTCGACCAAGCCGCCGTGCGACGGATCCGGCGCCTTCCCGCAGTCCGTAGCGTCGTCCCGTTGGAGTCGACGCCGATTCTCGCCGAGGTGCCCACCACCGACGTCGAGCCGTTTCGCGACACGATCGCCGGCGTCGACCTGCGCACCATCCCCCGGTTGCCGATCACCGTGATCGTCGGACGCACACCGGCACCCGGTAGTCGCACCGAGATCGCGGTCACCGAGGGGTATCTGCGCCGAGTCGGCCTCGAACGCAGCACGGCGACCAAGGCCCTGGGCACGGAGGTGATCCTCGGTGCACCACGGGTCTTCCCGTCGGATCGCAACCGCCCGGTGTTTCGGGGCCGCTGGACGCGAACCGTGATCGTCGGTGTGGTGGCGCAACAGGTGCTCTCGGCCCAGTTCCTGGGTTCGGACTCGATGGTGGCCGATGCCCGCGCCTGGACTGCAGCCTCATCGCCCACCCGTGGGTTCGAACTTCCGACCTCGCGCTACGCCGGGTTGTTCGTCATCGCCAACGGCCTCGACCAGGTGGGCGAGGTCCGCGCGGCAGTCACCAAGCTCGGCTATTCCACCAGCGCCCCGGAGAACCTGATCGAGACGGTACGCCGGTACTTGCGGGTGGTCGAGATCGTGCTCGCCGGCATCGGGTTCATCGCGCTCGCCATCGCCGCGCTCGGGATCACCAACGCGTTGCTCGCCGCAGTACGAGAGCGGCGGCGCGAGATCGGCGTCTTGAAAGCGATCGGCGCGCGGGACCGCGACGTCCGCCGCATCTTCCTGATCGAGGCCGGCATCACCGGCCTGCTCGGCGGATTGCTCGGCACCGCGAGTGGCTACCTGATCGCACGCGTCCTCGGATCGATCGTGAACGGGTATCTCGTCGACCAGGGCCTGCCCGGAGTCACCATCGGTTTGCCCTTCGCGGTCCTGGCCGGAGGCATTCTGGGCGCTGCGCTGCTCGCAGTCCTGGCCGGGATCATTCCGGCACAGAGGGCCGCGCGCCTCCCTGCGCGCCAGGCGATGGGCGACGCATGACTCGCCGTGCGGTCGTCGCCACCGGCCTCACGGCGCTGCTGGTGCTCGCCGCATGTTCCGACGGGTCGGTGACCACGGTCGCCGAACGCGCGCCGGGCCGACCCGAGGTCTACGTCGCGATCGGGAACGGTGAGACGGCAGGGAACGGGGTCAGGAACCGGATTCGCGATGCCTGGCCCCAGATCGTCTTCCGGACCGACCTGCCCCGAGCAACCGTGTTCACCAATTTCGGCACGAACGACGCGTCGGTGGAGTCGGCGTTCACCGAGCAGCTGGCACCCGCACTGGCACTCGCACCCACGATCGCCACGGTCCACCTCACCGAGGACACCTTCCTCACCCGTGACCCGGTCGCGTACGAGCGCAATCTCACGCGCCTGGTCCGCCAACTCCAACGGGGCGGCCGCACCAAGGTCGTCGTGGGGAATCTCCTCCCCGCAGACCGAGAGCCCGGCCTGCTCGCCTGTCTCCCCGATCCGCCGCCGAACGGTCCCGCGTGCCGCCTGGGCCCGATCAGCGACCTGGGTCGTCAGACCGCACGCGACGAGGCCTTCAACCAGGCGATCGCCCGCGTGGCGAAGGCGACCGGTTCCCGGCTCGTCGATCTCCATGCGGCGTTCCTGCGGGCCCGCGCCGCGGGCACCGAAGACGCGCTCTGGGTGGGCAACGACTTCTCACCGAACGTGAAGGGCCACGAACTCATGGCCCGCGAATTCGGTACGGCCGTGCGCGCCGCGCTGAAATCGCGTTCATGACCCCACCGCGCGACTCGCAACGCAGTCGCGTGTACCGCGCCGAGACCCCCCTCGGAGGTCGCCGCTTCCCGGTACTTGCCGACTGCGCCGCGTTCGTCGACGGGGTCGTGGGGTCGCTCTGGTGGAGCGCCCGCTTCCCGACCCGAGACTTGGCCCAGGTCCCCCGGCTCCGGCCCGGGAACGGTGCGCGCCAGGCGTTCTACCGCGAGGAGCCCTCCGGCCCCACCATCACGTTGCCGCGCCGGTACCGAACCTCGGGCGTCATCATCCACGAGCTTGCCCATTGGGCCCTTGCCGACGCCGACGATCTCCCCAACCACGGGCGTACGTTCACCCGCCTTCTCATGGACGCGACGACCGAGTTCATGGGTGAGAGCAAACGAGAGGTGCTCGCATCGGGATACGCCGAACACAAGGTGCACATCGGCCCGCCGCCGCGCGTCGGTCCCGACGGTGGCTACGACTATGGGTGGGACGAACGGCTCCGCCTCGGCCGCGGGCGTGCGTTCGTGGTGCAGTGGGCCGACGATCGACGCGCCCAGGGCGTCCTCATTTCACGCGCCCACCGCACGATCACGCTGCGCGGCGAGGGCGTCGACCACGCCGTCCCCGAGCGAGAGATCTGGCGGGTCAGGCCGATTCGCTCGACCTGACCCACGCCACCCTCGGGATCAGCTGAGGCGTTCGACGATCATCGCCATGCCCTGACCGCCACCGACGCACATGGTCTCGAGGCCCACGGTCTTGTCGGCGTCCTCCAGGCCGTTGAGCAGCGTGCCCATGATGCGGGCACCGGTCATTCCGAAGGGGTGGCCCAACGCGATCGCGCCACCGTTCACGTTGAGCTTGTCCATGCTGATGCCGAGCGCCTTGGCCGAGGGCATCACCTGCGCGGCGAACGCCTCGTTGATCTCGACCAGGTCGACGTCGTCGATGGTCATACCCGCGTAGGCCAGCGCCTGCCGGCTCGCTTCGATCGGACCGAGGCCCATGATCTCGGGGTCGAGGCCGGTGACACCCGAGGAGATGATCCGAGCGATCGGCGTGATCCCGAGTTCGGCGGCCTTCGTGTCGCTCATCACGATCACTGCGGCTGCTCCGTCGTTCAGCGGACACGCATTTCCGGCCGTGACCCGACCCGTCGGGCGGAACGCCGGGGCGAGCGAGGCGAGCTTCTCGCGCTCGGTACCGGGCCGGGGGCAGTCGTCGGCGGTCACGACCGCGCCGGCCGCCGTCGTGTAGGGCGTGATCTCGCGCTCGAAGAACCCGCGCTCGATCGCCGCGCCGGCCCGCTGCTGGGACTGGTAGGCGTAGTCGTCCATCTCCTCACGGGTGACGCCCTCCACCTCGGCGACGTTCTCGGCCGTCTCCCCCATCGCGATGTACACGTCGGGCAGGCCCGTCGGCGGCGTCCAGGTGCCCTGATCGCCCGCAGTCCGCGCCGCGGACCGCTCGGCCGGGCCGTCGAACTTGTGGTTCTGGGTCCCGGGTGTGTGGTCCGAGCTGCCGCCCACCATGAATCGGCTGACACCTTCGACGCCCGCCGCGATGTAGACATCGCCCTCGCCGGCCTTGATCGCATGCGAGGCCATGCGGATCGTCTGGAGCGACGACGAGCAATACCGCGTGATCGTGCAGCCGGGCACCGTCGGCATATCCGCCAGGATCGCCACGACCCGGCCCATGTTGAAGCCCTGCTCGCCTCCGGGGAGGCCGCACCCGAGCATGAGGTCGTTCACGGTGTTGCGATCGAGTGCCGGAACCTTCTTGAGTGCAGCGTCGACGATGAATGCGGCCATGTCGTCGGCGCGCTCCTCGGCGAACGAGCCCTTGAATGCCCGACCGATAGGGGTCCGGGCGGTCGCGACAATTACGGCTTCAGGCATCGGGGAACTCCTCGAGGAGAGACGGGAACGGGGAGAGAATAGGTGGCCATCGGGAGCGGTGCGTCACTCAACCGTCGAGCCGGCGCAATCCTTCCCGGTAGCGAGCGCCATTCTCCACGTACTGGTGCGCTCCGAGCTGGATCATCGCTCGGGGCTCCACCGCGTCGAGCTTGATCTTGGCCGGAATCCCGAGCGCCATGGCCCGGGAGGGCACCTCCATGTCGTTCGGGACGAGCGCGGCCGCGCCGACCAGCGCTTCCTCCCGCACGATCGCCCGGTGCAACACGATCGACCCCGACCCGACGAGGGCACCGTTCTCGATCGTGCAGCACTCCATGTGGACGAGGTGGCCGATCACACAGTCGTCGCCGATCGATGTCGGGTTGATCAGCGTCGCATGGATCACGCTGCCGTCCTGAATGCTGGTCCGCGCCCCCACCGTGATACGTCCGTAGTCGCCACGGAGGACCGCCTGGGGCCAGATCGTCGAATCCGGACCGATGACGACGTCGCCGATGACCGTCGCATCGGGGTGAACGAACGCCGTGGGATCGATCTGGGGGACGAGGTCGCCAAGCGCGTAGATAGCCATGGCGGGAGCGTACGCGGAGTCGCCGCGGGTCGGACAACTACCGTGGTCGCCGTGCTCCAGACGAATGCCACCGCCGCCGACCACGTGGCCGCCATCGCACAACGCGGCTACTCGATCGTCCACGACGCGATCGATCCCGCGCTGCTCGACGATCTCACCACCGATTTGGAACGGCTGGAGTCGATCTACGACATCCAGCCCTCACCCAACGTGTTCGAGGGGGCACAGACCAAACGGGTCTACAACCTGCTCGCGCTCTCCCCCGTATGGCAACAGGTCCCGGTGCACGAATGCGTGTTGCCGATCGTCGAAGGCGTGCTGGACCGCGGTTGTCTGGTGTCGTCGCTGTCCTCGATCCGGATCATGCCGGAGGAGACCGCGCAACCGATTCACGCCGACGATCAGCTCATGCCGCTCGCCAAGCCGCATGTACCGACTGTCTGCAACACGATGTGGGCACTGACCGATTTCACCGAGGCCAACGGCGCCACCCGGATCATGCCCGGCACCCACCTCGCCGATCACTCCCCCGGCTACGGCGAGGAGTTCGAGTCGATCCCCGCCGAGATGCCTCGGGGCAGCGTGCTCATCTGGCACGGCAGCCTGTGGCACGGCGGCGGTGCGAACTCGACCACGGCCGACCGGATCGGGATCGCGATGAACTACTGCGCCGGGTGGGTCCGTCAGCAGGAGAACCAACAGCTCGGAATCCCGATCGAGGTGGCCCGGACCTTCGATCCTCGCCTGCGTGAGCTGGTCGGATTCGGCGTGTACAACATGCTGATCGGCCACATCAACAAGCACAGCCCGGTCGAGATCCTCGACGCGGCACCGGAATCCGCCCGCATGATCTGGGACGCCTGACTCCGTGCACGAGGGCTCCAAGAAGGCGATCTTCGCGGCATTCTTCGCCAACCTCGGGATCGCGATCGCGAAGGTGGCCGCGGCCGTCATCACCGGTTCGGCCTCGTTGCTCGCGGAGGCGATTCACTCCTTCGCCGACACCGGCAACCAGGGCCTCCTCCTGCTCGGCGGGCGCCGGGCCCAGAAGGCGCCCGACGTTCATCACCCCTTCGGCTACGGAGCCGAACGCTATTTCTGGGCCTTCGTCGTTGCGCTGGTGCTCTTCAGCCTCGGCGCCCTGTTCTCCCTGTATGAAGGCATCGACAAGCTCGTGCATCCCCACGAAGTGGAAAGCCCGGGAGTGGCCTTCGCCGTCCTCGGCATCGCCATCGCACTGGAGGCCTGGTCGCTCCGCACGGCCGTCGTCGAGGCCCGGCCCCATCGCCAGGGCCGTTCGTGGTTCGCGTTCATCCGGCACACGAAGAACCCCGAGTTCCCGGTCGTACTCCTCGAAGACACCGGCGCGCTCGCCGGGCTCGTGATCGCACTCATCGGTCTGGCTCTGGCGGTCGCCACCGGTGAGTCGCGCTACGACGCCATCGGCTCGGTCGGCATCGGCGTGCTGTTGTTCGTGATCGCCGTCGTGCTCGCCGTCGAGATGAAGAGCCTGCTCATCGGCGAGAGCGCCGTCGCCGAGATCGAGACCAGCATCCGGGACTCCATCGAGACCTGCCCCGAAGTCCGCAGCGTCATCCACCTCCGCACTCTGCAGCTCGGACCCGAAGAAGTACTCGTTGCGGCCAAGGTCGATTTCGTCACCGATGACGTGCCGACCCTCGCCCGGGCGATCGACGCCGTCGAAGCGGCGATTCGCGCGCATGCTCCCGATGCCCGCGTGGTCTACCTCGAACCCGACCTCGCTCGCACCCGCACCCACCCCTGACGAATGTGCGTCAATAACCCCGTCGTTTGGGTGGGTTATTCACGCACATTCAGACCGGAGTGAAGTCCACGAGCGCGACGGAGTCGGAGCGGTGGTCGAGCACCACCTGCACGGGGAGGTCGAGGCGCAGCTCGGCGGGGTCGAGACCGATCAGATTGCCGACCACACGGGGACCAACGTCGAGCGCCACGACGAGCACGGCGTAGGGAAGTTCCTCGGCGAACGCGGGATCAGTCGCCCGGTGGGTGATCGTCCAGGTGAACACTCGCCCCTGACCCGACGTCGGTTGCCAGGTCCACGCGCCCGATCCGCACGCTGCGCACAACACCCGAGGTGGATGTCTCCAGGTGTCACAGTCCGAACACCGCTGGAGATGTAACACGTCGGTGGCGGCGGCCCGGGCGTAGAACTCCGCCCCCAACCCGTCGGGCGCGGGCAACATACGGTCGGGTCGTGCACTCGTCATCGGTCGGCTCCCAGCACCACGAGGCTCCCGTCGCCGAAATCTCCCCAACCGGTCACGAGCCCGAGTTCGGCATCGGGCACCTGCAACGACGACGTGCCCCGCAGCTGACGTACTGCCTCGACCACGTGGTTCATCCCCCACATGTGGCCCTGCGACAACAGCCCACCGTGGGTATTGGTCGGTAGCCGACCGTCGATCCCCAGCGCACCGTCGCGCACGAACGCGCCCGCCTCGCCCCGAGCGCAGAAACCGAGCGCCTCGAGTTGCAGCAGCACGACGTAGGTGAAGCAGTCGTAGATCTGCGCGAAGTCGACGTCGGTCGGCGCGATTCCGGCCATGCCCAACGCCCGGGGTGCGGCGTCGGTGAGACCGATGTGGAAGAGGTCGGGGCGGTTGGCGATGTCGTCGGCCGGCGACGGATGACCTTCGCCGACTCCGAGGATCACGGCCGGGCGCGCGGACAGATCCCGCGCCCGCTCGGTGCTCGTCACCACGACGGCGGCGGCGCAATCCGTTTCGACACAGCAGTCGAACAGCCGAAACGGCTCGCTCACCCAGGCGCTGGCCAGGTAGTCGTTCATCGTGAGTTCGCGACCCCGCATCAGCGCTTTGGGGTGACTCTGGGCGTGGTTCCGGAATGTGATGGCCACCTCACCGAGATCGGTCTCGAGCGTGCCGTAAAGCTGTTGGTGGCGGGTCGCGATCCAGCCGTAGTACTGCGCGGCCGAACGGGCGCCGTAGGGAAGGTAGAAATCGACGAGGACATCTGCCACCGCGTTGGCGTCCAACCCTCGTCGCGGTCGGCGGATGTCGGGGCGGTGCCGGAAGGCCGAGTAGCCGTTCCAGCCGACCACGACGAGCACGTTCGTCGCGACGCCGGTCGCCACCGCGATCGCGGCGTTCTGCACCGCGGCCACGGACGAGGCGCCGCCCATGTGAATGGTCGCGGAGTAGGCCACCGACGGGATCCCGAGATTGGCCGCGAGTTCCTCGACGGTCGTGTAGCCCGGCGGCGGCACGATCCCGTCGATGTCGGACACCTGCAATCCTGCGTCGGCGATCGCCTCCTGGGCGACGTCCAACATCATCTCGACGGGAAGCCGATCCGCCCCCCGCAGATACTCGGTCTCGGCCACCCCGACGATCGATGCCGCCCCCGACAGTCGCGTCACGAGGCGGCCACGAAGGCGTCCACCACGTCGCGTCGCCAGTCGAACAGGTCGGGCGAGTGTGACGCGTCGGTCCGCCCGATCCGAACGCACACGAGGTCGTGGGCGGGCGAAATCAGGATCGACTGGCCTTCGTACCCGTTGGCCCAGAACGTACCGGACCCATCCCCGGTCGCCCACCACTGCCAGCCGTACCCCCGACCATCGTCGGGATCGATCGAGCGGATCCGCCGGCCATCGTCCACCCAACCCTCGGGGAGCACCCGGGTGGTGTCCCAGAGACCGTCGCGCAGATACAGATATCCGAACCGGGCGAAATCCTCGGCGATCGCATGGACGTACGACGACGCCACCCACAAGCCCGTCGCATCCATGGTCGGTTCGGCCGTACTCATCCCGATCGGGGTGAACAGGCGGTCGACGAGGAACTCCCGATACGCATCTCCGCGGCCGACGATGTCGGCGACGATGCCCGAGATCACATTCGTCGTGCCGCTCGAGTAGTTGAAGTGGCTGCCGGGCGCGAACGCGAGCGGACGCGACCGGGCGAAACGGCCGACGTCGGCATGGCCCTCGCCGTAGAGCATGTCGATCACTTGGGACCCGCCGGCATCGACGTAGTCCTCGTTCCACGCCAAACCGTCGCGCATTGCAAGGAGGTCGGGAAGCGTGATCGCCGAACGTTCGTCGTCCTTCCATTCCGGCACGAGGTGCTCGTCGTCGAGCTGCAGCCGCCCGTCGCCCACCAGGATTCCGACGGCCGCATGCAGCATCGACTTCGCCATCGACCAAGAGAGCAGCGACGTGTCCCGCTCGACGGGGACCGGATCCCCCACCCAGTTCGGGAGGGCGTTTCCGTACCGCTCGGCGATGATCCGCCCCGCGTGGACGATCACGACGGCATAGGTCGTCTCGTACCGTTCTCCGTCGCGAAACATCCGGTCCACCAGGTCGTCGACTGGTACGCCGGCCGGGCCCGGGCCCCGTGCCCAATGCTCGGTCGGCCAGGCGAGCCCACTCGGTTGGGGCGGCAGTGCCACCAGGGGTGCGTCGAGGTCGATCATGGCCTCACCTTGGCACGCGCGATCCGCTCATGGCATCTTCGTCCCGGGATCCGAGGCGCACACGGAATCTCCTAGCCTGGGCCGACTCGACGAAGGGGATACATCGATGGAACCGATCGTGAACACCACGAGTGGGGCGGTTCGAGGGCTTCGCCGCGATGGCATCGCGATCTACCGCTCGATTCCCTACGCCGCCCCACCGATCGGTGCCCGCCGATTCCGCCCGCCTGTCCCGGTCGAGCCGTGGACCGACCTCTTCGAGGCGACCACGTTCGGTCCGGTGGCGGCCCAACTCCCGTCACCGCTCGAATCCATGCTCGGGGCGCCACCGCCCGTGTGCGACGAGGCTCAGGCCCTGACCCTCAGCATCTTCACACCCGCACCCGACGCCGCCAAGCGCCCGGTGATGTTCTGGATCCACGGCGGAGCCTTCGTGAACGGTTCCGGCGCGTCCCCGATCTACGACGGGCGCCGCTTCGCACAACACGGTGATGTGGTGGTGGTAAGCATCAATTACCGCCTCGGCGCGTTCGGCTTCCTCCACCTCGACGAGATCTTCGGCCCCGAGTTCACCGGATCGGGGAACGCCGGTGTGCTCGACCAGGTCTGCGCGCTCCAATGGGTGCAGGACAACATCGAGAACTTCGGCGGCGATCCCGACCGGGTGACCATCTTCGGGCAGTCGGCCGGCGGCATGAGCGTCGGAACCTTGCTCGGCCTGCCCGCGGCCCAGGGCCTGTTCGCCCAGGCGATCGTGCAGTCGGGCGGCAGTTCGTTCTGCCTCCCGCCCGACCGGGCCACCGAGACCGCCCGGACCGTCCTCAAGGAAGCCGGCGTCGAGACCGTCGCCGATCTCGAGTCGGTCCCGATGGATGCGATCCTCGAAGGCCAGCGGGCCATCTTTGCCGCGGGACTGCGCAGTGATCTGCCCTTCCAGCCGGTGGTCGACGGCACCGTGTTGCCCAGTCGTCCTATCGATGCGGTGCGCGATGGCCTCGGCCAGGTGCCGACCATGATCGGCACCACCAAGGACGAGATGACGATGTTCACTGCGTTGGATCTCGGAACGGGCACGATCGACGATTCGGTCATCACCGGAGTTCTCGCCGAGTCGTTCGGTGATCGCGGTCCCGAGATCGAGGCGGCGTACCGCGCCCTCTTCGCCGAATCCGACGCCACGGACCGCATCACGGCGATCGCCACCGACCGCGTGTTCCGCACTCCCGCACTTCGCCTCGCCGAGGCCTCGCCGACGCGGGCGACCCACATGTACTTGTTCTCATGGGAGTCACCGGTCTTCGACGGGAAGCTCAAGAGCTGTCACGCGCTCGGAGCTCCCGTTCGTCTGGGACGCGATCGACAAGCCCGGGCTCACGATGCTCACCGGCGACGGACCGAACCGTCAGGTCGTCGCCGATGCCATGCACGATGCCTGGATCGCGTTCGCACGGACCGGCGATCCGGGATGGGCCCCGTACGAGCGCCAGGCGCGCTGGACGCAGAACTTCGACACCGAGTCCGAGCTCGTCTCGGACCCCATGCGTGAACAACGCCTCCTCTGGGCCGACGTCTCGTAGCGCCCCTCAACCCCCACTTTTCGTCTGGGCGTGGGCAATACCACCACCCTGTGGACAAAAAGTCGCGTCGAGCGTTACTGGACGGTGGCGCCGCCGTCGACGACGAGGGCGTGCCCGACCATGTAGCGGGCGGCATCAGAACACAGGAAGGCAATGGTCGAGGCGATCTCGTCGGGGGTGCCGAGCCGGCCCATCGGCACGCCCGCGGTCATGGCCCGCTCGACCCGCTCGTCGCCACCCATGAAGCCTTCGAGCATCGGCGTGCGCACACTGCCCGGGCAGACGCAGTTCACCCGTACCCCGCGCGGCGCCACTTCCAGCGCCGCCGACTTGGTGAGCCCGACGACACCGTGCTTGCTCGCGACGTAGGCCGGCAGTCCGGCAAACCCGACCAGTCCCGCGCCCGACGCGACATTGACGATGGCTCCCGACCCGGCCGCCACCATCACCGGCAACTCGGCTCGCAGTGCAAAGAAGACGCCGTCGAGATTCACGGCCATGGTCGCCCGCCACGCGTCGAGCGGGTAATCGACCACACTCCCCGGCGTCCCCGTTGTCCCGGCGTTGTTCACCGCGAAGTCCAGCGATCCGAACGCGGCGACACACGCGGCCACCATTGCTTCCGTGGCCTCCGGACTCGTGACGTCGACCTCGACGAACAGGGCGTCCGATCCCAAGGCCCGCACCTCGTTCGCGACGGCGTTCCCGGCCTCGGCGGCGACGTCGGCCACCACCACGGACGCGCCGAGTCGCGCGAACTCCAGTGCCGTCGCCCGTCCGAGTCCGGATGCGGCCCCGGTCACCACCCCGGCCTGGCCCCGCAGGGAGTTGGTCACCCGAAGTACTCCCCGCCGTTCACGTCGAGGGTCTGGCCGGTGATCATGCGGGCCATGTCGGAGGCGAAGAAGACGATCGACTCCGCGATGTCTTCCTGCGGCGGGATCTCGCCGAGGGGAATCTCACGGGTGATCTCGGCAATGACCTCTTCTCTGGTCATGCCGCGCGACTGGGTCTGCCAGTCGACGTACATCTGAACGTTGGGTCCCCAGATCCATCCGGGCACGACGGCATTCACCCGGATGTGGTCGGACGCGACCTCGGTGGCCAGGGACCGCGTCAACGTGATGAGGGCGCTCTTGCTCGCCGCGTACCCGGCCTCGTTCGGTCGGATCTTGCGGGCGCTCTGAGAGGCCACCATGACGACACTGCCCCCGCCGCCGGCCCGCAACGAGGCAAGACAGGCCCTCGTCATGTTGACCGCGCCGAAGAAGTTCACTTCGAAGATCTTGCGCCACGTGTCGAGATCGGCGTCGGCCACCGACTCGAACGCATCACCCCGGAACGCGCTATTGACGACGACATCGATGCCACCGAACTGCTCGACCGCCAGGGCGGCGATCGCCTCGCACTCCTCGGGGTGGGTCACGCTGCCCGGAGCAGCCGCGGCGCGGCCGCCGCCCGCAGTGATCTCGCCGGCGACGTCACGCACCCGGTCGGCGTTCCGGGCGACCAAGACCACGGCCGCACCTTCGCGAGCCAGTGCGAGCGCGCTCGCTCGGCCCAGGCCCGGACCGACACCGGTCACGATCGCAGTCTTGCCCTCGAGGAGTCCAGGTCTGGTCATGCCGAGATCGTCCCATCCTTGTTGACCGAGGGTTCGCTGGACCGGGATCGGCCCGAGCGTCGGAGTGCCGACACGATTTCGGCCGCGGCGAGAAGGACCGCCGAGGCAATAAACGCGGGCCCGAATGCCAGGAGCGCGAAGAGCCAGTTGAAGCTCCCGTCGCCGCTGTCGACCGAGCTCGTATAGGTGGTGACCGCCTTCAACGTTGGCGGAGCCGTTACCACTTGTGCCGGGAAGGTCGCACCCATGACGAACGCGATCGCGAATCCGACCACCAACACTCCGAAGGCGCCGGCACGGAGTCGACCGGCGCGCCCCTTGCTGTCTGCCACTACTGCCCCCTGATCGAGCCGACGATGGTCGTGGCTGGGCAATGAGCCGCCCAACCGGGCGCCAGGGTGGCAGGATCTGGCGTCCCCGGCAACCCAGGAGTCCCGCGGTGATCAAACGTATTGGCTTCCTCGCCCGGAACCCGGCGCTGACCGTCGACGAATTCCACGCGCGGTGGCAGGGACAGCACGCGGATCTCGTGACGGCCAGCGCGGCCGCGGCCGACCACTTGGTCCGGTACGAACAGCATCGCCGCACCGCTCGCGACTACGAACGAGCGGAATGTCCCTACGACGGAGTCGCGGTGCAGTGGTACGACTCCTGGGAGGGATTCCTCGCCATGCGCGACGACCCGCGCCACGCCGCGGTTCGCGCCGATTCGGCGGATCTGTTCGCGGAGGTGCTCGAAGTCTTTACCGGGCCCGAGATGGAGGTCATCGCCGGTCCGCCCGATCGCGGCGAACCCATCACCAAACTGATCTGTGGCGTGCGCCACAAGTCCGGGATGAGCCTCGACGATTTCCACCGCTACTGGTGGGAGGTCCACGGCCCGCTCAACCGCGACACGCCGGCGGTGCGGCAGTACTTCATCCGCTACGAACAGAACCACCGCCTCCCGCAGGACTACGAGCGCGCCGAGTGCGACCTCGACGGCGTCACGATCGAGTGGTTCCGATCCGCGCGCGACTTCTTCGGCATGGCCATCGATCCGGAGAGTCGCGACGTGATCCGAGCCGACGAGGAGAACTTCCTGGACCCCGACGGCCTGGTGTGGCTCCTCTCCGGTCCCGAACACGTGGTCCTCGACCGCAGGTAGCTACAAGCAGAGTTCCGCCATGGTGCGCAGCGTGTTGGCGTCGCCGTAGAGCAGGATCTGGGTCACGCAGGACTCGCGCCACATCTCCAGGTCGTCGCGGATCTTCTCCTTCGATCCGATCAGCGCGGTTTCCTCGATCAGCGACAGCGGCACCGTCGCTGCGGCCTCGTCCTTCTTGCCGGCGAGGTAGAGGTCCTGGATCTTCTCGGCCTCGGCCTCGTAGCCCATACGCCCGAAGACATTGGCGTGGAAGTTGACCTCCCGTGCGCCCATGCCGCCGATGTACAGCGCGAGCACCGGGCGCAACATGTCGGCCGCTTCGGCGACGTTGTCGTGAATGATCACGGGGACGGTCGCCGCCACCGTGAAGTCGTCGAACGAGCGACGCGCCCCCGGGCGGGCAAACCCTTCGGACAAGGCGTCGCGGTAGAAGGTGTCGATCTTCGGTGAGTAGTAGATCGCGAGCCATCCGTCGGCGATCTCCGCCGTGAGCGCGACGTTCTTCGGCCCTTCGGACGCGAGGTAGATCGGGAGATCCTCTCGCAACGGGTGGGTGATGGACCGCACTGCCTTCCCGAGCCCGGTGCCACCCGGGTACGGAAGCTTGTAGTGATCGCCGTCGTAGGTGACCGGTTCGTCCCGGGCAAGAATCTTGCGGATGATCTCCACGTACTCCCGAGTCCGCGCCAGCGGCTTCGCGTAGGGCTGGCCGTACCACCCCTCCACCACCTGGGGTCCCGACGCACCGAGGCCCAAGATGAAGCGACCGTTGGTGAGGTGGTCCATCGTGATCGCGGCCATCGCGGTCGCCGTCGGTGTGCGCGCCGACATCTGAACGATCGACGTACCCAGGTTGATCTTCGATGTGCCGGAGCCGTACCACGCCAACGGCGTCAACGCGTCCGAGCCGTAGGCCTCGGCGGTCCAGGCGCTCGAGTATCCGAGCCGCTCGGCTTCGAGGAGCAGCTCCGCGGCGCCCACTGGCGGTGCCGCGCCCCAGTAACCGATCATGAATCCGAGGTCTAGGTGCTTGGTCATGGCGAGGGAGGCTATTCGGTCCCCGCGACGCCAGGTTCGGATGACCCCCCGGTCACGACCGCAACGACAGACGCCCGGACCTCGTCGCCGACCCGGAACCACCCGGTCAGCGTGTCGTCCGATGCCGCGGTGGTGAGCGTGCACTCCTCGTCGTCGGAGACCCCCGCCCCGAACTCGATCGACGCCCGAACGACCGACCGGCCGGCCCCCTCGCGGTGGAGCAGGTCCTCGATGGCCACCCAGTAGACCGCGTTGTTGATGTGGCCGAGCATGTCGATGTCGGAACTCCGGCGTGGCCACACGAGCCCGACCGCCCCGACGGGTGGCGCCGGATGGGTGAGTCGAGCGCTCACCCGGTTGGCCCGGATCGCCTCGCCGTACACCGCGAAGAACTCCGGTGCGAGCGTGACCGGTGCCCGGGTACGAACGTCGACCGAGACCCACACCGCCCGGCCCCGCAGACACTCGCGATGCGGATCCGCAGCGTGCCCCACGACGGTCGTGCGTTCCGCCCATCGGCCGCCGACGCCGGTACAGAGGGTCTGTACCTGGAGATCCGCATCGAGGCCGGGCAGCCGAGTGACATCGACGTCCATCCGCCGCAGCACCCAGGCCCGCCCGGCGGGGAGTGCGGCGTCCGCGCTGTCGTCAGCCGCCACGTCCTGGAAGTACCGCGCCGCCGCGTCGAGCCGCAGGCGGCCGGATGCGGTGCAGTCTCCGAGCCGCACTCGTTGCGTCATGGTGAACCGGCGGCCATCACCGGTTGCCGTCATCGCGCGGCCTCGGCCAATCCCGCCACCAGCGCATCGACGTACGCGGGTTCGCCGCGCGGCCCGTAGCCCCGCACTCGCGGCGGCAGTTCGACCTGCACGCCGCCCTGACGGCTGAGATTCACCGGGTTCGCGACATGAAGACCGCGGAGTTCTCGGGGGATCTCGTCGAGATCGTCGACCACCTCGAACCCGTCGAGACTCGTGCGCAGACAGTCAGCGGTGTGGGCGGCCACCTCGCGGTTCGCGCCACCGAGCAGCAGCCGGGTCCAGAATCCTTCTCGCCCGTAGCCGTGGATCGAAATGACCACATCGACGTGGTCCAGAAACCGACGGAGATGCGGTGCAGCAGCCGGATCGCACCGATGCGACGGAACGTGCCATTGGAGATCCTCCGGCTGCTCGACGGTGTACAGCGACGCCCCGGCGGCGAGTGCCGCCGCGCCGGGCCACCTCCGCAGTCCCCCGTTCGAGCGAACCGCCGTGCAACGCCAGAAACCCCACCCGCGACGCCAGCTCACACGTCTCGACCACGCCGTCGTGCGCGAGGAGGTCGGCGAGCATGCGAAGAACCTACAAGTCGGGTACGGCCGCGATCAGCCGATCGAGTTCCGCGACGTCATCCGTGGTCGGTACCAGTACCAACTCGTCGGCGCCCGTCTCGGCGAGGGCCGCGACGGTCTCACGCACCACGCCCGGATCGTTCATGCGACACAGGTCGGCCATCGACGCGGCTACCGCCTCGCCGAAGATCCCGAGATAGTTGGTCGCGTAGCCGTGGAGCCGGGCCGCGCCGTCGGACCCCAGCGCGAACCACGTCGACGTGGCCAACCAGGGACGACTCGTCCGGCCCGCATCGGTCCACGCACTTCGCACCGCGTCGAAGGTCCGCTGCACCGAATCGACATCGGGCGCAAGGTCGAAGCCCGACAGCCCATCGGCCCAGCGCGCCGAGCGGGCGAGCGACTTCGGACCCATCGCGGCGGTCAGAATCGGCGGGCCACCGGGCTGCACCGGCGTCGGGCCGATCGGAGGAATCCCGTCGATCACCACTTCGCCGTTCCAGGTCTGACGCAACTGCGCAACCTGCTCGTCGAGCCGGGCGAAGCGATGGTCGGTCGACGCACCGACGGCGACGTAATCCTGGTCACGACCACCCACGCCGACTCCGAGCGTCAACCGACCCTCCGAGAGCACGTCGATCGTGGCCGCCTGTTTCGCGACGCGCACCGCGTTGTGACTCGGCAAGACCACGATGGTCGAAACGATACGCACCCGTCGCGTTGCCGCCGCCGCGAACGCGAGCGACGCGAAGAGGTCATGGCTCGGATACGCCACCCGCTCCCCGACCGCGACCGACGAGAACGGACCGTCGTCGATCCGCGCGCACCACTCCCGAATCGTCGGCCCATCGACCCCCGCCACAAACGACGGCAGCGTCATCCCTATCTTCACGCTCTTGGTCCCCGCACGCCGAGCAGTCGTTACGCGTTCTTGGGGATGTCCTTGAAGGGGGCGCCCTTGTTGGGGTCGGGCTCTTTGGGGAGGCCGAGGGCCCGCTCGCCGATGATGTTGCGCTGCACCTGGTCGGTACCGCCATAGATCGACGGTCCCGGCGAGAACAGCACCATCTCCTGCTGCATGCCACCGCTCATCGAGTCCTTGCCCATCACCATCATCTCGGGACCGAGCACTGCGGTCGAGACCTCACGGTTGAGCCGGAGCATGTCGCTCATCATCAGCTTGGCGATGTTCGGAGCTCCTGCGCTCGCACTTCCGCCGCGCATCCGCAAGCTCGAGTACTTCCCGATCTGTTGGAGCGTCCACAGCTTCGCGATGCCTTGCCGCACCGTCGGGTCGGCGATCGTGCCGTTCGTCTTCGCGAGTTCGATCAACCGCTGCGCCATGCCGCCGCCGCCACCGCCGGTCCCACCGGTGCGCTCCTGGCCGACCGTGTCGCCGACGCGCACGCCCAACTGATTCGACAAGCGGTCCGGGAAACGCCGAGCCGGCCGCGCCGCTTCCGCCGCTGCCGAGTCCGGCGCGTTCCGCGGCGAGCGTCGTGTTCGCCACGGCCCAGCCGTTGTTCAGCTCGCCGATCATGTTGGCGTGGGGCACCCGGGCGCCATCGAGGAAGACCTCGTTGAACATCGCCCGGCCGGTCATCTCTTTCAGCGGTCGGATCTCGATACCCGGCTGGTCCATCTCGATACCGAAGTAGGTGATGCCGGTGTGCTTCGGCGACTCCGGGTCGGTGCGCGCGATGAGCATTCCCATGTTGCAGAGCTGCGCCGTGGAAGTCCAGACCTTCTGTCCGGTGATGACCCACTCGTCGCCGTCGCGTTCGGCTTTGCACTGCAGCCCGGCCAGGTCCGAACCTGCGCCCGGCTCGCTGAAGAGCTGACACCAGGCATCGCGGCCGTCGAAGATCCGCTGGAGCCAGACGTCCTTCTGCTCCCGGGTGGCGTGCGTCGCGATCGTCGGCGCCGCGAGGAGATACCCGAGCCCCGCCGGTGGCCCCACCGCCTTGGCCGCGGCCAACTCTTCATTGACGATGTTGGCGAGCGACCGGCTGTAGCCGCGCCCGAAATCCTCTTCGGGAAACGTCGGTGCGGCATAGCCCGAGGCGGTCAGGCGGGCCCACCACTCGCCGACGGTCAGGTCGGGATCCCAGTTGTCGGCGATCCACGCTCGCACTTCTTCACGCACGGCCTCAGGGGAAGACGTCGCCATCGTTGACAGCCCTTTCAGTTCAGTCGAGGAGGTGTTGCATCTTTTCGGGCGGCCGGGCGATCACGCCCCGGTCTCCGACGAGAACCACCGGTCGTTCCATCAGCTCGGGATGTGCGAGGAGCAACGCCACGACCTCATCGCGGGTTGTGTACGCAGCGGCGTCCAAGCCGAGGTCCTTGAATCGCTTGTCCTTGCGCACGAGTTCGGCCGGGGCTTCTTCGATGACGTCCACGATCCGTTGGAGGGTCGCCCGATCCGGCGGCGCCTTGAGGTACTCGACCACCGTGGCGTCGATGCCACGGTCGGTCGCGATCTGGAGCGCGCCCCGCGACTTCGAGCACGCCGGATTGTGGAAGATCTCGATGTCCGACACGGGGTCGGAGGCTACTGCGGCGAACCGGTCGCGAGCCCGTCCAGTCGTGCGCTGAGCTCCGCGACGATCGCTTCCAACTGGGCAACCCGCGTTTCCAGATCAGACTCGAACCGCGCACGAGTGACTTCCGCCACACCTGGACCGGCAGTCGAGCTGCCGGTCGCGACCGGGTCGGCGAACTCATGGAGGCGCTCGCTCCGACCCTTCAACTCCCCCGCCGTCTGCGGCCCGCGGAGGAGCAGGACCGCCACCAACGCCAGGCCGGGCTCCGAGACAGGAACGACCGCCGTGAGCGACTGGGAATACTTGATCGCTCGTCCCCCGAGCGGCTTCTCCCGGCGGATCAGCTGGTGCTCGCGCAACTCGTCGAGTCCCGCCTCGACGGTGTCCGTGTCGTACCGGACGACCGGCCACCGATTCGTGGTCTGGTTGCAGGCAGACGCGAGTGCATTGAGGCTGCCGCGCCGCCAGATATGTTTGCACGATGAGTGAATCTTCCAGCACCCAGTTCCTCGGCCGCGATGACGTCAACGACATCGAATCGATCATCCGTGACGACGCCCGGGACTTCGGCACCGAATCGCATTCCACGACTGCCCGCGGCGACGCGATCTTCACGTGGGACTACAGCCGAACCCGACAGGGCTTGAGCAAGCTCTACGAGAAGGCCAAGGATTCCCAGTGGAACGGCGCCACCGACCTCGATTGGTCGATCGACGTCGACCCGGAGAAGGTGGCCCGGGAGATGTCGGGTGCGGTCGCGTTCTTCCAGCAGCGCATGACTGACGTCGAAGGCTCGCCGGTCAAGCACTGGGGTGAGAAGGAATGGCTCCAGTTCCAGATGGAGGCCTTCAACTGGCGTATGAGTCAGTTCCTCCATGGCGAGCAGGGCGCACTGCTGTGCACCGGCAAAATCGTCGTCACGACTCCCTGGATCGACGCCAAGTACTACGCGGCCTCCCAGGTGATGGACGAGGCGCGTCACGTCGAGGTCTTTGCGCGCTACCTCGACACCAAACTCGACGGGCACTACCCCGTCAACGCCAACCTGCAACTCCTGATCGACGACATCCTCGGCGACTCCCGCTGGGACATGACCTACATGGGCATGCAGATCATGATCGAAGGCCTCGCGCTCGCCGCCTTCGGATTCATGCACCACGTGACGCAGGAACCGCTGTTGAAGCAACTGCTCCGCTACGTCATGAGCGACGAAGCACGCCACGTGGCCTTCGGGGTGCTCTCGCTCCAGGAGTACTACCAAGGGCTCAACGCGTCGGAGTTGCGCGAGCGGCAGGAGTTCGCGTTCGAGGCCGCGATTCGGATGCGCGACCGGCTCATGATGCAAACCGTCTGGGAACGCATGGGGATCGACCGGAAGACGATCACCGAGACGATGTTCCGCCTCCGCGCCGAGGGCGGCAACCCCTTCCAGGCTGCGCTCTTCTCGAAGATCGTGCCCAACTGCAAGAAGCTCGGCCTGCTCGACGCCGGCGACGGCTGGCTGCGTGATCGGTTCACCGAGATCGGCGTCATCGAATACGAAGACGCCCTCGACACCGGCGAAGAGTACGACATGTTCGCCCTCGCGACGTCCTGATTGCCCGTCCGACTTTCGGTTACCAGTCGGTCGTGATCGCCAGCGCTTCGGTCAGGCGATCGGCGTACTCGGAGCGGGTGATCTCGACCGCGCCGAGCGATGCCAGGTGAGGTGTGACCCACTGCACGTCGAGCAGGGTCGCGCCGATGGCGTGCAGATGATCGACGAGTTTCACCAACGCCACCTTGGATGCGTCGGTCTCGCGGTGGAACATCGACTCTCCCGCGAAGAGCCCGTTGATCGCGACACCGTAGAGACCACCGACGAGTTGGCCCTCCCTCCAGGCCTCGACGCTGTGAGTCCACCCGAGTTCGTGGAGCCGAACGTAGGTCGTCCACGAACTCGTCATCGATCCAGCCGTGGGGCCGTCGGGGGTCCGCGCACGCGCGCATCACGGCCTCGAACTCGGTGTCGAACCTGATCTCGAACCGACTCAGATTCCGTCGCAGTGACCGGGAGACCCGTAAGCCGTCGAGCGGGATGACGCCGCGTCGCTCAGGCGACCACCACCCGAGGCGGCCGCGTCGACCCAGTCGCATGGGAAAGAGACCGGTGCGGTACGCGCCAAGCACCGTGCCCGGTTCGAGGTCGGCACCGACCCCGGCGACGTCACCATCACCGGCCTGCTCGGGATCGGGAAGCTGCCACTGCGTCGGTGGCGGTTCGATCGGCGCAGGCACGCAGCCATCCTTGCGGATCAGGCCGCTTCGGTCTCGGGCTCACCGACGACAATCTCGAGTTCCGCGTCGCCGGCCTGGGCGACTGCGGCCATCGGCGCCTGGTACACCACACCCCAACGCGGCACGCGACCGGCACACGCCCACGCCACGGTCTGGACCACGACGGCTGCAATGAGGTGTCGGTATCCGGCAATCAGCAACGGATAGGCGCGCAGCGCTCGCCAGGACTGGCCCTCGATCCGCAGCGCCAAGACCATGAGACCGAGCTGGAGCAACGTGACGCCGATCCACACCGCCACCGGCAGCACCGACCCGGAGATCAGACCCCAGATCAAGACGAAATCCAGGAGAGGTGAGAGCAACGGGAAGACGACCTGAGCCAACGCCAGGTAGGCCCAGACCACCGCCCCGCGCGGCATCGATCGTGCTCGTCGGATCATCCGACGGTGTCGCCACAAGGACTGGGCGATGCCGAACGACCATCGCGACCGTTGCCGCCACAGTGCCCGGACCGTTGTCGGGGTCATCGTCCACGCCACCGCCGCCGGTGCGAATCGAACATCCCAGCCCGCGGCGATGAGTGCGAGCGTGAGGTCGGTGTCCTCCGCGACCGTCGGGCTCGAAAAACCTCCGACCGCTTCAATCGCGTCGCGTCGGTAGGCACCGGCCGCGCCAGGGACCGTGACCTGTGCAGCCATCAGATCGAGCGCCCGCCGGTCGAAGGCGTTCCCCACCACATACTCGAGATGCTGCGCGGTTCCGAGCGGCCCGGTCGGTCGGCGCACGCGGAGATTTCCGCTCACGGCACCGACGTTGAGATCCGCAAACGGAGCCGTCAGTTCCATCACCGTTTCGGGCTCGACCTCGGTGTCCGCATCCACCGTGACGATCAACTCGGCGTCGCTTCGGGCGAGGCCGGCCGCCAAGGCGGCGGCTTTCCCACCATGCCCTCCGGTGACGAGGACCACTCGGTCATCGGGGATCGCCGCGACGAGGGTGGCCGTCCGGTCGCTCGAACCGTCGTCGACCACCACGATCTGGAGTTCGACCCCGCGCGACCGTCGCAACGCCTCAATCGTCCGCACGATCGTTCGCTCTTCGTTGTACGCGGCGACGATGACACTGACCCGAGGCGGCGTTGCATCGCGCAGGCGTACTGCGCGGCGACGACTGTGACGCCATCCCGCACCCGCAGCACCAACCGTCCGAAGGAGTGCACCCGCCGCCACGAGCACGAGCCCGAACATCAGCCAGCGCGCCCACGACTCGGCGACGGCGGTCGCGACCAGAAATCCCCGACCCCACGCGTGTTCCCAGCCTCCGGCCGACGGCATCACTGCACCCGGTGGGATGCGTGCCGCGCCGCTCACCGTCGTGAACTGGTAGCCGGACTCCCGCAGACGGTCGATCAGGGTGCCGAGTGCCGCCACCGTTTGGGCCCGGTCGCCTCCCCCGTCGTGGAGTTCGATGATGGCGCCCGCGCCACCGACCGGTGTCGAGTGACGCAGAATCGCATCGGTCCCTGGCCGCTTCCAGTCGCTCGAATCGCGATCGGCGAGCACCGTGACGTATCCGTCCTCCCCGGCGCTGAGGAGCGCGAGGTAGCGCTGGAGCCCCACGTTCGACGGGCGCGTGACGAACGGAGGACGGAACAAGGCCGTGCTCCGACCGGTCGCCCCGACAATCGCGAGTTGGGTCAAGCGGAGATCTCGGAGGAACTCCTCGCGTGGCTGGGAGGCCACCTCGATATGACGGTACGAATGGACACCGACCTCGCCGCCTTGACGGATGACGCGTCGGACCAACTCCGGGTAACGGGCCACGTGTTCGCCGATCACGAAGAACGTCCCGGGAACGCGCTTCTCCGCCAACACGTCGAGAATCGCCGGCGTCCACCGCGGATCGGGCCCATCATCGAAGGTGAGGGCGACCGTTCCCGGCCGCACGTGTGCGGATCGAACACCATCCGGTCCCACGTCCACGACTGAGCCCACGTCCCTGCGGAAGGCGCTCCCTCCGTCGTCCCGGTTCCCCTCACCCGCCGCCACTCCGGTCGTGTAGTGATTCACCGCCAGCGAAACCGCCGACACGATCAGGATCATCAGGAGTGCCGCCGGCCACCATCGACCGCTGCGCCGGGATCGCCGAGCGCCGCCGATCGGCCGCACCGGTCGCCGGCGACCCATACGGCCGGTGACGCACCAGCCCATGAGACCCGTCACGACGACGGCCACGACCACGAGTGGCATCGCCGAGGGCCCGGAGTGCGGCAACGACGTCGCCCGGTCCGCCCGCACCGCATCGAACCGTTCGATCTGGGGGAGATCCAGGGCCGGCGCCGACGGGCCGAACATGAACCCGAGGACGAGCGGGGCGACGAACAGCAGGGTCGCCAGCACCACGAGGGTCACCACGGCGGCCACCCACCGCGATCGGGCGCGACTCTGCGCTGCGAACACGGGCCCGCCGGCCGAACCCCGGTTCCCAATCACCTGCCCCACGGTTACCCCAACTCGGCGAAAGACCTCGCAGATGTTACTGCTCGCGGCGGAGTGGTCCCAATGGCCGAGGCGCCACGCTCCCCGGTCCGAGGAGTTCGTTCGGTCAGCGCACGCCGATCGGGGCCGCGTCGGGTGCGATCGGGGCGGGCAGGTCGGTCTCGCCCATCAGCGCCCGGTCGACCGCCGCCGCGCACGATCGACCCTCGGCGATCGCCCAGACGATCAGGCTCTGGCCGCGCCCCATGTCGCCGCACACGAAGACGTCGTCGACATTCGTGGCGAACGAAGCATCCCGGCTGACGTTGCCGCGCTCGTTCAGTTCGACCCCGAGCCGGTCCAACAGGCCTTCCCGCTGCGGGCCGACGAAACCCATCGCCAGCAAGGCAAGATCGCACGGGAGTTCGAAGTCGGACCCTTCGATCTTCTCGAAACTCATCCGACCGTCGGTGAACTTCTGTTCGACCTCGTGCGCGCGCAGTGCCCGCACGTTGCCGTGGTCGTCGCCAAGGAAGCATTCGGTGTTGACCGCGAAGACGCGCTCACCACCCTCTTCGTGCGCCGACGACGGTCCGGTACATCATCGGCCAGGTCGGCCAGGGGTTCGCGTCGGGCCGATGGTCGGGCGGTCGCGGCATGATCTCGAACTGGTGAATCGTCGCGGCACCGTGGCGGTGTGAGGTGCCCAGGCAGTCCGCGCCGGTGTCGCCACCTCCGATGATGACCACGTGCTTCCCCGCGGCCGAGAAGGGATGCTCGTCGAGGTCGCCCTCCTGCACCCGATTGGCCGGCGGCAGGAACTCCATCGCCTGATAGATGCCAGTGAGTTCGCGTCCGGGGATCGGGAGATCACGCGATGCGGTGGCTCCACCCGCGAGGACGATGGCGTCGAAATCGGCGCGCAGTTCATCGACGGTCACCGTCTCGCCGACGTTCGCGTTGACGCGGAACTGGGTCCCTTCCGCCTCCATCTGCGCGAGACGGCGGTCGAGGATTCGCTTCTCCATCTTGAACTCGGGAATGCCGTAACGGAGCAGCCCACCGATCCGGTCGGCGCGCTCGAACACGGTGACCGCGTGACCGGCCCGAGTCAGCTGCTGGGCGGCCGCCAGACCTGCGGGCCCACTCCCGACGACTGCCACCGCCTTTCCGGTCACGATGCTCGGCATCACCGGCGCGATCGGACCTTCACCGAAGCCGTGCTCGATGATGCTGACCTCGACCTGCTTGATCGTGACGGGGTCCTCGTTGATGCCGAGCACGCAGGCCGCCTCACACGGTGCCGGGCAGAGGCGTCCGGTGAACTCCGGGAAGTTGTTGGTCGCGTGGAGTCGCTCGAGCGCCTCGGGCCAGTTGGCCGCGATACACGAGGTCGTTCCACTCGGGAATCAGATTCCCCAATGGGCACCCGGTGTGACAGAAGGGAATCCCGCAGTCCATGCACCGGGCCGCCTGCTGCTGGAGGTGAGGCTCCGGGAACGGCTCGTACACCTCACGCCAGTCACGCAACCGCACCGGTACCGGCCGTCGCACCGGCAACTCCCGCTCGTACTTCATGAACCCCGTCGGCTCACCCATTTCGACTCCCCTCTCCCCGATCCCGCCAACTTGCGTCAATAACCCCGCGGTTCGCGAGGGTTTTTGACGCACGCTCGTTCGTGTCAGCCATGGGAGGCCGCCATGATCGCTTCGTCCACGTTGATGCCCCGCTCCTCGGCGATGCGAGCCGCTTCGAGCACCCGCTTGTAGTCCTGGGGCATGACCTTCCGGAACCGCCCGACCTCGTCGCGCCAATGGTCGAGGATTCCGGCTGCGACGGTCGATCCGGTTTCGTCCCGATGGGTGCGGATCGCACCGCGCAGGAACTCCAGATCGTCCTCGTCCAGATCATCGAGATCGACCATCTCCCGGTTGAGTCGGGTGAAGAACATCCCGTCGGCGTCGTAGACGTACGCAACGCCACCCGACATCCCGGCCCCGAAGTTACGACCCGTCGGTCCGAGCACGACGACCTTGCCACCGGTCATGTACTCGCACCCGTGGTCACCCACACCTTCGACGACGGCGGTCGCGCCCGAGTTGCGTACGCAGAACCGTTCGCCGACCTTGCCCCGGACGTACACCTCGCCCCCGGTGGCGCCATACAGGATGACGTTCCCGGCGATGATGTTGTCTTCGGCGACGAACGGCGCATCGGGTGCGGGTCGGACCGAAATCCGACCACCCGAGAGCCCCTTGCCGAGATAGTCGTTCGAATCGCCGACCAGCCGGAGCGTGATGCCCTTGGGCACGAACGCGCCGAAGCTCTGACCCGCCGAACCCGACAGGGTGATGTCGATGGTGTTGTCGGGCAGCCCGGCACCGCCGTAGCGACGGGTCAGCTCGAACCCCAACATCGTGCCGACGGTCCGGTTGACGTTGCGGACCGGCAGATCGATCGTGACCGTCTCACCGCGTTCGAGTGCCGGCGCCGCGAGTTCGATGAGCGCGTTGGTCGAGCGCCTTGTCGAGTCCGTGGTCCTGGGTCTTGGTGCAGTAGCGATCCTGTACCGAGGCGTCGAACTCGGGGACGTGCAGGATCGGAGTGAGGTCGAGCCCCGACGCCTTCCAGTGATCGACCGCCTCGCGAGTGTCGAGGAGCTCAGCGTGACCGATGGCTTCGGCGAGCGTGCGAAACCCGAGTTCGGCCAACAGCTCGCGCACCTCCTCCGCGATGAACTCGAAGAAGTTGACGACGAACTCCGGCTTGCCGGTGAACTTCTCGCGCAGCGCCGGGTTCTGGGTCGCCACGCCGACGGGGCACGTGTCGAGATGACACACCCTCATCATGATGCAGCCACTGACCACGAGCGGCGCCGATGCGAACCCGAACTCCTCGGCCCCGAGCAGCGCGGCGATCATCACGTCGCGTCCGGTCTTGAGCTGACCGTCGGTCTGGACGACGATGCGGTCGCGCAGGCCGTTGAGCAGCAACGTCTGTTGTGTCTCGGCGAGTCCGAGCTCCCACGGCGCGCCCGCGTGCTTGAGCGACGTGAGCGGCGACGCGCCAGTGCCACCGTCGTGGCCGGAGATGAGCACCACATCGGCGTGGGCCTTGGCCACCCCGGCGGCCACCGTGCCGACGCCGACCTCGGCCACGAGCTTGACGTGGACCCGGGCGAGCGGGTTCGCGTTCTTCAGGTCGTGGATGAGTTGCGCGAGATCCTCGATCGAATAGATGTCGTGGTGGGGCGGCGGGCTGATGAGCCCGACCCCGGGCGTCGAGTACCGGGTCTTCGCGATCCACGGGTACACCTTGTGGCCGGGCAGCTGACCACCCTCACCGGGTTTCGCGCCCTGGGCCATCTTGATCTGGATGTCGTCGGCGTTGACGAGGTACTCGCTGGTCACGCCGAACCGCCCGCTCGCCACCTGCTTGATCGCACTCCGTCGCAGGTCGCCGTTCGCGTCCGGCGTGAACCGGTCGACGTCCTCGCCACCTTCACCGGTGTTGGACTTCGCGCCGAGCCGGTTCATCGCGATCGCCAGGGTCTGATGGGCTTCCGCGGAGATCGACCCATAGCTCATCGCGCCGGTCGAGAACCGCTTGACGATCTCGCTCGCCGGCTCGACTTCGTCGATCGAGATCGACGGGCGGCGCGTCACTGCGAAATGCGAACAGTCCCCGCAGCGTCGCGAGGTTCTTCGCGGAGTCGTCCACCAGCGTCGTGTACTCCTTGAAGACCTCGTACCGACCGGTCCGGGTCGCGTGCTGCAGTTTGAACACCGTCTCGGGGTTGAAGAGGTGGTACTCCCCTTCTCGCCGCCACTGGTACTCGCCGCCGATCTTCAACTCGCGGTGCGCGAGCTCGCTCGGGCGGTCGGGGAACGCGAAGTCGTGGCGCGCCTTCGACTCCGCCGCGAGCACGTCGAGGTCGATGCCGCCCAACCGGCTGGTCGTTCCGGTGAAGTACTCGTCGACGAGGTCCTGGCTCAGCCCAATGGCCTCGAAGACCTGCGCGCCGGTGTAGGACGCCACCGTCGAGATGCCCATCTTCGACATGATCTTGAGCACGCCCTTGCCACACGCCTTCACGTAGTTCTTCGCCGCCTGGCGAGCAGTGATGGTGAGGTGACCCTCGCGCACGAGGTCACGCAGGACGTCGAACACCAGATACGGGTTCACCGCCGCCGCGCCGTACCCGAGGAGGAGCGCAATGTGATGCACTTCCCGTGCTTCGCCCGTCTCGACCACCAGTCCCACCTGGGTACGGGTCTTCTCGCGAATCAGGTGGTGATGCACCGCCGCGGTGATGAGCAGGCTCGGGATCGGCGCGTGCTCTTCGGTGGCGTAGCGGTCCGAGAGGATGATGAGGTTCACCCCGCCCGCGATCGCGTCACTGACCTCGCGTCGGATGCGTTCGATCGCGAGGCGCATGCCATCGCCCCCGCCCAGCACGGGGTACAACGCGTCGATGGTGATCGGTCGATACCCGTCGGCACCCCCCGGCTCGTCGATGTACCGGAGCTTGGCGAGATCGTCGTTGTCGATCACCGGGAAGGGCATCACGATCTGCCGGCACGAATCCGGGCCGGGCGCGAGCAGGTTGGCCTCGGGGCCGATCGTCCGATCGAGGCTGGTGACCAGTTCCTCGCGGATCGCGTCGAGCGGCGGGTTGGTGACCTGCGCGAACAGCTGCGAGAAGTAGTCGAAGAGCATCCGGTCGCGGTTCGACAACACCGCGATCGGCGTGTCGGTGCCCATCGACCCGATCGGCTCGGCGCCGGCCCGGGCCATCGGCATCACGAGGATGCGCACCTCTTCCTCGGTCCAGCCGAACATGCGCTGCTGCGCGATCTGGGACGACCGCACCGGCGTGAGCACGTCGCGCGCCGGGAGGTCGTCGAGGTGGATGAGCCCGCCTTCCAGCCAGTCGTGATAGGGCTCGGCCGCGGCCAGGCCCGCCTTCACCTCCTCGTCGTCGACGATGCGACCCTGGGTCGTGTCCACGAGGAACATGCGGCCGGGTTCGAGCCGACCCTTCTTCACCACCTGCGACGGTTCGACGTCGAGGACCCCCGCCTCGCTCGCCATGATCACGAGCCCGTCGGCCGTGACCCAATACCGGCTCGGCCGCAATCCGTTGCGGTCGAGGACCGCGCCCATGATCGTGCCGTCGGTGAACGCGATCGACGCGGGGCCGTCCCACGGCTCCATCAGCGACGCATGGAAGCGGTAGAACGAACGCTTCTCGGGGCTCATCGAGTCGTGGTTCTCCCACGCTTCGGGGATCATCATCAGCACCGCGTGGGGCAGTGAACGACCGCCGAGGTGCAGGAGTTCGAGCGCCTCGTCGAAGCTCGCGGTGTCGGACGCGTCCGGCGTGCAGATCGGGTAGATGCGTTCGAGGTCGCCGGGGATCAGATCACTCTCGAGGAGCGCCTCCCGAGCGCGCATCCAGTTCCGGTTGCCCTTGACCGTGTTGATCTCGCCGTTGTGGGCGAC
Organism: uncultured Acidimicrobiia bacterium; assembly: GCA_963765075.1. GTDB lineage: Bacteria > Actinomycetota > Acidimicrobiia > IMCC26256 > JAENVU01 > JAENVU01. Next base: position 96,845 of record CAVXVA010000002.1, read on the forward strand.
GTACCGGTACGGGTGCGACAGCGGCCAACTCGGAAACGTGTTGGTCGAGAACCGGGAGTGCACCAGCGCGAGCGACGACTCGACCCGCTCGTCGCACAGCTCGGGGAAGAACTGGTCGAGTTGTTGAGTGGTGAGCATGCCCTTGTAGACGTAGGTGCGGGCCGAGAGCGACGGGAAGTAGACGTCGATCTCGTGCTCGACCCGCTTGCGGATGACGAACGCCCAGCGGTCGAGTTCGATCCCGCTCAGGCCGTCTCTGGCAATGAACCACTGATGAAAACTCGGCATCGCCGACACGGCAGTCGCGCCGAGGGTCGATGCATCCGTCGGCACCTCGCGCCAACCGAGGACCCGCACGCCTTCTTCGGCCGCGATCTCGTCCATGCGGGTCTTGGCCTTCGCGGCATCGTCGGGATCGGCCGGCAGGAACGCCATACCGGTGGCGTACGCGCCGGCGGCAGGGAGTTCGAACCCGACCACGTCACGCAGGAAACGATCCGGCACCTGGATGGTGATGCCGGCGCCGTCGCCGGTGTTGACCTCGCTCCCCGAAGCACCTCGATGTTCGAGGTTGCACAGGGCGTTCAAGCCCTGTCGGACCCGTTCGTGGTTGGCCCGGCCGTGGAGGTCGACGACGAAGGCCACGCCGCACGCGTCGTGTTCGAACGCGGGGTCGTAGAGGCCTTGACGGCGGGGAAGATCCAAGTTGGGCATGACGTCGTCGCTTTCGGGTCTGGACGTGCGACACCGCACGGTTCGTACAGATACCCGGGACGACGTTGGCCCGAAGTGCGTTGCACCTTACACGCGCGCCCCCGCCGAACCGCCACAGTTTCCCCACCCGCCAACCCGCGCCGCTTGCGCACCCCAGAGGGTGCGCTCCGCGCGTGGCTTCGCTCGGAGGATGACTAGGCGAGCAGGTTGCGGGCGATCTGGGAGATCTGAATCTCGTCGGTGCCGGCATAGATCTGGAGGACCTTGGCGTCCCGGGCGAGCTGCTCGACCTCGTATTCGGCCATGTAGCCGTTCCCGCCGAAGAGCTGGACCGCCTCGAGTGCCACTTCCATCGCGGCCCGGGCCGAGTAGAGCTTCATCACCGACGCCTCGGAGAGCGTCATTGCCGCCCCGGCCGCCGACTTCTCGATCGTCCGGAACACCATGTTCTCGACGTTGAGCCGGTGCATCTCCATCCGCGCCAACTTCTCCTGGATCAGCTGGTGCTCCCCAATGGGCTTGCCGAACCGGATGCACGTCTTGGCGTAGTCGAGGCTGAGTTCCAGGCACCGCTCGATGATGCCGAGGCTCATCGCGGCCACGCCGGTCCGCTCGATGGAGAACGCCTCTTTCGCACCCTCCCGGTACGGACGGTCCTCGGTCTCACCCAAGAGGCGATCCTTGGTGACCCGGACATCGGTCAGGAACAACATGCCAGTGGGCGACGAGTGCATCCCCATCTTGCGCATCGGGCCGGTCTGCTCGAAGCCGGGCATACCGCGGTCGAGCACGAAGCTGAGAATCTTGCGCTCCTCCGGCGGGTTGCCCTCGTCGAGCTTGCAGATGAACACCGTCGTGTCGGCGTAGGGACCGTTGGTGATGAAGGTCTTCGACCCGTTCAACAGGTACTCGTCGCCATCGCGCTTCGCCGTCGAACCCATCCGGCCAAATGCGTCGGATCCGGAGTCGGACTCGGTAATCGCCCACGCTCCGACCTTCTCGAAGGTGAGGAGGTCGAGCGCCCAGCGCTCCTTCTGCGCGACCGTGCCTCGGCTCATGATCGTGGCCGCCGCCAGACCGGTCGACACGCCCATCGCGGTCACGAGGCCCGGCGAACACCGGCACAGCTCGATGATCGGCAGCAGCATGAACCCCGCGCCCGGCCCCGAACTCTCTCCGTCGCTCTCGGCCTTCGCCGGAGCCTCACCCTTGTCCTTGGCGATGCGGCGGGCGAACGAACCGCGCGCCATCTCGTCCATGCCGAACGTGGAGTACAGCTTGCGGATCACGGCGTACGGCGGGGTGTCGCCGAACTCGAGTTCCTCCCGCTGCGGGCGAACTTCCTTCTCCACGAAGTCGCGCACCGCGTCCCGGATCATCTTGTGTTCGTCGCTCCACTCATACATGAGAAGAACCCTAGATTGCCGGGATGGCAGACAACGAAGGCAGATTGTCCGGCAAGCTCGCGCTGATCACCGGCGCGGCCCGAGGATTGGGGGCCCAGATCGCCCGACGATTCGCCGAGGCGGGCGCGACGGTGATCGTCACCGACCTTTCGGAGGCCGCGTGTCGGGAGGTGGCCGACCCACTCGGCGGCGACGCCTACGCCCTCGACGTGACCGACAGCACCGCGGTCAACGAGGTCTTCGCCAAGGTCGCCGCCAACCACGGCCGGCTCGACATCCTCGTGAACAATGCGGGCATCTCCGGCATGGAGAACCGACCGGAGGAGGTGCAACGCAACTTCGACATCGGCGCCGCGCAGATGGCCGACACGATGGCGGGCAACCCGCCGAGCGTGCATCTCGACATCACCGAACGCACCACCGACGACGACTGGCACCGCGTGCTCGCCGTCCACCTCGACGGCACGTTCTTCTGCACTCGCGCGGCGGTTCCACTCATGGGCGCAGGCGCATCGATCATCAACCTCGGGTCGATCATGGGCACCAGTGGTGGCGCGGGCGCTCCGGCGTACGGCGCGGCGAAGGCCGGGGTCATGGGCCTCACCCGGGCGCAGGCCCGCGAGTTCGTGACTCGCCAGATCCGGGTGAATGCCATCGCGCCGGGGTGGATCGAAACGTCGATGACCGACGACCTCGGCCCGCTCAAGCCGATAATTGCGATGCAGACTCCGATGGGCCACCTCGGTGACACCGACGACATCGCCTGGTGCGCCGTTTACCTGGCGTCAGACGAGGCCAAGTTCATGACCGGCCAGGTCGTCTCCCCCAACGGCGGCTGGACCATGAACCAGTAACTCACCCATCGCCGAGCCAGATTCCTCGAGGCTTGTACGTTCCTCCACCCTGGACGTGGACAGACGTACAAACATCGGTCGGGCGGTGTCACCCGATCTGGGCGGAACTCGTGCGGTTGGCCACGGGCCTGATCGGGCCCACCGACGCGGCCGACGTGGTCGCCGATGCCTTCGTCGCGCCCGACCCGACCACCTGCGCGCCACCTCCCGTGACGGTGACGACCACAGTGCCCACCAACCCGTCCGGCGACGACAGTTCGACAACCTCGTTCCCTGGCGCGACCTCGATCGGACCGGTCACGTCGCCAACAACACTCCCAGTGCTGTGCCCAGCACCCAACCCCATACCGCCAGGCGGGTGGGCCTGCGCGTGGTGACACACTGACTCCACGCGTCACCCAAAGCGAGCCCGATCAGAAGAGCAGGCAGAATTCGTTGCCTTCGGGGTCGGCCAGGGTGACCCAGTGATCGGAGACGCGCCGGTCGGCGAGCACCGTCGCGCCAAGTTCGAGCAGTCGCGCCAACTCAGCCTCCGCGTCATCCGCTGCGAGGTCCAGGTGTAGTCGGTTCTTCCCCACCTTGCCCTCCGGCACACATTGGAAGAAGAACCGCGGCGCGTCGGCTGGACCTTCCGCCAAGACGGTTGGGTCGTCCTCGACATCGTCGATACCTATCGCCGCGAGGCGGCCAATCTCGTCTTCGTCGTACGCCGCGACCTCGTAGCCATCGAGCACGGCCACCCAGAACCGCGGCAAGCGCGGCCGGATGCGCACAGTCGACGACGATGTCCTTGATCTGCGCCACCGGTCAGAGGCTACCGTCGCCGCCCATGGTGACTGCTGACGAGATCCGGCTCGGCCAACTGAATGTGATCGAGCTCGCGCGCGAAGACGCTCGGTGGCAATCACCGCACGAAATCGTCGAGCGTGACGGTGTGCTGCTGTTCGCCGGCTCGTCGGACTTCCCGGGGTACTGCAACGGCGTCCGCCGAGTCGACGATGCGGTCCCCGGCACGCGGGTCGTGGAGATGGCACAGGAGTTCTTCGCAACCCGGCACCGCGGCTTCTCACTCTGGACTCGCGCGCTCCCCGTCGACGACGACCTGCACGCCGCGGCGCTCGCGGCCGGCATCAACGAGTACGGCGATTCGCCCCAGATGATCTGTCGTGATCAGGTGCCCGACCGCGCCAATGACCCCGACGTGACCATCGAGTGGATCACCGACCGGGTCGGCGTCGATCACTTCGCCCGTATCGGTGGCGCGGCGTACGCGGTCTACGGCTCGCCCGCCGAGGCCACCGAATCCCACTTCAACCGGCCCGACGCGTTGACCAGCCCGAACGTGCACGCCGCGCTCGCCTGGCTCGAGGGTGAACCCGTCGGCGCGGCGTTGATGCTCATGAGCCACGGAATCGCGGGGGTGTACTGGGTCGCAGTGCTCGAAGAAGCGCGAGGGCGAGGCATCGCGTATGCGATCACCCGGTTTGTGACCAACCGCGCGTTCGACCTCGGCGCCGCCAACGTGCAGTTGCAAGCTTCCAAAATGGGCGAGCCGGTCTACCGACGCATGGGCTACGAGGAGCTTCACCGCACCCGTCTCCACATCGGTATGCCTGTGACCTGAGGACGGGATGCGCGTCGCGATCACACCGTTGCGATCAGCCGGTCGCGCTCTTGGCTTCGCGCCATCCGGGAACACTCGGCCCCGACACCGTCGACCTTTGTACGTTCTTCTACGGGTGGGGTGGATGAACGCACAATGGTCGCCGAAGCGGACCACGACCAACGCTCGCGGGCGCCCCGCTGGCTAGAGCGTCAAGGTCGTCGCGCCGGCGACCGGTCGCGATCGACTGCGTCGGGCTGGCTCAAGGTCCAGACGATGGTGACGACCGCCGCCACGACGAGCAGCACGATGTACTTGGCGCTCGAGACCGCGAAGTCGTGTGCGGAAAGTTCAACGGTCGACCCGAACACATCGAGGACCCTGCTCGTGGATCGTTCCAGGCTGGCGAGAACGACAAGCCCCCCGATAGAGGTGACGAACACGACGACGGGCACCAACCAGAGATGCCGGATTCGGATCAGCGGCCGGACGCGCGCCCGCACCACTGCGGCGGCGATGAGCACCGCGATGGCGAGGCCGAACAGCACGGTCATCCAAGTCTGGAACGGAATGCTCGACTCCGTACTCAAGACGCCGACCGACGCTGCCCTGCGGTCGGGGACCCATCCGGCACACCCCCGGTCGCGATCAAAGGTGTCGGCGGTCCTGACCCAGCCACCGTGCCCGGGGGCGACACAGACGCCCACCCAGATCGGATCGGGACGAGGCACTCCCCCACGGTTGAGGGCCCGCACGACGGCCGTGGGCTCGACCCGCACGGTGGAAGCGAGACGTGGAAACCGCACTTTCGCCGTGACCATGTTCCCCAGCTGCGGCGACCTTGGTCACCTCGGCTCCATCGGCGACGACCCGTGCGACCTCGGCGACGGTGGCCGCCGGGTGCGCCAAATCGAGGGGTGGCGCTTCGCCGAGGTGCTTCACTCCCTCGGCCAACAGCGCATTGAGTTCCGCTTCCGTGAGCGGTCGGGTCGCGGTCGTGGAGGGCGCAATCAGTGTGGGCGGCGCGCCGCGGGGCTCGGCGTGCTGCTGAAGAACGGCGGTTCGAGAGCGTCAAGGTCGTCGTACCGACGACCGGTCGCGATCGACTGCGTCGGGCTGGCTCAAGGTCCAGACAGCGGTGATGAGCGGCCGCGGGCTCGACCGGCACGGTCGCAGCCAGCTCCGGAAACCGCACGGTCGCCGTGACCAGGTTTCCCTCCTCCTGGAGGTTGGTCACCTCTGCTCCATCGGCGACGACGCGTGCAACCTCGGCGACGGTGAGCGCCGGATGCGCCAAGTCGAGGGTGGGCGCTTCGCCGATGTGTTTGAGGGCCTCGGCGAGCTCCTCATCCGTGAGCGGACGGAACGAGGTCGTCGTCGTCGCAATCAACGTGGGCGGCGCACCCCGGGGCTCGGCATGTTGAAGAACGACTGGTTATTCGATTGGATCGTGACCCGCGCCGTCGTGGCGTCCGTGATCTCGATCAGCGCGGAGAACGGCGCGCGCTCACGGGTCGGAGGGTCCGAGCACCCACTGAGCACCACCACGACCGCGCCGGCCCACCCGAGGATCCGAAGCGCGCGGCCACCTCTACCGAGACTGCCCATCACCCGAACAGCATCGCAGGGGAACCCGCCAATGGGAAGCCTCGCCTTCGTATCCCCCGAAAGGCGGAAGGTTCCGAATCTGACGACCCGTCAGGTCCGCCGGTAGGGTCCCGCCGCAATGACGACCCCCGTGGACATCAACGACATCGGCGCCATCGACCTCATGCTCGGCATCCCGACCGGCGATCCCCGCCGTTGGTACGACTTCTTGCAGAAGAACCTGCTCGACCGCGAAAGCCGCGAAGAGTTCGAGTTCCCGGCGCAGTACATGTTCAAGCACGTGCCGCACTTCGAGGAGCACATGGACGATCCGGTGGCCTACGTCCTCTCGGAGATGGACCGCCACGGGATTGCCATGGCCATGCTCGGCAGCTCGTTCAAGAACGAGGAAACCCAGAAGACGATCAAGGCCCACCCGGAGCGGTTCTTCGGAAGCTTCGAAGTCGACCCGAACCGCGGCATGGAGAGCGTGCGCGAACTCGAAGCCGCGGTGAAGGAACTCGGTGTGAAGGCGGCGACGGCGTTCCCGGCGGGCATGTCACCGCAAGTGCCGATCAACGACAAGAAGTTCTACCCGATCTACGCGAAATGCGTGGAGCTCGACATCCCGATCTGTGTATGCGCCGGCATCCCCGGCCCACGGGTGCCGTTCGAGTGCCAAAACGTCGCGCACATCGACGAGGTGTGCTGGTTCTTCCCCGAGCTCAAGTTCGTCACCCGCCACGGGTGCGAGCCATGGGCCGATCTGGCGGTGAAGCTGATGCTCAAGTGGCCGAACCTCTACTACTCGACCTCTGCGTTTGCGCCGAAGTTCTACCCGAAGGACGTCATCAACTACGCCAACACGCGTGGCGCCGACAAGGTGATGTACGCCGGCTACTTCCCGATGGGTCTGAGCCTCGAGCGCATCTGGTCCGACATGCCCGACGTGCCGTTCCGCGACCACGTCTGGCCGAAGTTCCTCCGGGACAACGCGCGCAAGGTGTTCAAACTCGATGACTGAACCGACGGGCCCCGCACCCGCCGACTCCGCCTACTTCGCCGCGTGGCGCGGTGGTGTGCTCGACACGATGATCGGCATGCCCGCATCGGCCGAGGAGCGCAAGACCAAGCACTACGCGCAGATCAACGCCGGCATCCTCGACAAAGAAGCGCGTGAGAAGTTCGCGTTCCCGGCGCAGTACATGTTCAAGGACGTTCCCGACTATGGCGACGTGATCGACGATCCCGTCGCACTGCTGCTCTCGGAGATGGACCGGTTCAACATCGCACGCGGGATGATCAACGTCGGCACGAACCCCGTCGCCCGTCAGGCGCTGCTCGACCATCCGGATCGGTTCATCGGCAGCTTCAACGTCGATCCGAATCGGGGCATGGAATGCGTGCGCGAACTCGAGGTGGCGGTGAAGGAGTACGGCGTGCGGTCGGCGCAGTCCTTCCCTGCCGGCCTGATCCCACAGGTACCGATCAACGACAAGAAGTACTACCCGCTGTACGCGAAGTGCGTGGAACTCGATATCCCGATCTTCGTGAACGCCGGAGTGCCCGGTCCGCGCGTGCCGATGGACTGTCAGCAGGTCGCGTACATCGACGAGGTGTGCTGGTTCTTTCCCGACTTGAAGTTCGTGATGCGCCACGGCGCGGAACCGTGGACGGCCCTGGCGGTCAAGCTCATGCTGAAGTGGCCGAACCTCTACTACTCGACCTCGGGGTTCGCACCGAAGCACTATCCCGAGGACGTCATCTACTTCGCCAACACGCGCGGTGCCGACAAGTTCATCTACGGCGGCTACTTCCCGATGGGTCTCAGCCTCGACCGGATCTTCGCCGAGATGCCGAACGTCGGTCTGCGGGACCACGTCTGGCCCAAGTTCCTCCGCGAGAACGCGGAACGCATCCTGAAACTGGAGACGACATGAATGCCGCGTACGAGGCCGCGCACGCGGGTGGCGTGATCGACACCGCGACGGGCATTCCGAAGTCGCGCGAGGAGATGTTCGAGTTCTACAAGTTCATCCGCGACCAGACGCGTGACTCGGAGAGCAAGGCCGGCGAAGGCGGCTTGGAGTTCCCTGCGGGCTACATGTTCAAGGACCCCGTCCACATCGAGGAGGACGAGCTGGGCGACCCGGTCGAGTTCCTCCTCGGCGAGATGGACCGTCACGGCATCACCAAGGTCATCACCAACGTCGACGACGGCGGCAACGGTGCCCGCGCGGTCAGGGACTACCCCGATCGCTTCGCGGCCGGCATCGGCGTCGACCCCAACCAGGGAATGGACGCGGTCCGGCGCATTCAGCGGGTCGCCGACGAGTACGACCTCAAGTCGGTGAGTGCGTTCCCGGCGGGCCTGTACCCGCAGGTCGCGGTGAACGACAAGAAGTTCTATCCGATCTACGCGAAGTGCGTGGAGCTCGACGTTGCGTTCGCCACCACCATCGGCGTGCCCGGTCCGCGCATCCCGTTCGCACCGCAGGACGTCGCGCACATCGACGAGGTCTGCTGGTTCTTCCCCGACCTGCGCTTCGTGATGCGCCACGGCGCCGAGCCGTGGGCCGACCTCGCCGTGAAACTCATGTTGAAGTGGCCGAACCTCTACTACTCGACGACCGCATTCGCGCCGAAGTACTACCCCGAGGACATCGTCAACTACGCGAATACCCGCGGTGCCGACAAGATCATCTGGTCGGGGTATTTCCCCGCCGGGCTCACCTACGACCGCATCTTCCAGGAGCTCCCGAGCGTCCCGTTCAAGGACCATGTCTGGCCCAAGTTCCTCCGCGAGAACGCGATCAAAGCCTTCAAACTCGACCAGTGACCCCCCAAAAACGCGACTTTTTGTCTGTGGGTGGGTCGATCCACCCCTCTGCAGACAAAAAGTCGCGTAGGGGAAGGCCGGTAGGGTCGGCCGCCATGAGCGGACCACTCGCCGGCATCAAGGTCATCGAACTGCCGAACATCGGCCCGACCCAGTTCGCGGGGATGGCGCTCGCCGACCTCGGCGCGGAGGTCCTGCGCCTCGACCGAGCGAGTTCGGTGGCCAGCGGTGAAGGCACCATGCCGGCGTCGCCGTACGCGAGCCTCGACCGCAACCGACGCAGCGTGGGCATCGACCTCAAGCATCCCGACGGCGTCACGACGGTCTTGCGGCTCTGCGAGCAGGCCGACGTTCTGATCGAAGGGTTCCGCCCGGGGGTGGCCGAGCGCCTCGGCGTCGGCCCCGACGATTGCCGGGGCCGCAACCCGCGCCTCATCTACGGGCGCATGACCGGGTGGGGCCAGGAAGGCCCGCTTGCCCACGAGGTCGGCCACGACATCAACTACATCTCGCTCGCGGGCGTCCTCGCCCACATCGGCCCCGCCGGTGGACCACCCGTGCGCGCCCATCAACCTGATCGGCGACTTCGGTGGCGGCGGTTTGCTCCTGGCCTACGGCGTGCTCGCCGCGATCATCGAACGGTCGACGTCCGGCCAGGGTCAGGTGATCGACGCGGCGATGGTCGACGGCTCGGCAATGCTGATGAGTGTGTTCGTCGGACTCTCGGCGATGGGCTTCTGGTCCGACGACCGCGGTACCAACCTGCTCGACGGTGGCGCACACTTCTACGGCCCGTACGAGACCGCCGACGGTTCCTACATCTCGATCGCGAGTTACGAGCCGCAGTTCTACGCCGCACTCTGCGCACTGCTCGGGCCGCTCGGAATCCCGCTCGATCCGGCGACCCAGATGGACCAGTCGACCTGGCCCGGACTCAAGGAGCAGATGGCCGAACTGTTCCGCACCCGCGACCGCGACGCGTGGACCGAGTTCTTCGCCGGCCATGACGTGTGCTTCGCCCCGGTCCTCACGATGAACGAGGCCCGCTCCCATCCGCACAACGTCGCACGCGAGACGTTCATCGAGGTCGAAGGCGCACCTCAACCGGCTCCGGCACCGCGGTTCAGCCGCACTCCCGGCTCCGTCGACCGTCCTCCGGTCGTTCCGGGCACCGACACCGACACCGCCTTGCTCGACTGGGGCTTCGCCGCCGACGAGGTCGCGACCCTCAAAGCTTCAGGGGCATCGCGTGATCCAGGTCCCGACGTTGGCGACAGCGATCAGCTGAGCGACCAGAGCGGCACGGGCTCGTCGAAGCCCTTGACCATCCGACGGCCGGCAGGCTCGAAGGCGAGATCCGCCTCCGAGTTCGCGACCTCCATGAGTTCTTCGGTCACCAGGATCTCGTCGGGCACTGCGATGTCCGCGATCCGCGACGCCAGGTTCACCACCGGACCGTAGAAATCGCCACCCCGTCCCAGCACCGCCCCGTAGGCAATGCCGGCGTGCGGTGCCACACCAGCATGTTCGGTGAAGCGCTGTACCAACGCCCGCGCGATCCGAGCACCCGATGCGGCATCGACCGCGGCGAACATGACCTCGTCGCCGATGTGTTTCACCACCCGGCCGCCGGCCAGTGCCACGATCTCGTTGGCGTTCATCTCGAAGCTCTCGACCAGTTCGGCCAGCTCCGACGGGGAGAGCGCTTGCGCCAGCGGGGTGAACCCCACCAGGTCGACGAAACCGACCGCCAGCCTGAACATCCCCGGGCCTACGCCACCGGCATTCGATGCCCGCTGCCTGCGGATCGCATCGACCACGTGGAGCCGGAACAGCCCATCCATGACCCCCGGAACGGCCACCAGCGACCTGACTGCGTCCTCGGTCGCCCGGGCGAGCGTCAACTCGTCCGGCTGGTCCTGGACAATCGGCCCCTCGACCTCGACGAGGAACGAAGCGATCGCCGCGTCTGCCACCTGCCCGAGCGCGGCACCCATGGCGCGGGTGAACCGGAGGGTCGCCTCTTCGCCGAGCAGCGCGGCACCCAGCGCGAAGATCGCGAACGTCTCGCGGTCGGCAGAGCGATAGTTGTCGTCGCGCGACGACGAGACCGGCCGCGGTGATGACTCGCCGCACCATCTCGACGGTCAGGCCGGCCGACGCCGCGACCTCCTCGATCGACACCGGCAGTCCCGGCCGGATCGCCGCATCGGATCCCGCCGCGTGCAGTGAACCGATCGCGGCCGCCTGTTGCATCTCCTCGATCGAGATTCCCAGTTCGACGAAATGATGCAGGAGCGCCCGCCGAGCCTCTGAGTGGGGAGCACTCGGATCGAGGAGGCCGGCGGCGACGAAGTCCTGATCGTCCATACCGTGACGCTAAGCCTCGGCCCGGGCCAGCGCGTACTCCTTCGCCCACGGGTAGTCGGGCTTGCCGCTCGGCGCGCGCTGGATCTGGTCGACGAGGAACACCTGCTTCGGCGCTTTGTATGCCGCGATGTGCTCCCGGCAGTGGGCGGCGAGTTCCTCGGCGGTGGGTGCCGTGCCCGGTCGCGCCTGCACCACGGCGGTCACGCGCTCACCCCACCGCTCGTCGGGTACGCCGACTACGAGGCAGTCGAACACCTCGGGGTGGGATTTCAACACGCCTTCCACCTCTTCGGGGAAGACCTTCTCCCCGCCGGTGTTGATCATGATCGAACCGCGACCGAGGAGGGTCACCTGACCGTCGGCCTCGATCGTCGCGAAGTCGCCCGGGATGGAGTATCGCTTGCCCTCGTGTTCGAAGAACACCTGGGCGCTGCGTTCGGGATCGTTGTAATACCCGAGCGGGATGTTGCCGGTCCGGGCAATCCGCCCGATCTCACCGGACCCGGGCACGATCGGTACGTAGTTCTCGTCGACGACGATCGAGTCGAGCGACGGCTGCACGGTGGCCGGACCACCCTTGGGGATCTCACCCTTGACCGCGATCTTGATGCCGTTCATCCCGGTCTCGGTCGCGCCGACGGAGTCGACCACGATGATGTTCGGCAGGCGCTCCATCAGCTGATCCTTGATCGACTGACTGAAGATCGCGGCGCTCGAGCCGATCGAGAACAGCGACGACAGGTCGATGTCGTCGACGATCTCTTCGAGCTTGTCGGCCAGCGGGCGCGCCATGGCGTCGCCCGTGATCCCGAGCACATTGACCTTCTCGGCGGCGATGACCCTCCAGGTCTGCTCGGCATCGAACTTCGGCGTCACCACCCCGGTGTCTCCGTGGATGAGGTTCCGGATCATCGTGACTTGGCCGGCGCCGTGCATCATCGGCGCGATCGGGAAACTGATCGTGGGTCCGGCGCCCGCCGCGACATTGGCCGACAACGTGGCGGGATCTTCGATCTTCACGTTCGACATCGCGTCGATGCCACCGCACAGGGCGTAGAAGATGTCCTCCTGGCGCCACATCACGCCCTTGGGCATTCCGGTCGTGCCGCCCGTGTAGATGATGTGAAGATCGTCTCCGGATCGGGGACCGAAGTCGCGGGCGGGTGAGCTCGCAGCCACCGCCGCTTCGTAGTCGGCGAATTCCAGTCCCTCGGTCGACGCGCCCGATGAGTCGGCGGCCAGCACGACGTGGGTCAGCTTGGGGAGGTCACCTCGGATCGCAGCCAACCGCGGCGCGAACTCCTGCTGGGCGACGATCGCCACGAGATCGGCGTTCGTGCACAGGTACTTCAACTCGCTCTCGACGTAGCGATAGTTGATGTTCACCGGGACAGCACGGATCTTGTAGAGCGCCATCATGGATTCGACCCACTCGACGCCGTTGTACGCATAGATGCCGACATGGTCCCCGGCCTGCACGCCGACACTGGCGAGGTGGTGCGCCAACCGGTTCACCCGATCCTCGAGTTCCGCGAACGTCCGCCGTGGTCCGCCGACCACCACGCAGGCAGTTCGGTCCGGCGCGATGTCGACAATCGCCTCGAACATGTCGGCGAAGTTGCATTCCATCTGGGTCCCCTCAGTCTTGGTTCGAAGTATTGATCAACAGTCGTGCGGCGCGTTCGAGATCATCGCCGACGACCTCCGGGCCGTCCACGCCACCCACCCATCCGACCAGTGACGACAGCCACACCTGGCTCAGCACTCGCGCCACGGCCCGATCGCGATCACTCGGGTCGCCGTCGTGCATGGCGCCGGTGATGATGCCGGTCATCGCCGCGCTCACCCGCTCGACCGCGTCGGATACCTCGGGTCGGGCCGAGCCGAGGGCACGCACCATCGCGGCGGTCGCCTCGGGCTGTCGGGTCTGGGTGCGACTCGCGCGGCGAAGGACGTCGACCACTCGATCGGTCGCGTTGTCGCCGCTCGGAGGCCGAGCCGCGAGTCGCTCCCGCAACGCTTCGACCTGCTCGACATTGGCTTCGAGCAACAAGCGCTCCTTGCTCTCGAAGTACCGGTAGACCGTACCCAGCGCCACGCCGGACTCGGTCGCCACATCCCGCATCTGGACGCCGTCGAATCCGCCGCCCGCAGCCAGAGCCAGGGTTGCGTCGATCACCCGCCGGCGACGAGCAGCCTGGTTCTTCGCCAACGCACCATCGACGGCTGCGGGTTCGGTCACCGAACAATGAGAACACGTTCTCATTCGTGTTCGCAACCACGCCGGCGGACCGCCGGTCAGGGGGTGTGATCGGTCGCGGCGAAACGGTCACGCGCATCGGCCACGGCGGCGGCCGCGGCGGCCGCACCTTCCCAGCCTCGGGTCTCGACCGACTTGCCGGGCTCCACGTCCTTGTAGACCGCGAAGAAGTGCTCGATCTCGGCCAGCAGGAACTGTGGAAGGTCTTCGAGATCCTTGAGCGCCGACGACCGCGGGTCGCGGGCGGGCACGCAGAGCACCTTGGCGTCGGGTCCGGCTTCGTCGCTCATCCAGAACACCCCGACCGGCCGGACCCGGATGTGGCAGCCCGGAAACGTCGGCTCGTCCAGGAGGACCAGCACGTCGAGCGGATCACCGTCCTCCGCGAGAGTGTCGGGCACGAACCCGTAGTCGGCGGGGTACTGGGTCGCAGTGAAGAGCATCCGATCCAGCCAGATCGCGCCGGACTCATGATCCATCTCGTACTTGTTGCGCGACCCACGCGGGATCTCGATGATGACCTCGACCTCCATATGGCGCAGTCTGACCCATCGGCGACCTCGGATGCGCGCACCTCGACCTGTCATCTCGACGCGGCGACTCGATGACCGGTCTCGACCGCAAGCCCGGTCCGGGCGCGAGACTCCAGACCATGAGCGATCTTCTCGACCTGGCCGACCGCCTTTTCACCGGGGTGGAACCGCCCACGCACCAGACCATGTTCGGTTGGAACGGCGAGCTGGTCGATGTGGCGAGCGAGACGGCGTTCGTCGCCGCGTTCTCGAACGTGGCTGCATTCAACACCGACGCCGGTCTCCTGCTCGCCGACACCAGTAGCTGGTTCGCGTGCGCCGCCGTCCACGAGGCGCTTCGATCGTGGCGCGAGGTCCGCCTCGACACGGCCGTGTTCACCCACGGACACACGGACCACTGCTTCGGCGTCGATCTGTACGAAGCGCAGGCCGCCGAGCGGGGGTGGGAAGCACCGCGGGTCGTCGCGCACGAGGCGATCACGGCCCGCTTCGATCGCTACCGGGCCACCAAGGGGTACAACGGCATCATCAACCAGCGGCAGTTTCAGCTGCCGCGCCCGACCTTCCCCACCAACTTCCGCTACCCGGACGAGACGTTCCGGACTCGGTTGGACCTCACCCTGGGCGGAGAGACCTTCGAGCTCCACCACGACCGGGGCGAGACCGACGACCATGTCTGGATCTGGGCGCCGGACCGCAAGGTGCTCTGCACCGGCGACCTCTTCATCTGGGCTGCGCCGAACTGCGGGAACCCACAGAAGGTGCAGCGGTACGCCATCGAGTGGGCGCGTGCGCTGCGTTCGATGGCTGCACTCGACGCAGAGGTGATGCTGCCCGGCCACGGGCTCCCGATCATGGGTGTCGATCGCATCCGCACCGCCCTGATCGACTCCGCCACCCTGCTCGAGCATTTGCACAACGAGACCATTCGCATGATGAACGAAGGCGCCCGGCTCGACGAGATCGTCAACACGGTCACGGCACCACCCCACCTGCTCGACAAGCCCTACCTCGGGCCGATCTATGACGAGCCCGAGTTCGTGGTCCGGAACATCTGGCGCCTGTTCGGGGGCTGGTACGACGGCGACCCGAGCCACCTGAAGCCCGCGCCCGCCTCCCAGTTCGCGACCGAAATCGCCGGGCTCGCCGGTGGCGCCGATCGGCTCGCCCAGCGAGCCCAAGAGCTCGCGGCCGGGGGCGAGCTGCGCCTCGCCAGCCATCTGGCCGAGCTCGCCACGCAGGCCGAGCCCACCCGGAAGTCCCTTCATGCCGTCCGCGCCGAGGTCTACGCCCAGCGCGTCGCGGCCGAAGTGTCGACCATGGCCACCGGAATTTTCAACTGGGCCGCCACCGAATCACGAGCGGCGGCCGGGGGCGAGCACCCCGAAATCGACGAGGGCGCCAGGTAGCCTGCCCTGATGTCTGATTCCGCCCCCGTGACTGCCGGGGCCGACCCGAACTCCGAATCCACCCCGTCGATGTCGCTCGTCGCCGGCCTGATCCGCACGGCTCGTCCCAAACAGTGGATGAAGAACGTCTTGGTCGTCGCGGCCCCGGCGGCCGCCGGGGTGCTCGGTCACGGCGAGGTCATCGTCGACACGATCATCGCGTTCGCGGCCTTCTGCCTTGCCGCGAGTGGCACCTACTTCCTCAACGACTCGTTCGACGTCGAGGCCGACCGCAGACACGAGAAGAAGCGATTCCGACCGATCGCTTCCGGTGCGGTCCCGGTGCCGACGGCCCGCATTGTCAGCGTCGTCCTGCTCGCATCCGGTATTGGTCTCTCGTTCCTCGCCAACTGGCACTTGGCCGTCGTGGTCGCCACCTATGTCGTCCTCACGACGAGCTATTCCATGTGGCTCAAGCACGTCGCCGTGATCGACCTGGGGATGGTGGCTGCGGGCTTCGTGCTCCGACTGATCGCGGGCGCCGTGGCCGTCGACGTACGAATCTCCGTGTGGTTCATCGTCGTCGGCAGCTTCGGGTCGCTGTTCATGGTCGCCGGGAAACGTCACGCCGAGCACCTCGAACTCGGCGTGGATCGCGCCGGACACCGGGTCACCCTCCAGGAGTACTCGGTCGAGTACCTCGGCTACGTCCGCTCGGTGTCGTCGGGCGTGGCGCTCGTGGCGTATTGCCTCTGGGCGTTCGACGAACCCATTCACCAGTTCACCGGCATTGTGTTCTTCCAGATCTCGATCGTGCCGTTCGTGCTCGCATTCATGCGCTACGCCCTGCTGGTCGAGCGAGGCCAGGGCGGCGCGCCCGAGGATCTCGTCCTGGCCGATCGGACGCTCCAGGTCCTCGGAGCGCTCTGGGTCACCATCGTCGCGATCGGTCTGTATGTCGCGTAAGTCATCGACCACGGAGACGCCGGGCGACGACGTCCTGCTCGCCGGGTGGGGCGGGACCGCACCCACCCGCGCCCGGCTCGCGGCGCCGCTCACGAACGAAGACGCTCAACGACTCCTGGCCGGAACCACTGCACGCGGCGCAATCGCTCGCGGCCTGGGCCGCGCCTACGGTGACGCCGCGCAGAACGCCGGCGGCCTCGTGCTCGACGCAACTCCGCTCTCCGGCATCATCGACGCCGACCTCGAGCGCGGCATCGTCACTGCCCGAGCCGGGACCAGCCTCGACGAACTCATGCGCTGGCTCATCCCCCGCGGCTGGTTCCTCGTCACCCCCGGCACGCGCTTCGTCACCGTCGGCGGCGCCATTGCCAGCGATATCCATGGCAAGGGCCATCACGTCGACGGCACGTTCGGCAACAAGGTGCGGTCCTTCCGGCTCCTCACCGGCACGGGAGCCATCCTCGATGTCGACCGCGAATCAACGCCCGACACGTTCTGGGCCACGACCGGTGGCATGGGCCTGACCGGCATCATCCTCGACGCCACCTTCGAGCTGATCCCGACCGAAACCCGATTCATTCGCGTCGACGAGGAGCGGTGCACCGACCTCGACGCCATGTTCACCGCCATGGAGGAGAGCGACTCCGCCTATCGCTACTCCGTGGCATGGATCGATTGCGGGGCCAAGGGCAAACACCTGGGTCGGGGAATCTTGGGCCGCGGGAACCACGCAACGCTCGACGAGATCCCGAAAGCCAAGCGCGCCCTCGCCCATCGTTTCGATCCGCACCAACTGGCCGTCGCTCCGCCGATCATGCCGTCCGGCCTGATCAACGCATGGACCGTCAAGGCGTTCAACGAGCTCTGGTATCGCAAGACGCGCGTGAGCCATCGCGATGCGATCCAGGACATCGGATTGTTCTTCCACCCACTCGACATGGTCGACGAGTGGAGTCGGGCCTACGGATCCCGCGGGTTCGTCCAGTATCAGTTCGTCGTGCCGTTCGGCGCCGAAGACACGGTTCGACGCGTCATCGAGATCCTCGGGAACGAACAGTGGCCGTCCTTTCTCGCCGTGCTCAAACGGTTCGGCGACGCGAACCCCGGGATGCTGTCGTTCCCGATGCCCGGCTGGACCCTCGCCGTCGATATTCCGGTCGGCGGCGCCGAACTGGCTCGCACGTTCGACCGGTTCGACGAGATGGTCCTCCAGGTCGGCGGCCGGGTCTACCTCGCGAAGGACGCTCGAACGAAGCCCGAAAACCTGGACCGCATGTACCCGCGACTCCCCGAGTGGCGAGAGGTTCGCCACCGCCTCGATCCCGACCACCGCATCACCTCCGACCTGTCCCGTCGGCTCGGTCTCTGAAAGGTTTCTGCCCAAATGAACGATGCCCTTGGTTCGGTCCAGTCCGTGCTGATCCTCGGAGGAGGCTCGGACATCGCGCTCGCAACCGCCAAGGCGATGGTGGCCCGCCGGTGTCGTACGGTGATCCTCGCCGGCCGCGATCCCGAAGCCTTCTCGGGTCAGGTCAAGGAGCTGCGCCACGCCGGCGCCAACACCGTCGAAGCGGTCCACTTCGATGCGCTGGACCACGCTTCCCACCCCGCGTTCGTCGAGTCGGTCTTCGAGGAGTACGGCGACATCGATCTCGTCCTGGTGGCGTTCGGTGTGCTCGGTGATCAAGACCGAGCCGAGGTCGAACCGGCCGAGGCGTTGCGCATCCTCGACACGAACTTCCTCGGTGCGGTCTCGGTCTTGGTGCCGACGACCGCCGCGCTCACCCGTCAAGGCCACGGGACGATCGTGGTGTTGTCCTCCGTCGCCGGCGAACGGGCCCGGCGTTCGAACTTCGTCTACGGATCGAGCAAGGCCGGCTTGGACGCGTATTGCCAAGGGCTCGGCGACAGTCTGGTCGGTACCGGCGTGCGAGTGATCGTGGTGCGGCCCGGATTCGTGCACTCCAAGATGACCGACGGTCTCGACGCCGCGCCGCTCGCCACCGATCCCGAGCATGTGGCCGGCGCGATCATCTCCGCCCTCGCCCGAGGCCGCGAGATCGTGTGGGCGCCGAGTCAGATGCGCTACGTCATGGCGGTGCTGCGCCATCTCCCTCGCGCGGTCTTCCGCCGCCTCCCCGTGTGAGTGCTGCACCGACCCGCCGCGTCGCCGCGTTCGACTTCGACGGCACCATCTCCAAACGCGACACTCTGATTCCGTTCTTGGCGCACGTCGCCGGGAAGACGCGCCTGGCTCGCGCCGCGATCCGACGGGCACCGCAGCTCATCGCAATGAACATCGGCCGCGCCGATCGTGACGTCGAGAAGGAGCACCTCCTCCGGGCGACGTTGGTCGGTGAGCCCGTTGCTCGGGTCGTGGCGGCGGGTGAGATCTACGCCACATCGTTGTGGAATCGACATGCATTCCGCCCCGAGATGCTCGACCGACTGGCGTGGCATCGAGCGGAAGGGCACGAGATCGTGATCGTGTCGGCGTCGCTCGAGGTGTACCTCACGCCGCTCGCGCCTCACCTGGGTGTCGATCATGTGATCGCCTGCCAGCTCGACCAGACGGGTGATGCGCTGACCGGCGAACTGGTGGGCGGCAACGTCCGGGGCCCGGAAAAGGAACGGCGGCTCCGGGCCTGGCTCGGCCCCGAATCTGTCGAACTCTGGGCCTACGGTGACAGTTCCGGCGATAATGAACTCCTCGCGATGGCGGATCACCCGACGCGCGTCGAGCAGCCACGTCACCAACCGAACCGGGGGCACCGATGAAGCTCGCCGGCACGACCGTGCTGCTGACCGGAGCGTCGTCGGGAATCGGCGAACAACTCGCTCCCCAGCTCGCCGCGGCCGGCGCCACGGTCGGAATCGTCGCGCGCCGCGCCGACCGGCTCGAGGCGGTCCTCACCGCCTGCCGGGTCCACTCCCCCGCATCGGCAATGTGGTGCGCCGATCTTTCCGACGTCGATCGAGCCGTGCAGGTCACCGAGGAGGCCGTCGAGCACTTCGGTCAGGTCGACGTGTTGATCAACAACGCGGCGATCGGGAAGCGCAAACTCGCGCAGACACTCACGCCGACCGACCTCGACACCACACTCCGCACCAACTTCACGTCGCCGATCCGCATGGCCATGGCCGTCCTCCCCCACATGATCAACCGGGGCTCGGGCCTCGTCGTGAATGTCTCGAGCATGGGTGGACGCCTCGGCATCGCCCACGAAGCCGCCTATTGCGCGTCGAAGTTCGCGATGAGCGGGTGGAGCGAGTCGGCCCGGATCGATCTCGACGGCACCGGCGTCAAGGTCAAGCTCGTCCTGCCGGGCCCGATCGCCACCGAGATCTGGGAGCGGCAACCGGGCGAACTCCCCGGCCTCTACGACGGTCCCTTCGTCACGGCGGCCGACTGCGCCGCCGACATCGTGCGGGCGATCGAAGATCCCGACGGGTTCGAGTACTACACGCCGGAGCTGGTTCCGGGCGGTTGGGCCCAGAAGGATCTGGTCGTCGGCAAGACCCAGAACTGCGACCAGTTCCTCACCGGGATGGCCCAGATGGCAGCCACTCCGGAGTGACCGACCTCACCGTCAGCCGGCCGCGACGACCAGCGCCTCGACGGTGACCGGGATCCCGTTCAGGACCGAGTTGCCCGAGAGCGGGTCCATCAGTTCGCCGTCGGTGAGTACGTTCGAGTTCACGCCCGCGTACCGTTCGGCGACCGCCATGTCAGCACCGTTCATGTCGTGCCCCCAGCCGTGGGGGATACTCACGACGCCGGTCATGATGCCATCGGTCACCTCGGCCGGGAGTTCGACCACTCCCACCCGCGACCGCACCCGCGTCACGGCGCCATCGGTCACGCCGAGTCGCCGCGCATCGTCCGGGTGGATCTGCAACGTGCAGCGCGGCTTTCCCTTCACCAGGATCTCGATGTTGTGCATCCACGAGTTGTTCGACCGCAGGTCACGCCGTCCTACCAACACGAGTTCGCCGTCGGTCCGGCGATCCAGTGACGGAATGAGGCGAGCCTCGACGTCGGCAACGATGACGTCCGGCGCGATCTCGATCTTGCCGGACGGCGTCTTCAACACGTCGGGGAGTCGCGGTTGCAGCGCACCCAGGTCGACGCCGTGCGGGTTCGCTTCCAAGACCGCGAGTGACAGCCCGCCCTCGTACCCGGCGGCGCCGAACTGGTCACCGTACGCACCGGTACGGAGCATGAAGTCGAGGACTCGCTCGGGACCGCGCCGACCGTTCGGCGACAGCGCCTCAACCAACTCGCCCGGATCGCGACCCTCGATCGGCGACCCACTTCTCGTGACGCCCTTCTGCACCACGGTGAGCAGCGCGAAGTCGTCGAGCGCGGCCGCCGCAGCCGCCGAGGAGCCCTGACCCGCGACCACAGCCGCGAGCCGCAACATCGTCTCCCACTCCGGCTGTTCGTCACCGACCAAGTCCACGAGCGGCGGTGAATAGTTCGCCACGTTGCGCACGGCCAGTGAGTACAGCGCGAGGTCGTAGTGGCCCTTGGTGAGCACCCTCGGCGACGGCAGGATCACGTCGGCGTGCTTGGTGGTCTCGTTGCGGTAGATGTCGATCGACACCATGAACTCCAGCGACGCGAATGCCGCGTCGAGCCGGCCGGAGTCCGGGGTCGAGAGCACCGGATTTCCGGCCACGGTGATCAGGGCGCGGATCTGACCCTCGCCGGGCGTCTCGATCTCGTCGGCCAGCGTCGCCACGGGATACTCGCCGAAGAACTCGGGCAACTGCCTGACCCGACTGTGCCGGCGACCGAACCGGACGCCGCGACCCTTGCCGCCGCCACCTCCGCCGATCGAGCCTGCGGCCGTCGCCGGGAGCGTGAACATCATCCCGCCCTCGCGGTCGAGATTCCCGGCCAGGATGTTGACGACGTCGACCAGCCATGAGGCGGTGGTCCCGAACTCTTGGGTGCACGTACCGATCCGGCCGTAGACGCCGGCCCGCTCGGTCGTCGCCAGGTTCCGTGCCACCTTCCGGATCGTCTCGGCATCGATGCCGCACACGGGCGCGACCACCTCCGGTGTGAACGTGGGCGCCAGGCGCTCGATCTGGTCGAGGCCGTCGACGAGACCCTCGCAACGCCCGAGGGTGACCAGACCTTCGGCCAGCAGCACGTTGACGACGCCGAAGAGAAAGTGGGCGTCGGTGCCGGGGCGGATGAACAGATGCTCGTCGGCCTTCTCCGCGGTCTGGGACCGGCGCGGGTCGATGACGACGACCCTCCCACCGCGTTCGCGTAACCGCTCGAGCCGGCCGGGGAAGTCGGGCGCGGTCATCAAGCTGCCGTTCGACGCGTAGGGGTTCGCCCCCATGATCACGAGGTAATCCATGTGATCGATGTCGGCAACCGGCACGGTCAACGCGGCGCCGAACATCAGGCCCGCGCTCACTTGCTTCGGCATCTGGTCGACCGTGCTGGCGCTGAAGAGGTTCTTGGTCCCCAGACTCTGATTGAGCACCCGGTTGTACACCAGGTTTGCGAGGTTGTGGGCGCTCGGGTTCCCCATGT
Source organism: uncultured Acidimicrobiia bacterium (assembly GCA_963765075.1). Lineage (GTDB taxonomy): Bacteria > Actinomycetota > Acidimicrobiia > IMCC26256 > JAENVU01 > JAENVU01. The sequence continues at coordinate 118,922 of CAVXVA010000002.1, forward strand.
ACACACCCACCGCGTCGCGACCGTCCCGCTCGATGATGGGCAACAGGCGGGCCTCGATCTCGGCGAAGGCTTCGTCCCACGTTGCGTCGTGCCACGTGTCACCCCGGCGGATCTGGGGCGTACGAATCCGGTCCGGGTCGGCGTCGAGTTGCTTCAGTGCCGTGCCCTTCGGGCAGAGAAATCCCGCACTGAACACGTCGTCCTTGTCGCCCCGGACCAGGGTGAGTTCGTCACCATCGAGGTGAAGCTCCAAGCCGCAGGTCGCCTCACACAACGGACAGGTCCGATACTCGATCCGTTTCGTCATTCCCGAAGACTAAGGGGTGGAGCGGACGCACGGTTCGGATGGGCGGGGACCTCTACGATTCGCCGCATGAGCACTCCTGATCGTTTGTACTTTCGTCAGTTGTTGGCCGGGCGCGATTTCGCGGCGGCGGATCCGATCGCCCAACAGATGGTGAACTTCGCGTACCTGGTCGGCGACCGCGAGACCGGTGAAGCGCTCGTCATCGACCCGGCGTACGCAATCCAAGAACTCGTCGACATCGCCGGCGCCGACGGGCTCGCCATCACCGGCGCGCTCGTCACCCACTACCACCCCGACCACGTCGGTGGATCGATGGCCGGCTGGGACATCGAGGGCGTGGCCGAACTCCTCGGCATCGAAGGCGTCGACGCTCCCATCCACGTCCACCGCGAGGAAGCCCACGGGGTCAAGCGGGTGACCGGCGCGTCGGACTCGGATCTCGTTCTGCACGACAGCGGCGACGTCGTCACCGTGGGCGCGGTCGACGTGACGCTCCTCCACACGCCGGGGCACACCCCCGGGAGCCAATGCTTCCTCGTCGACGGTCGGCTCGTTGCCGGCGACACGCTCTTCCTCGACGGGTGTGGTCGTACCGACCTGCCCGGCGGCGACTCCGACGAGCTGTACTACTCACTCACGCAACGACTCGCAACCGTCTCCGATGACACCGTGCTCTATCCCGGCCATCTCTACTCCGCCGAACCATCCGCCACCATGGGCGAGACCCGGAAACGCAACTACGTCTTCCGCCTCCCCACCCTCGACCAGTGGCGCACCATGTTCAGTGGATAAGCCCTAGTCTCCCCCCATGGCTGATGCACCTTGGGATGGGGACGCGGTTTCGTTGGTCGAGGCGTTTCGCGCCGGGACCCGGAGTCCGCTGGAAGAACTCGACGCGACGCTGGCGGCGATCGAGGCGTCGGAGATCAACGCGTTCTCCTTCCTCGATCCGGACCAGGCGCGCGCCGCCGCCGCGGCCGCCGATGTCAGCCAACCCTTCGGCGGCGTGCCCATCGGCATCAAGGAACTCGATACGGTCGCCGGCTGGCCTGCCACCGAGGCGTCCGTTCCGCTGAAGGACGAGATCGCGGCACAAGACTCCACCAAGGTCACCCGACTCCGGCGCACGGGCGCGATCCCCATCGGCCTCACGACGTCGTCGGAGTTCGGGGGCGTCAACCTCACCTACACCCGCCTCAACGGCGCGACCCAGAACCCGTGGCACGCCGAGCACACGCCGGGCGGATCATCCGGCGGGAGCGCGGCCGCGGTTGCCGGTGGACTCGTCACCATTGCGACCGGCGGCGATGGCGGCGGTTCCATCCGGATCCCGGCCGGCTTCACCGGGCTCCCCGGCCTCAAGGCCACCTACGGACGGATCCCGAAGGGCCCCGAGATGGTCATGGCCTCCCTGACCGCGGTGAGCGGGTGTCTCAGCCGTTCCGTGCGTGACATCGCCCGCTACTTCGACCACACCAACGGATTCGACCATCGCGACCCGTACAGCCTGCCCCACGTCGAGGGATGGGAGGCCGGTCTCGGCACTTTGCGCGACACGCTTCGCGGCAAGAAGGTCGCGGTGTCGATCGACCTCGGCAGCGCGACAGTCGACGACGAAGTTGCGGCCGCGGTCGACATCGCCGCCCGTGCGCTCATCGCCGATGCCGGCCTCGAGCTCGTCGACATCCCGATCAAGACCCCCGAACTCTCGTACGAGTGGGCGCTGTCCGGGCTCAGCGAAATCGTGATGCGCCTCGGCGACCGGTACCCCGACTGCGCCGATGACCTCACCCCCGAGATCAAGTTCGGCATGCAGATCGTCGGCGACATGTACGACATCAAGGCGCGCGCCCGGATCGAGGCTCAACGCGTTCGCATGAACGAGACGATGGCCGCGATCTTCGACCAGGTCGACTTCGTCCTCGCGAGCACCAACCCGAACGTTGCGTTCGGATCCAAGGGACCGCTGCCGACGGTCGTCAACGGCATCGAGGCCGGACCGGGCAACAACGGCGCACTCACCATCCCGGCGAACATCTTCGGCAGCCCGGCGATGCAGATTCCGGCCGGGTTCGTCCGGGGCCTCCCTGTGGGCCTGCAGGTACTCGGCAAGCACCACACCGAGCCACTCCTCCTGGAACTCGCCCACATCGTCGAACAGGCCCGCCCCTGGCCCCTAGTAGCTGCCTAGGCACTGCTCGTAGGTTCGCCATCTCGGTACGGGTCAGGGTCGGTCGAAGAGCACCGGGAGTGCATCGGGGCCGCGGAAGGCGTAGCCCTGGATCACCGGCGGCGGGGCGTCGGGGTCGAGTCGCAGGTTGGGCAACCGGCGCAGGATCGCTTCCAACCCCGCCCGCAACTCCAGCCGCGCGAGGTGCATCCCCAGACACTGATGGGGACCGGTCCCGAACGCCAGGTGGTGCTGCTGGGGGCGACCGAGTTTCCACTCGTCGGCGGCGTCGAACCGATCGACATCGCGGTCGGCCGAACCGGTCAACACGTTCACCGGCGACCCGGCCGCGATCGGGCACCCGCCGATTTCCGTATCGACGGCCGCAATCCGACTCACCATCGTCACCGAGGTTTCCCAGCGCAACGTCTCTTCGATGACCTCGGGGATCAGCTCCGGATCGGCCACGACACGCGCCAGGTCGTGGGGGTGGGTGAGCAGTGCGCACAGCGCGTTGCCCATCACCCGGAACGTCGTCTCCGCCCCGGCCGGGAGGAGCAAACGCAGGAACCCGTAGATCTTCTCGTCCGACAGCCGTTCACCGTCGACCTCGGCGTGCACCAGTTCGGAGAGGAGGTCACCGGTCGGGTTCGCACGCCGGTCGGCCACGAGCGGTTCGAGGTAGTCCCGCATCCCGACCGACGCCGCCATCCCGCGCTCGTGATGCAGTGGGCCCATGTTGATCTCCTCGGCCCAGCGCGCGAACTGCCCATGATCTTCGAGCGGTACGCCGACGATTCCGCAGATCACCTGGACGGGATATTGCGACGTGACCGCCGCCACCAGATCGGCGCGCCCGAGCGGCGCGATGTCGGCGAGGAGTCCGTCGATCACCGGCCGGACCAGCTGGGCATCCCAACGGTCGAGCACCGACGCCCGGAACGCGTGGGCGACGAGGTTGCGGTATTGGCGGTGCTCCTTGCCGTTCATTGCCAGGATGAGATCGCCCATGTACTGGCCGATGACGTCAGCATTGATCGAACTCGAGAACGTCTCCCAGTCCCGCAGCACCCGTTCGGCGTCGGCGTACCGGCTCACATGGAAACTCGTTCGGGGATCGAACCCCGAACCCGAGAACTCGATGACCTGGTCGGTCGCGCGGGCCTCGGCCCACATCGCGTACGGCTGGAAGGTCATCCACTCCGTCTCGCTCATCGGCTGTCGGTACTCGGCCATGGGATCAACTCCTCGTGCCGTTCATCGCGTCTCGAACCTGACACGGTAGTCAGGTTGGCCGGCGACGGAACCGTGACCCGGCCCGGGCGCGTACGCTGCCGGGATGGCCCGCATCCCACTCCCCGACGGCGATCAACTCGACGTCGTCAAAGCCCTGTCGCTCCGCCCCGAGTTCGCGGCCGCGGTCGGCGGCTACGACGGTGCCGTCTGGAAGAGTTCGCTCGACTGGCGACTCCACGAGTTGGTGCGCATGCGAGTGGCGACCATCAACGAGTGCACCGTGTGCCTGGGCTGGCGCACCCCCATGGCGGTCGAGGCGGGCGTGACCGACGAGGACCTCGCGGCAGTCACGAACCCCGACGATCCTCGCTTCTCCCCCGCGGAGTCGGTGGCGCTCGAATACGCGGCGCGGTTCTGTACCGACTCGGCGCGTATCGACGACGCGTTCATGGCGCGACTCGGCGAACACTTCGATTCCGGCGAGACCGTCGAACTCACGCTCGTCATCGCGAAGTACCTCGCGATGGGTCGCTTCATGCAGGTCCTCGGACTCGATCAATCCTGCTCACTCCAAATGACCAGCGCAGGTGACGTCGTTGCAACCTGACCGGAGCCGGCGCCCGTGAACTTCGAGCCCGAATCGATCATCGTGTGCGTCGACTGTGGCGGTCGCGCCCATCTCGTGCAACACGCCGACGCGGAGTCGCCGTACACCGAAGGAGACATCGCAACGTACCGCTGCGAAGATTGCCTCGACCGCTGGGACCTCGTCGTGACCGCCGCGGATCTCGATCCCGATTCCGAGGCCTGATACCCCGGCCGTTCAGGGCGGGGCTACGGGCGGGTGTTCCAATCGGTGATCTTCGGGGTGCCGTCGGGCACCAGGACCGGGTCGGGGAACTCCACTCTCGCCCGCAATTTGGCCTGGCCGCCGATGGTCGCCTCGAAGGTCACCCGCCGAGTCGTGTAGATACCGCCGCCCGGCAACGACACCGGAATGAATGGAGTCCCGGGGACATCGGGCGGCAAGTTGTCGAGCCGAAACGTGTCGGCCACGACACCCCGTGCGAGCCGGAAGGCCCGACTCCCGCCGAGGTCGGCTCGCACGGTGGCGGAGGGGAGGTTGACCGTGCCCCAGACGAATGCCGACGCCACGTTGCCGCTCCCGCTCGTTGTCGAAGTAGATCGCGTCGCAATCACAGGCCGAGCTTCGCGAGACCACCGGTGTCTGGGTTCCCTTCAGCCCCACGCTGTCCAACGCCACCGTGATCGAGCCGCGTCTGCCACCACGGGTCTCGACGTGAAGGACGACATTGAGATCAGCCAGCCCATCGGGGCCGTCGACGGCGGGGAGTGGGAACCGCGCCTCCGAAACGTCGCAGTTGACGGTCCGCTGCGACCAGATGTTGATGCTCGCGGGCAGATCATCACACTCGATCGGGATGCCCAGCCCAGTGACCTCGAGCCACAAGCGGCGAATCCGCACCCGATTGTCTTCATCGTCGCCATCGCGGTTCTCGGTTTCACGATGCGAGACGTCGAGCTGCAGAGTCTCGAGCCGAGCATTCGCCCTGAACGGGTTCGGTACCTTCATCGTGACGGTGGCATCCCGGCTCAGATCGCCTGCGGCGTAGTTGACGTTGACAGGTCCACAATCGTCATTGCGGTTGCAGTTCTGCTCGGTGATCGGATCGATCGATTCCGGGGGGGACGAGGGCCAACTGATGTTCCCGTCGCCGACCGCTTCGCGTGGCGCGACCGGACCAAACGACTCGACCCGTTCCGCGGGGCCCGCCGGTGCCCCGGACACCGACAAGCGCTGACCAGCACCCTCCACCACCCACGGACACAGCTCGACCCGAGCCGGGCTCTCGATCCGGATGTTGCTGTTGCTCCCGAGCACGAGTTCAGCACCTGGTACACCGAGGTCGCAGGCCCCCGCACCCGCGGCTTCGTTGGCCTGAGTGGCCGCCGCGTAGGCCTCCGGCTCCGTCGTCCATCCCGAGCGTTCGCCGGCGACGAGCGTGACGTGTTGGTCGCCCGAGTCACCGATCCTCCACCGGCTGTCGCCGGATCCACGCTTGGCCCGGTCGTAGAAGTCGAAATCGAAGTAGTGCACGCCGGGCTTCAGCCAGATGGCAACGTCCGCCGACACGAGCCGTCGGTGAGTTCGTTCAGCCAATCGATGTTCCAGTGGATGCCGGGTTCGAGGGCGACAACACCATTGGCGTCGATCGACTCGCAGGCATCCTCGGGTTTCGACGAAGGGGTCGGCTCGCGTGCCGTCGAGCGTGTCGAGCCCGGATCCGAACCCTGGATCAGAGACTGTCTCGCGGCTCAAACAACGGTTGGGCGCCGCAATGATCCGCGCCCCCTCCGAAGGTCGACAGCGTCCCGTCGCGCCGAACAGGTCTTCGGACGCGTCGATCGTGACCCCGTGAATGTCGGCACTGGTCTCGCCGGGATCGCCATTCGCCCACCAGGCACCCTGGGTCTTGATCGTGCCGGGCCCGCCACTGTCGACGTCGATCGAATGCCGACCACCGTTGAGCCCGAGGACCGCGTACGCGGGAATGCCCCGCGCGGCATCGCCGACGGGAACCCCGGAGGCGTCGAACCCCCGACATTTGACCGTCACGTCGCGCCGGAAGGCCGTCGACGTCTCGTTCATGACCGACCGGAGATCGGGGCACGGCACGTATGCCCGTCCCGCGGTGCGGCGGGTCTGGGCGTAGGCGATCGCCGACTGCACCGCATTGTCAGCTGCGTACCGGTCGTAGCGTTGACCCTTGACGATGTACCCGGACACGCCGTTCGCGGTACCGAACTGACCGAGCACCGGCACGAGGAGCCCGAAGACCACCAACGTCACCAGGACGAGCACGAGGCTCGCGCCCGCTTCGGAGGACCGGTCGACCCGTGTGCTCATGGCGCGGCTACCTGGGTCACTCGGGTTGCATCCACCGTGAAATGGTACTGATCGTCCGGCTCGTTTCGGTCGGGGACATTCACGTCGATTTCGAAATGGTCGCTCGACGCGTCGCGGGGAATCACCGTCACACCATCTGCACCCAGGTCGGGGATCACCACGGCCGTCGCGGTGACCGCGGCGCCCGTGCACGCAACGCGCACGACCTGCTTGCGCGTGCCGAACGTCCGCTCCGACCACGTGGCCGCGGCAAGTTCGCCGGCGTCGGCAACCGGGGCGTCGACCCCAACTTGCGACGGGAACTGCTGCCAGGTGAACGTGACGAGCACCGAGGTCGCACCGGGAGGCGCCGGGCAGTCGCCGGGGCCGCCGCCCACCAGAACGCGGGTCGCGCCTTCGACATCCGGCACCCAATACGTGGAAACCAACTTCGGAGCGCGCGATCCTTCGAGTCGGTTGTTGACGATCGTCGTCGTACGGAATGCAGTCGCGACCATGGCGCCGATCGCCGCCATGATGATCCCGAGAATCGTGATCGCCACCAGGAGTTCCGTGAGGGTGAATCCGAATTCGTCGCGGTCACTCGACCGTGCGGGCCGGCCCATCAGGGCACGCTCGTTGTCGTCGGGCTCAACGTGGGATCCCGTTTGACGATCGTGAGGGTCGTGCGACCTCGCGGGTCGGGCACGCCGCCGGAGAGCGCATCGACCCGCAGGTCGATCTGCTGCAGGCCGTGGTCGGTTCCTCCGGCACAGTCGGTGAAGGTCAGGTCCGGGGACTGCGCGACGGTCGAGGACGCGGTCTGGACCACCGTCGGGCCCACGCCGTTCCAGGTCCTGACGTTGGTGATCGAGAGTCGATAGTTCCTCGGGGCTGAGACCACGCCGACCCCGCCGTAGTCGGCATCCGGGCACGGCTGATACGGGGCCCGCTGCATCGCGGCCGCGTAGGAGCGCACGATCGTCTCGGCCGCGCTCGACTTCCGGTCGATATCGGTACTGATCAGCACCGACGCGATCGCGCCGATGATCCCGACCCCGATGATCCCCAGCAGCGTGGTCGACACGAGGATCTCGACGAGCGTCTCGCCTCGTTCGCCTCGTTGCCTCATCCTCATCCCAACCTTGCGCCACCCTGCGTGGCGATACCGCCAGCCGGGAGCATAGATCCACATGTCCGAATCGTGTCGCTCGGCCACCCGCCCAATTCCCGACCGTTTGGCGCCTGGTGGCGCCCTACCGACCACGACACGCCAAACGGTGCTGCGGGGAGGGTCAGCGTTCAGCCCGTACCAACCGTTTGGCAGCTGGTGGTCCGCTCCGCGCCACCAGGCGCCAAACGCTGCTTGTTGGGAGGGGTCAGGGATCGTCTGGGACCGGTAACGTGCCGCCGTGCAGGTCAGCGCCAAGACACCGGAGTCGACGTGAGTGCCCTCGGAACCGATCCGTTCGCGGAAACCGACGACCAGCTGGCACTCCGGGGCCTGGCTCGGGACGTCGCCGAACGGGCGCTCGCCCCTCGAGCCCGCCATGGCGACGAGACCGAAGAGTTCCCACAGCACTCCTGGGATGCGATCCGGGCCGCCGATCTGTTCGGGATCACCATCGGCGAGACCTACGGCGGCATGGGCCTCGGCGACATCGAAGCGGCGATCGTGCTCGAGGAACTCGCCCGGGCCGACGTCTCCAGTGCAATCCTCGCCCAGCTGACCTTCAACGGCCCACCCCGCGCCATCGAGCACTTGGGATCCGACGCCCTCAAGGAGAAGTGGCTCCCGCTCGCGGCATCGGGCGAGGCACTGTTCTGCATCGGTATCTCCGAGACCGAAGCGGGCTCCGCGGTCGGGCACATGCGCGCACGACTCACCCCCGACGGTGACGGATACCGTCTGAACGCCTACAAGAACTACGTCACCGGCGGCCACAAGGCGAAGGTGTGTCTCGTGTGGTGTCGCTTTCCCGGCAGCGAGGGCACGAAGGGAATCGGTGCGGTGATCGTCGACCTCGAGGCCGACGGCGTGAGCATCGCGGGTACCCACGAGAAGATGGGCTTGCGGGCCACGAGCGAGGCCGAACTCGCCTTCGACGACGTCCGCATCGAAGCGGGCGACGTGCTCCTTCCCGCCGACGCCGACTCCAACGCGGCGTTCCGCACGTTGATCGGCCACATCAACCACGAACGCTGTGGGAACGCGGCCATGTGCGTCGGCGCGGCCCAGGGCGCGCTCGACTACGCAATCGGGTACATGAACGACCGGATCATCGGTGGTCGCCCACTGGCCGATCTCCAGGGTCTGCAGTGGAAGATCGCCGACATGGCGACCCAACTCGAAGGCGCCCGGCTCCTGCTCACACGCGCCGTCCATCTCGCTGGACCGCATGGCACTCCCCCGCCCCTGGAAACCGCCATGGCGAAATCCGCGGCGAACCTCGCGGCGAAGTTCGTGTGTGACGAAGCAATCCAACTGCTCGGCGGCTACGGCTACTCGCGCGAGTACCCGGTCGAACGTGTGTACCGCGACATTCGCGGCCTCTGCATCGGCGCGGGGACCGTCGAGATCCAGAAGAACTTCATCGGCTCGAACCTGCTGCGCGGCGCGACGCCGAGCGGCGCGGGTTGGAACCCCGCACCCCGTTGACCGCATGACACTCCGCGCGACCTACCGCCACCCGCGTGCGGCCGCGTACCGCGCGACCGGCGGTCCATGGGACGGCCCGACCCTCCCTGCGTTGGTCGGTGGCGCGCCCCGACTCGCCGGCGGGCTTCGGGATCTCGGAATCCGCCGCGGCGACGTCGTGGCCTGGCAGGCGCCGAACTGGCCCGAGGTCGCCGACCTCTACCGCGCCTGTTGGCAACTCGGCGCCATCGCGGCGCCCATCCACCACCAGGCGGGCGAGGCCGAGGTGGCGCGCCTGCTCGATCAACTCGGGCCGTCGCTCTTCCTCGCTCGCGACGAACTCCGATCCCGCGTCACATCGCTGAGGACCGCCACGCCCTACGACGGTTCCGCCGCACGCGCCGCCGACCTCGCTGTCGTCTTGTGGACGGGTGGTTCCGAGGGGGGCCCCAAGGGGGTGCTGCACACCCACCGCGGGCTAGCCCACAAGGCGACGACCATGGTCCGCGCGCACGGGCTCACGCCGACCGACGCGGTCTTGATGCCCGCACCGCTTGCCCACATCTCGGGGCTCCTGAACGGGTTGTTGGTGCCTGGCGCCGCCGGAATGAACGCGGTGCTGATGGAGCGATGGGATCCCGAGCACGCGTTGGAGCTGATCGAACGCGAGCGCATCTCGTTCATGATCGGACCGCCAACGTTCTTCGTCGGCCTGCTCGGCGCTGCCGGATTCCGTCCCGACAAGGTGGCATCGCTGCGCTTGATCTCGTCGGGGGGCGCCGGCGTCACCGCCGACTTCGTCACCGATGCCCAGCGTCGGTTCTCCGCACACGTGAAACGATCGTACGGCTCAACCGAGGCACCCACGATCACGACCTCGACCGCGACCGACTCACCGGAACGGGCCCGTCACACCGACGGACGCGTCGTGGGGCACACCGCGCTCAAGATTGGTCCCGACGGCGAACTCCTCGTGCAGGGACCCGAGCTGTTCGCGGGGTACATCGACCCGGCCCAGACGCGAGACGCCGTTCGTCGTGGTTGGTTTCACACTGGAGACCTTGCCCGCCTCGACGATGGTTGGCTCACCATCACCGGCCGCAAGAAGGACATCATCATTCGGGCCGGCGAGAACATCGCCGCCGCCGAGGTCGAACGCATCGTCGCCGCCCATCCCGCCGTACGGGAGGTCGCCGCGGTCGGTGAACTCGACCCGCGTCTCGGCGAACGGGTCTGTGTCTTCGTCGTCGGCGACGCGAGTTTCGACCTCGACGAGTGTCGGCGCTGGTTCGCCTCCCGAGGCGTCGCGAGATTCAAGACTCCGGAGCGGGTCGAACACCTCGACACGATGCCCACACTCCCCGCCGGCAAGATCGACCGCGCCCAACTGCGCGCCCGCCTGGCCAGACCCGAGGCGTAGCGAGGAACGAGCGGAGGCGACCGTCGCTACCGCGGCGATGGGCGATGACCGAGATGGCGAACGTACGAGCAATCAGGCGGGGTCGTGGGCGGTAAGGGCGAAAGCGATACCCCGATCGGGGTCCTCGACCGCGACCCGGAGTACCCAGCCGGTCGCACCGATCCCCATCGCGTCCCACACGTACCACCGCAGCCGCGCCGCCCGTCGGCCCAACTCATCGGGGTCGAGCGGCCACTCGTCGCCGAACTCGACGAGCTCGGCCAGAACCATCCACGCGTCGAGCCTCCCCGCGGCGGCGCCTCGACGACGACCGTGCGCGCCCCCACTGGCGCCGGCCCATCCCAACCAGGCCAGCGCATCGGCAAGATCGACTTCCGCGAGCCGCACCTCGGGGCCGTCGATGTCGCCGATCGCCGCCCGGGCGTCGCCGCGCACCGCGACGGTCGTCGCGTCGCCGTCCGCGGTCCATGGGTGCACCAGATCCCGCAGCGTGCGAGCCACGGCCGTCTGATTGATGCGCTCGGCGCCGGTCGCAACTTCGGTCAAGGCGCCAGACGGGTTTGGTCCCGGCGACGGGAAGTCCGCGCGGTCGGCGTGGTATTCGGCGACCGGATACGCGGGCTCCCAGTCGCACAACCGGGTCGGGATCTCCAACGGGTCGGGGCCGGGCATCGCCGCGTCCGAGAGATCTGCGCCGCGCACGACGCATTCGTGCAGGCACATCGCGGCAGTCGGCGTCGACGGAACGAACGGCGCCAGATCGGCCCAGTCGTGGCCGGCGGCCGCGACCTCGGCCAACGGACCGAGGCCGAACTGGCCGGCGATGTCGGTGAGCATCCGGGCCGCATACTCGGCCGGCGCCTCGAGCGCGAGCCGATACTCCACGTGATTGGCGGCCGGCCAGAGCTGTTTCCCGCGCTCGACGGCCTTCCGGCACCGATCGCGCAGATCGACCAGATCGGCCCACTCGCGCGCGTCACAGAGCCGATCGGTCGCGCGCAGGATCTCGTCGAGATCGCCGACTTCGACAAGGTCGCGCAGGTCCTCGGTCACGGTTGCGTCACAGCACGCTGAGCCCGGCATCGACCTTGGCGCGCAGTGCGCGGCCCAGCCGATCCCGGTGGAAGGAGGCATCACCACAGCTCACCTGATCGAGTTGGGCGCGCTTCATGTACAGGTGCAGATCGTGTTCCCAGGTGAAGCCGATACCTCCGTGGACTTGGAGCGCGCTGGCCATCACCCGCTTCGACGCATCGGTCGCCCAGATCTTCGCGGTCGAGGCCGCGATCGACGCGTCGGGATCGTCGACGCTCAGACTCCACGCCGCCCAGTAAGCACTCGAGCGGATGCCTTCGACGTCGACGAGCATGTCCGCGCACCGGTGCTTCACCGCTTGGAACGACCCGATCGGTCGCCCGAACTGCACCCGCTCCTTCGCGTATTCGACCGCCATGGTCATCGCGACCTCACTGGCGCCGAGCAGTTCGAGGGAGGCGGCCGTGGCTGCGAGGTCGAGGGCGTAGGAGGCCGCGTCACTCCCGCCGATGCGCCGAGCCGGCACTCCGTCGAATCGGAACCGACCGAGGGGTCGACTGAGGTCCATGGCCGCATCACGGTCGGGGCGCAGCTGGTCGGGGACCTCGACCAGGAACACCTCGTCACCGCTGCCGGCACAAGATGCCACGACGATTGCGAGTTCGGAGACCGATGCGAAGGCCACCGGGTCCGAAACCCCGGTGATCCGGCCAGTGGCCGACGCGGCCAGAGACTCGGGCCGCGGGCTGACCACGATGCTCACCGGAGTCCCGGCGAGGACCGCCGCGACCAACTCGGAATCGCCGACCCGACTCCCCACCGAAATCGCGATGGCTGCGGGGGTCCACGGTGCCGGCACCGTGTGGCGGCCGGCCTCTTCGATCAACACCGCAAGCTCGACCAGCCCGAGACCCAGGCCGCCGTCGGCTTCCGGGAGCGCAACTCCCACCCAGCCGAGATCGACCATCGCCGCCCAGAGCTCCGGGTCCCAGCCGTGCGCCGATTCGTGGGCAGCTCGAACGCGACTCGTCGGACACTGATCGTCGAGGAACGCACGCGCCGCATCTCGCAGCGCCAGTTGGTCCGGCGAGAAGTCGAAATCCATGGTCGGGCGACCCTAGTTCGGCTTGTGACCGCGTTCGCCGGTTCCACTGGGTAGATTGCGAAGGACGAGGACCGAGACTGCCGAGGAGCACGAGTGACCGAAGAGACGCCCGCCTACTTCCGCCACGGCGACTCCGAAATCGAACTCCCGGTGGTGCGAGGCACCGAAAACGAGTTGGGTGTCGACATCGCCAAGCTGCGGGCGAAGACCGGCATGATCACCCTCGACTACGGGTTCGTCAACACTGGCGCCACCGAGTCCGCCATCACCTACATCGACGGCGACGAGGGAATCCTGCGGTACCGAGGCATCCCGATCGAAGAACTGGTCGAGCGTGACTCCCCCAGCTTCTTGGAGACGTCGTATCTGCTGATCTACGGTCACCTTCCGACCGAGGCCGAACTCGACGAGTGGCGGTTCGGCATCCGACGACACACCTTGCTGCACGAGGACTTCAAGAGCTTCTTCGGCGGGTTCCCCAAGGACGCACATCCGATGGCGGTGTTGTCCAGTGCGGTGAGCGCCCTTTCGACCTTCTACCAAGACAGCGACGACCCCCACGACGCGGATCAAGTGCAGCTTTCGATTCAGCGCCTCATGGCCAAGATGCCGACGATTGCGGCGTACTCGTACAAGAAGTCGATCGGACAACCGTTCCTCTACCCGAACAACGAACTCGACCTCATCGAGAACTTCCTCACGATGACGTTCGCAGTTCCGTCGGAGCGCTACGAGGTCTCGCCGACCACCGTGCACGCGTTGAAGCAGCTCCTGATCCTCCACGCCGACCATGAACAGAATTGCTCAACCTCCACGGTTCGAATGGTGGGCTCGTCGGACGCCAACTTGTTTGCCAGCGTGGCCGCCGGCATCAACGCGTTGTGGGGCCCGCTGCACGGAGGTGCGAACCAGGCGGTCCTCGAAATGCTCGAAGGCATGCACCGCGACGGTGGCGACATCGACACGTACGTGAAGATGGCGAAGGACCCCGATTCCAAGTTCCGTCTCTCGGGCTTCGGTCACCGCGTCTACAAGAACTACGACCCGCGTGCGCGCATCCTCGCGGGCACGGCGGAGCGCGTGATCGGCGAGTTGGCCGGTCACGACGATCTCCTCGACCTCGCGCGCCGGCTCGAAGAGGTCGCCCTCACCGACCCGTACTTCGTCGACCGGAAGCTCTATCCGAACGTCGACTTCTACTCCGGGCTGATCTACCGCGCGATGGGCTTCCCCACGAAGATGTTCACCGTGCTCTTCGCCATGGGGCGACTCCCCGGGTGGATCGCGCACTGGAAAGAGATGATGGAGAGCGACCGCACCAAGATCGGCCGGCCGCGCCAGATCTACACGGGCCCCACCGAGACCCACTACGTCGACGTCGAGGACCGCTGACCCATCATCGACGGGCGGCGCATGCCACTACCAGCCGCGAGCCCAGTCACCGTTGATGACGGCATGTTCGTCGGTGGGCACGGTCGCCGGAATGGCAGGCAGGTCCGTCGCCTGACACCGGGCAAGTCCGAGATTGCGGTACACGGTGCCCGCGGCGTTGGCGCCGTCAGCGATGACGTAACAGATCCCTGAATCCGATCGCGCGGCCAGCACGATCGCGTCGGCCCGGTTGTCGACCGAGACCAGCTTGGGCTCCGTGGACGCACCAGCGGTGAACCGCAGGCTGGGCTCGGCTTTGATGAGGGCGGCCGGATCCGCATCGGCGAAGGTGTCGGTCTCGGCGCGGATCGCTTTGGCGTTGGTCACGGCGATCCGGAGGGTGGCCTGGGCCGATCGGTCTTCTGCACTCTTCTTCGCGCCCTGGAGGGCGGGAATGCCGAGCAGCAAGAGGATCCCGATGATCATCACGACGAGGGTCACTTCGATGAGCGTCAGGCCGCTCGCGTCACGCCGGCCCGAGCCGGGGCGCGCGCGCATTGTCCCGGGCAGCTCCTCGTCGGTGTCCACAAGGGTCCTCATCGGCCATTCGGCTCAGGTCTTGAGCCGAGAACCCGCGGCCCCCAGGTACCCTGCCCGCCGGAGGACAAGCCTGTGGATCTGAAGCCGAGCCCCGCCGAGGCGACCCTGCGGGCCGAATGCCGCGAGTGGCTCCAGGCCAATCTGCCGTGGGAGTACGGCCGAGGTCTCCCGCCCCAGTTCGAGCATCTCGATGCCGAAGTTGCGTTCGGGCGGGAGTGGCAAGCCCTCCTCGCGAGCGGTCGCTGGGTCGGGGTCGCGTGGCCCGAGGAGCACGGCGGCCGGGACGCGGGCCCGATCGGGCACTACATCGTCACCGAGGAACTCGCCCGCGCCCGGGCACCCGAACTCGTCGGGCGCATCGGCGTCAACCTGGTCGGCCCCACGATCCTCGCCCACGGAACCCCTGAGCAGCGCGATCGATGGCTGGGCAACATTCTCTCGGCCCGCGAGATCTGGTGTCAGCTCTTCAGCGAGCCGGGCGCCGGCAGCGACCTCAGTTCGCTCACGACCCGTGCGAACCGAGTGGACGGCGGTTGGCTCGTCAACGGGCAGAAGGTCTGGACCAGCTACGCGCAGTTTGCCGATTGGGGCGTGTGCCTCGCCCGCACCGACCTCGATGCTCGACCGCAGGCAGGCATCTCCTATCTCGTGATCGACATGCGTTCACCGGGCGTCGACATTCGGCCGCTGCGACAGATCACCGACGAGTCGGAGTTCAACGAGGTCTTCCTCGACGACGTCTTCGTGCCCGACGATCACATCATCGGATCCGAGCACGACGGTTGGCGGATCGCCAGCTCGACGCTGACCCACGAGCGAGGAGTCAACCCTCGCCAACTCGTGATCCACGCACAACTCCTCGACGAGTTGCTCCAGCTCGCGCACGCCAACGGCAGCTGGGACGATCCCCGGATCGCACCTCGCCTCGCAGAGGCCTTCGCAGAGTTGCAGTTGTTCCGGCTCCACAACTGGCGCTCGGTCTCGCGCACCGCGAAAGGCTCCGAGCCGGGTCCGGTCGGGAGCATCAACAAGCTCTGGTGGTCCGAGATGAGCAAACGGCTGCACGACACGGTGATGGCGGTACTCGGACCCGCGGCGCCGCTGTGGAGCGGAGCCGAGGACAACCCGGGCGACGGTCGCTGGCAGCGCTCCTGGCTCTACTACCAGGCGAGTTCGATCTGGGCCGGCACCAACGAGATCCAACGCACCGTCATCGGCGAGCGGACGCTCGGACTCCCCCGCGAGCCCAAACCCGCATAGATCGGCCGGACGCCGTCGTCGCCTCACCCCTGACCGATCGCTCCCAGTACCTCGGGCCACGACAAGGGCTGGGTTCGACCCGTCGGATCACACGGCGTGGATTGAGACCGATCGACCACTCGCACCCGGTGCCGATCGGCCCACGACCGCAGCCGAGCATCCCCCGCGGACCCGCGAGGAACCAGGCACGGGTCCACCACGAGGACCACGCCAGAGGGTCGGGCACCGCTGAGCGACTCGTCCAGACGGCGCTCCGTTGCACCCGCGGTATCGGGTCCGGCGAGAGCCGCGAGATCGGATCGCTCTGGGACCAGCACCAGCCATCGAGGTTTGAAGGCGAAGCGCAGTGCCGGGATGTCACCGCTGACGTTCACACACCGTTGAGATCTTGAGGTGAGCCCACAACCCAGAATCCCGAGCGACATGGCCCGAACGCCGTCCCGGGCGAAAGGGGTCGGTCGTTGGGCCCCGAGCGCCGCCGCCGCCGAACCACCGACGACGAGCACGCGCTGGACATCCGTCGGCGTCGAGGCCCGCTCTGATCTCAAGGCGAAGGCGAGCAGTCGTGAGCGTGGCCCCGGAGCCGCCGGCGCGATGCCGATCGACGTGGCCAACAACACGCCGACCACGGCGGTCACCCCCAGTGCGATCACCGGGGGCCCCACTCGCTGACTCCGCCGGATCGGTTGCTCGATCAGGAGGAACGACGCAATCACCACGGCCGTCGTCACGGCAATGCGCACGCCGAACAACGGCCAACCTTCGAATCCGGTCGCCTCCGGATTGAGCCATTGGAAAATGGGGAAATGGAACAGATAGAGCCCGTACGACACGCGCCCGATCCAGACCAGAGGGGCAACTGCCAAGATCGTCCGCGTCCAACTCCCCTCCCGGACGGTCTGGGAAATCACGAACGCCACCAAGAGGGCAATCCCGAGGTATCCGCCCGTCGCCCACCCCCGGCCGTTGGGCGCGTACATCGCGGCTCCCACGAGCGCGCCGAGTGCGAGCAGGCCGATCACGTTGAAGAACTTTCTGGTCGGGCGCTGGGGATCTCGTCCCCATACCGTCATCCACACCGCGAGCGCCGCCCCGATGAGGAGTTGTTGGGCACGGGTGTCGGTGCCGTAGA
Organism: uncultured Acidimicrobiia bacterium; assembly: GCA_963765075.1. Classification (GTDB taxonomy): domain Bacteria; phylum Actinomycetota; class Acidimicrobiia; order IMCC26256; family JAENVU01; genus JAENVU01. The sequence goes on from CAVXVA010000002.1 coordinate 136,104, forward strand.
AGACGCGATATCCCGGCCCGTCGCGGAGCATGAAGGTCCAGATCGCGCTGGCCAGGGCGAGGCCCAAGACTCCACCGAGCACCACGCGCCAGCGACCGCGGGCGAACCGCAAGCCCACCCAGACCGCGACGGGCCAAACCAGATACCACTGCTCCTCGACGGCGAGCGACCACGTGTGCGAGAGCGGTGTCGCCGACGAGCCGTGCCAGAACACGATGTGCCAGTTCTCGGTGTACCCGAGCACCCACAGCAGGTCTTGGCGAACGACCGACTGCAGTTCGCTCGCGTACGCGAACCGGTCGAGCACCGCGACGAGCACCAACATCGCGATCAACGCGGGCATCAGCCGCCGGAACCGGCGGGTCCAGAACCGTCCGAGGTTGACCGTCCCCGACCGGTCGCGCTCGTCGATGAGCAACCGGGTGATCAGATACCCGGACAGGACAAAGAAGATGTCGACCCCGATGAACCCACCACGGAAGATCCCGGCTAGCCCCAGACCTCCCTGGTGATAGAGGAGCACCAGCGCGACCGCGACGGCACGCAACCCGTCGAGCGCGGGTTGGTAGGTCAACCGGTGGTGCACAGGTGTTTCGGTGACCGACATCGTCGAGGCTCCTCCTACGAGCCGCACACCGTATCGACTCGGCCGCACTAGATTCGCCGACCGCGTGGGCGAATCAGCGAACTTCGAGACGATCCGGTACGAGCTCAGCGATGCCATCGCGACGATCACGCTCGCTCGCCCCGGTGCCGCGAATGCCCAGAACAGCCAGCTGATCACCGAGCTCGATGCTGCGTTCGATCGGGCCGAAGCCGATGACACCGTGCGAGTGATCGTCCTGGCGGCCGAGGGGAAGCACTTCTCCGCGGGTCACGACCTCAAGGAGATCCTGGCGGGCGAGGAGCACTGGGCCGCGATGCGCGCCACGCCCGAAGGCAAGCTCGAACACGAACAGATCATGTATTGGGACAAGCTCGTGCGCATCCGCGACTGCCCGAAGATCACGATCGCGGCAGTGCAGGGCGTGTGTTCGGCCGCCGGTCTGATGCTCGCGGCCATGTGCGATCTCATCGTCGCGGCCGCCGACGCCACCTTCTCCAATCCGGTCGCCCGGATGAGCGGCGTCGGCGTCGAACTGCTCATCGAACCGTGGGAACTCGGGCCGCGGAAGGCGAAAGAGTTCCTGCTCTGCGCGAGCACGCTCGACGCGGCCGAGGCGGAACGGCTGGGACTCGTCAACCGGGTCGTAGCCCGGGCCGACTTGCCGGGCGCGGCTCACGCGATGGCCGAGCAAGTGGCGCTCGTGCCGCCCATCACCGCGGCCGCGATCAAGGACACCATCAATCACACCGTCGACACCATGGGTCAACGCGAATCCTGGCGATACCACTTCATGGTGCACCAGTTCGTCAGCAACTCGGACGAAGCTCTGAGTCGCACTCGCGCCCGCCAAGCCGGAGGCATGGACGCAGTCAAGGCCGAACAGGCCGGCGAGTCCGCATGACTCCTGCTCGCGGCCCGTTGGCGGGCCTGCGCGTCCTCGATCTCGGCACCCGTATCGCGGCGCCGTTCTGTGCCGGCCTCCTCGGCGAACAGGGCGCCGACGTCATCAAGATCGAGCAACCCGGTTCGGGCGACTTCATGCGCGAGATCGGGCCGTTCACCGACGACGGGTATTCGCTCTTCTGGTCCGTCGAGGGACGCGGCCGGCGCAGCGTCACCCTCGACCTCCGTCAGGCCGCCGGCCAGGACGTCTTCCGGTCTCTGGCCGCGACGGCCGATGTGATCGTCGAAAACTTCCGACCCGGCACCCTCGAACGGTGGAACATCGCACCGAGCACCTTGGACCCTCACCTCGTGTGGGTTCGGATTTCGACCTTCGGTCAGGACGGCCCGTACTCGAAGCGCCCCGGCCTGGATCGGGTGGGCATCGGCCACGGGGGCCTGCTCCATCTCACCGGCTATCCGGACCGACCCCCCGTCCGCGTCGGCGTGACCATCTCGGATTACCTCACCGGCGTGTTCGCCGCCCAGGCCGCGACCGCGGCGCTCTACGCCCGAGACGCACGAGATGGTTCGGGCGCCGTCGTCGATGCCGCCCTGTACGGCTCGGTGTTGCGCATTCTCGAGTGGACCATCGCGGGCTACGACCGTTTGGGCATCGTGCGCTCCCGCGAGGGCAACCGACTCGCGAACAGTGCCCCGCTCGACAACTACCCGACCGCCGACGACAAGTTCGTGTGCATCGTCGCGGGATCCGACGCCAACTTCTCCCGCTTGTGTGCCGCCATGGATCGACCGGACCTGCTCGACGATCCCCGCTTCACCCGGCTCGTCGATCGGGCCGCGCACGGCGACACCATCAACGGAATCGTGGCCGACTGGACCCGGGCGCATACGGCCGCAGCCATCGAGACCGCGTGCGTCGACCACGACGTTCCGGTCGCGACGGCCTACACCGCGGTCGACATGTTCAACGACCCTCAGTTCGCGGCGCGTGGCGACCTGATGACCATCGACGATCCGGTGATCGGCCCGGTGAAACAACAAGCGCCCTACCCGAGGTTCGTCGGGGCTCCGCTCGCGACGCCGTCGGGCGCGCCGATCCTCGGCGCCGACACCGACGAGGTACTCACGTCACTCGGACTCAGCGCCGATGACATCGCCGCGCTGCGAGACCAGGCGGTGATCGGATGAGTCGACTCGTCGTCGATGGGGTCTTTGCCACCGAACCCGCCCGGTTGTTGGGAGCACGGTGTGACGCGTGCGGTGACACCAGCTTCCCGCGTCTCGACCAGTGCCCGTACTGCGGCAGCGACGCGGTGCAACCGGTCGAGCTGTCGGATCACGCCACGCTGTGGGGCTGGACCACAGTGCTCACCGCGCCCCCGGGCTACCTCGGAACGGTCCCGTATGGCTTCGGCGTCGTCGAACTTCCCGAGGGGATACGGATCGTGACCCGCCTCGCCGTCCCCGACGACACGTGGGAGTACGGGCAAGCCATGACGCTGCGGGTCGTCGAACTCGGCCCCGATGCCGACGGCGAGATCGTCACGACCTGGGAGTTCGCACCGTGAGCACCGACGTCACCGTCGAGGTCGCGGGAATCGGCATCCATCCGTTCGGGCGCTTCACCGATCGGTCGGTCACCGACATGGGAGTCGCAGCCGTGCGCGCCGCGTTGATCGACGCGGGCATCGGTCCGACCGACCGTCCGGGTTTCCAAGCTGCGTTCTGCGGCACCGCGTATTCGGGGGTCGCGGCCGGTCACAAGGTGTTGGGCGCGTTGGCGCGCACGGGCATGCCGATCGTCGACGTCGAGGCGGGTTGCGCGAGCGGCGGTGCCGCGCTCGGCCTCGCCGCGGCGGCCATCCGGGCCGGTCAGTACGACACCGTGCTCGTCTTCGGCATGGAGAAGATGCCCAAGGGCATGATCCGGTCGAGTTTCTTCGAGCCGTGGCGCGAGGAGTCGGGCCTGGCGGCCACGCCCGCCTACTTCGCCTTGCGCGCCCAACGCTTGATGCGTGAGCGCGGCATCACCAAGGACGACTTGGCCCGGATCGTGGTGAAGAACCGCGCGCACGGCGCGTTGAACCCGGACGCGATGTACCAGTCGGCGACGACCGTCGAAGAAGTGTTGGGCAGCCGACTCGTGTGCGAACCGCTGCACCTCTTCATGCTGTGCTCGCCCAACGAAGGCGCAGCCGCGATCGTGCTGCGCAAGGGATCGGGTCGCCCCGGCGCGGTCCGCCTCGACGCCGCGGTCTTGCGGTCGCACCTCCCCGGCAGCGTGCTCGGTGAAGCCACTCCCCTCGCCGGGATCGACGACTCCGCCATTACCCCACCCACGACCTTGGCGGCTGACGCGGCGTATGCCGAGGCGGGCATCGGTCCCGACGACATCGACGTTGCGGAATGCCAGGACACGGACGCCGCTCGCGAGTTGCTCGGATGGGAGGAACTCGGGCTCTGTGCGCCCGGCGAGCAAGGGGCGCTCCTGGCCGCGGGCGCGGCCTCGCTCGGCGGCGCCCGTCCGATCAACCCGTCCGGCGGGCTGCTGTCGAAGGGCGAACCTCTCGGCGCGTCGGCGTTGGGTCAAGTGGTCGAACTGACCCGCCAACTGCGCGCAACGGCGGGCCCCCGGCAGGTCGACGGCGCCACGGTTGCGCTCGCGCACACCGTCGGGCGCGGCGCGAACGCCAGCGTCACGATCCTCTCCCGCTGACCCAGGCGAACGTGCGTCAGGCGCCCACGCGCGAGTTGTAATCCCGGATGGCACGATCGGCGCCCCGCTGCGCGCGAGCGAGCGCCTCCTTCACCGAGATGCCGTCAGCGAGCATCGCGACGAGGCCGTCACGCACCGCATCCCGGACCCCTTGGTACGCACCGATGACGGAGCCATCGGCCGCGGGTCCGCCCGGGGCCAGCAACTGGTCGTAGGAGATCCGATACGTCGGGTTCTCCTTCCAGAAGCTCTGCACGGTGGAACTGGCTGCGGCAGATTCTCGAATGGGCACGTACCCACTCGCGGTGGCAAACCCGGCGATTTGCTCGGGCGCGACGAGGAACTTCACGAGTTCCCACGTCGCCGCCTGCTTCTCGCGCGACGAACGCTTCGAGATCCAGAGTGACGCATCGCCGACCGGTACGCCCCCGCTCCCGGTCAGGCTCGGCAGCGCGCCACCGGCGATGGTGACGCCCGGGTACTCACCGCCCTTGAGCACCTCGTTGATCGGACCAACCGAGCCGGATGCTTCGATCGTCATCGCCGCCTCGCCCGACGGGATCGCGAGCAGGTGATCGAAATTGCCTTCGGTCGCGCCGGTGTTCAGCGCGAGTCCCGAATCCACCATCCGTTTCCACCACTCCCAGATCTCGCGCCCTTTGGCGTTGTCGAGCGTGGCGCTCGTGGCGCGCGCGGTGCGGCCGCCGCCGTTGTTCACGAAGCTCTGTCCGGACTTTGCGTAGAAGAACTCGAAGAAGTAGTCGCGCGCCGGCAACGCCATTCCGTGCTTCGCGATTCCTCGCTCCACGATCTGGCGCGACGCCTGCTCGAGTTCCGCGAACGTGGTGGGCGGACGCTCCGGGTCCAACCCCGCCGCCCGCAGCTTCGCGGGATCGAAGAGCAAGACGGGGTTCGACACCGTCCATGGCATGGCCCGCAGCTTGCCGCCCACCGTGAAGTAACCGAGCGCGCGCGGCAGGAAGTCGGACGTGTCGTAGCCGTCGGCCTTGATGCAGTCTGCGAGCGTGACGGTGCTCTCGGAATCCAACAGCTGCTGCACGGTCGTCTCCTCGAACTGACCGAGGTCCGGAAGGTCCCCCGAGGTCAGACCGGCCTTGTACTTCTCGAAGGACTCGCGATAGCCCGTCTGGTCGACCAGCTTGACCCGGACCTTGTCCTGACTCGACTCGAAGAGAGCAATTTGGCGTTGCAGTTCCGTGAGGTTCGCGCGGGCCTGGGTATGCCAGAACGTGATCTCGACGGGCTGCTTGGCCGACCGCAGCGCGTCGACCGGGCAGCCGGCCGATCCGGCACCCTCCTGGTCGTTCCCTTCACTCGAACAGCCAGCGCCAATGAGCAGTGCGAGGCTCAACACCACGGCCCAACGACGACCGGTCACCCGGCCACCCTCGCGTTGTATTCCTCGAGCGCCCGGTTGGCCTCCGCTTCCGCTCGATCCAATGCCGCTTTCGCCGCGTCCCCCTGGGTGAACATCCGCTGTTCGGCGGCCAGCACGATGTCCCGCACCTGCTGGTACGGGCCGAGCACCGGGCCGGCGGTCGCAGTGTTCTCCACCCCCGTGATCAGCTGGTCGTAGGCGACGCGATACCCGGGCTGCTTCGCCCAGAGGTCCTTGATCACCGGGAGCTCGATCGACGACTTGCGGAGCGGGACGTAGCCCGTGCCCGCGGCCCACTCGGCCTGGTTCGCTGACGACACGAGAAACTTGATGAGATCCCAGGCTGCTGCCTGTTCGACCGGGGACGACTTCTTGGGGACATAGAGCGCGGCGCCGCCGACGAGGATGCCGCCGCGCCCGGCCGCCCCGGGCATCGGACCGACCCCCAGGGAGACCCCGCCGCCCTCACCCGAGGCCAGCACCTGCGAGATCGTGCCGAGCGCCGCCGAGGAGTCGATCGTCATGGCGTTCCGCTTGCTCCGGATCCCGAGCAGGTTGTCGAACGCGCTCGGCCCCTCTGCGCTGTTCGTGACCGCCAGCCGCTGATCGACCATCCGCTTCATCCAGGAGAAGATCTCCTGGCCGGTCGGGTTGGCGAACACCGCCTTGGTCGCCCGCTCGTCCCGGCCGTTGCCGTTGTTGACGAACGGCACACCGGACTTCGCCGACAGCTGCTCGATGAACCACGGATCGAGCTTCAGGCCGTAGCCGAACTCGTATCCCGCGGTCTTCAGCTTCGCGCTGTACTCCTCGACCTCGTCGAGCGTCGACGGTGGCTTCTCGGGATCGAGGCTGACCGCGGTGAAGGCGTTCTTGTCGTAGTACAGCACCGGGTTCGAGACGTTGAACGGCATCGGCCAGAGGGTGCCGCTGACGGTGTAGTAGTCGAGTGTGCGGCTGACGAAGTCGCTGGTGTCGTAGCGGTCGGCCTTCACGCAGTCACCGATCGGGATGATCGACTGGGTGTCGACCATCTGCTGGGTGCCGGTGTCCTCGATCTGCACGAGATCCGGGAGGTCACCCGTGCTGAGGCCCGCCTTGTACTTCTCGAATGCTTCGCGGTACCCCGTCTGGTTGATCAGCTGGACCTTCACCTTCGGTTGCTGCGCCTGGTAGGCGTCGATGAGCCGTTGCAGCACCTCCTCGTTCGCGCGGTTCATCGCGTGCCAGAACGTGATCGACACCGTCCCGCTCGCCTTCGCGAGCGCGGTCACCGGACACGCCGAGCCCTTCGCACCGCCGCCATCTCCGCCGCCGGCACTCCCGTTACTGCCGGACCCGCTGCACGCCGCGAGCGACAGAGCGAGCGCGGTGGCCAGCGTCGTGGAAACCAATCGGAACCGTGACATGGGGACCTCCAAGAACGAGATAGGGGAACTCAACCTTTGACGGCGCCGGCGGTCAGGCCGCGCACCAGTTGCTTCTGGAAGAAGAGGAGCAGGATCACGAGCGGCAACGCGGCGATGATCACACCCGCGAAGGTGACGTTGACCTGGTCGAGACTGGTCGCCCGGAGTTGTTTGAGGCCAATCTGCACGGTGCGGTACCGGTCGTCCTTCGTGACGAGCAATGGCCACAGGTACTGATTCCAAGCTCCGAGGAACGCGAAGACGCTCAGCGCCGCCATCGCCGGCCGCGCCAGCGGCACCGCCACCCGGAGCATGAAGCGCCAGTGTCCGTAGCCGTCGAGGGCCGCGGCGTCCTGCAGGTCTCGCGGCACCTGGAGGAAGGCCTGACGCAGCAGGAACGCGCCGAAGCCGGTCGCGAGAAAGGGCACCGCCAGACCCTGGTAGCTGTCGTACCAACCGAGACTGGTCACCGTCGTGAGATTCGTGATGATGGTGACCTCGAAGGGAACCATCAGCGTGGCGAGGAACACGAGGAAGAGCGTGCGCTTCAGCGGGAACTCGAGGAACGCAAACGCGTACGCCGCGAGGGTCGCGGTAACGATCTGTCCGATCGTAATGAACGCCGTCACCACCGCGCTGTTCACCAGGTACCGCGACATGTGGCCGGCGTCCCAGGCGCGCGAGTAGGTGTCCCACTGCGGGTCGAACGGGAAGAACTTGGGCGGTCTCGCCGCGATCTGGCCCGGAGTCAGCAGGGAGTTCACGATCGTGATGTACAGCGGGAAGATCACGATCGCTGCGAGCACGGTCAACAGGGTGTAACGCCCGGCAATGCGTGCGAGGCGCCGCGCCCGGCTCCGGCCGACCCTCGAGGAAGTCACCTGATCAGCGGCCATAGTGGACCCGCCGTTCCAGCAACCGCATTTGGACGAGCGTGAGCGTCATGGTGATCGCAAAGAGCGCGACCGCGAGCACCGCGGCTTTGCCGTCGTTGTTCTCGGTGCGCAGCGTGCGATACACGAAGTACGTGAGCACGTTCGTCTTCTTGAGCGGCCCGCCCTGGGTGAGCAGGTCGATCTGTCCGAAGGTTTGGAACGCGAAGATCCCGCCGATCACGACGGCGAAGAAGATCGTGGGCGACAACAACGGCAACGTCACCCGCCAGAAGCGGGTCCCCGGACCCGCACCGTCGACGCGGGCGGCTTCGTGCAACTCGTCCGGGATCGCCTGCAGGCCCGACGACATGAGGATGAAGGTGAGGCCGAGCGTCTGCCACACCGTGACGAGTGCGACCGCCGCCAACGCCCACTCCGGGTTGTCGAGGATCGGCGGCCGGGGATTGATACCGATCCAGGGCAGCAGGCCGACGACCGGGTTGAACAGCGTTCCGAAGATCACCGATGCGACCGCAACCGATGTCGCGACCGTGGACGAGAAGATGGTGCGGTAGATCCCGATCCCCTTGAGCCGTTGGTGGGCAAGCACCGCGAGTCCGAGACCGAGGGCGATCCCGGCCGGGACCGTCATGATCGTGAAGAGCACGGTGGTCTTGACGCTGTCGAAGAACTCGGTCGACGAGAGGACGTCCCGGTACTGGTCGAACCCGACGTACCGCGTCGGAAGCCCCGGAAACGGCGGGGTCCGGAAGAAGCCCAGGTAGAAGTTCCGGAAGAACGGGTAGAACACGAAGACCCCGAAGATCACCAGCGACGGGAGGAGCATCACGTACGCGAGCCCGATCTCACGGGCCCGCCGGCGGGTCACACCGGCTCCAGGCGCAACTCGGTCTCGGCGTCGAAGAGATGGAGGTGGCTCGGATCGACGCCGAGGCGCACCGACACGCCGGCCTCGGGAGCGGGCTGATCCGCTTGCTGGCGCACGATGACCATCTGGCCATCCGCGAGCCGGCAGATCAGGTGGCGCTCGTGACCCAGTGACTCGATCACCGTGATCGTCACCGGGATCGCACCCTCCGGGTCCAGGACCAGGTGCTCGGGGCGGACCCCGATCACGATCGACCGGGTCCCGGCCGCGGCGACCGCGGCCTCATGACCGGGTGGCAGCTGGAGCCGGCTGCCTTCGATGTCGACGAACCGAGCGCCGTTCTCCTCGCTGACCGACCCCGCCACCGTGTTCATCGGCGGCGTGCCGATGAACCGAGCGACGAACAGGTTCGCCGGCCGCTCGTAGACGGACTGAGGAGGACCGACCTGCTGCAGCACGCCCTCGTGCATGATGGCGATGCGATCGCCCATCGTCATCGCCTCGACCTGATCGTGGGTGACGTAGACGACCGTCGCTTGGAGGTGCCGCTGGAGTTCGACGAGTTCGGCGCGGGTTTCCACGCGCAGCTTTGCGTCGAGGTTGGACAATGGCTCGTCCATCAGGAACGCTTCGGGATCGCGCACGATCGCTCGGGCGAGGGCGACCCGTTGGCGTTGTCCGCCGGAAAGCTGCGCGGGCTTGCGGTCGAGCAGATCGGTCAGACCGAGCGCCGCGGCCGCCTCGACGACCTGCAACGAGCGTTGCTCCTTCGGGTACCCACGAGTGCGGAGTGGGAACTCGATGTTCTTGCGGACGGAGAGGTGCGGGTAGAGCGCGTAACTCTGGAACACCATCGCAAGATCACGGTCTTTGGGCTCGACGTCGTTGACGACGCGATCCCCGATGGTGATCGTGCCCTCGGTGAGTTCCTCCAGCCCGGCAATCATCCGCAGCACCGTGGATTTCCCGCACCCGGAAGGTCCGAGCAGCACGAGAAACTCCCGGTCGGCGATCTCGAGGTCGAAGTGATCGACCGCGGTCACATCTCCGAACCGTTTTGTCACTCCAGCCAGCGAGACCCGTCCCACGATGCGGAGGTTAGAGCGCGCGCCGCACGACGAACGACACCGTCGTCGTTGCGCTCCCGCCGATATTGAGCGTCGCGGCCGTGCGGGCACCTTCCACCTGGCATTCTCCGGCCTGATCGCTCACCTGCCGCGCCACGTCGAGCAGCATCCGAACGCCCGATGCGCCGACCGGGTGACCGACGCCGATGAGCCCGCCCGAGGGGTTGATCGGGATCGGTCCGTCGGCGAACACCTCGCCGTTCTCGATCGCCTTCCACGACTCACCGGGTTCGGTGATCCCGAAGTGGTCGATGGCCATGTAGTGCGTGGTGGTGAAGCAGTCGTGGCACTCGATCGCGTCGAGATCGTGAACGTCGGCGATTTGGGCACGCGCGAACGCGTCGGTGATCGCGCCGCGCACATGGGGGAAGACGACATCAGCCTCGGCCGAGTCGGCGAGCTTGCCGGCGTAGCTCATGCGCGCGGTGCGATGGCCCCAACCGACGATGCGGGGCACGTCGTCGAGGTCGATCCCCCGCTCGCGCGCCCACACGGACGCGAACGCTTCGGAGGCGAGGATCACCGACGCGGCGCCGTCGGTGATCTGGGAGCAGTCGTGGCGGCGCAAGCGGCCCGCGACGACCGGGTTGTCGTGGTCGTCGTCGGTGAAGGCACCGTCCGAAAGCTCCCATCGACGCGTCTGCGCGAGCGGATTGCGGCGAGCATTCGCGAAGCTGCTTGCCGCGATGGCGCGCAGGTGTGCGTTGTCGAGTCCGTAGCGGCGGTCGTACTCGTCGCCGAGGCTCGCGAACATCGAAGGCCAGATCATGGGGACGCCGTCGGTCTCGTCCGGAACCCAGGCGGCGGCGCCGAGGTTGTCGACCGCCGTTGCCGAATCCACGTTGCGCATCATCTCGATGCCGAGCACCAACGCAACGTCGTATCGACCCGCCTCGAGATCGGCCATCGCCGCAAGCACCGCGACGCTTCCCGAAGCGCACGCGGCCTCGTGGCGAGACGTGGGTAGACCGGAAAACGACGGATCCGCTTCCACCAGCAGCCCACCCAGGTGGCCCTGACCCGTGAAGATCTCCGAGGCGAAATTGCCGACGTGACCGACACCGACCTCGTCGGCACCCATCGTGGCGTCAGCCAGCGCGCCCTGCGCGGCCTCCGAGATGGCGTCGGCGACGGTCACGCCCTCGCGAGTCCAGTTTCGGATGAAATCCGTCTGCGCTCCACCGAGGACGAACGTCTCAGGCATGGGGCTCGAGTTCGCCGGCTCCGACCCACCAGGAGTGGTACCCGATCGGCACCCGCTGCGGGATCACCACACGACACACCGGTTCATCGGCCGGACGCCGCGCATCGACCACGATCACCTCGGAGTCGCCCGTTCGGGCGTCGGTGACGAAGGTCAGCACGTATCCGTCGTCATCGGCGGCGGTGGCTCCGACGCGTGGGGCGAAGACCGTCTCACCGCCGAACCGGCCGTCGGCGTACTCGTGGGTCTCGGACGCGCCGGTCGAGGTGTCGTACTTGACGAATCCATCGAAGAGCAGTTCGGACGCGTGGGCGATCCGCGGACTGTACGCGTACGTCGACTCGACGCCGAGCCGGCGGTTGTCGATGCGCGGGAACTCGGTCATCACGTCGTCCAGCGCGCGCTCGCGTACCGTGCCGGTGGCGAGATCGAAGCGCCATTCGTAGAGGTACGGCTCCAGCCGCAGTACGTCGATGTGGGGAACTCGCGCCCGGTCCCCGTCGCGCAGTGGATTGTCGATCCGACAGCCCACCAGCACGATCTCGTTTCCGGTCTCCCACGCGTTGATTGCGTGGTACATGTAGCAGGACTCGGCTTCGAACCACCGCACCTGATCGCCGGACGCGTGACGGGGAATCACGCCGAAACGCGCCGGCAGGTCGTCGCGGAACATCACCTTGGTGCGCCCCTGGGCCAAGAGGTCAGGGTCCCACATCAACGGGAAGTCCATCACGATCGTGTGGTGCGCAGTGATCGCGAGGTCGTGCATCAACCGGGGGCCCGGCAACTCCACCTCGGTCTGGTGCACCAAGGTGCCGTCGGCGCCGACCACGCCATAGGTGAGGTACGGCGGCAGCACGTTGTAGTCGAACACCATCAGTTCGTTCGTGGCCGGGTCGAGCTTCGGGTGGGCCGTGAGGCTCGGCAGGGTGCCGCCGAAGTCGTACCGGCCGACGGTGTCGAGGGAGGGCACGTCGATCTCGTAACACGGGCCACCCAGCCACCAGAGGGCGAGGAGTCGGCCCTGATGGAAGACGAGGTCGGTGTTGGCGGTGTCCTTGAACGGACCGCCGGGGTGCGCGAAGTTCGGACGCTCGTTCACCCCCGACCAGATCGCGGCACCGGCGGCGATCTCGGCCGTCAGCGCTTCGGTCACGACGTAACGGTTCCGGTAGACGGCGTGGCCATTCTCGAAATGCAGTGCGTGCACCATGCCGTCGCCGTCGAACCAGTGATAGCGACCGGGCGGTGGAAACTTCGGGTTCGATCCGTTCCGCACGAACACACCGGCGAGGTCGGCCGGAAGTTCACCCACGACCTCACAGTCGACGGTGATCTCGGTATCGATGGGCGCGAACGGCCCTTCGAGATACGGATTGGGCGCGGTGTCGCGCCGATCGACCACGGACGTCATCTTTCCCCCTCGGGCCGGGCCCCCGTGGGCCGAGCCGCGAGGTGAGCCTACCGGCGGGCCTCCGGTGCCCCGTCAGGAGCGCAAGAACCAACCGTGCGGATCCCAGCTCCGCAAGGATGCGATCTCCGCACTCGTCGGCGCGGCCAGGGTCGCGACGTCGGGAGCGACCCGCAGGTCCCAGCCACACGCGGCGACGGCGGCCGCGACGCGATCAGCCTCGGAGCCGGTGCCCTCGGGCACCGCCGTGAGCACCAACTCGCCGTCCACCTTCTCGAGGATGCCGAGATCGGTCACCAGCGCCTGCACGGTGGAACCCGGCGAGGTGACGTACCCGCACGTGGGCGGGGTGCGTTGCCGGGTGAGGGTCGCCACCACGATGTTCTCGGTCGCGACACTGGCGACATCGTTCCCCCCGCCGCTCCCCACGAGGAACGCACCGTCGGGAATGAGCGTCGAGTTGATGTTGCCATGTCGATCGATCTGGGCGCCGCCGAGACAACCGATGGTCGTGGTGCCCGCACCGCCGACGAGCGCACCGAGCACCATCTCCGCGTCGCCGAGCATGGTCGCGCTCGGGAAACTGCCGTGATTGAGTACAAACGGATCACCGACCATGGGTTCGTATCCCCACAGCCCGATCTCGGCGGTGAGCTTCACGTTGCTGCCCTGGGCCCGAGCCTGCTCGACACCGAGCCAGGCCGCGAGATTCGCGACCCCTGCGCCGGCAAGCACCGCGTCCGCGTCGAGAGCATCGACGCGGCTGGCGAGAAAGCGGGCCGCGAAGGTTGCCGCCACCTCCCAGGCGTTGACCGCCGCGTCCAGGTCCGGCGTGATCGACGCGGCTGAGCGAGCATGCACCGAGGGATCGGCCTTCGCCCGCAACTTCGCCACGCGTTCGGCGCCGAGCCGGCTCAGATAGTCGTCCTGGGTCGCAGGTTCCAAGATCCAATGCCGGATCCAGTCGTCGTAATCGTCGCGCCGGGTTGCCGACCGCGCCTCGATCCAGAAGTCGTAGTCCTCGCCGTAGCCCTCGACCGGCAGATCACGTGCGAACAAACCGCCGGGATGTGCGCCCATCGGCGTCTGACAGACGGCGAGCACCTGATGGGCCGGGATGCGCACGTGGGTGGAGTACTCCCGGAGATCGTCGACGACCTGCTCGACCGTTGCGATCACTCCGCGACGGGCGCCGAGCGCGCCCCAAACGCCTTCGAGCAACGGAGCCGCGACTGCGACATTGCCCAACCGGTCGGCGACCGGCGCGTGCACGATGGCCACGTCGGCTCGCATGGGTGAGAGCAACCCGACCGGACCGAACGGCGAATCAACCTCGGCGTAGCCCTCGTTGTGGACCATCGACGAGCCGCGGATCGAACGCGTCGCGATCGCCGGGAGCCCGCGTGCCCCCGCTTCCAACCGCTGGGCAAAGGCGAGGAACGACCAGTGTTCGACGGCGACGGCACCACTCGTATACCCGCGCTGGAACCACGGGTTCGGCGTGAAGTTGGGGAACGTGTCGCCGGAGTAGCCCGTGACGACCTTGCGGACGAGTTCACCCCGGAAGAACAACGCCCCCAGACTCGACAGGCTGAGCATCACCAGCTCGAACTGCGGGTCACGCCCCCACCACTGGCGGACCACTTCCCTGGCCGCGGCACTCCACCGGCTGTGACCGACCACGAGGTGGAGCGAGTCGCCGACGCGTACGTGGGCGCGGACCGCGTCCTCCACCGTCATGACCTTGCCCGGTGCGGGCCCCGGACGGTTCACGGCGCGTCGAGCACCAGGTCGGCAACTCGTGACCGATGCCAACCCTGACTCCCGCCGAGCACGTCGTTCTGCTTGGCCCGCTGGTAGAGCACACCGGCTCGCGAGTCCCACGTGAACCCCACCGCGCCATGCACTTGAATGTTCTCGCTCGTCACCTTGACCGCGGCGTCACCCATCTGGGACTTGGCGATCGATGCCGCCCGGCCGGCATCCGGGTCGCCGACATCGGACGCCCAGGCCGAAAAGTGGACACCGACGCGACCCATCTCGGTCGCGTGCAACATGTCGACCAGCTTGTGTTGGATCACCTGGTGGGCCGCGATGGGTTTGTCGAACTGCACGCGCTGTTCCGCATATGCCATCGCCATCGCCAGCGACTCGTCGCAGACGCCGACGAGTTCGGCACTCAACCCGACCGCAACGTCGTCGCTGATCGCCCGCCAGATCGCGGTGTGGTCGCCCTCGGGACCGACAGGTTCGGCCACCGTCTCACCCAGCACGAGGCGGCCGCACCGGCGGGTCGCGTCCATCGTGCGCACCGGTTCCATGGTGGGCCGGTCGACTCGAAACGTGCTCAGGCCGTCGGGGGTGCGGGCGACCACCAACACCCAGTCGGCGTCGAGCCCGTCGAGGACGAGGGGCTTCTCCCCGCTCAGCACCCACTCGGCGCCGCGACGACGAGCGTGCGTGCGCACCCGGTCGACCGGATCGCCACTCCCCTGCTCTTCGAGCGCGATCGTGCCCCGTGTGCCGGTGGCCAGACCGGGGAGCCGGTCGTCGAGGTCGAGGCGCCGGGCGGCAATGGTCGCGACGATCGAGGACGACAGGAATGGGCCCGGGAACGCGACCCGGCCCATCTCTTCGAGCACCACCACCGCGTCCACGAGGCCGAGCCCGAGCCCGCCGTGTCCTTCGGGCACGAGCAGGCCGGTCCAACCCAGATCGACGATCGCATCCCAGGTCGCCGCGTCGAGGCCGTCGCGTGCATCGTGAGTCACGGCCCAATCGGTGACGAGATGACGCACCGCTTCCCGCAGCGCGTCCTGCTCATCTGAGAACGTAAAGTCCATCTATCCCGCTCTTGCGACTGCGTCGCAGGCCGCTCGGGCCCCGGTTCGGGTGGCGCAGCCAAGTGGCGCCGACCAATCATCGATCGTGAGTGTCTCGACTGGGTGCACCACTGATCCTCACCTTCGGCGGTGTCTAGGCTCGGCATCCTATGGACTTCGCGTTGACTGCTGACGACATCGCGTTCCGCGATGAGTTACGCGGCTGGCTCGATGTCGAACTCCCGCGCTTCCGCGCCGACTGGACCGGAGACTCCGGCGAGTTGGACGCATTCGCGCGCACCCAGGCGCGGCGCAAGGACTGGCAACGACGGCTCGACGACGGCCGGTGGGCCGCCATCAACTGGCCCGAGGACCGGCACGGCCGCGAGGCCACGCCCGTCCAGAACGCGATCTATTCGGAAGAGATGGCCCGGGTCAAAGCGCCAGGCGTCTACAACGCGAACGGCATCTGGCAGATCGGTCCGATGATCATCCAGTGGGGAACGCCCGAACAACAACAACGGTGGCTCCCCGGCATCCTCTCGGCCGACGAACACTGGTGTCAGGGCTTCAGCGAACCCGAGGCCGGTTCCGATCTCGCCAACATGCGCACGATGGCCATCGCCGATGGCGACGACTACGTGGTGAACGGCCAGAAGACGTGGATCTCGTCCGCACACCTGGCCCAATGGGGTCTCTTCCTCCTGCGGACCGATCCCACCGCCTTCGAGCGCGGCGCGAAACACGAAGGCATCACCGCGTTCATCATCGATATGCGCACGCCCGGGATCGAATGTCGACCGATTCGCGACATCACCGGCGACACGATGCTGAACGAAGTGTTCTTCACCGACGCCGTCATCCCTTCCGACTGTCGCCTCGGCGGCGAAGGCGAAGGCTGGCAAGTTGCGATGAGCACGCTCGGCCACGAGCGCGTGGGCACTGCGGGCCTGTCGATCACGATGGCCGCCGACCTGCGCGCCATGGTGGCGAGCGCCCGATCGGCCAACCCCGACGCGCTTCGTGATCCCGAGTTACGCGGGCGCATCGGGCGCGCGTTCGCCGAGATCGAACTCACGCGGCTGCTCAACTACCGCGCGTTGACGAAGATTCTCAAGGGTCAACCCAACTGGCCCGAGGTCCCCCTCGCCAAGCTCCAGTGGTCGTCGATCGCGCAGAACCTGGCCGAGCTGGCGGTCGATCTGCTCGGACCGGCCGGGTTGGTGGCCAAGGGTGAGGCCGACGCGGTCGACGGCGGTCAGTGGTCCCGGAACTACTCGTGGCAGCGATACACGTCAATCGGGGCCGGAGCGACCGAGATCCAGAAGAACATCATCGCCAAGAAGGCGCTGCGAATGAAGGGCCGTTAACCAGTCGGCCGTGGGCTCGTCCCGAGGCAGATCACCTCGTCAGCAGGCGGCGGGTCCACCTCGGGCAAAGGTGGCAACCGAGCAATACGCGCCGCGGGGTGCGTAGATCCCCATCGTCGACGTGGCCAGCGCGCCCGGCGCGAGTCTGATCGCCGACTCGGCGAAGTCCGGACGGGCCAGCATGTTCCGCAAGAGGAGCAGCATGTCGACCTTCGTACTGCCCCAGTCGATCCAGGTGACACCATTCGCCGCGGTCGCGTTGGCTGGTCGTTCGGCGCGGGTCGAGACCACGAACACGTAGTTGCCTTCGGCATCGAGCGTCACCGACTGATCGGCGACACAGGCCGACACCGGGTACGGCTTCCGGTACTCGTTCGTACACATCGACCAGTACCGCACCTGCTCCTGGCCCGTGATCACGTCGCCGGCGCGCGTGTCGGGGAAGGTTGGAGCCCGTCCGCGCACCACCACCAACCGGCCGGGCTCGTAGTGGGTGATCGTGGCCACGTAGACGTTGTCGGGATTGGGATAGAGGTTGTTGCCGTTCGCCTCAGGCCGGATGAACACCGGCGCGGCCGGTGCCGGCCGGTCGGTGGCCGGGCCGTTCTTGCGCACGATCGCCTCACCGTTCGGAGCCTTCCCCGGCGCGGGGCATGTGCGATACCGGGTACGACTTCCGTCGGGGTGGACCAGGCTGACCGTCGGGAGACCGACACCCCCGTCCGGAGCACTCGCCCGGTCCGGCACGTAGACGCGATAGATCAACGTTCCCGATACCACCCCCGCCCGGCCCGTCCTACCGGAACCGAGCGGATCGACTGCCGCCGGATTGCCGGTGCCTGCCGTCGGCTCGGCGTCGTTCCCATCGGCGTTGATGGTGTTCGCACTTGTCGACCGCTCCGGCCGGAGGGCGACGCGGTACCGATGCCGCTCGCCCCGACCGGTGCCCTCCCCCGCGAATGGGTTGGTGCTCCCGGCGTCGGGCGTGATGTCGCGGTCGGTCACCACGTCGCGTACGCCACCACTCGGCCCGTAGCTGATGAACGACATGTACCGCGCGGCCGGGAAGTCACCGGCCAGTTCGAGGTGTTCGTCGGGCGCCAGCCGATAGCTCGAGACCCAGTACGTCGCACCGGTATCGGGGTACGCGATGTTGTTAACCTTCTCGTTGGCCACACTCGGCCAGGCACACGGTCGGGCCTTCGATCCGGTGCTCGATCCGGAGTTCGATCCGGTGCCGGGCGGAGTGCTCTCGGGCGTGTTGGAACTGCACGCGGCCAGACCGAGGGTGATCGCGGCGACCAGCAGCAGCAGCGACGTAGCGGTAGACGTGGTGGATCGGCGGCGACTGCACCGGCGTAGTTCCATGGTCTCTCCGGCCTCCCCTAGGCGTGACGATGCCGGAGCATCGCGCCAAATCCGCGGACGGGATAGAACAACAACGTGACTCTCTCCCTGGGCATTGTGACACCGGTGGTGGCCCTGACTCCCCGGCGCCCACGCGTCGTGGGAAGCGGGCGCAGGAATCGCCGAGATCGATCAGGTCGTCGTGGAGGCCGAACGCGCCACTCGACGTTCGAACCGGAGAGTTCGCCGTCTAGGCACTGAGCCGCTGCTTCTGCGTCTGAGACTGCGATAGCGGGATCACGACGAACATCACTGACCCCTGCGGATGACCCACGACGTGCGCCCAGATCCCGGACGGACTGTCCCGAAGTTGGAGGTCACCGTCCTCGCTGCGATCCACCTTCAGCCACCAACCCACACCAGCGGGAGAACATAAGTGCACCACTCACGCTCCTCCCCACCTGGGAAGACACCGTTGAGCACAGCGCTCAGGGCGGGCTACTCGCCAAGAAGGCGCTATGGATACAGCGAAGCTGACTCCGGCACTCTCGGTGGCGGGCCGTGGTGCGCCGCCGGACCGCCGTGGGGACCATCGGCCCTGGTGCACCCGAAGCGCACGCGCGACGCTGGCGCCATGGCCGATCGATCTGAGTTCGTCGTGGTCGAACTTTCGGGGGCGGCGCTGGCTCGGCTCGACGAGATGGTCGCCGCCGAAGGCACCACCAGACCCGAGGCCGCGAGCCGGGTGCTCGACGCGGCGCTGACGCCCGCCAGCCTGCGCCGGCAACGACAACAGGCACTGGCCTTGCTCGACACCGAGGAGGATCTCGCAGGACCATGACCAATCCACCGAGCACCAGTCGATGGTCCTTGTGGTCGACTGACTCGCTCCTGTCGATCGGATCGAAAGGATCCATTCTGTCGATCGGGTCGGTCGGGTCGATCTTGTCGATCGGCAGCGCGGGTTCGTTCCTGTCCCTGCTCTCGATCGGTTCGTTCGCGTCGATCGCTTCCGCGCTGTCGTCGCAGTCGCGCTGGTCGCTGATGTCGCATCGGGCACGCGGCCAGATCATGGGACCGGCCGGGAGCGCCCGCCAACGGGATGTGACCGAGCGGAAGTCGAACTGAGCGGTACGCAACGAGGCGTCGGCGAGGCGTCGCGCCCAATGGGCAGACCGGATAGAACAACACCGTGACATTCTCCCTGGGCATTGTGACACCGGTGGTCACCCGACTCCCCGGCGCCCACGCGTCCTGGGAAGTGGGTGCGGGCATCGCCGAGATCGACCGGGTCGTGGTCGAGGCGGAGCGACTCGGCTACGACTTCTGCACGTGCAGCGAACACGTTGCCGTGCCGGCTGAGGTCGCCGAAGTTCGCGGTGGCACGTATTGGGATCCGCTCGCGATCTTCGGGTACCTCGCGGCGCGGACGAGCACCATCAAGTTTGCGACCTTCGTCCTCGTCCTCGGCTACCACCATCCCCTCGCCATCGCGAAGCGGTACGGCACGCTCGATGTCGTCAGCAACGGTCGGGTGATCCTCGGGGTCGGGTCGGGTTCACTCGAAGAAGAGTTCGCGTTGCTCGACGCGCCGTTCGCGGATCGTGGCCCGCGCGCCGACGACGCGATGCGGGCGCTACGCGCAGCACTGTCGCAGGCGCAACCGTCCTACGACGGCGAGTTCTACGAGTTCACCGACTTCCTGATCGAACCGCACGCCGTGCAACTGCACGTCCCGATGTGGGTGGGCGGTCGCACCGCGCGGTCGTTGCGCCGAGCTGTCGAACTCGGCGACGGCTGGGCGCCGTTCGGCCTGCGCACCGCGGAACTCGACGAGCTTCTGACCCGGGCCCGCGCGACCGAGGCCTGGAACCTTCGCACCACCCCCCTTGAAGTCGTGCTCCAGAACGATCGGCCCTGGGACCCGATCGGCGAGCCCGACCGGGTCACCGACCAACTCGGCCGCATGGAGGCGATCGGGGCCACCGGGCTCGCGGTGCGTCTCGTCCACCACTCCGTCGACCACTACTGCGAACAACTCGCCGCGCTGGCCACCCTCACGCCGAACGTGCGTCAATAACCCGTCCGATCGCGGGGGTTATTGACGCAAGTTCGGGCGGGCGGTGGCGCGTCGTAGCATCCGGGCCCGATGACCAACTCCAACTTGCGTATCGCGGCACTCGTCAAGCAGATACCGGCGTTCGAGGAGATGACGCTCGGTCCCGACGGCCGCCTCATTCGTGACGGTCTCGATCTTGAAATGAGCGCGTACTGCCGACGAGCGGTGGCTCAGGCCGTCGAACTCGCCGCCGAGCACCGTGGGACTGTCACCGTGCTCACCCTGGGTCCCCCGACTGCGGAGGATGCGCTCCGGGAGGCCATCGCCTGGGGCGAGGACCGCGGCGTCACCACCACCGGCCTCCTCGTCACCGACCCCGGTTTCGCCGGGTCCGACACCCTGGCGACGGCCCGGGCGTTGGCCGCCGCGCTCGAACTCGAAGGACCGTTCGATCTCGTCCTCACCGGTCGCAACTCCGTCGATGCCGACACCGGTCAGGTCGGCCCCGAACTCGCGCAACTGTTGGACCTGCCCTTCGTCACCGGCGCCCGTCACCTCACGTTGGCCGATCACGTGCTCGACATCCGGGCCGAACACGACGACGGCTGGGCCCAGCTCCGAGTCGCGCTGCCGGCCGTGGTCTCGACCGCCGAACGCCTCATCGATCCCTGCAAGGTCGACCCACCGGGCCGGGCCGCCGTCGCGGCCGACCGGATCTCGACGCTCACCACCGCCGATCTCGGGCCGGGGCCCTGGGGCGCCGCGGCCAGCCCGACCGTCGTCGGCGAAACGCGCCACGTGGCTACCGACCGCGTGGCCTGGCGCGATCCGGCGGCGCCACTCCCGGACCAAGTTGCGCGCGCGGTGTCGTTGCTCGCAGCACGGGGAGCGTTCAGTGCCGGAACCGACGATGCCCTCGACGGCGCGCCGGTCCTCTCCGTCGCCGACCTCGACGCCCCTGAGATCGGTGTCGTCGTGGAACCCGGACGCGAGCAAATCACCCGAGAACTCCTCGGCGCGGCTCGTGCCCTCGGTGCATCGCCGGTGGCGCTCGTCACCAATCCGCTCGACGACGCCGACGCGGCCGAGCTCGGATCATGGGGCGCCGACGCGATCCTCCGCCTCGACGGCCTCACGCTCGCCAACGAGGAAGACACAGCTGCAGGGATAGCCACCTGGGTCCACGCGCTGGACCCGTGGGCGGTGCTCGCGCCGAGCACTGCATGGGGCCGCGAGGTCGCGGCGCGGGTCGCGGCGGCGACCGGGACCGGGCTCACCGGCGACGCCGTCGAACTCGAACGTGACGGCGATGACCTCGTGGCCTGGAAGCCGGCGTTCGGCGGTCAGATCGTCGCCGCCATCCGCTGTCTCCGCCGACCGCAGATGGCCACCGTGCGCGCCGGCGTCTTGCCCACACCGGCGCCGCGGACCCATCAACCACCGATCACGGTGATGCCGGTCGAGGCGCGGAGTCGCGTCGAGATCCTGGCTCGCACTCGCGACGACGATCTCGACACGCTGGCCGGTGCGCGTGTCGTCGTCGGCGTCGGGCAGGGCGTCGATCCGATCGACTACCCCGACCTCGACCCCCTGCTCGATCTGCTCGGCGCCGAGCTCGCGGCGACCCGCAAAGTCACGGATCAGGGTTGGCTCCCCCGCGCTCGTCAGCTGGGCATCACCGGCCGCACGATCGCGCCCCACCTGTTCGTGAGCATCGGCGCCAACGGGAAGTTCAATCACATGGTCGGTGTGCGCACCGCGGGAACGATCCTCGCGATCAACTCGGATCCCGCCGCGCTCGTCTTCGACGCCGCCGACGCGGGCATCGTCGGCGACTACCGCGAGGTGCTCCCCCTGCTGACCGCCGCGATCGCCGCCGTCACGCGTTCGGGTCAGCCGTAGGGAGGTCGGTCGTCGCGAGCTTCTCCAACGTTTCGAGTTCCTCACCCAGGTAATCGATGAGCGACCAGAGGTCCGGCACCATCTCCCGGTCGGCCACGAGGCCGAAGTCGAGGTTGCCGTTGTAGGACATCATCGTCATGTTCAGACCGACCCCGTCGACGATGGTCGAGATCGGATAGATCCCCTCCATGCGGGCACCGTTCGTGTAGAGCGGGAACTGCGGGCCGGGCACGTTGGAAATCACGACATTGAACGGAAGGTTCACCCGATCCATCAGCCGCGATCGCGTGATCGACGCGACCGGCCATACCGAGGACCGACGGCGGCGTGAACTGGGCGAAGTCCTGCAACAGCGTGGCCGGCACTGCGCCGTGCTCGTGCTTGGCGACGGCCATCTCCCCCTTCATCGCCTCCAAGCGGCGTCCGGCGTCGGCTTCGTCGGTGGGCAAGACGGCCACCATCGCCGAGACCCGGTTCCCGCCCGCCGCCATCTCACTGTCGTCGCGAATCGAGACCGGCACCATGGCGAGGAGTGGCAGATCGGGCAAGGCATCGTGCTCGACCAACCACCGGCGAAGTGCTCCTGCACACAGGCTCATGACGACGTCGTTGACCGTCGCGCCCGTTGCGTTCTTCACCGTCTTGACCGTGCTGAGCGGCAACGAGCCGAACGCGAATCGCCGATGCGGAGTGATGACGCCGTTGAACGCCGTCTTCGGTGCTTGCACCGACGGCCGCGACAACACGTCGTCGCGCTTGCCGACCCCGGGTGCCTTCAAGGCGAAGTTGCGCATGATCGATCCCAGCGCAGGCACCGTCTGCCGGGCAATCCGCATGCCGACCCTGGGTCGGGTCACGGCGCCGATCATCCCCCGCGCCATCATCTCGGCCGACGACGGTTCGCGCTCCCACTGCCACGGTTCGGCCGGCGCCGGCGTCGGTACGGGCTCCGGCTCGATGTCGAGCAGCACGCCGAGGATCTCCGCGCCGGCGACGCCGTCGACACACGCGTGATGGATCTTGGTGAGTTGCGCGATGAACCCGCCCTCGAGTCCCTCGATCACATACATCTCCCAGAGCGGACGCGAGCGATCGAGGTGACGGGCCGCAATACGGACCGCGAGTTCGGCGAGCTGACCCTTGTCGCCCGGCGGCGGGACCGCGATGTGGCGGAGGTGGAAGTCGAGATCGAAGTCGGGGTCTTCGATCCAATACGGGTGGTCGATGCCCATCGGAACTTCCACCAGCCGCCGCCGGAACGGCGGCACCAAATGGAGTCGGGCTTCGACCAACGCCCGGACTTCGTGATACCCGACCGGATGGGGCGCGGTGGCCGGATCGAACACGGCGAGCGAGGCGACATGGCCGTACGTCGTCGGGCCTTCGAGCCGGAGGAAAGAATTGTCCAACCCGGTGAGCTGATGCATGGCGACCTCCGCAGGCAACGACGTGGAGCCGCAGCCTACGAGACGTCAGCGAAGAACGGGAGAGCTACTCCGCCTGCTTCGCCGGGGGTCGCCAGAACACCGCGAGCAGGGCGGCACCGCCACCGAGCCCGGCGATCGCGGCGATCGCGAGCCCCTTCCAGCCGTAGAGCCAGGTCGAGTTGATCGAATCGTCGATGGACCAATCCCACGCACCGATCCCGCCGATGGCCAACCCGGTCAGGAGCAACGTGAGGACGTATTCGTACCCCTCGCCCGGCCGGAAGATGAAGAAGCCGTTCTTGAGGTGGTTGGTGATCAGCGCCACGAGCATGACGCCGACGACCCCTCCGGCGGCGAGCGGCGTGAGGAAGCCGAAGATCAACATCGCGCCGGCGCCGAACTCCGTGAGGCTGGCGAGCCAGGCGTGGAGGATTCCCGGCTTCATGCCCGAGGGATTCGAACCAACCGGCCGTGCCTTCGATCTTGCCGCCCCGAAAGATGTGGTTGTAGCCGTGGGCGATCATGACGATCCCCACCGCGACCCGCAGGATCAGCACCCCCGCGTTGATTCCGTCGATGTTGTACACAACTCCCCCTCGGTTCTCGTCGCCGGTGAACCTACCCGGGATGCCGCGATTCGGTGGCCGATGCCGCGTACGGTGCTCGTTCCCGTCGACTTGCGGAGTAACGCGTGGATCTCTCGACCCTCGAACCGATGACCGTGACCTGCCCTCGCTGTCAGGCCGAGGCGCACCAGCGCCTGTACGGCCCGTGCGCGGAGTGTGTGGCCCAGCTGTACGAGCGGTTCCCCGGCGTAGCTCGGGCGGTCGAGTCCGAGGACTACGTCCCCAAGATGAACGTCACCCCGAACGCCGTCGCCTCCAAGGAGTGACGCTCCGCACCCCGCTAACCTGACGGCAACGTCAGTTTTCGACTCGGGGGGACCCCATGCGGACCGAGGACATGATCTTGGTGAGCGTCGACGATCACGTCGTCGAACCACCCACGCTCTTCGACAACCACCTGCCCGACGAAGTGGAAGGACGCCGCACCCAAGAGCGTCCACCGTGACGGCATCGACGTGTGGGAATTCGAAGGCAACGTCATTCCCAACATCGGCTTGAACGCCGTCGCGGGTCGACCGCCCGAGGAATACAACATCGAACCGACGTCCTACGCCATGATCCGCGACGGGTGCTACGACATCCACGAACGAGTCAAGGACATGAACCGCAACGGCGTGCTCGGCTCGATGTGCTTCCCGAGCTTCGTGCAGTTCTGCGGGCAGCTGTTCAGCAAGTCGAAGGATCTAGAAACGTCGCTCCACCTGCTCCGCGCCTACAACGACTGGCACATCGACGAGTGGTGCGGCACCTACCCGGGTCGCTTCATGCCGCTGTCGATCCCCCCGATCTGGGACCCGCAGCTGATGGCCGACGAAGTGCGACGCGTCGCGAAGAAAGGGTGCCACGCGGTCACCTTCTCGGAGAACCCGTACAAGCTCGGCTGGCCGCACATCTTCGGCGACCACTGGGACCCGTTCTTCCAGGCGTGCGAAGACGAAGGCACGGTCATCTGTTTGCACATCGGATCGTCGTCGACCCAGATCGAGATCGCGCCGGGTGCGCCGATCGACGTCATGATCACCCTCACCCCGCTCAACACGATGCAGGCCGCCACCGACCTCGTGTGGAGCCCGGTGTTGCGCAAGTTCCCGAACCTGCAGTTCGCACTGAGTGAGGGCGGCACGGGTTGGATCCCATACTGGTTGGAGCGACTCGACTACGTGTACCACCAGCACCGGTTCTGGACCCACCAGGACTTCGGCGACACCCTGCCGTCGCAGGTCGCTCGGGACCACTTCTCGTTCTGTTTCATCTCGGATCGGGCCGGCGTCGAGCAGGCCGATGCGATCGGACTCGACAGCGTCACGTGGGAATGCGACTACCCCCACTCCGATTCGAGTTGGCCCAACTCGCCCGAGTCCGTGACCAAACAGCTCGAGGGCATGGACGACTCGATCGTCAACAAGTTCACGCACGGGAACGCCATGCGCATCTACCAGTACGACCCGTTTGCGCTGATCCCACGCGAGCAGGCGACCGTCGGCGCCCTCCGCGCCCAAGTCACCGACTGACCGCACGATCCCGCCGAAGTTTGTACGTCCGATCAACCTCGAGCGTGGACCGAGCGGGCAAACGTCGCGAGTTACGCGAGCTTGGCGAGGAGTGTCCGCTCGGCGACCGCCATGGCGATTCGCTCAACGGTCTCGGCGCGACGATGGGTGACGTCGTCCCAAGTGACGACGAGCACGCGCCAGCCGAGCCGTTCCAGGGCCGCGAGCCGGACCCGGTCGGCCTTCCACTGCGCCCGACTGCCGTGCCACTCGAATCCTTCCGCTTCGACCGCGAGTAGGAGATCAGGGCGGGCGAAGTCGACTCGGTACCACTTGCCGTTCGGCAGGACGATCTTGAGCTGCCGGACGGAAACGTCGAGGCGAGCCTTGCGCATCATCCGACCAACACGTGCCTCAAGCTTGGAGTCCAACACCCCTGGCTGAGAGTTCGCCAACACCTCACGGATCTTCGCCGCCCCCTTTCGTCCCTGTCCGCCGACGAGCTCGAACCGGCGAGCGAGGGACTCGGACGACACCAACTCGAGCCGACGGGCGCGCTCGTAGACGTCATCAAGCTGGTCCACCGCCAGGCGGCCCGCGAGATCGATCACCGTGCGCGCAGCGTCCGTACAACGGATCCCATCAACGGTCGTCACCGGCTCGGCATGGGCGCCGGTCCGGTGAACCCGTACCGGATGAAACTGCCGCCGAGCCGTTTCGACCTCGACGCGTGCGAGCCTCGGATTGCGACCGCCGGCCTCCACGCTGATGTCGATCGGCACCGTCGCCGACGGTGCCTCGAGCTGGAGAAGCGATCCAGCGGCGCCGAAGGACGCGGCCCCGCTCGTTGCCAGTACCGCAGCGGCGATCGCCATCCGTTCGGATCGGGGGACCGCCGCCACCCGGTACACCCGTGGGGCAACCCTGAGGATCAGGCCGTCGCCCACCGCTTGATCGACCATCCGGTCGGTCAGCTGCGCGCGCCGCATCTGCTCGCGAGTGATCAGGCCGTAATGGTCGGACGCGGTAGCGAAGACCATCCGCCAGCCGTGATGCATCGTGTTCCTTCCCCAAACGCGCGCGGCGCCGTCACAGCGACATTGAGGAAGTGGGGCCAACGGTACGGCATGGGTGTGACAGCCATGATGAAGGTGCCGGTCTGGGTGGTGCTGCAGCATGATCCGGTGGTGGTCCTGCGGGTCGGGCCTGACCCTGGTGTGCGACTGACCAACAGTGTCTTTGCGATGAATTGTCGGCCGTTCTCGCAGGACCACCTTTACCGGTAGTGCTTCGTCCGGTCGCGTGACCTCATAGGAACCTGTTGACCCAGACCCCTGGCTGTCATGTCCGCTACCGGTCGTGGCTCTTCTGAATGCCCCTTTGGCTGAGCGATCGGAAGGACCAACCAACATGATGACATCTTCAGCGCGACACGTCTCGGGTGGTGTCGACACCCACGATGATGTGCACGTCGTCGCGGTGCTCGACTCCGCGACCGGGAAGCGGCTCGATACCGGCTCGTTTCCCACGACCCGAACGGGTTACACGAACCTGCACGCGTGGATGGCCGGCTTCGGGACCATTGATCGGGTTGGGGTCGAATCGACCGGGAGTTGGGGTGCGGGTCTGACTCGTCATCTCAGCGCGGCTGGGGTCGAGGTGATCGAAGTTGATCGACCCGACCGCAAAGCCCGCCGCTTCGAAGGCAAGTCCGATCCGACCGACGCGGAAGCGGCCGCCCGGGCGGTGCTCTCGGGACGCGCGACGGGTATCCCGAAGTCTCGAGATGGTGCAGTCGAAGCGATCCGATCTCTTGAGATCGTCTACCACGCCGCGACATTGGATCGGACCCGTGCCATCAACCAGTTCAAAGCGTTGATCGTGACGGCACCCGATGGGCTCCGTCACCGCCTCCGGGCCGGCCTCTCGTTCACCGTCGCGCTGGGACGGGCCCGCCGGTTCGCGGACACACACCCCGACCCGACCGAACGTGAGACCCGGTTCGCGCTCCGTGAACTCTCCCGCCGGATCGAGTTCCTCAACGCGCAGAACCGGCGACTCGAAACTCGCATCAACGAACTCGTCGCCGCGCACGCCCCCGCGCTCCTCGGCCTCTTCGGTGTCGGTCCCCATGCTGCTGCTCAGCTCCTCGCCGCCGCCGGCGACAACCCGCAACGACTCCGTTCGGAAGCCGCGTTCGCGAAGCTCTGTGGCGTGTGCCCGCTACCGGCATCGTCGGGCAAAACGACCCGCCATCGCCTCAACCGTGGTGGGGACCGACGAGCGAACAATGCTCTGTTCACGATCGTGTTGGTGCGCATGCGTTACGACCAACCCACCCGCGACTACGTCGAACGGCGCATCGCTGAAGGCAAGACCCGAAAAGAAATCATGCGGTGCCTCAAGCGCTACGTCGCCCGAGAAGTCTTCGCCGCGATCACCAACCCACCGACCGATATCCCCACCGGCATCGAGCTCCGACAGTTACGGAACGAGCAGCGGCTCAGCCTCACGACCGTCTGCAACGCGATCGGCACCGCACCCATCACCCTCTCCCGGATCGAACGCGGACTCACCCACGACACCCGCCTCGCCCGCCGAGCACACACATGGATTACCCAAAACGCCGCTTGACATCTATAGGAGCTTCACGGTGGGCAGGTGCAGACCTTTGTACGCTCGTCCACGTGGCGTGTGGACGAGCGGTCAATGGTCGACTGACATCGTCGGGATCGGGGACGGAAGTCATGGGGGGCGCCGATGAACTCGACGCGGCGATGATGGAACTCGACCGTCGTACCGGCGAAGCCTGACCAAGGAGATCCGATGTCGAAGTCCGAGACCACCAAGACCGGCTGGTCGGGCAAGGCGATCGCCCGCATCGTGGTGGCGGTACTCATCGTGCTGTTCGTCTTTCAGAACACCGACGACACCCGGGTGACGTTCCTCTTCTTCGACATGCGCACCGGCCTCTGGCTCGCGCTCGTCCTCGCGATGCTCCTCGGCGCCGCGGCCGGCTACCTCATGGCCCGCCGCGGCAACGAGAAGGACGAGGGAACCGGCAAGCCATGACCCCGAAGTTGAGCAGCGACCGCACCAACCTTGGGACATGCGGGCAAAGGTCGGCCCCGGTCAACCGTCATGCGCCGCA
>CAVXVA010000003.1:0-958728 GCA_963765075.1 uncultured Acidimicrobiia bacterium
GACGATGTATCGGCCGGCGAATCCGAAGCGAAGCCCTCGAGGTCGCCTTCCTTCACGTACCACTCCCACCGCTGACCGTCAGGCGCTTCCAGCCACGTCTCGGTCTTCGCCGCGAAGCAACAGCCGGTCTCGGCCACGCCCGTGGTTTCGAGGCCTTCAGCGGTGATGCGGGCTTCGGCCGCGGCCACGAGATCCGCGGAGCCGACCTCGACGCCGAGGTGATTGAGCGTGCCCGGCTCCCCCGATCCGCTGAACAACACCAGCTTCAGTGGAGGCTCGGCGATCGCGAAGTTGGCGTAGCCGTCTTTCACCTTGACGGGCCGAGTGCCGAACATGCGCGAGTAGAACTCGATCGCGGCGTCGAGATCGTCGACGTTCAGCGCGAGTTGCAACCGACCGGTGGCCGGGGCGTGGAGGTCGGGGGCGAGTTCGAGCGCAGTCATCGGGATCTCCCGTTCGTCGGATGTTCACCCGTCGATCACTATCGAATCGACGTTGGTCTATGTATACTCCTCGTATCGATCAGAGTCAATATTGATGTTCGTCAATGTGACGAGCGTCGCCAGGAGACCCGATGGACGTCCACGAGATCACCCCCTGTTGTAGCCCGGTGCTGGCGGAACCGCTGACCGAGGCCGACGCGGAGGAGCTGGCGGCCGCATTCAAGGTCGTCGCCGACCCGGTGCGCCTCCGCCTCCTCTCCCTCATCGCCCAGGCCGGTGAGATCTGCTCGTGCGACCTGGTCGCCCCGATCGGCAAGAGCCAGCCGACCATCAGCCACCACATGTCGGTGCTCGCCGACGCGGGCCTCGTGCACCGCGAGAAGCGCGGGAAGTGGGCGTGGTACTCGGTGGCGCCGGAGCGCCTGTCGGTGTTGCGCGACGCGCTCGGCGGCGTCCCCACCCCGGCGGGTCGGCACGCGTGAAGCCGCTTGCCCGCGCCGCCCTCGCCGAGTTCCTCGGCACGATGTTCCTCGTGGCGGTCGTCGTCGGCTCCGGGATCATGGCGGTCCGCCTCTCCCCTCGACGACGTCGGCCTGCAGCTCTTGCAGAACTCCTTTGCCACCGCGGGCGGACTCGTTGCATTGATCCTGGCCTTCGGTTCGGTGTCCGGCGCGCACTTCAACCCGGTCGTGAGCTTGGTCGACTGGAAGCTCGGTGGTCTCGAACCTCGCGCGCTGTTCGCCTACATCCCCGCGCAGATCGCGGGCGCGTGCGCCGGCAGCGTCGTGGCCAACCTGATGTTCGACCTCGACGCGATCAACGTCTCCACGAAGGTGCGCGACGGTTCGGGCCTCTGGTTCGCCGAAGTGATCGCGACCGTCGGGTTGTTGCTCGTGATCTTCGGCTCCACCCGCGGCGGCAACTCCCGCTCCACGCCGTTCGCGGTCGGCGCGTACATCGGCGGCGCGTACTTCTTCACCAGCTCCACCAGCTTCGCCAACCCGGCCGTCACCATCGGCCGCACGTTGAGCAACACGTTCGCCGGCATCGACCCGTCGAGCGTGTCCGCGTTCATCAGCGCGCAACTCGTCGGCGCCCTCATCGCCTTCGGGCTCATCCTGGCCCTGTTCCCCCACTTCGACGCGACGAAAGTCGTCGTCCCCCACGAGGAGTCCGCATGACCGACCGACCGACCGTCCTGTTCGTCTGCGTCCACAACGCCGGCCGCTCGCAGATGGCCGCGGCGCTGCTCACGAAGTACGCCGCGGGCCGCGTCGAGGTGCTCTCCGCGGGCAGCGCACCCGCCGACACCATCAACCCCGCAGTGATGGAAGCAATGCGGGAACTCGACATCGACCTCGCCACCGAACGCCCCAAGCTCCTCACCACTGCGGCGGTGGAGGCATCCGACGTCGTGATCACGATGGGTTGCGGTGACGCCTGCCCGATCTATCCCGGGCAAGCGGTACCTGGATTGGGAACTCGACGATCCGGCCGGCCAGGGCGTCGACGCCGTCCGGCCGATCCGCGACGACATCGATCGCCGGGTGCAAGGCCTGCTGAGCGAACTCGTCTGATCAACGGGGTTCCGCCATACGCGCGGTGATCGACAGACCCTCAATCTGGCGGTACCCTGACGGGCAGCTTGGGGGGACGATGAACCGACGCACGATGGTGTTGATCATGGGCGTTGCGCTCGTGAGCGCAGGGTGCTGGCTCCAACCCGGCAACGATCCGGAGCGCAGCGGCTTCGCACCCCTCGAGTCGAACATCACGACCGCCAACGTCGATCAGCTGCACTTCGACTGGAGCAAGCAGTTCGCCGCGCCGGCGGCCGCGCCGGCCGTCGCGGTCGACGCGCTGTACGTCAATGCCGGGTCGAGCCCGAATGCCGGAACGCTGTACCGCCTGGCGCCGACCGACGGGGCAACCCAGTGGAGCAAGGAACTCTTCGCCGCCGGGACCCCCTTTTACACTCCGCAACAACCGACGGTGACCGGCTCGGTCGTCTACGTCGCGGAGACGGGCTTCAGCATCCTGCCGAGTTCGATCATGCGGTTCGACACGGTGGCGGGAACCCCTCTGCCCCTGATCGGAGCCGGAGGACACGACCTGACCCAACGCGACAATCTGCTCGTGAGCACGCTCAGGACGGGTAACTCGAGCATGATCGCCATCTCCCAGCTGTACGTCACCGACACCCAAGGCTCCGGCTCCTGGAACACGATCATCAACTTCGGCTCGTTCGCCAGTGTGGCCAGTCCGACCAGCGCGGCCGTCGCCAACAGTCGATTCTTCTTCGGGAACGGCGCCGAAGTCGCTGCCTACCCGTTGACGAAGCCCGCGTCGTGCCCGGTCGTCAGCACGGTCGAGATCTGCCCGGCCGACTGGAAGCACACGACCCCCACCAAGGTCGACTTCCATCCCGTCCTGACCACCGATCAGCAGACCGTGATCGCACCGACCCAGGACTCGATCGTCGCCCTCTCCACGACCGACGGCGCCCTGCGGTGGACCGGGACCTTGACCTCGAAGCCGAGCGCCGCGCCGGCCATCGCCAATGGCATCGTGTACGTCCCGACGTCGTCCGGGACACTCGCCGCCTTCAACGCCAACGGGTGTGGCTCCCCGACCTGTTCGCCACTGTGGACCGGCGACGCGGGGAGTTTGATCACCCAGCCGCCTTCGGTCACGAGCGGCGGACTCGTCTACACCGGCTCGGACGACGGCACCGTGCACGCGTTCCCGGCCGCCGGATGCGGCGCGGCCACGTGCACCTCGCTCTGGTCGGTGGCGACGGGCAGCAAGATCACTGGAGGCCCCGTGAACGCGCTCGGCCGAGTGTTCGTCGCGACCGCCGACGGTCGCATCATCTCGTACACGCTCTGACCGCTCCGCCGGATCAGGCGCCGAGTCGAGGCCGGTGACGCAACGCCGGCACCAAGCCGGCCTTGGCCAACATCCGTACGGCCCGCTCCTCGGCGACGTCGATCACGATGGCATCACCCGGCTCCCGCCGGACCAGGAACGACACCACACAATCTCCACAGGCGTCGCTCGCCCGCATCACGCACGTTTCGCAGTCGATGTTCACCCACCCACCATGTCATGGGGGTGTGACCATCACTGTTGCTCCTCCGGCTCGGGAGTGGCGAATGGATCGCCCGGCTCTGCGGCTCGGGTTGGGGTCAGGCGTGGGCGGCGCGGGCGGTGACTTCTTGGCGTTCGGCGGCGACGAGGTCGATGACCCGGCCGCCTTCGAGGGCCTGCACCGCATCCCGGCCGCTGCCGATCGCCTGGTCCATGTTGAAGTACTCCCATTCGCCGAAGCGACCGACCGTGTGGATCTCCTGCGCGGTCAACCAGTCGACGATCGTGCGCACAGACTCTTCGTGATCGAGCGTGTAGATCACGTACGCAGGATTGATCGGCGCGACCTGTCCGAACACGATCTCGTCGCCGTCATGGAGGACGCCGGCCACCTGCAGACCGCTGATCGTCTCCGCCACGAGATCACGACCACTCACGTCGCGGTGTGACGAATGCGAGATCTCCGCCATGATCGACGAGCAGCCCGGAGGCGCCAGCGTCGGCGAGAAGTTCATCGGATAGCTGATGCGGTGAAAGAGGAACTGGTTCTCGTGGAAGTACACCCAGTGCTGATCCGAAATTTCCGGGCGCTTCACCCCGAGCATCACGGTGTACACCGTGTTCCAACGCAGCGACGCCGCCGCGGCACGCACCCGCTCCGGGGCATTCGACGTGAGCCGCACGAGCACCGGAAGCGGGAGCGACGAGATCAGATCCTCGTACCCGACAACCGTACCGGTGCCGGTGGTGACCGTACGAGCGGAAGGGTCGATCGCGACGACTTCGGTGTCGAGGTGGACCCGCTCCGGGTCGAGGCCGGCCATCAGCCCCTTGGGGAGGGCCTCGATGCCACCCTCGAGCGGATACCAGAACGACGAGTTGGGACCCCAGCGAATCGCGGGTGGTTCGAGCGCTCCCCGAATCGTGGATTCGAGGTCGGGGACGGCGACCCGGTCGGCGATCCACCGGTAGTCCATTTCCTCGGGAGGCGTGGCCCACACGCGCTCGTTGTACGGAAGGAAGAAGTGGTTCGCGATGCCTTCGCCGAAGGTCGCGATCGCCCATTCCTTGAAGTTCGCGGGCGGCGTGGTCGGCGGGTTCTGATGCGCCTTGATCACGCCCATGAGGCAGTCGGTCGCGACCTCCGTGGGCAGGCCGTAGAGGCTCCCCTGGAATGGATACCCGGTGTACCCACCGTGGCTGTACACCCAGGAACTCCGGGTGTGGTCGTGGTATTGACCTTTCAGCAGGTCTTCACAGATGAGGCGAGCCAGCTCCGGTTGCTTGGTGAACAGGATGTGGATCGACAAGTCGAAGCCGAAGCCGTTGTACCAGTTGGTGCGACACAGACCACCGACCCGCGACTCCCGCTCGAGAATCTGGTACTCACGTTCGGAGTGGTACGCGGCGCTGAGGCCTGCGAGCCCGCCTCCGAGAATGAGGGTGTCGGTCTTCACACTGCGCCTGAACCGCGCACGATCGCCGGCACGGTCCGGAGGATGATCCCGAGATTCCCCGCCACACTCCGGGTCGCGATGTATTCAAGGTCTTCCTTGGCCATCGAGAGTGCGTTGGTGTTGTCGTCACGCTTGCTGATCTGCCAGAGACCGGTGATACCCGGGCGCACCACGCACCGGGCCGCGCGGAGTTCCGGGTAGGGCTTCAACATGAACGGGATCAGCGGCCGCGGACCCACCAGGCTCATGTCGCCTTGGAGCACGTTCCAGAGCTGGGGAAGCTCGTCGAGGCTGGTCCGCCGGAGGAATTTGCCGATGGCCGTCACCCGCGGGTCGTTCTCGGATTTGGTGAGGACGCCTTGCTCTTCGAGCGCCTCGACCCGGGCGAGGTCGATGACCTGGGCATGGTCGACGACCATCGTGCGGAGCTTCACACACTTGAAGTAGTGCTCGTCCTTGCCGTAGCGGTCCTGCCAGAAGAAGGCCGGCCCCTTCGACGTCATCCGGACGGCCAGGGCCGTCAATGCCAGCACCGGCGAGAACAGCACCAGCAACAGGGCCGAACCCACGATGTCGATGAGCCGGTTCACCGCATCGGTCACGGGTCGGGGCGGAACCCGCACATAGGTGGGAGCCGCGATGGCGACTTCGGGCGCGATCGTCGGCACGATCACTTCGTCACGTTGCGCGCTCGTGGACACAGGTGCTCAGTCTCCCCAACGGCCCGACGCGCGGGCCCAACTGCGAACAAGCACGGTAGATGTTGACCACGCTGAGCGTCAATGGGACAAATGACCCGGATGTAACTCTTGGGCGAACCTTAATCTTGAGCGCCCTGGGCTTTCGCCAGGAGTTCATCCCACGCCGCGAGGACCATCTCGAAGGTGATGACACTCATGCAGTCTCGATACCGCTCATCCCGCTCGAAGCCAAGATTGAGATAGCCCTCCGGGATCATCGGTGATGCCACGCACGCCACGTGCGCGCCTCGCGGCCCCCACCGCCGAGCGCTCGTCGGCCCGTTGAGGGCCAAGGTCGGCGTGCCCAGGGCCGCGCCGACGTGCATCACGCCCGTATTCACGCTGATCAGCCCGGTCGCACCGCTCAGGATCGCCAAACTCTCGGGCCAGCTGCCACCGGCCGCCTGGTGGACTCGGATGCCCGCCTCCCGCCATTTCCCGACGAGTTGCTCGGAAACCTCGACGTCGCCCGGCCCGCCGGTCAACACAACGTCCAACCCCCGCTCGTTCAACGACCGGGCGAGCGCCATCCAACTCGGGAGCGGCCACGACCGTTCCTCGAAGTTCGCGCCACCCGGCCAGAGGTGCATCGCCACATAGGGCGCGGCGAATGGCGTGGCCAACCCGGTCGGCGGATCGATCGACGGCTCCGAGGTCGACCGAACACCGAGCGTGGCCACCAGATTTCGATCGTTCTCGATCTCGTGGTCGGTTCGATGGTCCACCACGATGTCGTGCGCGAAATGCCGGTGTTGACCCTTCGTGCGTAGACCAATGGTGACCTTCGCTCCGGAGAACGCCGCGAGTACCGCATCGAAGCGTCGCCAAGCGCTGAGGTCGAGGATGATGTCGCATCGCTCGGCACGAACAGCACGCACAGCCGTAGGAATCTGACGCACCGGCAGCTCGACGATCGCGTCGGGTGCCGTGAGCCGACGGGCGAAGCTCGCGTTGTTCGCCGTGACGAACAGCACGATCCGGGCATCCGGGAACGCGGCGCGGAGGTCACGAAAGATGCCCGTGGCCACCACGGTGTCACCGATGCCGGCCGTCAGGAACAGCCCGAGTGTGTGCCACTCGGTCGGGATCGTGCGCCGGCCCCGCAGCCTTCGGACCACGCCCAGCACGCCGACGATCGGGATGCCCACATAGCGGTCGAGGAACTTGAGGCGTGGGTTGCCACGGTCGGATTGGAGCTGTTGGGGACGGGCCACGGGGGCGGAGTCTTGCAGCCTCGCCACGGATCGGCGTTGACCCTCGATCGACCAATAGGCTGGCGAGTCCATGACGGTCCACCACGAAGTCTTCACGCTCGACACCGTCGCCGACGGCGAGGTCATCGACATCACCGATCTGACCCAGAAGTCATTGGCCAACAGCGGCGTCGCCGAAGGTCTGGCCACCGTCTTCATTGCGCACAGCACGTGTGGTGTCACCGTCATCGAAGCCGAACCCGGCTGTAACGCCGACCTCAACACCGTGATGGCGCGCATCGCGCCCGAATCGGACCGTTGGGAGCACAACGAGCGCAATGCCGACACCAACGGCCACAGCCACGCTCGGGCCGGGCTCATCGGCCCGTCGGTGACCATTCCGGTCACCGCGTCCGAACTCATGCTCGGCGTGTGGCAGCGGATCGTGTGCGTCGACTTCGACGATCGGCCTCGCAGCCGCCGCCTCGTCGTCACCGTCCTCGGCGACTAAACCTCAGGGCTCGCTGCTCCGAGGGTCTCGATACGGTCGCCGGTAGCACCACACCAGCGACAACTCACCGCTTCGGTGGCTTCGGCGAGCACCTCGACCGATTCGATCTCGACCTCGCCGCCGACGGTGAAGTGACGGAACTCCTTGGTCCGACGGGTCACCGTCACGTCGAACCGGGTGAGATTGCCGCATCCGTCGCAGCGATACCGCACGGCCGTCGCACCCCCGCCTGATTCCCGGTTCATCGATCGCCTCGCATCGACGCTGATCCTACCGACGAACATCCGAGCATTTCGGGCCGAACCGCGGCCGACCGGCTCGCCCGGTTGATGCCTCCGCCCATCCGCGCGGAACGAACATCTGTTCGCCTAGGCTCGGGCGCGTGCTCTCGTCATCACGTCAGGCCAGCTTCGACGACCTCGGATCCCCCCTCTCCGAGGTCACCTTCGTCGTCCTCGACCTGGAAACCACCGGCGGATCACCGGCCGACTGTGCCATTACCGAGGTCGGCGCGGTCCGGTACCGCGGCGGCGAGCGGCTCGGGACCTTCGAGACCTTGGTCAACCCGGGCGTCCCTCTCCCACCGTTCATCACCGTGTTGACCGGCATCACCGAGTCGATGCTCATTCCGGCACCGCCCATCGAAGCAGTCCTCCCTCCCCTGCTCGAGTTCCTCGACGGTGCCGTCATCGTCGGTCACAACATCCGGTTCGACATCTCGTTCCTCGACGCCGCCCTCACCGAACACGGCTACCCGAAACTCGCGCACCGTCGGGTCGACACCCTGGGTCTCGCGCGCCGCCTCGTGCGCGACGAAGTCCCCGACCTGAAGTTGGGAACCCTGGCCCGTCACCTCCGCGTGGCGGTCGAACCGTGTCACCGAGCCTTTGCCGATGCCGACGCGACGGCCGAAGTTCTCCACGCGCTGCTCGAGCGGGCGGGAACCTTCGGCGTCCTCGGCCTCGACGACCTCCTCGCGCTGCCGACGATCCGTGCTCACCCCTCGGCCAGCAAGCTCAAGCTGACGGCCAAGCTCCCTCGCTCGCCCGGCGTCTACCTGATGAAAGACCGCGCCGGCCGCGTGCTCTACGTCGGCAAGGCCACCAACCTGCGTTCCCGGGTCCGGTCCTACTTCGGCGGCGACGACCGCAAGAAGGTGCCCCAACTCCTGCGGGAAACCGAGGCCATCGACTGGATCGAGTGCAACCACGAACTCGAGGCCGCGGTGCGTGAGCTGCGCCTGATCCATGCGCTGGAACCCCGGTTCAATCAGCAAGGGAAACGATGGCGGTCCACGGCGTACCTGAAGCTCACGCTCGCCGAGCGATTCCCACGACTCGCGGTCGTACGCGCGGTCAAGGACGACGGCGCGCTCTACCTCGGCCCGTTCTCGTCGACCCGTGCCGCGCACACTGTGCGAGAAGGCATCGAATCGGCAGCGGCGTTACGCCGTTGCACCAGCCGGATCGGCCGCAAGGCTCCCCTCAGGGAGGACGCCCCGTGCACCGCGGCACAACTCGGGGTGGCGTCGTGTCCATGCACCGGGCACACCAGCGAGGAGGAGTACGGCACCGTGGTCGACACCGTCCGCCGCGGGCTCACGGGCGAACCCGATCTCCTGCTCGGTCCGCTGGAGGCACGGATGCACCAACTGGCCGAGACCGAGCGATTCGAGGAGGCGGCCCTCACCCGCGATCGCCTGGCGGCATTGAGCCGGACACTCCGGCGGCGCCAAACCTTGGAATGGCTCTCGGCGAGCGGTGACATGGCCATCGCCGTCGACGGCGGGATCGTCGCGCTGGTCGATGGTCATCTGCAGCTGGGAGAACTCGAACTCGCCGACGCGTCGGCCCCTGATGCCCGGCCCTCGATCCTCGATCGCCGGCGGGCCGACGAGTTGCTGCTGGTTGCGCGATGGATCGAGCGGGAGACCACCGCCGGTCGCGCTCGGCTGCTCGACGTTTCGGGCGCACCGTCCTCGCCGCGTCGCGGCGGGCTCCGAGCCTACGAACCGGTATCCCGCCGGGGAATCCGGCGCGGCCGCTGATCGGTGGGCGGGGCCACCGTCTCGGTCGGCACTGCCGGCTCCGGCGCGGGTCGGCGCGGCGGGCGCCGCGCACCGGCCGCGGCGCCACTGACGCCGCCTGCGGAACCCGGCCCGGGGCGGGGCGACGCGGTCGGTTTCGCCGACGGCACCGGCCGTGGGGACTGACCGGCGGCGGGTGGGCGCGTCGGAACCTTGCGGGCGCCCGCAGGCTTCGAGGATCGGACGGGTCCGCCCGCCGCCGCTCCCGCGACCGCGGTGGCCGGGACCTTCTGTTTGAGTGGGGCGGTCGGTCGCGACGATCGACGGGCCCACCACGCGGGTCCGTCGATGAACGCCGTCGCCAGGATCGTCGCGAACAAACCCCAGATCGGGACGAGGATAAAGAGGCGGAAGTAGGTCCCGAAGCCGTCGTCGATCATCGAGTCGAGCACCTGTTGGCTCCCGGCGATACCGGTCCACTTGGCGAAGCTCCGCACGATCAGCGCCGACACCAACAACGCCACGACCCAGAGCAGGATCCGAACCGGCAACCGCATCGGCTCGCCCGACGGGCGCCAACCCGTGCGACCGGCTCGAGCCGTCGACGCCGACGTACGCGGCCGACCCGTCGGAGCCGACGCGGTTCTGGGATTCGCGGCTGAGCGCGGCAGGTGCCGGACGTGACGCCGGACCCGAGGCGGCGCCGGTTCGGTACTCCCCCGGCACCTTCAGCTGTCGCGAGCAACGGGCGCACGGGAACACCGGCGTATCCGCCACCGCGTCGAGGCGATGGCGAAACCCACACGCCGGGCATTGCAGTGCGGGCGCCATCAGGCCGACCCGCCGGCAATCGCCTGCGACCGTTCGATCCAGCGGTCCAGGACACCGCGCGCCCGCCCGTCGTCGATGGCGGCGGCGGCGAGGTCAACGCCTTCGGCCCACGAGCCGACACGATCCGCAACCTGCAAGGCCGCCGCGGCATTCAACAGCGTCACGTCGCGTCGAGGCCCGGCGTCACCCGCCAACACGCCCCGCAGGATCGCGGCATTGACCTCGGCATCGCCACCGCGAAGGTCGTCGCCGGTGGCACGCGCCAAACCGAAGTCCAACGGTTCGATCGACTCCTTGGTCATGGCACCGTCTCGCACCTGGATCGCCGTCGACGTGTCGAGCGTCGTGAGTTCGTCCAGGCCGTCGTGACCGAAGAAGACCATGGCGTGCGTCGCGCCCAGCTCGACCAGGGTCGCGGCCACTCGTTCCGCCATTGCCGGATCGCCAACCCCCACGACCTGGCGTTTCACCCGAGCCGGGTTCGCCAGCGGACCGAGGAAGTTGAACGTGGTCGGAACCCCGAGCTGGGCCCGCGCGGGTCCGGCGAAGCGCATCGCCGGGTGGAACTTCTGGGCGAAACAGAAACCAATTCCCACTTCGTCGATGCACCGAGCCACCCCGGCACCATCGAGGTCGATCACGACACCGAGTGCTTCGAGCACATCGGCGGAACCACACTGCGACGACGCGGCGCGGTTGCCGTGTTTCGAGACGCGCACACCGGCGCCGGCCGCGACGAGCGCCGCGGTCGTCGAAATGTTGAACGTGTGAGAGCGATCGCCGCCGGTCCCACACGTGTCGATCAGTGGTCCCGCATCGGCTTCGCTCGCGACCGTCACCGTGCCCGCGTACCGGAGCATCGTGCGGACCAATGCGGCGAGCTCGGCCGGCGTTTCACCCTTGGATCGAAGCGCGACTGCGAAGGCCGCGATCTGAGCGTCGGACGCTTCGCCGTCGAGGATCGTGGCCATGGCCGCGTCGATGAGTTCGGCATCGAGATCGACCCGGCGCATCAGCGGCAGCAGGACGTCGGGCCAGTTCACCGAAGCCACCCCTCACCCAACGTGGCGGTGCCGCCACGATTCGCACGACCGGCGTCGCCTACGACCCCGGCCTGCGTCCGGGAGAGTTCGAAATCCATGAGGAATCGAGCCTACCGGGCACCCGGGTCCGGGTCGGGGTTGTCTCGGGCGGGTCCCAGGTTCGAAGAATCGCCGTCCGGATGGTGGTCGGCCATCCATCGGGCCTCCATCTCCCCCAACGGCGACGACGGCGGGCCATTGACCCACGGCCACAGTTCCTCCCCGACCGAGCGCCAGTCGGCGGTCGCTCCCAGTTGCGCCAACACCGCGAACAGCCCGAGGTTCACCCGCTGCACCACCACGAAGGCCGGTGGCACATTGGCGTGGCGCATGACCTCGCCGTAGGGACCGTTGCGGTCGAAGAAACGGCGGACGGTCTCGCTCGCGAACTCCCCCGTCATCGAGTGAGGACCGCGTACCCGCATGTGTGAATAGAAGTGCCCGAAGTACTCGGTGATGGCCTCGTCGCTGACGGGTGCCCCCGGCTGCAAGAACCCCGCGTGCTCCATGGCCCGGCGAAACTCGACGGGATCCGGATCGAGCACGATGGTTTCGATGAGCCGTCGAATCCGCGCGATGTCGGCCGGCGCGAACTGCTTGACGAGACCGAAGTCGAGGAAGGTCACCCGCCCATCGGGCCGGAAGAGGTAGTTGCCCGGATGGGGGTCGCCGTTGAACAGATGCAATCGATAGAACGAACGAAAGACGAATCGAAAGATCGCCTCGCCCGCAAGATCGCGTTGTTCCACCGACCAGGTCTCCGCCTCGGAGAACCGCACGCCTTCCGCGAGTTCAGACGTCAACACTCGCTCGGCACTCAGTTCCGGAATCACCCCCGGAACGTGAATGAACGGGTGATGCGCGTAGTAGTCGGCGAACTGTTGCTGTCGACGGGCCTCGAGCGTGTAATCGAGCTCCTCCCGGAGTCGTTCGCGCAGCTCGTCGACGAGCGGTCCCGACTCGAAGCCCGGATACGCCCGACCGATACCACCGAACAGCAGGCCGAGATTCCCGAGGTCGGACTCCACCGCTTCGGCAATGCCGGGGTATTGGATCTTGACGGCGACCGCCCGACCTTCGTGCGTCAACGCCCGATGGACCTGGCCGATGGATGCGGCGGCGATCGGATCGGGGTCGAACGTCGCGAACACCGTGTCCGGCGGCGCGCCGAGCTGGTCCTCGATCATGTGGGCGACGAGCTCGACACTCATCGGCGGCGCATCTTGCTGGAGCTGAGCCAACGCCGTGCGAACGTGCTCCGGGAGCCCCTCGTCGAGGTAGCTCACCATCTGGCCGAGCTTCATCAGCGCGCCCTTCATCGCGCCGAGTTCGCGCACGACGTCCTCGGCGTGGCGGAGTTCGACCCGGCGGTCGATGGCTTCCCGGCGGGCCGCCGACGCGAAAACGCGCTGGGCGCCCGCAACCGTTTGGCGCCCACCGGCGCGGGCACCGAGACGCGCAAGCCGCACATTGCGACCCATCGTCGTCGACGTCGCGACGGGTGCGACACGAGGAGCGGCGCGGCGGGCCAGGACCGCGACCACGAAACCGGTGGCCGCGCCGAGACCGAGACCGACCGCGACCGGGCGCTTCATCAGGACGACGTTAGAGGGCGCCTCGGAAGAGACACCGCTCCGAGCGAGACCGGGCGGCGGAGTGCGCCGGAGTTACGCGGCGGTGCGACGGCGGCGGCGAATCAGCCGACGACGTTCGCGCGAACTCAGACCGCCCCAGACTCCATGCTTCTCGCGGACGGCAATCGCGTGTTCGAGACACACTTCGCGGACCGGACATTGGAAGCACACGGCGCGGGCCGCGTCCGAGGCCCGCTCATCCTCCTCCTCGAGGTCGGGGTGGAAGATCGCCGGGTCGACGCCGCGACAGAGTGCAAGATCTCGCCAGTCCGTGACTGGCGCCAGAACCGTCATCGCAATCATGGGGTGCCTCATGGGGGTCGTACGGACGAACGGCGTCTTGTCGGCGCGTATTCCGCCGGACCTGAGTCGATTCCCTCCGCCCTGGGCCATCCGACCCGGACGAATCAGCGCCGAAAGCACTCTCGTAGGATCTCGGGAAATGGATTCCCGCCGTACCCGAGGTCAGATCACCGCCATTGCGTGCGCGGTCGCAGTGACCTTTCCGGGCCTGTTCCTGCGGGTCAGTGGGGCCCACGGGACCGCGTGGGTGCAGGCCATCGTTTTCGGCCTCGCGGTCGTGGGTCGGCGTTCCCTGGCCTGGGCGGCCGAAGCGCTCCAACTCGACGTTTCGCAGGGTC
The DNA here is from genome assembly GCA_963765075.1 of uncultured Acidimicrobiia bacterium. Lineage (GTDB taxonomy): Bacteria > Actinomycetota > Acidimicrobiia > IMCC26256 > JAENVU01 > JAENVU01. Next base: position 13,649 of record CAVXVA010000003.1, read on the forward strand.
TCGCGCTGGCCGTTCTCGCACTCATCGCGGTGCTGCCCGAGTACGCCGTCGACTTCGCGTTCACGTGCGAAGGCGGGACGAGACCCCGAGAAGTACGCGCCGCTCGCGCTGGCGAACATGACGGGCGGCAACCGTCTGCTGATCGGCGTCGGCTGGTCGATGGTGGTGCTCCTGGCGGCGTGGCGGATCACGCAGCATCGCTCGCAGACGACGGGTACGAAGGCGAGATCGACGACCGACGTGCACGCTCGAGCCGTCCGCACTCGATCGAGATCGCGCTTCCTCGCCGCTGGCGACGATCTACTCGCTGACGCTGCCGCTGAAGCACACGATCACGCTGTTCGACGTGGTCGTGCTCATCAGTATCTTCGTCGCGTACATGGTCCGCGATCGCGCGCGCGCCGGCCGAGGAACCGCACCTGGTCGGGCCGGCGCGACTCATCGGCTCGCTGCCCGACGACGCAGCGACGGATCGTGGTCGGCGATGCTCCTCGTGTACGCGGCCGGCGTGATCTTCGCTGTGCGCGGAGCCGTTCGCCGAGTCGCTGGTCGCACATCGGCGAGGAGGTTCGGCATCGAGGACGTTCCTGCTCGTGCAGTGGGTCGCGCCGCTCGCGTCGGAAGCGCCGGAGCTGCTCATCGCCGGACTGTTCGCGTGGCGCCTGAACACCGAGCGCCGGGCTCGGCACGCTGGTGTCGTCGAAGGTCAACCAGTGGACGCTGCTCGTCGGCACGCTGCCGATCGTGTTCGCGGTGTCGTCGGACTCGCTGCCACGGCCTGCCGCTCGACACGTTGCAGCGCGAGGAGCTGTTCCTGACCGCCGCGCAGTCGGTGTTCGCGGTGGCCGTGCTCGCCAACCGTTCGATCTCGGTGAAGGAAGCCTTCACGCTGTTCGGCCTCTTCATCTCGCAGTTCGTTCTCGGTGCCGTACTGCCCGACGACCTTCACGAAATCGAACGAATCGTCGTAGGAACGGGTACCGTCCTCGCTGCCGTCATCTTCACTCGGAAGCGGCGTACTCTGCGCGCCTTGCTTCGCAACGCATTCCGTACCCCGCTCACCGACCTGGTCCACGGCGACGCGCCGGAGCCGGCGGCATGACGGGTCCGTCGATCATCGACCGGTCCGCGGTGGCGCGCGGCGCTGCGGTCGGCGTGTTGATGTTCGTACCGCTCTCGGCCGTGCGGGTCGCCATCGACCGGAACGTCGAGGACTTCGATCACAGCGGTTGGGCCCCGGCGTTCGCGCTCGCCCTCTTCGCCGTCTATGTGGTGGCGGGATTCGTGGCGGCCCGCATGGCGCCGGATGCCCCGTATTCGAACGGCTCGGTCGGTGCCATCGGCGCCTTCGTCGGATGGATTCCGATCCGCATCCTCATCTGGGCGGTGCGCGATTCCGACCAGGCGTTGTTCAGCGGTCGCACCCCCGCGCTCACCGTCGGCGGCATCTTCGGCCAGCTGATGTTCGCCGCGTTCTTCGGCGTGATGGGTGGCTACGTGGCGTCGCGCCGATCCCGATCGGCGAGATGGCGGAGGCCGACCCGACGGCGTGAAGATCCGCGACCACCTCGGCGAAGTGACCGGGGTCGGGCGCACGGTTGTTGACCAGGCTGACCGATCGTGAGATGCCGGCGAGCCGCGACTCCAATCTCGGCGCGATCTCGTGCGGCTCCCCCACCACCGCGATCGTCGTCGATGAGGTCGTCGGGGATCAGCTCGCTCATCTCGGCCCAGCGGTTCTCCCGCGCCATCGCGCGCAACCTCGGGTGAAGATCGTCGAAGCCTTCGAGTGCGAAGACCGGGGCGTACGCCGGGGTCGAGCCGTAGAACGCGAGCTGTTCACGCACCGCTTCCCGACTGCGAGCGAACTCGGCCTCGTTCCGACCGGTCACGACGATCGTGACGCACACCACTTCGACGTCGTTCGCGTCACGCCCGGAACGCTTCGGCACCTCGGGCGATCGCGGGCAGGGTGATTTCGCGCAGCGATCGGCGCGTGTTGACCGGGTGGACGAGGAATCCGTCGGCGACCTCGCCCGCGACCTCGGTCATCTTCGGACCGACTCCGGCCGTCAGGATGCGCGGCCGGCCGAACGGGTTCGGCCCCGGATCGAACGCGGGAATCATGCGCGTGTGGGTGAAGAACTCGCCCCGGAAATCGAGCGGCGTGCCGTGTTCCCAGCGTCCCAGATCGCACGGATCGCCGAGACGTATCTCGCGCATGCGGCCGGCGGGCCGCGACCACGGCATCGAGAACCGTTGCTCGACGTGCGGGCGGACCTGCGTGCCGATGCCCAGGACGAACCGCCCGCCGGTGACCGTCTGCAGGTCCCAGCCGAGGTTGGCCAGGGTCATCGGCGTACGGGCAAACGCGATCGCGATCGCGGTGCCGAGCTCGATCGTCGTCGTGTGCTCCGCGGCGACCGCCAGCGGCACGAACGGGTCGTGCTTCGCCTCGAAGGAGAAGGCCCGGTCGTACCCGACCGCTTCCAACGCCGGGTAGATCGTGCGCGGCCTCGGTGAGATCGTCGGTCGGGACGGTCATCGACACGTGCCACGGCCGTTCCGATGGTGGGGTTTCCGCGTCGCTCACGCCCCACGTTGGCATACGTGCCACACTCTCGGGGCGGTGGTGAGCCGGCTGGGTGGTCGCGTACGGGCTTGACCCGTCCGAGGAACGTCCGGACTCCACAGGGCAAAGTGCTGGGTAACACCCAGTCGGGGCGACCCGCAGGACAGTGCCACAGAAAACAAACCGCCGATGGCGGAGCGGCTGCTCCGCACAGGCAAGGTTGCAACGGTGCGGTAAGAGCGCACCAGCGCCCGGGGTGACTCGGGCGGCTAGGTAAACCCCACTTGGAGCAAGGTCAGACAGGGAGCGAGCGGCCCGTTCAACTCCCGGGTAGACCGCAAGAGTCGTCAGGTAACTGCCGACCGAGATGGATGACCATCCACGACAGAATCCGGCGTACAGGCCGACTCACCACCGCACCCACTCTGACCTGGGCTTCTAAGTAATGTCGCCCCGCTTGAACGGTGGGCTGGTTCGGCCCGCCTTGACCGCGCCGAATCACGCCGCGCCCAGGCGGGAGGTTGTCGATCGTGCGTCGCAGGGCCAGCTTCGTCGGCCGCCGCCGTCCGAGGTGACGTTCCTTTGCCAACTCCCGCTGCGATGAATAGCGTTGGCATCCTCCGGGAAAGGGGCAGGCCATGGCGAGGGTGTTTCTATTCGCAAAGACACGCGATCAAGCGTGGGACGATTCCAGGGCTCGACTGACGTTCTCCATGAACTTCGGCGCGAAGTTCGACACTCTGTCGTCAACTTTTGATGCCGACATCGGGCGCAACGCAGGTCGCATCTGGCGGATCCAGGATCGGCTTCGCGAAGATGTCGTCCCGATGCTCGCGAGGCCAAAGCCGATTCGCGTTCCGAAATCCATTCGAGTGATCGGCTCGGACTGGACTGGCTTTTCGGCTGGGTGGAGGAGGAACCCTCGGGGATCGCGGACTTGATCACCTTGCGGAACTTCGTCGACGAGGCCCTCAGCGTGGACGAGAAGGAAGGCGAGGTCTCAATCCCTTTGGGTCACTATCCCGAGCTCAACTTGGATGACCCGATCGAGGAACTCCTCGTCTTTGCAGCAAGGGCTAGTACGGCAAGCGGTTTAGACTCGGATGCCTCTTCGAAGTACTTCCTCAATATCCTGAAGAGCCGTGCGCGGATTGAACTCACAGGCTTCTCCTCGATGGCGGTCGGTGAAGCCGGGGTTTGGCGGTTCCGTCTCGCGAATCCCTTCTCGGCACGGTGGCTGTACCAGAACTACGTGTTTGAGTCGATCCAGTTCGAGCTTGAACTCCACGGGTACTCGGCTGAGAGGGTGGGCGATTCCGCGCTCGTCGGTCTCGGCACCTCGCAAGGCGGTGGGACGCGGGCAGCGAAGGTACTGGCCTCACACACAGGTGGTGCGCCAGCCGAAATCCATTCACCGCCGTTCGTGACTCCTACGGCGCAGATGTACCTCCGTTTCCGTATTCCGAACCCATGACATGAGTGTGGCTGCGGCGTCAGCAATTGGACATTTCGGCGCGTTCCGTCCGATAAATTGCGGGGAGGTGTCCATCGGGAGGGCGAGCAAGGGGCACAAGGAGAAGCAATGAAACGGCTTGTTCACGTCTTGGCGGCATCGGCAGTGGCGCTCGGGGCCACAGCAGGACTCGGCATCGCAACCGCCGGAGCATCCGGCGAGCATGCACCCTGCAGCATCTCGGGGAATCCGGCGACCGGACCAACCTCGGTGTTAGAGATCAGGAGTCACCAACCTTTTGGCGGTGACGCCAACCCCGGCTTCGCAGGTCCGGGAGTCAGCACCTTCTGCCGACCAACTCGGTAGGAACTGCTCTGGGTGGACGGGAGCACTGTGCCCCCGTCCACCCAGGGTTCGCACTTGCCACACATCACGGTCCGCTGCATCTGACCCAGCCTCAGGGTGCCCCCTCCCGCCGAGCGGGTGCCTTACCGAGGGGTAAGCCATCGGGTGAACACCCGATGCCCGTCTTGTCAGGCCGGTCGCAGCGGGCCACGCTGATCGGCATGGCCGATATCAACCTCTTCAGACATTCGCGACACCACCACGCTCGAACCGGGCGACCTGTTGTTCTCCGAAGGTGAGTCCGCCGACACGATGTATGCCGTTGTCGAGGGCAGCATTGTGTTGACGGTGAACGGGACCTCGTCGAGGAAGTTGGTCCCGGTGGCATCATCGGGGAACTCGCATTGATCGATGCGGCGCCCCGAAGTGCGACGGCCCGCCCAGACCCACTGCCGCATCGCAGTGGTGGACAAGAAGACGTTCTCCTACCTGGTGCAGGAGCATCCCACCTTCGCCCTCCAGGTGATGACCGTGATGGCCGAGCGGCTGCGCAACACGAACACCCGCCAGTAAGTCGCAAACAGTCTCCAACTCGTCGCGGTCCCTGGCCGTGACCTGCCCCACGGGCAGACTGACGCTCGATGGAGCATCTCAACACCGAGATCGTCGCGACGATTGCCGGAGGGGCGGTCCTCTGGGGCCTCGTGTCCCGGCGACTCGAACGATGGAACGTCACCGCGCCGATCGCCTTCGTCATCTTCGGGTGATTGCCGCCAACGAACCGCTCAAGTTGGTCGACATCCAGGTGAACAGCTTCACGGTGCGCACCATCGCCGAGATCACCCTCGCCCTCGTGCTCTTCAGCGACGCGTCTCGGGTCAACTTCCATTCGCTCCGGCGCGATGCCGCGGTACCCGCCCGGCTGCTGCTCATCGGTCTGCCCATCACGATCGGGCTCGGCTGTGCCGTCGGACTCATCGTGTTCGGAGGCATCGACCCATGGGTCGCCGCCGTCATCGGGGCCGCGGTGGCGCCGACCGACGCCGCCCTCGGTGCGCCGATCATGGAGGACGAGTCGATCCCGCGCCGGGTCCGCCGGATCCTCAACGTCGAGAGCGGCCTCAACGACGGGATCGCCACACCGGTCGTCATGTTCTTCATCGCCGGCGCTGCGACTGAGGCCCACGTCGCCGGCGCGACCGGCCCGGCCGCCGCACTCGCGGATCTCGTGATCGGCGCCGCCGTCGGCGGAACGCTCGCGGCAGCGGGCGGATGGCTGCTCGAGCAGGCCACCAAGCGCGGCTGGGCCAGTTCGAGCTTTCGCCCGGTGGCGGTCCTCGGTCTTGCCTTGTCGTCGTACACGGTCGCGGTCGGCGCCGGCGGCAACGGGTTCGTGGCCGCGTTCGTCGGCGGGTTGGCGTTCGGCTGGGTGATGAAACGAGACGAGTCCGAAGCGCTCGAACTCACCGCCGATGCCGGCACCGTCGGGTCCATCATCATCTGGTTCCTGTTCGGCGCGCTCCTCATCCCCACGCTCGAGCACGTGACCGGGACGATGGTCCTCTACGCCGCGCTGAGCCTGACCCTGGTGCGCATGGTCCCGGTCGCGCTCTCGCTGATGGGGGCCGGTCTCGATCGTGCGACCGTCGGCATTATGGGGTGGTTCGGGCCCCGAGGCCTTGCATCCGTGGTCTTCGCACTCATTGCCTTCGACACCATCGATCCGGTCGACGCCCGGTTCGTGCTCGGCACCGTGACGGTCGTGGTGTTGATGAGCGTCGTCGCCCACGGCGTGAGCGCCCGCCCGTTGGCAGCGTTGGTACGCAGGTCGGGTTGCCGACCTCGCCGCGGACCGCCCCGAACATCACGCAACCGAAGAACTCAGAACCCGGCGGTTCGCACGTGGCACGCGACCACGAGGACGCCGAACCGCCCCTCGGTGAGTGAGCCCGGCGGTCGGTGATCCAGACCGCGGCGCGTGGCGAACCATCACCATGAAGACGAAACTGAGCCACGACTACAACGCCCTTCACCTGCCGATGACCGAGCGGCTCGTAGATCTCGGACGCTCCCTCACGCCCGAGCAATGGCAGTCCCCCAGCCTCTGTACCGGATGGCGAGTGTGCGACGTGTACGGCCACATGACCTACGGCGCGGTGACCCCCCTCCCGAAAGTGATCCCCATGCTCCTGTTCAAACATCGAGGGAATCTCAATCGCGGTTCGGCCATCGAATCGGTCCGATACGCAGATTCTCACGACCAGGCGACGGTGATGGCCGAGTTCGAACGTTCGAGTCATCACCCGGTGGGCATCGCGACCAAGATCAAGCCCTTCGAGCTGTATGTCGACCACGTGGTGCACGAGCTCGACATCCGCCGGCCGCTCGGGCTGGCCTCGACGTGGTCGATCGACGAGCTCCACGCTGCGCTCGACGCGGCGGTGATCGTGAAGAACCCGCTGCTGTCGCCGTCGAAGAACGCCAAGCATCTCCGCTTCACTGCGACGGATCTCCACTGGTCCTTCGGCGAGAACGACGCCGAAGAGGTGACCGGTCCGGCCGAAGATCTCCTCCTCGCGATCTGCGGTCGACCCCTCGGCCTCCGCCCGCTGACGGGACCGGGTATCGGGGAGTTGACCCGCCGGATCGGGTGACTCCGATCCACGGCCGATCGCCGGGGTCAGCTCGGCGCGCCCTCCGCCAATCGGTTCTTGCGCACGCTGAACCAGATCGCCGCGACGAGGATGCCGATGATGATGGCGAGCGAGACATAGGTGTTCATATGGAACCAGTGCGAGACCGCCATCTTCGCCCCGACGAAGATCAGAATCCCACCCAACGCGTGCGACAAGTAGTGGAACCGTTCCTTGGCGTCGGCGAGGAGGAAGTACATCGCCCGGAGCCCGAGGATCGCGAACGCGTTCGACGCGAAGACGAGGAACTGTTCGTGCGAAACCGCGAGGATCGCCGGCACTGAGTCGACCGCGAAGATCACGTCCGTGATCTCGATGACCACCAACGCTGCGAACAACGGTGTCGCGGCGCGCATGCCGTTGACACGCGTGAAGAACTTCTGTCCTTCGATGGTGTCGGTCACGGGCATGATCTTGCGCAACAAACCCAGGCCACGGGTCGCTTCCTCCTGGCCCTCGTCATCGCGGTGGCGAATGATCTTGACGCCCGTGTACAGCAGGAACACGCCGAACACCACCAGCAGCACCCAGAACCGGCTGATCAGCGCAGTCCCGAGGAAGATGAAGATGGCGCGCAGGGCCAGTGCGCCGAAGATCCCCCAGAACAGCACTCGGTGCTGGTACTTCACCGGGATTGCCATGGTCGTGAACAGCATCGACCACACGAACACGTTGTCGACGCTCAGCGATTTCTCGATGAGGTAGCCGCTCATGTACTCGCCGAACGCGTCGCCTCCATAGGCGATCGCGATCACCACTGAGAAGGCGATCCCGCACGCCACCCAACCGGAGGACTCGATCAACGCCTCGCGTGCGGTCGGGGCATGCGCTTCCCGATGCCGGTAGAGGTCGATGGCCAACAGCACCCCGATGAGCACCAGCAGCCCGATCCACGCCTGCGGGCTGACGTCGAGGTCGACGAACTTGGAGGAGGGAGCGCTCGAAGCGATGAACATGGGGAACCTCTCGACTGTCGGGAAACCACGGCAGTCGAAGGTCTTGCTCCCGTCATCGCGACGGTCGGGAGGCCGGGCAGCAGGTGCTGCCGTACTGACGACGTATCCCGTGGGGCTACTCCCCTACGACCCTCCCAGTATGGCCGACGGCGGCCGCCCGCGCTGGAAGCGAACCGGACCCTCCTCGTGAGGGACAATGCCGGCGTGAACGACTGGAGACGAGTTCGCCTCGCCGTCACGGCCTTGGTCGGGGTGACGATCGTCGGCTCGATCGGGTTCCTGCTCCTCGGGTTCGGGCTGCTCGATGCGATCTACCAGACCGTCACCACGATCTCGACCGTCGGCTTCCGCGAGGTCCACCCCTTCGGAACGTCCGAGAAGCTCTTCGCAATTGCGTTGGTCATCGTTGGCACCGGTACCGCGTTGTACACCCTCACCTCGGTGTTGGAAGCACTGCTGGAAGGCCGACTCCGAGACCAGTACGGAAGGCGTCGCATGGAACGCAACATCGAGAAGTACACCGACCACGTCGTCGTCTGCGGATGCGGTCGCGCGGGCAAGGCGCTGGCCGAACTGGTGAGCGGTTCGGGCGAGACCGTCGTCATGGTCGACATCGACGAGCAGCGCCTCGCCGGTACCGGACTCCCCTTCGTGGTCGGTGACGCCACCGTCGACGAGACGCTGCACCGCGCGGGCCTCGGGACATGCCGCGCCCTCGTTGCTGCCCTCGATACCGACGCCGCCAACCTGTTCGTGACCCTGAGTGCGCGAGCGGTACGGCCCGACCTCTTCATCGTCGCCCGGACCCGACGCGACGACAACACCGAGAAGCTGCTCCGAGCCGGCGCGGACCGAGTCGTGAACCCGCAGTCCATCGGCGGCGCTCGCATGGCCGCGTTCATCATGCAGCCCAACGTGGCCGAGTTCCTCGATGTCGTCATGCACGACGGCAGTCTCGAGTTCCGCCTGGAAGAAGTCCCCGTGCCCACCACGAGCGCCGCCCTCGGACGCACCCTGAAGGACCTCGACATTCGTGCCCGAACCGGTGCCCTCGTCTTGGCGTTGCGCAACCGCGACGGTTCGTTCACCACGAACCCCCAAGTCGACACGATCCTGGCGGCCGACCAGGTACTCATCGCAGTCGGGACGGTCGATCAGCTCCATCAGCTCGAACGCGCCGTCGCCGCCGCGCCGTAGTCCACCGACCCCAGCACGGTGGCGTCGGTCACAGCCCGACCATTTCTGCTCGCGTCCGCTGCGGCGAGTCCTACAGTCCGCGCATGAAGCTCACCCCGGTCTACGGCGACACCCCGATCCTCACCATCGAGCCCGACCTGGTCGACCCGGTCGGCCCGATGATCCGCCAACGCGAACGGCTCGCCCACTCACTTGCCGGGCTCGACGAGGCCCAATGGGCAGCACCGAGCCGGTGCGCCGGATGGTCCGGGCAGGACGTGATGACCCACCTCATTTCGACCAACCAGTTCTGGACGTTCTCGATCAACCTGGGCCTGGCCGGAACGCCGTCACAATTTCTGGCCGACTTCGACCCGGTCGCGTCGCCGGCCCAACTGGTCGATGACACGCCGGAGACCACCGCGGCCGAGACCTTGGCCCAGTTCGTCGAGAGCAACGCCGCGCTCGCCGCCGCCACCACGTCCATCGGTGATCGCCTCTGGACCACCCTGGGCGAGGCGCCGCCGGGTCACCTCTCGTTGGGCGCCGGTCACCTTCACGCGCTCTGGGACTCGTGGATTCATGAGCGCGACATCTTCCTCCCGCTCGGCATCGAGCCGACCCAGGACGACGAGGAACTCCGGGCCTGCCTGATCTACGCGGCCGCGTTGAGCCCGACCTTCGCGGCGAGCCTGCACGACGGGCGTTCCGGCGTCATTGCCATTCAGGCCACTCGACCGGAGGCAGCCTTCGTCGTCGACGTCGGTAGCACCGTCACCGTCCGCGCGGGCGCCGCGCCATCCGGAGCGGTGACCGTGGCGGGCGACACGCTTGCGCTCATCGAAGCGATGAGCTTCCGCGGGCCCTGGCCCGTCACGATCGCCCCCGACGACCAATGGCTGTTCGACGGCCTCGGCAAGGTCTTCGACCAGGCCGACTAATCCCCGTCGGGCGACTGACGACCCGACGACCTCGACGACCTCGACGACCGACGACGGCGCCCGGCGCACCTGCTGGTAGCCGAGCGTCGCACCGACGCCCGCCAGCAGGCCGACCACGAGGGCGATCACGATCGCCAGGTCATCCTCCGAGTCGCCATCGACCACCGGCGCGGAGGCTGCGGGCACCGAGGAGGTCGTGGTCGTACGGCGCGGCGTTGATCCGAGCGGTCGACGGGCACCCGCGTTCGGAACCGGGTTCGTTGCGGCGGCCGGGTTGCGACGACCCACGGGAAGGGGCGTCGCGCAATCACCGTCACGGCGGATCTCCGAACCGGCCGACCCGAAGTCGTTGGCACTCACGATCTCATTGCACGAGTTGATGAGCCGGATGGGCGTGACCCCCTGCTCCACTCGCTGCCGGTTGCCCCGAACCTCGATACCGTCGAAGCGCTCGAACCGCAGGAGCGTGCCCTCATACCCCGCCGACACTCCCGTGCCGACGTTGTCGATGATGTGCATCCCCGTACGCATCGACCGCTCGGTACCGACGTAGACGCTGACACCCTTGCCACCCGACACCCGATTGCGTTCCAACCACACGTCCTGCACCCCCGCGCCCGCTCCGACCGCGGCAAGGAGGAAGTTCGTCGGGTTGCGGACCTGATTGTCGGTGATATGCACGTCGCGTACCTGCCCACGCGCGGGTTCGAGATCGATCGACGACCGACCGGTGTCACTGATCGTGCACTTCGTGATCTCGATCGTCTGACCCGCCACGACTGCGACCCCCTGGCGGCCGTTGTGATCGAGGGTGCAGTCGGTGATGACGATGTCGGACGACTGCCCGACGATGTAGACGCCATCGCCGTACGTATCGCGCACCGCGACACCGTCGAGCGTCACGCCCCGCGAGGAACTGATGACGAACCCGGCCTGCGCTTCGAGTTCGGGAACGTACCGACCACTCGGGTTCGGCCCGACCACGGTCAGATCCTTGATCGTGATCTCGGAGCTGCGACGAATCTCGACGTGCTCGCGCATCCGCGGCCAGTGGCTGCCGTAGTTCCGGAACGGCGCGGGCAGCCCGCGGCCGTCGGTCTTCGCCACCAGACTGGCCCCGTTGCCCTCCACCGTCAGGTTGGCCCGGGCCTCGATCAGCACGATGCCCTCCACCCGGTACCGACCACCCTTCGGGAAGCGGATGGTCGTACCCGGCGCCGCCGAACCGAACAGGGCGTTGAGCTCGACGGTGACGTCGCGTTCGCCGGTGTCGTCGATCGATCCCGGAACCTCGACGACTGGTCCCGCGGCCTGGGCCGACGGCGCGGCGAAGACCCATGAGGCCTCCGAGGAGACGCCAACACCAGAAACCCAAGGCCGGGGTATCGCGCCGCAGCCCGAGAACCCCTTGGACGCCGACCGATACACGGGTTCACCACGGGACGAACAGTAACGACGGATGACGAAGATCGCGCCGCGTCCGACCCGAACCGCCCCGAGGGCCGGTACCCTCTCGCCGATGTTCGAACGGATCGCGCAGACGTGGGGTCGGGTGCCGTCCTGGATCCGAGCGGTGCTCGCGATCACGGCCTTCGGATCGATCGCGACCTGGCTGACCGTCACGACGTGGGACCAACTGTCGACGAGTCGCCTCGACGTCGGACTCCTCACCGACTTTCGCGACGCGGTCTATTACCCCGTGGTCGCCTTGCGTGATGGCGTGAACCCCTACAACGTCGACCTCTACTACCAGCGCTATCCCGTCGGACAAGAGTTCCCGCTCTACACGCCGATCTTCCTCTTGCTCAACTCGCCGTTGTTGCTGTTCTCCTTCGCGACGGCACCGCGCGGTGGCGTTCGGCTGGAACGTGTTGCTCGTACTCGGCTTGGCGGCGGCATCGCTCCGGCTGGCCCGCCACCGAATCACCGTGGCCTCCACGTTCGGGCTCGGCGCGCTCATTCTCCTCAGCGACCCCGGCCGGTTCGACCTCCGCACGGGACAACCCACGCTGATCCTCGCGATCTGTGTCTATGCCGTCTTCCGCGCACTCCCGGGGCTCCGGCGGTCGATCCCTGCGGACGCGATCCCCGCCGGTGCCGTCACGTTCGCGTTCGGAGTGGTGGGGCTGGCGATCGTGTGGTCGAAGCCGACGTTCGCGATACCGGTCACCGTGATCCTCCTCGCGCTCGGACGACCTCGCTTGGCGCTCACCGGCGCGGCACTCGGCGCGGCCCTGAGCGCGGTCGTGCTCCCGTGGCTTATCGACGCCGCGGGCAGCGTCACCGCCTTGGTCGACTCCTGGCAGGAGAGCGCTCGCATCACCAGCCAGTCGCCGCAGTCCAAGCTGGGCAGTGGCCTGCGGATCGACCTGGGCAACACGTTCGTCCGCATCACGCGTCTGCGGCCCAGTGAGGGAGCGGCCGCCATCGGCGGACTAGTGGTGCTCATCCTCGGCGCCTGGCTCCTTCGCCGGCTCCACCGACGCGATGCGGTCCACGATCGCGAAGAACTCACCATCACGCTCGCGTGTCTCTTGACGCTCGTCACGATGTACCACGTCCCCTACGACTACCTCCTTCTCATCGGGCCCGTGCTCATGTTGTGTCGGCCCCACGCCACCATTGCGATCGCCTGGCCGCGCCGGGTTCGGGGTGCGGTCGTGATCCTGTTGCTCATACCCCTCGTCGACCCGCTGGGGTGGAGCCCGATCAATTCGGTGTTCGGCAAGAGCGGCTTCCAGTGGATGTTGGGCACCACCATGATGTCGACCTACATCGCAGTCGCTATCGGGCTGTGCATCTGGACTGCCCTACGAACCACGGGGCGGGTGTCGACCGTCGCGGGCACGCCCACCGCGGCCGTGTCACACTGACCACCTCACTTCGGGAGGATTCATGCGCCGACGTTCTCTGCTGCTCGCCCTGATGATGCTCACGTTCACGTTGGCGCCCGCCTCGACGGCGGCAGCCTCGGTCCCGCCCCCCACTCCGTGCGTCGGCTGCTATATCCCGGCGGCCCGAACGAGTTGGCAGATCCAACTCACGGGAACGATCAACCAGAACGTCAACGCATCGCTCTTCGATGTCGACCTGTTCGACACCCCGGTGACCACCGTCGCCTCCCTCCACGCGAAGGGCCGCAAGGTGGCCTGCTACTTCAGCGCCGGCTCGTTCGAGAACTGGCGGCCCGACGCGAGCGCCTACCCCGCCGAGGTCAAAGGTGCCGGCAACGGGTGGCCGGGCGAGCGTTGGCTCGACGTCCGCCGCCTCGATGTGCTCGGCCCGATCATCGACGCGCGACTCGACCTCTGCCGGGCCCACGGATTCGACAGTGCGGATCCCGACAACATGGACGGTTTCACCAACTCGACCGGGTTCCCGCTGACTGCGGAGGACCAACTCGCGTTCAACGTGTACGTCGCCAATGCCGCCCACGCTCGCGGGCTCTCGGTCGCGCTCAAGAACGATCTGGCCCAGATCCCCGACCTCGTGCCGTACTACGACTGGGCGCTCAACGAACAGTGCGCCCAGTACAACGAGTGCGGGCTCCTCACCCCGTTCGCGAATGCCGGCAAAGCCGTCATGCAGATCGAATACTCGCTCGCCAAGACGCGTTTCTGCCCAGCGGCCAACGCCGCCAACCGCAATGCCCTGAAGAAGCAGTTGGCGCTCGGAGCGTGGCGAGCCACCTGCCGGTGACCGGTCACGGTCCGAGTCAACGAGTCCGTTGCTCGCCGAGATGAGCGATGTCGTTGAAGCCGAGGAGACACGGCATCCGATTCGGCGCGCCGATACGCGAGATTGATGCCACATCGAGGTGCATACGCCACGCCAGCAGCGGTTCGGCGCCCATGGCCCAGATCGCCGCGGCCTTGATCGGTGACACGTGGCTCACCGCCACGACCGGCGGGCCGTCGATGAGGGGTTCGCACCACTCCCTGACGCGCTCACCCACCGTTTCGAGGCTCTCACCGTTGGGTGGGGCAAATCCGGCGTCCTGACGCCAGCGAGCCAGCGCGTCGGCCGGGAGGTCCGCGAACGACCGCTCGTCCCAATCGCCGTAGTCCATCTCGACGAGCCGGTCCTCGACTTCGACCTCGAGCCCGACGGCCGCGGCGATGGCCGTCGCCGTCTCGATCGCTCGCCGGAGTGGGCTGCTCACGACCCGCTCGATCTCGACCGCGCGCAACGCCCGGGCCAGCGCGTCGGCTTGCGCCCGACCACGGTCGGTCAGCTCAGGATCGGCCCGACCGAGTGCGAGACGCGCTCGGTTGGCCGCGGTCTCGCCATGACGAACGAGGTAGATCACCGAACTTCCTCCAATCGGCCGGAACGGGTGAACTCGGCCCGCGCCGCAGGCTGATTGAGCCCGAATCGACCGGCTGACCAGCCGATCACAGCCAGACCGGCCGCCTCACCCAGCACCAGCAGCGTCGGCGGCGGGAGCAACCCGACCTTCCCCATCTCGGTCCCGAGCAACGGCCAGAGAAAGGACTGGTCGTGGAGGAAGGCGCCCGAGAGGACCAAGCCGCAGAACCAGCCGATGGGGAGACAGACCAGGCGGCGGCGCAGCATGCGGGGCCGCCCGATCGTCCCCACCATCACGACCGCCAACGCGACCACGGCCACGACGAGTGAGTGCCCCGGGCCGAACCGGCCCCAGGCCGCGTCGATGATCAGCGGAAGGAGCGCACCGAACCCGATGAGCCGGTAGTCGAGGCCGCGGCTGCGGAACACTTCGAAGACTGCGAGGATCGACGGGCCGATGAACCAGAAGAACACGGATCGCGTCTCAGGAACCGGGTGCGTCGAGTGCGAGATTCACCAGCGCATCCGCTTCGACATTGTCTTCGCGGTATACGTGTTGCAGGTCGACCTCGGCGTAGGTTCCGAGCAGTTTCATCGCCTGCTGGTACAGCGGCCGGAGCCCCTCGTTCTTGACCCGATAGCGACCTTCGAGTTGGCGAATCAGGAGCTGCGAGTCGGCCCGCACCTCCACCCGCCGGGCCCCGAACTCTGCCGCCGCCTCCAGGCCCGACACCAATGCTTGGTACTCGGCGATGTTGTTGGTCGCGATGCCGATCGTCTCGCTCACCGTGGCGAGCACGCGGGGTGGTTCGTGGGACGCGTCGAGCACGACGGCGCCGATCGCCGCCGGACCGGGGTTGCCTCGCGACCCTCCGTCGCAGAAGATGCGGATCGTCGCGATGTCGGGCTCGAAACCGGGCAGCGGCTCGGTGATCATCGAGTGAGTACCAAGATCGCACCGCAATTGTCGCAGTGCGAGACGGGATCGCCATCAGCGGCGTGGCGCATGTGGTCGACCTCGGTGGCCGGGATCGTGAGCCGGCACCCCTGACACGTCTGGCCCACCAACCGAGCCACCCCGATGCCCTTCGCCGCCGCGCGACACCGCTCGTAGGCGGCCAGCAATGGATCCGAGATGCCCGACGCCGCCTCGGCTCGAGCCGCTTCCTCGCTGGCGATCTCGCCGTCGATCACCGCCTCGGCCGCCGCGATCGCGGCTCGGGCCCGGTGAATGTCGGCTTCGGCGGCCTCCATCTGGGTGCCGAGCGCCGCGAGGTCCGCATCGACCGCTTCCTGCTGCTCCATGAACTCGAGTTCGCGGTCCTCCAACGCCCGTTGGTGTCGGCGAATCTGCTCGAGGTCCGCTTGCATCGCCTGAAGTTCCTTGGGCGAGGTGACGGTGCCCGAATACATCGCCGCGTCGACCTCGTCGGCCTTGGCCTGCGCGGCACTGGCTTCGTCTTCGAGGCGCTTCACATCGCGCGCCACCTCGTCATGACGGGCCCGGACTTCACCGATCGGCGCGGCGAGGCCTTTGATCACAGCCTCCGCGGCGGTGACCACCTCCCGCTCGGGAAGGTTCGCTCGGCGATGCCGGAGCTGATCGAGCATGGTGTCGTGGGCTTGGACCACGAGAAGCTGTTCGAGCGCAGTCATCAGCCGACGAATCTATCGGGCCGCCGTCACACCAACCGACGGGGCCTACGGACCCGCGCCCGTGGTCGAGGTCGTCGGTGCCGTGGTGGGCGTGGTCGCGACGGTTGACGTGGTCGACTCGACGGGAGCCGGGATCGAACTGGCGGTGGTCGACGGGGTGCCGACGAAGTCGCCCACCGTCTCGCCCCGACCGCCCTTCGGGTTGATCCGGGCCGCCTTCGGCCAGAGCGACTCGTCGGGCTTGATGAACGGGATGATCGGCGATCCCTTCAACGCCTCGGTCATGAACCGCTGCCAGATGATCGTCGGGTAGGTGCCGCCGTAGACCGGCCCGAGGTTGCCGACCCCCCGCGCCATCGATGCGACGGGAAAGAGTTCGGCGTCCTCGTACTGCGGGTGACCCATCCAGACCGCCGCGACCAATTGCGGCGTGTATCCGGCAAACCAGGCGTCCACCTGTCGGTCCACGGTCCCGGTCTTACCCGCCAAGGGCCGATCACCGAGTTTGGCGCGGGGCGCAGTGCCCTCGGTCACGTGGCTCAGCACATCGGTCACCGTTCGGGCCGTCTCGTATCTCAGCACCCTCACCCCGCCCGGCGCCCGGTACACCACGCGCCCGGTGCCATCTTCGATCCGGCGAACGAACACCGGAGAATGCCTGATGCCATCACCGGCAAACGTGCCGAAGACGGTCGCGACCTCGAGTGGCGAATGCCCGGTCTCCCCGATTCCGATCACGCGGTCGTTGTTGACCGGTCGGGTGTACCCCAGCGCCTTCGCCATATCCCGGACCAATGGAGGGCCGACGCTCGTCATCAGGTTGAGGTAGGCACAGTTCACCGAGTTCTTGGTCTGGGAGTAGAGATCGCTGTAGCCGCCACTGCCGTCACCCGCATTGTTCCCGATGTAGGGCGTCGTCCCCCACGGGTCGTATTTGATCCGGCAGTTGTCGTTACCGTCGATCGTGTCCTTCGGTGAGTAGCCATTCTCGATCGCGGTCGCCAGTGTGATCGGCTTGAACGTCGATCCCACCTTGCGCCCGGCACCATCGGTCGCGAGGTTGAAGCCCTGGGCCGTGCCGCGGCCGTCGACCACCGCACGCACCGAGCCGTCCTTCGGATCCATGACCGCCATCGCGGCCCGATACGGGCCGAACGACGGCTGGATCACGGTGTTGATCGTGGTGAACGCTATGTAGGTCAGGCGCGGGTCGTACTCGGTGAAGACGCGCAGACCGCCGGAGAAGATCGTGCGTCGACGCGCCTCCGCGTCGACCCCGAGTTCCGGGAGTGTCATGAGTTGACGCAACGCGGCTTCGCCGTACGGGGTGTTGGCCCGCAGTTCGTTATTGGGACGGCTGATCGCGGGAAGCGGCGTGGCTCGAGCCACCACCGCTTCGGCCTTGGTGATGACGTTCTGGGCCAGCATCCGACGGATCACGTCGTTGCGGCGCGCCAACGCTTGGTTCGGCGCGTCGAACGGGTCGTACGCGGTGGGGTTCTTGATCAGACCGGCCAGCAACGCGGCGTCGGCCACGTTCAGCTCGCTCAGCGGCTTCCCGATCAACCGCGTCGCCGCAGCCTTGACCCCGTACGAGTTCTCGCCGAAGTAGACCGTGTTGAGGTACTCCTCGAGGATGCGATCCTTCGACCACTCCGCGGTCAGCCGATGCGCGAGCATCGCCTCGCGGATCTTGCGGTCGAGGTCCCGCTTCGGATTCTTGAAGTAGCGGTTCTTGATCAGCTGTTGCGTGATCGTCGAGCCGCCTTGTTCGATGCCACCGGCCCCGACGTTCGATGCCAACGCTCGGAACGCCGAACGAATGTCGATACCGTCGTTGCGGTAGAAGGTGCGGTCCTCGGTGTTGATGACCGCCTGACGCATGATCTTGGGCACCTCCCGCAGCGACACCGGTTGGCGATCGAGATCGCCGAGGCGCTCGTACGGCGTACCGGCGGAGTCGAAGAGGGTCGTCGGGTCTTCCAACGTTCGCAGCAACGGACCGACCTTGCCGCTGTACTGCGCGCTCGGCAGCCACCGTCTCGACGCCCGGCGCGAGCGCGACGAAACAGACACCCACGGCAAGACTGCCCAGAGCGAGAATGGTGACGAGTCGGACGAGCCGGTTAGAACCGAACATGAGGAGTCACCAGGATCGCACATCGCGGCCCGTCCTCCTTGGCACCCAACCTGAGATCAGGCCGAGGCGAGGTGGTCGCGCACGGCCTCGATACCGAGTTCGGCGCGAACAATCCGACGCTCGATCGCGCCATCGGGACTGGCGAAGACGAGCACTCCACTCTGCACCATCTCTCCGGTCGACACCTCCAACGCCGCGGCGTACGCGGCCAGCTGGATTCGGTATTCGGCCGCTTTGAGTTCGAGCGCCGCGCCACTCGCGACCGCGTCGGTCTTGTAGTCCACGATCACCAGACCGTCGGGAGTTCTGAGCAACAGGTCGATGTACCCCTCGACGATCTGCTCCCCGATCGGCGCGGCGACGTACATCTCGCGAAAGGCGTTTCCCTCGGCACTCGCACGCACGGCTTCGACTCCGATCGGAGACTCGACGACCGATCGGGCCGCCGCGGCGACGTCGGCCGCTCCATCGGTGAGGCCTTCGACCGCGGCCATCGTCGCGGCCAGCGCGTCGATCGTCTCGATGTCGGAGAAGTCGACATCCTCGAGCACCGCATGCACCGCCCGCCCGAACGCGGTCGCACCGACACCGCGTCGCCACATCGGGACCAAGGCGTCGGGATCCCGATCCTGGCCCGCGGTCAACGGATCCGCGACCTCATCGTTGTGGCCACCGTCGAAAGACTCGTCGGCACCCTCGTCGTGATGGCCCGGCCGCGCGCCGGATGCGGAGGCCACCGACTGTCGAATCGCGGTCGCCGACACCGCCCGGGGTACTCGCCCGGCCGCCAACAGTGCCTCGCGGCGCGCAATCCACTCGGCTCGGTCTGCGACGACCGCGTCGAACCCCAGCCGCTGACGCGGCGGTATCGATGCGTCGGGTCGGCCCGTCGGCTCCGGTCCCGGCCGCCAGCACGAATCCGGAGTTGGCTGGGAATGGGTCCACAGTCGTCGCGCGAACGAGTCCACCTTCTCCTGGTGATGGGTGGCGACGAGGAGATGGTCTCGGGCTCGAGTGCATGCGACATAGAGCAACCGCAACTTCTCTTCGTCGTCCATCTCGGCTTCGAGGTCGGCCAACCGGTCGAAGCCGAGCGTGGCAACACCCTTGCGGGCCGACAACCCGACCTCGTCCCCATCCCAGAAGACCCGGTAGCGACTCCGGCTCCGGCCCATCTGGGTGGTCATTCCCGACACGATCGTGATGGGAAACTCCAGGCCCTTGGCGCCGTGGATCGTCATGATGCGGACCGCGTGATCGTCGGCCTCGGGCAACAACGGCTCGTGAACTCGGGCCATCTCCGACCGTTGCAACTCGGCCCAGGCCACGAAGGCCACGAGGTCGCCGGATTGGGACGCCTCGAAGAGGCGGGCCTGATCGATCAAGAACCGGATGCGCCGCCAGGTGTCGCGCGGCCGGGGCTGGGCCAGGCCCAGCATCAGCACCCGTCGTTCGCGAACGATCCATTCGATCAACGCGCTCGGCGCCGTCCACCATCGCGCCGCGTGGAGTTCGTCGATGAACGTCAACGCCGCGAGCACCGGATGGTCGCGGGGCAGATCGGGACGCTCGGCTTCGAGATCCCAGGTGCCACCGGCGTGCACGTAGGTGACGAGATCGTCGTCGCCACAGGCGAAGATCGGTGATCGCAACGCGGCGATCAGCGCAACCGCATCCGTGCCGTACGCGACCGCCCGCAGCACGGCGAGCAGGTCTCGGATTTCCTGGGTGTCGTAGACGAGCGTGCCGGTCTCGGCCCGGAACTCGACGTCTTGCTCGCGCAGCGCGTCCATGAGCACGGCCAGCGAGGTGCGGGTGGGCACCAGGATCGTGATGTCCTCGGGCCGCGCCGGATGCCACTCACCGCCCACCTCGACCGGCCATTCCTCGGGCCGGCGCAGTATCTCGGCGACGGCACCCGCGACCGTCGCGGCCTCGAGCTCGCGCAGCGGACCCGCCCGGAGTCCCTCGTCCTTCGCGTGGGGACCACCGAGCAACACGACGCGATGGTCGGCTGCACCCGGGCCGCGGTGTGGGGTGAGCGGGTCGTACTGCGGACGGCGGCCGGGAATCTCGTCGGCCATGAGGGTGCCGAAGACCTCGTTCACCCAGGTGAGGACCGGCGCGACGGTGCGGAAGTTGGTCTGGAGCCGCACCGATTCACCGGCGAAGCGATCCCGCGCGGCCAGGAACAGCGCAATGTCGGCGCGACGGAAGCGATAGATCGACTGTTTGGGGTCGCCGACGAAGAAGAGACGCTCCGGTTCGACCGTCACCGAATCCCAGGCCGGCACCGGGTCGGCGTCGGACGCCGACGCGGCGATCAAGGTGGCCAACTCGACCTGAATCGGATCGGTGTCCTGGAACTCATCGATCAGCAGCCGTCGGTAGCGACGGTGAAGACTGCGGCGAGCCTCGGCACTGGTGCGCAGCAACCGGCGCGCGAATACGAGGAGATCGTGGAACTCCAGCCGTCCGTCACGCAGCCGCTCCTCGGCGGACGCGACGGTGAATCGGGCGACCTCACCGGCCAGCACCCGGAGCACGGCGTCGGCGGCATCGTCGCGAATGGCTTCGAGGGTGGCCTCGGCCGCAGCGACCTGGGCTGCGACGGCCTTCTTCTGGTCCGTGCCACCCCAGTTGGCCGCCTGGCCCGCTCCGGCGTGCGTCCAGCGTTTCGGAGACTTGGTCCGCCGCGCGACCACTCGGATCAGCGCCCGGTCCGACCCCTGGGCGAGCGCCCTGGCGACCTCGGCGATCTCGGGACCGAACCCCAGCAAGCGTGCAGCCAGCTTGTCGTCCGGGATCGTCGCGCAGTGGGCCAGGACGGGTTCGAGCCCGGCGATCGCGACGCTCGCAGCCGCCCGATCCACCTGGGGGTCGGCCACCGGCTCGGAGACGAGCGCGCCCAGCCGGTCCCAGTTGTCGGCGAACACGGCCGCGACCTCGCGCAGCGACGCATGCTTCGGATCGTCGACCCGAACGTCGAGCAACCGGGCGAGGGTGATGACCGGCTGGAGTTCCACGGTGGCGAACATTCGATCCACCTGCTCACGCCATCGATCTCCGAACTCCAGCAAGCTCGCGACTTCGTCGAGGACTTCGACGTTGGGTGGTAAGCCCGCTTCGATCGGGTGCTCGGCGAGGATGCGCTGGGCGAAGGCATGCACGGTACCGATGGCCGCACTGTCGAGATCGGCCAGCGCGAGTTCACATCGGGCGCGCGTCTCCGAGTCGCTGACCGGATCGTGCACTCTCCGCTCGAGTGCCTCCCGGATGCGCGATCGCAGCTCGCTGGCCGCAGCCTCGGTGAAGGTGATCGCGGCGATCTCCCGCATCGGAACCTGCCGGGTGACGACCAACGACACCACCCGATCGACGAGTTGCTTGGTCTTGCCGGTCCCCGCGCCGGCCTCCACGAACAGCAGCTCGTCGAGACCCTCGTGGGCGATCCGACGGCGGACGGCGTCATCGATCAGTGCGTCGGTCACGCTTCCGCCTCGGGCATGAGGTCGTGGAACACCCGGAACTCGGGTGCGGCCTCCTTGGCGTCGTACTGAGCGCCGCGATCGGCCGGACAGACGGCGTCGAAGTCGCAATAGGTGCAGTTGCCGCCCGACGCATTGAAGAAGTTGGGTTCGCCGGGCGCGGCCGGGAAGATCCCGCCGTCGATCCCGGCAACGATCTGGCCGACGACCGCACGGAAGCGGTCTTCGGTCGCGCGATCGAGCACGACTCGGTCACGCTGGAATCCGCCGCGCCGGCTGATGTACCAGTACGCCGCCTCGACCGACTCGGCGCCGGACTGTTGCCGGACCGCTTCCGCATAGAGCGGGAGTTGGAGCCGGCGACCCGCCCAGACCGGGTCGTCCTCACAGCCCTCGGGCGGGCTGGGTTGGCCGCCGGTCTTGTAGTCGAGCACGACCCGCGTGCCGTCGGGCCGTCGGTCGGTCCGGTCGGCGCGACCGCGGAACCGAACAACGGCGCCGCTCGGAATCGTGACCTCGACGGCGGGCGCGTCGTCGAACCCGAACGGCACCTCCACCGATTCGGGCACCGCACCCTCCTCGACGCGATACGCCGAATCCCACACCAGGAACTCGACCACATCGGCCTCGATCTCCTCCCGATGCAAGGCCCAGAGCACCGACTTCCCGGTGATCCCCTTGGCTTCGGCTTCGACGGCGAGTTCGTCGACGATCGTCAGGATTCGCGGCACCGCCGACGCCGGCCACGGTTGACCCGCCGGGACCTGATCGCCGGTGGGCTTGGCCAACTCCTCGGCGATGAAGCGTTCCAAGACCGCGTGCACCAGTGTGCCGCGCGCCAACGGTGACAGTTCGAGGAGTCGTTCCGGCTCCTCCTCGACCGGAACCCGCACCACGTTGGCAAGGAAGTACTTGAACGGGCATTCGCACCAGTTCTGCAGCCGGGTGGCCGACACGATCTGGCCGGTCGCCGGCGACGGCACTTGCTCGGCCACCCGGCTGACGTTGCCGTCCCACCGGGTCAAGGCCGACGACGATCGCCCACGGATCGCATCAATGCCGTGGGCGACGGGCGTCGCCGCGATCAACTCGTGGTCGATCACGTCACCGTCGGCGACCGACGCGGCCAGCACTCCGAGATCGCGATCGGCCACGGTCGCCGCGAGGTCGATCCGGGTCAAGCCCGCGGCGAACGACGGCACGACGTCGACTCCGGCCGCGGACTCGACCGCGTCGAACGTGCTCGCGAACACCCGCTCGCCGCGTTGGAGGGCCGTCGCAGTTTCGAGCAGGTAACGCGACGGCAACCGTTCGCGCGCCGAACGGAGGTCGCCGCGGGCGTGAGTGAGCACTCGATGAACGGACCCGGCGGCGAGCGCGGCGAGATAGGCGCGGCGCTGGAGCGCGGCGACGGTGCTCCCGAGTCGGCAACTCGGACTCCACCGCCAGTTCGCGATCGGCATCGGCGAGAAGCGCGTCCTCGCGCCCGGCTGCGGGGACCACGCCTTCGGCGAGCCCGACGACGAACACCGCGTCGAGGTCGAGACCGACGCCGGTCGCCAAACTCGCGCAGAGCACACCTTCGCCGTACCGGCCGATCCGCCCGACCGGCGATCGCAGCTCCATCGAGACGGCACTCGCGAAGACCGCAAAGCTCGGGTCGGGTTCCACGGCGTCGAGCACCGCGCAGCGGTCCAGCACGAGCAGTACCTTCGCCAGAGCTTCACGCTCGGGCGCCGGCCAGGTCGATCGAGCGTCGGCATTACCGAGCAGGTCGGCCAGCACGGTCCGGGTCTCGTGGGCCCGCGCCGCCCAGCCCGTGGTCTGCTCCATCACGTTCAGCCGAGTGCGAAGGTCGGCGACGAACGCTCGCAGGGCGCGGGTGGCCTGCGCTTCTTGCCGGAACCCTGTCTCCCGCCCGATGCCCGCCGCCGCCCGATCGTCAGCCTGCTGGTCCAGATCTCGCGCGTAGGCATCGAGGCCGAGTTCCCAACCGTCTCCGTCCACGACTCCGGCTCTGCGCGAGATCCGATCCCATCGCTCGATGGGGATCGGAGCACCATCGACGCCACGCATCGGGGTGCTGGCGAAGAACGCGACGAGTTCATCGCGGGCGAACTCTGCGCCGACGAGGTCGAGCACCCGACCGAGTGTCCGCCCGGCCGTCGTGTCGGCGAGGGTGCGCACGGACGGACCGTTGTGGGCGACGGCAGCGGCCTGAAGCTGCGCGTCGATGGTGCGCGCGTACGGCTCGACCGGCGGATACAGGATCGCCATCCGGTCGAACGGCACTCCGGTCTCGGCGATCGCCAGCAGCCGCCGCAGCACCGCCCGCACTTCGTCGTCCGGATCGGAGGCGGTGATGATTTCGGTTCCCGTCGGCACCGACCGCGCCTCGGACACGTCGAGCACGACGCCGAGCGACCGGCACGCGGCCCGCACGGCATCGTCGGCGGCGTCGTCTCCCGTCAGGCCGACCAGCGCGACGCTCGGCCGGATGCGGAGCACCTCGGCAACGAGCGTGCGAAGGCGTGGTGGCGTCGGCTGCGGAAGATGCAGCACGACCGCACCCAGTGCGGCGACCGTGACATCACCGGCGGCGACCGCCGCGATCGCGTGATCGGCCAACGCGTCTTCGTCGGCGAAGTGGTCGAGGCGACGCCGCACGCGCTGACAGATCTCGACCAGGGCCTGCGCGCGCACGGAACCGGCCCGGGCGATCCGATCGAGCGTCTCCGGTTGGGCCCGCGACAGTTCGGCGTACCGCCGGGCCAGTGCCCGCTCGGTACCCGCGTGGGTCGCCACCGGACCGAACATGCCGGGATCGGCACGGAGTTCCTGGCGGATCGCCGCGATCAACAAGGGTTCGGTGAGCTGTTCCTGGCCGGCGAGCGATGCGCGGGCCCGACCCAGACGCTCGGCCACGGCGTACGGCGTGAGGAACCCGACATTGGCGAGCCCACGGTCGCCGGCAACCACCCGCCGAGCGGCCAGGCCGGCCGCATTCGACGGGACGACCACGGTCACGGGTCGCAGCCGATCCTCGGCCTGGAAGCCGGCGATCACGCCGGCCAGCGCAGTCGTCGCGGCCGCGCCGTAGCTCACTCCCTGCACCGAATCGATCACCGCGGCACCGTACCAACCCGGTGAGACCACGCCGGCGGGCCGCGCCGCACCCCGGCACCGTTTGGCATCTGGTGGTCCCGAGCGAGCCACGAGATGCCAAACGGTGCCGATCGAGATGGTCGCACCCGGTGCCGTCTTCAGTCGTAGCATCGACGACGAACCCTCCGTTTCCTCACGATCGCAGTGAATGGCGACCTACCAACCGCTTCCCGACGCCCCCTCGTGGTTTTCCCGCGCCCTCGCGGTGCCCGTCGAGCGCGCCACCGTCGACGTCGACGGGCCGATCAACTATTTGGCGTGGGGCACCCCGGGGAACCGGGGCCTCGTCTTCGTTCACGGCGGTGGCGCGCATGCGCACTGGTGGACCCACGTGGCGGCCACCTTCGCCGACGAGTTCCGCGTCGTCGCCCTCGATCTCTCCGGGCACGGCGACAGTACCCACCGCGACGAGTACTCCCTCGAGCAATGGACCGACGAGGTTCGGGCCGCCGCCGGCGCCGGCCAGATCGACGGTCTCCCGGTGGTCATCGGCCACAGCATGGGCGGCTTCGTCACCATCGCCACGGCCGCCCGTCACGCGAGCCAACTCTCGGGGGTCATCATCTGCGACTCGCCGGTCACCGAACCCGACCCCGAGATCGGGGCGTACCACTTACGCGAAGCGTTCGGACGGCCGCGCACCTACGAGACCATCGGCGAAGCGGTCGCCCGCTTCCGCACCGTTCCCGGCCAGGACCACTACCTCGACTACGTGATGGATCACGTCGCCCGTCAGTCGCTGCACGCGGTCGACAACGGGTATCAGTGGAAGTTCGACCGTCGCATCTTCGAACAGTTCGGAGCGGGCATGCGCTCGATCGCACTCCCCTACCTCGACGGCGTCACGTGTCGGCTCGCGTTGTTGAAGTCGGAGTACGGCTTGGTGACCGACGACATCGGCGCGTCGATGTACCACCGACTCGGACGCGTCACCCCGATCATCGAGATCCCCGAGGCGGGTCATCACGCCATGCTCGATCAGCCGCTGATCTTGTTGACCGCGATCCGTACACTCCTCGCCGACTGGGACCACTCCGAAGCCCACCGCCGTCGCGCCTGAATAGTCGGCCCGTTACGCAGAGGGTGGACGGAGCGACTCACCGAACGTACCGGTCGCGGCACCCTCGAAGCCGGCCTGCCGCCAGGCCTCGTACGCGACGACACTGACCGCGTTGGCGAGGTTCAAACTGCGGTTCTGCGGACGCATCGGAATCGAGAGCCGCGCGTCGTCGGCGAAGTCGGCAAGGACGTTCTCGGCCAAGCCGGCTGCTTCGCATCCGAACACCACGACGGCGCCCGCCGCGAAGTTGACCTCGTCGTAGCGGCGTGATGGTGCACGGCTGGTCGTCGCGTACCACTGACGATCTCGCCCGATTCCGTCGCGACATTCCTCCCACGACTCCCACACGTGGAGGTCGCTGATCTCGTGGTAGTCCAGCCCAGCCCGACGGAGCGCGGCGTCGTCGATGGAAAAGCCCAGTGGCCTGACGAGATGCAGTGAGGCGCCGACGTTCGCGCACAACCGAATGATGTTGCCCGTGTTCGCCGCGATCTGCGGTTCTACAACGACCACCTGGAACCGAGACGTCCTGATCGCGGTCATGGAGTCACCAACGCTGACGGGCTTCCTCCGCGAAGCCCAGGAGGCCGGAGAACTCGAGGCGCAGCCCGGCGTCGGTTGTGAGTTCGCCCGCCCAGGTTCCGAACACTTGGTGCACCTCGCTGCCGAACTCGTCGTCGCCGACGTCGGTGTGCTTGTCGAACCTCGGCGTGAGCACGACCCGCAACTGGCCACCCGGATCAGTCACCGTCCACGGGGCGAGTGGGTGGTCCCAGTCGTACTGCCAGACGAGTTCGTTCCCGAGTTTCGTGAGGACCCCGTCGACGATCAGACCGTTCTCGGTGAACCCGGTTCCTTCGGTCCACTTCGCCCCGAACTGCAACCCGATCACATGGCCATCCGAGCGACCGGCACCACCACCCCAGTTCCAGTTGATGGCGTGGGGCCAGCGTCCGCGGCCGACGTCGAGTACCCCCCAGGCGTCACTCCCCTGCCCCAGCAGCCAGCGCTCGTCGCCCACGACAAGTTCACCCACCGCGGGTCGGGCCTGGTGTTTCGACGTGAAGTTGAACAGGTCGTCGCTCCATGGGATCACCACGTTCAGCGACTCCTGCCCGGCCGGCTGCGCGACCACGACGTCGAAGTGGCCCGGCCGACCGTCGGCCTCGGTCCAGCTCGCGCGCAGGCGCGTGCCGTGGTCGTCGTCGGCGTCGATCGTGAGTTCGAGACCGTCCCGGGTGACGTGCAGCCGTTCGGTGCCACACCGCTCGGGAAGGTGCATGACCTCGGACTCCGTGACGATGGCCGTCCCTCCCGACTCGCCGGTGACGAGATTGGCCCACCACACGTCGGCGAGCCCGAGGTGGTCGATGTCGGAATACACACACGACAGGACGAGATCGCCTCCGAGCACTGCCCAGTAGTCCCAGCGCTTGTTGAGACCCCAGACCCCGTCGAGGTTGGCCCGATGAAGCGGACGCCGAGACCACCCCCGGGCCGCCGGATTCAACGCGGTGCCGTCCGCCACACAGAGGTCGACGGGCTCGGTGATTTCAGGCTCGTGGGTCATCGGGCGCGGAGCCTAGCGACGGAGCGTCGGTCGCTCACCAGGCCGACGACCTGCCAGGATCACGCCATGATCCAGACCCACGACGCCGACGGCGTTCGCCTCCTCACCCTCGACCGCCCCGACAAGCTCAACGCGATGACCAGCGCCTCGTACCAGGCCTGCGCCGACTCACTGGCGGAGGCCGCAACCAACGATGCCATCGCGGCGGTCGTCATCACCGGCGCGGGCCGAGCCTTCTGTGCCGGCAACGATCTCGGCGAACTCATGAGCGCCGCTCGCGGCGAATCGACGAGTGCGGGTGCGGAGCAGGGCCACGCGTTCGCCACGTTCATGCAGGCGATCGCGACCTTTCCGAAGGCACTGCTGGCGGCGGTCAACGGCGTCGGCGTCGGCATCGGCATGACCCTGCTCCCCTTCTGTGATGCCGCGCTGATCGCGGAGTCGGCGCGCCTGCGCGGCCCGTTCGTGCCGCTCGGCGTGGCTCCCGAGGCCGGTTCGTCGGCCACGTTCGCCGCGGTGATGGGCTGGCAGCGCGCCGCCTTCACCTTGCTGTCGGGCCGATGGGTGTCGGCAACCGAGGCGGTCGCGTGTGGGCTCGCCCTCGAGGTCGTGCCGGACGGCGAGGTCGTGGCGCGAACCGTGGCGATGGCTCGAGAGATCGCGACCGCGGGTCCGCTCGGGTCGATCGTGGCCACGAAGGCCCTGATCATCGACGGGCGTCGTGATCTCGTCGACGCGGCGCGTGCACGCGAGGACGCCACCTTCGCGGCACTGTTCGGCGCAGGTGTACCGGGAACGACCACCACGTTCTGACCGACGCAGCGTGCAGCCGACGATCGAGTCGCTCGACGGTGTCGAGTGGCACGACGCCCTCGATCAGAACTCGGGGAGGGCCGGCGCGTGGGGATGGTTGGGATCGAGCGCCGGATCCCCATCGGGCAGCGTGCCTTGGAACCACGGTTCCAGCTTCCAATCCGGCACGGGCGCATCGCCCGACGTCGACGGCACGAACGGCGAACGTTCGACCAACTCGTAGTGGTGCACATACCGGCGGCAGTTGGCGAACACGGCCTCGCCACGCACCCGCACCACCATGAGTGCGCCGGGATAGGCCTCGATCAGCGGATCAGACTCGTCGACACTCGCCACGCCGTTGAACCGCAGACGGGTACCACCTTCGAGGTCGACGAAGAGGATGCCGACGTTGGGATTCACCACCAGATTCCCCATCGACAGGAACATCCCGTTGCCGTCGTAGACCGGAAACGCGATCGTGTGGTCGTCGACGACTCGCACGAACCCGGGCTCGCCACCCTTGTACGAGCACTGCGGCATGCCGTCGGCGTCCGTGGTGGCGAGGAAGAACATGTCCCGCGCCTCGATGAACCGCCGGTACGGGTCGCCGATCAGGTCCGTGGTCACCTCCGCGAGCCGATCGGCGAGACGGCGGGTGTCGAACCGATCTTGCAGCGCCCGCTGCCCCTCGTGATATTCGCCCATCATGCGTCCTCCCAACCACCGAACCATCGAGGCTAGCTTCGACGCGATGAGGTTCTCGTGGGTGGACAACGGCGTCACGACCCAAGGCGTCACGGAGCGTGGATTCGCGGTCGAGCGCGCCGAGCGAAGGGTCCCGGGCGTGTTCTGGACGCCTGAGAATGCGCAGGGCCCTCGCCCGCTGGTGCTGCTCGGCCACGGCGGGTCCGGCCACAAGCGTATGGAGTACGTCGTCGCGGTCGCTCGCTGGCTCGTCCGTCGCCACGGATTCGCGGCCGCCGCGATCGACGGGCCGGTCCACGGCGATCGTCGCACCGACGGTGGGAACGACACCGATGCCGTGAACCGCGACCTTCTTTCGCATGTGGCGCGAGGACCCGACCATGACCGACGAGATGGTCGCCGACTGGCGGGCAACCCTCGACGCCCTGTCGGACCCATCCGTGCTCGGCGCCGGGCCCGTCGGCTGGTGGGGAATCTCGATGGGGACCATCCTCGGGCTGCCACTCGTTGCGGCCGAGCCGCGGATCTCTGTCGCCGTCCTCGGCCTCATGGGACTCACCGGTCCGACGAAGGAGCGGCTGCGGGCCGACGCCGCGGCCGTGCGGTGCCCGGTGCTGTTCCTCGTGCAGTGGAACGACGAACTATTCAAGCGCGAGAAGGCGTTCGACCTCTTCGATGCGCTCGGCACCGCCGACAAGCGGCTGCACGCGAATCCGGGCACCCACATCCAAGTGCCGATCGAGGAGTTCCGCGCCAGCGTGGCCTTCCTCGCCGCCGCGTTGGGTGACGGGTCATGAACCCCAAGGTCGACGCGTTCGTCAACCGGTCGACCAAGTGGCCCGACGAGATGGCGGCGCTCCGACCGATCCTGCTCGACGCCGGTCTGGACGAGGCCATCAAGTGGGGGAAACCCACCTTCAGCCACCATGGCAAGAACATCGTCATCTTCCAGGAGATGAACGACTTCCTCGCCCTCATGTTCTTCAAGGGTGCACTCCTCGCCGACCCGAGGGGCGTGCTCGAATCGCAAGGTCCGAACTCTCGGTCCGCGCTCCGCATGTGTTTCCGATCGGTCGCCGATGTGACGCGATTGTCGAAGACCGTGGCGAGCTATGTGGCCGAAGCCATCGCGGTCGAAGCCGCCGGACTTGAAGTCGGGCCCGCACCCGAGGTGGTGTTCGCCCCGGAACTGCAAGCCCGACTCGACCGGGACACGAAGTTTCGCGTGGCGTTCGCAGCCCTCACCCCGGGCCGGCAGCGGGAGTACCACCTCCACATTTCGAGCGCGAAGCAGGCGGCCACCCGCGAGTCACGCGTCGAGAAATGTGCGCCGAAGATCCTCGCCGGCAAGGGCTTCCGCGACCGCTGACCACCCCCACCCCTCCAGCGTTTGGCGGCTGGTGGCGCGCTCCGGACCACGAGATGCCAAACGGTGCCGAGCGACTTCAGCGTTTGGCGGCTGGTGGCGCGCTCCGGACCACGAGATGCCAAACGGTCGGGGTGGGGTCAGGTGGGCATGCCGTGGTGGGGTGGAACGACCCGTTGGCCGATGGCGTCGGCGCGTCGGTGGAGCAACGCCACCGTGTCGTCGAGGTCCCTCGCAATGATGTAGCGGCGGGCGGCGGTCTCGCTCACGACGAACTCGCCGAGTTCTTCGAGGTTCGCCTCGGTGACGTCACGACCGGCCTTGGCCAACATGTCCTTCATCTCGTCGAAGGTCATCCCGGTGCGGCCCGTCCCTTGCGCCTTGACGCTGGAGGCCCTCGGGCCGATTGCGACTCGCGGTGAACAGACCCGTCCGCAACAATCCACCCGACGGATAGAAGACCGAGGCGCGCAACGCGGTGTTCTCCGAAACCAGGTTGTGGTGCAAGGCCTCGGTGAAACAGCTGACCGCCGCTTTCGACGCGGCGTACACCGACGCGATCGGGACCGGGGCGAAGCCGCCGTCGCCGGACGACGTGTTGATCACCTGACCCGGCTCGCCGCCCTCGATCATGCGGGGCACGAACTCGGAGACACAGAACGCCATGCCGAACACGTTGACGCCGAAGCACCAGCGCCAGTCGTTGGGTTCCTGCTGCCACGGCTTCCCGCCCCCACCGGAGGTGACGCCGGCGTTGTTGTAGAGCAGGTTGCACCGGCCGTGCGCGGCGTACACCGCATCGGCCAACGCCGCGACCGAGCGTTCGTCACTGATGTCGGTGCGGTGACCCGAGACCGGGCCGAGTGGCGAGAGGTCGGCGACGGCCGCGTCGAGCGCGCGCTGCTCGACATCGGCGATCACGACCGTCGCACCGTGTCGCAACAGCGCACCGACGATGCCACGGCCGATGCCACCCGCACCCCCGGTGACCACGGCCACCATCCCATCGATCTCCAGTGGTGCGGTATCCATCCCTACCTCCGCTCCCGCTCGTGGCCCTGCATCGCGGTCAGCCCTTCCACTCAATGCCGTAGTCGTCGAACCAGAAGCGGGCTTCGCGGATCGCGTTCGGCGGAGTCCGCAGCGCCAGATCCTGGTTGAGTTGCTCGGGCGTCGGACCGATATCGGCCGCGATCGCGGTGAGTGCAGTCGAGGTCGAGGTCGTAACAGCGAATCGCGTTGAGCCCGAGCAACAACCGCGTCTCCTCGACCGGGATAGCTCGGAAGTCGGTCGACAGCCGCGCCGCAGTGTTGGGCCAGGTCCCTTCGGGGTGCGGGTAGTCGGTGCCCCACATCAACGCGTCGAGGCCGTTGGCGTAGCGCCGCCGCAGCTCCGGCTTACTCATCGCCGATGCGCCGATGAACACGTTGGTGCCGACGTACTCGGACGGGAGCCGTTGGATCAGACCCTTGGTCCGCGACGACATCTTCTTGACCTTCCAGTTCTGAACCGCCGAACATCACGTCGGCCTTGAACAGGAGATCGCCGACCCACCACGACCCGCACTCGACCGGCGCGTACTTCAGGTTCGGGAACTGATCGAACTTGCCGGCCAGCAACAGTTGCCACAGCGGCCGGTGCGTCCAGAACGCGACCTCGAGCATGTACTGCGCCATGTTGTCGTTGTACGAGTCGGTGTCGGCCTCACCCGAGTGGGTATGGACGACCAGCCCGGCCTCGGCGCACGCGGCCCAGACCGGGTCGTAGGACGGGTGCCCGTACGACGGATGGTCGTGCCACATCGTCGGGATCATGATGCCCTTGATTCCCGGCTTCCCCGCGAGCGCCTCGATCTCGGCGCACCGACTCCTCGATGCCGTGGGTGATCGGCACGAGCGCGACGCCCGCACGCCGGGGCGGGTTCGTCGCGCAGAACTCCTCGAGCCAACGGTTGTGCGCCCGCGCGCCGGCCCAGGCCAGACGCGGGTCGGTGATCATCCCGGCCTGCAACCCGGCGCCGAACGGCGGCGCCTCCATGCCCGTGACCGCGTCACCGTCGGCGAAGATCACCTCGCCCGCCACCCCGTCGGTGTCGAGGGTCTTGTCGCGGATGGTCGGCGTCGTACGCGCCCTTCAGCCCGACCTCGTTGTCGGTCTCCCACTGCTCGACGTACTCGCCGTTGAGTTCCTCGACCATCGCGCGATGCTCGTGGCGGGTCCCCAACCACTCGTCGAACTCGGCGTGCACCGAACGCTCGAGGTACGGCCGGTAGTCCTCGACGTAGAGCCCCGCGTGCGTGTCCGACGACACGATCACGTACGGGGCATTGCTCTGATCGATGCCTTCGACCGGATTTCCCATGGTGTTGTCCCCTTGCCGGTTCTATGACGGTGTCCTAGAGTGCCTATGACACTGTGACAGAAGCGACGAGGGCGCGCAACACCTATGGCGAGCACCGCGACCACCTCTCACTCGGAGGCCAACGACCGCTCCGGGCGCCGCACCGGTCTCGAACGCGACGACATCGTGGCGGCCGCCCTCGATCTCGTCGAACGCGACGGGCCGAGTGCCCTCACGATGCGCCGGTTGGCCACCGAACTCGATGTCGGCACCCCGACCATCTACTGGCACGTCGCCAGTCGCGACGAGTTGGTCACCGAGGTGATCCGCCTCCAGTCGAGCCGGCTCGCCGAACAGGCCATCACCGGCACCACCGCCCGAGCGCGCGTCTACAGCGCCGCCCGCAACATCTGGACCAGTTCGATCGAACACCGCGCGACCACGTCACTCGCTCATCAGACGGGCACATCGTCACTGCTCGCCCACCATCTCGAAGCCGCGTTGGTCATGGAACTCGAAGCCGCCGGGCTCACGGGCGCGGCCGCCGCCGATGCAAGCCGCGCCATCCTCATCACCATCAGCGGCGCGTTGGTGCTCGCGTTGCGCGATCTCTCGACCTCTCCGCCCGGCACCCGACCAGATGCGCTGTGGGCCGCGAGCGATGCACCGATCTCCCCCGCCACGCGCACCGCTCTGCGCGCCGAACCCGACCTCGACGCGCTCTCGGCCGAAACGTTGCGAGCCGTCGTCGATCACTTCGTCCCGGCCTGACCGGACGCCACCGAAACGAGGACCACCATGACCGATGCGCCCATGTCCCGACCCGGCGAAGTTGCCGGATGGCCGAAACTCGTCGTCACCTACGGCACCGACCCGGCGAACATCGCGCCGCTGCTCCCACCCGGGATCGAACCGCTCGACCCGACGGTGACGGTCGGGTTCTACTGCGTCCCGGTGCTCGGCGAGCCCGAGTTCGGCGTGAGCGTGAAGGTCCCGGCCGCGTGGCAGGGCGTCGAAGGCTTCTACAGCCTCGGCCTCGGCATCGACCAGGAAGCCGCGGTCCACATCAGCGGCGAGACGAACGGGCAACCGAAGTTCCTCTGCACCATCAAGCTCTTCCGGCTCGGCGACACGGTCACTGCTCGCGCGACGCACCAGGGGTACACGTTCGTGGAGTTCACCGGCCGGGTCACCGGCACGACCCCGCCTCGCTCCGGTGACTTCACCGAGCACGAATGGTGGACCAAGTACTCACGAGCCGTCGGTGGTGCAAGTGGCGTATACGACTACCCGCCGCACGTGGTCGACGTCGCGACCACGTTCGAACAGCAGCACCTCGAAGACGTCGACGGCACCTTGCTCCTGCGCGACAGCCCGTGGGACCCCATCGCCCGATACCTCCCGATCGTCGAACCGGGCACCGCGCAACTCGTCACCCACCAACCCAAGGCACGCGTCATCACCAATGCCGGTCCGCTGGACCCGGACGCATTCTGGCCCTACGCCGATGTGATCAGCGGCAGCCGCTGGCCCGGCGATCGCGGCGGCCCGCGCGCGTAGTCCGAGCCGCCACACTCGTCTGGAACCCGAGGAGCAACCCCGATGTCGACCTCCGAGCTCGCTGAGCCGGCCATGTTCAACCCGCTGGCGGACGGATACGTCGAGTGGCCCTACGACCAGTACGCCCGCCTGCGCGCCGAAGACCCGATTCACCGGTCCGATCTGCTCCACGGGTATTGCGTCACCCGTTTCGCCGACGTCAACACGATCCTCCGGGACCCGAGCATCTCGTCCGAACTCGACAACGCGATTCCGACGCCACTCACGATCGACGAGATTCGCCGACGCGACGAAGCCCCCCGCCAGGGTCGCACCCTCGTGCTGCTCGACGACCCGGACCACGCGCAGATCCGTTCGCTGATCGCGAAGCCGTTCCGCCCTCGTGAGGTCGAGGAGTTGCGGGGCCTCGTCGAAGACCGGGTCCGCGTGCGGGTGGACCAACTGATCGCTGTTCACGGCTCGGGCATCATCGAGTTCGACCTCATCGAGGACTTCGCCTACCCGCTGCCCGTCGAGATCTTCTGCCAGATGCTCGGCATCCCCGAAGAAGACCACCCCGTCTTCCGGTTCTGGGTCAACTGCATCGCCCGGTCGCTCGACCCGGTGATGGACGCCGTCGAGCGTGAGGCCCTGGTCAAGCACATGGACGAGATGTATGCATTCATCGAGACGCTGATCGAGGAGAAGCGAGGCCGGGACGACGACGACATCCTCTCCGACCTCATCCACGCCCAGGAGGACGGCCAGAGCCTCAGCCACGAGGATCTGATCACACAGATCGTCACGCTCTACGTCGCCGGCCACGAGCCCACGGCCGGCCACGTGGGCAACGGAATGCTCGCCCTGCTCAACCATCCCGACCAGTGGGCCCTCCTCCAGTCCGACCGCTCCCATCTCCGCAATGCAGTGCACGAACTCTTGCGCTACGACGGCCCGAATCAGTTCGTGCGTCGCATCGCGATGCGCGACATGGACTTCGAGACTCCCAGCGGCACGACGACGATCCCGACGGGCTCGGTGATCTACGCGTCGCCCGCATCCGCGAATCGCGACGCGCAGCGCTGGGGCGACACAGTCGACACGGTCGACATCACGCGGGCAGATGCCGGCCAGCACCTGCAGTTCGGTGCCGGGATCCACGCCTGTCTCGGTTCACACCTGGCCCGGCTGCAATCCGAGGCGATGTTCGCGGCGCTGCTCGACCGGTTCGAGAACGTCGAACTCGCCGGCGATCCGGTGTGGAGCACTCGCATGGTCATTCGCGGTCTCAACCAGCTGCCGGTGCGCGCCACCCTTCGCTGACGCCAACCACCGTCGGCGATACTGAACCCGTGACCCCGGCCGCCGACGACGCCACCGCGCAGTCGCGCCCGAGTCCCCGCCGCGCCTCCATCGACCGCGAGTCGATCGAGTTGGCCGAGATCGGCTGGCCGGCACCGAGCGAACTGCTCGACACGATCATCAGGTACGAGGCCGTCCACGCGATCGCAGATCGCGACGAACTCCGGCGGCGTCTGGAGCCGAGCGACCGGCGAATCTACGCGCTGTTCCACCCGGCGACGCCGGGCGAACCGTTGGTGTTCGTCGAGGTCGCGCTGACCCGAGGCGTGCCCGACTCGATCACCACACTGCTCGCGTCCGACCGAACTCCGATCGCCGCCGAAGTCGCCGATACCGCCGTCCTCTACTCCATCAACAACGGGCATACCAACCTGCGGGGACTCTCGTTGGGCCACCACCTGATCACGCAGGCGACCGCGGCGCTGGCCGCCGAACTCCCGAACCTCGAGACGTTCGTCACGCTCTCCCCGGCGCCCGGGTTCGGGCGTTGGCTCCGCGATCGCGCCGACGCGGGTGATTCCGCGGCAGCGGAACTCCTGGACCTGATCGCACTCGAAGGCTGGACTCGCGACGCGACCAGTCTCGAGCGTCACGCGGAACTCACGACCGCGCTGGCCGCGACCTACCTTCTCGAAGCACGTTCGGCCGACGGCCGCACGCTCGACCCAGTGGCGCGCTTCCATCTCGGGAACGGCGCGACCATCGAACGCATCAACCCCCAAGGCAACCTCTCACCGGCCGGCATCGCGCAGTCGGCGGGCATGATGGTCAACTACCGATACGACATCGGGTCCCGCGGCTGCTAGCGCAGGCCCAGAATCGCATCGAGATCGGCGACGGTCTTGGCGCCATCTCCGTCGACCAGGATCGACCGAATGTTCAAGGCTTGCGCCGCGATCACGTTGCCCTCGAAATCGTCGAGGAAGATGACTTGGTCGGGCGTGTAACCGCCCACCGCCAAGGCATGCTCGAAGATCGCAGGATTCGGCTTGCGGATCCCGACCTCGCTGCTATCGATCACGAAGTCGAACAGTTCGTCGACCGGCAGCATTGCGCGCCAGTGCTCCTTCAACTCCACCACGTTGTTCGTGATGATCCCCGTGCCCAACCCCGATGCGCGGATGGCGCGCACGTACTCGACGAGCTCGGCGCGCAGACCTCCGCCGTTCTCGCCCATGGCGATGAAGACATCCCAGATATCGATCGCCAGACCCTGTTGGGCACCGATCTCGGTGATCCGATCACGGGCGTCGGTCAAGGTGATCTCGCCCCGCTCGACCTGGTGCCACGGATGGTCACCATCGATCCCGTACCCGCCAAACACGATGTCGGTGACCTGCTCCTCGGACGCGCCGATGCGTTGGGCGTAGGCGGTGAACGCATGGAACGGCGAGTCCGTGAACACGCCACCGAAGTCGAAGATCACTGCCTTGAGTTCGGTGGTCATCGCCGATCTTCTAGCGCAGCCATATCCCGCCGCGCACGTCCGCCCGCCAGTCGCGAAACTGGAGGATCGATCACGTTCCGGTACTGGAGGCGAGGGTCGAGCCGAAGATCTGCCAGGCCAGCAGGCTCTTCGCGACGAGCGACAACGTGATGTACGCGCGTTCGCCGACGAGGTAGTTGCGCCACTTCCCAACTTGTTTGTACTGGAGCCATTGATTGACGGCGAAACAGTTGAAGAGCACGAAGAGCGAGATGAAGATGCCGTAGACGAACCCCGGCGGGCCCTGATCGGCCCCCGGTCCGATCAGGTAGATCCCGATCGCGAGCCACGGAATGATCCCGGCGACGCAACCGAGCCAGAAGGGGCCGAGTCCGGTGCCGGGTGCTTCATAGCGTTCCTGCATCCAGCCGAATCCGATCATCGACGCGTTCACGCCGACGAGGGCGAGAAGCGCAGCGATGTCGTCGATGCCCGTCAGCATGGCGATCAGCACGATCATGATCGACGCACTCAGGGAGTATTCGACCCATCGGTAAGGGTTGCGACCCTGCTGGAGTTGGTCCTGGTACGAAGCCCAACGCGGGCCGGCCACCGCGAAGTGGGCCAATGCGGAGAGCGCAAAGAATGCGGCGATCGCCCCGGCGAAGCTGAGGTTGAACAACGCGACTGCCTGGGTGCCGACGTCCGGGCCCGGCGGTCCCGTCATGTAGGTGGCGCCGACCGGCAACGAGAAGTCGTTGGCCAACACGACGATCGCAATCGCCTGCGCAAGGTGGAGGGAGCCGGCAACCAGGTTGTACGGGCGGAGCCGTGCCATCGCCGCGGCCGAGTCCACGACCTTCGTGCTCATGACGGTTCCTGCGTGACCACCATGGCGACGGGGCGGGTCGTGGAGTTCGGCGAGAGCCTGTGCATAGCGGTCTCTTTCGGCGTGGAAGTGCTACCGGGAGCATTCGTTGACATCCCTTCTTTTAGCACTAACCTCTTTCGTATGCAAGAACCCCCCTACGCTCCCCCATCAATGCCCGATGACTCCTCACTGATCGGCCTCCGTGCTGCCGCCGAACAACTCGGCGTCCACTACATGACGGCCTACCGCTACGTGCGACTCGGCACTCTCCCCGCGCAGAAGGTCGGTGGCACGTGGCAGGTGCGCCTCGACGATCTGCGCGCGGTGGCCGATCGCGAAGAGGCGCCGCCCGGACCGGGCGGTCTGCGCTGGCCCACGTACCGCAAGCAGTTACGGGACCGGCTCATCGCGGGCGACGAACCCGGCGCGTGGTCGATCATCGAACGCGCCCTGGTCTCGGGTGCCCCCGCCCATGACGTCCACCTCGAACTCATGGTGCCGGTCCTCCGGGACATCGGCGACTCGTGGGCGAACGGCACCATCGAAATCGCCGATGAGCATCGCGCGTCGAGTGTCGCGGCTCGCCTCGTCGGGCGTCTCGGACCATCCTTCGCCCGACGAGGTCGCAAACGCGCGACCGTCGTGATCGGTGGCGCGGCCGGCGACTACCACTCCTTGCCACTCGCAATCCTCGGCGACATCCTCCGCGGTGAAGGCCTCGCCGTGGTCGATCTCGGCGCCAACACCCCACCCGAGTCCTTCGTCCAGACTGCCCAACTCCACGACGACACGGTCGGGGTGGCGATCAGCGTCGGATCCGACGGAAGCGTGGACGCAGCGCAGCGCACCGCGGCCCTCCTGCACGAACTGGTGCCCGATGTCGTCGTGTTCATCGGCGGCCCGGCGATCACCAACCAAGACAAGGCGCGCGAACTCGGCGCCGATGAGTTCGAACCGTCCGCACTCGACGTCGCGCGACGGTGCCTCGAGCTTCTTGCGAGGTCGCAGTGACCGATCGAGCGTTGCGGGTCCTGGTCACCGGCGCTTCGGGCTATGTCGGCGGCCGTCTCGTGCCTGCGTTACTCGCTCACGGACACACGGTCCGCTGCGTGGTACGGGATCCGCGCAAGCTCGACGTGGCTTCGTGGCACCGGGAGGTCGAGATGGTACGCGCCGACGTCGGCGGCGACCTCCGCGACGCGATGGTCGACGTCGATGTCGCGGTCTTCCTCATCCACAGCATCGGGGAGGGACCCGACTGGGTGGCCCGGGAACGGGCCACCGCCGAAAACTTTCGGCGCGCGGCCGAAACGGCCGGAGTGGCCCGCATCGTCTATCTCGGCGGACTCGGCGACGAAGACGCCGATCTCGAGCGCGCATCTCCGCAGCCGCCACGACGTGGGCAAGGAACTGGCTGCAGGACCGATCGAGACGGTGGAACTCCGTGCTGCCGTCGTGATCGGTTCCGGGTCGGCGAGCTTCGAGATGCTGCGCTACCTCACCGAGGTCCTCCCGGTCATGGTGACCCCCAAGTGGGTGCACACTCGCTGCCAGCCGATCTCGATCCGTGACGTGCTCCGATATCTCGTTGCGGTGATCGAGCATCCCGGGCCGCTGTCGGGGATCCTCGAGATCGGCGGACCCGACGTCGTGTCCTACGCCGAGATGATGGCGGTCTACGCGCGCGAGGCGGGCCTCACCCGTCGGCGGCTCATCCCCGTGCCGGTGCTGACGCCCCGCTTGTCGTCGCTGTGGATCGGTCTCGTCACCCCGGTCCCCGCCAGTCTGGCCCGACCGCTCGTCGATTCGCTCGTGAACACCGTCATCGTCCGCGACCACCGGGCCGAGACACTGTTTCCCTTCGAGCGCATCCCGCTCGCGCAGGCCATCCACCGCGCGATCGGACGCACCGCGGTCGGGGACATTCCCACGAAGTTCGACGACGCGTCATCGCCGGTGTGGCAGGCCTGCGCGACCGATCCGAGCTGGACCGGCGGCACCGAGCTCACCGACACGCGCGAGGTCGTCGTCGCCGCGGATGCCCACGACACCTGGACGGCCGTGTGCCGAGTCGGCGGGGAACGGGGTTGGTACAGCGGCGAGATGCTCTGGAAGGCACGGGGATGGTTCGACCGGATCGTCGGCGGCCCGGGACTCCGTCGCGGTCGGCGTGATCCCGAGCATCTCACGATCGGCGAACCTGTCGATTTCTGGCGGGTCGAGGATCTCGAAGCCGAACGCAGCCTCGTGCTCCACGCGGAGATGCGTCTCCCCGGTGAGGCGTGGATCGAGTGGACCCTGAAACCGGTGGCCGAGGGAACCCGACTCCGCCAGACCGCGAGGTTCCGACCGCGTGGACTCTTCGGTCGGGTCTACTGGTACGCGATCGCCCC
The DNA here is from genome assembly GCA_963765075.1 of uncultured Acidimicrobiia bacterium. Taxonomy (GTDB): domain Bacteria; phylum Actinomycetota; class Acidimicrobiia; order IMCC26256; family JAENVU01; genus JAENVU01. Next base: position 53,971 of record CAVXVA010000003.1, read on the forward strand.
ATTCCATCGGCTCGTGTTCCCCGGCCTCATCCGCGGCATCGCTGACGACGCGAACCACCTCGATGGCACTCGGGCACGCTGACCGACGACCCGGTCCGCGACACGCTGGGCTACTACCGCACCACTCGGCGACCGCTCATGGTCATTGCTCCGGTACCCGTTCGCCGTCGAGCACTCGGATCAATCCGGCGGTGGCTCGGTCTCCAATCCGCCCGAACGTGAGGCGAAGGATCGGATCGGCGAGACCGAGCGGTCCATTCAATGTCAGTTCGGCGTCGTAGGTCACGATCGATCCCGCACCATCGCTCTCCACCGTGATCGCGTCGAGCGACGTGAGGAACCGACTCTCGGCGCGCACGACGATCGAGTTCGGTGGCTCGAACCGCCTCGTGCGATACCGAAGTGGAGTGCGGAGCCCCTTGACCGTGACGTCGTACACCGCGCTCGGTCCGGGACCATCGCCCTCCGACTGCTCGACCCGGGTCACACCCGGATCCCATTCGGCAAAGTTGGCGAGGTTCGCCATATAGGCGAAGGCCTCGGCCGGCGACTTCGGTGAACGCACTCGAACCAGATAACGGGCCATCGGGCAGGTTTAGCCCGTGGCCGCGCGAAGAATTCGACTCGGGTGCCGACCGGAAGCCAGGAGATGGACCGGCGCCCGACTTGACACGCCAGATTTAGTACTAAATACTGTGCATGGGACACACCGTCCCGAACTCCACAGCCTGAGGAGGCTCTCATGATCCGCAAACTCGCACTTGCCACAGCCACCGGCGCCTTGGCCCTCGGCCTCAGCGCCGCTCCGGCCTTCGCCGCCGGACCCACCGAGCCCGGCAACGCCTGCCAGCGTGCCGGAATGTCAACGGTGAAGAGCCTGGGTCAGGGCACCTTCCCGTCGATCGCCAAGTCCGGCGTCGACGCCAAGACACTCAAGGCCCTCGGAGTCCGGGGAATCGCCGCGGTAGCCGACTCCACCACCTTCACCCTTCCCCAGGTCCTCGAGCTCCACCGCACCAGCCCCCAGCTCTTCCCCTGGTGTGACTGACGGTCCCGGTCCTCGTCGACCGACGGCAGCTCCGGTCACCGGATCATCACCGCGGAACCGTCAGATGGGTTGCGAAAACGTCATCACCGAGAACATCCCACCCTGCGGGTCATTGAGGACGGCGAATCGACCCGGGGGGATGTCGGTCGGGGGCACCTGCACCGTGCCACCGAGTTCGACGCACTTCGCGGCGGTCGCGTCGGTGTCTTCGGTCGCGAAGTAGACCATCCAGTGGGTCGGCACGTCGGCCGGCCAGTTCTCGTCCATCACCATGCAGCCGCCAATCGTGCGGCCGTCGATCTGAAGCTCGTGGTACACCATGGGCTCGGTCTGGGTCTGGACCGTGTAGCCGAACACCTTCGTGTAGAAGTCGAGCGCCGGACCCGCGTCGCGCACCGTCAGTTCGTTCCAGCACAGCGTTCCGGGCTCGTTGACGATCTGGGCACCGATGTGTTCCTTCGGCTGCCAGATGGAGAAGAATCCGCCGGTCGGGTCCATCGCGACCGCCATCCGCCCTGCATCCATGACGTCCATCGGCGGCATGACCACGGTGCCTCCGGCCGCGCTGATCGCGGCCGCGGTCGCGTCGGCGTCAGCCACCGAGATGTAGGTGGTCCACATCGGCGGACCTGGGTTCTGCTGCGGGCCCAGCGCGGCGACGGCCTTCCCGCGCAGCTCACACATGGTGTAGTGACCGGCTTCTTCGCCCTGGTCGACACACGTCCATCCGAACAGACCCGAGTAGAACACCACGGCCGCCGCGATGTCCGGGGTACCGATGTCGACCCACGAAGGAGTACCGGGGGTATAGGCGGTCATCTCGGCCATGGCAGTTCCCTTTCGTCGCGGTGAGGCTTCGGGTGCAGGTGTACCACGACCGTGGGACATCCGCGTTCCGTCGGACCAGCAGCGCCAGCGGCTCAGACCGCGACGGCGTAGACGACGATGTTGTCGCGGTACGAGCGGGTGTCGCTGTTGAAGTCGCCTCCGCAGGTGATCAACGCGAGGCGAGCATCGCCGGTGTTCGAGAAGAGGTCGGCGGGGAGGCCGTCTTTGGGAAACTGTCGGCGGGCGACCACCTCGAACTGGTGCTCGGCGCCGCGGGTGTCGACGACCGTGACGGGCGCGCCAGGCTCGACGGAGTTCAGAGAGAAGAAGGCGCCGCGGCCCTGTGATCGGGAGTCGACGTGGCCGGCGAGTACTGCCGAGCCGGGTCGGCCCGGGACGGATCCGAGCCGGTACCAGCCGACCTGGGCCACCGATTCGGGGATCTCCATCTCGCCGTCGGGTTCGAGCCCGACCGGGGTGACCGGTGCGTCGACACCGATCGCGCCGATCCGCACGGCAACCGGCGTGGTCGCGCCGACGGGCGTGTCTTCGACTCGACCCGAACGGGTGCCGATGTCGATCGCCGGTGGTGGCGGCGGTGACACGGACCGGCTGCGACTCCCCCGCTGGAAGCGTTCGAGGGTGCCCGCGTCGGTAGAGGGACGACTCGCCCACCACGCGACCGGGACCGCCACTGCAACGACCAACGAGACCGCCACGACCATCAGCAGTCCACGACGACCTTTCACGACCGGCCTCCTTCGGGCTCACGTAGTGCGGGGCCGGGCCGATGGCCCGGCCCCGCACACCTCACGGTTGCTTCGACGTTCAGTGACGGGAGCGAGCAAGCGCCACGCCACCACCCGCCGCGGCAATCAGTGCCGCGCCGGAGACGATCGCGATCCACACCGGGAACCCGGTGCTGGTGTCGAGGAGACCACCAGAGCCCGTGTTGACCGCAGCGGGCACCGGCGTCGCGGCAGCCGGAGCGGCGGCCGCAGCAGGTGCCGCAGCGAGTCCGCCGATCGTCTGGACCAGGACCCGAAGGGTTCCGTCCGATGCCGAGCCAGCTGCGTACACGATCGTCGACTGTCCGGCCTTCACGTCGACATCGGCTGGGCCGATCGCCACCGTGCTGGTACCGGCAAGCACCACGTCAGCTGACACCACACCGGCTGCGAGGTCAGCGGTTGCTTCGTTCGGGTTCGTCAGGTTCGGGAACACCACGGTGCCACCAGCGCGCACATCAACTGCGGGTGCCGCAGCAGTGTGGCGCACGGTGAGTCGTCCCTGACCCGCCGCGATCGTGGAGACCTTGTTCGCGAAGACCGAAACGGTCGGTGAACCATCTTCCTTCAGGTGAGCGACGATCGAAGCGTTCAGACCACTCGTCACCGTCGCGTCCGCCTCGAGCAGCGGGACGGCGGTGTCGGGATCGGTCGCGCCGCGGATCTTCAGGTTGTAGTCCCCCGGCGGCAACGCGATCGGATCGGTCACCGTGTCGGGCGCGAAGTCGTCGAGCGTGAGCGCATCGTTGACATACACGTCGACGGTCAGGCCGGGGATGCCGTGGACGACGGTGACTGCACCGTCACCCGGTGCAGCACCGGCAGGCGAGAACAGGCCAACCGCTACCAGAGCGGTGGTGGCGAGCATGAGCGAGAGTTTCTTCATCGTGGGACTCCTTGTCCTGGTGCCCGGGGAGGGCGGTCTCGGTTGGCTGAGTTTTAGCACTAATACTCCACCTTGGCAAGGCGCCGGCCTCGATCGCCGATGCGACCGCGCTCGAGGTTGCGGTGGCAACTTGGGTCGAACCCAGGTAAACACTGTTCACTCCGGCGAAAGAACCGTGGTCTCGAACAATGCCTTCCCCCAGTCGCAACGGCTACCAACTCCAGGATTGGATCACCAAGGACGCAGGGCAGGTGTTCTGCACGGGGGTCCAGGCCCTCGCGCGCCTGCCGATCGAACAGCTGCGAGCCGACCGCACCGCGGGCCACCACACCGCGGCCTTCGCTTCGGGCTACCCGGGCAGCCCGCTCGGAGGGTTGGACCGCGAACTCGCTCGGGCGGCCCGCCTCGCCCCGGATCTACCGATCGTGCTGCGGCCCGCGGTCAACGAAGAACTCGCCGTGTCGGCGGTGATGGGCAGCCAGCTCGTTGCCTCCCGACCCGACGCGCACTACGACGGGGTCGTGGGCCTCTGGTATGGCAAGGCTCCCGGCGTCGACCGCGCGTCTGACGCACTGCGCCACGCCGTGTTCACCGGCACCTCACCCCTCGGCGGCGCCGTCGCGATCGTCGGCGACGATCCCGCCGCCAAGTCCTCGACCATCCCGTCCTCGTCCGATGCCACGATGATCGACCTTCACCTGCCGATCCTCTACCCCGCCGACGTCGCCGAAGCACTGGATCTCGGCCGCCACGCGATCGCCTTGTCGCGTGCCAGCGGGCTCTGGGTCGGGCTGAAGATCGTCGCTGCGGTGGCCGACGGTTCGGGGACGCTCAACCTCGATCCCCGAAGGGTCCAGCCCGTCATGCCGACCATCGACGGTGAGCCGTACCAGTGTCGGCCGGACGCGCTCTTGCTCTCGGCGCACTCACTCGAAATCGAGGAGCAGCTGCGCGGGGTACGAGCGGACCTCGCAATGGCCTACGGCGCGGCGAACCGGCTGAACCGAATCACGGTGGAGTCGCCGTCGGCGTGGCTGGGGATCATCGCGTCGGGCCTGACCTACCTCGAACTGATGGATGCCTGCGCCCGCCTCGGCCTCGACCGCGCCGCACTGGCCGCGGCTGGGGTGCGGGTGTTGCAGATGCAGATGCCCATCCCCTTCGACCCTGCGGTGGTGCGATCGTTCGCAGTCGGACTCGAGGAGGTGATGGTCGTCGAGGAAATGAACCCGTCGCTCGAGCGGCTGGTCCGAGACGCGCTCTACGGCACTGCCACCCAACCCATCGTCACCGGCAAGCTCGACCGATCGGGCCGGCCGCAGTATCCCGGACACGGACCGCTCGGCGCCGACCGGATGGTCGAGCCACTCCGCGCCGCATTGACCGAACGGATCGGACACCTGCTCGTCCCGGCCGTCACCGAACGCCGTCGAGCGCACGTGCCCGTCCTCGACAGCCGGCCACCGGCCTTCTGTTCCGGCTGCCCGCACAACCAATCGACGCGGGTACCCGAAGGAACGCTGGTCGGCGCCGGGATCGGTTGTCACACCATGGCAATGCTCGGCAACGACGACCGCGTCGGGGAGATCGTGTGCGTCACCGCCATGGGCAACGAAGGCGCACCCTGGATCGGCATGGCCGAGTTCGTCCGGACCAACCACTTCACGCAGAACCTCGGCGACGGCACCTACTTCCATAGCGGCCAGCTCGCGATCCAGGCTGCCGTCGACGCGAACGTGAATATCACGTTCAAGCTGCTTCATAACGGTCACGTCGCCATGACTGGCGGACAACGCCCCGCCGGCCAACGCGGATTGGGTGATATCTGCCGGATGCTTCAGGCCCACGGCGTGGCCCGGATCATCATCACCACCGACGACGTGCAACGCACCGGTCACGAGCCACTGCCGTCCGGGGTCGACCTCTGGGACCGCAGCGAACTCGCCACGGCCCACGAGCAACTCGCGGCCATCCCCGGGGTCACCGTGCTGATCCACGACCAGCCCTGCGCAGCAGAGTTGCGCCGGGATCGCCGCCGGGATCCCGCGCCGACGACGGTGGCACGCGTCCTCATCAACGAGCGCGTCTGTGAGGGATGCGGTGACTGCGGCGAGCGCAGCGCGTGCCTCTCGGTCCAGCCCGTCGAGACCCCGCTGGGGCGCAGGACCCGCATCGATCAGGCGTCCTGCAACCTCGACCAGTCCTGTCTCGACGGCGACTGCCCGTCGTTCATCACCGTCGAACCAAGACCGGCGCGCTGGTGGCATCGGGGCTCGGATCGCTTCGTACGTGGATCTCACGACCCGGTCCCGGCGGTGTCGCCCCCGACGACGCTCCCGGATCCCAGCCCCGGACCAGCCTCCGCCAAGGTTCGATTCGCGGGCGTCGGCGGTACCGGCGTCGTCACCGCGGCACAAATCGTTGCCACTGCCGCCATGCTCGACGGACTCGAGGTGCGCGGCCTGGATCAGACCGGCTTGTCTCAGAAGGCAGGGCCCGTCGTGAGTGACGTCATCTTCGCTCGGTCCGGCGACGTGATCGGCACCAACCATGTCGGGGCCGGTCAGGCCGACGGACTCCTCGTGCTCGATGCCATCGTCGCGGCTGCCGACGCCACCCTCCTCGCGGCCTCGCCCGAGCGCACCCGCATCGTCGGCTCGAGTTCGCGGACGCCGACGGTGACCATGGTGCTCCACCCGGAACGACCCATCACCGACGATCAGCAACTCCGCGACCGCATCGAGGGTGCCGGTCGTCCCGGCGCCGCGTGGGTCGACGCGGAAGCCGTCGCGGTCCGACTGGTTGGTGATCCTGCGACCGCCAATCTGGTGGTGATCGGCATGGCGGTGCAAGCCGGCGTGCTTCCCGTCACTCCGGCCTCCATGACCGAGGCGATCGAACTGAACGGCGTGGCGGTTGCCGCGAACCATGCTGCGTTCACCTGGGGGCGAGCCGTCCTCGCCGATCCCAACGCGGCGGAACGAGCATTCGCGAGCCGGCCGGGCGCACCGATCGAGCACAGCTCCGAGTTCCCCGCCACGGTCAAGCACGGGGTTGCCGAATTGATCGATGCCGGGGCGCGCGCCGACCTGATGGCCGACGTCACGCGCCGGCTGTGGGAGCTGCTGGGATTCGACGGGGAAGAGCTGGCGCGGGAGTACCTCGAGTTTCTCGCTCGCACGACCGCTGCCGAGCAGCGAGTCGCGCCAGGATCGTGGGCACTCACCGAGACCGTCGCGCTCGAGCTGTACCGGGTCATGGCGTACAAGGACGAATACGAAGTCGCCCGGTTGCTCGTCGACCCGACCGTCCTCGAAGCCGCCAGGGCCCTCGTCGACGGACCCGCCAAGATCTCGTGGCGACTCCATCCACCGTTGCTGCGAGCAGTCGGCCGCGAACGCAAGATCAAGATCGGGACCTGGGCGGCCCCGGGGTTGGCGCTCCTCGCCAAAGGCAAGCGCCTGCGTGGCACCCCCTGGGACCCGTTCGGCCATACCCAGGTCCGACGAGCGGAACGAAAACTGGCGGCGGACTACCGGGCCGCGTTGGACCGGATGATCAACGGCCTCACGAGCGAGCGGCTCGGCCAAGCAATCCACCTCGCGTCACTCCCTACGACCGTTCGAGGTTATGAGCATCGCAAGCTCGACGGCATCGCCCGCTTCGACGCAGCGTTGCAGGAGGCGCTGGCCGCGTACAGTGCCGAGGACTCGGCCACGGCCTGACCGCAACCGTGGTCAGGAGGGGTTCCTGACGAGCGAACGATGCGTGATCCGCCAACCGTTCGCCGTGTGTACCAACCGGTCCTCGTAGCTGCCGACCACCAGGTAGGTGGGCGGAGACTCGCCGGCCGGACGGACATGCACCGCATGCACTGAACATCGTGCGGAGGCAAGCTCCCCGTCGATGCTCACCTCGTATTCGTCGACGTGGTGCTCCCACGAGACGAACCGGCCGAGGGCGCCCGACAATCGATCAAGGATCTCATCGATCCCGGTCTGGCCGGATCCGCCCAACTCGGCGGTCGCATCCGGGGTGAACACGTTTCGCAACTCGTCGAAGTCGCCCTCATCGACGATCCGACAGTAGGCAAGCATCACGTCGATGATCGCCTGTCGATCCTGGTGATCATCCACTAGGAGGCCGTGAAGAAGTCGGCACGCACGGTACCGGTGTCGTCGTGAACCGGTTCGGACAGATCACAGCGGTACTTCTTCACCTCACCCCCGGTGCGGGGGAAACGATGGAAGACGGCGCGCATCTCATGGAAGTAGCGATGTTCGAAATGGGCGGCCAGGGATACCTCGTCCCGCCAGAGTTCGTAGACCAACACCCGGTCGTCGCGCGTGGAATCGGCCGAGAGGCAGTAGGCCTCGCAGCCGACCTCCTCATCGCGGGTGGCCTGCTGTAAGGCCGCGCCCTCGATGAGCACGGCGTCTCGGGCCGCCCCCGTGGCGAAGTCGAGATACCCGGAAACGATGATCATGCGGGCTCCTCGCGGTGGAAACGATGGGCCGCGGTCCCGCTCGTGGTCTGGCCCCCGTCGATCACCAAACAGTGTCCGGTGACGTACCGCGCCTCGTCGCTGGCCAGGTAGAGCACACCGTCGGCAATATCGGAGGGCAGGCAGGCCGAGTCGAGCAAACTGCGCGACGCCAAACGTTCGGCCACCTCCGCTTCGTCTGCGGGTTCATCGCGATGCAACATCGTGACCATAGGAGTCAGCGTCGAGCCCGGGGCCACCGAGTTCACCCGGATGCCGAAGGGTCCCAACTCGTTCGCTACCGATTTGGTGAGACCGATCACTGCGTGCTTGGCCGCGGTATAGAGGTGCGGACCCAGGCCGCCGACGATCCCTGCGGTGCTCGCCGTCGAGATGATGACACCCGTACCCTGAGCCCTCATCGCGCGCGCGGCGTGCTTGGTACCAAGAAACACACCCTTGAGCAGCACACCGATCGTCTCGTCGAACGACGCTTCGCTGGTCTCGGCGATCGAGCCGACCGCGCCGACAATCCCCGCGTTGTTCACCATCACATCGAGCCGGCCGAAGCCCGACACGGCGAGATCGACCGCCGCCGCCACGTCGGCTTCGACCGACACGTCGACGTGACAGAACCGCGCCGAGGCACCGTGCCGAGCCACGAGGTCGCGGCCCGCCTGGTCCGCCAGATCGGCGACCACCACGACGGCGCCGGCGTCGATGAACCGACCAACGACGGCCGCGCCGATGCCACTCGCACCGCCCGTGACGACCGCGACCTTGCCGTTCAGACGCCCCATTGCCGTGCTCCCCTCCTCGGAGACCATGATGTTCGCATATGACGATCGAGGCCCGACCCTGTGAACTCACCGGCGACGACATCGTCCTCAGTCATTTCACGCTCGGCCGCCATCACGACATCACTCAGCGAGTCGACGCCGCCGCGAGCGCCGGCTGTCGGGCCATCGGGATCTCTATCCGGAACTTTCAGCGCCTGGAGGCCGAGGGCACGAGCACGGAGCTGGCGCGGCTTCTCGATGATCGAGGGCTTGGTCTGGCCGAGATCACGGCCCTTCGTCCGTGGGCCGATCCGTCGGCGGCTGGGGCTGCCGACGCGCTCGACCAGGAGCTGGCGGCATTTCGCATTGCCGATCAGTTCAGCTGCCGCAGTCTTCACGTGCTCGGGCCGACCGACATGACCATCATCGACGCAGGGAAGGCGCTCGGCGCGTTGTGCGACCGGGCGCGCGACCATGGGCTGCTCGTTGGGCTCGAGTTCGTCCCGTCCACCGACATCGCGGATGCACTCGACGCGCTGCGCATTGTCGAGGCGGCGGACCGCGACAACGGCGGCATCTGTGTCGACCTCTGGCACCACCGAGCGCGGCGCCAACGATCTCGAACTCATCCGCACGCTCCCCGGTGAAAAAGTGTTCGACGTCCAGATGAGCGACGGACCGCTGGCACCTGCGCTCGCCGATTACGAGGAGGACACCCGGCGCAACCGAGTCCCGCCCGGCGACGGCGAAATGGACCTGCGGGGCTTCGTCGCTGCGGTGCGCGCTACCGGCACCACCGCTCCCTGGTCGCTCGAGGTCTGCAACGAAGCCGCATGGAATACCGACGGTGCCGCGTTCGTCGCTCGTTGTGTGAAGGGCCTCCGTCGTGTTCTCGCCGCCGACGAACCACACCACGGTACCGCCGGCACCGCGAGCTGACGCCCGGCACGGACTCACAATTGGCTGCGCGACATTCCCGCCGGGGAGTCGCGAAGCATCAGCTCGCTGTCGAATCCGATGCGCTGCGTCGGAGTGACCTCGATGACGACCCGACCCGGCGAGTCGAGGTGATCGACGAAGGACTGCTGCTGCGATGCAGAGTCGGGGCGCACCGCGGCGGCCAAGGCGGGATAGAACCAGTCCTTGGTGGCCTGATCGTCGTGGACGGTCGCGATGCCCTTGTGCGTCACACTCTGGCTGACCCCGATGTCGGTCCCTCGGCTGGACACCGCGATCGCCACCCGAGGGTCGCGCTCGATGGCGGCGATTCGGGCGCGACGACGCGTCGCGGTGAGCCAGAACGCGCCGTCCCGAACGACGTAGTTCATGATCACGCCGATTGGTTCACCCGCCCGGTTGGTCCACATGAACGTGCACTCGGTCTGCTTCTCGTACAACACGTTCTCTCGCTCCACCGAGAGCGAGAAGGTCGAGACGTCCTCGAAGTCCTCGGCCATGGCCGCCCTACGCCGGGAACCAGTTCGCGTGGAAGCCGGCCGGAACCCATTGAGGCAGGCGAACGACCGCCGCCGGACCATCATCGATCCGTTGAGCCTCGAAGACGTTGAGCTCGGAGACGGTGGCTTCACGATCCGTGGTGAGGCAGAGGATCCAGCCGTCCCCCTCGCCCGACCCGGCCGGATCGGGCGCGAAGATCGGCTCGCCGACCTCACGCTCCCCACCGAAATCCCATACCTGACGTCGACCTGTGACCGCGTCGTAGCCGGCCACGGAGTCGAACCCTCCGAGCTGCGCCCGGCGGCTGCTGTACGCGGCCATGTAGTCGTAGCGGTTGGACACGCCGTTGTACTCGTCATTGAAGCGGCACATCTCACCGCCCATGTCGTCGAAGTGTTCCCAGCCCGCCGTTCCGGCCGCAAGGTCGACCCAGAACCGGGCGGGCAGCGCGGGGTCGACCTCGATCGAGATGCCCTCGGACTCGTAGCCGAAGTCGACCGCCTTCCATCGCGCGCCGCGCAGCTCGATCCGGTCACCGTCGTCCCAGGCATTCCAGAAGTGCTGGACATGACAGGGGTCGATCTCGTACCAGCGGAGGTCGGTCGCGTTGCCCATCCGAGGCATGACCCCGATCCGGGTGCCGTTTTCGGGCCGCCAGCTTGCGATCGGCCCGCCCTCGGCGCCTCCGATGTTCAGCACGATCGGAGAATCCAGGAACACTGCGTACTTCTCGGTGATGAGGAAGTCGTGCATCATCACGGGCGCGGGCAGATCGAGCTCGACCTTGTGCACCAGCGCCCCGGTTGCGTCGATGACGAAGTACCGGAGGTAGGGCGGGAACGGGGAGTACGCGAAGGAGAACATCTCACCGGTGCGCGGATCGAGCCGCGGATGCGCGGTCATGGCCGGCATCATGCCGTCGACCTGACCCCTGTAGTCCCAGACACCAATCGTCTCGAGGTCAGCCGTCACCTCCGTCGGCAGCCCGCCCTCCCAGAGCGCGAAGTACCGACCGGCGTGGCGGATGATGTGGGTGTTGGCCGGGTTCTTGATCGGGCCGGCGTCGCCAGTGACCGACTGGTCCGGCCAGTTCGCGATATCTGCGAGTCCCGGGTACACGCCGTGCCCGGCATTCATCTCGACCTCGAGACCGCGCGATCGAATCCAGCGATTGCTGTACGAGGCGGTGCCATCCGCGAATCCAATTCGGTGCAGCATGCCGTCGCCGTCGAACATGTGGTACTCACTCACCGGCTCGAACATGGGGTTCGGACCGTTGCGGATGAACTGTCCACGGAGCCCGGCGGGCAGATCACCGACGACGACCAGCTCCGCCTCGTCGAGTTCGGCACCGGTGGGCCTCCACCCGCCGGCCAGGTAGTGGTTCTTCGCGTCGTTCCTCACATGGCTCGTCCGGTCGGATACACGCTGCACGATGAACTCCTCGGGCCGTCGGACACCCGCCGTTCAAGAACGGGAAGCTCAAGTTAACACTGTTCACTCGGGCGCGGGTCCGGCGGAGGCCATGGTCGCCTCGATGTGGAGCCGTTTGAGTCCCCGAAGCACCACGCTCGGTAGGTACTCGAAGGTGTTGTCGTCGTGGAGCCGATACGAGTCCACGCGGGCCGACAGCCGCTCCAAGGCAACAATCGCCTCGAGCCGAGAAAGGTTCGCGCCCACGCAGTAGTGGGTTCCGTGGCCAAACGCCAGCTCGTCGGCGAGGTGGTCGCGGTCCGGATCGAGATCATTCGGAGCCGCGAACACCGCTTCGTCGCGATTCGCGGAGGCGAACATCACCACCAGCCGGGCGCCCTTGGGAATATCGACGCCGGCCAGCGTGGTGTCGCAGGTGGCAATCCGAGACATCCCCTGGTTCGGGCTCCCGAGGCGCAGGCACTCCTCGACCACCCTCGGAATGCGGTCCGGTTCACGCCGAACCCGTTCCCACTCGACCCCATTCATTGCGAGCAACCACATCATCTCCGTGATCAGCTTCGCGGTCGTCTCGTTCCCGGCGACGAGCAGCTGCTGCGCGATCCGGACGAGTTCGGGCATCTCCAGCGGTCGGGGGCCACTGCCGTCGTCGGTGTCCACGTGCGAGTTGAGTAATGCCGTGAACAGATCGTCCTGAGGCTCCACGCGCCGCTGCTCGAACTGGTCGACCAGAAACTGCTGCATCTCGACCGTGATCCGCGCGTTCTCGATGTGCTGTTCATCGGAGACGCTGGCCCCGATGGTGGCCGTGCTTGCATCGGTCCATCGTCGAAAGTCGGCGTGGCGCTCGGGAGGAAGGTTCAGCACCTTCGTGATGACATACACCGGAAGCGGAACGCTGAACTGAGGAACGAGTTCGACCGAGGTCGGGTCGGTCCAACCATCGATCAGAGAATCGGCCACCGATGCCACGAACGGCCGGAGCTCCGCCAGCTTGACGCGGCGCGAACGCTCGCGACACCAGGCGGCGGTAACGCGTGTGACTCGGCGGATCGTTGTCGAGCAGGGTCCTCGGCCGCGCCAGGCCCTGAGCTCCGATCCGTGCGATCTCGGCCTGCGCGGCTTCGGAGGGCTGCTCGCGGTTGGAACCGAGCTGCGAGGAGTAGGTGGAGGGATCGCGCAGCACCGTCAGCGCGTCCTCGTGGCGCAAGACGACGAACGCGTCGTTGGCCGCCAGGTACTGCACGCCGTCGGAACGCATCGCGTCGTAGTGAGCGTGCGGAGCCTGCTGAACCACGGGGTCGGTGAGATCGAAGCCCTCGAGGAGCCCGCGCCATCAGGCCGACGCGATCACGGTCACCACGCCGGTGTTGCCGTCGACCTCGACGGTGGCGCCCGGCGGAATGCGCGCCGTCGCACCCGTGGCCGACACGACACACGGAAGCCCGAGCTCACGCGAGACGATGACCGCGTGACTGATCTGACCGCCGACGTCCACCACGACCGCGCCCGCGGTCATGAACAGCGGCGTCCACGAGGGATCCGTGTAGGGCGCGACGAGAATGTCGCCGGGTTCGAGCACCGCGGGGTCACCGGGATCGAGCACGACCCGCGCGGTCCCGCGCACGACCCCCGGTGAACCCGACACGCCGGTGATCTGCGCGCCCGCGGTTGCGACCGGCGCCGACGCGGCTTCGGACCGGCGCTCCCAGGCGCTCAGGGGTGGGAGCATGCCGTCGCGGATGATGAACGGCGGCTCGATCTCCCACAACGCCGCGTACTCGGACGCGCGGTCCCGCAGAAGATCGCGGAAGGACGCGGGATCGGCAACGAAGTCATCAAGCTCCGAGCCGAGCAACATGAAGACGTGGTCGGCATCCTCGAGGTCACCGGCTTCGAAGTGCCGGCGCCCGAGTTCGCGGAACACCATTCGAACCTCATGCACCACCTTCACGATGGTGGTCTTCGTACGCTCTCGGTACGACATCATGTTGGCGGCCACCAGCGCCGCCTCGAGCATGCCCGCCAGTTCCTCGTTGCCCGCGACCTTGGTCCGCACCTCGGCGGTCACTCGCTCGCGCTGGGCCACCGCCGCATCGTGACGCAGATGGGGAGACTCCTCGTCGGTCTGGAAGCGCACCCGATCGAGCGCGACGAGCGGCAACGCGGGTTCCGTCTCCCAGCTATCGGCGTGGATGTCCCACTCGTTCGGGCCCCGTGAGCCGAACTGGTCGATGAACGAATGCCAGTCGGTCAGCAGCGCCCGGGCCGCGTCCGAGCCGTCAGACGCGAGCCGATCGAGGACGCCATCGATCCCCGCGTCGAAGGCAGCGGTCAGGCCGGCATCGTCGCGGATCTTGCGTGACATCGCCCACAACGCATGGCTGGGCAACGCCGAGTCGACATCGCCGATCCCTGCGAGCAGCTTCATCGGGATCGTCGGGTCACCGATGCCGTCTCCGACCGCGGCCAGGATGCCGGGAGAGATCGCGGCGCTCGATCCCGACACGACGTGCTGCTCGAACAGTCGGCGCAGCATCGGGCGGATGGTCCGGGCCCGATCGAGCAACGCTTGATCCGAGTAGGTAGTCAGGTCGCCGCGGCTCGCCCGAAGTGCGTTGGCGGCCGCCTTGTCCTCGTCGATCTCGGGCCACGTGTCCGCCGACATCACCCAGGCGGTGTTCGCGTCGATCTTCTCGACCAGGTGTGGCTTCTCGTCGTCCGGATGGGCGACGTACGGGGGCACGTCGGGATGGTGCCCGAAGAACGCGACGTCGAGTTGTTCGACGGTCACTCCGGGGTTGCGCACTCCCTGGAGTCGGCAGCTCGCGAGGTTCAGGTAGAAGTAGCCGCCGAACATCCCGAACGTCTCCGGATAGTCGGGATCGAAGTCGGCCATCTCGTGGGTCCCGCCACGGATCCAGCCGTCGCGCATCCCGAGCACCATCGCCCCCTCCCAGCCGAAGCTCCAACCGAGCGGGCTCACCGGGTCGCCCATCACCTCGCCGGCGTTCGCCCGGGTGTAGTGCGGGAACCGCTCGCTCATGGGCCAGTCGGTGAGATATCCGTCAGTCATGTCGTTCCCTCCGCGAATGTGTCCCGGAAAACTAATCGCTCGGTTACTTCCGTGGGAGAGTGAGCGATGTGGTGCGCGCTGGCCCGATATGGCCGACGACCGCGGGGCCTGACTTGACACCTGAACGAACGTTTGTTGAACTCCTGGGGTGACCACGACCGACACCCCGACCACCCTGGATTCGTTGGACTTCTGCGACCCAAAGCTCTTCGACGACCCGTGGGCCGTCTACGGGGAACTGCGCGCCGCCGGCGCGCTGCACCGCGACGAAAAGAACAATCTCTGGGTTGCCGGCCGCCACGAGGACGTCTCGCACTTCTCCCGCCACCCCGAGTTGTATTGCAGCCGTCACGGCGTGCGGCCCGTCGTCGCCGGCGATATGTCGATCATCACCCTCGACGGCGAGGATCACATCCGGCAGCGGCGACTCGTCAACCCCGGCTTCACGCCCCGGCGCGTGCGCGAAATCGTCCCCCACATCCGCGAGCTGGCCGAACAGCTCATCGGCGAGATCTCGACGAAGGACTCGATCGACTTCGTGGAAGAGTTCGCGATCCACGTGCCGCTCATCATCATCTGCGAAATGCTCGGATTGGATCCCGAGCAGCGCATGAAGATGTACCGCTGGTCCGACGACATGATGGCCGGTGACGGCCACAGCGCCGCCGATTCCCCCGAGCTGTTCGCGGCCGCGACTGCCTTCGGCGAATACGTCGAGATGTGCCTGGAACTGATCGCAGAACGGCGAGCCGTGCCGAGCGACGACGACCTGATCGGTCTGCTCACCCAGGCCTTCGACAACGGTGAGCTCACCAAGGAGTACAAGGCGCTTCCGGGCGTCTCCGAGGAGCGGCTCGCCGAACTGCTGGCGGAGCACAGTCAACTCACCGACGACGAACTGCTCGCGTTCCTCACCATCCTGCTGGTCGCCGGGAACGAGACCACCCGCAACGCGATTTCGGGAGGGTTGCTCGCACTCAGCCTGTTTCCGGAACAGAAACGTCTCCTCGCCGAGAACATCGACGACGACGAGTTCGTGGAGCGGGCCGTCGAAGAGTTGCTCCGCTACGTCTCCCCCGTGCTCGGCTTCATTCGGACCGTCACCGAGGACCACACGTACAAAGGCACCGAACTCCACGCCGGTGACCGCGTCCTGATGCTCTACCAATCGGCCAATCGCGACGAGGCCGTCTTCGAACACGCCGACGAACTCATCCTGGACCGGTTCCCGAATCCGCACATCGCGTTCGGGATCGGCCCCCACTACTGCCTCGGCTCCAACTTGGCCGCGTACCGAGCTTCACGTGGTGTTCCAGGAGCTGTTCCGGCGGCTGCCCGACATCACCGTGCCCGAGGGCATCCAGCTCCAACGCGGCGCGTCGACGCTCGTACTCGCCCTCCAGCACTTACCGGCCGAGTGCCCGGTCGCTCACTGATCGTGAGCGACCGCGCGAAGGGTGCGGGCACCACACGGGCCGCGTCGAATCAACGAGAGCACATTCTCGACATCGCGCTCGACCTCATGGCCGAGCACGGGGCATCGGCCACCTCCATGCGGAAACTCGCGAACGCTTGCGACCTCAACGTCGCCGCGCTCTACCACTACTTCCCGTCGAAGGCCGATCTGCTCCGGTCGGTGATCGAGGAGCGCCGCTACGGGCTCCGCTTGCGCGAGATCCCGGCGATCGATACCGCACTGCCGCCTCGCGAACGTCTCATCGCCCTCATTCTCGCGATGTGGGAAGGCGCCCAGGACGAGGAGGCGATCTGGCGACTCCTTCTCGGCGAGGGACTCCGGGGCGACGAGACCGCGTTAGCCGTCGGCCACGAGATCCTCGAGGCCCTCGAACCGGCACTGCGTGCCTGGCTCTCGGATCTGTTCGCCGGCGACGGCGAGCCGATGCTCGACGCGGCCGCGGTCGCCACGGTCCTGTGCAGTCAGCTGCTCGGTTTCTTCATCAGCCAGCTGTTCCGACCCGTCGAGGTACGCCAGGCCGCCGCCCGGCGGGACGCCGAGGCCCTCGCCGCGTTGGCGCTGGCGGCCGGCGTCGATCGCTCACGCCGCTGAACCCGGTCATCGGCCACCGGCTCACGAACGCGTTCTCTTCATCTTCGAGCCGCCATGACCTAGGTCACGTTGCGCTCGCGAGTTTTAGTGCTAAACTCTCTTCAAGCCACTCAGGAGAAGAGAAACAATGTCGTCATCGACCCTCACCCTCACCAAGCCATTCGAAGCCCACCCCGCCGCCGCGAGCGATGACCAGACGAATGCGGACCGTCATCCCGCACC
This sequence comes from uncultured Acidimicrobiia bacterium, assembly GCA_963765075.1. Taxonomy (GTDB): domain Bacteria; phylum Actinomycetota; class Acidimicrobiia; order IMCC26256; family JAENVU01; genus JAENVU01. The sequence goes on from CAVXVA010000003.1 coordinate 71,041, forward strand.
GGCGCTCGACCGCGTCGCCGACGAGGCGTGGGCGTTTCTTGCCGGGCAACTGGCCTGGGAAGTTCGCCTGGATCAGTTCCGTCGCGGGATCGCCGGAGAGATCGCTCCGGACCATCGCGTCCGGATACAGACCCCTGAGGCTGCCTGAGCATCAGAACCGTCGAGTCATGCAAACCAAGGAGACCGCTATGCACACGCTCTCACCGCAGTCCAAGACCCGTCCCGTCGCCATGGTGAAGATCACCTTGCTCGTGGCGTCGTTCCTGTCGTTCCTGCTCTCGGTGTATCTCTACTTCATCGCCGACGACACCAGCGCCGGCATCTTCGTCGGCATCTGGGTCCCATCGATCCAATCCCTCGGTGCGCTCCTCCTCGCCGGAGAACGGAGCCCCCGATGAACGAGACCGTCCTCTTCGCGATCGGCACCGTCATCTTCTTCGCGGTCGCCACCGCCGTCTTCCTCTACGGACTCGCCGTCTTCCGCGAACTTCAGGACCGCGACGAGACCGACACCAGAAACTGGGACGCCGAACACCCCAGCGTCACCCAAGCGGTCGGCAATCGGACCTCCGCGACTCCGACCGTGGCGGGGTAAGGCTGGCCATCAGCGACTCATACGTGACGAGTAATCCCACGACGAAACGACGAGCGCATCGATCCGGATGGCCACCTCATCGGCCACCCGCGATTGCAGCCACGATGCGAGTGGCGATTCCGAATCGTCGAGGTAACGGCCGATAAGACGCTCGAGCAGCCCGGCCGCAAGCCCGGCATCCATCGATGCAACGCCCCTCCCCCGCACACCCAGGTAGGGCGGATCGTCGCCGGCGATCTCGAAGCCACATCGAGGATCACTCCGAAGGCGCCGTGGCGACGACCGAATCTCGCTGGGTACAACACCACAGTGCCGATCCATCGAACAGAAACCACAACGACTGCACCATCGGCCCCACCGACCCGTGGGTCGCGAGCCGCATCGGGATCACGGTCGAATCGAGAAATCCCTGGATGTCGACGAAGTCCCAGGGGCCGGATCGGATTTCGACGGCCGTTGGCTGCTGCATAGGCTCATCTTCGCAGAATGGCCATTGCGGGACTCGCCGCCACGCGTAGCCGGGCTCGAACACAACGAGACGCCGGCCGTGCTGGAGGACCGGGCAGGGTCCGCGACGCCAGATTGGCGACGTGAGCCCAACGAAGGTTTGACAGCGAAGACGAACTCATCTGAGCGATCGGACACGCGACCTGCAGCCTGACCAGGCCCATCGTTGTGTTTCTGACAACGGGTGGACCTTTGGGGACGGCTTTCAAACCCTCGCCGAGCCTCCTGGAGATCAAGGCCGAAAGACTCTGATCGTCCCCTGCGGGAGCGAAGAGGCTTGGTGGAAGTGCGAACGCCGCGTCACGGGAGGCTGCTATGGGTCTGCGCCGGTTGCAGTGGGTCTCGCTGGGGATTGCCGCCGGGTTGGCCACGTCAGGCTGTGCGTGGACGATTGCCTACCGAACCAACCCTGGCAAGGCGACGAGCCTGGTCCAGATTGTCGCGCCCGCGAATCACACCGCGCTTCCTGCCAGCGGCACGGTTGCGGTGAACGTGCGGCTGTCCAGCAAGGTCGACCCCGCGACGTTCCGGGCGTCGCTGAGTACGGGGGTCCCGGCGCCGACGGTCGACGTGACGTCGCGGTTCCACGTCGGCAAGAGGTCCGCGACAGCGACATTCGCCGCTGCCGATCTGCAGCCCGGGATCACGGTGATCACCGCGTCGGCGCGGGGCCGGGGTCGAGACTCGAGGTCGCAGGCGGCGTCAGTGGCGCTGTCATGGGAGCCGGCGATCGACACGTCGCTCACGCCGCGCTGCGAATTCCTCGGACAGTCGCGGTGCCTGCTGCCGTTCCCGAACGACTGGTTCACGGTCTCAGACGCGCGCACCGACACCGGGCGGCGCGTCCACCTCGACGCGGCGTCGACCCCTGCCAACGTGAACGGTGTCCACGTGGATCCTGCCGAGTGGAACCGCAACGACGGGTTCAGCCCCGCGATGCCGATCGTCGCGCACGTTCCCGGCGTCGACCTCCAGCGAACGGGCGCAGCTCCGATCATCGACATCGGCCGCTCACTCGCCCCTGACGCGCCGATCGTGCTCCTCGACGCGAACACAGGCACACGCTTTCCGTTCTTCGCCGAACTCGACGCCGACGCGACGAGCAACGCCGGCCAGGCATTGCTCATCCGCCCGGCGCGCAACCTCGACGAGGGGCACCGGTACGTCGTGGCCTTCCGCCGCCTCGTCGACGGCGACGGCGCCGCGATCGCACCGAGTCGGGCGTTTGCCGTCTACCGCGACCTCATCCCCACGTTCCAGCCCGCGATCGAGGATCGCCGCGCGCACATGGAACAGCTCTTCGCCACGCTCTTGGCCGCCGGCGTCGGGCGTTCCGACCTCGTCCTCGCCTGGGACTTCACCGTCGCGAGTCAGCGCAGCCTCTCCGAGCGGCTCCTGCACATCCGCGACGACGCGTTCGCGGCGCTCGGCGGTGCGGTGCCGTCGTTCAGTGTCACGTCGATCGAGAACGATGTGAACACCAACGTGTACCGCCGCATCCGCGGCACCTTTCAAGTGCCTCTCTACCTCACGGACACCGGTGCTCCCGGCTCCCGCTTCAACTACGCGCCCGGTGCCGGACCCGACGGTCTGCCCGTACGCAACGGCACCTTTGCCGCCCCGTTCGTGTGTACCGTGCCGCGCAGCGTCACGGCCGACGGTGCCGACCCGGTCACTCCCGGACGCCCAACGGTGACTGGCGGCAACCTGTTTGGGGACTGGGACGTCACCAAGAACGGCTACCCCTGGACGAACCAATACGCCCGGACGCAGTGCGCGACTTCCTGGATCGGCCAGGTCAGCGAAGACCTCCCCATTGCCCTGGCCGCGCTCGCCGACCTGTCGCGCAGCCCGGAGCTCTACGACCGGGCGCAGCAGGGGGCGCTCAACGCCCTATTCCTCGCCCGCCTGATGCGGGACCCGCGAGGCTTCGCGGCGAACCCGGCGTTCCGGGCCGGCACGTCGCAGACCCCGGTGTTCGCGGGCGACGTCTACTACGAGGGTGGCAGCGCCGCGGCCAACTTTGGCGGGATCACGACGGCGGTGTCGACCGAGTGGACCCGTGCCGTGCTCACTGTGCCGCCGATGAACTACAGCCTCCTCACGACCCGGTCGGTCAACTGGCAACCGTTCCAGCCCTATCGGAACGCGGCCTACCCCGACGACCTGGACCGCTCGTTCCTCTTGGCGCTCACCCAGATGCTCCAGGACCGCGCCGAGCCCACGGGCTACGCCGCGCACATGACCGAGCACCCCTACCCGGGGACACCTGCCCACAAGGTACTGCTGACCGAAGCGTTCGGCGACCGCCAGGTTGCCAACATCGCGACCGAGAACTGGGCGCGCACCATCGGCGCGCACGTCTGGCGACCCTTCCTCGCCGACGGGCGCACTCCCGACGTCGACCCGGCGTGGGGGCTCCCCGCAGTGCCGGGAACACCCTTCGATGGGTCAGTGCTCGTGATGTGGGACTTCGGCGGTCCGGCACCACCACCCGAGAACCTGCCACCGCCGTCGATCACACCCGACCCGCACGGCGGTCCGAACTCAGAGCCACGAGCGTGGCAAGTGTGGTCCGACTTCATGCACCCCGACGGCGCGTTCGTCGACTGGTGCGGGGGCGGCCCCTGCCAGAGCAACGCGCTCGGCTGAGCGAACGGCCGGTATCGACGTGCGAACTCACCTGTCGTCGCATCACCCCGCAACATCCGGGCGGCTGGCGTATCTGACCAGAGGAAGCGTGTTGGCGGTCGCGAGATTGAGATGAAGTGTTTGGGATGTCCCGTAGTCGAGCGGGCTCGTCGAAGGGCAGGCCGTCCGATGTCCAAGGTTGCGGATGCTCCACTGCTCGTCGACGACACGTTCAATGTCACCGGGGAACTCGCCGAACCTTTCGCCATCCTGCTCTCCGACGAAGTTCAGGAGGCAGCCAGCCAACACGCCGAACAGCGTCGCTGTCCGACAACAGGACTGGACCTCGAACGAAACCGACTGGACGAACCGGAACTCGCACTCGCTGGCGTCACCTCAAGTTCGAGCAGTTAGGTCAAGGGTTTGAATAAGAAGACGATGGTGGACCTTTGGGGACGGCTTTCAAATCCCGAGCTCCGCCAAGCGGGAACGCCGATCCGACCCCGCCGAGGTCGGCACCGCTGATTCGAGCCGACGGATGACCAGGTGGCGGAAGAGAGCTCGAAACCACTGACAGTGCAGCGGCGATGGACTTCCGGTACCTACACCGTTGGAATGAGGCCGCAACCTACCGTCGATTCAACGGTCGCGTTCGTCGAGGTCCGAGTTCAGCCGAGCCGCTCGCGGGATTTGACGGCGCGTCGTTCTACCGTCCCGTACCCGTGCACCGTCGCGGCATCGAGCGCGCGTCCGAGTAGCGCTCGCGTCTGCTCGAGGTCGCCGGCCTTACCCCGGCGGGCCAACAGATCCGCCCATGACAGATCGGTGCGGGCACCGAAGTACCGCGCCCCCATCCGGCGACACATTGCCGATGACTGCGTGAAGTACCGATCGGCGTCGTCGAATCGTTCGAGCACCGTCGCCAGCCCGCCGAGAAAGTGGCACACCGGTCCGTCGGCCGTCACCCCACCGATGGTCGAAACCTGCGCGGACCAGGGCGCGAGGTTTTGGAGGAGGGGCTCGGCGAACTGTGGTGCCCGACACTGGATGGCGGCCTCGGCGTAGTCGCACATCCCGCTGAGCCACGACAGGTCTTGGGGAAGATCGAAGTCGGAGGCGGCGAATTTCTCGAGCAGCTCGCGTGCCTCCTCCTCGCGATCGGACTCGACGTAGGACATCGCCAGCTTGGCGACGAAACCGGGCAAGCCGGGATTGTCGGCAACGCTCTGCTCGATGAGCGGCAGGAGGTTCGCAAGGTTGCCGCGCTGGAGCTCGACCATCATGAGTTGCACGCCGAAGAACACGGCTGCGTCGGGTTCGCCACCGTCGGTTCCGATCTGGAGCGCGAGCAGGGCCAGCCGTTCGGCCTCGGCCGGGTCACCGGCCAGCTGCGCTCGCCAACACCGATTGAACGCGTAGGTCCAACGCAATGACGGTTGATCCAACTGCTCGGCCACCGAAATCTCGATGGCGTGGCAGCGGTCGACCTCGTCGAGGTCACCGGCCCGCGCCGCGTCGGCGGCGCGGCTGACCGCAGCGTGGTACCGCAGCACAGGATCACCGAGCCGAACCGCGCGCTCGAGGGCATCGGCGGTGCGGGACAAGGACTCCTCGAGCGACGACGGCACGAGGAGTGGGAACGAGATGTAGTTGGAGACGCGAACGACCGTGGTGTCGTCGTCCGACGCCCGAGCGATCGCGATCGCCTCGCGCGCCAACGCCTCCCGGCGATCGAGAGGACTGCCGTAGGAGAGCTCCGCACACAGGATGGCGAGCGCGAGGGCGCGATCGGGCTCGTCCTCGCTCAGCCGCGGGAGCAACTGCTCCAAAACGTCGACCTTTGCGGTGTCGATCACACCGACCGAGCTCGTCCATCCTCGATTGTTCGCGAGGACCGCGGCAATGAGCCGCTTGGTGTCGCCGATCAGGAGCGCCTGGCGGGCGGCATCGAGCAGCGTCTCGCGGAAGGCAGGATCACCCGTCTGGCGTTGCGCGGTGCCGAGACCGATCGCGATGTCGAGGCGGAGGACCGGGTCGACATCGTCGAGCGGCTCCGACAGACAGAGCGCGTCGACGAAGTACCGCAACGCCTCGGCGGGAGCGAGTGCAGCCAGCGCCGCGTCGGCGGCGAGATGCGCATACGTGATGGCCTTCGGCGCGTCCTCCGCCTCACCGGTATTCGCCCAGTGGCGAGCCAGCTCCGCGACCCGCCCGGTGGGTCGGCCACCGTCGAGCTCCTCCAACGCCTGCGCCACCTGGCGGTGCGCGCGAGCGCGCCGGGTCGCACCGATGTCCTGGTAGAGCGTGTGCTGGATCAGTGCGTGGGCGAAGTTGTAGCTCCCGACCACCCCACCCTCACGAACCAGCGAGACCGCCGTCGCGGCCTCGAGCAGATCGAGCAGGTCGTCCTCGGGCTGCGCGGTCGACTTCGCCAAGAGGGCGAGGTCGAAGTCACGGCCGATGACCGCCGCGACCGACAGCAGGCGCGACGCCTCGCGTCCGAGACGACCGACGCGTGCGCCGATGACCTCACGGACGCTGTTGGGCAACGCCAACGGTCCGGACGCCGTCCCGGAACCCCAGCGCCCGCTCTCATCCTTCGCGACCGCACCCGTCTCCGCCAGGTGACGGATGAGCTCTCGGACGAAAAAGGGGTTCCCGTCGGTCTCGCGCGCGATGGCGTGCGCGACCTCGACCGAGGCTTCGTCGAGGGCGTGACCGGCGACGGCCTCGAGGAGCGAGACGACGTCGTCGTCGTCCAGCCCGACGAGCTCGACGCGCTGCACACCCGACATCCGATGCAGGGCGGCGAGCGTGTCGAGGAGCGCTGGCGCCTGGTTCAGCTCGCTGTCACGGAAAGCGCCGAGGAGGAGCACCGCGGGAATCTGCTGCGACGCCGCGAGATGGCGCAGCAGGCCGAGACTCCCGGTGTCGGCCCATTGCAGGTCGTCGAACACGACCAGTACCGGACGCTCGGCCGAATACGACGCGAGGAACCCCACGACCGCAGAGAACAGGACGAACCGCTCGGTGTCGGCGTCCCGGGTACTGGCCTCCGGGAGATCGCGAATCCGGCTCGCCAGGACGGGCGCGATCGAGCGCGAGCGCGGAGCCGTGTTCTTCGACATGCGCGTGTAGCAAGTCCTCGGGTGCGTACGTGACGAGATGGGTGATGGCCTCCGCGAAAAGCTGGTACGGCGCGACCACGTCTTCCTCGCAGTGCCCGAACGTGACGGTGGTGTCGTGACCGAATGCAGCGCGCGCGGCTTCTCCGAGCAGCGTCGTCTTGCCCAAACCCGCCTCCCCGGAGACGAGGAGGACCTCTCGCCCGCTCCGGCGGTGGACCCGGAGCCGCGCCGCGGCCACGGTCTCGAGGTCGGCGGTTCGGCCGACGAGTCCCTCGGACGGACGCAGCGAGAGTCGTTCGGGCAGTGGGACCTGAGGACTCGACGCGATCGGGAGCGGCTTCCACACCACTTTGATGGCGTCGACCGGATTCGGGAGGCCTTTTAGGTCGATGGCGCCAAGGGGACGGCACTCGTGGCGGGAACGGCGGCCGGCCGTCAGCTGCACGACGAGGGCGGCCCTGATTTCACCACCCGAGCAGGTCGCGCACAGGCGCGCGGCCTCGACGACCGGATCGCCGAAGTAGTCGTCCTCTTCGTGGGTGACCTCGCCTCCACTGAGCCCGACCCGGATCTCGACCCGGTGGGGGTGATCCCGGTTGTCGCGATCGGCGCCTTGCTGCATCGCGACCGCGCACGACAGCGCGTCCGACGCGGAATGGAAGACCACCATCAGACCGTCGCCGAGGTTCTTGACCTCTGCCCCACCGGTCTCCGCGATGGCTTGGCGCATCGTGGCGAAGATCCGGCGCCGGACGTCGTCGGCGGCTTCGGCCGAGACGGACTGGGAGAGCTCTGTGGACCCGACGACGTCGGTGAACAGCACCGCGACGTTCTGCGTGGTCACAAGGCTGCCCCCTCGGTCATGAGCGACGACAGGGTAACGTGAGCTGCGCCTCCGGCGCCCGTCGAGGCCGGGTTCGGAGCGCGGTGCGTCCCGAGCATCACGCGCTTCGGGTGTGGAATGCTCGACGCCCCGAAGGGCAGGAGGTTCCCGTGGCGGACCAGGGTGAGACGGCTCGATCGACGAGCCGCCAGAAGGTGGCGATCCTCGGCGGTGGCATGGCCGGGCTCACCACCGCGATCGAGCTGACCGCGACGCCCGCCTTGCGCGCGGCATGGGACGTCACGATCTACCAACTCGGCTGGCGGCTCGGCGGCAAATGCGCGACGGGTCGCAACCACGCCGTTGCCGATCGGATCCAGGAGCACGGACTCCACCTCTGGTTCGGCGGATACGACAACACGTTCGCGATGTTGGGCGCGTGCTACGAGGAGCTCGATCGCCCGCCCGGGACGAAGCTGCGCACGATCGAAGACGCCTTCGAGCCGCTCGACATCGGCGTGTTGTACGACGATTACGGCGGCCGGTGGAGCAACACCGTCAACGACATGCCACCGAACGTGGATCGACCCGGTACCCCCGGGGAACGCCCGATCGTCTTCGACATCATCGAGAACTGCGTGGACCAAGTCGTCCAGTGGCTCGAATCCCACCTCGGACCACCCACCCACGCGCCGCTCCAACCCGAGCACCTTGCCACGCTCCCATCGTGGTTGCACACGCCGCTCCGGACGGTCGGCGACGAGCTGCACTGGTTCGGCAACCACGTGGAGTCGGGCCTCCTCCACGCCGCCAAGGCACTCACCGCACGTCACGCGGACGCAGGTGAACCGCTCGGTGATGATCAAGGGGTGGTGGCCAAGCTGCTCGCCCTCTTTCGGGGCTGGCTGTGGGAGCACCGAGCGAAGGACCACCTGGACGACGACGCCACCCGCCACGCCTTCACCAAGTCCGACACATTTCTGACCATCGTCATCGGGATCTTGGACGACGACCTGCTCAACCGCGGGTTCGACGCGGTCAACAACGTCGAGTTCCACCGCGTGGCTCACGACGAACGGTGCGCAAGCCGTGACGCTCGACGGACCGCTCGTCCGCTCGTTCTACAGCCAGGTGTTCGCGCCAAACCTCGGACCGTCGGTGCTCGATCTCGACGCGGGCAAGGTGTGGAACACGGCCGATCATCCGGGTGAGCTCGCCGCCGGCATCACCGCGCTGGTGGCGATCGGCGAATACCTCGCGTACCGGGGCGCGGTGCTGTGGAAGCCCACGGCCGGCTTCGCAGAGGCCGTGGTCAGCCCCATGTACGACGTGCTTCTCGCACGGGGCGTGACGGTCGAGTTCTTCCAGCGAGTCGACTCACTCGGCTTGTCGTCCGATCGCTCCAATGTCGAGACGATTGCGATGACGCTCCAGGTGGCCCAGGCCGGCGACGGGTCCTACGCCCCGAGGACGACGGTGAACGGCATCGAGTGCTGGCCGAGCGAGCCGTTCTGGAATCAACTCGCCGGCGGATCTGTCCTCCAGAACGAGGGTGTCGACTTCGAATGCGGAGAGGTCGATCCGCGCACGACGCAGACCCGGACGCTGACGGCCCGGGAGGACTTCGATTTCGTGGTCCTCGCGATCTCGGCGGCCGCGCTGCCGCCCATCTGCCGCGAGCTCCTAGCCGACGAGCACAATCCGCGGTTCACCGCGATGTTGGCGAACACGCACACGGTCATGACGCAGGCGTTCCAGGTCTGGTCCAACCGATCGGCGGAGCAACTCCAATGGGCGTATCCCGAGGCCGTCGCGTCGGCGTTCACGGAACCCCTCGACACCTATTGCGACATGACCGAATTGAAGGACCAGGAATCGTGGCAGCCAAGCGACGGGGTGCAGTCGATCGGCTACTTCTGCGGCGTGTTGTTCGACACCGACGACAACTCACCCGCGGCCGCCACCCAGCGCGCCCACGACGGCGCGCTCGAGTACCTCGGCCAGCACATGACAACCCAATGGCCGGGCGCGGTCGATCCGGCGACCGGTGGGTTCGACTGGTCGGTCCTCGTTGACCGAAGCGATGGGGTGGGCCCCGCCCGCCTCGGTGCACAGTTCGTACGCGCGAACTTCGAGCTGACCGAACGGTACGTGCAAACGCCTCCGAACTCGATCCAGTTCCGGTTGGGTGCCGACGAAAGCGGCTACCCCAACCTGAAGTTGGCGGGTGATTGGACGCGGAACGGCTTGAACCTCGGCAGCGTGGAAGCGACCGTGATGAGCGGGATGTTGGCGTCGAGGGCGATCTGCGGGTCGCCTGCCACAATGGCCCGCGAGGGGGAGCTCTACTGAACGCAGCGAGCTGTACGGGCTCGCTGCGTTCCTGTAGGTGCCGGGCTGTCGCGCCCCCGGTACCAGGCCGAACGTTGCATTTCTGACAACGAGTGGACCTTTGGCGTCGGCTTTCAAACCCTCACGAGATCGTCGAAACCCTTACGAGACAGGGATCACGTTCATCGAGACGCTCGCGTGAGACGCCCCGCGATGGGCCGAATCGGGCCTCAGACCCATCCGTGGACGAAGCGCCGGACGAAAGGGGACGGCTTTCAAACCCTGTGCAGCGACGGCTCCCCCGAGTTGAAATCGAACAGCTGATCCACCGGTACCGCGAGGGCGCATCGATTGACGCGCTCGCTCGTCGGTACCAAGTGCACCGGACCACCGTCATCGACCAGCTCGACCAAGCCGGCATTGCCCGACGGCGCGTGGTCCGCAAGATGAACGACCAATCGGTCGCCCGCGCTGCCGCGCGGTACGAGCAGGGCGCCTCGCTCGCGGTGGTCGCGAGCGAGTTCGGCGTGCACCAACGAACCCTGGCGAGAGAGCTCCGCCGAGCAGGGACAGGAATTCGACAGCGCCGAGGTTGGTGCCGCTGACAGTCAGCAGCCGCGCTGGGCTGCGACTCGAGCGCGGCGGAGGTAGGCCGTGCTGGTACCTCGGGGAGCCGGCGCGGGGTCTCCACCGCGTTGTGGGGATGAGGTGCGGGTTCGTCGATGAGCAGCAGTCCACCTGCGGGTCGGGACGTTGTAGCCGGGGCTCCGTTTGGCCGAGCCCTTGAGGGGTAGTTCGTCGGTGCGTGCGGTTGTCAGGTTTCGGCGAGTCCCCGCTTGGTCGCTTGCGCGGCGAGCTCGGCGCGGGTCGCGACGCCGAGTTTGGCGAACACGTGGCTGAGGTGCACTTTGACAGTTCCGCGGGCGATGAACATCCGTTCCGCGATCTGCGGATTGGTCAGCCCGGCCGCCGCGAGGCCGACGACGCGTACCTCGGTGGGCGTCAGGCTGTCCCATCCCGACGACGGCCGTTTACGTTCGCCGCGTGCGCGAGATACGTACTCGATCATCTCGCCGAGCGGCAGACTCGCGGCTTCGGTCCAATGCTGTTCGAAGATCTCTTCGCCGAGGAGATCCCGCGCCCGGTCGAGGTGAGGCGCACGTTCGCTCTCGTCGAAGGGGCGGGCGGTAAGTCCGATCGCGGCTCGGAGCGCGTCGGCGGCCGAGAAGCATCGGACCGCTTCGCTCGCGCTCTCGGCATCCAACGCGAGTACGCCGAGGGCGTCGATGGTGGCCGCGATTCCGGGCTTCAGGTCGTGCCGTGCTTGACGGTCCAGTGCCGAATGCAACAGATCTTCGGCTCGAGCCGACTCGCCGCGCGCATGGGCGACGAGCGCGCCCTCGTATTCGATCGAGCGCGACCAGCCAGTCGTTGGTGTACGACGCCACAAGGGCGGCCGCCTCATCGAGCGCGACCTGCGCGGCGTCGAGGTCGCCTGCGAGCCGCATCGCCGCGCCGAGCACCCGGAGCAGCTGAGCCGTCCACAAGGGCACGCCGTCTTCACGAGTCATCTCGATCACCGGCTCGACGAACGCCCGCGCAGTGACGGCGTCACCAGTCGCGAGCGCGATGTCCGCACGAAGCGAGACGGCCTCGCCGAGCGCGAACCCGCCTCCCTCTGCGCTCGCGCGAGCGATCAACGCATCCAGGCCCGCGGCGGCACCGACGAGATCTCCCGTTTGGGACCGCGCGCCGAGTTCGAATGCCTCGGCGAAGCCGCCCGTCGACGGGTCTCCGACCTGCCGGCAGCTTTCGAGCGAACGGGCGAACTCCGCTCGGGCGACGGCGTAATCGCCGCGGTGCATCGCGAAGTACCCCACCATGAAGCGATACCAGGCGAGGAAGAACTCGCTCTCGAGTTGTTCGCCGACAATCCGGAACTGTTCGAGCGCCTCGGCGGCGCCGCGCTTCGTCGTGCGCCGCGTAGTAGGCGACCGTCGTCATCTTCCAACCGTCGGCGACGGCCCAGTCGTCGCCGATCGCTCGTCCGAGCTCGATGCTGCGCGCCAACTGGGTGCGGCCGGCTTCCGGATCGAAGAGCGCGGTTGCGAAACCGAGCGTGTTCAAGGCGCGCCCGGCGGCCCAGTCGTCGCCGACGGCCTCGGCCATCGCCAACGCCTGCGGGGCTCGGATCTGCATGGTCTCGAAGTCGTCGCCGTAGAGCGCAACGTGCGCAGCGCCCCAGAGCGCACGCGCTCGCTCCGCCGTCGGCGTCGCATCGTCGTCGCGCAGGACCCGAGCGAACCACCGTCCGCCCTTCGCCAGGTGACCGCGGAGCTCCCAGAAGAGCGTGAGCGCCGCCGTGAACCGCAGCATCTCCTCGGCTGCGGCCACTCCGTCGCCCCATTCGAGCGCCGTGTCGAGGTTGTCGTGCTCGGCCTCGAGGCGAGCGAGGCATGCGGGGCCGTCGCCGAGTGCGAGGCGCGGCGCGAGTTGCTCGGCCAGCGCGAGGAAGTACAAGAAGTGCCGAGCGCGAACGGCGTCTGCATCGCCCGACTCCACGAGCCGCGACTGGAGAAACTGCCGGACCGATTCGAGCATCCGGTAGCGGGACTCGGGGTCGTCGTGATCGACCTGGACCAACGACTTGTCGACGAGCCGGGTCAAGAGATCAAGCACACCGAACCGGTCTGACTCGTCGTCGCATCCAACCGCTTCCGCCGCGTCGAGCGAGAAGTCGTGGAGCACAGCAAGCCGCTTGGCGAGTACTTGTTCGTCGTCGTCGAGGAGCTCGTAGCTCCACGCGACCGAAGCCTCGAGCGTCTGCTGCCGGGGCATCGCCGTGCGGCTACCTCCGGTGAGGAGTCGAAAGCGATCGTCGAGCGCAGCCGCGATCCGAGTCGGGTGCATCATGCGCACTCGTGCCGCGGCGAGTTCGATCGCAAGCGGAATCCCGTCGAGACGGTCAACGATCTGGTCGATCGCCTTCGAAGATTCGGCGTCGGGAGTGAATCCCGGTCGCGCCTGTTGCGCTCGATCCACGAACAGCGCGACCGAAGTGGAGCGATCGAGCGACGGGACGCGCCACGCCACCTCGCCCGAAACACCCATCGGCTCGCGACTCGTGGCCAGCACGCGTAGGCGCGGACAGGCGAGCAGCAGCGATTCGATCATCCGGGCGGCCGCGTCGAGCACCTGTTCGCAGTTGTCGACCACCAGGAGCGCGTCGAGATCGTGCAGCTGTTCGGTCAGCGTGTCGATGAGCGGTCGCCCGAACTCCTCGCGCAGGCCGAACACACCGGCGATCGCCTGGGAGATGTCGCTGCCGTGCGCGACTGCGGCGAGCTCCGCCCACCACACGCCGTCGGGGTGAACGTCGAGTTCGTCGGCCGCTGCGTGTAATGCGAGGCGAGTCTTCCCGCAACCGCCGGTACCGGTCAGCGTCACCAACCGGTTCTCGCGCACAGCCTCACGCAACGCCGCGATTTCGGCGTCACGGCCCACGAAGCTCGACACTTGAGCGGGCAGATTCGTCGGCATCGCGCCGAGCGAGCGCAACGGAGCGAAGTCGTGGCCCAAATCGGGATGTACGAGCTGCCAGATCCGCTCGGCTCGGCCGAGGTCCTTCAAACGATGCAGGCCAAGATCACGGAGTTCGGCGGCTTCGGGTAGCGCGTCGACCACCAGATCGCGTGTGGCGTCGGAGATGAGCGTCTGCCCACCGTGTCCGATCGCGCGTATACGCGCGCACCGGATGATCGTCGGGCCGAAGTAGTTGCCGGCATCGCGCAAACGGATCTCGCCGGTGTGGAGCGCCATGCGCACGCGCACTTCCCCACCCGCGGGCCAATGTTCCTGCGCGAACGCGCGTTGCACGTCGAGCGCCGCGGCCACGGCATCCGATGCCCGCGAGAAGGCGCCGACCACGCTGTCGCCTTCACCCTGCTCGATCGGGCGCACGCCTCCGTGCAACGCGACGGCCGCTTCGAGCAGCTCGTAGTGACGGGCTATCGAGATCGCCGTCTCGTCGGCACCCGCCTCCCAGAGCTTCGTCGAGCCCTCGATGTCGGTGAGCAGGAACGTCACTGTCCCAGTCGGGAGCTCCGATTCGACGATTTGGGACACATCCGAGTCTGCCAGGTTCATTTCCGTGTGGGTCATGACCGCATCGTGACGGTACTGACGGCGGAGAACATCCCCCATCTGGCATATCAACGCGAACAACCAACCCGAGATCGCTCCACTGCGTCCGAGAACACGCGCCGCCAATCAGCGTTGGACGGTGCGGTAGTCCCGCCCCAGTGCGTCCATCGCTCCTCGAATCCCGGGTCCGTCATCCCCGGACCACACGCACAACGGCGCGTCGAGGTTTTCGGCTGCGGCGATCGCCTCCGCGCCGAGCGTCGAGACTCGGTGTACGTCTACGAGCTCGGCCATCCGGTACGCGAGAGTTCGCATTGGAACCACCTCGATGTCGGCGGGGAGGGCCACGAGCCGGGAACCCAGTGCTCGTCGCTGCTCCGCACTCCACGCTCCGGTGAGCGCGCCACCAGCCGCCGACACCACGCTCTTGGAGAGACGGTAGAGGTAGTAGTTCGTCGTCGCGGGATCGTGTCCCGCGAGGATCTCGTCGAGCTCAGCCGGCATGTTGTCGGCGAGGAGATCACGCAGCAGGTGATCGTCGAGGATGGCTCGGGTCACGTCGTCGCGAGATCCGGATCTTCGGCGAGAGATCGGACGAACTCTGCGTGTTCTTCGCGGCTCACCAAGTCGTCGAGCATGCGGCGGCCCGTTCCCTTCGGGACTGTCAGGACTCCGAAACCGAGGTCGATGACCTCCACGGGACCGCCGTCGTCGAGATGCCAACGGTGACGAGCGCTCGCCGGAAGCGACATCTGACCAGACGACGACACCAAGTACTCCTGCACGCTCATGGCACCAGTGTACTTGGTGGAGGGCAACCTCTCACCAAGTGAGCCAATCGCAGGATCACGACGTGAGCGAGAACGGCGAACCCGCCCATGGAACCCGACGCGGTCGCCCGGGGAGGCTCGGCAAGGTTCTGACGGCTCTCCGAACTCTATCACTTGACACTACATCGTAAAGTGATAGAGTGAGCCCGTGGCTCAACCCGACCCGACCTCATTCCTCCCATTGCCGCAGGCCCAGTTCCACGTGCTGGTGGCCCTCACGGCCGGCGAACGACACGGCTACGCGATCATGCAGGCCGTCGAAACGTCGTCCGGCGGCGTTGTGCGGATGGGTCCAGCCACGCTCTACGGCACGCTGAAGCGGCTCGTCGACCAGCGCCTCGCCGAGGAGTTGGCCCGACGCCCGGCGGCGGATGACGACCAGCGTCGCCGCTACTACCGCCTCACCGGGCTCGGCCAGCGGGTCTGCGCGGCCGAGGCGGACCGCCTCGCCGGGTTAGTGCAGCAGGCGCGAACCAACCTGCGCCCCGGACTGGCATGACATGGGAGACCGACACCGGCTCTACCGGGGTCTCGTCCGCCTCTACCCGAGCCAGTTCCGCCGCGACTACGGCGACGACCTCGTGCAGCACTTCGCCGACCTCGTCACCGACCGCGGCGCCCGAGCGGCCTGGGCCCGGACCAGCCTCGACCTCACCATCACCATCCCCCGCTACCGATTGGAGCAACTCATGAACCAGCATCAGAGCACCACCGCTCTCAACCTCACCGTCGGACTGATCTGCCTCGGCGGTGTCGCAATGCTGACCCTCGACAACCAGATCGGCATCGTCTTGCTGATCGCCGGCCTCGCCCTCGGCCTGACCCAACGCAGTGCGCTCGCCGCCTCGCTACGAGTCCCGGACTCCTCCCTCCGCCGCAAGCGACTCCGCACCGCGGCTGTCCTCGGCGTCACCTTCGCGCTGTCCTTGGCCACCTTCGAGCTCACAGTCGGTGACTCCTGGACCATCACCGACACTCTCCTCGCGCTCATCGGCACCCCCGCGATGATCGCAGCCCCACTGTTCCTCATCGCTGGCCTGCTGACGCCGCGCAGCAAGGATCCCGTCCGGGCCCGCTGACCTCCCGGGGCTCAACCACCCGCGAGCCGGCTCCGACCGTCTGCATGCACGAACCCAGATTGAGCCGAAGCCTCGAAACAAGGAGAATCCCATGCGCCCGTCCCTGATGATGCGAGGCCTGACCCCCGTCGCACTGCTGCTCGTTTTCGCAGCCTGCACTGACACCGGAGGTTCAACCGCAGCACCCACCGTCGATGACCGCAAGGAGTGGTGCGCCACGATTCGTGAGATCGACGAGCGCTTCAAGACTGCGGACAACAGCGAGGGCAGCTTCGAGGAAAAGCAGACCAGGTACCAGCGAATCGAAGAACTCCTTGGTGAGCTCGACGATGGCATCGCGGTCGTCGACGCCACCGACCGCGACGCCGTACGTAGCAGTCTGAAATGGACTATGCGTCTCACCGACGCGCTGGTCACCGCGGACGACGGCCGGGAAGCCCAACGACTCCTCGAGCCCCTCTACGCAACCGGCGAGCAGATCCAGAACGCCGCCGCCCCCTGGATCCGAAAGAACTGCGGGATCGACATCGCGCGCTAGTGAAGCGAGGCGTCTCGTTACGAGTCCCGGACTCCTCGCTCCGCCGGAAGCGACTTCGCACCGCGGCTGTCCTCGGCGGCATCTTCGTGCTGTCCTACGCCACCTTCGTTCTGACGGTCGGTGACTCCTGGACCATCGCTGACACTCTCCTCGCGATCATCGGCACCCCGGCGATGATCGCAGCCCCATTGTTTCTCCTCGCCCGTCTGCTCACGCCGCGCACATCGCACCGCGAGGATCCGGTCGGGGCCTGATGGCCTCGTGATGCGCAGCCTCGGCCGCCGCTACGGACGACTCCGTTCAACCGGTGACCGCACAACCGCGTGAGACGACAAGCACGCCTCTCAGCTGCACGCCGCAACGCCGGCTGAGCAGCGCGACGGACAGTTCGGCCAGGCAGCGGCCCCCCATCCCCACGGCGGGTGGCGGTTTCACGTGCCACACTGCCGATCACCCGGGTGCGTGTCACCCGCGTCGAGTCGAGAACCGTCAGTAGTTCACGGGCAGACGAGTCAGCGTGGATGGAGCATTCCTATGTGTACAAGTCATTTCGAGACCCGAAGCAGGGCAACCGACTGATGCGCGTCGACCAACTGCTCTTGACCGTGCACATCCTCGCGGCGGCCACGTGGATCGGCGCCGCGTTGGCCGAACAGGTCATTGCCGGCCACATGGACTCCTCCACCCCGGATGCGGTCACCGATCGATTCGCCATCGACGCCGAAACCATCGGGAAGACCCTCTTCGCCCCTTCTGCAGTTGTCCTGATCATCACCGGCGTCATCCTCGTGGAACGTCAGCATTTGGGCTGGACCGAAGAGTGGCTGCTCATCGGAATCGGGGCCGTCGTGGCCGCGCTTGCCATCGGCGGCGCCTTTCTCATTCCCGAAGGGCGTCGGCTCGCCGAACTGGCCCGCACGCCTGGCCATGATTCCGCCGAGATTCGCGACCGCACGCGACGGAGGTTCCTGGTCGCGCGGGTCGACCTCACCCTTCTCATCGTCGGCTTAGCCGCCATGGTCTTTCGCCCAGGGGCGTAGCCACACCCCACGCAGTGCATCGGAGCCGAGCGGGTAGCGTCGGGGCGTTGCCTTGCATCGTCGATCCGGTCGAGACCGACCGACGACAGCACGTTCCATGCGACGGCTTCGAGGGGTCCGACCTTCGAGCCGAACCACCGGTACACGGTGAGTCGACTGACATCCGCGCATGCCGCGATCTCGTCGACTGACACGCTGGAGACTGTTCGCCGCGAGTTCGTTCGGGCATCTCACCGGGATCGCGCTCGTCATCGTCGGTGTGGTGATGGGCCTATGACCTCCACCCGGTACGGCGACCGGGCGACGCCTCGAGTTCGGGCGGTTCGCGGTTCACGTTGACGAGTTGGCCGCGCGATCGCCCTCGAGGCGGGCGGCGATCCACACTCTGATCTCGTTGATTGCTTCGAGTGTCGCCGGAAGCTTCGGCAGCAGCATCCACCCGTGCACCTTGTGCGGATACACAGTGAACTGGGTGTCGACGTCAGCCGACCGCGCGTTGTCCGCGATCCGGTCCGCGCACGAGAGCAACGCTTCCGCGCCGCCCGCGAGGATCAGCAGCGGCGGGAGCCCGTCCAAGTCTGCGAGCGCGGGTGAGACAAGCGGGTCGGCTGGATCCGCGTCGCCGACGTAGGCCGGTCCCCACACGTGCGCAAGATCACGGAGCGGGAGCATGTCGATATCGCCGTTCGTCAGGATCGACGCTCCACTGAACGTGAAGTCGGCGTAGGGCCAGAGCAACACCGCACCGGCAGGCTGGGGAAGTTGCAGCTCGCGAATCTTGAGCAAGGTTGCAAGTGCCAGGCCCGCTCCGGCTGATCCACCAAAGAAGATCGTGGTTGCAGGATCAGCTCCGCGCTCGAGGAGGGCTCGGTAGGCGGCGATCGCGTCGTCCAATGCGGCGGGGTACGGGTGCTCCGGCGCGAGTCGGTAGCTGATTCCGAAGGTGTCGCAGTTCGAGAAGACGGCGAGCTCCGCGGCGACGCGTCGTTCCATCCGTGCGCTGCCGGTGACAAAGCCACCACCATGAAAACGCAGGACGGTGCCCGACGGCCGCGTCCTGGGGCAGTACCGCTCAGCCCGGACACCACCCAGGTCCACGTCCTCAATGCTGAGCGCGCGCCTGGCCGTCCGACCGATCGGCGGTTTCAGCCCATCCCGGCGGGGACTCATCAACTCGACGTCCCATCCGCTCGCCAGCAGCGCGGCACGCGACGCAGCAACGAAGAGCTCTTCACTCCATGTCCATGTCGGCTGCGCGGGTCCACGGAACGGTCGTCGCGCCAGGACCCGGGCCACCGCCGCAGTCGCCGTCACGATCACGCGAACCCTGAACGTCAATCGCCTCACAGGACCGGCTCACACCGCACGGCGATATCCATCGCCTCGAAAGTACGGCACCGTCGCGGGCGACGCCAACGTGCCGGAGGAAGCCGCCCGCGATCTTCCTCGACGAAGTCCAACGCGAACGCGGGTTTCGACAACAGGAGTGGGCGCTGAGGGACTCGAACCCCCGACCACCGCCTTGTAAGGGCGGCGCTCTACCAACTGAGCTAAGCGCCCGAACGAGCCACGAGGGTACCCGAACCCGATCAGACCGGATCGAGCCCGCCGGATGGGTCACCATGTCCGCGATGGAAACGCTCAGCGTCCCCACCCTGGAACTCGTGCTCGAACGGCTCGGCTTCTCGACGTTCCCCGCACCCGGACCGCGTGGCCTCCGAGCCGTCTACCGCGCCTGGTGCCGGAAGGTCCCGTTCGACAACGTCATGAAGCGCATCGATCTCGTCGAGGGATACACGCCGCTCCGCAACACGCTGCCGGAAGACTTCTTCAACCTCTGGCTGGTCCACGGGATCGGGGGTACCTGTTGGCCGAGTTCGCGCGCTCTGGGCGCGTTGCTGCACACGCTGGGATTCGACGCGCGCCTGGGGTCGGCCGCGATGGGCGACGAGATCTTCGGACGCGAGCACACCCACGGCACGGTGATCGTCGCGCTCGACGACGAGCAGTACTGGGTCGATTCGTCGATGCTGACCGACGAGCCGGTCCTCCTCGTCTCCGGACAACCGACCGAGTTGGATCACCCGCTACGGCCCGTCCGGGTCGAACCCGTCGAGGCCGCGTGGCGGGTCCACTGGGAGTCCGGCGCGCAGGCAGGCACGCTGGGGTGCCTCCTCCTCGACCCCAACGTGGACGGCGACCACTACTCGACCCGGTACGAGTGGTCGCGCGGGATGAGCCGGTTCAACACGGCGCTGTTCGCCACGAAGAATCGAGACCGGGAGGTCGTCACCATGGGCGGTGGGGCATTCATCCGCCTCGACCACGACGGCCGGCACTCGGACGGTCCCCTCTCGCCGGAACGCCGCCGCGAACTTCTGATCGACGAGTTCGGATACTCCGAGGCGATCGTCGAGGCATTGCCTCCCGATGACGAGCCTGAGAATTGAACAGTGGCGGTCGCTTCGAGCCGGCTGAAGGACTCGGAGCGACCGCCACCGCAGGGGTGTGGGCCTGTGCGCCGCCTGCGGGCCGGGGCTCGTCTGGGGACGTGATCGTGTCCCTGTCTCGGTCGGGGCGGCGGGGGGATGCTGCCCCGACGTCGACTCTGACTGCGTCACCCCGGCCCGCCGTCGAATGCGGCGACCCGGTGGTTGATCGACTCGGGGTCAGGTGTGATCACGCACCCGACCTCCAATCGACGTCAATCCGCGGATCACGCGGACTGGCGAGCGGCAAGCACCTCTCTCACCGGGATCACCGGTGAGAGGAGCTCGGGAGGTCTGACCTTGGGAGGTCGACCCCGGTTCCGCTTCTGGGCGAGCACCTTGCCGTTGGCAAGAAGCTCGCCGCCCCACACACCCCAAGGCTCACGCCGGACC
Source organism: uncultured Acidimicrobiia bacterium (assembly GCA_963765075.1). Classification (GTDB taxonomy): domain Bacteria; phylum Actinomycetota; class Acidimicrobiia; order IMCC26256; family JAENVU01; genus JAENVU01. The sequence continues at coordinate 91,568 of CAVXVA010000003.1, forward strand.
AGCGCAGCCTCGAGGCAGTCGGTCATCACCGGGCATTCACGGCAGAACGCCTTGGCCCGGGCGATGTCATCGAGCTGCTCCGAGAAGAACAGCTCGGTGAGGGCGGCGGAGCCGTCTCGGCACAGGGCCAGCTCCCGCCATTCCTCGGTGTCGGTCATTTCCCATTCGAGTGCGAACACTGGTGGTCCCCCTTGGTCTCGGTTGTCGGTGTCTCGGTGTGTCGGTGTCGTGTGTTGGTCGGTGCTCGGTGATCGGAAAGCCCCAGAAACTGGGCCGGAAATACAGAAAGGCCGCCGGGTTGCCCCGGCGGCCTGGTCAGTACTTGCGGTAGCGGTGTCGCTACGGCGAGAAGATCAGGGGCCGGGGCCGGCGCTTCGTACCAGTGCCATTCACCCGGAAAATCGGGGCGGCAATCCACGAAGCGGTCGTCGGCATCGGGCACGAAACGTGGGCATACGCGCGCGCGAGCCCAGCGTCATGCTGGTGCTGAAGCTCGGTGCGGCGTTCCATCGTGTCGTTTCCCTGGTGTGAAGAAGTGGGTCGGATGACCGGGAGGAGACTGCCAGACCCGGCCGGGTTCGGTCAACCGATTTTATCGGCGGATGCTCCCGAATGCTGGATACCCGATTCGGCGATCAGTTTCAGTAACTCGGAATGGACCCCCGGCGGGGCCGCCACGATGTTGCCGGTCTCGAGCCAGCTGCCGTCGTCACCGTCCCAATCGGTGACCACTCCCCCGGCTTCGCGGACGAGCAGCGCCCCGGCGGCCACGTCCCACGGACCGAGCCGGAGTTCGAAATAACCGTCGAACACGCCGGCCGCGCTCCACGCGAGATCCATGCTCGCGGCTCCGGCGCGGCGTAGGTCCTCGAACGTGAACAAGCGCACGACCGAACACCCCCAGGTACGGGTCCTTGAGGTCGTGGTGGCGGAACGGAAATCCGGTCGCGACCATCGCGTTCGCCGGGGGCCGGTCCGACACACGCAGCGGTGTGCCATCGCGGGTCGCGCCACCGCCGAGCGTCGCGACGTAGGTCTCACGCAACAGCGGCGCGTGCACGACACCCACGATCGGCACCCCGTCGCGCACCAGCGCAATCGACACCCCGACCGACGGGAACCCGTGCAAGAAGTTTGCCGTTCCGTCGAGCGGGTCGCAGATCCAACCCAACTCGGCGCGTGTCCCACCGCTCTCTTCGCCGAAGAACGGGATGTCGGGGGCCGCATCGGCGAGCACGCCGGCAATCGCACGCTCGCTCGCCGTGTCGACGTCACTCACCCAGTCGCCAGGAGACTTCTGGCGGACGTTGCTCGGGTCGCCAAATCCTTCGACGACGATCGCGCCTCCCGCACGGGCCGCGACTTCCGCGACGCGCGTGAGTTCGACCAGGTCGAGTGCCACTACCCCGCCGCCTTCCGCAGCGCGTCGAGCAACGGTTGCGTGCCGGCGGCGACGAGGTGGCGTCGGGCGTTGGGATCGCCGATGTCGAGCGGGCGGTCCTGAACGTCCACCACCAGCGCGCCGGCTTCGAGACACATCAAGTAGCCACCGAGATAGTCCCAGGGCGCGTGCACACTGCCGCCGTCGAAGTAACCATCGAGCACACCGGCGGCCACGTCGCACAGTGCGAGCGCACACGAACCCAAGGCGCGGAACTGCTTCCACTGCAGCATCCGATTCGGGAACGTACTGATCCCGACGAACGCCGCCTCGGTCCGAGTCACCTCCGAGGCGGCCAGCTTGACCTCGTCGCGGTACGCGCCCTGCCCACGCACCGCCGTGTTGACCGTACTGGTTGCGTGGTTCACGACCATGGCCACGAACGGCCCCTCGCGGTCCAGCGCGCACAGACTCGTTGCCCAATACGGAATATCTCGGGCGGCGTTGCTCGAGCCGTCGATGGGGTCGATCACGACGGTGAGGGGCGCGTCCTTGGGCCCGCTCACACCCGATTCCTCGCTCACGACGGTGAACTCCCGGCCGCGGAGAATCCCGAGCGCGGCCTCGTCGGCGACGATGTCGATCGCGTACTGACCGGGGCGGGCGGTGCGGGCCCGCCGGTCGGCGCCCTTGATCGGGATCACCGCTTTGGTGATCGCCTCACAGACGTCGCCGAACATCTCGATCAGGGCCTCGGGTTCCATCACGTCGAGTCTGACAGACAGACCCCCAACCCTCATCGTTTGGCATCTGGTGGTCGTCCACCGACCACCAGATGCCAAACGGTGCGGAGTGGGGGGCGGGTCAGGCGGGGGCGGGGGTGATGTCGACGCGAGCGGTGTAGTCCGGCACGCCGGAGCCGGGGTCCCGGATCCCGGCCGGCAGGAGCGAGTTGCCCTCAGGGAAGAACACCTGAACGTTGCCCGACCGAATGGGGGCTACATGCACACTCGCCGCCATCTCGCCCTGACTCGACCGGATCTGCACGGCGGCACCGTCGGTCAGGCCGAGACGGCGTACGTCGTCTGCGTTCATCAGGACGGCGTCGCGGACGGCGCCGGTGAGTGGGTCGGTCGCCGCGAAGACCATCGAGTTGAACTGCTTCCCCCGCCGCGTACTCAGCACGAACTCGCCGTCGCCCTCGGCCTCCTCGCGGATCGTGGGGGGTGACGGCGACGAAGTGCGCCTTGCCGTCCGGGGTCGAGAACTGGCCGTCCATGCCGAGGCGAGGGCCGCCCCACTGCACCGAGTCTCCGAGCCCGGCCAACCGGTCGACTCCGGCATAACTCGGGACGACCGCAGCCATCTCGGTGCGGATCGCGTCGGCATCTCGGAACCGAGCAAGGTCGGCCCGTTGGGGATCGACCCGCGCCGCCAGGTCGCCGAAGATTTCCCACTCGGCCCGGGCTTCGCCGATCCGGCGCCCTGCGATCTCGGGGCTGAAGATGATGCGCCGCTCGGTGGTGGTCTCGGTTCCGCCACCGGGCTGTTCGTAGCGGGTACACGCGGGCAGCAGGACCACGGCTTCGGAGGCCTCGACGAGCATCTGGGTGGTCACCACGATGTCCTGGTGCACGCGCACGGGCACCCGCGCCAGCGCGTCACGCACCGCCGCGGGGTCCGGGAGCACGTCGAGGAAGTTGCCACCGCTCGAAAACAGCACGTCGATCTCGCCGCGCCCGCCCGCGAGCACCATCTCCTCCGCGGTCAGCCCCGGCGTCGCCCCGATCGGGAACCCGTAGGTCTCCGCCAACGTCGCCGCGTTCGCCTCGTCGATCGTCACCCCACCGGGGAACGCCGTCGCGTACGCACCCATCTCGGCGCCGCCTTGGACTCCGGAGTGACCGCGGATCGGCATGAGGCCGCTCCCCCGCCGGCCCACGTTGGCGCGAGCAAGCCCGAGATTGACGATCGCGGTCACCGCCTCGGTGCCATGGCGATGTTGGGTGATCCCCATCGACCAGACGAGCACCGCGGTCTGGGCACCGGCGTACAGCTGGGCGAACCGTTCCATCTCGGCGCGGGTGGTGCCCGAAATCCGTTCGAGGTCGTCGAAGTCCTGGCGGTCGAGTTCGGCGCGCAGCGCCTCGAAGTCGACGGTGTGGTCGGCCACGAACGCCTCGTCGATCCCGTCCCTCGCCAGCAGGACCTTGAGCACCCCGTTGATGAACGCGACGTCGCCGCCGGTGTGCACGCCAAAGAACTCGTCGGCGATCTTCGTGCCGAACATCGCGCTCTCCGCGTTGCTCGGCACCCAGTACCGCTCGAGCCCGGGCTCCCGCACGGGATTCACCACCACGACCTTCGCGCCGCGCTTGCGCGCAAGGTACAGGTACTTCATGAACACCGGCTGGCCGTTGGCGACGTTGCTGCCGAACAGCACGATGAGTTCACTCTCGATCACGTCGGTGTACGAGCACGTGGTCGCGGCCGCGCCGATGGCACGCTTCAGGGCGGTGGTCGAGGGCGCGTGACACACCCGGGCCGCGTTGTCGACATTGTTGGTGCCGATGAACCGGGTCATCTTCTGGGCCGCGTAGTAGACCTCGTTGGTGATCCCGCGCGCGGTCATGTAGAGCGCGAACCGGTCCGGCTCCGAGGCACGAATCCGACCGGCGACGAGATCGAGCGCAGTGTCCCAGCTCACCCGCGTGAATCCCGGCTCCCCGGCGCGTCGCACCATCGGATACGGGAGTCGGCCCAGTTCGCGCAGCTGAGCGCCGTCGAGCCGCGCCAACGCGTCGACGTCGGCCAACACTTCGGGGGCGAGGGGCCCCATGGTGTTGACCCGCAGCAGGTTCAACCGGGTGGTGCAGAGATGCACGCCGGAGATGGTCCAGTCGTGGAATCCGGCGACGCCGAGCGCACACCCGTCGCACACGCCCTTGCTCAGGATGCGCCACGCGAACGGCAGATGCCGACGGTTGGTCCAGACGGTCTTCGCCATGTCGAGAAAGTGGTTCGGCTTCTGCTGACCGATCCCGTTCGGCGAGTACCCCACCCACAGATCACGCCGCGTCCGGATGGGTGCCTTGATACGCGCCGAACCGGGCCACGCCATCAGGCGGCTTCGATCCGTTGCGCTCCGGTGTACACGTTGGCCTGACCGTCTCGCACGAATGCCACCAGCGTCATGCCGAACCGTTCGCGCGGTCGCGACGGCGAGACTCGATGGCGCCGAGACCGCGACCAGCACCGTGATCCCCGCACGAGCCGCTTTCTGGACGATCTCGAAACTCACCCGACCCGACACCACGAGTCCTCGATCGTGCACCGGGAGGTCACCCTGCAGCGCGAGGTGGCCGACGATCTTGTCGACCGCGTTGTGACGACCGACGTCCTCGCGCACGACCGTGACGTCACCGGAGGCCGTGAACAACCCCGCGGCGTGGAGCCCACCGGTCGCGTCGAAGACCGACTGCGCGGCGCGCAGCGTGCCCGGTAGGGACAGGACCGTCGTCATGGGGACCTGCGGTCCGCTGCTCAGCGGATCGCACCGCACCGCGAGGTCGTCGATGGTCTGCTTGCCGCACACTCCACAGCTCGCGCCACTCACGAAGCTGCGCTGACGACCCAACAGGTCGATGGGCCGACGGGTCGCGAGCGTCACCACGTTGTATTCCTGCTGCGCGTCCGGGCCGAGGCAGTACCGAACCTCCGCGAGGTCGGCCCCGGAGTCGATCAGTCCTTCGGTGATCGCGAACCCGACCGCCAGTTCGAAGTCGTGACCCGGCGTCCGCATGACCACGGCGAGCGGTTCCGCATCGCCCGCGGGCCCGATCAGGCGAATCTCCATCGGCTCTTCGGTGACGATCTTGTCGGGCCGGTCACGCACCTCGGCACCGGTCCAGACCCCCACCCGTACGGGCGTGGTCGGACGGCGAGTCACTTCGGTCGACACGTCGGCGAGGCTACCGGGGGAGGTCGATGCCGGCGCGCCGGGCGTCGTCGGGAACATCGATGTCGGCGAACGTGCCCGGCTCGAAGCCTTCGATGTCGTCGACGTGGGAGGGCCCCATCTCCACCACCAGTCGATGGAGGGAACGCTCACCCGCGTCGACAAGCTCCCGAGCCCGCAGGATGGCGGCGGGCGAGTACCGGGCGCACACGTACTGGCGCCGCCCGTGCTCGTCGATCGGCATCGTCACCCGGTCCGGCGATGCGTCGGCCAGACGGGCCAGCACCGCTTCGATACCGGGCAGATCACACGCCAGCAATACCACCGAGCCGTCGTGTCCGGTCCGGCGCAACGCATCGACGCCCGCGATGAGGGCCACCAATGGTCCGGCGCCGAGCGGTGTCTCACGGGTCGCCGGCGCCGATGTCCAACCCGGGCCGACCTCCACGACGGTCTCGCACACGGCCCGGAGCTGCCGACAGGCCCGGGCCGCGAGCGTCTCGCCGTCGAGCACCAGGGTCGCCTTGTCGACACCCAGCCGGGCGCTCGTGCCGCCGGTCAGGAGCACCCCACCCAGGTCGCTCATGCCTGCGGCTCGACCACCGGCCCGACGGTCCATGAGCGAACGCTCCACGCCCGCTGCCGTCGTGTGAGCGCCACGCGACCGGCGAGGCCGGCACCGAGCGAGAGTTCCACCTCGGCGTCGGCGCCGAGTTCCCGACTCGCAGTGACCCGCACCTGATCGGGTGCGAATGCGGGCCCGGGTCGGGCGCGCTGATCTTGGATCCAGTCCAACCGGTTTCGTCCGCGCATCCCGTCCTCGTCGGACAAGCGATACACCGCGTCGAAGTCTCGATTCCCGACGGCCACTGCATACCCGATCGCAACGTCGATCGCCGTGGGCCCGGGATCACGGGCCACGCCCATCACCACCGCGAACCCCAGCAGCACGACCAGGATCACCAGGATCGCGATGATCACGGCGCGACCGCGTCGATCTCGGCCGCGAGTTCGACGTCCCACTCGCTCAGCCCGCCGAGATCGTGGGTGGTGAGGAGCAACCGAACCGTCCGCCACCGGATGTCGATGTCGGGGTGGTGATCCTTGGCTTCGGCCAGGAATCCCACCCGCACCACGAAGGCAACCGCCGACGCGAAGTCCGGGCACTCCACGGTCCGCACGATGGCATCGCCGTGGCGGGTCCAGTGCGGGACGGCCGCGAGGGCAGCCTCGATCTGGTCCTCGGCGAAGCGGACGCGCATGTTGGGCGAGGCTAGGTGGCGGCCGGCTCGAGCCGGGGGTCGGGCTCCGCCCCTTCGGCCATGCGGCCACGTCGAATCGCGCTCAGCATGAGGACACCGCCGGTCACCGGCACGAGCGCCATACCCAGTGCCGCGGCTTGGACGCCCCAGGCGCCGGCCGCCAATGCCACCACGGTGAGCGCCACGAGATCGGCGCTGTTGTGCAACATCCCGTCGACGGCAAATACCCGGCCATGGGCCTCGACCGGCGACGCCCGTTGCACGAGCGTGCGGAGGGGTGCAATCAGGAAGGCCGTCGCCGCCCCCCAGAACAGAATCCCGATATACGCAACCGCCAGGGTGTCGGTCCCGACGTAGACCGCAGCGCCGAAGCCTGATCCGATCGCGGCAGCACTGACGACCCACCATCGTGCGCACCGGTCTCCGAACCTGGTCACCACCAGGCCCGATCCGAGGAGCGCGACACCGAAGGCGGCTTGGAGAAACGCGAACGTCGTCGCCGTCCCGTTCAGCACCGATCGCACGTAGATCGGTTCGATCACGATGAACGCGCCCCAAATCAGATACACGCTCGTCGCTAGCGCCAGGCCGCGTCGCAATGACGGACGAGCCGCCACCACCGCGAAGCCACGGCGCACCTCATCCCGCAGTCGCCCACGCGCGACGTCCGCGGTCGCGGCGCCGATACGAAACGGCAACAGGACGACAACCCCGATCAGATACGTCAACGAGTTGACGACGAACGCACCGCTGAATCCGAACGCGCTGATGGAAGCGGCGGCGAGCAACGGACCGAAGGCGATGGCTGATTGGAACGCCATGCCCAGCAAACCATTGGCGGCGGCGAGATGGTCGTCGTCGACCAATCGCGGTGCAAGAGATTGGAACGCCGGCTCCGCGAACGCTTTGGTGCAACCTTCCAGCGCACCCAACACCAGGAGCACTTCGAACGATCCGGCGAACAGGAACAGCAGCGTCACTCCCGCGGCGACCGTATCGGCAACGACCAAGACCCGCTTCGGACCGAAGCGATCGGCCGGGAGGCCGGCAATCGGACCGAGCAGCACCATCGGCAGCGCCCACGACACTCCGAGCAGCGCGAGGTCGGTCGCCGACGCATCGAAGTGAAAGCTTGCGTACCCCCACACGGCAACGAGGGCACACCAGCTCCCGATCGCGTTTGCGGCCTGGCCGACGACCAGGAGCGCGATGCGTCGATCGCGGAGCAAGCGACGGGCGGACGACATCGCACCAGCGTAGGGTGAGAGGCCCACCGAAACCGACGGAATTCCCTCGCATTCGGCCGCCGTTCGTGCGCTCGCGGTTCGGACGTGCCGACGGGCACGTTGGATTCCGGAGTTGTCGGGTGCCCGCAACCGTACGATGCCCCGATGACCTGCGCCTCCTGCGGATCCACCGCTCCGGCCGGGGCCCGGTTCTGTCCGAACTGCGGTCATCCGCTCGTGGCCCGTCACGACGAACGCCGCGTCGCGACGGTGGTGTTCGCGGACCTCGTCGGGTTCACGCGAATGTCGGAGAGCGCCGACCCCGAGCACGTCAAGAATCTCGTCGATCGCTGCTTCGAACGGCTCGCCGAAGACATCGTGCTCCACGGCGGCCAAGTCGACAAGGTCATCGGCGACGCGCTCGTCGCGATCTTCGGCGCTCCGGTCGCCCACGAGGACGACGCCGAGCGAGCCGTGCGTGCGGCGTTGCGCATGCAGGACCACCTCGACGAACTCCGATCGGATTCGGGCATGGAGTTACAGATGCGAGTGGGCATCAACACCGGCGAAGTGTTGGTCGGCGCCCTCCGCGCGGGTGGCGACTACACCGCGATGGGTGACGTCGTGAATACCGCGAGCCGCCTCCAGTCGATTGCGCAACCCGGCCAGGTCGTCGTCGGCCCGGCGACGTACCACGCGACCGTGAACGCCATCAACTACGAACCGCTCGGTTCGCTCTCGGTCAAGGGCCGCGAGGAAGCCGTCGACGCGTGGCACGCGACCGGCGCCACCGCACCGCCGGGATTCCGCCGGGCCCGACCGCTCACACCGCTCGTCGGCCGAGACGAAGAGATGGTCGTCCTCGGCGCGTCGCTCGTCACCACCGTGACGCGGAGTCGGGCGCACTTCATCCTCATGGTCGGTGAGGCCGGCGTCGGCAAGACCCGTCTCGCGGCAGAACTCGGCCGCATGGCCGAAGAGGGTCACGGCGCCCGGGTCCTCACCGGCCACTGCATTCCGTACGGTGAGAACGATGCCTGGTATCCGATCGGCGCCATGATCGCGAGTGCGTGCGTGGTCGGGCTCGACGACGAGACCGAAATCCAATACGCAGCCGCGCGTCAAGAAACGGCCGACGTGCTCGGGCTCGACGCCAACGATCCGGAGGTCGGGCGGATCGCCGATGGCCTCGTGCATCTCATGGGCCGGACGATCCACTCCGAGGCCGTCGATCCGGTCCGCGCCCACGAAGACGCGCTGCGGGCCGGGCTCGCGTTCATCAGTGCCCTCGCCGAGCAGCGCCCGCTGGTCCTCATACTCTCGGATCTGCACTGGGCCGACCCGGAGCTTCTCGAATTCCTCCCCCGGCTCCTGAAGCGCCTGAGCGGTCTCTCGGCGATGTTGCTCGCGACGGCCCGGGTCGAGTTCGCCGACGACTGGTCACCCCCGCCCGGCCGCCACAACGTCGTCAACGTCCACCTCGACCCGCTCGACGCCGAGTACACCGATGCACTGCTCGATTCCCTCCTCCCCGACATCGACCCTGCGATCCGAGCGAACTTGCGTGATCGGTCGGGCGGGAACCCCTTCTTCGTGGAAGAGCTCGCCGCCATGGCCTCCGACGGCAACGCGAATCCGGGCGAGCTGCCCGCTACGTTGCACGGTCTCGTCGCAGCCCGACTCGACCGGCTCTCGGCCTCGGAACGCTCCGTGCTCGAAGACGCGGCCGTCATCGGCGCGAGCGGCCCGGTGGCGCTCGTCGAAGTGCTGTCGGCGACCCACGGCGCGGACGCGGCCACGGCGCTCGGATCGTTGGCCGACCTGGGCCTCGTGAATCTCGTCGACGGCGAATTCGAGTTTCGCAACGAGCTCACCCGCGAGATCGCGTACGGCACCCTGACCAAGGCAGACCGCGCGCGGCGGCATGGTCTGCTGGCCAAGACCCTCGCCAACGAAGGCGAGCGCACCGGCCGCATCGAAGAGGTGATGGAGCGGCTCGGCTACCACTTCGATCTGGCTGCCTCGCTCCTCAACGAGCTTGGTTCGGGCTCGGGCCTGCCGCCCGAGATGGCCCGCGAAGCGGCCTCGTTCCTCGCCCGGGCCGGGCGCCGTGCCGAACAACGAGAAGATTGGAAGGCCGCCGCCAAGCACTTGAGTGGCGCCATCATGCTCGTCGATCCGTCGGAGATCGCCGAACGGTGCTCGCTTCACGTCGCGCGAGCGCGCGCCCGAGCGGAGCAACGCAACACCGTGGGCGCGCGCGACGACCTCCTCATGGTGCACCGCCTCGCGGACGAGGTGAACGATCCGCGAGCGCTGGCGAGCGCGGCCACGATCCTCGGTGACGTGCAGTACAAGGAAGGCGACCTCAGCGCGGCGACCCAGACGCTCGACGGATCGGTGGCTCGCTGGCGAGAACTCGGTGACCCCAGCGGGCTCGCCGACGCGTTGCGATTCTCGGGCATGACGGCCTTGTTCCGTGGCAACGGCGAGAAGGCCGGCGCCGAGATCTCCGAGGCCCTGCAACTGTTCCGCCACGCCCATGATCAGCGGGGTGAAGCGTGGGCACTCCAGAACCTGGCCTGGCTCTCCTTCATCGAGGGCGACTACCCGACGGCCGAGGCCCGCCTGGAAACGTCGGCGTCGACCTTCGCCGAACTGACCGACTGGGGCGGGGTCTCGTGGGCGCTCGGTCTCCTCGCCTGGGTCCGGTATACCCAGGGACACCTCGAAGAAGCGCGTGACCTGGCGATCCGGATCCAGCAGGAGGCCCGGGAACTCGGCAACCGTTGGGCGGGTGCGATGATGACGGTGCTCCTCGCCAACGTCGCCGTCTGGACGGGCGACGTCGAGACCGCGATCGACGAATCGCGTGACTCGGTCGAAGTCTTTCGCGATCTCGGCGACCCGTGGGGCGAGCTGCAGGCGATGAGCCCGCTGATCCTGGCCCAGACCATGGCCGGTCACTACGACCGCGCCATCGCCCTGATCGACGAGGTCGAGGTCGTCGGCTACCAGGTGCTCGACGAGACCATGAATCGGCTTCCCGGCCTGATCCGGGTCGCGATCTCGGTCATGACCGGTTCGGCGGGCGCGTTCACCATGGCGAGCGGACTGCTCGGTGACGTCGACGGGAAGCGGTTCATCAACGACGAGCAGCGCATGGTGCTCGGTCTCGCGCACCTACAGAACGGCAATGCCATCGCCGCGCTCGAAATGCTGGAACATGCTCGGGACCTATCGATCGGAGCCGGCAGCGATGCCGCCACCAACGTCGCGTTGGCGATGGCACTCGTTGCGAACGACCGTCCGGCCGACGCTCTGACGCTGGCCGCCGACATCGCCCCGACGTTGGTCACGTTCGCCGACCGGTACCGTCACGCACTCGTGCTGGCATTCGCGCACGCTCGTGTCGGTGACTCTGACCGCGCCGACGCGGCCGTGCAGGACGCAATCGCGATCGTCGATCCCACCGGGTCGGTGCTCGATCGGGCACTGGCGCACCTCGCCGCCGCCGCCGTCTGGCGTGACACCCCACGAGGCAATGCCGCGAAACAGACCGCCCACTCCCTCCTTGCCCCGACCACCATCGACCCGGTCGGTTGGCGTCAGGTGTTCGCGCTGCTCGCCGGCGCCGAAGGCCCCTGACCCTCCGGCGCAGCGATCGCGTCGAGCACCCGCCGAACTGCGAGACCATCTGCGAACGTGGGAAGGTCGGCACCGACACTCCCCGCGAGTGATGCCGATGCTGCGAAGGTCGAATCGATCGTGGCGGTCATGCCGTCAGCGAAGCCGAAATCGGCGCGGAAGCCGTCGTCGGCGTCACCAGCGCAGCGCATCGACGGCATGAGCACCCCAGGCACCGAGCCAGCCACCACCCGAGTTGCGATCGAACAGCCAACCGTGGGGACGAAGCGGCACGCGGGAGCGACTGCTCACGTGAACCCACGAGATGTGCTCCACCCGTCCGATCGCGCCGGCGCGGAGGAGGTCGCGGACATGACGGCGCGCGGGCTCATGGCGGAATTCGAAATTGACCAGGCCCAGGACCCCGGCGGCCTCGGCCTGATTGCGCATCGCCGCCGCATCGGTCGCGTTCCGCCCGAAGGGCTTGTCGCAGAGCACCGCATGACCAGCGTCAATCGCGACGGTCACGTGATCGAGATGGAGGAAGGGAGGCGAGTGGACCGAGATCAGATCCACATCGCGCCGGACGCACAGCGCGGCGACGGCATCGGCATCGCGTGCCGAGACGACCTCCACCACCCGACACCCGTCGGTCGCGTCGAACACCGGGGCGACGATGCGCGCACCGAACCCGGTCCCGATCACGCCGACGCGCACCGCGGTGTTCATTCGCCGAACGCCGCGTCGGGATCAGGATCGAACGCGTCGATGCCGAGGTGAAACCGATTGAGGAACCAGTGGCCCATCGGCCCGATCCCGAGCGCGAAGACCACCGTGCCGATGCCCACCGTTCCGCCGAGCACCCAACCCGCCGCGAGCGCCGACAGCTCCAGTCCGGTCCGAACGAGCCACACCGGATGCCCGCGTGCCGCAATGCTCGTCATCAACCCGTCTCGTGGTCCCGGTCCCAACCCGGCACCGATGTAGAGACCGACACCGAGCGCGACGATCACGACCCCGGCGAGCATTGCGGCCCACCGAATCGGCGTGGCCTCCAACCGAGGAGTGATCTCCAATACCAGATCGGCGATCAGGCCGACGCTCAGCGTGTTGAGGACGGTCCCGACCCCGGCGCGTTGGCGGAGCGGTATCCACAACATCAGGATGACGAGGCCGAGGCCGATCACGACCAGCCCGAAATTGACGCCGAACCGATCGGCGATGCCCTGGTGGAGGACATCCCAGGGACTGAGCCCGAGGCGGGCGCGGATGCTCAGACCGATGCCGGCACCGAGACACACGAGTCCGACGATGACGCGCGGAAGCCGCCGCCGCAGTTCCGGGAAGTCGGTGAACCCGACCACGCGGAAGTCGGGATGCCGAGTGGCGTCGGTCATGCGAACTGCGGAAGCCACTCGGCGGTCGCGGCGAGCAGTTCGTCGGTCATCCGTTCGAGCTCGTGGAAGTCGGTCCGTCCGGCGAGCGGGTCCGCCATCATGGCGCCAAGCACCGCATCGCGGTCGCCGCTGACCGCCGCTTCGACCGTGAGCTCCTGGGCCGCCGAGACCCGCCGAACCTGCTCGGCCAACCCCGGCGGGAGCACGGCCGCGTCGCGACCACGCATCCCGGCCCCGTCGACGATGCAGATGCTCTCCACCACCACGGATTCGGGGAGGTCGGGACACTGACCGGCATTCGGGAGGTTGAGTGGGAGATCCCGGGGATGGTTCCGGATGGTCGAGTCGATGCATGCGGCCACGATCTCGCCGCTCGGCATCCGGGAGATCTCCGGCGCCGCGAACATCGCGTCGAATTCCGTCCGATGGCGCGCCTGCCACTGCACCCGCGCATCGATCGTGGTGAGTTCGACGCCCCATGCCTCGCCCCACTGCGACTCCTCGGTCAGGAATCCGGGAAAGAACTCCGCCAGATGCCGGTCACCAGCCGCGGGCAACGCACCGAACCGAGAGAACAGCTCGAACTTCAGCCGGTTGGCTTCGATGAGATCGCCGCGGGTCCAGTGCTCGCCCGGCGAACGCTTGCGGATCTCGATGGCGTCGGGCAGATCCATGGGCAGCCGCTCCGCCGCCCGGGCCGGATCGTCGAGCACCGCACGCAGGCGATCGAACCCGTCGATATCGCCGATCGTGAACCCGGTGATGATCGGCAGGTGGTTGACGCCCGCGATCTCGAACCGCATCTCCCGGAAGTCGGCGTCGAGTAGCAGCGAGAGCAAGAACTGGGTCACCGCGATCTCGTGACACAGGCCGACGGTCTTGATCGGTGTCTCGCGCGTCACCGCACGGCAGATGGTGGTCATCGGATTGGTGATATTCAACATCCACGCGTCTGGGCATCGATCCTGCATTTCCCGGGCGAGTCCCAAGAACACCGGAATGTTCCGGAGCGCGCGCGTGATTCCTCCGGGGCCGACCGAATCCCCCACGCTCTGGGCGATGCCATAACGCGCCGGGATCTCCAGGTCGGCCCGCATGCTGGCAAAGCCTCCGGTCGAGATGGTGACCACGACCCAATCGGCACCGTCGAGCGCGTCGGCCAGCGACGTGGTCGTGCGCGCCCGCAATGGGATCGCTCGCGACCGGGCCACGTGCGCAACCCATTCGGCCATGCGCGGCAGTGGGTCGGGATTCAGATCTTCGAAGACGAGTTCGGCATCGTGCAGGCTCGGCGTGTTGGCGATGTCGACCACCAGCTTGGGCACCCATTGGAAGCTCCCCCCGCCGATCACGGCGATGCGCTGGGTCATCGAAGCGCGACCTCGACTTCGATCTCCACCGAACCGCCGCGTGGCAACGCAGTGACCCCGACCGCCGACCGGCTGTGGCGCCCCGCGTCACCGAAGATCTCGACCAATGCCCGGCTCGCGCCGTCGACGACGGCCGGTTGCTGGTCGAAGCCCGGCGCGCTCGCGACGAAGCCGAGCACGGTCAGCACCCGATCGATGCGGTCGAGGCTCCCGAGTTCGCTACGCAACACCGACACGGCGTTCAGCGCGCACCAACGGGCCGCCGCGGCGCCGTCGTCGACCCTGACACCTACGCCCAACACCCCGGGGTGCAGGATCACGCCATCGAGGCCGCGTGCGAGTTGCCCCGACGTGCGGGCGCGTCCGCCGTAGACGACGACCGCGACCAACGGGTCGTGCGGTGGGTACGGGCCGGGCAGTTCCAGGCCCAACGCTTCGAGGCGAGCGTCGAACCCCATCACAGCCACCGTTCGAGGAACCCGAGCATCGTGGTTCCGTCGAAACGGTGATCACCGGAGAACACGTGATGATCGAGCGAGCCGGCCGGGGCGCGCATCGCCTCGTAGACCGGTTCCAGTTCGCCGACCGCGGCGCGAGCGGCTGCGACCGGGAACAGTGGATCCTCGTCGCCGGATTCGACGAGCAGCGACCGCGGTGCGATCAATGCCCCCAAGTCGACGTGTTCGATCTGGCCCAGCATGCCGAAGAGGACCTGCGACCCGCACAGGTTGTAGGGAACCCGGTGGGCGGCGCGCCACGACGAGAAATAGCCGGATACGACCGCAGTGCGCAGACGCGTGTCCCACGCGGCGAGGAACAAGGCGAGCGTGCCGCCGTAGGAGAACCCGGCGACGCCGATCCGACCGGGGTCCACCAACGGATGGTCCTGCAGCAGGTCGACCGCGCATACGAGATCGTGCACATTCGCGGTGAGTGGATTGCGGCCGGCCGCGACCGCAGCCACGAGGTTGGCGTCGCAGAGGTACTTGTCGTCGGGAGCCGAGTCGGCACGTTCCCCGAAGGCGCGCATGTCGGGCGCCAACACGACGTAGCCCGCCTCGACGAGTTGGCGCGCGTAGGCATCGGGCGTTGGGTCGGGCACATCGGTGCCCGCCAGCCACCCCGGCGACTTGGTCTTTCCCGGGCCCGTGCCCGTGGACCGCGATGACTGCGGGACCCTGCCGGCGACGAGTCTTCGGTACCAGGAGATACGCGGGCACGCTCATCGTCGCTTCCGAGTCGAACACGATCCGATCACGGGTGTAGCTCCCGCAGTCGACGGTCTCGATGATCTCGGGATCGAGGGGTACGTTCCGCGGGAAGCTGCCGAACAGATCGGTCAGCCGACCGCGAGTCCGCGCCCGCCATCCGGGCACGGAGGCCGCGACCCTCGGGACCGACTCGACGGGCGAGAAGGTCTCGAGTTCGAGCATCGCACTCGCCCACGGGGAGAGGTTCCGCTCGCGGGTTGGCGCGCTCACCCAATCGTCGTCGTCGGCCAACGGCTCGGACACGAACCCTTCACCCGCATCGCCCATTGGTTGGGTGTCCACGTCAGATCCCTTCGGCGTCTTCGGTCAGCGCCCATTCCAGGCCGCCGTGTAGATGACGAAGGTAGGCGGGACTCTCCCACCCGGCGGGGAAATGACCGAGTGCGGTCGTGAACACCCGCCCCGTGCCGGGGCGTCGACACCAGGCCAGCGGGTATCCGAACGCCGGTTCCCGCGCACCCGAAAGGGTGAGGTCCAGCTGCTCGACCGGGGCCCGGAGCAGGACGTGAGCGTCGGAAGCGAGGTCGCGGAATTGGTAGACCTCGTCGTGCCAACGCCAGCTCGCGCCGAGGTGGCTGGTGGCCGGATGGCGCTGGTCGACCACCTCGATATCGACGGTCTGGGTCCACGGATGACCGTCGAAGCGCGCACCCACGAGCTCGCCGTACTCCGCCCAACTCTGGGCTGCGTCCGAGCGCGGAGTGCAGTGCGACGACCGCCAGCGATCCCCGATGGACGCGGTCCTGGATCACGACGCGCTGATCCGCCGACCACGGCGTATCGACGCCGATCGTGAACAAGACCGGCTGCACTTGGGGGCCACGGACCCGACGGTTCAGGCCGCACTCGCCGGCCCGGCCTCCATCGACGACCTCCTCCGACGGAGCCCGTGCATTCCACGATCGGGCCGACTCAGCGCCGTGGTCGCGGGTGGTCCAAGCCACTCATCGTCATCAGTGGGTCCGAAGACGGCGCGACGCTGCCGGTCACGCGAAGATCCGGCGTTCCGAGCACGACTCGACCACGTTCGTCACCGTACGAACCCACACCCATACCGTCAACGACCGGTCGCCGGTAGGTCGACGCGGAACCAGTAGAACGGAGGTATGCATCCTGCCGCCGGCCACCACCCGCCTGTGTCCCATCCGCTCGGGGATGTGACCACCGAACGGCTCGAACTCCGACGGCCCACCCCGGCCGACCTCGACGCGCTCGCCGACATCTTCGCAAAGTACGAGGTCTGGAAGTACCCGTACGACCGACCGTGGACCCGGGAACAGACCGAAGACTTCATCGCCCGTCAACGAGACCATTGGGAGTCGTGCGAGTTCGGTCTCTGGCTCGCGTTCCTCCGATCGACCGGTCGCATGATCGGGTACGTCGGCCTCTCCGTCCCCCTCTTTCTCCCCGACATCCTTCCCGCCGTCGAAGTGGGGTGGCGGTTCGATCCCGACGCGTGGGGGCAGGGCTATGCCACCGAGGCGGCCCAGGCCGCGTTGGCCGAGGGATTCACCACTCTCGGCTTCGACGAGATCTGCTCGCTCCCCCAGGTCGAGAACGTCGCCTCGGTCCGCGTCGCCGAGCGGCTCGGCATGCGCAACGAAGGCATCGCCACCATCGCCGCCAACGAACGGTTCGGCGAGAAGGACGCCGTGCTCTTCTGGATGACCGCCGAGGAATGGCGCAGCCGGTAAGGATGGGGCCATGACGCTCGAAGGGAAAGTCGCGATCGTGACCGGTGCGGGGTCGGGGCTCGGTCGGGCCAGCGCCGGGGCGTTGGCCGCCGCGGGCGCCGCGGTCGTCGTCGCCGACCTCGACGACCAGGGGGCTGCCGAGACCGTCGACCGGATCACCGGCGTCGGGAGGCACGGCGATCGCGCATCACGCCGACGTGGCCGTCGCCACCGACTGCGAATCGATCGTGCGCGCCGCCGTGGACCGCTTCGATGCACTCCACATCCTGCACAACAACGCCGGGTGTCGCCTGGCCCGGCCGGGACGGTTTCGCCCCCGACATCGACCCGGCCGAATGGGATCGCGTCATCTCGATCAACCTGAACGGCACGTTCTACTGCTGTCACTACGCGGTCCCCGAGATCGCCAAGGCCGGCGGCGGTTCGATCATCAACACCGCGTCGTCGATGGCCCACCTCCCCCTCGGCGGCCTCGACGGGTACGCCGCCAGTAAGGGCGGTGTCGCACTGCTCACCAAGTCGATGGCGCCGAGCGCGGGCCGGCTGGGGATCCGGGTCAACGCCATCAGCCCGGGGTACGTCGACACGCCGATGAACGACCTCATCTGGGGCAACGACGACGTCAAGCACGCCTTCGACCTCGGCCACGCGACCGGGCTGCAGGATCCCGACGAGATCGCCGACGTCGTTGTGTTCCTCGCTTCGGACGCGTCGCGCAGCCTCACCGGTGCGATCCTCAACTGCGACCGCGGCTGGACCGCGTTCAAGCAGCCCGACCTCCTGCGCGGATTCTGAGGCGGCGGTCGGTCAGCGGAACAAGCTGTTGGTCGCGTACCCGTCGGTCTTCACACTGCGTTCGCCCAACCGCCAACCTTCGTCGAGCTTGACGAGCCGGTCCCGATAGCGACCCCAGTGGTCGAGGCCGATGTCGGTGATCACCTGGAAGTAACTCGACGCGCGGGCGGTGGTCTCCGACGCCAGATCGATCACGACGTTGGTGACGCAATGACGCATCTGGGTGAGGCCCGGGTTCACCGTGGCGCCCACACTCGCGAAGAACCGGCGCTGTGCGTCGCGACCGCGGTGGGTCTCGCCGCCGATGATCGTGAGCACACCGTCGGCCGCGAAGCACGCGACCATCTCGTCGAACTTCCCTCGATCGCCCGCGTGGTTGTATCGGGCCAACGTGTCGCGGATCTCTTCCCGTGCCAGCATTTCCCAGACTTCCATCGGCCCGGACGATAGCGAGCCTGCCGCGCCCGATACGTCCACCGGCACATCGAGGCCGGCGTGCTCAACTGTTCGTGATGAGTCTCCCCCGCATGCACGCCGACGAAGTCGACACCGACATCGACCTGGTCCGCGGGCTGATCCAGTCCCAGCACCCCCAATGGGCCGACCTGTCGATCGAGCGCGTGCCTTCGTCGGGCACCGACAATGCGATGTATCGACTCGGTGACGACCTCGCCGTGCGCCTGCCTCGGATCGATTGGGCGGTCGAACATGTCGCGAAGGAGAGTGCCTGGATCCCGGCACTCGCGCCCCACCTCCCGCTGTCGGTACCGCAACCGGTGGCGGCGGGCATACCCGACTCGACGTTTCCGTACCCCTGGAGTGTCGTGCAGTGGCTCCCCGGAACGATGGCCACCTTCGACCGACTCGACGATCCGGTGCAGGCCGCGATCGATCTGGCCGAGTTCGTGCTTGCACTGCGTCGCGTCGACGCGCAGGCGGGCCCGCATCACCGTCGCGGTGATCCGGTCCGGCTCCAAGACCGGATGATGCGCGCCGGCATTGCGGGACTCCGTGACGAGGTCGACGCCGATGCCGTCCAGGCCGCCTGGGTGCGCGCCCTCGACGCGCCCGACTACGACGGGCCGGCCGTCTGGTTCCACGGCGATCTCTCGTACCTCAACCTGCTCGCGCGCGACGGTGCCTTGACCTCGGTGATCGACTGGGGATGCTGTGGAGTCGGCGATCCCGCCATCGACACCACCATCGCGTGGACCCACTTCACCGGCGAGGCCCGCACCGCGTATCGCGAGACCCTCGCGGTCGACGACGCCACCTGGGCACGTGGGAAGGGGTGGGTCCTGACCGGCGTCTTCGGCATCCCCTACTACCGAGACACGAACCCCGCCCTGGTCGCCGACAAGATCCGCGGGATCGAGGCCGTGTTGGCCGACCCAGTGTGGGAATGACCGAGCCCTACTGCACGCGTGTCGCCGTTGACACGCGTGCAGTTGTTGTGCTCAGCGAGCCGATTCCGCTTCGGAGTCGGTTTCGACGACGATCACCTTGGCGTTCGCGTCGAGTCGCACGTCGGCGACGGAACCATCGGGGCGGGTCACCTCGACTTCCCACGTCGCACCGTTCTCGGTGTCGCGTTCGACCGCGTTGACGGTTCCTCCGGTCTCGGCCACCGCCGCGGCTTTGGCCTGGGCCACGCCGGGCCCGGTCGCTCCACCTTCTTGGTCGCCGCTGCTCGCCATGGCCGCCGCACCGCTGAACGCGGTGACCGCCACGACGCTGGCCGCGAGGACTCCGGCTACTCGCTTCTTCATGGTCGCTCCTGAGGGATGGGGATCCGAGCCCGGGACCGGACTCGACGTCGAGCATGCGCTCCGGGAGGTGCAGCCACGATGAGGCCAACGTGTGATCGCTCACATGTTGGCGGGCAACCGGATCGCCGCGCTCGCGCCTCCCCCGACCCGATTGGCGACATGCGCCGACCCTCCGTGCGACTCCGCCGCAGCCCGGACGATGGCCAGGCCGAGGCCCGTCCCCCCTTCGGCCCGGGCCCGCGATTCATCGGCCCGACGAAACCGCTCGAACGCGTGGGGCAGGAATTCATCGGGAAACCCGGGACCGTCATCCCACACGGAGATCACCACCCAAGCCGGGTCCGATGCCACCCGCACCGTGACGGTGCCACCTTCGGGCGATACTCGCACCGCGTTGTCGACCAGGTTGTCGACCGCCCGACCGAGGAGGTCGGCATCGATGGGCGCAGACGCAGCAGTGCCATCGAAACCCACCGCAACATCGGCGCGCCCCGTTCGCGCCGAGGCCCGCTCGACACACGTCCGCACCACCGCGTCGACCGACTGCATCGATCGAGTGACCTCACGATCGGCCCCCCACCGAGCGAGGACCAACAGCTGATCCGCGAGCCGCGCCAACCGATCTGTCTCGGTCACCGCATGCGCGATCGCGTCGCGAAGCTCCTCGGCCGATCGATGGGGACGGTCGGCGAGTTCGAGCTCGGTGCGCAGGACCGCCAGCGGCGTCCGGAGCTCATGGCCGGCGTCGGCCACGAAGGTCCGCTCGCGTGCCAACGCGCCCTGGAGTTCGGCGAGCAGTTCGTTCATCGTGACGGCCAAGGTCGCGATCTCGTCCTTCGTCGGTGGCACCGGCAAACGTCCGGTGAGGTCGTGCGTCGAGATCGCCGCCGCCTCGGAGCGCATACGTTCCACGGGTCTGAGTGCCGCCGCGGCGAGGACATACCCCCCGACCCCCGCAACGACGACGGCAATCACCCCACCGACGAGCATCGCCTCACGGGCGCGCCGCACTGCTTCCTTCGTCGGTTCGAGCGACGTGGCCACGACGACCACCCGGTCTCGACCGTCAATCGCCGCGCGTCGGGCCAAGGCCCGGAACGGTTCTCGCTCTCGGCCAATATCGATGTTCACGAAGGTCGGGTCGGCGAATGCGCGCCGGATCACCTTCGAATCGATGACAGCTCGGGACCCCGCCTCTTGTGAACTCTCGACGACGCGGCCGGAACGATCCAGAATCTGTTCGACCCGGTCCCGGCTCGTGAGGACCGCGCCAGTTGGCGGTTGGGATCTGACAAGGGTGTCGAACTGCGCCCGCAGCCCCGGAGCGAGCGAGCGTTCGAGCCCCGACTCGAACGAGCCGAGAAACAGCCAACCGCCCACGATCACGAGGATCAGCGTCACGGCGCCGAACGCCAGTGCCAGCCGAACCCGAATCGGCACGCTCAGGCCTCACTCATCGCCGTCGCGCAAGCGATAGCCGACGCCGCGCACCGTCTCGATGTCGGACCGGTCGAAGGGATGGTCGATCTTGCGCCGGAGGTAGGAGACGTACTGGTCGACCACGTTCGACAGGCCGTCGTAGGCGAAGTCCCAGACATGATCGAGAATCTGCGTGCGGGTCACGACCTCGCCGGCATGGCGCATCAGCAGTTCGAGGAGGGCCAACTCCTTCGGGGAGAGGGCGACCTCCACGGTGCCCCGCCACACCCGATGGCGTGCGGGATCGAGTCGAAGATCTCCGACTTCGACGACGACGGGCCGGATCCCATGGCGGCGCCGGACCAACGCCCGAACCCGGGCCGCGAGTTCGGCGAAGCTGAAGGGCTTGGTGAGGTAGTCGTCGGCGCCGGCGTCGAGGCCGCGCACTCGGGCCTCGACCTCGTCGCGCGCGGTGAGCAGGAGCACCGGCGCCCACCGGTCTGCGGCTCGCAGGGCCCGGCACACCTCGAGCCCGTCCATTCCCGGGATCATGACGTCGAGCACGATCACGTCGTAGTCGTTCTCGGTGCCGTGCCACAGGCCATCGGGTCCGTCGGCGGCAAGGTCGACGGCATACCCCTCTTCACGCAGCCCGCGGGCCAGGAGCGTCCGCATTCGCTCCTCGTCTTCGACCACGAGTACCCGCATTCGCTCAGGCTACGGGTCTTGACGTGTGAGCAACATGTGAGGCCCCGACGGCCGCTCAGTCGTCGCGGAGTAGCTCGGTCGGTTCGAGGCGGTTCACGAGCTGCGATCCGACCAGCGTGGCCAGCAGCGTCGCACCGACCACCAACGCCGTCGGGGTCGCCAACCCGCTCAGCGGCAGTGAGTACGGAGGGTGGAGCACGAACAGCGGGCGCAACACGGTCACGAAGTAGAAGCCCATGGCCGCCCCGACCAGCAAGCCCGCCGCGACGCCGATCACCGCCACCGTGCCCGACTCGGCCGCGATGAGCCCTCGGATCGCGCGCGGTTCGAGGCCCTGGGCCCGCAAGGTCACGTACTCACGGCGCCGGGCGAGGAGGAGGCCGAAGACGAAGATCCCGATCGTGACCACGACCATGGCCAATG
This sequence comes from uncultured Acidimicrobiia bacterium, assembly GCA_963765075.1. Classification (GTDB taxonomy): domain Bacteria; phylum Actinomycetota; class Acidimicrobiia; order IMCC26256; family JAENVU01; genus JAENVU01. Next base: position 113,868 of record CAVXVA010000003.1, read on the forward strand.
CGAACCACGAGTCGAGGTCCACGAGGCCCGCGATGTTCAACGCGGCCAGACTCGACTGGTCGCGGGCGAGCGTCGTGAGCCGCGTGTCGATCTGCAGTCGATCGGCTGCCCCCGGGCCCCGTCCGAGCCCGGCCACCGCGGCGCGCAGTGCCCCGTCGCCCGATCCGGTGGTGGCGGCCAAGAAGAAATCTGGGGTCTTGCTCGGTACCGCCGTGGTGTGGACGGCCACGGACATGAGCGCGTCGGCGCCATCGGGAAACCCGGAGAGACGTCGATACAGGCCGGCCACCCGCATCCGGATCTCGACCTGTTCCGCGGTGGATCGCACCAACGTGATCTCCAGCGGGTCGCCCGGCTTCGCCCTGAGGAAGTCGGCCATGTCCTCGCTCAGGAACACCGCCGACGGGTCGCGTTCGAGTCGAGCGAACGCAGCACCCGGCGAGCCGGTCGAGAACTGGGCGTCGGTCACGGGCGCGACCGTGGCGTACGTGCGGGGATCGACCGCGGCCAGGTTGGCGGGATCCGAGGTTCGCGCGCTTCGCAGAATCACGTTGCTCAGCCCGTAGATCACCGGCGTCACGCGGCGAATACCCGTCGTCTGGAATTGAGCCGCATCGGTGGCCGGATAGGTCCGCGCCGACGTCGGGCTCGGTGTGATCCGAATGTCGGCACCGTTCGCGTATCGGGCGTCGGTGGTCTTGGCCGCGTCGTAGCTCGCAGTGAACGCGGCCAGACAGGTGGACAAAGCAACGATCAGCGCGACGATCACCGCGCCGTTCCCGATCGCCCAGGGGCGACGACCAATGCTCAGCCGATACAGGCGCGGAAGCGGACGACCCATCGAGCCGCTCGACTGCGGTTGGGTGCGACGCAATCCCGCACCGGCCAAGCGCGCCGCCAGCAGCGCCCCGGCGATCCACACGGCGACCGGAAGGACGAGGAGCAGGAGGTTCAGCTCGACCGACCGCCCGAAATACACCGACCCCGGCGCGCCGTCGAAGGCGCGGGCGCGGAGCGCGAGCACCGTTCCCACCATCACGACGATGAGCGCGACCAGATCGAGCTGCACGCGCCGCCAGAGCGGGACCCGACGGGTGTGCGCCGCGCGATCTTCGTTGATCTCGCGGTCGATCGACCGGCGACCGGTGAGATACAGCGCCAGACCAGTCGCCGCGAATCCACCCAGGCTCCCGAGGAGCGCCGAGGTGACCAGACTCGAACCGCTGGCCCGATCGAACGTTGCCCGTCCGAGGATCGAACCCGCCACGCTGTATCCGAGGGCCAACCCGACCAATGCACCGAGTCCCGTCAGGATGGTCGTTCTCAGCGCCAGCATCCGGAGGAGATGGCGCCGACCGCGCCCCGGATCCGCAACGTCGCCTGCTCGCGACGCTGGGCTTCGGCCAATACCGCACCGGCGTACGCCGCCAACATGGCCGCGAGCACGCCGCCAGGCACCCCAAGGAAGATGAACAACCGTTTGGCCACCTGGGCGTCACCGGCGGCGACGTCGAGCGTATTGGAGATGTTGTTGAGGAGATAGTCCTGATGCGCAGCCACCGCGGTGACGCGTCGGCCGGTATTGCGGGCCTGTTCGGCCGCGGTCGCGGGATCCGACGCGAGGAGGTTCCGGTCCAGTCGAATATCGATTTCGCGCACGGGCGGCGTCTTGAGCCGCGCACCTCGGGTGGTCGCGGCGCGTTCGTACGCCGGCAGCACGGTGCGGTCGAACTCGTCCGGCGACACCACGACCGAGTTCCGGGAGTAGACGAAGGTCTCGAGGTCGCCACCGCGCCGACTCGAGAACAACGACCGGGCGCGGCTCAGGTCGGCCAGACCGGTGACCTCGTAGGCGCGGGTCGTCGCGTCCGGCAGTCGCACACTCACCTGCGCGCCGACGTCGATCCCGAGCGCCCGCGCCGCTTCGACGCTCAGCACCACGCCATTGGGTGCCAGTCGGCCCTTCGTCATGCGGATCGACCCATCACGACGGGCGTAGGCGTCGTCGAACGCCACGACCTTGGTGGGGCCCGGCGCGGTCACGCCTCGCGCCGACAAGACATCGGGACCGAGATCACCGAGCGCCAACTGATTCGCGTCGCTGACGCCGGGGACCCGCCGGACCAGCCGCGCCAACTCGGCGAGGCCGGTCAACTCGGGGCGGTTGGCCGGCACCGGGCTCACGGTCTCCCGGCTGGAAGACGTCGAGCTGATAGCCGTCCCTGCGATCGGCCCCGATCGAGTGGCCTCGGCGAAATAGCTCAGCCGAACCCTCTCGCCCGATTCGATGGTGCCGACATTCAGACCGATGCGGCCCAAACCGTGGGCCAAGGGATTGTCGGAGTATCCCGCAACGGGCTCGCCCCGGAGCCGAGTCGACCCCGACACGAACCGGAGACCCGGCCCGGGCTCCGACCGGACGGTCACCTCATTGGCGGCGGTCGTCCCCGAGTTCACGACTTCCAGATCGACCCGGACCCGATCTCCGACTGCCAGCCGACCGCGAGTGTTCAACCGCTGGTTGAGGGCGACCACTCCTCCTACCCGTTCGGTCACGATGCGTTGCATGTCGATCGGCAACGGCGCGACCGCGCGCTGGGTCATCGACGCGGAGAGACCATCCACGAAGAAGAGCACACCGCAGAACAGTCCAACTCCCAGGGCAACCCCGAGCGCGGTCGCGCAGGTGCGTCGTGGGTTCCGCACCAGATCGGCCACCACATACCTAGCCGACATGACTCGCCTCCATCTTCGTCGCGGGCCGAGCCAGATCCACCCGCGTCGTGGCGTAGGCCGCGATCGCCGGATCGTGGGTGACGATCACGAGGGTGGCTCCCACGTCGTGGTGTAGGTCGATCAGCAACTCGATCACGCCGCGCGCGTTCGCCGCGTCCAACGCGCCGGTCGGCTCGTCGGCGAGGATCAGGCGAGGTCGGTGCACCACCGCCCGCGCCACCGCGGCACGCTGGCGTTGCCCGCCGGAGAGTTGATCCGGAAACCGCGTGGCCAGCCCTTCGAGGCCGAGCCTCGCGAGGAGCACCCCAACATCGAGCGCATCGACCGTGCTGCTCCGCCGACAGATCGCCGCCGCGAGCCGCGACGTTCTCTTCGATCGTGAGGTGCGGAAGGAGGTTGTCGGCCTGGTACACCACGCCGAGCGCCTGCCGGCGAAACCGCACGCGGGCACGCTCGGACAGCGCGGACACGACCTGGTCGCCGATGGTGACGGTCCCGGCCGTGGGCACCGCCAGCCCGGCCAACAGCCCAAGAAGGGTCGACTTCCCACACCCGCTCGGACCCATGATCGCCACGCTCGATCCGCCGGCAATGTCGAGGGAGGTGTGATCGAGGGCGCGCACCGGACCGCGCGGGGTTCGGTAGTCGACGACCACATCGTGAACGGAAACAGCATTCCCGGGGGTCATCGCGCCACCAACTCCGCATCGATCAGGGCATACCGACGGTCGGCCAGGTCTGCAAGGGCGACGTCGTGACTCACGAACAGCACCGCGAACTCTGCGCTCAGTACTTCGTCGACCACACGCGTCGCGGTGCCGTGATCGAGTTGGGCCACGACTTCGTCGGCCAACAGCAGTGCCGGGTCGTTCGCCATCGACACGGCCAACGCGACACGTTGCGCTTCACCACCGGAGAGATGGCGGGGGCGATGATCGGCCCGATGCCCGACGTCGAATCGTTCCAGGAGTTCGGTCGAACGCTCCCGGGCCGCGCGGCGGTTCCGCCGTGCTCCGAACCCGAGCGCGAGTTCGACGTTCTCGCGAGCGCTGAGGAACGGGATCAGGTTGTCGGCCTGGAGTGCGATTCCGATCCGCGCCGCGCGCATATGGGCGCGTTCGCCGTCATCGAGGTCGTCGATGGCGACCCCGTCGATCACCACCGAGCCCGCCGACGGGCGGAGCAGACCGGCGATGAGCGCCAGGAGCGTCGACTTCCCACTCCCTGACTCACCGACCAGGCTGACCTTGTCTCCCGCGCGCACCATCAAGTCGATGTCGCGCAGCACCGGGACCGGAGCGTCGATCGGGCCGAACGATTTCGACACGTCGTCGAGGCGAGCGACCGCGGGCGCGATCACGACGCCCTCCTGGCATCGGGCACCGAGCCAAACACGTCCGGCGCAGTCGTGCGCGCGTGCCGCTCCAGGTCGAGCAGCGTCTGGCTCGCCTCCGCCAGACCCGCAGGCGTGAGTTGGAGGAAGTTGCGAAGATCGAAGCGGTCCTGGTGCAGGCTGGCATCGAGCGGAACGTTGTCGATCACCCCGACGCCGGGTGCGTAGTACTTGTTCTCGTTGTCGGGAGCGCCGACGTTGCCTTCTTGCACGACGCGAACGTTGTCGTAACAGCCGAACGGCACGCACCGGCGAATACCGACCTGCACCGGCTGGCCGACCGACGGCTTTTCGTCGGGCGCGGCGCCGATGAACCATCGCTTCGTCTTGATCGTGACCTTGGGCGGAGCCAGGATGCCGATGGCTTGTCCGGACTTGACGCCGAGCCACGCGCTTTCGGCATTCGTGAACGCCCCGCCTTGATACTCCTCGGTGTAGCCGCCGAGGATCCAGACGTTCCCCTGTTTGTCGAGCGCCAGGTAGTCCATGCCGACCTGGGAGACATCACGTGAGTCGGTCGACTCGTCGAGCATGGCGATGGTCGGCACGCCGTCGATGACCCGGATGACATCGGTCATCGTGGTCACGACCTCGTGCGGCACAACCCGAGAACCGACTTCGGTCGTGCCACCCCGAACCCACTGCAAACCGGGCTTGAGCGGATGAAACGGGTTGGTGTCGAGCCGGGGGTCGACGAAGTTCGCCGGATCGAACTTGACCCTCGTCCCCGGCCAGGTGTCCTTGACGCTTGCCGATCCCCCACCGCCAATGCTGCACGCCGAGGCAATCAGTATCAGCGATGCGGTGGCAATGGCTCGGCGGTGTCGTCGCATGCCGTAGATGGTGCCGATCGCAACATTTGGTGATCGTGTGAACCGGCCTTGGTGTCGGCGTCCTGATCGGCGCAACTTCGCGAAAGGCCGACCTGGACCTACAGTGGCAGTTCGTGATCGACACCGACTCGCCACGGGCATGACGTCGCTTCCCGGCCCGAGAGGTGCGGCTGCACTACGCGCCGCTCGCGACATCCTGAACGAACCGATGCCCACCGTCAGTGCACTCGCCGAGGAGTACGGCCGCACCTTCGCCATCCAGGCCGGTCCGGCCGCCATCGTGATCGTCGGCGACCGCGAGTTGATCAAGGTCGTCCTGACCGGCCCGCAAGACCGATACCGATGGGGGCCGATGTTTCGCATGGCCCTCGGCGTCTTCGTCGGCCCGACATCGATGTTGGTGAGCGACGGCGAGGACCACGCCCGTCGGCGATCGCTCGTGCAGCCGGCATTCGCACTTCGACGGCTCCACGCGTGGAGACAACTCGTACTCGACGAGTTCGACCGGATGATCGACGCGCTTCCGCTCGAACGAACCATCGACCTCGCGCCGATCATCCAGACCAGCGTGCGGCGCATCGTCGTGCGAGTCCTCTTCGGCGAGGAACTCGATGCCGACGATGTCGGCGCCCGGCTGGCCCCTGCGGCCGAGTACATCAACCGGCCGTTCGCGAAGCAACCCCCGCATCCGTTCCCGTTCGGCGCCCGTGAACGGGCGCGGCAATCGCGTCGATCGTTCGACGAGTTACTCGAACGCGAGATCGCACGGCGGAGCGCCCAGCCGGCGCGCGAACGCGACGACGTGCTCGACGTCCTGCTCGCGACCGAGGGGCTCACTCGTCAGGAACTCGCCGATCAGGTCGTCTCGCTCATCGGCGCCGGGTACGACACCACGACCGGTACTGCGAGTTGGCTCGTTCACCGCGGTGCGGCGGACGTCGAAGTATGGGCCCGGCTCCGCGCCGAAGCTGATTCGGTGGGCGTCGACGAGCAACGGCCCTGGGCCGACGCGGTCGTGCACGAGTCGCTCCGCATCCATCCCGCCGGCGCGCATGCGCCCCGGCTCGTCGCGACCAGCTTCGACCTCGGCCCGTATCGCATTCGCCGCGGTTCGATCATCGCATGGTCGCCGCTGCTCGCCGGGCGCGATCCCGAATCGTGGCCCGACCCCATGCGGTTCGACCCGAGCCGCCATCTCGACGCCGACGCCCCGGAGTACGCGTGGGTACCGTTCGGCGCCGGGTCACGCAGTTGTCTCGGGTTCGGGCTGGCGCGCATGAACCTGACGTTGTTGGCGTCACGCCTCGCGCAACGGGTGGATCTCCGGCTCGAATCGACCGAGGTCCCACGACCGATCGGCACCGTGACCGCCCACCCCGAGGGTGGCGTGCCCGTCACGGTGACGAATCGCCGCTCATCCCCGTCCGGCGGGTGAATTCAGACCGCCTGCGCCGGGCGTCGACGGGCCGCGAGCCGGGGTCGGAAAGCCGCGAAAACGACGGCTAGGGCGATGAACACATATGCACCCCAGCGTCCGACGCTGCTCCCGTGGTGGTTCGCAAGTTCGCGACTCTGGGTGATCAGCAACAGGCCGCCGACCGCCAGGGCCATCAGGCGCGGCGGAAAGAACCGAACGACATAGGCGGCGAGGGGCGCGGCGAGTACACCGCCGATGAGCATGGCCAGGACGACACCGATCTCGATTCCCGCACCGCCGAGTGAGGTGATCAACGTTCCGGCCGAGACCACTGCCACGGCGATCTCTGCGGTGTTGGCCGAACCGACGGCGTAGCGAGCGGGAACTCCCCGCTGGAGCAGGAATGGCGTCACCACCGGCCCCCACGCGCCGATCAGACCGTTCGTCACTCCACCGGCGGTCGCGGCCACCTCCACACCCGGAGCGTGGAACCGCGGGCCACCGGGTGCATCCGCCGCGCCGGTGGTCACCGCGGGCGGTATCCCCCGGCTGAACCGCACGACGATCCGCAAACCGACGATCATCAAGAGGGCAGCCAGGTACGGGCGCAGTTGGTCACCGTCGACATTCGCGAGGATCGTCGCGCCCACGACCGCGCCCACCACGCCCGGAAGCGCGAGCCGGATGACGAGGCGGCGGTCGAGGTTCTCGAACTTCCAATGCGATGCGCCCGCCGCAAGCCCGGTGGCGACCTTGGCGATGTTGACGGTGGCCGACGTGGCCGCCGGGCTGATCCCGCTGCTCAACAGGATCGTGGCCGACGTAGGCCCGAAGCCCATCCCCAATGCGCCATCGACCATCGAAGCACAGAATCCGGCCAGCGCGATCATCAGCAGGTCACTCATACTCAACAGAGTTTATAGAGATAGTCGCCTATTGGCAAGGCAAGAATTGGGGCCTCAGTCCGCGGGGGCCGTCGGCGCGTCGATCCGAGTGATCGCCTCGTAATACGCCATCTCCAGCGCAGACGCCCGCGGCCAGCCGTGGTAGTAGGCGAAATGGAGCACGAACTCTTCGAACTCGGGACGCGTGATGTCGCCGCTCGCGAGCGCGGCGTACACGTGTTGCCGGATCGGCTCGTCGACGGCCGCCGCGCCCACACACGCCAGAGTGATCCAACGCCGATCCCGCCGCGACAACCCCGGCCGGTCCCAGAGCTCGCCGAATACGGAGTCGACGACGCCCTTGTCCAGGTATGGGGTGAGCGGCGGTGGCGCATCCGAGACCATCACTTCGCGGTAGCGCCGCCGTCCCGTCTCCGTCCGGCCCTCGGCAGTCGCGCGCCCGGGTACGTTCGCCTCCATCGGGTCCCCTTCGTCGGTGGTTCGGTTATTCGCGGGTCAAGTGGTCCATCGCGCCGACGAGTCCCCCGTCGACCCGGAGATCACATCCGGACACGAAGGCCGCCGCATCAGATACGACGAACCCCACCGCCGAGGCGATGTCGTCGACCCGACCGGGCAGGATCGTCTCCTCGGTGCGCCGACTCGGCCCGAGCGGCGTGATCTCCGCCATCCAGTGCTTGATCGGATTCTCCTCCAACTCGAGCCGCCCCATTCCGGTGTCGATCAGGCCGGGTGACACGGACACCACGCGGCCGCCACGCGCGCCCCAGTCGACCGCCGCCCGCTCGCACAAGCGGATCACTGCCCGCTTCGCCAGCCGGTAGGTCACGCCCGAGGCGGGATCAGGCCCGCACACTTCGAGGAACCGGGATTCGAGGTCGGGAGCCGATACATCGTCGAGGAGCGCGTCCATGGTGGCGTCGAACACACCAAGATGACCGGCGATCGAGGCGAGACACACCGCCACACTCGACGGGCCGACCAACGGCAGAAACGCGTCGAGCACCCGCGCCACACCAACCAGGTCGACGCGCAGGATCTCCTGCCACGGGGCCATCGCCGGGGAGAGCCCGGCGGTGTGGACCAACGCGTGGAACGATCCCCGATCGCGCGCACGGGCCGCCAGTAGAGGGCCGGCGTCCGGATCTCCGAGATCGGCGACCACGACCTCGACCCGGGCTCCACCCAGTGCCGCGATCGCTTCCGCCGTCTGCTGCAGACGCGACTCATCAATGTCCGACAGTACGAGCACGTCGTCGATCGCCGCGAGCCGTCGCGCGCAGGCGGTGCCCATTGCGCCGCCGGCGCCAGTCACGACCGAGACCGTACTCACGTGGCCTCCGATGCCGACTGCGGTTCGGAGGCGGTGAAGATCTTCGCCCGCGCTGGACGCCCGATATCTGCGCGTTCCCGTTCGAGACTCGCCTGCGATCCGGTCGTGCCGACGTCTCCGATCCGAGGCGGCAACGTGAACCCGGTGTACACCACCCGCCGTTCGGCTCGTTCCGGGTGGGTCGACCGGTGCAGAGCACATGAGAGGTGCACGGTGACGTCGCCGCGTTCCGCGCGGATACCCACGACGGGCAGGTCGAGCCCATGGTCGGTCTGGGTGCGTGCGATGTTCGCTCGGTGCGAACCCGCCATCACGTCGAGACCCCCATGCGCAACGTCGACCGGCGTGAGACAAATCCCGATCGTCAGGCCTGAGCAGTACATCGAGTGGCCGCCGCGGTCGCAGTCCTTGTGCCACGGCAAGCACGCGAACCCTTCGACCGAACCGACACGCTTGGTGAGTCCCTCCGCGGTGACAGCGGAGAAGTGCTCACCGAACGGATCGCCCGGCCGATGCCCGTCGGGAAGGATCTCGCCGATCTCGAGGAACTGCGGAGAGGTAAAGAGTTCGCGCAGCGCGGCCGACTTCCGCTCGAAGTTGAGCAAACGGCACGGATAGCGATCGCCGGTGCGGGTCTTGGCCCACCACGACTCGCCGTCGTCGATCTGGGCGGCCGCGACCGCCGCGGCGAAGTCGGCGTCGAGCACATCCATCTCGGCATCCGAAAAGACGCCTTCGAGAAGGAGGAAGCCGGCCTCCGCAAGGAAGTGTGCCGCGGCTTCGGGTTCGGTGCCGAGCCGGAAGCGTTGATCGAGATCGAGGGCGCGCCCGTCGGCCGCGAGCAGGGAGATGTCGCCGGGGTGGTACACGCCGCGGCCGTCGATGACCGAACGCAACACCGGATCCCACGCGCAGAACGCCCCGATCGCCTCCGGATCCCCGTGCGCTCGGCCCCCGATGACCAGGCCGAGCGCCGTGCGCCGCTCGCTCACCAGATCCACGAACGCGGTGTGATCGATGGCCACACTCAGCGGCGCGTGGGCGCCAGCGCGTACATCGATGCCGTGCTGGGTGCGCTGCCACGTCCACGCCGCGCCGTCGACTTCGATCGTGAGTGGCAGCAGCCCGAGAAGTTCGGCATCGGCCGCGGCACGCTCGCCATGGGCCGCAATCGCGTCGTTCCACGGCCCGGCCCAGAACGCCTCCGGCGATTCCGGACCAGTGACGTTCACCGCTCGTGATCGCGTGTCGACGCTGGCCCGCACGACCTCCGGCTCGGTCATCGCGCGGCGGCCGGAGGGTCAAACGTCGACGGCCGCGGATGGTTCAGCAACGCGAGGAATCGATCGGCCGGACCGAGCATCACTGCTCGTTCGGGACCGCGACCGCTCGTCTCCTGCGCGAAGAGATCGATGTCCTTCGCCATGATCGGACCGACGTGATCAGCGATCGGATCGAATGTCTTGAGCCCGACGAAGACTTCGAGCGAGTAGCTGCGTCCGCTGCCGTGCCGGAGTGCATCCCCGAGCGCTTCGGAGTCGAGACCGAGTTCACCGCCGAGCGCCATCGCGTCGTGCGCGAGTGCGAAGTGCGCCGCAACGAGTGCGTTGTTCACCAGCTTCGTGCGCAAGCCGCTGCCGAGGGCGCCCATGTGGAGCACCGGGTCACCATAGGACTCGAGCATCGGGCGAGCATCCACCACCGCGTCGGCTGCCCCACCGACGTACACCGTGAGTGCCCCGGCCGCCGCGGCCGCGCCACCGCCGCTCACCGGCGCGTCGATCACCCGAACACCCGTGGTCGCGGCTGCGTCGGCGATCTGGTGACACTCGTCGGTTCCGATCGTGGAGTGCAGCGCCAGGATGCTCCCCGGCGCCATTCCCGCAAGGACACCACCGGGTCCGAGCGTGACGTCGCGCACCGCGTCGCCATCGGTGACACAGATCCCGACGATGTCGCACGCGGCCCCCAACGCGCGGGGGTCGCTCGCCACTGCGACGTCGGGGCCAAACGGTTCGAGCGTCTCGGGGCGCCGAGCCCAGAGCATGACGTCGAGGTCCTGCTCGATCATCCGCCGGGCCATGCCGTGGCCCTGACTCCCGAGTCCTATACAACCGATCCGGGTCATCGCACTCCCCTACACGGTCAGCGTCTCGCCGACGCCGACCCGTCTATCACTCCAGCATTTAACTCCACTTCCGGCTCGGCCCGAGTGGATGGAGATGGGCCTCGACCGTGGATAGGGTGCGCCAATGCTCGATCCAAACTTTGTCAACGCGATCCTCGTCAGCACGATGAACGACCTTCCCGGATACGAGGTCACCCGAGTGCACGGCGAAGTCTTCGGTCTTGTCGTGCGATCGCGCCATGTGTTCTCGAACATCGGAGCGAGTTTCCGCACAATTTTCGGCGGCGAAGTCCGTGGATACACCGACTTGTTGACGACGACTCGGCACGAGGCCGTCGGCCGGCTCCGCTACGAGGCTGCAACCGTGGGCGCGAACGCCGTCCTGGCGATGCGCTTCGATACGGGTGTGTTCGCCAACGTGATGAACGAAGTTGCCGCGTACGGCACCGCGGTCTCGGTTCGGCCGATCCTTCCCGAGGGCGCGCCCCAAAGCTGACTGACGAGGCGCGGTGCGCCGGTGATCTGGTGGGGCCGGAAGGGATCGAACCTTCGACCTAGGGATTATGAGTCCCCTGCTCTGACCACTGAGCTACGGCCCCGTCATGGACGCGGGTATTCCTAGCTCATTCGACGTTGCAGGTCAAGGGTCCGCGACCAGTCGCCGTCAGTCGAGCGCCAGGATCGTCCCCGTTCCGGTCACCCGGATGATGGTCACGCCCGTCCCGTTCCCGTTCACGTTCGACAACACGATCGTGTAGGACTGATCCGGTTCGGCGGTCGCGTCGGCATAGACCGGCGACGCGATCTGCTTCAGAGTCTGACCCGGCAAGAACGTCAACGTCCCCGACGTCTTCCCGCCGTAATCGCCACCCCCGGTCGACTTCGCACTCCACGTCGCAGTACCCGGCACCACCACATAATCCACGGTCACCGTCGTCAACGCCTTGCCCGACAGCGTCACCGGAATCTTCTGGGTCTGCTTCCCACCCCGAGCCGAGAAGATGCTGAACCGTCACCCACACCGAGCGTGAACCCGGCCGGCCCGTTGTCGTCGTCGAGGATCGTGCCCGTCGCGCACCCCGGCGTCGCCCCACACGCCCCGGTCCCGGTCCCCGGACCGATGCTATAACCGTTGCCGATCGGGGTGTCGAGCGTGACCGTGACCGTCTCATCGCCCTCGGCGGCGTTCGTGTCGCCATAGACGGTCACCGCGATCGTCTTACTGATCGGCGTCAGATTCGTCGCCGTGCTCGGCTTGAACACCAACGTCCCCGACTTCAACTTGTAATCCGTCCCCGCCATCGCAGACGAGCCCCCGGTCGCGGTGCCGTTGGTGACCGTGTAATGCACCGTCACCTGCTGGTTCGACGGTGCGGAGAGCGTCACCGGCACCAACATCGTCTTCGTCAAACCATTCGTCTCGAGAATCGACTTGTCGCCTACCACCACACACGCCGACCCACACGCCGTCTGGAACGCGCCCGCGTCACACGCCTGGCCCGCAACGCTCGCGACCCCCCGTTGATCCACCCGCGGACACAACCCTGCCGTCGGATTCGGGATCATCCCGATCGCCGCGCTGCCGGCGAGCAGCTTGATGGTCTGGGTCGGACCCCCATTGTCCGCCAACCCTGCCGGATCCAGACCCGCCGGCGTGTTGATCACACTCCCATTCGCGGTCGAGGTCACACACGAACTCCCCGAATCCAAGTTGAAGCCCCCATCCGCGATGTCTTCCAAGGGGTCTTGACACCCTCCATCCGCGAAGATCGACCCCGAAACCGACACCGAACCGCCGCTGTTCTCCAACGAACCGTTCGCGTTACCGACGAACGTAGAACCCGACACCACCGCAATACCGCCAACGGCAGTGAGCCCACCACCAGAGCTCGCCGTGTTGTTCGCGACGGTGCTCGCCGACACCGACACCGAACCGCTGGCGCTGAAGATCCCACCACCCGCGTTGCTCGCCGTGTTGTTCGCGACGGTGCTCGCCGACACCGTCAACGCTCCCAGGTTGTAGACGGCACCACCATCGCTCGCGGAGTTGTCCGACACGATGACACCACTCAACATCAACGTGCCCTGGTTGAAGACCGCACCACCCCCACCACCGCCATTGCCATTCCCACCCCGGATCGTGAGCCCCGAAATCGTCACATCGGTTCCGGCCTGGGTCGTGAACACCCGCGAGGTACTACCGCCATTCACCGCCAACGCCGACGCTCCCGGACCCAAAACCATGACATCCGTCGTGATGTTGATCGACCCCGACGTCAACACGATCTCATCACAACCAAGAGGCGAGTCGAACACGATCGTGTCACCCGACCCGGCCACAGCAACCGCCGCCCGCAACGACCCCGGACCCGCATCAGCACAGTTCACAACCGCGTTCGCCGGGACAACCGTGTTCGAGGCATCCGATGGCAGGCCACCACCCACAGCATTCGATGCGATTGCTGTACATGAATACGACTTGCCGTTCGTCAGTCCACTCACCACAATCGGACTCGCCACCCCGACGTCCGACCCTGCCGCACCACCATCCGACGACACACACGACACCGCGTAGCCCGTAATTGCCGTCCCACCATCAGACGATGGGACATCGAAACTCACAGACACAGAACCGTTCCCACGCGTCGCAACAAGCGACCTCGGAACACCCGGTACCACGCTCTGGACCGCGCCCGCGTCACACGCCTGACCGGGAACACTGTTCACGCCCCGCTGATCCGTCCGCGGACACAACCCCAGCGTGCCGTGCGGGATCAGCCCGATCGCCGCGCTTCCCGGCAGCAACGCGATCGTCTGGGTCGGACCACCATTGTCCGCCAAGCCCGCCGCCAGACCCGCTGGCGTGTCGATCACACTCCCATTCGCGGTCGAGGTCACACACGAATGGCCCGAATCCAAGTTGTAACCCACGTTACTGATCGGAGTAGAGCCGCCGCCACACACATCACCCGCAAAGACCGACCCCGCCACCGACACCGAACCGCCGCCGCTGCCGCCGAAGATCCCACCATTCGAATTCGCGGGTAGCCGGTAGGGCCCCCCTCACCGTCACCGTCCCGATCGGGTGGGCATAGATCCCACCACCACTGAAGTCTGCGGTGTTGCCGGTCAGGGTGCTGCCCGTCACCGTCACCGAACCCGAGTTGGTTGACGATCCCACCACACGAAGTTTCGCGGTGTTGCCAGTCAGGGTGCTCCCCGACACCGACAACGTCCTCGAAACCGCGTTGTAGATTCCACCGCCATTGTGTGCAGTGTTGGCGGTCAGGGTGCTCCCCGACACCGTCAACGAACCACCGTTGTAGATCCCACCAGCAACACCACCAAGGCCGGTTGCGGTGTTGCCGGTCAGGGTGCTGCCCGTCACCGTCAACGAACCGTTGTTGAGAATCCCAGCGGCACTCGACGCGGAGCCGTTCTCGATGGTGAGTCCCGAGACCGCGACGACGGCCCCCGCACTCACGTTGAAAATCCGCGACGTGTTGTTACCGCTCACCGCGAGCACCGCCGCGCCAGGCCCGGCGATCGTCATGCTCTGGGTGATCGCGATCTCCCCCGTGGTGAGCGTGATCACACTGCAGCCGGCGACAGGCCGAACTCGATCGTGTCGCCCGACGACGCCGCCGCGACCGCGTCCCGCAACGACCCTGGACCCGCATCGGCACAGTTCGTGACCGTCACGATCGCGGCCGAGGCCGGACCCGCCGACAGCCCACCACCACGGCGGTCAGCCAACGCCACCGCGCCCAACACCGCCACACCCCGACGCCGAACCCGCATACCCCACCCCATCAACTCCGCGCCCGAGCACAAACCCAGGACCTGCAGTCAAGTTCTACCAGCACACCAGATCCGGACACAACCACCCACACCGGAGCCACGACCCATCCCCACAGCGCCCCCCTCGACACGCGACACCACACACCATCAGCACCAAGCAGCCCACAGCAAGAGATTCGCGTCGCGACGCTCAAGAGCGCACACGCCGACCTGCGGAAACGCCTGGTAGTACAGCGCTCAGGCCGCAGCGGTTATGAGTCCCCTGCTCTGACCACTGAGCTACGGCCCCGCTGAATCTTGCTGTGTTCTCTAGCTCTATCGCCCCGAGCCCGTCACGACAACTGGCCCACCCCTCAGAAGTGCCGGCCCAGTTCGCGAGCCCGTTCGAGGTACCCGCGCCTCGTGGCGTCATCGGCACCGTGAACGGCGTGGAAGAGCACGTGTTCGACGTGTTTGATGCCTGGATAGGTCAACGTGTACTCATCCATGATCTTGCACATGGCTTCGCGGAGTCCGGCATCGTACGAACGCTCATCCCAGATCGTTGTCTGCATGATCAGCGCCTTCTCGTGCGTCAGGATCCCCCGACGGCCGTTGATGTCGCCCCGCCAGGCCTCCTCCGTCAGGTCGTAGGCAAAACCTGGCGTCCAGACGCGATCGAACCAACCTTTCAGAATGACCGGAAAGGCCAGAAAATGGACCGGTGCGATGAACGCAAGTGCCTGGGCACGCGCCACCTTCTGCTGCTGAGCGAGCACGTCCTTCGGCTGAAAGCGCTCCCGGAGCAGCCGGATGATGCCGCGATCGTCGCGGTCACCGATCATCCGCTTCATCGCGAAACGCCTCAACGGACCGCCCGCGCCGTTCATCACAGACTCCCGAATGTGCATCCTCTCGAGCAGGTCGTCCGGAACGCTCTCGCTGAGCCAGCTCGGCGTATCGCGCGGGCGATGCACCGGGTCGAACTCGATCGCATACAGGTCGACGACCTCGCTCGAGTGACCGGCCTCACGCAAACCCGCCGTGAACTCATCCAGGATGGCGTGACAGAACGACTTCGGGTTCGCGTTGGCGTAGACGACCAGTACGTGCATGGAACACCTCTTGACTCCGACGGGGGCACGAAACCGCCCGCAACGTTGTCTCAACTCCCCTTGCGGAGTTCCTTCTCGATCTCGGCCTGCGAGATGGGCCGTCGGTAGTAGACGTTCCACGCATCCAGCGCGAGGGCCACACCCCAGCCGGCCAGGACCCAGCCCGGCCAGAAGTACCCGAAGCCGCCGATCGCCCAGATGACAATCAGGAAACCGTTGATAACGGCGTAGGCGACGAGGTCCGCCGCGAACTTGCGCTTCCGCTCCACCCGCTTACGGGCTTCCTGGTAATCGTGCGAAGCCGCCCCGACCGGCGCCTGGCGGGACATGTCAGCCATGGTGTCTCCTTCCTCTCACGGCCGTCGCAATCGTGCGCCAGCCACCTGTGCGAACCTTCCGCCTGCTCCTGTGCCCAGGCCCGACGGCAGCGGCGAAGTGCAGACGGCCACCCCACCAGTCGCACCGAAGGCCGCCTCGTCGGGCCACCATGCTGTAGGACGCTCGTTCGGCGCAGGCGCAACCGGATGCCGCAACCAGCGCGGTCATCAGCACCACACACCAGCCGCTCCGCAACGCCATCGAACCCTCCCCGGCGAAGGCCAAGAGTACCACCGGCCAGAATCCGGTATTGGCTCGGTTTGAGATTCCGGATCAGCTGGAGACCCCTGCATGCCTCCGCAACTCTCCAGCCGCGACAAACCCAGAGCAAACGCGGACAGAGCGCGAGTGGGGCTCGTTGATCGGCCCTCGCGGCAGGGGGCCAGAAGATCCCCCCAGCAGAGAGGGCGATGCCGTGCGCGAGCCGACCCGGCCTCCACGACCTCCTCAGGATGTGACTTTCTCCCGTGGTCTTCCGGGGAGGCTGCACCGTACCGTCAACCCGAATAGGTCGCTCACCAATCAGCGATCGAAGCGGAGGGTTGTGGAATGGATCTTCTAGAGAATCGGCCGCAGACGCGAGGATGTCGAGAAGTGCGTCGATCGAGCAGGGTCCTGTGTTCCATCGGTTTCGTATGGGTAGCCGCGCTGATGGTGCCCGCCGCGGCCGCAGCATCAAGCTCACCGACATCGGGCGGCGGTAGCTCGACTCGGCCCGCCGTCGTCGGGAATCTCATCCCCTGTCCAGCGCCGGGATGTACCCCACCGTGGACCTGCACGCCCGTCGACTCCAAGCTCTATTCCATCGAGTTTCTCGACTGGGGCAACGCCGCCTACTGGCCGGGCTGGAACATCGCCCGCGGCGTCGCACTTTCTCGACCCGAAACGTATCCGGAGTCGGCCGGCGGTTACGTCCTCGACGGCTTCGGCGGCGTACATCCCTTCCGACAAGTCACGAACCCACCGCCCGCGACCGGTGGACCGTGGTGGCCCGGCTGGGACATCGCCCGCGGCATCGCGACCATGCCCAACGGCAACGGCGGCTACATCGTCGATGCCTGGGGAGGCATCCACCCCTTCGCTATCAACGGTAAGACACCACCACCGGCCGTCCCGAGCGGCTACTGGCCCGGCTGGGACATCGCGGCGGAGTATCACGATCCAAGCCGATGGCAGCGGCGGCTACGTTCTCGACGGCTGGGGTGGACTCCACCCCTTCACCATCGGCGGTACATCACCACCCAACGTCGCCGACTCGCTCGTCCCATACCTTCCCGGCATCGACTGGGCGCGCGGCATCTACTTTTTTGCAGGCCCCCCAGTCCAATACGGTCTTGTTCTCGACGGCTCCGGTGGGCTCCACCCGTTCGGACTCCTCATCCACGACCCGTCCGGCCCCTCCTGGCCTGGATCGGACCTCGCACGTGGCCTCAGTACCGGCAACCACTGCCACCTGGAAGTCGACGGCTTCGGCGGACTCCACCAATACGGTTTTGCCCTCTACGGGGTGTAACGCGCTGCCGCTCGGGGTCTGAGCCTGACGGGTCGTGCTTCAACGATGCTCGAGGCGGGATTCTTCGCGGTAAGGGTCGCATGCCGGCGCGATGTTGCGACGGTGACGTGCCCCGACGACGAAGACATAGTCCTCATGCACGAACTGCCAGGCCGGTGGTTGTGCCCGGCGTGCGGTCGGGGGTGGCGGCTCGACACGACGACGGGCCGGCTCGTCGAAGACGACTGACGCACGCGATGCGGCCCGAATCTAGAGCTCCAACTCGCCTACACCGCCGGTTCGGCGTCGGCCATCTCGCGGAGTTTGTTCTTCAGCAGTTTGTCGAGCGTGCCGGTAGGGAATTCGGAGACGAGGTAGACCGCACGCGGGACCTTGAAGTCGGCCAACGACGCCTTGCAGGTCGCGATCACGTTCGCTTCCAACTCGGCGTGCTCGGGGGCATCGGGCGTCGTGATCACGAAGGCGACGACCACCTGATCCAAGAACTCGTGGTGCTTCCCTACGACCGCGACCTGGCCGACGCCCGGCACGGTGGCGACCAGCTCCTCGACCTCCCGAGCCGACACGTTCTCCCCGCCCACCTTGAGCAGATCCTTGTCCCGCTCCACGTAGAAGACATTGCCGGCCTCACCGAGCCGCACGATGTCGCCGGTCTTGAACCAACCATCCTCGAACGCGGCCTCGTTGGCCTCCGGATTGTCGAAGTACTCCAGGAACAGCTGGATCCCGCGGGTCCCCCGCAGCCACAACTCCCCCGGCTCGTCGACATCACAGATCTCACCGGTGTCCTTGTCGACGACGAGCATCTCGTACCCCGGCGCGACGTGGCCCATGGACCGATCCGGCAACTGCTCCTTCGGCTTGCCGGTCACCGAGTGGGTGACCGTTTCAGTCATTCCGAACGCCGCGTAGACCTCGATGCCGAGCAGCGCGTCGAGATCGGGCATCACGAGCCCGAACACCCCGATGCGCATCGTGTGCTCGGCCGGACGGTCGGGCGCCATGATCGTCGGGATCGCGAACGGCATGAGCGAGATGTGGGTGATGCCGTGCCTGGTGATCACGTCCCAGAACCGACTCGTCGACCATTTCGGCATCAGCACCGCGGTCGCGCCCGCGCCGAGTACGGAGAACAACGACCAGCTCTGCGCGTTCACGTGGAAGAACGGCAGGTAGATCAAGTAGCGATCGTCGGGGCCGAGATCGATGTTGCGCGGACCGACCCGGCTCGCCCAGATCGCGTTGCCATGCGTGTGGACGACGGCCTTCGGACGCGAGGTCGTGCCCGAGGTGAACATGATCCCGAAGGGCAGCATCGGCTCCGCCGGCCGGCCGGCCCATTCGGATGCATCGGCGGCGAACAGATCGTCGAACGGGATCGCGGGCGCGGCGATGTCGTCCCCCATCACCGCGAGCCACCGCAACCCCGGCGCCGCCTCGGCCACCATGCCGGCGAACTCGGGTTGGGTGATTGCGGCGACGCACTGGGCCTTGGTCGCGAAGTATTCGAGTTCGCTCGTGACCGACTTGGTGTTGGTCGTCACTGCGACCGCGCCGACGGTTGCACACGCGAGAAATGCGATCACCATCTCCGGACAGTTCTCGGAATGAATCAGCACCTTGTCGCCGACAACGATCCCCCGCGCCGCCAAACCCGCGGCGAGCCGGTGGACGTCGTCGCGGAGCTCCGAGTAGGTCCAGGTACGGCCTTCACCCTCGAACGGATCCCAGACGAGCGCCGCGTGATCGGGACGACGGTTGGCCCAGTGCCCGAGCAGCGTCGGGATGTCCTGGCCGTGCATCTGGTACTCGTCGATCTGGTCTGCGGTGGCGTCCATCGCCGCATCGTGGCCGATCCGGCCCGGTCGTGTCACCCCGAAGGGGCCGTGCCCACGGCGACTTCGGGAGAGCTGGCTTGCGCGGCCGAAGGCAATGCCGCCCAGGCTGCTTCGTTCGTTGGACGGATGGACCCCGCGATCGCAACCAAGTCACCGACGCTCGCGATCACGTCGCCATAGGTCGTGGCCACCACCAGGTTTCCCCACGATCCTTGGATGTACAAGGTCCGAGACGCAGGCGCCGACTGCACCGGCCCCGACACCCAACGTTCGAGCACGAGGGCCGGCCGCCCGTTGACGTTAAGCGGCTGGGTCCGAACCGTGAAACCTGACGGTTCGAGCACCGCGAAACCTGGGAGCGCATCAAGGCTCGCCACCCGTGACAGCATCGTCAGCACCTGCAGCCCACTATCGGGCCGCGACCACGTCATGCGGTGCACCACCGGGTTGCCCACAGCAGGACCGCCGTCCGTGCCCTCGCGAAGACCGAACGATGCAACATCAAGGTTCTGCGACGCGGCGACGGCACCATCGACCGAGCCGATCATTCGATACCCCGCTGGCGGGCTCGCAACGAGTGGCGCGCCGGTTCTGCCGCGCCGATGCACTCCCTGCTCGACGGCCAGGAATGCGACTTCGATCCATCGGCGCCCCGGACCCGCACCGCGAGGTCGCGCCCGCGCACGACCAAGAGTTCGGACCACCCGACTCCACTCGTCCTCGACCGCCGCGACGACGATGCCGAGACAAAGACGGCGTCGCGTCCGCCGACCCGGAACTTCGTGGAACGAGATCCGATCGGCCCAGAGCCTACGGCTTGGTCGAGTCTGCCCTGATAGCCCTCGAAGCCGGTCACCCGCGGGCACCTCCGACACCGAGAAGGGTGCCGACGGCAAGGAGACTCCAGGCGCCCCTGTGGTTGTCTCCCGCGTCGACGCGCACGACGCAACCATCAACGACACGACGAGACCCCACAAAGGAAGCCGACGGCGCACCATGTACACGATGCTAGGACTCAGAACGAGCGGGGGCCCACACTCCAAGCGACGTGCACCAGGTCGATCGCGGGACTCGGTCGACCGCCCGAGAAGAAGCGTTGCTAGAGCCGACCATTCCCCCAATATCGAGCCGGGTCCGGCGCTTCCGAGATCGAGCGACGAGGCGCCGAACGCCGTGGACACATCGGCCTCACCGTCGATCACCAGGACCAAAGATCGCCGGTGTCACCCTGCCGGAAGATCAGGTCCCCGACGCCGAATCGACGGCACCGCAACATCCGGCGGAGGCATTCACCTCCGCTCGCGGAACCCCGCGAAACAGCTCGAGCCCCACCAGGTCGTCGACGTCAACCCGACCGTCTGGCTCCATGCCCCCATCTTGACCGCTCTCTGCGCGCTACGTCGTGAGGCCGTAGACGTTCAAGGTCCAATCCTGCGTCGCGCTACTCGGCGTGACGAAGGCGATACGCCCTCCTCCAACAGCAGGTGGCGTCGATTGCGGAGCAATCGGAATCGACAGGAGCGGGGAGCAGACCAATGGCGACCCTTCACAGCCGCCGCCGTCGAGCGCGAACGCGACCAGCCGCCCCGTATCGGGGAGGCCGGTGCCAGTTGTCGTGGCGAACAACAAGGACCGGTTCGCCGCCGCGCGCCGGTAGGCGCTCGGGAGCACCGCAGAGCGGAGCCGACCGCACGTGCGGGGGACTCCGCCGCAGTTCTCCTCGCCTCGAGCGTCGAACACTTCGAGCGTCGAGTCCGTTTGGAACGCGCCCTGTTTCTGAAGATAGAGGCGACCGTCGGCAATCACCGGCAGTTCTGTGTATCCAGTCGACGCACTCCACTGCGGCGAACACGCCGGCGGCGCGCCGTTACATCCAGTGGGGCCCCAAGCGTCGAAGGAATAGACCGAGCCGATCCAGGGACCACTGAAATGCGGCTCCGACGTTGCGAGAAAGAGTGATCCGTTCGCCACTGCGAGGGAACTGGGCCGACGCGGGGCGACAAATGTGCGGAGTGCGTTGCACGTTCGCGGCGCGCCACCACACCCAGACTGCCCGTTCGCGTCAAAGGCTGCCGCACCAGTCGCGGTTCCCAGGTACAGCAGCCCGCCTGCCACGACCGGCAACGTGTCGCCCACGGCCGTGAAAAGCGGCGCACACGTGACCGGCGCACCACCGGTACACCCCTCGTTCCCGGTTCCGTCGAAGACGTAGGTCGCCGACACGCTTCCCAACTCCGGGAATCCGGTTGCGGAGACGAACACTCGCCCGCCAGACACCGCCATCGGACCTCCAGACACGTTGGACGGCAACGAGGCAACCAGCAGAGGCGCACAGACGCGTGGCGAACCTCCGCATCCCGCAGCGCCAGCTGCGTCGTAGCCACGGAGCTGCCACGATCCATTCGAGTCGCTGCCAACAAAGACCCGACCATCCGCCACCACGGGCTCACCCCGTATTCCAAGCGGAAGCGCCGCGGTCCAAAGCGGGGCGCACACCCGTGGCGTGCCGGTGCAGTTCGGTCCCCCGTCAAGCGCGTACGCATCGAGTCTTCCGTCTGCAAGGGTTCCACCCGACACCACGAAGATTCGATGTGCATCCATCACGGGAGCAACTTGCGCCGCGCCGTTGGTAGCTTCCCCGGCCGCGGTCCACGACAGCGAGAAGGCGCCGATACTCTGTGGTGTGATCGTCGAGTCGGTCGAGTTCCAGCCGGCGCGGCCGGAGTCGAAACCGGCCTGGCCCCAAGAACACCCGACCATTGTCAGCGCGACGGCACCGAAACCACACAACAGACGACGATTCAAAGCATTCCTCCTAGCCCGTGGGTTCATGGTAAAGCACCTGCCACCCCGGCAGTAACCGAGCTCTCCACAACCCCCCGATCTCGGCGACGGTGGGCGCGCTTTGCCAGACTGGGGCCGTGACCGACTACACGCCACCTCTCGCCGACATCGACTTCGTCCTCCAGCAATGCGGACTCGACGAGATCGCCTCGCTCCCCGACTTCGCGCACGTCGACGCCGCGGCCGTGCCCGACCTGATCAGCGAGGCCGGGCGCTTCTTCGCCCAGACCATCGCGCCGTTGAACGTGATCGGTGACCAGGTCGGCAGCGTGCACAACCCCGACAACACCGTCACGACCCCGCCGGGGTTCGCCGAGGCCTACCAGCAGTACGTCGATGCCGGCTGGGGTGCGGTCTCCGCCTCCCCCGAGTACGACGGTGGTGGCTTTCCGTTCCTCGTGGGCGTGGTCTTCGAAGAACTGATGTCGACGGCCAACCTGTCGTTCAGCATGTGCCCGCTCCTGTCCCAGGGCGCGTCCCGTCTGCTGGAGGCGCACGGCTCGGACACGATCAAGGCCACCTACATGCCGAAGATGATCACCGGCGAGTGGACCGGCACGATGTGCCTCACCGAACCCGAGGCCGGCTCCGATCTCGGCGTGATCCGCACCAAGGCCGAACCGCAGGCCGACGGCACCTACCGCATCACCGGCACCAAGATCTTCATCACGTTCGGCGAACACGACTTCGCCGAGCAGATCGTGCACCTTGTGCTGGCCCGCACTCCCGACGCGCCGGCCGGCACCAAGGGCATCTCCTGCTTCGTCGTGCCGAAGTACATGGTGAACGCCGATGGTTCACTCGGTGAGCGCAACGACGCGGCCTGCCTGTCGATCGAACACAAGATGGGGATCAAGGCGAGCCCGACCTGTGTGATGTCGTTCGGTGAGAACGGCGACGGCGCCATCGGCGAACTTGTCGGTGAGCTCAACGGTGGACTCATCGCGATGTTCACGATGATGAACCACGCGCGTATCGGCGTGGCGGTCGAAGGCCTCGCACTCGCCGAGCGCTCGTACCAGCAGGCCCGCGAGTACGCGGCCGAGCGCCTCCAAGGCCGGACCCCGTCGACACCACGAGGCGAACGCGCCCCGATCATCGAACATCCCGATGTGCAGCGCATGCTGCTCACCATGGAGTCGTCGATCGAGGCGATGCGGCGGCTGATCTACGCAACGGCCGCGGCGATCGACCTCTCCGAACACCACCCCGACGCCGAAGTACGCGAACACAACGAAGAGATCGCCGCGTTGTTCACACCGCTGGCGAAGGCGTGGTCGACCGACACGGGATTCGAGATGACGTCGCTCGGCGTGCAGATCCACGGCGGCATGGGCTTCATCGAGGAGACCGGTGCGGCGCAGCACCTGCGCGACGCCCGAATCGCGATGATCTACGAAGGCACGAACGGCATTCAGGCGATGGACCTCATCGGTCGCAAGCTCGGAGTGCGGGGCGGGGCTGCTGTGATGGAGCACTTCGACCGGATCGAGGCCGACGTCGCCGCCATCAGCGATCGGGACCTGAGCGCCACCCAGAACGCCCTGTCGTCGGCGCTCGCCGCGACTCGGGACGCGACCCTGTGGATGGGCAGCGTGACCAGCGTCGCGGACGCCCTCGCCGGCGCGACGCCCTACCTGCGG
Source organism: uncultured Acidimicrobiia bacterium (assembly GCA_963765075.1). Classification (GTDB taxonomy): domain Bacteria; phylum Actinomycetota; class Acidimicrobiia; order IMCC26256; family JAENVU01; genus JAENVU01. The sequence continues at coordinate 137,724 of CAVXVA010000003.1, forward strand.
CTGTTGTCGATGCTCACTGCCGGGCACCTGATGCTCGTGTCGGCCACCCGGTCGGCGGGCACGGATCGCGAGGCCGCCCAGAAGCGGACGACGCGGTTCTTCTGCGAGCAGCTCCTGCCGACGGCGACGGCGCTGGTGCCGGCCATCACGGCCGGCGCGACCGCACTCGCACCTTCGCACTGAGCTCCGGGGGAGAGACTCGAACTCTCAACATCATCGTTAACAGCGACGCGCTCTGCCAATTGAGCTACCCCGGAATTGCGGAGCAGGATAGCAGCGCCCGCTGCAAACCCATGATCCGACGGTGGGTTTTCGAGCAGCAATAGCGGACATATACGCAGCCGTGAATGTGCTTGGTCTTCCGCAACGTGGCGTCGGCCGGGGGCCGATACGGCGTGCGAAACTGGGCGAGCGGTACCGCGGTCACCTCTGACCAGAACGCGTGCGCTTCGTCAACGTCGAGACCGACATGGAGGTAGACGCGGACTCGAAGTCGGGATTCGTCGATCTCGAAGAACCGACGGAGCCAGGCGCAAAAGAACCGGACCATGTCGGGATCGGTGTTGGCGAAGTTCACCTCGCCACCGCCCTTCGATCCCTCCCCCGCATAGAGGGCGGTGCCGGCGGCGAGGAAGGCGTCGTCCGACAGTCTCCCGATCTGTGCGGCGCCCCAGGCGTTCATCTCTTCGATCTCGGCCAACTTGGCCAGGTGGAGTGAGCTCGGATTGCGCGACACCGACCGGTTGCGGGGCTTGGCCTCGAACTCCACCTCACGGACCCAGACCGAGACCGAGGAGCGCGCCACCTTCAGCTCGCTTGCGATCTCTTGCAGCGTCCAGGCCTCGGCCCGAAGGTCGCGCGCCCGTTCCTGTTCCTCCGTTTTGCCCCGATAGCCCATGGCCGAAGTTTAGCGAACGTACGTTTGCTCTGCTCGCTGAGCTGTCGCCCGGTCGGCATCGGACCGCGTCGATGCGATAGGAAAGGGGGATGAAGTTGCGCATCGGCCTCGTCCTCGGTTTCGGCCTCGGGTACTACCTCGGCGCCCGTGCCGGTCGAGCTCGCTACGAGCAGATGCACCGGCGCCTCGAGCGTCTCCGCGACAGTCGCGTGTTCGACCGCATGCAAGCGGCCGTCGAACTCGGCGTCGAGCGGTTGCGGCCGGACGACGTGACCGATCCCGAGCCTCCGGCTCGTCGAGCCGGTCGTCGACGTCACCATCGGCTGAACCACCCGCAGGGTTACGCCTCTTCGAGGTAGTCGCGCAAACGGTTCGAGCGCGTCGGGTGGCGGAGTTTCGCCAAGGTCTTGGATTCGATCTGACGAATCCGTTCGCGTGTGACCTTGAACTCGCGACCGACTTCTTCGAGAGTTCGCACCTGACCGTCGTCGAGACCGAAGCGCATGCGCACCACTGCCCGCTCGCGCTCGTTCAACTCTTCGAGCGCTTCCTCGACCGCTTCGGTCAACAACGCGCGCGCGGCCGCGGCGGCCGGCGCGGTTGCGTTGGGGTCTTCGACGAAGTCACCCAGCGACGAGTCTTCTTCTGACCCCACCGGCGCTTCGAGCGACACCGGTTCGAGCCCGAGGCCCTGGATCTCGCGCACCTTCTCGGGTGTGAGTTCGACCTTCGCCGCGATCTCGTCGATCGTCGGCTCCCGACCCAACTCCTGGAGCATCTGCCGTTGCACGCGCGTGACCTTGTTCATGGTCTCGACCATGTGCACCGGAATCCGGATCGTGCGCGCCTGATCGGCGATCGCCCGAGTGATGGCCTGGCGAATCCACCAGGTGGCGTACGTGGAGAACTTGAAGCCCTTCGAGTAGTCGAACTTCTCGACCGCCCGGATCAGGCCCAGGTTCCCCTCCTGGACGAGGTCGAGCAAGGCCATGCCGCGTCCGACGTACCGCTTGGCGATGGAGACGACGAGACGGAGGTTCGCTTCGGTCAGTTGACTCTTCGCCAGTTCTCCGTCTCGCACGACGGCCCGGAAGCTCGCCTTCTGCTCGGGAGACGCGTCGACCGCCGCTTCCAACTGGACGACCGCATCGAGCCCGGCCTCGTACCGCTTCGCCATGCTCACTTCTTCGGCGGCCGTGAGGAGCGGGACCTTCCCGATTTCCTTCAGGTACATCCGGACCGGATCGAAGCTGGAACCCTCCGCCGCCGGACGCGTGTGGCGAGCCCGGGCCGGACGTTTCGGGCGCGTCTCGGCCGGCGCCGTCGCGATGACGTCATCGATCACGTCCGGCATCTCGACGACCGGAACAACGGGCAGTTCCACGGGTGGCGTGATCGGCTCGATCACGCGCCCCGGCGGGTCGGCGGACCGGCCTTCGGCGCGGCGCGCGTCCTCGCGCTGGAGTTCGTCGATGATCTCATCGACCACCTGCACGCCGCTGACCTCGAGACTCGTATAGATCGCCGCGAGCTCAGCCGTATCGGGTTCGAGGTCCGGGAGCGCGGCGAAGATTTCCCCGGTCGTGACAAACCCGCGTTCGCGCACCCGCGCGACGAGATCGTCGATGCCGCCGGGTGACTGCGGTGGGGGTGCCGGTGCGACCGACCCGTCCGCCACGGGTGTGGGTTCGTTCAGCTCGTTGTCCACGAAGAGATGCAGCGTACCAACTGCATGGCCGCCGCTTCGCCGCCTGCCCAACCAGCACCAGCACTGTTCCGAAGTTGATCCAGCAACATCGCCAACTCCATGGCCCGTTCGTCGCCGTCCTGAAGAAACTGACGACGCAAACGTTCAGCTGCCGGTCCCACAATGTTCACGACCAGCCGAGCCCGAACCGTTTCCGGCTCGTCGTCGACGATGGGTTCTTCGACCGCCAACCGTTCGAGCAGCGACCGGGCGGAGCCCTCTGCACTCTCGATGGCTTCGTGCAGCTCGTCGGCCGACCACAGATGTTCGAACGCCTCGCGCGCGATCGGATCGACGAAGAGCGACGATTCCAACCAGTCGACGACCAGTTCGGGTTGATGGATCGCCCAACGCAGCGCATCCTCTTCCCGGCGGTCGACGGTGACCGGCCCTGGTCGCCGCTCCCCCATCTCTTCGCCGCGGGGTCGCGGTGCACTCCGGCGGGCGATGGCCTGCTTGAACCACGCGTGATCGATGCCCAGGGTGCCCGAGACCATCTGGATGTACTGCTCCCGCACCAACTCGTTCGGGATCTCGCGCAGCACGGGCACGACTTGGTCTGCCGTCCGGGCCTTCCCTTCGGGCGACGCGAGGTCTGCGGCCGCGAGGACCCGATCGATCTTGAACTGCGTGAACCGGGAGGCCCCCTCCACCGCTTTGACGAGCGCGGCCGGGTCGTCCTTGAAGACATCGCCCGGGTCCTGCCCGTTGGGCAACGCGGCGACCTTGACCTCGATGTCGAATCGTTGTTCCCACTGGTACCACTTCTCGGCGGCGTTCTGGCCGGCGGCGTCGGCGTCGTAGGCCAACACCACGTGGCGAGTGAAGCTCTTGAGGATCTGCACGTGATCGTCGGCCAGCGCGGTGCCACACGTCGCGACGGCATTCGGGATGCCGGCAAGCGCAAAGCCCATGACGTCGGTGTAGCCCTCGCAGATGACTACTTCGTCGCGGGCACCGATCTCGGCCTTGGCCCAGTTGAGCCCGTAGAGCAATCGACTCTTGTGATAGAGCGGCGTGTCCATCGTGTTCTTGTACTTCGGACCATCACCGTTCAGGATGCGGCCACCGAAACCGACCGGGTCGCCGGCGCGGTCGAAGATGGGGAAGAGCAGCCGCGCCCGGAAGAAGTCTTGGGCCTTCTGTGCCCGGTTCACGAACGCGAGCCCGGCGGCCACGATGTCGTCGCGGCTGAACTTCAACGTGTAGAGGTGACGCACCAGCGTGTCGTACCCGTCGGGCGACCACCCGAGGCTGAACTGCCGTGCCGCGTCGCCGTCGAACCCGCGGCTGCGCAAGTACCCGCGCGCATGCCCCCCGGAGGGGTCCTCGAGCAGGAGCCGGTGGTAGTACTCGACCGCAGCCCGAACGGTATCGGTCAGGCGTTGCTTCTTCTGACGGTCTTGGGTTGCACCCGCCGAGTCGTACCGGAGACTGATGCCGGCCTTGAGCGCGAGCCGTTCGACGGCTTCCGCGAAGTCGAGACCTTCCATCTTGCGGATGAAGGTGATCGCGTCGCCACTCTCCTGGCAGCCGAAGCAGTAGTAGAAGCCGAGCTGGGCGTTGACCGAAAAGCTCGCGGTCTTCTCACCGTGGAATGGGCACAGCCCGGTGAATCGCCCACCGCTGCGCTTGAGTGCCACGTGTTCGCCGATCAGGGCGACGATGTCGGTGGTCTCTCGCACCCGCGCGATGTCTTCGTCGAGGATGCCCACGGGCTCAGGGTACGACGTTGCGGGTCGTCATCGCCCAGTGTCGAGACCTGCGGGCAACCCCGCCGGCTCCCAACCAAGGTGAACTCGCGCCTGGGCGAAGGCGAACCGGTCCGTCATTCCGGCGACGTAACAGACAGCATCTCGCAGCGCCTGTTCCGAACCCGCCATCGCACCGCCGGCCGGGTGTCCGGCGCCCTCGATTTCCAAGCCGGGCAAGGTATTCGGACGGTCGGCGAAGAACTCCACGAGCGCGCGCAACACCCGAATGACCACTTCGCTCTGGGCAACCGACGCGGGCCGCATATAGATCTGCTCGTAATTGAACGCCCGAAACGCGGCCAGGGCCTCCGCCAAGTCTTCCCTCAGCCCGATCTCGCCATGATCGAGGGTCGTGGCGATGACCCCCGAGATCAGCGCGTCGAGTTGGCGACTCCGGCGATCGCCGCACGCACTCCGCACCGCCTCCGGCAACATCTCCGGTGTCACGATCCCGGCTCGGACCGCATCTTCGAAGTCGTGACAGACATACGCGATCCGGTCGGCCCAGGCGACGACCTCGCCCTCGGGCGTGCTCGGCGCCGGGCGCGACCATGAGTGGTTCCTGATCCCGTCCGACGTCTCCAGACAGAGGTTGAGGGGGGCAAGCACCACGTCGGCACCCCACACGGCGTGGTCGTAGCCGCCGTGGACGTACGGGGTGAACGCATCTTCGCTCGCGTGGCCGAACGGCCCGTGACCGCAATCGTGGCCGAGGGCAATCGCCTCGGTGAGGGCAACGTTCAACCGACACGCCCGGGCGATGCCAGTGGCCACCTGGGCGACTTCGAGTGCGTGCGTCAAGCGGGTCCGCTGGTGGTCCTCGGGGAAGATGAACACCTGGGTCTTCCCCGCCAGCCGCCGGAACGCCGACGTGCCGTGAAGGATCCGGTCCCGGTCGCGTTCGAAGCAGGTTCGGAACTCGTCCGGTGATTCCTCGACCTGCCGATTCCCCGCACCGGCGGCATGGGTCGCGCCCGGAGCGAGGACCTGGTCCTCGACCGCCTCCCGTTCGAGCCGACCGTAGGCCTCGATGGTGCCGAGCTTGGTGTCGACGTCGACGTGGGCACGACGGATCGGACCATCACCGTGACCGGTCATGGTGGATACCCAGCGTTCGGCCCGCTCACTCATGCCCAGACCCTATCGACCAGGTGAGACCGTTCGATCAGGCGGTGGCGCCGGGGCCGGTGGACTCGAGGGCCGCGTGGGCGGCGGCGAGCCGGGCAAGGGGAACCCGGTACGGCGAGCACGACACATAATCGAGACCGACCTCGTGGCAGAAGTGCACCGACGTCGGGTCGCCGCCGTGCTCACCACAGATGCCGAGCTTCAGGTCGGGTCGAACCTCGCGGCCGCGGGCCTTGGCCCACTCCACGAGCTTGCCCACACCATCGCGGTCGAGTTGCTCGAACGGGCTGACCTTCAGCAAACCCTGCTCCAGGTACGCCGGCATCATCCGACCTTCGACATCGTCCCGGGAGAACCCGAACGCCATTTGGGTGAGGTCGTTCGTACCGAACGAGAAGAACTCCGCGATCTCGGCGATCTCGTCGGCGACGATCGCGGCGCGGGGCGTCTCGATCATCGTGCCAACCAGATAGTCGACCCGGACACCGGATGCCTCGAACACCTTCTCGGCTTCCTCGCGCACCCAACCGTCGAGCAGTTCCATCTCGGACTTCGCCACCGTCAGCGGGATCATGATCTCCACCTGCGGATCCCCGCCGGCCTGTTTGCGGGCGACGGCCGCTTCGATCAAGGCCCGCACCTGCATGCGATAGAGACCCGGCTTCAGGATGCCGAGCCGGCACCCGCGGGTTCCCAGCATCGGGTTCTGCTCTTCCCAACGCTTCAGCGCGTGCATGAGGCGATCGGCTTCGGGGTCGTTCACGCCGTTGATGTAGGCGTCGACCTGGCGACCCAGGACCTCCGCGTGGCGAGGAAGGAACTCGTGCAACGGCGGGTCGAGCAACCGCACGGTCACGGGCTTACCGTCCATCGCCTCGAGAATCCCGATGAAATCGGTGCGCTGCTGGTCCAGCAGCGCAGCCAGCGCCACGTCCTCGGACTCGGCGTCCTCGGCGAGGATCATCGCCTGCACAATCGGCAGGCGATCGCCGAGGAACATGTGCTCGGTCCGGCACAGGCCGATGCCTTCGGCCCCGAACTCAACGGCCTTGGCCGCGTCTTCGGGCAGGTCGGCGTTGGTACGGACCTTCATCGTGCGGAACTCATCGGCCCAACCGAGCACGATCCCGAAGGGTCCCGTCGGCTCGGGCGTGACCACGGCGACCTCGCCGACCACGACCTCACCCGTGCTGCCGTTGATCGAGATCACGTCGCCCTCGGCGATCGTCGTCGTCACCGACCTCAAAGATCCGTCGATCGCGCGATCCGCCGTCACCGAGAAGCAGCGGCGGCTCAGGTCGATGTCGAGCGCGTCCGCACCACAAATTGCGGGCGTGCCCATACCGCGGGCGACGACCGCCGCATGGGACACGAGCCCACCGCGTGAGGTGAGGATGCCTTCCGCGGCAATCATCCCGTGGAGGTCTTCGGGAGAGGTCTCGGGCCGCACCAGGATCACGCGCTCGCCCGCAGCTTCAGCAGCTTCCGCGTCGTCGGCGGTGAAGTACACCTTGCCGACGGCGGCGCCGGGCGACGCGTTCAAGCCCTTGGCCAACACGTCGTAGGTGGCCTTGGGGTCGAACTGCGGGTGCAGCAACTGGTCGAGCTGCTCCGGCTGGACTCGCAACACCGCTTCTCGTTTGTCGATGAGGCCCTCGGACTCCATGTCGACGGCCATCTGGAGCGCCGCGGCCGCGGTGCGCTTGCCCACGCGGGTCTGGAGGATGAACAGGCGACCCTGCTCGATGGTGAACTCGATGTCACACATGTCGTGGTAGTGACCTTCGAGCCGGTCCATGATCTCCAGCAGCTCGCGGTGACAGTCCGGGAACACGTTGGCCATCGCGTCGAGCGGCTCGGTGATGCGGATGCCGGCCACGACATCTTCGCCTTGCGCGTTGGCGAGGTAGTCGCCGTACCCTATGTTCTCACCGGTCGACGGGTTCCGGGTGAAGGCCACGCCGGTACCACTGTCGTCGCCCTTGTTGCCGAAGACCATCGTCTGCACGTTGACCGCGGTCCCGAGGTCGTCCGCGATCCGCTCCATCCGGCGGTAGTCCTTGGCGCGACGCCCGTTCCAGGACTTGAAGACGGCTTCGACGGCGTACTTCAACTGCTCGGTCGGGTCGTCGGGGAAGGGCACCCCGGCCACGTTCTGCACGATCCCTTTGAAGGTGGTGACCAGGCCGCGCAGGTCGTCGGCGCTCAACGCGGTGTCGACACTCACGCCGCGCTCGGTCATGAGGTCGTGCAGTGCCTCCTCGAAATCCTCACCGGGAACGTCGAGCACGATCTTTCCGAACATCTGCACGAACCGTCGGTACGAGTCGAACGCGAATCGCTCGTTGTTGGTCTGCTTGGCGAGACCGGCCACGGAATCGTCGTTGAGGCCCAGGTTGAGGACCGTGTCCATCATCCCGGGCATCGAGAACGCGGCGCCGGACCGCACCGACACCAGCAGTGGATCGGTGTCGTCGCCCAACTTCTTGCCCATGTCGGCTTCCAGGGCGGCCCGAGCCGCTTCGACCTCGGCCATCAGGCCGTCGGGCAAGGTGTCGCCGCCGGCCATGTAGGCCTTGCACGCGTCGGTCGAGATCGTGAATCCCGGCGGGACCGGCAGACCCAGATTGGTCATCTCGGCCAGGTTCGCCCCCTTGCCCCCCAGCAGGAACTTCTGCTCTTTGGAGCCCTCGCGGAAGGCGTAGACGTACTTCATGGGAGTTCCGATCCTTTGTTTCGATGAGTCGGGGAATCGTACAGAAGCGGCCCGGACGCGGCCCGGTTTGTGCCGAGCGGCGGGAACGGCCGCTCGGGTCAGACGGTGTCGGAGTCGGCGACCACGATCGTCTTGGCCAGCTTGTCGAAGACGCTCTGCCGGTTGCGGTCTCGCAAGTTCCAGAGCACACCACCGACTGCGAACAGCATGACGAACGTGCCGAGCGGGCCGACGTAGTTCGCAACGACCATCGCCAAGGCCAGCGGCATGCCGTAGTGGATGAGCGACGGCACCCAACCGGCGGGACTGCCGTCGATGCGTACGAGTCGGATGCGCTGGAATCGCTTTCCGATTGTCTGACCGTTGCGAGCCGACATGGGGACGAGGAGCAGGAGCGCAAGGGCGAGCGCCACCAGCGACGCCGCGATACGCGGCCCGCTCAGCTTCTTGAACGCGGCCGTGACCGCGGCGTCATCGGCCTTGCGGTCGGCCTCGGCGGCCTTGGCTTTCGCGTCGTTCTTGGCCGCGATCTCTTGCTGGGCGCGAGCCTCCGCGTCGTCGTTCTTCTTGTTGGCCGCCTTCTGGCGATCGCGGGCGGTGTCGGCCGCGTCTTCGGCGTCGTCGCGCCGCTCGGTCGACCGGTCGAGTTGTTTCACCGCGCGGTCGGCGACCTTCACGTTGTCCGGGTACTTCGAGTCGAACATCTGCGGGAAGATCTGCAATGACACGAGCATGATCATCAGCACCATGCCGAAGTCCATGGCAAAGGCCAGACTCCGCGACTTCTTCGACGCGAACTCGAGCCCGCGTGGCAACTCGATCGTCGGCTCCAAGGCCGGCCGACCCGCGGGTCGCGGGGTCGCGGCCTTCTCGGATCGATCACCCCGAGCCGGACGGGCGGCCCGAGCGGCGCGGGCCGCGACGGGTGCGTCGTCGTCGGCGTTGAGATCGATCTCGTCGTCGGCGTCACCGAACTCGCTGTCACTCGCGAGGTACTCGTCGTAGCGGCCGCGCTGCGCCGGGTCCGACAGCACGTTCCACGCCTTGTTCAACTTCGCACGCTCGGACTGCGAAGCGCCCTCCAGGCGGTCCCGATAGGCCGTGCGGATGGCGTCCTTGTCGGCACCGGTGTCGATACCCAGCAGGTCGTAATAGTCACTCATGGTTTGCTTTCTCTCCCCTACAGAACGCCGCGGTCACGGACGACCTCGACCAGGCGATCGAGTGAGACCCGCTCTTGGCTCATCGTGTCGCGGTCGCGCACCGTGACCGCGTGGTCCTCCAACGTGTCGAAGTCGATCGTCACGCACAGCGGCGTGCCCACTTCGTCCTGACGACGGTACCGACGGCCGATCGACCCGGCGACATCCACATCAATCATGCAATGCCGACGAAGTTCCGACGCGACCTGCTCGCTGATCGGCGCGAGATCCGCTTTCTTGGACAACGGCAGCACCGCCACCTTGTTCGGCGCCAGCCGCGGGTCGAGCCGCAGCACCGTACGGGTCTCGACCTTCCCGTCGGCCGTCGGCGCTTCCTCTTCGTGATAGGCCGCGAGCAGGAACGCCAACGTGGTGCGGTCCGCGCCGGCCGCCGGTTCGATCACGTACGGCACGTACCGCTCGTTCGATTCCTGGTCGAAGTACGACAGGTCCTGACCCGAATACTCCGAGTGTTGCTTGAGGTCGAAGTCGGTGCGGTTCGCGATGCCTTCGAGTTCGCCCCACCCCCACGGGTAGAGGAACTCCACGTCGGACGTACCCACGCTGTAGTGCGACAACTCATCCGGATCGTGGGGCCGCAGTCGCAACATCTCCTCGGGGATGCCGAGGTCGATGTACCACTGGAACCGCGCCTGGCACCAGTACTCGTACCACTTGGGTGCGTCGGCGGGTGGGACGAAGAACTCCATCTCCATCTGCTCGAACTCGCGGGTCCGGAAGATGAAGTTGCCCGGTGTGATCTCGTTCCGGAACGACTTGCCGATCTGGGCGATGCCGAACGGCGGCTTCTTGCGGCTCGTGGTCTGCACGTTGGCAAAGTTGACGAGGATCCCCTGCGCGGTCTCGGGCCGCAGATAGGCGACCGAGCCTTCGTCCTCCACCGGACCGACGTGGGTCTTGAACATCAGATTGAAGTTGCGCGCCTCGGTGAAGGTGTCCTTGTTCCCGCAGTTCGGACACGCTCCCGACTCCGGGAGCTGGTCGGCCCGGAATCGCTCCTTGCACGACCGGCAGTCGACCAGCGGGTCGGTGAAGGTCGCGATGTGTCCACTGGCTTCCCACACGCGGGGCGCCATCAGGATCGAGGCGTCCAAGCCCACGACGTCGTCGCGTTCCTGCACCATCGAACGCCACCAGGCGTCCTTGACGTTGCGCTTGAGCAGCACACCGAGCGGGCCGTAGTCCCATGTCGACCGGAACCCGCCATAGATCTCGCTCGATGGGAAGACCAACCCTCTCCGTTTGGAGAGGTTGACGACGCGATCCATCAAGTCAGCTTTGGCCATGAAGGGTCCAGGCTAGGTGAGATCGGCTTGCGAACTGGAGTCGATTCGGGACTCGGACGCTTGTTCGCGACCCCGGTGGCAGGGCGAACCGGTCCAAGGCCCCAAACGGTCGGATCAGAGCAGGCTCGCGCTGCGAATCCGCCGTTCGGAGTGGTGCTCCAGCCCCGCGATCCCGAGCCGTTCGACCTCCACAACGTGGGTCGCATCCGGTGGCTCCGCCATGGCCAGGTGGAGCTCGCCACCGACGAGACGCCGGAGGAAGGTGAGCGCGTCGGGAGCGATTCGCCGGCCGCCCAACCGTCCGCAGGTGGCGCAGAGCACACCACCCTCGGCCACGTCGAAGGCCAGGAACGGCCCCTCCTCGGTCCCGCAGCGGACGCAGCCGTCCAGGTACGGGTGATACCCCTCCAGGGAGAGCAGCTTCCAGTAGAAGCCCGGGGTGATCACCGGCGACGGAGTGGTGTCCAGCGTGCGCAGCGCACCGGTGAGCATCCGGTACAACGCCGGGGCCGGCTCCCGCTCCTGGGCGACCTGGTCGACGGCCTCCAGCATCGTCACCGCGTGGGTCAACAATCCGTAGTCCTCCCGCAGGGTGCGGTGGGCCTCCACCGTCTCGACCTGCGTGACCACATCGAGCTCGCGGCCCCGATAGCACTGGATCATCACGTGACACGCCGGTTCCAGCCGCGCCCCGAAGCGGCTGCCGCTCTTGCGGATCCCCTTGGCCACGGCCCGCACCTTGCCGTTGCCCTGGGTCATGAAACTCACGATGCGATCGGCCTCACCGAGTTTGATCGTGCGGAGCACCACTCCGTGATCGCGGTACAGGCCAGGCATGGGTCGAGTGTAGGGACTCCCCCACTATTTGGCGGTCCACAACGGCGACGCGACATCGTGGACTCGAACTGTCCGGCCGTGAAGACCGACCTCACGGAACTGATACAGCATCGCGGCGGTCGGAGGATTGATCCACTCGCCCCCAACCGGCATGCGCAACACCTCGCCCTCCACCCCATCGAGCGTCACCCGTCGCGGCGCTTCGGGGTGATCCAGTTCCGAGATCGGCCGCACCCACGCGTCGTGCACTTCGTCGGGATCGAGGGTCATCGTGACGGCCCGACCCGCCCAGAGCAGGACCGGAGTCACCACTCCGCCCGCCCGGGTGGGCAAGTCGTCGAGGATGCCGATGACCGTCTCGGGCCCGAGGTCAACGCCGAGTTCTTCCGCGAGTTCTCTTCGTGCTGTCTCGCTGACCGACTCGCCCGGTTCCGCCCGTCCACCCGGCAACGCGTACTGGCCGGGATTCCGGCGCATAGTCAAGGCTCGCCGAATGAACAGGTACCCGGCCTCGCCCCCGTGGTCGACCAACGCGATCGCCGTCGCCGCCCGACGCGGTGCTGCCTCGATGACCCGCCGGTCGAACTGCGCACAGTTCGCGACGATCCGGTCCCGCAGCGCGAGCGTGTACGAGTAGATCACGCTCCGCCGTCGGTCTCCACGCCACCAAAGCGGCGATCCCGGCGCTGATACTCGCGGACGGCGTCGAAGAGGTGCTCACGACGGAAGTCGGGCCAGAGCACGTCGGTGAAGATGAACTCCGAATACGCGCTCTGCCACAGCAAGTAATTCGAAACCCGGAACTCACCCGAAGTCCGCACCATCAAGTCGGGGTCCGGCATGTCGGGCGCATAGAGGTGCTTCGCGATCGTCTTCTCGTCGATCGATTCCGCACGCAGCCGTCGCGCCGACACCTCGCGGGCGATCGACCGCACCGCATCGGTGAGTTCGGCGCGGCCGCCGTAGTTGAACGCGAACGTCAACGTCATCCGGCGGTTCTTCGCCGTGAGTGCCTCGGTGTCCTCGATGTGACGAAGCACGCGTTTGGGCACCCGACCACCGCGCCGACCGATGAACCGGACCCGAACCCCCCGCTCGTTGAGATCGTCTCGCCGGCGCAAGAGCAGCGACTCGTTGAACCGCATCAGGAATCGGACTTCGTCGAGCGGGCGCCGCCAGTTCTCGGTCGAGAACGCGTACACCGTCATCCAACCGAGACCGAGCTCGAGTCCGCCTTCGACCGTGTCGAACAGCGCTTCTTCGCCCGCCGCGTGCCCCTCGGTGCGTTTCATACCGCGCTGCTGCGCCCAACGGCCGTTGCCGTCCATGACGAGCGCGATGTGGCGTGGGATTCGCGAGGGATCGATTCCGGAGGTCACTGCGGGCAAGCTAGCGGGCCGTCACTTGACGGTGAGGGTTCCCTCCATCCCCTGGGCGCGATGCCCGACGATGCTGCAATAGAAGGTGTACTTCCCGGGCTCGAGCTCAACCTTGCCCGACGACGAGCTTCCGCTGGTCGCCTCGACCTGGAACCCCGGCACGCCTTCGAGCACGAAATCGTGGAGACCAGAGGCGCTCGTCAGATCGACCTGCACGATCCCTGCCGGCGATGTGAGCGTGTCGGGGGTGAACGCAAAGTTCGTGGCCTCGACGGCGAGTGTCTTCACGGCCGGGCCGGTCGGTTGGGAGTAGGGCGCGACCGAATCGCTTCCACAGGCCACGAGAACCCCGGCCGCGAGTGCGGCACACGCGAACATGCCGGCGCGACGGGCCACGATCAGTTGCCGAGCTCGTCGCCGGACTGCGCCGCCGGATCCACCTCGGACGCACCCGACGGGGCGGTCGACGGGGTGGCACCGGGGATCACCGTGGTCGGCGTTGCGGTGTCGGCCTCGGGTGTGGGGTTCGCCGGCGCATCACCCACGGTGATCGTCGCCTCCATGCCTGCCTGTCGGTGACCGGGAACGTCGCAGTAGATCGTGTACTTCTTGCCCTTGACCAGCTCGACCTTGGTCTCGAACGGTCCGCCCGGGACCGCCAGGTTCACGTACGAGAACTCGGGCTCGACGAACAGCAGCGTGTGGGTTCCGCCCTTGTCGACGTACTTGATCAGGTTGACCCCCGCCGGCGCATCGAAGTTGGTGGCTTGGAACTTCAGGTTCGACTGCGCATCCACCGCGAGCGTGTTGATCGCCTCGCCCTGGGGCTCCGCGACGGCTTCCTCATGGCTCTCGCCGGCACCGAGCACCAACGAACCCGCCAACGACACCGCGGCGGCGATGCCGCAGACGGTCAGTACCAGCGACGACGTTCGCAGATTCGGAATCGCGGCGACGATCGTCGCACCGATCAGGATCGCCAGCGTCATCACTGTTGCGATCACCGTCGCCGGGTTCTTGCCACCTTCGGAGGCGGCAAGGAAGAGTCGCGAGATGTTGATCGCGAACAGCGCGACGGCGAGGATCGCACCGACGGGGATCAGGAACGGCAACCACACGCGGTCCTTGCGCAGCTCGACCCGCGCCAGTTCCTGCTCGCGCACCGCAGCCAGCTCACCGGGGCGGTCCATGACCGCAACGGCGGTGGACGCGTCCGACCCCTCGGCCGACTCGGACGTCTCGTCGGACTCTTCGCTCATGCCTTGACCTCCGTGAGGTGGTTCGTTGGTTCGAATCCGAGGGACTCGATCCGCGGCGCCGGTTCGTCAGTCGCAACCCAGCGGAAGAAGATCACGGCGATGAGCGTCATCAGCAACATCCCCGCGCCGATCTTCATGATCAGCCCGGCGGTGAGCTGGTCGTCCAGCGCCGAGATATCCCACAACTTCGGGAGTGACTCGTACCGACGATACAGGGGGTGCTGCCCAAAAGTGAGAAACGAGGCCGGGATCGTCGGCACGATCGTTTGCAGGAACAAGAAGACCATCCGCCCGATCGGGCTCAGGCGCGGGATCTCGGGGACCGGCGAGAGAATCGGCATCCAGATCAAGAACGCCGAGGCCAGGATGAGGCTGTGCGCCAGGAAGTGCGCGAGGGCCGACTGCAGCGTGAAATCCACGAACGCCGGCCAGTGGGTCAGCACAATGATCAGGTTGAACGTCACGAGGGCGGGAACGAACTTCGAGAGGTGCCGAACAGTCAGGAACAACCAGCGGGGCGACAGGATCCAGCGGGCCAACCACGCCGGGGTCCCGAGCAAGAGCAGCGGCGCCGCGACCATGGTGTAGAGGAGGTGCTGGACCATGTGCACGCTGTACATGTACCCCTCGGCGAGGTCATGGATCGGCCAGTACGACGCCAGCAGGATCGTGAACGCTCCGAGGGCAAAACACGCGTGCTGGGCCCGGGTGACGACCGCAGTTCCCGGCGGCGCCAGCGTCGGCCCGAGGCGGGTCAGTGCCGTTTCGTATCCGACGACGATCAGCGCCACCACGAGGAGTACATCCGGGTGCGGGGTGAACGCCGGGATGGATGCCGCGATCACTGCGAGGACTATTCGAAGACGTGGAGGGTCGCCAACACGATCGTGTACAGCAAGATCGCGCCGACGAACCCGAGGATGAAGAACCGCCGGAAGATCGGTCGGTCCGTCCGCAGGTGCATGTACCAACTCACGACCGTGGCGAACTTCACGAGCGCCATCGTCAACAAGATCGCGATGTAGAGCCCGCGAGGGACGTCTTCCTCGATGTAGTACATGCCGACTTCGAGGGCCGTGATCACGCACAGGATCACGGCGATCATCACGTACTGGAACGGCGACGGGTGCGGGCGCACCTCACCCGGCAGCATGGCC
Source organism: uncultured Acidimicrobiia bacterium (assembly GCA_963765075.1). Lineage (GTDB taxonomy): Bacteria > Actinomycetota > Acidimicrobiia > IMCC26256 > JAENVU01 > JAENVU01. Next base: position 153,108 of record CAVXVA010000003.1, read on the forward strand.
AGTTGGTGGTCGGGCCCGGGCAGGAGCTCCGGGTCGTCGACGACTGCGGTTTCGTCACTCATGTCGATGGTCCGCCTACGGGATGAGGTAGATGACGGTGAAGATGATGATCCAGACGATGTCGACGAAGTGCCAGTACAGCCCGGCGATCTCCACCTTCTCGGCATCCTGGACGTGGAGCCGGTTCTGCATCGACAGGCCCCAGAGCGACAGCAACCAGATGATGCCGACGGTCACGTGCATACCGTGCAGACCGGTGAGGACGAAGAAGCTGGAACCGAAGACGCTCGTCTTCAGTGCCAGACCTTCGCGGTAGAACTCGGTGAACTCGTAGATCTGGCCGCCGATGAAGGTCACGCCGAAGAGGGCGGTCGCGATGATCCAGACCCGGAACCGACGGTGGTCGCCGCGTTGGATGGCGGCAAGCGCCAACACCATCGTCAGCGAACTCATCAGCAGGATGAACGACGTCACCGACGTGAACGGGATGTTGTACACGTCCTTGGGGGTCGGCGTGCCCTTGGCGCTCCGACCCCGGTACAGCAGGTACGTGGAGATGAAGGCACCGAAGAAGATGCACTCGGACGAAAGGAACACCCACATCGCCAACTTCGTGTTGGTCGTGCCGGTGTTCGTGTCGGCGTGCCCGTGGGCGTGGGCGTGGTCTTCGGGACCCGCCTCGGGAAGCGGAGCTGGGACAGTTGCTTGAGCCATCGATCAGTCCTCCGCCGTGCCGGGCTCGATGGTCCAGGCGTAGATACCGAACATGAGCACGATCACTCCCGGAATCGCGAGCCACGGGCTCTTGAACACTGCCGCGTACCCCAGGGTGAGTAGGCCGAGGGCCAAGACCAGCGGGAAGAACGACGGCGACGGGAGGTGAATGCCGTGGCCGTCTCCGGGCTGGGCGCCATCATCGGACCCACCCGCGGGCAGGCGCACCAAGCGGCCGTCTTCGTCTTCGGTGTACTTGCGGTGCCAGAAGTCATCGGCCGCGTGCACCTCGGGAATTTCCGCAAAGTTGTATGCGGGTGCCGGCGATGGGATCGACCACTCGAGCGTGCGGGCGTCCCAGGGGTCGGCGCCGGCAACCTCGCCGTTGCGAGCGGTCTTCATGACGTTGACCAGGAACACGAGGACCGACAAGGCGATGACGAAGCCGCCGACGGTGGCCATCAGGTTCATCGTGTCCCACCCCATGTTCGCCGGGTAGGTGTAGGTGCGCCGGGGTTGGCCCTGCAATCCGAGGATGTGCATCGGGAAGAAGGTGAGGTTGAAACCGATGAGCATCAACCAGAAGTTCAACTTGCCGAGTCGATCGTCGAGCAGACGGCCGAAGACTTTCGGCCACCAGTAATAGAACCCGCCAAAGATGGCAAAGACCAGGCCACCGAACAACACGTAGTGGAAGTGCGCGACCACGTAGTACGTGTCGGTCTGTTGAGTGTCGGCGGGGACGATCGAGTGGGTCACGCCCGAGAGTCCACCGATGGTGAACATGGCGATGAACCCGAGGGAGAACAGCATCGGAGAGTTCAGCTTCAGCGAACCGCCCCACACCGTGCCCATCCAGTTGAAGATCTTCACGCCGGTCGGAATGGCGATCAACATCGTGGCGAGACCGAACGCGGTCGTCGCGACCGGCCCGAGACCGGTGGCGAACATGTGGTGGGCCCACACTCCCCAGCCGAGGAACCCGATCGCGATCCCCGAGAAGATGACGACCGAGCGGCCGAAGAGCGGCTTGCGGGCGAAGACCGGCAGCGTCTCGGAGACGATGCCCATGCCCGGCAAGATCAGGATGTACACCTCGGGATGGCCGAAGAGCCAGAAGAGGTGCTGATACAGCAGCGGGTCACCACCTGCGCTCGCCACGAAGAAGTTCGTGGAGAAGTTCCGGTCGAAGAAGACCATGATCAGGGCTGCGGTCACCGCCGGCATCGCGAACACGGTGAGGAACGCAACGACGAGCATCATCCAGACGAACACCGGCATTCGCATGAGCGTCATGCCGGGGGCGCGCATGTTGAGGATCGTGACGACGAAGTTCACCCCCGAGGTCACCGAACCGATCCCGAGCATGACGAGACCGACGGCCCAGAAATCCGGTCCGTGGCCCGGGAGTGCACCCGAGGTCAGCGGCGCGGAGGTCAGCGGGGTGTAGCCGAACCATCCGCCGTTCGGCGCGCCACCCAACACGAAGCCGGAGTAGATGAAGATGCCGCCGACGGCGAACACCCAGAACCCGAACATGTTGAGCCGAGGGAACGCAACGTCGCGCGCCCCGATCTGCAACGGGATGAGGTAGTTGCCGAATGCGGTCGCGAGCGGCATACCGACCAGGAAGACCATGGTCGTGCCGTGCATGGTGAACAGCGTGTTGTATTGATTCGCAGTCAACAGCGTGCCGTTCGGCCCCGCGAGTTGCACGCGGATCAGGAGCGCCTCGATGCCGGCCACCAAGAAGAACACCAACGCGAGGCCGGCGTAGAGGATTCCGATCTTCTTGTGGTCGACCGTGGTCCACCATGACCAGAAGCCTGTCGTGGACTTCGGCCGCCGCAACATGCCACGCGGTGGCGCCAGGGGTGCTGGAACCGCGGTCATCGGCGTGCTCCTTGACTCGGTCGCACTACTTCTCTCCCATGAGGTACTGAACGAGGGTGTTGGCGTCCGCCTCGGTCATCGTCTTCTGTCCGGGCGGCGTGTTCTTGGTGAACGACGGCATGCCTCGACAGATGACATTCGGAGGCGGCGGCTGGATCCGGCAGTCCTTCGACGGCATTTCCACCATCGACGGGGCGTCGAGGAGCCATCTGCGCAAGTTCTTGGGGGTGGTCTTGTAGCTCCCACCGGCGAAGGTCTTCCGATCGGCGAAGTGGGTGAGGTTCGGGCCGTACGGCGCCGCCGTCGTGTCGTCGAAGACGTGGCAGTTCGTGCAGAGGTAGGTCTCCGAGACGAGCTTCTCGATCTCGGGGGTGATGGGCTGGGCCGGCGGACCCGACATGCGGTCTCGCCACTTGATCCAGTCGGCCATCGGTTCGGCAATCACCCGGAATCGCATCCGGGCGTGCGACAGGCCGCAGAACTCGGCACACGCTCCCAAGTACGTGCCGGGCTTGGACGCCTCGATCGTGAGGCGGTTCGTCCGCGCCGGCATGACGTCCTGCTTGCCGGCGAGCTCGGGGACCCAGAAGGAGTGGATCACGTCCTCGAACGCGGAGTCCAACGCCAGATCGACCTTCGTGTTCACCGGAATGTGCAGCTCGGTGCTCGTGACGAACACCACCTTCGAGGGCTTCTCCGGGCTCGAAGTGCTGCTCGTCGTGGTGTCGGGCAACGGAGCCGGCTTCGGTACCAGGCGCTGCTCGGACAGCTCGAAGCTCCACCACCACTGTTGGCCGGTGACCCCGACCTTCAACACCTTGGGACCGGTCGGGCGCTCGGCGAGATCCCAGATGGTCGCGACGGTCGGAACCGCAACCACCGCGAGGATCAATGCCGGGACGATGGTCCAGCCGATCTCGAGCGCAGTGTGGCCGTGAATCTGTTTCGGGTTCCCCGGCTGGCCGTCGCGTTGACGGAACCGGATTGCGATGAAGATGGTCGCCCCGACCACCAACACGCCGATGACGATCGCGACCATGAGAATCGGGATGAACAGGTTGTCGATCTTCTCGGCGGCGGGGCCCTTGGGCTCCAGCGAGTTCTGTCCGTTGCTGTTGCTACACGCACCGAGCAGGACCGCGAGACCGACGACCGTGAGCGGTGCCGTGATGCGACTGGCGATGCGACGCTTCGATTGGGTCATACCGTCGTCCCCACGCGAACCGGTCCGAGAGCCCGAACCCCCGAATCCGTCCCCGGCCACGTGCGGGCGACTCTATCCCCGGTCGATTCGCGCGAAGCAACTCAACGCGTGACCAAGGGCACGGAATTCCCGACCCCTCTGGGGGGCGGGACCGGACGCGAACCCGGGATCAGAGCCCGAGCCGGTCGAGGGCGTGAGCGCGTCGCTGCCATTCTTTGTCGACCTTGACCGTGGTCTCGAGGTACACCTTGGCTCCGAAGAGCCGCTCGAGTTCGTGCCGGGCGGCAGTTCCGGCGTCTCGGATCACCGCACCCCCCTTGCCGATCACGATCCCCTTCTGGGAGTCACGTTCCACCCTCACGACGGCCCGATACCGCAGGATCGGGTCCGATTCCTCCGGATTCGCACCGTCTTCACCGGGCTCGGGCTCGTCGTCATCGTCGAGCCAATCGGCGGTGACCATGATCGAGTGCGGCAGTTCCTCGCGCGCCACGGCCAAGAGCTTCTCGCGCAGCAACTCAGCGACGATGGTCGTCTCCGGTTGATCGGAGACGACACCGTCGGGGTAGTAGAGCGGACCTTCGGGCAATCGCGAGAGGATCTCGCCGAGTAAGGCGTCGATCCCGGCGCCGGTCTTCGCCGACACGGGAACGTAGGCGTCGAACTCACCGAACTCGGCGCCGGCTTTCGCGAGTTGCCCCCCGATCTCGTCGTGGCTCGCGATGTCCACCTTGTTCACCACGAGGATTTTCGGCGTCTTCGTGCGTTTCACCAGCTCCGCAATGAAGCGGTCACCCGGCCCGATCTGCGCATTCGCCTCGACGAGCAGGCACACGGCGTCCACTTCGCCCAGCGTCTGCACCGACCGCTCGTTGCACCGCTCCCCCAACAAGGTTCGGGGGCGATGAATCCCTGGCGTGTCGAGGAGGATGATCTGCGATTCGGGGGTGGTGCGCACGCCCCGAATCTGGGTGCGGGTCGTCTGCGGCTTGTTCGACACGATCGACACCTTGGTGCCGACGAGTTGATTGACCAACGTCGACTTCCCGACGTTGGGCCGGCCGACCAGCGAGACGAATCCGGATCGGAAGCCGCTCGGACTATTCACGACTCGACGGCAGTCGTCGCGTCCGCGTCGTCATCGTCGGATGGTTTCGGTTCGACCGGCATGATCACGACCGAGACAATCCGGCGGCCTTCGACTCGTTCCGTCCGGAACTCCAGACCCTGGAAACGGACGGTCTCGCCCGCGTCGGGAACGTGGCCGAGCAGGTTGAACACCAGCCCACCCACGGTGTCCCATTCGGCGTCGGGCAGTTCGCGACCGAGCGCTTCGCTGACGTCGTCGATGGGCGTCCGACCGGGCGCGCGGATCCCGCCGCCCGGGAGTTCCTCGACGCCGGGTTCCTCGGCATCGAATTCGTCGGAGATGTCACCGACGATCTCTTCCAGGAGGTCTTCGAGCGTCACCAACCCTGCGGTCCCGCCGTACTCGTCGACGACGATCGCCATGTGGAACTTGTCGGTCTGCATCTCGCGCAACAGTTCGGTGAGCCGCTTGGACTCGGGCACGAACACCGCGTCACGAACCACTGTCCGCACCGACTGCTCGCCGGCACCCGAGCGCGCCTGCTGGACCATGTCCTTGAGATACACCAGCCCGATGATGTTGTCGGTGGAGTCCTCGTAACACGGGATCCGCGAGTACCCGGCGTCGATCGCTTGCGTGATCGCTTCCTCCATCGATGCATCGGCTTCGACGGCAATCATGTCGGGGCGCGGCAACATCACTTCGCGCACCACGGTGTCGCCGAACTCGAAGATCGAATGAATCAGCCGGCGCTCTTCGCGTTCGATCGTGTCTTCGTCGGCGGCGACATCGGCCATGGTGCGGAGGTCTTCCTCGGTGACGAAGGGACCCTCTTTGAGGCCCTTCCCCGGCAGGAGCACGTTGGCCATGCCGATGAGTCCGGCCGAGATCATCCGCAGGGGCCAGAAGTTGGACATCGCCCAGAGGAATGGGGAAAGGCGCAACGCGGTGCGCTCCGAATGCTGGATGGCGAACGTTTTTGGCGCCACTTCTCCAATGACGAAGTACACGACGATCTGAAGCACCAATCCGAAGACGAGTCCCGCGCTGCCGAACTGCCCTTCGAGCACCACACCCAGCAACGATGCGCTGGTCATCTGACAGACCAGGACCAGCAACAGCAACACATTGAGCGTCCGCTCGGGGCGCTCCAACATCTGCGCGAGTCGGTGCGCACCCTTTCGGCCCTCTTCGTCGAGCGACAGCGCGCGGATGCGACTCATGCGCGTGAACGCGGTCTCGGCCGCCGCCAAGAAGATCGAGAAGACGAACAACACTGCAACGCCGGACACGATGGCCCCGTCCCGTGCGCTCAGTGTTCATCCTCCTGCTCGCGAAAGAGTGCGAGAAGTTCTCGCTCTCGCTGTTGCATCGCCGCCTGTTCCTTGGGTTCGGCGTGGTCATAGTTGAGCAGATGGAGCACGCCGTGGACGACGAGGAGCGCAAGTTCTTGGTCGATGCTCGAATTGTGGAGCGGAGCCTGCGTCGCGGCGATGACCGGACAAACAACCACATCTCCTATCAACGTGGGAGGTTCCCCACCGTCGATCGGTGCTCCGGGTCCGCGACCACCCTGGTCGGGTTGACGACCGGGAAGCACGAGGTCGTCGTCCATCGGGAAGGCGAGCACATCGGTCGGGCCAGTTCCGCCGAGGAACTTCTCGTTCAACTCGGCGATCGTGTCGCGGTCGACGAAGAGCAGTGAGAGTTCGGACGTGCCCGGGACCCGCTGCTCATCGACGACCAGTCGGGCGAGACGCACCCAGCGGGCGAGGTCGACCTCGATGTCGCTCTGCTCGTCGCTGCCGAAGATCGAGACGTCGGCCATCAGGAACGCGCCGCATATGCATCGACGATGTCCTGCACGATCCGATGCCGAACGACGTCCTTGGATCCGAGGTCGACGAACTCGAGATCGGTCACGCCGGTGAGGATGTCGCGCACCACCAACAGCCCGGACCGACCACGACCCTCCGGCAAGTCGATCTGGGTCACGTCGCCGGTCACCACGATCTTGGACCCGAAGCCGAGTCGCGTGAGAAACATCTTCATCTGTTCGGCGGTCGTGTTCTGCGCCTCGTCGAGGATGATGAATGAATCGTTGAGCGTGCGCCCGCGCATGTAGGCAAGTGGCGCGACCTCGATCACCCCGCGCTCCATCAACCGCGCCACGGTTTCGGGGTCCAGCATGTCGTAGAGCGCGTCGTAGAGCGGTCGCAGATACGGGTCGACCTTGGCCAGCATGTCGCCCGGAAGGAACCCGAGTCGTTCCCCGGCCTCGACCGCCGGGCGCGTGAGGATGATGCGATTCACGGTCTTGGCCTGGAGGGCCTGGACCGCGAGTGCGACCGCGAGGTAGCTCTTCCCCGTCCCCGCGGGGCCGATGGCAAAGGTGATCGTGTGGTCGCGCACCGCATCGACATACCGCTTCTGCCCCGACGTCTTGGGGCGGACACTCTTGCGGCCCTTCACGACCTCGGTGGCGAGCACGTCGGTGGGGTTCTGGTCCGACTCGATCATCCCGATGGCACGATCGATGCCGTCACGATCCAGCGCGTGGCCCTGCTCCAACAACACCACGAGTTCCTCGAAAAGCCGCCCGACCCGGGCCACCGGTTCCGGGGCTCCGGTCACCGTGATCTCGTTGCCGCGAACCAGGATGTCCACGGGGAACGCCTGCTCGACGCGCCGCAACAACTCGTCACGTTCGCCGAGCAAACCGACCATGAGGTGATTGCCGGGAACCAGCACTTTGAGCTGCGTCGATACGGGAGCGGTCACGACGCGTCGAGGTTAGCGGTGGCTCGGTGCCGGACCGCCGCGGTTCTAGAGAACAGGTGACTCTGCCCGGAGGCCGAGCTCGTCCAGGCGCAGGCCCATCTCTTCCGGGCGGCGACCAAGAACGGCGGCGAGCACCCGCAGGTCGTCACGGCGAACCGTGAGGAGCCGGCCGTTGAAGTCCTGACGCTGTAGCTGGATCGTTGCCGCGTACCGAGAGAGCACCGCGGCCTCGGGCTCGTCGAGCGCGTGCAAGCGCACGAGATCGATCGTGAACCCCGCATCGAGATCGGTCGACTCGGTGAGGTTGATCTCGATGTCGGCGTCTCGCGGCAGGAGTTGGTCGGCCGGGATCTCGTAGATCTCGGACAGCCGCAACAATCGTGGAACAGAGATCGCGCGTTCGCCGCGCTCGTACGCCCCGAGCACACTCGCCTTGAACTCGAGGCCCGAACGCGCCTCGACATCATGGAGTGACAGACCCTTTTGGCGTCGGATCGCTCGCAGGCGATCTCCGACATGTAGGCCATTCATTGAACGACTCGTGCCCCCTGTTGACAATGCCTTCAGCCCCAGAACGGCGTGACTATGTCACGAATCCCCGGCGAAGTCGAACCCCTCGGTGCGGGGTGGGCGCGCCGGCCGGTGCCGGCGGTCGGTCAGCCGGCACGCCGGGAGGCAAGCACGGCGCCAACCGCGACCGCCGCCGTCACCGAACGGAGCACGTGCGCACCGATCCCGAGGGTCGGAATCGGGCCGAACATGGTGCGCTCTTCCGGGGTGAAACCGCCCTCGGGTCCGACCATCACCAACCATTCGCCGCCGGCCGGGACCGCCAGGTGGGCGACCGTTGCGCCGCCGGGCTCAGCCAGCACCAAGCCGGGAGATCCGGTCAAGGTCTCGATACCGACCGGTGCATCGACCACAGGGATACGCGCTCGATGCGCCTGCATCGCGGCCTCGCGGGCTACCCGCTGGAGTCGCTCGTGCGCCTTCGTGTTTCGGTCGCCGGTCCAGCGCACCACGCCGCGCCGGGTGAGGATCGGAATGATCCGTTCGACACCGAGTTCGACGAGTTGATGGACGACCTCGGTGCCGTGATCGCTCTTCGCCGGCGCGAACGCGATGGCGATGCTCGGATGGTTCACCGGTTCGATCCGATCGGGACCCAGACGTTCACCGTCGATGACTCCATCACCGACGCCTACGACGCTCGCCTCATACCAACCACCCACTCCGTCGGCGACGACGATGCGTTCTCCGATCTCGAGGCGACGCACGCGCTGGAGGTGATGGCCGTCCGGACCATCGATGCGAACTCGTCCGTTCGCACCCGAGCCCGAGTGGTCGGCGAAGACCAGCGCGCGTGCACCGGCCGCGGCCGCCCATTCCGGTGCGGTCATCGCTCCCCGAATGCCGACCGAATCTTGGAGAACAGTCCACCCTCGGGCGGATCGATCGGCTCGCCTCGGAGCGCCGCGAAGTGGCCCAGGAGTTCGGCCTGTTCCGCGTTGAGCTTGGTCGGCACGTCGACGTTGACCTCGATGAGCAGGTCGCCACGACCCCGGCCGTTGAGCACCGGCACGCCGTGACCGCGCATGCGGATGACGTGACCGGGCTGGGTGCCGGGATCGATCGTGATCGTCTCGGTCCCGTCGAGGGTGTCGAGTTCGAAGGTCGCACCGAGCGCAGCCTGGGTCATGGCGACCTTGGCGCGGTGCACCAGGTCGACGCCGTGGCGTTCGAGGGTCGGATGCTGGCGGACCCGCACCAAGACGTACAGGTCACCCGGCGCACCGCCACGCGGCGCGGCCGGACCACGGCCGGGCAGGCGCAGCCGTTGACCGTCGTCGATGCCGGCGGGAATCTCGACTTCGATCTCTTTGTGCGTGCGCACCCGACCGTCGCCTCGACACTCCGTGCACGGATTCGGGATCACCTGACCCGTGCCCTGGCACCGCGTGCACGGCGCCGCGGTGACGAGCTGACCGAGGATGGACTTGCGTACCTGTCGCACCTCACCACTGCCGCCACACTCGTCGCAACGTTCCGGATGGGTGCCCGGCTCGCCACCAGTGCCGTCACACCGGTCGCAGGGACCGGGAATCTCGATGTCGACGGTGCTGGTGATGCCGAACGCGGCTTCGGCGAGGTCGAGTTGGATCGAGGTCTCCGCGTCCTGACCGCGCGGTGGCCCGCCCCGGCCGCCACCGCCGCCGAATCCGCCGGAGAAGAAGGCGTCGAAGATGTCGCCGAAACCGAACGCGTCGCCCGGGCCTCCGGGACCGCCTTGGCCGCGCCCGTCGTCGCCGAAGGTGTCGTACCGCCGACGCCGTTCGGGGTCGCGCAGCACCTCGTAGGCCGCCGACACTTCCTTGAAGCGTTCTTCGGCCTCGGCGTCGCCGGGGTTCGCGTCCGGATGCAGTTCTCGGGCCAGCTTGCGGTACGCCCGCTTGATTTCGTCGTCGGTCGAACTCGGCGCGACGCCGAGCAGTTCGTAGAAGTCGGCCATCAGCTGGGCGGCAACAAGAGTCGTCCGAGTTGCTGGGACACGGCCGCAACCGCGGCCAACGCCTGCGCATAATCCATGCGGGTGGGTCCGAGGATCCCGACCGTACCGGCGAGCGTCCCCTCCACTTGGTAGGGAGCGAGGACGATCGAACAGTCACGGAGTTCGTCGACCTCGTTCTCCGAACCGATCGAGACGTTCACTCCATGGTCGAGAAGGTCACGGACGAGGCTGACCACCACCACCTGCTCTTCCAACATTTCGAGCAGTCGCGCGGTGGTCGCCGTCGTGGTGAACGCGTCTTGTTCGGCGGCGAGCCGGCTCACTCCCCCGACGTACAGGTGGTCCGACACGTGCTTGGCACGCGTGGTCACCGCAGTGATTGCTTGCACCAACAACACATCGACCGCGTCGTCGCCGGTGGTTGGCGACGTGCTCGGCACGGCGAGCGTCCGATCGCGGAGCGCGGCATCGAACCCCGCGGACGCACGAGCAACCTGGTCGCCGGCGAGTTCGCTCGGCAACACCTCGCGCTCGACCGTACCGTTCCCCAACACGACGACCGCCAGCACCGTGCCGGGCTCGAGCGCGACGAGTTGCGCGGAGCGCACCCGCACGGCGTCGGCGTCGGGGCCGACCACCACGGCCGCGTGACTGGTCAGGTTGGCGAGGAGTTGGCTGGTTTCGTGGAGAAGGTCTTCGAGGGCCCGGTGGGTCGTCGCGAAGAAGTCGGCGACCGCGCGCCGCTGGCCCACGGGAAGTCCACCCGCCGCGGTGAAATGATCGACGAAATATCGGTAGCCCTGATCCGTGGGAATTCGGCCGGCCGAGGTGTGGGGCTGCGCGAGGAAGCCCTCGCGTTCGAGCTGGGTCATGTCGTTGCGGACGGTCGCGCTCGAGACGCCGAGATCCCGTGATTCGGTGACGGTCTGGCTCGCCACGGGCGCGGCGGTGCGGACGTACTCCTCCACCACGGCCTTGAGCACGGTGGCCCGTCGTTCAGCTGCATCCATCAGGTGACTGATCCCATTGCGCCGGCACTCCCCCGGGCCGGTCGGCCCGAGCAGTAGCAGTCGAGTGTACCGACTGCTAACGGCGGGGCGTTCGTCGGCTCGCCCACGCTCCGATACCTCACCGTTGCAGGCGGATGCTGACTTCGTTGGCGAGCATGCGTCCCGGCCGGGTGAGCGCCAGGCGGCCCGGCACCGCCATTCGAGTGAGCAGGCCGGCGTCGATCAACTCCCTCGCCGCGGCCGGGTCCACGGCGTCCACCGGGATGCCCCACTTCAGGCGCAGCGCGAGATCCCGGGCCTCGATGGCGCGACCGTCGGAATCCAACACTTCGTCACCGGCGACGGGCGGACTCCCGTGCCGGATCGCGGCGATATACCGCTCCGGCGTCCGCAGGTTCCACCATCGACGAGCACCCGTCTTGCCATGGGCTGCGCAGCCGATCGCGAGGTAGTCGCCGCCCTGCCAGTAGAGCAGGTTGTGTCGGCACACTTCGCCCGGCCGGGCCCAGTTGGAGATCTCGTACCACTCGTAGTCGTGCGCCGCGAGGAGTTCGTCGACGATCGCGTACTTGTCGGCCTGGTCGTCGTCGTCGGGCGCCGGCTTGATGCCCGCGGCGACATCCTGACCAAGTGGCGTGCCGGCTTCGACCGTCAGCGCGTACGCACTCACGTGCTCGGGCTCGAGCGCGATGGCGCCCTCGACGGTCGCGGTCCAATCCTCGATGGATTCACCGGGCGTGCCGTAGATGAGGTCGAGATTGATCCGACCGATGCCCGCGCCGCGAGCGGCATCGACCGCACGGACGACGTTGTCGGGATCGTGCGTGCGGCCGAGTACCGCGAGCACGTTGGTGCGCATCGACTGCACTCCGAACGAGACGCGGTTCACCCCGGCCGCCGCAAGCACGCTGAGTTGTTCCTCGCTCGTCGAGTCGGGGTTGCACTCGATCGTCACCTCGGCGTCGTCGGTGCGGGGAATGGCGTCGAGGATGCGAACGAGTTGGTCGGCCGGGACCATCGACGGCGTGCCGCCACCGAAGAAGACCGAGTCGGCCGCGGCGACCTCGCCGCGGGACGCGCGAACCGCAAGGTCGGCGACACACGCGTCGACGTAGTCCTCGATCAGGTGGCCGCGGTCGGTCCAGGTCGCAAAGTCGCAGTAGTCGCACCGATGCGCACAGAACGGAATATGCACGTATACGCCGAAGGCCACGCCCCAGTGTGACCGTTCGTGCGTCAGAAACCGGCTCCACGCGCCAGGTTCTTGACGCAGGAATGGCAGGGAGTCCGGCGGTTGGCGTAGGCCATAGGGGTGGATTTCGACTTGCCCCCCGAAGCCGAGCAGTACCGCGCCGACGTGCGGGCCTTCCTCGCCGAGCACGCACCCGAGGGTGTCTACCCGCCCGACTGGTCCCGCACGCTCGCGGCGGCCGGGTACGTCGCCCCGCACTGGCCGAAGCCGTGGGGTCGATCAGCATCGGCGATCGAGCAGTTGGTGATCGACCAGGAACTACGCGCCGCGGATGCGCCCCGGCCGATGAACCCGATCGGCATCGGCTGGGCCGGACCGACGTTGCTCGTCGCCGGGACCGAGGAACAGCACGATCGTTACCTCCCCGGCCTCCTCGACGGCTCCGAGATCTGGTGCCAACTCTTCAGCGAGCCCGGTGCCGGGAGCGACCTCGCGTCACTCGGCACGACCGCCGTGCGCGACGGTGACGAGTTCATCGTGAACGGGCAGAAGGTGTGGACAACCTTGGCTCACGTCTCGCACTTCGGCATCCTGCTCGCGCGCACCGACCCCGATGCCGAAGCCCACAAGGGCATCACCTATTTCGTTCTCGACATGCGCACCCCCGGCATCGAAGTCCGACCGCTCGTTCAGATGACCGGCACACACGAGTTCAACGAGGTGTTCTTCACCGACGTACGGATCCCGGCCGAGAACGTCGTCGGCGACCTCCACGACGGGTGGCGCTTGGCCAAAGTCACGCTGGGCAATGAGCGCGTGTCGCTCTCCGGTGAGGGCGCGCTCTGGGGCCGGGGCCCCACCGCGATGGACGTCATCGACATCGTCCGCGCCCATGGCGGCGCCGACGATCCCATCACCCGTCAACGCCTGGCCGCGCTCTACATCGAGAGCGAGATCCTCCGACTCATTCGGCTCCGCACCGTGTCGGCCACCGTCCGTGGCATGGAACCCGGGCCGGAGGCCAGCGTGCGCAAGGCCATCTCCGACGAGCATGGCCAACACGTGATGGAGATGGCGATCGAACTGGCCGGGACCGGCGGCTTGTTGGCCCAAGCCGGACCGTACGGCGACACCGGCGCCGGCATGTGGAGCTACGGCTACCTCTACGCCGCGGGCCCTCACCATCGGCGGTGGGACGAGCGAGGTCCAGCGCAACATCCTGGGCGAACGGGTCCTCGGCCTGCCCCGAGACTGAACCCGTTCTCGTCGGCCAAATCGCCGAACCAACACGCGGAGCGCACCCCCTGGGGTGCGCAACTGGCGCTCGTTGCGCACCCCAGGGGGTGCGCAAGCAGCGCGGGTTCGGTGGGGAGGGTTAGTCGCCGAGTTTCAGGGCGGCGACGAACGCCTCTTGGGGTACTTCGACGCTGCCGATCTGCTTCATACGCTTCTTCCCGGCCTTCTGCTTCTCCAGCAATTTGCGCTTCCGGGTGATGTCGCCGCCGTAACACTTGGCGATGACGTCCTTGCGCTTCGCCTTCACCGTCTCGCGGGCGATGATCCGGCCGCCGATCGCCGCTTGAATGGGCACGTCGAACAGTTGGCGCGGGATCAGTTCCTTGAGCTTGTCGGTCATGCGCTTGCCGTAGTCGTAGGCCTTGTCGCGATGCGCGATCGACGAGAACGCGTCGACGGGCACGCCGTTCAGCATGATGTCGACCCGCACCAACTTCGACTCGCGATACCCGATCGGTTCGTAGTCGAGCGACGCGTAGCCCTTCGATCGCGACTTCAACTGGTCGAAGAAGTCCATGACGATCTCGGCCAACGGAACTTCGTAGACGATCTCGAGCCGTTCCGCGGAGAGGTACTCCATCTTCTTGAGGTCGCCGCGGCGACCCTGCGCGAGTTCCATCAGGGTGCCCACGTACTCCGACGGCGTGAGCATCGTGATCTGGACGTACGGCTCCTCGATACCGGCCATGTCGTTCGGTGTCGGGAGCGCCGACGGGTTGTCGACGACCGAGACCGTGCCGTCGAGTGCGATCGCGCGGTACTCGACGTTGGGCGCAGTGGCGACGAGGTCGAGGTCGTACTCGCGCTCGAGACGCTCCCGCACGATTTCCATGTGCAACAGGCCGAGGAATCCGCACCGGAATCCGAAGCCCAGCGCGCCGGACGTCTCCGGTTCGTAGGTGAACGACGAATCGTTCAGCCGCAACCGCTCCAACGACTCGCGTAGATCCGCGTACGAATCGCCTTCGACGGGATAGAGGCCACAGAACACCATCGGCTTCGGGTCGAGATACCCGTCGAGCGGTTCCGACGGTCGCTGTGCAGTCGTGACCGTCTCACCCACCCGCGCCTGGCCAACGTCCTTGATGCCCGCGATGAGATAGCCAACTTCGCCAGGACCGAGCGACGCGACCGCGGTCGGCACTGGCAGGCGCACGCCGACCTCTTCCGCGTCGTGATTCGCGCCGGCCTGGACGAACCGCAACTTCGCGCCGGAGTTGAGCGTGCCGTTGAAGACGCGCAACGAGGAGATCACACCGCGATACGGGTCATAGATCGAGTCGAAGATCAGCGCCTGGAGCGGATCCTCCGCGTTGCCGACGGGCGGCGGAATCCGTTCGACGATCGCGTCGAGGAGGTCAGTGACGCCATGGCCCGACTTCGCCGAGATCCGGAGTATCTCGTCGGCCGGTACGCCCAGGACGTTCTCGATCTCGCCGCAGACCCGGTCGGGGTCGGCCGCAGGCAGGTCGATCTTGTTCACCGCCGCGACGATCGCGAGGTCGTGTTCCATCGCGAGATAACAGTTGGCGAGCGTCTGGGCCTCGATCCCCTGGCTCGCATCCACCACCAGCACGACGCCCTCGCACGCCGCAAGCGACCGGGAGACCTCGTACCCGAAGTCGACGTGACCGGGGGTATCGATCAGATTGATGACATGGTCGGCCCAGTTGATCCGGACGTTCTGCGCCTTGATCGTGATGCCCCGCTCACGCTCGATGTCCATCGAGTCGAGGTACTGGGCCCGCATGTCCCGGGCCTCGACCGCGCCGGAGAGTTCGAGAAAGCGGTCCGCCAGCGTGGATTTGCCATGGTCCACGTGCGCGACGATCGACAGGTTGCGGAACCGGGAGAGGTCGGACACGCTCCTATTCTCCCCCGTGAACCCGCCGGAGCCCCGATCCATCGGTCCGATCGCCCGTTACCGGCCGGGTTCGGGGTCGACTGCTACTCTTCCCGGGTTCTTCGAACGTCTTTGGGAGATTTTTCGCACCGTGGCAAATATTGCGAGTCAGAAGAAGCGGAACCGTCAGAACGAGAAGCGCCGCGTGCGCAATGTCGCGGTCCGTTCCGAGCTGAAGACGCGGATCAAGCAGGCCCGCACGGCGATCGGCACCGGCGACGAGAACATGAGCGATGTCGTCACTCGGGCCCAGAAGAAGTTGAGCAAGGCGTCGACGAAGGGCGTGCTCCACAAGAACTCGGCCGCCCGTCGCACCTCGCGCCTGATGAAGGCCGCGAACCGCGCCCAGGAGAGCTAAGACCGCGACCGGCCCGCCGGTCGCCGATTTCCCGCTCCCCGATTTCCCGTTCCCCGGCCACTTGCACCGCGGTGGAGGTTGGCCAGGCGCGCCACTGCAATTTCCAAGGTGGTTCCTTCCGGCAACCCCGTCGCGCCCTTGAGCTGAATGTCGGCCCGGTGCAGCACGTCGAATGCCTGCGCGAAGCCCGTCGGTCCGAGTGAGCGCGCCGCTTCGAGGCCCTTCTTCGCCGGGAAGGTCGAGCCCTTCCCACCCCACACCCGGTGGGCGTCGTCGACCGTCACCACGGCATCCGAATCGAGCTTCGCCAGCTTGCGATACCGGCCCGTCAGGATGCCGAGCACCTGGAGCGGATGCATCGGCTTGGGTTGCGTCGGACTCGTGACCGTGAGCAGTCGGTCGAGCACCTCGAGCGCACTCGCGACGTCGCCGGCTTCGATGTGGTTGTTCAACACGTAGGGTCGGACCGCGCCCGAATCGTTGAGGTACGGCGTGACGTCATCGAGTTCGAGTCGGTAGTTCTCGCCATAGGTCGACGCCAGGAGATCTACCAATCCTCCGAGGCGACCGGCATCTTCCCCCAAGTGCTCCATCACCGTGCGAGCGGCGTCGGCCTTCATGGTGAGCCCGGCCCGATCCAACTCGCGTTGGAGGACATCGGCGATCTTCTCGGCCGTACCGCCGCGGATGTTTGCTTGCTTCAGGGCATCGCCGAGCGCTTTGGCAACCCGGCCGCCACCGGCGACGAAGACGAGGTCGGTGGTCTCGAGCAGGTCCCCGATCACGTCGACGACCGGCGGGCAGACGGCCGCGGGGAGCCCTTCGTAGTCCCGGACCACCACAATGCGCCGCGCGGTCATGAAGGGCGGACTCTGCGCCGCGTTCACGATCGCGGTCACGATCGGGGCCGCGCCCCCGGTGTCCTCGTCCGGGGCGTCATCGTCGTCGTTCGCGGCACCGGCCTTGGTCGGCACGGTGTGCTCCTCGACGCACAGTGACCGGTCGTCGGTCCCGACCAGGTCATTGAGCAGGACCGACAGCTCTCGATCGCGCAGGACCGGATCGCTCCCCTTGACGATGTAGATGCCGCCCACGGTTCGGAGCCTACCGGTGGCGCCCGGCCAGGCTCCGTCCGGTCAGGCTGCGCTCTTACACACGTTCTTCGGGTGCGTGAGCCACCCCTTCTTCGGGTACTGGTAGTAGGTCCCATCGGGACACATGAGCGCCGGGTTCACTTCACCGAAGAGGCCCTGACGGGATTCCCACCCGGGCACCGACCACACGTGCACCATCCACTGCGACTGCTTGAGCAGACTGGCGCCGGCCGCGTCGCACTCCTTCTTCGTGGCCGACTTGTCGAGACCGTACGGCGTCTGGATTCCCGTCGGCGTGTACTTGAGGCAGAGGTCTTCGTGGTAGTGCCAGACGTCGTTCGCGCCGGCGAAGCCGGACGGCTCCTCTTTGCTCATCGAGTAGTACATGAACCCGGCGACGACCGAGTTGGGTTCGGTCCCGTCGTAGATGATGGCCAGCGGCTCGGCGAGGTCGGCGGGGTCCATGACGCCGTCGGGATTGAACGCATTTCCACCGAGCTGGATGTAGTGCGCGCCGATGCCGGGCATATACGGCCCGACTTGCTGGTATCCCGCGGCGAGCACGTCGGTCACCGTGGGGTACTTCCGGGCGACGTCGATGGTCGCGGAGACCTGCGCCGATAGGGCGGCCCGTTCGGCCGGGTCCAGCGGGTGTTCGGTCGTGCCAATCATGTCGTGATGACCGTTGGTCAGTAGCGAGAGCCCCTTGTCGTCGGCCATGTCGTGATCCATCCCAGCCATGTGCTTCATGCCCTTGGCCTTGGCCTTGGCCTTGGCCTTCGTCTTGGCCTTGGCCTTGGCCGTCGACTTCGGGGACGACTTGGAATGCCCGTCGTCTTCATCGGCCGCGGCCACTCCCGCGCTCAGGAAGAGCGCCGTCGCGGTAACGAGGCCGGCGACCAGCGCCGCCCGCCCACGGCGTGCGGATACGAACGGTGCACGAGTTCCCACGACATTCCCCCGAGTCGTTGGCCCAACATCTGGGACGAAGTGCGCAGCGTAGGCGGATTCCCGACCTGGTGAGCGTCCGGTGCAGACCGAACCCGACGAGTGCGACGACCAGGCCGATCAGGCTGGTCACGCCATCGACCGCGAGCGGGAACCGCGCCGCACCCCGCGCGATCGCCTCGACCGAGCGCAACATCGTCAACGTCGGCAGCTGGAGCCACTGAGCCGCCCCCCGACCCAGCATCGATCCGACCACACTGGCGATCAGCCCCCAAACCGTGAGTGGACCGACGAAGGGCGCCGCCAGCAGATTCGCCGGGAGCGCGACGAGCGGCAGGGTGCCAAAGGTCGTGAGGATGACCGGGGCGACCCCGATCTGCGCGGCCGCCGTCACCCCGAGGGCCTCACGAAACCACGCCGGGCCGCGCAACCAGCCCGAGATCGCACGAGAACCAACGACGATCCCTGCGCACGCACCGCACGACAACAAGAAGCCGACCGAATGCAACAGGAACGGATCCGCGGCCAGGAGCACTATGACGGCGAACACCAATACGCGAGCCGCGTCGGCCGGTCGGCCGATGGCGCGCGCCACCATGACCAGCGCGGCCATCACCGAGGCGCGCAACACCGACGGCTCCCAGCGCGTCATCGTCCCGAACAGCACGATCACACCGAACCCCACGGCACACCGCGGACCGCGGCGCAGCCGTCGCAGCGCGGGTTCGGCGATCGCCAGCGCAAACGCAACGTTGGCTCCCGACACCGCGAGCAGGTGACTCAGGCCGGCATCACGAAACGCAACCACGAGATCGTCGGGAATGGCACGGGTGTCGCCCAGGAGGAAACCCGCCATGAGGGCGCGTGGAGTCGATGGCAGCACCCGACTGCCGGCGAACACCATCTCCCGCGCGCGATTCGCGACGCGGTACCACGGGCTGTCGGGTCGGGCAATCGCGATCACGTCGTCGACGTGGAACTCGGCCACCACATGCCGCCAACGCAGGCGCGTCGAGTACCCGTGCAGGGGTGCCAGCGATCCGGTCACCCGGAGACGGTCCCCCGCGTCGAGCACACCGAGCGCACTCATGATCTCGCCGCTCGCGACCGCCAGCACTCGGCGACTCCCGGCGTCGCGGCCCTGGAACCACGTCATGGTCGCGACCGCTTCGGTCCGGAAGCGAGGTCCGTCGGGATCTTCGGCCAGCGTGAGGACCGCGTGGCCGTCGCCGCGAGCCTCCACCTCCCTCGCCATCGGCCACTCCTCGAGACCTCGGATCGCTCGTTGTTCGATCGCGACGCCGACGCACACCATCGCGAGCGCCGCGATGGTCAGGCCGACCGCCGTTCCGCGCCGCCGGAACCCGACCGTGAGGCCTGCCACCCCACCGAGCAGCAGCAGAGACGCGGAACCGGCGCCCAGCAGATCCCCAAGGAGCACACCGGTTGCGAGCGCGACGACGAGTGCAACGGGCCCCTTCACACCGTCACGAGGGGTTCGAGGTCGGCGAACCGCTTCTCGCCGATCCCCCGCACGTCTCGCAGTTGATTGACGCTCGTAAACCCGCCGCGCCGTTCTCGCTCGCGGAGGATTGCCGTGGCGAAGCTCGGCCCGATCCCCGGCAGCGTCTCGAGTTCGGCTGCGGTCGCGAGGTTGAGATTGATCGGACCCGAGGCTGCGCTCGCATCGGTCTCGGCGCCCGCGATCCCCGTAGCCGCCGGATCGCCACCGCCGGCCGCGGCAGGGTCACCGACCTTCGCGACCGGGATCCGCTGCCCGTCCACCACCTTGGCCGCGAGGTTCAGCCGGTCGAGGTCGGCTTCGGGGAGACCGCCGCCAGCCGCATCGATGGCATCGGCCACCCGCGCACCCTTCGCGACCCGCACCAACCCGGGATGGACGACGGCGCCGGCCACGTGGACGAGCACCGGCGGCACCGTGGTCGTCGTCACGCGGGGTGCATCACGCCCCGGCCTCGTCGGTGCCGCCCGGGGCGCGCCGGGGAGCGCAGCGGCAGCTTGGTCCTGGCCCACCTGGTACCAGAAGTATCCGGCGATCCCGGCGATGGCCAGCAGGACACCGATTCGAACCCGGGGGTCGGCGAACCGGTCACGAAGGGCTTCGAACGACGAACCGAACCCCCGAACCGGCGGACGGGGTGGATAGGACGAGATGGATTGCATGACTGCCTCCGGGCGCGCACGGGCCAACGGAGGAAGTCACCAGGGGAAGGCCGCGTACCCTACCAAACCACCCCGGTGCGGACGACCGGTGCCCGAAGCACTCCGGCACCCGTTCTCTAGAAGCCAGAGCGGGCGCGGGCTTCGGCTTCGAGGCCGATCGCTCGGTAGGCGGCCCCGTGGGACATCCCGACCCGTCGACCGTGCAGGTAGTCGCCGAGGTACCGGCGCAGGAAACGGGGCCCGCCGAGTTCACGCCATTGCTGGACATGGACCAGCTCGTGGGCCAACAACCCGAGATTGCGTTCCTGGCCCCGCCGGACCAACACGAACCGGCCCAGCGTCATCGCCGCCACGCCCGGCGTGAGGACCGGCACGACCACGACCCGCACCCGGACCCGATCGACGGCGGGAACGAGGGTCAGCGCCGCTCGCGCCGCTGGCGTGAGACGCGCCACCACCCGAACCCGGTCAGCCGATGACGAAGTTGATCAAGCGACCCGGGACCACGATCACTTTGCGGACGGTCACCCCGTCGAGCAGCGGCCCCACCTCGGTGCGGGCTGCGGCTTCGATCGCGGCGTCGTCGGCATCGGCGCCAATCACGACCTTGCCGCGCACCTTGCCGTTGACCTGGATCGGCACCTCGATGGTCTCGTCGACGAGCCAGGCCGGATCGGCCACCGGATAGTCCTCGTAGGTGAGCGTCTCGGCATGACCGAGCCGCGACCACAACTCTTCGGCCACGTGCGGTGCGAGTGGTGCCAGCATCAACACCATCGGTTCGACCACCTCGCGCGGCGCGCCACCCTCGGCGGCCACTTGCGTCAGGTGATTGTTGAGCGTGATCAACTTGGCGACCACCGTATTGAACCCCATGGTCGGCATGTCGGCGCGCACGCCTTCGATCGTGCGGTGCAGCAGCCGACGGGATTCGTCCTCGGCCGGCGATTCGGAGATCCGCAACTCGCCGGTGTCCTCGTCGACCACGTTGCGCCAGAGCCGTTGGAGGAATCGGTACACACCGACGATGTCGCGTTCACTCCAGGGACGAGACGCATCCAACGGGCCGGTCGACATTTCGTAGAGCCGCAGCGTGTCGGCGCCGTAGTCCCGGAAGATGTCATCGGGCGTCACCATGTTCTTGAGGCTCTTCCCGATCTTGCCGAATTCCTGGTGCACGCGTTCGTCGCCGGCATAGAACTGACCGTCCCGTTCGACGACCGCGCTGGCCTCGACGTAGACGCCTCGCTCGTCGGTGTAGGCCGGCGCCTGGATCATGCCCTGGTTGAACAGGCGTTGGAACGGCTCGGGCGTCGACACGTGACCGAGATCGAACAGCACCTTGTGCCAGAAGCGGGCGTAGAGCAGATGGAGCACCGCGTGCTCGACCCCGCCGACGTAGAGGTCCACTCCCCCCGGCCCGTCGCCCATCCAATACCGCTCCGCCTCGGGGCTGACGAACTGATCCTCGTTGGTCGGGTCGAGGTAGCGCAGGTAATACCAACACGACCCCGCCCACTGCGGCATCGTGTTCAGCTCGCGCCGATAGGTCTTCAGCCCGTCGCCGAGGTCCAGTTCGACCTCGGCCCACCCCTCGGCCCTCGAAAGCGGTGGCGCGGGCACGCTCGCGTCACTGTCTTCGGAGATCTCGGGCTCGAAGTCCATGATCTCGGGCAGGGTCACCGGGAGCAAGTGGTCGGGCACTGCGACCGGGAGGTCGAGTTCGTCGTAGACGATCGGGAACGGCTCGCCCCAGTACCGCTGCCGGCTGAACAACCAATCGCGCAACTTGTAGTTGACCGTCGCCTCGCCGAGATCTTGGTCGGTGAGCCAGTCGGTGATGGTGGCCTTCGCGTCGGTGACCCCGAGACCGTCGAGGGAGATCTCCGCGTTCGCCGAACTCATCGCAACGCCGTCACCGGTGAATGCTTCAGACCACTCGGCGGCGTCCGTGCCGCATTCGTGCTCGGTGAGCCACGAGTCGGGCGGCGTGATCACGCATTCGATCGGAAGTTCGAACTCGCGGGCAAACTCGAAGTCGCGCTCGTCGTGGCCGGGCACCGCCATGATGGCACCGGTGCCGTAGCCCATCAGCACGTAGTCGGCGATGAAGATCGGGATGCGCGCATCGTTGACCGGGTTCACCGCGAATGCGCCGGTGAACACGCCCGTCTTGTCCTTGCCTTCGGCTTGGCGTTCCAGTTCGCTCTTCTGGGCGGCGAACTCCCGGTACTTGCGCACCGCCTCGGCCGGCCCGGCGTCGGTGCCGAAGATCCCCTTCCACGCCGCAGGGATCTCGCTCAGGTTCTCGCCGATATCCGCGCCCGGCCACTCGGGCGGGACGATCTCGTCGACGAGCGGATGCTCCGGCGCGAGCACCATGTACGTCGCACCGAAGAGCGTGTCGGGACGCGTGGTGAACACCGAGATCAGTTCCTCACGACCGTCGACACCGAAGTCGACGGTTGCACCGGTACTGCGCCCGATCCAGTTGCGCTGCATGATCTTGATCGACTCGGTCCAGTCGAGCAGGTTCAGATCTTCGAGCAGCCGGTCGGCGTAGGCCGTGATCCGCATCATCCACTGCTTCAGCGGTCGCCGGTACACCGGGAAGTTGCCGCGCTCACTCCGACCGTCGGCGGTGACTTCTTCGTTGGCCAGGACAGTGCCGAGCGCGGGACACCAATTCACCGGTGCCTCGGTGAGATAGGCGAGCCGGCAGGAATCGACGAGTTCCCGCCGCTCCGGCTCGGTGAGTTCGTCCCAACCGGTCTCGGGATCCGCCGCGAGCAATGGGAGCAACTCGGCGATGGGGCGGGCGCGATCCTCGTCGTAGTCGTACCAACTGTTGAAGATCTGCAGAAAGATCCACTGCGTCCACCGGTAGTAGCTGACATCGGTGGTCGCCGGGCCGCGTCGCGAATCGTGACCGAGTCCCAACGCGCGCAACTGACGCCGCATTGTGGCGATGTTGGCCTCAGTCGTGACTCGTGGGTGCTGGCCGGTCTGCACCGCGTACTGCTCGGCGGGCAGGCCGAACGCGTCGTAGCCCATGGCGTGCAGGACGTTCTTGCCGTTCATCCGCTGGTAGCGGGCGAACACGTCGGTACCGATGTAGCCGAGTGGGTGACCGACGTGAAGACCCGCGCCGCTGGGATACGGGAACATGTCGAGCACGAACATCGGCTCGCGACCCTCGATCTGCTCCGCACCCTCGGAGAGCAGACCTTCCGGATTGGGCGCCCAGAACGTGTGGTTCGCGTCCCATCGATCCTGCCAACGAGCTTCGATCTCGTTGGCCAGTCGGGCGTCGTACCGGTGGCGGGGGGTGTCGTCGGTCATCGCCGGCGAGGCTACCGGGACGACCGCAGATCACCGGTCTTCACCGTGGCGATTCATCCGGTTCATACGGGCAGTGCCGGCATCCGCTTCCGCAACACTCGCCGCGAGCGAGCAAGGCCGCGGCCGTCATGACGTCGTACCCGGTGGCCGGATCGGTGTACGTCGGCTCGCCCCGTTCGGTCGCCCGGGCGTGGGCCGCAGCCGCCGCAGCTGCCAACTCTCGGCTCGTCATGGCCTTCAGTCCACCACCTCGGCAACGTGTCGTCCCTCAGAACGGTCGGCTGCTACCTTGAACTCTCCCTTCGGGGGCTGTAGCTCAGGCGGTAGAGCACTTCCATGGCATGGAAGGGGTCAGGGGTTCGAGTCCCCTCAGCTCCACCCGTTGTCGTTTCGACAACGTTGGGCCAGGTCAGCGCGAGGGTGCGAATTGCGTGCCTTCAGGTCTCGCGCGATCGGCGAGGGAGCTGACGTCGTGCGCGATTTCGGAGGCGACGCCTGTCGGGCTGATGCGCCGAAGCATCCGCAATCGATTGCAAAGGGCGAGTAGACGCGACCGAATTTGACGTTCACCCAGCGTGACGGCATTCTCTCGGAAAGCGGTCAGGGGACGCGGCAAGCGGGGGTCTGCGGGATGTCGACGCGCGAATTGAGAAGGCGCACCGCGCACAACGGACGCGTACCGGCGCGTTCCACGAACCAAGGTCGCAACCGGTGCGTTGTGACCGTTGTTTTGGCCGCGCTCGCGGGGGGACTGTTGCAGGCGGTTCCGGCGCGTGCGGCGTTTCTTTCTGGGGGCGAGCTCGAGTGGAGCATGCCGGATCGATATCAGGACGTCGACGATCCCGGCGTCGAACCGCTGCGTGACGACCTGGCGTCGAGGCTCGACCCCAACGAGGACGGCCTTCCCGACAACAGCGCGGTTGCTCCGACGGTCGTCACGCCGGCGACCTGGCGCGTACACCTCGATGCGTGCTCGTTCGCGGCAACGTCGGAGATCCGTGAGTACCGATGGCGCGTGACCGAGGAGACGGGGCCACGTGAGTGGCCGACCAGCACATGCGAGACGGACGTCGACCTCGCAACCCTCGGCCGGGAGTACCCGGTCGAGGTCCGCATGACCGACGCCGACTACTTCACGATGGTCGCGTCGACCACGGCAACGCCGCGCGATTTCCTCGTTGTCGCGATGGGCGACAGCTATGGGTCCGGGGAGGGCAACCCGGAACGCGTGAAGGACGAAAGCTATTCACCGTTCGATGCGCTCACGATCTTCTACAAGATGATCTGCGGCGATCCCGTCCCCACGGCGTGCATCGCCGCCGGCGTCCTCAACACTGTGCTGCAACTTCTCTCACCGGTCGTCGGCGGCGTCGAAGTCGCGATGGAGTTGATGATGGTGCACGACTGGGAGGGTGGCCCGACGGATGCGTGGGGTCCCGCGCTGCGTTCTTCTCCCGCGACGTGGGCGAACCGCCGTTGCCACCGATCGGGCTTCTCCGGACAGGCGCAAGCGGCCGCCGCCCTCGAGCGCGACGACCCGCACAGCAGCGTGACGTTCCTGCACGTCGCCTGTTCAGGCGCGCTGCTCGGCGACCTGCAGCCCGGCCCCGGCGGCCCGGATCCCAAGAAAGGTGGAATCCTCACGCCCTATGACGGCGCGGAGCCGCCCGGTGGCGTCCTGCCGCTCCCGTCCCAGATTGAACAGGTCCAGAAACTCATCGGCATGGACGCGGGCAAGCCGAGACGCGTCATTGATTCGCTATTGGTCAGCATCGGCGGAAACGACATGGGGTTCGCGGACGTCATCACGGCGTGCCTTGCGAGCGTCGACTGCCACGTTGACGACGACAAGGAGAACGGCGGTCGCGGCATCTACTACAACGGCCTCGCAACGTTGCCGACGGGCTACGACGTGCTCGCAGACGCGCTCCGCGACGACCTCGGGCTCGGCGCGGCCGACCAGCAGAGCAACGTCATCCTCTCCGGCTATCCCGACATCCTTCGCAACGAGCAGGATCAGCCGTGCAAGGACGTATTCCAGTTCGAGCCCATCGCCGGTTCAAGCCTCATGGAAGACGACGAGGCGTACTGGGCGAGCAACATCGTCGGAACCGGTCTCAACAACGTCGTTCGCGACTCGGCGAGTCATCACAGCTGGCGCTTTGTCGAGATGCTCAACGGGTTGCGCGGTACCGACGCGTCTGGCGATCCGGTCGGTCACGGCTACTGCGCGGGCGAACTGTCCTGGATGCGTACCATCGCACAGAGCGTCCAACTGCAAGGCAACTACAAGGGCGGCTTCCACCCGAACCGGTTCGGGCACCAGGCGTACCAACGCGCCTATTACTCCTCCGCGAACGGCCTACACGCGCTGCTCCTTCCAACGCCCAACGCGTCGGGTGCAGTCGCGGCGGGCTCTGTCTGCGCACCCGAACTTCTCTCGCAATGGCAGGAGCTCGAGCACTTCCCCGACGCACTCGGATTCCGCAAGGCGCTCGGCGAGGATCCCGAGATCACGGGCCGGGGCTACCAGGGGATCCAGCGGTTACCGGGGCCAGGGGGCGCGCGGTTCCTCATGTCGCGATCGGGTGTGAGTTCGCTGCAGTTCACGACTCCCCAGCCGGGCCGGCTCGTCTGGGCCAAGCTTGCTTCGAAGGCGAGCGCCGGCGAACGGATCGGCTCCAACCGGCGCGACCCGAAGAAGGCCACCGAGGACACGCCCCCGCCGACCGGTGACCGCGTCGACAACTTCGTGCTCCTCGACGGGACCAGCGGCTTTCCCGCGTACGCGCACGCCGGCGGGCTGCAAATAAGTGGCTCGGTCGCGGTCGTCGGCCTCGAACAACCACTCGACCCCAGCGACAGTCCGGGCGCGCTCCTGTTCTTGGACGCGAAGACGGGCCGGCCGCTGAGCACCGTGCGCGTCGACTATCCCGCGGCATGGGCCGCAGTCGCGGCGGGCACTGCGGCCGGCAGTGGGTTGCTCGTGCTCGCGGGCGAGGCCGACCGTGTGCATGCGTATCGGGCGACGGGGAGTCCCGGGGCGCCCGGCTTCGCGCTTACCGAGTTCGGCTCATGGTCCGCGGCGTCGGCACCGAGCGGCAGTTGGCCGGGAGGCAACGCTTCGCCGCAGTCGGGCTCCTTGCTCATGGGCTGCGACGGATCGGTATATCTGCTGACGACAAGGAACACCTCCGGCGACCCCGTGGTGGGACCGGCGACCCACCTCGGCGGTGACGACGTCGCAAATCTTTGGCGCGTCGAGACGACGACCGGTGCACTCACGCCTGTCAGCCAACGAACGTTCACGTGCTACTGGCGCAACGGAACGGCCCTCGACCTCGATCCCGTCACCGCGTGCTCGTTCGCCGCGGGCGCGGGCGCGACAGTTTCGCCGAACGGAGAGCTGCTGCTCTACGGCGTCGATGCTTCCGATCAAGGACCCGACGGCAGTATCGAAATGGCGGAGTTCTCGAATGCCTGGGGCTTCCGCCGGGGTGGACCCGCGTTCACACCGACCGCCAGATTGACGCGCAACAAAGCGACCGTGCTCGCAGGCGAATCGGTCGACCTCGACGCGTCGAGGAGCCGTGCACCGATCGCCCGTGCACGAGTGTCGCTCTATCAGGACGAAGGCTTCACGGATCGACGCGTGACCCTCGAGGGGGCCGACCCCGAAAAGTGGACCGACCTCTCGCAGGTCGACCGCACCGACTCGACCTTCGGCGGCGTGTCGTCCGTCCGATGGATCGCGCCCGCGGGCTGCGTTGCAAAGTTGGCCGACGACGCCAACACGGGCACGGGCCGGCGGCTGTTGCTGACGGGGAACGGGGGTGCGCAGCATCTGGTGCGCCTCGATCCGGTCGACGCGCGCGGTGACGGCACCGCCGACGACGACTTCGACAACGACGCGAGCTACCTGTCTTGGGAACCGCGCACCGCCCCGCCACCCGAGTGCGGACCCGGACCGTTGACCTACCGATGGGACGTCGGGGCCGACGGGACCATCGAGGGAACGAGCCCGACGTTCCGCTACACCGCGCCCACCGACATCGGCGACGCGATCATCACCGGCCGAGTGAGCGTGTGTGGCGCGTGGGGCGCGTGCGCGTCCAAACCGTTCACACTCGAAGTGGAAGCGAAGCTCGTCGTCTCCGTCATCGGGAACGAACTCCGCATCGATTCGCCCGGCGACAACCTCGATGTGATCACCTTGTCACGAGCGGCCGACGGCTCGATCGCGCTGCAGTCGAACCGCATGCTCGCTCTCGTCGGCGGCTGCACCGCGACCTCGACCACCATGAACGCGACCTGTCCGGGCACCGTGAGCCAGATCACCGCGAACCTGTTCGGCTCGTCAGACCGCTTCACATCACGCGTTCCCACCGCCGGACCCGCCGGGTCGGTGCTCTCTCGCGTGACCGTGAACGGCGGAACCGGAGACGACGAGATCGTCGTCCGCGACGCGACTGCGACCATCTCCGGTGGCAGCGGCCAGGACCAGGTGACGTTGGCCGGCCTCGGCGGCGAGGTCAATGGCGGACGCGGCGGGGACATTGTCAAGGTGAGCGCGCCGCCGCGCGGAATCGCGCCGGGAGCCACGTTCATCGACGGGGGCGACGAGGATGACACACTCACCGGCGGTATCGGCGCCGATGTGATCAACGGCGCCCACGGGAACGACACGATCAACGGCGGCACCGGCAACGACAGGTTGCACGGTGGGGACGGCGACGACGTCGTGATCGGCGGATCCCGCGACACCGCCGCGGGCAATGACAACGACGACATCAACGGCGACCTCGGCCGCGACACGCTCCGCTTCGTCGCGATCGGACCGCTGACCGCGCCCCTTGGCGTCCTTGCCGACCTCGCGGCGGGGACCACCACCGGCTTGACCAACAGCCGCTTCGGACAGGACGGGCTCGCCGGCATCGAGAACGTCATTGGGACCGGTGGCGCCGACGAACTGTACGGGGACGCGGGCCGCAACCGGCTCGAAGGCGGTCTCGGTCTTGACCGCATCGTGGGCCGCGACGGGGACGACACCCTCCTCGGGAACGCGGGCAACGACCAACTCGAAGGTGGCGACGGCGTTGATCTCGTCGACATGAGCGGCGCGCCGGGCCCCGTCGTCGTCAACCTCGGGGCAGGAAGCGCAACGGGCGACGGCACCGATGCGCTCACTGCGATCGAAGCCGCGACCGGATCACGCTTCGCCGACCAGCTCGTGGGGAGCGCTGCGAACGACCGGCTTTCCGGAGGACTCGGCGACGATCACGTCGAGGGCCTCGCCGGCCTCGACGTGCTCACCGGTGGCGCCGGCGACGACAACCTTGCGGGCGGCGGCGACGCGGACGTCCTTCATGGTGGCAACGGCGCCGACACACTCACCGGCGGACCCGGTGGCGACGCGGTCGCGGGCGGCGGCGGCGACGATCTCATCGACGAGGGCACGGCACCGAACGGTGCCGACGAGTTGTGGGGCGACGCGGCCGACGGTCGCCGGCTCCCGGGCGACGACGCACCGGGCGAAGATGTCGTCTCGTATGCAACGCGCGCCGAGTGCAGCGCGATCGCCGACGCGGACGACGACGCCGACGACGGCGCGCTCGGCGAGAGCGACAATGTCCGCGTCGATGTCGACGTGGTCGACCTGCCGAGATGCAATGGCGATGCCGACGGCGACCGGATCGCGGACGCAGACGACAACTGCCCGGATTGGCCGAATCCCGGCCAGCTCGACGACGACGCCGACGACATCGGCGACGCGTGCGAACCCGCGCCGGGACGGATTGTCTTCGCGAGTGAGCGCAGCGGCAACGGCGACATCTGGGTCATGAACAGCGATGGCACCGATCTGACGCGCCTCACCGACGACCCGGCCTACGAGGACGAGCCGGTCTGGTCACCGGACATGTCGCACATCGCGTTCTACCGATACGACGCGACAACCGGACTGCCTGATCTCGTCGTGATGAACGCGGACGGCACCGACCAAGTCAACATCACCGCGACACCGAATCGCAGCGAGTGGAGCCCGAGTTGGGCGCCGACCGGTGAGCGCCTCGTGTTCCAAGCCGACGGCGACGGCGTCATCTCCGGCGGTCTCTTCGTGATGGAACCCGACGGATCGAACCTCACGCAGTTGACCGACGGCAGCGACGGCACGATCGACTACTACCCGGCCTGGTCACCAGTCGATGATCGAATCGCGTTCCAACGAACCTTGGACGGCGAGCACTGGGACCTCTGGAGCATCCACGCCGACGGCACCGGCCGGGCGGTGCTCGTCGGCGGTCCTGACAACGAGCAGTACCCGGCCTGGTCGCCCGACGGAAACAAGGTCGCGTTCT
This sequence comes from uncultured Acidimicrobiia bacterium, assembly GCA_963765075.1. Taxonomy (GTDB): domain Bacteria; phylum Actinomycetota; class Acidimicrobiia; order IMCC26256; family JAENVU01; genus JAENVU01. The sequence goes on from CAVXVA010000003.1 coordinate 182,982, forward strand.
GGCGCGGCGCCTTCACATCAGGTCCCTTCGATGACACCGAGATATGGGTCGCCGACCTAGACGGTTCGGGCACCCAACAGCGGCTCACTCACGATACGACCGCCGACTTCTACGGGCCGACCTGGTCGCGCGACGGCAACCAGATCGCGTGGGGGTCACAGCACTCCGGGTCCGCCGACATCTGGACCATGGATGCTGACGGAACCCGACGCCGCAACGTGACGATGGACGCGTTCGCTGATTTCAGTCCCGACTGGGGTTCCCGGTAATCCCCACCGCGGGCATTCCCCGGACCGATCCCGTGATGGCGAGCGGGACGTGGCGGATGAACACTGATTCGTGATGGAAGTCCTTGCCGCGCTGCTCGGACACCGCACGCGGGTGGCCGCCAGCGGGATCCGCGTATGCGTAGGCGGCTGCGGCATCAGCGCTACTCCACAACGAGATCGTGGCCATGAACGGCGGACGTCGCCCCGCAGGACGCGTCGCCGCAGTTCCCCACACGAATCCTGGTGCGTCCAGCGCAGCACGCTCGGCGGGACGGCTTGCTCGCATGAACCGAATCGCTTGGCTCATTCGCAACTTCCCAAGCGTCGTGACGAGAACCGGACCCTCATGACTGATCGCGCGCGCTCGGGGCACATCGTCGGGCACACCGGGCCACGCGCCGTAGGCGCGTAACGGCCGGAGGACGGCGTGGAAGCCGTTCTCGGCGAAGCGCTGTCCGAGCGGATGGTCGCGCGCGAAGGCGGCCGCGGCCTCTTCGTCGTCCCAGAACGCGATCATCACCGCGCGCCGAAACGTCGGAGGACGCTTGCTCGCGAGCGGAGCTGCGGTTGCGGTGTCGAGCCATCGCAATCCGGGGACGTCCGCGCTTGCCGGTCGTTGGCGTAGCGACCGGAGCGTGCGCCGGACGCCAAGGTCAGCGATGTCGACCGTCGCGATCATCAGAAACCGCCCCGCTCAGGCAGTGCCGGCAAGAACGACCCATACGCTCCACTCATCTCGCGCCACCCCGCACCAAACGGCCCGGACGCTCACCCGTGTCGGCGTCGTGAGTCCGGGTCTGGGTGCCGTGCACGACGGTCGCCACGTACCCCGCCACCGGTTGGAGATACCGCTGACCCCCGGCGGGCAGATCCGCGTGCATCACCGGACGGCGCACGGTGAGCGCATCGAAATCGATGACGTTGAGGTCGGCCCGCTGACCGACCGCGATGGTCCCCCGGTCGGTGAACCCGTACAGCTCCGCGGTCCGACGGGTCTGCTGCTCCACCATGAACTCGAGCGGAATCAGCTCACCTCGGGTGCGATCACGGGTCCAGTGGGTGAGCTGCGTGCTCGGGCTGGAACCGTCGCAGATGAGCTTGACGTGCGCGCCGGCATCGGCGAGGCCGACCACGGTCACCGGATCCAGGATCATCTCGCGGACCGCCTCGAGGTCGCCGTGCATGTAGCCGGCGCCGGCCAGGCTGACGATGTTGGTGCCGTCGTCGGCCGCGAGGAAGTCGTACATCGCTTCGATCGCCGGCACGCCGGCGGCACCGGCAATGGCGCCGAAGGTGCGCTCCGGACCGGGTTCGTAGTCGACGATCTCGTCGAGCGCGTACATGAAATCGGCGACGTTCTGCATGACCTCGGCGAACATCTCCATGGATCCGGCCTGGTCGGCCGCGACGTCGAACTCGCCGAGAATCCGCGCCTTTACCTCCGGGTCGCGCATGCGTTCGGCTCGGGCCGCCACCGGAATGCCGGCCAACTCGCGGTACGACGGGCGGCGCATGAACGGGTGATAGCCGTCGAGGCCACCCAGAATCCCGACCGGTCGCGACGCCACTTGCGGGAACAGCTGCGCGCCGTCGGCATTCATCGCGGTCGCGAACTCGAGCACCGTGCGCCAGGCTTCCGGATCATCGACGTGCTGGACCGTGGTGAACGTGATCTTCTGCCCGGTGGCGCGAGAGATGTCGGCGAGCAGTGTGAGCTCGTGATCCTGGCTGAACCGCTCACCGCCGAGCCCGGTCATCAACCCGAGTGACGACGACGTGATCGCTTCGAACACTCCCCCGCCGCCGTCGGCCATCCCCGCGATGAGCTCGCCGAGTTCGACCGCGGTCGCATAGGTCCCCGGGACCGCCGCGCCGCCGATCGACCGATGGAAGATCGTGCGGGAGGTCGAGAATCCCACCGCCCCGGCCGCGGTTGCCTCGGCCACGAGTGAACGCATCGCCGCGATGTCCTCGGCGGTGGCGTCCTCGTTGTTCACGCCCCGCTCCCTCATCACCGCGAACCGCAGTGCACCATGGGCGAGTTGCGCCGCCACATCGAGCGCGTACCTCCGGGCGTCGAGGAAGTCGAGATACTCGGCGAAGGTGCTCCACGCCCCCCAAGGAACCCCTTCGTGGAGAGCGGTCCCCGGGATGTCCTCGACCCCTTCCATGAGTTGGATCAACGTCTCCTGCTCGCCGTCGGGACATGGAGCGAAACCCACGCCGCAGTTCCCCATGACGAGCGTGGTCACACCGTTACTGAAGCTCGGATCCAGTTCGTCGTCCCATGTGACCTGGCCGTCGTAGTGGGTGTGCACATCGACCCAGCCCGGCGCGACCACCGCGCCGTCGGCATCGATCGTCTGGTCGCCTTGCAGGCGTCCCCCGACCGCGGTAATCCGGCCACCGTCGATGCCAACATCACCGGCGAAACGGGGCGCACCCGTCCCGTCGACGATGGTCCCGCCCATGATCACGAGATCGTGTGCCATGAATGCCCCTGTCCTCGACGAAACATTGGTGAATCGCCGTGCATCGTGGCATGCAGCCATCGCTCGCCGCTCGTTCTTGACGCTCGCGTCAGTTTATGTACCATCTGGTACAGAGTTAGACAAGGAGGGAACCGATGACCACCACCCAGATCGACGTCCGTACGACACTGCCGGCCGCGCCGAGTGCCGTCTTCGCCCGATTGGCCGAACGATCGTCATGGCCGGAGTGGTCCGGCCACGCGCGTGCGGAGTTGGCCGAACCGACCGACACGGATGGCAACGGAGTGGGCGAGGTGTGGGTGATGCATCGCGGCCGCACCCGAGCCCGCGAACGTGTGGTCGAACTCACCCCTGATCGTCGGGTCGCCTACACCTTGCTCAGTGGGCTGCCGTTGGCCGACTACCGCGCGAGGTTCGACCTTGCGCCCAGCGGAACCGGCACCGACATCCACTGGCACTCGGAGTTCCGGGCCCGGCCGGGGACGGGTTGGATCTATCGATTCGCGCTGCGCCGTTTCATGCAGCGCGGCCTGAACCAGCTCGGCGCTCTCGCCCCCGCTCACCAGGGCTGATGGCACGACCCACGACCGACACTCGGGAGCGGCTTCTGGCCGCGGCGGTCGACGTCGCCGCCGAGCACGGCATTTCGCAGATGAGTCTGCGCCAACTCGCCGACCACCTGGGCACCAGTCATCGCATGTTGGTCTTCCACTTCGGCTCGAAGGACGCGCTCCTCCTCGAGATCGTTCGCGCCGTCGAACACCAGCAGCGCGACTTCCTCGCGCCCTCGACCCGCACCCCAACCGCGGTGGGCGCGCCCCGGCTCGACGAGCTGTGGGATCGCCTGCGGGATCCGGAGATGTGGCCCTACGAGCGGCTGTTCTTCGAGCTGTACGGGCAGGCGCTCTGCGGCGCAGAACCAGCTGCCCGCCTCCTCGACGGCGACGTCACCGCGTGGGTTGACACCACCGCGGAACTCCTCGTCGATCTCGGCGTGGACCAGCCGACCGCCCGGACCGATGCCCGACTCGCACTGGCCGTGTGCCGAGGGCTCCTGCTCGACCTCCTTGCTACCGAGGATCAAGCCGGCGTCGACGCCGCCATGCGTCGCTTCGGGTCCTTCATGACCAAAGCCCACCCGGGCCTCACACCCGCCGGCCCTGGAAGTCGTTGATCAGCGACACCTGCACTCGGTCGCCATCGCTTGCCGCCGCCGCGAACTCGGCGAGCTTCTGCTCGTAGTAGGCCGCGCGGAGATCTCCTTCCCGCCGCGCGTTGTACGTGGGATAGAGCGCCCGGCGATCCCGTTCGGATCGATTCGGCCCGCTCCGATGCGGCGTGCGGGAGTGGAACCACAACGTGGTTCCGGCCGGGACCGGCACCGATTCCCATTGCAGCGACGCGACGACGTCGGCGCGGATGCACCCTTGGTCGTCCATCGGGAGCACGGTGCCGAACGAACCCGAGACCACTTCGAGGCAACCGTTGTGGTCATCGGCATCGTCGATCGCCACCATGCACGACACGTGCGTGTCGATGAAGCGGTACGCGGGGGCATCCTGGTGAGGGGCGTAGCCCGCGCCGCCCGCGGCCTTGTAGTTGATCTTCTCCTTGTACAGGACGGCGGGCTCGCCGAGCAGCGCGCCGGCGGTCTCCAACATGGTGCCGTCGGCCAACAGCGCCCCCAAGCCGGCGTGATACGGAACGAAGTTCTCGGTGCGACACAGCCGTGGCCCCGCTTCGGTGGCCTCGCGGTAGTGGAGCCATTCTCCGTCGTCGGGCCACTCCATGACATCGTCCACCCACGCCTGGAGCTCGGCGGTGGCCCGAGCATCGAGCGTCCGGGTGATGACCCAGCCGTGGTCCCGGAAGAACGCCACGCCCGCGCGGCTGGTGGGTTCGAAGATGGGTTGACTCATGCCCGCAAACTAGGAGACCCGCTGCGACCGCGTCCTACAGTGCGCTCCAGGGAGGCGACACGTGGAGCACGAGTTCAGCGAGGGTGAGCGGACGCCGCTGGCCCCATCGGTCGCCGCGCTGGCACTCCCGACCATGGTCGTCCTCGGCGTGGCGTTCGTCCTGTACGGGACACCCGTTCCCCGTCTGTCCGAAGAGCTGTACCTGCCACTCGTCCGCCACGTCGGCGCTCCTGCGTTCCTCCGACCCGACTGGACAATGCAAGGTCCCTTCTCCGAACACTGGGTGTTCAACCACCTGTTCGGACCGGTCGCGGCCCACGTCTCGCTGCAGTGGTTCGGATGGGTCGGACGAATCGCGACCTCGGTGGTCATGGCCTTCCTCCTCCTGCGAATCGCGGGCCGCATCGGCGTCCGACCCTGGGCCGGCGCGACGGCGATCAGTCTCTGGTTGATCGCCAACCAGAGCCTGATCGGCTCGGAATGGATGTTCGGCACCTTCGAAGCCAAGACCCTCGCGTACTGCTGGTTGTTGGCAGCCATCGCCGCCGCCCTCGACGATCGTGTCGAGTGGGCCATGGCCGGGCTCGGCGCGACCGTCGCGTTCCATCCGGCGGTCGGACTCTGGGCCGGGGGCGCGGGCGCGATCGCGCTAGTGGCGAACCCCGCCACGCGTCGCCGGGCGCTGGCGTGGAGTTGGCTGGCCGTCGTGATCGGCGCACCGGGCGTGATCGGCGCGTGGTCGACCCTGTCGAACACCAGCGCGCGACTCCAAGAGTTCGTCGTCCTCAAGGGGCTCCCGCACCATGCCGACCCCTTCTTCGGCGGCGCGCAGCTCGCCACCGCCCAGGTCGTGCTGCGCACCGGCACGCTGTTCGTGATGTTCGCCGCCAACGTCTGGTGGTACCGCCGTTCGCGTCGCACCGATGCCGAGCGCTTCCTCATCACCTTCCAGATCGTGACCATGGTTCCGGTGGCCGTGGCGTTCGGCGCGCGTGGTGTGGGGGCATGGGGATTCCTCATGCTGTTCCCCCTCCGGGTGGGGCCCCTCTTCGTACCCCTCTGCTTCTTCTTCCAGCTGATGGTGGCGGCAACCCGGCTGCGGGACCGGGACCGGATCCGGGCGCTCACCCACCGCCGAGCCCGGGGGCGGCGCCGATCGACCCTGCTCGTCGGTGCCGGGATCGCCATCGCCCTCGTCGTCACCTCTCCGTTGATCGCCGCGCCCCGAATGGTGGTTCGGAACTTCAAGGCCTGGACCGAGGCCGACCCCGAAGCCGAAGCCTTCGCGTGGATGCGAACCCACCTGTCGCCCTCCACTCGCTGCGTCGTACCCGTCGATCGCCAAGATGCCTTCCTCCGCGCCGAACGACCGATCGTCGCCAATTGGCAAGCCATCCGCTACGACGCTCTGGGGGAATGGAAGCGTCGGATCGACGCACTCGTCGGTGGTGAACAGGTCTTCGACGCGTACAACGGCAAGATCGAAGACCTTCGGCGCGCCTACAACCAGCTCGACGCAACCCAGATCGCCGCCATTGCGACGCGCTACGGCGCGACCTGCGTCGTGGCGACGAGCGCCTACCCATTCCCCGTCGAGCGACGGTTCGGGACGGTACGCATCTATCGAATCGACGGCGCAGCGTCTCCCTAGACTCACCCGTCCATGATCGGAGTCGTCGATTACCGCGCGGGAAACGCGCCGAGCGTCATGTTCGCATTGACCCGGCTCGGGATTTCCGCCCGGCTCGTGGCCACACCGGACGAGACCGCCGCAGTGGATCGGATCATCCTCCCGGGGGTCGGTGCCGCCGAGGCGACGATGACCTCGCTGGCCGAGTCCGACCTGATCGAGACCCTCACCCACAAGGTGATCGATGATCGGACGCCATTCCTCGGCATCTGTATCGGCCTCCAGGTGATCTTCGACCACAGCGACGAAGGCGACGTTGCCGGCCTTGGTTGGGTGCCCGGCCGGGTCCGCCGCTTCCCGGCCACCGACCGGGTTCCTCAGATCGGTTGGAACGCCGTCGAGTTCCACTCGGCGCATCCACTCGTTGCGGGACTCCCCGATCCGGCCTACTGCTATTTCGTGAACAGCTACTACGCGACGCCCACCGCCGACGCCGACGTCCTCGGCACCACCGAGTACAGCGTCCCGTTTTGTTCGATGGTGGCCGCGGGGAATGTCGCCGCGACCCAGTTTCACGCCGAGAAGAGTGGCGAGGTCGGGCTCGCGATCCTGGCGAACTTCGCGACCTGGGACGGTGTCGCATGTTGACCAAACGACTGATCGCGTGCTTCGACGTCGTCGACGGCCGCGTCACCAAGGCCCAGAACTTCCAGGACAACATCGATGTCGCCCCGGCCGCGGAACTCGCTCAGCAGTTGTACGCGGACCAGATCGACGAGATCGTCTTCTACGACATCATGGCGAGCGCCCAGCAACGCGCGATCGATCTCGACACCGTGACCGCCGTGGCCGAGCACGTCTTCGTCCCCTTTACAGTGGGCGGCGGCATCCGCCACCTCGACGACATGTACACCGTGCTCAAAGGTGGCGCCGAGAAGATCAGCATCGACTCGATGGCCGTCCGGAATCCCGACATCATTCGGGCCGGCGCCGAGGCCTTCGGCAACCAGTGCATCGTGCTCTCCACCCAGGTGAAACGGGTTGGTCGGCGGGAGGATCTTCCAAGCGGATACGAGGTGTTCATCGACGGTGCCCGCACTGCGACCGGAATCGACGCCGTCGAATGGGTGAAGCGAGGCGTCGACCTCGGTGCCGGTGAGATCGTCGTGAACTCGATCGACGGCGACGGTACCGCGGCCGGGTACGACCTCGAGATCACCCGGGCCGTCGCCGACGCGGTCACGGTTCCGGTCATCGCGTCGGGCGGGGCCGGCTCCGTGGATCACATCGCCGCGGGCCTCACCGAGGGTGGGGCGAGTGCGGCCATTATCAGCTCGATCCTCTACTCGCCGCGCCTCGATCGGAACATCGGGGTCGAAGAACTCAAGCGCGGTCTGATCGAGCGCGGCGTTCACATGCGACCCTGGGTCTCCCCGAACTGATCACACCGAGGTCGGCAGCTCAGCTCACTTCGGCCGTTTCTGCCGCGCCCCACTCCACGCGCGCCGCGTCGGACCACAGACGTTCCAGGTCGTAGAACTCCCGAGTCTCGGTCAGGAAGACGTGAACGACGATCTCGCCGTAGTCCATCAGCACCCACGCCGAATCCGCGAGACCTTCGGTGCTGCGCGGCGAGAGGTCGGCCTCGATCTTGAGCGCCAACTCGACCTCGTCGACGATGGCTCGCACCTGGCGGGTGTTCGTGCCGGACGCCAACACGAAGGCTTCGGTGATGCCGATGATGTCTCCGACGTCGAGCACCACCACATCGGTGGCGATCTTGTCTGCAGCAGCCCGAGCCGCCACGATGGCTTGTTCGATCGCGTTCAGTTCCCACCTCCTGGGTTTCCGTATTGCGGGCAGTCGGATCCGACCAACACGGTGACGTCCGCGATCCCGATGTCTTTGGATTCCTTCCGCAGAGATCCGCAGCCCATCTCGTCCACCATACGTTGCGCGGCCGCTCGCCACGTGTCCTGGTAGTAGATGATCTGGGTCGTCGGCACCCCGAACTGGGGGTAGTTCCCCGTGAGCGTGACTTGCCCACCGGCAGGAACGACCTTGTCGGCGACGGCCTGAGCAACCCCGAGGGCACCCGTCCCATTGAGGATTTCGACTCGGGGACGCTTGCCCGCCTCACCGAGTCGGGCGCTCGGAAACGCGCTCTCGACGTAGTCGGTCAGCTCCGGCTCCCGGACCGTGAAGCGTTCGCCGCCGCCGGTGGCGATCGACTCGACACCGAGGGTGTCGATCCGGTGCTCGGGCGCTCGACCCGCGTCGACCAGCGCCCGAAGATCGGCCTGCTCCGATTGCGTCCGCCGGGCGATCACCGGATCCTGCAGCCGGGTCAGCCAATCGCCGAAGACGGCCGAGGCCGAGACCAAGCGATCGAGTTCGTCGACGGCCTGCGGTCCGGTCAACAGTTCCGTGGCTTGGGCCGCCGACACCTCCTGGACCCCCTGAGGGAACGACGCGTCGCGGTCCACGAGATCAACGGGATCGGCCAGGTTCACCGTCAGCGGCTCCGCCGGCCCCAGCATCGCGGTCAGCGCGGCATCGTCGACCACCACGGTCTTGGCGATGTCGACCCCGACCACGTTCTCGACACTGTTGGCGAGGCGCGCCCCACCGTCGTCGGCCGGAACTTGTGCGAGCGTGGCGACACCGAGCGAGGGAACGTCCAACTGGGTTGCGGACGGGATGAGCAAGACCGAACCGCGGTCGCCGTCCCGGCCGATGAGCGCGATCAGGTCGTTGCCGAACAGCACACTGTGATGCACCAGCAGCATCGTGTCGGCGTCGGAGATTCCCGAGGGTTCCGAAGTTGGTGGCGCCGCGGTCTCGGGATCGTCGGTGCTGCGCACCACGATGCCGACCACCACCGCGAGCACCAAGACGCCGGCGATGATGGGCATCGTCCGGGTCCAGAAGACCTTGCGCTCCACCGGGTCCTTCGGCGGTCGCGTGCGCGTCGGCGTGGGCGTCCGAGACCGGCCACCGCGCTGGCGTCGGGCAGCAGGCGACCCAGCGGGCTCGACCACCGGCACCGGCGCTGCGTAAGGCTCGACCACCGGCTTGGCGACCGGCTCGACTTTCGGAACGACCGCGGACGCCGCGGCGACTGCGGGCGTGGGCGGCCGACGGGGCGCCGTCGTTGCTTTCCGTGACTTCCGGTCCCGCGAACGCTTCTGCTGCCGCCGCTCGCGCCGCGACTGACCGGCCACGCCTTCGGCGTCGACCGCGAAAGCGGCCGCGGCCGTTGGTTCCGGTGCAGGGGTCTCGCGAGTGCGGCGGGCATTCCGACGGGCTCGACGGCGGGCCGACCGAGATTGCTGAGCGCGTCGTTCTGCCCGCGAACGCGCAGCGTCGGCACCGTCGGCGGCAGGATCGGTCATCGAGGCGAAGTGTAAAGGTCGTGGTCGCGAATGAACCGCACGACCGCCGGCGCCACCAACCCGTCGATTGGCCGTTCGGAACGAAGGCGTTCACGAATGTCCGACGACGACACGTCGAGCCGAGGGATGGGCACATGTACCATCGACCATCCCGGGCCCGGTGCCTCGGCATGTTCCCCGTCCCGCTCGACCGCCGCGAGCGTCGCGGCCAAACGAGTCTCCTCGAGGCCGCGCCAGGTGGGCAGGTTGGCGATGGCATCGGCGCCGAGCACCAGGAAGAGGTCGCGCCCCTCCCCCGACAACGCGGCGAGCGTGTCAGCCGTCACCGACGCGCCCTCACGGTCGATCTCGACTCTCGAGACGCACACACCGTCGATCCCCTCGATCGCCAGTTGACACATCCGCGCTCGATCTTCCTTCGATGCTTCGACCCGGCCGCGCTTCTGCCAGGGGTCTCCGGCCGGAACCAGCAGAACCTCGTCGAGACCGAGGACATTCCGCACTTCCGCGGCCACCACGACGTGCGCAACATGAATCGGGTCGAACGTCCCGCCGTAGACACCGATGCGCATCACGGCAGAGTTTACGAAGCGTTCGCATCGCCGAGGTCGCGCCAACACCGTCGCGCTCTAGGGTCACGGGCGCATGGGCTCCTGTCACGCACTCATACGCGTCCGCGTTCCCGATCGCCCGGGCGCGCTCGGCTTGGTGGCGTCCCGAATCGGCGCCCTCAAAAGCGACATCATCGGCATTTCGGTCCTGGATCGAGCGGATGGGTCCGCGTTGGACGAACTCGCGGTCGTCATCCCCGATGCGGACCTGATTCCGGCTCTGGCTCACGAGATCGAAGAGGTCGACGGGGCCACGGTCGAATCGATCGAGATCGTCGAAGGCGTTCCGGAGCCCCGATGTGACACCCTGGACCGCGCGGTCACCCTGAGCCGCGCTCGATCGCTCGTTGAACTCGCCGAGTCCCTGACCCAGCAGGTCCACGTGCTCCTCCACGCGGAATGGTGCGTGACGGAAGGGTCCGAGATCGCCGTCGAGGTCGGTACACCCGCCGGCCTCCCGCACGCAACGCTGCTCGTACCCGCTTTGGGATGGACCGTTTCCATCGGTCGCAGCATCGCACTCACCGCGACGGAACTCCGGTTGGTGACCGGGTACTGCGAACTCGTCGACCAACTCGGTCAACACCTGCACTCGGGGGCGAGCAGCACCGACCCGAAGCGTGGCGGCGCTACGCCTCGATCACCGCGGTGACGAACCGTTCGAGTTGGCGAAGGTTGCGGCATTCGTAGACGCCATCACAATGGATGCCGTATTCGGATACCACCGAATCGCCGGTGTCCCAGTAGCCCCGCGGCTCCGGGTTCAACCAATAGACCCGACGCGCCTTCTGCCGGAGCTCCTTCAGTACCCAGTTCTGGGTGGCGTGGTAGTTGTTGCGAGCGTCACCGAGCAAGATCACCGAGGTCTTCGAGGTCACTTCCGCGAGATGCCGGTCGTGGAAAACCTCGAGCGCGTGTCCGTAGTCCGAGTGGCCGTCGACCCAGATCACGTCAGCCTCGGTGTTCACCCGATGCACGGCTTCGGAGATCTCGTTCGACTCCTCGAAGAAACGAGTGACTTCGTCGATCCCGTCGATGAACACCCACGACCGCACCTTCGAGAACTGGCCGGCCATGGCGTAGACGAACTGCAAGGTGAAACGGGCGAAGCTCGCCACGGATCCCGAAATGTCAGCCACGACCATGATCTCGGGTTTCGATGGCTTGGGGTCCTTGAACTTGGGTTCGGCCGGGACCCCGCCGTAGGAGAGTGAATGGCGCACGGTCGCTCGGAAATCGAGATGGCCGCGATTCTTGCGCTTACGCCGCTGGGCCAGCCGTGCCGCCAGGGCCCGGGTCAGCGGTTCGATCGCGTGCTGGAGCTGCTGCATCTCCTCGCGCGACGCGTGCATGAAGTCGACATCCTCGGGAAGCGGCTTGCGCAGGGTGCGGGCCATGGCCTCGACGCCGCGGTCGGCCACGAGCCGGCGCCGGATCTCCGACTCGACCAACTCGCGGAACTCTTTGAGCCGCGCTTCGAACTCCTCGCGCGCGAATCGCGCGTCGAGGTCCTCGGGTTCGTCGCCCTGTCCGCCGGCACCAGTGCTGCGGTCCTGCATCTTCGCGGCCAGCCCGTCGAAGTCGAGCTGACGCAGCGTGCGGTAGAGGTAGTACGTCCCCCCGACGGGACGACCGGGTTCCATCCCCGCGAATCGCGCCACCGCCATCGCCGCGAGCTGACGAAGTTGCTCCCGGTCCATCGACATGAGCGCCGAGAGGAGCATCTCGGCCAGCTCCTCGTTGCTCATACCCTCGCCGGAACCGCCGCTGCCCTGCTGGCCGGGCACGCCACCCGACTCCGAACTCTCACCCATCGGGTCGGCGTCAGAGTCGGCGTCGTCGCCGATGCCGCCCGAGTACAGGGCGAAGTACACGTCGAACACCGTGTCGAAGGCGCGGCGGTGACGGAAGTGCTTGACGAGGGTGGCCGCGAGCACCTCGCGGAACGTCTCGCGGTCGGTGAGCGGCACCTGCTCCACGCCCCGCATCGCATCGAGATTCTCGGTCATCGACACCGGCAGCCCGGCGGCCCGTAACTCGTGGACGAATCCTTGCAACACGTCGAGCATCTCGCCCGAGCCGACGCCCGACGGGATCTCGACCTGATTCCGGGTCATGGCGTCCTGCAACTTCGCGAAGTGAACCACTTCATCTCACGCTCTGTCTCATTTCCGGATCGTGACCGGCGAGTCGACGAGTTCCTTCCGCGCCTTGGCGATGTCGGTCTGATACTTCAGGAGCACGTGCAGCGTGTCACCGATCACCTGCGGGTCGATCGACTTGTGCCCGAGGAACATCAACGTCCGAGCCCAGTCGATCGTCTCGGAAATCGACGGCGCCTTCTTGATGTCGAGCGAGCGGATCGACCGAACCACCTGCGAGATCTGCTCCGCGAGTTCATCGTCGATCTCGGGCACGCGCACCCGCACGATTTCTTTCTCCCGCTCGAGTTCGGGATAGTCGATGTGCAGATACAGGCACCGGCGCTTCAGCGCTTCGGACAACTCACGAGTGTTGTTCGAGGTGAGTAACACGATGGGACGCCGCTTGCCGACGATCGTTCCGAGTTCGGGAATGGAGACCTGGAAGTCCGACAGAACCTCCAGCAACAACGCCTCGGTCTCGATCTCGACCCGGTCGACCTCGTCGATGAGCAGCACGATCGGTTCGTCCGAGCGGATGGCTTCGAGCAGTGGTCGCGTCAGCAGGAACGCCTCCGAGAAGATGTCGGATTCGACGGTCGCCCAATCGCCTTCGTGTTCGCGATCGGCTTGGATCCGGAGCAGCTGCTTCTTGTAGTTCCACTCGTACAGCGCCTTGGACTCGTCGAGCCCTTCGTAACACTGCAACCGGATGAGGCGCGAGCCCGTGATCGCCGCGATGGCCTTGGCCAACTCGGTCTTGCCGACCCCGGCGGGCCCTTCGACGAGTACCGGCTTCTCGAGTTTGTCGGCGAGGTACACCACACCGGCAATGCTCGGATCCGCCAGGTAGTCAACCGTGCGCAGGCGATCCACTACCTCGTCGACTGACGAAAAACGCTCGGCCACTAGCCCCTCACTTGTCCTTGTCCCCACACCACGTATTTCGCGGTCGTCAGTTGTTGCAGTCCCATCGGTCCACGGGCGTGGAGTTTCTGGGTCGAGATTCCGATCTCGGCACCGAAGCCGAATTGTTCGCCGTCGGTGAACCGAGTCGACGCGTTCACGATCACCGCGGCGGCGTCGACTTCGTGCGTGAAGCGTCGCGCCACGTTGAGGTCCGTCGTGAGGATCGCTTCGGTGTGCCCGCTGCTGAACCGGTTGACGTGATCGATCGCCGCATCCAACGACGCCACGACGCCCACGCTCATCTTCAACGTGGCGAACTCCTGCCCGAAGTCGGCGTCGGTGGCAATCCCGAGGTCGGGGATCCGGGCCCGGGCACCGTCGTCGCCGAGAATCTCCACACCCTCGGCTCGCAGCGCCGCGCACACCTCGGGGAGGAAACGATCGGCGATGCCCGAATGCACGAGCAGGGTCTCGGCCGCATTGCAGACCCCGGGCCGTTGGGTCTTGGCGTTCACCACGATGTCGATGGCCTGGGCGAAGTCGGCGCTCTCGTCGACGTAGATCTGACAGTTGCCATCGCCGTCGATGATCACGGGCACGGTCGCGTGCTCGCGGATCGACGCGATGAGCGACGGGCCGCCCCGGGGGATCAGACAGTCGACGTACTCGGTGAGCTGCATGACCTCGATCGCCACGTCATGCGCCGTGTCCTCCACGAGGATCAGGGCATCTTCCGGCAGACCGGCTTTCGCGAATCCGGCCCGCAACGCAGCCGCGATCGCGACATTGGAACGCAGCGCAGTCCCGCTCCCTCGCAAGATCGCCGCGTTGCCGGCCTTGAGGCAGAGCCCGGCGGCGTCGGAGGTGACGTTCGGCCGATTCTCGTAGATGATGGCGACGACGCCGAGCGGAACCCGGACCTGTTCGATCTCGAGCCCGTTGGGGCGAACCCACCCGCCGATGACCTCCCCGATCGGGTCGGCGAGCGACACGACATTTCGCAGCCCGTCGGCCATGGCTTCGATGCGACCCGGGTCGAGGCGCAGCCGATCGAGCGGCCCGGCCTCCATGCCATCGGCGGCCGCGGCATCGATGTCGGCGGCGTTCGCCGCCAGAATCGCGTCCGAGTGTTCGACGAGGACCTCGGCCGCCGCGAGGAGCGCCGCGTTCTTCGCTTCGGTCCCCGCGTTCGCAATGATTCGGGACGCGGTACGCGCGCGTCGACCAAGCTCCAGGACCGAATCGGACATGCGGGCGATCCTATCCCGCTCCCCAGAATGGCCCTTCTTCAAAAAAGCGGGGGGCCGCTGGATGACTCCGGCGACCCCCCGACTGCTCGTCCACCGTGGGCCCCGGCTCTCGCCCGGACCCTCCCCCCGTTCTGGCGGGCGAGCAACTGGCAGCAGTGTGACCCAGGACACAGGACGAATGCAAGCTCCCGTCCGGGTTTCTTCCCGGCCGCGGCGCGAACTCAGCCTGGGAGCACCACGAGGTCGTCGCGGTGGATGACCTCGTTCGGCACGCCGTCGGGGAGGTCCGAGGTGCGTTTTCCGGCCGCCACGCGCAGCACGCCACTGTCGGCCCGGACGAGCCCTTTGGCGAAGACGCGCCCGGCCTCGTCGACCACCTCGACCGCACAATCAGCGGGGAAGTCGCCCTGGACGCCCCGCACACCTGCCGCCAGTAACGAACTGCCGTGAGTCAGCAACGCGTGGCGAGCCCCTTCGTCGACCTCGACCCGGCCGGACGCGCCGATGGCGAACGCGATCCACAACTTCCGACCGGGCAGCCGTTCGGCATGCGGTTGGACGACGGTGCCCACGGGTCGTCCGGCGATGGCCCCGGCAATGACCCCGGGCGCGTCAGCGGCCGCGATGACCGCACGGACGCCGGACCAGGACGCGATCCGGGCCGCCGAGAGCTTCGTAGCCATTCCCCCACTCCCCCGGACGGATCCGGCTCCGCCCACCATTGCATCGAGTGCCTTGTCGACGGCCGCGATCTCTTCGATCAGCGACGCACTGGCATCGAGGCGCGGATCGGCCGTGAACAGACCGGCAGTGTCGGTCAGCAGTACCAGCACGTCGGCTCCGATTTGGTTGGCCACCAGCGCGGCAATGCGGTCGTTGTCACCGAACCGGATCTCGTCATCGGCAACGGTGTCGTTCTCGTTCACCACGGGCACGACGCCGAGATCGATCAACCGATCAAGCGTCTCGCGCGCGTGGAGATACTGGCCGCGATGCAAGAAATCGTACGGGGTGAGCAGCACCTGACCCGCGACCACGCCGTGGCGGTCGAAGCTCGCGCGGATGCTCTCCATGAGGCGCGGTTGGCCGACCGCGGCGATGGCCTGGAGAGTTCCGATGTCGGTCGGGCGGTGAGTCAATCCCAGCGCCGGCATTCCTGCCGCGATCGCTCCCGAGCACACCACGGTGACGGCGTGACCATCGGCCCGGGCCGCGACCAGTTCCTCGCACAGCTTGCCGAGGGCAACCTCGTCGAGTTCGCCCACGGAGTTGGTGATCGACGAGGTGCCGATCTTGACGACCGCCCGCATCAGAGACCCTCGACGTATTCGAGTTCGACGTCGCCGATGCGCACCAGGTCGCCCTCGCTCGCACCGGCGCGCGCCAGCGCCTTCTCCACCCCCATCGTGCGGAACCGCTGGTGGATGTATTCCAAGGCCTCGATATTCGTGAGGTCGGCCATCGCCACCACGCGTTCGGCCGAGCGCCCGGCCAGTCGGTAGGCGCCGTCGCTCTCACGGCTGACGGTGAAGCCTTCCTCGGCCGGGCGGTGCACCACGTAGCTGTCGAGGTCGGGTTCGGCACCGCGCGCCTCGTCGACGAGGGTCCCGAGCCGACCGCGAAACTCGTCCAAGCCCTGGTGGGTCACGGCCGAGATACTCGCGTACTCGGTTTCGAACTCGGCGACATCGGCCTTCGTCCCAACGGTGAGGCGGGGACGCGTCAGCAGGTCGGGGCGGTACTGCTCGAGTTCGTCGAGCAGGATCCGCTCCTGGTCCTCAGGGGTCCGACCGTCCATCGGGGCGAGATCCAACAGCACCACGAGCACTCGGGTGCGTTCGACGTGCCGGAGGAATCGGTGGCCCAACCCTCGGCCTTCGGCGGCTCCCTCGATGAGACCCGGGATGTCGGCCACGACGTATTCATGGTCCTGGAACCGCACCACGCCGAGATTGGGGACGAGGGTCGTGAAGGGGTAATTCGCGATCTTGGGTTTGGCCGCACTGATCGATGCGATCAGCGTGGACTTCCCGGCGTTGGGAAACCCGACGAGCGCGGCATCGGCCATGAGTCGCAGCTCGAGATCGAGCCACCGCTGCTCGCCGTATTCGCCCTGTTCCGCGAAGCTCGGCGCGCGCCGGGCGTTGGAGAGGAAGCGCGTGTTCCCTTTTCCGCCTCGCCCACCTCGCGCCGCGAGCCAACGATCCCCATGCCCCACGAGATCGGCGAGGATGTCGCCGGACTCATGATCGCGGATCGTGGTGCCCTCCGGCACATGCACGGTCAGGTCGACACCCGAGGCGCCGTGGCGCTGGTTCCCCGAGCCGTGGGTTCCCGAGTTCGCCCGGCGATGCGGGTGGTCACGGAACGCGAGGAGCGACGCGACGTTGCGATCAGCCTGCAGCCAGATGTCCCCACCCGACCCGCCGTCACCGCCGTCGGGGCCACCCTTGGGTGTGTGGGACTCACGGCGAAACGAGATACAACCCGCCCCACCATCACCACCGCGCACATTGAGCTGCGCTTCGTCGACGAAATTCGACATCGCAAGCGCTCCGGACGTTTGCGGACGCGTGGTCCGCGGTCGACTGACTAGTCGACGAGGATGTCGACAAGCTTGCGCCCGCGACGATGACCGAACTTGACGACACCCGGCGCAGTCGCGAACAGGGTGTCGTCGCCACCCCGGCCGACGTTGAGGCCCGGGTGGAACTTCGTACCGCGCTGACGCACGATGATCGTGCCCGCCGTGACCACGGTACCGCTGTAGACCTTGACACCGAGCCGCTGCGCGGACGAATCACGACCGTTACGAGATGAGGCTGCGCCCTTTTTCTTCGACATGGATCAGCCCTTCGTAATCGCGGTGATCTCGATCGTCGTGTAGTGCTGGCGGTGACCCCAGCGCCGACGATTGTTGGACTTGTTCTTGTAGACGAACCCGTCGATCTTCGGGCCTTTCGCGGCACCGACGACCTTCGCGGTCACCGAGGACGCTCCGAGCTGGGCGGGCGTGGCCAGCACCGTCTCGCCGTCGACCAGGAGCACGGGCCGGAGCTCGACGTCTCCGTCCTCGACGCCGAGGCGTTCGACATCAAGCTTCTGACCAGTTTCGACTTTGTACTGCTTGCCACCGGTGGCGATCACTGCGTACATGGCGCGTAGGAACCTCGAGATCTGCGGGAGAACCGTGCGAGATTACAGCATTGCCTCGTCCACCACGAAACCACGGCCTCCACAGACCGCGCAAGTCTCGGAAAAAGCCTCCACCAGCCCCTCGGAGATGCGCTTCCGGGTCATTTCGACCAGTCCAAGTTCGGAAATCTCGAACACCTGCGTTCGGGTCTTGTCTCGGGCGAGTGCAGCCCGGAGGCCCTTGACCACCGCGTCCCGGTTCTTCTTGATCTCCATATCGATGAAGTCGATCACGATGATCCCGCCGATGTCGCGTAACCGGAGTTGGCGGGCGACCTCGTCGGCCGCCTCGAGGTTGTTCGCGAAGACGGTGTCTTCCAGGTTCGACTTCCCGACGTTCTTGCCGGTGTTGACGTCGACCACCGTCAATGCCTCGGTCCGCTCGATGATCAACGAACCGCCCGACGGCAACCACACCTTGCGATCGAGCGCCTTGTGGAGCTGCTCATGGATGTGGAACCGCTCGAAGATCGGCAGCGCTTGGTCCTCGTACCGCTCGACTCGTTCCGAGAGTTCGGGCGCAATCGCGTCCACGTACGCCTTGACCTCGTTGTGGATCTCGTCGTCGTCGATGACGACCGACCGATACTCCTTGGTGAACTCCTCGCGGATGACTCGCACCACGAGTGGCGGCTCGCGATAGAGCAACGTGCCCGCCTTCGAGCGTTCGGCCAAGGCCGAGATCTGACGCCACTGATCCTGGAGCCGGGCCAGGTCGCGGGCCAACTCGTCGGCGGTCGCGCCTTCCGCGGCGGTCCGCACGATCAGCCCGGCATCGGTCGGACGGATTCCTTCGAGCACCTTCCGCAGCCGCTTGCGTTCGTCGTCGGGGAGGCGCTTCGAGATCCCGTACGTGGTGGGCTGGTTCGGCACCATGACCACGAATCGGCCCGCCAGGCTGACGTCCTGGGTGAGCCGAGCGCCCTTGTGGGCGATCGGGTTCTTCGTGACCTGCACGAGGATCGCCTGGCCGTTCTTCAGCACTTTCTCGATCTTGGGTCCGCCGCCACCTTCGCCGTCGGTCTCGCCGGCGTCGAACTGCACGTCGCGTTGGTAGATCACACCGTTCTTCGGAGTGCCGATGTCGACGAATGCTGCTTCCATCCCGGGCAGGACGTTCTGGACCTTGCCGAGATAGATGTTGCCGTCGATCGACGTGGCATCGTCCTCGGGCCGACTGACGTAGTGCTCGACGAGCGAGCGGCCTTCGAGGACGCCCATCTGAATCGTCCGGTCCGGGCCGACGTGCACGATCATCTGGTATCGGCCGGTCGGACGTCCCTTGCGGGTCCGACCGCGACGGCGCTCCAGGGTCTCTTCGTCGAGATCGTCGAGCACCGAACCGTCGTCATCCGGAATCGACGAGGTCACGACCGCACCCCGGCCCCCGCCGCCGTTGCCGCCACCGCGACCGTTGCCGCCGGATCCCGCGCCGGTGCCGCCGCCCGAACCCGAGCTGGCGCCGGAACCACCGCCGCCGGAACGGGAACGGTTCCGGCCGCCGCGGCGTCGGCGCTTCTTCGCGCCGCCGGCGCCACTTCCCGATCCAGCTTCGTCATCACCGGTTCCCGAACCAGCCGCGGTCGGCGTCGGCGTGGGGGCCGGACGCGAGTCACCGATCTTGGGTCGGGAGACCGTTTCGGGCGCAGGGACGCTCAGCCCGGCTTCTTCACGCGCCTCGGCGCTGACGTCTTCGGTGGTCAGACCGCGATCTGCCGCGGCCCGCTCGTTGTGGCCGCGGCGGGAGTCGTCGGCCTCGCCACCCTGGGCCCGGGGCGGGCGATTGTTCTCCGACCGGGGCCCGGACGCGGATGCGGGTGGGCGCGGCGAACGGCCGGACCCTGATTCACCATCGGAATCTTCACCGTCATCGGGCTCGGATTCGCCCGGGCCCATGTTCGCACCGGAGCCCGGGGGCCGCCGACGGTTCCGGCCACCGCGCGAGCCGCGTCGACGAGGTCGGGGCGCGCCCGTACCTCCCGTGTCGGGGCCGTCGCCGCCACCGGCCTCGTCATGGGCCGGGGCCGTTCCCTCGCCAGGTGATCTCGTTGCCCCGGTCGTTGCCGCGGTCGGATCGGAGGGTGCCGAGGATTCGGTGACCCCGGGTGATTCCGGGCGCGCCGATTCCTGCCTGGGTGTCGATTCAGCCGGCGATGGTGCGCGCCGCGTGGGTTCCGGGACCGGATCGGTCCCCTGGGTATCGTCGGACATTGATGCCTTCTCTCATGACGCGCGCGCCTCGAGGGCGATGCGCGGGTCGGCGGTGAGCGGATCCAACCGCTCACCGTCGCGCTCAATCCATTGTCGAGTCCGGCGGACTCGACCTTCGCAGAACTCTTGACCAATGACGGCGACCAACTCGGCCGGCCGCACACTCGTCGGGCGGGTCGACAGCTCCACAGCGGTCGACGTTCCCTGCTCACTCGCACCCAGGACCGTGATCCCACGGATCACCGAACGGATGTCTTCTTGCGTGCTCTTTCCTTTGCGGATTCGGTCCACGACCAGCGTGTCCGAGCCCAGTACTGCATCGACGCGAGCCGCCACCAGTTCGGGACCTGCGTCGATCGCACCAGATTCCGGCGCCGATCCGGGGATCACCTCGATGTTCCATTCGACCGAGGTCACCGCTTCTTGCAATGCCGGGGCGCGATCGGCCAACGCCACGACGTCGAACACTTCGAGACCCTCCGGCAACGCTCCCGAAATGGCGGCCGCCAGAGGTTCCACGGCGATCGGCTCAGCCAGTTCGAGGTCGAGATACTCCGCGTCGGACTCGTGCCCGACCGAAAGCGCCAGCCCGAAACTCACCTTGGGACGGGGCGAGAAGCCCAACGTGAAGGCCAAGGGCAGTTGCTCGATGCGGAATGCCCGCTCGAAGGCCCGCGCCACATCACGGTGCGAGATGAACCGAACCTTCCCGTTCTTCGTGAACGCGATCCGGATCGGGAATCCCGCATCCCCCTTCATGACACAGCCGGTCGAGTCGGAGACAGCAGGACGGGAACGGCACCGCCGAGCGAGAGGTCCTGGCCGGTGCCCTGACTTCCGCCCGCGGGCGGCACTGCGGCGGCCACCACATGTTCGAGGGCGTAGTCGGTACATACCCCGCAGTCGTAGCACGGAGTCCACCGACAATCGGGGAGCCCATGGGCAGCCAGCGATGATTGCCAGTCCTGCCAGAGAAAATCACGATGGAGCCCGGCGGCGATGTGGTCCCACGGAAGCACTTCGTCTTCGGTGCGGTGCCGGGTGACATACCAGTCGGGATCGAGTCCTTCGGCGGCCATGGCGTCGGTCCAGCGCCCGAGCTGGAAATGCTCGGACCATTCCTGGAAGGTGCCCCCCGCACGCCAGACCCGCTCGATCACTGCGCCGATCCGGCGATCACCCCGCGACGCGATGCCCTCGGCGAAGGTCGCCTCGGGATCGTGCCACCGCACTTGGGCCGCGGTCTTGCGCAGGTCGTCGCGCAGCATGTGGATCTTCCGATGCAGCTCCGACGTGCCGTTCTGGCCGAACCACTGGAACGGCGTGTGGGCCTTCGGGACGAACCCGCCCACCGAGACGGTGCAGCTCGCCTGCTTCGTGTGTTGCTTGCCGATCTTGACCACGTTGCGCGCCAACTCGGCGATTCCGAGCGTGTCTTCGTCCATCTCGGTCGGGAGACCGACGAGGAAGTAGAGCTTCACCCGTCGCCACCCTTGTGAATAGGCCCCTTCGACCGCGGCGTAGAGGTCCTCTTCGGTGATCAGTTTGTTGATGACCTGCCGGAGCCGCCACGAGCCGCCCTCGGGCGCGAAGGTGAGTCCGGTCCGGCGGACCTTCTGAATTTCGCTGGCGATGCCGACGGTGAACGCGTCCACTCTGAGCGACGGGAGCGACACCCCCACATTGCCGCAGCCGATCTGATCGCTGACGAGCTCCGACACCAAGGAATCGATTCCGCTGAAGTCGGCACTCGACAGCGATGTCAGCGCGACCTCGTCGTACCCGGTGCGGGCCAGACCGGCCTCGACCATGGCGCGAACCTGCTCGGCGGGCCGTTCCCGTACGGGGCGGGTGATCATTCCGGCCTGACAGAACCGACATCCGCGGGTGCACCCTCGGAACAGCTCGACGTTCAGCCGGTCGTGCACGACCTCGATCAGCGGGACGAGTGGTTCCTTCGGATACGGCCACTCGGCGAGGTCCGCGATGGTTCGTTTCTCCACGACCGCGGGCACATCACTGAACCTCGGCGTCACCGACGCCAGCGCGGGACCCTCGTACTCGACGTCGTACATCGACGGCACGTACACGCCGGCCACCGCGGCCAGCGCTCGGAGCATTCCGGTCCGACCGCCCGGACGCCCGGCCCGCTTCCAGTCGCCGATGCACTCGGTCATCTCGCCGACGGGTTCTTCCCCGTCACCGATCACGAACGCGTCGACGAAATCGGTCATCGGCTCCGGATTGAACGTGCAGTGACCACCCGCGACTACCACCGGATCGTCCTCGCCCCGCTGCGCTGCGCGCACCGGAATCCCGGCGAGGTCCAAGCATTCGAGGAGATTCGTGTAGACGAGTTCGGCCGACAAGTTGAAGGCGACGATGTCGAAATCGGCCGCCGGTCGGTGCGTATCGACCGAGAAGAGTGGCACCGCGTGGTCGCGCAGCGCTGCGGCCAGGTCGAGCCAGGGTGCATACGAACGCTCCGCCGCCGCGTCGGGGCGCTCGTTCAGGATTTCGTACAGGATCTGCAGGCCTTGATTGGGCAGCCCGATCTCGTACGTATCCGGGTAGACGAGAAGCCAGGAGACCGCGCCCGGTCCGTGATGAGGACGCCGGCTGCCACGCTCCATCCCGATGTACCGGGCAGGCTTCTCGACCCCGGCCAGGAGCGGCTCGATCCGGGGCCAGAGACTGGTCATGACGGGTCGAGCCTACTCGGCAGGGTTCAGGTGGTTGTCGTCGTCGGCGACAACGTTGTGGTCGTCGTGGTGGTGGTGGACGACGTGGTGGTGGTCGTGCTCGATGGCGGCAGCGTCGGCGGGACGGTCGGCGCCACGGTCGGAGGCGGCGGCGGTGGTGCATCCGAGAACGGCGCCGGGACACGCGGGCCGTTGAGCACGTAGACCGGAGTCCCCACCGGCAGCGACGCATAGATCCAGTCGGCCGAGTTCATCGGGACCCGAACACACCCGTGCGACGCCGGGCCGCCAGGGACCGAGGTCGCCCCATGAATCGCGATGTTGCCGTTGAAGTAGGAGGGCTTGTAGAGCTTTCCGAGGTCTCCGGTCTGCCAACCGCCGACCTTGCCCGAGACCCGGAACGAACCTCCGGGCGTGACCGCCGTCGCGCACCGACCCTTGACGCAGAAGCGCTCGCCGCTCCCGGTCGAGACCGAGACGATGCGGTACAAGCTGCCGCCCTTGTAGAAGAACAGGACCTGCCGCGCGACATCGACCTCCACCCGGGTCGCACCTCCGCTCGGAACCGACGCGCCCGGAATCACCGGGCTCGCCAGCTTCGCTCGGGTCGCCGGTCCGGCCACGCCGTCGCGGCCGAGCCCGTTGACCTTCTGGAACGCCATCACGGCGTGCGAGGTGGCCGCGCTGTACTGGCCATCGGGGCTGACGTCGTAGTGCAGTTCGGCCAGCCGCTGTTGGAGGGCGGTGACCTCCGGACCCGAGCTGCCGGGACGGAGACCGTCGAACGGCGCGGTCGTGACGGTCGTGGAACTCGTCGACGACGAGGAGGACGAAGACGACGAGGAGGTCGACGACGAACCCTGGTGCTTCGCGCGCGGCGCGGCCGAACGCGCCGAAACCCGGTCGGTACCACCGCTCGAGCACGCGCCGAGCGTGACCGCGATCGCGATGCCACCCACCAGGAACCTGCCGCGCGACGCCTTCAACTGAACCTCCTCATGTGCACATTGGCGACCAGACCAATGCACGCGAACGACACGATGATCGACGACCCGCCGTAGCTCATGAAGGGAAGTGGGATCCCGGTCACCGGCATGATGCCGGTGGCCATTCCCACGTTCTCGAACACTTGGGCAACGAACATCGCCAGGACTCCCATGCAACACAGCGCTCCGAATGGATCTTGAGCCAGCCGGGCCGCACGGGAAGTTCGCCACACGATAATCGCGAAGAGCCCCAGTACCACGGCTCCGCCGACGAATCCGAGCTCCTCGCCCACCACCGTGAAGATGAAGTCGGTGTGCTGTTCGGGTACGTGTTGACCGTTCGTCTGTGATCCCTTGAACAGGCCCTTTCCGGTCAGACCTCCGGTCCCGATGGCGATCTCGGATTGCTTCTGGTTGTACCCCGATCGCTCTTGATCGGCGCTCGGTATCGGTGAACGACTTGATCCGGTCGATTTGGTACTGATCGAGCACTCCGGACTGGACGGCGACGACGGCGAAGGTAAAGCCGAGCAACACGAGGACCACCAGATGGCGGGCCCGGGCGCCGGCCATCATCAGAACGGTGAACACCATGGCCATGAGCACCATGTCGGTCCCGAGGTCGGGCTGGAGCATGATGAGACCCATCGGGACGGCACAGATCGCGAGCGCGGTGATCAAACGTCGGCCGCCCATCTCCTCACGGTGACGCGTGCAATACGCGGCGAGCACGAGCGTGAGGAAGATCTTGGCGAACTCCCCCGGCTGGATCTGAAAGGGCCCGATGTCGAAGCGAGCTTGAGCGCCCTTCACCTCGACGCCGAACTTGAGGACCGCGACGAGCATCAGCACGGTGGCGAAGTAGCCGAGGAGCGAGAGCTCGCGGAGCCGCCGGTAGTCAATCATCATCAGCACCACCATCGCGACCAACCCGATCACGATGGCGATCACCTGCCGTTTGACGAAGAACATCGGGTCGAGGTCTTCGGATTCAAGGATGCGGTGAGTCGACGCGTAGACCATGAGCAGGCCGAGCCCGCCGAGCACGAGCGGTGGACCGAACAGGAGGGGATCCACGTGCCGAAGCGGCGACTCCTGTATTCGGGATCGACGCTCGGAGGCGATGACGGCCATCGAGTCAGTTCCCTGTCGGCGGTGAGATGTTACGAACCGGACCGACCGGCAAGGCGTTGAGATGTTCCATGATCGCGCGGGAAATCGGAGCGGCAGTCTGGGCGCCGTAGCCACCCTCTTCCACCATCACGAGCACCACGTACCGAGGTTGGACGGCGGGCGTCATCCCGACGAACCACGACGTGTTCTGCTTCCCTTGCACCTGGGCAGTTCCGGTCTTGCCGGCGGCGAGCCCCTTCGGGAATCCGGCGAACGCCGCCACCGCGGTGCCCTTGGGATCCTCGACCACGTTGGTGAAGCCCGCCATCAGCGTGGCCGCCTCGGGGATCTCCAGGCGGCTCAGGGTGATCGGCGCGAGATCGCGAACCTTCTTGGCAGCGAGGTCTTCGGGGTCGGCGGGGTCGACCCCGGCGCGGAACACGCTGCTGGCGAGCCGGGGCGAGTAGCGCGTTCCTCCGTCGGCCAGCGTCAGATAAGCGGATGCCATCTGAATGGGCGTGACGAGCATGTCGCCCTGGCCGATCGACGACAGGATGTTGTCACCGGGCAACCATTCGGGATACGGAAACGCCGCGGGGTTCTTGTCGTGAATCGACTGCTTCCACTGGGCGTCCGGGACCCGACCGACCGACTCCGCGGGCAGGGCGATCCCGGTCGCTTGACCGAACCCGAAGTCTTTCGCCGTCGTTTGCAGGGCACCGCCCGTGGCGTCACCGTTCTTCTGGCGGGCGAAGAGTTCGCCCCCGATCCGGTAGAAGTACACGTCGCTCGACACGGCGAGCGCCCGGCTCAGGTTCACCCTGCCGTTGGCACCCTCCCCGGTGAACGGGTGGTCGGGGTCGGTCGGGTAGGCGTACTTGGCGTTGTCGACGATGGTCGTGTTCGCGTTGATCACGCCGGCGCGCAGCCCCGCGACCGCGGTCACCAACTTGAAGGTCGAGGCCGGCGCGTACATACCGGAGACGGCGCGGTTCACGAGGGGCAGGTTGTTCTTCGGGTCCCCCAGCCAGTCCCACGTCGGCTGGAGGATGCCGTTGACGAACTCGTTCGCGTTGAACGTGGGTGCCGACGCCAGCGCGACCACGGAACCATCGGTCGTGTCCAACACGATCGCGGCGCCGGCCGGTGCCTTCAGGAGCTCGAACTTTGCCTTGTTCGCCGGATTCTTGACCGTTCTCGCGGCCTCGAGACCCTGCTGGAGCGCACGCTCGGCGGCCTGCTGGACATCCAGGTCGACGGTGAGGCGCACGTCGCGTCCGGCACGCGCGGGGCGCGTGTCGAGCCGCCGGATCACCCGATTCGTCGCATCGACCTCCACCCGGGTCACACCCGGACGGCCGCGCAGGTCCGACTTCGTAGGTGAGCTCGACCCCGCTCTTCCCGATCTTGTCGCCGAGTTGGTACGCGTTGGGATCAACCTGCGCCTTGAGCTCGGCCTCGTTGATCTCGCCGAGGTACCCGAGCACATGAAACGCGCTCGTCTTGTTCACGTACTGACGGATCGGGACGGTCGCGGCGCGAACGCCCGGGAACTCGGTTCGGTGTTCCGATACGTATTGCAACTGCTCGAACGTGAGGTCGTCGGCGACTGCGCACCGCCGTATACAGCGAGTTCCGCGGATCCTCGAGCCGCGCTTCGAGCTGCTTCGGGGTCTTCCCGAGCAGCACCGACAACTCAGCACGACGGCGCGTCGCTGCCGGTCCGAGATCGTGCGATCGACGGTGATGACATTCGCCATCCGGTTATCGACCAGCACGCGGCCCTTCGCGTCCAGGATCCGCCCGCGCGGCGCCGGCTCGATGATTTCTCGCACCGAGTTCTGCGCGGCCGCGGTCTGAAACTCGGAGGTCGTGGCCACCTGGAGATACCAGAGCCGCGCGAAGAGCGCGCCGAAGAGCGCGAGTGCGATCACACTGATCACGCTGGCCCGGACGCGCTGCATACTCATCGAAGGTGTCCCATGCGACTCAATATCCTGCCCCACCGAGCATCGCTGGTGACCGCGGGCGGGCCGCCGAGATCGCCAACGGGAAGATGACCAAGGCCACGACCCCGTCGTACAGCCCCGCCAACAGGATGATCTGCACGGATCGCAGGACGAAGAGCTGTTGCTGGCCGACCAGCGCGCCGAGGCCGACGTACAAGGTTCCGGCCGCGATCCCGGCCGCGGTCGCGACCAACGGATTCACCCACCAGGCCGGGCGAGCGAGCCTGCGCTGCAACATGCCGACGAAATACGCGGTCGAGACCGAAGGCGAGCGCCGACAGCCCGAGCGGGGTCTGGAGGAAGGCATCGCTCGCGAGCCCCGCGGCGAACCCGAACGCCGCGCCCGTCTCCGGCCCGTAGCGAACCGCGATCGCCACGGCGGCCACGAGTCCGAGGTCCGGCACGACATCGGCGATGCGCAGGTAAGGGAACAACGCGGTCTGGAGCACGACGAGCAGGATCAGCATCAGCGCGAGCCGTCCCAGTCTGAGCATCACGGTGGCTCCGGGAACCGCAGGACCCGCACGTACTCGGTCTGGTTGGCGTTGGCGTGCAGTCGGACGGTGATGCGGGCCGCGAGGCTGCCCGGCGGATGCTCGACTTTGACGACGCGACCGACGGGGATGTTCGGTGGGAACGGCCCTTCGACACTGCCGACGGTCACCAACTCGTCACCCGCCTTGATCTGGGCCTTCGCGTCGACCGAGTCCATGCGCTGGAGGGTGGCGTCCGGATTGCCGTTCAAGACCCCGCGGTCTCCGGTCCGGACCGCGCGGACTCCGACCGCGGAGTCGCGGTCGGTCAGGAGCAACACCGTGGACCGGCGGCGCGAGACTCGCGCGAGACGGCCCAAGAGTCCATCGCCCGACACGACTGGCATGTCGGTGGCCAGCCCAAAGCTCGAACCCTTGTTCAGTCCGACGGTCGACTCGAAGTTGCCGGGAGAACCAAGAATGATCTGCGCGTTCACGCCCGCGATGTTCGGCGCAAACGGCAGGCCGGACAACCGGGAGAGTTCTTCGATCTGGCGCCGCGCGTTCCGGCCTTGGATCGCCTGACCCCGCGCCTGTTGCAACTCTCGACGCAGCTTCCGGTTCTCGTCCTTGATGTCGCCGGCGCGGGTCACGCCATCCCACCAGTTGTCGATCGGCTGCAGCGCCGAGTCGACAGCATCCTGGATCGGGGCGAACGCGTCGCGCGCGGTGTTGCGGATGCGGCCACCGATCCCGGAATTCCCGCCCCGGGAATCCAACGTGATCAACGTGATCGACGTAAGGATCAAGAAAATCAGGATGTTTCGCCGCCGATGCGACCCTGGACCGGTCACCGTTCTCGCTCAGACCCGACGACGCGGCTCAGGAGGATTTCTGCGAGATCAGGTTTCTGAACGCAGCTTCTTCCAGATACTGACCGGAGCCGATGACCACCGAGTAGAGCGGGTTGTCGGCGATGACGATAGGCATCCCCGTCTCGACTTCGAGCCGACGATCGAGGCCGTGCAGCAGTGCACCGCCACCGGTGATCACGATGCCGCGCTCCATGATGTCGGCCGCGAGTTCCGGCGGGGTCTTGTCGAGCGTGACCTTCACCGCGTCGACGATCGCCGACACCGGTTCCTCGATCGCCTCGCGAATCTCTTCGGTCGACACGACGATGGTCTTGGGCAGGCCGGTGACGAGATCACGACCGCGCACTTCGGCGTAGAGCTCTTCCTCGAGCGGGTGCGCGCTCGCCAGCGCCATCTTGATCTCCTCCGCGGTGCGCTCACCGAGCGCAAGGGAGTACTCCTTCTTCACGAAGTTGATGATCGACTCGTCGAGCTCATCGCCGGCGATCCGAATCGATTCGCTCGCGACGATGCCGCCGAGCGAGATCACCGCGACCTCGGTCGTGCCGCCGCCGATGTCGACCACCATGTTGCCGGCCGGCTCGTGGACCGGCAGCCCCGCGCCGATCGCCGCGGCCATGGGCTCTTCGATGATGTCGGCGGGCTTCCGCGCGCCCGCGTGCTCTGCGGCATCCACGACCGCGCGTTGTTCGACGCCGGTGACGCCCGACGGCACGCAGATCACCATACGGGGCCGCGCCCAGCGGCGCGTGTGTACTCGTTGGATGAAGTAGCGGAGCATCTTCTCGCAGATGTCGAAATCCGCGATCACGCCATCCTTGAGCGGTCGAATGGCCTGGATGTGACCGGGCGTCCGGCCGATCATGCGCTTGGCTTCGGCTCCGACCGCGAGCGGGCGTCCGTCCTTGACGTTGATCGCCACCACGGACGGCTCGTTGAGCACGATCCCTCGGCCGCGCACATAGATGAGCGTGTTCGCCGTTCCGAGGTCCACGGCCATGTCGCGGCCCACGAGATTCGAATACCAAGGTTCGGACACAGTGCAATTCCCGGGACGCGGCCTGAGGTCGAAAGGCTACGACCTTCGCCCGCACCAGGCCACTCGCGGCGTTCTGCGGTTCCGGACCGGCGGGCGACGGGGCGTAGTGTGCTCCGTTCTATGACCGATCGCACACTCGTTCTCTGCAAGCCCGATGCCGTCGAGCGCAAGCTGGTGGGCGAAATTGTCCGCCGCATCGAGGCCAAACAACTCACCATCGTGGCGATGGAGCTGCGGACCCTCGACCGGGCCACCGCCGAAGCCCACTACGCCGAGCACGCCGAGAAGCCGTTCTTCGACGAATTGGTGACCTTCATCACCCGGAGTCCGTTGGTGGCGATCGTGGCCGAGGGGCCCGAGGCGTTCAAGGTCTGGCGCACCCTCATGGGGACGACCAATCCTCGCGAGGCGGCTCCCGGAACGATCCGCGGCGACCTCGCGATCGAGATGGGCGAGAACCTCGTCCACGGCTCCGACTCCACCGAGTCCGCCGCCCGCGAGATCGCGCTCTTCTTCCCCAACCTCTAGCCGACGCCCTGCCGCTCCCGCAGCTGCGGGCTCAGGCGTAGATGTTGATGGCGTCGGTCGAGGCCGAGCGCTTCCGGGTTGCCGCGACCGGTCGCCGCCAGCGCGAAGTCCCATGCCGCGCCGGTCAGAGCCTCGCCGCCGCCCGACACCGCGAACTCCGGCACACCATCGAACCGCAACGTCATCCCCGGCCAGCCGCGCTGGGTGAGCACATCGGCGATGTGGGACACCGCCGCCTTCGGGTCGAGATCCGCGGTCGCCTCCTGGCCGATCGCCACCCGGATGTCGTCGGCATGCAACACCATGTCGGACCACAGCGCCTCGACACCCTCCCCCAACGTTCCCGCCGCGCCGCCCGGTGCCGGGCTCGCCCACGCGTCGTCGTCGAACAGGGCCAGGAGCGCGGCCAGCTGCGGACGCAACTCGGAAAGTTCGTCGGCCGTCTCGGCCGGAGTCTTTCCGACGCGCTCGTCGACCTCGCGTTGGGTGGCCTCGTCGGAACCCAGACCGTCGAACCGTCCGGCAACGACATCGGCAAACTGACCGACGACATGCTTCGCGACATCACCGGCCGACCACCCTGCACACCGACTCGGCTGATCCCAGCCGGTCGCGTCCACCGAACGGATCAACGATTCGAACCGCACGAGTTCCGGTTCGAACTCGGCAAGGGTGACGGGGCGGGGCAGGCTCATCGCAATCTCCAAACACTCGCAGGGTGAGAGGTCGCACCTTCGCGGTCCGCGCCCGGGGCGTCAATGGGCCGCGGAGTGCCATCGGTCACCCGGCGACCGCGGTGGCACCCCGGCTCACGAGCGCAAGGCACTCCGAGCGGCGCCGACGACATAGAGCGAGCCCGTGACCACGATCTGACCGTCGGCACTCGTGATGTCTTTCGCCCGCGCCACCGCGCGGGGAACTTCGGCGGCGATGTCGATGCGATCGGCATCGAGGCCGAGTGCGATCGCCGCGTCGGCGACTTGTACGGGATCCAACGCCCGCGGCGACGGCGGCTTGGTGCAGACCAGTCGCTCCACTTCGTCGACCCCGAGCGCTTCGAGCATCTCGGTCGGGTTCTTCTCCCGCAACAGACCGACCACCAGCGTGCGCGGCGCGGGTGCGAACTCCTCGTCGAGGGCCCGCCGCAAAGCCAGGGCGCCGGCAGGATTGTGCGCGCCGTCGATCACGACGAGCGGTTGGGTGCCCATGACCTCGAGCCGGCCCGGCGTGGTGAGATTGGCAAAACCCTCGTGCACGATGTCGATGTCGAGCGGGTGCTCGATCGCCGCTTCGACGGTCGTCAGCGCGATCGCCGCATTCGCCGACTGATGCGCGCCGTGGACCGGAATGAAGATGTCGTCGTACCGACCCCAGGGGGTCCGGAACGACACCACGCGCCCGCCGATCGCGAGACGATCCGAGGTCACCGAGAAATCCCGGTCGCGGAGCACGAGCCGTTCCGGCCCGCGCGCCTCGAAGATCGGGATCAGCGTCGGGTCGGTCTCACCGAGAATCAGCGTGGCCTCCGGCGTGACGATGCCCGCCTTGTCGGTTGCGATCGCTTCGCGGGTGGTCCCCAGGTACTCGACGTGATCGATCCCCACGTTGGTGACCACTGCGACCGGCGCGTCGATCACGTTGGTCGCATCCCAGGTGCCGCCCATGCCGACTTCCACGACCGCGACATCCACGGCCACATCGGCGAAGTAGGTGAGCGCGGCAGCGATCATGATCTCGAAGTAACTCGGCAGTTCGGTGAGGAATTCCTCGATCCCGGCAATCTGGGTCAGCACCCGCGCCAGTTCGGCGTCGTCGATGGGTTCGCCATTCCAGCCGATCCGTTCGTTCACCCGTTCGAGGTGCGGACTCGTGGTCAGACCGGTCGAGCGACCGGAAGCCTCGAACAGTCCCGCGATCATCCGCACCGTTGACGTCTTGCCGTTGGTGCCGGTCACGTGCACCGACGGGTACTCGAGCTGTGGCGAGCCGAGCAGTTCGGTGAGTTCGCGGATCCGGGCCAGCGTCGGCGCGCCGCGCTGGCGGCCCGATTGGAAGCCGACACCGGTTTCGAGGTTCACATGGCCGTCGAGCCACGTCAGTGCGGCGTCGAGATTCACGACGGCGCCGGCGCCAACGTGACCGAGACGGCCAGCGCGTCGCCGACGGTGGTGGACCACTCAGTGATCACCCCGGCATTGCGAACATCGGATGCGGCCCCGGCGAGCGCGTCGAGCCGAGGCGCGGTGTCGACGACGGTGACCGCGCTCACTTCGGTGCGCATCGAGACCTTGGCGTCGGACTTCGCTTTGCGCACCGCGCCGAGCACCTCGGCGGCAACACCGAACACCATCGGGTCGCCGTCAGCGACGAGTTCCTCGGGCGTCGGCCACGAGGCTCGGTGGATCGAACCCTCCTGCCACCACGACCACACTTCTTCGGCCACGTACACCAGGAACGGCGCGAACAGCCGCTGCAACGTGGAGAGCGCGACCCCCAGTGCGCCCCGAGCCGACTGCGCCTCCGGGTCGTCGGCGGCGGCGTACGCACGGTGTTTCACGAGCTCGACGTAATCGTCACAGAAGTTCCAGAAGAACCGCTCGGCCCGTTCCAAGGCGCGGGCGTAGTCGTACGCGGCGAACGCCTCGGTACATTCGCGCACCGTGGCGGCGAGTGCCGTCAGCATCGACCGGTCGATCGGCGCGACGACGTCGCCGGCGGGACCTTCGCTCATGACGCCGAGCACGAACTTCGACACGTTGAGCAACTTGATCGACAGGCGCCGCCCGACTTTCATCTGACCTTCATCGACCGCGGTGTCGGTGCCGGGCCGTCCGGATGCAGCCCAGTAGCGAATCGCGTCGGAGCCGTGCTTCTCGAGCAGCGGCATCGGTGTGACGACGTTGCCCTTGCTCTTCGACATCTTCTTGCGGTCCGGGTCGAGCACCCACCCGTTGATGGCGGTGTCACGCCACGGAAGCGTTCCGTGCTCGAAGTGGGCGCGCACGATCGTGTCGAACAACCACGTGCGAATGATCTCCGGGCCTTGCGGCCGCAAGTCCATCGGGAACGTGCGAGCGAACAGATCGTCGTCGTCACCCCAGCCCGTCGCGATCTGGGGTGTGAGCGATGAGGTCGCCCACGTGTCCATGACATCGGGATCGGCCATGAACCCACCGGCGATCCCGCGTTGATCGGCGGTGTACCCCGCGGGAACATCGCTGGCGGGGTCGATCGGGAGGTCGGCTTCTGCCGGCAGCATCGGTGCATCCCACCGAGGTTCGCCGTGTGCGTCGAGCGGATACCAGACCGGGATCGGTACCCCGAAGAACCGCTGGCGGCTGACGAGCCAATCGGTGTTGAGCCCTTCCACCCACGAGTCGTACCGCTGACGCATGTGGCGCGGATGCCACTGGAGTTCGGCACCGCGGGCGAGGAAGGCCGCGCGCAGCTCGGGGTCGCGGCCACCGTTGCGGAAGTACCACTGGCGGGAGGTCACGATCTCCAACGGTCGCGAACCGCGCTCGTAGAACTTCACCGGGTGGCTGATCGGCTTCGGATCGCCCACCATCTCGTCGGCCTCGGCGAGGAGTTCGACGATCCGCTTCTGGGCTTGCTTGACCGTCTTTCCGGCCAGCTCGGCATACCGGTCGGAGGCTTCGGCGCCGACGTCGCTCCCCCACTCCGGGTCCTCGGCCAGGAGCCGACCGTCCCGACCGATGATGTTGCGCAACGGGAGCTGGAGTTCGCGCCACCAGACGACGTCCGAGGTGTCGCCGAACGTGCAGATCATCGCGATGCCCGACCCCTTTTCGGGATCCGCGAGCGGGTGAGCAACCACCGGCACCGCCACGCCGAAGAGGGGCGTGCGCACGTGGTCGCCGAACCGACCCGCGAATCGTTCGTCGTCGGGGTGCGCGACCAGCGCAACACACGCGGGCAGCAACTCCGGACGGGTCGTCTCGATCACGATGTCGGGCGCGCCATCGACGCCGTGGAACGTGAGCGCGTGGTACGCACCGGGCGTGTCGCGGTCTTCCAGCTCGGCTTGGGCGACGGCGGTGCGATCGTCGACGTCCCAGAGCGTCGGCGCCTCGGCTGAGTACGCCTCGCCTCGATCCAACATCCGGAGGAACGCGCGCTGCGATGCACGCCGGGATGCGGTCCCGATCGTGGTGTAGGTCATCGACCAGTCGACCGACAGACCGAGCTGGCGCCACAGCTCTTCGAACTTCTTCTCGTCCTCGACGACGAGCCGATCACACAAGTCGACGAAGCTCTGGCGGGCGATCGGGATCTCCCGGTCGCCGGGCTTCTCCGGCGGCTCGAAGTCGGGATCCACCGGCAGGGTCGGATCGCACCGGACGCCGTAGAAGTTCTGGACCCGACGCTCGGTGGCGAGCCCGTTGTCGTCCCAACCCATCGGGTAGAAGAGTTCGAGCCCGAGCATCCGACGCTGCCGGGCGATCGTGTCGGTCTGGGCGTATCCGAACACCGAGCCCATGTGCAGCGAGCCGCTCACGGTGGGCGGGGGCGTGTCGATCGCGAAGATCTGGTCGCGAGTCTTACTGCGATCGAACGCGTAGGTGCGGTCCGCTTCCCACTGCGGGCCCCACTTGGCTTCCAACCCGTCCAGCGACGGCTTCTCAGGCACGGTCATCGGCCGATACTACGAAGTCGGGGTACTCACACCCTGGGTTCGGTCAGGTGGGAACTACGCGGACTTCAACTCGGATTCGTCGGTGGTCACGAGGGTCGGGTGGACCTTGTCCAGCACGACGGCCCGATCGACGATGCACTGCTTGACGTCGCCGCGGCTCGGCAGGTCGTACATCACTTCGAGGAGGACCTCTTCGAGGATCGCCCGCAGGCCGCGAGCACCGGTCCCCCGCGCGAGGGCGAGGTCGGCGACGGCTTCGAGGGCATCGTCGGTGAAATGGAGATCGACGTCGTCGAACTGGAAGAACTTCTGGTACTGCTTCAACAGCGCGTTCTTCGGCGTCATGAGGATTTCCATCAGTGCGACCCGGTCGAGGTTCTCGACCGCACCGATGACGGGCAGGCGGCCGACGAACTCGGGAATGAGACCGAACTTGAGGAGGTCCTCCGGAAGAATCCCGCCGAGCATGCTCTTGGCCTGGCGTTCGGCCTTCCCGAAGACTTCGCCCCGGAACCCGACACCCTGGCTGCCGTTGCGCCGCTCGATGATCTGGTCGACGCCGGCAAACGCACCACCACAGATGAACAGGATGTTGGTGGTGTCGATCTGGATGAACTCCTGGTGGGGATGCTTGCGCCCACCTTGGGGTGGCACCGCCGCCGTGGTTCCTTCCAGGATCTTCAACAGCGCCTGTTGCACACCCTCACCGGAGACATCCCGGGTGATCGACGGGTTCTCGGCCTTGCGGGCGATCTTGTCGATCTCGTCGATGTAGATGATCCCGGTCTCGGCCTTCTTGACGTCGTAGTCGGCGGCCTGGATCAGCTTGAGCAGGATGTTCTCGACATCCTCGCCGACATAACCCGCCTCGGTCAGCGCGGTGGCGTCGGCGATCGCGAACGGGACCTTCAGCAACCGAGCGAGCGTCTGGGCGAGCAGGGTCTTGCCACAGCCCGTCGGGCCGATCAGCAGGATGTTCGACTTCGCCAACTCGATGTCGGGGTCACCGTAGGCACTGACCTGGACGCGCTTGTAGTGGTTGTAGACCGCGACCGACAGGATCTTCTTGGCTTGCTCCTGGCCGATGACGTAGTCGTTCAGGTACTCGTAGATCTCACGGGGCTTGGGCAGCTCGTCGAACTTGACCTCGGTCGATTGCGAGAGCTCTTCCTCGATGATCTCGTTACAGAGATCGATGCACTCGTCGCAGATGTAGACCCCGGGACCCGCGATGAGCTTCTTGACCTGCTTCTGGCTCTTTCCGCAGAACGAGCACTTGAGGAGGTCTCCCCCGTCACCGAACTTCGCCACGTCGTCTCCCCCCGGAGTCCCGGTATCCCGAATGATCGAGCGGTCAGCTCACTCCCGCAGGCACGCTGACTGCGGAGAGCTCACGGTTGGTGATCACTTCGTCGACGATGCCGTATTCCTTGGCTTCGTTCGCACCCATGATGAAGTCGCGGTCGGTGTCGGCTGCGACCTTCTCAACGGTCTGGCCCGAGTGGTGGGCCAGGATTTCGTCGAGCGTCTCACGCATCCGCGTGATTTCCTTGGCTTGGATCTGAATGTCGACGGCTTGGCCCTGCGCACCACCGTGAGGCTGGTGGATCAACACCCGAGCATGGGGAAGGATGAAGCGCTTCCCGTGCTCACCGGCGGCCAGGATGACGGCCGCCGCCGAGGCAGCTTGACCCATGCAGATCGTCGACACGTCCGGCTTGATGAACTGCATCGTGTCGTAGATCGCGAACAATCCGGTGATCTCGCCGCCGGGAGAGTTGATGTAGAGCGAAATGTCTTTGTCGGGGTCTTCGCTCTCGAGGTGGAGGAGCTGGGCCATGATGATGTTGGCCACGTGCTCGTCGACTGCGGTACCGAGCAGGATGATCCGCTCCTTGAGCAGCTTGCCCAGCAGGCTGGTGGTGCGCTCGCCGCCGTACGGCGTCTTCTCCCAGACTTCGGGAACGTAGAACGAGTTGTAGACCGGCTGCATCACGCTTCTGACTCCTCGGAGCTCTTGTCGTCGGGTTCGGGGGATTCGACTCCATCGCCGTTGTCGTCGGCTGACGCTTCCGGCGCAGGGATCTCGATGTCGAGTTCGTTGCCTTCGGTGTCGACCGCGACCGCGGCATCGACGACGAACTGCAACGCCTTGCCGCGGGCGAGGTCAGAGCGTACCGCCTCCAGCAGCCCTCGCCGGTCGAGATCGCGTCGCACCTTCTGCACCTTTTCGCCGGCGCGCTCGGCAAGCCGCTCGATCTCGGCGTCGAGATCGGCATCGGACGGCTCGATGGACTCTTGGTTCACGACCGCCCGCAATGCGAGATCGGCGAGGACGGCCTTGGTCGCGCCGCCGCGCAACTCGGCGAGGAACTCGGTCTGGTCCTGGCCGGTCATGGCCAGCCACTGCGGAATGGAGAGCCCTTGCTGCTGCACCCGGTGCATGAGGTCGTGGAGGCGCTGCTCCATCTCCTGGCCGACGAGCGGTTCCGGGGCCTCGACCGGCACCAGGCCGGCCAACTCGTCGAGCACCTTGTCGCGGATGCTCATGGTCGCCTGCAGCTTGCCGAGGAGTTCGAGCCGACGCTTCGACTCGGAACGGAGCGACTCCACCGTCTCGGACTCAGTGTTCTCGGTGACCCACTCGTCGGTGAGTTCGGGTAACACCTTCCGCTTGGTCTCCTTGACGATCGCTCGGAAGTCGACCTCGGTCCCGGCCTGGGGGCCGAAGCGCTCGGGCAACGTGTCGGAGAACTCGAGCACGGCGCCCGGCTCCGCGCCGCGCAGCGCCTCGTCGAGTGCGGACACCAAGCCCTCGGAGCCCACCTCATAGAGAAGGTCGGTCGCGCTCAGCGCGTCGATGGTTTCTCCGTCGGCCGTCGCGCTGAGATCCATCGAGGCGTAGGCGCCGTCGATCAGCGGGTCGTCGGAATCTTCGAGATCCGCGAATCGCTCACGAAGCGAATCGATCTGGCGATCGACGTCGTCGTCGCCAACGGGCGTGAAGTCGACTTCGACCCGCAGTTCGTCGTAGCCGGCGAGGCGAACCTGGGGGCGAGTCTCGACGATCGCTTCGAAGGTGATCGGCCCGGTCTCTTCGCCGGCAGTGATCTGAATCTCGGGCGGCGCAATGACGTCGATCGACTCGGCGACCACGGCGTCGGCGTAGAACTCCGGCAAGCCGTCTTTCAGCGCCTGCTCGCGCGCGACGTCGGGTCCGAAGCGGGCTTCGAGCAGCTTGCGGGGGGCCTTACCCGGGCGGAAGCCGGGGATGCGCACCTCGTGCGCGAGCTTCCGAAATGCGGCGTTGACTGCGGGCTCGAACTCTTGCTCCGACACTGTGATGTGGAGCTTGACTTGGTTGCCCTCGAGGGGCTCGATCGACGTGTCCATAAGGGTCGGTCACCTTACCCGGGCCCCCTTGGAATCCCGGGATGGGTCGTGCGAGATTCTCGGGCATTGTCGGTCGCCCGGCGTCACATCGGCACCGGTAGGGTGCGAGCTTGCTCCCCAGGACCACACCGTGAACATCACCGTCACCCTGCTCGAGTTCGTCTTCCTCATCGTCCCCTGGATCGCGACGATCGGGTGGCTGAGTACTCGCGTCCTCGGCATCCGGCTCGGCCGGTGGCGCACCACCGTCATCGCGATCCTCGGATGGGGCGCGGGCCTCGGCGTCCGTCATCTCATTCACAATCAAGACCCAGGGTTCGGGCTCGGTGTCCTCACCACGATCTTCTTCGGTGTGATCGTGGCGATGCCGCTGGCGGTCATCCTCGATCTGCTCACCCGACGCGAAGCCTCCGGCCCCGGCCACCGTCGCAAAGCGCGAGAGGTCGTCATTCATCCGGTCCGCACGAGCCGCGAGGCCCTCGCTCCGTGGGGTCGCATGCGCGAGGTCGTCCGCGATGCCCGCCGCCACAACTTGGTTCACGTCCGGTACCGGACCGAAGAAGCGCTCGACTCCCCCGACTTCGCGCGCCGCATCCGACTGCTGCTCGAAGAGTCGGGCGGGATGATGGTGAAGTTCGGCCAGATCGCGTCGACGCGGACCGATCTCCTCCCCGAGCCCCTGACCACCGAACTCG
Source organism: uncultured Acidimicrobiia bacterium (assembly GCA_963765075.1). Lineage (GTDB taxonomy): Bacteria > Actinomycetota > Acidimicrobiia > IMCC26256 > JAENVU01 > JAENVU01. The sequence goes on from CAVXVA010000003.1 coordinate 221,474, forward strand.
CGCGGCTCCGATCCGACGTCGCACCCATCCCTCCCGACGAGGTTCGCCGCGCACTCGAAGACGGTCTTGGCGAACCGATCGCGAACACGTTCGCCGATTTCGACTGGGATCCGCTCGCGGCCGCCTCGATCGGTCAAACCCACCGCGCCCGGCTCGTGACCGGCGAGGCCGTGGTGGTCAAGGTGCAACGGCCCGGCGTCGGCGAACTGGTGGCGCGTGACGCGGCGGTCCTGCGCCTCGTCGCCCGGCAACTCGACCGCCGGGTAGACGCGGCGCGGCGCGTCGGCATCATCCGCCTCGCCGATGAACTGGTCGACGGCATCAACGCCGAACTCGACTACACGAAGGAAGCGGCGGCGGCGCGCCGGTTCACCGAGATCCTCGCGGGCGACGACGTGCGCGTGCCGCGGGTCTACCCCACGCTGTGCACCCCGACGGTGTTGGTGATGGATGAGATTCCCGGCACGAGCGTCGACGACGACGCGGCCGTCGAGGGATGCGGCATTCCTCGGCCGGAACTGGCCCGGCAGCTGCTCCAATCCTTCCTGCACCAGGTCCTCCACGATGGCCAGTACCACGCGGACCCGCATCCCGGAAACGTGTTCATCGACCACGACGGTCACCTCTGGCTCCTCGATTTCGGGTCGGTGGGTCGGTTGACGCCCACGACGCTCGAAGGTCTCCAGGGGATCGCGATGGGCATGGGACTCCAAGACGTTTCACTCATCGCGCGTGGTGTTCGTCATCTCGCAGGTGACTCCGGAGCGACCGACCTGCGTTCACTCGAAGCCGACCTCGGGGCGGTCATGACCGAGATGGGCACGGGGTTCGACCCCGCGCTGATCCGTCAGATCCTCGCAACGATGGACCGGCACGGCCTCACGATCCCGAGCGCGATGTCGCTGCTCTCGCGATCACTGATCACGCTGGAAGGCACGCTGGGCGTGATCTGTCCGGGCTTCGATTTCGCGGCAACGGGCGAAGCGCTCGCTCGCGCCGATGCGTCCTCCACCCTCGCCGACCCGCAGGAGATGTTGCAGCGGGAGTTGATTCGAGCGCTCCCCTCACTCCGCACGTTGCCGGAGCACGCCGAGGCCATCAGCGCGCAACTTCGCGACGGTCGCCTCACCCTGCGCACCGATCGCTACGCCGGTGCCGATCGAGACATCGTCGAGCAGTGGATCGATCGCGGGCTCGTCGCGTTCATCGGCGGGAGCGGGATCGTCGGGTCGGCACTCCTGCTGGTGGGCGCTGGGGTGACCCGGCGTGAGAGCGTGCGCGAGACGTTGTGGGTCCTCGGGTTCGGCGGCCTGACCTTCGCCACCACCCTGTTGTTACGCAGCGCCGCGCAAGCCCTTCGGCGCCTGCCGATCCGGGACCGGTAGCCCGCGGCGGCCGGCCGATCCCAGACGCTCGGTCCTCCACTCCGTCGCGCTCGGCTCTCGGCCCGTAACGTGGTGACGACGGGAAGTGGCGCAGCTTGGCAGCGCACCTGCTTTGGGACTCTCAAGCGCTCAGCGCTGTGCTCAACCCCAGCGAACCTGCGCTTTCGCAACTTCTCGGGAGCGGAACGAACCGAGTTATCTCGTCTTCGATCTTGCTGGTCCAACGACTCGCGCCAACCGCCACCAACTCGGCTCACGTACGCCGCACCAAGAGCCCGCGGAGCATCTGTTCACCCGACCACCCGGATGAGAAAGCATCGGACGGGTTCAGACGGCGTCCACCCCGACCCGCGCACCCCTCGTCATACAGGGCTACCTCGGTTCCCGAGTACCCGACCGGCCTTCGGCGTAACGCGACCACACCAGATGAGAGGTGTCCCCCCGACGCGACGGCGAGCCCAAGAATGAGCAGCCTCACCACCACCCAGTCGATGGAGGCGGCCACAAATCTGCGGCTCGCTGACGCTGCCTCCATCACGGTCCGCTCGCGCGCCCTCGCGACCCACGTCCGCATCACCTGCCACGCTGCACTCCCGTGCCTGGCTCGATCTCGACGTGCTCCACGACACCAGCATCCAACCGCAACCCGACCACCGGACGCGTCGTCGGTCCACACACTCCGCTCAGCCCGCGCACCCATCGTCGTTCAGCGCCGCGGAGGCATGACCGACCCCCTTGCCGCGTACCCAGCCGCGGTCGGGAGCGGTTCCGACCCCGGCGACTGTCGTCTCCGCGACGGCCACCGACCGGGCGGCCATCCCCCAGTCCACGCCACGGATTCTCCGACGACGGGTCAGCCTTTGGCGTTGACTGCGACGTCATCGATCACGAAGGTCACCGGATTCGCTGCGGGATCCGCGTTGTAGTTGTCGAACCTGAGCCCGGCCGCGTTGAACGGCACGAATCCGTCCGTCTGTGCGACGGTCGCGTTGACTGCGACTTTGCCGTTCACCATCCCCACAAGGTCCACGCCATTCGAACCCGAAACGCACGAGAATTCGAGACGCACAGGTTCGCGAAACGGGACGGGATCGAGTGCGGCATCCGTGATCGGCTCGGCATCGCGGCCCTCAGGGGCCTTGACCAGGAAGACGTGAGCAGCATCCGGCGTCGTTCCGACCGCAAATCGATAGGAGTTCAGCTTCGGGCGTGGGCCCAAGCAGACCAGCGTGATCGTCCCCGAAGGCAGGGTCGTGGACCTGACCGTCGTCCCGCTGGTCGGGAGGGACGCCATGACTGCAACTCGCAGTTCATCAACGCGGCGGTGAAGGTCGAGCCAGCCAGTCCAGGAACCCTCCGCGAGCACAAGCTCATAGTGGCCATCGACGACGCGGGTCGTGCGGCCTTCGTCGCTGTTGATCGGGAAGACGGAGCATCGCTGCTCGAAGTCATCCACCACCGGCGGCACGAAGTCGCTGACGCCGGTGTAACACTGGACCTTGGGGACTCGACGGCCCGTTGAGGAGGTACTGGTCGTGCTTTCCGACTGCGAACCATCCCCACCACAGCCCACCGCGACGAACGTCGCAAGCGCAACGAACCCCACAGACAAACGGCCCAACGCCTTGAATCGCGCTCCAATATCCACCGATCAATCATCCTGTGGCGGAACCGGACTCAACCAGAGCCATAGGTCCCCACACCCCCTCAGCCCGCGCACCCATCGTCATTCAGAGCCGCCGAGGGGTTACCCAGCGCCGAAGCACCGGCCGCCGTGCATCACCGATCGGCAACCGTTGGCCCGTGATGCGCCGCAACTCACTCACGGTCGCGCCGCACCCACGCCCTAACCTCGGGACCTTCGGGAAGTGGCGCAGCTTGGCAGCGCACCTGCTTTGGGAGCAGGGGGTCGCGGGTTCAAATCCCGCCTTCCCGACCACCGTCGCCCGGCGGCGCTGATCACCAGGGCCTCTGGACGCTCAGGTCTTCCTGACGATGCAGGCTGCGCTGGTGACGCCGGCCGAGGATGCGGTGATGGTGGTATTGGGCGGGTTTCCATTCGGCAACGTGAAGGTCGTCGCGCCCGAGGTCTCCGATGCCGCGATCGGGATGGTCAAGGTGGTCGGAGCCAGCGTTCCGGTCACCGACGAGCGCGTGATCGAAATACTGCGAGCCGCGGCCTGCGGCACCGGGTTCAGGTAGGCGTCGTAGATCGTGACGCGTGAGGTGAAGGATCCGCCGTTCCCGACGATGACCGAGCCACTCGTACACGCCGGCGTCGAGGTGGTGTACCGCAGTTGGCTCGCGGTCGCTGCCGCAACGGTGACCGAAGCGGAACCCGACCTCGTGCCATCCGTCGCGGCGAGCGTGACCGTCTCGACCTTGTAGAGCGTGATGGACGCAGAGCCGACTCCAGCAACGAAGGTGACCGATGCCGGGTACGTCGGCGCCTGACCCGAGGGGCTCGAAGCCGGCCCGGAGAACGTGATGGTCTTCACGCCGGCGTAGCTCGTGTCGGTCGTGACTCCGTTGGTCGTCGCCGTGATGGTCGTGGTGAATGCGGTCCCCGCGGTCTTGGCCGCGGCGCCGGGAGCCACGATGAACGTGGCGTTGGCCGTCGTCCCGGTGAAGCCGGCGGTCTGGCCCGAACTCCAGTTGGATCCGATCCGCGCCTCGACGGTGTAGGTGTAGGTCGTGTTGGTCGTGAGACCGGTGTCGTTGCAGCTGAAGACCGCATCGCCGACGGTGCAGACCGTCGCCGTCGTCGGCGCGGTACGCCGGACGACGTATTGCGTCGGGCTGACGCTGCCGCCCGTGGGCGCGGCCCATGTGATCGAGATCGAAGTTGGGCCGGTGCCTGCCGCGGCGGTCGACGTCGGCAGACCTTGCGACCGAGCACTCGAGTACCCCGAGCCGGATCCACTCGGCGACCACCCCGCGAAGGCGGCGGTCGCGCCGAATACCACGAGGGCGACGAAGATGGCGAGGGCCGCAGTACGACGCATCAGCCGTCGACCGTTTCGAAACGTCGTCGGGCGACGAGGAGCAGTCCGAACACCACTGCGCCGAGGCCAATGCCAACGAGTGCGCGCACGCTGTCACCAATACCAGTGAATGCGAAGCCGCCGGTGGTCGACGATTCCGATGCCGGAACCGCGCCGACGATGACACCTTCGGCCGAGAAGGTGAGGGGAAAGACGGCGCCTTGGCATGCATTCGGCGCGCTCGCCAGCATTTGCATGCGGACCGGCACCACCGCGTCGCCTTGGGCGGGGACAACGATGTCGCCGGAGAAGGAATGGGCGATCACATTGCCGGCGAGACACGTCGGGCTGGCGTCACCGACAATGACCGTCGCCGCCTTGACCGCGATCGCGAAGTTCTGAGGGTTGTGCACCGACACGCCTGCGGTCAGATCAGCGTTCGGATAGAGACCGGAGAAGTTGGCCGACATCGTGAAGTCGTCGGTGCCGGCTGCGCCCGCGCTCGTTCCACCCGGGGCGAGGAGTGCCACCGCGAAGATCAATGGAAGGAGCGTGAGGAGTCGTTTCATGACAGGAATGGACACGGGGGTCCCGAAGCGCATGACGCGCTCCGGGACCCCAGGATGTGTCCCTCAGTCGTTACGTTCAGCTCGCCGCCGTGAAGGTGACAGGGATGGTGAAGGTTGCGCCCTGGCAGCCGTTGTCGGACGTGTTGTCCATGGCCACCGACGGCACCGTGAACGACGCGTTGCCGCTCGCCGGGATCACCTGGGTGACCGCGGTCGTGGTGTAGGTCACGCCCGTCGTGACACAGGTCGGGTGACCCGCGTCGGCGGTTGCCGCACCATTGGCGTTCACCGAAGTGATGGTCACCGGGAACGGGTTCGGGTTGTTGACCGTGAGGTACAGGTCGGAACCGGTGATGCCCGGGTACAGCGCAGCCGTGGTGGTGGCGACGCTGGTGGTCAGGTTCTGTGAGCTGGTGGCAGTCGCAGTACCGGTGCCGCCACCGCCGACGGTCCAGGCCGCAAACGCAGCGCTGGCACCAAGGACCGCGGTCGCGGTCAAGGCCAGAGCCGCAACCTTGCGCTTCCGGCGACGCGTGACACGACGGCCGTCGACGTGTTCGATCATTTCAGTCATTCGGGGACTCCCTTGTGGATTGATGGGGCCGGACAATTTCCGGCGGTCGCCAAAGGCGACTCAGCCCCTGGTCAGTCCCAATGGTCGGCACCGGCCGTCCTGACCTGAGGAAAACTTTGGAGAAATCAGTCACGTCCATGGCCGGGACGTCCGCTGTCCCTCGATCGTGCGACCTTCTTCTCCGTTTCGAGCACTTTCGCACCCAGCCGGGTGAGCTGATAGCCGACTTCGAGGCTCTCGGTCAGACCCAGCGCCTTGAGCTTGCGGACCGAGGCCTTGAACTCCGTCCGTGGCCACCCGACCGCCTCGGCGAGCTCGGTCGACACGGTCCCCGGCCGATCACCGATCAGTCGCAGCGTCGCCCGGGTCCACGGGCCACGCCGCGATCGAGCGTCCATGGCTTCGAGTTTCGCCACGACCGCGCCGACACGCTTCGCGGTCGTCGGCGACGGCTCGGTCGGCGGACGCGGCCCGACCCGGTGGAACTCGATCCGGAACACCAGGGTGTCGTCGTCGATTGGGCCGGCATGGGCGGCGCGCGCCCGGACGGCCTCCCGATCGGCGAGGCCGGTGCGCTCGAGGTCGGCATCGGAAATCGCATGGAAGGGAAGCAGCTCGACGGTGTCGACCTCGATGACAGCCGAACCGACCGTGTAGTGCCCGCCAACCTTGGCGTGCGGCCGTTTCCACAACCGGATCGTCAAGGTGACCGTGCCGTCGGCGATCGCCGCGTGCGAGTCCTGCGTGAACTGCATGGATCCGAACGCTACGACGGGACCGGATGTGCCGCGCTGCTACCCTCTGCGGCCTTGCGGGTGTAGCTCAATGGTAGAGCCCCAGCCTTCCAAGCTGGCCATGCCGGTTCGATCCCGGTCACCCGCTCCACTCTGAATGTGCAGGTCACACCCCATGGTGCAGACCTTCACCATCGTCTGCACCGCGCGCAGATCGAGCCTCCGTGCCCTCTACGTGCCCTAGCGATGGCGTGGGGCTATTCGACTTTGAAAGTCGCGCGCAGCAACGCGAGGTCATCGACGATCAGCATCAGACTTTCGCCGGTAACACTCGATGCGTCTCCGAACCAGCGCTTCCACACCTGTTCAACAGTCGCGGTCGTTGGCGGTTCTGGGCTCAGTACCTGCTTGACGAGATCACCCACTTCGGCGTCGTACTCGTCCACTGGTGCGCCAGCCGCGATCAAGCCCTGGGGATCGCGTTTGTTGATGACCTCGCGAACGGCAGCGAATGCGTCCTTGTACCGCTCCTGGCGTTTCGTCACGCGCCCGGCCCAGTCAGCCGGCAGGGTCCGGCGTGAACCTGAGACCACCCGGGTCGCGATTCAGCCAGAGCGCGAGCGCTTCACGGATGCGCTCTTCCGCCTCAGTCCGAGTGAGGCCGTAGGTGTGACAACCCTCGACGCCCTTGATGTGGACGAGCCAAGCGTCGTTCTCCGTGTCGCGCTCGTAGACCGCAGTGAAGGCGGGCGGAGCGGCCATCAGTGAGCGGCGGCGTTGAGCACTGCTCGAGCCGCAGGGTCTTCATGGTCGATCTGAATGAAGTGAACCTGGCCGTCATCGTCAACCGCGTCGATCCGTACGACGGACCAGAGGCCCTCGACACCCGCGATGAGAACAACCCCCGGCACGAGGGCGGCCGGCTCGAGTGCCCGATCGACCATCGACCAGTTGCGGCCTTCGTCGTCCTCGGCGTTGAGGTCGGCCCACAAATCGATTCTTGGTGCTGTCATGTTCACTCCCCCGATCGCTTCGGGTTGGCAACGACGCGGTGCGCCGTACCGATGATACGACGGACCAGCTCATCGAGATCCCCGTGTACGACGTCGTAGTGCGGCGCAGCCCCGGTATCCCAGAGCTCCAGCCCGGATGCATAGAGGTCGACGGCGGCAAACAGCACGACCCAGTCGACCCTTGGAAATCGACGGGCGATGATCGCCTCCCACCCAAGAACCGGCGTCTCGGCGAGAACTGACACGCCAAAGAACCCGTAGGCGCGGAAGTTGTCACGCGCGGTCTCGAGCAACAGATCCGGATCAAGGAGCTTCGCCCGGACGATGACCGTCGCTTCGGGTGGTGCGGCCTCGCCCCGCCGGTGCCTCTGCTTCATGGCCTTCCTTCTTCGATGATCCGGTCGAGCGCCTGGGCAATGACGACGTCGCGATCACGGGTGGCGTGCTGATAGCGCAGCGCGGCCGCGGCCGACGCGTGGCCCATGCGGTGCATCAGCTCACGAGTACTTGCGCCGGTCGCTGCGGTGAGGGTGTTGCAGGTGTGCCGCAGGTTGTGGAAGCGGAGACCGGTCACACCAGCCGCCTCAGCTGCGGCCGCCCACTTGGCCCACCAGTTGCGTCGGCGGATCGGTGCACCCTTCGCGCCGGTGAAGACCCGAGCGTCGTCCTCGGGACCGACGAACGCCGCCAGGTGCGCGGTCAGCTCCGGCACGAGCGCGTCAGGGATCACGAGTGTGCGTCGACCGGCCTCGGACGTCGGTGGACCGATCAACAGCACCCCGCCCGAGAGTTCGAGCTGGCTCTCGACCACCGAGATCGTGCACGCGTCGAGGTCCACACGCGCGCGAGTCAAGGCCGCGAGTTCACCGAACCGCAGGCCGGCGAACGCCGCGGTCAACACGAGCGCACGGAACCGCGGCTTGACCGCATCGGCCGGCGCCCAGACCTGCGCAATCGTCGCAACGGGTCGCTCGGGTGTGCGCTCGACCCCCGCACCCTTGATGGTGCAGGAGTTGCGAACGATCAGCTCGTCGGCCACCGCGGTGTTGAGGATTGCTCGGAGCAGTCGGTAGCACTTGGCGATGGTCACAGTGCTTGGTGCCTGGGCGCGCAACGCCAACGCGTACCAGTGGCGCACGACCGGTGCAGCGAGCTTGCCGAGCTGTCGGTCGCCGAGCGCCGGAATCATGTGACGGTCCAAGAGCGACCGGTACAGCTCAATCGTGCGAGGGCTGAGACCGGGGCGGGACTCGAGCCAAGCGTTCGCGTACTCCGTCAGCGTGATGACGCCCGCTCGCGGGTCGACCCACGCGCCGCGGGCGATCTGCGCCTCAGTTGCCGAGAGCCAGCGATTCGCGTCGGCGATGGTCGCGAACGTCAGCCGCGCGCGATGTCGATGCCCGGACGCGTCGAGATAGCGCGCTTGGTAGCGACCTGATGGCAGCTTGCGAACGTTTCCGAAGGTGCGGCGCCGGCCCACGGCTCCTCTTCTGTCGGAGGGCTGTTCAGGCGGCGCTCGTGCGCTGCGATACGGAACCCGGTCCTCGCGAGCCGCGAGCGGGTTCCTCACCGAGCACAGTACCGAGGGGATGCGACAGCCATGATGAAGGTGCCGGTCTGGGTGGTGCTGCAGCATGATCCGGTGGTGGTCCTGCGGGTCGGGCCTGACCCTGGTGTGCGACTGACCAACAGTGTCTTTGCGATGAATTGTCGGCCGTTCTCGCAGGACCACCTTTACCGGTAGTGCTTCGTCCGGTCGCGTGACCTCATAGGAACCTGTTGACCCAGACCCCTGGCTGTCATGTCCGCTACCGGTCGTGGCTCTTCTGAATGCCCCTTTGGCTGAGCGATCGGAAGGACCAACCAACATGATGACATCTTCAGCGCGACACGTCTCGGGTGGTGTCGACACCCACGATGATGTGCACGTCGTCGCGGTGCTCGACTCCGCGACCGGGAAGCGGCTCGATACCGGCTCGTTTCCCACGACCCGAACGGGTTACACGAACCTGCACGCGTGGATGGCCGGCTTCGGGACCATTGATCGGGTTGGGGTCGAATCGACCGGGAGTTGGGGTGCGGGTCTGACTCGTCATCTCAGCGCGGCTGGGGTCGAGGTGATCGAAGTTGATCGACCCGACCGCAAAGCCCGCCGCTTCGAAGGCAAGTCCGATCCGACCGACGCGGAAGCGGCCGCCCGGGCGGTGCTCTCGGGACGCGCGACGGGTATCCCGAAGTCTCGAGATGGTGCAGTCGAAGCGATCCGATCTCTTGAGATCGTCTACCACGCCGCGACATTGGATCGGACCCGTGCCATCAACCAGTTCAAAGCGTTGATCGTGACGGCACCCGATGGGCTCCGTCACCGCCTCCGGGCCGGCCTCTCGTTCACCGTCGCGCTGGGACGGGCCCGCCGGTTCGCGGACACACACCCCGACCCGACCGAACGTGAGACCCGGTTCGCGCTCCGTGAACTCTCCCGCCGGATCGAGTTCCTCAACGCGCAGAACCGGCGACTCGAAACTCGCATCAACGAACTCGTCGCCGCGCACGCCCCCGCGCTCCTCGGCCTCTTCGGTGTCGGTCCCCATGCTGCTGCTCAGCTCCTCGCCGCCGCCGGCGACAACCCGCAACGACTCCGTTCGGAAGCCGCGTTCGCGAAGCTCTGTGGCGTGTGCCCGCTACCGGCATCGTCGGGCAAAACGACCCGCCATCGCCTCAACCGTGGTGGGGACCGACGAGCGAACAATGCTCTGTTCACGATCGTGTTGGTGCGCATGCGTTACGACCAACCCACCCGCGACTACGTCGAACGGCGCATCGCTGAAGGCAAGACCCGAAAAGAAATCATGCGGTGCCTCAAGCGCTACGTCGCCCGAGAAGTCTTCGCCGCGATCACCAACCCACCGACCGATATCCCCACCGGCATCGAGCTCCGACAGTTACGGAACGAGCAGCGGCTCAGCCTCACGACCGTCTGCAACGCGATCGGCACCGCACCCATCACCCTCTCCCGGATCGAACGCGGACTCACCCACGACACCCGCCTCGCCCGCCGAGCACACACATGGATTACCCAAAACGCCGCTTGACATCTATAGGAGCTTCATTGTCGGCGGTCGGACGCGGCAGCCGTCAAGCCAGGTCCCGAACGCTGACGCCGAGGTCGTCGCGAACGGCGCGAGACTTCTCCGATGCAGGAGTTCACCGACGATGTCGTCTTCGCCGTCGGTGGATGGAATCCGCGTTTCGATCGAGTCGTTGCGAAGGCAGTCGTCGGGACCGAGGCCCTCGCGATCATCGAGTCGAACGGTGTCGACAGCGTGGCAACCGACCGAAACCTCGACCGGTTCAGTTGGATCGGTGGACAGTGGCGGAGCGACCAGAGCGGCAGTTGCGGCGACCGCGGCTCGTGCGCCGGGATGACCTACGCGTGCGGCAATGCTCACCCCGGCGCGACCATCACCGTTGGCTTCGACGGCAAGGAACACAAGGTCGAGGTCGAGCCGTCGGGCTTTTGGCTCTTCGCTGCCCTATCCGCGGATTGGGAAGACGAGCCGCGCCGCATCAGCTGAGCACCGTGCCCTCTGCGTGCCCCGAGTACCACGAAACCGGGTCAGAAACAAACATGCCCGGCCATCGGACGAACCGGTACGAACCGGCTGGAGAACTACTACTCTTGCCCGACTCGCGCTGCTCGGGTGTGGGATCTGCTGGGGGTTCGGAAATGAAGACTCGTCTGCGACGTCTCGTCGCTGCGCTCACGGTGGTTGTGGCGGGCTGTGCCGGCGTACTCGTCGCCAGCGATACCGACCAACCAGCCCAGGCGGCCGGCAAGCCGAATGTCGTCGTCATCGATGTCGACGACATGCGCTACGACGAGATGTGGGCCATGCCCAAGACGCGCGCCCTGCTCCAGGGCACCGACTTCACGAACTCGTACGTGTCGACCTCGCTGTGCTGCCCGTCGCGCTCGGCCTTCCTCTCGGGCCAGTACGCGACCAACAACCGAGTGTTCAACAACTACGGGTACCTGAACTTCGCGCACAACAACACGCTGGGCGCGTGGATGCGCAACGCCGGCTACCACACGAGCCTCATCGGCAAATACATGAACGGGTACGGCTGCGGAAAGGCCGCGCCGGCCGGGTGGGACCACTGGCAGGCCCTCTGCTCGAAGATCTACAACCAGTGGGGGTACGGGCTCAAGGACCGCGCCCAGAAGATCGTGTACCCGACGAGCGGCGACCAATACGCTCAAACCGAGGTGCTCGGAGACCGTGCCGTCAGCACGATGGCCGAGGCGCGCACCGCAGGCAAGCCGTACTTCATGGTGCTGACCCCGACGGCCCCGCACAAGGGACCGGGTATCCGGTACGCGAGCCGGTACGCCACCACCATGAGCACCTGGACGCTGCCGCAGAGCCCGGCCTACAACGAGGCCGACGTCACCGACAAGCCCGCGTGGGTCCAGTCACTCCCCGCGCTCACCGCGATCCGCACCAAGTCGATCCAGAACCTGGAGCGAACCCGTTTGCGGATGATCGTGGCGCTCGACGACATGGTCGAGAAAGTGGTCAACGACATCGATGCTGCCGGCGAATCTGGCAACACGATCATCATGTTCACGAGCGACAACGGTTTCGTACTCGGCGAACACCGGATCGTCCAAGGCAAAGAGGTCGGATACGAACCGAGCATGCGGGTACCGCTCCTCGTCAGGGGACCGGGCATCCCGGTGGGAACGAATCCGACCCCGGTGGTCAACACCGACCTCGCCGCCACGATCGCCGACTTCGCCGGCGCCACGCCGCTGCGCGCGCAGGACGGCCAGTCGTGGCGACCGTTCCTCAACACCCCCGGCACCGACCGACGGGCCATCTTCCACACGGTCACGCTCGACACGTCCGACGAGGGCAGTGGGGTCGCGCACCCGAGTGCCTTTGGCGTGCAAGCGGGCCGCTTCTCGTACTTCGAGCTGTCGACCGGCGAACGAGAGCTCTACGACCACCGGACCGATCCGTACGAGCTGCGGAATGCGGCCGCCGAGCCGCGCCGTACCCGACTCCTGGATCAGCTCGCCGGCGTGGTCACCTGGCTCCGCGCCTGTGCGGGGACCGCCTGCCACGTCACCGTCCCGAACTTGACCCCAGCCGCGAACGCCACCTTTGATTGCATCAACCTGGCCTGCGGGTTCGATGCCAGCGCCTCGAGCGATCCCGAGGGCGACGTCAGTTACGCCTGGAACTTCGGCGACAGCACGACCGGAGTGGGCCCGAATCCGAGCCACACCTACGACACGAGTGGCACTCGCACCGTGACCGTGACGGTGACCGACGACGAGGGTGGCACCGACACGTTCTCGACGACGGTGACCGTGCTCGCGAACAACGTCTCGCCGAATGCCGACTTCACCGGTCAGTGCACCGGCCTCAGTTGCACATTCGACGGATCGACGTCCTCCGACCCGGACGGATCCATCCTCGGCTACTCGTGGAACTTCGACGATGGCGGGACGGCCACCGGCGCTGCGCCGTCGCACACCTTCGGGGCCGATGGGACCTACCAAGTCACCCTGACGGTGACCGACGATCGTGGCGGGACCGGTACCCTGACGATCCCCTTCACCGTGGCGACCCCGAACATTCCGCCGGTCGCAGTGATCGATTATTCGTGCACCGGCCTCAACTGCACGTTCGACAGTTCCGCATCCAGCGATGCGGACGGGTTCATCACCCTCCAGGAGTGGGACTTCGGCGATGGATTGACCGAGAACGGCATGACGCTCCCGCACGCCTACGGTGCCCACGGCACTTGGACCGTCGTCTTGCGGGTGACCGACAACCGCGGCGATACCACCTCCATCGCCGTCGCCGTCACCGTCTGAACGGTCTCGAGTCGTCGCGCGTTCTCTCGATTCATCGACTCGAGACCGCGACACCACCAGCCGACGGTGAGTCTCAGCGTGCCAGAATCGCTCGATGGAGGCATTCGTCACCGCCGGCGCCGGGTTCCTGCTCGCCGTCTTGTGGTTCGACTTGATGTTCGACGTGCAGGTACGACGACCCGACGCGTCGCTCGGAGCGGTGCAGTCGATCGCCACCTATTACCGCCGGGTCACGACCGATGCGCACCCCATGAGCCGACTCGTCGCACTCGCGATGGTCACCACGGGCGTCGCCATCGGATTCGAGTTCGCGTCGGCTGACATCTCGCGGTGGATCCCCTGGGTGTCGGCGGTCTTGGCCGGGGTCCCGATGGTGGTCGCAGCCAGCCGAACCGTTCCTCGCGGGTGGCGTTGGGCGTGGCCGTGGGTGATGCCCCAGGGAGTCAACGCGCATCGGAACCAACCGAGATGCACCTCGGCATGGCACGGATGATTCTCCGAGAGCACCAACTGTGTTTCGGATGCATCGCGACCCTCATCGCGGTCCAACTGGTCAGCGCCGCGTGACCATCATCAGCCCGTCTCGACCCGAAGGACCACCATGGATCCGATGATCGCCCGCCGCACGTGGCGCACGGTGGAGCCCATCCACGGGATGATCTACTTCTCCCCCGAAGCCGCGGCGGCGTACGAGTCGCTCGGCCTCAGCGGACGCATGGGGTACTTCGCGTCCCGCGCCGCGCCGATGGGCGCGGTCCCGGCCGAGGTCGTGATCGCGACGTTCTTCAACTTCCGGCCCCAGCTCGTGCGGGATGCGATCCCCGCGGCGTGGAACATTGCCTCACCCGAGCGCATCGTGGCGGCGCGAGTCCACGCGGCCGACGCCGCGCTCCGACGGTCACTTCCCGATGCCATGGGTAGCCCCGACCTGGCCGAGGCGGCAGCCTTGGCGCGCCGGGCGGCGGAGACCGCGTGTGAACGGTTGGATGGCCGGCCGCTCTTCGCGGGTCACGCATCGCTCCCCTGGCCCGAGGATGACCATCTCGTCCTCTGGCACGCGCAGAGTTTGCTGCGTGAGTACCGCGGCGACGGACACATCGCCGCGCTCGTTGCCGCCGGGCTGAGCGGGCTGGAAGCCGCGATCACCCACGTCGCGACCGGCGATGTCCCCGGCGGGGTCATGCTCTCCACCCGCGACTGGCCGGTCGAGGAATGGAACGCCGGTATCAACGACCTTCGCGCCCGCGGGATCCTCGAACTCGGCGACGACCTCACCCTGACGGATCGAGGCCGGGCCCAACGGCAGTGGATCGAAGACGCCACCGACGCCGCGGCCGTCGCCGCCTACGTGCCGCTCGGCGAGGACGGCTGCGCCCGACTCCGCGCGCTCACTCGCCCGCTCAGCCGCGCCATCATCGACGGCGGCCTCCTCGCACCACCCGCGTAACCCCGGCGCGGGTCGCGCACCGGCGCCGGTGACTCGGCGGTGTCCTTCTCGACCTGATACCAGGTCGGCCCGCTTGCCGGGGCTCAGCGCCAGTGAGCCCCAGAACCGATACGGGAAATCCCGCACCTTGCTCCCCGGCGTTGCGACGGTCGGACCCTCCCGTTTGGCGATCACCGACGAACAGGGACCTTCGGCTCCCCGGGCCGGGACGGGAAGCCGTTACACTGCACCGGCCCGGGAGCGAGCGCCCGTAGCTCAGCTGGATAGAGCAGTGGACTTCTAATCCGCCGGTCGGAGGTTCGAGTCCTCCCGGGCGCGCCGGCGACGGTTTCCGTCGCCGACACACGACGACTGCGGTCGTCTCATGGTGGCCGTAGCTCAGTTGGCTAGAGCGCCGGGTTGTGGTCCCGGAGGTCGGGGGTTCGAAACCCCTCG
Organism: uncultured Acidimicrobiia bacterium; assembly: GCA_963765075.1. Classification (GTDB taxonomy): domain Bacteria; phylum Actinomycetota; class Acidimicrobiia; order IMCC26256; family JAENVU01; genus JAENVU01. The sequence goes on from CAVXVA010000003.1 coordinate 236,502, forward strand.
GTCACCCCAATGCAATGCGACGCCTGGCGTCGCGCGCCCCGCGGTCCCGGTCAGAGATCCATCGCCGCGAGCGCGCCGGCGAGTTCCGGGTGGCGGAACTCGTACCCGGACGCCAGGAGCTTCGCCGGGAGCACTCGCTGACCTTCGACCAGCAAGTTCCGGACGAGCTCACTCCCATAGATCGCCTTGAGTGGAGTCAGGGGCGTCGGCAGCAACGTCGGTCGATGGAGCGCGTGGCCCAAGGCCTTGGTGAACTCTCGGTTGGTGACCGGGTTCGGCGCGGTGGCATTCACGGCTCCGGAGAGGGTCGGAGTGGCGATCGCGTGGAGGATCGCCCCGACTTCATCGGCGAGCGAGATCCAACTCATGTACTGCAGTGCCGGACTTGATCCGGCCCCCGACTCCCAGTTTGAACGGCGTGATCATGCGCGCGAGGGTGCCGCCGTCGGGGCTCAGCACGATGCCCGTGCGCAGATGGACGGTGCGAATGCCCGCGGCTTCCGCCGGGCCCGTGGCGGCCTCCCACTCGGCGCATACCTCGGCCAGAAAACTGGGCTCGGGCGGAGGGCTCACCTCCGTGAGTTCTTCGTCGCCCCGATTGCCGTACCAACCAATTGCGCTTCCCGAGACGAGCACGCTCGGGCGCCGTTCGAGTCCGGCCAAGGCAGTGGCCAGCAGGGCGGTGCCGTCGACTCGACTGTCGCGGATTGCTCGCTTCTGCTCGTCGGTCCACTTCTTCTCGCCGATGCCCTCACCGGCGAGATGCACGATCGCGTCGACCCCTTCGAGCGCCTCGGCATCGATGGTTCCGCCCGCCGGATCCCACCGAACCCCTCGGCCATCACCGCGGACGACGGGGATGACCGCGTCGCCCCGATCGCGCAGTGCGGACGCCAACGCAATGCCGATGAACCCACTCGAACCGGTGATTGCTACATCCATGATCTGCTCCTCACGTTCCCGGCACGGTAGATGGTCCTCGACAGTTGGCGGTCATCGACCCCGGGTCCACTAGATTCGTGCCGCGCCGCTAGCTCAACTGGTTAGAGCAACAGACTCTTAATCTGTAGGTTCTGGGTTCGAGTCCCAGGCGGCGTACCACGCTTTACCCCCAATCAGGGCACGCGACCCGATCTGGTCCACGACCGAGGTCGGTGCAACACATCAGCCCGGAGCGAGACGGCAGCATTGCCCATCCGGCTCCTGACGAAAGCGGCGCGATGAACATCGACCAGTGCCCCGCGTGCGGCCACCAGCTCAGCATGTTCACCGAACCCGAACCGGACCGAGGCGAACGCGCGGCCGACCAGGTCGCGGCAGTTGTTGCGTCCTGGTGGTTCCCGGTGTTGCTCATCGCCGCGGTCCTGACCTGGGTCGGAGTCAACGTGATCCTCCGGCCGTTCGAACCGCACCCCACGCTGATGCTCAGCGTGCTCGCCGCGACGCTCGCAACCTTGGCCGCCTGTCAGGGTCCATTGATCTTGTTGGCCCAGCGTCGGGACGCGATGCGCGACCGGGCGCGCGATCGTGAGACCTACCTGGTGGCCAGCCACAACGAACGCGATCTGCATGACGTGCTCGCGCGCATGACGCGACTCGAGGCTCACCTCACCGGTGCCGGGCCGCCGTCACCGGTTTGACCCCCCGCTCGACACGTGGTGCGCCTGAGTCACGAGGACGGGTCCAACACCACCTTGCCCACGCCGCCCTCTCGAGAATGGAAGAGACGGTACGCATCGTCACCGGCACTCAACGGAAGATGGTGCGTCACGACGACCTCCGGCGAGATCCGACCGGCCTGCGTGAGCGCCATGAGTGCGGGGAGCTCGCGCTGGACCGAGCAGAGTCCGATACTGAACTCGATCTCGTTGAACTGCGCGAGCTGCATGTGCATCGGGAACGCAGAACTCTGGGTGACGCCCACCACCGACACCCGGGCGCCGCGCGCGGCGATTTTGATCGCGAGATCGATCGTGGCGTCGGCCCCGACGGCCTCGATCACTGCGTTCGCACCCCGCCCGCCAGTGAGTTCCCGCACCGCCAGGCGCGGGTCGCCGTCGACGGGTTCGGCGCCGATGGCCGCCGCCGCGGCGCGCCGTTCGGCGACCAGGTCGATCGCCAACACCCGACCGGCGCCCATTACCTGCGCAGCCACCACCGCCATGAGGCCGACGGGGCCTAGTCCGACGACGGCAACCGTGTCACCGGGCTCGATCCGGGCCCGACGGGCGCCGTACCACGCGGTAGGCGCGTTGTCGGTCAGGACGAGCGCGGCGTCGTCACTCACTCCCTCCGGGATGGCGACGAGATTGCCATCGGCTGACGGGACCGCCACCAACTCGGCCTGACTCCCCGGCAACATCGCGCTCAAGCCGTAACAGCCGCTCCGGCCCCGCTCACACCCCAGGACGTACCCGGCCCGACACGGCCCGCACGTGTTGCAGCCCGTCGACGCGGTGACCAGGACCGAGTCGCCGACGCGAAACCTCGACACCGAGTCGCCGACCTCGACCACCTCGCCGACCGCTTCGTGACCGACGCAGAACCCGAGATCGGAGCTGAACCCGTGGCCCTCGTAAATGTGAAGGTCACTCCCGCAGATACCGCACGCGCGGACGGCCACGACCGCGCCCGCCGCGTCGAACAGTCGTGGATCGGCGATCGTGTCGACTCGAATGTCGAACGGTCCGTGATAGGTCAGCGCGCGCATGGCGCATTCTTAGCCGTCGGGCCCTAGACCGGGATGCGTGTCCGAATCGCGCAGAACTGCCTGGGCCATTCGACTTGTTCACGCGAATCACTACTCAGAGTGATCTCGATTCGTCAATTTCCCCACTCTGGGTGCCGATGGTGGGTGGGTCCACCGAGTTCAGAAGGTCTCATGCCCCGCACTGCTTCCGCCGTCCGATCCGCTGCGCTGTTCCTGACCGCCGCGATCGCGCTCGGCGCGTGCGCGGTGGCCCCGAATCGGGTGCTGCGAACCACGGCCGCGCCGACCGACACGCTGCTCCACACCGACGCCACACCGACCCTCGGCCATCCCAATGAGTTCGCCAACCGGGCCGGCTTCAACCCGGGGTCGGGCATCCTGTGGATGAACGACGCCGAGCGGCGACGGGAACTCGATGCGATGGCCGCCACCGGCGCTCGCTGGATCGCGCTCGATTTCGACTGGAACTCGATTCAGGGCGACGGGCCCAACAGTTACCGTTGGGACCGGGCGACCGACACCGTGGTTCGTCAGGCTCGCGAACGCGGGCTGAACATCGTTGGCACGCTGGCGTACAGCCCGCCATGGGCCCGCCGGGCCGTCTGCGCGCACACCAGCCACTGCTTCCCGACCGACCCCACGTCCTTCGCGACCTTCGCCCGGGCGTCTGCCGCCCGATACGGCACGACCAGCGCCGTCCCGGAGTTCCGCAACTCGGTGCGGGTCTGGCAGATCTGGAACGAGCCCAACCACTACCCGTTCGTCCAACCCACCGTCGACGTCGCCGGTTACACGGTCATGCTGCAGCAGGCCTACGCCGCCATCAAGAATGCTGATCCGGGCGCGACCGTGCTGGCGGGAGCGACCTCACCCGCCCCTGACGACCCCAGCGGTCGCGACGTCGCCCCCGTGACGTTCCTGCGTGGCATCTACGCCAACGGTGGTGGCGCGAGCTTCGATGCACTCTCCCATCATCCCTACTCATTCCCTGACAGCCCACTGACGGACGCCCCGTGGAACGCATTTACTCAGACCCGCGACCTCCACAACGTGCTGGTCGAACACGGCCACGGTGACCGGAAGGTCTGGGGGACGGAGTCGGGTGCGGCGACCGGGTCGGGATCCAAAGCGGTGACCGACGCTCGGCAGGCGCAGCTGCTGCGCGACTACTACGCCGGTTGGAACGGCGCGTTTCGGAGTTTCACGGGCCCCCTGCTCTGGTTCTCCGTACGCGACGCCAGTACGGATCCCGCGTCGATCTACGAGAACTTCGGGATCCTGCGTCACGACTTCTCGCCGAAGCCGGCCCGGTCGGCGTTGATCTCGATCCTGCACAGCTGAGGTCTCGGTCCCCACGACCGCCACGACTACCCTCCGGCCCGTATGGATCCTCTTGCCGGATTTCGTCTCGACGGACAGGTCGCACTCGTCACGGGAGCCAGCTCCGGGCTGGGCGCGCGATTCGCGCGAGTACTCGATGCGGCCGGCGCCCGAGTCGCGATCGCGGCCCGACGCGAGGATCGGCTGCACGCGGTGGCAGCAGAACTTACCGACCCGGTCGTGGTCCCGTGTGACCTCTTGGACGCCGATCAACGTGACGGACTCGTCGCCACCGTGCTCGAACGCGCGGGCCGACTGGACGTGCTCGTCAACAACGCCGGACGCAGCGAGCCGATGCGCGCGTTCGACGAACCGGTCGACCACTTCCGGTCCACCGTGGAGCTCAACCTCGTCGCCCCGTTCGCCATCGCCCAGGCGGCGGCGACGGCAATGGCCGAACGCACCATTGCCGGTCGCATCATCAACGTGGCCTCGATCTACGCCCTGGCCGGCGTCGGTCGGATACCGGAGGCCGGCTACTCCGCATCCAAAGGCGGGCTGACGAGCCTGACCCGGGAACTGGCCGTCCAGTGGGCCCGTCGCGAGATTCGGGTCAATGCTCTGGCTCCCGGTTGGTTCGCGAGCGAAATGACCACGGCGATGTTCACGGACCGCCAGCTCAGCGACTGGATCGACGACAGGACCCCGCTCCGGCGGGCGGGGGCGGCGGATGAACTCGATGGGGCGCTGCTCTTTCTGGCCAGCGCGGCCAGCAGCTACGTGACCGGCATCGTGCTCCCCGTCGACGGAGGTTGGACCGCAGTCTGAACCCGCGCGACCAACGATTCCGGGCCCACCGCCGGGCTCAGGGCACTCAAGATCGGCGGAAAACCGTCGATGGTTGTGGCGTGACTCCTGGGCCGGAATCAGACACAAATCCGAGCGCCGACCCGGCGCTGCTCGCCCTCATGCTCGACCATGCCACCGACGGGATCTGCCTCGTCGAGAGCGACGGCACCATCCTGGCGACGACCCCCGCGATCGAACGGATGCTCGGCTACGAAGCCGCGGAGCTTTGGGGCCGGAATGGGCTGGAACTGCTTCACCCCGACGACCTCGAGCCCGCGCTCGACCGGCTGCGTCGATTCGGAGAGGAGATTCCCGAAGACTTCCGTACGTACCGATTCCTCCACCGGGCCGGCCACCACATCACGGTCGAGTTGGTCGCACGGGAGAATCCCCAGTCGCTGGCCGAAAGCCCGGCCGGTTCACTGATCCTGACGGTGCGGGACATCACCGAGTGGGTCGAGACCAGGGTCTTGCTCGATGAGAGCCGAGCCCGTCGCGAGTTGGTCGCCAACCTGGCATCCATGTTCGTCGATGCGGTGGACACCGATATGGATGCCACCGTCGAGCAGGCCCTGGAACGGCTGGCGCGGCACTGCGCGGCCGACCGTGCCTTCATCTTCCGACTTTCGACCGACGGCCTCACCATCTTCCGCAGCCACGGATGGGCGACCGCGGCGGCGGGCTTCGTGGTTGGTGGCGACGAACTGATCGACATCGACGACTTCCCGGCCTGGACGCAACGACTGGCGAACCTCGAGGTGTTGACGGCGAGCGCGCAGGACTCCGATGAGTTGTCGGCGAGTGAGGCGGCGATGATCCACGCGACTGGGGGTGCCTCGCTGGTCGGAGTTCCGATGATCCGCGGCGGTGTGGCCGTCGGCTTCGTCGGTCTGGAGGCCCTCGCCCAGCCTCGCCGTTGGTCCGACGAGGCCATCAGCGTGGTGCAGATCGCCACTGACATCCTCGGCTCCGCGCTCGCCCGGCGGGACGCGAGCAGCGAGGCGCGAGCCACCGAAGCCCAGTTCCGGGCGATGGTCGAGCACTCGAGCGACGCGCTGATCGTCATCGACGCCAACGCCGTCATCAGCCACTTCCCTGTCGGCGAGAACCTGTTCGGGTACCAGCCCGACGCGTTGGTCGGCACGAATGCGCTCGACCTGGTCCACCCCGACGACCTCGAGTTCGCGGCCTCCGAGATGGTGAAATTCCTGACCGACCCCAACTATCGCGCGATCAACGCCATGCGCATCCGCCACGCCGACGGCCATTGGGTCCCCATCGAACTCGCCGCGTCGAGTCGGTTCGACGAACCGGCGATCAACGGCGTCATCATGAATGTCCGGGACGTCACCGAGCGTCGACGCTTCGAGGATCAGCTGCTCGCCAGCGAGGCCCGCCACGAATCGTTGATCTCCAATCTTCCGGGCGCGGTATTCCGATGTCACGTTGACCCGCCCTACCACGACGAATTCATCAGCGACGTCGTCGAGACACTCACTGGCTTTCGCGCGTCGGAGTTCCTGTCGCAGGCGGTGTGTTTCGACGACTTGATCCTGCCCGCGTTTCGAGGCATGTGCGACGGCGTGATCGCAGAGGCCCGCGCGGATGGTCTCCCGTACATCGTGGAGTACCCGATCCACCATCGCGATGGATCCGTCCGCTGGCTCTCCGAGCACGGCCGGGTGGCATTCGATGCTGCGGGCGCTCCGGTCCACCTCGAAGGCTTCATGTTCGACATCACCTCGCGGGTGAACGCGGTCGAGGCCACCCGAGACCGAGAGACCCAGTTGACGAACCTCATCGCCAACGTTCCGGGCGCGGTCTTCCGCCGCCATGCGGAACCGCCGTACGCAGAGATCTTCATCAGCGACGCCGTCGAGGAACTCACCGGCTACTCAGCCGCGTCGTTGCTCCGTCGGGATCTCGACCTCTACGACCTCGTCGAGCCTGCGGGGCGGGTTGCGATCGATCGGGCAGTCACCGACGCGGTCCACCACGGCAACGCCTATTCGATCGAATACCAGTTCCGGCACCGCGACGGATCCCTGCGCTGGGTCGAAGAACGTGGCCACGTGGTGCAGGACGACGCCGGTCGACCGGCCTTGATCGACGGGGCAATGTTCGACCTCACCGAACGCAAACAGCTCGAACATCGCCTCGAGTACGACGCCGCCCACGACCCACTGACCGGGCTCCCGAATCGCAACTTGCTCGTCCGCCACCTCGACGCGGTCGTGACCCGAGGAATTCGTCACGGCACGATGACCGCGGTCCTGTTCATCGACCTCGACCGATTCAAACAGGTCAACGACGCACTCGGCCATAGCGCCGGCGACGAACTCCTGGTCCATTTCAGCCGACGCTTGTCCAGCGTGATGCGCGCGTCCGATCTTGCCGCACGTACCGGCGGCGACGAGTTCGTCGTCGTCTGCGCCGACCTCGCATCAGTCGAGGAGGCTCGCGACATCGCCGACCGCCTGGGCGCACTGCTCCTGAATCCGTTCACGATCAAGGGTCGCAGCGTCTTCGTCAGCGCGAGCATCGGCATCGCACTCGCCGATACTGAACACCCCGACGGGGCGGAGATGTTGCGCAACGCCGACGCGGCGGCCTACCGGGCCAAAGAGTTGGGCCGGAACCGCCACGAGGTCTTCGATGATGCGCTTCGGGCCGCGACCGCGGCGGCGCTCGAGATCGAGACCGACCTGCATCGTGCGCTCGATCGCCACGAACTCTTTCTCCGCTACCAGCCGATCGTGGACCTCGCGTCCGGCGAACTCGCCGGTGCCGAGGGACTGGTCCGCTGGCAGCACCCCGAACGTGGGCTCCTGGCCCCCGATGGCTTCCTCGACGCCGCTGAGGTCTCGGGCCTGATCGTGCCGATGGGCCGCGAGGTGTTGGCGCTCGCCGTCGGTGCGATGAGCGACTTCCCCGAGTCGCTCTTGGCTCGACTCGCAATCAACCTGTCGCCGCGGGAACTCAGCCAACCCGACCTGGTCGAGCGGGTGCGCACGACGCTGGCCGAGCACGGTGTCGAGCCCCGCCGGCTCTGCATCGAGATCACCGAGAGTGCGGTGCTCGAAGAGGTCGACGCCGCCATCGCCACGCTGAACGCCCTTCGGGACATCGGCGTTCGGCTCGCGATCGACGACTTCGGCACCGGGTACTCCTCACTCAGCTACCTCCGTCGACTGCCCGTCGACATCGTCAAGATCGACCGCTCGTTCATCGCCGAACTCGGCGAGGAAGGGGCCAACATCACGATCGTCGCCGGCATCGTGGGGCTCGCCCAGGGCCTCGGCCTCGAGGTCATCGCCGAGGGGATCGAGTCGGCTCGCCAGCTCACGATCCTGCGGGAGTTGGGGTGTACGTTCGGACAGGGCTTCCTGTTCTCCCAGCCGCTGACGCTCGACGAGATGGTGCGTATCGATCGGTCGAGCTGGTCCCGGCCGGACGTGCGACACTGAGTGCACGCGAGCGTGGCGGAATGGCAGACGCGCCGGGTTTAGGTCCCGGTCCCTTCGGGGGTGAGGGTTCGACTCCCTCCGCTCGCACTCCCGATCATGGAGCACCGACCGGCGTGACTGGCAACAGGTACACGTCGACGTGATCGGTCACCCGGCCGCGCGCGTCCCGGCGACGGTACGAGGCGATCCGAGGAACCCCGATCGGCGGTGGGACGGAACCATCGATGACCACGAGTCGGGCCCGGACGTTCTCGGGGACCCGACTGCGGTGTTCGCCGTAGACAATGGAGAGGTCCGGGATGACCACCGTGTCGATCCCGGCCCGCTCCAGTTGGAGCACCAGCCCGGGCACCGCGAACGTCGATTCATTGCGGTCGATCACCACGGCTCCGGTGCCTCGAGGCAAGCGCCGGAGAACTTGGGTACCGACGGCTTGCTCGATCTCGCTTCGCGCGGCCCCCGGAGCATCTGCCCGGATCGCCGAGATCGTGGCCGCGCCGGCGAGCACGATCACGACGCCACCCGCGAGACGCGCCACCAGGCGGGCCCGGTGCCGAGGCATCGGTCCGGCCAACCCCAAGAGCGTCACCATGCCCAGAAGCCCACCGACCACCCATGTCCAACGCGTGATGTAGGGCCACAAGGGACCAATGACCTGGGCCACTGACACCACTGCGGCGACCACCGCGGTTGCGACGATCACGCCCAGGGTCGTGACCGCCCGGTCGCGCCGACGCCACGCCACCCACGCGCCGACCGCCGCAGTCACAATCAATATCGCGAAATACCAATGCGATTCCGATGGAAAGAGGTTGCCGCGGGTCGAACGAACGCCCAGGAGCCACTCCGGCTGAGGCCCCCACTGCAGCCCCAAGATCTTCAGCGCCTTCGTGTACCCCGCCGTGGCGTGTTCGGCGCGAAAGAACTGGGCGATCCGACTCACGTTTCCGTCGTCACTCACCAGCCGCCCGTAGACGACGGGCAACCAGACGACCGCGAGCGCGGTCGTGGTCGTCAGCATCACCCACCGGAGTCTTCGTCGAGGTCGCTCGGTGCGACGGTGGCGGCCGAACCCGAGACCAACCCCGACCACGCTCGTGACCGAGACGATGACCAGGTAGCCGATGTGTGACTGCACCACGAAGCTGCCGACCAACGCCGCCGGCACGAGGAACCACCAGTCACCTTCGGCGACCGACCACAGGGCCAGCACGAAGAACAGCAACGGCAGGATCGAGATGTACACGTTCCACGGATCTCGGATTTGATCCGGCCCGAACGCACGAACGAGCAGTGCGACCGGGACGAGCACTCCGAGCGCGCCCCGCATTCCGAGCCGCCGCCACCCGATGTGCACAGACCCCACCACGCTGAGGGCATTCACGGTGGCGGCGGTGATCGGCAACGAGATCGAAGCCTCACCACTGAGCCAGTACGGAACCGCGAGGAGGTAGAAGAGGAACGGCCCCGGATGATCCCATCCGTAGCGGGAATACGGTCCGACGAGCACAACGTCGTGGAGCGCATCGCGTACCCGCAGTTCGGTGGCCGCGATGTCGATGCCCGGGAAATACTTCGGACCCAACATCATCCGCACGATCGCCACGACGATCGGGAGCACGACGATGGCGGTCAGGACGACGACCAGCCGGCCCTGACGGGATCTCGACAATTCGTGTCCTGCCGCGCGGTCCTGGGTCATGCCACGCGGAGGCTAACGCCACCGGTTCGCGCAACGGTCGACCCGAAGACCGCCGCCAAGCCGGCCCGGGGTGCCTACTTGCGACGCTTGCCCTTGCCTTTCCCTTTTCCCGAGCCACCCTTGCGACGGAACGGCCCTTTCTTGGTCTGTTGACGGTCGAACTCCGCCAAGATGTCGGGCGCGGCCGCGTTGACGATGTCCTCAGCCGCGTCGAGCAGCGCGGCAACATCCTCTCCGACCGGCTCGGGCGCAGGTGGCGCCGCCGCAGCCGCGCCCAGGCTGCCGTATTGCCATCCCGCGTCGAACATCCGCCGTCGAAAACTCGGACAGTCCTCCGGGCACTTCCACGGCGCCTCCGGGGCCAGATCCAGCTGGCACTTCCGGACGGTCTCTCCCGAGGGATAGGTCCGCGATTCGTAGTGATGGCAGTCAGATCGCATCGGCACCGGACCATCCTGGCAGACGCGGCGCACCGATCGGTCTCAGCGCATCCAATCGGCGGCGCGGTCCAGCAGATGCCGACTGACGTCGAGGCAACGGTCCAGCGTCTCGCACGGGACTTCCTCACCGTCGCGGATCCGGAGCAGGGACACCCGCTGGTGTCCGACGACTCGCAGGCTCGTCTCGGGTGCGTCGGTGACCGACGGGTACGAATCGATCGCCGAGACCTCGAGCGGGAGATCGGGCCCTCCCACGGCGGCGAGGTCGGTGGCCAAGACCAACAGGTCGGGCGCATGCGGCAACGGAGGAAGCGCCCACGTGAACGACAGTGGCAGGTGGAACTCGTCGGGCGGGTCGGTCAGACCGTCACCGGCGATCACGGCATCTTCGAAGCCCAGCAACACCCTGGGGTCGATCTCCAGCGAGAGGTACAGATCGACCGGGCCGTCACAGCCCTCTTCGGGGTGCAGATCGACCTCCCAGTTCTGGCGGAGCGAGTAACTCTCGACGAAGTGGCGCTCGTCGTGAACGTGGAACCCGTGCTCGACGGCGTGGTCCTTCAGGTCGGCGACGAACCCAGCCAGATCGATGACCGCCATTCAACCCACCGCCGATCGAACGGCCACCACATCGCCGACCGCCGATCGCGTTCTGGCGATGGCGATCTTGGCCTGGGGTTCGAGAGGCACCGTTGCTCCTTAGGGTTCCGGGGGCACAGACTCGCGCAACTGTCGCGCCATCGCTCGTAATGCTCGACCGCGATGAGAGATGGCCTGCTTCTCGGCGAGGGTGATCTCGGCAAACGTGCGTCCGCCGCCTCCCGCGGGGAGGAAGACCGGGTCGTACCCGAAGCCGCCCGTCCCACGGGGGGAATCGGCGATGACGCCCTCGACCACACCCTCGGCGACGACCTCAGACCCGTCCGGGCGGGCGAGGACCACCACGGTGCGGAACCGGGCGGTGCGCGCGTTCCGTCGCGCCGACGCCATCGCGGCGAGGAGATGTTCCACGTTGTCGGCGTAGGTCGCGTCGGGTCCGGCGTACCGGGCGCTGAACACACCGGGCGCGCCCCCGAGTGCGTCGACTTCGAGGCCCGTATCGTCGGCCAGCGCGGCGAGGCCGGTCGCGGCACGCAAGGCGAGGGCCTTCATTCGCGCGTTGGCAAGCAAGGTGTCCCCGGTCTCGTCGACCTCGGCGACGTCCGGTGGCCGCGGGATCAGATCGAAATCCTGATCTGCCAACGCCGCTTCCATTTCGCGCGCCTTGTCCGGGTTCGCCGTCGCCAGCACGACCCGCTCGGTCATCGGGGCGTGGGTGACACCGCCAACAGTTCGGACTGCAGCGCGAGGATCTCGCCGATGCCCGACTCCGCCAACCCGAGGAGCGAATCGAGTTCACCCCGACTGAACGCCAGCCCCTCGGCGGTCCCCTGCACCTCGATGAACTTCCCCGCGCCGGTCATCACCACGTTCATGTCGACCTCGGCAGTCGAATCCTCGGAGTAGTCCAGGTCGAGACTCGGCAGCGCACCCACGATGCCGACCGAGATCGCCGCACACGAATCGGTCATCGGGTGCGCGGCAAGCTTTCCGGTCGCCACCAGGCGCGAGCACGCGTCGTGCAATGCGAGGTATCCGCCGCAGATCGAAGCGGTACGAGTACCGCCGTCGGCTTGGAGCGCATCACAGTCGACCGTGATCTGCACCTCGGCCAACATCGACAGATCCGTGACCGCTCGCAACGAGCGACCGATCAGGCGCTGAATCTCTTGGGTCCGACCACTCTGCTTCCCCCTGGCGGCCTCCCGGTTGACCCGCTCGGGCGTTGATCCCGGCAGCATCGAGTACTCAGCAGTGACCCAGCCCTTGCCACTGCCCCGCAACCACGGCGGCACCCGCTCCTCCACCGACGCGGTGCAGAGCACGCGCGTCCGGCCCATCTCGACCAGCACCGATCCGGCCGCGAGCTCGGTGAAGTCACGGGTGAAGGTCAGGGGGCGGAGCTGATCGGGCTCGCGCCCGTCGTTGCGAATACCCATGAGGGCCTTTCGTTCGGCGGATCCCTCGGGGGGCCCGGTTCAGATGGGGAGGATCAGATCGACGGCTGCGAGGGTCACCTCGGCGCCGAACGCCTCGGATCCTTCCTCACTGATGACCGCCGGGTCGACCTCGGGCCACAGGTGGGTCAGCACCAAGCGCTGCGCAGCCGCGGCTCGGGCGGCGGCTCCGGCCTGCCGACCGGAGAGGTGAATCGGCGAGCGCCGATGGTCGTGCCGATACGAAGCCTCCGACAGCACCAGGTTCGCGCCCGGCGCGAAGGCGTCGACCGACCATTCCGGGCCGGTGTCAGAGGTATAGATGAACCGCCGGTCGCCAGCATTGGTGATCTCGACCGCGTAGGTGGGCGGCGGATGATCGGTTCGAGAAAACGCGAGCCGCAGGTCCCCGACGGTCGCCCCCTCGATGGGGTCGATGTCGGTCCAGGCGAACGCATCGCCCCAGTTCACCAGGGCACCCATCGCGGCTTCGGTGCCCGCCGGTGCGTAGATGGGGAACCCGGTGCGCTCCAGTCCGTACCGGTACATCACATGGAGTCCATAGAGGTCGACGCAATGGTCCGGATGGATGTGGGTGATCACCACCGCGGTGAGGTCGGCCGGATCGAGGTGCCGGGGCAGGTTCGCGAAGCTGCCGTTCCCGCAGTCGATCCAGATCGAGGTGTCGCCCTCGCGCACCAGATATCCGCTGCACGCGGTATCGGGCGCGGAATACGAACCGGAACAGCCCAGGACCGTCAGCTCCACCGCCAGGCCTCCACTTCGACGACTTCGGGGCCGAGGAAACGAGCACCGAGGGATGCGAACGTGGTGGCGTCCCCCGACGTCACGAAATGATGGTGCGCGTCCGGGCCGGACATCGTGGCCGCGGGGCCCAGGATCCGGCGCGCGACAAACGCGGTCTCGTCGGCGCTGGACACGAGCACGACCTCAGGCCCCATGACGTCGCCGATGGTTCGGGCCAGCAGCGGGTAATGGGTGCATCCGAGGATCAGGGTGTCGACACCGGCCCGACGCACCGGGTCCAAGAGACGTTCGGCCAGCACGTGCACTTGGTCCGAATCCACGTCTCCGGCTTCGACGAACTCCACGAACCCCGGACAGGCGGCGCAGGTCAGCTCGACACCCTCGGCCGCGGCGGCCCGCTGGTACGCCCCGGACGCGATGGTGCCGACGGTGCCGATGACACCGACTCGCCCCGATTCGGTCACCGAGGCGGCCGCCCGGACCCCCGGCTCGACCACCCCGACGATTGGGATCTCGGTCCGTTCCGTGAGTGCGTCGAGCGCGACCGAGGTCGCACTGTTGCACGCCACGACGATCATCGCGGCGCCGCGATCGATCAGGAGGTCGGCGATCTCGAGCGCGTACTTCAGGACTTCGTCAGCCGGCTTGGGGCCGTACGGGAACCGACCGGTATCGCCGAAGTAGATCGTGGGAATACCCGGCACCAGGTCGATGAGCGCACGGAGGACCGTCAACCCGCCCAGGCCGGAGTCGAAGACGCCGATCGGGGCCACCGAAGATCGGGGCGCAGACTCCATGACCGAACGCTACCGGCCGGCTGCCGCGCGTCGGAGCCGATCCCCGACCGCCACGCCGAGGCCGACTGCCTCCGGCGGCACCGCGATCACGACATCGATTCCCATTTCGTCGGCTGTGCGGAGGACCCCGTACAACGCGTGGGCGTACTCGTCCACGGTCGCCAGTGTGGCCAACGTCACCTCGGCGTCGAGTTCGGCAACCGCGCGCTGGAGACCGATGACCCCGACCCGGTGCTGCAACCCGCGATGGCGAGCCACCACGGCCCCGAGTTCCTCCGCGCGGGCGAGCTCAACGTGCGCGTCCGGCGCATAGTGAGCGGGCAGCGTTCCCGGAGCGCGCGTGGACCCGCCGACTGCGGGCAGTACACCGATCGTGTCGGCGATCATCTCCGCGGTGATTCCTCCCGGTCGCAGGACCGACACCCGCGGGCCCGTGCAATCCACAATCGTCGATTCCACGCCGACCGCACACGCACCGCCGTCGAGTATTCGGTCGACCTCGCCGCCGAGTTCTCGACGCACCGCGTCGGCCGTCGTGGGGCTGACCCGACCGAACCGATTCGCCGACGGTGCCGCGATACCACCACCGAACTCCGTCAGAAGTTCGAGTGCCATCGGGTGGTCGGGAACCCTCAGGCCGACCGTGTCGAGACCACCGGTCGCCAATCGCGACACCCGTTCGTCAGCGTGCACGATCAGGGTCAGCGGGCCCGGCCACCAGCGGGCGGCGAGCACCCGGGCAACATCGGGGAGGTCGACACCCCACTCATCCAGCTCCGCGGCGGCACCGAGGTGGACGATGACCGGATGATCGGTGGGGCGACCCTTGACTGCGAACAGTCGGGCCAGGGCCTCGGGGTTCGTCGCATCGGCGCCGAGTCCGTAGACGGTCTCGGTCGGGAAGGCGACCAGACCGCCATCGCGCAGCGTCGCCGCCGCCCGGGCAATCTCGCGGGCGGTACTCACCAGTAGTTGATGCGGCTGGCGCGTTCTTCGACGACGTCGAGATCGTCGGTCCACGCACCCGAGGACAAGTATTTCCAGCCGCCGTCCGGCAAGAGCGTGACGACGGTTCCGGATTCCATCCGCCCGGCCACCTTGGCCGCGCCGGCCACCGCCGCGCCCGACGAGATCCCCGCGAACACGCCGCATTCGTCGAGCAAGCGACGGGTCCACTCGATCGACTCGCGGTTGCGCACGATCGTCTTCCGGTCAAGGACATCAGGATCAAAGATCGGCGGCACGAAGCCGTCGTCGAGGCTGCGCAGCCCCTGCACCAACTCCCCCGCCGGCGGTTCGACCGCGACGATCTGCACCTCCGGCTTCTGCTCCTTGAGGTACCGACCGACGCCCATCAACGTCCCGCTCGTGCCCAGCCCCGCTACGAAGACGTCGACCTCGGGGCAATCCGTCCAGATCTCCGGACCGGTCCCGTGGTAGTGGGCCAGGGGATTCGCGGGATTGCCGTACTGGTACAGGAACGCGTAGTCCGGTTCGGCCGCCGCGATCTCCTCGCGCGCGCCGGATCGCGCCGTTACTGCCCTCGGCCCCGGGGCTCAACGTGACTTCGGCGCCGAAGATCTCCAGGAGTTGCCGGCGTTCGATGCTCACGTTGTCGGGCATGACGACACGCAGGCCATAGCCGCGCAACTTCGCCACCAGTGCCAGGCCGATCCCGGTGTTCCCCGACGATGGTTCGAGGATCGTGCAGCCGGGCCGCAGGACGCCATCGCGCTCGGCCAGATCGACCATCATCCGCGCGATGCGGTCCTTGGAGCTACCCCCCGGGTTCTGACCTTCGAGCTTGGCGTAGATCCGCACGTCCGGATTGGGACTCAACGCGTGGATCCCGACCATCGGGGTGTTCCCGATCAGGTCGAGAATGCTCTCGTAGCGCATGACGCGACGCTGACGGTGGGTCAGCCGCCGGCGACGGCAGGCAGGATCGAGATCACGTCGCGATCGGTGACCGGCGTCGCGAGCTTGTCGAGGTACCGAATGTCGTCGTCGTTCACGTAGACGTTGACGAACTTGTGCAATGCACCGGTCTCGTCGATCAGCTGACCTTCCAACCCGGGGTGCGCGGCCGTCAGCGCGGCGAACAACTCACCGACGGTTGCGCCTGCCGCGGTCACCGACGCCGCCCCTTCCGCATGGACGCGCAACAAAGTGGGAAGTCGAACCTCAGCCATCATGTGAGCCTATAACTCCGACCTGGGGGGTCAAGATTCCTTCCCCGAGACTTTCGCGAACCGTCATGACCCACGTCACACGGCGCATGCCGGTGCGCCGGGGCCAATCAGAGGATCAGATCAGTTCGACCTGACACTCCGCGATCACGTCGGCGCGGATGCGGTACGCGCGCAGCATGGGCATCTCATCGCGCAGCGACACGATCACATAGATCCACATCGGGTCGACCGCACTGCGGACATCGGTCGGTGACGGGTACGGGTCGGTGTGGGTATGTGAGTGCCAGACACCGATGATCTCGTGGTCGCCAGCCTCGGCGTCGCGGGTGGCTCGGAGGTAGTCGCGACCGTCGACCGTGTACGTACGCGCCGACGCATCCGCATTCCGCGCGGGGTAGACCTCGCTGACCACTCCCGTCGCCGAGCGGTTGGCCAGGTCGCCCACGACCGGTCCGGCGAGAAGTCCGCAGGCCTCGTCGGGCAGCCCGTCGTAGCAATGGGCCAGGATCCGGTCGTACTGCGAGTGCGACAACCGCAGGACCGGCAGCGCGAAGTTGCTCATACGGTCGACCTCACGCGCGGGCGGCTTCGATGGCCGCCCAGACCTTCATCGCACTCACCGGCATATCGATGTGCCGAATCCCGAGGTGGGACACCGCGTCGATCACCGCGTTCTGCACCGCAGGTGTCGATCCGATCGTGCCCGACTCGCCAATACCCTTCGCGCCGAGCGGGTTGAGCGGGGTCGGCGTCTCGGTGTTGGACGACTCGAAGCTCGGCAGTTCCGCCGCGCTCGGGATCGCGTAGTCCATGAGGTTCGCGGTCAGTGGGTTGCCGTCGGCGTCGTACGCAATGCCTTCCCACAACGCCTGGGCCGAGCCCTGGGCGATGCCTCCGTGTTGCTGACCGGCCACCAACATCGGGTTGAGGATGCGCCCACAGTCGTCGACCGCGACGTGCCGCACGTGTTCGACCTGCCCGGTCTCGGTATCGACCTCGACCACCGCGATGTGCGCGCCGAACGGGTAGGTCGCCTCACCCTGGTTGAAGTCGAGGGCGTGCATGAGGCCCGCCTCCATTCCTTCGGGCAGCTGCGCCGGGTCACTGGCCGCGGCGGCGAGTTGGGCCCACGGCAACGCCGAGGCCGGAACACCTGCAACTCCGAGGCCGCCACCCTCGGCGAGGACGATGTCGTCGACGTTGGCTTCGAGCAGGTGGGCGGCCAGGGTCTTCGCCTTGGCGAGCACCTCTTCACTGGCCTTGTACAGCGCGCTCCCACCGATCTGCAGCGAGCGGGACCCCATCGTTCCCGACCCGCGCGGCACCAGTCGAGTGTCCGACTGGACGATGCGCACCTGGTCCATCGGGATGCCGAGCAGTTCCTGCACGATCATCGAGAACGAGGTCTCGTGGCCTTGGCCGTGGGCCGAGGTCCCGACCGTGGCGGTCACGGTGCCGTCGTCGTTGATCTCGATCGCCCCGTATTCCTCGAACAACCCGCCGGCGGTGACCTCGACGTAGGTCGAGACGCCGATGCCGAGTTGCTTGACGTCGCCGCGGGCGCGCCGCGCGGCCTGCTCGGCGCGCAGATCGTCGTACCCTGCAACTCGACACACCTCGTCGAGTGCCTTGGCGTACTCCCCGACGTCGTAGTTCGCACCGGTCACCGTGGTGAGGGGGAACGCGTCGGGCGGCAACAAGTTCTTGCGCCGGATCTCCACCGGATCGATGCCGAGTTCGTCGGCGGCGATGTCGATGATGCGCTCGAGCATCGCGGTCGCCTCGGGCCGACCGGCACCGCGGTAGGCCGCGGTCGTCGTGGTGTTCGTCGCAGCACTGCGAGCGTTCAACTCGACCTTCGGAATCGCGTAGACGCCTTGGGCAAGCGAGCGGGTGAAGAATACGAGAAACGCGCCGATCGAGGGATAGGCCCCGCTGTCCTGGAACACCTTGGCGCGGAGTGCAGTGATCGTGCCGTCGCGCTTGAGTCCCATCTCGACGTATTGGATCTGCGCGCGGCCGTGGGTCATCGAGACCATGTTCTCGGAACGGGTCTCGGTCCATTTCACCGGTCGGCCCAGCGCCTGGGTCGCCTTCACTGCGATGGCGTACTCGACGTACATATCCATCTTGGCGCCGAACCCGCCACCCACTGCGGGCGCGATCACCCGCACCTTCTCGACCGGGAGACCGGCCGCAGTCGCGATCCCGGCGCCGACGCCGTGCGGCGCCTGCGTGGGGACGCGAACGAGCAGGCCGTCGCCGTCGGCCTCCACGACGATCCCGTTCGGCTCCATGGGAACTGCGGCGAGCCGCTGGTTCACGAACCGCCCGCTGACGACGACCTCGGCGTCGTCCATGATCGTCGGGTCTTCGCCGAAGTCGAACTCGATGGCCAGGTTGGAGCCGTGATCATCGAAGAGGAGCGGCGCTTCGGGCGCGAGGGCCAGTTCCGCGTCGATGACCACGGGCAGCGGTTCGTAGTCCACGATCACCTGCTCGGCCGCGTCGACCGCCTGGGCCCGAGTCTCGGCGACGACCGCCGCAACGATGTCCCCGACGAATCGCACGCGGTCGGTGGCGAGCGGCGGGCGGTTGAATGCGGGCGGCAACATCATGAACCCCTGGATGGGATCCATTGGGAAGTTCGATGCGACATAGACGGCGAGCACTCCGGGCATGGACTCGGCATCGGTGAGGTCGATCGATTCGATCGTCGCGTGCGCGATCGGCGAGCGGACGAACACGATGTGGGTCAGGCCATCGACCACCAGATCGTCGTAGTAGCGCGCCGCGCCGGAAAGGATCGTCGGGTCTTCGCGTCGCAACACGGCGTTGCCGAGAATGGAGCCGGATGCGGTCATGCAGATCCTCCTGTCAGGGTGGGCGCAATCTAACCGCCGCCACTCTTCGCCCGGCCCCCCACTCGCACCGTTTGGCGGATGGTGGTCGGCTCCGCGCCACCAGGCGCCAAACGCTCGAACGGCTCGACCCCCACTCGCACCGCTTGGCAGCTGATGGTCGGCTCCGCGCCACCAGGCGCCAAACGCTGGGGGTGGGTGGGACCGGGGGGCCGATAGCGTGGGCAGGATGTCTCGGCGTGGCGACGGAACCGTGCTCACCAATCGAAAGGCTCGGCACGACTACTCGATCCTCGACGTCTGGGAATGTGGGATCGTGCTCGAGGGTGCCGAGGTGAAGTCCCTGCGAGAGCATCACGCCAACCTGCAGGACGCCTTTGCCCGGGTCGACGACGGCGAGGTCTGGCTCAACGGGATGCACATCCTCCCGTACGCGTTCAGCCGGGGCGACATCGATCCGGTGCGTCGGCGCAAGCTGCTCCTCCACGCCCGCGAGATCGACGAAATCACCCGCAAGACCCAAGAGAAGGGCCTCACCCTCATCCCGCTCAAGGTCTACTTCAAGGACGGTCGGGCGAAGCTCGAACTCGGACTCGCCAAGGGCAAGAAGAACTACGACAAGCGCCACTCCCTCGCCGAGCGCGATGCCAAGCGAGATATGGAGCGCGCCTTGCGAGGTAGGGGCGAGTAGACGACACGGGGTCAGCGACTCGACGCCGGGCTACTGGAGCACCGGGCTACTGGAGCACCGGGGTGGACCGATCCGGCTTCGAACCCGTTTCGGCCGAGCTTCGCAGTTCGTTCGGCGTGACCATTCCGACCAGCACGGAATCGTCGAAGACCAGCACCACGGGCAGCGGTCCGGCATCCATCCGGCCCACAATGTCGAGCACCGGCGTGTCCGGACGCGCGGCCGCAACCCGATCGAGCGGGACGGCGATGTCCTGGACCCGGAGCGCGTGACGGGTCTCCGGATCGGTACGTCCGAGTTGTTCGAGCGTCACGACCCCGGCGATGCCACCCTCCCAGGCCACGACCGGGAGTATGTGATGACGCGGTGGCGTCTGGGCGAACTCGTTCTGCAGCGCTTGAATCGTGTTCCAGCCCCGAACCGTCTCGGGGTGGGCGATCATGACATCCCGGACCTGACGATCGGCGAAGGTGCCGACGAGTCGGGCAATCCGCTGCTCGACGGTTGCGGTCCGATAGACGAACATGCCCATCAGGGCGGTCCAGAGCGATACGTACGGGACCCCGACGACCGGACCGAGCACACCCGCGGCAATGGCCAGGATTCCGAACCCTTGGCCGACCCGGGTCGCAGCAATGTCGGCCCGGGTCCGATCACCATGGATGGCCCACAGCGCACTGGCGAGGATGCGCCCGCCATCCAGCGGTGCGGCCGGGATCAGGTTGAACGTGCCGAGTACGACGTTGACGAAGGCGAGCCATTGGATGGCCGAGACCACGAGGGCCGACGCGCCGAGCGCCGTCGCGCCGAGTGAGACCAGGGCGAAGCTGCCGGCGAGGGCGTAGCTCATCGCCGGGCCGGCCGCTGCGATCCGGAACTGCGCGCCCGCCGACGGCATCAGCCCGCCGAGCTGAGCGACCCCGCCGAGAAGCCACAGAGTGATCCCGCGCACCTCCAAGTCGTTGCGTCGTGCGACCACCGCATGGGCGAGTTCGTGAGCAAGGAGCGAGGCGAGGAATATGGCAACGGTGGGGATGACCACGAGCCAGAGGGTGGCGTCGCCGTCGCCGCCGGTGAGACCGACGCTCAACAGTGCTGCGATGACGAGCACGGACCAGTTGGCACCCACGTCGATGCCGAAGACCTTGCCGAATCGAATGGTCGGTCGCATAGGGCTTCCATCCTTCACGCAGACACGCGGCGCCGCATGTCGCGACCCTGCTGTCGAGTGCAACGCCGCCCCTCAGTCTCGCGTTCCCGCTCCCCCCGGTCCGACCGCCTGCTTCAGGACCGGTTCAGGGTGGCCACTACACTGGTCGTGCTGACCTTGCGCATCGGGACAGCAATTGACAAGGGGGTGCGTGGCTTCGATTTTGAGGATCGAGGTGGGAGAAGCGAGCCGACGTCGTCAGATCGTCGCTAAAGAGCTGGCACAACGAACACTTGCCGAGGACAACCTCGCACTCGCTGCCTAGAAATAGGTAACGACGTTCCTCCTGGCCCAGCTGCTCGGCCAGAACCGGAACGCCATCAAGAGCGGCTTACCGTCGGGATTCGTCCTGTGGCCTGACGGGACATCACAGCGGGGCTGGGGTCGACACATTCTGCCGGTGGGCGGTGTCGACCCGAGACTTGCCCGCCGGCTGCGCTCGGAGAAGTCCCACCAACAACTTGAAAGACGGGGGTTCGACTCCCCCCACCTCCACTCCGTTGTCGAATCGACAACATCGCCGGCATGGCCCGCCGAGCGGACCGGCGCGAGTCTGCGTGCACATCGTTCGCCTCTGCCGGTTACGGCCGCGCGTCGCGACGCTCGCGTCGCCAACTCGTCGGATCGGGGATGGCATTGACTGTGGTCGACGGCGCCCGCCGGGTTGTAGCGTCACGTGCCCGACGGCGCCCCGCGAACCTGATGTCGGAGCCGCCGACCGTGACGATGGAGGCGATCGATGAGCGTGACAGTCGTGCGTTACAAAGCGAAGTCCGACTCGGCCGAGGAGAACCAGAAGCTGGCCGAGTTGGTGTATGCGGAGCTGGCGGCGACTGCTCCCAAGGATCTGCGTTACACGACCCTGCGACTCGACGATGGAGTCACCTTCATTCACATCGCTTCGATCGAGACCGCCGACGGATCGAACCCACTCGGGCAGATCGATGCGTTCACCGCGTTCGGTTCGGAAATCGCGAGTCGATGTGAGGAGCCGCCAGTCGCGATGCAGGCCACGGTGGTCGGCGCGTATGAGTTGCCGCTTCGGTAGCAACGGCCGATCGTCGCCGCCGGAGCCGCGCGGTTCGGATACGAACTCCCGAAGGAGCTCGGTTCGTGGCCGGGTCAGGGGGTCGCTTCGACCTCGGCCTTGATGCGCTCGAGGGTCGTGCGCATGCCGTTGCGATTCGTCTTCCCGCGCGCCCAGCCGAGCAGCGCCCAGTAGACCTTCATCGGGAGCTTCGGCGTCAGCGTGAACGACTCGGTCACATCGGTACCGTCCCCGGTCGGCGTCAGCCGATAGCTCCAGGTGTTGAGTGCCTTGCCGGGCTTCCCGACTCCGAAGGTGAACAACCGATTCGGTTCGCACTCGGTGACATAGCACTCGGCCCAATAGATGGGCCCTTTCTGGTTCCGTTTCACGTGCCCGCGAAAGCGCGCCCCCACCGCCGGACCGGTCGCACCGTCGAGCCACTCGGCTTCGAAGGTTTCCGGGGAGTACCGGCCGATCTTGGTGACATCGCTGACCAGCGCCCAGATGGCCTCGGGCGGCGCACTCATATGGACCGTCACCTCGTCATGCATGGACCGCACCTTAGAACTCGATGCCCCACCCACCAGCGTTTGGCAACCTATGACGCCCCGCGCGCCACCAGCCGCCAAACGGTCACGAGGGGCGCCAGCGTTTGGCAACCTGTGACGCCCCGCGCGCCACCAGCCGCCAAACGGTCGGAAGCTGGGTTACGCGTCGGCGGGTTCGAGGACGCGGGCGCGCAGGCCGAGGGTGGCGAGCATGGCCCGGTCGGTCGCATGATCGGCACAGGGCGTCGTATCGGTGAGCATCATGTTGCGTTCGCTCGTGAAGATGGAGTTCGCGCCGGCCATGAAACACATCGCCTGATCGGACACGCTCATCATGTGCCGGCCGGCCGCGATCCGCACGACCGACGCCGGCATCAGGATGCGAGCGACCGCGACCATGCGAATCGTCTCGTCGGCGTCGACATCGGGAGCGTGCTCCAACGGCGTCCCCGGCACGCGAGACAACACGTTGATCGGAACCGAATCTGGATGCGGATCGAGGGTCGCGAGTTGGTGGAGGAACGACACTCGATCGTCCACCGATTCGCCCATGCCGATGATCCCGCCACAACACACCGTGATGTCGGTCTCGCGTACCGCGGCGATCGTATCGAGGCGTTCCTGGTACGTGCGGGTAGTGATCACCTGGTCGTAGTACTCGGGCGAGGTATCGAGATTGTGGTTGTAGGCGTAGAGCCCGGCCTCGTCGAGCCGCTTGGCCTGCGCCGCGTTCATCATCCCGAGCGTCACGCAGGTCTCGAGCCCGAGCGCGCTGACCTCGCGCACCATCTCGACGACGCGGTCGAACTGCGCGTTGTCCTTGACGTCGCGCCAGGCGGCTCCCATGCAGAAACGGGTGACGCCTTGGGCCTGCGCGCGCTTCGCGGTGCGGACGACCTCACTCACGTCCATGAGCGGCTCGGGCTTGACGCCACTGTCGTTGTGGACCGACTGCGAGCAGTACCCACAGTCCTCCGGGCAGGCTCCGGTCTTGATGGAAAGGAGTTGGTTGACGTGCACGACCTCCGGGTCGTGGAACTCACCATGAACCTCGCCGGCCTGACGAACGAGGCCAAGGAGCGGTGCGTCGAAGAGTTCACGGATTTCCGCGATCGACCAATCGGTGCGTACAACGGGAGTCATAGGGCCCGACGATACCCTGCGCCCCGAGCCGCCCGAGAAGTGCGGATCAGCGCTTGCGGACCGCCCGATATGCCCGCTGCGCCTTCTTCTGCTCCTCGCGTTGTGCCTTCTTCGCGGCATGGTCGACGCCGCGCGGGGTCGCGGTGACCTCGGCTTCGAGCCGCTGGAAGTTGGCCAAGCGTTCCGGGTCCAGCTCGCCGGCGGCGACCGCGGCGATCACGGCACACCCTGGTTCCGAGGAATGCGAGCAATCCGAGAACTTGCAGGACGCGACGAGTTCGGCGATATCGGTGAACGTAGCATCGAGACCTTCATCGACATCGCCCAGCCCCAAGGTCCGGACCCCGGGGGTGTCGATCAAGACCCCACCCGAGGGAATGACGACCAGCGACCGGCTCGAGGTCGTGTGGCGGCCGCGTCGATCGTCTTCCCGTACCTCCCTGATCTCGAAGCGCTCCTCGCCGAGGAGCGCGTTGGCCAGCGTCGACTTTCCGGCGCCCGACGGCCCGAGCATCACCGCCGTTCGGTTGGGGGCGAGCAGGGCCGCGACCTCGTCAACGCCGTCGCCATCGAGCACGGCAGTGACCACCACCTCGACCCCTTGGATGCGCTCGCGCAGTTCCTCGACGTAGCCCGCGGGTGCAGCGTCGGCCTTCGTGAGCACGACGACCGGCGTCGCGCCGCTCTCCCACGCGAGCACGCATTCGCGCTCCACTCGCGACGCGCTCGGTCGGTCGCCGGGCGCCGAGATCAACACGAGATCGACGTTGGCCGCGATCACCTGCACGCGCTCACGATCCGCATCGTGTCGGGTCAGCGTCGACCAACGCGGCAGAACGGCGGCAACGTTGGGTCGGTCCGGGTCACCCTCGAGCGTCACCCAGTCCCCCACCGCCGGGAGGTCGGTGGCGGTGGCAATTCGATCGCCGTCGGGCGTCGCGACGACACACGAGATGCGATCAACCCGAATGACCCGGGCCGGCCGATCGGTGGGGAGACCGGCAGCCAGGTACGCGCGGTGCACCACATCACTTCCGCCATAGGGCGCGAGTCCGTGCACCGGGTTCAAGGAAGCAGACACATGACACCACACTCTCATTCGGGACCGAGCCCAGCCTACGATCGGCGGGTGACTGCCGTGACGATCGCTCCGATGCAGCACGCACAGATCCGCACGACCGCGGAAGTCCTCACTCGCGCCTTCGACGATTCGCCGATCATGCAATACCTGATCCCGAAGGACCGGGCTCGCATCATCGGGATGCGAGCGTTCTTCATCGCCGGACTGGTCGACGCCCACAAGCACGGCGAAGCATGGGTGGCCACCGAGGACGATGTCGTCGTGGGCGGGGCCGTGTGGCTTCCACCCGGCGCGTACCCTCCGAGCCCAGGTCGCCAATCGCGTCAGATGCTCCACCTCATCGCCGTGGCCGCGATTGCCCCACTCTCACTGGTGCGAACCGTGCGCTACCTGCGGGTCGTGGAGGCCGAACACCCCACGGCAACGCACTGGTATCTCGCGACCCTGGGCGTCGACCCGTCCCGTCAGGGCCGGGGCTACGCCAACCAACTGCTCGAGGTCGTGTTACGGCGCACCGACGAGGTCGGGCTTCCGACGTACCTGGAGACCGACAAGGAACACAACCTCGCGTATTACGCCCGTCACCAGTTCACCGAGATCGACCGAATCGAACCGGTCACGGGTGCACCACCGACCTGGACCATGTGGCGCGAACCGTCCACTCCCTGAGGCCGCGGGCGTCCCCGGCCTCAGAAGCCGGAAGCGCCGCGGATCGTTCCGTCAGAGTCGTCGTCGGACATCGACGCCGTGCTGAGGCGAGCGCGAGCGCGACCTTCGCGCTTGGCGTCGAACAGCGCTGCGTCGGCGGAACGCAAGGTGACTTCGGGGTCGCCGCCGCCGAAGACGGCTGCGCCGGCACTGAAGCTGGATTCGGGGTGGGCATCGTTCCAGGTGTCGGCAAGCCGTTCGATCAGACTGAATGCTTCGGGGCCGACGTCGCGCATCACGATGACGAACTCGTCGCCACCCATGCGAGCCACTGCATCACCCTCGCGGATCGCCTCGCTCAGATAGGTCGCGACCGACCGAATCGCTTCGTCGCCACCTTGGTGCCCCCGATCGGCGTTGATGCCGCGGAGATCGTCGAGGTCGATGACGACAACCAGGTCCAACGGCCGCAGTGACGTCAGCACCTCGTCGCCGTGTCGGCGGTTGCCGATGCCGGTCAACGCATCCCGACGGGTCTCGTCCGTGAGGGCATCGAGCGCGTCAAGGTCGTCGAGCCGGTAGCCGGCCTGCTCCCCGAGGATCTGCGCCAGCCGCAACATGAACTCGTCCTGGCGGCGCCGGCCCGACGCGACGACGACGCCTCGGAGTCCGCCGGCGCGACCCACCAACGGGATCACGAGTTCGACCTCGGCATTGACCGCCGACACCGACAGTCCCGTATCCGGAACGAACCCTCGCGTGGACGGCCACGGCAGCGGCCCGGTCTGGGCCGCGAGTACGAACTCGTCGCCGGACTCGTCCAGGTACACGCCCACGTTGGGAATACGCAGGAGTGCCACCACCGTCTCGGCGAGGCGACGGGCCGCAGCCGCGCGGTCGTTGTCGTTGCGAAGGCCGCTCGTCCCATCGATGACCAGACCGAGTTCGTCACTGCGAACCTCGTCACCGTGCTTCACCAACGCCACGGTTTCCCCAATGACGGCCGACAGCAGCACCCCGCTCAGCAGGGTCGTCACCGATACGTCCGAGCGTTCGAGACTGAACACGATCACCATGACCGCGGCGACCACAGGCGCCATGATGAATGACCACCACCGCGGTTGGGTCAAGCCAATCCACACGAAGATCAGCGTCAGGATCGTGGCGGTGCCCATGACCCCGTCACCGGTCCGTCCGGACTTCGATCCGAACTCCGAGATCCCGAGAATGGCCAGGCCGAACAGCGGCAGTCCGAGGGTCGCCCGGGGCCCCCAACGCGACCACGGCAGGAGCGGGATCAGGGCCGCCATCGCGACTGCGCCGATTCCCGCGACCATGATCCAACCGGTCGATCCGCCGACCTTTTCGTAGACCCCTTGGTTTCCGAGGGCTCCGAGAATCGTCACCACGCCGACGACCGCGAAGGCATAGGCCGCGTACTGGGCGGCACGGCGCGGATCGCTGGTCCAATGCATACCCTCGATCCATCGACGGGGAAGACCGTTCGATGAACCCCTGATTCCGTGGATTTCGACACATCGACCTCTCTGACATCCCTGTACGGTGACGCGATGCTCGTCGAGATCTACTCCGACATCGTGTGCCCGTGGTGCTATATCGGCCAGCACCAATTCGGTGAGGCCGTGGAACGGTCCCAGTACGGCGACGAGGTCGAAACCCGCTGGCGAGCGTTCCAACTCGATCCTCGGGCGCCCGCCGAGCCGACGGCGGTCTTTTCGGCCTACGCGAAGAAATTCGGCAGCGAGGAACGCGCCGAGGCGATCATCGGCCGCATCACAGCTGCCGCCAACGGCGTCGGCCTGGAACTGCGCCTCGACCGGGCACTGCGCGTCAACACCTTCGACGCGCACCGCCTGGTGTGGAGTGCGCACGACACCGATCTTCAATGGCCCTTGGAGCGACGACTGATGGAGGCCTACTTCGTCGACGGTCGCAACGTCGCCGACCACGCGACACTCACCGACATCGCCGAAGAGGTCGGGCTCGACCCGATCGAGGTCGAACGGTTCCTCGCGGGGCCGGGCGGCCGCGCCGAGGTCGTCGCCGAAATCGAAGTGGCCGCGGACCGCGACGTGACGGCCGTGCCGACCTTCTTCTTCAACCGACAGGTCGGGATCCCCGGCGCCCAGGACGCCGACACGTTCGAACGCATCATCGACCGCGCGTACGAACGCCTCTCGGACTAAGACCGTTCGCCGGGCGTGACGAAACGACCGAGATCGATCAACAGATGGTCGGAAACGTCGCCGATGTGTTCGACGCCCATTTCCCGCTGGGCGAACTGCCACTCGCCGCCGACCCGTCGGAAGGAGTCGCGATAGCGACCGGTGACGATCGGCTGGAGCGAAACCGTGGGCGTGGCTTGGAACACGACGAAGGACGATCGAGACGTTGCCCGATCGGCCGCCTCGTCGATGTCGACGATCACGTTCGTGGTCAGGTGACGAGTCATCAACGTGCCGCTCGGGTGCACCTTGTTGGTGTGCCGGTACAGATCGGCGACTGCGTCGGCCCCCACGATCGCACCGTCCATCCCTCGTGTGGTCATCTCACCATGGGCGAAGAGCTCACCGATCCCGTCGAAGTCGGCGGCGTCGACGCACTCGGCGTAGCGAAACATCAACGTCGTGATGGCGTGGTAACTCGACCACTCGCCGGCGCCCACGTCAGTCGGTCCCCGATCCGCCGCCCACGGCGACCGGCTCGGCATAGAACTGCGCGTACCATTTCCGGAACTTGAGAATCGGGCCGTCGGTGTCGGCCAGCGCCGGAACCGGCAGGAACGCCTTGTGCTCCCAAATCGGCGTGTCTTCCTGGATCTGCTTGTTGATCTCGGCCACGAACGCGTTGGCGACCGTCGACGTCATCTTCTCGTCGTCGAACTTCTTGACCGTGAAGCTGAACCGCACCTGGGTCGTTTCCTCGTCGATCGGCGTGGTGGTCGCGACATTGATGGCGTCGACGATTCCGGAGAAGAACACCTTCGCCATCCCCGGTCCGTAGTTGTAGACATCGATGCGGCCATAGGTGACACCGCGAGGAGTGACATAGCTCTGTTTCGACAACATCGTCGAGAACGGACCGTCCATGTCGTAGGACTCCACCTCCGCGACGTCGTCGGTGCCGTGGACATACCGGAAGTGCGCCGGGTCGACGCCGTTCTCGGCCATTTCCTGCGGAACGGTGTGGATCACGTACGACGAGCGGTGGTAGTCGCTCCAGGCCGGATCGCTCACCTCGTCGATCACCGGAATCTCCCAGAGCGGGTCGATCGCCTCGGGGTGTTGCCACGCGAAGACCATGCCGTTGCGTACGACCACGGGATAGTTGCGCAGTTGGGCCTTCCGGTTGACCTTGTCCGAATACGGAATCTCTGCACACGCCCCGGCCCCGGTGAAGGTCCACCCGTGGAACGGGCACTCGAGCGTGTCGCCGCGGACCTTGCCGCCAACCCCGAGGTGCGCGCCCAAGTGGGGGCAGTAGGCGTCCTGAAGATGGAACTCGCCGCTCTCGTCCCGCCACAGCACCAGGTCGGTGCTCCAGTACCGGATCGCCGTGACCTCGCCGGGGCCCAGATCGTCGGCGTAGGCCACCATGAACCAACCGAACGGGTGTGGAAACGGGAACTTTCGGGTCACAGCAGTCCTCCTCGCGGAATGAGAACAGATTCTAATTCCGTCGGATCACCGATGCGCTGCTCGACCCGGCCGACGACCTACCGCCCCGAGATCCGGACCGCGGTTCCCGTCGTGATCGACTCGTGCGCCGCGACCCCGACCGCCACGGACGCGAGACCGGCTTCGACCCCGACAATGGCCGGCCCTCCCGATCGGATCGCCGCCAAGAAGTCGACGTGTTCGAGGTAGCTCGACCCATGATGAAACCCCTCGTGGGCCACGCGCCCATCGCGCACGATTTCGGTGGTGACGGGCCCATGAAACGGTGCGCGCGCACCCACCCGCACCTCACAGCTCGGCAGGAACGCCTCCACCTTGCCGGCGTCCCCCACGACGCTCAACTCCTCGGAGTTCTCTGATCCCTCGGCGAACATGCACAGGTCCAGCGACGCTCGGACCCCGTTCTCGTAGTCCACGATCACGAGGGCGTTGTCGATGATGTCGGGGGCTTCGCCGTCGTAACGCTCATCGAGGTGGTTCACGTCTCGCCCACCCGAGGCGAAGACGCGTACCGGCGCGACCCCGACGATGTGATTCATCAGGTCGAAGAAGTGGCAACACTTCTCGACCAGTGTCCCGCCGGTGTTGCGATTGAATCGGTTCCAGTCGTCGACCTTCTTCAGGAACGGAAACCGATGCTCACGGATTGCCACCATCCGGACGTTCCCGACCGCGCCGGCTGCCACCTCGGCAATGAGGCGGGCGACCGGGGGCATGTAGCGGTATTCCAGGCCAACCCACACGATCGCGTCCCGGTGCGCGGCGGCGGCCACGACCGCCCGGCAGTCTTCGACCGTCGTGCACAGCGGCTTCTCGACCAAGACCGGAAAGGGCGACGCCAACACGTCGTGCCAGAATCGCGGCGTGGGTCATGTTCGGCGTCGCGATCACGACGGCATCGACCGCACCGGATTCCAACAGTGCGCGGTGGTCTTCGAGGCACAGCAGCGGATCGTCGCCCGCAGTGACTCGGGCCCATTCGAGTGACTCGGGCGCGGAGTCGGCCACCGCCGTCACTCGCGCGCCGTCCAACGCCTGCAGGTTGCGGAAATGCTCCAACCCCATCATCCCCGCACCGATGATTCCGTACCGAACTTCGTCCATGGGTGCCGTAGCGTAGGAGCATGGAGAACCTCGTTGACGCAGGAACGAGGACCCTCGGGGGGTCCGGCCTGACCGTTGGACCGCTCGCCTTCGGATGTTGGCGGTTCGTGCACGAACACGTTCGCGACGCCCGTCGCTCCCTCGATGCCGCTATCGAACACGGCATTCGCCTCGTCGACACCGCCGATGTCTACGGACTGGATTGGGGCGGCACCGGATTCGGCGCCTGCGAGGCGATGCTCGGCCGGGTCTTGAGCGACGCCCCCGAACTGCGCGACCACATCGTGCTGGCCACCAAGGGGGGCATCCATCCGCCGGTGCCCTACGACTCGAGCCCCGACGGGCTGCGACGCGCCTGTGACGCGTCACTCCATCGGCTGGAGGTCGACACGATCGACCTCTACCAGGTGCACCGCCCGGATCTCTTCGCCGACCCGGAAGCAGTCGCGTCGACGCTGCTTGCCCTGCGCGACGAGGGCAAGATCCGAGCGATCGGGATTTCCAACCACACTCCTGACCAGCACGACGTGCTCCGTGGTTTCCTGGGCGACGCACTCGCGACCACGCAACCCGAATACAGCGCCGCGCACCTCGCGCCGCTGCGTGATGGCACCTTCGATCGCTGTCGGCGCGACTCGATGACGCCCCTCGTATGGAGCCCCCTCGCCGGCGGCCGGCTCGTGACCGGTGAGGCCATCCGGCCCGAGCTCCTTGCGGTGCTCGACGAACTCGCGGCACGTGAGGGCGCACCGCGTTCCGCCGTGGCGATTGCGTTCACGCTGGCCCACCCCACTCGACCGGTCTCGATCATCGGGAGCCAGAACGTCGCCCGCATCGCAGCGGCGACCGATGCGTTGCGGGTCCACCTCGACCGATCGGACTGCTACCGCGTCGTCGCCGCGTCCGAAGGGGTTCCGCTCCCGTGACCAATGCGGTGGTGACTCCTCGACCCGCCGAGTACGCCTGGTTCGGCGCGTTGTGCGATGACGACTACGAATTCCTCGGAGTGCCCGATCCCGATCTCCGCTCATCGTGGTCTCACTGCCTCGACATCGTTCGTACCGCCGAGCGGGCCGGGTTCGACAACGTGCTGCTCCCCTCGGGGTATGCCCTGGGGATCGACACCACCGCGTTCGCGGCCGGCGTCGCTCCACTGCTCGAGCGCATGCGCATGCTCGTCGCGGTGCGATGTGGCGAAGCATGGCCGCCCCAGCTCGCCCGCCAACTCGCCACGCTGGACCAGATGGCCGGCGGTCGACTGACCGTCAACATCATCTCGAGCGATCGCCCGGGTGAGACGTTGGCCTCGGAGCCGCGCTACCGCCGGACGCTCGAAGTGATGCAGATCCTGCGAACCCTCCTCGACGGGAAGCCGCTCCGACTCGACGGAGCGTTCTACGACCTCGAGGTGGAGCCGCCGACCGTTCGGACCGTCTCGGGTCGGTGTCCGCCCTTCTATTTCGGTGGCCTCTCCGAACCGGCGCGGGAGGTCGCGGCGGAGGCGGCCGACGTCTACCTGATGTGGCCCGACACGATGGCCCAGGTCGCCGCCACCATCGGCGATCTCCAACGACGCGCCCAGGCCCACGGGCGAACGCTGCGCTTCGGATACCGAGTGCACGTCATCGTGCGCGAGACCGAGGCCGACGCCCATGCTGCCGCCGAACGCCTCGTGAGCCGGCTCGACGCATCCACCGGCGACGCGATCCGGGCCCAGTCGCTCGATTCCCAATCGGTCGGCGTCCGCCGCCAGGCCGAGCTCCGCGCCGAGGCCGCGATCGACGACGGCTACATCGAGGAGAACCTCTGGACCGGCATCGGACGCGCCCGCAGCGGCTGCGGCGCGGCCATCGTCGGCGACCCCGACCAGGTGCGGGCCAAGCTCGCAGGGTACCGAGCCCTCGGCATCGACACCTTCATCCTGTCCGGGTACCCGCATCAGGAGGAGGCCGCACGCTTCGGGGAGCTGGTCCTCGGACATTCGCCGACCGAACCGCGCATGAGCTAGATGCGCCGGATCCTCCTGGCGATCATGATCGCGGCGACCGTGGTCGTCGGCGGCGTCGCCGTCGCCGCCCAGACCGAGGGCGACGAAGAGTCTGCGGGAACCCGCTCCGCCCCACGAGCGAAGCCGTCGACGAGTTCGAGTTCGAGTTCGACGAGTACGACGACCACCACGCTGCCGACGCCGAACTCTGACGCCCCCCTCGCCCTGACCCGAACCGTCACCGGCGACATCTCGCCGAAGAGCGTCGTGGCGTCGGGTCGCGGGCAGGTCTTTGCGCAGAACATGATGTACAAGCACACGGTCACGGTGTACGACTCGGCGGGCGACCTGGTGAAGACCATCCCCGACACTGTCGACTTGGCGACGTTCGGCATTCCGGGCCATCCCGGCATCGTGCGCGGCGCACCAGTCGAAGTGGCGTTCACGCCCGATGGCACGAAGGCCTACGTCTCCAACTATGCGATGTACGGGGCCGGGTTCGGCCCCGAAGGCAGCGACGATTGCGTGCCCGGCGACGGCTACGACGACTCGTACGTCTTTCGCGTCGACGTCGCAACCTCGGCCATCGACGCGGTGATCAAGGTGGGTGCGGTGCCGAAGTACGTCGCAGTCACCCCCGATGGCAAGTACGTAGTGGTCTCGAACTGGTGCACCTTCGACGCCAGCATCATCGACATCGCGACCAACACGGAGATCAAGCGCATCCCACTCGGCCGCTACCCCCGCGGGATCGTCATCAGCCCGGACTCCCTGACTGCCTACGTCGCGGTCATGGGCACCCACAACATCGCCCAGATCAACCTCGGCTCGTTCGCCGTCACGTGGATGTACGAAATCGGCGCCGGTCCTCGCCACCTCGTGCTCTCGCCCGACGGCGCGACGTTGTACGCGACGCTCAACGGTGAGGGTCGGGTCGCCAAGATCAACCCCGCGACCGGCACCGTCGACGCCAAGGTGGCGACCGGTCAGGCGCCGCGCAGCATGACCATCTCCACCGACGGCAAGCATCTCTACGTCGTCAACTACGAGTCGGGCACGATGTCGAAGCTCGACGCGACGACGATGGCGAAGGTGCAAGACGTACCGACCGGATTCCACCCGATCGGCATCACGTACGACCGCACGACCGGCGCGGTCTGGGTGGCCAACTACACCGGCAGCATCATGATCTTCAGCCCGGCTTGATGGCCGTCCTCCTGGGTCTCCTCGCGGCCCTCTCCTGGGGAACCGGCGACTTCGCGGGCGGGATGGCCTCCCGCCGCGCACCGGAACCAGCCGTCGTCCTCGGCACCGAGTCGATCGGCTTGGTCTTGCTCCTGAGCATCGCGGCGTTCGCCGGCGGCAGCCCGACCGCCTCGGATCTCGGGTTGGGATCGCTCGCCGGCCTGCTCGGCGTCGCCGGTTTGATGCTGCTGTACCGGGGCCTGGCTCAGGGCCGGGCGAGTGTGGTTGCGCCCCTGAGTGCGGTCGGCGCCGCGGTCCTCCAGGTCGGCTGGGGGTTGGCCCGCGGCGAGCGACCGGGCACGACCGCGCTGATCGGGATCGTCCTCGCCTTCGTCGCGATCGGCGTCGTCGCCGGGTCGGCGGAAGAATCCGCCGACGCGAGCCAGATGAGTCGGAGCCGCGAGATCCAATGCGGGCTGGGTGCGGCAGTCGGCTTCGGCCTGTACCTGATTCTCATCGCCGAGACGTCCCACGGTGCCGGCCTCTGGCCGGTCGTCGCCGCTCGCGCCGCGCCGGCGTTCGCTTTGCTGGTCGGGTTGCGTCTCCTGCGGCGACCGATGACCGTCCCCCGAGACACTTACCCGATGGTCACGATCGCCGGAGTCACCGACGCCAGTGCCAACGCACTGCTGCTCGTCGCCGTCCGCGACGGTCTCCTCAGCGTCGTGGCGCCGGTCGCGAACCTGTTCCCCGCCGTCACCGTGATCCTCGCTCGGGCGTTCGGTCACGAGAAGATCGGTCGGCTCCGTCTCGCCGGTCTCGGACTCGCGGTGGCCAGCTTGGTCCTCATCTCGACCTGAGCCGGCCGATCGCGGCAATGCTGGGCCCATGGAATCCTCGCTCTTCGATGACGTCGGCGATGCGCTCCGCGGCATCGTCCCGGCCGAGTTCGGCACGCTGCGCATGCGCGCCCACCGGTACGGCATCAAGGTCTGGTTCGGAGCCGAGAAGGCCACGAAGGAGCACTACGAGGCCCAGGTGGTCGGCGCCCGAGATGTCCCGGCCGCTCGCACGCTCGCGGTCGAGGTGGGCTTCCACAGCGAACACCCGAAGGCCGACACCAACGACGCCGTCATCACCCGAATCGTCGCGCGCGAGTCGCAATGGCGGCGGGAACTCGGCGCCGAGGCCGAGGTCGCCCCCTTCCTCGGACGGGCCGAGAACTGGCGGCGCGTCTCGGAGACCTGGCTCGATCCCGACTTGGGTGAGCCCGGCCTGGCCTTCGAAATCGCGTCGCGCCTCACCGACTACATCACCGCGATCGAACCGTTGGTCCACCCCGACTGATCCCGATCGACGGATCGAGCCCATCGCGCCCGACTCCCTGGTCCGATACCTTCCCGGGCATGACCCACAAGGTGATCCAATGGTCGACGGGCAACGTCGGCAGGCACACGCTTCATGCGATCGCGCGGCACCCAGAACTCGAGCTCGTGGGCCTATGGGTGCACTCCCCCGACAAGGTCGGACTCGACGCCGCCGACCTCGGTGGCCTCGACACTCCGACGGGCGTCCTCGCCACCAACGATGCCGACGCCCTGCTCGCGTCGGACGCCGACGTGATTTGCTACACGGCGACGGGCGACCTCCGACCCACCGAGGCCGTGGCCGACATGTGTCGATTCCTCGAGGCCGGCAAGAATGTGGTGGCGACCGCGGTCGTGTCGTTGTTATACCCACCAACTGCGCCGCGGGGCTGGGTCCGTCAACTCAGTGAGGCCTGCGCCGCCGGGCAGGCGTCGTGCTTCACCTCCGGAATCGACCCGGGTTTCGCCAACGACCTGCTGCCCCTCGTGGTGAGTGGGTTCAGCGAACGCATCGACCAGATCCGCATCGTCGAGAACCTCGACTACTCGACCTACATGCAGCCGGAGGTGCTGTTCGACACCATGGGTTTCGGCCAGCCGTTGGACCACCAACCCTTGCTCCTCATCCCGGGTGCGCTCGGGTTCGCGTGGGGTGGTCCGCTCCACATGATCGCCGCCGGCCTCGGTGAAAGCATTGACGAGATCAAGGAAGTCGTCGAACGGTGCCCGGCCGACCGCGACTACGAGACCGCGGTCGGCACGATTCATGAGGGCACGATGGTCGGACTGCGCTTCGAGGTCCAAGGGTTCGTGCGCGGTCGGCCGGCGATCATCGTCGAGCATGTGACCCGCATGCACCCCGCAGTCGCACCCCACTGGCCCCGTCCGAGCGGCACCGGCGGCTACCGGATCACCGTGACCGGGTCGCCGACCTACACCGTCGACTTCGAAATGATGGGCGAGGATGGCGATCACAACACTGCCGGCCTCATCGGCACCGGAATGCGCATCGTGAACGCGATCCCCGCCGTGTGTGCGGCGGCGCCCGGCGTGCTCTCGACCCTCGACCTCCCCTTGGTGACCGGGCGCGGTCTGCTCAGTTGAGCGAAGGATCTTCGGGCGCACTCGCCAGCCAGGCCACCGATCCCCGCTGCCGTCGAAGCACGGCACGCCACAGAGCATCGGGCTTGGCACTCGTGAGATCCGACGGCACGAGATCGAGCACCAGCCAGCCCCCGGCCCGCAACTCACCGTCGAGCTGACCGGCACCCCATCCCGAATATCCGATGAAGGTGCGGACCGAATGGAAGTCGTCGGGATCGGCGTCCAGATCGATCGGTGCAAACCCGCCGGGGAGCGAGCCCTCCGACCCACCCTTCCGGGCAACGCCCACTGCCACGACGGACTCGGAGTCCACGGGTCCACCCAGAAACAACACCGCCGGCGCCGACGACGAGCCGTGCCATCCCGGGACTGCCTCGTCGACCGAGATGTCCGTCGGCCGATTCACGACGAGGCCCAACGCTCCCTCCGGGTCGTGCGCCAGCATCACGACGACGGTCCGCCGGAAGTTCGGATCCCCGAGGTCGGGCGCGGCGACCAGGAGTCGACCCCGAACGGATTCGTGCATCCGACCATGGTGACAGCTCGATCGGGTCCGAACGGCGGACGCTCCGCAGGGGTCCGGTACGGTCTCGCCCGTGACCGGCCCTGACGCCACGCCTGTGACCGGGCCGTATCCGCCTGCCCACCACATCTTGCGAGACCTACGACTCGAATCCCAGACCGGTCCCGGACTCACCGCGACCGGCTGCATTCCCGTTCCTCCGCATCTGATCGGCCCGACCGGGTTCGTCCATCCCGGTGCCGTCGCCACGCTGGTCGACGCGGTGGGCGGGGGTCTCGGTGCCATTGCCGCCCAGCCCGATTGGATCGCCACTGCCGATCTGACGCTGCACCTGCTCCCGGCTCGCGACGTTGCCGACATCGTGGCGTGCGGGAGCGTCGTCCGGAAGGGAAAGACCACGGTGGTCATGGAGGTGGCCATCTCGGGCACCGACGGGACCGGCCTCGGCACCGCGACGATGACCTTCGCCGTCCTCCCTCGTCGCGACACCAACCCGGTCATCGCCACGGTGGTGTCCGATACCGCGATCACACCGCGCACCACGATGGCCGGGCCGGACTCCGGATTCTCCGAATCCCTCGAAGACACCATCGGAGTGTGTGTGATCGACGCGGCCCGGGGTGAGGTCGCACTCCCGCTCACCGACTACGTGCGCAACAGTCTCGGAGCGGTCCAAGGCGGCATGGTTGCGACGACTGCCGTGGTGGCTGCGGAGCACGCGTTCGCCGCCGAGGTCGGGCGTCGGCTCGAGGTCGTCGACCTCCAGATCACGTACCTCGCCCTCGTGAAGGTCGGCCCGGCCGTGACGACCACGACCATCCTCGAGGCCGACGGCGACCGGGCCACCGTGGAGGTCGTCATCACCGACGCCGGCGCCGAGGGCCGAGTGACGACTCGCGTCCTGGCGCGCGGCGTGGTCGTCGCATGATGAGCTTCCACGATCCCGACCACGGGCGGTCGATCGCCCGCTATCTGGGCCTCACCATGCGGGAGGTAGGTCCACCCGTGCCGGGTCGTGCCGAACTCGTCGGGGAGGCACCCGCCGCCGACCACCTGCGCGGCCCCGACGGCGGTATTGCGTTCGGCGGGTTGCTGACCCTCGCCGACAGCGTCGGTGGTTTGTGCAGCGGACTCGGCGTCCTGCCGGATTGGATCGTCTCGACCAATCTGATGCTGCGTTCGGTCCGGCGAGAGGTGATCGGACCGATTGGGGTGGCCGCGACGACCCTCCGAGTCGGAAGCCGCGCCGTCATCACTCAGGTCACGCTGCGCGACCGCGGCGCCGCCGACGTCACGATCGCGACGGGGACGTTGACCGCAGCGGTCCTCCAACCCGCGGATGGGCCACCGGTGTACGAGCGGCCACTCGTCCTCGCCAGTTCCCCGCCCGATCCGGCGACGACGCCGCCGTTCTCGGAATTCCTCGACGTTCGGGCGACGACCGCGGATCAACTCGCGATCGACATCACTGACGAGTTGCGCAACCCCTGGGGCATCCTCCACGGCGGAGCCACCGCGGCACTGGTGGATCTCGTGGGACTCCACGCCGTCGCCGGTCGGGCCACGACCGATGCCGTGCTCCACTTCGTGAGCCCCGGCCGCGTCGGCCCGATCACCGCGACGGCCACGCACCTGGGCACTCGCGCCGACGGCCACCTGCTCCGTATCGAAGTCCGCGACACCGGCGCCGACGACCGCCTCGTGGCCACGGCGATGACGACCGTGGCACCCACCTGAGCGTTTCCGGCCGGAATCAGATTGATTCCGACGAAAGTTGTTTGGCCAACATCAGGTGCGCGCCCGACGATGCGGCGGCGAGCACCCCCAGCACGCGGCCCCGCCAACCCAAACGACGAGCGGTCAGGTTCACCACGGCATCGAGTCCGTCGGCCACCGCGATCATCGACACCCAGTTCGCGCCACCGTGGCGCTCCCCGACTGCGATCGCCGCGCCCGCCCCCAGTGCCACTTCGCGTGCGCCCATCATCCGACTGATCGCGGCGGCGGCCGGCTCCGAAACCTCCCGGCCATAGATCGGCCCGAACGCCACGCGGGGCGACGCCATCATGACGAGGCCCATCCCGACCCGGGTCCGTGACACGTAGAGCGCAAACTTTCGCAGGTCCATGGTCGTCGATCCTCGCAGAAATCGTTCAGCCGGTCGGGATCGACGGCTCGCGAGCCGCGAGGCCGGCAGCCCGGTAGACCGCGTCGATCACCGCCATGTTCGCCACGGCAGTACTCGGCGGCGTGAGGTTCGTGTCCTCGCCCCGCACCGCCGCGGCAAACGCGTCGAGTTGATAGGCGTAGGTCGGCCGCTTGGCGCCGTCGACCCGAATGCGTTCCTTCGTCCCACCCCGGCGCACCGTCATCCGGTACCCGAGCTGCGGACCCGTCGGGTTGAAGACGCGCAGTTCCCCCTCGCTCCCCACGACCCGGACCCCCACCTTCAAGAGCGTGCTCGACCACAGCGCGCACGTCATCGTGCCGGTCGCCCCCGACGGATAGCGCAGCTCCGCCTTCATCCACCGGTCGACCTCCGGACGGGCCAGGCGTGCGGTGGCCGAGACGACCTCGGGCTCCTCGCCCGCGACGAGGCGGTTCATGTGCAACGCGTAGCAGCCGGTATCCATCGTGGCGCCGCCGGCCAGATCAAGGCGGTACCGGATGTCCTTGGGGAGTGGGAGCGGGATACACATCGAACTCTCGATGTGCTTCAGCTCGCCGATCTCGCCGCGCCGGACGACATCGACCATCATCGCCGCGACCGGGTGATATCGATAGTGGAAGGCCTCCATCACGACGAGCCCACTCGCCGACGCGGCGGCCGCCACCGCCTCGGCTTCGGCCCGGTTCGCCGTGAACGGCTTTTCGCACAGCACGTGCTTGCCCGCCGCCAGGGCCGCCGTGGTCCACTCACCGTGGAGCCCGTTGGGCAGAGGGTTGTAGACGGCGTCGATCTCCGGGTCGGCGATCAGCGCAGCGTAGGAATCGAACGTGCGAGGGATGTCGTGCTTGGCCGCGAAGGACCGGGCGCGAGATTCATCCCGAGCGGCGACCGCGATGACGTCGACACCGTCGACGAGTCGGGCCGGCTTGATCAGCGCCGCCGGAGTGATCCGTGCCGCGCCGAGTGTGCCAATGCGAAGAGAAGCCATCACGGGACCCTAGGGCGCAGGTCGGCGCGTCGGTCCGAGCGAACGCGAGGTCCGATCGCGCACGGCCCGGAGGAAGCCCGTAGCCTGTCGGCGTGCCCGACTTTGCCGACGATCCCACGACCGAACTCGAACGCAAGGCGCGGGCGCTCGCGCTCACCGCCTTCGCCGAGTCGGTCACCTACGTCATCCTGTTCACCTTCTGGATCATCGTGCCCAATGCCGCCGGCAAAGCCATCGCCGGATCGGTGCACGGGATGATCTGGCTCACGTTCTGCTCCATGGTGATCATGATCACGCCGGCGATGAAGTGGACGTGGAAGTACACGGTGGTGGTCATCGTGTTGGGCCCGATCGGTGGACTCATGGTGTGGCATCGCATCCGGCGCGACGGGGTTCCCGCTCCCACCCCGCGGCCCGCGAAGAGTGCCATCACCACTCCGAGCGCGCAGCCATCTCGGTAATCTCACGTCCCGCGTCCAGGCGCTGACCGATACGCGGCATTCGCGACGTGACATAGGTCGAATGACCTCCGGAAAGCCGTCGGCTGGTCCCGCGAGTCACTAGGGTCATAGGACCGGCGATCGGGAGCGGAGCCCGATCGAACCCACAACGTTCTGCCTTTGGTCGCTGACGTCATCGTGCCCCTGCGGGGTATGTCCGTCTGGCCTGGCCTGGCAGCGGAGGGACGAGACAGATGCGTCGATTGTTCGCAGCACTACTCATTACGGCCACCGCAACTCTGGCCTTCGGCACCGTCCAACCGGCGGCGGCCACCGACCCCGGTGCGGAAGCCGACTTCACCAACCGGGTCAACGCGTTGCGCGCATCACATGGTTTGGGATCGCTCGCAACTCACAGCGTGCTCACGGCGAAGGCCCAGGCCTGGGCCCAGCACATGGCCAACAGCAGCTGCCTGTGCCATTCCAATCTT
Source organism: uncultured Acidimicrobiia bacterium (assembly GCA_963765075.1). Lineage (GTDB taxonomy): Bacteria > Actinomycetota > Acidimicrobiia > IMCC26256 > JAENVU01 > JAENVU01. The sequence continues at coordinate 277,052 of CAVXVA010000003.1, forward strand.
CCCGACGGCGTCACGGTCGGCTGGCGCAAGCTCGGTGAGAACATCGGTCGAGGGCCCTCGGTCGCCGACGTGTACAACGCGTTGGGCGCGTCACCGACCCACTTCGCACATTTCGTCGACCCGGCATTCCGTTGGATTGGCGTCGGCGTCGCGTACGGGAACGGACAGCTGTACGTTGCCCAGGTCTTCATGGACGGCAGCCCGCCCCCCGCACCGAACCCGCTCCTCGCCCTTGACAGTCGCGGCACGGCGATCGCCGCCCGCGCGCAAGGCGGATTCTGGATCCTGAACGGCAATGGTTCGGTCGTGGCGGTCGAGGGTGCGCCCGCCTACGGCGGGCCGAGCCTCCCCACCGGTTTCGCCCGAGACATCGCCGCCATGCCCGACGGCAACGGCTACGTGGTCCTCGACATCCTGGGCGGCGTCCATCGCTTCGGCAGCGCGATCTTCGCGTTCAGTGGTGTTGGCGGACCCTGGTTCGGCTTCGACATCGCCCGGAGTATCGCCGTCACCCCCGATGGTCGTGGGTTCACCGTCTTGGACGGATTCGGAGGCCGCCACAGCTTCGGATCAGCCCGCCGGCTGAGCGGCGGTCCGTACTGGCGAGGTTGGGACATTGCTCGATCGCTCGCCTACCGGTCCGACGGATCGCTGTACGAGCTCGATGGATTCGGAACCGTCTGGAACCTCGGCGGCGCCAAGAACTACGGGTCTGCGTACTTCGGATGGAATATCGCCCGGGACCTCACCGTCGCCGCCGACGGCAGCGGCTACGTGGTGGTGGATGGCTTCGGCGGTATGCACCGATTCGGATCGGCACGGGCGACCGCGCCGATGCCGTACCAGGCGATCGATCGCTGGCGGTCGGTCTCCCAGCAGTCCGGCACGATCCTCGCCCTCCGCAACGACGGGTTCCCGGTTCGCGTCTGAGTCACGACACGCGTGCTCAGGTCGGATCGGCGACCTTGATGATCAGCTTGCCGGAATGGTCGCCGGTGAAGAGCCGGTTCAACGTCTCCGGCGCATGCTCGAGGCCATCCACTTCCTCGATGGCGTATTTGACCCGGCCCTCGGCCACCAGCGGTGCCAGGCCGAGGATCGCGTCGAGGAACCGATCGATGTAGTCCAGGATCAGGAACCCCTGCATCCGGGCCCGTTTCATGATCAGGTTGTCGGTGTGGCGGATGCCGACGGGGTCGTCGTCGTTGTACGTCGAGATCGCTCCGCAACAGGCGATGCGAGCCCCGATCGCAAGATTGTCCAGCACCGCCTCGAGGATCTCGCCACCGACGTTGTCGAAGTAGACGTCGATGCCGTCGGGGCACAGTGCTGCGAGGCGATCGGGCACCGACTCCGTCTTGTAGTTGATGCACGCGTCGAAGCCGAGTTCGTCGACGACCCAGCGGCACTTCTCGTCACTCCCGGCGATCCCGACGACGAGGGCCGCACCCTTGATCTTCGCGAGCTGGCCGGCCACCGACCCCACTCCCCCGGCGGCACCGGACACGACGACCACGTCGCCGGCGCCGACCTCGCACACGTCCTCGATCCCGAACCACGCGGTCACACCGGTGCTCCCGTAGATCGACAAGAGGTCGTTGATCTCGAGACCGGGTGGCACGACGTTGGCGAGGTCGTCACCCTGCAGGAGCCAGTAGTCCTGCCACCCCGGCATGCCGAGCACCAGATCCCCTGGAGCGAATCCTTCACGACGCGACTCGACCACTTGCGCAAGTCCGGCGGCCCGCACCACTGCGCCGATCTCGACGGCCGGAAGATACGAGTCGGCCTCGCGCATCCAGATCCGGTTCGTGGGATCCACCGACAGCGAGAGCACTCGCAACACCACCTCCCCGTCGCCCGGAACCGGGATCGGCTCCTCCACCCGACGCACACACTCTTCGGTCACCATGCCGTGGGGACGGGCGGCGAGCAGGATCCGACGGTTCGAAGTCATGCGCCAGCTTGCCACCTCGTACGCTGCCGGTGTGCCGATCGATCCCGCCGCGCTCATCGACCGCGATCGCTATCCGATCGACGATCTCGACCACGCCGAGACCCGAGCGCTGATCCACCGCGCCCGTGAACAACTCGCGACGGCCGGTGTCGCCGAGTTTCCCGGGTTCGTAGGCGCGGAGGCAGTCGCGGCGATGGTGGCCGAGAGCGAACGACTCGCAGTCGGCGCTCATCATCAAGACATCATGGGGACGCCGTACCTCGAACTCCCGGACCCGGGCTGGCCGGCGGATCATCCCCGAATGACGATGGGCCGAAGTGCACTCACGGCGCTCCCGTACGATCGGTTCGCGACCACGTCCGAACTTCGAGCGGTCTACGAGTGGGATCCGCTCCTTCGGTTCCTGGCGGCCGCGTTGGGGGTCGAAGTTCTCCACCGGTACGACGATGCGCTCGGCGCCCTGAACGTCGCGGCGATGGCCGACGGCGACGAACTCGCGTGGCACTTCGACCACACCGACTTCGTCGTGTCGATCGCGCTCCAACCCAGCGAGGTCGGCGGCGACTTCGAGTGCGTGCCCAAGCTGCGCCGAGCCGACGACGAGGCCTACGACCGGGTTGCGGCGGTGCTCGGCGGTGCGTGCGACCACGACATCACGACCGTACCCATGACCGCAGGCACCCTCGTGCTGTTCGCCGGCCGCACCAGCCTGCACCGGGTCACCCCGATCCGCGGGGACCGGGCCCGATACGTCGCGCTGCTCGGCTACGACACCGAACCGGGTACGTGTAGTTCGGAGCTGTTGCGGCTCGTTCGGTACGGCCGCGCCGAACCGCTCACCGTCTGACTTCTAAGGAGTGTGCTGTGCAGGAACTGAATGGCAAGGTGTGCGCGATCACGGGCGGGGCGAGCGGTATCGGGCTGGCCCTGGCCGAGGTGTTCGCTGCTGAGGGCATGCAACTCGCGCTGGCCGATGTCGAGCCCGGTCCGCTCGCGGAGACCGTCGCCACGTTCGAGGCGCGGGGTATCCCCACCCTCGGCGTCGAGTGTGACGTGGCCGACGCCGCGCAGGTCCAGGCCTTCGCGGCGGCAACGTTCGCTCGGTTCGGTACGGCCGACCTCATCGTGAACAACGCCGGCGTCGGTGGGGGCAACGGACCCGCGTGGGAAATCTCCGCCGCCGGCTGGGAATGGGCGATCAGCGTCAACCTGATGGGCGTGGTGCACGGCATCCAGGCCTTCGTCCCCCGCCTCGTCGAACAGGGGTCCGGCCACGTCATCAACACTGCGTCGCTGGCCGGGCTGAGCGGCGCACCGATGATGGCGCCGTATGTCGCGACCAAGCACGCGGTCGTCGGGTTGTCCGAGTCGCTGCATCTCGACTTCGCGATGGCGGGGCTCGATATCGGCGTCACCGTGCTGTGTCCGGCGTTCATCCGGACCCGGATCGCGGAGTCCGGCCGCAACTGGCCCGCTCGGCTCGGCGCGAGCCCGCTCCCGGCTGCGGGATCGCCGGCGGCCGAGTTCATCACTGCGCTCGTGAACGCCGGCATCGAGCCGTCGGACTACGCGGCCACGGTCCTCGACGCGGTCCGGACGAACCGCTTTTTCGTCCTGTCCGACGACGCGCACGCCGCGACGATCCAACACCGCCACGACGCCGCCCTCACCGGCGCGACCCCCGCCGCCCCGACCCTCTAACCCACCTTCCAGCGTTTGGCGGGTGGTGACGCGGAGCGAACCACCAGGCGCCAAACGCTGGCAACTAGGCGCCGGGGATGTCGACCGCACACACCTCGATGGCGCCGCGCATCGTGACCGTCTCGGCCGGGTGACTGGCGTCGGCAGTACACACGAACAAGGTCGTGCCGTCGGCGCCACCGAGCATGCACGCGTAGGCGCCGTTGCGGTCGACGGTGACGACGTCGGTGACTTCGCCGCCTTCGCGCACCCGCAGGACGCGGCCGGTGAGCGGACACGCCGACCAGATCGCCCCCTCGGCATCGAGGCAGATGCCGTCGGGCACTGCGCCGTCGAGCTTCGCCCACTCGCGCCGGTTCGAGAGTCCGCCGTCGGCATCGACGTCGAACGCGCTCAGACACCCTCCCCAACTCTCACCGATGATGAGCGTCCCACCATCGGGGGTGATCACGGTGCCGTTCGGAAATCGGATCTGGTCGGCCGCCACCCGGACCGACCCGTCGGGATCCACGCGCAGCACGACGGTTGATCGAGGTTCCGCACCGCCATCGAGGTCGAACCCGAAATTGCCGACGTAGGCGCGGCCGTGCGCGTCCACCACCATGTCGTTGCAATGCCAGGGCGCGAGCCCACTGAGGTCGGCGACCTCGGTGAGTGACCCGTCGGCGTATCGCAACAACCGCCGGTCGTCCATCGACACGATGAGGAGACGACCCTCGAGATCCCACCCCAACCCGGAGGGTCGTGCGGCCACCTCGACCACGAGTTCGAGCGCACCGTCGGCGGTCATCGACCACACCTTGGCGTCGTGTTGGTCCGAGAAGTACAACCGATCCGCCCGCCAGCGCGGGCCCTCCGGGAACCGGAGCCCTTCGACGAGCACCGAGGTTGTTCGCTCCATCCGCGGAGTCTCGCGCGGCGGCCGGGTCAGCGCGTGATGAGCCCGAACCGCCCGGTGCGGTAGTCGTCGATGGCCTCCTCGATCTCCGCCGCGGTGTTCATCACAAACGGGCCGTACCGGGCGATCGGTTCCCGCAGCGGTGCGCCCGCGAGGACGAGGTACTCCCCGACGGCGACTCCCGGGTTCTCGATACGAAGGGCGTCACCATCGGCCGCGAACACCCGCAACGTCCCGTCACCCGGGCCACCGAACGTGTAGACGAGCGCGGTGTGCTCGGCAGGGATGGCGATCGTCGCCGACGCGTCGGCGGCGAGGGTGACATGGAAATAGCTGACGGGCGAGTGCGTCACCACCGGCCCGGTGACCCCGGCGTAGGTTCCCGCGATCACGCGCACGACGCTGCCGGCTTCGGCGACGGTAGGAATCTGATCGGCGCGGAACTCCTGGTAGTGCGGCGCGGTGAGCTTGTCCCGCTGGGGAAGGTTGACCCACAACTGAAAGCCGTGCATCCGACCACCGTCGGTGAGGAGTTCCCGGGCCGGCATCTCCGAATGGATCACGCCGGAACCCGCAGTCATCCACTGCACCGCTCCGGGGCCGATCCGGCCCGCGTTCCCGGCGGAGTCTTCGTGTTCGGTCGCACCCTCGATCACGTACGTGACCGTCTCGAACCCGCGGTGCGGGTGATCGGGCGCCCCTTTGGCCTCACCCGGCTCCACGTCGACGGGTCCCATCTCGTCGAGCAGCAAGAACGGGTCGATCTGGCTCAGCCGGGGCGTCGGAAACGGCCGGCGGACCACGAACCCCGCACCCTCGGTCTGGCGGTGCGCCTCGATGGTGGCCATGACGGTACGTGTGCCCATCGGATCCTCCCTGTTCGTCGGTGGTGTGCTCAACCGTCCTGGCCCGATTGCATTCCCGACCCGATTGCATTCCCGGCCCGACTGCAACCCGAACGGTCGCCGGCCACCGGCCGGCCGCTTCGGGACGACCGAAGGAGGGCCAAGTAGGTTCCGCCCGAATGGATGCGCTCGCCTTCTTCGGGATGGAACCCACGTCGGACCCCCACCACTGGCGGATGCCGGTGGTTCCCACCCTGTGTTCGGGGCTCGGCGCACTCTTCGGTGGCTGCGGGCTCGGCGCGTGCGTCGACGCACTCGAACGGGCCACCGGCCGGCAGTTGGTGTGGGCGACCGGTCAGTACCTCTCCTATGCCCGACCACCGTCGGTCATCGACATCCGGATCGACGAGGTCGTGCGGGGCCATCAAGTTTCCCAGGCCCGGGCCGTGGCCTCGGTGGGCGACACCGAGATCCTGACCGTCAACGCCGCGCTCGGTCGTCGGGAGGTGCCCCATTCCGGCGCGTGGGCCGAGATGCCCGCGGTCGCGCCGCCGATGGAGTGTCCACCCCGGGAACTGCTCGACCGGCACGAGAACTCGATCATGGACCGCATCGACATGCGCATGGCCGAAGCTCGCAGTTTCGACGACCTCGACGGGATCCCCGGTACCGGACGCTCGGCATTGTGGGTGCGGCTGCCGGGCTTGCTCGACGTGTCGGCGGCGGCACTCTCGATCATCGGCGACTACGTGCCGTTCGGCATCTCCCAAGCGCTCGGCGCCCGCGCCGGAGGGAACAGCCTCGACAACACCTTGCGGGTCGCCCATCGTGTCCCCACCGAGTGGATCCTCGCCGACATTCGCGTGCATGCCATCGCCGACGGCTTCGGTCACGGCCTCGTGCACCTCTGGGCCGAAGATGGCACGCTGCTCGGCACCGCCAGCCAATCGACCATCGTGCGCAGTTGGCGCGAGGACCTACCGGAAGGAACCCGCTCATGACTGTGACTCAACGCTGGGGTATCACCATTCCCTTCGCGGGGGTTCCGCTGATGGAACACCGCGAGTGGCTGGTGGAACTCGAAGATCTCGGCTTCACCGACGTGTGGTCGGCCGAGACCAACGCCACCGATGCGTTCACCCCTCTCGTGCTTGCGGCCGTCTGGGCGCCCTCGTTGCGGCTCGGCCAAGCAATCGTCCCGGTCTACACGCGCGGCCCGGCACTGCTGGCCCAGTCGATCGCCACCCTCGCCGACATCGCGCCCGGGCGCGCGGTACTGGGGATCGGATCCTCGAGCAACGTCATCGTCGAACGATGGAACGGCATCCCGTTCGAGCATCCCTACCAACGAGTCCGCGACACCCTGCGATTCCTCCGCGCCGCGCTGGCCGGCGAGAAGGTCACCGAGGACTACGAGACCTTCTCCGTGAAGGGGTTCCGCCTCGGAATCCGGCTACCGGAGCCGCCGCCGATCTTGGTCGCCGCGCTCCGTGAAGGCATGTTGCGTCTCGCCGGCCGCGAAGCCGATGGCGCGATCGTCAACTGGCTCTCGGCGGAGGATGTGAAAACCGTCGCCCCGATCGTGGGCGCAAACAAGGAGATCGCGGCCCGCATCTTCGTCCTGCCCACCGAAGACCGCGACATGGTGCGGGCGATCGGGCGACGCATGGTGGCGGAGTACCTGAATGTCCCCGTGTACGCCGCGTTCCACGAATGGATCGGCCGTGGGGAGGCGCTTCGGCCAATGTGGGATGCGTGGAAGGCCGGCGATCGCGCCGGGGCGACCGAGGTGATTCCGGATGCCGTCCTCGATGAACTGATCGTGTGGGGATCCCCCGAGCAATGTGCCGAGGGCGTTCGTCGCTATGCCGACAACGGCGTCACGACGCCGGCCCCGATGATCATCTCCGATCCCGACACCGCCCGGACCACGATCCGCGCCCTCGCCAAGCTCAAGCCGTAGACGCGAGCCTCAGAAGGACCGAATCGCGGCGTGGGCTTCGAGCACCGACGCGTCGCCGAACACGTCGATGCCCTCCAGGTCGCGCCGGCCGACCAGGTACAGAAGGAGATCGCGACTCGTACCGCGGAGCGCGACATCGCCCTTGTCGTGGGTGCGTTCGAAGACCAGCCCCTCGGGGTTGAACCGGAGGACCCACTCGCCCACGGTGTCGGTCGCGTGAACGTGGACCGACTCGCCGCTCCCGATCAGCGCGTCGGCGCCGGACGGATTGAAGTTCATCGACGGAGTCAGGAATTCGATCCGCTCGTCGATCCCGTCGGACGCGAACTCCGCATCGATGTCGTCGTGGCCGCCGGCGGCGCTCTGCGCGTCCCATCGATGAATGGTCGTCTCGTGGGCCATACGTCGCGACCAAAACCCGGCGCGATCATCTCCCGCCCACGACCACATCGGCGTCGACGGTTCGAGTGCGCCCAGTGCGGTCACGAGCTCGCCGGCACCGTGCTCGAGCCAGTCGGGATAGGCCGCGTCGTCCACCGGCAGTTCGAGGTCGAGATCGCCGGGGTTCACGAACTCGCGAGTGTTGGTGATGCCGATGACCCAGCGATGGGTCGTGCCGGTGTGCTTGAGCAGCTTCGCCATGTTCCACTCCGGCGTCGCGGGCGTCTCGCCCGTGGGACCGGCCGATCGCGCGATCGCGGCCATACGCGCGGCTTCGGCTCGGATTCGATCCAAGTACGACTCATGATCCATGGCGCTGGACTCTACGGGAACAGGGTGAGCGGGTCTTCCCGGACGATCAGGCCTTCGTCGTCGGCGCGTGCGCCGTTCACGCGCGGACTCACGGGATGCATCGAGAGCAGATCATCGGGTGCGGGGTGCAGGAGCGTCTGCACGGCGGCCGGGTCGACCTGATCGCGGTCCAACCACGGTGCCCGGTCGGATGGATCGAGGATGACCGGCATCCGATCGTGGAGTGATCGCATCGTGTCGTTGGCCTCCGTCGTGATCACCGTGCACGATCGCACCCACGCTGCGTCCGGATCGGTGCGATCTCGGAACGATTCCCAGAGGCCGGCGAGGGCCAAGGGCATACCGTCGGTCGCGAAGATGTAATACGGCTGCTTCTTCCCCCCGGGCATCGCTCGCCACTCGTAGAAGCCGTCCACCGGAACGATGCACCGCCGCCGTTCGAAGGCCGGCCGGAATGCGGCCTTCTCGAGCAGCGTCTCGGCCCGGGCGTTGATCATCCGATCGCCGATCGCGAGGGATTCGGCCCAGCTGGGAACGAGACCCCAGCGCATGGTGGTCAACAGTCGACCCTCGTCGCGGTCGATAACGGTCAGGACCTCGGCCCGCGGGGCGACGTTGTAGTGGGCCCCCACCGGAGACGCGATCGCGACTTCGTCGACGTCGAACTGCTCGGCCAGCAGTGTGGGCGAGCTGGCCTGGACGAAGCGACCACACACGACTCAGCGACGATCGACACGATCGGCGACCCGAACGACGAACCGCAACGCCGACCACGTCTCGTCGATCGCGCACACCTTGTTGTCGACCAGGCCGGCGTCGAGCCCGGTCTGTTGCACCGGATCGAACGTCAGGTCGGTCGCGACCCCGCTGGTCTTCTTCGGCCACGCCACCCACAGTCCGCCGTCGGGCTGCAGCGCGCGACTGAACGCAGGGAACCGGCGCACCAGTTCCCGCTCCCGCGTCGCGAAGAAAACGATCACGTCGAGCTTGCCCCGGGCATGCTCACGGACCTCCACGTCGGCGGGCATCGGGGCAAGGGCCCGCCGGAAACCGGCAGGCGCCGCAACCAACGCCACGCACGCGCCCGCCTTGATACCCAACTTCTTGGGCAATGGTGTTCCCGAGTACCCCGCCATGCGCCGCTCATCCGAGCGCATTCCGGCCGACGAGTCAACTCGGAGCCCGCCCGACACCACCTTCTGTTTCCCGACTCTTTCACTCGACTTTTCGCAGGGAACACCGATAGCGTCGCCGACGTTACGACCCCCACTTGGCCGGACCCCGACCGACCACCCGAACCCACGAGGTTGCACGATGACGCTACGACTCGGAGATGTCGCCCCCGATTTCACCGCCGACACCACGGACGGACCGGTGAGCCTGCACGACTACCTCGGCGACAGTTGGGGTCTGCTGTTCTCCCACCCCGCCGACTTCACGCCGGTATGCACGACCGAACTCGGCGAGATCGCCAAGCGCAAGGGCGAGTTCGAGAGCCGAGGCGTCAAGCTCATCGGGCTCTCGGTCGACGATCTCGAGTCGCACCAGGGCTGGGCGCCCGACATTGCCGACGTCAAGGGCACCGCGCTCAACTTCCCCCTCATCGCCGACCCGGAGCGCAAGGTCGCAGAGCTCTACGACATGATCCACCCGGCGGCCAACGAGAAACTCACCGTGCGCTCGGTGTTCGTCATCGGACCGGACAAGAAGATCAAGCTGACGATCACCTACCCGGCATCGACCGGTCGCAACATTGACGAGCTGCTCCGGGTGATCGACTCCCTGCAACTCACCGCGAAGAGCTCGGTCGCGACACCGGTCGACTGGCAGTCCGGCGAGGACGTCATCGTGGCCGCGTCGCTGTCCGACGAGGACGCGAAGGCCAAGTTCCCCGAGGGCTGGCGAGCTGAGAAGCCCTACCTGCGGTGGGTACCCCAACCCAAATAGTTACAAGTACGGCATGGGATCGACGGGCACGCCCTGGACTCGCACTTCGAAGTGCAGGTGCGGGCCCGTCGAGTTCCCGGTGTTGCCGACCGCGCCGATCGTCGCGCCGCCGGACACGGTCTGACCGACACGAACCTTGAAGCGCGACAGGTGCCCGTACAACGTGGCCATCCCGCCGCCGTGGTCGATGACGATCGCATTGCCGTAGCCGCTGATCACGCCTGCGACCGCGACCGTGCCCGACGCCCCCGCGCGCACCGGCGACCCATAACTCGCGCCGATGTCGATCCCACTGTGCAACCGGCGAGTGTTGAAGATGGGATGGACGCGCCAACCGAACCGCGAGGAGATCGGTCCGTCGGCCGGGAACTCGAAACGCCGTGACGCGCTGCCGCGGCTGGGTCGAGCCGTCAGGGCCTGTTCGATCGCGGCCGATGCCGCCAGCTGCCGTTGGGCCGCGCGCTCGAACTCGGCCTTGCGAGCCTGGATGGAGGCGAGCACCACCTGCTCCCGCTGCTCGCGCGCAGCGGCCACCGCCAACGCCCGTTCCTGCTCCGCACGCACACCATTGAGCCGCACCTGTTCGGCCCGCGCCGCGGTCGCAAGGTCGGCGGCGTCGCGACGTTGTCGTCGCAGCGTCCGCAACGAGTCCGCGACATCCGCCCGGGCGATCTTCACGTCCGTCAGGGTCTTGGCGTTCCGCTCCCCTGCCTGTTCGAGGTAGAGCTGGCGCGAAGCGAGATCACCCAGCGAGCCCTCGCGGGTGAGCGCACCCAACACCGGAGGCGGCGTCGCACCGACGCTTCGGTACATCTGCGCGGCCGATCGGCGGGACCGAGCAATCGCGCCGGCCAACCGGATCCGGGTTTCGACCAGCGTCACCTCGACCCGGCGTTGGGCCGCCTCGACGATCACCACGTTCGCGCCGGCTTGCCGGGCGCGCGCGACCGGCCGCCGCCAGGTCACGATCCAACTGTTGCACCCGCGCCTGGGCCTGCTCCCGCTCGGCTCGGGCTGCGGTCACCGTGGCGAGCGCGGCGGCTTCCGCCCGCGACGCCGCTTCGAACTCTGCGGCCGCCGGCGCGTGCGGCCGACGGGGCATACCAGCAGAGGCAGCAGCCGACGCCGAGACCGGGCACCCGGCCACGGCGAGCGCGGCCACGAGGCACGCGCCTCGCCACGGGGAGCGATTCATCATCGGATGACAGTAACCACACCAGCAACAGCGGCTGCGGACCCCCGCCGAGCGAAATGTTCGAACGGTGCGGAACCGGACGGGTTACGCGTCAATGAAGCGGCGTAGTCCGATCCACGCACCCAATCCACCGATCGCCACACCGATGACGACCACGTAGAAACTGATCTGGGTGGCATCGCCCGGGCCGACGTACCAGCCTCGCCACAACTCGTCCGTCGGCGAAATGCTGTTGCTGATGAGCGACTGCAGCCCGAAGACCGCGCCCACGGCCGCAGCCGACCCGATGATTCCCTGGACCATGCCCTCGAGCAAGAACGGGATGCGTACGAACCAGTTCGAGGCACCCACGAGCTTCATCACCTCGATCTCACGCCGACGGGCAAAGGTGGCCAGGCGGATCGTGTTGACGATGAGGAACAGCGCGGCGAACAACAACGCCAGGAAGATCGTGAGGAAGATGTATCGAATCGTGCGAGTGGCATCGAGCAGGCTCTTCACCGACTCCGGCGCCGTATTCACCTGGTCGACGCCCGCCTGACTCACGAACCGCTTCCCCACCAGGTCCGTCAGCTCTGCGGTCCGGGGCGCAACGCGAAACGATTCCGGGAGATCCTCGGGCCGAGTGTTCGACACGAGGTCCGGCTGACTCGCGAACCACCGCTTGAACTGACGATACGCATCGTCGTGCGAGACGAACTTGAACGTCCGAACGTCCGGGTCGTTCTCGAGTTGCGTCTTCACTGCCTCGACCTGACTGAGCGTCGCGTCGGTCTTCATGAAGATCTCGAACTGGACGCCGTCCTCCCACTGCGATGTTCCGTGATCGACGAGCCGACTGAGAAGGAGCGCGCCGCCGAGCACACACAGCGAGACCGCCACCGTCAGCACGCCCGCCACCGTCATGAGGATGTTGCGACGGAGCGAGACCCAGGTCTCACGCGCGAAGTATCCGAGCCGAGTGAACATGGCGATCAGGTCCCCACGCCGTAGATGCCGCGTGCTTGGTCGCGCACCATGACCCCGTGTTCGAGTTCGACGACCCTCCGCCGCATGGTGTCGACGATGCGCGAATCGTGCGTGGCCATGACGACCGTGGTCCCCGTTCGGTTGATGTGATCCAACAGTCGCATGATGCCGACCGTCGTCTGCGGGTCGAGGTTCCCGGTCGGTTCGTCGGCCAGCAAGATCAGCGGCCGGTTGACGAACGCTCGCGCGATCGACACCCGCTGCTGCTCACCGCCGGAGAGTTCGTCCGGGAAGCTGTCGAGCTTGGCCGACAGGCCGACCAGGTCCAGGATCTGCGGGACTTGCGATTTCGTCACGTGCTGAGGCCGGCCGATCACGTCGGAGGCGAATGCCACGTTCTCGTAGACCGTCTTGCCCGGCAACAGCTTGAAGTCCTGGAAGATGCAGCCGATGTTGCGGCGGAGCTGGGGCACCTTCCAGTCGGACAGGGTGGTGACGTCGCGGCCGGCCACGATGATCTTGCCCTGTGACGGGACTTCATCCCGGAGCAAGAGGCGCAGGAAGGTCGATTTCCCGGAGCCGGACGGCCCCACGAGGAAGACGAACTCGCCCTTGCCGACATCGAGGTTCACGTCCCGCAGCGCGGTGACGTTGCCCTTGTAGGTCATGGTGACGTTCTCGAAGCGAATCATGAGAGCCCCTCAGGCTACCCGCCGCCTATCCTGCCCTTAGGTCATCGGGCCCACACTCCGACATTCCGGACGCGCGGGCACCGAGGATCTTCTCAGCTGGAACCGGCCGTGCCGACATCACTGCGTCGCCACTGCAGGAACGACTCCATGAGCTCGTCGAGGTCGCCATCGAGGACCGCGTTCACGTTGCCGGTTTCGTACCGAGTGCGCTCGTCCTTCACCAGTTGGTACGGATGGAGCGTGTACGTGCGGATCTGGCTGCCGAAGTCGATACCGCGCTTCTCGCCCGACAGTTGCTCCAACTCGGCACGCCGCTCCTGACGCTGACGTTCGGCGAGTCGCGCGCCGAGAATCTGCATGGCCTTGGTCTTGTTCTGGAGCTGGGAGCGCTCGTTCTGGCACGACACCACGATCCCGGTCGGCAGGTGCGTGAGCCGAATCGCCGAGTCGGTCACGTTGACGTGTTGCCCACCGGCGCCGGATGACCGGAAGGTGTCGACGCGCAGATCCCCGGGATCGATCTCGGGAGCTTCGGCCTCGTCGAGGGCCGGAACTGCATCGAAGGCCGCGAATGCCGTCTGGCGGCGCGCGTTGGAATCGAAGGGCGAGATGCGGATCAACCGGTGGACGCCCTTCTCCCCCGTGAGCATCCCGTAGGCATAGCGCCCCTTGACGGTGAAGGTCGCCGAGCTGATGCCGGCCTCCGTGCCTTCGCTGATGTCTTCGATCTCCACGACGAAGCCGCGTCGCTCTGCCCACCGGCTGAACATCCGCAGCAACATCTGCGTCCAGTCCTGGGCGTCGGTCCCACCCGCCCCCGAGGAGACCTGACAGATCGCGTCACGTTCGTCGTGCTCCTCGGTGAAGAGCGCGCGCAACTCGAGGGTGTCGAGCTCGGCGCGAAGAGATTCGAGCCCCGCGTCGATCTCGGGGACGACCGACTCGTCCAGCTCTTCGCGTGCCAGTTCGTAGAGCGTCTCGAGATCTTCGACCCGCTCGGTCAGCGCATCGACGAGATCGATGTCGTCCCGAACGCTCGCCAGCTCGCTCGTGACGGCCCGGGCCGCGTCGGGGTCGTCCCACAGATCGGGCTGCGCGGCCCGATCCTCCAACTCGACGATCCGTGACCGTTGCACATCGATCCGCAGATACCCACGAGCGTCGTCGACGCGCGTGCGCACTGCGTTCAGGTCATCCGAAAAATCACGCATCGCCCGAACTCCGGTCCGATGACCGACGGCGACCGAACGCGGTCAACGGCCGTGGCAGAGCTTGAACTTCTTGCCGCTCCCACAGTGGCAAGGCTCGTTGCGGCCCGGCGTCTTCTCGACGGTGACGGGCTGGAGCGGCGCCGCCTCTTCGATGATCTCCGGTGCCGCACCGAACTCGTCCATCGGCGCGGCCGCCGCGGCCGCGCTGAACGCGGCCTGACCCTGCACCGGGTCCTCGGAGGCCGAATACTGCACGTTCTTGACCTGGGTCGGCGCCTCGTCGGCGACGACCTCGAGCCGAAACACGTAGCGAACGAAGTCGTCCTTGATGCCTTCCATCATCGCCTCGAACATGTCGAAGCCCTCGCGCTGCCAGGCGGCCAGCGGGTCCTGCTGGCCCATGGCCCGCAGGTTGATGCCCTCACGGAGGTAATCCATCTCGTAGAGGTGCTCGCGCCAGTGTTGGTCGATCACCGAGAGCATCACGCGACGCTCGATCTCGCGCAGTTGCTCGGATCCGATCTGGGCTTCCTTCGCTTCGTACTGGCTCAACGCGTCGCCATTGAGCAACTCGAACGCTTCCTCCGGGTTCGTCAGGCCGGCGAGCTGGTCGTGGGTGACTCGCGTCGGGAACACATCGGTCGCGAGGCGAACGAGCTCGTCGACATCCCAGTCCTCCGCGAACTCGCCGTCGCCCGTCGCGGCTTTCACGACATGATCGAGTGCGCCTTCGATCGCGTCGATCGACTCATCGCGCAGATCCCCACCTTCGATGATCTGTTGCCGGCGCCGGTAGATCACCTTGCGCTGCTCGTTCATCACTTCGTCGTATTTCAGGACGTCCTTGCGGATCTCGAAGTTGCGATCCTCGACCGTGCGCTGCGCGCGCTCGATGGCTTTGGTCACCATCTTCGCTTCCAGCGGCAAGTCGTCGGGGAAGGCCTTCCCCATGACCCAGTTCATCGCGCCCGTCGCGAAGAGGCGCATCAGTTCGTCTTCGAGCGACAGGTAGAACCGGCTTTCGCCCGGGTCACCCTGACGGCCGGAACGACCCCGCAGCTGGTTGTCGATCCGCCGGCTCTCGTGGCGTTCGGTACCCAGCACGTAGAGACCGCCCAGCTCGCGGACGGCCGCACCCTCCTCATCACACTGCGCCTTGAACTGCTTGACCAGCGCTTCGTACTTCTCGGGCTCGTCCTCGGGCGACTCGTCGCCGGCGAGCATCTCCTCGCGGGCGAGACCCTCGGGGTTGCCACCCAGGAGGATGTCGACGCCACGACCGGCCATGTTGGTGGCCACCGTGACCGCGCCGATACGGCCGGCCTGGGTCACGACCGTGGCTTCCTGCTCGTGCTTCTTGGCGTTCAGTACCGCGTGGGGGATCCCCCGCTTGTCGAGCAGGCGGGCGAGGTGTTCCGAGCGGTCGACCGAGATCGTGCCAACCAGTACCGGCTGGCCCCGATCGCAGCGTTCCTGAATGTCGTCGGCCAGCGCCTCGTACTTCGCGTCTTCGGTCTTGTAGATCAGATCCGGTTCGTCCAGCCGGACCATCGCCCGGTTCGTGGGGATGCTCACCACTTCGAGCGCGTAGGTGTGCATGAACTCGCCCGCCTCGGTGTGGGCGGTACCGGTCATGCCGGCGAGCTTCTCGTAGAGCTTGAAGTAGTTCTGCAGCGTGACGGTCGCGAGGGTCTGGTTCTCCTCTTTGATCCGCACCCCTTCCTTCGCCTCCACGGCCTGGTGCAGACCATCGCTCCACCGGCGACCATCGAGGATGCGGCCGGTGAACTCGTCGACGATCTTGACCTCACCGTCGGCCACGACGTAGTCGACGTCGGTCTTGAAGAGTTCCTTCGCCTTCAACGCCGCCTGCAACTGGTGCACGAAGTTCTGGTTGACGTGTTCGTAGAGGTTGTCGACCCCGAGCGCATCCTCGACCCGGTGGATGCCGTCCTCGGTCGGGACGACCGTCCGTTTCGCTTCGTCGACCTCGTAGTCGCGTTCGCGTTGGAGCACTTTGACGATCCGCGCGAACTGGAAGTAGAGGGCCTGCGCATCGTCGGCGCGGCCCGAGATGATCAACGGCGTTCTCGCTTCGTCGATCAGGATCGAGTCGACCTCGTCGACCACCGCGAAGAAATGGCCGCGCTGGCCCTGCTCCTCGAGCGACCCCGCCATGTTGTCGCGCAAGTAGTCGAAGCCGAACTCGTTGTTCGTGCCGTAGGTGATATCGGCCGCATACGCGCGGCGCTTGTCGGCCGGGTCGTCGATGTCGGGCAGGACGGCGCCGACCTCGAGGCCCAAGAACCGGTGGACCCGGCCCATCCACGCCGCGTCCCGCTTGGCGAGGTAGTCGTTCGTCGTGACGAGGTGCACGCCCTTGCCTGCGAGCGCGTTGAGATAGGCCGGCAGCGTCGAGGACAGCGTCTTGCCCTCACCGGTCTTCATCTCCGCGACCCAGCCGAAGTGCAATGCCGAGCCGCCCATGATCTGCACGTCGAAGTGCCGCTGACCCAGGACGCGGCTCGCGGCTTCCCGGACGGTCGCGAACGCCTCGGCGAGCAGATCGTCGAGATCCTCGCCCTGCTCGAGCCGGGACTTGTACACGCCGGTGAGCGCGCGCAGTTCGTCGTCCGAACGGACCTTCATTTCGGCTTCGAAGCTCGCCACTTCGGGCACGATGGATTGCAGCAACTTGAGCTTGCGACCCTCGCCCGCGTTGAGCAGCTTTTGAAAAAGACTCATTGCCGCCGAGTGTACCGGCGCACCCCGAAGATTCTGAGCCGCACCGCTGCGGTCCCTACTCCACGTGCAGCAGGGTGACGCCGTGACGAGGCCGGGACCGACCGATGCGCTTGCTCTTCACCCGCTCCACCTGGTGCTCGACCTTGGCGATCGCCCGATCGAGTGCCGTGCGCGGATCGCCGGCGGCGCCGTGCCCTTTCACGAAGTTCCGGGTCAGATGGACAATCACCTCGCACTGTTGCTGCTCCGGCTCCCGCGGATTTCGGATCTCGGAGAACTCGACCTCGATCCGGCGAATGTCCGGAGCGAGGCGAGGGAGCTTGCCCAGTTTTCGCCGACTGACGGCGTCCACTGTCGGATCGACGGGCACGTTGCGCCCACGTACGAGGATGTCCATGGTCACCTCCGAGGTGATGGTCCTGCGTCGCTTCTGTCGTGTTCCTAGGGGCTCAGCATCGGTCGACCCGATGAAAATCTTGATCGATTCGGTCGAATTGTCGGGGTTGCGCGATCCAGCCGACGAGCGATTCCGCAACGGCGCCGGATTCGGGGGCGTAGGTGCCTGCGGCGATCGCGGCCTGCAACTCCGTCAGGCGATCGGCTCGCGCCGTCGGAGAATCGGTTACGTGATCCCAACCCATCACGGCCTCCCAAGCTCGTGCGCACACCATAGATCGGCCGTCAAGCCCTATCGACCCCCGCCCGCCTCAAGGGGTCCGGGCCACGGCGGCACCGAGGATCACCGTGGCCGGCCTGATCCGCAGCGCCCGCGCGGCGGCCTGCATCGTGGCGCCGGTCGTCACCACATCGTCCACCAGCAGGATTCCACCAGAGCCAACCGACCGCGCACCTCCGGTCGGGACGAAGAGCGGCCCGGCCGCACGCGCGGCCCGGTCGGCACCCGTCTGATGGCCGCGCGATGCCCGGCGCAGGCCGGCGCGGACCGGGCGGTCGATCGCGGCACCGATCCTCACGGCGAGCAGCTCGGCCTGATCGAAACCCCGGCGCCGCCGGCGCGCGGGAGTGGTCGGTGCCCAGGTGACCACGCCGACCGCATCCCCATCGGTGGGCAGCACGGCCACGATCTCCTCGGCGAGCCAGGTGAGGGCGGCGTGCCGATCGCGGTACTTCGCGCGGGCTACGAGTTCGCGCACGACGCCCTCGTACGCGAACGGGATGTGCAACGCATCGAGTCCGGCCGGGGTGGGTCCCCGCGGTGCGGATCGGATCCGCGACCGGCACGCCCGGCAGATCGGTTCGGCGCGCGCGCCGCACCCCGGGCACGCCGCCGGGAACACCGTGGCCACCAGTTCGCTCAGCATCCGCGCAACCTAACGAGCACCTGTGACCATGGATCGGCCCGCGCCGGTTCCGATCGTCGGGCATGGGCGCCGGCTCAGTGCGCCGGTTCAGTGTCCCGAGTCGGGCTCGACCACGGCGCGGATCCCGGCCCGGTTCGGGCGCGCCACCACCCCGGCCTCGGTGATCACCGCCGTCACCAGGCGGGCCGGCGTCACGTCGAACGCCGGGTTGGCCACGGCCGCCCGGCGCGGCGTCATTCGGGCACCACCGTGGTGGGTGACTTCGGCGCTACCGCGGTGTTCGATCGGGATCGCGGCACCGGTCGCGGTCGCGAGGTCGATCGTGCTGATCGGCGCGGCGACGTAGAACGGCACCCGATGGGCGCGCGCCAGCACCGCGAGTGTGTACGTCCCGATCTTGTTGGCCACATCACCGTTCGCCGCGATCCGATCCGCCCCGACGACGACCGCGTCGACTTCGCCGGCCGCGAACAGCGATCCCGCCGCCGCGTCGACCACGATCCGATGGGGAATCCCGAGTCGGTCGAGTTCCCATGCGGTGAGCCGCGCGCCCTGGAGCACGGGGCGGGTCTCGTCGACCCACACCGATGGCGCGCGGCCGGATTCGTGGGCCGCGCGTACCACCCCGAGCGCCGTCCCGTATCCGACACACGCCAGAGAACCCGCGTTGCAATGGGTCAGCACCCGGGCGCCGTCGGGCAGCAACGCGGCACCGTGGGCGCCCAGTCTCCGATTGTTCGCCACGTCGGCATCGGCAATCTGTTGCGCCCGCTGCCCGGCCGCCGGTGCCCCGCCGGCCTCGTAGGCCTCCAGCGCCTCCTGAGTGCCCCACGCCAGGTTGACGGCCGTCGGACGCGCCCGAGCGATCCGACGGGCGGCCGCGCGGACCGTGGGAGCGGACGCACCCGACCGCGCCGCCAATGCCACCCCGAACGCCCCCGCCGCGCCCAGCGCCGGCGCGCCGCGGACGACCAGGGCGCGGATTGCGTGCACCAAGGTGTCCACCTCTGCGCACGAGACGAACCGCAACCGTCCGGGGAGCGCTCGTTGGTCGATCAATCGAATCCGGCCGTTGCGCCACTCGACGGTTCGGGGAATGGGGTCGGACGGAGCGCTCGCCGCAGAGGCCACCCGAGCACCGTACGCGGTGGCCGAGGCGCCCGGCCGTCCGCCACTAGCCTGGCCTGCCAATGTCGACGCCCCGAGCCAACCCCACCACCAACACCGATGGTTGCTCCGCCCGACAAGTGCGTCTCGCGTGGGCCATCCACGCCCTGACCGCCAGCGGAGTGCTCCTCGGTGCGGCCGGACTCGAGGCCGTCGTGCGCGGCCACCCGCGCACCGCAATCATCTACCTGATCGCCGCCATGGTCGTCGACGGGATCGACGGACCCATCGCTCGTGCCGCCAAGGTCTCCGAGGCCCTTCCGGGCATGGACGGCAACATCCTCGACCTCGTGGTCGATTACCTCACCTGCGTGATGCTGCCGGTCGCGTTCATGGCCTATTTCCACGCGTTCCCACCGGGGTGGACCGTCGTGCTCAGCGCCCTGATCCTCTTCACCGCGGTGCTCTGGTTCGCCCGGACCGAACTCATGACCGAGGACCACTGGTTCAAGGGGTTCCCCGCGATCTGGAACTTGGTCGCGCCCACCTTCTTCCTGCTGCGGAGTCCGCACTGGGTCAACATCGTCGTGACGATCCTCCTGTGCATCCTCACCCTCACCAACGTGAAGTTCGTCCACCCCATGCAGGTGATCGAACGCCGCGTGATCAACATCACGGTGACCGTCCTCTGGCTCGTGGCGATGCTCGTCCTGACCCTGACCTGGACGACCACGTACCTGCCCCTCGAGATCATCCTGATCGCGGCACCGGCGTGGTACGGCTACATCACCATCGAACGCACGCTGCGCGGCGATCCGAAATAGCAGAACGCCCCGACCATTCGGCCGGGGCGTTCTCCAAGACCAACTCGCAGGTCAGTACCGGTAGTGATCCGGCTTGTACGGGCCGTCGGCCGGGATGCCGAGATATTCGGCCTGCGCGTCGGTGAGGCGAGTGAGCTTCACGCCCAGTTTGTCGAGGTGGAGCCGAGCCACTTCCTCGTCGAGGTGCTTCGGCAGCGTGTACACCCGGCGCTCGTAGAAGTCGGGGTGCCCGAAGATCTCCATCTGCGCCATCACCTGGTTCGTGAAACTGTTCGACATCACGAAACTCGGGTGGCCGGTCGCGCAGCCGAGGTTGAGCAACCGACCCTCGGCGAGGATGATGATCGAGTGGCCGGCCTGGCCGTTCGTGGCCGGGAACTTCCACTCGTCCACCTGCGGCTTGATGGTGATCCGCTCGATGCCCGGGGTCTTGGCCAACCCGGCCATATCGATTTCGTTGTCGAAGTGACCGATGTTGCCGACGATCGCGTTGTGCTTCATCCGACTCATCTGATCGGCCGTGACGATCATCGCGTTGCCGGTGGTGGTGATGACGAGGTCGGCCTCACCAATGACGTCTTCGAGCGTGGTGACCTCGTAGCCCTCCATCGCCGCCTGCAACGCACAGATCGGGTCGATCTCGGTGATGATCACGCGGGCGCCCTGGCCACGGAGCGACTGCGCGCTCCCCTTGCCGACGTCGCCGTACCCACACACGACCGCGACCTTGCCCGCGAGCATGACGTCCGTGGCGCGGCAGATGCCGTCGACGAGCGAATGCCGACAGCCGTAGAGGTTGTCGAACTTGCTCTTGGTGACGGAGTCGTTCACGTTGATCGCCGGGAACAAGAGCTTGCCGGCCTCCATCATCTGGTAGAGCCGATGGACGCCAGTGGTGGTCTCTTCGGTGACGCCCTGGATGCAGGTGGCCATCTTGTGCCAGCGTTCCGGATCCTCCGCGAGCGCACGCGTCAACGTTGCGAGCACGACCTCGAACTCCTCGGAGTCGGCCGTCGACGGGTCCGGCACTGCGCCGGCCTTCTCGTACTCCACGCCCTTGTGGACGAGCAGCGTGGCGTCGCCACCGTCGTCCAGGATCATGTTCGGGCCGTCGTGGTCGGGCCATTCCAACGCCCGCTCGGTGCACCACCAGTACTCCTCGAGCGTCTCGCCCTTCCAGGCGAACACCGGGATCCCGGCGGCGGCGATCGCGGCGGCCGCGTGGTCCTGGGTGGAGAAGATGTTGCAGCTCGCCCAGCGCACCTCGGCGCCGAGTGCAGTCAGCGTCTCGATGAGTACCGCGGTCTGGATGGTCATGTGGAGCGAGCCGGTAATGCGCGCGCCCTTGAGGGGCCGGCTTGTGCCGTGACGTTCCCGCAGGGCCATGAGGCCCGGCATCTCGTGCTCGGCGAGTTCGATCTCCTTGCGGCCGAACTCGGCCAGCGTGAGATCGGCGACCTTGAAATCGGCCGTGCGTTCCTCGGTGATGGTCATGGGACTCCTCGAATCGTCCACGGCGCGACGAAGCCGACCGTGAAGTTGGGAGTCGGCCCGGATCACCGGATGACAGCCCCGCATTCGGGGCCCGACCAAGCTCCGAGGTTAGCGGATTCGGGTGGTGATCAGCCCGCCCAGCCCCGGCCCGGCGCCGTCCGAACCGCTTCGGTCTCGTCGGGGCGGGCGTAATCGTCTTCGAGGCGATAGGTGGTGCCGATCTCGGGCGTCGACACCTCGAGGACGTCACAATCGGTGATCCCGACGAGTCGATGGCGTTGGCCGATCGCGCACGAGTAGCCGAGCCCGGGTTCGAGTTCGGTCTCGATCATCGCGCCGGTGCCGTCGTCCCAGACGACCTTGGCCCGCCCGGCCATGAGGAACCACGACTCCAGCTTCTCGTCGTGGACCTGCAACGAGAGCCGCTTCCCCGCCGTCACGTGCAACACCTTGCCCACGTAGGGCCGATCCTCGGGGGTCCAGTGGATCTCCCAGCCCCAGGGCTTCTCGACCCGGCGGGCGGCGCCGGCGGTGGTGAAGGCGGACGCGTCGAACTGCGGCAAGGACTCCTTCATCGACGTCAGCCTGCCACAGTGCAGGGAGGCGACGAGGCTACCGAGCGCGGCGGGCCAGTCCGTCGGCATCCAGGATCTCGATCCTGCCTCGGGTGATCGCCACGAGGCCGTCGGCATACGCGGCATGTAGCATCCGGTTCCGCGGTCGGCGCGTGGTCTGGCATGGCGCGAGGTCGTCCTCGGTCATGGGAATCACGACCCCCGCCCACGTTCGCCGAACTCCTCACCCAACTCACACAGGCGCCGCAAGACACGCTTGTCGGCGGGCACGTACATCGCGTCGAGCAGATGGCCACTCAATCGTCGGACTTCCGGATGCACGTGGGGGACCGAACGCTTCGGTCGCACGAACCCTGGGCGCCAACCCGTTCGAGTCCACGATCAGCACCGCGAACGTCGCGCTGACTCCGTCACTCCGCACCGACGCCGCGTTCACCTTCGGATTCCCGCCAGAGGTCCTGGTATCAGTCGGCACCTCGTACCGGGTCGAGAGCCCTTCCGGGGCCGGATCCGCCGCCAGGTCCACATCCACGGGTGTTTGCGGAACGCCGTCCACGCCGCCTGCGTCCGCGTCCGCGCGGTCGCGAAGTCCATCGCGCTCTTCCGACCCTCGTGCAGATCCGGCATCGGCCCTCCCCGTTCGAGTGCGCATTCCACACACCCGCTGCCGCCGTCGTCCAGTGTCGGCGCCGGCCGACGCTACGGAGCGTGGAGATCGAGGGTGGCCGCCGCGTACGCGAGCGCTTGCTCGAGCCCGAACCGTGAACCGAGGGCCCGCGCGGTGTCGTCCGGGTCCGTACTGAGGAGTCGCTCGGCCTGGCGGCGGGACCGCAGTTCGAAGACACGCGTGCGGGTTCCGTTGCTGTGTCGGAGTTGATCGGTCGCGCCGAGCAACACGTGGGCCGCGCTCGCCGCCCCGGCGGTTGCCGCGAACAGCGCAACCGCATCGAGGGCATGGGCGGCGCAGTTGTATTCACCCGTCCCGCGATGAGCGCGACCGTCTCGGCAAGGGCCGCTCGTGCCTTCGGGAGATCGGCCTCGGGTATAAGTCCCTTGGCCCCATTCAGGTGGAGTCGAGCTTGGCCTTCGAGACTATGGGCGAGCCCAACGGGCCCGTCAACCGTTCGCATGACGGTTTCCGATTCCGGGCGAGGGCCACAGCCCGTGATGGATCCGGATCGACCTGCGATGCCATCCAGAGCGCATACGCCAGTCCCGTCGGCTCTCGTTGAGCACGAAACTCCTCGATGACAGGCGGCGCGAGCGCCAACACTTCGGCGTCCTCGACGTGGCCCCACAGGTTGATGGCGACGGCATACCGGGCCCAGGTCTGGAGTCGGCGATCGCCGAGGCCTTCGAAGAGCTCCGCGGCCGCCGTCCCGGCATCGACACCGGCTTGACCACCACCCGAGTTGAAGTACAGCTCGGCCAGCACGAGCAGCGCAGTCGCCCGCAACTCGTCAGGTTGGCCTCCGTCCCCGAGACTGCGCTCGACGGCCGCAATGCGATCCCCGAGCTCCATGATCGGGGTGAACATGGCGAGGCGGAGCGACAGGTCTCGATGCGTGGTGGCCGCCGGGACCTCGTCGTCTCGCACGGAGAGGTATACGGATCGGAGGTTGTTGGCCTCTGCGAGCGCGAGCATCCAGCCCAGTTCGTGTCGAACCGTCAGGTACTCATCCTGGAGACGATCAGCGAAGCGACTGTGCCCACGCGAGCATTCGGGCCCGAACCTCCCATTCCTCGCCCGCCGACTCCAGGCACTCGAGGCCGAACGCCCTGATCGTCTCGAACTGGAAGTATCGATAGTCGGACCCCTGGGTCGCGCGACGACGAGCGACTTCTCGACGAGCGCACCGAGCAGCGTCGGCGACGGCATCGTGCGTGATGGCACCAAAGCCGGCGACCGACTCGGCGGCATCGAGCGTCATCCCGTCGCCGAAGCCGGCGAGGCGGCGGAAGACGGTCTGCTCGGTGGCACTCAAGAGGTCATGACTCCAGGCGACCACGTCCCGCAGCGTCCGCTGGCGCTCGGACCCCTTCCGCACTCGGCGCGATCGCAATGCGAGCCGCTGGTCGAGCCGGCTGTCGATCTGCGACAGCGACATGGTGTGGAGCTGCGCGGCCGCGAGTTCGATTGCGAGGGGCAAACCGTCGAGGCGCTCGCAGATGCGTACGACGGTCCGGCGCGTCGGCTCGTCGAGCGCCCCCGATGCCATCAACGGACCGGCACGGTCGAGGAACAACGCGACGGCATCTCCTGAATCCATCGCGCCATCGCAGGTCAGCGGTTCGATGGCGACCACCCGCTCGCCCTGGACCGCCAGCCGTTCCCGGCTCGTCGCCAGGATCGCGCCGGACGTCGCGACTTGGCCGAGATCCTCGACCATCTCGGCGATCGCGTCGACGACATGCTCGCAGTTGTCGAGGACGAGCAGCAGTTTCTTGTCCGCGAAGTGGCGACGCAACGCGTCACGTGCCGTGCCCTTCGGAGGGGCCGAGAGTGAGAGGTCCGCGGCAATCCACGACGCTGGATCGCCGGCCGGTTCGAGCCCGGCGAGCGAGACGAACCAGGTTCCATCCGGATAGTGAGCGACGAGTTCCCCGGCCACTTCGATCGCGAGGCGGGTCTTGCCGACACCGCCCGGACCCGTGAGCGTGACGAGGTGATTGGTCACGACTTCATCGATGATCCGCGCCGTTTCGAACTCTCGGCCGATGAACCGGTCGTGCTGGCGAGGCAGGTTGTGCCTCGGGGCCGCTCGCGCGACCCGCAACGGTGGGAACTCGAGATCGAGCCACTCACCCGCGAGTTGGTAGACGGGCGCGGGGTCGGGGATGTCACGCAACTCGTGCAGACCGAGATCGATCACCGACGCGTCGGAACGAGACTCCTCACCTCCTCGGAGATCAGCACCTGTCCGCCGTGGGCCGCGGCGCACAGACGTGCCGCCGCGTGGAGTGCCATCCCGACATATCCGTCACCGATGGATCGCACTTCGCCGGAGTGGATCGCCATGCGGACGCGTACCTGGGCGCCCTCGGGCCATGCTTCGCCCGCAAGCGCGCGTTGGGCGTCGTGCGCACACTGAACCGCGTCGCCGGGCGAATCGAAGAGGAAAAGAGCGCATCGCCCTCGCTGCCGATCTCGATGCCGCCATGTTCGGCCGCAGCGCTGCGAATGAGCGCACGGTGAGTCAGCAACAGTCCGTCGTAGACATCGCCCAGCGTTGCCAGCAGGCGTGTCGAGCCCTCGAGGTCGGTGAACAGCAGCGTCGATGACCGCGGGTGCACCATCACCAATCGCTTCCGGGCTGAGTCGCCGTCACGAAACCCATCGCACTCGTCCAATCTCGCGTACGGTCGGCATCCGCCCTCCCAGCCGGGGCCATTTCACTGGAGCGGTTCAACGGAGTCAATTTGCTCGACATCGTGGGCTGACTCCGAGCGTGCGCGCGCGCACGCTCGGAGTGTCAGTCCCGCCACGGACTCCGGTCCCGACCTGCTCCATCGTGGTACCCGACGGACCACCGTGGTCCGGATGGGAGGAACCACCATGATGCGAGTACTTCGACGGTCGGTCGCAGTCCGCGGCCCTCGTCCTGACCGGGTTCAGCGGGCTCCAATCCGCACAACCAGCGAGTGCACTGATTCTCGACGGCGGAACGAGCCAGGACATCACGATCAAGCCGAACTTCCTCACGTGCCACGGCACCGGCGAGGTTGGTTGGGAGCTCCCGTACATCGGGAACGCGGGCCTGAACAGTTCCGTGTACGCCCGGACCTTCTTCTCCGTCTACACAGCGACGGGTTGGAAGACACAGTGGGTCACTCGGTCGGATGGCTCGGTGCTCTACTTGCAGCGCCTGATGTACGGAGTTGGCGGGACACCAAGACCGGCAACCAGGTCACCGCGATCAACCGCTACCAGCCCCGCTCCTACGTGGCTGCAGGCTTCCGGGTCTATTGGACGAACTCGCAGGCGCATCGGTGTACAAGGACGTGTGGAACACAGTGCCGGCCGGTTTGGCCTACGCGGGCCAGATCCACTGCTACACCGGCGGCTGAGTCGACCGAGCCAAGCACAACGAGAGACGGGTCCCGCCCAAGGTTGGGCGGTCACGAGCGTCAGCTCCGAGCCAGTAGATCCTTCAAGGTGGCGATCGCCGGGATCGGGCCGGGGTCGACGTCGTTGTCCAACGCCAGGTAACAGCTCACCCAGTCGCCGAGGTACATGAGATCGAGCAACTGCGCGAGGCGACCCTCACCCTCGGCGCGCACCTCGAGGACGTCGGCGACACACTCCTCCACCTGCGCCCGCACGCCCTCGAACCGCGGCGTCAATCGCTCGTGTTCGAAGCCATGACGCAGCTCGACGAGCGTGAGGATCTGGCGAGTGACGTCGCCGTGCTGGCCGAACCCGCAGATCTCGTTGTGATCGAGTTCGGGATGCGCGTTCCAGAACGCGGGCGCCTTGGCGTTCTCGTTGACGTCGGCCTTCCACCGCATCGCGGCGACTGCGCCGAGCGCGCCGCCGCCGTAGATCAGTGGGATGGTGCGTCCGATTCGCCGGGCGAGCGTGCGGGCCGGGTTCGCGTCGCCGAGCACCGTCGGCACACACGCATCGCGGCGGCGCGCGAGTTGGTCCTGCGCACCCACCAGCAACGCGTGGGCATCAGGCAGGAGCCCCATGCGGAACAGCGCCACGAAGATCGGTGCGATCAGCGCGCCGAGCGCCGCACGCGGCATGTACCCCGGCGGACAGGCGACATGGAGGCCGCCGCGGCTCGTGACCAGATCGGCGAGCGCTCCCCCACTCGCAATCGCTACGACGTGGGCGCCGGCATCGAGGGCCCCCTGAGTCATCGAAAGTGTCTCTTCGGTCCCGCCCGAATACGAGACTGCGAATGCCAGCGTGTTCGGGCCGACGAAGGCGGGGATCCGGTACTGCTTCAACACCGTGACCGGCACCGGCAGCATTCCGTTCGCCACCGCCGCGAGGACATCGCCGGAGATGCCCGAGCCGCCCATGCCCAGCACGACGATGTTGTGAATGTCGGCCGCGGGTGGCAGTACCTCGGCGCTCAGGGCCTGCGCCGCAGCGGCGTGGGCAGCGACCAGCTGTTCCGGCAATCCCGCAACCGCGTCGAGAAACCCCAGACTGTCGGTCATGCCTCGAACGTGGGCGTGATGCCTTCCGCGTCGGCCTGAGCCATCAACCGGTCGTGCTCGTCGTCACTCACCGTCTCGGCTTCGTCGACGAGCATGATCGGGATGTCGTCTCGGATCGCATACCGCCGCTTGAGCCGCGGGTTGTAGAGCGCACCGTCGGCTTCGAAGTAGAGCAGCGGTCCCTTGTCGTCCGGGCACGCGAGAATCTCGAGCAGCTGAGGATCGAGGGCCACGATGGTTCTCCTAGGACTCGGCTCGGATGAGCGCCAACACTTCGTTCGTATGAGCTTCGCACGCCGGCCCGTCGGCCGCTTCGAGGTTCAGTCGCAACAACGGCTCGGTGTTACTCGACCGCAGGTTGAACCACCAGTCGTCGAGCTGGACGGTGAGGCCGTCGAGCCGATCCTGACTCGCACTCGCGTAGTGGGCCGCCACCGCTTCGATAACCGCCAATGGATCACCGACCTTGGTGTTGATCTCGCCCGACGCGGCGTACCGCTCGAACGGCTTGCGCAGTTCCGAGAGCGCCATGCCCGACTCGCTCAACGCTTCGAGCACGACCATCGCGGCGATCGAGCCGGAGTCGGCCCGCCAGTTGTCGCGGAAGTAGTAGTGCGCGGAGTGCTCGCCGCCGAAGATGGCGTCGGTCTCGGCCATCACTTGTTTGATGAACGAGTGACCCACCCGAGTGCGAACGGGTTCTCCCCCGCACTCGCGCACGACCTCGGGCACCGTCTTCGAACAGATCAGGTTGTGCACCACGGTGCCGCCCGGGGTGCGGGCCAACATCGTCTTTGCGACGATCGCCGTCGTGGTCGACCCCGAGATCGGTTGCCCCTCGTTGTCGACGAGGAACACCCGGTCGGCATCACCGTCGAACGCGAGGCCGATATCGGCACCCGTCTCGAGCACCCGCGCTTGGAGTGACACGAGGTTCTCGGGCTGGATCGGGTCCGCGGGATGATTCGGGAAGGTGCCGTCGAGTTCACCGAAGAGGATCTCGACGTCGAACCCGAGCCCCTCGAAGACCTTCGGCACGACGAGCCCGCCCATGCCGTTCGCGGTGTCGGCGACGATCTTCAAGGGTCGCAAGAGCGAGACGTCGACGAACGAACGAACGTGGGTGGCGAAGGCTTCGAGCATGTCCTGCTCGCGCACCTCGCCGCTCTCCTCGGCCCGCTCAAGCAGACCGGAGGCCACGGCTTCCTTGATCTGCACCAACCCGGTCGACTCGCCCACGGGCGCAGCACCGGCCCGGCAGAGCTTGACGCCGTTGTACTGGGCCGGGTTGTGGCTGGCGGTGAACATGGCGGCCGGGGCGTCGAGCGTGCCCGCGGCGAAGTACACGAGGTCGGTGGAGGCCAGGCCGACGTTCACGACGTCGGCTCCGGCCAGCGTGGCACCCTCGATGAACGCCTGACTCAGCGGCACCGACGAGGGACGCATGTCGTGACCCACAACGACCGTTGATGCACCGGTGAACCGAACGAAGGCATTGCCAATCCTTTTGGCGATGGCTTCATCGATTTCGTCCGGGTACACGCCGCGAACGTCATAGGCCTTGAAAATTGTGTCGAGCGAATCGCCCACGATCGAGCCCCAGGGCTCCTCACCGCCCTCCGGGCGGGACCGCCATCGTAGCCTCGCCCGATCCCGAATCCGGGGTCGTCGGGGGCCCATCCGGCGAGCGATTTGGGGGCCCTTCCAACAATTTGGCCGCATCCAGGCGGGTCGTGAACGCGTTTCGGCGGCGGCGGGTGCGGACGTCGACCGCAACGAGCCCCACTAATCCGACGAGCCCACCGAGACTCAGGAGTCCCCCGATCTTCTCGGTGGTCGTGCGCTCGAATCGCAGGTCGACGTGCCTGCCGGTCGGGACCACGACCATCAGGTTCGGAGTCAGGCGCCAGGGCCCCTTCGCGCCGTGGGCCGTCCACGCCGGGTAGTACGAGGTGCGGACGACCACGGGGAGACCCGGACGGGTGACGTCGAACCGGATCCGGTCGTCGGTCACCCGAATCTTGCTGACCCGGTTCTCGAGCAGTGACCGCGGTGGGACGGCACTGGCCTTGTCGGCGGGGGCGCGGCGCCACGACGACGGTCCGCCCGCGGCGAGCGGCTGGCCGAGATTGTTCGGGTCCGACCACCATCCCGCGGCCACGCACTCCCAGTCGTCGAGCTCGGGCCCGGGCTCGCTGCCCGCCGGGAGGTCGAAGCACTCAGCTTGGGTACCCGCCTTCGGGGAGACGACGATCGGCTCCACTCCCAGCGGCGCGACCAGCGCCGAGTCGCGCACTTCGTAGATCTTCCAATCTTCGGGCCCCGCCGGGTCGTGCGTGGGCGTCGGGACGGTGTCGATCAGCTCGAGCCCCGGGGCCTGGTCGGCGGCGGCCTTGGCGGCATCGGAATGGGCCAGGTAATAGCGACCGCCGAGCGCCCGCAGCATCTCGACGCCGGTGTCGAACGACTCGATTCCTCGGTACTCGAGCCCCCGCACCGGGTTCGACGAGTTCCCGGGACCCGACAGCGGTGCGACGGCCATGAAGACGTAGGGCGTACTCGCGGCGGACTCGTAGTAGAGGCCCTCGAACGACTGGATCCGCCCATCCGTCCAGTACGGCAGCAGCATCAACGCCAGCGGCGTGCCGTAGGCGTCGAGGAGCGGGCCGCCTTCCCACAGCAGCCGACCGGGCGGGAGTTCACCCAGCCGGTCGATCAGCGTTCGGTAATCGACGTATTGCTTCTGCGCGTTCGACTTCCAGTGGGGATCGTTCGCGGCGGCCTGATTCTCGTACCCGGTCTCGTTCCACTTCACCCAGAACGGAATGAACCCCTTGGTGCTGGTGGTCACCACGATCCCGACGACGAGTGCCACCACCACCACGACGGCGAGCGACCCGCTGACCACCCGGCGATAGGTGCGACCCGCGCGGGAAGCCGAGTAGTCGTACTCCTCACCCGGGAGTGGAGCAGGACCGGTCCACAGCCGGGCGAACTCGCCGAAGCTCACACGCGCGGTTTCGGCAGCACCGATCGCCGCCATGAGGAACAAGCCGAGATACGCGAACGGCAGGAACCGCAGGTTCCACGCGCCCAGTTCGGGCCACACGACGAACACCACCGCGAACGTCAGCGTCAGCAGCATGACCGTGCACGCGGCGCGGTCCAGGCGCACGATCATGAACACGACGCCGATGACCGCCAGCACGTAGACCCACCAGAACTCATCGACGAGGAGGTAGCCCGCGTATGCCGTGATCTTCGTGTATCGCATGTTGGCCGTGTAGGCGAAGCTGCTCACGAGCGGCAGCGACCAGAACGCCGTGAGGAGCGCGCCGACGGCACCGACGGCGCTCGCCCACCGCAGCACCCGCAGCGGACGTCGGTAACGCACGGTGAGCGCCATGCCCACGATGATCACGGCGCCAACCCCGAGGAACATCCCGACCACCACGTGCGACAAGACCGTCGCCGCGACGAGGACGGCGGCCAGCCAGCGCCGCCGACCGGTGCGGACCGAGAAGGCGATCGCACCGAGCGCGAAGAGCGCGAGCGTCAGCGCCATCGAGAACGAGTACTCCCCCGCCAACGCACTGACGAGCGTGCCGCCCATGATCCGCTGGTTGAACTGGATCGCGGAGTCGGCAGTGCCGGCCGCAGCATCCGTCGAGATTCCCTTGAAGAAGAGGAAGAACACCGTCGCGATCGCGAAGAACTCGGGGCCGGGGCGGCGCAGTGCCAATCCCCGACCGAACGCGTAGGCCCCCGCGGGCATGAGCACCGGACCGATGGCCGTGGTGATCTTCAGCGCGACGTTGTACGGAAAGAACGCGTCGAGGAAGACAGTGACCAAGGCCGGGATCGGGAAATAGAACTGGCCTGCGGGAAACCCACCGAACCAATCGTTGGACCACCCCGCGACCCGCCAGTTCGCCAGCAAGTGGTCCCGCAAGTACGCGGGGAACCACACGTGCGCACCGAGATCGCCACCGTTCGGCGTGGTATTGCGCAGGAGCAGGTTCGGCTCGAGCACCCAGAGCACCAGCCCACACGTGCCGATGAGGACTGCGGCCGACACGCACCGCCACAGGATCGCCAGATCTCGATCCGACGGTGGGACCAATCGGTCCGAGGCCCCCGGAAATGGCAGGCGGGGCAACCGAGGTGGCGCGACGGCCTCAGGGGTTGGGGAATCGAGCGCCACCCGGTCAGTGTGCCAGGCCGGTCGGCATCAACCGAGTCACCGGCCCGACCAGACACGGGTCGGGCCGGGTCTCAGTCGTCGTTGTTGATGCGAACGGTGCCGATCCCGTCGGTGACCCCGGTTCCGCTCATCCGCACGGTGAACGTCTCGCCACTGAAGGTTCCGTCTTCGTCGGTAGTGTCACCGAACACGGTGATCACCAGCGGCAAGAAGTTCTTCCCGGCTTTGAAGAGCTTGGTCTTGACCACGAGCGTCGGACCGAAGTCGTCGCCGATCGTCTTGCCGTTGACCGCTTCGGCCGCAGTGAACACGCCGATCACGTTCTCGCCGCTGCTGATCGTGTAGGTCAGCGTGGTGTCGAGCGCGCTCGGCGACTGGGCGACGATGGGAAGGACTGCGGTGCCCTTGCACTTGAACGG
Source organism: uncultured Acidimicrobiia bacterium (assembly GCA_963765075.1). Lineage (GTDB taxonomy): Bacteria > Actinomycetota > Acidimicrobiia > IMCC26256 > JAENVU01 > JAENVU01. Next base: position 309,045 of record CAVXVA010000003.1, read on the forward strand.
GCCGCCGCACGCCAACGACTGACCGGTCTCGTAGACGATCGCATCGCCAATCGAAATTCCCGAGTCCGGCTCGTTGGCGTTGTCGTCGTCGACGATGGTCACCATGCCGACGTCGTCATTGGCGACCAGCCCGGCCGAGACCGACACAACCTGCACGAAGATGGTTTCGGTCGCTTCCTTCGTCTGATCCGGCGCGATCGGGATCGTCAACTTGGCGAAGCTCTTCCCCTGCAAGATGTTGAGGACTTTCGGCTTGGTCGACGGAAACACCTTGTAGTCGGCCGGACCGGGCGGAAGGATGTCGTTGCCCTTGATGGTGCCGTTCGCGCTGCCGCCGGTGGAATTGTCGGCGATCACGCTGACCTGGCATACCAGAACCGGGCACGGCGATTCGAGCGACACCACGACCTGGGCGATGTTGGTGCAGCTGCGGATGCCACACCCGAGGGTGCCGAGTCCGCCGTCGCCCTCGTTCACAGTGACGTCACCGACGTTGACGTCGACCCCCGGTTGGGAGACGTAGCTGTGCTGATCGAGGATGAAGGCGAACTGCAGGGCGCTGTTGTCGACCGCCGAAGTGCCGAAGACCAGCAGGTTGAAAAATCCACACCGGGTGTCGGCCGTGGTGATGGGAAGCGCGTCGAACACGTCGCCGAACATCAACGCGGGCTTGAGGTTCTTCCCCGTCATGGGGCTCAGCACCGCCGGGTCTTGCACCTTGGACGTACTGGCCGGCGCGCTGTCGCCGCTCGCGCTCGGGTTGAGCGACGAGATGCTGTGCGCACAGGCGACCGGAGTCGCGCCACCCCACGGGTCCATACCGCCGGCGCCGTCGAAGTCGAACGGGATGAAGGCGGTGCCCGCTCCGAGATCCGTGTCGCACTGAATGTCGAGCGAGGTGTCGAGGCGCAGGTTGAGGGCCAGCGTCCCGGCACCGAGGCTGCCGGTGCTGGGCGCGAGATTGGTGAAGTTGGTCGCCGCCTTGGCGACGACGACATCGTCGTCACAGACACCGAGGGTCGGCGCGGCGGAGGTGACGACCAGGTTGGTCGGTGAGAAGTTGGCGTTGACCGAGAAGTTGAGTCCGCCATCGATCGTTCCCGTGAACTCCACGGGGTCGGGCGCCTGGAACCCGGCCGAGGTCTCGTTCGCGTCGTACGCGCTGGTGCAGTCCGGGTCGGCGGGATAGTCGACGAGCCCGTCGGGAGTGCCGAAGGGTGCCAAGAACTCGTCGTCGGCGCCGTTCTGGCATGCGATCCCCGGGTTCAACGGGATCGTGCCCTGGGACCCGAGCGAGAACGACCCCCCGACCAACGACATCGTGAACGGAGAATCCGCACCGGCGGGAGTGGCGGCGACGCCACCGAACCCGGCGAGCACCGACGTAGACGCCACCAGCGCGACGAACAACTGACGAACTCGTGAACCCGACATTGGTCTCCCCCCGGAACAGCCATCCGGCTGCACGACCCGCGTGCACACAGCGTGCAAGTTGCGGGGAAGAATGCACCGAGTCGTCGCTGGTGTCAACTACTCGCCCACCAGCTCGAGAAAAGGTCGAGGGGAGCCCAGCGGGCTCCCCTCGACTGCACTCGGGCGCATCCCAGTTTGCGAGTGGGTGGGGGGCCGTCATCCCGCCACCCTCATGGGGGCCGCTTGAGTTCTCGGTCAGTACTTGCGAGCCATGTCCAACACCCGGTCGAGCGACAACGGACCTTCGGGCGAACTCCACTGCTTCGCCTCGCACCGTCCGCAACTGTGGAACAGCACGTCCTCGCCGGCGATGTTCATCCGGATCTCGACCATTCCCTGCCTCGCACACCGACTGCACTGCATCGTGGATTCGCTCCTCGTCGTTTTCCCTTGTGAATGAGATGTCGACGGTTCGGGCGAATTTTCTGGAGGATGATCCCAGGATGACGAGGGATGATTCCAGGGATGAGACGAGCGTTTGTGCAGGTCAGAGCCCTGACGGCCGGTCGGCTCAGATGCTGCCGACGATGAGCGAGACCGCGGCGGTGAGGTTGAATCCGGCGTGGAGCAGGATCGACTGGGACAACTCGCCGGTGCGAATTGCCCGGATCGCCGACACCACCCCGACGAGCATGAGCGGGGCGAGGAAGACGGCCGCCTGCGGATCCAGAAGGTGGCTGATCGCAAACACCCCACCGGAAATCATCGCGGCCCAGACCGCGCCCATCCGCCGGAGCAACCCGCGGAGAACCAGCCCACGGAACAGGAGTTCCTCGGCCAGCGGCGCCAAGGTCACCACGGCCACCGCGCCCAGGACCTGACCGGCGGTCGACGACCGTTCGATCGCTCGCACCACCTCCTGTTGGGGTGTGGACTCGGACAGCGCGTCGATGAGCGCCGTGGCACCGTACGTGACGATCGAGAGTCCGATCCCGCCGAGCAGCCAACGCCAATCACGCCACCGAACGACCAGGCCGTAGTCGCCATACAGGGACCCCCGACCCTTGACCATGCCGAGCAGCGCCATGACGCCGACGGTCACGAGCGCGCCACCCGCGACGGTCGCGACGATGTCGTACGCATCGACGGTATGTCCGGCCGAGGCCCCCCGAGCCCCGAACACCACCGCCGCCGCGACGATTTGGCCGACGAGGACCGATGGCCAGACCCAGGCGACGTCGCCCAATCCCCAACGAACCGGGCCCGGTGGTTTGATCACCCTTCGAGCATACGGGCGGGCCCGAGCGGGGAATCGACCGTCCCCGCACGATGTTGGCCCAACCGACCAGGGTTGGGCCCCTCCGGGGCCGTAGCATTGGCCCGACCGGCCGCCCGTTCGGCCCGACCGAGGAGCTTCACCCCGCTGTGAGTACGCCACCGCCAGACCGGCCGCCCGCTCGGCCCGATCGCCCCACCGGACCCGGCACGCCGGGACCCGCGCCCAAGCCATGGTCACGGTGGGTCACCCTGGCCATCGTTGCGGCGGTCGTGCTCGTGTTGTTCGTGACGACGTTGAACAGCAACTCGACGACCAAGGCCGATATCAGCTTCAGCGAGTTCTCCCAACAGGTGACCGCCGGCCGGGTGGCCAGCGTGCAGTACGACCCGCAGTCGGGCGCCATCACCGGCAAGTTCACCAAGGAAATCGACGGCCAGCGCGAGTTCGCGTCATCCGGTCCCAACGACGATCTGCAGGCGTCGGTCCTCAAGAGCCTCGAGGACCAAGGCGTCGACGTCAAATACACCCGCGAGAGTTCCAGCCCCTGGATCCCGATCCTCGTCTATCTCCTTCCGATCGCCGCACTCATCGGGTTCTTCGTCTGGATGAACCGGCGCGCGCAGGGTCAGATGGGCGCGGTCATGAACATCGGCAAGAGCCGGGCCAAGGTCTACGACGCGGAGAAGCCCTCCACCACGTTCGGTGACGTTGCCGGCTACGAACCGGTCAAGGAAGAGATCAAAGAGGTGGTCGACTTCCTGAAGAACCCCGGCAAGTTCAAGGAGATCGGCGCCCGCATCCCCCGCGGCGTGCTCCTGGTCGGTCCGCCGGGCACCGGCAAGACACTGATCGCGCGCGCCGTCGCCGGTGAGGCCGGCGTGCCCTTCATCGCCATCACCGGTTCGGACTTCATGGAGATGTTCGTCGGCGTCGGCGCGGCGCGAGTCCGCGACCTCTTCCAGACTGCCCGCAAGCAGGCCCCGGCGATCATCTTCATCGACGAGATCGACTCCATCGGCCGCAAGCGCGGTGCCGGGCTCGGTGGCGGTCACGACGAGCGGGAGCAGACGCTCAACCAGATGCTGGCCGAGATGGACGGCTTCGAACCCGGCGCGGGCGTGGTGATGATCGCGGCGACCAACCGGCCCGACATCCTCGACCCGGCCCTGCTCCGCCCCGGCCGCTTCGACCGCCAGATCATGGTGCCGCTTCCGACCCTCGACGAGCGGATCGACATCCTCAAGGTCCACTTCCGCGACAAGAAGATCGCCGACGACGTCAAACTCGAAGTCGTCGCGCGCGGCACGCCGGGCATGTCGGGGGCGGACCTCGCGAACCTCGTCAACGAAGCGGCGCTGTTCGCAGTCCGCCGGGGCGAGAACTCCGTCCACAAGGAAGACTTCGAGGACGCGCGCGACCGAGTCCTCATGGGCCTGAAGCGCCCGACCGTGGTGATGAACGAGGAAGAGAAGGAGCACACCGCCTACCACGAGGCCGGCCACGCGATCGCCGCGTACGTGCTCGACCACGCCGACCCGGTGCACAAGGTCACGATCCTTCCGACGGGCATGGCCCTCGGCATGACCCAACAACTGCCCGAGGAAGAGCGCTACTCGCACGACAAGAACTTCCTCGAGGACATGCTGTGCGTGATGCTCGGCGGCCGGGTCGCGGAAGACCTGGTCTTCGGCTCGCAGTCCACCGGCGCGAGCAACGACCTCGTCCGGGGCACCGAGATCGCCCGGCGCATGGTCCGCGAGTGGGGAATGTCGGATCGCATCGGCCCGATGGCCTGGGGTTCCCAGGGCGCGGTGTTCCTCGGTGAGGACCTCGTCCATACGCGCGACTACTCGGACGAGACCGCACGCGTCATCGACGAAGAGGTCGAGCGGATCCTGCGTTCCCGCGAGGAACGCACCTTCGAGTTGCTCACCAAGTACCGCGGTGGGCTCGACGCAGTGGCGCGTGCCCTGCTCCAGCACGAGACCCTCGACGGCCTCGAAGTCGAGCGCCTGGTCGATGGAGCAGTGGGCTATCACGCCGGTGGCGCGCGGACCTTCACCCACGCCGACGGTCGAGTGGAACCCGTCGACGAAGATGGTTCGCCGGTCGCGCCCATCGCCGACTGACGCGTTCGGCGTCAGCTCGACCCGTCGCTCTCCCAACGCCCCACTACTCCAACGCCCCGCTACCCCAATGCGTCGAGGCCGTGACTGATCTCGAGTGAGGGGTCGCGCGCCGCGGCGAGTGCCGCCCACAGGTCGGTGGCGCTGACCGCGCCGATGAACGCGCGTTGGACCACCCCTTCGGCGTCGGCGATCAGGACCATCGGCACCCCGGAGATCTCGTACCGTTCGTGGAGCATGCGGTCATCCTGAAACGAGACGTCCACCGCGACCACCTCGGGCGAGGTCACCGCGCGCACCTTGTCGTGCATCGCCACGCATCCGTCACACGTCGTCGAGGTGAACAACGCGACGAGCCACGGTGCATCCGATCGGGGGAAGTCGGCGCGATGAAGTTGGCGCGGGACGGGAAAGGGGTCGCGAACCGGCGCGCTCGACGCGACTCGCCGACGCTCGAAGACGACCGCGACGATGGCCGCCACGACAAGGACGATCAGACCGATCACGATGCGGGCCACCACGGCCGGCGACCCTACCCGTGAGCCGCCACGGCACGCGGCCGTCGAGAACTCGGCCGGCGATCAGCCGCGAATCGCGTGGGACCGGGTCAAGCCGGGACCGGAGGATTCTCGCTCGACGACGATCGGGCCATCGGCCCGCACGATCAGCACGCGATCCGGGTCCGGGACGGCCTTGGCGAGGTCGATGACTCCCCGAGTGTTCCGGCCGACCCGCCGGCGCAGGACCACCGTCTGACCATTCCGGTCGACGGTCAGCAGCTGGACTCGATGGGCACGGCCATCGGCCGACATCACCGCGACGAGGTCGGCCGAGGTTCCGGTCACTCGCGACGGCGTCACCGCCCATTCCCGAGCCCCGACACTCAGCCCCAGATCCGATGCGATGCCCCGGACGTTCACCGCCTGGGGCGCGTTCGCCGCTCCGACATTCTCGGCCACGATCGGCCGGTCCGATTCGACGGTCATCGAGAAGCCGACATCGGGCGGTACTCGGGTCAGGTCGACCGCCAGCGTGGTGACGCCGGGAACGATGAGCGTCTGCGGTTCGATCGCGGATGCATCGAGCCCGAATCGGACCTTCACCTTGGCCTGTCGCACCCCCGAGTTGGTCACCAGGAGTCGCTCACTCCGTCCGGAGCCGATCACGGCCTGCGGGAACCGCCAGCGCCGCGCGGCCTCGGTGCCCAGACTCATCGCCAGGCCCCGCCGACCGTCGGAACCATCCAAGGACAACGATTGCTCGGCGACGACCCGTCCCCTCCGGGTCGACACCTCGATCGCCACCAGGTCGACCCGAGGCAGATCGCGGTGGACCGGCACGCTGATGCGCGAGCGCTGCGGGACCACGATGCCGGCCAACGCGCTCGGGGCGCGGACCCCGTCGCCGGAGATCGACCGGAGGTCGACGATCGCGTCGTCGGGAAACGGATTGAACAGCGCGATCCAGAGTTCGGCGCCCTTCCCGGTCGTCCCGCCGGCGAATCGCCAGGTGGCCGCCGGTTCTCGCGCACAGGGCCCGAGCGCGATGTCGGGGCCGCGGCTCACCAGGTGCTCCACTGCGGCCCGGCCGCCGCGAGTCTCGACGACGACACCGGGCTCGGGCACGGCCGCGATGTCTGCCACCCGCACGCGAGCGACACCACCGGGAGCGACCCGATAGCGCTTGACGACCAGCGCCGCGTCGCCACCCGGGAATACCGTGACCCGCGCGAGGGTCGGCGTGGACCCCGCGTTGGTCACCATCACGGTCTCGTCCGCCCGGCCGCCGGGATTCGACGTTCCCTCGGCGCAGTACCACACCGACCGATCGACGCCGGGCGCGTCGAGCCGCGGCCCCGAGTCGCGTGAGCCCGCGGGCGAATCGTCGCGACTCGTCACCAGCCCCATGACAACCAGGACCGCGACAATCCCGGCCGCAACGACACCTCGTCGAGATCCGTTCACGACGCCCCCGCTTCCGCGTCGACGTGCGCGAGCGCCTCGCGGCGCTGGCGCCGACTCCGCCGGTCGCGGCGCACTCCGAGCCGGAGACACCACCCGACGATGAGCAGCTCGATGGCCACGGCGATCCAGCGGAACCACTGGTTGGTGTCGCGCACCTCAACCGGCGCTGTACCGCGAGGAACGAACCCGTTCGCCCATCCGTCCACCCGCCGATGGGTCAAGATCTGCGAGCCGCTTCGGGCCTCCCACGCATCGTCGTAGTACTGCGACCACACCCGTACGGAGCGGTCGCCGACGCGGCCGCTTCCCGGCCAGGGGTCCGCGACCGATTCCCGACCCGCACCCGCGACCCGACCGGGGCTCCACTCCACGTTCTCATAGACGGTCGCGCCGGGCGAGCCGTCGAGTTCGCGAAGGTCCAACTGCTGAGCGAGCCCCCACCGCAGACCCGGATCGGCCTGGATGTCGGCACCCGGGCCAATCCGATGCACCGCCACGACGTAGCGGACCCCCATCGGCCGGATCAGCCGGCCCAACCGGTTCGTCGCGACCGATCGCACAGCCGCGACCGCGTCGCGCGCGGCGTCGGCCCCGTCACCGCCGGGCGGAGGCATCGCGTCGAGCAAGGTCGCAGGTCCGTTGACCGTGATCGCGTACACGTCTCGACCCGAGCGATGGATCGCACCCGGCACCACCTCGGGCGCACCGATCCACAACACGCGGAAGTCGCCGCGGGCCTGCTGCGATCGCATCCAGTCGAGCGTCTCGTTCCAATCCGACGCGGGCTGACCCCAGCGCCCGGACACCGCGTCGCCGACCAACCCCAGGCCGGCGACCCCGAGGAGTCCGGCCACCCCGATGACCACAACGTGGCGCCAACCCAGGGCGGAGCGGCGAATCTCCTCGGAAAAGGTCGCCGTACCGATGGCCACGACGATCGCCATCGCGAATCCGGCCGGCACGAGGGCCCCTTCCAACGCGGGGCTCGAGGTCCCCAGCCACGTCGGCAGCAGCGCCAGCATCCAGGTCAGGAGCGCCATCCCCCACAGCCGCAGGCACCATTGCGCCCGTTCACCGCGGGCGAGAAGAACCACCAGCAGCCCGCCGATGAGCAGACCCCAGCCACCGACGCCGGCACCGTTGGTCCCGGTCACCAAGCGCAACAGCGGGCCGAATGAGCGCGCCGGATCGTCGACGATTCCCAACGCTCCCGCCCGATCGCCACTGGCCAGGAACGACAGCGGCCACGGCACCAACACGGTCAATGCGATGCCAGCGGTCGCACCGGCACCACGCACGACGGCGACGACGCGGGCCCGGTCGTCGCCGGCGAGTGGAGCCGCGATGACCACACCGAGCGCGACCACGATCGGCAGCGCGACGGCCAGCGGCCAGAAGACGGCAGCCAGCCCGACGAGGCCGCCGGTCACGACGGCAATGCGGCGCCGAGGCCAACGATGCGCGATCAAGCCCCCGAGTTGGGCAACCCCCACGAAGATGAACGGCATGACCGCGTAGACCACCAGGGGACCGAGCCGACCGGTTGCGATGGCATTGCGGGGCAACGGCACGACGGCATAGGCCGCGGCGGCCACGACATCGGGCCACCCGCGCCGCACGATGCGCTGGGCCGCGAATCGCGCGCCCAAGATCCCCATGGGAATCGCGCCGACCACGAGCAACGTCTGACCGAACCCGTCGGCGCCCAGGAGCGCGGCCCGAAGCCCGCCGGCCAACGCGAACATCGGAGGCGCGGCCGCGGCCGATCCCAAGTCGGCGTAGCGCCAATGCGACGTGAACTCACGCAGCAGGTCGGCGATCCCGGGCCACGGCACGAACTGACCCACCAGCGCGAGTCGGCCGAACAAGATCTCGCGGCTCCCGAACAGCACGATCAGCATCAGCGCGAGCAGAGCCAGACCGCGCAGGCTCCGGAACTGACCCCGGGCGGAGCCGGCGATCGTCCGCCCCCGTTCCGACAGTGACCGCACGTGCTCCTCGGCGTGGAGACGGTTCGCCGCGTAATTGGCGATCCGAGCGCTCCCCAAGAACTGCAGCGCGTGGATCTCCCGTTCGGGGACGACCCGCGCCGACTGGGCCCGCTTCCGCGCGACCCGGAGTTCGCCGAGGTGGCGAAGGTTCCAGAGCCAGCCGCCCATCAGGATCGACGCACGGATGCGCTGCCTCCGCAGCACGAAGATCACGGCCTCCAACGAGTGCATCAGCACGGCGACGGGGACGATCCAGGCCAGTCGGGCGGTCGAGGTGTTCGTGAGCAACGACCGGAGTCGGTGGCGGTGACCCAGTCGGGTGATCTCCGTCGATGGCGGTGCGACCTCGAACCGACCAACGCGTGCGTCGGGCGCGACCAGCACCCGCGCGCCAACGAGGCGGGCCCGCCAGCAGAGGTCGAGATCGTGAGCGCCGGGATCACACGCCGGGTCGAATCCTTCGAGCGCGGCGAACAGGTCGGCCCGCACCAGGGTGCACGCGTCACCGACAAAGAAGACGTCGCGCACGGCATCGTGCTGTTCCTGATCGAGTTCTTCCGGTTCGATCTCGCTGTGGGGGACGGCGAACCGATCGATCGACCAGCCCACCTCCCGGAGCCGATCCGGGTGGTCGGCATCGACGATCTTGGGGCCGACGATGGCCGCGTTCGATCGATACGCCTCCTCGACGAGCAGTCGGATCGATTCCGGTTCGCAGACGACGTCCGGTCGCATCAGCACCAAGAACTGTGCGCCCTGGACGGTGGCGATCGCCTCATTCGCCCCGGTGGCGAACCCGCGGGACTCGACCGGGCGCACGAACGCAGTCGGGGCGACCGTCGCCACCCGCGGTCGCAGGTCGTCGTCGGTCTGGGCCATCACCAGGACCGTGAGCCCCGGATACGCGGTTGCCTCCAACCCTCGGAGGCAGGCCTCGAGATGCGGCGCCTCGCCTTCCACCATCACTACTGCGACGACCGCGGGAGGCGCCTCGGCCCGGGGGCTGCCGTCGTCGTCGACCCTCGTGTCGATGAGGTCCGGGTCCGGAGCCAGGTCCGGCGTGAATTCCGACGGCGGTAGGTCGGCGTCCATGAGGGCGGCGAGCCTACCGGTACGGGTCCCCACCCCCGAAGCGGTGACCACGGTCACGATGGCCATCGTATGCTTGCAAAAGTTAGCAAGATGCTGTATGCTGCGAGCATCGAAGCCGAGGAGCTCAGCTCCTCCCCACCAGACGCAGGAGCATCACCATGGAACTCGACCTTCGCAAGACCGCCGCCGACGCCGCCTACATCGCCGTGGGCGCCGGCGTCCTGGGCTTCCAGCAGGCCCAGGTACGTCGCCGTGAAGCGAGCGACCGCATCACGAGCCTCGCCAAGGACGCGCAGGACACCATCGGCACCCAGACCGCCGCCATCCGCACCAAGGTCGGCGAGACCGCGACCTCGGGCGTCGACAACGCCACCGCCACTCTGAAGCACCTCGATGTTCGGGTCTGGATCGACCCGGTCGTCGGTGACGTCAAGGAACGGATCGAGCCGGTGATCGAGCAGATCAAGGGCATCTCGGTCACGGCGCCGGTACAGGCACTGCCGGACCACTTCAACAAGGCCGTCGAAGTGGGCAAGGCCAAGGTGGCGTCGTTCCGGGGCCAGACCACCAACTGATCCCGGCCCCAGAGTCTGGGGCGACACCGAACCGACATCGGCGCACCCCCCCGTCGCCGATGTCCGGCGGAACCACAACGACCCCCTCTTCGGAGGGGGTCGTTGTGGTTTCGCGTGCTCGAGCGGTCTGGCCCCTCCTCGACAATCTGAGAACGTTCGATGCGAGGGCGGTCGACTCCCTACGCTCTCCCCCATGATCGTCGCATTGGCCGGTGGCGTTGGCGCCGCCCGATTCCTCCGCGGACTCGTCCGTGTGGTCGAACCCGCCGCCGTGACCGCGGTGGTGAACACCGCCGACGACGATCGCTTCCACGGGCTGTGCGTCTCACCTGATCTGGACACCGTGACCTACACCCTGGCCGGCGCCGAACACCCCGAGCAGGGGTGGGGCCTGGCCGGCGAAACCTTCACGGTGATGGATTCCATCGACCGCTTCGGCGCCGACACGTGGTTTCGGCTCGGCGACCGGGACCTGGCGACCCACCTGTACCGCACCCGGCGGCTCAACGAAGGTGCCACCCTCACCGAGGTCACGGCAGAGATCAGCACGGCCTGGGGGTTGGAACCCACGCTCCTCCCGATGTCGGACGATCGCGTCGCGACCCGGGTCACGGTGACCCGCGACGACGGTTCCCGACCCGTCTTGGCCATGCAGGAATGGTTCGTGCGGGAACGGGCCCTGCCACCCGTCGCCGCGGTCGAGTTCGCCGGGGCCGAGACCGCCCGACCCGGCCCCTCGGTCCTGTCGGCCATTGCCGCCGCCGACATCGTGCTCATCTGCCCTTCAAACCCAGTGATCTCCATCGGACCGATCCTGGCCGTACCCGGGATCCGCCAGGCCTTGATCGCCAAGCGCGACCGCGTCGTCGGCGTAAGCCCGATCATCTCGGGCGCGCCCGTCAAGGGTCCCGCGGACCGACTGATGGGTCCGCTCGGCATCGAGGTGAGCTGCGTCGGGGTCGCGCGAACCTACGCGGAGTTCTGCGCGACGCTCGTCATCGATGCCGGTGACGCCGATCGGGCCGCCGAGGTCAACGCGACCGGCGTCCGCGCCGTGGTCGCCGACACCTTGATGACCGACGCACGGGTTGCCGCCGCTTTGGCCCAGCACACGCTCGACGCGGTGGCATGAACGTCGGTCTGGCGATCCTGCCCGTCACCGGCATCGGGGAGATCATTCCGGGCGACGCACTCGGCCCGCTCATCGCGGCGGCCGCCACCGACCAGGGCTCGCCACTCACCGACCACGACTGCCTGGTCGTGACCCAGAAGATCGTCTCCAAGGCCGAACACCGATTGGTACCGCTCGACCACGAGGACCTCGCCGCGCGGGAGGCGATCATCATGAGCGAGACCGTCCGCGTGCTGCGCCGCCGGGGCGACCTCGTGATCACCGAGACCGCTCATGGCTTCGTCTGCGCGAATGCCGGCGTCGACCTCTCCAACGTCGACGCCGGTCACGCCGCACTCCTCCCCGTCGACAGCGACCGATCGGCGCACCGCATTCGCAACTCCATTCGAGCCACCGACGGTGTCGAGGTCGGTGTCGTCATCTCCGACACGTTCGGTCGGGCGTGGCGCCACGGCCTCACCGACGTCGCGATCGGCGTCGCGGGCGTCGCCGCGATCCTCGACCTCCGGGGCGACACCGACGATCGAGGGCAGGAACTGCGGGTCACCGAGGTCGCACTGGCCGACGAGATCGCGGCGGCCGCCGAACTCGTCATGGGCAAGGCGGCCGGCATTCCGGTGGCGATCGTGCGGGGCCTCGACCCGGCGTGGTTTCAGAACGGTTCGGTTCGAGACCTCGTCCGCCCGCCCGACGACGACCTCTTTCGCTGACCTATCCCCTCGACGGTCAAGGAACACCATGAGCCTCGTGCCGGACTTCATCAATGCGCGTCGGTCGATCCGAGCGTTCACGACGGCAACCGTCCCCGCCGATCATCTCGACGGGTTGATCGAGGCCGCGTGTACGGCACCGGCACCGCACCACTCCCGCCCGTGGCGGTTCGTCACCGTGACCTCGGCCGAAGGGAAACAGGCGCTCGCCGACGGCATGGGCGAAGCCTGGCGGGCCGACCTCACCAACGACGGAGTCGACGCCGGACCGGATCGACGCGCTGGTCACGAGTTCGCATCAGAAGATCCGTTCCGCGCCGGCGATGATCCTCGGATGTCTCACGTGGGACGGCCTCGACCGGTATCCCGATCCGGGGCGGCAGCGAGCGGAGTGGGGAATGGCGCTGCTCTCGCTCGGCGCGGCCGTCGAGAACCTGATGCTCAGCGCGGCCGACCAGGGGCTCGCCTCGTGTTGGGTCGCGGCGCCGATCTTCTGTCCCGAAGCGGCCCGCGACGCGCTCGCGCTCGATGAAGAATGGCTCCCGCATGCGCTCGTCCTGATCGGCCATCCCGATCCGGCCTACGTCGGTCGACCGCGGCCGCCCATCCCACTCGACGACCTACGGGTCGCGCGGTAGCCCGGTCCCGGCATCGCTCAGAACGCGCGGCCCTCTAACCCCGGCGGTCGCGGAACCAGTCGATGGTGCGTTGCACGCCTTCGTCGAGTGAGGTGAACGGGCGCCATCCGAGTTGTTCGGCCGCCCGGCGGATGTCCAACGCGGAGCGGTCGAGTTCACCGAGTCGGGCCGGCGCGTAATTCGGCGGCTCCGAATATCCGGTCGCGCGCGCCATCGACGCGTAGAGCTCATTGACGTTGGTCTCGACGCCGGTTCCGACGTTGACGATGCCTTCCCCGCGCTCGGCGGCCCGGGCGAGGGCGTCGACCACGTCGTCGACGAAGACGAAGTCGCGGGTCTGCTCGCCGGTACCGAAAATCGTCGGGCGCCGCCGTTCCAAGAACAGACCCGTGAAGATCGCCACCACGCCGGCCTCGCCGTGAGGGTCCTGGCGCGGTCCGAACACGTTCGAGAAGGCGGTCGCGACATAGTTCAAGCCGTGGATCTGCTGGTAGTAGTGCAGGTAGTCCCCGCCGGCCTTCTTGGCGACCCCGTACGGCGACTCCGGCCGCTGGGAATGGGTCTCGGGGGTCGGAATCTCGAGTCGGCGTGCCGTAGATCGTCCCACCGGAACTGGCGAACACGACCTTCTTGGCGCCGGCGGCCAGGGCCCCCTGACAGACATTGAGTGTGCCGATCACATTGACTTCGGCATCGAACTGCGGGCGCGCGACCGAGACCCGTACGTCGGCCTGGGCCGCGAGGTGGAACACCACATCGGGCTGCCGGGACTCGATCAGATCGGTCACCGCCGCGTTCCGGACGTCGATCCGGTGGAACGAGAACCGCCGGTCCCCTACGGCGCGAGCTCCGGCCAGGTTGGTGAGCGAACCGCTCGACAGGTCATCGGCAACATCGACCGACCAGCCGTCGGCCAGCAGTCGGTCCGCCAGTGTCGATCCGATGAACCCAGCACCGCCAGTGATCAGCGCCTTCACGCTGCCCCTCCCACATCAAGTCGTACGTCGTCACCCAGGACGACCCGGTTCAAAGACTCGCCATCGTCGAGGCGCGCGCCATCGAGCAACACGCTCTCGTCCACCGTGGCACCCGCGCCGACCACCGCACCCGCCCCCAGGACTGAGCGTCGCACGACCGCACCCGGTCCGACGTGCGCCCCGGCGCCGATCAACAGCGGGCCGTCGAGACGCGCCGAATCGTCGATCTCGGCACCGGGTTCGACCCACACCCCAGAGGTTCGTTCGACCGCGGTCGGCGTGGGTGGCAGACCGACCCGACCCGCGAGCACATCCATGTGGGCGTCGAAATACTTCTCCGGGGTTCCGATATCGAGCCAGTACCCCTCGGACCGCATGGCGTAGAGCTGACCCGGCTGTTCCAACATTCGCGGGAACGTCTCCCGCTCGATCGAAACGTTGAGACGGGGCGGGATCGAGGCGAGCACGGACGGCTCGAGGACGTAGGTGCCGGCGTTGATCCAGTTCGTGGGCGCCTGCTCGCGGGGCGGCTTCTCGACGAAGGCGATCACCTCGCCATCGGGGCGGGTCGGGACCACTCCGAAGGCCGAGGGATCCTCGACGCGCGCCAGTGAGATCGTCGCCTACGGCACCGCGAGCCTCGTGAAAGGCCACGAAGGCGCCCAGATCGAGATCGGTCAGCACGTCGCCGTTGCACACCACGAGTCGCTCGTTGATGCCCTCGGCCGCGAACCGGATTCCGCCGGCAGTGCCGAGCGGCTCGTGTTCGACCACGAACCGCAGCTTCATGTCGCCGAACCGCTCGTCGCTGAAGTGGTCGAGGAACGCGTCGGGGAGATACCCGAGCGACAGCACCGCCTCGTCGACCCCGTACTCGGCCAGCCAGTGCAGCTGCCGCTCGATGAACGGGACGTTGACGATCGGCAGCAGCGGCTTCGGGGTCGAGAAGGTCAGCGGCCGAAGCCGCGTCCCGGCTCCACCGACGAGGACGACTGCTTTCACGGCGTGGTCGTCGTCGTGCTGCCTGCCGGGGCGGTCGTCGTCGTCGAATCGGTACTCGGCGCCGGTGGGTCGCTCGCCGGCGGCGTCGACGAGGACGACGTCGAGGCGCCGGGGATGGCCGACTGGCCGTTCAGGTCACTGATGTTGCTCATCGCCTCGTCGGAACCCGGCGGCTGATCGAGCGGCGAACCCTTGGGCAGGAAGTAGATCGCCATGATGTCGCCGTTTTCCATGTGGTAGTCGGCCGGGTTCCCGGTTCGGGCCTTCACCGGCCACGGCTCGCCGAGCCGACCGACCTTCCACTGCAACGTGCCGGCCTTTTTGTCGGGGCACTTGTCGCCGTTGCTGGTACGACGACGTTCGGGGCCCACTGATCCCAGAGCTTGATCGAACTCTCCGTGACCTCGGTCTGGGCGTAGGAGAGGTAGCGACCGAGCGTGGCCTTGGCACCCGACTCGTCACTCGCGAAGGGATGGTCGTGCACCAGGTAGTCGGCGTGGGAGTGGATCCCGGCCTGGGGCTGGGGGTTCATGCTGCCGTCGCGCCCCTCGAACTGCGGAATCGGCGGCTCCCACGTGCCACACAGGTTCACGCCGAGGTAGGCGTGCCAGTGGTCGCCGATTTTCGGCGGCTTCGCGGTCGCTGCGGTCCTGGTAGCTGAGGACGACCAGGAGGCTCGCCCATCAGAACGACCCCGATCGTGGTCAGCATCCACGCCCGGGAGGCTCCGGCCCGCTTCGGGCGGCGGACCTTCGATCGGATGCGAGCGCGGCTGTATTTACTTGTCTTTGGCTTGGCCATGGCGAGGTCAGGCTATCCGCTGGGGACCCGAAGATTCGGGACGCCCCGGCCTCGTTTCGCTCCGGCCGGCGGGCGGCGATCGCGACGACGGCACCGCGAACCGCCAGGAACGCGGCCGGCAGCCGGCAGCGCCAACCGTTGTGGTCCCTTCCACCACTTGTCGAGGTACCGGTATGCGGATCGGTGGTGCCGCACGATCGATCGGACCGGAGCCCCCGCCCGGCTCGTGCCGACGACGTGCATGACCCGCGCCTGCGGCTCGTATCGGATCCGTCGCATCGTGCGCACGCACCTCGCGGCACACATCGACGTCCTCGAGGAACATGAAGTAACGCTCGTCCCACCCGCCCACCCGGTCGAGTGCTGCCCGCCGAAACCAGAGCGCCGCGCCCGAGACCCAGTCGACCTCGCGGGCGACGGTCGGTATCGGCGTCCAGTTGCCGATACGCCGTCGTGAACCGGTTCCGCGGGCAACACCTGACCGAGCAGCGCGTGACCCACCGCCACGACGACGCCCGGCGCCACCCGAGCCGACGGGTAGATCGATCCATCCGGGTTCTCGATCCGCGGCCCGACCACCCCGAGATCGGGGTCGGCCGCGAAGGCATCGAGCACCGCCCGCGCCGACCCGGGCGCCAGGAACGCGTCAGGGTTGAAGACCGCGACGATCGGCGCGTCGGTGGCCGCGATCCCGAGGTTCGCGGCGCGGCCGTACCCGAGGTTCGCGCCGGGTTGGAGCACCGTGACCTCGGGTTCGGCCGCGCGCAGTGCTTCGATGGAGCCGTCGGTCGACCCGTTGTCGACGACGACGATCTCGACGGCGCCGGCACTGCGATCGGCCCGCAGGGCCTGAACGCATTCGACGAGCACCGGGCCGGATTCGTAGTTGATCACGACGGCCGCCCATGCCGCCGACGCCGAACTGGTCATCTCAGTTCACGAAGCGGAACTTCACCAGCGCGACGAGCGCCGCGAAACCGTCCCGCCAGGTGATCTTCTTGCCCTCGTGGAACTCTCGCCCGGTGTAGGAGATCGGCACTTCGTAGATCCGCACACCCTTCCGCAGGATCTTGGCCGTGATCTCCGGTTCGAAATCGAACCGGTCGGAGCGGATCGTGATGCCCTCGAGGACCCGACGGTCGAAGAGCTTGTAACAGGTCTCCATGTCGGACAGCGTCGTGTTGTAGAGCACGTTGGTGATGAGCGACAACATGCGGTTCCCCATCCAGTGCAGGAAGAGCATGTTGCGGCGTTCGCCCGTGAAGCGGGATCCGTAGACCACGGTCGCCTTGCCCGCGGAAGATCGGCGCGAGCAGCTTGGGCCAGTCCTCGGGGTCGTACTCGAGGTCGGCGTCCTGGATCAGGACCAGGTCGCCGGTCACATGCTCGAGCCCGGTACGGATCGCCGCGCCCTTTCCTCGGTTCGCGGTGTGCTTGACGACCCGGACCGTGCTGTCGCCGAGCTGCGCCAAGCACCTGGGGCGTGCCATCGGAGCTGCCGTCGTCGACGAGGATGAACTCGCGCTCGATCGGCAGCTCGACCGATCGCATCCGGCGCATGATCTCGACCACCGTGTTGCGTTCGTTGAAGATCGGGACGATGACCGACAGCTTCCGGTACGTCGGCGGAACCGACGGGTCACTCACTGCTGGGACTCGAGCTCGGCGCGGTACCAACGCGTACGTGCGTTCGAGACCTTCACGGAGTTGCACCGTGGGCTCCCAGTCGAACAAGGATTGCGCCAGGCTGATGTCGGGCTTGCGTTGGGTCGGATCGTCCACCGGCAGATCCTCGAACACGATCTCGGAACTCGAGCCGGTGACATCGATGACGGCCTCGGCCAGTTCGAGGATCGTGAACTCGTTCGGGTTCCCGATGTTGACCGGACCGACGTAGTCGGAGTTGAGCAACGCAACGATGCCGCGAGATCTCGTCGTCGACGAAGCAGAACGACCGGCTCTGCGTTCCGTCGCCGTAGACGGTCAGCGGCTCGCCCCGCATGGCTTGGACCAAGAAGTTCGAGACCACCCGACCATCGGCGGGTCGCAAGCGCGGACCGTAGGTGTTGAAGATGCGGATGATCCGCACATCGAGTCCGTGGCTTCGGTGGTAGGCCAACGTGAGCGCTTCGGCGAATCGCTTGGCTTCGTCGTAGACCCCGCGAGGTCCGATCGGGTTGACGTGACCCCAGTAGTCCTCGGTCTGGGGGTGGACCTGCGGGTCGCCGTAGACCTCACTGGTGGAGGCCAGGAAGAACCGCGCGCCCTTGGCGAGCGAGAGTCCCAGCATGTTGTGGGTCCCCATCGCGCCGACCTTCATGGTCTTGATCGGATATTCGAGATAGTCGACCGGGCTGGCCGGGCTCGCGAAGTGCAGCACGGCATCGACCGCGTCCGGCCACGTGCACGAAGTTCGTGACGTCGTAGTGCTCGAAGGTGAACTGCTCATGCGGCAGCAGCGCTTCGAGATTCTTCATCCGCCCGGTCAGCAGGTTGTCGAGACCGACGACCTCCCACCCGTCCGCCACCAGGCGCTCCGAGAGATGGGAACCCAAGAACCCGGCCGCACCCGAGACCACCGCCCGGGGGTTCGAACCGTCCGTGCTCCGCCGCCGAGGCGAGTCGGTCACGAGCGGCCCACGCCTTCGTAGGTGTACCCCTGACGGCGCAACGCGGTGGGGTCGAGGAGGTTCCGGGTGTCGAGCACGACTGGACTCTGCAACATTTCGGCGACGCGGTCAAAGTTCATCCACCGGAACTCGTCCCATTCGGTCAAAACCGTCAACGCCGCGGCACCTGCGCACACTTCGTAGGGATCGGCCACGACTTCGAGGCCCGGGAGCAGGTCGGCGGCACGCTCGCCGGCCGCCGGGTCGTAGGCCCGCACGATCGCGCCTTCTTCGATCAGGCGCCGCGCGATGACCAACGCCGGGGAGTCCCGCAGGTCGTCGGTGTTGGCCTTGAACGTGAGACCCCAGCACGCAATGGTCACGCCTTGGAGCGAACCGCCCACGAGCGCCGTGAGTTTGGTCACCATGCGCTCGTGTTGCTCATGGTTGACCCGCACGACCCCTTCGAGCAAGGAGAAGTCGTATCCGGCCGTGCGCGCTGCATACAACAACGCTTGGGTGTCCTTGGGGAAGCACGAACCGCCATAGCCCGGACCCGGGTGCAGGAACTCGAACCCGATGCGCTGGTCGTAACCCATGCCCAGGGCGACTTCACGCACGTCGGCGTCGACCGCCTCGCAGAGATTCGCGATCGCATTCACGAACGAGATCTTGGTGGCGAGGAACGCGTTGGACGCGTACTTGATCATCTCCGCCGACGCCGGGTCGGTCACGAGGATCGGTGCGTTCAAGTTCTTGTAGAGATCCGACACCCGCACCGCGACCGATGTGTCGGTACAGCCGATCACGACCCGATTCGGTTCGAGGAAATCGCGGATCGAGGTTCCCTCCCGCAGGAACTCGGGGTTCGATGCCACCAAGACCTCTTCCGGTGGTGCGCCCGACTCGGCGAGTACCCGCTGCACCATCCGCGTCGAGCCCACAGGCATCGTCGACTTGTTGATCACGACCGTGCCCGGTCGCAGCACCGAGGCGATCTCGCGGGCGACGGCGTCGACGTAGGACAGATCGGCCGAGCCGTCGTCGCCCTGGGGTGTCGGGACGCAGAGGAACACGAAACTCGAAATGCTCGCCGCGTTCTTGGCACCGAGCACAAAGCGCAGCCGACGCGACGACAGCCCTTCGGCGAGGAGTTCGGGCAGCCCCTCCTCCAGGATCGGCACTTCGCCCTTGTTGAGCCGCTCGACCCGTTCGGCGTCGATATCGGCACACACCACGTTGTGGCCGAGGTGCGCCAGACACACCGCCGTGGTCAGGCCGACATAGCCCGCACCGATGATTGCAACATCACTCACGACATTCCTCCTGCACTCACGACTTCTCCGCGGGATTCGTCCACGCGTCTTCGACCACGGGCGATCGATCCAGCAACTGCTGCCACCACTCCGGATTCGCGGCGTACCACTCGACGGTCTCCCGCACGCCGGCATCGAACTCGATCTCGGGCGCCCAGCCGAGTTCACGACGGATCTTGGAACTGTCGAGCAGGTACCGGCGATCGTGGCCCGGCCGGTCCGGCACGATCGTCTTCAACGACTGCGGCTTCCCGAGCGCATCGAGCACCAGGTCCGCGATCTCCACGATGCTGGCCTCGACGCCGCTCCCGACGTTGTAGGTCTCTCCGACCTGTCCGGCGTCGAGGACTCGCTCGATCGCCCGGCAATGATCCATCACGTGCAACCACTCGCGCTGGTTCGCCGTCGACTCGTAGAGCGGGAGCGACTCGTTGTTGATCGCGCGGGTCGCGAACAGCGGGATCACCTTCTCGGGAAACTGGAACGGTCCGTAGTTGTTCGAGCAATTCGTGATCGTGATCGGCAGTTCGAAGGTCTCGGCGTACGCGCGCACGATGTGGTCGGCGGCGGCCTTGGACGCGTTGTACGGCGTGCGGGGACGATACGGCGACTCTTCGGTGAACGCGCCGGGATCGTCGAGCGCGAGATCGCCGTACACCTCGCACGTGGAGACGTGGTGGAACCGTTCGATGCCGCTCAAGCGGGCTGCGTCGCACAGCACCTGAGTGCCGAGCGCATTCGTGCGCATGAACCGACCGGGATCCAGGATCGCGAGGCTGTTGTGCGACTCGGCCGCGAAGTTGACGATGACGTCGACCCCGTGATCCTCGATGGCCGCCCGCATCGCGGTGGCGTCACCGATATCGGCCTCCAGGAACGTGATCTCGTCCTCGACATCCGCCAAATTCGGGCGATTTCCTGCGTAGGTGAGCAAATCGACAGCAACGATCGGATCCCCGGGATGCTGCCGACGCCAGTGGCGCACGAAGTTCGAGCCGATGAATCCGGCCGCGCCGGTCACCAGGAGCGTAGGCATCAGAGGATTCTAGGGCCCCGGCGAGGTGCGATTTTCCGTCGAAGGTCGAGAAGTCGACTCAGCAGACCGGCCCCGCCGGCGCCGTCGTGGTCGAGGTCGACTTCTTGCCGTTCGTCGATTTCGGCGCCGAGGTACTGGACGTCGCGGCCGGCTTGGCCGCCTTGTCCTGGCCGTGGATCCCCCGCCAGTCCTTGCCGATCACGATCAGCACGTCGGCATCGGTCAACGAGGGGTCCGACACCAGCCGGCCCACGCCACCGAGGTATCGGGCCACCAACTCGGCTTTGGCCCGGTTGGCAGGCGCGTACCGGACCAGGGTCGTGTCGGTGAACGCGGTGTTGCCCGGGGTTCCCGGCGCGAATGCCCGCTCCTGGAGGAGTTGGAGGGCCTTGCCGGCCGCCAGGTCGACCCCGGAGCCGTTGAGGACGCTCACGGTGACATCGACCGGTCGCACCTTCGTCTCGGCCGGAGCCGAGGTCGATCCGAAGACCCGCAGGCGAGCGAGCAGCTCATCGGCCTGGGGCTGTTGGGCCACAAGCCGGCCGGCCTGGGCGGTCGACGCCTCGACCGGGAGCGTCACCATCTCGAGCGCCCCGGTCTGGGTGGGGTCGACGTTGCGGAACGTCCGCACCAGGCGGAGGATGTCGTCCTGACTCAACTGCTCGTCGACGGTGAGCTTCGACACCACCGCGTCGGCGATATCGATCGCCGTCAGTGGGTTCTCCCCCGCCTTGGCCGACGCCTTCGCCGCCAACTTGCGAATGAAGTCCTGCTGGCGCGAAATCCGGTCGAGGTCCGCACGCGGGCTGGCGTCGCGCCACCGGCCGCTGTTCTCGTCGAAGGTCTCGAGATGACGAGAGCGGACGTAGGACAGTGCCGCGTCGCCGTCGAGTGCCATACACCCGGCGGCAACGTTGAGCCCGGAGTACTTGTCGCGCGACGGCGCCGGGAAGTACACGGGGATCTTGTCGACCGCGTTGACCACGCTCACGAAGGCCGCGAAGTCGACCTCGACGTAGTGATTGACGTCGAGGTCGAAGTTCGACTTCAGAGTCTCGACCACCTTCTGGGGACCGTCGTTGAACGCAAAGTTGATCTGACCCTGACCGCGGCCCGGGATGTCGACGAGCAGATCGCGCGGGAACGACACGAGCAAGCTGGTCTGGTTCGCGGGGTCGAGATGGAGCACCATCATCGTGTCGGACCGCTTGCCGCCGGTGTCGGCGTTCGTGCCGAAGGCCTGTGCCTGGCCGGGGTCCTGGACGAAGTCGCGAGAGTCGGACCCGATGATCAGATAGTTCCCGCCTTCGGCCGGTCCCTCCGGGAAGCTCACGCTGACCTTCTTCGTCGCCTGGAGCTTCGCGCTCACCTGATTGTTCAGGTACACGATGCCCGCAACCATCACCACCAGCGTGACGACGCACGATGCGAGGAAACGGCGCCGGAAGACGCGCCAGAAGGCGGGGGTGAGAGCCACGGCTTGTCGATGGTACTGGTCACGCCCCTGCGATCGGAGTCGACGCGTCGTATTCTCAGCGGGCGTCAAGGAGTCGCGACGCCTAGCCTGCGCACCGATGGCCTACGCCCCGGTCCTCGCGGCACTCCCACCTTCGTTGCCGGCCACGGTGGTCCGCGACGGCGCGGCCACGGTGATCGCGGTCGGAGTGGCCGATGCGATCGGGCCCGCGACCGGTGATTCGCAGGTGTTTCCGGCGTTGGACGCGCTGGACTCGGGTTGGTGGGCGGGAGTCGCCGGATACGACCTCGGACGCCTCATCGAACGACTCGACTCGCCGGCACCGCCGCGGGCCGCTGTCCCAGATCTCCACTTCGTCCGGTTCGCGGCGCGCACCGAGGTCCACGATGACGGCCGGATCGTCCACACCGGGACCGGGGCCGAACGCGCCGCGCTCGACGCGGCGTTCGAGCATCCCGTTCCGGTCGCGACCGTCGAGGCGAGCCCTCGGTGGAGTTCGAGTCTCACCCGGGCCGAGTACGAACGGCGAGTGCGCGCGATCCACGAACTGATCCGGGCCGGCGACGCGTACCAAGTGAACCTCACCCGTCGGCTCACCGGCCCCCGCCTCGACCCCATTGCGCTGTGGAACGCCGTGGCGTCGGGCAACCCGGCGCCGCATCGAGCGTTCTGGCGCGATGGCGCCGGCCTTGCAGTCGTCTCCGCGTCGCCCGAGCGCTTCCTCCGCATCGAGGGCGACCACATCGAAACCCGTCCGATCAAGGGGACCGCAACTCGTGCCCAACGGCTGCGCGCGAGCGAGAAGGACCAAGCCGAGAACGTCATGATCGTGGATCTCGCCCGGAACGACCTCGGCCGGGTGTGTGTCCCCGGAACCATCCACGTGCCCGAACTCTGCCGGGTCGAGACCCACCCCGGACTCGTGCACCTGGTCAGCACGGTGCGCGGTGAGTTGACGCCGGGCACCGGCCTGGGCGAGGTGCTGCGCGCCACGTTCCCCCCGGCGTCGATCACCGGAGCACCGAAGCCGAGGGTGATGCAGGCCATCGACGATCTGGAACCCGTTCGCCGCGGCCTGTACTGCGGCGCGATGGGTTGGATCGATGCCGACCGTCGTCGTGCCGACCTCGCGGTGACGATCCGGACCTTCACCTGCACTTCCGATGCGACCACGTTCGGCGTGGGCGCCGGGATCACGATCGACTCCGACCCGGCCGCGGAATGGGCCGAGACCGAACTCAAGGCGGCTCGGCTCCTCACGCTCGCGGGCGAGCAGTCCGAGCCGCTCCTGATGTCGGCCCAACCATGACCGGCGCTCCGGTCGTCTGTGTCAACGGTGTCGTCGGCCGGGCCGACGAGCTGGCGATCTCGCCACTCGATCATGGCCTGATGGTCGGCGACGGGGTGTTCGAGACCTTGCGTGTCTACGGCGGGATCCCCTTCGCGTGGCGTCGTCACCTCGAACGCCTCGAACGATCGGCGGCCGGACTCGGACTCGACGTTCCGTCGATCGCGATGCTGCGCGAGCAGTCCGACGCCGTACTCGCGGCGAACGATCTGGTCGAAGCCCGGCTGCGCATCACCATCACCGGCGGGCCGGCGCCCCTGGGTTCCGAGCGCGCCTCGGTCCCCCCGACGGTCGTGATCGCGGCGAGCGCGATGACGTCGTGGCCGCCCACTGCCGACGTGGTGACGGTCCCCTGGCCCCGCAACGAGCGGGGCGCGACCGCCGGGCTCAAGACGATCTCCTACGCCGACAACGTGCGGGCGCTCGCGTACGCCCACGAGCACGGCGCCGGCGAGGCGATCTTTGCCAACACGCGCGGTGAGCTCTGCGAGGCAACCGGCTCCAACGTGTTCGTCGTGAAGGGCGGTGAGGTACAAACGCCGCCCGCGGATTCCGGATGCCTCCTCGGAGTGACCCGTGCCCTCGTGCTCGAACTCGCAGCCGACCACGGCCTTCCCTATCGGGAGTCGGCGTTGCCGTTCGGAGCGATTGCCGACGCCGACGAGGCGTTCCTTTCCTCGACGACACGCGAGGTCCAGGCCATCGCGCATGTCGACGGGCACGCGCTCCCGACCGCACCCGGACCCGTCACCGAGGCACTCGCAGCGGCCTTCACGGAGTTGATCGCGCGCGACCTCGACCCGTGAGCACCGGCACCATCGACCGTGCCCGCAACCGGAGCCGCATCACGATCCTCATCCTGCTCGCCACCATCAACTACTGCATTGCCGCCATGATCGGCGCGGCGATCACCGGCTTCTCGGTGGTGGTGTGGATCCTGGGCAACGGCGACGTTTTCCCCGACTCCCTGGACGTGCTGATGTACCTCGCCATCGGCGCGGCCGCGGTGATCGTCGTGGCGGGATTCATCGGCGGGGTGGTGGCCGTGTTCCGCCTCCCGACCCTGCGTCGGGGCCTCGAACAGAAAGTGCTGTGGGAATCGGGCGCGTGCATCGTCGAGTCCGACGTCCAACCGCGGGTCCGCAACCTCCTCGACGGTCTAGCCATCGCGGCCGGCATCGACGCGCCCCGGTTTGCCATCGTGGACGACCCCGCACCGAACTCGTTCGGAGTGGGTACCCGACCCGACCACACCCTCATCGCGGTCACGACCGGCTTGATCAAGAAACTGTCGCGTGACGAACTCGAAGCCGTTCTCGCGTACGAAGTCACCCGGGTCGCGAGCTTGGACGTCGCGATGGCGAGTTGGACGGCCGCCATCACCGGCAGCGCGTTGGCCGCCGTCGACGAGGAAAAGACCGGGATCTTCGGCCGACCGAGTCGCGCCCTCGCGCAACGCCTGCAGGCCTGGGCGCTGCGCGGCCAAGGCCGTGAACGCGACAAGGACGCCGTGGCGATGGCGCGCAACCCCGCGTCGTTGATCCGGGCTCTCGAGGCACTGGCGGCCGATCCCGCGAGTGTGCGTCGAATCAGCGTCGCGACCGCGCCGCTCTGGATCGAGGTCCCCGAGACTCTGGCCGGTCGGCCGGGCGGTGCCGCCCTCGGTCCTCTGTTACTCACCGAGCGGATCGCCCACCTCCGGGAGTTGGCGCACCTGCCGGCACCCGACCCCGGATCGTCCTGACCGAAACCGCCGGCCGACTCACACCGCCGATCAGTCCGGGCGTACGTGGACCACGTCGCCCACCGCGACGGTCACCGTGGTCTCGTCGTCGCCTCGAACGAGGAGGTGACCTGCCGCGTCGATCCCCACCGCCACCCCGACGAGCACACCGGCGGACTGTTCGATTCGCACCCGACGCCCGATCGTGACCAACCGGGCTTCATAGCTCGCTCGGGTCGCGCCCAGATCGGCGAGCCGCGCCTCGTAGCCGGCCAGGAACGCGTCGAGCACGGCCTCGCGCGTGGTCGGCCGTCCCCCCTCGAGGTTGCAGGCGGTGGCGATCTCGGCGAGTTCGTCGGGCACGTCCTCCCAGTGGAGGTTGACGCCGATGCCAACGACCACCGCGTCCCCACTGGCCTCGGCCAGGATCCCCGCCAGCTTCCGATCCCCGACGAGGAGATCATTGGGCCACTTGAGTCCGGCCGTCACCCCGGTCTCGGCTTCCACCGCCTCCGCCATCGCCAACGCGGCGGCGATCACCACGAGGTGGCGTTGGTCGGCGGGCAGATCCGGGCGCAGCAGCACCGACATCAACAGAGAAGCTCCGGGTGGTGCGACCCACGTCCGCCCGAGTCGGCCCCGGCCCGCCGTCTGGTGCTCCGCCACCGCCACGAGGCCGGCCGGAACGCCGGCGCGGGCTTCGTCGAGCACGTACCGGTTGGTCGAGTCGACCTCGGTGAGCCACCGGACGAGCCACGGGGTATCGGTCGACGGCGTCGAACTGGCTTCGGGCTCCACCACGGCCCGTAGGATACGGCGTTCTGTCAACCGGCCATTGCGGGGGAAGTCCGTGCTCCAGAAGATCCTGATCGCCAACCGCGGCGAGATCGCGGTGCGAGTCATGCGCACCTGTCGCGAGATGGGGATCGCCACGGTTGCGGTGTACTCCGAGCTGGACCGGGAGGCACTGCACACCCGCTACGCCGATGAGGCGTACGCCCTCGGCGGCCAGACTGCGGCCGAGAGTTACCTCAACACCGACGCCATCCTCGACGTCATCGAGCGTTCCGGTGCCGACGGCGTTCACCCCGGCTACGGCTTCTACGCCGAGAACGCCGACTTCGCACGCGAGATCACCAAGCGCGGTGTGGCGTGGATCGGACCACCGCCCGAAGCAATCGACGTGATGGGCGACAAGATCTCGGCCCGGAAGGCAGCCGCGCGCGGCGGGGTCGACAGCGTGCCCGGCACCGTCGAAGAGATCCGCAGCGCCGACGACGTGATCGCGTTCGGCGAGCAGGTCGGCTGGCCGGTCGCGATCAAGGCCGCGTACGGCGGCGGCGGCAAGGGCATGAAGGTCGTCCACAGCGCCGACGACGCGCAGTCGGCCCTCGATTCCGCACAACGCGAGGCGTTGGCGTTCTTCGGCCGCGACGAGGCCTACCTCGAGAAGTACCTCACCGGCCCGCGCCACATCGAGGTCCAGGTCTTCGCCGACACCCACGGCAACGCGGTGTGGCTCGGCGAGCGCGACTGTTCGGTGCAGCGTCGCCACCAGAAGTTGGTCGAAGAGTCCCCCGCACCCGGGCTCACCGAGGACATCCGCCGGGCCATGGGCGAATCGGCCGTGCAGGTCGCGCTGTCGACCGGGTACGTCAACGCGGGCACCGTCGAGATGCTCTACCAGGACGGCGAGTTCTACTTCCTCGAGATGAACACGCGGCTGCAAGTGGAGCACTGCGTGACCGAGATGGTCACCTCCCTCGACCTCGTCGCCGAGCAGATCCGGATCGCGTCCGGCGAGCCGCTCTCCTTCACCCAGGACCAGGTCGAACGCCGCGGGCACGCGATCGAGGTGCGCATCAACGCGGAGAACACGGCGAAAGGCTTCCTCCCGTCGCCCGGAACGCTGACCGAACTCGACCTTCCGTCGGGTCCCGGAGTGCGGTGGGACGGCGGCTACGAGAAGGGCGACACGATCTCGCAGTACTACGACAACCTCGTCGGCAAGCTCATCGTGTGGGCCCCCGATCGGGACCGCGCCCGGCACCGCATGTTGCGCGCCATGCAGGAGCTCCACATCGAGGGCATCCACACCACCGTCCCCGCGGCCGAGCTCGTGCTGGCCCACCCGGATTTCGCGGCCGGGACGCACACGACCCGCTGGCTGGAAGAGGACGTCGACCTCTCCGGCCTGGTCTCGGACATCGGAGCCAAAGGCGATGCCCCCGAGGCGCCGACGAAGCAGACCCTCAGCGTGGAGGTCAACGGTCGCAAGTTCGAAGTCACCGCGCTGTTGCCCCAAGGCTTCGTGGGCGCACCCGCCGCTGGGAGTGGCGGCGCGGCCCGCAAGGCGCCGAAGCCCAAGGCGGCGGCGTCCACGGGCGGCGGCGGCGACGGCACCGTGACCGCACCGATGCAGGGCACGATCGTCAAAGTCACAGTCGCCGTGGGCGACACGGTCGAGGCCGGTCAGTCGGTCCTGGTGCTCGAGGCGATGAAGATGGAGAACCACATCAACGCGGAGCAGGCCGGCACGGTCAAGGAGATCCGCGTGAACGCCGGCGACACCGTGGGTTCCGGCGACGTGCTGCTCACCATCGAGTAGCGCGCCCTATTGCTCGCCTGCCGTGCGCCGGCGCACGATCTAGCGTCGGCGCATGAGCCATCCACTGATCTGGGTCGACGCGTTCACCGACACGCCGTTCCGAGGCAACCCCGCCGCGATCGTGCTGCTCGAGGCGCCCGCCGACGAGACGTGGATGCAGTCACTCGCCTTCGAACTGGGTCTCGCCGAAACCGCGTACGTCGTGCCCCGCACCGACGGCGGGTTCGACCTGCGCTGGTTCACCCCGACCGTCGAGATCCCACTGTGCGGTCACGCCACACTCGCTGCGCGCGCACGCGCTGTACGAGTCCGGCATCGCGTCGGGGCCGATCACTTTCCACACGCTCTCGGGTGCGCTCGTCTGCACTCGTCGTGACGGCATGATCGAGATGGACTTCCCCGCCGTGCCACCGACGCCGGTCGAGCCCGCGCCCGGACTGCTCGATGCCCTCGGCGTCACCGACCCCGTTGCCGTGCTCGACAACAAACAGTGGTTCATCGTCGAGTGCCAAACGGCCGCGGAAGTGGAACAGCTCACCCCAGACCTGCGGGCGCTGGAGCAGATCGTCCCGGGCGCGTCGGTCACGGCCCGTTCGGATCGGCCGGGCGTCGACATCGTGTCCCGGGTGTTCGGGCCGGGCGTCGGTGTGGACGAAGACGCGGTGACCGGATCGGTCCACTGCGCGCTCGTTCCCTACTGGGCTGAGCAGCTGGGCGCCACCGAGCTCGTCGCCTACCAAGCGTCGGCCCGCGGCGGCACCCTTCACTGTCGGCTCGCCGGCGATCGGGTGTTCCTCGCCGGACCCGCGGTCACCGTGCTCCGCGGCGAGATCCCGGACTGAACGTCCGAGCGGCGTCGGCCGCGAGTGCGACCTCGCCGTCCTACGCTTGGGGTCCATGACACGCTGGGGCAGTCTCCACGGGGTTCGCACGGCGCACGCGAATGACGGTCGTCGGCACTGCGACGCTGGCGGTGCTCATCGTCACGCTGACCGCCTGCGACTCGGGCGGCTCCGATGCCACACCGGCGCGGCCGCCGGGCCTGGACTTCGAGGTGTTCATGGACACGACCGCGACACGAGACGAGGTCGACGCGGTCCGCCAACGCCTCCCTGTCAGGAACTTTGTGTAAGCGGCGTGATCTGAGGGTCCGCGGCCGAGGGCTGCGGGCTGGGAAGGATCATGACCATGACGACAGCGAACACGAACGAGGTGTCGGGTTGGTGCCGGCAGCGAGGGCTTCCGTGATGGCGTCGATGGTCCGGAGATGCGGGAGTGGGCCGACGAGCTCGTCGCTCGGGCCCGCGCGGAGGGTGTCGAGCTGACCGGCGAGGGCGGCTTGTTGACCGCGATGGTGCGCCAGGTGCTGCAGACCGGGCTGGAGGTCGAGCTGGCCGAGCATCTCGGGTATGAACCCCACGACCCGGCCGGCGCGGGATCGGGCAACTCGCGCAACGGTTCGACCCGAAGACGGTGACGCACCGAGGTCGGCGACGTCGACTGCGGATGCCGCGTGATCGGAACGGGACGTTCGAGCCGGTCGACGGTCCCGAAGCATCAACGGCGTCTCGATGGGCTTGGCCGGGAACGTGATCTCGCTCTACGCGAAGGGCATGACGACCGGCGACATCCAGGCGCATCTGGCGGAGATCTACGGGACCGAGATCTGTCGAGAGAGACGATCTCGAAGATCACCGACCGGATCGTCGAGGACATGATGCGTGGCAGAACCGGCCACTCGATCGCGTCTACGCGGTGTTGTTGATCGACGCGATCGTGATCAAGGTCCGCGACACCCAAGTCGCGAATCGGCCCGTGTATGTGGCGATCGGCGTGAACCTCGACGGCGAACGCGACGTCCTCGGCCTCTGGATTGGTCCGTCGGGTGGTGAAGGCGCGAAGCAGTGGGCGACGATGCTCACCGAACTCCGCAACCGTGGGCTCGCGGATGCGCTCGATCGTGTGCTGCGACGGCCTGAAGGGTCTGCCGGACGTCGATCCGGGTGACGTGGCCCGACGCGACCGTGCAGACCTGTGTCGTGCACTCGTGCGGAACTCGTTGCGATACGCCTCGAAGAAGCACTGGCAGGCGATCACCCGCCAGATGCGCCAGATCTACACGGCGCCGACCGTCGAAGCCGCCGAGGCGCGCTTCGCCGAGTTCGCCGACGAGTGGCGCGGCGACGTATCCCGCGATGATCCGATCGTGGGAGAACGCGTGGGCCGAGTTCGTGCCGTTCCTCGAGTTCCCGCCCGAGCTCCGCAGGATCGTCTACACGACCAACGCGATCGAGAGCCTGAACGCCCGGTTCCGCCGCGCGGTGCGCCACCGCGGGCACTTCCCGAACGAGCAAGCCGCCCTCAAAGTGCTCTACCTCGTCGCCACTCAGCAGCGACCGAACCGTCAAGACCTCACCGGCCAGATCAACGGCTGGAAGCCCATCCTGAACACGCTCACCATCCACTACGGCGACCGCATCACCCCGCCAACAACTAATGACCATCACGACCGCTTACACAGAAAATCTGACAGACCCCTACGACGCGGCTTCGGCCAGGGACTCGGCCATCGCGGGGTGGACCAACAATGAATCCACGATGTCGACGACCTTCAGGTTGTTGGTGACGGCCACCGCAATCACCGAGATCAGCTCGGCGGCGCCGCGGCCCACGATCGAGCCGCCGAGCACCTCGCCCGTGGCCGGGTCCGAGATGACCTTGACGAACCCGCGCGGGTCGCCCTTGATCAGCGCCTGCGCGTTCGTCGCGAACGGCACCTTCGTCGACGCGAATCTTCCGCCCCGACGCGAACGCATCGGCCTCGGCCAACCCGACGTCGGCCACCTCGGGTTCGGTGAAGATGGCCGACGCGGCCTTCTCGTAATCGAGGTGGCGGTGCTGCCGGGCGTGGAGCCCCATGAGGTGCTCCGCGATCTTGCGACCCTGCATCGACGCCACCGACGACAGCGGCAGCTTCCCCGACACGTCGCCCGCGGCATAGATATGGGGCACCGCGGTCAGACAGTTGTGGTTGATCGGGATGTACCCGCCGTCATCGCACACGATGCCGGCCGCATCGAGGCCGAGCTCGTCGGTATTCGGAATCGAGCCGATCGCCAGGATCACGTGTGATGCCTCGACCCGGCGACCGTCGTTGCACTCGACCCGGACGGAGTCGCCATTGCGCACGATGTTGGTGGCCCGCGCACCCTTCAACAGGTGCACGCCGCGATTCAGGAACTCGTCTTCGAGCACGGCCGCGACTTCCGGGTCCTTCGCGGGCAGCACCTGTTGTCGGGAGACGACGAGCGATACCTCGCTCCCCAACGCGCTGAACATGTGCGTGAACTCCACGCCGGTCACCCCGGACCCGATCACGCAGAGATGCGTCGGGATCTCGGGCGGCGGGTATGCCTCGCGGGTCGTGAGCACGCGTTCGCCATCGAGCGGTGCCCACTCCGGGATGCGCGGCCGCGAACCGGTCGCGACGAGGATCACGTCCGCGTCGACCACCTCATCGAGCTCGGGCCCGACCACGCGTACCGAGTGCGGATCCACGAACGTCGCCCCACCCGCGAGCAATCGCACGCCCTGGGACTCCAACAGGTTCTGCACCGACGCGTGCAACCGGGCCTCGATCCCGGCGACCCGTTCGCGTACCGCGTCGACGTCGAGCTGACCATCGGCGCGTAAGCCCATCGTGTGGGCCCGCCGCAGATTCGCGAGCTCGGCGCCGGTCGCGATCATCGCCTTCGACGGGATGCAATCGAGCAGGTGGGCGGCGCCGCCGATGAGATCGCGTTCGACGAGCGTGACCTCGGCCCCCAGGGTCGCGGCCACCGTCGCCGCGGTGTTTCCGGCCGGACCGCCACCAATGATCAGAAGTCGCCGAGCCATGCCTCCGACGCTATCGGCAACCGGCCGCCGAGCCGTTCACCGACGCGACCCCCGAATAGCCTCGGTCGGATGCCCGAGTACCGACACGACGCGATTCTCGACCGGAGGGTGATCGTCGCGGCCGAGCGTGCGACCCGACCGCACACCACTGCGCTGGCCCCGGAACTGCGCAACGGGCCCGAGAGCTGCCCGTTCTGTCCCGGCCACGAAGCCGACACCCCGCCGGAGACGTACCGAATCGGCGCGGGCGAACCGGAGACACCCGGTTGGGACATTCGCGTGGTGCCGAACCTTTTCCCCATCGTCGGTGCACCCGAGCAGGGCGATGCCAGCGGCACTCATGAAGTGATCATCCTCTCCCCCGATCACGACCGGTCCTTCGCCGAACTCGATCTCGACCAGGCCGTCGCGGTCCTCGGCACAATGCGCGATCGGGCCCGTGTCCATCTGGCGGCCGGCCGCGCCTACGCGACCGCGTTCATCAACCACGGCCGGGGCGCCGGCGCGTCGATCGCCCATCCGCACGCGCAGATCGTGGCGCCCGACGCGCCCGCCGACGCGGTCACGGCCATGACCGCTCGATTCGAGACCGACCTCGTCGCCCGAGAGATCGCCGATGCCCGGCGGCAGGAACTCGTCGTCGTCGACGGTCCCGCGCCCGCATGGTGCCCGCCGGCATCCTGGTGCCCGTACCTCATGCGGGTCGCGCATCGTTCGACGCGTGCCCGGTTCGATGAGGCCACCGACGCCGAGATCCGTGTCGTCGCCACCGCCATGCACGATGCACTGGGTCGACTCGGAGCCCTCCTCGGCGCGGCGCCGTACAACGCGATCGTCCACACCGCGCCGCCGGGGATGCGCACCGCCGAGATGCACTGGCACGTCGAACTCGTTCCCCGAACCGCTGTCGTTGCCGGATTCGAACTCGGCAGTGGCATCTTTGCGAACTCGGTTGCACCCGAACACGCGGCCGCGCGCCTGCGGGATGGCTACTGATGCACATTCACCTCTGCACGACGATCGGCGCGCGGGTCGAGACCGTCTGGCGCACGGTGGAGTCCATCGAGGATCACACCGAGTGGATGGCCGACGCCGAGTCGATCACGTTCATCACCGATCAACGCGCCGGGGTGGGCACCGAGTTCGACTGCCTCACGCGGGTCGGGCCGCTCTCGACGGTCGACCGCATGCGCGTGACCGAGTGGGAACCGAACGCCACCATGGGAATCGAACACCACGGGATGGTCACGGGCGTCGGACGGTTCACGCTCCGAGACTCGGGCGCCGGCATCACCGAGTTCTGCTGGGACGAGGAGCTGCACTTCCCGGTGTGGATGGGCGGTCCGCTCGGTGAACGGGCGGGACGGCCGGTACTGATGCGCATTTGGCGCGCCAACCTCAGCCGCTTGCGAGACCTCGCCGAGCGCGCCGAAGGGTTCGAGGCCTAACGGCCGGAGAACGTGGCCTTCCCGGGGCCGTGTTCGAGGAAACTCGCGACACCGGTCCGGGCATCGTCGGTTCCGAACACGTCGACGAACGCAGCCGCTTCCGCGTCGAGTCCGGCGGCCAGCGAACCGTCGAGGCCGTCGTCGACCGCCCGCTTGGCCAGACCCATCGCCGCGACCGCACCACCGGCGAACTCGCGCCGCCCAGGCGAGCGGCAGCGGCTTCGAGCTCCTCGGCCGGCACGACCCGATCGACCAAACCGATCGCGAGCGCCTCGGGGGCCTTGACCTGCCGGCCGCTCCAGATGAGTTCCTTCGCCCGGGCCGGGCCGATCAGACGCGGCAGGCGCTGGGTGCCACCCGCTCCCGGGATGATGCCGAGCAGGATCTCGGGCTGGCCCAATCGCGCGGTGTCCGCCGCGATGCGCAGGTCGCAGGCCAGCGCCAACTCCATCCCGCCGCCGAGGGCGAAGCCGCGGATCCCTGCGATCACCGGACGCGGGATCGCCGCGACCGCGTCGAACGCCCGCCGGAACGTTGCGCCGATCGCGCGGGCTGCATCCTGGTCGCCGAACTCCTTGATGTCGGCGCCGGCGGCGAGCGCCTTCTCGCTTCCGAACACCACCACCGCCTTGACTCTTGGATCGTTCGCCAACGCTTCGGCGGCATCGCCGATGGCAGTGAGCAGCGCCTGCGAGAGCGGATTCATCGGCGGGCGGTTGAGCCGGAGCGCGACCACGCCATCGCCGTGATCTTCCCGGAGTACGAGTTCGTCAGTCATCCCCGGACACTACCGACGTCACCGATCGTGGGTCACCAATCACAGGTCAGCGATCGCGCAGCAGTTCCGCGGCCGCAGTGTGGGGATCGAGCCGGCGCTGGGCAACGGCATCGAGCAACGACTCGAACCGCTCACCGGAGCAGGCGGCCGCGGCCTCGTCTTCGAGCCGGGTCGTGACGATCGACCGCAGCTCGTTGCGCAGACGTTCCTCGCGTCGACGCGCCAACCGGCCGTCCTGCTCCTGGAACGCCCGATGCTCGCGGATGGCATCCCACAACTCGGCCACCCCCTCGCCGCGAGTCGCGACGGTCTGGATGATGCGTCGGCCGCCAGGCGGAGTGCGCCGAGAGGTCGAGCATCATCTCCAAGTCCCGGATCGTCTCGGCCACGCCGTCACGATCGGCCTTGTTGACCACGAACAGGTCGGCGATTTCCAT
This sequence comes from uncultured Acidimicrobiia bacterium, assembly GCA_963765075.1. Lineage (GTDB taxonomy): Bacteria > Actinomycetota > Acidimicrobiia > IMCC26256 > JAENVU01 > JAENVU01. Next base: position 343,422 of record CAVXVA010000003.1, read on the forward strand.
CAACCCGGCTTTGTTGGCTTGCACCCCATCGCCCCACCCGGGGTTCACCACCACCACCGTCGTGTCTGCCGCACCGGCGATCTCGACTTCGACCTGGCCCACGCCGACCGTCTCGATCACGATCCACGGCTTGCCGGCCGCGTCGAGCACGCGGACCGCGCGGGGCGTCGCCACCGCGAGGCCACCGAGATGGCCGCGAGTCGCCATCGACCGGATGTACACACCGGGATCGGTCGCGTGGTCCTGCATCCGGACCCGGTCACCGAGGATCGCGCCGCCACTGAACGGACTCGTCGGATCGATAGCGAGGACACCGACCTCGAGCCCGTCGGCACGGATGCAGCCCACCAACGCATCGGTCAGGCTCGACTTCCCTGCGCCGGGCGCGCCCGTGAGCCCAACCGTGTATGCCTGTCCCGTGTGGGAATAGAGCGCGGCACCGGCGGCAGTTGCATCGGGACCGCCGGCCTCGACCATCGAAATCAACTTCGCGATCGCACCCCGGTCACCCGTGATGGCGCGCGACACCAGCGAAGCGGGATCTCGTTGCATGTGCGCCGAAACTAGTCAGCGACGACTTCGGTGATACCCGGCACGCGGTCCATGATGATCCGCTCGACACCGGCCTTCAGCGTCATCGTCGAGACCGGGCAGGTGCCGCACGCGCCGACCAACTCGACGTGGACCACGCCCGCGTCGTCGATGTTCTTGAACACGATGTCCCCACCGTCGGCCTGCAGCGCCGGGCGAATCGCATCGATCGCCTCGAGGACGCCGCTCTCCTGGGTATCAGTTGGCATCGAACACCTCCGGCTGGGAAAACGCCGAGGCTACCGACTTTCTTCCCCATGACTTCATCTCGGCGCCGGCCCTTCGGCCCGTGCGGCTTCCGGAGGAGTCCCGTTGGCCGTCACCGCGCGGTTGGGATGGGACGCCTCCCGGGCTGCTCAGAGGCGTTCGATGTCGGCGCCGAGGGATGCGAGGGCGCCGACGAGATCGGGGTAGCCACGATCCACATGGGACCAGTCGTCGATGACCGTCTCGCCGTCGGCTCGCAGACCGGCCAGGGCCAGGGCTGCGCCCGCCCGCACGTCGAAGGCCCGCACCGGCGCACCCGAGAGACGGGTCCGACCGCGAACGACGGCATGGCGGCCCTCACGGCGGATGTCGGCCCCCATGCGGGCAAGTTCCTCCACGAACGCGAGTCGATTGTCGAACACGTTCTCGGTCACGATGCCCGTGCCTTCACTCACCGACAACAGCGCGACCGCCATCGGCATGAAGTCGGTGGCAAAGCCCGGATACGGGAGCGTCGCAATGTCGACCGCGCGGCGGGGTCCGACAGCCTGAGCCCAGACGCCATCGGGAGTCGGTGAGACCCGCATGCCCATGTCGCCGAGCTTCACGCCGACCATCTCCAGGTGTTCCAACTTCACGCCTTCGAGTGTGATCTCGCCACCCGCCACTCCACAGGCCATGAGGAACGTGCCCGCCTCGATGCGGTCACCCATGATCTCGGTGTCGGCTGCGGTCAGTTCCTCGACCCCTTCGACCGTGATCGTGCTGGTACCCGCGCCGAGGATGTGCGCACCCATCCGGTTGAGGAACGCAGTGAGGTCGGTGATCTCGGGCTCGCGCGCCGCGTTCTCGATCACGGTCTGGCCCTTGGCCAAGACGGCCGCGGTCAGCAGATTCTCGGTCGCGCCGACGCTCGGAAACTCCAACACGATTCGGTTGCCACACAGTGCCTCACACCGCGCGTGTACGAACCCGTGCTCGACGACGACCTCGGCGCCCATTGCTTCGAGACCGCGAATGTGCATGTCGAGTCGACGGCTTCCGATGTTGTCGCCGCCAGGCAGCGCAACCCGTGCTTCACCACAACGCGCCACCAACGGGCCGAGCACGTTGATCGAGGCCCGCATCTGTCGGACCAGCTCATACGGCGCCTCCGGCCGAAGCGGTCCGCTGGTGTCAAGGCGCAGTTCGTCGGGACCGGTCCATTCGACGTCGGCGCCGACCGCGCGGAGCACGTCGAGCATCACGTCGAGGTCCCGCACCCGCGGGAGATTGCGCACGTGGGTCACGCCGGACGCGAGGAGTGCCGCAGCCAGTTGCTTGAGGCCGGAGTTCTTGGTGGCACCGGAGACCTTGATGGTCCCGTACAACGGCCCCGAGGGCCGCACCCGCACTGCATTCACCCGGCTCAGCGTACCGGCGTCGGCACGAAACCACCGGGTTCCCATCCCCTGATGACCGACGACGTCGTCGGTAACCTGCCCGCGACGAGACCGCGACCAAGCGAGCCGACGGTGGACGACCCTGATAATCCCGAGCATGCGGCCCGCCCCGACGAGTCGACCGATGATCGCCTCGATCGGATCGAACGCCTTATTGCGCCGGTCATGCGACCCGGGCGCGACGCAATCCAAGCGGTCGGCGATCGCGCCCGTCCGGCCTGGCGTGAGGTCACGAGCGTCGAGTCCAGGATCCCGGTCACCGCAGCCATGGCCACAGCAATCGCCCTGATCGCGCTACTCCCCGACCGGGTCGCGATCCATCCCCGTTGGCTGGTCCCCGGCCTCGCTTCCCTGCTCCTGCTGATCGTGATCGTGGTCAACCCGATGCGCGTCGATGCCCAGTCTCGGCGGTTGCGACCGATCGCATTCACACTTCTCGCGGTGGTGAGCATCGGCAACGCGATCTCGGCCGGTCGCCTCATCGTGGACCTCGTCACCGCCACCGGGACGTACACGCCGGAACTGCTGCTGCTCACCGGCGCCGCGATCTGGATCACCAACATGATCGTGTTCGCGGTCTGGTACTGGGAGTTCGACCGGGGTGGCCCGGTATCACGGGCGCGCGGTGAGGACCCGTTCCCGGATTTCCTCTTCCCACAGATGACCAGTCCGGAATTCGCGCCGGCGAACTGGAAATCGCATTTCGTCGACTATCTGTATCTGTCGTTCACCAACGCGACGGCATTCAGCCCGACCGACGTCATGCCCCTCGCCCATTGGGCAAAGCTGACGATGCTCGGCCAGTCGGCGGTGTCGTTGATGACCGTCGCCCTCGTGATCGCCCGCGCCGTCAACATCTTGAACTAGCCCGCTGACTCACCAGCCTTGGTCGGTGCGTTTACTCGCCGCGGTAGACGGGATCCCGACCTTCGACGAACGCAGTGATCGCCTCGCGCATGTCCTGGGACGGGAGACACACACTCTGGGCCTCGGCTTCGATCCGCAGGCCGTCGGCGATCGGCAGATCGAACCCGGCATCGATCGCGCGTTTCGCCTCGCGTACTGCGAGTGGCGGCTGGGCCGCGATGCGCTCGGCCAGCTTGAGCGCGACCTCTTCGAGTTCCTCGTCGGCCACGACCTGCTCACAGAGTCCGATGCGGTAGGACTCCTCGGCATCGATTCGGCTCGCGGTGAAGATCAGCTCCTTCGCCTTCCCCGTGCCGACGAGTCGCGGCAAGCGTTGCGTACCACCGAGATCGGGGATGATCCCGTACTTGTGCTCGAGCAGCCCGACACTGATCCCGCGGGCAAAGATCCGCATGTCGCAGGCGAGCGCGATCTGCAGACCGGCACCGAGTGCGAAGCCGCGGGCCGCGGCGATCGTGGCAAAGGGCGCGTCCTCCAGCCAGGAGAATGCTTCTTGGGTGCGCATGATCCCGTCGACGATCGGGTTCTCGTGTCGGGTCCCGACGTCGGCGCCACCGGTGATGCCGTCACCGCCTCCGCCCGAGAACACCGACGTGTCGATACCGCTCGAGAACGCACGGCCGGCACCGATCACGATCAAGGCCCGGATTGGTCCGGGGTCGGCGACCAACCCCTGACCGAGTTCACGGAGTTCCCGCCACATCTCGATCGTGAAACTGTTGAGCTTGTCGGGGCGGTTCAGAATCAGCCGTCCGACGTGCTCGTCGATCTCGAGCCGGAGCGTGTTCCATTCGGTTTGCATCGGTCGAGGGTAGCGAGAACCGGCCGACACCGGCCCGGTCGCGTCGGCCACCGTCAGGTGCGGGGCAGCGGGACCTCGCCCGTGACCTCGAAGCGGGAGGCGTGCACGAGCCGAACCACATCGACCGGCACGGCCAGACCCGGGATCATGTGACGACCGGCGTTGATCGCGGCGATCCCCTCCGGGACCTGCATGCCAACGTCGGTCGTGGCCAACACTTCGACCGGCTGCGCAAGGTCACAGAGTCGGGCTGCGAGGTTGATCGCACCACCGGTGTAGTCATCGCCTTCGAAGAGGATCACATCGCCCGCCGCGATCCCGGCCCGTAACGGCAGCAGCCCGACGTCGACAAAATGATCTGCGAGTGAGACCGTCGCCTCGACCAGCGTGGTGGTCTCGACCGACACGAGCATGGCGCCGTCACCCAACCACTTCGCGATACGAACACCGATGTCCGACGCAATCGCTCGCAGCACCGAACGAAACTGGGTGAGCACCGCGACGGCTTCGGCATCGCCGTGGAGATCCGTGAACTGGGTGAAGCCGGACAGGTCGACGAAGGCGAACGCGCGCGGGACCCGCACTCAGATTCTCCAGCCGGCTTCTTTTCGTTCTTTACACGTCGGACAGACGGGATAGTTCTTCGGGTCCCGGGTCGGTACCCACTTCTTGCCGCACAACGCGACGATCGCCTCACCGGTGATGTACGCGCGGGTGACGTCGTCTTTGCGGGCGTAATGCGAGTACCGATCGTGATCGCCGTCGTCGCTCACGGGACGCGACGGCGACTCCGTCGGCGTCTCGCCGGGGGCGATCGCCGGCTCCATGGTTGGGGCGAAGGTGGGCTCGGTGATGGTGTCGGACACGCCCGCGAGGCTAACCGGGAAGACCGCGCACCCAACCCACCACGCCGTCGGCCACGTCGGCCAACACCCCGTCGACCGTCAGGCCGCTTCGCTTCAATGGTTTGAACCCGTGATCGCCACTCTCGATCCAATGGAACGTCGTCGGCCCCTTGACCGTACGGGCCGCTTTGGCCAGCGCCGCCCGGGACCCGAGCGCATCGCGGGTGCCGCTCACGAACCGCACTGGCATCGTCAGCCGTGGGAAGTGATCGCGCCGTTCCTTCTCGGGTTTGCCCGGCGCGTGGAGCGGATACCCGAGCAGCAGGAGCCCGAGACACGCCACCGGATCATCGGGATCGGCGGCGACCAACGAGCAGTACCGACCACCCATCGACCGGCCACCGATCACGAGTCGATCGACTCCGAGTTTCGTGCGCCGAGCGAGTTCGGCAATCGCGGTCCGCGTCGCGTCGAGCAGGACCGGCGGACGGTCGGGCATCTTCTTCCCCGCGCTCCGATACGGATACTGGAATCGGAGACTCGGGATGCCCGCCGCACTCAACGCGTCGGTGACGGTCGTGAGGGTGGCCGCGTGCATATCGGCGCCGGCACCGTGGGCGAGCAGCACCGCACGGTCAGTCACCTTGACCACGCCACGCTTCGGGCCTTGGTACGCATACTCGAGTGTGCGGCGTGTCATTGCTCCAGTACCCACCGTTCGAGGAACCCCTCGCGTTCGCTCCAGGTCGTCCTGGACGGTCTCGATCTTGGACCACCCGTGCCCTTCGCCCTCGTACACGTGGTGCTCCACGGTCCCGCCCGCGGCCCGTACCGCATCGACGAGCAGTTCGGCCTGGCGCGGCGGCACGACCCGGTCCGCATCGCCCTGCAACACCAGCAGTGGAACTCGGATCTGACGGGCATGGGTGACCGGCGAGTGCTCGCGAAATCGAGCTTCATCCTCCGGCAGGATCCCGACCAACTCGTCGAGGTAGTGCGACTCGAACCGGTGGGTCGTGTGTGCGAGATCGAAGAGGTCGGTCACGCCGTAGGCCGACACCACCGCCCGCACGAGTTCCGGTGCTCGGGCACCAACCATCAGCGCGGTGAGGCCACCCGAGCTGCCACCCGCAATCGCCACCCGCCCGGGATCGCACCAGCCCTGCTCGCCGGCCGCCCGAATCCCCGCGATCACGTCGTCGACATCGTCCCGACCCCAGGCCCCGGCGAGACCCTGGGCAAACCGCCGGCCGTAGCCGGTCGAGCCACGCGGGTTGGGGCGCAGGACCGCCCAGCCCCGGCTCGTGAAGTAGCGCACCCAACCGTCCCATGTCACCGTCGCCTGCCCGGTGGGCCCGCCGTGCACATCGACCAAGAGTGGGGGCAGACCCGTGGTCGGATCGTCGGGACCGTCCGGCGGGTAGACCAAGCCCGGGATGGTTTCGCCATCTCGCGCCCACGTGACCGGGCGCGGCTCGCCGGCACCGAGTTCGATGCCGGCCGGAGCACCTCGCGCCACCACGGTCCGGTCTCCGTCGGGCGTGGCCACGGTGATCTGCGGCGGCGTCTTGGCCCCCGAACGGACCGCGACGATTCCGGGTCGACCCCAATCGATGCCGTGATGCCAGCCCTTCGCGATCTCGCGCACGTCACCGTCGAGCGTGACGACGACGAGCCGGGCAAAACCCTCCTCGTTCCGGCACAACGCGATGGCGTCGCTCTCGGGCGACCAGGCGAACGAACGTTGCCCGGGGCCCCACGCCGGCTCCGCGTGATCGTGGGCCTCGGGCAGCAGCGAGCGAGGTGAGGACCCGTCGACCGCCGCGACTACGACGTTCCAATGTCCGGACTCGTCCGACACGTACGCGAGGTGACGACCATCGGCCGAGAACCGCGGCTGGCCTACTGCGATCCCGGCACCGCCCGCCACCACCGACATCGCGCCGGTGTCGCGATCGGCCACCACGATGCGAGACGCCGTCCACGACATCGCGCTGAGGTCCCACTCGTGCCAGGCCACCCAGCGACCGTCGACCGACACACTCGGATCCCAAGCAAAATCTGCGGACGACCAACGGCGACCGGCGCCACTACCGGTCAGTTCGACGACGTCGAGGGCGTCGTCGCGTTCGGAGGTGAAGAGCAGCCCCCCGATCCAAGCGGCGGGCGCCGCGGACTGACCGTCGTGTTCGATGAGCTGGCCGTTGCCACCAGTCACGCCGAGTCGGGCGATCGCACCGGACGCGGTGACCACACCGAGGTGATCGTCGTCGAGCCAGCACCAGGCCCCGCCGCGATACGCCCCCACTCGCCCGAGTTCGTGTTCGGCGGTCACCACGAGCGGCGGCGTGGTGCCATCAGCCGGACGAATCACGAGGTCGCTCCGACCGTCGATCGATTCGAGCCAGCCGAGCCAGGTCCCGCCCGGCGACCATCGGGGCTCGGCCACCACCTTGGTCCGGGCCACCGCACGTGACGAAAGTCTCGATTCCACCGCCCGAAACCTAGAGGCTGCGCCAAAAACCCCCGACCCGGCCCGCAGGGCCAAGAGCGAAGACCCACGCCAGGACGTTCCGACGGGCCCTCATCTAGGCTGCTCGGCTCATGACGAGGACCCCCCGACTCCCTGAGTCGCTCCGTGTCGCCTGGCTGATCTACCGGGGTAACCCCCACTGTGGCGGCCAGGGCGTCTACACCAAATACATCGCTCGCGAGGCGATCGCACTCGGCCACCACGTCGAGGTCCTCTCGGGGCCGCCGTACCCCGAACTCGACGACCCGATGGGCCTCGTCAAGATCCCGAGCCTCGATCTGTACCCCTCGGGCAACCCCTTCCGGGTCCCGTGGCCGTGGGAGTTCCGCGACCGCATCGACCTCGGCGAGTTCGGGCTCATGTGCACGGGAGTCTTCCCCGAGCCATGGGCGTTCACCCTCCGGGCGCGCAAGTGGCTCCAACAGCATCGGGCCGACTTCGATCTGGTGCACGACAACCAGTCGTTCGGTTCCGGTTTGGTCGGGATGATGAACGACGGCTGGCCGGTCTGCGCGACGCTGCACCACCCGATCACCGTCGACCGTGACCTCGAACTCCAGCACACGACCAACGCGTTCCAGCGTTTCAACCTGAAGCGTTGGTACGCGTTCCTCGAGATGCAGATGAAGGTCGCTCGCCAGGTTCCGCGTCTCGTGACCGTGAGCGAGAACTCTCGCAAGGACATCATCGCCCAGATGCAGGTCCGCGAGGAACAACTCCGCATCGTCCCGGTCGGCGTCGACCAAGACGTCTTCCGCCCGATGCCCGACGTCGAACGCGTCCCCGGCCGGCTGCTGGTGACCACGTCGTCGGACCAACCGCTCAAGGGTCTCGTCCCGCTCCTCGAAGCCGTCGCCAAAGTCCGCACCGAACGCGACCACGTGCACCTGGTCGTGATCGGCAAGCCCAAGGATGGATCCAAGATTCCCGCGCTCCTCGACAAGCTCGGTCTGCGCGCCCATGTCGAGTTCGTCTCCGGCGTGGCCACCGAGCGCATCGTCGAGCTCTATGCGGAATGCCAGGTCGCGGTGATTCCCTCGCTATACGAAGGGTTTTCGCTGCCGGCCATCGAGGGAATGGCGTGTGGCACCCCGCTCGTCACCACCACGGGCGGCGCGCTCCCCGAGGTCACCGGCCCGTCCGGAGTTGCTGCGCTCACCGTCCCGCCGAACGATCCGAGTGCCCTGGCCGGCGCGATCGTCACGATGCTCGACGACCCGGAACTGCGGGCGCGGATCGGTGCCGCCGGCCGTGAGCGCGTGCTCGACCGCTTCACGTGGCGCAAGACCGCGATCGGCATGATCGACAACTGGTACGAAACGCTGGACATCGCCGGAAAGGGCAGCTACTAAATGCTCACCGTTGACTTCGACCGGTTGCGCCTTCAGCCGGGTGACCGCCTGCTCGACATGGGCTGCGGCGGTGGCCGCCACGCGTTCGCGGCAATGAAGCGCGGCGCGTCGGTCATCGCACTCGACTACTCCGAAGCTGATCTCAAAGATGTGCGCGCCACCGTCGGCGCCATGCACGTGGCGAACGAAGTCCCGTCGACCCAACCGTGGTTGACGGTCAACGGCGACGCGCTCCGGCTGCCCTTCCCCGACAACTCGCTCGACCGGGTCGTCTGCTCGGAAGTGCTGGAACACATCTGGGATTACCGCGGCGCGATCCGCGAACTCGTTCGGGTGTTGAAGCCGGGCGGCCGCATGGCGGTCACGGTACCGACGCGATGGCCGGAACGGATCAACTGGGCGCTCGACTACGAGTACCACGATGCGCCCGGAGCCCACGTGCGCATCTTCCGTCAGCACGAACTCGAACAGGACCTCGAAGCGGCCGGCGTCTGGTTGCGCGGTTCCCACCACGCGCACGCGCTCCACTCGCCGTACTGGTGGATCCGTTGTGCCGGCGGCGTCGGTCAGCCCGACCGCCCGATCGCCAAGCGCTACCACGACCTCCTGGTCTGGCAACTGACCAAGAATCCGAAGTGGCTGGCCACGGTCGATCGGGCGCTCAACCCCCTCATGGGGAAGAGCCTCGTGATCTATTCGCAGAAGGTGGACCGGACGTGACCGTCGACGGGGTCTTCGACGCAGCGGCGCTGCGGGCCACGGCCGACGCGATCGCGTCGGTCCAGACCGCCGATGGCAACATTCCGTGGATTCCCGGAGGCAAGACCGACCCGTGGAATCTCGTCGAAGCCGCCATGGCCCTCGACGTCGGCGGCCGCCACGACGATGCCGCGCGCGCGTATGCCTGGTTGCGCAGCATGCAACGACGCGACGGTGGGTGGCACTCGTATTACCTCGGAACCACCGTCTCGGATCCGACGCTCGACACCAACGTCGCGTGCTACCTCGCGACCGGCGTCTGGCATCACTACCTCACCACCGGCGATACCGCGTTTCTGCGCGAATACTGGTCGACCGTCGAGCGGACCATCGATTATGCGTTGGCCTTCCAGACCAAGACCGGCGAGATCGCCTGGCGGGCCGACGACCCGGCCGACGGTGCGCTGCTCACGGGCTCGTCGAGCATCCACCACAGCCTGCGGTGTGGAATCGCCATCGCCGAGCGGCTCGGTCACGAACGACCGGACTGGGAGCTCTCGGTCGGCGCGCTCGCGATCGCCATCGCGCATCGGCCCGACCGCTTCCTCGACAAGTCGCGCTGGGCGATGGACTGGTACTACCCGATTCTCGGTGGTGTACTGCGGGGTGAGCCGGCCCAGGCGCGGATCGCCGCGTTCTGGGACACGTTTGTCGTGCCCGGCCGCGGGGTTCGGTGCGTGTCCGATCAGCCGTGGGTCACGGCCGCCGAGACCTGCGAGTTGGTCATGGCCCTCGACGCGATCGGTGAGACCGAGCGGGCGCTCGACCTCTTCACCTGGGTCCAGTTCCTGCGCCACGACGACGGCGCGTACTGGTGCGGGATGAACTTCGACGGGGATCGGTTCGACCAGCCGGGCGAATACTTCACCGCCGACCAACCCACGTGGAACTCTGCCGCCGTCGTCCTCGCGGCCCATGCCCTCGGTGGCGAGGGCCCGACGGCGGGCTTGTTCCGCGGCGAGAGCCTCCCGGTCGGCCTCTCGGCCGAGGAGCTCCTCGAAGCCGGCGCCGATATCGAATCCGACCGTCGCTCGTCGTAGCCCGATACTCATAGGTCCGACACCAGATCGCTGACTACGGTTCGCGGTGATGTTGGAGTTCATGTGGGGGCTGGTCGGTGCGCTTGATCTCCTCGTGCTGGCACTGCTCCTGAACATCTCGTGGTTTGCGTGGCTGGCGGTGTTCCACGACGGGTCGCCGGTGGTGTTGAGCGTGGCGTGGATCCCGTTGGTCTACGGCGTCGCCACCGGCCACTGGGGTATCGCCGTCGCCGCGAGCCTCCTCACCGGGATCCATCTCGGCTTGGTGATCCCGCGACTCATCCGGACACCACTCCCGGCCTGGATCGACGCCGTCCCGCAGTCGCGCATCGCCGTCGCCAACGTCTATATCGACAACCTCACGCCGGCCGTCGCCGCACGCCAACTCGTGGCCACCGACGCCGAGCTCATCGTGGTCACCGAACGGACCGATCGGTTCATGGCGGAACTCGAGATCGCCGACGTCGACCGCCGCTATCCCACCAAGATCGACAAGCCGTCGGAGCGGGCCGACTACGCGCTCGCCCTCGCGGCGCGCGTGCCATTGCTCGACGGTTCCGAGGTGGTCGATCTCGGCAGCACGCGCATCGTGCAAGCCGTGCTCCAATGCGGTGATCGTCAGCTCACCGTCGTCGGAGTGCACCTCGCCGCGCTCACCGAGCGGAACGGGTTCCGGATCTGGCGCGCCGAGACCCACGACCTCATGGCCTACCTGTCCGGGCTCGCGCCGCCGTTCATGGTCGTCGGCGATTTCAACGCGACCCGCTTCCGGCCGGCGTTCGGCCAGCTCCGACGATCACTCGACCTGACCGAGGCGCACGATGCCACCGGCCGGGGTTTGAGCCGCTCGTTGAAACTGGCCTCGCGCGGCACCCTCGGGCTGTTTCCCGCGTTTGCCCGGGTCGACCACGCCCTGCTCAGCCGCGGGGTCCACGCGGTCGAGGTCGTCAACCTGGATCCGGCCGGGAGCGACCATCACCCGTTCGTGGTCACCATCGCGATCGAACCGGCGACCTTCAGCGGCGCAACGTCCGAAGTGATCCCGTCGTCGCCAGCGGAGTGAACCCATCCGCGACCGCCCGCTGCCAGACGTGAAATGGAGCCTGGCCGCCGTCTTCGGGCCGCTCGAACACATCGTGGATCGCAAGGACCCCCCCGGGTACGACGTGGGTGGCCCAGGTCGCATAGTCGGCCATCGCGACCGCTTCCGCGTGACCGCCGTCGATGAAGAGGAACCCGACGGAGCTCGCCCAGTGCCGGCCGACGGTGGGTGAGTCGCCCAGGACACCGACGACCACGGACTCGAGTCCGGCCGCCTCGATGGTCCGCCGAAAGAACGGCAGCGTGTCCATGCGACCCGTGCGGGGATCGACCACCTCGGGATCGTGGTGTTCCCACTCCGCCTGGTTCTCTTCGGACCCTCGATGGTGGTCAACCGTGAACAACACGGTCCCGCACTCACGAGCTGCGGCACCGAGGTACACCCCCGATTTCCCGCAGTACGAACCGATCTCGAGGAGCGGACCCCGCCGCCCCCCGTCGCACCCGGCCGCGTGCAGGGCGAGACCTTCCTCGTCGGGCATGAAACCCTTCGCGTCCCTCGCGACCTGCAGTTCGGTGTCGGTCAGACTCATCAGATCACCGGCACTTCTCGGTGACGTCCGAACACCTCGGCCATCGCGTCCATGGTCTCGCCCACCGTCGCGTAGACACCGGCCGCTTCGAGCAGCGCCGGCATCAGATTCACCTCGGGATCGCCAGCATCAGCTCGGAGCCGGGCGAGTGCATGCGCCACGGCATCGGCGTTGCGCTCCGCCTTCACGACCGCCAGCCGCTCGAGCTGCTCCTCCTCGCACTCGCGTCCGATCTCGAGCGTGTCGGGCGGCGGCTCGTCGTTCCCCTCGAAATAGTCGGTGACGCCGACCATCGTGTGTCGGCCGTCGTTCAGCTTGCGCTCGAGGTCGTACGCAGCCTGGGCAATCTCGCCCTGGTAATAGCCCTGCTCGATCCCGACGATCGCGCCTTCGAGCATCGACCCGCCGCCGAGCGCCTCGACGTGGGCGAAGATCGCCTCGGCCCGGCGTTCCATTTCGTCGGTCAGTTCTTCGACGTACCAGGACCCGCCGAGCGGATCGGCCACGTTGGTCACGCGCGTCTCATGGGCGATCACCTGCTGGGTCCGCAGCGCCAGCCGTGCGGCCTTCTCCGTGGGCAATGCGAGCGCTTCGTCGAAGGAATTCGTGTGCAGACTCTGGGTTCCGCCGAGCACGCCGGCGAGTGCTTCGATCGCGGTCCGAACCAGGTTGACCTCCGGCTGTTGAGCCGTGAGCGATACCCCGGCGGTCTGGGTGTGGAACCGCAGTTGCATCGACCGCTCATTGGTGGCGCCGTAACGGTCTCGCATCCAGCGAGCCCAGATTCGGCGTGCGGCGCGGTACTTCGCGATCTCCTCGAAGAAGTCGACGTGCGCATTGAAGAAGAACGACAACCGCGGGGCGAACTCGTCGACGGCCAAACCGGCCGCGATCGCCGCCTCGACGTACGCGAATCCGTTGCCGACGGTGAACGCGAGTTCTTGTGCCGCCGTCGAGCCGGCCTCACGGATGTGGTAGCCCGAGATCGACACCGAATGCCATCGGGGCATCTCCGCCGCCGTAAACCGGATTACATCACTCACCAAACGCATACTCGGACGCGGCGGGTACACGAACTCCTTCTGCGCCTGGTACTCCTTGAGCATGTCGTTCTGGAGCGTTCCACCCAGCTGGCTCCGCGCCACGCCGCCCCGTTCCGCGGCCGCGACGTACATCGCGAGAAGCACCGGCGCCGGCGAGTTGATGGTCATCGAGGTCGTCACCGAACTCAGGTCGATGTCTCGATACAGGTCCTCGACGTCGGCGAGGGTATCGACCGACACCCCGCACTTCCCGACCTCACCGAGTGAGATCGGGTCGTCGGAGTCTTTCCCCATGAGGGTCGGGAGATCGAACGCCGTGGACAGGCCATCCCCACCCGCAGCCAGCAACTCCTTGAACCGGCGGTTCGTGTCGATGGGCGTGCCGAACCCGGCGAACATCCGCATGGTCCAGAGCTTCGATCGGTACATTTCGGTGTAGGGACCCCGGGTGTACGGCCAGACGCCCGGCCGCTCGGCATCCGCCGGCCCGTAGACCGACGCCACGTCGAGCCCGGAGTAACTGGTGAAATCACGATCGGCCATGGCCGGAGTCTCGCGCGCGCGACTGGCGCCTCGTGAACCCCGCCGACCTTGACTACGCCAAGCCCATGAGCTCGCTCACCCCATGGCGGTGCCCGGCGGTGTAGCCGCCGTCGACCGGGAGCGCGACCCCGGTGACGAACGAGGCGTCGGGGGTACACAGGAAGAGACAGGCAGCCGCGATCTCCTCCGGGCGACCCAGCCTCCCCAGCTGGTGCGCCGCGGCGATGTCCTCACGAATGGGTTGCATCCCGTCCATCGCGAACACGTCGCGGAGCATCGGCGTGTCGATGAATCCCGGGCACACTGCGTTGACCCGGATTCCCGACCGACCGAAGTCGATCGCCATGTTCTTGGTCAGAATGACCACGCCACCCTTCGCGGCGTTGTAGCTCGAACCACCTTCGGTGCCTGCGAGCCCTTCGACGCTCGCGATGTTGACGATGGACCCGCGTTCACCATCGACCGGTTCCTGTTCGAGCATCGTCACTGCCGCGTGTTTTCCGACCAGGAACGTTCCGGTGAGGTTGACCGAGATCACTCGGTCCCATTCGTCGGCGGGCAGCAGGTGGACCGGGCCGCCCCCGGCCACCCCGGCGGCGTGGACCACGGCATCGACGCGGCCGTGGCGAGTGACGGCCGCCGCGAAGCCCTGCTGAATCGATGCCTCGTTCCGCACATCCAGCGCAACGTCGGTCCCTTCGAGGTCCCAGCCGACGACGGTGGCCCCTTCGTCACGAAAGCGCGCCATCGTCGCGGCTCCGATCCCCGATGCCGCGCCGGTGATCACCGCGACCTTGCCGTCCATCCGACCCATCAGCATCCCTTCGCTCGGCACCATCCGGTGCTCGGCCCGACTGTCTCCGGAATCCTTCCGTTCGGTCAAGTTTCCCGGACCGTCGGTTTCGATACGCCCACGGCCGCGTCGGCCACAGCAGTCACGGTCTGGCCCTGGCCGCAGATCACTGCTCCGCCCAAATGACCGCCGACGTTCCCATCTGATTGGCCCAGGATGGCGACCGTCTCGACCGGCACCGGCGACGACCCCGCCAAGTAGAATCCCCCGATGGAAACTGTCCCGCAGATGCCCGACCGCAACCTCGCCATGGACCTGGCCCGCGCGACGGAGGCGGCGGCCATCGCCGCCGGCCGTTGGTTCGGCCGGGGCGACAAGAACGGCGCGGACGGCGCCGCAGTCGACGCGATGCGCCTCGTGCTCAACTCGGTACCGATGGAGGGCGTGGTCGTCATCGGCGAGGGCGAGAAGGACGAAGCCCCCATGCTGTTCAACGGCGAGGAGATCGGTTCCGGCGGTCCCGCGGTCGACATCGCCGTCGACCCGATCGACGGGACCACGCTCACCTCACGGGGTCAGAACAACGCCATCTCGGTGATTGCCGTCGCCGAACGGGGCACGATGTTCGACCCGGGTCCGTGCGTCTACATGGACAAGATCGCAGTCGGCGCCGAAGCCGCCGATGTGATCGATCTCGACGCGCCGATCAAGGCCAACCTCGAAGCGGTCGCCAAGGCCAAGGGCGAGAAGGTCCACGACGTCACTGCCGTCATCCTCGACCGGCCGCGCCACGAACGGATCATCCAGGAATGCCGTGATGCCGGTGCCCGAATCCGGCTGATCACCGACGGTGACATCGCCGGTGCGATCTCGGTGTCGACCCCCGATTCCGGATCCGACATCCTCTTCGGCATCGGCGGGACCCCCGAGGGAGTCACGGCCGCCTGCGCGCTGCTGTGCACCGGCGGAACCATCATCGGTCGGCTCTGGCCACGCAACGACGCGGAGAAACGGGCCGCTCTCGACGCGGGATACGACCTCGACCGCGTCCTCACCACCACCGACCTCGTCTCCGGCGAGGAAGTGTTCTTCGCCGCGACCGGCATCTCCGACGGCGACCTCCTCAAGGGCGTCCACTATCGCGGCGACGGCGCCAGCACGGAGAGCCTCGTGATGCGGGCCAAGTCGGGGACGATCCGCACGATCCACTCCGAGCACCGCTGGCAGAAGTTGATGCGCTACTCCGCAGTCAAGTTCGACTGACCGCCGCGCCGGGCTGCCGGCTGGTCGCCTAGGGTTCGAACCGTGGTGCGCCGAATTGCCCGAATTGATCAGCGCCGGCTCGCATGGGTGCTGGGCGCGATGATTGTCGGCTTCGGGATCATGGGGGCCTTCTACATTCGCGACGCGAGCTACCTCCACGGCGGCTGGGTCGGCAAGGTTCACCTCTTCGGCTACCAGGTGAAGGGCTTCAACCTCGACGGCGAGATGAACCTCCCGACCGCCTTCTCTGGCCTCCTCCTGATCGCGGCATCCGCCGCCGGGATCGCCGTGGCCACGCAGAGCCGTACCATCGGCATTCCTGCGACCCGCCTCCTCCCGGTGGCCCTTCTCATCGGCTACATGAGCCTCGACGAGGTCTGGCAGGTCCACGAACGCCTCGAAACCCGGACCGGTCTCGACTGGCAAGCGCTCTACCTGCCGATCTTCGCGGTCGCCGGTCTCGTCGGATTGAGCCTGCTCCCCCACCTGCGTCGGGCCGGCACCAGTGCGGCGCTGTTCCTCGGCGGCGCCGGAGCATGGACGATCGCCCAGATCATCGAGGTGCGGCAATGGGATGCCCACGACCACCTGCGGGCGCCGTGGTCGATCGTGCCCGAAGAGACCCTCGAAATGACCGGTTCGCTGCTGTTCCTGCTGGCGTTCCTCGCCCTGGCCCGCCACATCGTGGCGGCATCAGCTACGAGTGAGCCGCTGACGGATCGGCAACCTCGAGGCGAAGCTCGGCTCGAGCCAATGCCGCCTTCGCCTCCGCATTCTCCGGATCCGAGCTGACCGCGCGCTCGGCTGCCTCTTTGGCGGTCTGGGCGCGAACGACGTCGATCTGGTCCGTGAGCTCGGCGACGTCGGACAGGATCGTCACCCGGTTGTTGCTCACCTCGACGAAACCACCGTGGACCGCAGCGACCACTTCGCTCTGATCCGCCAAGAGCACTCGCACCTTCGCGATCCCGAGCGCGCCGACCAACGGCACGTGACCCGGCATGAACGCGAGCTCGCCATCGGTCGTGCGACCGACCACCATCTCCGCGTCGCCCTCGAAGAGGACGCGCTCGGGTGAAACGAGCTGGACGACGAGACCCATGCTCAGCTGTCCTCGAGCGTCTTCGCCTTGGCGAGCACACTCTCGACCCCACCGACGTTGAAGAACGCCTGCTCAGGGATGTCGTCGAGCTCACCGTCGACCAACGCCTCGAAACTCTCGACCGTCTCCTGCACCGGCACGAAGATCCCGGGCAGACCGGTGAAGACCTCACCGACGAAGAAGGGCTGGGAGAGGAATCGCTGGATCTTTCGAGCCCGGGAGACCGTGACCCGGTCGTCTTCGGAGAGCTCGTCCAGACCCAGGATGGCGATGATGTCCTGGAGCTCCTTGTAGCGCTGGAGCACCTCCTGCACTCGCCGAGCACAGTCGTAGTGACGCTGACCGACGACCTCGGGAGCAAGGATGTTCGACGTCGACGCCAGTGGGTCGACCGCCGGGTAGATGCCGAGCGCCGCGATCTGACGGGAAAGCTCGGTCGTAGCGTCGAGGTGGGTGAAGGTGGTGAACGGCGCCGGGTCGGTGTAGTCGTCGGCCGGGACGTAGACCGCTTGGAGCGACGTGATCGAGTGACCCTTGGTCGAGGTGATGCGCTCCTGGAGTTCGCCCATCTCGTCGGCCAGCGTCGGCTGGTACCCCACCGCCGACGGCATACGACCGAGCAGCGTCGAGACCTCGGAACCCGCCTGGACGAACCGGAAGATGTTGTCGACGAACAACAGCACGTCCTGGTTCTTCACGTCACGGAAGTACTCGGCGACGGTCAACGCGCTCGAGCGCGACGCGCAGCCGCACCCCGGGCGGCTCGTCCATCTGTCCGTAGACCAGGGCGGCCTTCTCGATGACGCCCGACTCCTGCATTTCAATCCAAAGGTCGGTGCCCTCACGGGTCCGCTCGCCGACACCGGCGAACACCGACACGCCACCGTGTTGGGTGGCGACCCGGTTGATCATCTCCTGGATGAGCACGGTCTTGCCGACCCCTGCACCACCGAAGAGGCCGATCTTTCCACCTTGCACATACGGCTCGAGCAGGTCGATGACCTTGATACCGGTCTCGAACATCTGGGCCCGGGCCTCGAGCTGGTCGAATGACGGCGGATCGCGGTGAATTTCCCAGCGGTCCTCGATGCCGGTGAGTTCACTCTCGGGAATGTCGAGCGGCGTCCCGAGCACGTTGAACACGTGGCCGAGTACACCGTCGCCGACCGGCATCGTGATACCCCGGCCGGTGTTGCGGACCAGCGTGCCCCGCTTGAGGCCGTCGGTCGGGCTCATGCAGATCGCTCGAATCCGACCGCCACCGATCTGCTGCGCGACCTCGGCGGTGACCGTGGTCGTCGTGCCGTCCAGTTCGATGTCGAGATGGAGTGCGGTGTTGATCTCGGGCAGTGCGTCCGGTGGGAACTCCACGTCGACCACCGGTCCGGCGATCGCGACGACGCGCCCGTCCTTGAGAGTGGTGTCGTTGTCCGCAGTCATCGTCATGCCTGTGCTCCTCGTTCGGTGCTCACGCGGGGTCTCCGAGCGAAACCGGGGTATCGAACATTTCTTCGGCGGCGCCAGCGCCCGAGCGCAACGCCTCCGCACCACTGACGATCTCCATGATCTCGGTGGTGATTGCGTCCTGACGGGCGCGGTTCATCACGCGCGTCAGGCTCTTGATCAACTCGTCGGCGTTGTCGGTCGCGGCCTTCATCGCCCGCTGGCGAGCCGCGTGCTCCGACGCTGCGGCATTCAACAGCGCGGCATAGATCCGCGCCTCGATATAGCGAGGCAGCAGGGCATCGAGAATCGAGGCCGGCGCCGGTTCGAACTCATAGGAGGCGCCGACGCCGTCGTCGCCGACCTTGCCGTCGCCGCCCGCCATCACGTCGCGTTCCAGTGGCACCAGCGGCCGCCGCACGACTTCCTGGGTTCCCACGCTCACGAAGCGGGTGTAGATGAGTTCGACCATGTCGAACCGCTCCGCCACGAAATCGCTGGTGACGGCCTGGCCGATCGCCCGGGCGTCCTCGTAGGACGGCCGGTCCGAGAAGCCGGAGAAGGTGTGATCGATGTTGAAGTTGCGGTACCGGAAATAGCCCTCGGCCTTCCGACCGACGAGCACGAGCGCGTAGTCACGTCCGAGCGCAGCCTGCTCTTTCATCGAGCCTTCCGCGGCACGGATCACCGACGAGTTGTAGGCGCCGCACAAACCACGGTCGGCAGTGATCACGATGTGCGCGACCCGACGAATGTCGGACCGGGGAGTCAACAACGGGCTGTCGACGTCCCCGCCGGCCGCGCCGAGATCCTTCACCACTTCAGTGATGTGCTCGCTGTAGGGCACGGCGGCCTGCACGGCGTGCTGCGCCTTGACGATGCGACTTCCGGCGATGAGCTCCATCGCGCGCGTGATCTTCTTGGTCGACTGCACACTGCTGATACGCCGTTTGAGGATCCGCTCCTGACCACCCGCCACCTAAATCACTCCGTGTCGAGGGTCTTGGCCGATTCGGCATCGCCGAGGGCTTCGGCTTCGGTGTCGGTCACATCGGCGGCCGCCGCATCGAGATCGCCCTGGGCCATTTCGGCCACGAACGCTTGCTTGAAGTCGGCGACGGCTTGACGCATGACGTCCTCGTCGGGCAGCGCGCCGGTGTCGCGGATCGTGCCCATCAGATCGGCGTGGCGCGTGCGGAAGGTGTCGAGGACACCGGCCTCGAACGCCTTGACCTGCTCGACCGGAAGATCGTCGAGCACGCCCTGGGTTCCGCAGTAGATCGACACCACTTGCTCTTCGACCGCCATCGGCGAGTTCAACGGCTGCTTCAGCAGCTCCACCAGCCGGTAGCCCCGCTCGAGCTGGGACTTCGACACCGCGTCGAGCTCGGAACCGAACGTTGCGAAAGCTTCGAGGTCCCGGAACTGCGCCAAGTCGAGCTTCAACGTTCCCGCGACCGACTTCATCGCCTTGATCTGGGCGGCGCTGCCGACTCGGGACACCGAGATACCCACGTCGACGGCGGGGCGCACGCCCGACTTGAAGAGGTCGTCCTGGAGGTAGATCTGCCCGTCGGTGATCGAGATCACGTTGGTCGGGATATAGGCCGAGACGTCGCCCGCCTTGGTCTCGATGACCGGCAATGCGGTCAGCGAACCCGCGCCGAGATCGTCCGACAATTTCGCCGCTCGCTCCAGGAGCCGGCTGTGCAGGTAGAAGACGTCTCCCGGATAGGCCTCACGGCCCGGCGGACGCCGAAGCAGCAATGCGATCTGCCGGTACGCCTCGGCCTGCTTCGACAGGTCGTCGTAGACGATCAGGGCGGCTTCGCCGTTGTCCATCCAGTGCTGCCCGATCGCGCAACCACCGTAGGGAGCGAGGTACTTGAACACCGCTTCGTCACCGGCGGGCGCGTTCACGACGACCGTGTAGTCCATCGCGCCGTGCTCGGCGAGCGTGCCGACGGTCTGGGCGACCGAGGACGACTTCTGTCCGATCGCCACGTAGATGCACTTCACGCCCTGACCCTTTTGGTTCAGGATCGTGTCGATGGCCACCGTGGTCTTGCCGGTCTTGCGGTCGCCGATGATCAACTCCCGCTGGCCGCGCCCGACCGGGGTCATGGCATCGATCGCCTTGATCCCGGACTGCAGCGGCTCGTGGACCGGCTTCCGACCGACGATGCCTGGCGCCTGGACTTCCATCCGGCGTTGCGTGTCGGACGTGATCGGCCCCTTGCCGTCGATCGGCTGGCCCAACGCGTTGACCACACGACCGATCAGGGCGTCACCCACCGGCACCGAAAGAATGCGTCCGGTCGCCTTGACCGCTTGGCCCTCCTCGACGCCCTCGGCTTTGCCGAGCACCACGGCACCGATGGTGGCTTCGTCGAGGTTCAGTGCGAGGCCGAGCAGGCCCCCTTCGAACTCCAGGAGTTCGTTGACCGCCGCATCGGGAAGTCCGGCCACCCGGGCCACACCGTCACCGACCTCCAGCACGCGACCGAGCTGGGCCTGACCCAGCGACGGCGAGAACGACTCGACGTGCGTGCGCAGTGCAGCTGCGATCTCATCGGCGTTTATGGTCATCTCCGCCATCAGTGGGACTCCCTCGTCGTTGTCGTGGATGGCTGTGTGTTCGTGCCGATCATGGCGAAAAACCCTTGAGTTCCTCGAGGCCGTGGCGCACCGACCCATCGATCACCGTGTCGCCGATCCGGGTGACCAAGCCGCCGAGCACCGACGGATCCACGACCACCTTGACCTCAACCTGCTTGCCCGACGCCTCCGAGAGCGCGGCCGAGAGCCGCTGCTGGGTGGCGTCATCGAGCTCGATCGCGGATCGCACCTCGGCGACCTCGTGGCCGCGATCCGATGCCGCCTGCTCGAGGAACGTCGCGACGATCTCGCTCAGTTCGCTCGCCCGGCCGGCCCCGACGATTGCACTCACCAGCGCAATGCTCGACGGGAGCGCCTTGCCGCCCATGAGTTCCTCGACGACCGAGATGCGCCGGCTCGCGGGAAGCGACGGATCCGTGAGCGCGGTTCGGAGGTTGTCGTTGGCCTCGATGGTGCGCGAGAAGCGGAACAGGTCGTCTTCGACCGCGCTCAGCTGGCCCTCGGCCCGGGCCACCGACAGCACCGCACCCGCGTAGGCATCCGTGCGCTCACTCATTGCGCCTCCAGCCGTCCGTGGTCGTTCTGCCCGCTCACCGGCGAGTGCCTCCGACCTCGTTGATGTAGTTCTCGATCAACTGCAACTGCGTGGCTCGGTCGAGGTTCTGGCGGACGATGCGCTCGGCCAACTCGATCGAGAGGTCCGACACCTGCGCCTGCACATCGGCGAGGGCACGCTCGGACGCCGCCGCCGCGTCGTCCGCCGCCTTGGTCCGAATCGCAACCGCGTCCGCCTCGGCGCGGGTGATCAGGTCCTTGCGTACCTGGTCGGCCGCTTGGCGGGCTTCGTCGATGATCTGACCGGCTTCGCCCCGGGCATCGCCGAGTTGGCTGCGGTAATCCGCGGCTTCCTTGTCGGCGGCGGCCTTGGCCTGCTCGGCGGCCTCCAGATCGGCGCGGATCTTGTCCGACCGGTCGGCGAGACCCTGCTTCAACATCGGGAAGCCGAACTTGATCAGCCCGAACAGCACGATGGCGAACGCGGCGCCACCCCACAGGATCTCGGCCGTCTCCGGCAGCACCGGGTTCGGCGCCTTGTAACAGTCCTTCGCGGCCCCATCGAGCTCCTTGGCCTTGCCGCTGCGCACGGCCTCCTCGAGTTCTTCGAGCGTGACCTCACGCAGGTCGCCTTCGATACCGGCCGTGGTGACGGCAGCCTTGGCGAGGCACTCATAGAGCTCGCCCGGCTTTTCGCTTGCGTGTGCAACTCCAGGGACGGTCAGCGTGATGCCAACCGCCATGACTCCACACAGCAACAATCTGCGGATGCGCATGGCGCGTCCTCTCCTTGTGTCGAGTGGGTTAGAGGAACTTGAGGACGAAACCGATGAGCGCAAGCGCTTCGGCAAACGCGATACCCAAGAACATCGTGGTCCGGATATTTCCGGCCATCTCGGGCTGACGCGCCATGGCCTGGACCGACTGGCCGACCAACACACCGATACCGATGCCGGGGCCGATGGCCGCAAGGCCGTAGCCGACGTTCGCGAGACCTGACTGCAGGTCTCCGGTGATCGCCGCCATGTGGACAATGGTGCTCAAGGTACTCAAGGGTCTCTCCTTGTTCTCGGTTGAGATCTCAGTGGTCGGGGTGCGCTGATTCGGCGATGTACACCGCAGTCAGCATCGTGAAGATGTAGGCCTGCAACAGAGCGACGAGGATCTCGAATGCCGTCATGAAGATCAGACCGAAGAACGGGAATGGCACGAACGCAATCTGGTAGATCCCGCTGTGGTGGTTGAGCAACTCCTGGCACATCACCGCGAACACGGTGAGGAGCACGTGGCCCGCCACCATGTTGGCGAAGAGTCGAACCGCCAGCGAGAACGGTCGTACCAGGAACTTCGAGAAGAACTCGATCACGAACACGAGGGGAAGCAGCGCCCCCGGGACACCACTCGGCGCGCACGCCTTGATGGGGTACATCGGTCCCTGGTGTTTGAAGCCGACCGCGATGAACACGACCCAGGTGACGAGCGCCAGGACCACGGGAATCGCGATCCGCGAGGTCGCCGGGAACTGGATGCCCGGGACGATCGACCAAATGTTGATGAAGAGGATGAAGAAGAACATCGACGCGAGGAACGGCGTCCATTTCTTGCCGTCTTCCGCGCCGATCACCTCGACCGAGATGTTCTGTTCCACCATCTCGTAGCCCGACTCCGCCACGTTCTGGAGCCCGACGGGGATCAGCGCCTTGCGTCGCGTGCCCCACAGGAAGATGAACAGGCAGATGGCTGACGCCACCAACACCATGACCACGGGCTTGTTGATGCCAAGGGGACCAAGGTCGTCCCACTCGAAGAGTGGCGCGATTCCCTTCGGGAACAGGTCGGCGAGAACGAACACGCTTCCTCTCCTACTTCTGACGAGACAGGGGCCGAGGCTTCAATCCGGGAGCGCCCAGCGTCAGACCGACGCGTGGCACCGCCCAGGCGAGCACGACGATATGGGCAATGGCCACCGTCAGCACGAACGCACGGAGGTCGATGGCGTCAATTTCTCGGACGATGACGCCGAGGATGGTCACGAAGATGATCAAACTCAGGTAGCCGATCATTGCGCCGGCGGCGGCACCCATCGCGCCGAGCCGCCCGGCTCCGCTCATCAAGCGGGCGAGCATCAGGAAGTTGGCCGCGACCACGATCATGCCGAGCAACCCGCCGGCGACGCCCGGCCATCCGGCGAGGAGACCGCCGACGATCATGGCGACGGGCGTGAGCATGGCGGTGTGCCGGACGAGATCGGCCGCGATCTCGCGTTCCGCGGACGCCGCGGGTTCTGCGACGGGGGTCGTCGGGTCGTCGGTCATACGGGCCGCCGCGTCCATGGCTTTCCTTCGTCGTGACGGGCCGAGCGGGTCTGGTACGTCGCCCATGCCCACACCCCCACCGCAACCGCTCCAACGAGACCGAACAGAATCATGAACACCGGCTTGGTACCGATCAACCCGTCCAGCCACCAGCCGAAGGCGCCGAACAGCACGGGGCCCAACACGAAGGTGAGAGCCTGGCCCAGCGAGTCGTTGTAACCCGTTGCCCGTGTTCTCGCCGGGAGTTTCACCCGAACACCATCCCGTCTCGGACGTTGCCGCCCGACCCCCTGGAACGGCCCGGATCACCCGGGGCCGCTTGTGAATGCTTTCCCAAACTAGCGAGTCACCTGCCGGGGCGCAAACCGGAGCGGAGGGCTCATCAACCGGTCAGCCGGCATCGCTCCGGCGCCGAGATTCGAGGTCGATCACCGCGGCGCGCGCCGCCTCCCGGTCGACTTCATCGCGCCGAGCCGCAGCTTCCTCCTCGGCGACGATGGCTTGGGCCTCTCGCTTGCCGGGGAAGAAGAACGCGTAGAGGAGCAGCGCCAAAGCCATGACGCCGATGGGCACCAACGCATTGCCCTGACGGGTGTAGGCCGGAACCAACGCGAGCCCGGACAACAGCGCGGTCCAGAGCCACAGGATCACCACCGTTCGCCGCGGTCCGTGACCGAGGCGCATGAGTCGGTGATGCAGGTGGTCCTTGTCGGCCATCGAGAACGACTGACCTCGCAGGAGGCGCCGGATGAAGCTGAACGCGGTATCGACGATCGGCACGCCGAGGATCAGGAGGGGAATGACGAGCGGAGCGAAGAAGAAGTACGTAGTCCCGGTGTACTTGTAGTCGGCACGCCCGCCGACCGTGATCGTCGTGGTGGCGAGGAGCAACCCGAGGAACAATGCGCCGGCATCGCCCATGAAGATGCGGGCCGGATTGAAGTTCCAAGGGAGAAACCCGACGCAGATGCCCACCGCGATCACGGCGATCAACGGCGCAACGTTCGATCCTTCGAGGAACCCCGCGTCGAACAATCGGCTCGAGTACAGGAACAACGCAGTCCCGGCGATGATCACGATCCCGGCCGCGAGGCCGTCGAGCCCGTCGATCAGGTTGATCGCGTTGGCAAAGATCACGACGGTCAGCACCGTGACCAAGGGGGCGAAGTCGGCGGAGAGCACGATCACATCGGCGCCGGCGAACGGCACCCGAAAGAACAACATCGAGACACCGAAGAGCGAGAGCAAGCTGCCCGCCAGCACCATGCCGGCGATCTTGGCGGGCGGCGACACATCGCGTAGGTCGTCGAGGGCACCTACGGCGAACATCACACCGGCCGCGAGGATGATGCCCGCCGGCTCCGACGACGCGTCGAACATCTCGCGGAACTGCGGGATCTGCGACGCAACCCCCATCGCGACGAGGAACGCCACGAACATCGCGGCGCCGCCGAGCATCGGCATCGTGGTCGTGTGGACGTCCCGGACACTCGGGACCTTGACCGCACCGACGCGTATCGCCAAGCGCCGCACCAGTGGCGTCAACCCGAACGAGAAGATCGCGGCGACCGCGAAGACGACCGCGTACCCGCCCATGCGACCTACCCTCCCGCTCTCGCGCCTGCGGGGCAGGCCGCTCGGGCCCCACTCGGCCGGGTGGACGGGTGTCGAGTCACAGGGAGGCCTCGTTTCGGCGCGCGGTCAGGGCTGAGCGAGATCGGGATAGGGCGTGAACTTGGAGCACATCCGCTCGACGCGGTCGCGCACGTCGACCCGCACGACCTCGTCCTCCGGGGCGCGGAGGACCGCGGCGATCAAGCCCGCGATTTCGGCCATTTCCGGTTCGGCCATGCCGGCGGTGGTGACCGACGCGGTGCCGAGACGGAGCCCGCTCGTGACGAATGGCTTCTCGGGGTCGTTCGGGATCGCATTCTTGTTGCAGGTGATCCCGGCGAGATCGAGCGCCTCCTGGGCCACCTTGCCGGTCACGCCGAACGGGCGCAGATCCACCAGCATGAGGTGGTTGTCCGTCCCTCCGGACACGATCCGGAATCCCTCGGCGGCGAGCCCCGCGGCCAGAGCCGACGCGTTGGCCACGATCTGGGCGGCGTAGGTGGCAAAGGCGGGCTCGGCCGCGAGTCGGAACGCCACCGCCTTGGCCGCGATCACGTGCATCAGCGGCCCGCCCTGCAAGCCGGGGAACACGGCCTTGTCGATCGCGGCGCTGTATTCGGCGCGGCTGAGGATGCACCCGGCGCGGGGACCCCGCAGGGTCTTGTGGGTGGTGAACGTCACGACGTCGGCGTACGGCACGGGTGACGGATGGGCACCCCCCGCGATGAGTCCGGCGATGTGCGCGGCATCGACAATGAGTAACGCGCCCACTTCGTCGGCGATCGAGCGGAAGGCGGCAAAGTCGATCGTGCGCGGGTAGGCGGTCGCCCCGGCGATGATCGCTTTGGGGGTTCCCGCGATGGCGAGTCTTCGGATCTCGTCGTAGTCGAGCGTCTCGCTCGTCTCGTCCACGCCGTAGGCGACGAAGTCGTAGATCTTCCCGGAAAAGTTGACCGGCGAACCGTGCGTGAGGTGGCCGCCCTGGTCGAGACGCATGCCCATCACGCGATCGCCCGGGTTGAGCAGCGCCAGAAACGCCGCCATGTTGGCGTTCGCGCCCGAATGGGGTTGCACGTTCGCATGCTCCGCACCGAACAGTTCACACGCCCGGGTGCGGGCCAGCTCCTCCGCCTCGTCGACGACGAAGTTGCCGCCGTAGTAGCGCTTGCCGGGATAGCCCTCGGAGTACTTGTTGGTGAGGACCGTGCCCTGCGCGGCCATGACCGCCGGCGACGTGAAGTTCTCCGAGGCGATCAGCTGCAGCGTGGTGTTCTGACGCTCGACTTCGCGCTGGATGATCGTCGCGAGTTCGGGGTCAGCAGCTTCGAGGGCATTGGAACGAGCAGTCACGCGGGCGAACCTCTCAGGCGTGTCGACGGGTCGCTCCCAGACTACTGAACCGGTCCCTCCGGAGCCGGAGGAGGCTCGGCCCGACGTGCGGAATCATCCGGGTTGGTGACATCCGCCCGCCGGTTCGCGCGCCGGAGCACCGACGTTCCGAGGTGGTACAGCTCCTCGAAGTACCGCTTGGACTGCGCCGCGATCACGCCGAGACTGACCAGTTGCAGACTCAAGACGAGCGTGATCCCGGCGATCAAGAACGTATGCGGCGCCCGCTGGTAGGCGTTCTGGATCGCGCCGGTCAGGCCCGAGTTCCCGTGTGACGAAGGGTCCCCGTAGACCTGGGCCACATGCCACACGACCCAGCCCAACGAGTAGGCCGACACCGCGAGCAGCGCCAGGCCCGGTAGGACGAAGAAGAGGAACGGCCGGAACAAGAAGGATGAGAACAGTGACGAGATCGTCGCGCCGCTGAGTCGCCCTTCGATGGGTCGGCGCGCGCCATCGGTCGAGGCGAACGACCAATCGAGGTGCGCCGGGATCTCGACGATCCGGGCGTGCAGGATCCGGGCCTTGTAGATGATCTCGGTGTTGATGTCCGAATCGACGGCACGCAGGTCGAGGCTCCGCACGAACGGCCCGTCGTAGACCCGGACCATGCCGGTCAACGTGGTCAGTCCCCCACCGGCGGCCGCCCCGAGCAGGCGATTGGCCGTCCGGGACAGGACGCGCCGCACGAACGGCACGTTGGTCGTCGTCCCACCGCGCATGTACGGCGACGCCACCACGATCCGTGCGCCGGTGTCCTGAATCGTGTGCAGCATGCGCGTGAGGTGATCCGGCGAGTAGCTCAGATCACAATCGACGACGGCGACGTAGTCGCTCGTCGTTTGTCCGAACGCGTAGCGCAGCGCCTGGCCCAAGTGGAAGTTGACCCGGTGCCGGAGCACTCGTACCTGACGATGCCGGGCCGCGAACTCATCGGCGAGTTCGCCGGTCGTATCGGTGCTTCCGTCGTCGACGACCACGATCTCCCACTGGAACTTCGACTCCAGGGTCTCGAGGTGGGCGACCAACCGTTCCAGGGTGTCGATGATGACCGCGGCCTCGTTGAAGGCCGGGACGATGACCGAGACCGACGGCCGGTTCACGCGGCGAACCTCGGCGCCCGCTCGGGCAGTTCACGACGGGCAGCCCGAGCCGCGTGCTCACCCACGGACACGACCTCGAACCCGTCGACGAGTCGATCGAGGTATCCCTCGACCCGGGCCAGCTTCGTGGCGGTCGGAATCTGCATACCGGGAAAGAATCGCAGCTCGGGGACCTCGTCGCCGGACAACACGTCGAGCGGGTGCATCAGGATCGACGGTTCGACCCGCGCCCGGCGACACGCGCGCAACGTCATGGCGAAGTACCAATCGGCGAGCGACGCCGAATACACCGAGAGCATGAGCAGGTAGCTGATGTGGATCGGAAGTCGGAGCCCGGGCATCGTGGTGACCGGCAACTCGAGGAGCCGGTCGTCGCCGATTCGCCAGCGATACGGCCGGAGCGGTCGCACACCGTCGGCCCAGGTGCCGTACAAGTGAGCACGCTCAACCCGCTGGGCCGGAGTGAGCTGCGCGGTCCGGAAGTAGACCCGCCGTGCGATCGGACCGATCACGGTCGGAAGCGTCGACGCGTCGTACTGGTATCCCCGGCGGATGAGCACGCGCAGCGTCGGCTCCGAGAGGCTGTACCCCGGACCCCGGAACCCGGTGGTGACCCGGCCCGTGGCGATAGCGATGGCATCCTCGGCACGCGCGAGTTCTTCGTCGAGTTGGTCCTCGGAGTATCGATGCAGCCAGGGCTCGTGCCGGAACGAATGGTTCCCGATCTCGTGCCCGGCCGCCGCCAACGAACGGAACCCGTCGGCGTCGGCGGCTTCGGTCGCGTCCCGACCGACGACGAAGAACGTGATGTGCAGGTCGCGCGCGCCGAGCATGTCCCCCACGCGCGGCACCATGCGCGGAAGGTAGGACCGCGAGTCGGCCCAATCCCGATCGCCCCGGATGTACCGGTACGCCCAGAGATTGTCGGCATCGAGCGACAAACTCGCAAGCGGCTTCATCGGGTGATCACGTCCAGAATCTAGGGGGTGCCGTCGGCGGGGCCGGCGACACCGAGTTCGACCAACGCGTCCTCGGCTCGCGCGACGGTCTCGTTGACGTTCAAGGTTCCGTTGCAGATCTGCGCCGACGAAACGAACGAGATCCCGGGCACCCCCGTGGGCACCGGCGGAACGGTGGTCGAATAGTTGAGCGTCGGCAACGGGAAGACCTCGCGGGAACGCGCAATGCGAACGGCGAGGACATCGTCGTCGGCACCCGGGTGGATCCGGCGCAAGCCCGCGAGGAACACCGATGAGATTTCGGCGTCGGTCGCCTCGAACATCGGGTCGTCGGGCGCCAGGTAGCGCGGAAGATAGACGAGGGTGTGGCCGCCGAGCCATGCGGGCGGGATCATCGCGGTCATCTCCACGACCGCGGTGAACGGGAACGCGTCCATGAGGTAGGTCAGGTAGTACGGCGAAAGCGGCGAGCGCAGCACGACCGAGGCGCAGATGACCCCTTGGTACTTCACCGCGTTCATCCGGTCGCGCACGTCTGCGGCCAGACCGTCGATGATCGAGGCGGCCGCTCGCGGCGTGGTCGTGACGATGGCGTGGTCGAATCGATCTTCGCATCGAGCACTCATCACGGCGACGCCGCCTCCGCTCGCAGCCGCGAGGCTGGTCACCGGCGTGCCGGTCACGATCTCGCCGCCCCATTGGGCGATCCGCTCCGCCAGCACCTCGAGCACGCGCCCGTAGCCGCCAGGGACCGCGCCGAACTGCTCGGTCCCGATCCCCGCGCGTCGTGCCGCGGTCAATCGTTGGATCGTCGCCCAGATGAACGCGGCGTTGGCTTCGGGCCATGCATCGCCGAGCTTGGCCTCCAGGAGCGGCACCCAGAAGTGCCGGAACGTCGCGCGACCGGACCATCGTGTCAACCACTGTTCCACCGGCATGGCTTCGAGGGTTCGCCAGTTCCGGAGCTGACTCCCCCATCCGATGGTCCCGGCCAGCCGGACCTTGGCCAGGAGCGACAACCCTGGTAGGGCCAGAAAATCTCGGGGCGACGACACCGGAACCAGCCGACCGTCGGAGAGGTAGCCGGTCTGGGTCGTCGTCCACGCGATCTCGGCGTCGAGGTCGAGGTCGGCCAGCAACCGGCGCAGCGCCGCGTCGCTCGCGAGTGTGACGTGGTAGTAGCGATCCCAGGACACTGGGCCGACGGGCGTCTCGATGGACCAGCCCGCGGCCAACCCGCCCAGCTCGGACCCGTCGAAGACGGAGACTCGAAGCCCGCGCTCGCACATCCGCAGGGCCAGCGTCAGGCCCAGCATGCCGCCACCGACCACGGCAACCCGCGCGTTCCGCGCGATCACGGGGGTGGATCCAACTCCAGGACCAGACCATCGCGGATGGCGTACTGCAGCCCCGAACGGGGACAGACCACGAGATCGCGATCCGGCGGTCTCGCGCCCGAGAACCGTACGAGTGGTTCCCCGACCCGTGACACCACGGCGATCGAGCGCGCCGGTTGTCCGACCACCAAGTGGAATGGCGCGACCGACCGGGTGACCACGGACCCCATTCCCACCATCGCGAATCGACCGATGGTGAGATCGCAGCCGATCACGCTCCCGGCCCCGATGGTCGCGCCGTCCTCGACCCGGGTCTCCAACGTGGACTCATCGGGTTCGCTCGGGCGCAGCGTGGCGAGGTCGGGTGGAGTGGCGCGTGGATAGCGGTCGTTCGTGAAGATCACGCCCGCGCCGACCAGCACGCCGTCACCGAGGGTCACGCCGGTGCACAGATACACACCCGCGTTGATCTTCACGCGATTGCCGATCGCGACGCCGTACGCCAGGTACGAACGCTCACCGACGATGCAGTCGAGCCCGATACGGGTGTTCGGGCCCCGGACGTGCACCCCGCTCCAGATCGCGGTGCCGTCGCCCACCTCGACGCCCGCCTCGATCTCGGCGCTCGGATGGATACGGCTCCCGCCCGTCATCAGGCGACGTCCTCGGTCGTCGCCGCGTCGGCCACCGCGCGCACCGACTCGACGGCAACCCAGTCGCCAAGCCGGAGTGACTCATAGGCCGCGCTGATCACCTGCACCGACGCAATCGCGTCGGCGACCGAGATCGCGAGCGGTTCGGTGCCCCGCAGGGCGCCGCAGAAGTTCTCCACTTGCGAACGCATGCACCGGATCTTGTTGTAGCCGGATCCGAACTCGACCCACTCGGCATCGTCGTTCTCGCGATACGCCGACGTCTTCCAGCCGACCCGGAGCGCACCCTCGGTGCCGTAGACCTGGAGGTAGGTATCCGCGGCGTTGTCGAAGCTCCACGAGAGGTCGATCGCTGCGGTCGCACCCGTCGCCGCCCGCAACACCATGCGGGCGGAGTCCTCGACGTCGATCGCCTGGGTGCGGGGACCTTCCACCACCATGACGTCGAGGATCGGACCCAGAAAGTACCGGGCGATGTCGACGGAGTGGGTGCCGTTGTCGATGACGACGCCGCCGCCGCTGACCGCCCGATCGGAGTTCCAGCGCCGGCTCATATCGACACGGGAGGCGAACGCGTTCTCGAGCTGGATCACGTCGCCGAGCAACCCGCCGTCGACGAGTTCGCGACCACGAACCACGTCGTCGACGAACCGGAACTTCGTCGCCATCGTGAAGGGGACCTCGGCGGCCTTGGCGGCCGCGACCATCGACCGCGCCGCGTCGACGCCGATGGCCAACGGCTTTTCGCACAACACGCCCACTCCCCGGGCGCAGGCTCGCAACGCAATCTCGGAATGAGTGACCGGCGGCGTGCAGATGACGACCGCGTCGAGATCGGTACCGTCCAGTAATCCGTCGACCGAGTCGAACCGCTCCGCTCCGAGCGCTGACGCGATGCGGGTGCCCGCACCGATGTCCGGGTCCGCCACACCGACGATCCGCGCGTCGGCAACACCGGCGAACACCTCGACGTAGCTCTGGGCGATTCCGCCCGCGCCGACCAGCCCGAACCGAAGGCTCATGCCGCACCCACGCAATCCGCCACCGCACGCTGGAGTGCCTCGGCCACCGCGTCGACATGCACATCCTCGTACCGCTCGTTCCACGGCAGGACCAACACGCGCTCGAGGAACGAATAGGTTCCCGCGAACCGATCGCGCGGGTAACTCACCGCGTCCGGGCGAGCCAAGGTGAAGGGCCACCGACTCGACCCGAACGTCTGCTGGTCACGGATCACGCGACATTCGAACGCCGGCTTCTGGATGTATCGCGGCGCGCTGGCAATTCCGAGATCGGCGAGACGCGCGGCGAGCGCGCGCGGACCGCCGGGAACGATCGACGGGTCGATGAGGAACGGCACCTTCCACCAGGTGGCCTCGTCGTCGGCGGCGACCGGAACGATCTCGACGCCCGGCACATCCTGGAGCGCCGCCGCGAGTCGGGCCGCATTGCGCTGGCGCACGCCGACGCCCGATTCGAGGCGGTCCAACTGTGCGTTCGCTACCGCGCTCTGTAACTCCGTGGTTCGGTAGTTCAGGGCGATGAACTCGTGGTCGGGCGAGTCTTCGCCGTAGGGCCACCCCTTGTTGACGAACACCCGCGCTCGTCGGGCGATCGCCTCGTCGTCTGCGACCACGAGGCCGCCCTCGCCGGTGGTGAAGTGCTTGCCCTGCTGGCTCGAGTAACAGCCGATCGCGCCGAAGGTCCCGACCCGGCGACCTCGACGCCGAGCCAGGAACGCCTGGGCGCAGTCCTCGATGACCGGAATGTCGAGTTCGTGAGCCACAGCCGTAATGGCATCGACTTCGGCCGGGATACCGAAGAGATGCGTCACGATGATCGCCCGAGTTCGTTCCGACACGGCCG
This sequence comes from uncultured Acidimicrobiia bacterium, assembly GCA_963765075.1. Taxonomy (GTDB): domain Bacteria; phylum Actinomycetota; class Acidimicrobiia; order IMCC26256; family JAENVU01; genus JAENVU01. The sequence continues at coordinate 376,151 of CAVXVA010000003.1, forward strand.
CGCGCACGGATTCGGCGGTGACCATGCCGGAGTCCGAATCGACGTCGGCGAAGACGGGAATCGCACCCTGGTACAGGATCGGAGTCACCGCGCCCATGTCGGTGATCGCCGTCGTCACGATCTCGTCGCCCGGCTCGGGATCGACCACTGCCACCGCGGCGTGCACCGCCGCAGTTCCCGAGCTACACGCAACCGCGAAGGCGCGACCTGTCAGTTCGGCAGCGCGGCGCTCGTACTCCGGGGTCTGCGTGCCGCGCGTCGACGTGAGGACACCCGAGTCCAACACGCTTCGCAGTCGATCGAGTTCGGCACGATCGAACGAGCGCCCGGTCGCATCCTGATCCGACGGCAGCCGGACCGGCGCAGGCGCTCTGACGTTCGAGTCCAACTCTGGTCCTATACCCCGTGTCGTTGTCGCCCGGTCGGGCGGTGTGGCATCGCTACTGTACCGGCGAGGTTTCGTGACCCGAGGCACGCTCGTGGTCACGTCCGTCGACCACTCGGAGGCCAGAGATGCGCGCAGGCTCGGTTGCCGTGGTGTTCGGCACTCGCCCCGAGGTCGTCAAGCTCGCGCCGCTGCTGTGGGAAATGGGTCCGACGACCCACACGATTCACACCGGTCAGCATCCGCTCCCGGCTTTGACCCCGATCTTCGCCGACCTCGAACTCACTCTGCCCGACCACCCGTGCGTCGTCTCGCCTCGGCCACGAGGTCGCCAGATCGGCGAAGCCATCGCGGCGGTGACCGACGCCCTCATTGCCATCGCGCCGGAGGTCGTCGTCGTCCAGGGAGACACGAACTCGACCCTCGCCGGGGCCGTTGCGGCATCGAGCCTCGACCTCCCCCTGGTCCACGTCGAAGCCGGCCTGCGCGCGTTCGATCGTCGACTCCCGGAGGAACGCAACCGGATCGCGGTCGACCACCTCGCCGATCTCCACTGCGCGCCGACCGAGACCGCCCGGGGTCATCTTCGGAGCGAAGGCATCGTCGACGCGTCGATCATCGTCACCGGGAACACGGTCGTCGACGCCGCCCGCCGCACGCTTCCGGACCCGACCACGCGTGCCAAAGGTCGTGCTCGATGGGACCTCACCGCCGACGAATACATCGTTGCCACCTTTCACCGGCCCGAGAACGTCGATGACCCGACTCGGCTCGCTGCGATCGTGGAGCGCCTGGCGGCGATGCCCCGACCGGTCCTGTTCCCGGCCCATCCGCGAACGGTCGACCGGGCCCGCGCCGCCGGGGTCGCACTTGATCACGGCTCGATCCGCGTCATCGCGCCGCTCGGATACCGAGACTTCCTGGCGCTCGCGGCCGACGCCGCCGTGTTGGTGAGCGATTCCGGCGGGGTACAGGAAGAGGCCAGCATCCTCGGCCGGCCCGCCGTCATTCTCCGGCGTTCCACCGAGCGCCCGGAAGTGATCGGCACCTTCGCCACACTGGTCGCAGATCCGGCGGCCATGGCGGTCGCGACCCACGACCTCCTCGACGACCTCGCGGCCGTCCACCGGCGGCTGGCCGCGTTGGAGTCTCCCTTCGGCGACGGCCACGCGGCGGTCCGGATCGCGGCCGCCATCGAGGAACGATGGGGTGAACCCTCGGCCTCGGGAACGGTCGCGTGATCGTCGGTACCATGCGCGCGTGGTCGTTCCTCCGCCGGCGCTCGAACCCTCAGCCATCGTGAACCAACCGGTCTCGGTTCGACCGCTGGTGACCGAGCCCGCGGCGTGCTGCGTCTGCGGGTCGCGCGACTCGGAACCGGTGGGCGCGGGTCCGGACTTCGAGTACCGAACGAGCCCCGACAGTTTTCTCGCGGTGCAGTGTCAACACTGTGATGTCGTGTACCTGGATCGACGCCCCATCGCCTCCGAGTTCGCGCGCATCTACCCCGACCACTACCACGCGTTCGCGTTCACCGAGGATCGGTTCGGAATCGTCTACTCCGTGCGTCGGCGCCTCGAAGCGCGTCGGCTGCTCCGAACCTTCAGGGATCTTCCTCCCGCGGCGCGCGTGATCGACGTCGGCTGCGGTGACGGCTTTCACCTCGACCTGCTCCAGGAGTTCGGGCCGCCCGGTTGGCTCCTCGAAGGGGTCGATCTCGACGACCGCGCCATCGCCGCGGCACGACGACGGGGGCTGCTGGTCCACCGGGGACGAGTCGAGGAGCTGGACCTTCCTCCTGATTCGTTCGATGCCGCGATCTTGATCCAGACGATCGAACACCTCGCCGACCCCCTGCTCGTACTCCGCGCGGTGCGCCGCATCCTGCGACCGGGTGGCGCCCTGCTCCTCGTGACCGACAACACCGATTCGCTCGACTTCGCGCTCGCCAAACGACGCCACTGGGGCGGCTACCACTTCCCGCGGCACTGGTACCTCTTCAACCCGACGTCGCTCGGCAAGCTGGCGGCGGCCGCCGACCTGGAGATCGCGAGTCTCGACACGATGATGAGCCCGGTCAACTGGGTGTACTCCGCGCGCAACGCGCTCCAGGATTGGGGTGCGCCCGACCGCGTGGTCGACCGCCTCTCCCTCGAGTCACCCGTCGCGTTGGCGCTCGGCACGGTCTGGGACACCGGTCATCAGCTCGCCGGACGCGGTGCGCTCCTCCGCGCCACCTTGCGTCGGCCCCAGTGAGTCAACCGCCGGTCTACGTGCTCGGTGCCGGGTTCGCCGGCCTGGTGGCGGCCGCCGAACTCGCGGCCCTGGGCGTTCCCGCCATCGTGCTCGAAGCGCAGGCAGCCGTCGGCGGCCTGGCCACGAGCTACGAACGCGACGGTGTGCACTTCGACCTCGGCGCCCACTTCGTCACCAATCGCCTGGCGACCGCACTCGGCGTCATGGACCAGTGCGAAACCCTCGACCGGTACGGCGAAGCGGTCTGGCTCGACGGACGCAGCGCCGCGTACCCGCTCGGACTGATGGGTCGGCCGCGCTTCAGTGCGTCGGCACTCGCCGGTCGACTGCGAACCGCGCGACCGGCGACGACGGCGGCCGACCGCTTCCGTGCGAGCTACGGCGACACCCTGACCCGCGAGGTCGCGAACCCGCTCGTCGAAGCCTGGTCGGGTCGGCCCGCCGATGAACTCGCTCCCAGCGTCATCGACAAGATTCCGGGCGGCCTCGCGGCGACGGTCGCGCTGACCGCCGCTCGTCGATTGACCCGACGTCCGGTCGCGATCGGATATTGCAATGAGGCCCCCCAGAGCATGAACGTCTGGCACGTGTATCCCCGCCGGGGCCTCGGCGTGTTCACCGACGCGTTGGCCGGCCGCGTCGAATCGATCCGGTTCGAGACGCCGATCGAGTGCATCCATGTCGAGCACGACCGGGTCGTGGGCGTCCGCATGCACGGAACCGACCACCCCGCGTCCGCCGTCATCTCCACGCTGCCGGCACCGACCCTCGCACGCGTGCTGGACCACCCGGCGGTCGCGCCCCTCGCCCAACTGCGCTACCGGCCGATGGTGTTCGCCATGCTGCACGTTCGCGGTCGCGGACTCCTGCCGGAACCCGTCACGTGGTTTCCCGATCCGGCCCTGCCGTTCTTTCGGGTGACCGAGACGGCCATGGCGATGCCGTGGATCGCACCACCCGACGAGACGCTGCTCACCGTCGACTTCGGCGCCGCGATCGGCGATGCGATCTGGACGGCATCGGACTCAGAGCTCGCGGCACGCGCCTGCGACGGCCTGCGCGACCTCATCCCCGATCTTTCCGACCGTCATCTCGCAACCCACGTGACACGAACCCCGATCGCCTATCCGGTCTTCGCGCTCGACACCGAGGACGCGCGGCTCGCGATTTCCAACCATGGCATCAAGGGTCTCGTCAGCGCGGGGCGCAATGCCGAGTTCGGTCACTACCTCATGGAGGACGTGTACTGGCGCACGCTGCGCTCGACCCGCGCGCTGGCGCGTTACGTCGCGGGGTAGCGATACAAACCGTGATGCTCGAAGAACTCGGGATCGGGCTCGAGTTCGCGTACCCGATCCGGTCGAGCAAGGGTGAGGTAGTCGGCCACCGTGGCACACCGTTGATCGGCCAATGTCCCGTTGTTCGTGTAGACGAGCCACACCGTCTGATCGCCGGCGGCTCGCAGCACCCGATCCGCGAATCGCGCAGGCTTGACCTTGCGCACCTTCGACTCGTAGTCGACCCAGTCGATGCGCTCGGGCGACCGGAAGCTCGGAAAGCTCACGGTCTGGAGTCCCGGTTGGAGGCGACCGACCACATCAGTACCGATGGCGTCGGGACAGAACAGCACGACGTCCCCGGGCGCGCCCCCCGCCTTGATGATCGGCGCGAGTTGGTAGGCCTGCGTGCGATTGCGGAGCATGTTGCTCCCGCCGCCCCACGCCCCGAGCGCGAGGGCGACGACCAAGACCCCGACGCGAACACGCGGGTCCGAAAAGACCGTCACCCCGAAGGCGCCAACCAAGAGGAAGAGCGGGAAGACGACCGACGCATAGCGACCCTCGAACGTCGTCCCCGACACCCGAGCGACGGCCAGACCAAGACCCAAGGTCGCGATCGCGACTCCAGCCTCCCACCGCACACCCGGCCGAGTCAGCAGGTCGATCTCGATGTGGCGGGCGTCGACACCCCGAGCCCACAGGCCGGCCACGACGAGCACCACCAGCATCCAGCCGGCGAGATGGGCATTGCCGCCGAAGGACTTGAAGGTGGTCGCCCAACTCCCGAACGGGCTCACCGGTGCACCCCACGGCGTGCCCGTATGGGCGAGCTGGAAACGGAAGGACGAGAGCCACGGCAGGAATCCCAGTCCGCCGACGATCAACGCGGCGGCGACCCGCCATTCGGCACGCGCCGACTCCGGACGGGCCCTCACCGCCCGCACTACGATCGCGACCAGCGTCACGGCCAACAACGGGAAGGCCCAATAGTGGGTCAGGAGCAACAGCCCGGTGATCAACGAGACCACTGCCAGCCGCCCGACCGTGGATCGTTCGAGTGCTCGTTGCATTGCGAGATACCCGAGGACGACGCCGAGCATGACCAGCGCGTACATCCGAGTCTCGGTGGAATATCGGATGGCAAAGGGCGACAGCGCGAAGAGGAGCAGCGCGCTCCAAGCAATGGTGCGGGTGCCTTCGATGGCCGTGCCGAGCCGGATACGCCGCTCGTCGAGGCGACGACCGGCGAACCACACCGGCACGAACGTGCCGATACCGATCACCCCCGAGAGGGCACGCACCGACACCGGCCCGTACCCGAACATCCGAATCCATCCGTGGAGCAGGAAGTAGTAGAGCGGCGGCGCACCATCGTGACGGAGCGCCTCGGGGATCTGGGCGAGAGGGAGCCGAGCGATGTTGACCGACAACACTTCATCGGCCCAGAGGTCCGACTGCGTGGCAAATCGCAACGCGATGGCCAGGGCCAGTGCGCCCCCGATCGCCAGAATCAACCGCGGTGAGTCGTTCCAGTTCCGCCGCATCCCGGCCGGCTTCGTGTCGGCAGTCTCTGCCGTCCCCGAGTGGGGGGAAGCCTCCAAACCCATCGGTCAAGGGTAGTCGTCACCCGGGCCGGTCTGGTCACGCTTCGTGGTCGTCGCGTTGACGACGCGCATCCCGATAGGCCGCTTCGATCGCGTCGAGATGGTCCGGCCAATCGATCGGGAGCGCGGCCGGAATCGGCGCAAACGCGGCGGGTTCACTCGCGAAGCGTCCCATCGCGCCGGCGAGGGCACCCACGTCGCCGGGCGGCACGATCAGCCCCGCACACTCGGGAGCGACGAGTTCGGGGATACCGCCCGCCGCGGACCCGATCGTGGCCACGCCCCGGCTGCGCGCCTCGTTCAGCACCAACGGTGCCGGATCGGCCCACTCCGACGGCACGACGAGACAGTCCACCTCGTCGAACATGTCGTCCTTCTCCGCGCCCGAGACCCAGCCTCGGTAGTCGACGCCCGGCGCGTGACGCACCGCCTCGGCCTCGGCACCCTGTCCCGCGACCACGAGGCGCACTCCGGTGGCCCGCACCTGCTCGTAGGCGGCCAACAACGTCAGGATCCCCTTGTCGGCACCCAACCGACCGAAATAGCCGAACGTCACCGGCGCATCCGGTGCCCGCGGCGGACGCGGCGGACGCGGTGGCGCGACCGGGTTGTAGATGACGCGCGTCCGACCGCGCATCCACGGAATCTCGCCAGTGTGTCGATGGGCGATCGCCTCGGACACGCCGACCACTACCTCCGGCGGATGGCGGGAGATCTGTTGATTGCGAACTCCGGTGACCGCCCGGCACGACGTACACCGGGTGGCACACGCGGTGCCGTCGCGGCGCACGAGCGAATCCCGCTGACACAACAGCCAGTAGTCGTGGAGGGTGTGCACATGCGCCACCCCGCGCACGTGCGGTCGCGTCAGCGCCGTCGCGCTCATCCCCTGGACGACATGACTGTGGACGACGTCCGGCCGGAACTCCGCCAGCACCCGGTCGAACACTGTCCCGGTGCCGAGGCGCACGACGTCGGCCGCGTGGAACAACGCCCGCCTGGCCCCCGACTGCCGTTCGTAGTCGCGCATCGCGTACGGCCACGAGCGGACTTGGCCGACGACGTCGGCGCCATCGACGCCCAACGTGATGACCGACACCTCGTGGCCCCGGTCCTGGAGCGCGCTCGTGAGCGCCGCGGCGTACTGCTCCGCGCCGCCCAAGATCTCCGGAGGCCAGAGGCTCGAGACCATCAAGACACGCATGAAGAGGCCGTAGGCTACTGGGCCTTCGCTGGACGGGAGACAACCCCATCACTGATCGTTCCTTGCTGCGCATCGGCCTCCTCGCCGACACCGTTGAGTACGCCGGTGGCATCGGCCGGTACGTGCGCGAGGTGCTCGCGGCGCTGGGCGCCCGCTCCGATGTTCGTCTCAACGTGCTTGCACCCCGCTCGGCCGTCGCAACAGTCGAGCGGCTCGGGGGCGACGTGCTCGATGCCGTCACCGTTCCCCCTCGTGATGATCAGATCTCGCTCGCACTCTGGAGCCGGTACCGGTCCGGGTCAGCGTTCGAGGCTTGGAACGCCGACGTCGTCATCGGCACGAAACATCTGCTCCCCCGTACCGCGACGCCGACCGTCCTGGTCGTGCACGACATGCTGACCATCACTCGCGCCCGCGAGAACGCGCTTCCGAAACGTCTGCTGCTGCCCCGCCAATATCGGAACTCGCTCACCGACGCGACGGCGCTCGTCGCGGTCAGCGCGGCGACCCGCACGCGACTCGCCGAGATCGGACCGGCCTGGAACGCCAAATGCTCGGTCATCCCGAACGGCATGAGTCCGCACCTGCTCGACGCAACCCCCACCGCGCCCGCCGCCCTCACTCCCGAAGCCGGACCGTTCGCGCTGGTCGTGGGCGACCTCTCCCCGCGGAAGAATCTCGGACTCCTGACGCGCCTGTGGTCCGAGGCGCCCCCCGCCGACCTGAGGTTGGTCGTCGTCGGTCCCGACTCGGGTGGCGACCACCGGGCGCGCACACAACTCCTCGAACTCGAACGCGCCGGCCGCGCGATTTGGATACGCGACGCTGACGACTCGGTACTGCGATGGTGCTACGAACAGGCACGCATCGTGCTCTTTCCCACGTTCGAGGAAGGGTTCGGCCTCCCGCTGCTCGAAGCTCTGGCCTTTCACGCCCCGGTCCTCGCCAGCACGGATCGTGCATTGCGAGAGGTCGCCGACGGCGATCCCTCGGTGATCCATCTCGATCCCACGGATGGGAGCGGATGGCGCAATGCCATCGCCGCCGTTCCGACCGGGGGCCGCGCGACTCGCACTCCCAGCCTCCCCACCGGGGCCATCACGTGGGCTGAACACACTGATCGCCTGATCGCGCTCGCCCGGTCGATCGCCTGATCGGGATCGCAGTGGAGCACTCCACGGCGATCGCGCCGGTAATGTCACCCGGGCCATGACCTACGTGCTCGAGGAACTGCGCCGCACGCCGGGACGCGCGCCGTGGATCTTCGGCGGCGGCATCGCCCTGCTGACCATTGCGCTCCTGACCGGCTACGGCCTGTGGCTCCTCGCGGCTGCCATCGTGATCCCCAGCGCCGTCGCCATCCTGCTCCGCCCTCAAGTCGGGGTGATCATCTTCAGCGCCCTGCTCCCATTCGACGGGCTCGTCCGATCACTCGGCCCCGGGTGGGCCGCGCCGTGGAAGCAAATCATCATCCTCGGTCTGCTCGTCGCGACCTTCGTGTGCCCGACCTCGGCCCGAGCTGCTCGGAAGCGCCGGTACCCCCAATGGGTCTTCGTCTTCGCAGCGCTCCTCGGGCTCGGTCTCATTTCGGCGGTGTTCCAAGACCGCAACACCGCGCTCGTCGGCCTCCGACTCTCCTACTTCAGTGCGATCCTGGGCTACGTCGTCTGGCGGTGCCCGCTCAGCCGGCGCGAACGAGACTGGATCGTCACCGTCTTCATGGCGATGGGGGCCGTCACCGCCGTCGTCGGCCTGTGGCAACAAACCGTCGGGCACGAGTACCTCCACTCGCTCGGGTACGCGTACGACGACAACATCCGGTTCACCACCGGCCTGACCCTGCGATCGTTCTCGACCTTCGACCTCCCGTTCGCCTTCGGCTTCTACCTGATGCTCACGATCCTCATCGGGCTCCCGGTGGCGCTGGCCGAACCCGGCCGCCTACGGAATCGGCTGTTCTTCTTGTCGCTCCCACTCCTGAGCGTCGCACTGCTGTTCAGCTTCGTCCGGGGGGCAATGCTCGGTCTCGCGGTGGGTCTGCTGTACCTCGCGTTTCACCGCTACAAGATCCTGGTCTACGGGATTCCGCTGGTACTGCTCGCGGCGATCTTCATCCCCTCCGGCACCAACGTCACCAGCGCGGTCTTCAGCTCCAGCAGCTTCCAAGATCGCACGCTGTCCTGGGGCGACCGAGTCGATCGTTTCGCCGAGAACCCGTTCGGCACGGGCATCGGCACCACCGGCGCGGCCGCCGAGAAGGCCGCCAAGCTCAACTTCACCGACCCCGACGCAACCTACGTGCCCGACAACTCCTGGCTGAAGGTCATGTTCGAGCTCGGCGTGTTCGGCGTCTGGATCTTCGTCGTGATGCTCGTGTCGATCCTGATCGCGACCCGCGCCGCCGAACGCCGATCTCACGGCATCGATCGCGACTTCATCAACGGCGTGACTGCCCAACTCCTGGCCATCATGACTGCAGCGATCGTCGCCACGTATTTCGAGCTCTCCCCGATGGACCCGCTGTTCTGGCTGATGATTTCCATCGTCGCCACGATGGCTCCCGAGATCGCACCCGGCGCGCCCGTCGCCGGCGAGGCGGCGCGGGCCCTCGGACACGCCGAAACCACCTGAATCGGACCCGCGACGACGCACTGGGGTCGCGCCGCATTCTCCGCGGCTTCGGAAACGGCCGGGCGTCACCGAAATCGGTGCGCGACACCCCTATCATGAGCGCCCCATGGATCTGGCTGCACATTTTCGCGTCATCGCGCACAACTGGCTGCGCATCGTCATCATCTCCGCCGTGCTCGCCGCAGTGGTCTTCCTCGCCTCGAGCTTCCAGTCGGACACCTACGCGGCCAGCGAGACCCTGAGCCTGCGGCCGGGCCAGGTCCAAGGCAACAACTCGCTCCAGGAGCAGGGCGCGTTCCTCGCCCAGACCTTCGCCCAGTACGTCAAGAATCCGGCGGTGCTCGCACCCGCGATCCGGGCGTCGAAGCTGCCACTGACGTTGTCCGAGGCGAAGGACCGCATGTCGGCCTCGCCGGTCGGGGATCTCCCGTTTCTCAAGATCACCGCCGAAGGCCCGACCCCCAAAGAGGCGGAGATCCTCGCGCAGAAGGTCTCGTCCCAGATCATCGTCACCGTCAACGCCGTTCGCGATCGAGAGATCCAAGACGTGGTCGGACCCCTCCGGGTCGAACGCGACAAGTTGGAGCGGGAGTTGGCGGCCACGGCCCTCGACGACCCGAAACGCGACAGCCTGCAGTTTCGGATCCAGTCACTGATCGGGAGCGAAGCCGAGGCCCAGCGCATCCCGGGCGACACCGTCAAGATCTTCAGCGGTGCGCTCGCCGGCGACGATCCGGTCGCACCGAAGCCGGCCCGGGACGCCCTGCTCGGTTTCCTGATCGCGCTCGTCGTGGTCAGTGAACTCACCGTGCTCGCCCACTATGTCGGCGACCGGTTCTCCGGCACCGAAGACAGCGCCGATATCGCCAATCTCACTGGCCTCCCGATCCTCGCCAAGATTCCGCGGGGCGATGGAATCGAGGTCATCGAGGCGTTCCGGGTGCTGCGGACCAATCTCATGGTGCTCGAAGGCGCGGGTCGCCCGCGCACGGTTGCGATCGTCAGCGCCAATCAGGCTGCCGGCAAGACCTTCACCGCGACCCACCTCGCCGAATCGGCCGCCACACTGGAAGAGAAGGTCGTCCTCATCGATGGCGACTTGCGCAAGCCCACGGTGCACGAGCGGCTCGGCATCCCTCGCGCCCCGGGGCTCTCCTCGGTCCTGCAGGGCGGGGATCTCACTGCGGCGCTCACCAAGGTGCCGGACAACCCGTATCTGCGCGTGCTGCCCAGCGGCGCCGCGGTCCAGGACGCTTCCGGAATGCTCGGCGCCCGATCGTTCCGCCACGTCCTCGACGCCCTCCGGGCCGTGCGGCTCGTCGTCGTCGACACGCCCCCGGCCAACCTGTTCGCCGATGCCACCGCCGTGGCGTCGCAGTGCGACGCCACCATCTTCGTGTTGGATGTCAAGACCAGCCGGCGCCGGGCCGTGCGCCAAGCGCTCGAGTCGCTCGAGCGGTCCGGCGCGAACCTCATCGGCGTCGTCGTCAACCGGGCCACGGTCCAGAAGACCGCCTCGTACTACGACGGCTGAGCCGGCGATTCGTTCTAGGCGCCGCCGAGTTCGGGTCGATCGATTCCCTCTTCGATCGCCGCCATCAGTTCGTCCTTGGGTTCGCCGGCGAAGGCCCGGAGACCGCCCTCGCCGTTGGGCGCGACCAGGTGGATCAACCCGACATACACCAGCCCCACGGCACCCAGACCCACCGGCCAGGCAACGCGGTCCAGCAGGAGCAGCCCCACCCCACCGGCGACCAGACCCGCCGCGCCCGTCTTGGCGATCGCTCGCCAGGGAAGTCGCCCGATCCCCGGAATCCGCATGACGCCGGCTCCGAGCGCCGCCAGGACGAACACCTCCGTGATCACCGTCGCCCACCCCGACCCCTCGTAGGAGTACTTCGGGATGACGACCAGGTTCAGCGCGACGTTGACGACGACCCCGATCAACATCGCGATCGGGTACAGCCGATTCCGTTTCACCGCCACCAGGGTGGTGAAGGCGAGCAGCGTAAAGAAGTGCAGCGCCTGACCGACGACGAGCAGACGCGCCGCATCGGTCGCGACTGCGTACCCGGGGTACAGCGTCGAGATGATCGGTCGGGCGAACACGAGGAACCCGGCACAGGCTCCCACCGCGGCCACCAGCAGGAGGTTGAACGTGTGACGGAACGTGCGGCGGAACGCGGCGACATCCTGGGGCCACGCCGCGACCATCAGTGTCAACGCCGGGGTCGCCACGGCAATGGGGATCGCACCCATAAGGTCGGAGAACTTGTACCCGACGTTGTAGATCCCTGCGGCCTTGTCGGACGCGATGATCGACAACATCAAGATGTCGATCCGGAAGTACACCGTGTCGAGCGCGGCACCGAGTGCCAGCGGCGCGGCCTCTCTCAGCCAGACACCCCACTGCCGACGGTTGAAGTTGATCCGCACGACCGTGCCGCGTCGCAGCGTGAACGCGAGCCAGACGAGGACGAGCGTGCCGTTGACGACGTTGGCGCCCACGTACCAGAACAAGGAGCCGATACCCGCCACGGTGACGCTGAGGGTGAGCGCGAAACTCCCCACCTGGCCCACGACATTCGAGATCGCGACGTCTCGGAGCCACAGCCGCGCTTCGAACAACAGAATGAGCCCGTAGGCGACGGAGAGGATGATCAGGTTGAGACCGCCGAGTGCCGTCCCGATCACGATCTTGGTGTCGTAGCCCGCTACGACCACACAGATCATCGCGATCACATACGACACGACTCCGATGACCAGGCGTAGCCCGGTATAGGACCCCACGATCTCGGCCGCTTCGTCGGCGTCCGCGTCGAGCACATCACTGATGACGACACGAGACAGCCGCAGATCGGCGACGAACCCGACGATCCCGAGCAGTGAGAAGATGACCGAGTACTGGCCCCACTGCGTGGGGGTGAGGACGCGAACAATGATGAGGGTGCTGACCCACGCCAGCGCGGCGACGGCGTACCGGCCGACGACCAACACGCCGGCGCCCGAGAGCACCGACCCGGAGCGACGGGGCGACGGTCGGGGTTCAGCGTCGATCGGAAGCCCTCGGTTCAGTGAGCAGCTGACCCGGTGGCCGGGTCGAATCGCACTCGGACCGGGAAGTGCACGAGACCGACGTCGCGACCCTGACTCATGACCTCGATGGTGTCCTTCTCCTCCCGCTGGTCGTAGATCAACTCGCCATCGTGGGAGTGGATGCCGACACTGACCAGGTAGACGCCGTCGAGGAGCGGGATGCGTTCGAAGACGAAGCGGCAGGTGCCGCGACCCTCGACGAACTCCGGGTCGTCGCCGGTGAGTTCGGAGTTCGTGCCGAGGAGCATCCGACCCTCTTGGTCGTAGATTGCGATCGAGAACACGACGTCATCGACCCGACGCGGCACGTCGTAGTCGACGCGGATGTTCAGGGGTTCGCTGGGGCGCACGTATCCCCGACTGGGATCGGGGTACTCCACGTGGAGGTCGGTGATCTCGATCTCGAGGTTGCGCAGCAACGTCGGGTCGTCGAGTTCCTTCGGAACCTCCGCGCCCCGCTTGCGCAGATGCTCCCGGAAGGCGAGCGCGGCCTCCCCCGGCGCACCGACCGTGACCAGGTGCCCGTGATCGAGCACCGCGGCGCGGTCACAGATCTGGCGAACCAGATCGACCGCGTGGGTCACCAACAGGATCGTGCGCCCTTCGCGTTGGAACTGTTTGATGCGATCGAGACACTTGCGTTGGAACGCCTCGTCCCCCACGGCGAGCACTTCGTCGACGAGCAAGATCTCGGGCTCGACGTTGACCGCGACGGCGAACCCGAGCCGAGCCGCCATGCCCGACGAGTAGTGCTTGACCTGGTTGTCGATGAACTCTTCGATCTCGGAGAACGCGACGATCTCGTCAAAGATGCCGTCGATCTCGGTACGCGAAAACCCGAGGATGGATCCGTTCAGGTAAATGTTCTCGCGGCCGGTGAGGTCGCCGTGGAAGCCGGCGCCGAGTTCGAGCAGCGCGGCCGTCCGACCTCGTTTGCGGATGGTTCCGCTGGTCGGGCGCATGATGCCGGCCACACACTTGAGCAACGTGGACTTTCCCGACCCGTTGTGACCGAGCAATCCGATGGTCTCGCCCTGTTGGACGTCGATCGAGACGTCGCGCAGCGCCCAGAACTCTTCGTAGCTGGCCTTGCGAAAGTTGACGACCCGCTCCTTGAAGGAGTCGGCCTTGGCATGGTTCAGCTTGAAGTGCTTCGAGACATTGTCGATCTCGATGACCGCACCCATCAGATGTTCTCCGCGAAATCGTCCTCGAGCCGGCCGAAGATCCAGAACGCGAAGAACACGAGACCGACCGAAATGGCCAGCAAGATTCCGAGATTGCGCAAGTACCACCACTGCGAGACGTCGGGGACGGCCGGGACCACCTTCGGCTGCTTGTCCACGGTGATCGTGACGAGATGATCGCCCCAGATCGCACGCTGACACGTGATCACGATTGCGGTCAGCGGGTTGAGCAGTGCCCAGTCCCCGATCTTTTCCCGCACCTGTGCGTACGGGTAGACGATCGGTGTCATCCAGAACCACGCGAGCAGGACCAACTCGAGCAGATGCTGGGTGTCACGCGCGTAGACGTTGATGGCCGAGAGCGCAACGGCGAGGGACCCGACCAAGATCAGCAGGGTGATGAGCGCCGGGATCAGCAAGGGCAGATAGGACCACGACGGCTGGTACCAGAAGACGAGGAGCGCACCGCCGAGCACGAGGAGCTGGAGCCCGAAGTGAACCAGGGCCGCGCCGATTGCGGCGAGGGGAAGAATCTCCCGAGGAAACCAGACCTTCCCGACGAGCCCCACATTGCCGGTGATCGAACCGGTGCCCCCGCCCAAGCTGGCCGAGAACAGGTTGTACGGCAGCAATCCGGCCAGGAGGAAGATCGCGAACGACGGAATCGAGGCCGGCATGAAGTAGGTGAAGACCACGTAGAACACGACGAGGTAGAGCATCGGGTTCAGGAGCGACCACACGAACCCGAGGGCGCTGTTCTTGTACTTGACCTTCAACTCTTTGCGCACCAGGTTGCCGAGCAGCTCTCGGTATGTCCAAATGTCCCGGATCCGTTGAATCGGACCGGGGCGATCTGAGACGTCCGACCGGTCGATCGACCGGGGCGCGGCGGAGTGGAGTGAGGAAGCCAAGGTGGATGCATCGCTCCGCAGGAGTGCGGAATCAGCCCTCGGAGTCTACCGAGACGACACTCTCGACTCGGGAACACGTCCGATCTTTCGGGCGCGCCGGCCCGGCCGGGTCGCTACGGAGCGATCGCGAGGCCTCGTGAACCCATCGCCGGCCAGCGCAGCAGCGTCTGCACGCTCGGCGCGCCCCCGAAGGGGAACACCTGGCCGATGCCATCGAGGACATAGCCACGTCCGGGTGCCCCGCCGCCGATGAGCGCGACACCGCCGGCGAGATCACGGCCCGCCCACGAGCGGCCGATCGATCGGGCCGGAGCACCGCCGAACGGGTGGACTCCCCCGTATCCGTCCAGTACGTACCCGCCGACTCCCGCGGGGTCCGTGGCGATTCCCTTGACGATGTCCCAACCCGGCCAGTAGGCCGATCCGGTCACGCTCGGCGCGCCACCGAATCGGTGCACACCGCCGTAGGCGTCGACGACGTATCCCTTGGGCGAGGTGAGGGTCGAGTCGGGGGTCAGCGCGATGCCGCGCACCAAATCGCGACCCGGCCAGTAGCCCGCGAACGACGACGGTCGTTGCTGGGCACCGAATGGGTGGAGTCCGCCGAAGGCGTCGACCACCAGACCGCCGGCACCGCTCGAGTCGAGCGCGATCCCGCGGGTGATGTCCCAACCCCGCCAGTAGCCGGATCCTCGCATCGCCGGAGCCCCGCCGAACTCGTGCAGGCCACCCCACGCGTCGAGGGTGTACCCGCCTCCCGTCGCGGCGGCGGCAACGCCGCGCACCAGGCCGCCGGGGATCGGCGCCCACGCCACGGGCGGACTCGACACGGACCCGACGACACCGTTGGACGAGGTCGTGTACGCCGCGCGGAACGGCTGAATCCGCGTCGCCGAGTTTGCGATCGACACCGAGCCGATCTGGTTCCATGGCGAACCGTTCCCGGCTCGATCCCACGCGCGGGCGCGTACCGCGTACGCATGGCCACCCAGCCCGAACAGTGTGTGCGATTGCGACACGGTCTGACCCGCGTTCCCACCGGGCCCATTTCGCTTCACGTACGGGACCCAAGCACCGGAGTCCTGCCGCACGTCGATGTCGATGCCGGCGACGCCGGTCACGGCGTCAACTGCCGACGCGTCGATCCGAATGCTGGTGGTACCGGCGGGGGCGACGGTGACCGCGCCCGAGACCGTGGGAGCCACGGAGTCGTCGTAGGTGCCGGTCCGCTTGTTGTTGTTCTTGAAGGTCGGCCAACCGAGCGCGCCCGACCCGATTCCGGTCCGGAAGATGGAGATGACGTGCTGGTCGCCGGTGTCCGGCGACCGTCGGGGTTGGCGTTCGTGGTTGCGCTGACGATGATGTAGGTGTCGCCGCCCCACTGGGCAATCGTCGGGTGCGAGCCGGGCAGCCAGGTGTTGGGCAGACCCGACCTGGGCTTCCTTGGCGCCGGTCGCGCCGTTGAACACCGCGAGATCCGATTCGGTGGCGGTGACGACATCCTGCACGCCATCGCCGTTCACATCGCCGATGGACGGCCCGCCGTCGAAGTTCAACGGAGTACAGGGTCCGTAGGACCGGTTGCACCACCGTTTCCGAAGCACGCCCGTGCTCGAGATCAACGAGATCTGCCCGTCGGAAGACTGTTGGGCCACATCGAGTCGGCCGTCGCCGTCGAGGTCGGCGACCGCGGGCGTGCCCATGGTCGCACCGGGCATCGCGACCGGCCAGCCGGGCAACGCGTAGCCGAACCGATCCACCGCGAAGAGTTGCCGACCGAGTCCGGCCCAGTTCTCCCCGGTGCCGACCACGATGTCGAGGTGACCATCTTGATTGAGGTCGACCACCGATGGGCTCGACCAGATCACCTGGTCCGACAAGAGCCGCGGGAATCCCGGCAAGTTCACCCCATCCCGGCGGAAGGCCCACAGGTATCCGCCAGCCGCGGGGATGTTCGGCAAGCCGATCGCACCGTTGCCGCGGTCCATGTCGGCACCCACGATGACATCGAGTTTGCCGTCTTCGTCGAGATCCGCGAGCGCCGGGCTCGACCACGAGGTGTCGTAGATGAACCGGGCAAAGAGCTTGAGGCCGTCGTGACGGTACGCGGCAACTTCTTGTCCCCAGGTCGAGATGGCGAGGTCCGGGAGACCGTCACCGTCGATGTCGCCGACCGCCGGGGTCGCGAAGACCCCACCGGCCGTCGCGAAATGGAACAACGGAACGCCGTCGCCTCGAAAGCCGAAGAGCCCGCCGGTGATACCGCCGACCACGATGTCCAACCAGCCGTCACCGTTCCAGTCGACCAGGACCGGCGAGCTCTGGATCCCGTTCGGACCGATCCAGATGCAGCCGGAGATCGTCGACGCCCTGCAGGCGTCATGACCCGGATACAACCGTCCATGCCGGCACTGACGATCTCGGGCGTCGCCGAACCGACGACGTTGCCGACTGCCGGCGACGAGAAGGCGGCGGACGTGCCGATCCCCGAGATAGAAGCCGCCATAGGTCGTGGCGTTCCGACCGACCGGGATCAGCGAGACGGCCGCGCCCGCGGGTTGCGCATCCACGACTCCGCTCGCAACCAGGCTCGACAGCGCAACGATGGAGGCTGCGACGACCGCACCCAGTCGCATCAATCGCCTCGTCACCGGATCCTCCGTCGTCGAATCGAACGCACTCCGCTCTGGTATCGGCACCAATCCGGTGAGACCTGAACGGGCCCGTCTCCGGCTCGCCCGGACTCAGGTCCGGCGGACTCAGGTCCGGGAGGAAGGGGCGTCCGGGTGTTCCCGCTCCCCCGCGTCGGCCGAAACCTCCGCCACGGCTTCGATCGTGGCCTGTTGCAGACGGTTCAGCTGGCCGATGATCGGATCGATCTGCCAGGCCGTCAACCGCTTGACCACCCGCTTCATGGACGACGCGCCCGGGCGCGCCGAGCGCGCTTCGGGAAGATTCAGGGGCGTCAACCGTCGCAACGGCGCCGTCGGCGCGGTCGTCGATCGGGCGGCCGGCCCGGAAGCACCTGACCCACCGGAGTACCTCGGTCGGCGCCGGGCGGCGCGGGCCTGGATTTCGGCCATCACCGCGGCGCGCCCGGTTTCGGGCCACCCGCCGGTCTGGCGGGCCTCGGTGTCCAGACCGGCCACCGACCGCATCGCGGCCGCCAACCCGGCATCGTCGTCGACGAGGATCGCGTGCTCGGACAACTGGTCTCCCAGCCCACCGATACGCGACGCGATCACCTGGCGCTGGTACATCTCCGCGCGCTCCCCGACGCTCGACGACCAGATCAGCCGGTACGGGAGCACGACGGCGTCGGCGGCCACGATCCAGATGTCGAACTCGGCGTCCGACACGTAGGTCTCGTGGAGTTCCGCGCCATCGGTCGCGTCGACGAGTGCTCGCAACTCGTCGACGTAGGCGACGTACTCGGTGTCCTCAACTCTGAGGGAGCCCACCACGTCGAGACGGCAACCGTGCTCACCCAGCCCGGCGAAGGCACGGACCGCTCGGTCGAAGCCCTTGTGGGGCTGCACGAAGCCGATCGAGAGGAACATGAATCCCTCGGCGGGAAGAGCCAACCGCGCTCGGGCGGCGGCACGATCGAGGGTCGTGCGGCGCTCGAAATGTTCACCGTGCACTGCGAGTTGCACCCGCGCCGGCGCCACGCCGAACGCGGCGGCGAACTCCGACCGCTCTTGTTCGGTGTGGATCGAGATGAGATCGACCGCCGCCCACATCTGGCGGGCCGCGAACCGCTCGCCGGCAGTTTCGGTCCCGGCGTGAGGAAACTCGTGCACCCGGACTTCCACGTGACCGGCCGCCCGAAATGCACCGGCCAACGCCAGATACACCTTCGTACGCTGCGACGGGGTGGGGTTCGGGGGGAAGAAGATCGCCGGGTGGTACTGCACGATCAGGCGGTCGTACGCGCGCGCTCGGCGTCCCAGGGCCAATGCACCGCGCACGCCCTGCAAGTCGAGATGGTGATGCGCGGCCGACGGGCCGGGCGACAACACCTCGACGTCGTGCCCCTCGGCGCGGAGCCGCTTGACCTCCTGGATCGCATAGTTGGCAATGCCGTCACGCGCCGGTGGATACGGGCTGACCATCAGGATTCGCATGTCAGCTCCACGGCAGCCAGGACTCGAGGGTCGCTTCGGCCGCATCCAGCACTCGCGGCCACGTGTAGTGCTCGAGCACGTAGTCGCGACCCGGTGCCGCGATGGCTGCGGCCTCGTCGGGTGCTTCCACCACGAACCGCAGACACTCCTCGAACTCGTCGTCGTCGTTGTAGATCAGTCCGGCACCCGACCGATCACAGTGCCAGCGATTCACGGCACCGGCGCCGGTGGCGAGCACCAACGTTCCCGCCAACCACGATTCCATGATCGTCCGAGAGAAGCTCTCGAACCCCGACGGTTGGATGTACGCGGACGCGGCGGCAAAGGCGTCGTTGCGGTCCTGCTCACTCACATACCCCAGATCGATGACCCGATCGGCGATCGCCGACGGTGGATCGACGACGCCATGGCCCATGGTGACGAACTTCAACGGAAGGTCGGCGTTCAGTACTGCTCGCGCGAAGGCGTCGAGCGTCCGCTCCCAGTTCTTGCCGCCTTCTCGTCGACCGGCATACATGACGAAGGGTCCATCGATCCCGAACCGGGCGCGGAACCCCTCCGGGTCGTACTGCTCAGGCACGTCGAGCCCGGATCCGATGACCTCGAAGTCGGTGAGCCGAGGATGGATCGCCTCGGCGAGCTCGCGCTCGGGGTCGGACAAGAACCAGAGTCCTCGTGACCCGGAGAAGACCGGATGGAAGATGTCGAGGTATGCCTCCGGCTCGTCGTGCAGGCACGGCATGAGGATCGTGCGGTCCGGCGCGACCTGCCCGCAGGCGAACGCCGGCCAGAACAGGTACGGGGCGAACACCAACGCCCGGTAGGAATCCGCCTCGTCGACCAAGTAGTGGAACAACTCCGGGAGCCGGACGTCGTCGTTCATCCAGCGCTCTTGATCGCTGAGCCGAAGGTGCGCCCCGGCCGAGATGGCCGCGTTCAGGCTCGCGCGTTCGGCCCGCGGGGTCGAGATGACGGTAGGAAACCGTCGGACCGTGACCCCGTCGGGTGCGACCTCGACGCCGGGCTCGAACTCGTTGGCCCAGGTGAAGTGATCCCGCGCGCACGTGGTGAGAATGTCGACATCCCACCCCCGGGCGGCCAGGCCGTGGGCCATTTCCCGCAGGACGGCTTCCGCGCCGCCGACCACGCCATCGCCGTAGCGCGCCGGCACAAAACCCAATCGACCCTTGCGTTCCACCGGGTCGAGACTACTGGCGTTGACCCGAAGAACCTGGCTCTCTGGGCGCTCACCGCCCGGCGATACCATCCCCCGATGGACATCGTCGTGTGTGGCGCTCAGGTCCCGTTCATGCGTGGCGGAGCGGAAGCGCTCATGGACAATTTGGCCGAGGCGGCCCGGGCCGCCGGGCACCGCGCCGAGGTCGTACAGATCCCCACGGTGTGGGACCGCGAGCGCATCTTCGAAGCCGCGATGGCCTGGCGCATGGTGCCGATCGACGCCGATCTGGTCATCGCGATCAACTTCCCGTCCTACTTCGTCCAGCACCCGAACAAGGTGGTCTGGCTCGCTCACCAGCATCGTTCCGCCTACGACGGCGCCGGCGGGCAATGGTCCGACTTCGGACTCGACGACGAATCACTCGAGTTGGCGCGCCTCCTGACCGAATGGGACACCCGTGCGCTCTCGGAGGCGCGACGCATCTTCACGATCTCGGAGGTTGTGAGCAGCCGGCTCGCCCGGTTCAACGGGCTCGCGTCCGAACCGCTGTACCACCCGGCGCCGCAGTGGGACGCACTCCACACCGGCCCGTCGGGAACGACGATCTTCAGCGCGCTGCGCCTCGAGGGCAACAAGCGGCCGGGGCTCCTCGTCGAGGCGCTGGCCCACAGCGAGTCCGACACCGCCATTGCCATCGCCGGACGCGGTTCACTCGCCGAAGAACTGCGCGATCGAGCCGACTCGTTGGGAGTCGGTCACCGCCTGAACCTGCTGGGGTTCGTGCCCGACGATGCCCTCGTCGAGCACTTCGCCAAGGCGCTCGCCGTGGTCTACGCGCCCTACGACGAGGACTACGGGTACGTCACCCTCCAGGCGTTCCGCGCCGGGAAGCCCGTCATCACCGCGGCCGATTCGGGTGGTGTCCTCGAGTGGGTGGAAGACGGCGTCAACGGGATCGTGACCGACGGTTCCCCGGAGGCCATCGGTGCCGCGATCGATCGGCTCGCCGCCGATCCCGACTTCGCCGCCAAGCTGGGCCAGGCCGGCCAGGAACTCGTCGCCGACCTGGAGTGGGGCCCGGTCGTGGCGAAGCTGATCGCGCCGTGAGCCTGCCGCGCGTCGAACTGCTCGCCGACCACTCGGAGACGTCGTGGATCACCGACCTCGTCGTCGCCCTCCGGGCCTGGTCCCGACCTCTCGCCCCGCACCCCGAGACGCCACTCCCCGACGCGTACCTGGCGGTCTCGCCCCGAGCTCCGCGGTTGGCCGACAGCACTGCGGTCGGCGATACCCGTCGCCGTCGTGGTCGACGATCCCGCCCCGACCGACACCACCCTGACCGATGCGACGCTCACCGATGCCACGCTCACTGCCGCCGACGCCATCGTTGTGCGCGATGCCCACGCCGCCGTTCAAGTCCCGAACGCGATCCTGTGGCCGCGTGACGCGGTGGACGCGGGGCGCCATCCGTGCGTGCCGCCGTTCGTGCGGCAGCGTTGGCGGACGGCATTGGGCCTCCCGGACCCTTGGATCGTCGCCTTCGACGGCCACGGCGCCACCGCGCTCGACTCCGACTTGCACGCCACCGCACTGGCGCTCTGCTCGGTCGCCATCATCACCGGCCCCGGTCTCGTCACCGCGCTCTCCCTCGGCGCCCCGGTCGTGACGAGTCCGGCCGCGGCCGAGCGGGTGGGGGCGGAGCCCGGCGTGCACCTGCTCACCCGGTCGAACGATCACTACGGCGCCGCCACGTCCCTGGCGAACGACATCGCCCGGGCCGCCGCGCTCAGCTGGGGCGGGCGAACGTTGGTCGAGGAGCGTTTCGATCTCCGGACGGTCGCCATCGCTCTCCTGGACCAACTCGGCATCGGACCGGCACCGTTTCCGATCGCACCCTTGGCGGGGCTCGACGCCGAACTCGCCGCGCTGGGGACTCCCGCGAGCTCGGCGACCGCGAACCGAGTCATCCGTCGCGTCGCAACGCTGATGCCCGGTGTCGACTGGGCCGACCTGACCGGAAGGCGCCGATGAGCCACCCCGACCTCACCCCGGAGCGACGCGAACGCCTGATGGATGCGGTGCGGCCCGGCCCCACTGGGGTCGGGACGCCGATCACCGGTGACATGATTCCCGACCCCGTTTCGGGAGCCCCGGCCGGCCGGAAGGCCCGACTCAAGGCGAGTGTCCGGGCCGCCGTCACCCCCGCGGTGTCACCCGCCCTCGACCGACTCGCCGATCTCGTCGCCACCCGGCTCCGGCATGGGATGCGCTCCGAATATGACGACCTCGCGGTCGAGGTTGCGCACCTGCGCGCCGAACTCGACGCCATCCGCCTCGGGGTCGAAGGCGCACAGGCATTCACGGCCGGTGCCGCCGGCACCCGGCTCGATGCCGTCGAGATCAACCTCGAGCTCATGAAGGGCGAACTCGGCGCGTTCCAGGCCACGTTGGATCTCGTCGGCCGCGCCATCGCTCCCTCGGCCGGCATCGCCGGCGTACCCTCACGGTTCGCCGAACTCCGGGAGCAGGTCAACGCGCTCGACCGCCAACTGCGGGGCGCCCGCACCGCGGCCCCGACCGAGCCACCGAGCGGTCCGGCGCCGGGTACTGACCCGCCCGCGCCAACCGGCGACGCGACACCAACCGGCTCCGGATTCGACTACGTCGGGTTCGAACGTCGATTCCGCGGCGACTCGGACACCGTGTTGACGACGTTGGCCGACCGGTACGACGCGCTGCTGCGCGATCACCAGCCAGTCCTCGACTTCGGATGCGGACGCGGCGAACTCGTCGCCGCGCTGGCCGACCGCGGTATCACGGCCGCAGGTGTCGACCCCGATGCCGGAATGGTCGAAGAAGCCCAGGGCCACGGCCGGGCGGTCCATCTCGGCGACGGTCTCGCCTACCTGCGCGCCCAACCGGCAGCATCGCTCGGCAGCGTCATTTCGGTTCACGTGGTCGAACATCTCGCACTCGGCCAACTCGTCGAACTGCTCGAACTGGCGGCGAGTCGTCTGGTTCCGGGCGGCGTTTTCGTGGCCGAGACACCGAACCCGGCCTCGCTCATCGTGCTCGGGAACTCCTACATCCTCGACCCGACCCACGTGTGGCCGCTGCACCCGTCGCTCATGACGTTCATGGCCGAGCGCGCGGGATTCCGCGACGTGGAGATCCGCTTCTACTCCCCGGCCGAGGGCTATCACCTCGCCCCGATCGACGGCGGACCCGACGCGCCGGAGTGGGTCGCGCAGATCAACACCGCACTCGAACGACTGAATCACGTCCTGTTCGGACCGCAGGAGTATGCGTTGGTCGCCACGATGCCACCGGCACCGGCCGGCCGAACGCGATTCAGCTGCCTGAGCGCGCGAACGCCGCGGGGAGTGTGCGGCGCAGGATTCGCAGGTCGGTACGGAAACCGATCGTCGCGACGTACACGAGATCAACGTCGGTGTAGAGGTGCATCATCCCTTCACCGCGACGGGAGATCTGCCAGAGCCCGGTCATTCCGGGTTTGACCAGATGACGCTGGCGCTGCCAGGGCTCGTACCGCTCGACGATGCCCGTGAGTTCGGGTCGCGGCCCGACCAGGCTCATCTCGCCGGCGAGCACGTTCCAGAGTTGGGGCAGTTCGTCCAGGCTCCACTTGCGGAGTTGGCGTCCGAGTGCGGTGTGACGGGGGTCGGTCTCACTCTTGTGGGTGTGACGCCGATCGCGGCCGCGGGCACGTCGGTTGCTGCGGCGGTCACTCATTCGCCGGTCGGGGGCCATCGTGCGGAACTTCACGACTTCGAACGGTTCGCCGTCGAGTCCGACCCTTGGCTGGCGAAACAACACCGGACGGCCGATACGGATGCGAACCAGCACCGCCACGACCAGAAACAGCGGCGCGCCGATCACCAGCAGCGTCGCCGCGATCGTTCGATCCATCACCGGCTTTCCCACCCGCACATAGAAGCCACGCGGCGGGCGAACGAAGCTGAGATGGGCGCCCTCGGATGCCGGAGCGCGCAGGGGTATCGGTTGCGCGGTCATCACCGGGGTTCTCGGCACTTCGGGGGCCGAACCTGACCCCCCGAACCGCAGGGAATTGCAGCCCCGAGACGCGAAGACGCGGCCGGCAGCGCCGACCGCGTCTTCAGAATCCTTGCGGGGTGTTCAGATCAGGCCATCGCCTTACGCCGAGACTGGCGAACGACCACCGCACCAACGCCGACGGCGCCGATGCCGATCAGCGCCAAACCGGTCGCGTCGCCACCCGTGAAGGGAAGCGAGGACGACTTGCTGGCCTGCGCGCCCTGTACCTCGCTGCTCGGGTCAACCTCGGTGTTCCCACCATCCGGGTACGGAGCCCCGAACGCAGCTGCGGCCGGAAGCAACGTGCCCAACACGATGCCACTCGCCGCAGCGACGCGAAGTGCCCGTCCGCCGTTCGTCCGCTGCTTGCTCACATTGACCTCCACGCGATTCCGTCCGCAGCTTGCGGATCGGCCATTCGAAAACCCCTGCCCCAAGAGCGGAGATTAGAAGAACGAGTGTACAGGGCGTCAAGAGTGTGTGCAAGCCACATTTCCCCCAAAACTGGACACCTGAATAGGTCATTCGCCTTGTTTTTCGGGCATACGCCCCTCACGGGGAGTGACCTACCAGCGAATCGGGTGGGGCGCGTCGTCGGTCCAGGTCTCGGTACCGGCCCGGAACCGGACCGCAGGGAACCGAGCGGACGGCACGACCTGCATGGCGTGCAGGTTCGTCGGCACCGTGAACTCAAGGGTGTAGGTCTTCGACTCTCCCCGCAGGAGTGCCACATCGCCCGCGATCACCTGGCTCGAACCGTCGGCACCGGCGGCGACCAGCTTGGAGACACCGTCGAGCGAGACATTGCCGGCCGGCCCCGGAATGTTGACGCTGAGAATCCCGCGGTACTCCCCGGCCACATAGTCCGAGAACGGGTACGGGCCTTCCACGTAGGTGCTGAGTCCGGTCGCGGGAGCCTGATTGGTCAGGGTGATCTCGGCCCGAACCCGCGTGCCGAGCTTGACCGGCCGGTGGGTGATGGTCGCATCGACCGGGAGGAACTGGTCGAGCTTGTTGCCACCGCGGTTGTTGACCGAGATCATGAACCCGTTGCGGGGCAGCACTCCCGAGACGCCCGCAGCCTTCCACGCCCGTTGTTGCTCGGGCTTCGAGGACCAGAACAGCACGTGTCGACCTCCGGCAGCACTCCGCAGGTCGTCGACGAGATCCGCGATGTCCCACCCGGCCTTGTCCAGCTGATCGACGATCGCCCGGGCGATCACCCCGTTGCGGTCACGGCGGGCGCGGTTGGCCGGCAGATCGCTCTCCGGATCGTTCACGTCACTCGGATAGTCGAGGTACTGCTGGAGCAAGATCTCGTTGACGACATTGTCGGCATCGATGACCTTGCCATCCACCGCGACCGGCCCCGACACCTTGATCAGGGCCTGGAGCGCGACCGCGTCGAGCGCGAGCACGCCGTCGACCTCTTCACCAGTCTTGGCCTTCCACATCTGGGCCGCGAGCGAGCCGGTCACGTCGAACTGGGGCGACATGGCCAGATATCGCCACTCCTGCGTGGGGTCAAGCCAACCCCAACGGGCCCCGAAGTCATCCGGGACCGCAACCGCACCGGGCGGCAGTTCCAGATCGGCCACCGAAATCATGTCGCCGAGCGAGAACTGTCCGCCGAGCGTCGTGAGAATCCCGGCCGAGAGCAACATGCCCGAACCCGAACGCATCTCGCCTTCGTTGGCGGCCAGCAGGAGATACCGCGACGGTCCCTTGAGCATCGATGCCACGCCGGTGGTCGCGACCCCGACGTCGTGCGTCGCCCGTCGGGCCTTGGCGAGCTGCGTCCCGAACTTGTGCCGGGCCCGGGCCAACGGACCCGCGAGTGCCTCTCCCGGACCGAGTCCGACCTCGGCCAAACCATCGGACGCTTCCGTGCCGATCGCACCCAACCGATCGAGCAACGCAATCCGGTCTGCGCCCGACGCCGTCTTCTCGGCCAACTCGTTGGTCGAGCGCTCCATCGCAGTCACTCCGACGTCGACGACGGTGGACGCGCCCGACGTCAGGGCTTTGACGGATCGCACTTGACGGCCGACGTAGGGCAGCACCTCGAACGGCGTCAACAGCGGTGAATCCGCCGCGCCGGCCGCCCGATGGAACTCGTCCTGGGCCGACCGCATGGCCGGCAGGCCCTTCCCGCGGATCAGCGCGGCCGGATCGAGGCCGTCTTGAGCCGTCTGGAGCTGGTCCAACCCGGACTGGGCGTGATTCTTCGCTTCGACGAGCTGGTACCCGGCGGCGGCCGTCCAACCGAGCACGAGGAGGACCACACCCGAGATGATCCAGCGGCGGCGAGCGCGCCGGGCCCGAGGGTGTGAGCCACCGGGGCCGGGAGTCATCATCCGATCGTACGGTCTCACGCTCAGTGCTTCGGCACGCGTCGCGACGTCCCTGAGAACCGTTCAGGTCCCAGGCGGCCGCTACGGTCGGCGTTGATGCAGGCATCCGAACCCGGTCCCGAGTACGCCCGGGTCACCGTGAGACAGCTCGCCCGGGCCGAAACGACCTGCCCGCGCCGGCTGGATCTCGACCACCAGGACACCCGGGCGAACCGCGGCGCCAACCGGGGCTTTCGGGTGCGATCCCAGATCGAAGCCGATGCCCGGCTCGCCCACACGGGGCTCCGATCCCCCACGCCGGACCATTTCCACACGACCGACGATCTCTTTCCCGAGGAACGAGAGGTGTACGACACCGCGGCGCGCTGGTACGTCGCCTTGTTCGGGGACGAACCGATGGCCGTCGCCGATGTCGACACCCACGACTTCGAGACCATCGCGCCCCGGACCGGCGTCCGCCTCGTCGGCGGTGCCGGGCTCGCGCTCGAAGCCGGTGACGGTCGGCGCGAACTGCGAATGCTCTCGATCGGCGACCGCTCGACCGAGGAGTTACTCGATGCCGCGTCGGTGCGGTTCGCCCTCCTGCGTCGGCCGCACTGGACGCGGTTGGGTCCGCTGCGGATCGTGCGCGCCGACCTGCTCGGTGGCTGGGCGGTAGCCACCGAGACCGACGGCGCGCGCATCTGGCCCGATCTGAGGGATTGGCTCCAAGATCGCGTCGCCGTGATCCGCGCGCACGCCGACAAGCGTCAACCTCGACCGGGTTGGGAATGCGCTCGGTGCCCGTACATCGCGGGATGCGCGGCCCTGCGATGAGCGACCGCTTGCTTCCCGACATCGTGTCGTTGTCCCCCAGCGGGCTCGACGACTGGGAACGCTGTCCGCGCCTCTACCTCAACCGCCACGTCCTTCGGCTCCCGCCGAGCGACGACGGCGCATCGGCCGGGCTCGGCAACCTCGTCCACGACCTGTTGCGGCTCCTGCACGAGTCCGGCGACTGCCACGACGACCGTCGCCAACACGAACTCCTCGAGAACCACGGCGTCGAGGACAACACCGCGGTCAGCGCGATGGTGCGCCAACACGCACCGCGGTGCCCGTCGCCGAGCCCCGCGGTGGGCCATGAACTCGAGGTCGTGCGTCTTCGCCGCGGTTCACCCGTGTGGATCGGCTCCGGTCGGCTCGACGCGGTGTGGAGTCACGACGGAATTCTCGACATCCGTGATTACAAGACCGGAGCCCCCCGTGACGGCTCCCTCGCCGAGGACTCGCGCGCGCGTTTCCAGGCCTGGCTCGCCGCGCCGATGGCCGACGGGCGGCGGATACGAGTGCGGTACGAGCACCTCGGCCACGACATCAGCGCCGACCCGATCGAGTACGAACCCGATGCCGAGGACCTCGCCCGCACCGAGGCCGACCTCACCCAGGTCGTCGACGACCTCCGCCACGCCGCCGCGCGTTCGGAGTTCGTCGGCGTTCGAGACCGCGAGATCTGTCGCACGTGTTCGTACCGATCGATCTGTCCGGACAGCGCGGCGGCCGGAACACCGACCTGGCCGCTCCCTGACGACGCGGGACCGCCCGCCGCGACCTCCTAGGATCCGCGCCCGATGACCATCGATCCCCGGACCCCCGTCGTGGTCGGTGTCGGCCAGGTGACCCAGCGGACCGCCGACCCGATGACGAGCCTCGAACCCATCGACCTGCTCGCCGACGCGGCCCGCGCCGCGATCGGCGATGCCGGTGGCACCGGCCTGGCCCTCGACACCGTGGCCGCGGTCGAGATCATTTCGTGGCGCTACCCCGATCCGGCCGCGCTCCTGGCACGCCGGCTCGACCTCACCCCGCGCACCACGGTGTTGACCTCGACCGGCGGCAACAGCCCCCAGATGCTGGTCAATCGCATCGCCGCCGCGATCCAGGCCGGCGAGGTCGACGCCGTCCTCATCGGCGGCGTGGAATGCATGTACAGCCGCCGTCGAGTCCGCAAGATCGATCCCTCCCTCCGACTCCCGTGGACCACCGCGGACGACCCGCCGTGCCCGAACGTCTGGGGCGACACGCGCCCGGGCACGACCCAGTACGAGATGGCGCACCGCGCGCTGGCACCGACCCAGGTGTACCCACTGTTCGAAACCGCCATCCGGCACACGTCGGGCCGATCGATCACCGAGCACCAGGACCACCTCGGCGCGCTGTGGTCCGAACTCGCGGCGGTGGCCGCGACGAATCCCTACGCGTGGTCGCCCACGGCATACACCCCGGACGAGATCGTCACTCCCAGCGCCGACAACCGGATGGCGTGCTTCCCGTACCCGAAGCGACTGTGCGCCAACCTCGACGTCGACCAAGCCGCCGCGATCATCCTGTGCTCGTACGAGGCCGCCGTCGCAGCCGGCATCGCCCAGGACCGAATGGTGTTCCCGTGGTCCGGCGCCGACGCCCACGATCACTACTTCTTCACCGAGCGCGAGTCATTGTCGCGTTCGACCGCGATCGGCATCATCGGCCGCGCCGCGCTCGCGGCGGCCGGGCTCGACCTCGATGCGATCGCCCGGTTCGAGCTGTACTCGTGTTTCCCGTCGGCGGTCGAGATCGCGCTCGAATCGTTGGGGCTCGACGGTCCGCGCGGCGGCGACACCCGACCGATCTCGGTGACCGGCGGCCTGGCCTACGCCGGCGGGCCGGGGAACAACTACGTCACCCACTCCATCGCGGCGATGGTCGAGGAGTGTCGACGCGATCCCGATTCGGTCGGCTATGTCACGGCGCTCGGGTGGTACGTGACCAAGCACAGCGTGGGGCTCTATTCCGCGACCCCTCCACCCAACGGGTTCCGCCGGGTCGACCCGGCACTCCCCCAGGCGCAGGTGGATGCGCTGCCGCGGCGTGAACCCGCCGGCGTCGTCGACGGGTCGGGAGAGATCGAGGCGACGTCGGTCGCGTTCGATCGCGACGGTGCACCGACGATCGGCATCGTCAGTGTGCTGCTCGCCGACGGACGCCGGGCCCTGGCCAACTGCTCCGATGTCGACACGCTGCTCGCGATGTGTGCCGAACCGTGGGAAGGCCGCACCGTCTCGTTGCGCGGTGACGGCGACACCAACATCGTGAACTGATCAGCGACTCTGCTTCCAGCCGTTCCAATAGGTCACTTCTTCCATCGGTCGCCGCGCCGCCGGCTTGAAGTCGTCTCCAGTGAAGTATGCGACCGGGATGAGTCCCACCTGCGTGACCCCGTTCGGGATCTCGAGCAGCTCGGCCGCCCGATCTGCGAGCGGCAGATGCAGCGTGGTGAGCACCGAACCGAGCCCCCGGCTGCGCAACGCGAGCTGGAAGCTCCACACGGCTGGGAAGATCGATCCGTAACTCCCCGCGGCGGCGAAGTTCGGGAGCGCGTCGAGTTCGCCGTGGAGACACGGGATGACATGCACCGGGACGTCGTGCAGGCGCTCGCTCAGGTACGTCGCCGAATCCACGACCCGTTCTTGCTGCGCCGACATCGAACCCGGCTCGCCCAGCCCGGCCTTCAAGTACGGCGTCGCGATCTCGCGATACATCTCGGCGAGCGCGAGGCGCTTCGCCGCGTCGGTGACGACGATCCAGCGCCAGCCTTGGGTGTTCCCGCCGGTCGGTGCCTGGATCGCGAGGCGCAGGCACTCCTCGATCACGCCGGGCTCGACCGGCCGATCGAAGTCCAGCCGCTTCCGCACCGACCGAGTGGTCGCGAGCACATGGTCGATCGCAGTGAGATCCAACGCAGCCATTCCGAGGCCTTTCCGAGAGGAGGGTGACGCTATGTTGGCCGATCGTGGCACCCAACGCACCCGGCCGAGGACAGAGCTTCTGGTGGGGATTCACGAAGCGATGCGCGCGCTGCGGATCGGGCCACCTGTTCAAGGGCTACCTCTCGATGGTTCCGGACTGTCCTCGGTGCGGACTCCACTTCGAACGCGAATCGGGATACTGGGCCGGCGCGCTCGCCGTGAACATCATTGCCACGGGCGGCCTCTTCGCCATCATCTTCGTGTCGATCCTGATCGCGACGATCCCGCACATTCCCGTCGCACTCACGCTCGCAATCCTGGTGCCGGTCGCCGTACTCGGCCCCGTCGTGTACTACCCGTTCTCCAAGACGATGTGGGTCGCGATCGACCGCGAGGTGTTGCAGCGGCTGGACCCGAACGAGCGCTACGACGAGGACCGCTGAATCACGTCGGGTTGAGATCGATCCGCAGCGTCAGGACGCCGTCGACGAACTCCCAGGTTGCGTCGGCCACCATCGCGTAGTCCTGGAAGTCGAGTTGGGCCTGGCGCACGAACTGTTCGCGTGCGGGCCCGGCAACGGGCGGGAGCGGCCGCTCCCGGACGGCATCGGCACGAGCGCGGAACCGCCCCAGCATCGCGTCGACATCGAGTTCGTCGGAGGAGTCATCGCCGGACATCCGGGCGAATCTACTGATCCGGTCGGCGGCGAGCGACCAGGGCCCGATCGTGTCCGGCGAGGTCGGGCCGCACCGCCACCTCGGCGAACCCGGTAGCTCGCGCCATCGCCATCGCTGCCTCGGCCTGGTGCGGCGCGAGTTCGACCACGACCGTGCCGGCATCGTCGAGCCAGTCGAACGCCGTCGTCACCACGTGCTCCACGGCCTCGAGCCCGCTCGGTCCGGAGTACAGCGCGCTCGTCGGTTCCCACTCGACGACCGAGTGCGGCAGCACCTCGTGGTCTGCGATGTAGGGCGGGTTCGACACCACGACCAGCAGGGAACCGCGAAGTTCCGTCGGCAACGCTTCGAACCACGAACCGTGCCCGACCCGCACGCGGGTCGCGAGCGATCCCGCCGCAGCAATGTTCGCTCGCGCCACGGTCAGCGCCGGTTCGCTGACATCGGTGGCCCACACTTCGGCATCGGGCAATGAGGCCGCCAGCGCCAACGCGAGGGCGCCCGAACCGGTGCCCAGGTCGGCGACGGCATAGTGGGTGAGCCCGCCCGCCCACGGTTCGGCGGTGCCCACGCGCCCACCGAGCCGCTCGACCTCGGCGATTGCAATCTCGGCGACCGCTTCGGTTTCGGGCCTCGGGATCAGCACCCGTCGATCGACCATGAGGTCGAGACCGCAGAACGCCCATGCTCCGAGCACGTACTGAATCGGTTCTCCGGCGGCCCGGCGGGCCAGGAGCGCGTCCAACTCCGCGGTCGCCCGTCGGGTGGCAAAGCCGTCGACCTCGATGATCTGTTCCGCGAGGGTCATGCCCGACACCGCCTCGATGAGCCAGCGGGACTCCGCGACCGGATCGTGCACACCCATCGCCCGGAGCTGCGCCTCGGCATCGACGCACACGGCGCCCCACGTCAGGTTCAGGAGTCCGCGTCCTCGAGCTGCTGTTGGCGTTCTTCGGCCATCAAGCGCTGAACCAACGGGTCGAGGTCGCCCGAGAGGACGGCATCGAGGCTGTGCAACGTGAGACCGACGCGGTGGTCGGTCACCCGGTTCTCCTTGAAGTTGTAGGTCCGGATCTTCTCCGAGCGACCCCCACCCCCGACCTGACTGCGGCGGGCGTCGGCCACCTCCGCCGCCTGGCGCTCCTGCTCCACCTGGAGCAAGCGGGAGCGCAAGATCCGGAACGCCTTCTCCTTGTTCTGGAGCTGGCTCTTCTCGTCCTGGCACGTGACGACCAACCCGGTCGGCCGGTGGGTGATGCGGATCGCGGAGTCGGTCGTGTTCACCGATTGCCCGCCGGGGCCGGTCGCTCGGTACGTGTCGACGTCCAAATCGCTCGGGTCGATCGCGATGTCGACCTCTTCGGCTTCGGGCAGCACCGCGACCGTGGCCGCGCTGGTGTGGATACGACCTTGGCTCTCGGTGGCGGGCACCCGTTGGACCCGGTGCGGACCGGCTTCGTGCTTGAGGTGCGACCACGCGTCGGATCCCCGCACGACGAAGCTGATCTCGCGGAACCCACCCATGTCCGAAGGTTGGCTCGAGAGGACCTCGGTCTTCCAGCGATGCGCGTCGGCGTAGTAGCTGTACATGCGGTACAGGTCGCCGGCCCAGAGATTGGCTTCCTCGCCCCCTTCGGCCCCACGGATCTCGACGATCACGTTCTTGCCGTCGTTGGGATCCTTGGGGATCAGGAGTTCCTTGATCTCGGCGTCGAGGCGAACTCGTTCGCCTGCCTTGTCGGCAATCTCCTGTTTGAGGAACGCCAACATCGCCGGGTCGGACTCCGCGTCGGCCAACTCCTGGGCGTCGGCGAGATCGGATTCGTTCGTCTGATACGAGCGGTACGCCTCCACGATCGGCCGCAGCTCCGCCGAGCGTCGCCCCGCATCGGCCGCCGCTTTCTGGTCCCCCGCCGCGTAGAGGTCTGCCAGCGTGGCCTCGACCCGATCCAGCTCCGCCTCGAGTTCGGCAAGGCGGGAGAACATCGGATCGGCCATCGGGGGATCGGTCAGGCCGCGACGCGCGCGTCGACCTCGGCCGACTGTTCAGCGGTGAACACCGCGCGCAGCGCCGCGATCGCGACCTCGATCTGATCGAGGGTCGGTTCACGAGTCGTGAGCTTCTGGAGCGACAAGCCCGGGATCATCATCGTGCGGACCCAGCGCCGATCCATATGGCGCGCGGCGAACCGGATCAGTTCGTACGCCAGGCCGGCAATGACCGGGATCAAGACCACTCGGGAGAGGATCAGATACGGGATCGCGGGCCGGCCGATGAACGAGTACACGATGATCGCCAAGGTCAGCACCGTGAGGAGGAAGTTGGTGCCGCACCGAACGTGGGCGGTCGTGAAGGTCTGCGCCGACTCGGGGGTGAGCGGCACGTCATTCTCGTACGCGGCGATCGACTTGTGTTCGGCACCGTGGTACTGGAACACCTTGCGGATTTCCTTCATGCGCCCGATGAGCCCGAGGTATCCGAGGAACAGGCACAGCACCAGCGCGCCTTCGAGCGCATGGAACGCGATCCCGGTCACACCGAAGAGACTCCCCAGCCCGCGTGCACCCAACGCGGGTAAGAGGATGAACAGGCCGATCGACAGCGACACCGAGATCGCCATCGTGATCCCCATCGCAGTACCCGAGAGCCGCTCGTCTTCGGGCATCTGCAGGTTGCCCGAGTACGAGAGCGCCTTCATCCCGAGTCCCATGGACTCGCCGAGGTTCATGACGCCCCGCACCAGGGGGATCCGGTTGTACTTCTCGGCCCAGCCGGGAACATCATGGACCGCGACGTCGATCTCGCCGTCGGGCGTGCGCACCGCGACCGCCCACGTGGCGGCCCCGCGCATCATCACACCTTCGATGACGGCCTGGCCGCCCATGTATCGCGGCTGGTCACTCACAGAGTTACTTCTTCTTCGCGTACCGCTTGTTGAAGCGCTCGACCCGACCGCCGGTGTCCACCAGCTTCTGCTTGCCGGTATAGAACGGGTGGCACTCGGAGCAGAGCTCGACGCGCAGCTCCGACACGGTCGAACGAGTCACGAACTCGTTCCCGCAGGAGCAGTGCACCTTGCACTCGGTGTAGGTGGGGTGAATGTCGGTCTTCATGATGGGTCCAGTCTAGGAACTCGGGCTACGTGAAGGAGAACCCCTCCGTATTCCCGACGACGGCGATGGAGGCGATCAGCCGCCCGACGCGGGCGCCTTGGCGATCTCGGCGAGGAACTCGTCGTTGGATTTGGTGGTTTTGAGCTTGTCGATCAACAGCTCGAGGCCGGGAGCCGACGAGCCCTCCTGGGCCAGGGCGTTGAGCACCCGGCGCAGCTTCCACACCTGGGCCAGCTCGTCCCGGCCCATAAGGAGTTCCTCGTGGCGGGTACTCGACGCATTGACGTCGATGGCCGGAAAGAGACGCCGCTCGGCCAGCTTGCGGTCGAGCTTGAGCTCCATGTTGCCGGTGCCCTTGAACTCTTCGAAGATGTGTTCGTCCATCTTCGAGTTCGTGTCGACCAGCGCGGTGGCAATGATCGTGAGCGAGCCGCCCTCCTCGACGTTGCGGGCGGCACCGAAGAACCGCTTCGGCGGGTAGAGCGCACCCGCGTCGATACCACCGGACATGATCCGACCGGAGGCCGGCGCCGCGAGGTTGTAGGCCCGGGCGAGGCGCGTGATGCCATCGAGCAGGATGACGACGTCCTTGCCCAGCTCGACGAGCCGCTTGGCCCGCTCGATGGTGAGCTCCGAGACGAGCGTGTGCTCATCGGACGGGCGGTCGAACGTGGAGGCAATGACTTCGCCGCGCTGGACGTGGCGACGCATGTCGGTGACTTCCTCGGGCCGCTCGTCGACGAGCAGGACCATGAGGTGCACCTCGGGGTTGTTGCGCTCGATCGCGGCCACGATCTGCTTCATGATCGTGGTCTTGCCGACCTTGGGCGGCGAGACGATCAAGCCCGCGCTGCCCCTTGCCGATCGGCGACAGCAGGTCGACGATCCGACCCGTGAGCAGCGTCGGGTCGTCCAACAGTTCGAGGCTCAGCCGCTCGTCCGGGAACAGCGGGGTGAGGTCCTCGAACCGGGGACGGTTCTTCGCGGCCTCGACGTCCATCACGTTGATCTCGTCGACCCGCAACAGCGCGGGGTACTTCTCGTTGCTCGCCGGTGGACGGGTCGCGCCCTTGATGAAGTCGCCCTTGCGCAATGCGAAGCGACGCACCTGCGACGCCGAGACGTAGACATCGGCGCGGCCCGGCAAGTACCCGGTCGTGCGCATGAAGCCATAGCCCTCGTCCCGCAGGTCGAGCAGGCCCTGGACCTCGATCGGCTCGCCGGAGAACTCACGGCTGGCGGCATCGGTGCCCCGGTCGCGATCGCTCCCGCCGCGGTCGTTGCCGCGCTCGTTGCCGCGCTCGTTGCCGCGGTCGCCTCCGCCACTGGTTCCGCCGCCGCCGCCGCCGGTGCCGGCGCGGTCGCGTCCCCGCCGCCGCCGGCGTCGACCCGACCGGTTTCCCTCACCGAAGGAGGCCCGCTCGTCGTCCGGATCGGTACGCGGGGCGCGTGCCGAGGTGTCGTCGTTCGACCCACCGGACTTCGTGCCCTCCGCGGTGGCGTCCGAGCCAGATCTCGAGCCCGCACCCGAGCCGCCGCGGGACGCGGTTGTGGACTTGGCCTCGGAACCGGTGTCGGTCGTGGCCGAGGCCGGACCGGTTCCGGTACTGCTCGGGGCGTTCCGTCGCATCGGTCGGGGGGCCACCTCGGGTTCGTCGGTGCCGCCGAGTGAGTCTTCCTCCGCCGCGATCGCGGCCAGATCGCCGTCGCCGCCGGCGAGTTCGGACGCCCGCTTGGAGCGAATCGCCTTCCGGGCCGAGGCCGTGGGTGCGGTCTCCGCCTCCGACGCGGCCGGCGTGTCCGTGCTCACCGTGTCCGAGTTCGCCGCCCGCTTGGTGGTCTTGGTGGCCTTGGTGGCCTTGGATGCTTTGGCAGGCTTGGCGCCTGCATCTCCGTTCGCATCTCCGTTCGCGTCGCCGTTGGCGCCGCCGTTGCTGCCGCCACCGGTCGCGGCCCCGAGGATCGCGTCCACGAGATCGGCTTTCCGAAGGCGGGTGACGCCCTTGATGCCCATTGCGCCGGCGATCGCGTGGAGTTGTTCGCGATCCTTGCCGTCGAGCATCGAGCGTTCGAGTTGCTGCTCGGCCATGAAGTGTTGCTCCTTGGGTCGATGGACCACAGAAGATGGAATCCGGCTCCGGGGAGTTCCGGTCCGGGGGTGCGAGCGGGCGAACCCGTCGCGATGAGAAAACCTCGCCGGGGATCACGACCATGTTCGGTCCCGCACCGGGGCAAGAGAAAAGCTCAGAAAATCCGAGCTGGCGCAGTCGCTCTGGCGGGGTCCCAACCAACGCTGGGGTACCGACGAGGTGGCGCTGGAGCCATCATAGGCCGGAACTCACGCGGATGTGACCATCCGGGCCAGGAGTGTATGCGCAGCCACGGCGGGGCAGTCCTGGGTGGCCGTCTCGGTATAGGGCAAACCGGTCACGGTCGACGCACTGTCGTGCAGCAAATACGGGACCGGATCGGAAGTGTGGGTCCCGAGATCGACCGGCGTGGCGTGGTCGGGCATGAGCAGGATCCGGAAGTCGCCGAAGGCCGGGAGCGCGTCGAGCAGGGGGCCGATGATGTCGCGGTCCCATGCTTCGAGGGCCTCAACCTTCGCCGCGGCGTTCTGTTGATGACCGGCTTCGTCGGTGGCCTCGACGTGGAGCAGGAAGAAGTCCCGGTCGGCCAGCGAATCGATGCAGGCCATGCGTTGGGCGACGTAGTCGTTGTCGAACCCGGCACTCGCGCCCGGGACGTCGAGGACCTCGATGCCGGCGAGCACGCCGAGGCCGCGGACGAGATCCACCGCCGAGGTCAGCCGACCGGTGACGCCGTAGCGATTCGAGAAATCCGGCAGTTGCGGTTTGGTGCCCTGACCCCAGAGCCAGATCTGGGTGGCGGTGGAACCCACGTCGGCGGCGACGCGCGTCACGACCGAGCGGGAGGCGTTCATCAGCACCTTGAGCCGGTCCGACGCCGCGCCGGTGGGCCACACCGCGGGTCGTCCCGTGAGATCGTGCGGCGGGACGCACTCGGCGTCGGCCCACTCCCCCGGCACCACGACGAGGTGGCGGTACTCCACCCCCGGATAGAACCGCACACCGTCACGACCGCCGCCGAGTTCGGCGTCGAGCGCGGCGATGATGGGGTGGCTCTGCTCACTCGAAATGTGACCGGCCGCGAAGTCGACCATCGTGCCCGCATCGTCGATCGTCACGAGATTGCACCGATAGGCCACCTCGCCCGGCGCGAGGTCCACGCCCATCGCCGCGGCCTCGATCGGGGCGCGTCCGGTGTGGAAGACCTCGGGGTCATACCCGAGGATCGCCAGGTTGCCGACGTCGCTCCCTGGCGGGAGACCGTTCGGGATCACCGCCGCCCGACCGACCTCACTCCTGGCGGCCAGCGCCTGGAGGTGGGGGAGGTGGGCCGCCTCGAGCGGGGTCTGACCGCCGAGCGCGGCAACGGGTTCATCGGCACAGCCATCGGGAACGAGCACGACATACTTCACGGCGCAGAGCGTAGGTGACCCTGAGTCGAGTGTCGGGCTCGATACCGTGGCCGGATGCGTCGATCCTTGGTCCTGGTCGTTCCCGTCGTTCTGGCCCTCGCGGCCTGCAGTTCCGGGAGTACGAAGGCCGAATCGAGGTCGACCTCCACGTCGACACCTCCGAGCTCCGGCCCGAGCACGTCCACCACGGCAGTGCCCAACCCGCGCGACGCCCGGTTCACGCTCACGCCCGTCGCCGACATCGACGACCCCATCGCGATGGCTGTCCGCACCGGCGACGATGCGCTGTACGTGACCGAACACGTCGGGCGGGTGCGTGCCGTCCGCAACGGCGCGCTGGATCCGAAGCCGGTGATCGATCTGCGTGACACCATTTCGGCCGGCGGCGAACGCGGGTTGCTCGGGATGTCGTTCTCGGCCGACGGCACCCAGATGTTCGTCGACTACACCAACCGCAACGGCGACACACGGGTGGACGCGTACCCGATGCGCGCCGACGGCACCGCCGACCGCGGCGGTCGCCGCGAACTGCTCGCGATCAAGCAGCCGCAGAGCAACCACAACGGCGGCAACCTCGTGACCGGCCCCGACGGCATGCTCTGGATCGGCACCGGCGACGGTGGCGGCGCGGGTGACACCGGCGCCGGGCACGCGCCGGACGGGAACGGGCAATCGCTCGATACCTTGCTCGGCAAGCTGCTGCGCATCGATCCGGGCCCGATCGGCGGGACCACGGCCATCCCCGCCGACAACCCGTACGCGAACGGCGGTGGCCGGGCCGAGATCTGGGCGTACGGGCTGCGCAACCCCTGGCGGTTCTCGTTCGATGCCAAGACCGGAGCGCTGGTCATCGGTGACGTCGGCCAGAACGCCTGGGAAGAGATCGACTGGATCGCTCCGGGCACTCCTCCACCGCTCAACTTCGAGTGGCCACTCCGTGAGGCCACGCACGAGTTTCGGGGCGAGCGTCCGCAGGGTGGCATCGAACCGGTGCTCGAATACCCGCACGACGGCCGCTGTTCGATCACCGGCGGCTACGTCTACCGCGGCACGAAGATCCCCAACCTGGTCGGCACCTACCTCTTCGCCGACTTCTGCGGATCCAGCCTGCACGGCACACCCGTCGGCCCGGGGGTGAAGGGCGAGGACATCGACTTCGGACTCGCGGTGAAGAGCGTCAACTCGTTCGGCCAAGACCAGAACAACGAGCTGTACATCCTCTCCGCCTCCGACGGCCTCCTCCGCCTCGACCCCGCGTAACTACTTTTCAGCACGCTTCACGATGAGGCCGGCGACGCGGCGACTCACGCTCGATGGGACGGTCCCGCTGAAGCCGGCGGTGGTCTGGTTGAGCAGTCCCGGCACGCAGACGGCCTTGCCCTTCGCGAACGCCTT
Source organism: uncultured Acidimicrobiia bacterium (assembly GCA_963765075.1). Taxonomy (GTDB): domain Bacteria; phylum Actinomycetota; class Acidimicrobiia; order IMCC26256; family JAENVU01; genus JAENVU01. Next base: position 414,899 of record CAVXVA010000003.1, read on the forward strand.
CATCGCGTAGTCGACCACGGTCGCCGCGTCCTGCCAGAGGAAGTCGGGAATGTCGGCCGAATCGATCCCGGCCCGTTCCTGGAACTCGGTGCGGGTGAACCCGGGACACAGCACCATGCAGTTGATGCCGGTGCCCTTCAACTCCTCGTGGATGCCCTGGCTCAAACTGCTGACGAATGCTTTCGTCGCGCCGTACGTCGCGTTCGTGGGGGTCGGTTGGTACGCCGCGATCGACGACACATTGATGACGCCACCACTCCCCCGACTCACCATCGACGCCAGCGCGGCGTGGGTGAGCCGCGTGAGTGCGACCACGTTCAGCGCGATCTCCTGCTCCTCGCGATCGACCGGCAACTCGTGGAACGTCCCGATCGTGCCGAACCCGGCGTTGTTCACGAGCAGGTCGATCGCCGGATCGGCCGCCGCCAGCCGAGCTTCCACGGCGGCCAACTGCGCCCGATCGCCGAGGTCGGCGGTCATGACCTCCGTGGTCGTGCCGTGCGCCGCCGCGAGTTCCTTGTCGAGGGCTTCGAGCCGGGCGGTGTCGCGGGCGACGATCACGAGGTCGTAGCCACGCGCCGCGAGTCCTTCGGCGAACGCCCGGCCGATCCCGGCCGATGCACCGGTGATGAGAGCAGTGGGTCGTGGCATGGGGAAGCCTCCTGATCGGACGAAGGCTCAGTGTCCCATACCGCTCGTGCGACGCGCCGGAGGCCCGACGCGGGGCGCGGGTGGCGTCAGAGACCGAGTTCGGCGGCCACCGCCGCGAGGCTGGCGTCGACCGGGCTCCCGACCGCCACCTCGTCGATGGCGCGCTGGGGGTCCTTCAACCCGTGCCCGGTCACGGTGCAGACCACTCGTTCGCCGGCCTCGACCAAGCCGAAGGCCGAGGCTTTCATCAGACCGGCGACCGAGGAGGCCGATGCCGGTTCGACGAACACCCCTTCGGTATTGGCGAGGAATCGGTACGCGGCGAGGATTTCGTCGTCGCTGACCATGTCGATCGCGCCACCCGACTCGTCGCGGGCGGCGATGGCACCGTCCCAACTCGCGGGGTTGCCGATCCGGATTGCGGTCGCGATCGTCTCCGGGTGCAGGACCGGCTCGCCGATGACGAGCGGCGCGGCGCCCTGGGCTTGCCATCCCAGCATTCGGGGCCGACGGGTCGCACGGCCGAGCGTCTCGTACTCGGCGTAGCCCTTCCAGTACGCGGTGATGTTGCCGGCATTACCGACGGGAAGGCAGTGCACGTCGGGAGCATCACCGAGCACGTCGACGATCTCGAACGAGGCGGTCTTCTGCCCTTCGATGCGAAATGGGTTGATCGAGTTGACCACCTCGACACCGTCGACAGCGCCGAGCGCACGAACGACGTCGAGCGCCTCATCGAAGTTCCCGCGAATCTGCACCACGTTCGCACCGTGGATCAGCGCCTGCGCGAGCTTGCCCAAAGCGATCTTCCCCTCGGGGATCACCACTGCGCACGTGAGCCCGGCCCGCGCTGCGTAGGCCGCTGCACTCGCGGAGGTGTTCCCGGTGGATGCGCACACCACGACCTTGGCGTTGGCCTCGAGCGCCTTGGTGATCGCCATCGTCATGCCGCGGTCCTTGAACGAACCCGTCGGGTTCGCGCCTTCGACCTTGAGGAACACGTCGAGGTCCAGCTGCTCCGACAACCGGGGCGCGGGCACGAGAGGCGTATTGCCTTCGAGCAGCGTGACGACGGGAGTCGTGTCCGTCACGGGCAGGTGATCGCGGTACGCCTCGATCAGGCCGGGCCAACCATTCGCGCGCATGCTCACCCTTCGTCGCCCATGACCCGCAACACCGAACCCACCTTGTGCACCGCACCCACTTCACGCAGCGCGTGGATGGTCGCCCGCAGGTCCGCCTCGCGGGCCGAGTGGGTGATGAAGATGAGTCGAGCCTCATCGCCGATGCCCATCTGCTGCATCGATTTGATCGACACGCCCCGCTGACCGAACTGCTCCGCGATGCGCGCCAACACGCCTGGCTCATCAGCCACTTCGAGCTGCAGGTAGAACTGGCTCTCCACCTCGTCGATCGGGCGGATGGGTTTCCGGGCCAGCGCGCCCACCGTCGCACCGCGTGCGCCGCTCACGAGATTCTTCGCGGCGTCGATGACATCACCGAGCACGGCGCTCGCGGTCGGCATCCCACCGGCACCGCGTCCGTAGAACATCAACTCGCCGACCGCGTCCGCCTCGATGAAGAGGGCATTGAACGAATCGCGGACCGACGCGAGCGGATGGGACTTCGGCAGCATCGTGGGATGGACCCGCACCGCGATGCCCTGATCGGTCTCGTCGGCGACTGCCAACAACTTGACCGCGTACCCCAACTCGGTGGCCGATGCGATGTCGGCATCGGAGATCTCGCTGATGCCTTCGCGGTAGACGTCGCCGGCGACCACGCGGGCACCGAACGCGATGGTCGCGATGATCGCCGCCTTCGCCGCGGCGTCGAATCCCTCGACGTCGGCCGTGGGGTCACGCTCGGCGTAACCGAGTGTCTGCGCCTCGGCGAGTGCGTCGGAGAAGGACGCGCCCGACTCCGCCATGTTGGAGAGGATGAAGTTGGTCGTCCCGTTGACGATGCCCATCACTCGACGGATGCGGTCACCGGCGAGCGACTCGCGCAAGGGACGGATCAATGGGATCCCACCGGCCACCGACGCTTCGAAGAGCAGGTCGACGCCGGACCCTTCCGCGGTCTCGAAGAGCTCCTTGCCGAAGTTGGCGAGCAACTCCTTGTTCGCGGTGACCACCGGCTTACCGGCCTTGAGCGCTTCGATGATCAACTCGCGCGCGGGCTCGATCCCGCCGATGACCTCCACGACGATGTCGATGTCGTCGTCGGTGACGACGTCGGTGGCGTCGTGGGTGAACATCGAGGTGGGCAACGCGACGTCACGGTCGCGAGCGAGGTTGCGGACCGCGACCCGACCGACCTCCAGGTGGACACCGGTACGCGCTTCGATCGCGTCACCGTTCTCGGTGATCAACCGCACCAGTGCGGAGCCGACGTGGCCGCATCCGAGCAGCCCGACTTTGACGGAACGTGAGTTCATGACACCGAGTCTCGCACGGGCACCCTCAAGTTACGCGTCCAAACGAATGAGGTCATCCGGCGTCTCTCGACGTACGACGACCCGAGCTCGACCATCCCGGACGAATACCACCGCCGGACGCGGGACCTTGTTGTAGTTGCTGGCCATCGAGTAGCCGTAGGCCCCCGTGACCGGGGTCACGAGCAGGTCGCCGACGGCCACGTCGGCGGGCAGGAACCCGTCGGGCACGATCACGTCGCCCTGTTCACAGTGCTTCCCCGCGACCGCGACCGCCAACGGACGAGGCGCATCGGGGCGATCGGCGAGGTAGGCCTCGTACCCTGCGCCGTAGAGCACCGGCCGCGGGTTGTCGCTCATGCCACCGTCGACCGCCACGTAGGTACGGCCGCCGGGAATCGTCTTGACCGTCCCGACCCGATAGAGCGTGAGGGCCGCGGCGGCCGCGATCGACCGACCGGGCTCCACCATCATCGGGCGGTCACCGAGTCCCGTCCGCAACGCGGCGGCGTACTCGGACACCGACGGGTCCGGGTCGGAGTTGAGATAGCGCGCACCCAGGCCGCCGCCCAGGTTCACCAGTGGGATCTCCGCGCCGGTGGCGCGTTCACACTCGTCGGCGAAGCGGCCGACGACCGCCGCCGCCTGCGCGTAGGAATCGAGCCGGAACACCTGGGAGCCGATGTGCGCGTGGATGCCACCGAAGCGCAGTGCGCTCGACCGCACGACCCGGGCGACGGCGTCGGCGGCCGCGCCGGTCGACACCGTGAACCCGAACTTCGAATCGTCGGTGCCGGTCTGGATGTACTCGTGGGTGTGCGCTTCGACGCCGGGCGTCACTCGCACGAGGACGTCGCCCGGGAAGCCGCTCGACTCGAGGCGATCCAACTCGTCGAACGAGTCGGCCACGATGCGACCGACGCCCGCTTCGGTCGCGGCGGCAATCTCGGCATCGCTCTTGTTGTTGCCGTGGAAGACCAACCGCTCGGCCGGGAATCCCGCGTGCATCGCAACGTAGAGTTCACCGCCGGTGGCCACATCGAGATGGAGACCCTCCTCGGCGATGAGACGCACCATCGCGGTGCACAGGAACGCTTTCCCCGCGTAGGCCACGCGATCCGCGCCGAAGCTCGCCAGGTACTCCCGACAGCGGGCGCGCAGGTGACCCTCGTCGTACACGAACGTCGGCGTCCCGAACTCCGCCGCGACCGCGTCGAGGTCCAGACCGGCCAGACCCGGGGGCAGGAGCGTCTGGTCGACGGGCTCGCTCGCCCCCTCCGGCACGCCACTCACGCGGTGCACGTCCTCGCCGCCGCCATCGCCGTCGGCATCGCCGTTGAGGTCGGCATCGCCGTCGCCGTCGAGCCGCTCCATCACCTCGGGCGCGCTCACCCCCAGGAGGTCGAGCGCACTCGAGAGCCCGACCCGGGTCGCCTCGGCCAACCAGAGACGGGCCTGGGTGAGCGCAACGTCGTCGGTCATGACCCGGCAGTCGCGGTAGAAGCCGTGGAAGCGCCCCGCGAACTCACGAACCCAGGTCGTCACCCGGTGGGGTGCCCGCAGTTCGGCCGCGGCGCGGAGCGTCTCGGGGTATTCGGCAAGGGATCGCAACAGGTCGAGTTCACGTTCGTGGACGAGCAGCGACAGATCGACCTCGGCGAGCGGAAGGCGGGTGATGCCCGCCTCCGCGGCGCGGCGGGCGATCGAGGCGACCCGGGCGTGGGCGTACTGCACGTAATAGACGGGGTTCTCCATCGACTGCGAGGTCACGACGTCCAGGTCGAACGTCTGCGCCGTGTCGATGCCCTGCAACAGGAAGGTGAGCCGGGCGACATCGGGATCGACCTCGTCGAGAATGTCGGCCAGCGTGATGATGTTGCCGGTCCGCTTCGAGATCCGCACGACGTCGCCGCCCTTCACCAGGGTGACGAGTTGGCCGAGGATGATCTCCGGTTCGGGCGCGGCATCAGTTCCGACGCCGAGCGCACGCAGACCGACTTGGAGTGACTTCACCTGGCCGTGGTGATCGGCGCCCCAGATGTCGATGAGGTGGTCCCACCCGCGTGCGACTTTGTCGCGGTGATAGGCGAGGTCGTTGGTGAGGTAGGTGGTGGTGCCGGTGCTGCGCACGAGTACCCGGTCGCGTTGGTCACCAAGCGCCTCGCTCGCCAGCCATTCCGCGCCGTCCTTCTCATAGGTGTGCCCGGCCGCGCGCAACGCGTCGAGCACCCCGGCCACATCACCGCGCTCGTGGAGCGTGCGCTCCGAGAACCAGGTGTCGAACTCCACACCCACGCGCGCGAGGTCGCCCCGCAGACTCGCCAAGACCTGCGCGTACCCCCACTCCTGCGCCTGCGCCGCGGTGACGTCGTCGCCGAGTTCGGCGCGCAGCTCGGCGGCCATCTGTATGAGATAGGCCCCCTGGTAGCCGTTCTCGGGCGGGTCATCCCCTTCATACCGGGCGAGGAGCGAGGCCGTGAAGGTTTCGAGCTGCGACCCGGCGTCGTTCAGGTAGTACTCGCGGTGCACCTCGGCGCCTTGCGCGGCGAGCAGGTTGGCGATCGCGTCGCCCACCATGACCCACCGACCGCCACCGGCATGGAGCGGTCCCGTCGGGTTCGCAGAGACGAACTCGAGGTTGATGCGCTGACCGGCCGCGGCATCGCCGTACCCGAACCGGGCGCCTGCGGTGACCGCGGCTCGCAGAACGTCGTGCAGCCAGGTGGGCGCCAGAAAGAAGTTGACGAAACCCGGGCCGGCGATGTCGAGCCGTTCGACATGGGCAGGCATCGCCGTCTCGAGCGCGGTGACCACCCGGGCGGCCACATCTCGGGGAGTCGCGCCGACCGGTTTCGCCAAGACGAGCGCGACGTTGGTCTGCCAATCTCCGTGGTCGCGGTGCTTCGCCGGCACCACCTCGACCCCACCGGCGGGCACCGGCAGGTTGGCCCGATCGAGGGCGGCATGCAGCGCGGCGGCAAGATCGTCGGCAATCACGAGTCACACAGAGGGTCGGCGGCGGGAGCCGGTCAGCATCGCACACGCCATCGCTCCGGCCCGATGCCTTTGCTCGTGAACGAATCCCGTGGGATCTCCGCCGCGACCAGTGCGGGCGACCGATGGCGCGTGCACCGCGCGTGGCGGATAATCTGCACAAGCTGCCGGTCCGGGGACAGAACGGTCCGACACTGATCACGTAGGGGCGGCGGAGCGTGGCACGACAGCGCCGATGGGGCCGAACGGGAGGAACTTCGTGGCACGACAGGGTGGACTTGGGCGCGGACTCGCTGCGCTGTTGCCTGTCGACGGCGATCCCCTTCCCGCGGAGCACCTCTTCATCCCCATGGCCGGGGGTCCCGCAGTGACCGACCTCGGCGGCGAGTTGGTCAACAGCCTGAGCAGCACCCCGAGCGGGCTCTCGATCATCTACCACGCGCTCGACACCCTGGTGGCCGAGCACGATCTGGTCGACGCGGCGGTCGTGATCGACGAAGCCGGGCTGGGCCGACAGGTGTTCCGGGCCGGCCGCAAGCCCCTCGACGATCCCGGCGGTGAAGCCCTCCTCGATGCCGCTCCCGGTCTGTACACCGAACCGGCCCTCGATCCGGCGGCGGTCGACGGTGCGCTCGTCGTGAGCCTCTGCATCGTGGCACTGCGCATGGAAGTTCTCCGCTACGACTCGTGGCACGACCCGTTGACCGGCCTCTTCGACCGGCGGACCTTCGATCGACTCCTCGAGATGTCGACCGCCCGCAGCGTGCGGTACCGCTGGCCGTTCACCCTCGTGCTCGTCGACCTCGACGATCTCAAACAGATCAACGACACCGACGGCCACCAAGCCGGTGACGCGGCCCTGAGGGCCCTCGGCGACCGGTTCCGCCGAGTCCTTCGCTTCGGCGACAACGCGGCCCGAATCGGCGGTGACGAGTTCGCGCTGATCCTGCCGAGCACCGATCCGGACGACGTGCCACCACTGCTCGAACGCATCGGCGCCTCGCGAGTCGGCGAACGAAGCTGCCCACCCTTCTCCTACGGCGTCGCGCAGTGTCCCACCGAAGCCGAAAGCGCCGAGGCGCTCGTCGCCCTGGCCGACCAGCGCCTCTACGAGGCCAAAGCTGCTCGTCACGAAGGACGCTGACGTGGAACCCTCCCAACTCGACGACCTCGAGCTCGAACTCCGCAAGTTGCCCGGCGTGCGCGCCGCGGGCTTCAACGAGCGCGACGACATGCTGCTCGTGCAGGTCCAGGTGCAGGGCGACCAACCGCCCGCGACCCTCCCTCAGCAGGCAGCGCGCATCGCGTACCGCCACGCCGACAAGCCCGTCGCACTCGAGATCGTCCGCTGGCGAACCGTGGAAGTGCCGGCCCCCGCCGCCCCACCGGGGCCGGCCACCATTGCCCCGGCAGTGACCGACGCTCGCGCCGAGACCCGCGACCGCGCCGACGAGCAGCTCCGACGGCGAAGGGTTGGCGCACGACACCGGGCCGCGTTCACGGATTCGACTCCTCGCGGTCCTGACCTTTCCCGACACCGACGAACTCGAAGTGCATCTGACCTTCGGCGGCCGCCGCATCATCGGCCGGGCCGCGGCGAGCGCGGGCATCGCCGGCGCGGCGAACGCGACCCTCGAAGGGCTGCGATCCTTCGCCGCCGACCTGACGACCGCGATCGACTGGACCAACGAACTCGCAGATCAGGACACCGACGGCGTCTACGTCGTCGCGGTCTCCGTCCACGCCGACGACACCACGCGTCTCGGGATCGCCGCCGGCGGGAGCCGGATCGAAGCCGCCGCCCGCGCCACGCTCCACGCACTGAACCGCTCGCTCGAAGCGCACCTCACCCCGACCGAACCAGCCTGATCTCGTCGTCGGACCACCTTCGCTCGCAGCCGCGCGCCGCGGGCTTGGTAGTGTCGCCCGCCTTCCCGCCCTCGTAGCTCAGGGGATAGAGCATCGGCCTCCGGAGCCGTGTGCGCAGGTTCGAATCCTGCCGAGGGCACACCCAGATCAGTACGCCCGATGCTTCACATCGGCGCCATCCCTGCGGAACGGGCAGCCCGCCAGCGGGTCCTCAGGTCCGGCGATACCAGCGTCGATACACCCTCGGACAGCACTGAGCGCTGGCCCGAGGAGACGCAGTGAGCGCCCGCCACAATCCGGACACCGCATCCGTGACCGGCCCGAAGCCGTACCGCGGTCCGGACCGTCGCGGCGTCGCCCGATTCGTCATTCCCGCCGCGCTCCCGTCGGTGATCCTCGTGGTCGTCGCCGTGCTCTGGATCACGGTGGCCGGCAACGCGAGGTGGACGGTCGGTCGCATCACACTCGAGGAGCTGAGCGCGATCGCCGCCACCCTGGCCCTTCTCGCCGGCGTCGCCTGCATCCTGCGCTGGCGACTCGACGGGGTCGCACGCGGGTGGTGGTGCGGCTGGGGTCTGATCGTCTTCGGCGTCGGACAGTTGGCGTTCCAGCCGTTGATGACGTCGACGAGCGTCGGGATCGAACTCGGATCGGTCGCGCTGAGCCTCGCGCTCTTCGCCCGAGCGGTGCTCGGACCGGAAATCGACGCGTCGATCCGGTTGACGAGTTCACTGACTCTCGCGGCCGGTGGAGTTGCGATTGCATTCGCCACTGTCGTTGTCGTCGACCGGATCCCCGGACGTCATGACGCGGAGTTGGCAATCGTCGGCGGCGCATGGGTCCTCGTCGCCGCCCTCGCAGCCTGGCGTCAGCGCGACTCGGGTCAGGATGCCGAGGCCGGCTGGATCATCCCCGTGGCGCTCGCACTCGGCTGCGCAGAACTCGTCCCCCTTGGGTTGGATCACGCCGCGTCCGGAGCGCTGGCGGCCCGCTGGTTCGAGATGGCGGCAATGGGCATGGCCTGCGTCGGCGCGCTGGGCGGGCTGGTACGCGCGGCAGTCCACCACCGGACGCGAGCGCTGCGCGAGCAGATCGAACGAGCACGTGAGACTGCCAACCACCGGCGAGTCGAGGAGTCGTTCGCCGACCGGTTGCACGAGATGCGATCGACCGTGGTTGCGATCGAAGGTGGCGTGGCCACGTGGCAACCGCAACCGGGTTCCCCGATCGCCTCCACCACCGAGGCGACCCTGCGGGCCGCACTCATCGCAGAAATTCGCCGACTCCGTACCCTCGTGAACGAAGCCCCGAATGCCGTCGGTGTCGAGGCGTTCGATGTTGCAGCCGCGCTGCTCCCCACGATCGATCTGCACCGGGCCGGCGGTCAACGCATCGAGTTCACCCGTGACCGGTCGACGCTCGCACTCGGACGCCCCGCGGAGATCGCGCAAGTGCTCGAAGGCCTGCTGTCCAACGCCGCGAAGTACGCGCCGGGAACGACGGTGTGGATCTCGGTTCGGCATCAGCTCGACGAGATCGCGATCCGTCTCGAGGATTCCGGACCCGGCATCGATCCCGCCCATTGGGACCAGGTCTTCGAACGTGGATTTCGCGTCGATCCATCCGCCCAGCTCGGGAGTGGCCTGGGGCTTGCGGTCGCAAGGAAACTCGTACGCAGCCAGGACGGGGACCTCTGGGTCGAGGAAGGGAGCCATGGCGGGGCCGCGTTCGTGGTGTCCATTCCGGCGGCACCCGCGCTCAGGGTCATCACCGGAAGTGCCGAAGAGACCCCTGTGGAACACGACCTCGATCAGTCAATCCGAGACGCCCGATGACCGGAACCTCCGTACTCGGCGGGCGATATGCCGGGGTCGAGGCCGCTCGACTGGCGATCGTCGAGGACCACGAACTCCTCGCCCAGTCGCTGGCATTTGCCCTGGCCAACCTCGGAATCGACGTGACCGTGGTCGACGATCTCCAGCCGACCGCGGTACTCCAGTCACTGCGCTCGCTCGACCTGCACTTCGTGCTGCTCGACTTCGACCTCGGGAGTGCCGGGCTCGGCCTTGATCTCGTACGCCCCATCACCGAACTCGGCTTCCGCGTCGTGATGTTGACCGGCGAGACCAACCCGATCTCGTTGGCGCAATGCGTCGAGGCCGGGGCCGTCGGCATCATCAGCAAGAGTGAACCCTTCGAGCGATTGATCGAACATGTCGGCGACGTCGTCGACGGTCGTCGCATTCTCAGTGCCGGTAGCCGCGAGCGCTTGCTCGCAGATCTTCGGGAGCATCGCGCGGCGGAAGGCGAGCGCCTCGCGCCGTTCGAACGGCTGACGGTGCGCGAATCCGAGGTACTCGAAGACCTCATCGCCGGCAAGAACGCGGAGACCATCGCGAACGAGAGCTTCGTGTCGGTTGCGACCGTGCGCTCACATATCAAGGCTTTGCTCTCCAAGCTCGGCGTCAACAGCCAGCTCGCCGCGGTGGCCATGGCCCAACGGGCCGAGTGGTCGCCCCGCCGAACGCGCGACTCGCATCGCTGAACCGCGAGGTATGGGGCCAACGACCCCTGTCGTCGCGTTTCCCGAATGTTGGGGATGGCAACGCCGAATCCCTCCCTCATAGTGGCTCCCAACGAAAGGGGCGGGCACTCCGCTCGCACGACAAGGGAGAAACAACCACATGAGCGACAGCATGCTTGCACTTTGGACTCGGCTCCAGAACGCCAAGTTCGACATGGACGAGCGCGGCGCGACCGCCGTTGAGTACGGAATGATCGTTGCGTTGATCGCCGCGGTCATCGTGACCGTCGTCGGGCTCCTCGGCGGCAAGATCAACACCGCGTTCACCAAGATCAACACCGCCCTCTAGGGCGTCGCCGTCGACCCGGTGCTCGCGATCGGCGAGCACCGGGTGACGGACTTCTTCTCACTCGGCAACGAGCCCCCTCCTCGCAGGAGTCGACGATGCACCGCTTCGAACATCGAACCCGTGACCAACGCGGCGCCGCCGCCGTTGAACTCGCCATCGTCCTCCCCATCTTGATCCTGCTGGTCTTCGGCATCATCCAGTGGTCGATCTATTTCAACCGTCTCCAGGGCCTGCAGGCCGCCGCCCGCGAGGGTGCCCGGGTCGCCGCTCTCCCCCAAACCACCCAGTCCGATGTGAACGCGAAGGTCACCTCCGCCCTCGCCGGCGTTCTGCCGACGACCCAGTCGCCGGTGGTCACGGTGAACCCCGGAAGTGGCAACCCGTGCGACCTACGCGCCTCGGGCTCACGGGTCACCGTCACCGTCAAGGCCAACACCGATCTGGACATCCCCCTCTGGGGCAGTCAAACCGTGACGCTGACGGGCAAGGGCGAGTTCAAATGCGAGTAGCGCGCAATGAACGTGGAGCGGTTGCGGTGATCGTCGCAATCTGTTCCGTACTGATCTTCGGGTTCGCGGCGTTCTCCATCGACGCGGGCCAGGCCTGGACCGCCCGGCGCCACCTCGTGACGGCGGCCGACGGCGCCGCCCTCGCCTCCGCCGGGGACTACGCGGTCGGAAAGGTCGGCTGCGCGACCGCGGCCGGCGACTACGTCTCGAGCAACTATTCCGCGGCCACGCTGGAGAGTTGCTCTGCGAACATCGCCGCGACCTCGGGCAACGTCACCGTCGATGCCAGCCGTACCGTCGACTACACGTTCGCTCGCATCTTCGGCAAGAACAACCAGAAGATTCACGCCATCACGACGACCGAGTGGGGCATCCCGACCGGCGTCAACAACCTCCGGCCGTTCGGACTCTGCATCAACTCGAACCTGCTGATGCAGCAGTGGCTCAACTACCCCTCGGGCCCGACGGGAGACTCGGGGACGATCCGGATCACCTACGGCAAGTCACAACCGGACGCATGCGGGACGAATGTGCCGGGCAACTGGGGCATCCAGGACTTCGACGGTGGATCGAACTCCAACAACGACATCAAGGACTGGACGCTCAACGGCTACCCCGGCCTGGTGTCGATCGGCGCCAACATCCCGGGCGACACCGGGGCATTCTCCAACAGCTTGAACAGTGAACTCACGTATCTCAAGAACTCCGGTCAGGCGTTCGCGCTGCCGGTGTTCGACACCGCGACGGGCAACGGCTCGAACGCGCAGTTCCACATCGTCGCCTTCGTCTTCGTGAAGTTGGTCGACTTCAAGACGACCGGCACCGAGGCGGCTCGCTACCTCGACCTCGTCTTCACCAAGGGCGTCGTCTCCGGGACCTGCTGTGCGACGAGCGGCATCGACACCCTCGTCCGCGCCATTCGGATCTGCGACGTCAACACCCTCACACCCAATACCAGCGATCGTCGCGCCTGCTGAGGCAGACGACCGTTCTAGAAAGGTTGCACCGTGGAAACTCGAAGGATCATGGGACTCATCGTTGCGGTAGTCCTCGCGCTGGCCGGAACGATCGGCATCGTCACCTATGTGAACGCGGCCGAACACCGGGCCCAGGCCGGCGAGGCACTGGTCAAGGTGCTCGTCGTCAAAGAATCGGTCCCGGCCGGCACCCCGGCCAAAGAGCTCGGTGATCGGGTGGGCCTCGAGTCGATCAGCCGCAAGGTCATGGCTGATGGCGCGGCGACGAGCGTGAAGGCCCTCGGCAACAAGGTGGCGGGAACGACGTTGGTTGCCGGCGAGCAAGTGCTGAGCACGCGCTTCGTCCCCAAGAGCAACTTCTCCGCCACCGGGGCCAATGTCCAGGTGCCGCCCGGTCTCCTGCGCACGACCATCGCCCTCGACCCGCAACGGGTTCTCGGCGGGGTGGTCACACCGGGCGCCCGGGTCGCGGTGTTGGCGTCCTTCGATCCTTACCAGAACAACACCGGTCGCGATCTCAACATCGACGGCGTGACCGTACCGGACGGCAAGTCGTCGTTGAGCTCGACCCGCTTGATCCTCCACAAGGTCCTGGTCACCAACGTCCAGCTGACCGGCACCGTGACCACCTCCGACGACACGAGCGGTGAGAAGACCGCCGACACGAACAAGCCCGGAAATGCACCTTCGAGTCAGATGCTGGTCACCTTGGCGTTGGACCCGACCGCCACCGAGCGGATGGTCTACGCCCTGGAGTTCGGTCGCCTCTGGTTGTCCATCGAGCCGAGCGATGTCGCCGAGACTCCCGCCAGCGTTCAGCAGCGGAGCACGGTCACCCAATGAGCTCCTCCACCCGCATGCTTCTCGCCACCAGCGAGCCGACGTGGGAGGACCGAGTCCGGGACTCCTTCGATGGCACCCTCAACGGTGAGCTCAAGACCTGGGCCGAGCCCATCTCCGGCTCGGAGGGTGCCACCGAGACGCTGAAAGCCGTCGAGGACCACCGCGCCCAGGTGGTCGCCCTCGGCCCGGGAATCGACACCGACCTCGCGCTCGAGGTGGCAACGGACCTGGATCGGGCCCGCCCCGATCTCTGTGTCCTGCTCGTTGCCACGCCGACACCGGAGCTCTACCGACGAGCGCTACGCGCGGGTGTACGCGACATCGTCGATCCAACATCGAATCTCGATGACGTGCGGTCCGCGTTCGACACCGCGATCGAGACTGCCCAGCGCCTCCAAACCCACGCCGAGACGACCGTCGAAACCGACGACCAGCGCACGATTGCTGTCGTCTCGCCCAAAGGCGGCGCGGGCAAGACTGCGATCGCGTCGAATCTCGCCGTCGGGCTGGCGAACGCCGCGAACGGCGAGACCGTCATCGTGGACCTCGACGTGCAGTTCGGCGATGTCGGCAATGCCATGCGCCTGGCGCCCGAGTTCACCATCACCGATGCAGTGGCCCAAGGCGCGGCGCTCGACGCCACGACCCTGAAAGCGTTTCTGACTTCCCACCCGAGCGGCGCCTATGTGTTGTGCGCACCTCACACTCCTGCCGGCGCCGACCTGGTCACCACGGAGGACATCGACCGAATCCTCACGCTGCTGGCCGGCGAGTTCCGGTTCGTGGTCATCGACACCGGCGCGGGTTTGGACGAGAACACGCTCGCGGCGATGGAATCCGCCACCGACCTCGTCCTCGTCGCGGGAACCGACGTCGCGAGTGCCCGAGCGGTTCGGAAAGAGATCGAGGCATTCGATCTCCTCGGCTTGACGACCCAGCGGCGGCACTTGGCACTCAACCGGGCCGACGCGCGAGTCGGACTCTCCGCCGAGGACATCGAGGGAACCGTCGGCCTCGAGATCAGCGTCTCGATCCCGAGCTCCCGGTCGGTGCCGTTGTCCATGAACCAAGGCATCCCACTACTCGAGGGTGCACAGAAGTCGCCAGTGAGCCGTTCGCTCACCCAGCTCGTGGAGCGCCTGATGGGCGAGACCGAGACCAACCCCACCCAGCCCGACGACCGGCACATTCCGCCGACGGAAGGACAACCGATGACCCTCTCGGATCGACTGAAGGCGGCTCGGGCCGAGTCTCCGACTCCGCTCTCGACGCTTCCTCACTCTCGGAACGTCGCGCCGGAATCCGACAGCACGCCCACCGTGCATGACCCGTTCGCGGCGCTGAAGCGCCGAGCCCAGGATGCGCTCTTCGCCCGGATGGGCCAGCGGCTGTACGACTCGTCACTGTCCGAGCAACAGCTCGATGCGCTGGTCGTCCAGGAAATCGGACGAGTCATCGAAGCGGAGCAGCTTCCCCTCTCGGCGGCCGAACGCTCACGGGTCGTGGCCGAGGTCACCGACGACGTCCTCGGTCTGGGCGCGATCGAACGCTACCTCGCAGATCCGACCGTCACCGAGGTCATGGTCAACGCGACCGACGGCATCTACGTCGAGCGCGCCGGCCAACTCACGTTGACCGACTCGCGGTATCTGTCCGAGGACCACCTCCGTCAGGTCATCGAGCGCATCGTGTCGAAGGTCGGGCGCCGCATCGACGAATCGTCGCCGATGGTCGACGCGCGGCTGCCGGACGGATCCCGCGTCAACGCCGTGATCCCACCCCTGGCGGTGGACGGTCCGGTGCTGACCATTCGTAAGTTCTCGCACCACGCGTTCAGCCCCGACGACCTCATCGACCACCGCACGCTGACTCCCGAAATGGTCGCGCTGATCGAAGCGTGTGTGAGCGGTCGGCTCAACATCCTCATCAGCGGAGGAACCGGCACCGGAAAGACCACGTTGCTCAACGTCGTGTCGAGCTTCATTCCCGAGGAGGAACGCGTCGTCACCATCGAAGACGCGGTCGAACTCAAGCTCAAGCAACGACACGTCGTTCGGCTCGAAGGACGCCCGCCGAACATCGAAGGGAAGGGGCAGGTCACCATCCGGGATCTCGTCCGCAACTCGCTCCGCATGCGGCCGGACCGCATCATCGTCGGTGAGGTCCGCGGCGCGGAAGCCCTCGACATGTTGCAGGCGATGAACACCGGCCACGATGGTTCGTTGACCACCCTCCACTGCAACTCGCCGCGCGATGCGCTCGCCCGGATCGAGACCATGGTGCTCATGGCCGGTATGGACCTACCGGTTCGGGCAATCCGCGAGCAGGTGGCCTCGGCGGTCGATGTCATCATCCACCTCACCCGCCTGCGAGACGGCACCCGTCGCGTGACCCAGGTCAGCGAGGTCTGCGGCATGGAAGGTGACGTGATCACGCTCGCCGACCTGTACAAGTTCGACTACGCCGCGGGCATCGACGAGCACGGCTTCTTCCGGGGACAACCGATCAGCACGGGGCTCCGACCGCAGTTCTCGGACCGACTCCGCGACAACGGCATCGAACTCCCCGCGCATCTGTTCGGCGCTGCCGGACATCGCCCTCGTCGCCGGGAACCGAAAGGTGCGGTCATGACGCTCGCCTTCACCGGGAGTGATCCCGCCTGGTACCAGAGCTCGGCTCGTGCTGTGGATCGGGGTCGCGGTCGTGTTCCTCGGCCTCGCTCGTCGGACTCGTGCTGGCGTTCGCGCCCCGAGCCGCGCGGAGCCAGATCGCCGGCGCGTCGATCAAGGGCGTTCGCAACGGTTCGGTCATCACCACGTTGGGGGAACACGCCACCCGAGCCGCGGAGCGGTCGCTCGCCCGGAACGAGCGCGGGAGCAACCTGAACCGAGCGCTCGAGCGCGCCGGCATCGCGATGCGGCCGAGCGAGTTCGTCGTCCTCGCGACGACCGTGACCTTCGCGATCTTCGCCGTCACCGCGGCGCTGGCGAACCTGCTCCTCGGATTGGTGCTGGGTGCACTGGTTCCGATCATGTGCCGCGGTGGGCTCGCCACGCTGGCGCATCGCCGATCGGAGAAGTTCGCCGACCAACTCGAGCAGACGCTCCCACTCATGGGTGGAAGCTTGCGAGCCGGGTTCGGGATCATGCAGGCGTTCGATGCGGTTGCCCGCGAATCCGAGGCGCCGACGTCCGAGGAGTTCCACCGCCTGGTCGTCGAGACCCGAGTCGGCCGTGATATCCACGAGGCTCTGGACGCCTTGGCGGACCGCGTCAAGAGTGAGGACTTCGACTGGGTCGTGCAGGCCATCGACATCCACCGCCAGGTCGGTGGCGACCTGGCCGAGGTTCTGGACAACGTCTACGCAACCATCCGGGACCGCAACCGGATCCGTCGGCAGATCAAGGCGCTCAGCGCGGAAGGTCGATTCTCGGCCCTCATCCTGCTGATCCTGCCGGTCGCGATGTTGCGTGGTCATGAGCGTCCTCAACCCGACCTACATCAGCGAGCTCACCACCCACTCGATCGGGGTCGTGATGCTGATCGCGGCCGCCGGATTCATGACCGTGGGTGCGCTGTGGCTCAAGCGCATCACGCGTCTCGTCTTCTAGGAGAGTTCAATGCCAATCGGAATCTGGTTCGCTGCATTCGCCATCGCGGCCGCTGCACCCGTGGCGTGGTGGGCATTTAGTGGGATGCAGGTCGAAGGCCGCGCCGCACGCTCCAACCTGGCGCATGCCGGCACGCCCATGACCAATCTGCGTCAGGCAACCCTCACCCAATCCGCCACGGATCGAGTGTGGACGCCGATCATGAACCGGCTGGTGGCCCGGGCGCGGCGACTCACGCCCCAGGGCGTGATGGAACACCTCGAACGCCGGGCCTTTCTCGCCGGACTCTCCGACTCCTGGCCGGTGGAGCGCCTCCTGACCGTCAAGGTCATGCTGGCCTTCGTCATGGGCGGCGCCGGCGGGTTGGCGTTCATCGCCAACCCATCGCTGCTCAGCGCCCTGCTCGGAGTGGTGCTCTTCTTCATCGGCTACTTCGCCGTCGACTATCTGATGGACCTGCGGGCCAAGGATCGGCAGGCAACGATCGAGCGCGAACTGCCGGACGTGCTCGACCAGATCACGATCTGTGTCGAAGCCGGACTGGGCTTCGAGGCCGCCATGTCCAAGATCGCCGAGAACGACGGACCACTGCCCCAGGAGATCGGTCGCACTCTCCAGGACATCCAGATCGGTGTGACTCGCGATCGGGCACTCGAGTCACTCCTCGAACGCACTGATGTCAAGGACCTGCGCTCCTTCGTCCACGCGTTCGTTCAAGCCGAGCGATACGGGATCCCGATCGCGCAGGTACTGCGAGTCCAGGCCGACGAGATGCGCGAGAAGCGTCGCATCCGGGCAGAAGAGCGGGCCATGAAGATGCCGGTGAAGATCGTCTTCCCCGTCGTGCTCTGCATCCTTCCCGCACTCTTCGTCGTCGTCGCCGGCCCCGCGGCAGTACGAATCGCGAACACCAACCTCGGAGGCGGATGATGGTCGACCTACAGACAGACCAGACCAACCACGTGGCGAAGGCCACCGCGGCCGACCTGCTGGCCGGGCTCGGCCCCGTGGCACCACAGGCCCGCTCGGTGCAGTTTCCGACGGGTTTCCAACCGCTCGACGACGTCTTGAACGGCGGGTTCCGAGCCCAGGACCTCGTACTGCTCGGCGGCCGGCCCGGGATCGGCAAGACCGTTGCCGCGCTCCAATGGGCCCGGTGGATGGCAATGCAGGGACACACCGCAATCTTCGTGTGCTACGAGCACTCCCCGCACTCGCTCCTTGGCCGATTACTGGCGATGGAGCTCGGCAGCCTCGCTCGACCCGACGAGATCGTCGAACTCACACGACTCCGGACCATCGCCCAGGAAGTCGCCCTCGGCGCCTTGCCGGCAACCGCGCTCACCACCGATCCGCTCGGCGAGGAAGCGTTCCACCGCCTCGAGGCGTACGGGCCGCGACTTCACCTGGTCCAGGGCTCGGGAATGCGCACCGGCGTGGTCGAGCTCGCGCACATCGTGTCGGAGCACCGATCCGGGCCGACCGCGCTCTTCGTCGATTACCTCCAAAAGGTCCCGATGACCGGTAACGCCGCCGGCGCCGATGAACGGACGACCCACCTGACCGAACGCCTCAAGGAGCTCGCGATGGTGGTCGAGATACCCGTCATTGCGCTGGCCGCGTCGGATCGCGAGGGTCTCACCAGTCGCCGGCTCCGACTCCACCACCTCCGAGGCTCGACCGCACTGGCTCACGAATCCGACATCGCGATTCTGATGAACGAAAAGGCCGTGTCGATCTCGAAGTCGCATCTGGCCTATGACCCGGTCCGCGCCGAGCAGTTCAAGCGCTGGGTCATCATGAGCGTCGAGAAGAACCGCGAAGGCGCGCCCGACATGAACCTCGAGTTCCGCAAGGATCTCGCGAACTACCGCTTCGATCCGCAAGGAGGATTCGTCACCGAATCCCTCGTGGACTCGGTGTTGTTCGAGGAATAGTTCCGGCAGGCGGGATCTATCCTGCGGGGATGACTGGACTCCACACTCTCCGCATCGGCGCCGACCGCGTCACCACCGGCGACACCGCGACCATTCGATCTCCATTCGACGGCACCGCGCTCGGCGACGTAGCGATCGGGAACGCCGAACACGTCGACGCGGCCGTGGCCGCGGCGCAAGCGGCGGCCCGCTCCCCGCTTCCCGCCCACCAACGGGCTGCCATCCTCGATGCCGCCGCTGATCGGATCGCGCAACGGCACGAAGACTTCGCTCGCTCCATCGCCGGCGAAGCCGCCAAGCCGATCACCACCGCACGAGTCGAAGCCGCGCGCGCCGTCGGGACCTTCCGGTTCTCCGCGGTCGAGGCCCGCACCCTCACCGGCGAGATGATCGCGATGGACGCCAACGACGCCGGCGTCGGCAAGTTCGGCTTCACGTTGCGCGTCCCGGTCGGCGTCGTCGGCGCGATCAGCCCGTTCAACTTCCCGCTCAATCTCGTCGCCCACAAGGTGGCGCCGGCGATCGCGGCCGGGTGCCCGGTCGTGCTCAAGCCCGCATCCCAGACGCCGCTCACCGCGCTGCTCCTGGCCGAGGTCTTGATCGACGAGTGCGGTCTGCCACCCGGCTGGCTCAACGTGGTGGTCGGAGGTGGCGGCACCGTCGGCAACGCGATCGTCGACCACGACGACATCGCCTACATCACCTTCACCGGTTCCCCCGAGGTGGGCTGGGGCATCAAAGGGCGGGCGCCGCGCAAGAAGGTCGGGCTCGAACTCGGCAACAACGCGCCCGTCATCGTCGAACCCGATGCGAACCTCGAACTCGCCGCCACCAAGATCGTCGCCGGTGGATTCGGTTACTCCGGCCAGACCTGCATCTCGGTGCAACGCGTGTACGCGCACGACTCGATCCGCGACGAACTCGTCGATCGGGTCGTCGCCCAGGTCGACCAGCTGGTGGTCGGTGACCCGATGGACGATGCCACCAACGTGTCGGCGTTGATCAACGCCGGCGAACGCGACCGCGTCGTCGGCTGGATCGACGAAGCCACGGCGGGCGGGGCCAAGATCGCGACCGGTGGGTCGGTCGAGGGCGACGTCCTCCGACCGACCGTGCTCACCGGTGTCCTCCCCGCGATGCAGGTCTGTTCCCAAGAGGTCTTCGGACCGCTCATCGGGTTCCAGGGCTACCAGACGCTCGACCAGGCGCTCACGGCCGCCAACGACAGCCGGTACGGTCTCCAGGCCGCGATCTTCACCACCGACCTCGGTGCCGCATTGACCGCCGCCCACTCGCTCGACTTCGGCGGTGTCACGGTGAACGAGATGCCGACGTTCCGCACCGACCAGATGCCCTACGGCGGGGTCAAGGACAGCGGGAACACCAAGGAAGGTCCTCACTACGCGGTGCGCGAGATGACCCAGGAGCGGCTGGTCGTCATCCAGATGTGAGGAACGACTCCGTCAGGACAGGATGCGTTGGATCAGCACCAGGTCCAGCCAGCGGTCGTGTTTCCATCCCACCTCGGGCATCCGAGCGACTTCGGTGAAGCCCATCCGTTCGTGGAACCGAAGTGAGTCGATGTTGTCGGCGTCGATCGCGCCAATCATGACGTGCACCTGTGCGTCACGCGCCCGATCGATCAGCGCGTCGAGCAGCATTCGACCGATGCCGTTGCCGCGCTGATCGCCGCGCACGTGCACCGAATGCTCGACGGAGAATCGATACCCCTCGAAGCTCAGCGGGTTCCGAAAGTCCCCGTAGCTGGCCATCCCCACGATCTCGTGGGTCGTGTCGTCGACCGCAACCAGGACGGGGAAGCTCCGGGCACGGTGCCGCTCCCACCAGGGGCGCCGATCCTCCACCGTGATCAGAACATCGGTCCAGGCGATCGTCGTCGTCGGAATCAGTTCGTTGAAGATCGCCACCGTCGCGGGCAGATCCGCCGCTTCACAGTCGCGAATCGTGATCGTCATCGGTTCCTGGCCTTCCGAGTGGTGAGGAGACCATCGAGCAATGCGTCGAGTCCCACCGCAAAGTGGTGATCCACATCGATCGTGGCGAACCGCGCTTCGTTCGCCGCCAGATGTGGAAACCGCTCGGGGTGACGCTCGATTGCCGGAATCGTTCGCCGGCGGCCGCGGGCCAGCACGGCCCGTTCGGCGATGGCCCGGGTGAGCACATACACGAACACGGCGTTCGCGATCGCCACCTGGCCCGCAGCGTCCGTCGTGTGGTCGGCGGCGACCCGGAGGAGGCCTTCCATGATCCGACAGCCTTCGATCATCTTGGGCCAGTCGGTGAGGCACGCATCCGCGAGCCCGCGAGTGACCCGCAGGCGAGGCCGAGCCACGTGCGCCCACTTCTGCAGCCGACTCCTCACACTCCCGGTGGCGGGCGGATCGGGGATGCGCACGAGCGCACAACTGACCGACGCCAACCGGAGTTCTTCACTCGAATCGAAACACCGGTACAACGCCATCGGAGTGACCCCGAGCCGATCCGCGACCTTGCGCAAGGTGACGCCATCCACGCCCTCGCGCCGGACGACCGACGCCCCCATGCGCGCCACTTGGTTTCGCCCAATCTTGCGGGCACCCGGCCTGATCGTTGTCGACACACATCCCCGTTTCACCGAATGAGCGTTAGCTATACATGTATATATCTAACTCGAATTTGCAAATTCGACTACACATCCACCCCGGGACCACCGGACGCCGACCAACGGACAAGGGAGCACACCATGGGCGCACTCGACGGCAAGGTCGCCCTGATCACCGGCGCAGGATCGGGGATCGGCAAGGCAACCGCCGAACGCTTCGCACGTGAAGGCGCCACGATCTGCGCGGTCGACTTCGACGATGTCAGCGGTCAGGCGGTCGCCGACGCGGTCGGTGGGGCCTTCGTGCACGCCGACGCCGGGGAATCGGCCGAGGTGGACGCCGCCTTCGCCACGTGCGAGCGCGAACTCGGCGGGGTCGATATCGCGTTCCTCAACGCCGGGATCGCGATCGGCGTGGCCGACATGACCACGCTCGCCGACGACGTCTACCACCGCATCATGCGGGTGAACGTCGACGGCGTGGTGTGGGGCACCCGCGCCGCGATCCGCGCCATGGAGCGGCGCGGCGGGGGGTCGATCGTCGCGACCAGCTCACTCGCGGGCCTGATCCCGTTCCCGTTCGACCCGGTCTATGACCTCAGCAAACACGCCGTCGCCGGGTTCATCCGCAGCGTGGCGCCGCCGCTGCGACCGAAGGGCATCACCGCGAACACGGTGAACCCGGGCATGACCGACACCAACATCTTGAACGAGGACACCAAGGCGCTCTTCGCCGCGAACGACTTCCCGCTGATGCCCGCGTCCCAGATCGCCGATGCCGTCTTCACGATTGTGACCACCGGCCGCACCGGCGAGTGTTGGGTGTGCCAACCCGGACGCGAGGCCGAGCCGTACCGATTCCACGACGTTCCGGGCCCCCGGGCCGCCGGCGCCGTAGGCCGGACACCACCCACCGTGCCCTGAGGGCGATATCGCTGCGATTCCCGGAGCGCACGAACGGTAACGTTGTCCGGATGCCGAGTCCTGAGTCCGCCCCCGTCGTGCCCGACATCGTCCTCGACGGCGACGGCCCGAACCCCGACACCCTCACCCCGGACGGCACGTCCCCGGACGGAGGGTCGGCGGACGGAGAATCGGCGCACGGAGCGTCGGCGGACGGAGCGTCGGCGGCGACCGAGGTCGAGGAGTACGACGAGCAGGTCTTGCGCCCGACCAAGCTCATCCGCATCGCGTCGATGGTGCGCTCGATGTTGGACGAAGTCCGCCGGGCCCCGCTCGACGACGCCGGCCGTCGGGCCTTGCGCGAGATCCACGACCGGTCGGTCCACGAACTCGAAGGCATCCTCTCTCCCGAGCTGCGCCAGGAACTGCGTGAAGTCGCGCTTCCCCTCAACGACCCGACGCCGAGTGAGTCCGAACTCCGGCTTGCCCAGGCGCAACTCGTCGGCTGGCTCGAAGGTCTGTTCCACGGCATTCAGGCGACGCTGTTCACGCAACAGGCCACGGCTCAGCAGCAGTTCGAGGAGATGCGGCGCCGCCACGCCCTGGAGATCGGCGCACCCGAGGGCATGCCCGAGCGCGCACCCGGGCAGTACCTCTGATCCAATGACTCCCACCGACCCCACTCCGGAACACCCGTGGAGCCCGGCGTCCTGGCGGAGCCGGCCCGTCACCCAGCATCCCGACTGGCCCGAACCCGCCCTGGGCGACGTGCTCGGCGAACTCCGCGCCGTCCCACCGCTGGTGTTCGCGGGCGAGGCGCGCACCCTCACCGAGTCGCTCGCCCTCGCGAGTGAGGGCAAGGCGTTCGTCCTCCAGGCCGGCGACTGCGCCGAGGCGTTTCGTGCGTTCTCGGCCAACGCGATTCGCGACAAGCTGAAAGTCATCCTCCAGATGTCGGTCGTGTTGACCTACGGCGCCGGAGTTCCCACGATCAAGATCGGTCGCATTGCCGGCCAGTTCGCCAAGCCGCGGTCATCGGCGACCGAAACCATCGATGGCGTCGAACTGCCGAGCTTTCGCGGCGACATGGTGAACGACATCGCCTTCGACGCGCCGGCCCGGCAACCGGACCCGCGTCGCCTGATGCGCGGCTACCACCAGTCGGCATCCACCCTGAACCTGCTGCGCGCCTTCACCAAGGGCGGGTACGCCGACCTCGCCCAGGTCCATGCGTGGAATCAGGACTTCGTCACCGCCAGCCCCGAGGGCCGCCGGTACGAGACCGTGGCGTCCGAGATCGAACGCGCCCTGCGATTCATGCGGGCCTGCGGCATCGACCTGGACGCCGAACTCCAGCTGCACGAGGTCGACTTCTACACCTCACACGAAGCACTGCTCCTCGACTACGAAGAAGCACTCACGCGCCAAGACACCCTCACCGATGATTGGTACGACTGCTCGGCGCACCTCCTGTGGATCGGTGACCGCACCCGCCAGCTCGACGGTGCCCACGTGGAGTTTCTCGCCGGCGTCGGCAACCCGGTCGGGGTGAAACTCGGACCGTCGAGCAGCCCCGACGAAGTGATTGCGCTCTGTAAGCGCCTCAACCCAGACGCGCGACCGGGTCGGCTGATGCTCATCAGCCGGATGGGCAAAGACCTCGTCGCCGACCGACTCCCACCGCTGGTCGACGCCGTTCGCGACACGGGGTTACCCGTCGTCTGGGCTTGCGACCCGATGCACGGCAACACGTTCACGCACTCGAGTGGGGTCAAGACCCGCCAGTTCGACGACGTCATGGCCGAGCTGCGGGGCTTCTTCGAGGTCTGTCGCGCCGCCGGGGTGTGGCCCGGAGGCGTGCACGTCGAACTCACCGGCGACAACGTGACCGAGTGTCTTGGCGGGACCGCCGAGGTGCTCGGTACCGACCTGGACCAGCGGTACGAGACGATGTGCGATCCCCGTCTGAACGCCCGCCAGTCGCTCGACTTGGCGTTCCAGACCGCCGAACTCCTCCGCGGCTGACCGAAACACCGGCCTGTAGCCTCGGGCCCGTGACCAACACTTTCGAGGACCTCGGCCCCAACTCCGGACTCGTCGACGAGATGTACCGCCAGTACCAGGCGGACCCGTCGTCGGTCTCGTCGGCATGGCGGGACTTCTTCTCCGATTACACGGCGCCGGCCGCCACCCCGGTGCCGACCAACGGCGATCACGTTGCACCGGCACCGGTCACCCCATCGACCCCGTCGATGACCATTCGGCAGGAGCCACCGAGCGAGCCCAAGCGGGCGAGCAGCACTGCGCCGCTCGTGCTCGACGGCGAGGAGCCCAAGCCCATCCGCGGCGCGGCCGCGCGCATCGTGGAGAACATGGAGGCGAGCCTCGGCGTCCCGACGGCGACCTCGGTCCGCAACGTCCCGGCCAAGCTGCTCGAGGTCAACCGCCAGATCCTGAACAACCACCTGAGCCGTACCGGGCGCGGCAAGGTGAGCTTCACCCACCTCATCGCGTACGCCGCGGTCCAAGCGGTGCGTCGGGTCCCCGCGATGGCATCGGGCTACGGCGTGGTCGACGGGGGGCCCGTCGTCGTGCGCCACGATCACACCAACCTGGGACTCGCGGTCGATGTCGCAAAATCCGACGGGTCGCGCACTCTTCTCGTCCCCAACCTCAAAGGCGTCGACGCGCTCGACTTCGCGGGGTTCTTCGCGGCGTACGAGGAGATGATCCGCAAGGTCCGTACGGGCAAGATCACCCCCGACGATTTCGCGGGAACCACGGGCACCATCACGAACCCGGGCATGATCGGCACGGTCCACTCGGTCCCGCGCCTCATGCCGGGCCAGGGCTTCATTCTCGGAGTCGGTTCGATCGGATATCCCGCCGAGTACGAAGGAGCCGACCCTCAGACGATTGCCCGCCTCGGCATCAGCAAGATCATCACGCTCACGAGCACCTACGACCACCGCGTGATCCAGGGCGCGGAGAGTGGGGAGTTCCTGCGGTCGATCCACGATCTCATGCTCGGTGAGGACGGTTTCTACGACGGGATCTTCCAGAGCTTCTCGGTGCCCTACGAACCCGCCCGGTGGAGCACCGACATCAGCCCACTCGACGACGAGGCCGCGCACAACGAGAAGGTCGTCCACGTCCACCAACTCATCAACATGTACCGGGTGCGCGGCCACCTGATCGCCAACCTCGACCCACTGGGCCGGCGCGAGCCCGACACCCACCCGGAGCTGGACATCACCCACTACGGGCTCAGCATCTGGGACCTCGATCGTGAGTTTCCGATCGGCAGCCTGGCGGGAGGGACCACCGGCCAGAAGACCATGCCCCTGCGTGACATTCTCGGCATCCTCCGCGACGCGTATTCGCGTTCGGTCGGCGTCGAGTTCATGCACATGCAGGAACCCGAGCACAAGGAATGGGTCCAGGAGCACGTCGAGCGACGCGCCCCGGCGCCCGACCCCGCGGTGCAGCAGCGCATCCTCGACCGCCTCAATGCGGCCGAGGCGTTCGAGGGATTTCTGCAGCGCAAGTACCTCGGCCAGAAGCGGTTCAGCCTCGAAGGCGCCGAGAGTCTGATCCCGATGCTCGACGCACTCTTGAACGCCGCGGCCGACGGCAGCATGGCCGAGATGGTGCTCGGCACCGCCCACCGCGGCCGGCTCAATGTCTTGGTCAACACGGTGGGCAAGAGCTACGGCCAGATCTTCCGCGAGTTCGAAGGCGCGCTCGATCCGTCGTCGGTGCAGGGCTCGGGCGACGTGAAGTACCACGTCGGCGCGACCGGAACCCACACCGCGCCGTCGGGCAAGCAGATCGGCGTGTCGCTGGCATCGAACCCCAGCCACCTCGAAGCGGTCGATCCCGTCGTCGAGGGAATGGCCCGGGCCAAGGGCGACCGCATCGACGACAGCGAACGTTGCCACGTGCTGCCCGTGTTGGTGCACGGCGACGCGGCCTTCGCGGGCCAGGGAGTGGTCGCCGAGACCCTCAACCTCTCGGAGGTTCCCGGCTACGAGGTCGGCGGCACCATCCACATCGTCGTCAACAACCAACTCGGATTCACGACCGCGCCGGAACTCGGCCGCTCCGGCGTGTACGCGACCGACATCGCAAAGATGGTGCAAGCGCCGATCTTCCATGTGAACGGCGACGACCCCGAGGCGTGCGTGCGCGTCGTACAACTCGCCTACGAGTTCCGCCAGCAGTTCCACAAAGACGTCGTCGTCGACATGGTCTGCTACCGCCGGTACGGCCACAACGAGGGCGACGAGCCCGCGTTCACCCAGCCGAAGATGTACCAGCTCATTCGGGCCCGGCGCAGCGTGCGCAAGCTCTACACCGAGACCCTGGTCAACCGCGGCGACTTCACCCTCGACCAGGCCGAGGCCGCACTCGAGGACTTCCAGGTCCGGCTCGACAGTGCCTTCGAGGAGACCCACGCGTCGGGCCCGCCGACCATCCCCGTCAACATCGTGGTGGGCGAGGAGGTCGAATCGGCCGTCGTCACCGGCGTGGACCGAGAGCGATTGCAGCAGGTGGTCGACGCACTCGTCGGCTGGCCGGACGACTTCGCGATCAACCCGAAGTTGGAGAAGATCCTGCGCGCTCGCGCCACCGACTTCGCCTCCGACCAGATCGACTGGGCGCTGGCCGAATCGCTCGCGTTCGGCACCTTGGCGCTCGAAGGCATTCCGGTCCGGCTCTCGGGCCAGGACACTCGCCGGGGCACGTTCAGTCAGCGCCACGGCGTGTTGGTCGACTCGGAGAACGAGTCCGAGTTCTGCCCGCTCCGTCACATCTCCGACGACCAAGCACCGGTGATGCTCTACGACTCGGTGCTCTCCGAGTACGCCGCGCTCGGTTTCGAGTACGGCTATGCCGTCGCCGACGATCGGGCCTGGGTCGGTTGGGAAGCGCAGTTCGGCGACTTCATGAACGGCGCGCAGATCATCATCGACCAGTTCATCGTCGCCGCGGAGGACAAGTGGGGTCAGCAGGCGCGCCTCGCAATGCTGCTCCCCCACGGTTTCGAAGGTCAGGGACCCGAACACTCGAGTGCGCGCATCGAACGCTTCCTCGCCCTCTGCGCCGAGAGCAACCTGCGGGTCTGTTACCCCACCACCGCGGCGCAGTACTTCCACCTGCTCCGCCGCCAGAGCCACGCGCCGTCGCGCAAGCCGCTGGTGTGCTTCACGCCCAAGAAGTACCTGCGCGTCCCCGCGACGCGCTCACCGGTGGACGCGCTGACCTCGGGCAGTTTCCAGGAGATCCTCGACGATCCTCGACTCACGATCGATCCCGCGCGGGTCACCCGGGTGTTGCTCTGCTCGGGCAAGATCGCGCACGAACTCCTGGATCGCCGCGACGAACGGGGCGCGCCGGTCGCGATCGTGCGCGTCGAGCAGCTCTACCCCTGGCCGGAGGAGCAGCTCATTGCACTCGCCGAGAAG
Organism: uncultured Acidimicrobiia bacterium; assembly: GCA_963765075.1. GTDB lineage: Bacteria > Actinomycetota > Acidimicrobiia > IMCC26256 > JAENVU01 > JAENVU01. The sequence goes on from CAVXVA010000003.1 coordinate 442,573, forward strand.
TACACCGGGTGCAACCAGGTGTACTGGGTCCAGGAGGAGCCGGCCAACATGGGTCCGTGGAATTACGTGCACGGCAAGCTGCATCGGATCCTGCGGGATCAGGCCCGGCTCCGCCACATCGCGCGTCCGCCGTCACCGAGCCCCGCGAGCGGGAGTTCGACGGTGCACGACCGGGAACAGGAGAACCTGCTGCTCGACGCGTTCGCCGACGTCCCGAACTCCTGACGGTCAGGGACCCAGCACCTGGTCGATCAGCGCCTCGACGTAGGCGTCGGTCACCTCCTGGCCGGTCACGAAGACCCGCATGAAGATCGCGCCGGTCACGAGGTCGGCAATGACCCACGGATCAGCATCGGCGGCCAGCTCGCCCCGATCGATGCCGCGCCGGATGACCTCGACCGTCGCGGCACGCCGGCCGAGCACGAAGGCCTCGTGGGCCACCGCGAGCTCAGGATTGCGCCCCTTCGCGGCCAGCGTCATCGGAATGGCCTTGCCCGCATTGGACTCGGTGAACATCGCGTAGAGGCGTTGACCAAGGGCGATCAGATCCGACCGGAGATGCCCGGTGTCCGGGGTCAGGACCGTCCCCGCGCTGAGCTGTTCGACCGTGGCCATCACCAGGTCGAGCTTGGTCGGGTAGCGGCGGTAAATCGTCGTCTTGCCCACCCCCGCACGATTCGCAACACACTCCATCGACAGACCTTCGTATCCCACCTCGCAGAACACGTCGGTCGCGGCCGCGAGAATCGCTGCATCGGCCTCGACGCTCCGCGGCCGACCGCCCGCCGCTGCGGTCACGGGACCACGCCCTCCGCCGCGAGATCATTGGTTTGCTCGGCGATGTTCGCCGCACTGGCACGCGCGGGCAGGAACCGGACGACGATGACCACCCCGATCGCGAGTGCGACCGCCCCGACCCGTGTCCCCCAGCGGAAGGCTTCGACGAACGCCTCGTTCGCGGTCTTGATCAGGGCAGCCGCAAACTGTTGTTGGTTCGGCCGACCGCTCGCGCCAAGTTGCTGGGCAACGCCGTAGGCACCGCCGAGCGAGTTCTTCGCCCCTTCGACTGCCGCACCGGGCGTCGAGGTACCGGCAAAGAAGTCGGCGATCTTGCTGCCATAGACCGACGACACGACACTGCCGATGATCGCGACACCGAGTGCGCCACCGACCTGACGGGTCGTGTCGTTCACCGCCGACCCCACCCCGGCCTTGGCCAGCGGGAGCGACCCCATCACCGAGTCGGTCGCCGGGGCCATCACCAGACCCATGCCGGCGGCGAGGATCATGAACCGCCACACGATGTCGCCATAGTCCGAGTCGACCGTCAACCCGCCGAAGACCACGAGCGCGATCCCGGCGAGCCCGAGACCGACGGCGATAGTGGCCTTGGACCCGAACCGCTCGACCACACGCGAGCTGAGTGGTGCCACGACCATCATGGTCCCGGCGTACGGGAGCATCCGGATGCCGGATTCGAGTGGCGTATACCCGAGGGTGAACTGCAGGTACTGGGTCAGCAAGAAGATCGAACCGAACATGGCGAAGAACGTGAGCGTGATCGCCGCGTTCGCCGCACTGAAGCGCGGGTTCTTGAAGAACCGCACATCGAGCATCGGGTGATCCGATCGACGCTCCCACCAGACGAAGATGCCCAGGGCGACGAGACCTCCGGCGAAGACCGCGAGCGTCTTGGGCGCGGTCCAGCCGATGTCCGGCGCTTCGATCAGCGCGTAGACGATCCCGACCAACGCCACGATCGAGAGTGCGGCGCCGACCGGGTCGAGCTTCGGCGCGCTCGGGTCCTTGCTCGTCGGGATGAGCACGAGTCCGGCGGCGATGCCGAGCGCGACGATCGGCAGGTTCACGAGAAAAATCGCGCCCCAGTAGAAGTGTTCGAGGAGGAACCCTCCGGTGAGAGGTCCGAGCGCCACGCCGATGCCCGCAGTACCGGCCCACACGCCGATCGCCCGACCACGTTCCTGTGGCGGGAACACGTTGGTGATGATCGAGAGTGTCGCCGGCATGATGAGCGCGCCACCGATTCCCATGAAGCCGCGCGTCAAGATCAGTTGGTCGGCCGTGGTGGCGAACGCCGACGCGAGCGACCCGAGACCGAACAGCAGGTACCCCACCTGCAATGCGCCGCGCCGACCGTACCGGTCGCCCATCGCACCCATGGTGAGCAGGAGGCCGGCGAACACGAGCGTGTAGCTGTCGACCATCCACTGCACCTGGCTGTTGGTCGCGCCCAGTTCCTTGATCAGCGTCGGGATGGCGACGTTGAGGATCGAGTTGTCGAGCACGATGATCAACAAGCTGACGCAGAGCACGACGAGAATCGCCCACCGACGGCGGTAGGCCTTCTCCTGGATCGGGTCGAGATCGACCTGGCTCACACGCATCCTCCGGAACGGGTGGACCGGTTTCTACTCCTGCGATTTCCAAAACGCAACGGTTTCGTTTCGGAATCCCTCTTCACCGACTTCGCCGACCGACCCTGTCCGATATTCCCGTTGTATAGGAATATCTACGCTTTGACCGGTCCGAAGTTCACACCTAGTGTCCGACCCGTCACACCGGTCAGGCCTGGGAGGCCATTGTGTTTGCAGGGAAACGATCCAGGGCGCTGGCCGCGCTCATGCTGGCGGCGACGGCCGCGGGCGTGATGGTTGCGGTCACGACCAGCGGCGCCGCGCCGAACGAACTCCATCTTCACCTCGGAACCGACGGCCGCTACTTCCAGTACGGGAATACGACTCAGAACCTCACCCTCGCTCCGAACTCGTGCAAGATCACCTCGGCCGAACCCCTGATCGACGTGATGTCGAACGGATCGACCGCGCCCGGTCTTGGACCAGACAACTCGATGGGGGTTCGCAGCAACCAAGGCGGTAATGGGACACCCTGCTCCCAGGTCGATCAGACCGAGAGCCTGACGTTGAAGCCCGGCACCGCGATGACGGGAAAGTCGTTCAGCGGCGTGCGCATGGACCTCGAGATGACTGGCAATGCCAGCGTCACCCTGACATTGGCGAGTCCTTCGAACAGCGCCACCTACAAGCTGTTGACCGGAACGTCGATCACGCCGGCCCAGGCGGGCGAACCCGACTACGTCACGACAGTTCCCTACACCGTGAGTTCGAGCCCCGGCGATACCACCGACGCGTGCGCGGCACCGAACAGCTCCGGACCGAACAGCGGCCCCAACGACAACTGCCAATGGACGGTACAGCCCGAGTTCGACTTCACGACCCTCACCCTCACCACCACCGCCGGCACCGTGTCACTCGAGGGCAGCGCCGACTTCGCCAACAACCCGGCGTTCGACACCGTGTTCTACCTCTCCAACACTCCGCCGGTCGCGAATGACGACACCGCGGACGTCCCGCAGAACGCGACCACCGACGTCGTCGTACTCGGGAACGACACCGACATCGACAGCACGACGTTGACGCCGACAAGTATCGGCAACCTCAGCCCGAGCACTGCGACCGCGGTCGCGAACCCCGACGGGACCATCGCGTTCACCCCACCCGCCGGCTACTTCGGGCCCGCGTCCTTCACGTACAAGGCGAACGACGGCCAGGCCGACTCGAATACCGCAACGGTGAACCTGACCGTCTATCGGGTCATCTGCAGCAACGAAACCGTTACTGACGCCGACGGCGCCGTGACCGGGTCATTCACCCGCCTCGACGATACGTTCAACTGCAAGCGCTACGAACTCGATGCGTCTTCGGCGAACGGCACGATCCTGTTCCAGCCGAGCGGCGCCACCGACGTCGACTACCGGGGCTACGTGTCCTTCGGGGGCACGACCGCACCGGTCGGTCCGTTCCCGCTCCTCCTCGAGTACGACCCCTTCGGCGGGAACACGTTCCAGCCGGTGCAGTGGTGCATCAACCCGCAGTTCGACGGCGGTGGCAACGTCACGACCGCCACACTCCCGGGGATTGAGACGTGGTGTATCGCCTCGGCCGACACGCGACCCAACGGTATTGGCGATCTGGTGACGACGTGGCAGGTCTTCGGCCACGACGATCCCCGATTCCGCTGACGGGCACTCACCGCGCTCAACGAGCGGCAGGCCCCGGCTCGGTCACGACGCCGAGCCGGGTCAGGATTTCTTGGCTCTCCGCGACGAGCGCGCGTCGCTCGGCATCATCGGAACTGAGCGCGGCCAAGGCGCCCACCGTCAACGCGATTTCATAGCCGGCGTGACGCGCCCGGGCGGCCGCCAGACTCTCCGCCAGCGCGACCCGAGCCTCGTCCCGCCGGTCCAGCGAAGCCAAAGCCAGACCCCTCACCCGGAGCAGGAGTGGCGTCTGAGCCGCGACGCCGCCCAGTGAGTCCGCATCGGCGAGCGCAGCGTCGGCCATTGCGAGCGCGTCCGCACTCTCGCCTTCGGCGAGGCAGCACTCGGCGAGCCGGGCGTTCGCCTCCAACGCGTCCACCTGCGAGCCCACGCCGAGCGCCTCATCCCGCGCCTGTTCGAGGAGCTGGCGTGCCTCGGCGAAACGCCCGGACCCGCCAAGGGCCCGGCCCAGGAGCAACGTTGCGAACGCCAGGCCGGGCCGATCGCCGGCGACCCGCCACACCCGCGCCGCGTCCTGGAACAACGCGGTCGCGACATCGAGGTGGCCGCGATCCAGCGCGATCTCGCCGATGTTGGTCGTGCAGAATGCGCCCAGCACCGTGTCGCCGGTCTGACGCGCCAGCACTCGGGCCTGCTCGTAGAAGTCCAGGGCTTCGTCCCACTCTCCGCGCCAGTACGCGAATCCGCCCATCAGGTTCAGCACGCTCGCCTGCCCCGGCCGGTCGTCGAGTTCCTCGTAGAGCGCGAGCGATCGCTCCAGCGTCGCGGTGGTCTCGAGATCACCCCGGTCCAGCTGCACCCAACCCAGGACCTTGAACGCGTGTGCGAGTGACTCCGTGTCGTGCGCGGCCTCCGCCGCGGCAATCGCCTGCTCGCTCCAACGAATGGCGCGGCCGAGCGCGCCACCGGAAAGGCAGAACTGGCTGTACCAGGCCAGCAGTTGCGCGCGCTGGCGCAGCGCCTCATCGCTCGTCGAATGCTCGAGGAGCCGAAGGCCTCGGGTGATGGCCCGCAACGCTTCCGAATATCGGTCGAGCCAACCCTTGATCCATGCCCGCTTCAGTTGGAGCCGCGCCTGCGCGACGGGATCCTCGGTCACATACCGGCGTGCGGAGCGGAAGGCCACCTCGGCCTCGGCGAACCGTCCGGACCGGTGCCGGACGTCGCCCAGGCTCTCCCGGAGCTGGGACTGCACGAGCGCCGACACCGAATCGAGTCGACGCGCGGCGTCGAGGGCCCGCTCATACAGCTCCGCGGCTTCGTGATCCGCGAAGATCTCCCGAGCCTGCTCCGCGGCGGCGCGCGAGCAGTCGAACGCTTCTTGGAAGCGTTCGGCACGGAAGTAGTGGAGCGCGAGCAGTTCGGAGGCGTCGTCGCCGTTCGCGTCGGCATCGCGCCGGATCGCGTCGGCGACCTTGGCGTGGAGCTCTTTCCGCGACCGGTACGCGAGTCCCTCGTAGGCGGAATCGCGCACGATCGCGTGCTCGAAGGTGAGCCGTGCAGGCTCCCGGATCAAGTGCTCACTCACGCGCGACCACGCCGAGCCGTCGAGTTCATCGGGATCGAGCACTGCATCCAGCAGGTCCGCAGGGAACGATCGGCCCAGCACCGCCACCCGGCGGAGAAGATCGCGGTCCTGCGGCGGGAGTCGGTCGATGCTCGCAGCTACCAACGCCTCGACCGAATCCGGGAGGCCCAGGACCCCGCCGGCTGAGCGCGCCGCGGCGACGAGCTCGGTGAGGAACAGCGGGTTGCCGGTCGAGCGTTCCGCGAGCAGCTCGACGTCTTGAGACGAGATCGGAGCATCCGCGGTCGCGCCGTTCACCAACGCGACCGCTTCGTCGGGGGTCAACGGCCCCAAGGTGAGAGTGACCGCCGCGCCAACTTGCTCCGCTCGGTCGGGCCCGCCGTCGCGCCGAGAGGTGACGACGAGCCACGGAACGGACTCGATCTCGGTGGTGACCGCCTTCAACAGCAAGTGGGAAGCGTCATCCATCCACTGGATGTCCTCCAGGACCAGCACCACCGGGCCGGCCAGGATCCGCTGGGCCAGGCCGCGAACGACGTCGGCAGTCTTCGCAGTGCGGAACTGGCCCTCGAGTCGTGAGGTCTCGGGCGTTTCGTCGATTCGAACGTCGACCAAGGGGGCAAGCAAGGGGGCCCACGGCTCGAGGTCGGGAGCCGTTGATCGTACGACCGCCATCAGCTGGTCGGCGTCGGTCAACTCGCGCTGCACGGGATCCAACCCCACGAGTTCTCGCACGATGACCCGCCACGGCGAATACGGCGTCGTCGACTCGTAGAGCTCACAGCGGGTGCCGCGCACGATCAGGTCGGAGCAGGTGGCCTTCAGCTCGTCGATCAGCCGCGACTTGCCCATGCCGGCCGCGCCGACGACCTCGACGACGCGGCCCGTCCCGGATACGACCGACGCCCGCGCCTCCCGCAGCAATTCCAACTCGTCGGCCCGCCCGACGAAGGGGAGGCGGAACGTCGTCGTGTCGGCCTTCGCGCCCGCCACCGGCCCGACCCGCCACGCCTCGACCGGTCGGGACTTGCCCTTCACGAAGAACGGCTCGACGGCATCGAGTGAGAAAGCGGTGGGCGACCGGTCGAGGACCTCGTGGGTCGCGAGGATCTCGCCGGGCCTCGCGTGCGCCATGAGTCGGGCGGCCAGGTTCACGGCGTCGCCCATCACGGTGTAGGTCCGCCGGTACGGCGGCCCGACGTCCCCGGCGAACACCGGGCCGCGGTTCACGCCGATGCGAATCGGAATCTGCGGCGCGGCATCGACGATCTCGCGGAGCGCCAACAGCATGTTGCGCTCGTCGTCTCCGGAGCTGGTCGGGACCCCGGCGGCAAGGATGAACTTGCCTCCGTCGCGGTCGACATCGCTGGCGAGGAACGTCACATCGTGGTGATCGACGGCTCGTTGCACGGTCGAGACGAGTTCGTCGAGCGCCTGGCCGACCTCCTCGAGGGGGAAATCTCGTATCAGGGCGTCGGTCCCGTCGAAGTGGATGAAGGCGATGGTCGCTCGCCGGTGCTCGGGGCCCCGGGCCTCGAGCAGGGACTCCCGCAGCCCGACGGGGATGCAGGTCGTGAAGTCGACGTCGTCGGGCGTCGGGGTCACCTCGTAGCCAATCGGCTCCGATGCGAGCGTCGGCGCGCGACGGAGCAATATCCCCGGCGGCTTCGCCCGGCCCAGGATCGAGGTACGGAACTCGCGTGCCATCGTCGGGCTGATGAGAATCTCCCCGGCGTCGGCGGCGCCTTCGAGCGCGGCCGTCTCGCTCGTGCCGGGTCCGGTCACCACGAGTTCTCGGTGGGATTCACCGACGAGGAAGAAATGAAACGTGCCAGTGTGGGCGCCGATGGACATCCGGAGGCGAACCTTCTGGCCGAGGACACTCAGCTCGCCGCGTTCACGGAGGGTCCGGCGCATTCCCACCGCCGAGTACGCGGCCCGCGCGGCATGGTCGTCGCCGACGAAGAGCAGCAGCAGCGCGTCCCCACCGAACTTGAGGAGGCGGCCACCGTGCTCATATGCGAGGGCGAGGAGATCGGTGAAGGTCGACCCGATGGTCGCGGCCAGCTCCTCCGCGCCGATATTGCCTTGACGAGCCAGCCCTTCGGACAGCTTGGTGAAACCCGAGATGTCGATGAAGACCACACTGCTGTCGAGGGCCCGGGCCCTGGTAGCAGGATCCTGCCGGAGCCAATCCGTCACGAGACGCGGAAGGTACGGAGCAAACCGATCGTTCCGCACTCGAGCCTCAGCCATCGCGCCAGAGTCTCGCGACGCAGTCGGTCGATCACTCCCGGCCTCGGCCCACTCGAGATTGGCGATGGTCACGTGCATCGTCGCATGTCCACTTGGCGGCGGGGTCGCGCGCACTGCCAAACGGTCGCGCGGGCCACCGATTGGCGGATGGTGGTCGATGAGCGCGCCACCATGTGCCATTCGGTCGCAGTGGGTTCCAACGATTGGCGGCTGGTGGTCGTGAGCGCGCCACCATGCGCCAAACGGTGCGGGCCGGGGTGAGCCAGACACGGCTGCTCATGACCGCTCGGGTTCGCGACAAGATCCAGCCGGACCCCGGCCTGCCCGTGTTCTGGCCGGTATCGACGCCGCCAGCGCCTCATCCCCGGATGGCATGCGGCATTCTCTCGACGCCCGGACTCCCGACTGGGTCCAGATCGTTACGGCTCCGTGCACGCTCCCCCACGACCCAACCAAACCCGCCCCTCCGCCGACTCAACGACATCAACGAGACTGCCGCCACCATGGAATCCTTCGAGGACTTCGCCCGCGACGCCCGGTCGCGCCTGATCGGGCTGGCGTACGCCCTCTCGGGCGACCGGTCGAAGGCCGAGGACATCGTCCAGGACGCACTCGTAGCGACGCATCGGGCGTGGGCCAACGTCGATCTCCCGCTCGCCTACGCACGCGGCACCGGTCGCGAACCTGTGTTCGTCGCACGTTCGTCGACTGGGCCGCGAACGCAAGGCCCTCACGCGCTGGTCCTCGGCGCAAACAGACACCTTCGCCGAACTCGAACCGGTCGACGCGGAGTTCTGGACGGCCGTGGCTGCGCTCCCCGACCGACAACGTCAGGTGATTGCCCTCCGCTACGTGGACGACCTGACCGTGGCCGACATCGCCACGGCGCTCGACATTGCCGCGGGAACCGTGAAGTCGACCTTGCACGACGCGCGCCGAGCGCTCGCCGCGTCCCTGCACCTGATGGACCCAAGCCTCTCCCAGGCCGAGGAGGACACATGACCGATTTCGAAACTCGCGCTCGCGCCGCCGGTCGGGCCATGCGCGAGGTTGTCGCAGAGCCGCCGGCGACCACCGGCCCCGCACGCACGCCACGCGGCCCCGTCCGGGCGTTGGCTGTCGCGGCGGCGATCACGGCCATCGCCGTCATCGGTACCGCAGTGATCGTGAAGTCTCGTGGCAACCACCCCGCCTCGATGTCCCCCGAAGTCGCGGCGTTCTGCGCAGACATCGAGAGGTCGGGCTCGACCCCGAGCGATGTGGCCGCGGGCGAACCCGGCGGCACGGGGACACGATCCGGTACGAAACCCTCACTGCAATATCTTCGCGACACGCCCGCGGAGATTCGATCAGTCGCGCTCGCGGTTCTCGCGGCGGACGAGGCCGGTCAACCCCCGGCCGGGGCGGACAGTCAGGCGCTCTTGAACTGGTACGGGGTCGCCTGCTTCGCTGATGCTGCGCAGCCCGATGCTGCGCCGGATCAACAGCGGTACGCACCCGGGCCGGGCGCCGACAACTTCAAGGTGTGCAGCGCGACCAACAGGCCCCGCGCTGCCGACACCTACGCAGCCGCCCACCCGGCCTATGGCCACATCACGATCTTCGGCGACGCCTCGGTGAGCGATCCCTACGACGCGCCGATGATCGGTCTCGCCGTATCAACTGAAGAAGGATTCCGCGACGACGCCACTGTCCGGCCGGTCAGGATCCGAGACCATTCGGACGCGGTCATCAGCGACCTCACTGGCCCCTTCGGCGCACGGCTCAAGCGGGGCGGCCTCGTCATTTCGTGGTCCGACGGGAAGCAGACCGTCGGTGTCCTCGGCCGCGGGTACCGCCCCGAGCGCGAGGCCGAACTCATCGCACTTGCCGATCGAGTCACGGTCAATGGCTCACGAGCCCATCTGCCGTCGGCCGACCTTCCCGAGTCGTACATGGAGGTCTTCGACGGTGACCTCGGTGCGCTCGAGCGCGTTGACCATCGACCCCGACTTCACGTACCTCGTGATAGCGAACAAAGGCGAACTCACACTCGACGCGTCGGTCAAGAACCGCGCCGAGGCCGAAGCGATCCGGTTCCTGAGCGATGAGCTGCGGCCCACGACACTGGACGGCACCAGGATGCTGGTTGGTCCGATCCTCACCGTCCCGCAGTCGAGAGTTCCCGCGCTGGGCGGCGTGCCGTCTCTTGTGCGATGGCAGGTCGATGAGGGTGTGACCTTTAACCTGAAGACCGTCGGTCATCGCCCTTCGTCGACGCTCGACCTCGAACAGCTCAAGCGGCTCGCAACGACCCTCCGACGGCAGAGCCGGTCCGAGTGGGAGCAAACGATCAGGGAATCCGACGGCTGCTATGGCGAACTAGGGGGCGGCCGAGCAGCCGCGTCGGGTACGCATTCCGGATCGAGTCCTGCGCCCGGCGCAACCGCCACCACTGCGCCGACCATCGGCACGCCACCAGTGCCCTGAGCCGACGCCCGCCGCGACTTGTTGTCTGCAGGTGGGTCGAAACCCAACCCTAGAGACAAAAAGTGGCGGTGGAGCGGTGGGAACTGCGGTTATCGCGCGGCCGAGATGGCGGCGAGGGCGGTGTCGATCGCCGCGGTCGAGGCGTTGGTGAGCGGCAGGCGCACGTCGGGCGTCGGGATCCGGCCTTGGGCATGCAGGACACCCTTGAACACCGCGGGGTTGGGTTCGGCGAAACATGCCTGCACCACGGACAGCAGTGACTCGGCATGAGCACGGCCTTCGTCGACCTTGCCGGCGATTCCGCATTCGATCATCGAGACGAACTGTTCGGTGAGCACATGCGCAGACGCACAGATGGTGCCCGGACGCGCCCATGAGCATGAGCGGGAACAGGAAGGCGTCCTCACCACCGAGGACGGCGAAGTCGTCCGGCGCGTCGCGTAACAACTCCAGGGTGTCGGGTTCGAGACCGGTGGCCTGCTTGATCCCGACGATGTTGGGGTGCGCGGCGGCCTCGAGCACTCCGGTCGCCGAGAGGTGCCGCCCGGTTCGGAACGCCACGTTGTAGAGCACGACCGGAACCGAGGACGCGTCGGCGACTGCTCGGAAGTGCGCCACGATCCCGGCTTCCGAGGGCCGCACGTAATACGGCACCACGATGAGCACGCCCGACAATCCCGGCGTCCCCGCCAACTCCTGGACCGCGGCGACCGTGGTGGCCGTCGAGTTGGTCCCCGCGCCGACGATGAGCTGGGCATCGCGCTCGACACACACGGCCGAACACGCGGCAACGACCGCGCGCTTCTCGTCGGCCGTCAGGGCCGAACTCTCCCCGGTGGTCCCGAGCGGAACGATGCCGGTTGCGCCCACGTCGAGGTACTCGTGGCACAGGTTCGTGATCGCGTCGAGGGCCACCGAGCCGTCGGCCGCGAAGGGCGTGATGAGCGGGAGATACACCCCGTGGAGCGCCAGCGCAGAGGTCATGGAACCCAGGGTATACGCAGGCCTGCCCTAACCTCCCGGGCAATGTCGGACCTGGTCACCATCCTCCTGGTCCTCGTCGCCGGATTCTTCACCGGTGTGCTCTCGGGCGTGTTCGGAGTCGGCGGCGCGGTGATCTCGACCCCGGCGATCCTCTTACTCGGCGCCACCCCCCTCCAAGCCGTGGGCAGCACGTTGCCCTCGATCATCCCGTCGTCGATCTCGGGCACACTCCGCTACCGACGCGAGGGCCTGGTCGTGCGTCGGGTCGTGCTCGTGACCGGCCTCACCGGCGCAGCATCGGCGGCGCTCGGTGCGATCGCCTCGGATCTCATCCCGGGCCGGGGCCACGTCCAGATGGTGCTCACCGCCGGACTCATGGGCTTCACCGCCTACCGCACCGCCATCATGGGGCGAGCACCGGCGCGCACCACACCTCAGGGCGACCCCCACCTCGACCTTCGAGTCATCTCCCTCGCGGGCATCGGTGTCCTCGCCGGGCTGCTGTCCGGCTTCCTCGGTGTGGGCGGCGGGATTCTGATGGTGCCTGCTTTCACCGGCATCGTGGGCCTGCCGCTGAAAGCGGCGATCGGCACGTCGCTCGCGTGCGTCGGTCTCATTGCGATTCCCGGCACCATCACCCATCAGATCCTCGGCAACGTGAACTGGTTCTACGCGCTGCCGTTGATGGCCACCGCTATCCCCGGGGCGCGGGTCGGCGCGCACCTCGCGATCAAGGCCACCGATCGGGCCCTGCGGTTGGTCGTCGCGAGCGTGCTCGGGACGATCGCGATCGTCTACGGGACGGTGGAGCTCATTCGCTTGTTGCGCTGAGCACTCGCGCCCGGGCGAAGACACCGTCGATCATCGGTTCGGTCAACTTGCCGGTGAAGGTGTTCTGCTGACTCGGGTGAAAGCAGCCCACGATCGTTGCTCGCTCGGTGACCACCTCGACGCCATGCGCGAACTTCGGCCGCGGTCGCGCCAGCGCCACCCCGGCCGCGCCCAACGTGGTCCAGACCGCCTGATACGCGAACGCGCCGAGCGCCACGATCACCCGGACCTCCGGCAGGAGTCCCAGTTCCCGCACAAAGAAGGGCAGGCACCGATCCCGCTCGTCGGGCGTGGGCTGGTTCGCCGGCGGCGCGCACCGGACCGCGGCCGAGACGTAGGCGCCTACCAGTTCGAGCCCGTCGTCGCGCCCGACCGACGTCGGCTGATTCGCGAACCCGTTCCGATACATCGACGCGTACAACCAATCGCCCGACCGATCACCCGTGAAGACCCGGCCCGTGCGGTTCGCGCCGTGGGCGGCGGGCGCGAGACCCGCCACCAACACGCGGGCATCGGGATCGCCGAACCCGGGCACGGGCCGGCCCCAATACTGCTGATCACGGAACGACGCCCGCTTCTCGACGGCGACCTGTTCCCGCCATGCGACGAGCCGCGGACACGCCCGGCACTCGGCGATCTCGCGGGCCAGGGACTCCAGGGCGGACGGCGGCACGCGTACAGCTTGGTCGGCAGCCGGGCAACTCCCGGAGGACTCGCAGACCCGACCGGTAGCCTGCGCCGTTGTGCGGGTCCTCCTCATCGTCAACGCGACGGCTTCTTCGGTCACGGCTCGCACGCGAGTCGTCATCCAGAAAGCCCTGGGCGCGGATCACGATCTCGAGGTGGCCGAAACCTCCCGGCGCGGCCATGCGGCCCGGCTGGCGCGGGGGGCAGCGACCGAGGGTTTCGAGGTCGTGGCGGTGCTCGCCGGCGACGGCACCCTCAATGAAGCGGCCGACGGCCTGATCGGGACCGACACGGCGCTCGCGCCCTTGCCCGGCGGCTCGACCAACGTCTACGCCCGAACGCTGGGGCTCGCCGACGACCCGGTCGAGGCGACCTCGGTCCTCCTCGACTCGTTGGAGCGGCGTTCGTTCCAACGCATCGGGCTCGGCCGCATCGGCGACCGCCACTTCCTCTTCCACTGCGGTGTGGGGTTCGACGCCGCGGTAGTGGAAGCCGTGGAGCGACGCGCGGCCTTCAAGCGGTACGCCGCACACCCCCTGTTCGTCGTGGCCGCCTTCGACACCTGGTTGCGCACCTACGACCACTCACGCGGCCGATTCTCGATCACGCTCGACGACGGCGAAACGATCGACGGCGGAACGATGCTCATCATCTCGAAGACGAGCCCGTACACCTACCTCGGCCACACCCCGTTCGTCATCGCCCCCGCCGCGGGCCTGGACACCGCCCTGAGCTTCACCGTTGTGAAGGCGCGGCACGCGCCGTCGATCCTCAGCATCGCGGGCCGCGCGTTGATCTCACCTCGCCTCCTGCACCGCCACCGTGACATCGTCCAGCGCGACGGAGTGACGACGGCGACCATCACCAGCGACGAACCATTTCCCTACCAAGTCGACGGCGACTACCTCGGCGATGTCCGTCGCCTCGACATTGGCTACGTCCCCGACGCGCTCACCCTCGTGACCCCATGACCAGCACCTCACCCTCGACCGACCCCGCGACCGACCCCGCGACGGACACCGAGAACGACCCGGCGTCCGAAGGCGTTCCCGAACACGTCATCCGCCGCGGACTCCGGGTCCTCTGGCGGTTCGTGAAACTGAATCCGCTGCCGTTCTGTATCGCGATCGTCGGCGCGGTGATCTACGCCGGCGCCTCGGTGCTCGGCACCCTCGTACTCGGCCGGGTCACCGACAAGGTCCTGACTCCGAGCTTCAACTCCACCGGCGTCAGCCGCACCACCACCTGGACCTGGGTCGCGCTGATCATGGTCGTCGCGCTGCTCCGCGGCATCGGGACGATCACCCGGCGTTACTTCGCGGGCAAGACCACCTGGCTGGGCCAGGCCTGGTTGCGTCGCACGATCGCGGACCACTTCCTCGCAGTGCCCTTGGAATTCCACCGGTCGGTCTCGACGGGTCAGCTCCTGGCTCACGCCGACGCCGATGTGCTGGCGGCGACCGAAGTGGTCAACCCGCTCCCCTTCTCCACCGGCCTCCTCGTCCTCGTCATCTTCTCGGTCATCGCGCTCGTGGCCGTCGATCCGATGTTGGCGCTCGTCGGAGTCGTGCTGTTCCCCGCGATGGCGCTGCTGAACCGCTACTACACCCGGCGGGTCGAGCGCCCCGCCGCCGCCGTGCAGGCCCACGTCGGTGACGTCTCCGGTATCGCCCACGAGAGTTTCGACGGGGCCCTCGCGGTGAAGTCGCTCGGCCTCGAAGGCCATGAGATCCGCCGGCTCTCGGTCGCCGCCGATGCGCTCCGCATCGAACGGATCGAGGTCGGACGCCTGCGCGCGTTCTTCGAACCCGCGCTCGACGCACTTCCCAACCTGGGGATCATCGCGATCCTGGCCGTCGGGAGTTGGCGGATCTCCGAAGGGGTCATCTCGCCCGGTGACGTCGTCCAGGCGATGGCCTTGTTCACCCTGTTGGCCTTTCCGATGCGGGTCGTCGGATTCCTCCTGGAAGAGATGCCCCGGGCGGTCGTCTCCACCGAACGGCTCGACCGCCTCCTCGCCGCACCCCACGCCGACCCACCCCACGACCACGACGACCCACCCTCGACGCCGGCCGAGGTCGTGGCCCGCGACGTCCACTTCTCCTATCCGATCGGCGATCCCGTGTTGGCCGGCATCGACCTCACCATCGCTCCCGGTGAAATCGTCGCGCTCGTCGGACCGACCGGCTGCGGGAAGAGCACGCTGTGCGAGCTACTGGTCGGCCTCGATGCGCCCGACCAAGGAACCATCCGCGTCCACGGCCTGGTGCCGGATCGACTCCAGCGCGAAGCCCGACGCGATCTGCTGGCCCTGGTCTTCCAGGAGTCGTTCGTCTTTGCCGACACCGTGCGCGAGAACGTCTTGGTCGGCACCGACCACGGCGACGACCGGCTGGAATCCTCACTCCGCGTCGCCCAAGCCGAGCGGTTCGTCAGCCATCTGCCCGAGGGGCGCGACACGATGCTCGGCGAGCGCGGCGTCACGCTCTCCGGCGGACAACGCCAGCGGCTGGCGCTGGCCCGAGCCCTGGCCCGCCGCCCGCAGTTCCTGGTGCTCGACGATGCGACCTCCGCGATCGACCCTCGCGTGGAAGCGCGGATCCTCAACGCGCTCCGGGGCGAGCTGCATATGACCACGCTGGTCGTCGCGCACCGGCGTTCCACCGTCGAACTCTCGGACCGGATCGTGCGGATGAGCCAGGGACGCATCGTGGCCGCCGGCACCCACGCCGAGCTCCTCGCCACCGACCCCGAGTACGTCGCGATGCTCTCGGCCTACGACAGCGTCGCTCCCGACGACGACGATCTCGACGACCCGATCGAGGTGGGGCCGTGAACGCCAACCACGACGCGGCACTCGACGCACTTGCCGAGACCGCGCACGACCCCGCGCTCGACGAGCTGGTCGATCGCAGCCACGCCCATCGAGACTCCCCCGAACCCGACGGCGACCTCCACACCGACCTCGATGGCGCGGCGGAGAGCACGACGCCGTCGGGCGGACTCGCCGTCCTTCGCAAGGGCCTCGCCGTCATGCCCGAGATCCGCGAGGGGATCCTCGTGTCACTGGCCTTCGCGGTTGTGGTCGCCGCCGGCCGGCTCCTGATTCCGGTCGTGATCCAGCAGGTCCTCGATCGCGGGGTGCTGGATGACAATGGATTCCGGGCCACATTCGTGATCACCGCCTGTGCCCTGAGCGCGGTCGGAGTGCTCGTGCTCATGGTGTTGTCTCGCATCACCTACCTCCGCCTGGTGCGGGCGGCCGAAGGTGCGCTGTTCTCGCTGCGGGTCCGAGTGTTCGAACACATTCACCGACTGAGCGTCGCCGAACAGAACGAGACCAAGCGCGGCATCCTCGTCGCGCGCGTGACGAGTGACATCGAGACCCTCGCCCGGTTCGTCAACTGGGGCGCGATCAGCTGGGTCGTCAACACCGCGCTCGTCACCGGCACGCTCGTCGTCATGTCGATCTACTCGTGGCAGCTCACGTTGATCACGATCGTCGCGTTCATTCCGGTCATCCCGATCCTTCGCTTCCTCCAGCGCCGCCAACTCGTCGCGTACGACAAGGTCCGGGTCCGCACCGGCGACATGCTCGGCGAGTTCTCCGAGACCATCACCGGCGCCGCCGCGGTCCGAGCGTACGGGCTCGAGTCGCGGGCTCGCGACCGGCTCCACGACCGGATCCACGACCTCTACCTCGCCCACCGCGAGGCCGGCCGCTACTTCGCGCTGATGTTCCCCGTTGGCGATATGTTCGGCTCGCTCGCCCTCGCGGCCGTCGTGGCGGTCTCGGCGTTCTCGGGCGTGGAACTCGGCCTGGATCTGGGCACCGTGGTCGCGTTCGCGTTCCTCATGAACCTCTTGCTGTTCCCGATCGCGGAGATCAGCGAAATCATCGACCAGACCCAGACCGCAATCGCCGGGTGGCGCAAAGTCCTCGATGTGCTCGACATTCCGATCGACGTGGCCGACGAGCCCGACGGCGCGACGCTTCCGGCCGGGCCATTGGCGATCGCGGCCGACCACGTCGACTTCTCGTACCGCACCGGTGGTCCGGTCCTGCGCGACGTGTCGATCGAGATCCCGGCCGGGACCAATGTCGCGATCGTCGGCGAGACCGGTTCGGGCAAGACCACGTTCGCCTCGCTGCTGTGCCGCCTCGCCGATCCGACCAATGGGGCGATCACCGTGGCCGGCACCGATCTGCGGACCGTGTCCGGGCCGTCTCGTCGGAGCGCGATCCGGCTCGTACCCCAAGACGGCTTCCTGTTCGACACCACCATCCGGGAAAACGTACGAGTCGGTCGGCTCGATGCCACCGACCGCGACATCGAGCACGTCTTCGTGCAGCTCGGCCTCGATGATTGGCTCGCCCGACTCCCCCACGGTCTCGACACCGAGGTGGGTGAACGCGGCGACGGTCTCTCGGTCGGCGAGCGCCAGCTGATCGCGCTCGCGCGGGCCCACATCGCCCACCCCGGTCTGCTCATCCTCGACGAAGCCACGAGTGCGGTCGACCCGGAAACCGAACGGGCATTGACCACCGCGCTGCTGCGGGTCGCCGCCGCGGCGACCACGGTCAGCATCGCCCATCGCCTCTCGACCGCGGAGGCCGCCGACCTCGTGCTGGTCTTCGACGCCGGCCGGATCGTCGAGCACGGTGCGCACGCCGAACTCGTCGCGCTCGGTGGCGTCTACGCCTCGCTCCACCAGAGCTGGGTCGGCGCCACGCAGTCTTCGGCCTGACCTCAGCAACGTCCGGGGGCCGCACTACCGTCAACCACCGTGCGTCGCATCGTCTTCATCGTGCTCGTGGCCGCATCCATGGCGGTCGCCGCCGCCGTCGTGGCCAGTGAGGACGACGCCGACCCCACCGCCGACCGCGGCGCCGACCGGCCCCGATCGACCTCGACCACCACCCGGCGCGTCTCGACGACCACCACGACGACCCGACCCCGGCGAGGCAGTGGGACCCCCATCACGATCGTCTTCGGCGGCGACGTGCACTTCGAGGGCGGGCTCCGGAGCCAACTCGCGTCGAACCCCGCGGGGATGTTCGCCCCGATCGCGCCGACACTCACGGACGCCGACGTCGCGATGGTGAACCTGGAGACCGCGATCGCCACCGGCGGCAGTCCCGAACCGAAGCAGTACAACTTCCGGGCGCCGGCCGATGCCTACGAGGCCCTGCGGGTGGCCGGGGTCGACGTGGTGACGATGGCGAACAACCACGGCCGGGACTTCGGCCCGGAAGGGTTGGCCGAGACGTTGGCGGCAAAGCAGGCGACGTCACTGGCGGTGGTGGGGATCGGAGCGAACGCGGCCGAGGCCTACCGACCGTGGTCGGTCGAGGTGAAGGGTCAGCGGCTGGCCGTCTTCGGCGCCACCGATGTGTTGGACGATTGGCTCATCGAGTCATGGACGGCCACCGACACCACGGCCGGGCTCGCGTCCACCAAGACCACCGCGGTCGACCGGCTCATCGCCGGCATCCGGGCGGCCCGGCCCACCACCGACACGATCGTGGTGTACCTGCATTGGGGCGTAGAGGGCTCGACCTGCCCGTCACCCCGCCAACAGGAACTGGCAATCCTCCTCGTCGACGCCGGCGCCGACATCGTCGTGGGCGCGCACGCCCACCGGGTGATGACCGCCGGCCGCCTCGGCGGCGCGCTCGTCGATTACGGGCTCGGGAACTTCGTCTTCTACAACGAGTCGGGACTCTCCGGAGTGTCGGGCGTGCTGCGCGTCACCGTCGCCGGTCGCGAGATCGATCGCTTCGAATGGCTGCCCGCCCGGATCCAGGGTGGGATCCCCCGACTGCTCACCGGCGATGCGGCCGCCGCCGACGTCGCGGCGTTCGATGCCCGGCGCGAGTGTGCCGGGCTCACGGGCTGACGGACGGCCCGAGCCCGCGCGGGATCAGCGCAGCGCGGCACGCGCGATCGCGGGCACGTCGGTGATGATCGCATCGATCCCTGCCGCGGCGAGTCGCACCATCTCCTCGGGGTCGTTCACCGTCCAGGCATTCACTGCGACGCCGACCGCGCGAGCGGCCTCGGCCACCGTCGCCGCGCGCTGATCGGCGAGGACTCCGAAGAAGGGGTGGATCGCCCGGTGCCCGCCGGCGACCGCCGCGGCCAATGCGTCGGCCGGCGGCGGGTCGATGACCGCGAGGTATCCCGTCGGGATTTCCGGCGCCAGCCGGCGCACCGCCGCGATCGACGGTAGGTGAAACGACGAGACCAGCACGTGGTCGGTCCCGGCCCGGTGCCCGAGCAACTCCACCACGGCCTCACTGGCCGACTCGGTGGGGTCGAAATCCGCATCCTTGGGTGAGTTCTTGATCTCCACGTTCACCAAGAGGCCGACACACTCGTCGAGCACCGCTTCGAGGGTCGGCAGCCACGGAAACGCGGCGTGGATCGTGGCGAACGCATGCTGGGCCAGGATGCCGAATCCGTCGATCTCGGCATCGTGATGGACGATCACCACGCCGTCCTGGCTGAGATGGACGTCGAGTTCGACGCCGTCGGCGCCCTCCTCCCGGGCCAGGGAGAAGGACTCCACGGTGTTCTCACGGGCTCGTCGGGGTGCCCCCCGATGACCGATGATCAGAGGGGTGGAAAGTGCCATCCGAGCAGCGTATTCGCACGGCGTCTGCAAAAGGGCAGGTCAGACCTCTTGCAACCTGTTCTCGCGCGGTCGTAGCGTCATCTCTGCTTCGAGGCGTGAGCCCGGAGACTCCGGCTTGGGCACCATGCAAGCCACCGACCGAAAGGCGCGCAGTGGCACTGACCTGGATTCGCACGCATGACTGGGACGCCGAAGACTGGCGCACCCGTTCACTGTGTCGGGACTCGAACTCAGAACTGTTCTTCCCCATCGGCGCCACCGGCATCGCGCTCGACCAGATCGACGCGGCCAAGGAGATCTGCCACGTCTGCCCGGTGCACGGTCAGTGTCTCGAGTTTGCGTTGGCGACCAACCAGGAGGCCGGCGTCTGGGGCGGCACCACGGAAGAGGAACGCCGGAAACTTCGCAAGACGTGGCTCGCCGATCAGAAGACCGGCTGACCATTCTGAATCCCTAACTGGGTTCCACCACTTTGGTGGCGGCGGCGGTCGCGAACGGGATCCGCACATGGAACCGAGTGCCCCGCCCGTTGTCGCCGGGACTCATGTCCAACTCACCGCCGAGTTCACCGGTGACCAGCGCCTGCACGATCGACATCCCGAGGCCTTGCCCGGATGAGAGCGTGAAGCCCTCCGGGAGCCCGATCCCGTCGTCGACCACGTCGACATCGACGACACCGGGTTTGCGTTCGAGCCGCACCTGCACGTGCCCGTGCACCGGCTCGTCGTCGTCACCGTGCGGGAACGCATGATCCACCGCGTTCTGCATGAGTTCGTTCAACACCACCGCGAGCGGCGTGGCCAACTCCCCCGGCAACTCGCCCGCGTCACCCACCACCTCGAACCGCAGCCCACCATCGCCGGTCGAAACCGACTCCTCCACCAGCCGCACGAGCTGCTTGATGATCTGCCCGAAGTCGACCGACTCGCGCGCCTCACGCGACAGCGTCTCGTGGACGATCGCGATCGATCGAATCCGCCGCTCCGATTCCGCCAGCGCGGTGCGCGCCTCGGGAGAGTCGACCCGGCGCCCTTGCAGTCGCAGCAAGGAGGCGATGGTCTGCAGGTTGTTCTTGACCCGGTGGTGGATCTCGCGGATCGTCGCGTCTTTCGACATGAGCATGCGATCTCGACGCCGCAGATCGGTGACGTCGCGCAGCAGGACGAGCGCCCCGGCCGGCTTCCACGCATCGAGCAGGGGGATCACCCGCACCAACACCGACGCTTCGTCGCGTTCCACCTCTTCGATCACCGGCAGACGGCCGCGCACCGCGGTGTCGACCGCCGCCTCGTCGAAGCCGATCTCGCCGAGCCGGACGCCGGAGGTGTACGCGTGAATGCCGATGCGGTGGAGTGAACTCACCGCGTTCGGGCTCGCGTACCGCATGCCACCGTCGGGGTCGAGCACGATCACGCCGTCACCGACCCGAGGCGCACCCTCGATCTCGACTTCTTCGCGGGCGAACGGGAAACTCCCGTGGGCGACCATCGAGACGAGCCGGTCGTAGACCTCGAGGTAGTACCGCTCGAGTTCACCGGGCCGGCGACCCGACGTCGTGGGGGCCTCTCGGGCCAGGACCGCGATTTCGCGGCCGCGGTAGCGGACCGGGATGCTCTCCAGTCGGACCCGCTCCTTGCCCCCGAGGATGTTGGCGTCGCCTTCGAACACTTCGGCGTGCCGCCACGACCGGGCGAGCGCCGGCCGCTCGACCTCGTCGACGATCCGCCCGACCAGGTCGTGCACGTACAACGTCTGGCCGGTCGTCGGCCGCACCTGGGCCAGGACGACGAAGCGATGACCGTCCTCATGGGCCAGCGGCGCCAACAACAACAGGTCGGAGAACGACAAGTCGGACAACAACCGCCACGACACCGCCAATCGTTCGAGATGGGCGAGCGCGTCGCCGCTGAGCTCGGTGCGCAGGATCGCGAGCTCGGGAAAGGCGGCCATGTGCGAAGGGTATTCCGGTCGCCCCGCGCGGTCGGGACAATCAACCAATATGCTCCCCGTGATGGCGCGCCGCTCCCTCGGGGGGAACTTCGCCCGCCTCTGGACGGCCGGCACCATCTCGAATCTCGGTGACGGCGTGATCCTCGGCGCCCTCCCCCTGCTCGCCCGGTCGCTGTCGCGTTCGCCGACGACCGTGGCGCTCATCACGGCCGCCGGATCCCTCCCCTGGCTGCTGTTCTCGTTGATCGGCGGCGTCATCGCCGACCGCACCGACCGCCGCCGCACGATGGCCGTCGTCGACGCATTCCGCTTCGTGGCCATGGGCCTGCTCGGGTTCGCGCTGATCGCAGATCTGGCATCGATCCCGTTGCTCGTGATCGTGGCCTTCTCCTTGGGGATCAGCGAGACCGTGTTCGACACCTCCTCGCAGGCGATCCTCCCGTCGCTGGTCGCCGACGAACAGCTCGAAACCGCCAACAGCCGGCTCGAGAGCTCCCAGGTCGTGGCCAACCAGTTCGTCGGGCCGCCGCTCGGCGCGTGGCTCTTCACGGCCGCGATCGCGGCACCGTTCCTCATCGACGCGGCCTCGTTCGCGGCCGCGGCCGTGCTCACACTCACCTTGCGCGGCTCGTTCCGTCCCGACCGGGCGTCGTCCCCGGCGACCACGGTCCGGGCCGACATCGGCGAAGGGTTGCGCTGGCTCTTCGCCCACCGGCTGCTCCGTTCACTCGCCATCGCACTCGGAGTCATCAACCTCCTCGGCGCGGCCGTCATGACCATCCTGGTGCTCTACGCGAAGGACGTGCTCCACCTCACGAACGTGCAGTTCGGGTTGCTGCTCACCGCCGAGGCGGCCGGCGCGGTGCTCGGAGCCTCGGCGGCACCGCGTCTCGCTCGACGGTTGGGAAGCGGCACCACGATGACCTTGGCAATCGCGGTGGCCGGTGCATCGATGCTGCTCCCGGGGGTCTGGGCCCAACCGGTCGCCGTGGCGGCATCGCTGGCCCTCGGCGGGTTCAGCGGTCTGGTGTGGAACGTCCTCACCGTGTCGCTGCGCCAGCAACTGATTCCCGACGCGATCCTCGGGCGGGTCAACAGCGCGTACCGGTCGCTCGGCTGGGGCACGATGCCCATCGGAGCAATCGCGGGCGGGTTGATCGCCGACGCCTACGGGTTGCGGGCGCCCTTTCTCGTGTCCGGCACGCTCGTCATCCTGCTGGCCGTCTGGGTATCGAACCAGGCCACGAACCGTTCTATCGCCCGCGCCCGCCGGCGCGCGGCTGCGGTCATCGCCGATCAGGTGCCTCGTGCGGCATCAGACGGTTCGCGATCCGAGCCAAGCTCGTGAGGTCCGAGATCTCGTCGGCGAAGGTCGGTACGTCGACCACGACATCGGGTCGCCGCGACAGCTCGTTGCGAAGTTCGGCTTCCCGCCGGGCGACCACCGCATAGTTCTCGAACGACGCGCCGATCGTGGTCAACACCCGGGCGACGTCGTCCAACTCGGCTGGGAGCCCGAGGTCGGCAGCGATCGCGGCCGCGTCGCGACGCAGCGTCTGGGCCGCGCGTGCGGCCTCGGGTGAGAACAGTGCCTGGGGCAGAGTCTTGTTGAGGACCAACGCGCCGAGATGGAACTCCCGGCGCAACAACTCGTCACAGAACCGCTCCCCCTCACGCAGGGGTGCATCTTCCAAGGTCGTCACCACCGCGAAGCTCGTCCGCTTGTCGTGCAGGAGCGCCTCGACCGCACGGGACCGGGTGACGAAGCCGTCGTACATCGACTGGAAGTTGAGGAAGAACTCGGCGATGTCCTGGAGGAACTGACTCCCGAGGAGGCGATCGGCCACTTGGTAGAAGGGACGACTCGCCATCGTGATCATGCGCGCGCCGCGTTTCCCACCGACGCGATAGGGCGCCGTCAACCAGCGCAGCAGGCGCCCGCCGAAGAACTCGGCCATGCGGGCCGGCGCGTCGAGGAAGTCGAGCGCGTTCCGGGTCGGTGGGGTGTCGACGAGAATCAGGTCGTACCGACCGGATTGATGGATCTCGAACAGCCGTTCCATCGCCACGTAGTCGTGGCTCTGCACGAACCGGCTCGTCAGGTTGTCGTAGAGGCGGTTGTCGAGGATCCGGTACGCGGTTTCCTCGTCTGGGGCGTGACGCATCACAATGGCGTCCCAGCTCTGTTTCGTGTCGAGCATCGCCGCCCACAGCTCGCCCCGCGACTCCAGTCCGGCGCTGGTGAACGCCGATTCGGGCACCCGCCGCTCCACGTTGCCGATGCTCTCGACCCCGAGCGCATCGGCCAGGCGTTTCGCGGGATCGACCGTGACGACGAGTACTTTGCCGCCCAGGTGCGACGCCGCCGCGAGGCCCGCGGCCGCCGTGACCGAGGTCTTGCCGACTCCGCCCGAGCCGCAGAACACCATGATCTCCTTGGTCGCGAGCAGCGCCTCCAGGCTGGGCGCGCTCACAGCCCGAGCTCCGCAGCCAGGGCGTCGGCGACCAAAGCAGTTTCGCGTCGGCCTTGGGACCGGGCGAAGAGATACGGCACGAACATCAACGGCAGGTCGACGTCCTCACGCAGCCGCTCGAGATGTGGGACCCGGCTCCGCCGCATCGAGACCGCCAGCCGCGCGGCATCGAGCACCGACCCGACCCCGGGGCCCGCGCCGGTCGTGAGTCGATCGCGCACCGACGGTTCGGACAACGCATCGAAGATCAAGTCGTCGGCATGAGTGAACAACTCCGGCAGCACCCGATTCACGATCACCGCGCCGAGCGGAACTCGGAGCTCCCGCCGCGCTCGACCCACGAGGTCGATCGTCTCCGCGACCGGCATCTCCTCCGGGGTGGTGACCACGTTGAGCGCGGTCACCGCCGGGTCCGACAACAGGTCGCTCATCCACTCGGTCTGGCTCCGCACCGGGCCGACGGCGACCATGTCGCCGATCGCGTCGGGCGCTCCGAGTTGCGCGATGACGTGCCCGGTCGCCGCGGCATCGACGACGACGAGATCCCAGTCGGCGCGACCTTCGATTGACTCGCGCACTTCCCAACAAATCTTGCCGATGGTCAGGATCTCGCGCACGCCGGGCGCCGCGGTCGCCACGAAGTCGAGCGCCCGCGCCATCGGGCCGAGCCGCCCGAGGATCGGGATCTTGAGGTTCAGCTTGACGTACTCCGCCAGGCTCGCCTCGGTGTCCATCGCCATCAGCGAGATCCCCGGCATCACCTCGCGGGGCGTGAAGCTGATCGGCGCGGTCTCGAACCGCTCTGCGATCGTCCCTTTGGCGTCGACGTCGACGACGAGGACGCGCTGACCTTGATTGGCCGCGACCAGCGCGAGCGCGGCCGCCATCGTGCTCTTGCCGACCCCACCCTTCCCCGTGACGATGAGGAGTCGGCGCCCGAGCAGATCCGGCTGCATCGCGTCAGGGCCGGGCCGACCTACCGGCCGAAACCGACTTTGCGGCCGGCCTCATCGGTGATCACTTCGACGTAGGCGACCTTGTCGGCCGGTACGCCAACCTTCCGGCCCTTGCCGTCCTCGAGCCAGAGGAACGACGATCCCGCGGCGACGGCCGCTTCGATCGAACTCATTACCGAATCGGGGTCGGCCTCGGTCTCGAGCGTGAGCTCCTTCGGCGTGTGGATGACACCAATGCGGATTTCCATGCCTGAACGGCCTCCGGGCTGAGCGGTTGAATCGACGATGACGCGGCCCGTGATCGTAGGCGAGGCCCTACCGCGATCCGGTGTTCGCCGCGTTCTGCCCGAAGCGGGGCCACTGCCGGAGCCGGGTGCTCGGGGTCGGAGTGTGCCAGACGAGCAGGACTCCGTCCCGGCGAACGACGGCCAACTCGGCCCTGCCGTCACCGTCCCAATCGCCGAGACCCGGCGTGCCGACAACCCACCCGCCGGTGAGTTTCGGCCATCCGGGCGGGATCGTGCCGTCGGGACTGACCCCGCTGAGGGTGTAGACGCCGTTGCCGGCGATCACGTCGGGCCGCTGATCGCCGTTGACGTCGGCGATCGCCGGCGTCACGAAAAACGCGAGGTCGGGAGTCTCCCGAGGGAACGCCGGTCGCATCGTGCCGTCGACCGGATCCCACGCGGCGAGCTGATCGTCGGACGGGAGCTGGAGTTCGGGAGTCGCGGTATCGAGCAGGCGCGACAACCCCGACACCGGCGCGGCGACATCGAGATGGTCCCGCGCGCCCAGCTTGCCGACGGCCGGGCCGCCGAACGCGGCGAGCATGACGCCGACATCCTCGGAGTTCCGTAGTGCACCGGTGCCCGTCGGGTCGTTCGCGAACAGACCACCGAACCAGTGCAACGGAACGTCCTTGCCGTCGACCTGGCCGAGCGCCGACCGGCCGTCGGCACCGAAGACGTAGATCGGACCCACCGCGGACGCAAAGGCAATCTCCTTGCCCGCGTGACTCGGGATGAGTTCACCCACGGCCGCTTGGGCGGCGACGCCGTTGCCGATGAATGGGAGCACCTCGCGCTGGAACATGCCGACCTTGACCGGCCATCCCGGCAGATAGGCCTGGGCATCGGGATGCGCGGGATTCGGATTGGGGTTCGTGGCATTGCGGCCGTCGGGTGAGATCACGTACTCACGCGAGTTACCCGACGTCCCGGGGAGGCCACCGAACTCGGGCGCGTTGAACGGCTCGTCGTATTCCTCTTGTGCCCCGACGATGATCTCGGCACGACCGTCGCCGGTCAGATCGGCCAGCGCCGGAGTCGAGATCAGGTTCCCACCGTCGCCCACTCCCGAATTCGCGGTGAAGCTGACCTTGTGGACGAGGCCGTTCACCGCCTGGACCTTGGCCGGATCGACCACGAGCACTGGGAAGCCCGCCACCCGCGTGCCGTCGCCGTGCCAGGCATAGACATGGCGGTCGAGCGCCGCGCCCACGAGTTCGGGCTTCTGGTCACCGTCGAGGTCGGCCGCCGCGAGCGAGTTGGCGAAACCCCGTTGGGTGCGGTTGACCGAATCCTGCGCGATCGGACTGTCGAGCGAGAAGCCGAACTCGGTCCCGACGTTCTCGAACCCGGGCAGCTCGTTGCCCCACCGGTCCCACGCGAAGACCCGGCCTTCGAGGTCGCCGACCGCGAGGTCGGGCGAACCGTCCCTATCGAGGTCGGCGATCACGGGCGCGCCGACCATGATGGCGCCGCGGGCCGGGACGATCCCATCTTCGAGCGACGTGCGACCCACCACCCAGTACGGGGCGATGTCGGTACG
This sequence comes from uncultured Acidimicrobiia bacterium, assembly GCA_963765075.1. Lineage (GTDB taxonomy): Bacteria > Actinomycetota > Acidimicrobiia > IMCC26256 > JAENVU01 > JAENVU01. The sequence continues at coordinate 469,276 of CAVXVA010000003.1, forward strand.
GACCGGGAACCCGGGCAGTTCCGACCGATCACCGCGGTAGGCGTGGATGCGGCCGTCGTCGGTGGCGAGGATCAACTCCTGACCGCCGCCCGGTTCGAGGTCGTAGAACACCGGGCTCGAAGTGCCCGCGCCCCGAACCCGTCGCGGCATCCCGTCGACCAGATCGGGATCGTCGTGCACGAAGACCTGCTTCTGGGATTCGCCGGTCAGTCCGTCCGTCGGTCCGCCAATCGCGGTGGTCACGACCCGGATCCGGACCGTGAACTTCTCTTCTTCGGTCCGACCGGTCGTCGCGTCGGCCGGCGGGCCCTCCGCCCCATTGAGCGCGGCCGCGACCGTCGCGAGATCCAACCGGGCGAGGGTGCCGTCCTTCGGGCGGGTGCGGCGGTCGTCTCCACCCACGACCTGCCAGGTATCGGTGGCCGGGTACGCCGGCGGCTGCATCCCGACGGCCCACTCGACGCGGTACGAGTACGCCTGCGCCTTGGGCGCACCCACGTGGCCCTTGATGCGCACCGTGCCAGTCGTCGGCAGGACGTCGAACCACTGCGGGCTGGTCAGGTCGGCTTCGGGAGGGATGCGGTCGTCGCGGACGGCCTTGAGCAACTCGTAGGCGTTGAGGCGGCCGTAACCGTTGGTGCCATCCCACCCGGCGGTCGTCGGGTACCGGACAGTCGAGCCGGTGAGGTAGTCGTTGGCCGGGTCGACCGCGTTCGGGGTCGAGAAGTCGATGTCGTCGGCCGCAATGCGCACGAGTTGGAGGATCTCGTTGGTGGACAGGTGGAGGCCGCGGTCACGCGCCTCGCTGATCACGAGACCCGCGACCCCGCTCATGATGCCGGTGGCTTCGGACGAACACGACGACGACGGGATCGAGATGAACGTGCGGCCGCCGAAGTTGGTGCAGCCGTTGAGTGCGAGATAGCTCTTGGGCGAGCCGGTGTCACGTACGGAGTTCACGGTGAGCGTGTGTTCGAGTGAGCTGGGGAGGTTCGGGTGCTTGCTCGCCTCGTCGGCCATCGAGGCGATCACCGGTACGCCCCGCCGGTAGGCCGCGTCGATTGCTTGCTGGGCCTGGCGCGGGTTGTTCAAACCGCCGAGCGCTTCTTGGATCACGGCGGCGTCGGAGTCGAGCCCGAACAACACGCCGGCGGCGAAGCGGCCGCTGTCGGCAATGAACGAATCACCGACCCGGACCGGAATGAAGGTGCAGTTGGGGCACGTGCCGACGTCACCCGACCCATTCGGCGCGGCGGTGGAATCCTGGGCCTCGCCGGTGCCGTGGCCGTAGTTGACCGTGTCGAGCGCGTTGTTGTCTCCGTAGAGGAAGTCCCACCCGGAGATGTCGTCGACGTAACTGTTGTGGTCGTCGTCGACGCCGTTGGACACGGCCGGATCGAGGATCAGGTCTTCGGGATCGGCGAGGCCGTTGCCGTTGCGGTCCGCAATGGCGCCGAAGTCGGAGATCGAGAACCGACCGTCGCCGTTGCAGTCGCCGCTGGGTGCCGCACACGGCGGGGTGAGTTCACCGCGGTTCAGGTACGCGCGGTTGGCGAGATCGGCCATCGCGCCGGCATCGCGCCATTTGATGCCGGAATCGAGGACCGCGATGCGCACGTCGGGCCGTCCCTGCTGCACGCCCCACGCGAGGTCGACCGCCGAACCCTTCTGGCCGCAAAGATGGTGGGGCGAAGTGGCGAGGGCAGGGTCGCGCAAACTGGTGCGCTTGTAGTTGTTGCGATCGAACTCGGCGGGCAGGCTCGCGGGTTCGTCGGCCGCGCCGTAGCGCCAGTTGACGCAGTCGAGCGGGACGCCGGCGGTCGCGCTGATCGTCGGCCGCACCGCCGTCGCACCGCTGCTCACTCCAGCCATCGCGACCGGAACCACCATCGCGACGACCGCAGCCGTCACCATCCATCCGAACTTCCGCACCGGCCCCCCTCGAACTGCGCGAAACGCCCAAGGCTAGCGGCCCCCCTGCGAACTTGCGTCAATAACCCCGCGGATCGAGGGGGTTATTGACGCAAGTTCGGGGTGGGGCGACGGGATAGGCGACGGGATGGTCGCACCCGCCGGGTTGAATGCCCGACATGCACCGAATCATGACGTTTGCGGCCGCCAACTACGGGCTGTTCCAGATTCACCACGCCCGAATGCTCAGTGTCACCGAGAACGTCATCAGGGCTGCGAAACACCGCGGCGAGATCATCCGGCTCGGCTACGGCGTGTACCGATGTGCGGCCGTCCCTCCGACGTGGCGTTCCGACCTTCTCGCCGCCTGTTGGATGGGCGGCTTCCGGGCCTTTGCATCCCACCGATCGGCGGCCGCACTCCATGGCCTGCCGGGCGGGTGGCGACACCGGGCCGAGATCACCTGCGAGCGGTGGCGTCGCGCCCAACACCCGTCGATCGTGGCCCACGAACTGAAGGGACTGGATGCAGAACTCGACGTCGTCCTCGTCGACGGCATCCCGACTGCGTCGGTGCCACTGACCCTGATGGGGCTCGCCGCAGTCGTTCCATCGGTCGCCGAGCTCGCGCTCGAGAACGCGCTGCGGCGCAAACTCACCACCCTCGCCGAGCTCGAAGAGTTTCTCGGCCGCCTCGGCGGTCGCGGCCGGCGCGGTGCGGCCCGGCTTCGCCGACTCGTCGCGGTCCGGATGAGCGTGACCGGCACCTCGGACAGCGAGATGGAGACCATGTTGTTCGCGGCACTCCGCCGCCACGGGATCCGCCTCCCCGACCGCCAGGTCAAGGTGTTCCATCACGGTCGGTTCGTCGGCCGCCTCGACGGCGGGTGGCCCGATGTTCGCGTCGGGTACGAGTACGACTCCGACGAGTTCCACACCGGTCGGGTCGCGACGGCCGCGGATTCGGCCCGTCGGCATCGATTGACTGCAGCCGGCTGGCTCGTCATCACCGTGGTCAAGCCCGACCTGCGCGCCGGTGGCTTCCTCGCCTGTCGCGCCATCGAAACCGTCCTCCGAGACCGCGAACTTGCGTCAATAACCCCGCGGATCGAGGGGGTTATTGACGCAAGTTCGAGGAGGGGGTGAGCTACAGGATCTTGAGTTCGGAGCGGTAGATGCGGGTGGGGGTGATCGCGTCGATCTGGTCGGCGATGGAGACGAAACATCGCGCGGCTTCCGAGTCGGGATCGGCCACCACGATCGGGTGACCGTCGTCGCCGCCGGCCCGCAACGCGGGGACGAGCGGGATCTGTCCGAGCAATGGGACCTCGAGCCGATCGGCCAACTCCTGCCCACCGCCGGAACCGAAGATCTCGTACGAGACGCCGTCGTCACCGCGGAACCAACTCATGTTCTCGACGACGCCGATCACGTCGAGTTCCACCTTCTCGGCCATCGCCGCGGCCCGTTGGGCGACGGCCTGCGCGGCCGGTTGCGGCGTGGTCACGATCACGACCTCGGCCCGGGGCAGGAACTGACTCATCGACAGCGACACGTCACCGGTGCCCGGGGGCATGTCGATCACGAGGTAATCGGGCTCACCCCAGGCCACGTCGGTCAGGAATTGTTCGAGCGCCTTGTGCAGCATCGGGCCCCGCCAGATCACGGCTTGGTCCTCGGGCACGAAGAACCCCATCGAGAGCAACCGCACGCCGTAGGCCGACGGCGGGATCATCTGGTTGTCCTCGGTGAGTTCGGGCCCGCCCTCGACCCCGAGCATCCTCGGCATGGAGAAGCCCCAGACGTCGGCATCGATCGCGGCGACGTCCTTGCCTTTGCGGGCCAACGCCACCGCGAGGTTGGTCGTCACCGACGACTTCCCCACTCCGCCCTTGCCCGAGGCAACGGCGATCACGCGGGTCTTGGCGTGGGAAAACGGGTTCTCTCCGGGCACTGCGACTCCAGCTCACTCGACGCTGATGCCGACCAGTCTTGGATATGACGGGTCGGCGGGGCATTTCCACTACGGACATAGGTAGAATACCGATCATGTCCGGCTCACCCCTGCTCGACGCCGATGAGTTCAGTGCGGCCGTCACCGCCGTCACCAATGCCTTCGGCGATCCCACCCGACGCGACATCTACCTCCTGATCCGCGACTCCGAGACCGGCATCACCGCGGGCGAGGTCGCCGAGCAGTTCGATCTGCACCCCAACGTCGCTCGTCATCATCTCGAGAAGTTGACCGCGGGCGGCTATCTCGTGGTCGCCGTCGGCCGCACCGACGGTGAGGCCCGCGCCGCCGGACGCCCGTCGAAGCACTACCGCGTGTCCGAACTCGACCATGCGCTCAACTTCCCACCCCGGCGCGACGACCTACTCGGCACTCTGCTCGCCCGCGCCCTGGAGATGCTGCCGGCCGATCAGGCCGAACTCCTCGCCGAGGAAGTCGGCTTCGATTACGGCCGCAACCTCGCGTCGCGCATCGCACCCACCGAAGGCCACCGCACGGTGAAGGCCGCGCTGGCCACCGTCGCCGACGCCCTGACCGCGCACGGGTTCGCCGCGCATACGGAGTCGAAGGGCACCTCACTCACCATCGTGAACGAGCACTGCCCGTTCGGCGAAGCCGCGACCCGATTCCCCCACGTGGTGTGTGCGGTCGACCGCGGCATGATCCGCGGGTTGATGTCGGGCCTCTACGGCGACACCCAACCCCACTTCGAACTCACCCGACCCGGTGGCGACGATCACTGTGTCGCGCACGTCTGACCCGGCTGAGCGCGCGTGAACACCGGCGACGCCATTGGCGCGCGCGTGTATCTCGATCACGCGTCGGCGTCGCCCCTGCGCCCTGTCGCGCTCGACGCAATGCTCCCCTTCCTGCGGGACCACCACGCCGATCCGGGTCGCGTCCATTCCGACGGTCGCATGACCCGCGTCGCCATCGAGAACGCCCGCGAGCAGGTCGCCGCGCTCCTGGGCGCACGGCCGCGTGAGGTGGTGTTCACGTCGGGTGGCACCGAGGCCCGCAATGCCGCCGTCTACGGCGCGGTCCGCCGCGCACCGGATGCCACCCGCCTCGTCACCACGGCGGTCGAACATTCGAGTGTGCTCGACGCGTGCCATCGGGAATCGGTGGAGACCACGGTGGTCGGCGTCGACTCGACCGGGAAGGTGGACGCCGCAACCGTGCTCGAAGCAGTCACCTCGGAGACCGCCTTGGTCTCGGTCCAACTCGCCAACCACGAAGTCGGCACGCTCCAACCCGTCGCCGAGATCTGCGCGGGCGCACGCGAGCGCGGCGTGCTCGTCCACGTCGATGCGTGTGCCGCGATCGGCTACCACCCGGTCGACTTCGCCACCCTCGGTGCCGACCTCCTCAGCGTCACCGCCCACCCGTGGGGCGGCCCGAAGGGCACGGGCGCGCTGCTGATCCGCCGCGGCCTGCGGCTCCCGCCCTTCGTGGTCGGCGGCGCGCAAGAACGCGCCCGCCGCGCCGGTATCGAGAACATCCCCGCCATCGTCGGGTTCGGCGCGGCCGCCGACGAGCTCGCCGGATCACTCACCACCGAGATCGAACACGCCCGCAGGCTGCACGACCGGTTGCGCGAAGGCCTCACGCCCCTGACCGGCCTGACCTTCCACGGCCCCGAGCACGATGGCCTCCCCAACCTCACCTGCTTCGGCGTCGACGGTGTGGAGGCCGAACCGATCCTGCTCGCGCTCGACCAGCGTGGCATCGCGATTCACTCGGGTTCGGCGTGTTCGTCCGAGTCGCTGGAGCCGTCGCCGGTCCTCGAAGCGATGGGCGCGAACGCCGACCATGCGTTGCGGGTGAGCACCGGCTGGAACACCACCGCCGACGACATCGACCGACTCGTCGCCGAACTCCCCGGAATCATCGACCGAATGCGAGGGTTACGTACTCCATGATCCCAGTCCAGCGTTTGAACCATGCCGTCCTCTATGTGCGCGACGCCGACGCGTCGGCCGCGTTCTACTGCGAGGTGCTCGGCTTCGAGATCGTCGAAGCGATGCGCGGCGCGGTGTTCCTCCGCGGCATCGGGCACGAGCAATCACCACGACCTCGGGCTGTTCTCGGTCGGGCCCGATGCGCCCCGGCCCGAGCGGGGACGCGTCGGCCTCTACCACCTGGCGTGGCAGGTCCCGACGATCCAGGACATCGCCAACGCCCGCCTCGAACTCCAGCGCGTGGGTGCGTACACGGGCGAAAGCGACCACGGAGTGTCGAAGTCGGTGTACGCCCACGACCCCGACGGCAACGAGTTCGAGATCATGTACGAGGTCCCGCGCGCAGCGTGGGGCGAGTACGAGCAGCACGCCGTGATACAACCTCTCGACCTGCCCGCCGAGATCGAGAGATTTGGATGAGTTCGAACTGGTCCGACCTGGCTGCCCGTCTCCAAGGTGCCCTCGCGCTGAGTGCGCCTCCCATCGCGATCACGTTCTCGGACGCCGCGCCCGAGGGTGTCGCCGCGTTCGACGCGCCGATGCCCGACCCGATGCCCGACGGCCGCACCGGTCGCGTCCCGGCCGGGTGCGTGTTCTGGATCCAGGGTGCGGACCGCACGTTCTCCACAGTCAAGGCCGATCACGGCAACTGCTCCGTCGGCAGCCTCACCCACGGCTTCTCCACGCTCGAGGAGGTCGCCGGCAACAGTGATGTCGCCGCGCTGCTCGAGACCGGCTGGGTCACGATGGACGTCGTCCCCCAGATTCCGGTGGTGAGTGAACGCCCGGGCGCAGTGACCTACGGGCCGCTGGCCGAGACTCCCGTCGAGCCGAGCGTCGTACTGCTGCGGGTCAACGGCAAGCAGATGATGGTGCTCTCCGACGCGGTGCCGGGCCTGCGCATCGAAGGCAAGCCGCAATGTCACATCGTCGCCATCGCGAAAGAGCAGGGCGAAATCGCGGCGTCGGTGGGGTGCGCGCTCTCCCGGGTCCGTACCGGGATGCCGGCCACGGAGATGACCTGCGCGATCCCCGCGGCGAAGGTCGCCGAGGTGATCGACGCGATCGAGACCAATGCGGTCGCCGATGCGGCCGTGGCCCGCTACGCCGGCGAAGACGCTCTCCGCTTCGCCTGACTCACTGCGAGCGGCGAACTTGCGTCAATAACCCCACCGAACGGATGGGTTTTTGACGCAAGTTCGCACTACTTCTTGGCGGACTCGTAGTAGGGGTTGGTACCGCCGGCGTGGTCGGTGACGTCGACGACCTCGGTGATCTCGGTGACGCCATCCAGGATTGCGACTTCGATGCCTTGCGACATCGTGGTCGCGGCCATCCCACAGCCCTGGCAGCCACCACCCATCCGCATGTAGGCGATCGAGTTCTCGATCGCCACGAGCTCGGCGAAGCCGCCGTGTGACGCGATCTGCGGGTTGATCTGGACCGCGAGAATCTCGACGACCTTGGCGACGATCGGATCGTCGAGGTCGAGATCCGGCATTGGGCCCATGCCCGGAGGCGTTGGCGCGTTCGGGTTCTGCAACACCATGCCGCCGCCCGAGAGGTCGAGCGTGGCGCCACGGATGTTGTCGATGTGTTCGGCGGGCACGACGATCGTGAGGTCGTCGCCGTGCTGCACCGCATCGCCGTCGGCCGCTTCGGAGATCTTGCGGAAATACATGTCGTAGGTGAAGGCGGTACCGGTCGCACCGGTGACCTCGACCCAGAGCGCAAGGGTCTCGGGCTCGGGTTCGCCGCCCCGAACCTCCAGCACGCGGTCACGGGCCGCGTCGGTGAGCGCGAGGAGTGGGGGAACGATGTCGGTCATGTGCACCATGATACGACCCATGCCGCGGGTCCTTCTCCTTCTGCCCACTTCCACATATCGGGCGCCCGACTTCGTCCGTGCCGCCAAGGACCTCGGCGTTGACCTCATCGTCGGATCCGAGGTCGCACCGCCCTATCCGGCACCCGGCCGAGCCATCGCAGTCCCCCTCGACGACCCCACGGCCGCGGCCACGCTGATCGAATCGCTCGATCGGGACCACGCCGTTGACGCGGTGGTCGCGGTCGACGATCAGGGAGTAATCGTGGCCGCCACGGCCGGCGAACGGATGGGATTCCCCCACAATCCACCCGATGCAGTCGCCGCGACCCGGGACAAGGCCGAGCCCTGCGCGCCCGGCTGGCGGCCGCGGAAGTACCCCAACCCCGGTTCGGTTCGACCCCCGATGCAGTCGGGTACCCGTGCGTGGTGAAGCCCACCGGCCTGGCCGGCAGCCAAGGGGTGATCCGCTGCGACTCCCCTGCCGAGTTCGACGCCGCGGTCACCCGCATCCGGGCGTTCTGGCCCGGTGAGCTGATCGTCGAGGAGTACGTCCCGGGCGTGGAGGTGGCGGTCGAAGCGATCCTGCGCGGCGGGGAACTCACCGTCCTGGCCATCTTCGACAAGCCCGATCCGCTCGTGGGCCCCTACTTCGAGGAGACGATCTACGTCACGCCCTCACGGCTCGCGGCCGAGACCCAACGGGCCGTGATCGAGTTGGTCGCCCGCGCCGCGGCCGGGATCGGACTCACCGAAGGACCGGTCCACGCCGAGGTCCGCGTCGACGGTGACCGGTGCACGCTCATCGAGGTCGCGGCCCGCACCATCGGTGGGCTGTGTGCCCGCACGCTGCGGTTCGGCGCGGGTATCTCGTTGGAGGAGGTGGTGTTGCGGCATGCCTTGGGGATGGAGTTCGGCGACCTCCGGCGCGCGACCACCGCGTCGGGCGTGATGATGCTGCCGATTCGCCGGGCGGGGACACTGCGGGCGGTCGAACATCGGGATCGGGCCCTCGCCGTGCCCGGCGTCGTCGACCTCGACATCACCATCCCGATCGGCGCGACCGTCGTGCCACTGCCCGAGGGTGACCGCTACCTCGGCTTCCTGTTCGCGACCGGGGCTTCACCCGTCGAAGTCGAGACCAGCCTCCGAGCCGGCGCCGCCGCGCTGGACATCGTCATCGGCGGATAAACGGGCCCTACGCGCTGAACCTGGGACGGGCCGGGTGGTGAGGGTCCACCGATAGAAGGAGGGCCTCCAACAATCTCGTGACTTCTGACGGTCCGAGATCGAGGAGGCCCCTGGTGGCTGACGGTAGTAGCGCACTCTGGTTCGGCGCGCTCAACTTGAGAGTGCTCGATGTCGTCGACGACGGCCACGAGTTGACGATCTCGGTCGAGTCGACCGTGACGGTGACGGGCTGCGTGGTGTGTGGGACACGTGCGAAGGCGAAGGACCGGCGGTGGGTTGGGCTGCGCGACGCACCGTCGGGTGACCGGGCGATCGTGTTGCGGGTTCGGCGGCGGACCTGGTCGTGTCCCGACTCTGATTGCCCGACGAAGACCTGGGCCGAGGCGTGTGAGCTCGCCGGGCCGCGTCGGGTGCTCACCCATCGTGCGGTGGCCTGGGCCACGGACCGGATCTGCGCCGTCGAGGGGACGATCGCGTCGATCGCCCGAGGGTTCGGCGTGTCGTGGCCGACCGTCTGGTCGGCGGTCGAGCGGGCCGCCACCGAACGCGTCGACGATGCGGACCGGGTCGGTGAGACGCCGATGGTGGGTCTCGACGAGACGGTGATGCAACCCGCGCACCGGCGACGGGTCTTCGCGAGCCGGCGGAGTTCGGGTCCGGACTCGGGCGCGGTGCACCACGCGTACGCGTCGTCGAGCGCGGCTTCGGCGAGCACGGGATCGTCGGTGAGGTAGACGTCGCGCACCTTCTCTTTCGCGGTCCACGCGTCGGCGAGTTCATCGTCGGGATCGCCTTCGTGCAGCGCGTCGTGGATCCGTTCCCGGGCTTCGTCGTCGAGACGTTCCGCGCCGAGGAGCAGCAGCTTGCGGATCGCGTAGAGCGGGTCCGATGCCCACCCGCGGTGGCCGAGCTGTTCCTGCTGGACGCGTTGACGACACAGGGTGATCGCCTGGTTCGCGAGCCGCACCACATGGAACGGGTCGACCACGACCGTGACGTCGGTGAGCCAGAGACTGTTGCGGATCGCGGACCGGTAGCCCTCGTGCGGGTCGATCGACACAACTTCGATCCCGGCCCGCCACTCGGCCGGCTGGCTGGCGAGCCATCGGTCCAGGTCAGCCCGGTCGCGGCCCTCGAACACGTCCAGGATCCGATGGTGGATCACGTCGACGACAACGCTCACGAACCGGCGGCGGCGCAACCGGGCGGCGGGTTGCATCACGGTCTCGTCGAAGCCGACCTGGGTCGTGTCCGTTACGGCGTCGTCGCCGGTGAGGCGTTCGGCGGCGCAACGTTCGGTCGCTGTCCAGACCGTCGGCCAGGACACACCGAAGCCGCGAGCGATCGACGCGACCGTGCCTTCGATCGCCGCGATGCGGTCCGTGGCCCACTCGGCGGCGCGAGTCGTGAGCACTCGTCGCGGCTCAGCCAGCGGACACCTCTCGGTCCAGGTCTTCGCCGGACAGTCCGCATCGGGACACGACCAGATCCGCCGCCGAACCCGCAACACGATCGCCCGGTCACCCGACGGCGCGTCGCACAAGCCCACCCACCGGCGGTCCTTCGCCTTCGCGCGCGTGCCACACGCCGTGCAACCGACCACGGTCAGAGTCGATTCGACCTCGACCGTGAGCTCATGGCCATCGTCGACCATGCTCAGCACTCTGAAGTTGGGCGCGCCGAACCAGAGTGCGCTACTACCGTCAGCCACCAGGGGCCTCCTCGATCTCGGACCGTCAGAAGTCACGAGATTGTTGGAGGCCCTCCTTCTATTGGTGGACCCTCACCACCCGGCCTGTCCCAGGTCAGTCGCGTAGGGCCCGTGAAGTTGTCACTGAGCTGGACGGGAAGCAAGGAATAGAGATGCTCGAATTCTTCCCAGGCCAACTTCAAGAAGGAAACCGTCCGGAATTGATCGCCGCGAATCGACCACACGACCCGCCACGATCGAGATCGCGCGGCCGGAGGATCCGCCTTGTCACACTGCGGGTTCAGCAGCACATATCGGGAGGTCGACTCCATCGCCACTGGCGCCAGGCTTGGGCACGTAGCGAAGAACCCAGGCATCTGTGATATCTAAGGAGTCGTCCTTCTTGACCATGAGTGCGGTGATCTCTCGAGTCTCATGGTTCACCCACACGCGGACGAATTTGGCGCCCGGAAACGAAGGGGGATCGGTTTTATCGCATGCAAAGAGCGCGCCAAGCTTCTTGCCATCTGGATACCTAGCGAGCAACCAGTCCTCGACATCTTGATACTCGTCGAGTGGCGCCTCGAGATATTCGCCCTCGTTCGTGCCATCCTCTGCTCCCAGGTAACGCTCGACTGAACGTGGCGCGTAGACTTTGAGGTTCCCGGGTAACGCCAGCCCAAAGACACGATGAGGAGGCCGGTTGCCAATGGAGCCACCGGATTCGCAGCCCACCACCATTACGGCGGCAAGCGCAGTCATCACAAGGCGCCGACACTGAAATGGACTTGGATTGTGCAAAAGAGCCGACCGAGCTATGAATCGGCGAAGCAGACTCCGGTGACCCAACATTAGAATGGCCCAGACATTCTAGCCACATAGTACGTGGCTGCGGCATTTCCGCCGCAACCCCTTTCGTCATTGCAAGCTCGACTAGTAAATGCCATATACCGGGCCGCAGTCTCAAGGTCCTGGTCGCTGCCAATTCCAGGTCGCGATCCAACCACGCGCCCGAGGTAGTTGTTACGAATATCCTTGAGATGGTCAAGACTGTCGGGCGTGTCGAGTTCGTGAGCTAGGCCAAGCGACCTGGCAGCGGGTCGTCCAAGTTGCTTAGTCACGAGAGCCATCCAATAGATGTGTTGGAATGCATTCCGCCGCCTTCCAAGCGTTGGTGCGAGGCTCTTCGCCCTATCCTTCGCTTTGAGCGTAAAACTGGTGGCCATCGAACAGGCGCGGATGCCGTATTTCGCGCACCAGGCCAGCGTGTTGGGACCGACGCCGAGGGATCTTCTTCGGCGGGTCCCGTCAAGGTCGCTTGCGTTGATGGGGTCTGCACATACGTAGTCGTAGTCGTTGCAGCTGCCGCCGAGGACGGGGTCGGCTTCGAGGAAGCGGCCGAGGTTGGGGTCGTAGAGGCGGACTCCCATGCGGATGATCCCGAGGCTCGGTGCGGTCGTGAACCGCTGTTGGGATCCGAGCCACCCAAGTCGTGATCCGGGGATGGTGCCGGTCGTGACGCCGTATTCGTCGACGGGCGGGTTGATGGTGATCGTCCCGGACTGGGTCATGGTCGCCACAATGTCACCATGCGCATTCGCGATCTGATAACTCGGAGTCGTCCCGGTGATGATGTCACCACCCAGGTAGGTGGTAACGGTCCCCCCAGCTGTCGGTTTCGCCCAGGCGGGTGAATCGCTACCACCCGCGTAGCCGAACGTGGTGTCTTCGGTGACGGTCCCGCCCGATGGGCTCGTCACCACGCGGCGCAGGACTCGACCCGACGGTGAGAGGGTCTCATCGACGTGGGTGGTGCCGTCATCGATGCGAGTGGCGTGATCGTTCGCGTCGTACTGCATGGTGACGGTCCCGCCACCGGCCTTCGTGTAGGAGGTGAGGTTCCCGTGCTGGTCATACACATACCCCGACCCGACCGGTGACGCGGTGAGCCGGTCGGCGTTGTCGTAGGTGTAGGTCGGCGCCGCACACGTCGCGGCTTTCGCACACCGGTTCGTGTTCGCATCGAACGCATAGTTCCGGGTCGGACCACCCGACACGGCCGCCGTGGTCAGCCGGCCCGCATTGTCATACGCGTAGGTCGTCAACGACGCCGTGGACCAATCGAGGGTGATGTTCCCGCCCAGGCTGTACCCGTAGGCATCGACCCAATGCTGCGTCGTCCACATGTTCGTGGTCAACGAACTGACCCGGCCCGTGTTCGCGTCGTACGCGGTCGTCGTCCGCAACGGGAAGACATCCGTCGGCCGATCAAACGTCACCGCCCGACCCGCCGCGTCATACGTCGTCGTGAACGTCCGGCCCGCCCCGAGCGACACGTACTCGGTCGTGGTCAACACCCGACCGTCGTCGTCATACGTCGCCGACGTCATGTGGGAGAAGGTCGACGCCCCCGGCAACTTCCGCCACGTATCGATCACCCGGCCCGCGACGTCGTAGTCCGTGGTCGACACGGTGCCTTGCTCATCGGTGTAGGAGACACCCCGACCCAGGAGATCGACCTTCGCGATCGTCGACCGAGACGTTCCACCCGAATCGGTGTAGGTCGTGGTCACCGTCCCCGGCACCGCGTAACTGTTGGTCGTCACCTTCCCGCTCGTGTCCCGCGACGACACTGGCCGCAACCGCGAGTCGTAGTTCGTACACGCCCACGAACTATCACCCGTCTGCCGGGTGAACGCCGCTTGGCCTTGCGCGTTGTAAATCGTTTCGGTCGTCGCCGCCGGACCTGCCCCAGGAGCCGCGTCCGTGTGCAGCTTCTGAAATCCGGCCTGGGGGTACGTCCCGGTCGGACAGCCACTGATCGCCTGCATCGCCCGGGTTTCGGTCGCGCCGTAGTAGGTGTCGGTCGTGGTCGAGGAGGCGCCCTTGGGCAGCTGGTGGGTCAGCGGCCGGAAGTAGGTGGTCGTCGACGCCGGCTCGTAGGTGTTCTTCGTCTTGAGGTTCAACCCGAGCGGGTCCTGGATGGTCTCGTACTCCAACCCGTTCTGCGGCTCGACACCGCCACCCGAGTAGCTGTGATCGACCCGGTGGCCGTCCGGGTCCGAGGTGCTGGTCACCAAGTCGTAACGGGGCGTGAGACTCGTGATCGGGATATCCGCGAACGCCGGCGTGCTGCCTTGACGCATCCGTAGCGTGAACGACGCACCAAGGGTCTTCTCCCGGAACAGGATCCGAATGCGATGCCACGACCCCGCCACGGTGTCGAACGGCAGCGGGCCCGATCCGCCCGCCGGGTCGAACACGGCCCACTTGTCGATCACTCGTTGATCATCGACGAACAGTTGCGCACCGTCATCCGCGATCAGTTGGAACTGGGCCCGCTCGGTCCCGTTCGCTCCCGAGTACGGGATCAGCACTTCACCGGTCATCACCCCCGAGAAATCGTTGGGGTTGATACCCGGTGCCGGGATCCCGGGTGTGGTCCCCCAGTTCTGGGAGGCGTACCCACCACTACCGTTCCAGAGGCTGTGGGTGACCGGGTTCCCGGTGAGGTCGTTCGTGTTGTACCAGGTCGCGGCCAACCCGCTGATTCCAACGTCGTAGGCAGTTTGGGCATGGGGCATCGGGTTCGCTTCGCCATCACCATGACCGGTGGCCGGGGTGAGAAATCCGGTGAACCACGAGACCGGTGCCGGACCGTACACATGCGTCGGCCGGCGTTGCTGATCGCGGATCGTCGTCGTCATCAACCCTGCCGCGTCGGTCACCGACGCGACCGCATCCGCCGAAAGGTCCCACGTCTGGGTCGTGGTGTGGCCGGTCGCGTCGGTATCGGTCAACTGGTGCAAGTTCGCGGGATCCCACGTGACTGACCGGATCACTTTCGTCACCGGACCCGGAAACAGACCACTCACCGTCGCCGTGTTGGAAGCCGTGATCGGCGGGTAGGTGTAGGTGTGGGTCGGTCGCGAGATCGGATTCAACGTGGTCGTCGGTGCCGGTTCCGGCAGGGTGATCGACGAGACCCGATTCGAGGAGTCGTAGGCGAGTTTCGTTGTGATCTGATCCTGGGTCACCCCGGCTCCGATCACCCCCGCTGTCTGCTCGTCGGTCGCGAGAGGCGACTGGATCGAGGTGATCCGACCCGACGAGTCGTACCCGAATTTCGTTGTCTCCCGATTAGCGCCGGACCCCACCCCGTCAACTCGCGCGAGTTGCCCGTTCAGATAGAAGAAATCGGTTCTCCCCGTGTCGGTACCCCACGCTGTGAAATCGACCTGACACAACATCGTGCTCGGCGCGGCCGTGTACCCACTCGGAGGTGTCGGGCAACCCCCACCCGCATATTTGAGGACCGCGGACCGGTTCGACACCGGGTCTTTCACCTGTGTCAAACGCTGAGGTAGCCCGGTACCGATACTCGAATACACATAGACCAACGCCGCGGGTTTCCGGTCGTCGGTCGTGGTGAACGCCCACGCCAGATTCCCCGCAATGTCGAAATGTTCGGCGAAGCCACCATCGGTGTAGTCCCACCCCAACACTCCCGGCGTCCAGTTGAACGCCAAATGCCCGGTCAAGCCACTGTCGGGCACGTAGCCGGTGCCGTTCCACGTATACCGGTCGACCTGACCATCACTCGTGACCATCGACACCGAGTTCCCCGACTGGACGACCCGCGTATACGGGACGCTCCCATCATCCGCGGAGACATCCCAGCCCTTCGGCAACGCCGCCGGCGAGGTCTGCAACCAATCGCCCCCCACAGACTTATGCACGTTGCTGTCAAAACTCAGGTTCATCGGCACCAGACGAATATCGAATGCGGCGCCGCCGGAATTTCCGAAGAAATCGATCTGGATGGTGCTCGTCGCGTTCGCGGCCTGCGTGAACGACGAACCGTATTGAAACGATCCGAAGTTCCACCACGCCGAGTTGAACACACTGTCATACACCGAGACGCCGTTGATCTTGACGAGCACTCCCGCATGCGACGACACTGCGAACTTCCACGCCGTGCCCGTCCCACCCGGATACACATTGGTCGCGGGGACGGTCAAGGTTCCCGTATACCGCGACGAGAACGTCCCACCATTCACGCCCACCACCGGTGGGGCCGTCCCCCAGTCGTTCCACAACGTCGTCTCGCGCCGTTGCGCGGCCGGGGTGCCGGTCCAGTTCCCCGAGTTGAAATATGTGCCGGTCAACCCGTTCGTGGCCGGTGCCTGCGAGTTATACGAATACCTCAACCCGACACTGCCCCCCACGGCCGGCATCGACTGGGTTCCGCTCGTGAAGTTCACGTTCCCGTTCGCGAGGTTCACCCCCACCGGACCGATCTGATCAAACGGCGACGGTCCCGAGGCTCCTAACCGCAGATCGATCTTCACCTTCCACGCCGGAACAAAGTTGCTCCACGCCTCACCATCGAACGATCGGACCGTCCAGTAGTAGGCGCCACCATTCTCCAGGTAGCCGGCCGGGATCGTCCACGACACCTTCCCCGCCACCGGCGTCAACTGCTGCCAGCCCGACGCGTAGATCACCGTCCCCGAATACCCATCCGCGCCCGTCGCCAACTCGAACCAATACTTCATCGGACCCGTATCCGAGTTCGACAAGTTCGCAGTCAACGTTGGCGTCGTCGTCGCCACCGACGCCTGATCCACCGGCGCTACCAACGTCGGCGCGGTCGGCATCGTCTTGTACGTGATCTGCAACGCCGGAGCCGAACCCGTCCCATACTGGAGCGTGTACTCCCGCGAATGGAAGTTCTTCCCCGACAACGTGTCGCCCTCGTTGTCGGCCGCGACCAGGAACGACACTCCCCACGCCGGGTTTCCCGTCGTCAACCGTTGCCGCACCAACGGAGTCGCATCCAGCGTCGTCCACCCGCCATTGCCCGTCCCGGTCCCCGCCGGCACCACCCCCGTCGTCGACGGCACATACGGATCAACCGTCGGTGGGTTGTTCCACGTCACCAGATTCGGATACACGAACTGAGAGACCGGATACACCCGCATCGTCTTCGCCGCGTTCGCCATCCCGGAACTGTTGAACGCCTTGATCTCCGCCTTCGACACGAACAACGACGGATCCCACGCCGGCAACGTCGTGAACATCAAGAACGTCCGGTCCGTCTCGGAACCGAACACGCCTGCGGCCAGGATCCCCTGCCCATCCTGGGGTGTGTTCGGCGCCGACGTATTGAGGTACGTGTCCGAGCCGCCCGTCGCGAACACCGTCCACGGATCGATCGTCACCGGAAACACCGGATCCGGATTCGCGAACCAGTTGGCGTCGATCGACACTCCGACCTGCACCACCGAACCCAACTGACCCACCAACTTCACGGCCACCGGCGTCGAACCCGGCCGCTTCTCCGCCGAATCGAACGCCATCCCACCCTTGAACACGCTCACCACCGTGCCCTACGGGTCGACCAACTCCAGCACGCCCGACTCACCATCACGCACCGTCACACCTCCGGCACGGTCAAGGGCACCACATACGCCGACGGACCCTCCGCCGAATCGAGCACCACCAGTTGCTGCACCCCCGCCGACGCCAACCGCATCAGCACCCGCACCCCCGACCGGTTCGTCGCATACTCCAACGTCGCCACATCCGGGCTCGACGGTGCACCCTTCACACCCTCCGCGACATCCGGCACACCGACACTCACCACCCCCGCCGACGTCTCCAACCGGGCCAAACCACCCGCTACGTCCGCACCCAACACCACCGGCAGATCCGACCCCGTCGCCACCCGATCCCGAATCGGTCACCGCCAACCGATCCGACCGGACCGCCGCCACCCCATCCACATCCGCCCGAGCCGCAGCCCCCGACTGCAACCGCAAGTCGTACTCCTGCCACCCGCCATCCCCGCCCTTGAACCGCACCGGACCCGTCGACGCCTGCACCGTCGTCGTCCCATCCGGATTATCGAACACCAACCGGTCCGCAGTCGTCTGCGACTCATCCACCACCGAACGCTTCTCATCGAAACCCTGACCCGGCCCCACCTCCGGAATCGCCGTCAACGCATCCGCCGGCGACGGCGGACGATTGCCCCACTCACCCGAAGGCGCCGACGGCACCACCCGATCCTGCACCGCCACCGGCAACGGGCTCTCCCCAGAAACCTCAGACGACGCCGCGTCGCCAACCGCCCGAGCCGGCACCGCGACACCCGACAAACCCGCGGTCGCGATCACCACCAACAAGAACGCGACACCAACCCGACGACCCAAACCTGCCATGACTCCACCTTCCACCGACCCCAGCCCGGAGCCCAAGTCGACCGATCCTCTCCGCGCAATCGCGCGTAGTCAAGAAGAAATCACTCGGCGTCCGTGAAACCACGCGCCGACGCGGTCAGTATCGTCATCGACTGATGAACGTCTTGCTGATCTCGACCTACGAGTTGGGCCACCAACCGATCGGGATCGCGGCACCAG
This sequence comes from uncultured Acidimicrobiia bacterium, assembly GCA_963765075.1. GTDB lineage: Bacteria > Actinomycetota > Acidimicrobiia > IMCC26256 > JAENVU01 > JAENVU01. The sequence goes on from CAVXVA010000003.1 coordinate 487,291, forward strand.
CCGCGGCACTCGCCGAACGCGGCCACGACGTTCGCCTGCTCGATCTTGCCCTCGACGACTGGGATCAGGCCCTCGTGGAGTGGGCCGACCGCGTCGCCATCTCGGTGCCGATGCACACTGCGACTCGTCTCGCCCGCGAGATCGCGCCGCGTATCAACCGCCCGCTGGCAGGGTTCGGCCTCTACGCGGGGATGTGCGCCGAATTCGCCGTCGCGCTCGCGAGCCGTGATCCGGTCTCGGCCCTGGTCGGCTGGATCGAGGACGACCCGACCGTGAAAGTCGCCATGCCCGTACCCGCTCGGGACCAACTCCGCGCACCCGACCAGTATGCGCATCTGCTGCGCGACGGCCTTCGGTTTCCGATCGCGTACGTAGAAGCGTCACAAGGTTGCGTACACCGCTGCCGCCACTGCCCGGTGCCCGTGGTCTACGACGGTCGCATCCGCATCACCGACGTCGAGACGGTGCTCGCCGATGTGGAGCAGCAGGTGCGCGCCGGCGCGCGCCACATCACGTTCGGCGATCCCGACTTCTTCAACGGTGTCCACCATGCCCGGCGCGTCGTCGAGGCGGTCCACGCCGCGCACCCGACCCTCACGTTCGATTGCACGGTCAAGGTCGAGCACGTGCTGCGCGAGGAAGCACTCTGGCCGTGGATGGCCGAGCACGGTTGCCTCTTCGTGATCTCCGCGTTCGAATCGGTGAACGACACGATCCTCACCGAGCTCGACAAAGGCCACACCGCGGCCGACGGTGCCCGGGCCATCACGATCCTGCGGGCCGCCGGCATCGAGCCCCGCCCGACCTGGCTGCCCTTCACGCCGTGGTCGACGGTGGAGGACATCCGGGCCATCCTCGAGTTCGTGGCCGAGCACGACCTCATCGGCAACGTCGACCCGGTGCAGTTCTCGATCCGACTCCTCGTGCCCCAGGGTTCACTGCTCGTCGGACGGATCCCCGGGCTCGGCGTTTGGAACCCGGATTCGCTGTCCTACGCCTGGACCTCACCGATCGACGATCTGGCCAAGGAGTTCGCGGCTGTCGTGGAACGAGGCGCCGACGATTCTCCGGGCGAGGTCTTCAACGCACTGCGCGCGCTCGTCGAGCTTCCCGCAGTCGACACCGCCGCGATCATCGACGCGCCGCGACTCTCCGAGTCCTGGTTCTGTTGCGCCGAACCCACCGCCGCTCAACTTCGCTCGGTCTGAGCGCCGACGCGTGTGTTCCCGTTGCGCATGAGGTGACCGCCCGTGCGGTGGAGACCAGTCGCACTACTATGTAGTGCATGAGCACTCCCCTGTCGATTCGCTTCCCCGACCCCGTGGCCGAGCGCGTGCGCAATCACGTTGCGGCGACCAATGAACCGACCTCCGGCCTGGTGGTACGGCTGGTCGACGAAGGGATGCGCATGGCCGAACATCCCGGCATCACATTCCGCGATGGACCGACCGGACGACGCGCCGGCCTCGCCGCAGGTCCCGACGTGTGGGAGATCATCGCAGTACTCCGCGACCACGCGAGGGGCAATGGGCAGAACGCCGTCAAGCGCACGGCGGACGACCTCGCGATTTCGGAGGTCCACGTCCGCGTGGCCGAGAGCTACTTCGTCGCGTACCCCGATGAGATCGACGCACGTATCGCCCTCAACCTCGGCGCGGCCCAGCTCGCCGCCGAGGCCGCTCGCCGTCGGGCCGACCTCCACGCGTGAGGCTCCTGATTGACGAGATGTTCGCGGCCGCGATCGCAGAGTCTCTCCGCGTCTCAGGAATCGATGCCATCGCGATCCAGGAAGTCGCCGAGCTACGTGGCCTGCCCGATGATCAGGTCTTCGTGCACGCCCAGCTCGAGCAGCGCTGCGTCGTCACGGAGAACATCGCCGACTTCGTCGCGGTCGAGACCGCGTGGAGGGCCGAGCAGCCTCGACCGCACCACGGACTCATCCTCGTCGCGCCGCGGGCGTTCTCGCGTCACCGAGGCGGCGCCGTCGGTCGCCTCGCCAATGCGCTCCGCGAGGTCGCGACCGCACCGATCGAGCCCGGTTCGATCATCTGGCTCGACCCCGCCCCGTAGCCCCCGTCCACCTACAGATCGCCAAAGGTCAAGCCAGTTTCAGACGTCGGCGGTGTCGTGAGCGGTGGAGTCGACCTCCGTCCGGACCGACTCCACCCCCACGCCCTGCACGCTCATGCGAGCGGGATCCTTGACGGCCGGCGCAGCATGCGCCGGACTGCCTTCCACGTTGAGGTGCGGCAGGATCCGGTCGAGCCAGCGCGGCAACCACCAGGTGGCGTTGCCGAGCATCTCCATCGAGGCCGGCACGAGCAGCAGGCGCACGATCGTCGCGTCGACGAGTACCGCCGCGGCCATGCCGATCCCCATCATCTTGAGCGTGGGCTCGGGGCTCAGCACGAAGGAGAGGAAGACCGCGATCATGATCAGCGCCGCCGCGGTGATGACCCGGGCGGTCTTGGCCACACCGATGGCCACCGCCTCGCGGCTGTCGCCACTCTTCAGGTACTCCTCCCGCACGCGAGAGCAGGAAGACCTCGTAGTCCATCGAGAGCCCGAAGAGGATGGCGAACATCATCAACGGGATGAAGGCGACGATGGGCACCGGCTGGTCGATACCGATGAGCGAGCGGCCCCATCCCCACTGGAACACGGCAACGATCACGCCGTACGCGGCGGCGATCGAGAACATATTGAGGATCGCGGCCGTCAGCGGAACCAGCACCGATCGGAACACCATCATGAGCAACAAGAAGGCCGCGAGGATCACCGCGCCGATGCAGAGCAGGAGTCGCTCACCGATCCGGTGGTCGACGTCGATCAACGACGCGGTCTGGCCGCCGACGAAGACCTGATCGGCCAACACCGTGCCCTGCGTCGCCGCCGGGATCGTCGTACTGCGCAGGGTCTTGACCAGGGTCTGGGTCGACCCCGCGTTCGGCGCGGTCTTCGGCGTGACGAGGATGATCGCCGCGTTGTTGGTGGGGCTCGGGATCGGTGGCGTCACCGACGCGACGTTGGGGGCCGTACCGAGGGCAGCGGCCAACTTCTCGACCGCGGCCAGGCTCGACGCCTCGTTCTGGGGCGTGGGGTTCGGCAACGCCATTGCCACGAGCAGCGGACCGTTGGCCCCGGTGCCGAAGCCCTCGGTCACGAGGTCGTAGGCGCGGCGCTGGGTCAGCGACGTCGGCGCGTCACCATCGTCGGCGAAGCCGAGTTTCAGGTCGATCATCGGCGACGCCAGGATCGACAGGATCACCAAAGCCGAGACGAGACAGATGACTGCGTGGTCGGCCACGAGGTGGGCGAAGCGGTACCACATGCCACCGGCTTCCTCCGCGGCCTCGACGTCACGATGGTGGGCCTGGATGCGAGGACCGAGCACGCCGAGCACCGCCGGCAGGAGCGAAAGCGCGGCGACGACCATGACGGCCACGAACAGGCCGGCGGAAAGGCCGAGCGTGCGGACGTAGGGAATCCCCGCGAGCGACAACCCGGCGAGCGCCATGGCAACACAGCAGCCCGCGAACAGCGACGCCATGCCCGCAGTCCCGACGGCATTTCCGACGCCGGCCTCGTGGTCCATGCCTTCGGAGCGGTTCTGGAGATAGCGGCTCACGATGAGCAGCGAATAGTCGATGCCGACACCGAGCCCGATCATCGACCCGAGCGCGGGCGAGACCGTGCCGATCGTGAACTTCGATGCGAGCAACGTCAGGATCGCGGTCGCCATCCCGACGCCGACCATCGCGACGCCGATCGGCATGAACGCCGCGGCGATGGAGCCGAAGACGAACAAGAGGATCATGATCGCGGCCATCAGCCCGATCACTTCCGAGAGATTCTCGCTCGACGCCTGAGTGTTCTGGATGTCGACGACTTGACCGCCGAGGTCCGACGTCACCCCCGAGGTCTTGACCGAGGCCATCGTCGATTCGAGCGCCGTGAACGCGTTCTTCGGCACCGACGAGACCGGACCGGTGTAGCGGACCGTGGCCACGGCAATCCGGCCATCCGCCGAGACTCGCTTGGTGAGGCCACTGAGCGGGTCGCTCACACTCGCGACCCCCGGGAGTTTGCCGACCGCGGCGATCGCCTGGTTGATCGCGGCGGTGCGCGCCGGAGTGGTCAGCGTTCCCTGGTCCACCGACACCACGATCGTGGCCGTCGGGTCCTGTTGCGCGGGGAACCGCTCCCCGAGCATGTCGGTCGCGGCTTGCGAGTTCGTGTTCGGGACGGTGAACACATCACGGAAGACGTTCGTCTCCGATTTGGCCATCGTGCCGAGGACGGCCAGCACGAGCAGCCAGGCTCCGATCACCAACCACCGGCGCCGCACCATCGTGCGACCCCACTTCTCGAGCCCGCGCGGCGCGTCGGCGGCCGCCTCGGAAACGCCTACTCCTGTTGCGCCGCCAGCAGATTCAGGGCGGACCCGGCGTTGAACCACGAGATGTGCTCCTCGGACATGGTGTGCGTGGTGATGATCTGGTCCGTGGTGCCATCGGCATGGTGCACGACGACCTTGACGGGCTGACCCGGCGCGAGTTCGGCCAATCCGAGGATGTCGACGGTGTCATCGACGCGAATCAGGTCATAGTCGGCAGGGTTCGCGAAGGTCAGCGCGAGCACACCCTGCTTCTTGAGGTTCGCCTCGTGGATGCGAGCGAACGAACGCACGATGACGGCCTTTGCCCCCATGTAGCGCGGTTCCATCGCCGCGTGCTCACGCGAGGAACCTTCGCCGTAGTTCTCGTCGCCGACGGCAACCCACGCGATGCCGGCGTCCTTGTACCGCTTGGCCAGATCCGGCAACGCCACCGTGCTGCCGTCACGGGTGTCGATCCCCATGCCCGACTCACCGGGCGTGAACGAGTTGTTGGCGCCGATGAACAGGTTCCCGCTGATGTTGGTGAGGTGACCCCGGTACTTCAGCCATTGACCCGCGGGCGAGATGTGATCGGTAGTGCACTTGCCCGCGGCCTTCATGAGCACGCGCAGGCCGGTGTAGTCCTGGCCGTCCCACGGGTCGAACGGAGTGAGTAACTCCAACCGGTCACTCCCGGGTGCGACCACGATGTCGACACTCGCGGGATCCGCGGCCGGGGCGACGAAGCCCGACTCGCCCGGGTCGAACCCCTTCGCCGGCAGTTCGTCGGCGCTCGGCGCGATCAACTGCACGCTCACCCCGGCGTCGTTGGTGACGGGTTCGCTCACGAAATCGACATCGAGCCGTCCGGTGAGTGCCATCGCAGTCACGGTCTCGGGCGAACCGATGAACGAGAGTGTCGACGGGTTGCCGTCGTTGCGGGCCGGGAAGTTCCGGTTGAAGGAGGAGACGATCGTGTTGGTCTCACCCTTCACGATGTCGTCGCGTTGCCACTGACCGATGCACGGGCCGCACGCATTGGCGAGCACGGTTGCGCCGATCGCTTCGAGATCGGCGAGCAGACCGTCGCGTTCGATCGTGGCGCGCACCTGCTCGGAGCCGGGGGTGATCAGCAACGGCGTCTTGACCCGTAGGCCCGCCGCCGACGCCTGGCGAGCGATGTGTGCGGCGCGACCGATGTCTTCGTAGGACGAGTTGGTGCAACTCCCCACCAGCGCCGCCGAGATCTCGGCCGGGTACCCCTCGGACTCCACCGCGGCGCGCACTTCCGAGATCGGCCGGTCGAGATCGGGGGTGTGCGGGCCGACCAGGTGCGGCTCCAGCGCCGACAGATCGATCTCGATGACCCGGTCGTAGAACTGCTCGGGGTTGGCGTCGACTTCGGGGTCGTTGCGCAGGTGCGCGGCGTACTCGTCGGCCAACTCGGCCAAGGGCGCGCGGCCCGTCGCGGTGAGATAGCGCGCCATCGCCGCGTCGTAGTGGAAGAGCGAACAGGTCGCGCCGATCTCGGCGCCCATGTTGCAGATGGTGGCCTTGCCGGTGGCCGAGATCGACTCGGTACCGGGGCCGAAGTACTCGACGATCGCGCCGGTCCCGCCTTTGACGGTGAGGATCCCCGCGACCTTGAGGATCACGTCCTTGGGCGAGGCCCAGCCCGAGAGCGCACCGACGAGCTTCACCCCGATGAGCTTGGGGACGCGGGTGTTGAACGGCCAGCCCGCCATCACGTCGACCGCGTCGGCGCCACCGACGCCGATCGCGATCATGCCGAGCCCGCCGGCGTTGGGCGTGTGGCTGTCGGTACCGATCATCATGCCGCCGGGGAACGCGTAGTTCTCGAGCACGACCTGGTGGATGATGCCCGAGCCGGGTTTCCAGAACCCGATGCCGTACTTCGCACTGACCGTCCGCAGGAACTCGTAGACCTCGGAGTTCACGTCGATCGCGTTCTTCATGTCGGCCTTGGCACCGACCCGTGCCTGGATCAGGTGGTCGCAGTGCACCGTGCTCGGTACCGCCACGCTCGGGAGCTTGGCCAGCGTGAACTGCAACAGCGCCATCTGCGCGGTCGCGTCCTGCATCGCCACGCGGTCGGGCCGATAGTCGCCGTAGTCGGCTCCCCGATCGAGGCCGATCGTCTCCGGGTCGTCGGCGTGGGCGATCAGCACCTTCTCGGCGAAGGTCAACGCCCGGCCCAGGCGGCGGCGGGCGATCTCGGTGCGTTCGGGAAAGCGCTCGTACGCGGCACGGACCAGCTCGACGGGCGTGGTGGGGACGACGACTTCAGCCATGGGGAACTCCAGACGGATGAGGGGCGGGAAACTCGACTTCGAGGGCGGTCGACTGGGCGGGGTATCGGTGTTCGGAGGCCATGACCGCGTCGCCGTGGCGATCGTAGGTGACGCGCCGACACGCCAAGAGGGGCTCGCCGAAGACAACGTCGAGACGGGACGCCTGTTGGCGGTCGGCCGCGGTGGCGGTGATGGTTTGCACGACCCGACCGGCGTCGACGCCATGGAGGGGCAGCAACTCGTGGAACGTGGCCCGCTCGACGTCGGCCCGGCTGACGTGCCCGCCAAGACTGGCCGGGAGCCAGACCGTGACGAGCGCAAACGGCTCGCCGTCGGCGAGGTTGAGGCGCACGACCCGCAGCACCTCCGCGTCGGCCGGCAGACCGAGCAGCTTGGCGATCTCGGGAGTTGCGGGCTCGAAGGCGAACTCGAGCACCCGCCGGTCGGGGCGCGCACCCGCGGCTTCGAGGGCGGATTCGATGGTGGTGACCCGACCGAGCGACTGGCGGACCGGGTCGGTCGCCACGAACCACCCGGCGCCCCGGCGACTCGTGACCAGGCCCTCCTCCCGCAGGAGTTCGAGCGCGCGGCGAACCGTCACCCGGGAAACGTGGTGGGACTCCCCCAGTTCGGCCTCGCTCGGCAGCGGGCCGACCCGACCTGATGCGATCTCACTCCGCAGAGATTCGGCGACGTCGAGGTATCGCATAACTTGTATTGTAGTTGTAGCTCCACGTGCAAGTCAACTGACGTCCCTCCCGTCGCGCTCGGGGGCTGACCGTCGGATACCGACGGTGACACCCCAAACCCGGCAGGAACGGGTGGGTCAGCTGTGGGAGTAGCGCTGTTCCCGGAAGGGGTCGCCGTAGTCGTGATAGCCGTTCCGCTCCCAGAAGCCCGGCTGATCGTGGTCCAACAGTTCGATCGCGCGCAGCCACTTCGCAGATTTCCAGAAGTAGAGGTGGGGCACGACGAGACGGACCGGCCCACCGTGGACCGGTTCGATCGGGACGCCGTCGAACTCGTACGCGACCAGGGCATCGTCACCGAGGACGTCGGCCACGGGGAGGTTGGTCGTGTATCCGTGCTCGGCGGTTTCCAAAATGTGGGTGGCGGCCGGCGCCGCTCCCCCACACCGATCGAGCAACTCCCGGACCCGAACACCCTTCCACCGGGTGTCGAACTTCGACCATTTGGTGACGCAGTGAATGTCGGTGACGATCTCGGTGGCCGGCAGGGCCAGGAGATCGGCCCACGAGAAGGTCATCGGCGTCGGCGACCAGACCGGAAATCGTGAGTGACCAGTCGGAGAAGTCGGGGGCGTAGCTGGGCACATCGCCCACGTGCAACACGGGAAATCGGTCCGTGAAGTACTGACCGGGCGGCAGCCGGCTCGGGTCGATCCCCCGCTCGGCGAGCGAGGCGCGATTGCGTTCGAAGAATCCCATGCCCCGATTGTCCGCGCACGGGTGCATTCGTTGCACCCGCGGCGCGACGGTCGCGGACCGATGCCGAAGGACGCCTACAGCGAGTCCGATTTCAGCCGATATTCGGGGGATGGAGTCCGAGCCGCGGGAAACTGCCGGGACGACGATCTGTCTGATCGTTCGGTACGTGCGCGCTCACGCCGGCGACGACGCGGTCGCGCGCCTGCTCGAACTCGCGGGCGAGACCCGTCCGCTCGAAGCGCTCGAGGACGAACACCGCTGGAGCACCTACGAGCAGAAGATCTCCCTCTTCGACGCGGCCTGTGTCGTGCTCGACGATCCCGACGCGCTGCTCCACATCGGCGAGCACGCGCTCGATCACGAGGTCGGACCGGGTATTCGGATCCTGATCCGCGCGCTCGGCTCGCCGCGAATGGTCATCGCGAATGTCGCGAAGGCGTGCCCCAAGTTCTCCACCGTGGCCACCATGCAGGCCGACATCGTCGACCGCCACCGCGCGCTCGTGACCTACCGACTCGACGCCGACAAAGTCCCGCACCGCGGCGACTGTCAACTCAACATCGGGCTCCTTCGCACCATCGGACCGATCTTCGGATTCGACCTCCTGAGCGTGACCCACCTGGAATGCCAAGTCGACGGGGCGGCCGCGTGTCGGTACGAGGTGTCCTGGCCGAAGCGGCGCACCATTCGTCGTCGACGCGCCCAGTACCGCGCGCTCGAAAACCAGGTCGATGCCCTCGCCGGCCAGCTACGGCTCATGCAATCGACGACCGCCGACCTCGTGTCGCCCGACGACCTCGACGAGGTCCTGCAACGCATCGTCTCGCACGCCGGGCGCGCGGTGAGCGCGACCGGCTACCTCTTGACGTTGACGGATCCGACGGTCCTCGCCCGACCCGTCTACGCCGACGGCATCCCCGTCGAGCACCAGGACGCGATGGCCGCCGAGGTGCTCGCGGGCCCGCTCGGACAGGACGGGCATCGGCTCGTCATCGAGGTGGCATCGAGCCAGCGGTCCTACGGACGCCTTGCTGCCTTCAGCCGCGGCGCAAGCTTCTTCGACTCCGAGGAGCAGGCCCTGACGGCCTACGCGCGGAGCGCGGCGGCAGCGCTCGACGTCTCGATCGCACTCGACCAGGCCCAGCGCCGCGGCGCAGCCACCGCGGCGCTGCTCGGGCTGGCGCGCGCACTGGCCGAACCGATCAGCCCGGCCCGGGTCGCCCGCATCACCGCGAGTGCGATCCCCGAAATCGTCCGGGTCGACGCCGCCGCCGTCATGTTGTGGGACCCGGACTCCGAGACGCTCGTGGCGACGGGCCGGACGGGATGGAGCCGCGAGGTCGGCACCACGATCGACCGTTTGGTCATTCGCCCCGACGAAACGCCGGGCCTCCGTCAGATGTTGGCGGCGCCGTCGACCCGGATAGTACGGAGCACGGGCGACGGACCGATCGCAACGCTCGTGCGCAACTTCGGATGGCCCGCCCTGGCGGTGGCCCCGATTCATGCTCGGCGGGGAGGATTCCTCGGTGTCGCGGTCGCGTCGATCACGGATGAGAACCTCCGTCGCGTCGACGAGATCTGCGAACGCATGGCCGCGGTGGCCGACCACGCCGCGACCGCGATTCAGAACTCGATGCTGCACGAACAACTCCAGCACCAGGCCGTCCACGATCCGCTGACCGGACTGGCCAATCGCGGCGCTCGCGACCGAGGAACTCGACCGAGCTTCCGCCCGCGCCGAGCGCGACCACACCCCGCTCAGCGTGCTGTTCGTGGACCTCGACGACTTCAAGGCCATCAACGACCGGTTCGGACATGGCGCGGGCGACCATGCGCTGCGCGTGGTCGCGGCCCGACTCGGGGAGGCCGCCCGGCGCGGCGATTCGATCGCCCGACTCGGCGGCGACGAGTTCGTCGTGATCCTGCCCGGGGCGGCCCGGAGCGACGCGGAGGTGATCGCGGCGCGCGTCCGCGAGTCGATCACGGCTCCCATCGCACTCGGTGACGCGATGGTCCGTATGCACACCAGCGTCGGCGTCGCCACGACACCGGACGACGGCGTCGATCCGCAGGCGCTCCTGCGCGCGGCCGACCTGGCGATGTACCGCGCGAAGGCTGCGGAACGCTTCCCGCTGGCCGTCACCCCGGTGTGACGCCGGTAGGAACTACCGATCGACTTCTTCGACGACGACCGACTCCATGACGTCGCCGACCTCGATCACGAGCGCGACGTCCATGCCCTCGGTCACGTACCCGAAGAGGTTGTAGTCCTTCGTCAACTTGCGGGTGCAGTCGTCGATGGTGATGAAGAACTGCGAGCCGTTGGAGTTCGGACCGGCGTTGGCCATGGCCACCGCGCCGAGCGTGTACTCACCCTGGACCGGCTCGTCGCGGAACTGGTAGCCCGGACCACCCCGACCACTCCCCTCGGGGCAACCACCCTGGATCACGAACTCCGGCACCACGCGGTGGAAGGTCAGGCCGTCGTAGTACCCCTGGCGGGCGAGCCCCACGAAGTTGTTGACGGTGTTGGCCGCGAGCGCAGGGTCGAGATCCATCACGATGGTGCCCTTGTTGGTGGTGACCGTGGTGCGGTAGAGCTTGGAACCGTCGATCTGATATTCGGGGACTTCGGGCACAGTGGCTTCCTCTCAGCGCGTGGAGTGCGGGGTTGTTGGCGTGCTCGTTGATGACGGGCTCGTTGATGGCGTCCCGGATTCGACGGCCTGGGCCAGCAACGTGCGGACTTGACCGGCCAGCTGCGAATCCGGAGCGAGGACAAGGTACCGCTGGAACTCCGCAATCGCCGCCTCCGGGTCCTGCTTGTCCCGGAACAAGACAATGCCCTTGAAGGCGTGGGCGTCCGGGTATTCGGCGTCGACCTCGATCGCTCGGTCGAGGAGTTCGATGCCCTGGTCCGGGAACCCCTGGAGCCGGATCAACCAACCGCTGTAGGCGTAGGGCTCCGGATTCCTCGGGTTCAACGCCGCGGCCCGACTGAACTCGATGATCGCCGCCTTCGACTTCTGCGCCCCCATCAACGCGCGGGCCAAGGCCAGCCGCGGACCCGGATCGTCGGGGGCGGCCTTCACCTCTGCTCGGAGTTCCTTCAGAGACGGGCCGGCGGCTGCGCCGTTGGGCTGGATGCCCGTGATCGTCTGACCGGGGAGGCGCACTCCGAGACCGAATGCCAGTGCCACCGACGCCACCCCGACGAACGCGGCAATCGAGATCCCCGTGACGATCCGGCGAGTCGCGCTCGTCCGAGCCACGTTCTCGGGTGCGGGCCGCAGGGTACCGGCACCGTCGTCGAGGAGCCGGGTCACCCGGGCCGCGCGGGCGGTGTAGTCGCCGCGGAGGCGCTCGTAGGTGGCGTCGTCGACGTTGCCGTCGGCGTGTTCGGCATCGAGATCATCAAGGGAGCGGAGCAGGAACGACTGCTCCTCGGCGAGCGACTCGCGATCTCGTGGTGCAGTCATCGTGGCCTAGCCATCGTGGTTGGGCATGCGTAACTCGGCGACGAGCGCATCGTCTTCATCGGTCGCGACCAAGCGCGGTAGACGGCTCCAGCGGCGCAGCGCGACGAAGATCGCGATCCCACCCAGGAGCACGACCCCGATCGGCAGCGCCCACACGAGCACGCCGACGCCATTGGTGGCCGGCCGGAGCAACACGTTCTCACCGAACAGTTCGACGTAGGCCGATCGGATGTCGTCATCGGTCTCGCCGCGATCGATCCGCACACCGATATCGCGGCGTTGCTCGGCTGCCGACGCGGTCGCACTGTCGGCCACCGACAGCCCCTCGCAATCGACGCAGCGGAACTCGAGCGCCAACCGACGCACGTGTTCCGATCGGGATTCGGCCGGCGACGGCCAGGCGATGCCGACCACAATCCCCAGCACGATCACGCCGAGGCCGATCCACGCGAGCCGCCGGGCCGGGGGTTTCATCCGTTCCGCTTCCCGACGCGCACCATCTGATCCATGGTGGCCGGCGTCAACGGCCCGAGCACCGAGCCGACGATGATCCCACGCGGGCTGATCACGAAGCTCTCCGGCTGCCCGCGAGTGGCGTAGGCGAGCGTCGCCGACTTCGCACCCTGGTCGTTCGCGACGGCCCAGCTCATCTGATCGTCTCGGGCCGCCTGCCGGATGGCACCGGCCGAGTCGTCGCGTGGGATGCCGACCATCACCACCGATTCGTCAGTGCGATGGTCGCGGTACCACTGCTGCAGGACCGGCAACTCGTCCCGGCACGGTAGACACCACGAGTTCCAGAAGTTGACGATCACGGTCTTGCCCGCGAGGTCGGACCGCGTCAGCTCGGTGCCATCGAACTTGGTGAGCGAGAAGTCGGGCGCGGGTTTGCCGAGGAGTCGGCTGGTGTTGAGATCCGCGCGCGGGTCGGTCCCCACGTTGACCGCGAGGATGACGGCGAAGATCGCTACGACCACTCCGACCGCGAGGGCGACCCACCGCAACGGATGCTTCACGACGCCTCCGCGCCGACCAGTTCGCCGGGTCGGGCCTCGCCGGGGAGCGGATGGTCGGCCCGGCGTCGACGCACCTGGGGCGCGAGCGCGATGACGGTGCCCAGCGCCATCAGTCCGCCGCCGATCCAGATCCAGACCGTCATCGACTGCACCTGGATCCCGACCGTGACCCGCCCGCGGCCGCTGCGGGACGAGACCAACGTCAGATAGAGGTCCTCGAAGGCCCCGGTGCGCACCGACGGCGTTCCGATCCCCTGATTGGCGTTGCGGTACGAGGAGATCGCCGGCGAGTAGGTCCCGAGCCGGTCGCCGTCCCGGACGATCGCGAGATCGGCCGAGACCGAACTCTTCTGTGCGGTCGCGCGCGTGTGCAGCTTCACGAACGTGACCGTGTAGCCACCGACCGTGACCGACTGACCCGGAGCCAAGCGCACCTGCCGCTTGATGCCGAACGAACCCGACGCCGCGAGCGCGACCGCGATCGCGACCACACCCAGGTGGACGACCAACCCGCCGTAGCGGCGCGGGTTCCCTGCGACCGTACGACCGAGCGCCCGCGCCCAACCGACCGCGTCGGCGCGCCGACGGGCGCGCACGGCCACGTACGTGACCCGAGTGATCGCGGCCACTGCAAACGCGGCGAGGCCGAAGCCGAGCACCGTCGACCAGTCCCGGGTCCAGACGATCAACGTGAACACCATGGTGGCCGCACCGACATAGGCCGGCACGAGCAGCCGGTTCTGGAGCACCTCACCGCTGGTCGCCCGCCACGGCAGCGCGGGCGCGAGCGCCATCAGGAACAGCAACAGCAACCCGAGCGGCGCGGTCATGCGATCGAAATACGGCGCACCGACCGACAGGGTGCTCCCGCGCACCGCTTCGGCCAAGAGCGGAAACACCGTGCCGAGTAGGACGACGAACGCCAGCCCCGCGAAGAGCAGGTTGTTGGCGAGGAACGCGGCTTCCCGCGAGACCGGCGAGTCGATGCGCCCGGGCGCGTGCAACGCGTCGGCCCGCCAGGCGATGAGCCCGATCCCCGACGCCATGACGACGAACAGGAACGAGAGCAGCCACGGCCCGATGGTCGACTGAGAGAACGCGTGAACCGACGTGACGATCCCCGAGCGCGTGAGGAACGTGCCGAGGATCGTGAGCGCGAACGTGGCGATCACCAGGGAGAGATTCCAGACCCTGAGCATGCCGCGACGCTCCTGCACCATTACCGAGTGGATGAACGCCGTCCCCGTGATCCACGGAAGCAGCGACGCGTTCTCTACCGGGTCCCAGCCCCAGTACCCACCCCAGCCGAGGACTTCGTAGCTCCACCACGCGCCGAGGATGATCCCCGCGGTGAGGAAACCCCATGCGACCAGCGTGGTGCGGCGGGTGTCGGCCAACCATCCCTCACCGAAGCGTCCGGTGATCAGGGCGGCCATCGCGAACGAGAACGGAATCGTGAAACCGACGTAGCCGAGGTAGAGCATCGGCGGGTGGAACGCCATCAGCGGATGGTTCTGGAGGAGCGGGTTCGGGCCGCGCCCGTCGAGCGGGACGAGCCCCTCCACCAGGGCGAAGGGGTTGGCCGCGACCGCCATGAAGAGGAAGAAGAACAACGACACCGTGAGCCCTACGACGAGCGCCCAGCCCACCATGGGGTCGGCCAGCCGCCGACGGAATCGATGGGCCGTGAACGACAGGTAGCCCGCGAGGATCAGCACCCAGAGCAGGATCGAGCCTTCCAACGCCGCCCAGAGCCCGGTGACGGTGAACAACGTGGGAGTGGAGCGTGCGTTGTTCTCGGCGACGTACGTGATCGAGAAGTCGTGGGTGAGCAGCGCCCACTCCATGGCAACGACCGATACCAACGCACCGGCCAGGACGACGAAGACACACGCCCGGCCCGCCCGCATCGCCGCGGCGTCGTTGCGCAGCACCCCGCGCAGCAAGCAGGCAATCCCGACGCCCGAGGCACCGAGCCCGATCGCGAGACCCAGGATTCCGAGGGTGGCTTTCATCGCGCTGCACTCACGCGTTGTCGGCCTTCGGCGCACGCTTGGTGTCGACCTTGGGCGGCTCGTACTTCTCGCCGTGCTTGATCAGGATGCGGTCCGAATCGAAGGTCAAACCCTTGCCCCACCTGCCCTCGCAAAGCACCGGCACCTTGGCCCTGAACTTGGTGGGCTGCTCCCCCTCGTGCACGACCTTGACGGTGCGCTTGCCGTCGGTGACCTCGAACTGCAGGGTGTCGTTGTCGCGACGGATCGAGCCCGGGACGACTGCGCCGGCGAGTTTGAACGGCGTGCTCCCCTGGTTCGGTCGATCGCGCACTGCCTCCGAGACCGTGCGGAAGAACACGATGTTCTCCGAGAGCACGACCACCAACGCAATCGCGATGGCCACCGTCATGGCGACGACGATCGCCGCGACGAGATAGCGCGGCCTGCGGGTGGTGGCAGGACTCACTCGTTCGACTCCGACTCCGACTCCGACGCCGGCTCCGACGCGGCCTCGGACCGGGCGCGGCGCCGCTCGTGTTCGGCCGATCGGATGTTCCGGGCCAAGCGGAACGTGTACAGCCCCAGCACGATCGCCGCGAGGGACCAGCCTGCAATCACGTACCCCGGATCAGACATGGGCACTGCTCCCTCGCGTGCGGTCGAAGATGGCCTGCTCCAGCTCGACGTCGGCCTGGTCGGCTTCAAGTACGGCCAGTCGATACCGACGGTCGAGCAGGTAGACGTACAAGAGCGTGAAGGCCAACGCCCCGATCCAGAGTGTCAACCCCATCACCCCATGGATCTCGGGGCTGAGCTTCGGATTGAACACCGTCGCCTGCTGGTGCAAGGTCCGCCACCATTCGACCGAGAAGTGCACGATGGGCACATCGACGAACGCGATCAACGCGGCGATGGCGTTGCGCTTCGCGGCGCCGATCGGGTCCGCGGCCGGAATCCGCCGCAGCGCGCAGTACCCGAGGAAGAGGAAGAACAGCAGCGCGGTACTCACCAGACGGGCATCCCATGCCCACCACACGCCCCAGACCGGACGCCCCCAGATCGAGCCGAGGGCCAAGGCGAGCCCGGTGAAGATCACGCCGAGTTCGGCCGACGCGCCCGCCAGCCGGTCCCACACCTGGGCTCGCGTGCGGGGGATCAGGAACAGCGCGGAGGCCGTCGCAGTGACGAAGAACGCGAGGTAGGCGAGCCAGGCCGCCGGAACGTGCAGGTACATCACCCGCTGGGCATCACCCTGGATCTCGTCGGCCGGCGCGCCCCATAGGCCGAACAGCGCGAGCGCGATCAGCGCCACGACGGTCAACCAGCCGATGACCCGACGCAGCACCGGCAGGAGCAACTGGTCCCGGTCGGGCTCGGCCGCCGCCTCGATATGACCCAAGGGTGCAGTCGTTGTCATGTTGCCTCCTCCCACAGGGCATCAAAGGCCAGGACGCCGATGGCCGAATACAGCACCGCGAACACGCTCAGCATCCCGACCCAGGGCCACGCATCGCCCGGACTGCCGGCCAATCCGTCCTCGAACGCCCTGGTCGCCCCCAGCATGACCGGGGCCAGCACGGGAAGCAGTAACAGAGGCAACAGCGTCTCACGGAGCCGGAGACCGGCCGCCAGAACGCCGTAGAGAGTACCGGTGGCCGCGAGCCCGATGGTCGCGGCGAGCGCGGTGATCAGAATCACTCCCAGACCGCGCATTTCGACGTCGTAGAGCACGATCACACCGATCCCGAGCACCACTTCGAGCACGAGGAGCTGCACGGCGATGGCGCACGCCTTCCCCAAGAAGATCGCCGACCCGTCGAGCCCGGCGATGCGAAGGCCGTCTCGCGCGCCATGGTGGGTCTCGATGGCGAACGCCCGACCCACCGCGAGGAGCAGGGCGAGCAGCACGGCGATCCAGAACAGGCCGGGCGCGACCCGAGCGAGGATCCCGCGATCGGGGTCGAGCGCGAACGCAAACAACAACACCACGATCATCCCGAAGGGGATCACTTGCCCGAGCGTGACCCGCGAGCGGGCCTCGATGCGCAGGTCCTTCCCTGCCACCAGGACTGCTTCGCGCCAGAGATTGGTCTCGGTCATGACCCGGTCTCGATCCTTGGCACCGGTGCATCGTCGGCGACGGGCCACACCTGGCCACCCTCGACGCGCACTTCGCGTGTCGCGAGCGGGCGCGCGATCTCCAACTCGTGCGACACCATGACCACGGTCCGGCCTTCGGAGGGGGCCTCGCGGATCACGTCGGCCAACACCTCGCGACCGAGGGCATCCAGACCCGCGTGCGGTTCGTCCAGCAGGAGCAGGTCGGGGGCGCGCACGAGCGCGACTGCCAACGCGAGGCGGCGACGCTGGCCGGCCGAGAGCCCGCGGTGCACCACGTGCGCGGCGTCGGCCAACGCGACCCGATCGAGCGCCGCCGCCGCGTCGGTCTCCGCGCGGCCCGACGCCCGGGCGAAGAACGCGACGTTCTCGGTGGCGGTGAGGTCGTCGTAGCAGTAGGTCTCGTGGCCGACGAGCGCGAGGTGCCGGCGCGCCGAGCGACGGTCGGTGAGCAGATCGATTCCGAGGACTTCCGCCGATCCGGAGTACGGGGCGACGAGTCCGGCCAGCAATCGGAGGAGGGTGGTCTTGCCGGCACCGTTCGGGCCGGACACGAGCACCACTTGTCCCGGTTCGACGTCGAGATCTGCGCCCGCGAGTGCGGGGAATCGACCCAGCAGGCAGACCACCGAGCGAAGTCGAACGACGAGGGACACACCGAGCCTCCGGGCCCCGGGACCGGGGCTGAAACAGCTTGGAAAGTCTAGGAAGCCAAGGAGAAAGCGGTCGAACCGAGTGCCATCCTCTACCGTCGGCGGATCCGCCCAGGACAGGAGCCCCATCCGCCGTGACCACCGCCTCCTACGCCGACCGCGTGACTCGTCAACGCGACGACGTCCCCGGGATCTACGGCACTGTCGACTTTTCCATCGTGCCGGAGCGATTCGACCGTGAGGCGGCGGTCACCGATCGACGATTCGCCCAGATCCTGACACCCGTAAAGAGAGTGTTCGCGAACCCGGCGCTGATGGAGACGATCCAGAACTACACGATGACCGGAGACCGGGTGGCCGACGCGTACGCCGCGCTCATCCCCGCACGGGGTTTCCGCACCCTCGTGGACATGCTCGACACGGCCTGCGAACGGGGCGTGGATCAGGTCGAGGAAGCGCCGGCCGAGCTGGTCGCGTTCATCCGGGCCATGGAGGCCACCCCCGACTGGGTCGACCTGGCCCTCGTGGCGGAAGGGGCCCGCGCCGAGCGGATTCCTATGGCCGCAGCCACCCCGTTCGCGATTCGCGGCGCCTTCCTCGCGACCTTTCTCAACAAGTACGCGGCGCTCCCCATGACGATGACCGGCACCCTGTCGGACGAGGCCGCGGCCAAGCGGGTCTTCGAAACCGCGAGCTTCTTCACCGCCTCCACCTTGCCCGGCGCGCTCGACCGGTTCGGCAAAGGCTTCCAGGCCGCGGCCAAGGTACGGCTGATGCACTCCATGGTGCGGTTTCACCTCCTGAACTCGGGGCGCTGGGATGTCGCCACCTACGGCATCCCGATCCCCCAGGTCGATCAGATGCCCGCGGGGCTGATCGGCGTCTTCATGATGTCGGCGCGACTCCTCGCCAAAGGCCAGACCGAGTTCTCGCGTGAACAACAGGCAACCGTGGAACTCGCGCGGTACCGCTGCTTCCTACTCGGCCTCCCCCAGGAGTTGCTCGGCGAGACACCCCAGGAGATCGTCGACCTCCTCATGGCTCGCCACGTCTCCCTGCGCGACGAGTACGACAACGAAACCTGCGGAGCGTTGGTGCGCGGCACCCTCGATGCCAACCTGTTCGACCGTTCGACGGTCACGGGTCGGGTGCACACGTGGCTGGAGAACGGCTTCTCGCGGTTCGTCCTCATCAAGAGCTTTCTCGGCGGCGACACCCGACGCGCCGCCGAGATCGGTATCGATTTCGGGCCGCAGCAGAAACTCGCGGCGGCCATCGCCGCCATGGTTGTCGCCGGCACTTCCACGATGTACACCGTGGGGCTTCGGCTCCCCATCGTCTCGGGCTCGGTCGACCAGCACCTCAACCGAAAACTGGCACGGCTACTGGAGATGTACGGGCATGCCGATTTCGTGACCGACGCCGACCGCTACACGGTCGGGGTGGTCCCGAAGGGCTGAAACCAGCCGCTACCGTGCACTGGGTGCGCCGAGCCCTCAATGCCATCGGTCGAGGGCTCATCGTGGGTGGGACCCTGCTCCTGCTCTTCGTGGCCTACCAGCTCTGGGGCACCGGTCTTTACACCGACGCCCAGCAAGCCTCGCTGCGCAGCGACCTCCGCAGCACCATTCGTGAGGCGCAGCAAGCCCAGGCCCCGGTATCGGGCACCACCACGACCACTCGGCCGGCGGCACCACCGCCCGAGGGCGACGCGATCGGCTTCATCAAGATTCCCAAGATCGGCGTGGACAATGTGGTGGTGCAGGGCATCAGCGTGCCCGACCTCCGCAAGGGTCCCGGTCACTATCCCGACTCCCCGATGCCCGGTCAGCTCGGCAATACCGCGATCGCCGGCCACCGCACGACCTACGGGGCGCCGTTCAATCGCCTCGACGAGCTGGTGCCCGGAGATCCGATCACCGTCATCACTCCGGCCGGAACCTTCCGCTACCTCGTGACCGAACAGCTCATTGTGAACAAGACCCAGGTCGAGGTGCTCGATCCGACCCCCGATGCCACGCTCACGCTCACCACGTGTCACCCGAAGTACTCGGCCCGTCAACGCCTGATCATCAAGGCGCGGCTCGACCTGCGCGAGAGCCCGAAGCCGGTCAAACCGCATCCGTCGACCATCCGTTCCACGACCGATCCCGCACGACCCGCCGTCGATGATCTCAGCGGCTCGAGCGAGTCTCGGGTCCCGGTCATCTGGTCGGGCCTGGTTGCCACTGCGATCGGGCTGGGCTGGTGGGCACTGTTCCGCCGCCGCGCGGTCTGGTACGTCTGGGTCGGCGGCGCCATCGTATTCCTCGGCGCGTACGCGATGTTCTGCTTCTATCTCGAGCGGCTCCTGCCGCCCGGCTTCTGACGACGCCGCGGCGCGCCTACCGTGGCCCCGGGCCACCGAGTACGTCGGCCAACTCGCGCATTCCCTCGGCGAAGGGCACCGCCGCGACGAAGCCGAGTTGCTCCCGGGCGCGGTCCGGTGAGGCGAACACGTGGCGAACATCGCCGGCCCGCCACCCACCCACGATCTCGGGCCGCGGCGCGCTCGGCCCGAAGGCGTCGGCCAGCGATTCGGCCATGTCGAGGAGTCGGCGGGGCTCATCACTGGCCACGTTGAACGCGCCCGGCACCGCCGCCGACAGCGCGAGCACGTTGGCGTGCGCGACGTCGCCGACGTGCACGAAGTTTCGGATCTGGCCGCCGTCCTCGAACACGCGCGGCGCACGACCTGCGCCCAGCGCGTCGGCGAAGATCGCCGAGACCCCCGCGTAGGGAGTGTTGCGCGGCATCCCCGGTCCGTACACGTTGTGATAACGCAGCGCAGTCACCGTCACGTGCGGATGTTCACGCGCGAACGCGAACGCGAGGTGCTCCTGGGCCAGTTTGGTAGCCGCGTACACGTTGCGCGGATCCGTCGGCGCGGATTCGGGAACCGACTCGGGCACCAGGTCGGCACCGCACTGCGAGCACCGCGGTTCGAACCGGCCCGCGTCGAGGTCGCTCGGCGCACGGGGCGGGGCCGGCACGATTCCGTGCTCGGCGCACCGATACCGTCCTTCGCCGTAGACGACCATGCTCGACGCGAGCACACACGGACCCCGAAACTGCGCCCGATGCATCGAGGTCAGCAACGTTGCCGTACCGAGATCGTTGTCGGTGACGTACCCGATCGCGTCGTTGAAATCGACCCCTAGCCCGACCTTCGCGGCCTGGTGGCACACCGCGTCGGCGCCGGCGAGCGCGGCGTCGAGCGCATCGAGGTCGGTGACATCGCCGACGACCGCGTCGGGCTCAATCGCGGGATCGGCCACGGTCTCGGCCCGATCGAACCCGACCACGTCGTGACCGTCGGCGCGCAGCGCGGCGCCGATGTGCGTGCCGATGAATCCGGCACCACCGGTGAGCAGCACCCTCATACCGCAGGCTCGCACGGGAGCCGTACGGTGAATCGCGCGCCGCCGTTCTCGTTCTCCACGGTGATGCGCCCGTGATGCGCTTCCACGAACCCGCGCGCGATCGCGAGCCCCAGACCGGCGCCACCACTGGTGCGGGCCGGGTCCGATTGGAAGCCGACCTCGAAGATCCGTTCGACGTCGTCGAGGGGAATGCCGCCGCCCGCATCCAGGATCGACACGTACGCGTCGCCGGCGGGTTCCGCACCGGCGAGCACCATCACCGAGCCGTCGGTGGGCGTGTGCCGGATCGCGTTCTCGAGCACGTTGCGCAGCGCTCGGAGCACTTCGGGCGTCGAGACGAAGACCGCGGGGCTCGGGCCCTCCACCCGACCCTCCAGCCGCACGCCCTTCGCCTCGGCCACGGGGGCGACACCGGCGATGGCATCGGAGACGAGATCGCCGAGCGACACCTGCTCGAGTTGGAGCCGCAGCGCGCCCGCCTGGGTCCGACTCAACTCGAACAAGTCGTCGACGAGGGCGGTCAACCGGTCGGTCTCGGTGCGCAGCGTCGCGTGGAATCGCGCCACCGTCGCCGGGTCCGAGACCACGCCCTCTTCGAGGGCCTCGACCATCGCGCGGATCGCCGCGAGTGGCGTCCGCAGATCGTGCGATACCCACGCCACCAACTCGCGCCGGGATTCCTCGACGGCCTGCTCCCGGCGCCGCGCCTCGGCCAGGCGCTGTTCCATGAGCTCGAGTTCGTGAGCGAGCCGCACCAACTCCGGTGGACCGGAGATCGTGGACGAGCCGACGCCTCGGTCGAGGCCCGGCCGGGACTCGTCGCCGATCCGACGGGTCACGGCCACCAGCGTCGAACTCATGGCGGCCACGCGACCACCGAGGAGGATCGCGGCCGCGATCCCCACCGTGGCCACCGCGACCAACACGATCTCGACGACCACGAGGTCGTGGCCGGAAATGAACATGGCCTTCGCCGCGGCCAGGACTCCGAGCGCGATCGCGGCCACGAGCACCAACGCCAACGTCGACACCTGCACCGACAGGGCGCGACCTCGCAACAGGCGAAGGAGTGGCAAGCCGAGGAGGACGACCACCGCCGCCGCACCGATCGCGATTCCGACCAACTCGACGCCGTCCGACGCGGGCACGGCCGTGGCCGCAGATACCCAGGCCGTGGCCGCCAGGCCCACGACCAACACCGCCAGCGCGTTTCGGACTGGCCGGTTCATGGATCCCACCGGTACCCCACCCCCCACACCGTCACCAGGTGTTCGGGTTCCGAGGGTCTCGCCTCGATCTTCTCCCGGAGCCGTCGCACGTGCACGGTCACGGTTGCCGTGTCACCGAAGCTGTACCCCCACACTCGTTCGAGCAGTTCTTCGCGGGTGAACGCCCGCCGGGGCGAGCGGGCGAGCTGCACCAACAGGTCGAACTCGCGTGCCGTGAGCGCGACCAGTTCGCCATCGATGCTCACCTCCCGCGCCAGGAGGTCGATGTGGACGCGACCGGTATCCAGGGACTCCACGCCGAGGCCGTCGGGGACGCCGATCGCCACCGCCCGCCTCAGCACGGCCCGCACCCGCGCCGTGAGCTCGCGCGGCGAGAAGGGCTTGACCACATAGTCGTCCGCCCCGAGTTCGAGACCCAACACGCGATCTTCCTCGTCGCCCCGAGCCGTCATCATGATCACGGGGACGGGCGCACGGGCACGGAGTCGGCGACAAACTTCGAGCCCGTCCATGCCCGGGAGCATGAGGTCGAGCACCACGAGGTCCGGCCACCGACGCGCGGCCTCCTCGATCGCGTCGCGACCGTCGGCCACCGCGACGACATCCAGCCCGTCGCGTTCGAAATAGCGCACGACCACTTCCGAGATCGTGGGATCGTCTTCGACGACGAGCACCCGGGGCGCTTGTTCCATCACCATCGGGACCGTACCCCCACTGCCAGGAGCACCGTGACCACTCCCTGCGCCGCGAACCAGACCCGGGCGGACCGCATTCGCGGCGCGAATGCCGCCGTCGCGGCCACCAGCCAAGGGAAGAATGGGAGCCAGATTCGTTCGACTTCACCTTTCGCCAGGCCCGAGACATTGGCGATCAGCACCGCACCCAACCCGCCCGCGACGAGCACCGCCAGCAGCGACCGCCGCAACCGGGTGAAGGCGGCCACCGTGGCCGGGCCCACGGCCAGCAACGTCACCGCAAGGTTGCCAATGAGGAAGTACTCATAGGGCCGACGGCTCGCGACGCCGAAGGCGTAGCGCTCCCTGGTGGCCGCGAGTCCGTCCCAATACACGAACCCCGTCCCGAGGGTGACGGCGGTGACACCCACGACGCCCACCCCTGCGGTCACTACCAGCGGCCGCCACGCCCGGCGGGCGACGCCGACCGCGACCGGGATCACAGCCATCAGGACCAGCCCGTACGAGAGGTAGGCCGTGACAACGAACAGCACGCCACCGGCGATGGCGAGGCGATCACCCTCGTGTTCGGCGCGACCGGTGGCCACCACCACGCACGCGACCGCCGCCGCCGCAACCCCGCTGAAGAAGGCATCGCCGGAGGACCACCAGATCGCGCTCGGCGCGAAGGCCACGAAGGGTGCGGCGAACCGCGCGGCGACTTCACCCGCGACGTCGCGCACGGCCACCAGCACGGCCACGACTCCGAGGCCGCCGCCCAGGAACACCAGGACCGCGTTCGCGGTGACGCCGCCGAGCCCGATTGCGTCGAGCAGCCAGAGCACCAGGACGAACCCGGGCGGGTGGCCCTGCGTGTGGATGTTGTAGCTCGGGAGACGCTCGACGAACGTCGAGAGGAACGTGCCGACATTGCCCACGACCGGAACCGTTCGAATGTACTGACCGGACAACAACGGAGTCGTGAACGCGTCGCGCCCATCGATGAGGGTGAGTGCGGCCGCCCACCCGACGGCACCGAGACCGGCCAGCACGAGTACCGCCCACCAGCGGGCCTGGCGGACGAAGAACGAGAACCCAACGATCGCGGCGATCCCGACAACGACTGCGGGAACGACGGTGCCGGGATAACTCGGATCGTCGAGACCGGTGAGTGGCGGGAACAGCAACTGCATTTTCGGACCGTCGACGAGGATCCGCTGACCCCAGACGAACGCCCACGCGATCACACCCCAGGCCGCGAGCAACGCGGCGGTGGCCGCGACCCATTCGCGCGCGCGGCGGTCCTCCGGGGCGAAGGCGGGCGGGTCGAGCACCATTCGAGAGTACTGACACCGCGGAACCCCGACTCACCACGAGCCTCGGAGTTTCGGGGCTTGTAAGGGGGTAGAACGGCCCTTCGTGTCGGTCCGGTCGGTACCGTCGGGCCATGATCGATGTGATCCTGCCGGTGCTCGACGAAGCGGCCGCGATTCCGCGGGTCGTGCGGTCGTTGCCCGCCGGCTATCGAGCCATCGTCGTCGACAACGGCTCCACCGACGACTCCGCGGTGGTCGCCGCCGCCGCCGGTGCCATCGTCGTCTCCGAACCCCAACCGGGGTTCGGCAGCGCCTGCTTCGCCGGACTCGTCGCCGCCACGGCCGAACTGGTGGCCTTCATGGATTGCGACGGCTCGCTCGACGGCGCCGACCTCCCCCGCATTGTCGCGCCGGTACTCGCGGGGACCGCCGATCTCGTCCTCGGCGCGCGCATCGCCGAGCGCGGCGCCTGGCCGCTTCACGCCCGTGTCGGCAACGCGGTGCTCGCACGCCAGATTCGGCGCCGTACCGGACTCCGGATTCGCGACCTCGGTCCGATGCGGGCCGCTCGACGCGAGTCACTGCTGGCGCTGAACCTCACCGACCGGCGCTTCGGCTGGCCGCTGGAGATGGTGGTCAAGGCCCATCGCGTCGGCTGGGCCATCACCGAGATCGATGTGCCCTACGAGGCGCGAGTGGGCAAGTCGAAGGTCACCGGCACCGTTCGCGGTACCGCTCGCACGATCAGGGACATGAGCGCGGTGCTGCGATGACCGACGCCACAGTCCTGATCTTCGCGAAGGCACCGGTCGCCGGGCGCGTGAAGACCCGACTCACTCCGCCGTACTCGCCCACCGAGGCCGCGACACTTGCGACCGCGGCATTGGCCGACACGTGCGCCGCAGTCCTCGACACCTCGGACGTTGCACGCGTGCTCGTGCTCGACGGCGACCCCGGGCCATGGATGCCGGCAGGTATCGATCTCGTGCGCCAGCCCGAGGTCGACTTCAACGGCCGACTCCGCGCCGCGTTCTCGGCTGCGACGGGTCCCAGCGTGTTGATCGGCATGGACACACCGCAGCTCACCGGGCCCCGCATCCGATGCATCGTCGACGCGCTTCTGCAGCCCGGCGTCGACGCGGTACTGGGACGCACGGTCGACGGCGGTTGGTGGACCCTCGGCCTCCGCGATCCGGGTGCGGCGGTGGCCGCCGGCATCTTCGGCGCGGTTCCGGTGAGCACCTCCGCCACCGGTGAACTGCAGCGCTGCGAGTTGGACGCGCTCGGTTTCGCGACCGTCGAGATCGAGATCGAGACCGACGTCGACACCACGGCCGACGCCGAGACGGTCGCCCGCCTCGCGCCCACCACCCGATTCGCCGCCACGTGGCACGCCTTCGGCGCCCGATCCCAACGTTAGGAGTGATCACTCCTACAATCGGCGCATGTCCCCCACCGCCGATCCCGCCCCGGACACGGTGCAGTTCCGCGTCCAGGAATTGGCGGACCACGCCGGCGTTTCGGTCGACACCATTCGCTTCTACCAAAAGCGCCATCTGCTCGCGCCGCCCGTCCGCACCGGCCGGGTCGCCTGGTACGGAACCGACCACCTCGACCGGCTCCACCAGATCAGAGACCTTCAGGCCGAAGGGTTCACGCTCGCCATCATCCGGCGCGTCCTCGACGGTGAGCTCGACCCGGTCGACCGGCCATTGGCCGCCGCGGTGGCCGAATCCGACACCGAGGAGTTCCTGACCGTCGACGAACTCGCGAGCCGGGCCGGGGTGCCGACGGCCGTGATCGAAGCCGTCGTCGCCGAAGGACTCATGCTCCCGCGAGTGCACGACGGCGTCGCCCACTTCACCACTGCCGACGTCGACGTCGCCGCCGCCGGGTTGGAACTCCTCCAGGCCGGCGTTCCCCTCCCTGCACTCCTCGAGCTCGCTCGTCGTCATCACGCGGCCACGATCGAGATCGCCACCGCTGCGGTCGAAATGTTCGACGAGCACGTTCGCCACCCACTGCTCGATGCCCGGATCGACGACGACGAACGCGCCGCGCGTCTCGTCGCCGCGTTCCGAACGCTCCTGCCCGCAACCGGCACGCTCGTGGCCCAACACTTCCGTCGCGTCCTGCTGCGCGTCGCGCAGGAACACCTCGAAGCCGTCGGCGACGACGACGAGATCGCGGCGGCCGACGCGGCGGCGACCCGACGGATCGAGGAGGCCCGCCGATGACCACGAATCTGCCCACCGGCGACGAGAAGCGCGCCACCGTCACCGCCATGTTCGATCGCGTCGCGCCGAGCTACGACAAGCTCAATCGTCTGATCTCACTCGGCCAGGACACGCGCTGGCGTCGCCACACCATCGACTCGCTCGGTCTCCGGAGTGGTCGGGTGCTCGACCTCGCGTGCGGCACCGGCGACCTCTGCCGCGAACTCAACGGCCGCGGCCTCACCGCCATCGGGTTCGACCTGTCACCGGGCATGCTGCACTACGCGGAGGTCCCGACCCCGCTCGTGCGGGCCGACACGCTCCAGCTCCCCGTGGCGAGCGGTGGCGCCGACGGCATCACGTGCGGGTTCGCGCTGCGCAACTTCACCGACCTGGGCGCCTTTGCACGGGAGTGCGCGCGGGTGGTTCGCCCCGGTGGTCGCATCGCTCTGCTCGACGCGGCGGAGCCAACCAATCCGGTCATGCGGGCCGGCCACACCGTCTGGTTCCGCCACGCCGTTCCGCGGATCGGCGGATGGTTGGGCGACGCGCAGGCCTACCGCTACCTCCCGGCATCGACCGCGTACCTCCCCGCCCCCACCGAGCTCCTCGAACTCTTCCGCGCGGCCGGCTTCACCGACGTGGCGCGGCGTACGTTCACCGGTGGTGCGGTCCAGCTCATCACAGGATGCCGGGCATGACCCAGGTCCAGGCCACGACGGCCCCCACCGGTCCGCTCGTTGCGACCACGCGCGCGATCACCAGGACCGGCGATCTCGTCGACCGGCTCGGTGTCGACGGGTTCGCCTGGATCCGCGATGGCATCGGCTTCGTCACCGGCGGCGTCGCGGCTCGGGTACCGGTCGACGACGTCGACGCCGCGCTCTCCCTGATCGCGGTGACCGACGGCATCGGCGATCGCGGGACCGGCGCCATCGCGGTCGGGCATCTGCCCTTCACCCCCGATCCGGCCGCCACGATGATCGTGCCCGAGTGGGTCGAAGGCCGCCGCGCCGATGGAAGCTGGTGGCGCACCGAGTTCACGCGCGGCGTCGCCCTCGGAACCGAGCCACTGGGCCGGGTTCCTCCCGCGGCAGCCGAGCCGGTCCCGCCCGGGGATCTCGTCATCCACGAACTCATGGACCGCTCCACGTGGGCGGACGCGGTCGCGGCCGCGCTCGATGCCATCGACGCCGGCCGCCTCGTCAAAGTCGTGCTCGCCCGAGCAATCCGCGTCGACGCGCAACGCCCGATCAACCCCGCGTGGGTGCTCCGACGCCTGGCCGACCGCGAGCCCGACCGGTTCCTCTACGCCTCCGACGGCTTCGTGGGGGCATCGCCCGAACTGCTCATCCGCCGCGAGGCCGACACCGTCACCGCGCGACCGCTGGCCGGGACCGAACCCGTCGCGCCCACGCGCGCCCCGCGACCCGGCTCACCCAATCGCCGAAGCAGCGCCACGAACATCAGGTGGTCGTGGCCACGATCACCGACGTGCTGCGCCACCACTGCGACGACGTCGTGGCCGGCGACCCGGAGGTCACCGAACTCCCCGACGTGTCCCACCTCGCCACCCGCGTCCGGGCCCTCGCCCGACCCACTACGCCGAGCGCGCTCGGCCTCGCGCGGGCCCTCCACCCCACGCCGGCCGTCGGTGGCGTCCCCCGCGACCTCGCGCTCGAACTGATCCGACAGCACGAACCGATCCCGCGCGATCGCTACGCGGGCCCGGTGGGCTGGGTCGACGCCGCCGGCGACGGCGAGTTCGCGGTGGCGCTGCGCGGCGCCCGCCTCGACGGGTCGACCGCGATCGTGCACGCCGGCGCCGGCATCGTCGCCGGCAGCGTGGTCGAGCGCGAATGGGACGAGACCACCGCCAAACTCGAACCGATCCTGCACGCCCTGACTACGTAGACCCCCGTACCGCTCGTCCGACTGCGGCCCACGCCTGGGCATGATGGTCGACGTTTCGTGCGCGGTCGGTCCGTACGATCACGACCGCGGGGCTGCCGACGGCGACGGCCTCGGCGACCACGCCCGCCAGGGCGTCGGGTGCCTCCACCGTCGTCGTGGTGAAGCCGTGGGCCCGAGCGATCGCGGCGAGATCGACCTCGGGCGGAGTGCCGAACAGTTCTTCGAAGCCGGCCGGGCCTGCGGCCTGGGGCAAGAACGAGAAGATGCCTCCGCCCCCGTTGTCGATCACGACCACCACCAGGTTCGGAGCCAGAGCTGCGGCCGCCAATCGGCCACCGCCGTCGTGCAGGAAGCAGAGATCGCCGCACAACGCGACCACCGGACTCGACGCGGCGAGGGCGACACCGGTTGCGGTCGCGATGAATCCGTCGATCCCGTTGACCCCGCGGTTGGCAAGCACTCGAATGTCGTCGCGGGGCGCGGCAAACCACTCGACATCGCGCACCGGCATGCTCGACGCAACGACCAAGGCCGCGTCGGCGGGGACCGCACGCACGACATCTCGCGCCGCGCGCGGCTCGGAACACTCTCGCCAGCTGTCCACCGTGGCATCCAGCGCCGCGGCGGCTCGCTCCTCGGCGGCGGTCCAGCTCTCGGCCCAACCCGACGCCGGCGCGCGCCGCTCGTCCAGGCGAGCCGCGAGTTCGGTCAGCAACCACTCGGCCTCGGCGGCGATGACCGACGAGGCTCCGTAGACGGGTACGCGCCAGCGGCCATGCGGATCGATCAGTCGCGTGTCGGTACCGACCCGTTCCAGCCACCGGATCACCGTCGCGCTGGTGAGCGGCGCGCCGACGCGCAGGGCCAGCGTCGGCGCATGCGCCGCCGCGAAGTCGGGATCGCGCACCAGCCCTTCGGAGCGCGCGATCGCGGCCGGGAGCGCGCCGAGCCCGGAAAGCAGGTCGGGGATCAGCGGCCAGCCGCTGGCCGTCGCGAATCGTTGGATCGTCTCCGGCGCCACCCCGTGCCCTGCGCCCGCAATGACCACTCCGTGCGGCGCGGCGACGATCTCGTCGACCAGCGCCGAGAGCGCCGCGGGCGTCAGGTGCGCGGCCGCGTCCGGGTCGGCGGCCCGCGCATTCGGGTCGACCGGCGCCTCCGACGGTTCCGGCCCGACCAATGAGTCCGCTGCGGGAACCAGCGGTTCGGCGAAGGCGAGGTTCAGGTGCACCGGACCGGGCACTGCACCCGTCGCCTCGGCCACCGACCGCGCACCCAGCGCGCGCCACTCGCCCACCCGGCCGGCGTCGTCGACCGGGGCCGGCGGGTCGGCGAACCACCGGACCGCGGCACCGAAGAGACGGCGTTGGTCGATCGTCTGCGGAGCACCGGTGTCGCGCAGTTCGGGCGGTCGATCGGCCGTCGCCACGATCATCGGCACGAACCCGTGATGAGCTTCGAGCACCGCCGGATGCAGGTTCGCCGCCGCGGTGCCCGACGTCGTGATCACCACCGCGGGCCGACCGGTGATACGCCCCAGACCGACCGCCACGAACGCGGCGGCCCGCTCGTCGAGCACGATGTGTCGGGCCAGGCGACCCTCGGCGGCCACTGCGTAGGCCAACGGCGCCGACCGCGACCCGGGCGAGATCACGACGTCGGTCACGCCGGCCCGAACCCACCCGTCGACGAGCGCCCCAGTGAAGGCGGAGTTCACCTCGCGGCTCATGGCACCATTCCCCCATGCGACTCGCCCTGGTTCCGGGATTCTCGCAACCCGCAAGCGCCTGGGGACCGGTGATCGAAGCGTTGCCGGCGCTCGTCCGAGCCGACGCCGAGCCAGTCGAAGTACCCGACGGGCTCGAGTTCGCCCCGACCGCGGCTGCGATCGGGGCCGCCACGGGAACCGCCACCTACGTGGGCTACTCGATGGGCGGACGGCTGGCCCTGCGGCTCGCCATCGACCGACCCGAACTCGTGCACCGACTCGTCTTGGTGAGCGCGGGCGTGGGCATTCGCGACCCCGAGGGACGCCGAGCACGCATCGCGATCGATCAGGAGCGGGCCGACGCCATTCATCGCCTCGGCGTCGCGGCCTTTCTCGAAGATTGGGTCCGCCAACCTCTGTTCGCCACCTTGCCACCCGCCGCGGCCATGGTCGACCAACGGGCCGCGGCGATGACCGCCGACCGGCTCGCGCACCAGATACTCACGTTGGGTCAGGGCCAGATGGAGCCGTTGCACGACCGGCTCGCCTCGATCAGCGTGCCGACGACGGTCGTCGTCGGGAACCTCGACTCCCGCTATGGCGCGATCGGCGAAGAGATCGCAACCTCGATTCCCGGCGCCACCCTCGTTCGCCTCGACGGCGGCCACGCGCTCCCGCTCGAGGCACCGGCCGCACTGGCGGCGGTGATCGCCGCGGCTCACGCCGCCACCGCATAACGCGCGAGCCGGGCCGGGTCCGGCACCGGCGGAAACCGCGCGTCGAGGTGCAGCACCCCGGCCACCGGCACGAGCGGTCGGTCGGTCACGTCACCGGCGATCGAGTGCAGCGTCGCCAACCCGCAGGCGTAGGCCAGCTCGGGCAGCGCGGCGGCCAAGGCCAGCCCGGCTGCGAGCCCGATCGAGGTCTCGAACATCGACGTCACGACCGCGGGCAGTTCCGCCGCGTCGGCGATCGCGAGGGCGGCCCGCACTCCCCCGGCCGGTTGCACCTTCAGCACCACGATGTCGGCCGCATTCGTCACCGCGAGCCGGCGGGCGTCGGCCACGGTCCGGATGCATTCATCGGCGGCGACCGGCATCGGCACTCGCCGGCGCACCGTGCAAAGGTCGTCCAGCGTGAGCACCGGCTGTTCCGCGAACTCCAGATCCGACGCGCCCATCGCGGTGAGCGTGGCGACGGCCGTCTCGACGTCCCACGCGCCATTCGCATCCACACGGATCCGCGCGTCCGGCCCGAGTTGGTCGCGCAATGCTGCGACCCGGCGGATGTCCCGGGCCGGATCACCCCGGCCGACCTTCACTTTCACGGTCGGGTTCGGACCCCACCCGTCGACCGTCGCGACACTCGGAAGCGGGTCCGTCGGGCCCAGGAGCTGATTGATCGGCACCGCAGTCCGCACGAACGAGGGCCAGCCCTCGGTCGCCGCCTCGACTGCCGCGGCCCGGGCGCGCGCCGGGTCACACGGGTAGCCCGCAAGCGGTGAGCACTCGCCCCACCCGACCGGGCCCTCGACGAGGGTGACGTCGCGATCGCCGATGCGCAGTCGGTGCTCGGTGATCATCCGAGTGCGAGACCGATCGTCGTGAGGAGCGCGACCACGATCGTGAATCGCACCGTCCCGACGAGCGCATTGACCAACGACCGCGGATCCTCGCGCTGGGTCACCAGGCGGATCGGCCCGAGCGCGAAGACGACCGCGAGGAGTCCCAATGCGGCGAGCGGCACCTCGGTGGCAATGACCACCACCGCCACGAGCGATCCGACGAAGCAGCCGACGAACAGGCGCGTCGCGAACGAACGGCCGAACCGGACTGCGAGCGTGCGCTTCCCGGAAACCGAGTCGGTGGCGATGTCACGGATGTTGTTGACCAGCAGCACGGCGCACGCCGGCAGACCCACGACGAGCGACCCCCACCACGCCACCGCCGGCACGCTGGTGGCCTGCACGTAGGCCGAACCGGCACACGCGGCGAAGCCGAAGAACGCCAGGACCGCGACTTCACCCCAACCGGCGTACCCGTAAGGCCGGCGGCCGCCGGTGTAACCCCACGCCGCGGCAATCGACACCACACCGAGCAGGATCAGCCGCAGGTCGACCACCACCGACAGCGCGAGCCCGAACGCCGCGCCGAGCCCCAACGAGATGATCGCCGCTCGCTTGACCGCCGTCGGCGTGGCCGTGCCGGTTGCGGTCAACCGCATCGGCCCCCGCCGTTCGGCGTCGGTGCCGCGCACTCCGTCGGCGTAGTCGTTCGCGTAGTTGACGCCGATCTGCAGCGAGATCGCGACCGCCAACGCAAGCCCGGCCCGCACCGGCCGCAACTCGGTCTCGGTGGTCGCGGCCGCCGTCCCCAGGACCACCGGTGCGATCGCGAGCCCGAGGGTACGGGGCCGTGCCCCCGCGACCCATTCCGCCGCAGTGGTCATGTCGGTCGTCCGGTCATCGAGGTCCGGTCAACGGCGCCGGGTCACGGACGCTTCGGGTACTGGTCGAAATCGGGCTTCCGCCGCTCGAGGTACGCGCGCTTGCCCTCTTGGGCTTCTTCCGACATGTAGTAGAGGAGGGTCGCGTCGCCGGCGAGTTGCTGGATACCCGCGAGGCCGTCGTCGGCCGCATTCATCGATGCCTTGATCATGCGGAGCGCGAGCGGACTCATCCCGAGCATCTCGCGACACCACGCGACGGTCTCGACTTCGAGATCCGCCAACGGCACGACGGTGTTGACGAGTCCCATGTCGAGCGCGGCCTCGGCGTCGTACTGGCGGCACAACATCCAGATTTCGCGCGCCTTCTTCTGACCGACCGACCGCGCGAGCAGGCCCGAGCCGTACCCGCCGTCGAAGGATCCGACCTTCGGCCCGGTCTGACCGAAGCGGGCATTGTCGGCCGCGATGGTGAGATCACACACGACGTGGAGCACGTGGCCACCGCCGATCGCGTATCCCGCGACCATGGCGATCACCGGCTTGGGTAAGCGGCGAATCTGAATCTGGAGGTCGAGCACGTTGAGTCGCCCGATCCCGTCGGCGCCGACGTACCCGTCGTCGCCCCGCACGCGCTGGTCGCCACCGGAGCAGAACGCGTCCGGCCCCTCACCGGTGAGGATGATCACACCCACCGTGGGGTCGTCGCGGGCGATCTCGAAGGCATCGCGCAGCTCGAACAGTGTCTGGGGCCGGAAGGCGTTGCGCACCTCGGGCCGACAGATCGTGAGCTTGGCGATGCCGTCGGACACCTCGTAGCGAATGTCGCCGAACTCGTGCTCGGTGGGCTTCCACTCCGCGCCCGGACGGATCGGGTTCGTTGTCACGCTTCCTCCAACTCTGGGAGTGATCACTCCTATCGTTACGCTACCGAGGAATGACCGGGCCGAACGACTCGCAGCTCCACGCGATCGCCCTCCCGGGCCCCGAGGCCGCCGCGGCGGTACGGAGGGCGTGGGACGAGGGGCATGCGGTGTCGGTCCTCGATCCGAACCCCGCCGGGTCGGCCGAGCGGCTGGACGCGTTGGCCCCCACCCATGTGATCGATGGCGACGGGGTCCGCCCGTTCCCTGGAGGTCGTGGTGTGGTCGAAGGGGTGGGCGCGGTGGTCGCCACCTCCGGCACGACGGGCACGCCCCGCCTCGTGCAGCTGACGACCGCGGGCCTACGCGCGTCGGCCGTCGCCGTGCACGCGGCGATCGGGCTCGAGCCCACGGACCGCTGGTTGGCGTGTGTCCCACTCCACGCGGTCGCGGGGCTCGCGATCGTGGCCCGCGGCTACTTCGACGGCGTGTCCGTCGAGACCCACGCACGGTTCGATCTCGACGACGTGCTCGCGGCGGCGGGCCGATGCTCGTTGGTGTCGTTCGTGCCGACGACGTTGCGGCGCGCGCTCGACGCCGACACCGTGTCGGTCGCGCGTTTCCGCCGCGTCCTGCTCGGCGGAGGTCCGATCCCGGCATCGCTCCTGGCGCGCGCCGCCGCGGCAGGGGTCCCGGTGTCGACCACCTACGGGCTCACCGAAACCGGAGGCGGATGCGTGCACGACGGTCATCTCCTCGCCGGCGTGGAGATCGACCTCGACCCGGACACCGATGAGATCCTCGTCCGCGGACCGATGGTGATGGCCGGGTACCGCGAGGTCGCTCCGGCCGCGGCCCCGGTCGGACTCGGCCTCGAAGCCGACGGTTGGTTCCGCACCGGTGACGTCGGCCAGTGGGCGGCCGACGGTCGCCTCGAGGTGATCGACCGGATCAAGGACCTCATCATCACCGGCGGCGTGAACGTCAGCCCGGTCCGCATCGAAGCGGTCCTCCGCGAGATCCCCGGGATCGCCGACGTCGCCATCGTCGGTGATCCCCACCCGGAGTGGGGCGAACACGTGGTGGCGTGGATCGTTCCCGTCGACGTCGCGAATCCGCCATCGCTCGAAACGCTGCGCGCCGCCGGGACCGCTGCGGGCCTGACTCCCGCCGAACTCCCCCGCGCCGTCCGCACCATCACCGAGATCCCGCGCACACCGAACGGCAAGCCCCTGCGGCGCACCCTCCGCCGCCCCTGAACCCGCCATCCCTCCCGGCGTTTGGCAGATGGTGGTCCGAGGCGCGCCACCACGCGCCAAACGCTGCAAACCCCGGGGCCCCCACACGACCGTTGGGCAGATGGTGGTCCGTAGCGCGCCACCACGCGCCAAACGCTGGGGAGTGGGTCAGGTGCCGGTGAAGTTGGGCGTGCGTTTCTCGGCGAAGGCGGCGAGTCCTTCTTGGAGGTCGTCGCTCTGGAAGGCGCGGCGTTCCCACTCTGCGATCTCGGCCGACGCGGCCCCACCGAGCGCAGCCGCCTCCTTCACGAGGTTGACCGCCCGTTTGTGGCCTTGCACGGTGATCGGCGCGAGCGCGGCGATCTCCGACGCGAACGCCAACGCTTCAGCGCGGGCATCGTCCACCATGCGGGTAACCAGGCCGAGGCGTTGCGCTTCGGTGCGGTCGACGTAGCGACTCGTGACCAACAGGTCCGACGCGTTCGTCGGTCCGACGAGTTGCACCAGCCGGGTGATGTTCTTCGGGCTCAGCACGATGCCGAGCTTCGAGCCGGGGACGCCGAAGCGAGCGTCGGGGCCGACGACGCGGTAATCGCACGCAACGGCGAGTTGGGTGCCCGCGCCGATCGCAGGACCCTGCACCGCGGCGATCACCGGGGCTGGATGATGTTGGATTGCTTCGCCGAGCAGCTCGAACGCGGGTCGGAACGAGTCGTCTCCACCGTGCTCGAGGCCGCTGTGGTCGGCCGTACGGCGCACCAGGTCGGCACCGGCGCAGAACGCCGATCCCTCCCCCGCGATCACGACCGCCCGCAGATGGCCACCCGCTTCGAGGTGGCCGCGCAGGTCCTCGCACATCTCGGCGTTGAGCGCGTTCCGGCGGTCCGGGCGGTCCAGGATCGCCAGACCCACGTGCTCGGCCGGTTCACTCCAACGGATCACGCCGGGATCACGACTCGTCGATGAGCGCGATCAGGTCGCCTTCCTGCACGACCTGCTCGGGCACGACATGCAGCTCCCGCACCACACCCGGCACCTCGGTGACGACGGGGATCTCCATCTTCATGGATTCGAGGATGCAGATCTCGTCGCCCTCGGCGACCATTTGTCCCTCTTCGACCACGACTTGCCAGACGTTCGCGGTGATCTCCGCGCGGATTTCAGCCATGCCGCGCACCCTAATCGTTGCGGATCCACGGCCCGATCACCGACGACTCGCCAACCGGGAGCGCAACGTCGGCGCCATCCCGACGAATGGATGCCCGGCCATCGCCTCCAACTCGCCGTTGCGTTCCCAGTTGGCCACTTCGAGGAGGAGCCGCACCGAGTGCAGGTCTTGAAACCACTTGAACGCCGACCCATCGATCGGACGATCGCGGACGTGCGAGTACCGGCGACGAAAGCGTCGGGCCACCCGACCCGCCAGGAACGAGATGGTGGCCTGGAGCCACGGCGGAGCCTGGAGCGGCGGAACCTCGATCAACAACGACGTGAACGCCACATCGAACGCGGCCGGCGCGACCTGCGCGGCGGTCCAGTCGATCACCGTCAACGTGTTGCCGTCGGCCAAGACATTGAACGGATGCAGGTCTCCATGGCAGATGACGACATCCGGGTCGCCCGGGATCGTCGCGCGGAGGCGCTCGAGTGTCGCGGTTTCGTCACGGGCGTCCAGTGCGCGGGCCGTCTCGGCCAGGTGATCGAGGACGGCGCCCACCCCGCATGGGCGGTCATGCAGTCCCTCGAATGCCGTGAGGAGCGGCTGCGGGTCGAGCCCATGAAGGCTCGCCATGACCCGCGCCAGATCGTCGGGTAAACGCCGGGCCACCGAAGGGAGGCGCATGATGGCCGACAC
Source organism: uncultured Acidimicrobiia bacterium (assembly GCA_963765075.1). Lineage (GTDB taxonomy): Bacteria > Actinomycetota > Acidimicrobiia > IMCC26256 > JAENVU01 > JAENVU01. The sequence goes on from CAVXVA010000003.1 coordinate 523,575, forward strand.
ACCGTCGAGCCCCGCGAGCAGGGGCGCGCCGTCGGCGTGGTCCATCACACACCAGGGACGATCACGGTCATCCACCTCGAGTCCGCCCCAGGCGCGCACGGCCGGGGTCGAGAATCCCTGGCCCGCGGTCGCGCGCTGCGCCGCGATCTCCCACCGGGCCGGCGCCCGATCCGGAGCGATGCGAATCACGAGGTGATCGGGCCAACCGGCCGGCACCTCCGCGAGTACGACCGACCACAGCTCGGCCCAGAATCCACCATTCAGTCGCTCGGGTGGTGCGACCAGGTCGAACAGCACTCCCGGGTGATCGCGGCGCAACGTCTCCAGCACCGCCGATACTGGATGGTTGACCTCACCACCGTGCTCCGTCATACTCACAGATATGACTGTAACGGTAAATAGTGGCAATGTCGAGACCCATCGGGGCTCCGAGACGGGGGTCACGCCCTGGACGATCGATCAGCTGGCTGCGACCTCGGGGGTTCCGTCGCGCACGATCAGGGAGTACCAGACGATCGGGATCCTGATGGCACCGGTACGTATCGGAAGGCGGGGCATGTACTCCGCCGAGCACCTCCAGCGCCTCGCGCTGATCACCCGGCTCCAAGGCCGCGGATACTCATTGGCAGGGATCAAGGACCTGCTCACGGCGTGGAGCAACGGTGCGAGCCTCGCCGCGGTGCTCGACGGCATCGACCCTATGGCGCCGTTCAGCGGACTCGCCTTCGACGAGGTGCCGACCGAGGTCGACCCCGTCGAGCTCGCCACCGCCCTGGCCGGCGATCACGTCGACGCCGCGCTTGCCGCCGGTCTGATCCAATGCTGCGAAGGTCGGTTGTTCGCGCGCTCGCCTGCGCTCCTCGCACTCGTGGTCGATGCCACCAGTCATGGCGTCGACACCACCGCCGCGTTGGCCCTCGTCGCGACGCTCCGCGCCGCGGCCCGCGCGCAGGCTCGTGGCGTTGCCGATCTTCTGCTCGCCGAACTCATCGATTCCGGCGCGGGCACCGCCACGGTGGACCTCGCTCGCCGGTCTCGGTTCCGCCTCGCGCAAGCAGCCGGCTCGCTCCTCATCGATGAGCTCTCCACCGCACTCGAGCAGGACGAGAACCCCGCGCACACCGATGCGATAGCCACATTGATCCAACAGGTTCGGGTTGGTGCCGTCCACGACCACCAGGAGCGGTCATGAACGAGGATCAGCACCAGCGGTGGAACGGTGACGAGGCGGCGCACTGGGTCGACCATGCCGATCAGTACGACGGACAGTTGCTCCCTTTCCTCAGGGCGCTGCGCGACGCGCTCCCCGCGTCGGGCTCGGACTCCGTCCTCGACGTCGGGTGCGGGTGCGGTGCATTGAGCCTGGACTTCGCCGCCGACGCCGGAGCCGTCACTGGGCTCGACATCTCCGCGCCGTTGCTCTCGGTCGCCGCCGCCCGGGCCGATTCCGCCGGGGTCGCCAACGCGACGTTCGTGCCCGGCGACGCCCAGGCGATGTCGTTCGGGCCCGAGTTCGACATCGTGACCAGCCGATTCGGCGTGATGTTCTTCGACGACCCCGGCCGTGCCTTCACCAACCTGCGATCCGCGCTCCGGTCAGGTGGTCGACTCGGGTTCGCATGTTGGCAGGGACTCGGCGAACAAACATGGCTCCTCGACGCCGCAGTCGCCGCCGGACCGTTCCTGCCCCCTGCAGATCCGGGACCCAGTGGGCCGGGGATGTTCGCGCTCGCCGAACCTGACACCGTTCGGGCCTTGCTCGACCACGCGGGGTTCACCAACGTCGAGATCGCATCGTTCCGCACCCCGATAATGGTCGGCGGGCCCGGCACGGTCGACGATGCCATCGCCTTCTTCGCCGGCGGCGGCATCGCTCGCCAGATGCTCGACGCGGCGGATCCCGCGTCCCGAAGTTCGGCGATCGCAGCCGTTCGTTGCCTGTTTGCCGACCGTCACGACGGAACCGGCGTCACGTTCGACGCGGCGGCATGGATCGTCACCGCGGATGCCGGTTGAAGCCGCCGAGAGTTTCGATCATCGTGATATTCGCGGCCGTCGTCGACGACGGCTTCGCCCCTACCCTGGCGAGATGAGCACTGGATCGTTCCTGGACACCACCCGTACCAAGCTCGACCCGCTTCGGCTCGCGGGGCCCCGATGGGCTGGGTTCGCGGCGCGCATCATCGCCGGGATGCTGTGGCTCTCGAACATTGACTGGAAGCGACCACCCGACTTCGGACGCCCCAACCGGGGGCTCTGGGTCTTCACCAACCACGGCATCGAGAACGCCGTCTTCGGGCCGTTCAAGTGGTTCCTCGAAGAGATCGTGGTCCCCAACTTCAAAGTGTTCGGTTGGATCACCCTTGCCGCGGAAGTGGCCCTCGCCGCGTTGTTGCTGGCCGGACTGTGGACCCGATTCGCGGGGCTCCTCGGCGTCGGCATGTCGATCTCGATCACGCTGTCGGTGCTCAATACTCCCGGCGAGTACAACTGGGCCTACTACCTGATGATCGCGACCCACCTCGCCATCATCGGACTCGGCGCCGGACCCTGGTCGGTCGACTCGCTGATCCTCAAGATTCGGGGCGGGGATCGCGACCAGGTTCGCCGATCGGTCAACGCCGGCCGCATCGGTCTCGGCGTGCTTCTCGGCTTCGTCGGCGGCTACATCGCGTACAAGACCCGAGACCGCAGCTTCTCGCTCAGCGTGAGCGGCACGAAGTACTTCGCATCCATCAGCACGGGCAATCAGGCACTGCGGGGAACCGTCCTCCTGGGGCTCACGCTGGTCGCCGTCGGCATCGCCGTCGCCGCACTGGCCGGGACCCGTGCCGCCAAGCCGCTCGGCATCGCGCTCGTAGTTGCCGCGGTGCTGTGTACCGCGAGCTACGGCACGAAGCTCAACGTGTTCGGCGGCGGGGGATCAACTTCGGCCATCATGCTCGTCCCCGCAGCGTTCCTCATCGTCTCGGCGCGCGCCGCTCGGCTCGAAGCACTCGCAAGCACCAACGCCGCCGCGGGTGCCTGAGCGCGCGCACCGTTAGGACCACATCCGCCGGAGCCAAGCGCTCGCGAGTTCGGCGAACATGGTGATCACGGCCAGCGCAATCAGACTGCCGGCCAATGCGTGATAGTCGAACGCGGCGAGTTGTTGGTTGATCACGTACCCGAGCCCACCCGCGGCCACCACGCCGACGACGACGGTCTCACGCGTCGCCACCTCCCACCGGTAGAGGCTCAACGCGACGAAGCTCGGCGCAACACGCGGTATCCGGTCGTAGAGATACATCTGCACCCGGCCCGCGCCCGTCGCCTGCAACATCCGACCCGGTTCCCCATCGAGGTTTTCAACGGTCTCGGCCAGGAGCCGTCCGAGGACTCCGAGCGTGTAGATCGCGAGGGCCAATGCGCCGGGCACGACTCCCGGCAAGAAGATGAACAACAGGACGAACGCCCAGATCGCGGGCGGCACCGCGCGCGCCAGGGTGAGCCCGACTCGAACGATCCAGGCCGCCACGGGCCGGACGCCGCGACCGCCCGCGCCGCGATGAACGCGACCACCACGGCGCAGGCGGTGGCGAGCGCCGCCGCCATGATCGACATGGCCAAGGTTTCGAGCGCCAATTCCACGACGCGCCCGACGCCGTCGCGACTGAGCGGAGGCCAGAGTTCGGACACGAGTTTCCCGGCCACGGTACGAGCGCGCGGGGACCAGAGCGTCGACGGGTCGAGCCCGAGGTGCATCCAGGCGCCGGGAACGCCGACGACCACAGCACCCAGCACCAAGGCGTTCGCCGGGCGGGACCGCCACGACCGCGGGGCCTTGCCATCTCGGCGAACCGGGCGGCGTTGGCCGCGCCGAACGCGAGCGCTCAGCAACTCACTGATGCCGCAGAGCCCGATCAGGGCGAAGAGCAACGTCCAGATCTCGTCGTAGCGCAAGCTCTGGAACGAGAGTTTCAACTGGAACCCGAGCCCGGCGGCACCAATGACGCCGAGCACTGCCGCCGATCGGATCGAGCACTCGAACCGATAGAAGGCGTACGCGATCAGATTGCCCAACGCGACCGGAAGGATCGCGAAGGCCAACACCTGCACTCGACCGGCGCCCATCACGCGGAGTTGCTCCGCGCCCGCAGTTGGCACATCATCGATCATCTGCGCGAACACGCGGGCAGTGACCGCGCCGAACGGGATCCCGATCGCGAGCACCGCGACCCACGGGTCGATCCCGAGGATCCGGACCAGCAGGAGTGCATAGACCGCCTCATGCACCGATCGCACCGGCACCAGCACCCCGCGAAACAGTCGCTGCCACCAACGGGTGCCGCGTCGAGCAACGCAGGTCCAGGCGTCGGACGCGAGGACGCCACCGAGGAGGCCGAGCAGGAGCGCGAGGACCGTACCCAGCACCGCGTAAGCGAGCGTGACCAACGCGGCGTCGAATGTGAGCCGAAGGAACTCGGCATCGAGGCGCGGCGAGGTTGCGGCGGAGAAGAACTCACCGAACTGGGACCACCCGTTCGGGTTGAGGATTGGCGACCGACCGACTTCCGCGGTCCACAACGCCCAGGCGACCGCGACCACGACCGCGACCGCTCCCGGCCAGCGGCGCCGACCGCGACGTTTCCGGGGTAACGCGCTCGGACCGGGCCCGACCGGGATCTCGACCCGGTCGTCGATCAGCGTCGTCACCGAGGAGTGGACTCTTGCTCGAAGCGGTAGAGCTCGACCAGGACCGCTTCGGGCACGCGGTCGGGTGCCGCGTCGATCATCACCCGCCCATCACGGAACCCGACGACCCGGTCGCAGTGTTCCAACGCGAGCCCGACGTCGTGCAGCGACACCAGGACACCGGCACCGGTGATCGCGACCTCACGCAGCACCGTCAGCACCTCCGTGCTCCAGCGCGGGTCGACGGCCGATGTCGGTTCGTCCGCGACGACCAACCGCGGCGAGCCCACCAGAACGCGCGCCAAGGCGACCCGTTGCTGCTCACCCCCCGAAAGCGAGTCCATGCGCGCGTCGATCAGGTCGTCGATGCCGACGCGCGCGAGCGCGACCCGGACGTCGGCCACGTCATTCGGCCGAATCAACGAACCGAGCGACCGCGCGACGCTCCATTGCGCCAACCGACCCGCGTTGACGGCGTGGACAACCCGCAACGACCCGGGGATGGCCGGCTGTTGCGGGACGAACCCGACGAAACCCGCGACGGCGCGCCGGGCTCGCCCCGAGGCGCGAGCCAGATCCACGCCCAAGGTCTCGACGGCTCCCGTGCCCGCCGCGAGTAGTCCCACCGCGAGCGCGAGTGCCGTCGATTTCCCCGCACCGGATGACCCGACCACGCCGACCACCTCTCCCGGCGCGACCCCGAACGTCACGTCGTTCAGAACCGGCGTGGTGTCGTAGCCGAATGAAACGTGCTCGTAGCGCAGCATCACGTTTCGCGATCTCCTGGCGGCTCGGTTCGCTGGCTCAGCCGACGATCAGTCCCAGTTTGCGACCGATCGACTCGATCTTGTCGTAGTTCGAAGCCTTGGTCGGGATGAAGCTCGTCGCCGAGAAGAGATCCAGGATCTCCTTGTGTCCGGGCACGCTGGCGTCGAGATCGAGAATCGCCTTGCGCAAGGCGGCCTCGAATCCCGCGCCGTACTTCTTGTCGAGACCCGGGCGCGCCAGCCAGTGATAGTCGTAGTAGGTCGGGGTGCGGAAGACCTCCGTGACCTTGCTGGTGTCGACGGTCTTCGCCGCCACGGCTGCGTCCCAGACCGCCGAGTTCAGTGCACCCACTTCGAAGGAGCCGGCCTCGACCGCCTTGATCGTGGCGTCGTGACTGCCCGAGAAGCCGGGGGCACCCTTGAGGTCTCCGACCTCGACGCCGGCCTGGTCGAGGAAGTACTGGGGCATCAATCGACCCGACGTCGAGGACTCGCTGCCGAACGTGATCGAGTGATTCTTCACCGCGTCGAGTCCTTTGACCGAGGTGATCGGCGCAATTCCCGCTCCGCTCCCCGCGATGAACACGCTCGTGAACTTCTCGTCGATGTTCCGCTGGGCCACGAGTTCGGAACCGGGCGTCTGCAAGTGAGCTTGCACTCCGGTCAGCCCGCCGAACCACACCAGATCCAGATCGCCGAGTTGGAAGGACGACACCGAGGCCGCATAGTCGGTGACGGGCACGTACTCGACGGGCACCTTCAGTTGATCGCCGAGGTAGGTCGCCATCAGCCCGTACAGACGAGTGAGTTTCGCCGGGTCCTGGTCCGGAATCGCGCTGATGCGCAAGGTCTCCGGTTTGAATCCTTCGACTGCCGCGGGCTTGGTCGGCGTCGACTTCGGGGTTGCCGATCCCGACGACGAGCCACAGGCAGCTGCAATCATCGCCAGTGCCGCGGCCAGTACGCCGAATCGGGCGCGCCGCGTCGTTCCCCACTTCGTGGTCACCAGTGCCTCCCTCGTCGTCGCCCCGTGCGACGTGGCTGCACCGTAGGTGACGACTGACATCGGCTCGTCGCCGGTGCCGGATCGTTTCGCGTTCTGTAACACCCGACAATTCGCGAGTCGACCCTTCGGTAACGTCGCCGCCATGAACGGGGCCGAGCACTACGACCGCTATGTCGTGCCGTTCACGATCCCCTACACCGAAGCGACCGTGAGCGCGCTCCCTCCCGACGCCCGGCAGGTCCTCGACCACGGCGCGGGAACCGGCAGCGTGACCCGAGCGGTGCTTCGCCGATCACCCGCGAGCACCGTCACCGCCCTCGATCCGAGCATCGACATGATGAACCGCCTCATCGGCTCCCTGTCCGCCACCGACCGGCCGCGCGTCCAGCCGGTGACCGGCACCGTCGACGACCTGCCGGAGACGGCGGTCTTCGACGTCGTGACGAGCCAACTCGCCCTCGCGTTCTGCCCCGACATCGACCGGGAACTCGCCGCATTGCGCAAGCGGACCCAATCCGGCGGCACCTTGCTGGTTGCCAGTCTCGGCCCGCCCGAGGACCTCGGCGCGTTCACTCACTTCTGGGAGGCGGCTCGGGCCGTCGTTCCCGAGTTGTCCCCCGCCGTCGAGTACCGGCACTTCAGCACTGCCGACCCGGAGGAACTCAGTGACCGACTTCACGCCGCCGGGTGGACCGTGACCGCAATCCGTCGGATTACGTCGTGGCGCACACTCGACGCCGACGAATGGTGGGACTGGGTGAGCTCTGCACTGCCGCTGCGTCGCGGCGACGGCGAGTACATGACGGTCGATGCCGAAACCCGCACTCAGATCCGCGCCGCCTTCGACCAACGGTTCCGAGACCTCGCCGACGGTGCACCAACCGTGACCCTCCCGATGCACGGTTCCCTCGTTGTCGCCCGCAACGACTGACCCTCGCTTCTCACTTGTCCATCCTCCGGAGCGGCCCGACCGGGCCGCATCGACATCACGCTCAGCGGATGCCGATCTTGGCGTCGTCGCCCGGCGGTCGGCCTTCGACCAAACGCAGGAGCAGGTTGGCCGGACGAGCGAGCGGCGAGGTCGTGCGCGAGATCATCAGGTCGGTATCGAGGATGTCGTCGCGTACGGTCGGGCCGAAAGGGCTCCAGAACGCGCCATCGACCGTGATGCACAGCTCGGCCGGGATCTCCTCAGGGAGGAAGACCTGGCCCAGATCGGCATCGGCCGCTCGACCCCGACGAACGATCGGTCGAACGATGTGGTCCGCGTCGGGAACGCCCAGGTCGCGGTGCAATGCGCACAGTCGGGCGTGGTCCTCGTCGCTGAGCCGTCCGGGTTCTCCCGTGGTGGCGATGCGCACGGTGATACCGAGTTCGCGAAGACGAGGGATCGCGTCGACGACCTTGGCAAAGTTGTCCGGCCCCCTCATCTCGTCGTTGACGTCCGGATCGGGAGAGTCGAGCGAGATCTGGAGCGCCACCGGCGCGTCGGCAAGAGGTGCGAGTTCCCGGAGCCGCAGCTCGTTGAACAGCGTTCCGTTGGTGAGCACCAGCGTCGGCAGATGCTCACTGACCCGGGCCAGCGTGTCGGGGAGGTGGCGGAGCAGGAACGGCTCGCCCCCGGTAATGCCGACATCGGTGTACCCGAGCTCGGCAGCCTCGCGCGCGACGCGCACCATGTCGCCGGGCTCCATGGCCCGCTTCGCGGCTCCCGGCGCCGACTCGGTCAGGCAGTAAGCGCACGCCAAGTTGCAGTGATAGTTCGCGTACATCCAAACGCGGCCCGGCATCGTGCCCTCGGCGATCGCATCGGCGACACCGGTCACGACGAGAACCCTTCGGCATCGAGCCGGGTCATCGTCTCAGCACTCGTCGGGAGTTCGAGACCGGTGCACAGACGGTTCAGCATCATCGTCGTTCCGATCAACACCGTGATCTCCACCACCGCCGCGTCGGGCCAATGGGACGCGAGCCCCCCGGCGATGGCGTCGGCCACCTTGCCCCGCCCGAGCGCGATGGCATCGATCCAGGCAATGAGGGCGCGCTCGGCCGGATCGGTGAACTGGAGCTCCCAGTCGGCTTCGGTGCGCAGCGCCGCGACCTCGTCGCGCGTCAAACCGGCATCACACGCCACGACGGTATGCGCGGCGACGCAGTATTCGCACTCGAGCAACGCCGACGTGCGCAGGATCACGATCTCCTTGGCCCGCAGCGCCACGAACGACGGCCCCAACGTCGCACCGAGGAATGGCAGGGCCACGTCGAGCAACTCGGGAACCTGCGCCATCGCCGCGGTGATCGGATCCGGCTGGCCGTCCTCGAAATACGGACGGGCGAGGAGCGGCGCCGTGGCCGGGGTCATCAGTTCGACGCGCGGGCTCATCTCGGCGACCTTACCGCTGCGCGTGGCCGCGCCACCGTGCCGGTTGCCGCGCCGCAGAGGTGTTCACGCTTCTGTAAGAAGCCGGGCGGCGACCCGATGGCCGCGATGTACGCACGACGCCGCTCGGCGCGGTTGCGCCATCAGACCGGCAGGACGCCGTGCTTGCGCCACGGGCGATCGATCTGCTTCTCACGCGAGACGTGCAGACCTTTCCAGATCGCGTGACGCGTCTCGGCGGGATCGATCACGTCGTCGAGCTGCGCGTGCCCGGCCGCGATGTACGGATCGATGTTGGCGCGGATCTCTTCCGCCAGCTCCAGTCGCTTGGCGGCGCGCTCCTCCTCGGGCACCGCCTCCAGCGTCTTGCGATGGATGATGTTCACGGCACCGTCGGGTCCCATCACCGCGATCTCGGCGGTGGGCCACGACACGATGTAGTCGGCTTCATAGGCCAGGCCGTTCATCACGAAGTACCCGGCGCCATAGCTCTTGCGCATGATCACGCTGATCTTGGGCACCGTGGCTTCACTGACCGCGAACAGCATCTTCGCCCCGTGACGGATGATGCCCTGCTTCTCCACCGCCGAGCCGACGATGAAGCCGGGCACGTCGTGGAGGAACACGAGCGGAATCCCGAACGCGTCGCAGAGCCATACGAACCGCGCGGCTTTGTCGGCTGCGTTCACGTCGAGCGCGCCGCCGAGCACCATCGGCTGGTTGGCCACGATCCCGATCGGTTCACCACCGATACGACCGAGGCCGGTGACGACGTTCTTCGCCCACTCCGGCTTCATCGGGAAGAACTCGCCGTCGTCGACGATCGCGGTGATCACCTTGCGCACGTCGTACGCGCGCCGGGGCGCGGTCGGCACGATGTCGTAGATCTCGTCGACGCGTCGGTCGACCGGGTCGGTGCACTCCCGCACCGGCGGCCGTTCCTGGTTGTGTTGGGGGAAGAACGACAGGTACTCGCGCACGATGCGGAGGCATTCCTCGTCGTCGGCCACCTCGAGGTCGGCCACACCGCTGATCTTGGTGTGGACCCCGGATCCGCCCATCTCCTCCTCGGTCACGTCCTCGCCCACCGCGGCCTTGACCAAGTGCCGACCACCGAGCGCCATCGACGACGTGCCCTTGACCATAGGAACGAAGTCGGCGAGCGCCGGGATGTAGGCCGTGCCGGCCGCGCAATGACCCATCATCGCGGCGACCATCGGGACGACACCGCTCATCGCGACTTGTTCGCGGAACAGGTCGCCGGCGCCCGCGAACGTCGAGCCGCTGGTGCTCTGGATCCGCGCGCCGGCGGAGTCGAGCAGCCACACCATCGGGATGCGCTGCTTGATCGCATGATGACGCATCCGCCGGATCTTGTTCTCGCCGACCCCACCCATCGACCCGGCCATCACCGAGAAGTCGTACGCCGCGACCGCCACCGGTCGACCGTCGATCTCGCCGATGCCGGTCACCGCACCGTCGGCCGCGAGGTACCGGTCCCCGAGCCCCGGATCCATGTGATCGGCGAGCATCCCGTACTCGACCCACGTGCCGGCATCGAGGAGGAGCTCGAGGCGATCCCGCACCGTGAGCTTGCCGAGCGACTTCTGCCGTTCGACGAACTGCTCGCCGCCCATGCCGAGGGCGCGTTCACGGCGCTGGGCGAGATCCGCGACGAGCGGCCCCCACTCATGCTTCGCCGCCTCGCGCTTGGTCGGTCGCTCGGTCACCGCTGCTCCTTCATGGCTGACCATCGTGATGGCCGCCGACCCTACGCCGTGAGCTCGATGAGGGGTGGCGAGCCCGGACCGCCGTGCGACCCCGACTGCCTATCGGCCCTTCCAGACCGGGGTGCGTTTCTCGGCGAACGCGGCGACGCCTTCGGCGGCGTCTTCGGTCTGGGTATGCACGGTCAACATGCCCTGCAAGTAGTCCAGCGCGGGATCGGCATCCATCTCGATCACTCGGTAGAACGCGTCCCGACCCCAGCGCAGCACCAGCGGCGACTTCGACGCCAACCCCGCCGCGCACTCGTCGACGGCCGCGTCCAACGCGTCGACCGGAACGACCCGACTCACGAATCCGAGCCGCTGGGCCTCCTCGGCCCCGACCCGGCGACCGGTCATCTGCAGTTCCAACGCCGTCTTCGGCGGCATCGAACGCAGCATCGGGACGGTGATCATGTACGGCCACAACCCGACGTTGACTTCCGGCGTACCGAACTGCGCGTCGTCCGCCGCGATCACGATGTCGCACGCCAGCGCCAGGCCGAAGCCCCCGGCGAGTGCGAACCCCCGGATCCGGGCAATTGTCGGCTTGCCGAGATCCCACATCTCCCGGAACAGATCCGCGAGGAGTCCCCGGCCTTCGTGGGCGCCTGCCGCGCCCGCGTTGTCGGCAATTCCGCCCAGGTCGGCGCCGGCACAGAAGGCCTTCTCCCCGGCGCCCGTGAGCACCACGACCCGGACCGCCGGGTCCGCCTTCGCCGTGGCCATGGCGTGGCGCAGCCCCTGCATCACCCCGTAGGACATCGAGTTCCGACGCTCGGGCCGGTTGATCGTGACCCGGGCAACCCCACCGGCAACGGCGTAGAGCACTTCCTCGTCAGGCATGCAGCCGAGCCTACGTCGGGCAGTTGACTACCGTGCTCAGGTGCTCGTCTACCTCGTCGCGATGCTGGTGGCCATCGCCATCGTGCCGCTCACCGACGGCTCGTACGAACGACTGACCGAGGTCACGTACCGCCGAGCATGGCTCCTCGCCGCAGGGCTCGGTCTGCAGGTCGCGCTCGCGATCATCGACCTTCCCCCCGACCGACTCGACGACCTCGGCGCCGCCGGGCTCGTTCTGTCCTACGTCGCGCTGCTCGGTTTCTGCGCCGCGAACATTCGGGTCCGGGGCATGGTCGTCATGGGCATCGGCATCGGGTTGAACGCGCTCGTCATCGCCCTCAATCTCGGGATGCCGTACCAAGTGGTGAAGGGCATCCCGCGCGAAACCACGATCAAGCACCGACCGGAGCGATCGACCGACATCCTGCCGTTCCTCTCCGACCGCTTCGCGTTCGGGCCGCCGATCAGCAGCGCCATTTCGATCGGCGATCTCGTCCTGTTCGCCGGCATCGTGGAACTCGCCTACGCCAACAGCCGACGCACGCGCCGACGCATTCCGGTCCGGACCCGCTACGTCGATCTTCCTGCCATCGAAGCCGCCGAGGTCCTGGACCTTCGCGACCGTCAGTCCGTGGATGCGGAGGCTGACGCGACGACGAGGTCGAGTGCCTCGATGACGCGCGCGTCGTACACGAAGCCCGGCCCGGAATAGAGCGCGTCCATCGCGGCCGACACATCGAGGTCGCGAGTACGCAGATCGTCGAACGCACTGACCGCCCGCAGGATCTGACTCCCCACCCGCACGTCGTCGGTCGCGAGCAGGTCGCCCGCGGCGGCGAGGTCGGTCTGGCGCAGGATCTCGGCGCCCTTGTCCGCCACCTCGGCCGGTTCGATCGGCGTGTCCCGAGTCTCCGGCGCATCGAGACACAGGTGACCGAGATGATGCAGGAGCGCGGCGGCGCGCAGATCTTCGAGCTCGCGGCGCCGCAACCCCAACTCGCCGCCCACTCGTACGGAAAGGTCCGCGACTCGGGCCGCGTGTCCGGCGGGCGCCAGCCCCGCCATCTCCGGGACGACCGACAGCGCCTCGATCGTCTGCTCCGACGTCTTCGAGATCAGGGCCAGGCGTTCGAACGAGTACCAGGCCGCGAGTAACGGGATGGAGAAGAGTCCGACACTCCACAGGCCGACACTCTCGTGGGGCTCCACACCACGGAACCCGATGGCCATCAACATGCCCGATGCCACCAGGGCGAGGTCGGCACCACCGAGCTCGGGCCAGCGAGGGTCCCGTGCGAACGCCACCGCTTCGTGCCCGACCAACGCGGCGATCCCGGCGACACCGAGCGCCGCCAAGAGGCGTGGAGTCGGCGACAGCGCGTCGACCGCCATCACCGCGTGGTACGCCCCGAGCGCAGCGATCCCGACCAGCAGTCGGTGTGCGCCCACGGCCGCACGCTCCGACCACTCACCATCGCGAAGCGGCAAGACGGCCAGCTCGGCCAGCGCGATCGCACCGACACAGATCAACGGATCGGCGCCCCGCACCAACACCAGCATGAAGGCGTACGACAGTGGGATCGGTGAACGGTGTGGAGGTCGCAAGACCATGAGTTCGCCGAGCGCGACACCCGTTGTGATCACCACGATCGCAGTCGAGGTCCCGCCCGTGTTCATGATCGCGCTGAACGCGACTGCGGCCGCACCCACCATGAGCAGCACCAGCAACCGAACGGAGTACGTCACGAGCGCACCGCGGAGTCTTGGTCGTCGTCGGCGCCACCCTGGGGCAGCAAGTCGCCCAGCCCGGCCGAACCCAAATGTCCACTCGGCGCGCTCACATGATGGACGTACAGCTCGTGCCCGGCACCATGCACCTCACCCCGTCGGCGCAGTGCTGCGATCAACGCGTCGACCACCCGCGGGTGGAACTGGCGGCCGGAGTTCTTCCGCAACTCGGCAAATGCGATGTCCTGACTCAGAGCCCGTCGATACGAACGGGTCGAGGTCATGGCGTCGTAGGCGTCGGCCACCGCCACGATGTGCGGCTCGACCGGTTGACCCCGATCGTCGGCGATCGGCGAGAACTGTGCCGCTTCGCTCGTCGCACTCGGCGCGACCGGCGCAAGAAAGTCGATACGCGTCAGGATCTCGACCGAGACGTCTTCGTGCTTGCGCACGACATCGAACTCTTCGGCCGTCAGCTTCCCTGGTTTGTTCAGGAGGTGATTCGGCACGACGAGCTTCCCGACGTCGTGCATCAGTGCGGCGAGTCGGAGCCGCTCCAAACGCGTGGGCGGGATCCCCAACTCGAGCCCGATGTACTGCGCGTACTCCGCAACGCGCTCGGCATGACCAGCGGTATACGGGTCTTTCGCTTCGAGCGCGCCCACGAGGATGCGAACGGTCGCCTCGTGCGATCGCTTCAGCGCAAGGTAGGAGGAGTAAGCCTGCCGAGCGACGATGAGCGGGACCAGGAACAGCGGCACCAGGGCGAGTTCGTAGTCCAGGTAGAGCAGGCCGAGGAACACGCCGAGCAACGCGAAGGGATAGAAGACGAAGTACTCCTTGCTCCCCACGAGCAGCACCTCACGGAACCGCTGGCCGGTCGCGAGCACCACCACCATCGAAACCAACACGACATTGCCGATGGAATAGGTGAGCGCCGTCGGGATCGCCGCCAGGAGCAACAACCCGGGCGATGCTGTGCCGCTTCCGACGATCGCCCAGAACACGCCGGCCGAAGCGACCGCGACCAACGCGAACTGCGCACCGTTGAACAAGAGTTTGCGCCAGTCACGGTGCACGATGTGCGGCAGATACAGACCGCCGGCCGCGCCCACGAGCAACACACCGAGTGCGCTCTGGTCGGCCCGGAACACGACGATCGCTGCGGTGCAGAGCATCACCCCCGCGCTCGAACCGAGTTCGGGGGTGAGGTCGGTGATCTGGTTCTCGGCGAAGACGTGCAACAACGAGAGGGCGATCAACGGCGTCAACGCAGGCAGCGGCCCGCGAACCCCGAGCGCCACGCCCAGCGCCGCCGCGGCGAGGGCCAGGCCGACGCAATAGACCGTCGTTCTCGATTCCCGTTGGTCTGACATGAGATTTCCCCGTCGGTCAGACGAAGGCGGCAAGGCCTCGGCACACTTACGCCTTGACTACTTCCACTTGAGTGCACCGCCGGCAAGCAGCAGTGCAGCCGCGCTGGACATGAGCAGGGCAGAACGGACGTAGATCTTCCGCATGAGAGATCACCTTCTTTGAATGATCCTCTCTGGTGATCCGCTGTGGTGCTACCAGAGGGCAACGCTTCGCTCAACGGGACTCTTCAGTCCCATTCGTCCGAGGCCTTGCCGTCTTCATCTGACCGGGGAGACACCTCCTTCTCGATGCCGTGTCGCGCTTGGGCCCACCCCCGGGGGCGAGAGTTGAGCGCTGTCGTGCGGGGAATCGGCACCTCTTGAGAACGACTGTAGGAACGCTGGTGCTCTCCTCCAAGCTACTGACATCATTCGGCCCAAATGCACCATGGGCCACATGAGTCTCACAGACAACACGCAGAGAAGCAATGATCAGCCGGGAAAACCACCTTCGGTGAGCACGCCGGCCGTAGGCTCGACCGGACGATGGAGCACACGATGGACGAAACCCTCGAAACCCCCGGCCCGGACGACGAAGTTCTCGAACTGGAACGAGAGCTGTGCCGCCTCCCCGAGGTCTCAGCCGCCCGAGTCGTGACCGACGACATCGGCCGGGCTACCGAAGTCCACATCCTCGCCAACGGGGCCAAGCAGCCCAAACAGGTGGTTCGCGACGTCCAGTCCGTGGCGCTGGCCAGCTTCGGCATCGAACTGGACCGCCGCATCGTGTCGGTGGTCCAGCTCAATGGCGACGGTGCCCACGCTCTCGAACCGCCGGCTCCGATCGAACTGCACCGGGCCGTCGTCGTCGACGTCACGAGCGAGACCACCGGATTGCGGAGCCTCGTCCGGGTCACCTTGGCCCGGGGCGAGGACGAAGCCGTCGGGTTCGCCGAGGGCTCCGTCGCGTTGAGCGCCCGCAACCGCTTGATCGCCGCCGCCACCATCGACGGGCTCCGTCAACTCCAGAAGGCTGCCGAGTGCCTCGACGTCGAGAGCGCGCAGATCGAGCGCGTCGGCGTCCACGACGTCGCGATCGTCACCATCGTCTTCGTGATGCCGCCGACCGAACACATGGTCTCGGGCTCGGCAATCGTGCGTGAGCACGAGGAGCCCGAAGCAATCGTGCGCGCCGTCCTCGACGCCACCAATCGCCGCCTGACTTCCATCTAGGTTCAACCCAAGTCGTCGGCCGAGCACGGTGACGAGACCGCCCACCGTCGAGGGCCGACCGCCCTGCCCTGCCGTCGGTCGGCCTCGACGGTGACTCCCGGCTCGGCGCTGGGGGACGCCGGAACCGGAAGTCGGTGTCGAGCCGAAACGCTGCCCAACTCGACCCCGGTCATCCTGTCGAGCCACCCGGGCCACGGGTAGACACAGCGACGTCTTCCGCCGTGACACCGATGTATCAGTTGCAAGCCCGGACCCGCTCGACCTCTCGTACCATCGGGGGATGCAACCGACCACCGTTCTCGTCGTCGACGACCATCGGATGGTCGCCGACGGTTTGACCACGGTGCTCGGGGGCCACGCGCAGGTCGAGGTTGTCGGGCAAGCCGCGACCGCGGCATCGGCGCTCACCCTGGCCCACAATCAGCGGCCCGATGTCGCGGTGATCGATCTTCGCATGCCCGACATCGGCGGCGTCGATCTGGCCCGTCAACTCCTCGCGCGGCCGTCGCCGCCACGGATCGTCTTGATCTCCGCCGACTTCACCCACGAGGCACTTCGCGAAGCACTCAAAGCCGGCGTCGTCGCATTCGCCTCGAAGCTGGCGTCGGCTGAAGAACTCGTCAACGCCGTGCTCGCGGCCGCCGCCGGTACGGCGTACATGAGCTCCGATGTCGTTCCGATCCTCGGCGGGCCCCGCACGGGCGATGGCCGAGCCGTGTCGCTCACCGACCGCGAGCGCGAGGTGATTCAGGCCCTCGCCGACGGGAAGTCCGTGGCCGACACCGCGACCGCGATGAATCTGAGCCCGCACACCGTCCGCAACCACATCCGGCGGGCCATGGCCAGCCTCGGCGTTCACCGACGACTCGACGCCGTGGTGGTGGCCGCCCAGGCCGGTCTGGTTCGGCTCCCCCGATGAACCAGCCTCCACTCGACGTCGACGCGCTCCGGCGGGCCTTCGCGGAGTTGGCGGGCGCGGCCGAGGTCCCACAACTGATCGTCGAAGTCTCGCGTCACGACACTCGGGTCCTCGCGGCGAACCCGGCGGCGGAGACGCTCTTGGCTCGCGACGATCTCGTGGGGACGAACTTGGTCGAACTGACGGTCGAGACCGAACTCCCTGCGGATCAGGAGGCATGGGCCGCGGTGTTGGCCGGAGATCTCGACGTGATCGGGCGCCGTCGGCGGTACCGACGCGGCGACGGTGGTGCGGTCACCGTCGATGCGCTGGCCTTCACCATCCGGAAGCACGAGACCGGGGTGACGATCCTGGTCGTCCTCGCCGAGCTCGCCCGGACCGACTGGATGTTGCGGCGTATGCGCCACGACATCGAGGTGACCAATGCCCTGAGCGAACTCAGATCTGGGCTCCTCGCCGGCGAAGACGGCAAGGTGCTCCTGCGGCGCATCTGCACTTCGGTCGCGGACTTGTTGGGCGCAACCAACGTCGGCGTCCTTCGCCTCGACGGACCCGACCACGTTCGCCTCGCCGCGATTCTCGGCCCGAGGTTGAACCCGAGCCGAGTGCGCTGGCCCATCATCGACGACGAGTTCGGACGGGCATTGCGGGAGTCGCGGGTCACCTGCTTCAGCATCCCGGCATCGACCCGGGCGGCCTTTCGCGTGGGGTCGGATGAACCCATGCAGGTGGCCATGGCGCCGCTGACCACCGGGACCACTCACCTGGGCTCGTTGACGGTTCGTCGGGACTCGCGCCCGTTCACCCAGGAGGAACTCTCGCTGCTCGGCATCTACGCGGACGGGGCGAGCCAGGCACTGTCCCTCTCGGACACCCGCAAGGGCTTGATCAGCGCACACGTCCGCGAGCAGATCGCTCGCGACCTTCACGACGAGGTGATCCAAGATCTCGTCGCCGTCCGTCTCGGGTTGGCCGCGCTCGCACTGGAGGCAACGGACACGGGTCTCGATCGCAAGGTCGGCGATCTCCTCGACGAGCTCGACCAAGTCACCAAGCAACTCCGCGATGTCGTGCGCGGTATCGCGGAGGCAGCGACGGCAGAAGGCTTTCGGGCCGCGATCGAGTCGCTGACCATCCGGCGGGCGGAGCGCGCAGGGATGGGGTGGTCGGTTGCCGTCGACGAAGCCGTCGTGAGCGCCCTGACGGCCGACGAGCGGCGCGAGTTCATGAGCGTCGTGAACGAGGCAGTGTCCAACGCGGCGCGCCACTCGGATGGGACCCAGATCGACGTGTCCCTCGGTTCGATCGAAGGCCGCGCCGAACTCACCGTGTGCGACGACGGCGTGGGCCCCGGACCGGCGAGCCGCAGTGGCGGGCGCGGACTCGTCAACGTTCGCGCGCGGGCCGACGATCTCGGCGGGGGCTGCGCCGTCGAGGAACTGGAACCGGGCGGTACGAGACTCGTGTGGTGGATTCCTCTCGATCCGGCAGGGTGATCAACCCAAGCGGCGGCCGAGCAGGGTGACGAGGTCGCACGCGGCTTCCACGTCGTGGACGCGCAGGACGTCGGCGCCGTATTCGATCGACAACGTGAGGTACGCAAGCATCCGATGGGTGGCAGCCTTGCGCGGCACCGGGATCAGCACCGGCTCCCCGGCCGACCGGAGCGCGTCGATGGCCCGGATCGTCGCGAGCTGCAACTGTCCGTACCGCTCGTAGTCGCTGCGGTAATTGATCGACAGGCCCGGGTCGACCAGGAGCGGTCCGGTCACCCCGTCGGCGCGGAGTCGGGCTACCCGATCGGCAAGACCGCGTGCGACGATGTCGGGCCGACCGTCTTCGAGCGCGCGGTAGCCCACCTCCAGCGGGTTGGCACCTTCGATGTGCATGACGACCGCGCCCGCTCCCGTGGCGCGGACCAACTCGGTCATCGCCGGATCGGCCAGCCCACCCGTGTCGTTCACGATCGCGGCCCCCGCCGTCACCGCGGCGTGGGCGACCTCGGGTTTCCACGTGTCGACCGACACGACGAAGCCATCGTCGACCAGGAGTTCGAGGGCCGGCACCAGCCGCGCGATCTCCTCCTCCGGCGCGAGCGGCTGATTCTCGAAGTGGCTCGACTGCGCGCCGAGGTCGATGATCGACGCTCCGAGATCCCGGTAGACCCGCGCCCGATCCAAGGCTTCGGTCGGCGAACCCACCACCGAATGACTCACCCGCGACTCCGGGGAAAGGTTCACGACCGCCATCACATGCGTGATGTCTGGAGCGAACTCGAGCGTGTGGAGACGATCCAGGGCTGGGGTCACGGCGGGCATCCTACGTAGAGTCCCCCTCGTGCAACCGCCCTGCAGACGCGCCCAACGACCCGGTTCTCGTTCGCCGGGCCCGCATCGCGGCCCAGGTGAGCATCGCCAAACGAATCGGCTACCTGGGGCTGCTCGTCGCCATCGTGGGCTTCGGCATCGGTATGGCTACGTCGTTTTCCGGACCGGTCATCACCATCGCCGTGGTCGGCCTGATCGTCGGCTGCGTCGTCCTTCCCATCCCGATCGTATTGGCCTACGGCGTCAAAGCCGCCGACCGGGAAGATCGCGGCGGCGGAAGTTTCCATTAGATTCCTCGCCGCCCGTCCCCTGTTCAAGGAGCTTCCATGCCCAAGGCCGCAATCGCCACCGCCGTCGGTGCCCCGCTCGAGATCGTCGACGTCGACGTCGCCGACCCGAAAGCCGGTGAGATCCGCATCCAGATGGGCGCCTCCGGCGTCTGCCACTCGGACCTCTCGGTCGTGAACGGTGTGCTGCCCATCGCACTCCCGGCGATCCTCGGGCACGAAGGCGCCGGCACGATCACCCAACTCGGTGAAGGTGTCGACCACCTGAGCATCGGTGACCACGTCGTCGTCTCCTGGGTCCCGCAGTGCGGCGCGTGCTACTACTGCGAGCACGACCAGGGTGAGTTGTGCGAAGCCGGCAGCATGGCCTCGATGAGCGGCGGCTTGCTCGACATGACCTCACGCGCCTCGCGTGACGGTGTGCCGGTTTCGGTCATGGCCGCGTCGGGCACGTTCGCGGAAGAGGCCGTCATCCCCGCGATTGGCGCAGTGAAGATCGACCCGTCGATCCCGCTCACTGCCGGAGCCCTGATCGGCTGTGGCGTACTCACCGGGTTCGGTGCCGCGGTCAACACCGCCAGCATCCGCAAGGGTGACACCGTTGCGGTCATCGGCTGTGGCGGCGTGGGGCTCAACGTGATCCAGGGCGCCAAGCACGCCGGGGCCGAGCGAATCATCGCGGTCGACATGGTCGACGGCAAGCTCCAGACCGCGAAGAAGTTCGGCGCGACCGACCTCGTGAACCCGTCGACCGACGGCGACGCGGTCGCCAAGGTCATGGAGTTGTCGGGTGGCCGTGGGGCCGACGTCGCGTTCGAGGTCATCGGCCTCGGCGCGACCATCGAGCAGGCGCTGCAGATGACACGACGCGGTGGCCAGGCCGTCATCGTCGGTGTCCCGAGTTTCGACACCATGCTCACGATCAACCCGGCGATGGACCTGCTCGTGAACGAGAAGCAGATCCGGGGTTGCTGGTACGGAGGATCCAACGTCCACCGCGACGTCCCCACGCTGGCCGGTCTCTACCAGGCCGGTTCGCTGATGCTCGACGAGCTGATGTCGGCCCAGATCAGCCTCGACCAGGTCAACGATGCGCTCCAGAACATGGGCTCGGGCGAGATCGCCCGTTCGGTCATCGTCTACTGACCCGACTCCCAGCGTTTGGCAGCTGGTGACGCTCCACGCGTCATGAGCCGCCAAACGTTGGGAATCGAAGTGGGATTCGTCCGGTCGGTACGCTGATCGCTCCACTCCAGGAGGTCACGATGCAGTACCGCCGATTCGGTCAGAGCAACGTCGAAGTCTCGGAAGTCGGGTTCGGCACCTGGACCCTCGCCAGCGACTGGTGGGGCGAGGTCGAGAACAAACAAGAGATGCTCCACGCGGCCCTCGATGCCGGCATCAACTTCATCGACACCGCACCCGTCTACGGCGAGAACGGCATCGGCGAGACCTTGCTCGCCGACATCCTTGCGACCAACCGGTCCGACATCGTCATCACCACCAAGTGTGGCTACGACATCGCCGCCGAGCGCCGCAACGGCCGCCAGCGCGAACGTCCGCACGACTGGCGCCCCGCGTCGATCCGCGCGCAGATCGACGCATCACTGCAACGAATGGGCACCGACTACATCGACCTCTACCAACTCCACAACGTACGCATCGAGCCGGTGCTCGACGACGAGTTGTGGGAGACGCTCGACGCGCTCGTCGCCGAAGGCAAGGTGCTCGCACTCGGCGTTGCCCTCGGCCCCGCGATCGGTTGGATCGAAGAGGGCGTCGAGTCGATCCGCCGACGCAACATCTGTTCGCTCCAGACCGTGTTCAACATTCTCGAACAGGGCCCCGGTCTCACGTTCGCTGCGGAACCCAACGTCGCCGACGGACGCGTGAGTCTCATCTCGCGCGTCCCCACGCGTCGGACACGCTCTCGGGAAAGGTCACCCGCGACACCGTGTTCCCGGCCGGCGACCACCGGGCGCACCGCAACAAGCAGAACATGCTCGACAACTTCGAGAAGGCCGACACTCTCTCGTTCCTCTGGGAAGGCACCGGTCGCACCCGGGGCCAGGCCGCGATCGCCGGGATTCTCGCCAACCCGGCGTTCGCAACGGTGCTCCCCACCTGTGTCAACGTCGACGAAGTTCGCGAGTACGCCGCGGCCTCCGATCTCCCGCTCACCAACGACGAAGCCGCGCACCTCGCCGACCGTTACGAGCGCAACTTCGACCACGACGACCGCTACGAGATGCCGCTGAAGTCGAGCCGCTGACCGCATGCGTCTCCCCGCCGAACAGCGTCGAGTGCAGCTCCTCGAAGTCGCGATCGAGCTCTTCGCAGAACATGGATTCCACGCCACGTCGATGGAGGACATCGCCGAGGCCGCGGGCGTCACCAAGCCGGTCGTATACCAGCACTTTCCGTCGAAGCGGGCGCTGTACCGCGAGTTACTCGACGACGTCGACGCGCAGCTCACCAACCGGTTGATCGTCGCCACCGCAAGCGCATCGACCGGCCGCGAGCGCGTCCAGGAAGGGTTCGCGACCTACTTTCGGTTCGTCGCCGAGCACCGCGCCGCGTTCCGCCTGCTGTTCGGGGCCTCGGTGCGCAACGACCCCGAGTTCACCGTGGTCGCCGAGGCGACCATCGACCGGGTGGCCGACCTGGTCGCCGACTTGATCGAGATCGACGCCGCGCCCGAACATCGCCGGGCGCTGGCCCATGCCGTGGTGGGCATGGCCGAGGCCACCAGCCGGCGAACGACGACCGACGACGACGACCCGGACCGGGTCGCCGGGTGGCTGGCCGAAATGGCGTGGTTCGGGCTGCGAGGGGTGCGGGCCGAGCAACCGGTCGCCGATCGCGGGTCAGGGCTCTGACAGCACTCGGGTCAACGCCGCCTCGGTGGGATTCCCGAGGGTGAGCCACGAGTCGTCCACGCCCTGCTCGGCGAGGTTACGGGCGATGCGCACCATGATGGCTCCGCTCCGCATCAACGCGAAGACTTCGTACCAGCGCAGATCTTGCACCGGTCTCCCCAACGCGCGTTCGTAGGTCGCGAGCTTCGACGACCGATCACCGAAGCCGGGCAGATCCCCACCGGCGAGAACGACAGTCATGTCGTGCAACGCGAGGAACCACCCCAGGTCCATCTCGGCAGGGCCGGTCCCGGCGAGTTCGAAGTCGAGCAACGCGACCACCTGCCCGTCGTCGGCAAAGACACAATTCGAGAGCTGCACATCCCCCCAGAGCACTGCGGCGGCGGGAGGTGAGGACGGGAGATGCGTTGCACACCAATCCCGCGCGCCCTCGAGGTATGAAGGGACGGCGCCGCCATCGGCCGCCCAGTCGAGGTACTCGGACCAACGGGCCACGGTCTCCGGCAGCGAGGCCGCGAGCGGAGCTGCATCGAGCGAGGCCGGATCGAGCCGGTGCATCGCACCGAGGTGCGCGAGGAAGCTCTCCATGAGGCGGCGCTGGAGCGCGACCGACGCATCGGCCAACCACCCCACCCGCAGGTAGGGCGGGTTGGTCGTCACGACCCGTCCGACACACCGCGGCATCACCATGAACGGCGCCCCCAGCCACGTGGGGTCGCGCTCGTATTCGGTGGGCGCGGCCGTCGGAATCCCGGCGGAGGCCATCGCGTTCTGGATCCGTACCTGGTCCTCGAGGTCATAGACCGGGAACAAGCCGGCCCCGGCCGGCGGGAGCCGCACGACGTACTCGCGGACCCGTCCGGTCCCTGACCGTGCCGCCGCGAACACTGTCTCGCTGGAGAGTCCGGTCGCCGGGCGCGTCAACGGGCCAACCCGGGCGTCGGCGAATCCGTCCACGTGCGCGCGCAGCCACTGCTCGATACCCGCGCGCAGCTCCTCGGCGTCTCGGGTCTGCGAGGCGACGGCCACGCTCATCTCCCTGGTCGGCAGCGGCCTCGTAGCATGCCCCATTTCCCCCCGAGGAGCATCGATGGAACTGAACGGAACCGCAGCACTGGTCACGGGCGGAGCCTCTGGTCTCGGTGAGGCCACGGCCCGCCGGCTCGCAGCTGCGGGTGCCCTGGTCACGATCTTCGACCGCGACCAGGCCAAAGCGGAAACGGTCGCGGCCAGCCTCGGCGCGAATGCTCAAGCCGTCGGTGGTGATGTGACTCAGGAAGCCGACACTCGCGCCGCGGTGAGCACGGCGGCGGGACCGGCACCACTCGGCATCGTCGTCGCCTGCGCGGGCGGCGCGCGCGGCGGCGGCCGGACCGTCGATCGGAAGGGAGTCCCCCACGATCTCGCCCTCTTCCAGGACACCGTCGACCTCAATCTCGTCGGCACCTTCAACACCGTGCGGCTCGCGGCGGCGCAGATGGCAACTCAGGAACCCGGACCCGACAACGAGCGGGGATCGATCGTCACCACCGCATCGATCGCCGGGTTCGAAGGTCAGATCGGCCAGATCGCCTACGGCGCGGCCAAGGCCGGGATCATCGGCATGACCATCATCCTCGCCCGCGACCTCGCGGCAATCGGTGTGCGGGTGAACTGCATCGCCCCCGGCACGATGGGCACCGAGCGCGTGGGACCTCGCCCCCGCCGACCTGCGCACCACCCTCGAAGCCAAGGTCCCGTTCCCCCAACGGTTCGGGGAACCTGACGAGTTCGCGCATCTCGCCGAGCATCTCGTCACGAACCGATACATCAACGGTCAGGTGGTTCGTCTCGACGGGGCCATTCGGTTCGATCCGAAGTAAACGGGCGAACCAAGTCGACAGGCTTCCGGTACCAGCCTCGGCTGGGGGACGTCAGCGGTACCGGAAGCTCCGTCGATTCCGAGCCGGGAATGCGGTGCTCGATGACCAGCACACTCCCGAACTCGCTCCTGGTCCGACCCTCGGCGTGACGGACCCCTGCCGTGCGCACACGAGCTCATCGAGCACCGTGCGCGTCCGTCCGCCGAGTTGTCGGATCAAGGCCATCGCCAGCGGCGGAATCGCGGCAACGAGGGCTGCAAAATCGTTCGCGGGGAACACCCGCAGCACCAACGGGGTCTGGGCCACGACGGTGAACGACGACGCCAAGCCATCCAACCCCTCGGGCCCTCCGATCGCCGCGCCCGGACCGAGCACGACGGCCGGGATTCCGTCCACTTCGGCGCCGGCATACCCGTCGAGCACGACCAAGACCTCGGTGATCGGACGGCCCGCGATGGCCACGGTCGTCCCGCGAGCCCGGCGCAGCTCGTAGCTCACGTTGGCAACTTGGGTCAGCTGGCGATGGGACAAGTCTTCGAAGAGGACCACCGACCGCAGGCGCCGATGAGTGAGTTCGTCGGAAATCGTCTCGACAGACCTTGCGCCCCGGGTGGAAGTCACGAGAACATGCAACATGCCTGCAATTAACTGCGCGCTAACTCAGCCGATCAGCCGGGACCGGGCGTGACCGAGCCCGCGGCGCCCCTTGATTTCCGGGCGATCGGACCGCTCACGGTGGCTCGGGCCGGTGCCAGAGTGCCCGTGACCCGCCAGAAGTGTCGGGCGTTGCTGGGCCTGCTCATCAGCACCCATCCGCACGGCATTTCGTCCGATGCCATCGCCGACGCACTCTGGCCCGATGCCGACTTCGACAAGGCCGCCAACTCGGTCCGCGTGCACGCGACCTATCTCCGCCGGGCGCTCAAGCCCACTGAGGGTCTCGTCGTGCTCACCGACGGGCGTTACCGTCTCGCCATCGACGCCGACGCCATCGACGTCGGCAGATTCGAACGCCTGGTGCATGAGGCGCGTCATGTCGCCGACGGGGGTGACCCGAGCGGAGCGGCCGAGATTTTTTCGGCCGCGATCGCCGAATGGCGTGGTACTCCCTTCCAGGAGCTGGGTGACCTCCCAGTCCTCCGGAACGAGACCGTCCGGCTCGAGTCGCTCCACCTCGACGCGCTCGAAGGGTTCGCCACGGCACTCCTCGACGACGATCGGCCCGATCAGGTGTGCCGACTCCTCGAACCCATCATCGAAGACCATTTGATTCGCGAGACGCTCGCCGCCCGCCTGATGTTGGCGCTGTACCGCTCCGGGCGCCAACAAGACGCTCTCGGTCTCTTCGGAGCCGTCAAGCGCGCGCTCGCCGACGGCCTCGGCCTGGTTCCCGGCAACCAACTCCAAGGCCTCGCCGACATGATCGTCATGCACGACGCCGCACTCGAGCACGGCGACTCGTCGCCGACCCCTCGGATTCCGCACCAGCCGCGCCGGCGAGCCGAGTTCATCGGGCGCGCCGCCGAGCTCCAGACGCTCGACCACACCTGGAGGCGAGCGGTCGCGGGCACTCCGCAACTGGCGTACATCGCCGGACCGGCAGGCATCGGAAAGTCGACCGTCGTCGACCAGTTCACGAATCGCCTCGCCCCGCACGGCATCGAAGTCCTTCACGGAGTCTGCGACCCCGATCCCGTCGACGACTACCAGCCGTTCCCCGACCTCGTGCGGAGCGTGCTCGACATTGCACCGCCGACCGACACCAACCCACGGCTCCTGGGCGAACTGGCCCGACTGGCGCCCGACCTCGCCGACCGACTTCCGCCGGCCGCGACGGTGTCCGAGCCGAGCGCGGGCCGCCACCGGCTCTTCGACGCAGTCACCGATCTGCTGACTCCGAACCGCCGCCCGCGGCTGGTGATCATCGAGGATCTGCACTGGGCCCGCCCCGACACGGTCCTGCTCTTCCGCCACTTCGTACGCGCGGCCACGGGCCCCGTGATGGTGCTCGGCACGTACCGTGACGACGAACGCTCACGGACCACGGCCTTCGGGAACGCGATGGGGTCCGGCCGCCTGGGCCGACCCGATGCAATGCTGACCCTCGCAACCTTGAGCCGGCACGAGGTCGCAGCGGTGGTCGATGCGGTGGCCCCACGCGAGCTGCGAAGCCAGTGGGTCGAGCACATCGACGAACTCACCGATGTGAGTGGCGGCAATCCGTTGCGGTTGCGTGAGGTCCTCCGCCAGCTCGAACTCGAGCCCGAGACCCCGATCTCCGAGATCGCCCCCGACGATGTCCGCGCGCTCGTCGAGCGTCGACTCCGGAGTTTCGACGAGCTGACGCGTCACGTGATGTATGCCGGCGCAACCCTCGGCCGCGAGTTCACCGTCGACGACATTGCTGCACTCGTAGGCCAGCCGGCCGACGCCGTGCTTTCCGCGGTCGAGCGAGCTGAGGCGAGCGGACTGGTCGAGGAAACCGAGCGCGTCGACGACTTCACCTTCTCTCACCCGCTCTTCCGGAATGCGATCTACCACGACATGGGGCGCAGCCGCCGCGCTCACAACCATGTCGCGTGTGCGCGTTGGTTGCGCGAGCGGGAGGGTGAACGAGGAGCCGCTCTCCAATGGTCCGAAGTGGCGCGACACCTCCTCGCCAGCCAATCAGCTGCTGACCCGGCCGAGGTATCGGCGGCGTGCGCCCAGGCCGGAGTCGATGCCGAGCGGCGGTACGCCCACCACGAAGCGGCCATCTGGTTCCGTCATGCCGTCGAGCAGGCAACCCGGCGTGACAGCTCCGAGATCGACATTGCGCTCCTGCGTCTCGAACTCGGCCACGCCCTCGAGATGTCCGGTGATCTCGAAGCCGGACGCGCCGAGTACCTCGATGCCGCGGACACCGCCCGCCGTCTCGGGCACCACGCACTCCTCGTACGAGCGGCGGTGGCCACCATTCCCAAGGAGAGCGTCATCGATCCCGGCTTCGGTCCCGTGTTGGCCACGCTCGCCGAAGACGCCCTCGCGGTACTCGCCCCCGAGGACCCGCAGCGCGTCTCGCTGCTCCGTGGTCTGGCCCAGGCGGTGACGTACCACCGCCCCGCCGCGCTCGTCCCGATCGCGCAGGAAGTCCGTCGCCTCACCGAGGGTGCGGCCGACCCCGAGGCCCGGTACACCGTGTTCGTCATCGATTACCTCGCGGCGATGGGCGAGCCGGTGGCTGCCCGGCTGGCGTTGAGCTATGAGGCTCGCGAGTACACGCGTCGGCACCGTCTCCTGAGCGAGCAGGGGACTGCGACCAGACGGCTCCTCTCCGAACTGTTCGTGGTCGGCGCGCCCGAAGCGATCAGCGCGGAACTCGACGAGCTCGGTCGGTTGGCTCGGGCAACCAGTACACCGCTCGACCTCTACTGGACCGCCGCGCTCCGTGCGACCCGATCGCTGATGCGCGAACCCAGTGCGATCACCGAGGAGTTGATCAACGCGGCCGCACTGCTCGGCCGTCGGCTGCAGATCTTCAACAGCACCGGCACCCAGCTGCTCCAGACCTTTGCACTGCGATATCAACAGGGCAGGTCGCGCGAACTCACGAGCGGCCTGACCACTCCCGATCCGAAGGCCCCGCAGATCTTGGCGGGGAGCTCGCTCCTTGCGCTCGCCATGTCCGATGCGGGGCGGTTCGAAGAGGCTCGACGGGTCTTGGATCTGGTCATCGACGACGGTGCGATCACGCTGCCGCGCGACAACTTCCGCAACGCCGCGGTCGGACTCTTCGGCGGCGTTGCCGCCGACTGTGGTTCACCGGAACAGCGGGCCGTCGTACGGAAGGAACTCGAACCGGTCGCCGAGGAGTTCTGTGTGTTCGGTGCTGGTGGTGCGGTCTTCGGGACCAACCACCATTGGCTGGGACGCCTGGCCGCCGCCGACGGCGACAGTTCGGCGGCCGCCGAACACTTTCGCCAGGCCGAGCGCTTGTGTCATCATGCCCACGCAACATTCTGGGCAGATCGGGCACGGCAGGACGCGGCGTCGATCCAGTAGCGGCGCGGGAACCGGAACCGGTAGGGCTCCTCGAAGTGGAGGACACAATGAGTGGTGGCATGGCACTTCCCCAAGCAGCGGCACGGCTCTGGGGTGACCCGGCCTCACGACAGCAGATTCTCGACATGCACGCGCGCGGAGACTCGCTGATCGACATGGTCGACGCGCTCGGGCTCACGCCGGCGCTCGAGGCCGACGGGCTGCGCGACGTCCTCGCCAACCTCACCGACGACGAGGTCACGCTCATCCGGGACGCGTTCGTTGCTGAGGCCCAGGTCGTCGGAGACCGACCCGGCGCAAGCTTCCCGATTGATTGTCGGGTCGGGACGATCGGGTCCCGGGTGCGGGTGATCGCGGCTCCGGTGAGCCCCGAGGCCACCGCACCCGTCGCCCGGATCGAATCGGCCTAGCCGCTCAGCTCGCGCCAGTCGCGCGACAGGTGGCGCCGTACCCACCGTAGATATCGGCCACCGTCGCGAACCCTTTGGACCGCAACAGCGACGCCGCGGTCGCCGAGCGGTAGCCACCGGCGCAGTACACGACCGTCGGGCGGGCCGGATCGAGACTCGCAAGTTGGTCCAGGAGATTCGGCAACGGGAGATTGACCGCGCCCGCCACCATTCCCTCGGCACATTCGGTGGGATTCCGAACGTCGACGATCTGCACGGAATCGGTCAACTGCCACTCCGCGAGTTCCGCTGCGGTGATCCGCGCGGCTCGCTCCGCCAGTTCGGGGTGGGCGATCAACGCGGCGTCGACCTCGGCCAGGGCCCCCACCACATGGTCGAAACCGATGCGAGCCAGCCGAACCCGGGCCTCGTCTTCTCGCCCGTCGTCGGCCACCACGATGACCTCGTCGCCCGGTCGCAGCACATCGCCGGCGTACTCGGCGAAGCGCCCGTCCAACCCGACATTGATCGCGCCCCGGAGATGACCCGACGAGAACACATCACTCGGACGGGCGTCGACGATCACGGCTCCCGCCGCCTGACGGTGCACCACCTCATCCACGCCCAGCCGGGGCGTCGGCACGTGATCGTCGAGCAACTCACGCTCACGGCGGTTGGAATCCGCCGCGAAGGCGAAGTACAGCGGCGCGACTGATTGGCCTTGGGTCACGGCCTCCACGAACTCGTCGATACTCATCGGCGCCAGCGCGTAGTTGGTACGACGCTGTTCTCCGATCGTCGACTGACTCGCGGTCGAAAGGTTCTTGCCACAGGCGGATCCGGCACCGTGGGCCGGGAACACCCGGGTGCCATCGGGCAGCGTCAGCAGTTGGTCATGCACCGACGAATACAACTCCCGCGCCAGTTCGTCCGCGGTACGCCCCACCGAGGTGAGCAAGTCCGGCCGCCCGACATCACCGATGAAGAGGGCATCGCCCGTGAGCACACCCCACGGCTCGGGGTCGTCGGCGTGTTCGAACACCACGATGGAGATCGACTCCGGCGTATGACCGGGGGTATGGCGGATCTCGAGCGTCACCTCACCCAGGGACAACCGCCGACCGTGCTCGAGCGGTTCCATCGAGAAGTCGGTCTTTGCCTGATCGCCGTACGAGATCACCGCCCCGGTGGCGGCCGCAAGTTCCAAGTGGCCGGAGACGAAGTCGGCGTGGAAGTGGGTCTCGAGGACCCGCTCGATCGTGAGCTGCTGACGTTGCGCGTCCGCCACGTACTGGGACACATCCCGCTGAGGATCGACAACCACCGCCCGGCCCGTGGTCTCGTCGCCGATCAGATAGCTGAACAGCGACAGACATCCCAGTTCGTACTGATGAAAGATCATCGCACCTCTCCCGATCGAAGAACTCGCCTAGGCAAGCTTCAGGAACATCCGTTGGACGTCCGCCACCTCGTACCCGGCCGCCGCCGAGCGTTCCGGGTCCTCCACGCACCAGGTCAGCCCCGCCGATACGAGCAAGAACCCGACCTGCTCGAGCGCCTTGTTCGCCGCCGCGATCTGTGTGACCACATCCCGACAGTCTCGGGAGTCGGTGAGCATCTGTTGGATCCCGCGGATCTGGCCCTCGACGCGCCGCAATCGGCGGTGGAGATCGTTCGCGGTCTCGACGGGGAGCTCGAACCCCGCTGACGGGTCTGGTTTCGACATGACCCGAGGATACCAGTACCTCCAGGGGTATACAAATATACCCCTGGAGGTATACTCCGGTGGTGCCGTTTCTCGAGTATGTGCTCGCCGGGTTGGGCGTCGGCGTCGTCTTCGGAATGTTCGGCGCCGGTGGATCGGCCTTTGCCACCCCGGTGCTCGCTTTGATGGGCGTGTCACCGCTCCTCGCGGTCGCGTCACCCCTCCCCGCCATGCTTCCCGCCGCGGCCGCGGGCGCACGGCGATACGTGAAGTCGGGCAACCTCGATCGGCGCGTCGCGCGGCTCGCCATCATCGGGGGTGCACCCGGGACCTTGTTCGGTGCGCTCGCCTCGACCGTGGTGGGCGGGGACCGTTTGCTGGTGCTCTCCGGCGCGATGTTGCTCGTGATCGGCCTTCGGCTCCTCATGCGCGATTCGCACAGCGCGGCGACGCGAGCCTCCGCGCGACGCGACCGCAGCGGCATCGTCGTGGTGTCGGCGTTCGGCGTCGGCCTGTTGACCGGCCTGTTGGCGAACGGCGGCGGGTTCCTGCTCGTACCGGTCTTCGTGCTGGTGTTGGGCCTCACCGCAGTCGAGGCCGCCGGCACCTCGATGGTCGTCGTCGGGGTGCTCACGATTCCGACCCTCATCACGCACTGGGTGCTCGGTCACATCGATTGGGAGGTTGCCGCCGGCTTCGCCCTCGGCCTCATCCCGGCCGCGGCCGTCGGCGCGCAGATCGCGCAGCACGTTCCTGCCGGGCGCGCCCGCCTCGCATTTGCGATGATGCTCATCGTGTTCTCGATCTGGTTTCTCATCCGCCAATGGGCATGACGCCGGTCATCACTACTGCCGGATTGTCCAAGCGCTTCGGACCGACGGTCGCGCTGGACGACCTCGACCTCACGGTGAACGCCGGATCGGTATTCGGATTTCTGGGCCCGAACGGCGCGGGCAAGACCACCACCATCCGGCTCCTGATGGGCCTGGCTCGGCCGTCGTCCGGCACCGCCATGGTGCTCGGCCTCGACGCCACCAAGGACCGCGATCGGATCCACCGCCGAGTGGGTTACCTGCCCGGTGATTTCACTGCCTACGAGGACCTGACCGGTACCCAATATCTCGACTTCCTCGGTCGTCTGCGCGGCGATGTCAACCGTCGCCGACGCGACGAATTGGTCGGTCGCTTCGAACTCGACCCGACCCGTCCGATCCATACGCTGTCGCGAGGGAACCGCCAGAAGATCGGACTCGTGCAGGCCCTCATGCACGAGCCCGAAGTGCTCATTCTCGACGAACCCACGAGCGGCCTCGACCCGCTGATGCAACGCGTGTTCCGCGAAATCGTCGCGACCGCGAAGGCCACCGGCACCACCGTCTTCCTGTCCTCACACGTACTCGGCGAGGTCGAAGAGATCGCCGACACCGTGGGGATCGTCAAGCAAGGCCGACTCGTGGTGGTGGATGCGCTCGAACGACTCCGGGAACGGGCGCGCCGACACATCGAGTTGACGGTCCGCAACCCTCCGCTCGCATCCACGTTCACGGCCCTCCCGAGCGTTCGGGCCGTGACGGTGCTCGACCACACTGTCCGACTGGAGATCGAAGGCTCGATGGAGTCGGTGTTCCAGGCCGCCACGCCTTTCGGGATCGAGAACGTCGTCGCCGACCACGCCCCCCTCGAAGAGATCCTGATCGGGTACTACGAACCGGAGCCCGAATGACCAGGTTCGCAGTCATCACCAAGACGCTGCGGGATCAGCGTCGCGGCCTGATCGCATGGGGCATCGGCGTGGCGGCGCTGGTGATCGTCATGTCGCTCATGTGGCCGTCGGTACGCGATATGCCCGACCTCGAGAAGTTGGTAGACAACTATCCCGAGGCACTGCGGAAGGTGTTCAAGATCGACACCTTCACCACCCCGACGGGGTATCTCAACGCCGAGCTGTTCAGCTTGATCCTGCCCGCCGTCTTCCTCGTGTTCTCCATCGGTCGCGGCGCGCGCCTCATCGCCGGCGAAGAGGAAGACCGCACACTCGCCGTCCTCCTGTGTAGCGCCCCTTCCCGGACGCGGGTCGCGACCGAGAAGGCCGTCGCGCTGGTCATGACGGTGATCGCGCTGGGCGGGATCCTCTTCGCCGCCATGCTGGTCGCGTCCGGGATCGTCGGCATGCGACTCGCGCTCGGCGACATCGCGCGCGGAACGATCGCGCTGACGGCTTTGGGTATCGAGTTCGGTTTGGTCGCGTTGGCCGTGGGGGCGTTCTCCGGGCGACGATCGACCGCGGTGGGAGTCGCCACCTTGATCGCCACCGCCGGCTTCGTCCTGTACCTCCTCGGCCAACTCATCGCCGCGATCGAACCGTGGCGCGGCCTGTCACCGTTCGCCCAGGCACTCGACCGTGGTCCCCTCGGCGCGGACTGGTCGATCGGCACGCTCGTACTCCTCGCGACCGGTGCGGCGGCGTTCGGCGCGGCGCTCCCTCGATTCCTACGGCGTGACATCGGCTCATGAGCAGCTTCCCGATCGGCAATTCGGGTATTTCGACCACTCGAACGGGGTGAAGTCGGGCTCGGGACCGGCCGATGGATCTGCATGAAGGCAACCAAGTCGGCCGCCGCGACCGACGCCGATCCAATCCTGGGGCCCGAAGGACCGAGCACGCCGGTGGGACTTCGGCGAGAGGACGAGTCCGTCGACGCCGCGGCGGACCGCGCGGAGACCGAACCCGCCCCGCCCGCCCCGGCCTCGCTTCCCATCGTGGCGTTCGTGCTGGGCATCTCCGCAGTCGTGCTCGGCGTCACGATCTTCTGGTATGGGGCCGCGATCGTCATCGGGCTCGGCGCGATCGGGGTGGGATGGGCCGCGCTCCGACGACCATCGACATCCACGGACACACGCGAACGCACCCGTGCGATCATCGGCACCGTGCTCGGCGCGGTGGCCATCATCCTCGGCGTGACCGCCGCGTTCCTGCTCCCCCGCGTCGTCGACCGGATGGACAACTTCTTCGGCACGCTGCAACACGGCGTCAACCGCAACGTCGATTCCGTCAACCGCGGACTGCAAGCCGACGTGAACCGACTCGATCGAACGACCTCGCGCGACCTCAAGCGACTCGAAAAGAGCAATCGAGAAGATCTCGCCCTGTTCGACAAGCGCAGCAACGAGTCCATCGCGCAACTCGGCAACCATCTCAGCGAGGTCGAATCCCGGCTGAGCGCGGCCGAGCGCCAAGACCTCGACCGGCTGGAGACGTCGGTGCGGGAAGACGTGCGCGGCCTGGACAGCGCGCTGCGCGCATCGGACTCGAGACTTGCCGACCGCATCGCCGAACTCGACAAACGCCTCGCCCAACTCGAGAAGGAACTCCACCCGTAGCAGCACGGGTGGTGGATCAGCGGAGCAGGTTGGCCCGATCGTTGTGGTCGAACTCGGCCGCCAACGCCTCGACGTCGGCGCGGGTCAACAGCTCGTACGTCTCGGTGCGCGGCGCACGCCAGAAGATCGGATCCGCGGTGTCCCACCGTTCGTCGCGCAGAGGTCGCTTGTCGAGTTTGTTCGTCGCGCCGACGGGTAACGCATCGACGATACGGACGTACCGCGGCGCCCACTTGGTTCCGAGATCGCGCTGCCCCGCGATGAAGGTCGCGAAGGCGTCGGGGTCGAACGGCGTGTCGGCCACCATCTCGATGGCCGCCATCACCTGATCACCGCTGCGACTGTCGGGCACGGCGTACACCGCCACGCCGTCGGCTCCGGGAAACCGAGCCAGGATCCGTTCGACGGGAGCAGTCGCGAAATTCTCTCCATCCACGCGGATCCAGTCGGCGGTGCGACCGGCGAACCAGTACACGCCGGCCTCGTCGAGATAACCGAGGTCGCCCGACCAGTACCAGCCGTTGCGAGTGCGCTCGGCGTCGGCCTCGGGGTTGTTGTAGTAGCCCTCGAACCGTGACCGGGCGTTGCGGCTGACCAGTTCACCGATCGCCTCACCGGCATTCAACAGACGGCCGTGCTCGTCGTAGCGTGCGCGCGGCTTCTCCTCCGCCGTGACCGGATCGAGGATGACCACGTCGATGCCTTCGAGCGGGCGCCCGAGTGATCCTTTGGGTTGTGCCGGGTCGGGGACCAGGATGATCGCGTTCTCACTCGAGCCGTACCCCTCGAACACCGGCGGACCGAACCGCGAACGGAACGCACGGACGTCGGCCGGCGCCGACTCCGGTCCGAGGACGTACTTGATCGAATGGTGGCGATCCTCGTCGGTCTCGGGGGTCGCGAGAATGTGATTGAGCGCCCGCCCCACGGTGTTGAAGAACGTCACGCCGTATCGCCGGGCATCCGGGAGAAAGGCCGACGCCGAGAACTTCGGCGCATCGCGATCGTCGCGCCCGACCGCAGGGCCGGGAAGAGATTCGCGTTCAGGGCATTGCCGTGATAGAGCGGCATCGCGCAGTACAGGACGTCGTCGGGCGTGAACATCACGGTCGCGACGGCGCGCGCGGCACGACCCTGGGTCATCCGCACGGCCTTCGGGGCACCCGTCGACCCCGAGGTGAACAGCAGCGCGAAGAGCGTCTCGGGATCCGGCGGGACCCATGCGTCGAGTCGCACCAACCCGGCCGCCGCTCCGAGCCGATCACGGTAGGCCCGACTCTCGATGTCGAGGATCCGATCGGGCGGGAGATCGAGGGGGATGTCCCGAAGCAGTTCGAGCATGGACTGGTCGGTGAGGATGACCTGGCAATCCACGTGATTGATGTCCGCCGCGAGTTCGGTGCCGCGCCGGGTCGGATTGATGCCGACGACGGCGGCGCCGATGAGCCCGGCACCCAGCAGGACGAAGATGAACTCGGGCACGTTCTCGAGCAGTACACCCACATGGAACGGGCCCGGCCGTCGGAGCTCGAGCAGCAGCTCGGCGCGGACGCGAGCTTCGGCGACCACTTCCCGCCAAGACCATGCTCGATCCTCGAAGCGCAGACCCGTCGTGTCGTCCTCGGCGCGCCCGAGCACCAGCTCCGCGAACGTTGCCGGCGCTTCGGGGAAGGGCTCGCGCTCGCTCACATGAACGAGGTGTGCTCGTCGAGCCCGAGTTCGGGTTGCGGTCCGGCGAAGATGCTCTGCAGGTTGCCGACACCCACCCCACCGCCCACCGGGTCGTCGACCCGAACGATGCAGTCTCGAATCTGGTGGAGGCGGCGAGCCTCGTCGAAGGTGGTGCAGTCGGCGACGTGTTCACCGTCGACGTGGTTCCGGCCACGCCACTCACCGTGCCAGTGCCCGTCGAACCCGAAGTACAGGCCCGCACCCAAGTGGAAGCCGGTGGCCGACAGCACCGTGATCTCGAGATCGCGCGCGGTCCCGTCGGGCATGGTCGCGTGGAGTACCCCACCGCGCAGACGGCGATTCACGGGATCGACGTCGAGCTTCGGCACCAGCGCGGCGTACGGCTCGCGTCGTCCGTCCGGGTGTTCGAATCCGCCTTGCAGCTCCGTGCGCTGCCAGTCTCCGAAGCTGTGCCGCTGGTAGTAAGTGTGGAGCCCGTAGTGGGTGCCGTCGGGTCGCGTCATGAGGATCGGCGACCAGATGACCGTCGTCGCCACACTCGTGGGCGTTGGTGCCGGAACGAGATCCGTCGGTGGCACCCCGACCTGGTAGCGCACTCCCCAGGAGTGATCGCGGGTGGAGACCCACGGCTGATCGCCGAACTCGATGCGCTCACCGGCGACCGCCACCCAGCCGCTCGCGGTCCCGATGTGGTGATAGCGAGCGATGTCAGCGTCGACGCGCCGACCGTCGCGGGCGCGGTGCACCTCGTGGTGCTCGAGCACCGCAGGAACCGCACCCTCGAAGACCCACTCGAACGACACCGGTTGGGTGTCGTTGGGCACGAGCGCGAACCGGATGCTGCGCATCGGATCGAGCACCTCGTATTGGATCGGACCGACCACGGTGGTGTCACCGTCGGGGCCGAGCTCCCGGCTGGCCCGCACGGTCCACTGCTCCACGCCGCGCGACACGCCGGCGTACGCGTCCATGATTCCGCGGTTCGGGTATTTGCCGAGCCCGAAGCCGAGGGATATCGAGCCGTCGCGCGCGCCGGCCATGGCACAGATCTTCTCGGTCCACGACCGGTCCGACTGCGAGACCGTCGCGAACGTGTCGACGATCTGGTGGGCCAGCAGTTCGTCGAGCGGTCCGAGTGGCCCCAGTTCTGTCACCGTCGACTCCCTCGCCGAAGCCCGCGCGCACCCCGTTGCATCACCGGCGCAATCTACCCGGGTCGCCGCGCGGCCCATTCGCTCGGCGGTCGACGAGCATCGCCGTGGTGGCGGCCGCGTCTACCATCGCCGCCCCGGGAGTACGAGGAGTATCGAGTGGACACTGCAGTTGAATGGGGTCAGATCCAAGGACAGGTGATCACGTTTCCGATGGAGGTTCGGTCCTTCAACGCCATCACCATGGGGTTCAGCGTGGCGACCTCCGCCGCGTCCGCGCTGCTTCCGGGTGATGCCTTCGAACTCGTCGAAGTCGGCGACGGCGTCGCCCAACTCATCATCAGCATCTGCGACTATCGAGACAACCCGTGGGGCGACTACAACGAGGTCAACTTGGGATTCCTCGCTCGTCCGGCCGGCGCGCCGCTCGACGTGATCGGCTCATTCGTCTACCGGATGCCGGTGGACCAGGCGTTCACCTGTGAAGCCGGCAACGCCGTCATGGGATTCCCCAAGACCGTCGAACGGATCGACATCAGCTACGAGGCCGGATCGGTACGCGCGGAACTCTGGCAGGACGAAGCGCTCGCGCTCGCGGTCGCCGTCCCGTGCGCCGAGCCGGTCGGGCCGCCGACTCGGATGGAGGCCGCGAGCTACTCCTACCTCGACCACGTTGCGTACGGCACGCCCCTCGACATCGAGATGGGCCGCGGTGTCGTCGACCCGCACGACGTCCGCATCGAACTCGGGACGGGCGCGATCGCCGATGAACTGCGCACGCTCGGCCTCCCCACCGCACCCGATTTCGCCAGCTGGGGTGAGGATCTCTCGGCCACGTTCCTGCTCGGCCAACCGGTGGAGCGCGCGCTCGGCACGCCGAGCTCAGATGGGTCGGCTTTCTGATCTTTCCCAAATAGGTCAATAAACCTATTCAGGTCGTAAACCCACGGCCGATGAAAACCTTCGAGCGGTGCAGAAGCGCCGCCCAGCACGGACGAGACAATGATCTGCCGGCCGAATCTGGTCGCCTAGGGCCGGCAGGGAGTCAATGGCGAAACCGACGTCCTCTTGGTTCGTACTCGGAGGAGTCGACGTGGAGAAGATGTTCGGTCACCGATGGAAGCGATCTTCGATCGCGATCGTCGCGGTATGTGCGACTGCGAGTCTCGGTCTCGGTGTCGCACCGGTGAGTGCGGCAACCACGCACCGCGGAGTCGGCGATCACCTGCAGGCAGTCATCGTTCGGGCGGTCCCCGGTGGGCAACCGCACGTTCGGAGCCGCATCACCGAGGTCGGCGGGCGCGTTGATCGAAACCTTTCGATCATCGACGGATTCGCGGCGCACGTACCTCGAAGTTCAATCGGATCCTTGCGCCACGATCAGGCGGTGCTCTCGGTGAGCCCCGACCGCGGAATGCGTCCGATGACCTTCCAGTCCTCGCTCGGCTATGACACCGCGGATACGGGGTCGATGTCGAGCATCAGCACCATGGTCGGCGCCCAGCGTCAGTGGGCCGCGGGATACACCGGGGCCGGGATCGGCGTGGCCCTCATCGATACCGG
Source organism: uncultured Acidimicrobiia bacterium (assembly GCA_963765075.1). Taxonomy (GTDB): domain Bacteria; phylum Actinomycetota; class Acidimicrobiia; order IMCC26256; family JAENVU01; genus JAENVU01. Next base: position 561,526 of record CAVXVA010000003.1, read on the forward strand.
CGTCACCCGGGTCGGTGGCCTGTCGACCACCGGGAAGGTGATCGACGGACCCGACATCTCGTTCGACTCACAATCCCCAGCGCTCGCCCACCTCGATAGCTTCGGCCACGGCACACATATGGCCGGAATCATCGCGGGGCGCGACACCACGGCGACGTCGAGTGCAACGGGCTGCGCCGCATGTCTGAACTCCAGTGGCTACAGCGACGAGTCGAAGTTCGTCGGGATTGCACCAGACGCAAAGATCATCAACGTCAAGGTCGGCGCGACCGATGGCGCCACGGACGTTTCGCAGGTGATCGCGGCGATTGACTGGGTGGTCCAACACAAGGACGACGCCGGCCTCAACATCAAGGTGCTCAACCTCAGTTTCGGAACCAATGTCACGCAGGCGTATGGCGTGGACCCACTTGCCTTCGCGGTCGAGGTCGCGTGGAACAACGGGATCGTGGTCGTCGCCGCTGGTGGCAACGACGGCCTGACGGTCCCGTCCCTGGCCAACCCGGCCTACAGCCCGCGGATCATTGCGGTGGGCGCCAATGACCCACTCGGCACCGCGACGAAGACCGACGACGTCATTCCGGACTTCGCGACCCACGGCACTGAGCAGCGCGGCGTCGACGTCGTCGCACCGGGTACCTCCGTGATGTCCCTGCGGGTGCCGGGTTCGTACGTCGACACGTACTACCCGGGCGGCACCGTCGGCACGCGATTCCAACGCGCCAGCGGAACATCGCAATCCACCGCGGTGGTCTCCGGAATCGTCGCTCTGCTCCGCCAGCGTTTCCCACTCGCAAACCCCGAACAGATCAAGGCACTCCTGAAGCTCGGGGCATTCCGTTTGAACGCCAACCTGTTCCACTCGGGCACTGGCATCGCCGACGCCAACGGGTCGGCACTTCTCGGGGCGTCGTCCACGATCTACAACGGCCTCCCCACGGTCTCGAAGGCCGCGCCGAGTAGTGGTGCCGGGACGATCGAAGGCAGCCGAGGCGACTCGCATGTCATCGACGGGAAGGTGGAACTTCGCGGTGAGAAGGACATCTTCAACAAGACCTTCACATCGTCGACGATGGCGAAGGCCGAGACGAACCGGTCGTCCTGGAACGGCGGCACCTGGAACGGATCCGTGTGGACCGGGACCGGAAACGCCACGACCGGATGGTCGGTCGTCGCCTGGACCGGGACGAACTGGGCCGGGAACCTCTGGAGCGGAAGCCGCTGGAAGAACATGTCCTGGGACGGATCCCGATGGAAGGGGAACGGATGGTCCGGGAGTCGCTGGCGCAACGCCACCTGGACCGACGCCACCTGGTCAGGAAGCCGATGGCGATGATTGCTCCTCCCGCCTTCGAACGGCCCAATCGTGTAGCACCAATCTTCAAGGAGTACTCCGACATGGCCGACCCAATGAACCAAGCCGTACCTTGGAGCGGGCCCGCGAAGGGCACAGGCCAACGCAGCGACCGAGGCCTGCGGTGGCGCCTCACGCGGGTGGCACTCGTGGCCGTCACCGTTGCCGCGGTGGCCGGCGGGGCCTCCTTCGTGGGGACCGACGCGCCGGGTGCGGACCGCGACGAAGCCGGGATCCGTTGGCGCAAGACCACCCAGAGCTATCAGCCGGTCCGGGGCTCATAGCCCTCAGGTCGCCCCGAGCTGGGTCGATAACCGTGTCATGGCCGACCAGCCTGTCCGCGAGGACGCCGGAGTAGCACGCGTCGGTGATCCGACGCGACGCAAGCTGGTCACGCCTGGTGCCAGGATTTCGCTGCTCAGCGTGGCGATCGTGACCGCATCGGGACTCGCTTGGGCGGGGGGACTGCTCGAATCGTCGAGTCCGGTCGGTCCGATCTCGATACCGCTCTGGGCGCTCGCCCTCGCGTGCATCGCCGCTGAACTCTTCTCGTTTCACATCGAGATCAACCACGAGGCGCACACGTTCACCTTCAGCGAGGTACCGATGGCCCTCGGCCTGTGCCTCGCAGCACCGGCAGTGCTGATCGGTGCTCGTCTGATCGGTGGAATCGCCGTCTTGGTCGGTCGCGAGCGGCAACGACCGGTCAAGCTCCTCTTCAACCTGAGTATGTACCTCGGAGAATGTTGTCTCGCGATCGTCGTGTTCCTCAGCTTGCGGGGCTCGGCGCCGGTGACGGCACCTCGCGTTTGGCTGGCGACCGCGGTCGCCATATTCGCGGCCGACGCGCTCAGCATCATCTGCGTCGCATGTGCGATCCGCTGGCATGGCGCCGAGCCGCGCCCCCTCCAACTGCTCCTCGCGGGCACGATCACGGCGAGCGCCAATACGAGCCTCGGACTCGCGGCGGCACTGCTGCTCGCGACCAACGTTGCGGCCATCGGCCTGCTCGCGGTCGTCGCGGGAGTCCTGCTTCTCGCCTACCGGGCGTATTCTTCACTCGCGCAACGTCACGAGAGCCTCCAACTCTTCTATGACTTCACGAAGTCCGTCGGCGGCTCGCTCCGCGCCGGTTCCGCCATCGAAGCCATCCTCGAGAAGGCGCGCGAGCTCCTCCGCGCCGATGTTGCGACGATCGCGCTCTTCACGGACCCGCCCGGTCGCCAGGTCATACGCGTCGAGTCTCGGGCCGGGGACATGACCACAACTCCAGCGAAGGAACTCATCGACGTGACGTGGTTGGCCAACCTCGTCCTCGATCGTGGCACCGTGGTGGCGATCGCCCGCGGATCAGACGACCCCGACGAGCAGGGGTACTTGACTTCCATCGACGCCCGCGACGTGATGGTGGCGCCACTGCAAGGCAAGGCAGGGGTGATCGGGGTGATCACCGTCGCCGATCGCGTCGGCGAAGTGAGCTCCTTCGACGCGGAGTCGGCCCGACTGTTCGAGACGCTCGCGGCCCACGCCAGTGTTGCGCTCGAGAACGGGCGCTTGATCGACGAGTTGAATCGCGAAGTCGAAGAACGCGAGCACCAGGCACTCCATGACTCTTTGACCGGCCTCCCGAACCGAGTCTGCTTCTTCGAGCGCGTCGTCGCGACGATCGTGTCCCCGGCGGTTCCTTTCAGCATTCTCCTCATGGACCTTGACGGGTTCAAGGACATCAACGACACGCTCGGACACGCCAGCGGCGATCTGGTCTTACAGGCGTTCGCTCGACGATTGACCGCCGCGGCTCCGGATGGTGCCACCGTCGCCCGGCTCGGAGGCGACGAGTTCGCGGTGTTGCTTCCGAGGGCCGGCTCGGAGGCAGTCGCAGTTGCAGCCGCGAGGCAGTTCCACGCATCGCTCGATGAACCCGTCGAGGTTGAAGGGGTCGCCATCGAGGCGCGATGCAGCATCGGAATCGCCCGTTGGCCAGAGCATGCGAACGACGAGCAGTCATTGGTGAAATGCGCGGACGTCGCGATGTACGCCGCGAAGACCGCCATCGGCCGGATAGAGAGCTACGACTCAACCCGAGACGAGCACACCCTCAAGCGTCTTACCCTCGGTGCTCAACTTCGGGGTGCGATCGCCGACCGCGATCTCCTCGTCCATTACCAACCCAAGGTACGCATGTCCGACGGCGTCACTGTGGGCGTCGAAGCGTTGGTCCGTTGGCATCATCCCGAACACGGCATGATGCCGCCCGACGAGTTCATCACCGTCGCCGAACGCACCGGATCGATCGGCGCGCTCACCGAATTCGTCCTGCGCACCGCACTGGAGCAGTGCCACGAATGGCGCCGCAATGGTCACGAGTTGACGGTCGCAGTGAACCTGTCGGTGCGGAGCCTCTTGGACACCGACCTCCCGGCACAGATCGAGCGACTGCTCGCGCTGACTTCGACTCAGCCTGAGTGGCTGACGCTGGAGGTCACCGAATCGGGAATCATGGATCCCCGCCGAGGACTCGCGGCGCTGGAGGCGATCACGGCGCTCGGTGTGAAACTCTCGATCGACGACTTCGGCACCGGCTACTCATCCCTCGCCTATCTCGCTCGGCTTCCGGTCGACGAACTCAAGATCGACAAGTCATTCGTCATGGCCATGGGCACCGAAGCCAGCAGCGCCATGATCGTCCACACCATCGTCGACCTCGGGGAAAGCCTCAACCTCAACGTGGTTGCCGAAGGCATCGAGGACCGGATGGCGTGGGACACGCTGAGGGCGGCCGGATGCCACACCGGTCAGGGGTACTACATCTCGAAGCCAGTCCCCGCCGAGACTCTCGAGCGTTGGCTGGAGACGACCCGGGGTGCCGGAATCCCTACTCTCGGCGTTGTCGGAGCGTCCCGCATCGGCCGCCTCGGCAACTCATTCGGTTAGCCACAAGGCGCTGGATCTCCGACGTGCCTTCGAAGGATCATCTCGGAGTTAGATAGCTGATACGCTATCGCCATGACTCCGTCGTCCGCGCTCCTCCGGCAGGCACGGTCGCTAGGCGACCAGACCCAGCGAGCAGTCGCGGCGCGCGCTGGCATCGCCCAGCCGACGATCGCCGCGATTGAGTCCGGCCGGCGCGACGCGACGGTGAGCACGATCTCCCGCCTCGTCGAGGCGACCGGTTGCCAGCTCGCGCTCCTTCCCACGCGCGCGCCGTCTACGGCCGCGGTCGCCGCGGTGATCCAACACGAGCTGCGCGCCGGGCACGAAACGATCGCGTTCCGGCATGTGATCCAACTCTCCGACGACCTCCTTCGTGCCGAGCCCGCACTCGCGGTCGCCTTGTGTGTCCAGCCGCCGGTACCGACCGGATCCGGTCGTTACGACGCGCTCCTCGCGGCGTTGGTCGAGCACCGGCTCCGCACCCGTCGCCTCCCCGTTCCGGCCTGGGTGCGCGAACCGCAGCGCACGCTCCCCCACCCGACACCGCTGATCGACGCGGCCTGGTACCGCGATTTCGCCGAACAAACGGCACCGCCTGCGTTCCGAAAGCACAACGTGCTCATCCCCGCCGGTGAGCTCGAGAGCGTCTGAACGGCATGTTCACCCCGGCCGAGATCGGCCGACTCCTCGACATCGTCGCTGCGAAGCTCGATGCGCGCCGCGTCGATGCCACGATCATCGTTGCCGGTGGCGCAACCATGGGATACGTCTACGACGCACGACCGTCGACGAGAGACGTCGACGCGCTCGTCCAACCCAAGGACGCAGTACTCGCGGCTGCAGCAGAAGTCGCCGCGACCGAGGGCCTACCGGCCGATTGGCTCAACGACAGGTTCGCGATGTTCTGGCCGCACCACGGCGAACCCGACTTCAGCCTTGTCGTGCAACACGGCACGGTCACAATCCGCTACGCCGGACCGCGCGTGATGCTCGCGATGAAGATGCTCGCGTCCGTCCGCGGCCGACGAGATACCGACGACCTCTCCCACCTGCTCGAGCCTGCCGGCGTCTCGAGCATCCAGCAGGCCATCGAAATCTTCGAAGACTTCTACCAAGATCATGACATACCACCGCAGGCGCTGGCAGTCATCGGAGCAAACCTCGCCACCCACGAATGACGAGCTGCGATCGAATCAACGCCGTCCCCGGACTACGGAATTCGCAGGCCAGAGATCGCTCTGGCGATCACGAGCCGCTGGATCTCGGAGGTGCCTTCGAAGATCGTGTAGTTCCTCTTGCCCCGTCCGCTGGGTCGGTTCGAGTCCGCTGACCTGCACCGATTCTCTACGTGGTCGGTCCTTGTCTGACGTGTTCGGCCGAGTTGTAGGGATGAAAGTAGGGATGCGGGGCGTCGGCGAGTATCCGACGATCCCGCGATCCAACGATGGACGCGCGGCGGAACCCTGCCGGCAACGAGGGACGCGAGACTGAGACCTGTGTTCGTCGTCCACGCCACGAAGAAGCTCCTCGATCGCTGCGGCGGCCCCTCCCCGGCCGACGTTCCGACCACGACCGCACTCGGCGACTGGTACGCGACGGCACTGTTCTGGAAACCGCAGGTCGCACTCTTCGTCAACGAGGCGACGCGTCTCCCGGTCTTCGTTCAGCTCGCCCCCGCGGCCACGCTCCTCGATCGGTTCGTCATCCACCTCGGCGTCGTGCTCGGCGCGCACGGCATCGACCCACGCTTCGTCAACACGGAACTGGCCGAGATGACCGATCATCGGCTCGCGAAGACTGCGAGTCGGAGCGTCATCGGCACGATGAACGACTTCGCGTATCTCGCCGAGTACCACCGTGAGCAGGGCCCCGGAGTTGGCTTGCTCGAACTGTCGCTCTCATTGGCTCAGACGCCCTGCGGGCCGTTACAAGACCGCACCGGATTCCCAGACCTCGAACTCAAAGCCCTCGTCGAACGAGAACTCGACGCACAGTGACGATCAACCGTCGGCAGGGCCCTGTGCGTAGAGCTCAGCGCAGATCTCGGCGACCGGTCCACCCGTCCGTTCGGCCGCGACGCGGATCATTCCGACGAGCGCGAGGAATGCGAACCGCCACAGATCCTGGTTGCGCCACCACCCTGCAGCGCCCAGGTAGTCAGGCTCGACACCGGCATACGCCGCGGTCACAAGATGCTGCGCTGCGGTCAACTTCTGGTGCGCCGTGTTGCCGCGGATCTCGAAGTCCGCCAAGTACCGATCCGCGAAATCGTGCAGCGCAAACGGCTGGGTCCGCGTGGCTCCGGCCAACGCCAACGCATCCGCCGCCAACTCGGTCAGGACATCAGCCGGAAAAGGAAACTGCTTCTCCCCCGAGAACGCGAACTCGCCCGTGAACGCCTCGAACGATCCCGAAGCGATCGCAGTCAACGCGAGTTGGCGAGCATCTCGCCGCCGCTCATCCATAGCCGCCATACGCTCGGTCACGATCAAGACGCTACGCGCACGCAACGGGACCCGTCGGCCGGCACGCGCACGGTCGCCCGTGCATCTCCGCCAGGCATCCTCGGGCTCACGCCGCGTCAACGGGGCTGACCGTCAACTTCCCTTGAACGCCGTCAAGTCGCGAGTCGTTGACAATGCACACAACCGCGGCGGGCGGGTCGGAGCCCGGCCGAGCGATTCCGCACACCCCTGACGCCGATTCCGTCCGCTTGCCGTTGGCATCCGTCAGGACCAGGGGATCCCATCCCGCGAGATCACGAGTTGGCTCAAGCCAGATCCAACCGTCCCGTGCGCCTCGTCAACACGATTCACCGAAAAGGGCAGGATCCGTCGTCCGTCCTTGCTCGCCGAAGTTCGGGCGACCAACTGCAGGCCGGCGCGCTCCGCGTATGCCGGAGAGCGAAGGGACCTCGCGGTTCCCCTCACGACCAACGGACCGCCCGAGGCTCAGTGTCCGTCAAACCGGGAGAAGCTCAGACCTCTCCAGAGGGTTGACGAGTTGCGGGCAGACTCGCGGTGGTTTCGCCGCCACATGAAACAGATCCAACTCACCGCTGCGAAAGCAGCAGGATCCGTCGACCTTTCCGACTCATCGGAACACTACGCAACAGACCGGTCGACCGTGCGCCAAGATTCGAAACCCGTCACTCACCGAATCAATCGTCTTCAAATTGCCGTCCGTCGACGTGACCGTCCGAATTGGCCCCGACTGCGATCTGAATGTCGGCGACGAGGCGAAGCCGGCACCCACCCTCGACGTCTTGCGCCGCCTAGCAATCGCGCTCGGCACCAGCGGAGACACGCCACTGTTCGATCCCGACGAACGCGGACCCCAAGACGACCTCCGCACCCTCTTCGAAGCCGCCAGCACCCGCCTCGACCCCGAGGCCAAGAACACCTCAAAGCCACCCTCGAAGGACTCCTCCTCCTCCGAACCGAAGCCAGACGCTGGGCCAGCTACCCGAGCCGCGGCTTCTCGGCGTCATCCTCGTTCCACAACGACATCGGGTGACCTTCGCCGTACTCTGCCCTCACGAGAGCGCCAGCCTCTGATGGAGATCGAGCCCAGACGCTCAAGCGAACACCGGGCTCATCGCCAATCCAGATGAAGCCGACGTACTCCTTCAACGGCTGCACCCCTTCGGAGAGCTGGTCGCCAGGCCGTTCCATGCCAGCCTCCTCTAACCGCCGGAGGGCGCAAGACACGCCCCGCTGTTGCAGAACCCGCCGATGATCGTGCCCGGGCCGTTCATGGCCGCACGAATCTCCCCCGCCGACATCGTCGACACATCAAGGACGCGGACACCCGGTATCGAACCGAACCTCTCCACGTCCGCAGCAAACATCGACGCATCAGCAATGAGGGAACCATCGGCGGCGCCGTGGGCCCCGGTCAGGATCGTCACCTCTTCACCGCGCATCAAACCCGAGTTCACAATGCCACGGAAGTCGTTCTGCGCGATCCCACCCGTCGACGTAAAGACGCGACCGCCAGCGGCGTTCGTACCGGTCTGCTCGATCACACCACCAAAGTCGCTCAGCCCACGTGCCGAGTTTGTGGCGGACGACGTGAACGCGGCTCCTCCAAGTTTGAAGAGGCCCTTGACGACCCCGGCCGCGAGGAACGACGTCGGGAGATCGATGAGAATGAAGTCGCCGACTACGTCCTCCAGCGCGCCACCGTAGTCACACTCGCAATGCGACGCTGCGTACAAGGCTGCCTCAATGGAGCCCCCAAGCGCGAGGACCGCCGCGCCGTAGCAGTCCCGACGACGATGGACGCCGCAACCCCCCGAGTAGCGTAGAAACTGCGCCTGAGACGGTGACAATGGCGAGCCTGAGTACGCTTTCGCAGCAGTATTACTAATGTAGGATTTGACTATATTCTTCGCGTATATCTGCGCGTTGGATGTCCAGCCGCCTCCGGCGTCGAACTTGCCCGTTGTACAACTCGATGAGGTACCCGGGTTGGATGCACAGACGGCCTGATTCAAGCCGTCGAACATATCGAGGCCGGTCGGATCCGACATTGTCAGCGGGTTGTTCCCCGCGTAGGCATACGGGTTCAGCGTCTGAGGAATCTCGGGGTGCGCTATCGGGTCAACGCTGGTGAATTTGCCGAGTGTGGGGTCGTAGTAGCGGGCGCCCATTTGGATGAGGCCGCTCGGGTCTTGGGGTTTGCCGAGGTAGGTCTGGTCGATACCGAGCCCGTTGCCGGGTCCGGGCCGGATCTGCCCGAACGGGTAATAGCGTTGGGTGGTCGGGCTGGCTCCGGTCGAGTTGGTCGTCACACTCGACGAGCCGAGCGGATCGGCGAGCAGGTAGGAGAGGGTCGTCCCTTTCCGGTAGGCGACTCGCTGCGATCCGAGCTGATAGAAGCTCGTCGCGGTCGCGGCCGCACCGTTGACGCTGGTCCGTTCGTAGAGCCCACCCGCGAGATACAGGGTCCGCGTCGTGCCATCGGTCCGCAAGATGCGGGCACCGTCCGGGCCGTACACGTAGGCCGAGTTCGTGGCACTCATCGTGGAGAGCCGGCCGAGCGCATCGAAGCCTTGGATCGACCCGGCGCCACTCACCGTCCGGCCCGCCTGGTTCCCCGTCGCGTCGTAGGAGAACGTGTCGGTGCCGGCGTTGGTGACCGCGTGGACGTGGGCCGGGTCGTTGTACTGGTAGCTCCGACCGTTGTTGGTGAGAAAGTTGCCGAGCTGATCGTAGGTGTAGGCCCGGTCATACGGGTTCGCACCCGGCGTCGCCGTATACGCCCCACACCCGGGCGTCCCCGGCGTCCCCGTGAACGCGCGGGTCAACCGGTTCAGATCGTCGTAGGTGAAACATTCCTGCTGGCCACCATTGTTCGCGTCGGCGACGGCCTTCACATTCGAGTTCGCGTCGTACTGATACGTCAGGTTCTGGCGGGTCGTCGCCCCCGCGGTCTGCCCGGCCTTGAGCGTCGCCAGGCGGAACGTCGTCGACTCATACGTCAACGCCCGGTGCACCACGCCCGTCCCACCCAACACCTGGGCACCCAAGTTGCCTTGCGCCGTGTAGGACGAACTCGTCACATAGGTGTTAGTCCCCGTCAGCGTCGTTGCCGCCCCCGCCGTACTGAACGCCGCGGTCACCGTCTCCCCCAAACCACCCGCCGCGTCGGCCGGATACCGGGTCGAGGTCACATGATCAGCCGGGTCATACGTGTAGGCCATCGCATATGTGCCATTCAACCCAGTCGCCGACGTCGGGATCACCCACTGCACATTCGTCGGCCGGTTCCGCCCGTCGTAGGAGGAGTTGATCTGCTTGTATTCGTTCCCGGCCGGATCGTACGACGACGAAGTACTCACCAGACCGAGTTTCCCGGCCGCGTCATACGTGAACTTCTGCAGGAGTGGACCGGCCCCGGTGTCTTTACGGACCTCCGTCGCCCGGTTCAGGGCATCGTAGGAACGGACCACCACTTGCCACGCGCATCCGCCGTGAGGGTGAGGTTCCCGACCGGGTCATACCCATTCAGGGTCCCACCCGCATCCGGATCGGTCGAGCCGGTCTTGCGTCCGAGGAGGTCATAGCTCGTCGTCGTGTCGTGCAGGAGACTGTCCCGCGCGAGGGTCATCCGATTCGCCGCGTCGTACCCATACGTCGACGTGTAGGACGCGGCGCCATTGCGTTCCACGACACTCGCCAAGTTCCCGAACGCGTCACTCGTCGAATCAGTCGTCTTCAAATTGCCGTCCGTCGACGTGACCGTCCACCCGTTGTACGCCTTCATCGTCGCGATCTTCGATGACGACGCGTCCCGCAGATCGGTCTTCGTCACTCGATCCGCCGTGTCATAGGTCGTCACCGTCTGCGACGACACCCGCATCAACCGAACCACCCGACCAGGTTGGTGGTGCGAACGTCGCGATCGCCGTCGACTTCTCATACGGAGCCGACACCCGACTCGCACGGCCCTTCGAGTCGTACTGGGTCGAGACCCGCACCGGGTTCGCACTCAAGCTCGGTGACACTCCCGAGGTCTGGACGGTCCTACCGAACCCATCAATGAACGCGTACCCGGTCAGATTGACCGGGCTCCCGCCTGGGGTTTGGAGCTGATCGGTCCGAACCTTGCTCGGCGTCCCATTCACCTGACCCAGGTGACTCCACACCGAATAGGTGAACGCCCGCGTTGGGGTGCCCGTCCCGCTGTTGTAGGGCTCGGTCGGCAACCAGACCTTCAGGAGTCGTCCCGACCAGTCATAGGTCGCCCGAGTCGTGTTCCCATTCGGATCGACCTGCTGTTCCGGAACCCCGAACCCCTTGTTCATGGTCGTCGTGCTCGCCTGGCCGAGATGGTTCGTCACCGTCGTCGACCCGGCCGGCCCATACACCGGGTCATAGGCGGTGGTGGTCGTGTGCAGGTTCGCGTCGGTCACCGACTGGATCCGACCATGAGTGTCATACGCGGTCGTCAGATCGTTGTAGACCGAGGTGCCCGTGATACGCGCGGACCTTCGTCACCAGCCCACGCGAGCCAATGCCCCCCATGACGGTCCCGCCGTCGTACGCGAACTCCGTCTTGGAAACATCGGTCCCGGACCCGGGCGTCGAACCAGTACGAACTGCCTTCCGCCCGACCAGACCCCGAATCCAGACGCTCGAATTCGAATTGTAGAAGTAGTCGACATGCCAATTGTCGGCAGGAGTACTGATATCGCCCTGATGATCTTCGAAGTCAACCAGCCCGTAGTTACACAAACAGGCGCCGGAGTTGATCCCCGTATTGTTTGTATATGTATAGGAAGTTCGAGCCGTCTTTTCCTGAAGGGGTGTCGCACCGAGCGTCCAGCTATCGACCTGGGACGGGGCCGAGAAGTAGGCCCGCTGCCCACGGTACGCAGCGCCCCAAATAGCGGGGCCGAACGTTTGGAGCGAATAGTAGTTTGTTGAGGCCCTAGTGACATTTACCGTGTTCGCACTGTTCCGGACGACGGAGTCAACCTCAAGCGAGGCCAACTCGTCCACGTCTTGCTGGGTCGTAGAATGCCAGGTTGCAAAGGTTACTGGCCCCTGGAACTGCCAGTAGTTCGACACGCTATCCCTGTCACCGTCCATACCCGTGATATACAAATGTTTTGATACCTCGCCGGCCGTAGACACGTCGACCTGACGGAACCCGCGATACTCGTTCCAATAGTTTGCCGGTGCCGTTGGAACACTGGTAATTACACTTGTGAATTCTGGTAGGTTCGATACATTGGAATAGTGCCAGTTTGGACCACCGATATACGTGTAATTGGTGGTCTGAGTAGCACCACTAGATGCAAGATCAACCAACGAACTCTGTACCACATAATACTTCTGAAACGGGATGAAAGATGGGAATGGGCCGACCCCATACCAGGCGAGAAAGCAGTCGACCTGGGGGTGGGTCTCGTAGTGTAGGAATGGAGTCTCCGGAGCACAGGGGTGCTGTTGCCCGTAGGTGAACGTGGTCTTCCCGCCGAGTTCGTTCGTGACCGACGTCAGACGCTTCGTCATCAATGGAGAAACACCAGAGCCCACCGGGTAGTTCAACCGGTTGGGGAGGGCTGTGTAGCCGTAGTTGGTCAGCGCGAACAGATTGACGGGGTTCCCCGGATCTTCTCGCTTGATCGTGTCCAACGTCATCTTCGGTGACGACCCTACCGTCGACGGGCCGAACGGGGCAGCTGGGAATCCAGGATCGGGATACGAATGGAACACCGTATACGAGGCGACGTTGCGCCACGCCGCATTGTCAATGTACTGGGTCGTGATGTTCTTAATCCTCTGCGACGTCCAAAACGACGGAGACGTCTTCGAACATCCGGCCACCTGAGCACACAACAAGTCCCACGGCGTGTCCGGCCACGTCCCATTGAACAAACTCGAACACGGCGACGCGTTGACGCACCGCCCATCGGTCGTGAACGCCACCCGCTCCAAATAGGTGGAGCCCGGATTCGTGAACTGCATCCCATACCGAATGTCATACGGTGACCCACCCATCTGGTAGGTCATCGTGTATGGGCCGCCCTGACCCGCCCGAATGTTGTACGCGTTGATCTGGGGCGTATACCGGTACAGGATCGTCCCACCCGACGGATCCTTCACCTGATCCAAGTTCCATTTCCAACCCTGCATACACACCCGGCCCGGCGAGCCGTAACACGGATCACCAGTCCCCGGGTGATACACCGGCACCGAATACAAGGAGTTCGTCACATCTACCGGGAACTTCGGATCGACCAGCCCACCAAACCGGTATTCGGTCCCATCCGGGCCGAACACATGGAACTCCGCACCATTGCCACCGTAGGTGTGGTCACCAAACAGTGGGGTCTGGACGACCGTGGCCTTCCAACCGTTGTCGTGCTCGAACCGGAAGGTCGTCGCCGCGAAGTCCGTCGGGATCAACCGTTCGCTCATCCCATTCAACGAAATCGAATAGTTGATCCCGTCCCAACACAAGTCGCCTGGCGCCTCCGGAAGATTGCACGCCTTGTAGGCCCGGGTGATCGACCCCATCTCCAACTGCCAGCCCAGGCCCACATCCGAGCCCTGGGTGTTCTTGTCGGTCGTCATCCCATCCACACTCGCCGACGAATACTGAAACTCGACCTTCGGCGTCGGACCAAACGGCGCCGGAGGCACCACCACCGGATACGACGCCTCCGCCGAACCCGACTGCAACCCCACCGAACCCGTCCCCACCGCCGTCAACGGCGTCGCACCAAAATCTCCCGAGTCGCCCCCCACCGACGACGTCAACGCAAACGTCGACGCACCCCCCGCAAACCCCGACACCGGCCCACTCGCCGCACTCAACGACGCGCCCACCTCAGCCGCCAACGCCGGATCCAACACCGGGACCACCGCATCCAACGTCCCCGTCGTATCCGACGCGGCCGGCCCACGGTTCCGGGCCTGGGCCGGAGTCGTCTGCGGCAACCCCTTCTCCAACAACGCCCGCCGGTCCTGCTCCGTACCGATCAGCGCCGGATCCAACAACTTCTCACCCGACACCGAAATATCAACCGTGACCGACCCCAACTCCGTGTCGTGCGCCATCGAAATCAACGGAATCGGCGCCGCACAATCAGAACGAGTCGCAGCCGAAACCAACTGGCACTCCGGCACCGACACCACCCCCAACCGCGACCGATAATCACCACCGAAATCGCCGATCAACTCGCTGTAATCGACCTTCAGCTCGATCGGCCCCGCCGGGAGGGCCTCCACCTTCGAACCCGGCTCCGTGAACCGCACCCGGAACGCCACCCCCGACTCCGTGACCTGTTCAGCCTCCTTCGGATCCAACAACTCGATCCGAGCCACCGTCCCATCCACCAGTGCGCCCGGTGCCACCTTCAACTCCAGCGGAAGCCGAGCGAACTCGACCACACCCGACCCAGCCCGGAACGTCGCCTCCTCACTCTCAGCCACCACCCGAGACGCCGGCATCGCCGGCGCCGTCAGTCGCCCCGCAGTCGGATCGCCCGGCGCGTCCCCCACTGGGAAACTCGCCGGCACCCCCGCGTCCGCCACCGGAATCTCAGGACCAACACCCACCGCCCCAGCCACAGGCAGACGGTCCGGCCAACCCACACCAGCCAAACCAACCGACCCCACAGCAACCGCCAACACCACCAACCCGAACCGACGACCCCACCCCGCCATAACTCCGCCTTCCGTCGCCCCAGCCCAAAGGAACGAACCACCACATCCTCAACCTGGCCCCCAACCAAGTCAAGAAAAATGATCTCGGGGGACTGTCAGGAACTTTGTGCTTGGTCTCCATCGGTCATCGCAACATTGCTGGTCTTGGGCCAGGGTTGGAGTTGACCCGGTTTCGTGGACACCAGATGGATACGCGAACACCATTCGCCAGAAAGGGCATGATCGATTGTCCGTCGTGTTCGCTGCGATTCGGACGACGACGGACGGCGAGCCGACGCGCTATGCCTCCGTCGGCAAGCGCAGCTACCTGCGTTCCGCCTTTGACCACCCCGGGCGCCTTAGGTTCGATGCCCGCCAAATCGGGGGAAGCTCAAAGGCTCGCGGCGTGTCGACATATCCGGTCACGGTTGTGGTGCCAGAGGACCTGCTGCTGCCACTGCTCCCGTAGGACGCGAGTGACACAGCGCTGAGCATGGCTAGGCACACCACGATGTAGCGCTTCATCCCACCCTCCGATGCCTCACGTCGACCGTAGCGTGACCTCCGCGGAAGGCGGAGGGTCTCCCTACCTTGGGGTAGCCCTGTAGTCGTCGCATTTAGGGTTGCCGCACGACGCTTCGACAAAACGGTCAGGAACGTCCGGTAGGTCAGGCAGCACCGTCCACTCCTCCGTGCGGGTACCTTCTCGACCCGCCTTGCTACAAACCGACCACGACATTGTTCGCTTGTCCTGCATCCCAACCTCCTGGTCGCACCCTGACGGTACCCTCACACTCATGCCCAAGTTGACGCCCCCGCAGGAACGGTTGTTCGCGAGCTTCTGTGAAGCGGCGCGAGCCGAGCCACTGGGGCAACGCTCGCCGTTCGTACGGCTGGGCCACTCCAACGGCCAGTTCGTTCGCCATCCCCAGCTTGGCAACATGGACATCGAGACGGAGGGCGACCTCGTCGCGCTGGAGCGGGCGGGCTTCATCCTCAAGGTCCCGGGTGAAGGCGGCAACTACGAGTTCGATATCTCGCAGGAGGGTTTCGACCACGTGGACGGAGTGGAGGCCGTCCAGGCTGCTGCGACCGCTCCGGCGAGTGACGAGGCACCATCGGAGCCCACGTTCGATGTGGCGCTGTCGTTTGCCGGAGCTAACCGGCCCGTCGTCCGCGAGGTGTCAGCGCTACTTCAGGACCGCGGCGTGACTTCATTCTTCGATGAGCTACATCGCGTTGACCTGTGGGGCAAGGACTTGTACGACACGTTGGCGCGCATCTACAGCAACCGCGCTCGATACGTGGTCATGTTCATCTCGAAGCACTACGTCGAGAGCAGCCTCTGGACTGACCACGAACGCAAGGCTGCGCAAGGTACGGCTCTTCGGATTGCGGAACCGTTCATTTTGCCGGTTCGCCTGGATGACTCAGAAGTCCCAGGGCTCTCACCCAACGTGTCATACATGGACCTTCGGTTGATCTCGCATGAAGAACTTGCGGATGCAATCGCGGAGAAGGTTGGTGTCGACCGCGCCGAGGCACCCAACGAGAAGTTGCCTGACGGTTGGGAGTTCGAGCTGTTCGGGCGGGCAATGCGGGAGGGGCTGGAAGCCATCCGGTCTCGCTTGAACGATTATCACTTTGGCATCGTGCGGCCCACTGGCCAACGCTTGACCGAACGCGATGACATCATCGAGGACATGCAAGCGCGCTTCGATGCGATGCACCTCATCTACCCGAACATCGAGCGCATCCTGGAGCCCGAGAAGACCGAGTGGGCGTTCGGTGCTCCTGGCGTGCCTGGAGACGCCGACCGCATACGCCACATGGCAGCGAGCATCATCGAGACGTACGCGCTGATGCTTGATTGGTCAGACGCCCTTCGCGGACTTGCGGTGCCGGACGAATACCGGTCCGTTTACCACGCGCTCTCGATGTTCGTGGAGGAACCGTTGCGGGAGCTGGAGTCATACGTGACCGACTACGAGACGCGCCTGCCAGACCTCTTGGCGACCATGCGTGACCCGGACTTCAACCCCCATGAGCCGCTTGTGGTGACGTTCACGCTGGTGGCAACGCTCCCGCACGCCACCGTCGACGCGTACACCGCCGCCTTGCACGCCGCGTTCGATTAGGTGTGCTCCGCGGGGAGGTTGTCCGTGAGTGTGTTGAGGGTCCGGGTCGGGGTCTCCCATCTGAGCGCGCCGTGAGTTGTCGAAGACCCACAGCCTCGCGAGGAGGGCTCACCTGCCCGTGGCCGTGGAGCAAGAGGCCCGGCTCCGGAAGCCGGGCTTCTTCAGGTCTGCTCCATAGCCTGTCGTGATGGGCCGCCTCCTGAACGCGTAGCCGTCGGCGCAGTCCTCGCCGCAGTCGTCATCCTGCTCGATAAGTTCGTTCTCTCCGACACGACCGAAGCGTTCGATGGTGGCTCTCGTCTCGGAGAAGTCTTCTACTGGCTCTCGGTCGCGTACCTGTCGAGCGCAATCTTCTTCGTTCTCGTCGTCGCGATGCCTTGGTATGAGAACCAGCGCCGGATCTATGCGCGAGTCGGCCCGCTTGCATCTCAGGTGCGCGGCGCGTTCCGGCGAACAATCAATGAGCTTGTCCTTCAAGCGAAGATGCCGGATCCGGTACCGGAGGTGCCGCTGAGTCCCGACGAGATGGCCGCGGTCTGCGCGCGGGTTGACCCTCGCAGGGAGGCAAACATGGTGAAGACCGGACCGCCTGACTTCTTCCACGCAACAGTCATGGAGTACATGATCGACGGGTACCTGGTGACCGAAGAGCGCATCGGTCAGATCTTTGAACTCATGCCGCATCTCGATGTTGAACTCATCGCGCTACTCAACGGCATACAGCAATGCGAACACTGGCTGACGATGAGCTTCGTCAGCCGGCACCCGATCGGGAACGCTGATCTCTCCAACTTTTGCCCCGGGCTTCTCGACTATCAGGAAGCCGCCATGCGCTTGTCCAAATACCTGGATGAACGAGCCGACAAGCCAGTGAACATCTGAACGGTCGCTGAGGTTCGCCGGTGGTCGTTGTCACACCCTCGCCGTAGCGTCCTGGCGCATGACACCGACGCATCGAATCTTCGCCCTGCTGGTCGCCCTCGGCGCTCTTGCGTTCTTGGGCCCGCATCAACACGAGGTGATCGCTGCATCCAACGTGATCGGACGCGTGATCTTCACGGCACTCGCCCATCTCGTGCTGCCGTCGAAGCCATGACAGGCAACGAAACGCGATGCTCTCACGGGTTCAATCGTCGTCCGTTCGGTGATGCACACCCCATGACGCTCCGAGTGCGAAATTGTCTCGATTCTTGGCGCACACCGCGAGCCAGTCACTTCGCTTCGGTGCAGCGCCGAGTTCCTCCGCAAGCGTCAGAACATCCTCGAACAAAACGCGCCCGGTCGGAATGTGGAGCCGGTGATACGCGCGGCTTGCCTTTGCGTGGAAGTGCGGAAGTACATAGTGCGAGCTACTGATCGGGTGCCAGTGGAAGGACAGAAGATGTTGATCGTCGCGGTAGAGGTCATAGACCCACGCTGTGGTGTTGACCTTCCACGGTCCGCGTGACCCTGCTGCTTCAACGATCCGGTAGCGCATGAGCGCTTCCAGTCCAACGCGTTTGCTCCCGGCTGCCCGACGGAACGGAACGCGGCCACCTTCATTGAAGGTGAGCACACCCTCGGTCTCTGGCTCGTCAACGTCGAACGAGACCTTGCAAGACGCGAAACACCCGACCGCTTCCTTGATCGGATCAACGAACGCGTTTACTGCAAGGCGGGGCGTCCTACCGGCCACTCGGGCGAAGCATCGCGACCTTCATCACGTCGGTGTTATCGCGGCCCTGGTACTTGCCGTCGTCCCACCTCTGGGCGAAGTCGTCTCCGGAGATGCCGAGCAGCCGTTGCGAGGCCGCGTCGAAGACGCGCCAAGACTCGCCCTTGCTGATCTTCTGGACCTGCACCTCGTACGGCACCGTCATTCCTCCTGGTCGTGAGTCCTAGGGTACTGCGCACGTGAGACCAAGTCGTCGAGCGTCAATATCGTCAACATTTGCGGGGTACTTGACGCTCCGCTGTAGGCTGGTGGTCCTATCGGAGCCGCGCAGCGGCCCTTCGGGTTTCACTCCGATAGGACCACCAGGTCGGCACGCCTCCGTCTCCGGCGAGAACCTACACGCCTGTCACGGTGTAACCGCCGGGAGTCCCCCCCCCCCCCCCGCGAGCGGCGTGAAGATCTCAACTGTTCCGGCGCCGGAGACACGGCGCGCGTCGATGGCAAACCCAAACGGCGGCGCTCCGAGCGTCACTCCGTGGAGCCATCGGAAGATGAGCGTTCCGGATGACGGTCCGGTGATGGTCTGCCCTGTCGTCGATCCGACGAGCGGCGACGAGGCGACGACCTTCACCGCACCGGCGCTGCCGTCCGTGATGCGCCAGTCGATCCGGACTCCGAGTCCGGCGTGACAGACCTCGGGTAAGTTCCCGAAGTGTGTCGGCGCGGAGACTGCGCCCGTGACGCCGACGGACGACGCAACCGGCTCGGTTCGGCGCGCTGTGCTCAGGATTGCCGGCGCAGAATCGAGCCCGGTGTTTCGGCCACTTCCGCTTAGCGGAAGTGGCAAGTCTGTGTCGCTCCTTGAACGGGCAAATCGGACATGACTTTGACGCACTGTCAATCGTGCGGCGCTCGCGGTCGCGAGGTGCGTTCGCGACGACGACAGGGCGCTACGGCGGGTTGTCAGTTCGTGCCGAGCGTGACGATGCGATCCGACGAACGCTCGAGACATCGGGATCGTTGCTCGTGTCGATCGCGATGTCCGCGTCGTCGGGCGGCTCCCAACGTCCGAGGAAGTCGTCGACGTGCTCCCACGTCAGCTCATGCCAACCAGGAATCGCGCGGTCGCGGCCCTCGACGCGTCGACGGAGAAGTGACGGTCCTCACAGGCCGTCAGCACGACCACACACCGCGCTCCCAGTCGCTGAGCCAGCTCCCGGGACTCAGAGACCTCGCCGGCCCGCGCAACGCCATCGAGGACGACTGAGCGCCCGAGACGCAACTGCTCCTCCGCAAGGTTCCACAAGAGCGACCACCCGACGCGTCGATGCGTCACCGCGGTCAAGCGACGCGAGCGCGTCCTGCACGGGCTCACACCACGTCAACGCGCCCATCGCCCAGTCCCAACCGAGCACCGTCGCACCAAGCCGCCGCGCGACCTCGTTGGCGATCGTCGACTTGCCCGTCCCCGGCGGCCCGGTGCAGACGACAAGTAGCGGACTCGCTGTCGGCGTCTGCTCCATCGCACGACAGTAGGTCGAGAGCGCGAGCAGACGCTCGGTGCAGACACGTGGTGCAGACACCTGGTGCAGACACGCGGTGCAGGCCAGCGTGAAGGGTCGAGAACTTGTCACCGGCGCGTCAACGCGATCGCCAACGAAGTCCAGGCGCTTCGTGTCGCGTTTCGCGCTGCGACGGCGCATAGCCATGACATGACGACCACGCACACTCACGAACGTCCATCCGCCAACAGCGACCGATCACAACGCGCCATCGAACCGGTTCTCCTCACCATCACCGAAGCCGCGACCGCTCTCGCGATCGGCCGCACGACCGTGTACGAGCTGATCGGAACCGGCGAGCTCGATGTCGTGCACATCGGCCGATCGAGTCGCGTCCCGGCCGACGCGATCCACGAGTTCGTCGCGGCGAAGCGCGCGCACGGATGACCGGGTACCGTGCGAACGCGCTCCAGCGCCTCGTCGCCTTGCGACCTCCCCAGTCGGACCGGCAGTTCGTGGAGGCGTCGTGGCGTCGGTGACCAAGCGCAGCACTGAAGCCAGAGGCAACCGGTATGACGTCCGCTACCGCACCCCGATCGGTACCGTCCGCACCCGCACCTTCCGCACGCGCAAAGACGCGACGCGCTTCGCGAACACCGTCGAAGCCGACATGCTCCGCGGCGCGTGGATTGACCCGCGCAGCGGTGCGCGGACGCTCGAGGACCTCGCGACGGAGTGGCTCGCGTCGAGCCCGTCGAAACGACCGAGCACCCTCGCGACCGAACGGTCGCATCTGCGCGTCCATCTCATCCCCGCGCTCGGCGCGACCGCGATCAACCGCATCACGAAGCGCGACGTGCAGACGCTCGTCAACACCTGGTCCGGGCGACTCTCGGCCCGCACCGTCCGACGGATCTTCGGCACGCTCAACGCGATCTGCAACTACTGCGTCGACAACGAGATCCTCGTGCGCTCCCCCACCCGCGGCGTGAAGCTCCCGACGGTCATCTCGAAGACGCGCCGCCTGCCAACACCAGCAGAACTCGCCGCCCTCGCCGACCAGCTCGGCCCCGACGATGCTCCGCTCGTCTACCTCGGCGCCGTCCTCGGGCTGCGTTGGGGTGAGAGCGCGGGGCTGCGCGTCGGACGCATCGACTTCATCCGCTCGACGCTGACCGTCGCCGAACAGATCACCCGCGGTGAACACGGCGAACCGAGAAGCGGCCCACCGAAGTCTGGCGCCGGGAACCGGACTCTCAGCGTGCCGGGCCCGCTCATCGACCTGCTCGGCGCGCACATGACCCGGCGCGGACTCACCGCCGACGACACCGACGAGTTCGTCCTCGCCATGCCCGAAGGCGGCCCGCTCGTGTACCAGAACTTCCGCAACCGACAATGGCTCCCGGCGTGCCGGGCGGTCGGTCTCGACGGCCTCGGCTTCCACGACCTCCGCCGGCTCAACGCAACCGGACTAGTAATGGAAGGCGTCGACATCAAGACCGCCCAATCACGCCTCGGCCACTCCGACCCGCGCCTCACGCTGGCCGTATACGCACAATCCACGACCGACGCCGACCGCGCTGCCGCTGACCGTCTCGGAACACGATTCATGACCAACCATCGGGTGACCACCGACGCAGAAATCTCTACCTAGGAGGCGACTCTGCTGAGCTATCCGAGCACAGAACGCCACCTCAGTGGTGGCCCGGTCGGTGCTCGAGCGGCTGCAGCCGTCAGCCCACGACGGCGATACCCGTTGTTAGGCTCGTAGGCGGTGGGCAGAGGAACGCACTCTCAGAGCGACGGCGAGACGAACCCATTTTCGGCCGCGCCATCCGCGCTCGGTTACTTGGCTCAGGTGGAATACGCGCTCCTCCTCGTCTTGCGCCGCCTTGACGTCGAACTCGAGTTCGACGTCAGCATCGAGACGCTGGACGACATCGTTTTCCACGCTGGTGATGACGCTGTCGAACTCCTGCAGACCAAGCACCGAGTGGACCGGACGGCGTCGCTCACCAACGCGTCTACCGACATTTGGAAGACGCTTCACAACTGGATCGTCGATGGCCCCTCGAATGCGAGTCTCACACTGTTAACCAACGCGACTGCGCCTGAGGGCAGTGCAGCGACGTACCTCCGCGGTGGCTCTGACCGGAACGTGCAACAGGCTGTGAAGGGTCTGGAGTCCGTCGCTCGAACGTCGGAGAACCGGGCGCACCAGCCCTACTACGAAGCGTTCCTGAATCTTGGAGATGGAGTTTTCGCGTTCCTCTCTCGGGTGACGCTGATCGATGGTCTCCCGGCAGTGGCCGACCTCGCCTCGGAGTTGCAGCTCGCCGTACGTAAGTCGACCAGGGCTGCCCACCGCCCGGCGCTGGTCGAACGCCTACGGGGATGGTGGTTCCCGAAGGTCTACGACCACCTGACACGAGTGGCGTCAGGTGAGCGAGATCGCATTCTGAGCGGCGAAGTGGAGGCACAGCTGCTCGCGCTTGCGCAGCAGCTCAGGGACGACGATCTGCCGATTGACTTCTACGACATGCCGCAACCCGGTGAAGGCGAAGTGGAAGAAGACGAGCGCGCCTTTGTCCACCAGCTCCGCCTCATCGCGCTCGGAAACGCACGGCTGCGGCAATGCATCTACGACCACAACCGTGCCTTCGCACAGCGATCAAGATGGGAGCGCGAGAAACTCCTACACGTCGGCGAGCTCAGGGACTACGAGGCTCGACTGAGAGATGAATGGCGTCGCTACTGTCTTCCGGACACGGACGACGAGTCAGACGGTGATGAGCAAGCGATCCAGGCGAAGGCTCGCGAACGTTTCTCGCGCCTTGATCAAAGCCTCCTGCCAAGGATTCGACCCAACGTCAAGGCCGACTATGTAGCCAACGGGTCCCTGCACATCCTGGCTGACCGTCTGGAGATCGGGTGGCACCCTGCGTGGCTAGAGCGGCTTCGAACCATCTTGCCTGAGCTATCTATCGAGTCGGAGGGTGCGGCGTGACGAGCATTCTTGAGGTCGGTTCGTCAGAGGAGGTTGCCCTCTTCAATCCGGCGTTCTTGGCGCGAGTGCTCCACGCTGCCGTGACCGACTACGAGAAGGACGCAGGGCGGGGCATGCCAGCTCCACTCGCCTTCCTCGT
The DNA here is from genome assembly GCA_963765075.1 of uncultured Acidimicrobiia bacterium. Taxonomy (GTDB): domain Bacteria; phylum Actinomycetota; class Acidimicrobiia; order IMCC26256; family JAENVU01; genus JAENVU01. The sequence goes on from CAVXVA010000003.1 coordinate 584,417, forward strand.
AGTACCACTCGCGCTACACAAGCCAACCCGCGATGACCTTCCTACGATGGCCTCGTCCCAAATGCAGAAGTGGATCCGCGAACACCCACGACACCTCGCTCAACTCGACACCCGCGTAATCGGAATGCGTTCGTTCGTAGCTCTGGCGGTCAGCTTCGGTCTTCGCCACGGCGTCTTGACGAACACCGGCGGGCGCCTGCATGCCGGTCCGCTGAACCGGCGGCCCAGCGCGGTTACCGCGAATCACCGGAAGTTGAGGACTGTCTGCGAGCGGCGAAACTTCTCGGGCGCTGGTTCGCCCGGCACGCTGACTCCGCCACCCTGCTTGCCCTTTGGGGGCTGCGGCCGTGATGCAAGTAGAGAAGCTCGTCATCTATTCACGCCGGGGTGCGCGACGCGAAGTGGCGTTCCGGCTCGGTCAACTCAACGTGATCACGGGCGACTCGCAAACCGGGAAGTCCAGTCTCACCAACATCTTCCGGTACTGCATGGGAAGCAGCCGTCCTGACGTGCCCTTCGGGCCGATCTCGGACACCGTGGCTTGGTACGGATTGGTCGTTCGGATCGGCGAGAGTCGTCTGTTCCTGGGGCGTCCTGCTGCAGACGGTTCAGGAGAGGTTTCGGCCGCGCTGCTCCTCGTCGAGCCAGAAGATGTGCCGTCGTTCGAGGCGTTGGAACCGAACACCACCGCGTCCGAAATGCGGGAGTACCTCGCAGCTGCGATCGGAATCGAGGAGAACCTCAACATTCCGGCGATCGGTCGGACCCGTGCAGCCTTAGCGGCCAGCTTTGTCCACTCGCTCTACTACTGCTTTCAGGGGCAGGGCGAGATCGCTAACCCGGCGGTGCTCTTCCATCGCCAAAACCTTGACTGGCAGGCCCAGACCATCCGAGACACGCTTCCGTACTTCCTCGGCGCCCAAGGGCTCGAAGAGCTCCGTCGGCGGCAGCGACTCACTGCCCAGCGACGACTCCTGCGCTCCGCAGAGCAACGGCTCGCCCGCGCCCAGGCCGAAGACTTCGACGGCATGGACCGTGCACGCGGACTGCTTATCGAAGCTAACGATGCCGAATTGCTACAGCCCAACGAAAGCGAGGATATTGGCGAGTTCAACATAAGCGATGCGCGATCGCTGCTGCAGTCCCTCATTAATCGGACTTTGGTAGCCACAATCTCCGCCGAGGCCGGTGCTGGGTTCGAGAACATACGCCTCGAACTCGCTGATCAGCGGGAACGCTCTCGCGACATCGTCGAGCAGCTCCGCGGCCTCGAGAGCTTCAGCGAAGTAGCCGCTGGCTACGCCACCGAACTCGGGGAACATCGCGCGCGGTTGGTGTCGATCGGGCTGATACCTGACAACACTCACCAGGCTCAATGTCCCGTCTGCGGATCAGCAATGGACGGTGAGGACGACGGCGAGAACCACGCCGCGACCTCGGCGGAGCTGAAGGCTGTTTCGCGACGATTGGAGCTGGCCGCGCGCGACCGGCCGCGGATTGAGAAGGCTCGGTCCGAGCTATTGGCCGAGCGCGACGCGGTGGTGCAACGAATTGCGGAGCTCAATGACACTCTCTCGGCCCTCGCTGAAACGAACGACCTGGTCGCGGCGGGAGCGCCAACGCGTCAATCTGCAGAGTTACGTGCGCGGGAAGATCACTGAATACCTCGGCTCCGTCGTTGACCTCGACTCAGGGGAGCTGGAGGCGCTTCGTGAGAATGTGGCCCAACTGAAAGCCGGTGTGGCGGAGCTTGAAGAGTCGCTCGACCCTGCGCTCCTTCAATCGCGCGTCGACTTCCGCGATTGCACGCATCAGCAGTGACCTCACGAGGATCGCCCAGCAGCTCGGCCTCGAGCACGCACACGACGGGGTTCGGGTCGACCCGAACCGGCTGACAGTCGTCGCGGACACCCCTACCGGACCGGCATACCTAGACGCGGGTCAGATCGGTAGCGGCTTGAACTGGGTCGGGTACCACCTCGCTGCCTACCTCTCGCTCCAGAAGTATTTCATAGCGAACGCGCGGCCAGTCCCACGCTTCGTGCTCATCGACCAGCCGAGCCAAGCGTTCTTTCCCCCAGATCGACAGGCTGGCGGCGATCTAGCCGAGCTAACCGACACCGATCGTGAGCACACCAAAGACCTCTACCAACTTATGTACGACGAGGTTGCGTCAAGTGAGGGCGCGCTCCAACTGATCGCCCTCGACCACGCCGATTTCAGTGATCAATGGTTCCAGGACTCCGTCATACAGCGCTGGCGTGATGGTGATGCTTTGATTCCGTCCGACTGGATTGCCGAAGCTGCTGGTCCAGATACAGACACCGACGAGCTTGAGCCGCCAGATGGCGAGTCCACCTAGCGACGAGCGACCTTCGCCGCTGCGCTATTGGACATGAAGGTCAGCCATTTCTGCGTCGCTCCAGTCACCCGCCTCGAGGCATGTACGCAACCACGCGTGGAACGTGGCAGTACGGCCCAGTACATGCCACAGCGTCGCCAGTCACCCGACGCGTCGCCGGTGAGCACCTCAAACACCGCCTGACAACGCAGTTCCACTGGCTCCAGCATCGACAGCACCCTCCCGAACACCGGCGCGAAGACCCACCAGGAGGAAAGTGGCCACCGCCGACGAGCAGAGCCCGTGGGTGTCATGCCCGAACGGGAGCCGTGCCCCAAACCGTCAACCGGCTGCGGGCATCACACTGTCCAGCATCAACCGGAGTCGCACACACCCACCGCGCGATCCCGCGCGATGGACGCGCGATGGAAGCTCCGGACGCGAAGCGCCGCAGGCCTGGACATGTGCCCTGACCTGCGGCGATGAAGTGGAGGTGATGGGACTTGAACCCACGACTTCTACGTTGCGAACGTAGGCCCCGACCGATCCGAGACCTTGGTCACTCGTCAGGTCGGACGGGGTGGACTGAGCCTGTGGGGAACGCGATCGCGGCGGCCTCACTGCGCGCAGCTGTCTCGGCGGCGGCATGCGCGTCCGACCAAGAATCTCCGCACTCCGACACCGATCACACACACTCATTTGGACTGGCTCCCGGGCCGCGCGGCACCTGCCGATGGGCCGACGGTTGACGGCAGGTGCGACACTCGGCTTGACTCCGGCGCGAACGCGATTGCGGCCGATTCGGGGGGAATTGTGACAAGCAGCGGATCCACGAGGAGCGCAACGCGCACCGAGCCGACGAGGTCATCACGCCGGCGGTGGTTGTCGGCGCTGGTGGTCACGGCCGTCGGCGTGTTGGCGTTTCCGGCAACCGCGGGTGCGCACCTCGAGCGGCCCTCGTACTGGCCGGACCCCGCGCCCGACACTTCCATCAGCCCCGCAGCCGGCGGCGCCGTGCCGGTAGCCCGCTCACTCGAGTCGGCAGTCAACGGTGTCGGAGCCGGGCAAGGTCCTCGTCGTCTGTCAAGGCGTTCGTGGAGCAACGTCGCTTGCCGCGCTCAACGTGTCGATGCACACGGCGCAGACGCGTGGCGTCCAGCTGCGCCCGAGCCAGCCGGCGATTCGCATGACCGGGCTCGAAGCCCGCAACCTGCGCCAGATCAACCGAGCCCTGGCGCGGCGCTGCACCTACGACTCCGTGCAGCAAGCCGTCTTCGATGCCGGCAACAACGACCGCATCCTGATCATGCCGGGCCTCTACGAGGAGCCGCTGTCGCGGAGCAAGCCGACGAACGACCCGAAGTGCACTCCCAGCCTGTTGCAGCGTGACGCCAGCGGCTCGCTCGCACCCAGCTACAAGTACCAGGTCACCTGTCCGAACGATCAGAACCTGATCTTCGTGCAGGGACGTGCCGTCGTCGGTGACGCGCTGTCGGTGCCTCGTTCGGACCGGCAGGGAATCCCGGCGCAGGAACTCGGCCCGTGTGTCCGCTGCAACCTGCAGATCGAGGGAACCGGCCCCCGGCCCGAAGACGTCATCATGGATGCGGGCAAGGACTACCAGGGCACCGGGCCGGCGCGCGAAGCCCGGCGGGTATGCGAAGGATGTGGTCCTCAAGGTGGATCGCGCCGACGGTTTCGTGGGCCGCAACTTCGTGGTGCGCGGCGCGCGCGAGCACGGCTTCTACACCGAAGAGACCGACGGCGTGCTGCTCGACCGGACGAAGTTCTTCTGGAACCGTGACTACGGGCACCTGAGCTTCACGTCCGATCACAGCCGGGTGCAGAACTGCGAGGGGTTCGGTTCCGGTGACGCCGTGATCTACCCGGGTGCCACCCCGGAGACCGGATCGCAGGCGACGAGCTTCTACCCGGACGCGCCGCGCGCGAACACGGTGATCGCCAACTGCGACCTGCACGGCTCGGCGCTGGGGTACTCGGGTTCGATGGGCAACGCCGTTCGGATCACCCGCAACCACATCTACGGGAACATGACCGGTATCTCCAGCGACACCCTCTCGGCCGCCGGACATCCGGGCTTCCCGGCCGACAGCTCGGAGATCGACCGCAACCTCATCTACTCCAACAACCTGAACCTGTACGTTGCCGACCCGCCCGTCGACCCGCTCGTGCCCGTGCCGGTCGGGCACGGGGATCCTGTACCCGGGGATGAACGATGCCCGCGTGCATCACAACTGGATCTTCGACAACTGGCGCGACGGTGCGATGCTCTTCACGGTTCCGGACGCCTTCGTCAGCGGTGGCGGTGCCGAGGGCGACATCTTCCCCGGCATCTCCTGCCCGGGGGCGCCGGCCAACGGGATCTCGACCTCGTGCGGGAACCAGTTCTTCGCCAACAAGGTGGGCAGGGCGCCGAACGGGTTCCGCTTCCCGCGCGACGTCGGAATGTTCGGCAACCGGCACGCGCACAACGATGCCCGTCCGCAGAAGCCGAACGGCAACGACTTCTGGTGGGGCGAGTTCTTCGACGGCCTCGCCACCGGGAACTGCTGGTACGGCAATACGGGCGTCGACGGGACCGCGGCCAGCGTGACCGGTCCCGGAGAAGCGGGCCGGCTCCCCGCATCGGCGCCGCAGGTGTTGCCCTCGGATTGCGCCACGCAGCGTCGGGAACAACGACCTCGCGAAGCTGTCCTACCTCATCGACTGCAGCGATGGGCCGGATGCCGACACGGGACCGACCGACTGCGACTGGTGGAGCGCGCCGGCGCAACCGGGGAGCGCGGCCGCCGCGGACGCGGCGCGGAACCGGTCCGGTGCGGCCGACTCGGCCAAGACCGAGCGACTGCGGCAACGGGTCGCCGCGCTGATCCCGCGATGACCGCTTTCGGTCCGCGTTGGGGGGCCGCGCTGTTGCTCGCGACGACGGTGCTCGCCGGCTGCGGCGCGGGGTCCGTCGAGAAGGTGGGCCCGAAGGTCGAGGCCGAGCGCGACCAGGGCGTCGGCCTGGTGCGGGCGGGTTCGACGGCCCAGCTCGCGGATTGCTCGGACTGGCGGCGCGGGACCGTCGAGCAGCGACGCGTGACGATCACGAGCATCCGGGACCAGATGACACCGCAACGTTCGGCGACCGCGGAATCAGGGCTCTCCGACGATGCGGCCTACCGCATCTTCGCCAAGACGTGTACCAGCGGGATCGCGGACACGCTGCGGCTCTACAAGATCTACGCCCGCGCTCAGGCCTTCGCCGCCTTCGCGCCGGAGACCCGCGATGCAGACGACTGATGGTGACCACATGACCCTTCAGGCCTCGGTTGGGTCCCCGACGATCACCGGCCCGGGCATGAGGTCGAGCCCGTACTCGCCGCGTCCCATCGACTGATACGACCGGCGTGCGAACCGCCATCCGGCCGCCGTGCGCACGACGTCGTCCTGGTACACCCCGAACGCGCGGCTCGGGCCGCCGTCGTGGTCCTGGCGGAGTTCACACATGTAGGTGCGCAACGCGGCCCGATCGCCGTCGCCATCGCGCCGCAGCATCACCCGAATGTTGAGCGCGACGAACTCGAAGAACGGGTACTGCGCCAACGCTCCGCCGATGAACTCGCCGAGTTCACCCGGCCCGGTCAGCACGAACGGCTCGCGATCACGCAGGTCGATGGTGATCGACGCGTCGGCGACGAAAAGATCCGCGAACTCCGTCCACGTGCGCCGGTTCACAACATCGGCGTAGGCCGCGATCAACGCGCGGAGTGCGACCTCGTCGACCGCGTCATGAACCTGATCGGGCGTGGGGTCCGCCATGGAACCGAGGGTCAGCCGCGGCTGCGGTAGGTGGTCTTGCCGCCGATCGAATCCTTGTTGAGCCGCTTCGACAGGTGCAGACCCTCCAACACGAACTCGACCGCCGAGGCCACCCCGGCCGGGGTCTCGCCCACGCCGAGGTCGGCCAGCGCCTCGCTCAGCCCGTTCATCGACCCGAGCAGATCGGTGTACTCGGACGACGGCACATCGGCGCCGGTGTGCACGATCCGGCCGTCTTCGAACGCACTGACCAGCCCACCGAGCTTCTCGGCCGGCACCGCCGAGCGGAACACTTCGAGCACCGAGGCCTTGACGATGCGGTCGAGCACCTGGGAGTCGCGGCCGTCCTCGACCGTCTCGATCTCGATCTTGCCGGCGGTCGACGCGACGAGGGCGTCGAGGTCGCTGATGCGCGGCACCACCTCGTGCTCACCCGTGCGGAGTGAACGCCGGAGCGCGTTGGCGATCATGGTCTCGTAGTTGGCGATCGAGAGCCGCACCGATACGCCGGAGCGCTGGTTCACGTGCGGGGAACGCCGGGCCTGCTGACTGATCTCGGCCACGATCTCGGTCATGTAGTCGGGCACGTTCACCACGAGGCCGTCGGCGCCGAGCGGGCGGGCTTCCTGCTCGATCACGTCCATCTCGATGTCGACGTCGAGCGGGTAGTGCGTCCGGATCTGCGAACCGAAACGGTCCTTCAGCGGGGTGATGATCCGCCCGCGGTTCGTGTAGTCCTCGGGGTTGGCCGAGGCCACCAACATCACGTCGATCGGGAGTTGAATCTTGTAGCCGCGGATCTGCACATCACGCTCTTCGAGCACGTTGAGCAGACCCACTTGGATCCGCTCCGCAAGGTCCGGCAACTCGTTGATCGCGAAGATGCCCCGGTTGGTCCGCGGCACCAGGCCGTAGTGCAGTGTGAGTTCGTCCGAGAGGTACCGACCTTCGGCGACCTTGATCGGGTCGACCTCACCGATGAGATCCGCGATCGACGTGTCGGGAGTGGCGAGCTTCTCGCCGAACCGCCGGTCGCGGTGCACCCATTCGATCGGCGTCTCGTCGCCGCGTTCCGCGACCAACAGCCGTGCGTGATGCGAGACCGGGTGGAACGGGTCGTCGTTGATCTCACTGCCGCCGATGATCGGCATCCACTCGTCGAGCAAGTTCGTGAGCGACCGGATCATGCGGGTCTTGGCCTGGCCGCGCTCACCGAGGAAGATCACGTCGTGCCCAGCCAGGAGGGCGTTCTCCAGCTGGGGCATGACGGTGTCTTCGTAGCCGAGCACGCCCTCGACGAGCGGTTCGCCCGCCGCGACCTTCGCAATGGCGTTGGCGCGCATCTCGTCCTTGACGGTACGGGACTGCCATCCCGATTCGCGCAGCTCCCCAAGGGTGGCGGGACGGCTCATGAACGATTCTCCTCCGACGGGGCGTACTCCGCGCACCTTAGAAGGAATCCGGACGGCCCCGCACTCGGCTACGACCCGATCGGGAACCTCGAGTCCATCAACTCGCCGAAGGCCGCGACCGCCGGCGTGGACTCGCCTTCGATCCAGGCCGCGAACAATTCCGCGAAGAGTTCCACCGGATTCGTGGTCGCGTAGTCCGACACCTGGGCAATCAGTTCTTCGCGCGCCACGACCCAGGCCGGTTCGGCGTTCGGCCGCTCACCGCGCAGTGCGAACTCGACCGACTCGACCCCGACGGCCGCGCCGATCAGCCGCCGGAACTCGGTGGCGCTCGAGAGCCGACCGCTCTGGGCCAGCTCGTCCACGCAGTGACCGATCTCGTGGGCCACCACCTTGTCGACCGGCAGGAACCGGCCGGACGGCGCGCGCGGGAGCCGCCGCGGACCCCCGGTCGGCGCGGCCGTCGGTGCCGCGCGCGCGGCCAGCGCCGCGTAGGCGCGCCCGTCGACATGCGCCGGGTTGATCGAGATCCGACCGCCACCGGCCTCGCCGCTCACGCGACCGGTCGCCATCCCGTACCCCGAGGTTGCGAAGACGAGGTGATGGAACCGACGGGCGAGCCGCGGAAACCGTTCACCGATCCGCAGCATCGTGTCGAGCGCGGCGGCGAGGGACTCCACCATGAGTTCGGGTCCGGCCGGCACCACCGCACTCACGTTGATGCCGCCTCGGCTCGCGGTGACCCGCACGTTGTGGGACAGCCCGGACTGAACCCGGCGCAGTGCCCGGGTCAGCGGACTCCCCCGGGTGGTGTCGACCCGGCAGCCCGGCAACCAGCGTTCGACGCGGTCCGCGACCGACTCCGGATCGTCGCGGTGGACCGAACCCAGCTCGGCGGCCGAGGCGACCAGGTCGGACCGCAGCGTTCCGGCGAAGCCGAGCGCACTCGCCTGGGCGCGCAGGAACGGATCCTTGGTCGCGAGCGTCACCGGCTCGCGCCACTCGCGACGACCTGCTCGCGGATGCGGCGGATCAGACCGTCGACATCCGTGCCGAGGAACCCGAAGCTGCGCACCGGCACGACTTCGATCCGCAGGGTGTCGGCGCCGCGCTCGGACCGGATACCGGCGATCGTTTCGTCGCCCCGAACGACCGGGGAGAACCCCTCGTCACCTTCGTGCTCACCCACGATCGACCGCCATTCCCCCATTGTCGACCCTCCCGGGACCCGACCGGGACCAGACCTACTCACCCGGGCTTGGGGTGAGACCGTCGGCAACCGACGGTGAGACCCCAAACACGCACATGGTCCAGGGTGACGGGGTGACGGGGGGTGGGGGTGGTCGTAGTGTCGCCCACGTATGTTCGAGCCGCCGGATCCGAAACCCGTCGATCTGTCGGGCCGGTGGCGGGCGCACGTCGACGACGGCGACCTGGCCCGCAACTTCATCGAGCCCGGTTTCTCGACCGCCGACTGGCCCGACATCGAGGTTCCCGGTCACTGGCGCAGTTCCCCCTTGTTCGCCGAGACCGACGGCCCGGTGCTCTACCGCCGTGCCATCGCACCGACCGAACTCCCGGAAAGCCACCGCCGCTTCGTGTCGTTCGACGGCATCTTCTACCTGGGCGACATCTGGTTCGACGGTCACTACCTCGGCGCCACCGAGGGGTATTTCTTTCCGCACACCTTCGAGATCACACGATTCTGTGACCCGAGCGGACCTGAGCACACACTGGCGGTCGAGGTCGCCTCGCCGCGCCAAACCGACCGCACCGCCAAACGGTCGATCACCGGCGTGTTCTCGCACTGGGACAATCTCGACCCCGACTGGAATCCCGGTGGGATTTGGCGCCCGGTCCGCATCCGTGACACCGGACCAGTCCGGATCTCGTGGTTCCGCGTGCTCTGCACCGAAGCCACCGAAGTGCGAGGCGCGCTCAAGCTCGACATCACCCTGGATCCGGGCGAGGTGCCCACCGACGCGCCGGTACAGGTCCACGCCACTCTTCGGAGCGACACCGGCGATGAACTCGCGCGCAGCGAAACCGACGTCGATCTCTCCCGCCGGGGCACGACCGTCAGCATGCCGATGTTTGTCGACGAGCCACCGCGGTGGTGGCCGTGGCGCATGGGCGACCAGCCGCGCGTCACCGTCGAGATCGTCGTGGTCGTGGATGGAGTCCGCAGCGACGACCGGAAGCTCACCACCGCATTCCGTGACATCGTGGTGGACGACTGGCAGTGGCGCGTCAACGGTGAGCCCGTCTTCGTGATGGGCGCCAACCAGGGGCCGACCCGGATGGCCCTCGCCGAGGCCACCCCCGCCGAACTCGCGGCCGACGTCGAGTTGGCCAAGGCCGCCAACCTCGACCTGTTGCGGATCCACGCCCACGTGACCCGCCCGGAGTTCTACGAGGCCGCGGACGCGGCGGGCCTCCTGATCTGGCAGGACTTCCCACTCCAGTGGGGCTACGGCCGCGGTGCGCGCAAACAGGCGGCCCGTCAGGCGAAGGAGATGGTCGATCTCCTCGCGCACCGACCCGAGCATCGCGATGTGGTGTGCCCACAATGAGCCGTTGGCCGTCGAATTCCAACCAGGTGAACCCATCACCCCCAAGGCCGCGCTCCGGGTCGGGGCGAGCATGTTCCTGCCCTCGTGGAACAAGGACGTGCTCGATCGTTCGGTCGCCCACGCGATCCACAAGGCCGACCCCACCCGATTCGTCGATCTCCACTCCGGGGTCTTTCCCGGCCTCGGCAGCACCGGCACCGACGCCCACTTCTACTTCGGTTGGTACCACGGGCAGATGGACGGCCTCGCGACCGCGCTGCCGCGCGGTGCCGCGCCTCGCCCGGTTCGTCTCCGAGTTCGGCGCGCAAGCGGTGCCCCACGACGCCGCGTTCATGGAACCCGAGCGTTGGCCCCACCTCGACTGGGATCACCTCTTCGAGCGCCACGCGTGTCAGAAGCATCAGTTCGATCGGTACGTCCCTCCCGCGCTGTTCGAGTCGTTCGAGGCCTGGCAGCTCGCGACCCAGCACTATCAAGCCGCGCTCCTCCAGCTCCAGATCGAGGATCTGCGCCGCCTGCGTGCCAATCCGGCCGGTGGGTTCTGCCAGTTCTGCTTCGCCGACGGGCACCCGGCCGTGACGTGGTCGGTCCTGGGTCACGATCGCGTGCCCAAGGCGGGATATGCGGCGTTGCGCGATGCGTGTCGCACGGTGCTTCCGATGCTCGAACCCCGCCGCGGGCTCATCCATGTGGCGAACGAGGGTCGAACCGCCCTCGCCGGAGCCCGGATCGAGGTAGAGATCGACGGTCGGGTCCGCACCTTGCTCGGCGATGTCCCCGCCCGATCCCTCAGCTATGTGGGCCGGGCGCACCTCGATCATCGGACCGGCGAGGTCCGGGTCCGGCTCCACCACGACCTCGTCGGCACGGTGGAAAACCGATACGACGAGCTCCTCGACTGGCTCCGGATCGTGAACGACGATCGCTAGCCGGTAGCTTCCCCTCCGCTCACCCGAGTGGGGATAAGGAGGCGTGAGCAGATGACAGCCACGCACACGACGACCGGTCAGCACCCGAAACCCGTGCACCCGGGTTCGCGACCGACCAATCCGGTCCTGCGCTTCTGGCGCTCGGCCGTCGGCAAGAAGTGGGTCATGGCGGTGACCGGCATCATGATGCTGGGCTTCGTCCTGGCGCACATGGTCGGCAACCTCAAGATCTACCTCGGCGCCAGCCACCTCGACGAGTACGCCGAATGGCTCCGCACGCTGGGCGAGCCGGCACTCCCCCGTACCGCGTTGCTCTGGATCATGCGGGTCGGACTCATCGCGGCCGTCGTCCTCCATATCGTCAGCGCCGCGCAACTGACCCGGATGAACCACCGGGCCCGCCCCACCAAGTATCAGTCGCCGCGTGATTACGCCGCCGCCAACTTCGCGTCCCGCACGATGCGCTGGACCGGAGTCATCGTCGGCCTGTACCTGATCTTCCACCTGATGGACCTCACGTGGGGCAACGCCAACCCCGACTTCGTGCGCGGTGACGCCTACGAGAACGTGATCCACAGCTTCGAGCGGGTGCCGGTGGCGATCGTGTACATCCTCGCCAACCTGGCGCTCGCGTTCCATATCTTCCACGGGGCGTGGTCGATGTTCCAGAGCCTCGGGATCAACAACCCGAAGTGGAACACCCTCCGGCGCAGCTTCGCGATCGGGTTCGCCACGATCATCGCGATCGGCAACATCTCCATGCCCCTCATGGTCGTCACGGGAGTCGTCAAGTGAGTATGACCCTCGATTCCCGCGTGCCCGACGGGCCGATCGAAGAGAAGTGGGACAACCACAAGTTCGACGTCAAGCTCGTCAACCCCGCCAACAAGCGCAAGTTCCACGTGCTCGTGGTCGGCTCCGGCCTGGCCGGTGCGAGCGCGGCGGCAACCCTCGGCGAACTCGGCTACCAGGTCACGATGCTGACCTTCCACGACTCCCCGCGACGCGCCCACTCGATCGCGGCCCAGGGTGGAATCAACGCGGCGAAGAACTACCGCAACGACGGCGACAGCGTGCAGCGCTTGTTCTACGACACCGTCAAGGGCGGCGACTTCCGCGCCCGGGAGGCCAACGTCTATCGCCTCGCCCAGGTGTCGACGAACATCATCGACCAGTGCGTGGCCCAGGGCGTTCCCTTCGCCCGTGAGTATGGCGGCCTGCTCGACAACCGCTCGTTCGGTGGCGCCCAGGTCTCGCGCACGTTCTACGCCCGCGGCCAGACCGGCCAGCAGTTGCTGCTCGGCGCCTACCAAGCGCTGGCGCGACAGGTGCACCTCGGCAATGTGGATCTCCACACCCGCACCGAAATGCTCGACCTCGTCGTCAAGGACGGTCGGGCGTGCGGTGTGGTCGCCCGCCATCTCGTCACCGGCGAGGTGAAGTCGTTCGCGGGTCACGCAGTCGTGCTCGCCACCGGCGGCTACAGCAACGTGTTCTACCTCTCCACGAACGCGATGGCATCGAACGTGACCGCCGCGTGGCGGGCGCACAAGCGCGGCGCGCTGATGGCGAACCCGTGCTTCACCCAGATCCACCCCACGTGTATCCCGGCCAGTGACGACTTCCAATCGAAGCTCACCCTGATGTCGGAGTCGCTGCGCAACGACGGTCGCATCTGGGTGCCGGAGTCCGGTGACGAAACCCGTTCACCGGACCAGATCCCCGAAGGCGAGCGCGACTACTACCTGGAGCGGCGCTACCCCGCCTTCGGCAACCTGGTGCCGCGCGACGTCGCGTCCCGGGCCGCCAAGCGCGAGGTCGACGAGGGCCGCGGCGTCGGTCCGGTCAAGAACGGCGTCTACCTCGACTTCGGCGAGGCCATCAACCGGCTCGGTCGGCACACCATCGAAGAGCGCTACGACAACCTCTTCCAGATGTACGAACGCATCACCGGCGAGGACCCGTACAAGGTCCCCATGCGCATCTACCCCGCGGTCCACTACACGATGGGTGGCCTCTGGGTTGATTACAACCTGATGAGCAACGTGCCCGGGCTGTACGTGCTCGGCGAGGCCAACTTCTCGGACCACGGCGCCAACCGACTCGGCGCGAGTGCCCTCATGCAGGGCCTGGCCGACGGGTACTTCGTGCTGCCGGCCACCATCAACGACTACCTGGCACCGCTGCTCGGTTCCCCTGCCGTCGGCACCGACGACCCCGCCTTCAAGGAGGCCGAAGCCAACGTCGCCGACCAGACCAACCGGATGCTGTCGGTGAAGGGGACCAAGTCGGTCGACCACTTCCACCGGGAGCTCGGCAAGATCATGTGGAACGAGTGCGGCATGGCTCGCAGCGCGGAATCGCTCGACAACGCCCTCGCCGCGATTCCGACGCTCCGCGAGGAGTTCTGGAACGACGTGCGCATCCTGGGTGAAGGCGAGAGCTTCAACCAGAGCCTGGAGAAGGCCGGTCGCGTGGCCGACTTCCTCGAGTTCGGCGAACTCCTCGTCCGCGACGCGCGTGAGCGCGAAGAAAGCTGCGGCGGACACTTCCGCCTGGAGCATCAGACCGAAGAAGGTGAAGCCCTCCGCGACGACGACAACTACGCCTACGCCGCCGCGTGGGAGTGGACCGGCAACATCTCGTCGCCGGAAGTCCATAAGGAACCGTTGACGTTCGACAATGTCCACCTGGCGCAACGCAGCTACAAGTAGGGAGGCCGAAACCATGGATCTGACCCTGCGAGTGTGGCGCCAAGCCGGCCCCGACTCCCCCGGACGCTTCGAGACCTACGCGATGCCCGGCGTGAGCGAAGACATGTCTTTCCTCGAGCTCTTCGACGTGCTCAACGAGCAACTCGTCGCCGAGAACGAAGAGCCCGTCGCGTTCGACCACGACTGTCGGGAAGGGATCTGCGGATCCTGCGCCATGATGATCGACGGTCGCGCCCACGGACCCGAGAAGGGCACCGCGACCTGCCAACTGCACCTTCGCAAACTGGCGAACGGTTCGGTCATCACCGTCGAACCGTGGCGGGCGGCCGGCTTCCCGATCATCAAGGACCTCGCCGTCGACCGCAGCGCGTTCGACCGGATCGTCGAGTCGGGTGGCTACATCACCGCCCCGACTGGTGCGGCGCGTGACGCCAACGAGATCCTCGTACCCAAGGAAGCGTCCGACGCAGCCATGGACGCCGCCGCGTGCATCGGGTGTGGCGCGTGCGTGGCCGCGTGCCCGAACAGTGCGGCGCAACTCTTCACCTCGGCGAAGTACTCGCACCTCTCGCTGCTACCGCAGGGCCAACCGGAGCGCTACACCCGGGTCGTCGCGATGGTCGAGGAGATGGAGAAGTTCTTCGGCTCCTGCACCAATCACGGTGAGTGCGAGACGGCGTGTCCGAAAGAGATCTCGATCGACTTCATCGCCATGCTCAACCGCGATTACGTCAAGGCGCAGTTCAAGAACAGCCGCCTCAGCGGCCAGCGTTCCTGAGCCTCCGCCTCACCCATTCCCAGCCCTCACTCGCCATCCCACGTTTGGGATCTGAGCGTCGGTTGCCGACGGTCACACCCCAAACGTGCGTGGGTGGGTCGGTCAGCGGGCGAGGAGTCGCTCGACGGTTTGCACAATCTCCCCGTCGGCCGACGCAGAGGTGAAGTACACGATCGTCCAACCCTCGAGCGAGAGGATCCGATCGCGTCGGTGATCCCGGTCGAACGCTGTCCGGCTCCGGTGTGGGTCCCAACCGAGGTACTCGAGCCCAATCATCCGATCCGGATAGGCGCCGTCGAAGCGGAACCTCTCGCCGTTCACTGCCACTCGGTACTGCGGGACCGGCATTGGGAGGTCGGCGCGTCGGATGACCGTGAACATTCGGATCTCAGTGGTGCTCTCCGCCTGTTCGGCCTCGGGTCCCCGCTCCGCGACGAGCATCCGGAGTTGGCGCACCCGACGGCCTGGTGCCGGGCCCAGTTCGTCGATCATGGCGCTGAGTCGGTGCAACTCCACGTGCCCGGCGACCAACCCCTGGTCGAGGCAGCGGGCGAGTGCGCTGAGACCAAGCAGGCCGGTCATGTCGATCAAGGTGCGTTCATAGGTCGTGACCGGAATACCGTCGATGCGCGTGACGTGGTCGGCAGGCAGGCGGACCCGGTGCACCTTCAGACCGTGACGCTGACGGTCCGCGGGATGAGGCTCCGAGACCACCACCGGAGCACGCCCACGGGGCGAGACGTGCGGGTAGGCGTGGAACGCGGCGGCGGTCTCATAGCTACCCGCCGCACCGGGTCCGGCGGCCAACACGGCCGCGAACACAGCCCGCTCCCATGTCGACGGCGAACCGGCGAAGCCGTACACACCGCGGTGAAGCCGCTCGAGCCGCCCGGCGCGCACCCGCCGTCGTAGACGCGCCTCGGACCACCCGACGGACGCGGCCTGGTCCAGAGTGATGACCCCGAGTTGTCCAGATGCGATTGCCGCCAGTTCCGTGTCGGTCGCGCGCTGAATCCGTCGCTCGGACACCGTTGCCCCCTCGATACACGACGTGATCGGGGAAGACGAACGGTCCGTCGACCGCCACCCAGGGACCGTAACCGCGGGGTGTGACACACCCTCAGCCGCCAGGTTTGGGGTTTCAGCGTCGGTTGCCGACGGTCACACCCCGAACGCCGATGGATCGGACGGGCGGGCGACCAGGTTTGGGGTTTCAGCGTCGGTTGCCGACGGTCACACCCCGAACGCCGATGGATCGGACGCGGCAGGGGCGAGTTAGTACTCGAGCATGGGGACGATCTTGCCGCCACTCCAGTAGGGAGTGCCGCTCACGCGCGGCGCGTCGCCGACCGGGTGGAGCGCACCGTCGAGGTCCATCACGTAGCCGGACGGCTTCGTCCAGTCGGTGATGATGACCCGGCGGGCAACGTCCTGGCCGGGCCAGTAGCCCGAGGTGCGCGCCTTCGGCGCGTCGCCAAAGTGGTGGAGCCCGCCCCAGCGGTCGAGCGTGTATCCACTGGTGGGGTCGAAGGGGTGCAGGATGACATCGACTGCCATTCCGTGTTCCACGTCGTCACTCTCCTGAGGTGCGGCTTGCAGACAAGGCTTGTTGTGATTGGCGGTTGAGTTGTCGACCGCGACGGTCGGCGCGCAGTTGCCGACGATGAGGACTGCCGGATCGCATGACACCACCCGGCAGGCGATGCGGCCAACGGTGGCGACCTGTTGATTGCACTGGCCGTAGCGGAACGCGGTGCATCCGGCCTTGCGATTGTTGCAGTCGCCCTTCGCGCACCCACAACCCCAAGGCGCATCCGAGCATTCGTCGGGGCAGATGCGGCCGGTTCCACAGCGACAGGTGGCATTGCAGTCGATGTAGTAGCGGGAACCGTTGCAGTACTGCGAGCCGTCGGCCTTCCACCAACCGGCGGCGATCGTGCCGGGTGGGCAACTGTTGGTCCCGGTCATCGTGCAGCAGAACTCGGTGTAACCGTCGCAGCACAGCGAGCCGCAGTCGCACGACGAACCGCTGCAATTGCAGATCGCGCCGTATGCAGTGGTGGGACGCAGCATGAAGTCGGTCGGGGCGACGGCCAACGCGCTGCCCACGAGTGCCGTGCGGGTGAGAAAGGACCGTCGGCTCGTGTGGCGACCGACGAAGCGGGCCGCCCGATCGGCGAGGCGTGCACTCATCACGACGCCCCTTGCGCGAGCCGGCGACGAGAGACCTGCGGGACGACCGTGAGGAGTACGAACGCGGCGTACGCGCCGACGACGCTGAGTAGCACGAAGGGCACGCCCCCGAGCGGCTGGTCGGAGAATCCGTGCAGGACCGAGCGACCGTCGCCGGCTGCGACCGCAACTGCGATCGCGCTGAGAATGGCTCCCGCGTTGACGACCACGTGCAGCCAACTCGGCGGAGTCTCCGCCCGGCCGAAACATCCGCACGAACCGATCGGCAACCGCCGCGCCAGCGCGACCAGCACGAACACCGTGAACCCGACGTAGGAGATCGCGATCGCGATCGCCAGCCAACGGTTGCCCGTCACGACCGCGGCGACGCCGAGCACTGCTTCGGCCGCGCCGAATGCGCGCACGACCGAAGCTGGGAGTCGCACTCCGACCCCGCGGAGTGCACCGACCGTCATGACCGGATCGATGGCTTTCCCGACACCCGCGGCGACGACGAGCAGCACTGCGACCAGGTACGGACCGGCCCACGCGCTCACGCCGAGGCTCCCCGGTCGATGGCCGAGCCGATGGCGAGCGACGCGAGCACCCGGTTCACGAGCGGCACCAGTCGCGCCCGGCGCGCGTGAGAACCGAGCACGACGTACAGGCAGAACGCACGGCCGGACTCCTGGAAGAA
Source organism: uncultured Acidimicrobiia bacterium (assembly GCA_963765075.1). GTDB lineage: Bacteria > Actinomycetota > Acidimicrobiia > IMCC26256 > JAENVU01 > JAENVU01. Next base: position 601,858 of record CAVXVA010000003.1, read on the forward strand.
CCCTTGATATCCGCTCTGTCCCGGGATGCCCCGGCGCAACGTGGACGGTTCGAAATCCTGGACGCTCAGCGCCTGGGGTATCCCGACCGAGCGGAACAACGCGGTCCCGACCGACTCCGGCTCGTGTTCGAACAGCACGGTGAACACGTCGTTCTCGCCCATCAACTCGACGGCACCGCTCCCGAAGTCGCCGATCGCACCCGGAATGCCGAAGTTGGCGAGGTGCATGACGGGCCGGGAGCGGGTCGGGACCATCCGAGTCCCGTTGGCGGTGAAGATCCGATCGGCGGCGCCGTCGCGCCGGACCGAAATGCGGCCATCCCAGCCGGCGGGTGCGTCCACTCCGATCCCGTGTGCGCGCAAGGCCGTCATCGGGCGATCGCTCCGGCGACGAGCACCGCAATACCGGTCGTGGCTTCCGCGAGCAGGGTCACGGAGTTGAAATTATCGGCTCCGGTGTGGAGACGGCGCACTCGCGCGCTCACGCGCTCCGGATCGCGAGCAGACCGAGCAGTCAGCACCGGCACCGATCGAGCCAACCCGAACGCGGCTCCAACGAGCGCGCCCGCCTGCGGTTGGGCGACCACGAGCGCTCCGACCCAGGTCAGATACACCGAAGCCGTCGTCACGATGGTGACGATTCCCAGCCCGAGTTGGGCGCCGAATCCGAGGCCGTAGACCCAGCCGCGGAAGTCGGCGAGCCAGTCCTCGTTGACCTGACGATGCCAACTCGGGATCGTTCCGCCCCGGCGATCGACCACGACGGCCACCGCCGCGGCCGCGGCGAAGATCGCGGCTCGGATGACATCGGAATCGGCCAGGACAATCTGGCCGAGGAGACCGAGCGCCGCACCGAGCGCGCCCGCGGCGAGCATCGAACCCAGTGTGTAGGCCGTGGCCGTGAGTGCAAAGTGTTGTCCTCGGCCCCGCTCCCCGAGCGGGTGGATGCTCGCGAGCATCGACTCACCTCAGGGCGACCAGGTCGACCGCAGGCCGGCGACGACGGCAATGCTGACGGCCGCCGCAGTGAGGACGATGTCGGTACTGCTCACGGCAAGTCGTTGACATCCGACGCCGCCGCGGCGTCGGGGCCACCGGTCGCCGGGTAGAGGCTGGGGTCTCCGGGGTTGATGCCCGCGGCCGCCAGGGCATCGTCGGCCCGGGTCTCGCGTTCGCGATCAGCCAGGTGACGCCGGGCCGCGCGCGCCTTGCGAGCCGCAGAACGTCGGCGACTTGCGGTGAGTGCGCCGTCGTCGACGGACTCGACGACCATCGCTTGAACTCGTTCCCAGGTGGACGCGGTGCCTTCGCCCACCACGGAGCCACTCATCCCGTCGACGTAGACGAAGTACGGCGAGCCCTCCACTTCGTACGCTTCCCACGCCGGCGTCGACATCACGACCAGCGCATCCGCCGGCGCCAACCGGCGGAGGGCACTGACGCTCTCGTCTTCGGGACTCATGGTCACCACGACCAGCCGGGCGTCGCCGGGCACCGCGAGGTCGGCGTCGCCGAACGCCTCCCAGAACTCCCGGCAGGTGAGACACCCGCTCGAGAGGAAGGCGAGCAGCGTAGGCGTCGGGCTTTCGAGGATCCCGACGGCCACCGCATCGCCGTCCGGCGTCACCCCCGACAGATCGGTCGCCTCCGGGCTGGGACCACTCGTCGGTGAACTCGGTGCGCTCCGTCGGCGCGGCCGGCCCACCGCGGCACCGGCGTCATCGGCGTCGACCGCATCTGGGTCGTGGCTCAGCCCGGCATCGTGGAGCGTCCGCAGGATCTCGGCGTGGCTCCGCAACAAGCTCGCCACCATCACCACGAGGAGCGCCACCACCACGCTCAGCACCACGACCAACGCTGTCATCGGCTCTCCAGGCTACGCGGTGGCCCGCTCGAGCCTGGCGTCGACTCAGAGCACGGTGTCGAGGGCGACGCGCAGGTCGGTGAGGAGGTCGTCGATCGATTCGAGGCCCACGGAGAGCCGGATCAGCGCGGGATCGACTTCGAGTGGCGAACCCGCGGCCGACGCGTGGGTCATCTGCCCGGGGTGTTCGATCAAGGATTCCACTGCGCCCAAGGACTCGGCGAGCGTGAAGAGTTCGGTACTGCGCGCGATCTCCAGGGCTGCGTCCTCGCCGTCGGCCGCGGTGAAACTCACCATGCCGCCGAACGCGCGCATCTGGCGGGCCGCGACCTCGTGGCCCGGGTGCGTGGCGAGCCCGGGATACAGGACGCGGTCGACGGCCGGATGCTCGGCGAGCATCGCCGCGATGGTGACCGCGTTCTCACTGTGCCTCGCCATTCGCACCGCGAGGGTCTTGATCCCCCGCAACACGAGGTAACAGTCGAACGGGCCGGGCACCGCGCCGGTCGCGTTCTGGAGGTACGCGAGCTGCTCCCCGAGTGCAGGATCGGCCACCGCGGCAAACCCGCCGATGGTGTCGGAGTGACCGCCGAGATACTTGGTGGTCGAGTGCACCACGACGTCGGCACCCAGCCCGATCGGCTGCTGGAGGTAGGGCGTCGCGAACGTGTTGTCGACCACGACCTTCACGTCGTGGCGGTGGACGACGGCCGCGACGGCTTCGATGTCGACGATGCCGAGGGCCGGATTGGTCGGGGTTTCGATCCACACCACCTTCGTGGTCGGGGTCAATGCCGCGGCGACCGCCGCCGGATCGGTGAGGTCGGCCGCCGACCAGGTCACGCCGGCATCGGCGTAGACGCGAGCCACGAGGCGAAACGTACCGCCGTACGCGTCCATCGGAAGGACGACGTGATCACCGGGCTTGACCAGCGCGCGCAGGACCGCGTCTTCCGCGGCCATGCCGCTCGCGAACGCGAGACCGCGCTCGGCCCCTTCGAGAGTCGCGAGGCAGGTCTCGAGCGCGGCGCGCGTCGGGTTCCCGGTGCGGCCGTACTCGAACCCGGCATGCTTCCCCACCGCGTCCTGTGCGAACGTCGTCGCCAGACTGATCGGGGTCACAACGGCGCCGGTGGTCGGGTCGGCCGGCTGGCCGGCATGAATCGCCGCCGTCTCGAACCCCTCGTCCCGACTCACTGCGGGCCTTCCTTCGCAGCCAGGTACCCGAGCACGTCGCTTCGGGACAGCACGCCGATGGGGTGGCCGCCATCGATGACCAGCAGGGTCGAGGAACCGTCGAGCTGCTCGACCAGGCGGGCTACGGGCTCGCCGATACCGACCATCGGCATCGCCGGGCTCATGAGTTCGGCCGCAGGTCGCTCGAGCGCGGCGGCGTCGCGGAACGCCAGCTCCATCAGCGACAACTCGTCGAGCATGCCGCTCACCTCTTTGGCCGCGAGCGGCAGTTCCTTGCTCACCGACACGATCACCTGCGACACCCCGAGGTCGCGCATCAACGTCCACGCGTTGCGCGCCGGTTCGTCGGGCTTCACCAACACCAGCGCCGGGATCTCGCCGTCCTTGGCTGCGAGCACATCGCCGGCGCAGTCGCCGGCGCACCGAATGAAGCCGAAGTCCATCATCCAGTCGTCGTTGTAGATCTTCGACAGGTACCCACGTCCCGAATCGGGAAGCAGCACGACGACCATCGCCTCGGGCCCCAGATCGGCGCCCACCGTGAGCGCGGCGTGCACTGCGGTGCCGCACGAACCGCCGATCAGCAATCCTTCCTCGCGAGTGACCCGGCGCGCGGTGAGGAACGAATCGGCATCGCTCACCATGACGGTCCGATCGACGAGCGACGGATCGAACGTCGTCGGCCAGAAGTCTTCGCCCACTCCCTCGACGAGGTACGGGCGACCCGTACCGCCGGAGTACACCGACCCCTCGGGGTCGGCGCCGATGATCTGGATTTCGGGATTCATGCGCTTCAAGTACCGGGCGATGCCGGTGATGGTGCCGCCGGTGCCGACCCCGGCAACGAAGTGAGTGATGCGACCTGCGGTCTGGCGCCAGATCTCGGGGCCGGTCGAGCGCTCGTGTTCGGCCGGGTTGTTCGGGTTCGAATACTGATCGGGGCGAAACGCGTTCGCCGTCTCACGAGTCAGTCGATCCGCGACCGAGTAGTACGAATCGGGATGCTCGGGCGGCACCGCAGTCGGGCACACCACCACTTCCGCGCCGTACGCCCGCAACAGCGAGACCTTCTCGGGACTCATCTTGTCCGACATGACGAAGATGCACTCATACCCGCGTTGGGCCGCCACGATCGCAAGTCCTACGCCGGTATTCCCCGACGTCGGCTCCACGATCGTTCCGCCGGGTTTGAGCAGACCGTCGCGCTCGGCCGCGTCGATCATCGCGACCGCCGGGCGGTCCTTCACACTCCCGCCGGGATTGAACGTTTCGACCTTCGCGACCAGGTCGCACGCCAGCGTCGGCACCGATCCGACCGAGCCGCACCATCGGGGTGTTTCCCACGAGGTCGAGCAGGGAATCGGCGATCTCGGGTTCCGGAGGAAGGCTCACGGCCCGGACCGTACCGGCTGGGAACTGACTGCGGTCGACGGGCGTCGAAGGGACATGCGCACATCAGGTCGTTCCATCCTCATTCTGATCCTCACTCCGATCCTCGTCGTCCTGACTGCCTGCGGCAGCGGGTCGAGCGTGAACCGGGGTAACCAAGTTCAGACTCGCTCGATTCCCACCGGAGCCGAAGACGTCGTGTTCCGGGTCGACACCCGAGGCGGCTTCACGTCGATCGACTACCAACTCGGGATCGTCCCCGAACTCAGCGTGTTCGGCGACGGCCGGGTCGTGGTGAGCGGCCCCGTCACCGAGCAGTATCCGCCCCACGCGCTCCCCAATCTGCTCACCGGCACGCTCGATCGCGCCGCGCTCGAACGACTGGCCGGTCGGGCCAAGGCCCTCGGCCTCTTCGCCGTCCACGAGTACGGCCAGCCCGGCATCACCGACATGCCGACCACCACCGTCACGATCAATGTCGATGGAGTCCACCGCCACGAGGTCTACGCCTTGCAGGGCCCGGGGACCGACGTTCCGGGGCTATCGGCGTCCGAGCGGGAGGCGCGGTCGGCGCTCTCGAAGTTCGTCCAGGAGCTCAGCACCGACGCGACCGACGCGGCTCGCCGGCCGTACGAGCCATCTGAGGTCGCCATATACGCAACCCCGGTCTCGGACGCCCCGCAGGACGATGCGGTTCCGCCGACCTCCGAAGCATGGCCGCTCGCGGCTCTCGCCGAACTCGGCACTCCGATCGACGGCGGACGGGGATCCGGGACCGCGTACCGCTGCACCGTCCTGCGTGGTGCGGATGCGGTCACCGCGCTGGCCGCGGCATCCGACGCGTCGACGACGACCCAATGGCGCTCCGGCGGGACCGACTTCACCATCGTCTGGCGCCCCCTGTTGCCGGACGAGCACGACTGCCCCTGAGTTCCTAGAGTCGGCACGGTGGAAATCGGACAGCTCCGCACGATCGTGGTCGACTGCCTCGACCCGGCTCCGCTCGCGGAGTTCTGGAGCAAGGTTCTCGGGGTCGAGATCGCGTTCGTCGAGGACGACTGGGTGTCGTTGCGGAGCGCCAACCCCGGCCATCCTCGGGTCGCGTTCCAGAAGGTGCCCGAGACCAAGCGCGGGAAGAACCGCCTGCACCTCGACGTCTGGGTTCCTGACCTCGAGGCCGCGACCGTCGCCGCGGAGGCGCTCGGCGCGACCCGATTGGGCCGTCTCGTCCACGAGTCCCCCGAACCGTTCCAGGTGATGGCCGATCCGGCCGGAAACGAGTTCTGCTTCGTCCACCTCCCCGATTCGACGGGACCCTGATGCAGGAGCACGTGTTTTCCGTCGATCTCGACGCACCCGTCGAAGAGGTGTGGGATCTCTTCTGGTACCGGGCACCCGATCGTCCGCAGGGCAAGATCGGCCAGATCCACATCCTTCATCCCGGTGACGAGATCGGCGAAGGCCTCGTTCGCCATTGCACGTTCCCGGTCCCGAGGATTCTCGGCTCCGGTGGGGTCGGCAAGTCGTGGGAATGGCTGACCCAGGTACGGCTCCACGAGTCTTGGCGCTACGACGCCGTCGGCAAACCGCTGTGGTCCCGCGCCGAGGGATTCACCCGGCTCGAACCACTCGGCGACGGTCGCACGCGCGTGCACTTCACCGAGCGGTACGAGTGCTTCAACCCGTGGATGCGTCGCGTCGGCCTCGAACGTTGGGTGCACTCACGGATCTCGCGCGACAACGACACGATCCTCGCCGCGCTCGAAGGCGGCCTGCGCTGGCATCGGAAGCGGCGGCGCCAGGAAACCACCGACCCGGACCCCGAACTCCCCACACCGTGACGCCGCCGAGCTGACGTTTGTACGTTGCACCACCGGGGAGGTGGTGCAACGTACAAAGGTCGAGGATCAGGGTGGGATGAGCGACTCCGGCAGGGCGTCGACACAGCACGCGGCGCCCGCGGTCCGCACCCATCCCTTCCCGGTAGATGCGGGTGCTCGCCATGGCATCGAACGCATCGCAGACGCTCACGACGCGCGCGAGGCGCGGGATCCGGTCGCCGGCCAACCGGTCCGGGTACCCGCCGCCGTCGACTCGCTCGTGGTGACTCCGCACGACCGGCGCGCAGTCGGCGACCACGCGTGACTGGCGAATCATCTCGTCGCCAATGGCCGCGTGCCGTTGCATCTCGAGGTACTCATCCGGTTCCAACCGGCCGGGCTCGGCCAGGATCTCGGTCGCAATCTCGAGCTTGCCGACGTCGTGCAACAACGCACCGAGGCCGAGGATGCGCAGATCCTGACGGCCGCCGCGATACAGCCGAGGAACACGCCCACGATGTCGATCGCGTGAGCGAACCAGAAGCCCACGGTGAAGGGTGCACGGCCGACAGCGCCACGCACATCGTGACCGAGGCCGCGGCCACGAGCACTGCGCTGGTGGATCCCATCGCCACGAAGGGAAGCAGCGCCGGCCAGACCAGGAGCGCGACGCTGAGACCGAGGACACCGATCATCCACGCGCCGACCCAGGCCCGCCAGTACCGGTGGACGGTCGAACGGAATCGCCGAGGCGCCATCACCGGAAGGGCAACCAGGGAGGCGATCGGGAGCGCCCAGAACACCGATGCCATCGTCGCCGGGTTGGGTCCGTAGAGAACTCCCGGGACCGTGATCCCGTGCACCAGTGGCAGGAATCCATGCTCGAAGATCGACACGTGAGTGCGGGCCTCAAGGGGGATTTCTCCTCGTCTACCCCCGACTACGAGCCTGACCGAGGCGCGCCGTCCGGCCGGGTCGTCTCGGGACTCAGTTGGTCACGAAACGCGGCGTAAGCAGCCCGCACGGCGACCGCCTCCGGACCGAGCTGAGGTTCGATCTCGGTGCCCCGACCCAGTTTCCACTCGTGCTGGACGTCGCCGATCGAGGCACCGGTCGCGCGGGCGGCGGCCTGGACACCCGCACCAAGGGCGACGAGTTCGTTGTTCTCGACCACCGTGATGGGGCGTTGGGCGAGATCGGCCACGATGCGTCGATAGGCCGCGCTGCGCGCCCCGCCACCGATGAGGAAGAGACGGCCCTCGACCGCGACGCCCGCGGTCCGGAGCGCGTCGATCCCATCGAGCAGCCCGCACACCACCCCTTCGAACGCGGCGCGAGCGATGTCTTCGCGCGTCGAGTCCGACCTCAGCCCCGTCAGCTCACCGCGTGCGTCGGGCCGGTTGGGGGTGCGCTCACCGTCGAAGTACGGGAGCAGCGTGAGCCCCCTCGCGCCCGGAGCGGCGGCGAGGGCCAGCGCGTCCAGCTCGGCGTGGTCGCCGCCGAGCAGTCGGGCGATCGTGTCGGTGACCTTGGTCGCGTTCAGCGTGCATACGAGCGGAAGGTGCCGACCAGTCGCGTCGGCGAAGCCGGCCACCGCGCCCGTGGGGTCGGTCGTGGGTGTCTCACTCACTGCGAAGACGGTGCCCGAGGTTCCGAGTGAGATCACGACGTCGCCGGGTGCGAGCCCGAGACCGAGCGCGGCCGCCATGTTGTCCCCAGTGCCGAGCGCGCTCGGCGCGTCGAGCACTGGGGGCAGTGCGCTCGCCCAATCGAGCTCGCGGTCGACGATCTCGAGGAGATCGAAGCGATATTCGCCGGTCGAGGGTGACCAGTACCCCGTACCGGACGCGTCGCCGCGGTCGGTGGCGTACTCGCCCGTCAGCCGCCAACTGAGCCAGTCGTGCGGGAGCATCACGCGCTCGATCCGTCGGAAGAGTTCCGGGTCGGTGCGATGGAGCCACGACAACTTGGTGATGGTGAACGCCGCGACCGGGACCGAACCGCACGCCTGCGCCCACCCCTGCGGACCGTCATCGAGTTGAGCCAGCAACCAACCGGCGTCGGGTGCAGATTCCGTGTCGTTCCACAACTTCGCGGGTCGCAGCGGAGTTCCATCGGCGTCGGTGACGACGAGACCGTGTTGTTGCGCGGCGACCGACGTCGCGATCACGTCGGCCGCGTGACCAGCCTGGGCGCTCGCGGTTTCGAGCGCGTCCCACCAGGCGTGCGGCTCCTGCTCGGACACCGGTGGCGTGGTCGACGGGTGCGGCGCACGCCCGGCGCCAAAGAGCTCGCCGGTGTCGACGTCGCGGATCTCGACCTTGGTCGACTGGGTCGACGAGTCGATCCCCCGCACGACCGCCATCAGGCCGCCGTCACCGACGTCACCGACGTCACCGGCGAACCGACGCGCGCTCCGCACCCTCTGGGGTGCGGAAGCGGCGCGGGTTGGCGGGTTGGAGGGGGGTCATCGGGTGCCGAGGAGGAGTTCGGTCACGAGTTGGTCGAGGCGTTCGTGGCCGTAGCCGTAGCTCGCGAGCGCGTCGACATCGAACGTCTCGGCCCGCAGCTTCGCCCACCGGGTCTCGGGTGGTTCCGGAAGCGTCGGGATCCCCAGCTGGTCGACCTTGGCGACAGCAAGGGCTTCCTGGATCTCCGCGTCCTGCCCGAACCGGGCCGCCTTCTCCTTCAGGATGAGATAGGTCCGCATACAGCCGCGGGCGAACTCCCACACCCCGTCTTGGTCCTCGGTCCGGTAGGCGTGGGCGTCGAAGTGGCGCATGCCCTGCCACTCGGACTCCTCCAGGAGTTTCACCAGATAGAACGCGTCGCGGTGACCTTCCGAGCCGAAGCGGAAGTCCTGGTCGTACTTGCCGGGCACCTGACCGTTGAGGTCGATATGGAAGAGCTTGTCGGCCCACAACGCCTGGGCCACCCCGTGATGGAACGAGAGTCCACTCATGGTCTCGTGCGCGAACTCCGGGTTGAGCCCGACCATCTCGGGATACTCGAGCTCGTTGATGAACGCGAGCGCGTGCCCGACGGTCGGCAGAAACAGGTTGCCGCGCGGTTCGTTGGGCTTGGGTTCGAGCGCGAGCTCCATCTCGTAGCCCTGTTCGGTGATGTACGCGCAACACGCGTTGATGGCCTCGGCGTAACAGTCGAGCGCGGCCGGCACGTCGGTCGCGGCATCAGACTCGACGCCCTCGCGGCCACCCCACATCACGTAGGTACGCGCACCGAGTTCGGCGCCGATGTCGATGCCGTCGATCGCCTTGCGCAACGCGTACCGACGCACCTTGGGATCGTTGGCGGTGAACGCGCCGTCCTTGAAGATCGGCTGGGAAAACAGGTTGGTCGTGGCCATCGGGACGCGCAGACCGGTGTCGGCCAGCGCCCGGTGGAACTTCACGAGAATCTCGTCCTTCTCCGCGGTCGTACTCCCCGGTGGGATCAGATCGTCGTCGTGGAAGTTGACTCCGTACGCACCGAGATCGGCGAGCCGGTGCACGGCGTCGACCGGGTCGAGCGCCGGCCGGGTCTCGTGACCGAACGGATCGCGGCCCCGGTTCCCCACGGTCCACAGCCCGAAGGTGAAGTGATCCTCCGGCGTCGGTTCGTACTCCATGGCGTCGCCATCCTTTCGCCCGGTCGGAAACGCCGATGATTCCACATCAACCCGCACCGAGTTGTGGCCGGGACAGCCAGCCGTAGGCTCTGCGGATGACGACTCCCGCCGACGCGCTCATCACCCGGATCCATCGCGAACTCGATGCCGGGTTAATCCCGAGTTGCCAGATCGCGTGGGCCCGCCACGGCGAGATCGAGCATTTCGAGACCTTCGGCGACTCAACGAACGACACCGACTACGTGATCTTCTCCGCGACCAAGGCGATCGTCGCGTCACTGGTCTGGGTGCTGATCGGCGAGGGGCTCATCGACGTCGACCGGCCCGTCGTCGACTACATCCCCGAGTTCGGCACGCACCGCAAGGACATCATCACGGTGGAACAGGTGATGCTGCATACGTCGGGATTCCCCCATGCGCCGATGGGCCCAGGAGAGTGGAACACCCGCGAAGGTCGCGTCGCGCAGATGGCGACCTGGCGACTCAACTGGGAACCGGGATCGGCGTACGAGTACCACGCGAGTTCGGCCCACTGGGTCCTCGCCGAGATCATCGACCGGGTGACCGGCGGTGACTTCCGCGACCTCGTGGAGGAACGCATCACCCGGCCGGCCGGCATCACCCGCCGGGTGCTCGGCGCGCCGGCCGATGAGCCGCGCACGGTGGCCTTCATGACCAGCGTCGGCGAGCCGGCGACCCCCGACGAACTCGAGGCCGCGCTCGGCGTGCGCGAACTCCCCGTCACCGAGGTGACCCAAGAGGCGTTGTTGTTGTTCAACGATCCCGCGGTACGCGAGGTCGGCAGCCCCGGCGCGGCGGGGACGATGACCGCGGCCGAACTCGCGTTGTTCTACCAAGCCCTGCTGCACAATCCGGCCGGAGTGTGGAAGCCCGAGATCCTCGCCGACGGCACCGGGCGCGTCCGCAACCGCAAACCGGATCGGTGGACTCGTGTGCCCGCGAACCGCAGCCTCGGCCTGATCATCGCCGGTGACGACGGCCGGGCCAGCCTCCGCGGGTTCGGTCACACCGGATCGCGCCACACGTTCGGTCACAACGGTGCCGGCGGTCAGGTCGCGTGGGCCGACCCGGAATCCGGGTTGTCGTTCGTGTACCTCACCAATGGCCTCGACGAGCACATCCTGCGCCAAGCCCGCCGCAGCATCTCCATCTCCTCCCACGCCGCGGTGATCTGAGGTCGTACTCTGCTGACACGAGCGTCAGAAATCCAAGAGGCCGACGCCGACAAGGACCGACCCGCACATCAGATCACAGGTACGTGGCCTCGGCCGTGGCCCGAGCGGCCCGGCCCGAAGGGCCAAGAGCGCAAATGGAGGAGGCCCATGGCAGCACTCGACGGAGTCAGGATCCTCGACCTCTCGTGGGGTATCGCCGGTCCGCTCGGCGTGATGCTCCTGGCCGAGCAGGGGGCCGATGTCGTCAAGGTCGAACCACCGGGAGGTGACCCGTTCCGCGCGTACAGCGGGTACGCAGTCTGGAACCGGTCGCGTCGCTCGGTGACCATCGACCTCAAGTCGCCCGCGGGTCTGGAGGCGATGCACCGCCTGGTCGACGACGCCGACGTGCTCGTCGAGACGTTCCGGCCGGGTGTGACCGACCGGCTCGGCATCGGATTCGACGCGATGAACGCCCGGAACCCGCGCCTCGTCTATCTCTCCTGCCCCGGCTACCCGGACGGTCATCGTCTGGCCCAACGCCCGGGCTACGACGCGCTGATCCAAGCGAGCAGCGGACAGCAGTGGGAACAGCCCGGTTGGCGGCTCGGACCGATCTTCTTGCACATGCCGATGCCGAGCATGGGGGCGACCTTCCTCATCCCGAGTGGGATCCTCGCGGCGCTCATCGCCCGCGAGTCGACCGGCCGTGGCCAGCATGTCCGGACGTCGTTGTTCCAGGGCGCGTTGCTCTACACGACCCAGATCTGGCAGCACGTGGAGAAGGCCGACGCCGGGTTCCACGATCTCATGGGCAAGAGCTACCCGCCCGGTGTCCACCAGCAGTTCCTGTTCGAGTGTGCCAACGGTGAGTGGGTGCACACCTCGGTGATGAGCGGACTCACGCCGACGAAGAGCCAAGACGAGTTACTCGGCCTGGAGGATGCGCCGGAGCCGTTCGCCTTCATGGCCCTTTCCCCCGAGGAGCGCGCCGCGTTCACCCAGCGCCGACGCGAGCAGTACAAGACACATCGCCGCGACGAGCTCGTCGCCTTGTTCCAGGAACACAACCACGCGATCGAAGCGGTCATCACCGCCGAGGAGGCGCTCGGGTCGGCCGGCGCGCCCCATCCACAACTCGTCGCCAACGGAATGGTCGCGACCGTGGAAGATCCGGAGCTGGGCACGACCACCCAGATGGGGGTACCGATCAACCTGCTCGGCACCCCGGGCGGGATTCGAGGTCCCCAGCCCTTGCCCGGAGAGCACAACCGGGAGATCTTGGGACCCTTGGGATACTCCGATGCCGAGATCGCGACCATCGCCGGAGGTGGAGCATGAGCACGGCACTCGAGGGCGTCCTCCTCGTCGACTTCGGCCAGTACCTCGCCGGTCCATTCGGGCCGATGATCATCGGTGATCTCGGCGCGCACGTGATCAAGGTCGAACCGGTCACCGGCGACGGCATGCGCCTCGCGGGCAAGCCGTTCTTCGGCTGCCAGCGCGGCAAGCAGGACATCGCGCTCGACCTCAAGACCCCGCGCGGGCTCGAGATCGCGCTCGAACTCATCGCACGGGCCGACATCGTCCATCACAACATGACGGCCGGTGTCGCGAACAAGCTCGGCATCGGGTACGCCGATTGCAAACGGGTGAACCCCGACGTCGTGTACTGCAACACCTGGGCCTACGGGCTCGAAGGCCCGTTGGCGCGCTTCGGCGGACTCGACCCGTTGTACCAGGCGTCGGCCGGTCTCGAATACGAGGCCGGCGCCGCCCACACCGGGAACGATCCGCTCTACTACCGCTTCGGGATGTGCGACGCGGCCAACGCGATGTTGTCGGTGGTCGGTTCGCTCGCCGCGCTGTACCACCAGCGCGTGACCGGCGAGGGCCAGGAGTTGTGGACCTCGCTCATGGACGGTGGCGCGGTGTATTCGTCCGACGCACTCTTGGTGAACGGCGAGGCGGTCCCCCGGCCCCGCCTCGACCAAGGACTGCACGGCATCGACGCGTGCTACCGGTTGTACCCGACCCAGGATGGTTGGATCCAGATCGCGGCAGTGAAGGAATCACAGTGGGTGGCACTGTGCGGGGTCCTCGGTGTGCCGGAGTTGGCCGACGACGCGCGGTTCGCCGTCGCGGATCTCCGGCAGGAGCATCGCGCCGAGCTGGAAGCACTCCTCGGCGAGCGGTTCGCGGCCCGGACCTCGGTGTCCTGGACCCACGCGCTCGACGATGCCGGTGTCCCCAACGAGATCCCGCTGGACTCACTCGGCGGTGAGTTGGTCCTCCACGACGCCGACAACGTCGCGCTCGGGATGGTTGCCGAGTACGAACACCCGCGGATGGGAACGATGCGCCAGTTCGGCGAGCTGGTGCAGTTCTCCGACACCCCGGCGCCCGCGCGCAGCGCGCCGCCGCTCGTCGGTCAACACACCCGCGAGATTCTCGAGTGGCTCGGCAAGGACGCCGCCACCATCGACGACCTCAAGGCCGCCAACGTCATCACCTGGCCCGGCGACGACTACCCCTGGATCGTCTAGAGGTCGGTCCGCCGCGTCAGGGCCAAGAGCGGGAGCCAAGAGGCCGACGCCTCAATCAAGCAACCCGCCCGTCACAGCACACGTACGTGGCGTCGGCCGTGGCCCGAGCGGCCCGGCGCGTCAGCGCCAAGAGCGGGAGCCAAGAGGCCGACGCCTCAATCAAGCAACCCGCCCGTCACAGCACACGTACGTGGCGTCGGCCGTGGCCCGAGCGGCCCGGCGCGTCAGCGCCAAGAGCGGGAGTTACGCGACGTCGAGAAGGAACATGGCGGCTTCGTAGCGGCGGGCGTTGACCAATGCCGACCCCGCCGCCGCGCCATACCGAGCCATGACCGCACGGGTGTCGGCGGTGAGTTCGGCGGCGACGAGCCCGGGCAGCACGAGGACCGCAAGGAGTGATCCGTCGCGGTCATCAATCGGCACGCCGATCGTCAGCGCGTCGTCGGTGGTGACCGCGAGGACCGCGTGTTGCGATCGGACCAGTTCCATGACCGGCGCGAGTGGGACGGCGGTGCCCTCGGCGTCGACGACCGGATGCATCTCCTGGTGGTCGTCGCACAGGAACAACACCCCGCCGTCGACGCCGACGAGGTTCCTGCCCTGTTCGACGATCGCCGGGAGGAGTTGGTCCAGCTCGATGTTCGCGTGGAGCGCGGTGACGGCGTCGAGGACCAAGCCGGAACTCAGCAGTCCACAGGCGATCTCGCTGTCCAGTTCGAAGAGCTGTTCGCGGTCGCGCTCGACCCGCCGGAGGTGCCGGTCCTTGTCGAAGGCGTACACGATGATGCAGAGACTGAACACCCCCAGAGCAATACGAGCGGTGCTCGCGTCGATGATGCTCTTGGCACCGAGGTTGACCACTCCTTCGGAGACGAGCGTCGCCGCGATCAGCGCGACCGTGACGAGCCCCCCGAGGAAGGCGATCTGCGAGCGCCGCCGCCGAACCGCGCCGAGCGACACCACTCCGTCAGACGGCAGGTCGGCGAGCCGCTCCTCCCGGGCGAGGTCTTCGCGCAGTTCTGATTCTCGAGTGAGCATTGGAAGGGATACTCCTGCGTTCGATGGACCGCTATCGGACATATCGGCGCGTTGTCGGAGGACCTTGACCACGGAGCGTGGTGATCCTCGTGACCTCTAGGTTGCACCCGTGCAGATTCGCGACCTGGGCCGAGACGATCTCGACGCCATCGCCGCCCTCGCGGCCCGCTCGTTGGTCGATCCGCCCAGCACGGACGAGCTCGAACGGGCCTGCTTCGATCCCGATCAACCGGCCGAAATCCGGGGCGATCCAACGGTGGGCGTTGCCGCCACGGCGCGTCGGGAGCACGAAGGCTTCGTGCGGTTCTTGGCGGTGGAACCGAGCGCACGACGGGCCGGCGTCGGCACAGCGCTCCTGACCGATGCGCAGACTCGACTCGCATCCGCCGGCGCGACCTCCATCACCATCGGTGCCGACGCGCCCTTCTATCTCTGGCCCGGGATCGACACCCGCGAGCTCGGCGCCATCTGCCTTGCTGAACGGTGCCACTACGCGCGCGTCGACGTCCACCTCAATATGGACATCACCCTCACCGGGCTCGCACCCGATCCCGGTGGTCACCGGCTCGCCTCCGCCGACGACCTGCCCGCGATCGACGTGTGGTCGAGCCGGCATTGGGGGTTCTGGACTGCAGAGATGAATCGGGCCGCACGACAAGGCGGGTTGGTCCTGAGCGAAGACGCCGACGGCATCGCCGCCGTCTGTGCCTACGACGTGAATCGGCGCGGGTTGGTCGGCCCCGTCGCGGTCCGGCCCGACCTCCTCGGCCGGGGAGTGGGAGTCGCGCCCCTCCTCGGTGCGCTCCACCGGATGCGGGCCGACGGACGGACGGCCGCGGAGATCGCGTGGGTCGGACCGATCGTGCCCTACGCCCGAATCGGCGCGACGCTCGGTCGGAGCTTCCTGGTGTACCGAAAGGATCTGCGATGACGTTGCTCCCGACCCCCCGTGACGTCCACCTCGGCGACGAGTTCGTTGCGCGATCCGAGCCTGGCGTCGTCGCCGATCCCACGGTGGCCCCCCAGGGGTACTCGCTGGAGATCGCGACCACCGGGATCACGCTCGCCACCGCCGACCCGGCCGGTGAGTTCTACGGGCGGATGACCTTGCGCCAGCTCGCGCGTGAGCACGACGGCCGACTCCCGGTCGGCACGATCCGCGACTGGCCCGACCTCGCCGAGCGCGGCGTGATGCTCGATGTCTCGCGCGACAAGGTGCCCACCATGCCCACCCTGCTGGCGTTGGTCGACCGGCTGGCCGAGTGGAAGTTCAACCACATCGAGCTCTACGCCGAGCACACCTTCGCGTATGCGGACCACGAGGAGGTCTGGCGCGACGCGAGTCCGTTCACCCCGACCGAGATCGACGAACTCGACGCGTTCTGCCGGGACCGTCACATCGCGCTGGTCCCCAACCAGAACTGCCTCGGCCACATGAACCGCTGGCTCGCCCACGAGCGCTACCGCGACCTGGCCATGGACCCCGCCGGCTACGTGATGATGGGGATGCGCCGACCTCCGAGCACCATCGAACCGACCAACCCCGCGTCGTTGGCATTGGTGCGGAGTCTCTTCGAGGAGCTGCTCCCCCACTTCTCCGATCCGCGATTCGTCAACCTCGGTCTCGACGAGCCGTGGGAGATGCCCGCGACCCGGTTCGACGACTACCTCACCTGGGTCCAGACCCTGCGGGCGCTCCCCGAGTTGGCGGGGCGCGCCCTCGTCATCTGGGGCGACATCCTCGCCGGCCATCCCGAGCGGCTCGCCGATCTCCCGCCCGGCATCATCGTGTGCGAGTGGGGCTACGACGCCGGCCACCCCTGGACGGCCCGGCTCGACGCCCTCGCCCGCGCCGGCATTCCCCGCTGGGTGGCGCCCGGAACATCGAGTTGGCTCACCATCCTCGGCCGCACGACCAACATGCGCGCCAACATCTCCGAGGCCATCGCTGCCGCGCTGGCCCACGGCGCAACCGGCATGCTCACCACCGACTGGGGCGACAACGGCCACGTGCAGTGCCCGGCAGTGAGCGACCCCGGCCTGGCGTTCAGCGCCGCGTTGGCGTGGTGTCGGGAGTCCAACCAGGACCTCGATCTCGCGGGGGCGCTGTCCGAGCACTGTTACGAGGATCCATCGGGTGAACTCGCACGGATCGTGCTCGGCCTCGGTGACGTCTACCTCCGGCTCGAACCGCAGGTGTGGAACGTCGCGTCGTTCGCGCTCCCGTTCTACTTCCCGCAGCTCGACATCGGTCGGGGACCGTTGCTCGGCGCGAGTGAGGACCAGTACGACGCGCTGGAAGCCGATCTCGACGCCTACGAACGTCGGCTCGATCTCGTGACGAGTCGGCGGGACGACGCCGCGCTGATCATCGAGGAACTCCGCAACGCGATCGCGTTGGTGCGCGTGCTCTGTGCCGATGCACACGCACGGCTGGCCGTGGGGGGAGCACTCGCCGCCGTCGACGCCGACACCCGCGCCGGACTCGCTGCCGCGCTCCGGCCCGTCATCACCGAACACGAGCGGCTCTGGCTCGCCCGGAATCGACCGGGCGGACTCCGCGAGTCGCGAGCCTGGTTGGAACATCTCGCCGACTGTTACGACACGGGGATCGTCGATCGCGGCTGGTCCGGGCCCGAGTAGTCAGGCCGGCATGCTCGGCGAGACGGCAATCCCTCGGGCGATCGGCCACGGCCAGGCCGGCGCGCCGCCCACGATCGGTGCCACGGGATTCATCGGTCCCACCGCGAAGGGGTGCACGCCACCGAGTTGATCCAACGTGTACCCGCCGGTGCCGTCCGGCAGGAGCGCGAGGCCGGCGGTGCGCACCGCGCCTCGGGTCACGGAGGGGCCTCGAACCGAGGGGGGCACCGCCGTACCCCCGAACGCCACCGGGTGGAGTCCTCCGAGCGCGTCGACCAGATATCCCGTTCGACCGCCCGGCAGGAGGGCCACGCCCCGAGCAATATCCCAGCCCCGCCAGTACGGGCCGCTCGTCGCGGTCGGTGGCATCGGCCCGGCACCGAGTCGGAACGGGTGGAGCCCGCCGAAACCGTCGAGCACGTAGCCACCAGATCCGTCGGGGAGCACGACCACGCCCCGAGCGATGTCCCAACCCCGCCAGTACGGGCCGCCGATCACCCGAGGGACCGACGTCGTCGACGCCCCGATCCGGAACGAGTGCAGACCCGCGAATCCGTCGAGCACGTAGCCGCCCGCCGCGCTCGGGGTGATTGCGACCCCGCGAGCAATGTCCCAACCCGCGCCAGTACGGCCCCTCGCGGATTGCCCCCAGCACAGGACCGGCGCCGACGCGGAACCGGTGCAGCCCACCGAATCCGTCGAGCGTCACCCCACCGGCGAGGTCCGATCGGGCGGGCGCGGTGACGACCTGGCCGGTGTCGGGGCCGACCATCATCGCGGTCGGGTCGATGAACTCGAAGTCGGATCCGTGCAGCGCGCCCAGCCCGTGAAGGTCGTCGTTGTCCCACCGGTCGTCCGGCGCACCCGAGATGTACCACGACGATCCGTTGTCGGCGACGATCGCACCGTGGGTCTGCAGTGCCCGCACCACGACCCGAGCCTGCGGGCCAAACCGATTGGGGTCGATGTTGGCCTTCAACCGGAGCCACGCGCCCATCGGCGCAGCCGTCGGGTCGGCAACGCCGGCCTGGTGGCGCGCGGGCCACACGTACCGCCGGTCGGTCCGCCGCAACGTGATGCGAATTGCGTGGTCGATGGTGCCGCCGGCGACCTCGTCGTAGCGCACCAACCCCGGCAGGATCGGGAGCCCCGCCGCGTCGGCACTCGTCCAGGTCCGCGGGCGCATCGCGTTCGCGGTCAAGTCGAACACCGCGCCCGACCCCGCGGTCCAACCGGATCCGCTCGGGTAGGAGGAGTACATCTCGTAGAGCCGGCAGTGATCGCGATCGACCACGATGACGTGTCGATCCCCCGTACTCGCTGACCCGCCTTCGATCGGAGCGTTCGCGGGGATGGGATACGGACCGGGATCACTCTCGTCGGCGTAGTCGAAGCCGATCGGGACCTTCGGTTGGGTGCCGGGAACCGTCGTGAACGGGATCCCGATCGGTCCTCCCCCATACAACCCCGCTCCGAAGTCCGCGTGGAGCCCGGCCGCGGCGCCCGCGTTGGCCACGTACGCGCCCGAGTTCGGATCGACCGGCATCGCGGCGACCGACGCGTGCCAGTACGAATCCGCGGGAAACACCGGGCACGCCGGCGCGCCGGGTATCGCGACCGCGCCCGCTCCGCTCGGGACGCCGACCGCCGCGCTCACGACGATGACTCCGATCCACCGTCTCCGCATGGTTCTCTATCGGCAGGCGGCGGCGAATTCCTCAATCACGCAGTCGCGGACGATTGCCCGGCCGACGCAATGGCGAGGGCGCGATACAACAACTCGGCATCGCCGAGCCGCCGTCGGAGTTCACGCTCGAGCCCACCGATCGGGTAGAGGTTCTGCGGGGCGCGAGGGTCCTTGTGGGACTCACTCGCGAAGCGCGGCAGTGTGGCGCTCACTCGGTTCGCGAGGGCGACCGCTTCGGCAACGACCAGTTCGGACGAACACTCGCAACGCACGACGCCGGACCAGGGTGCCCCGCGGCCACCAGGGAGCCGGAGGTACCACGAATGACGACTCCCCCGGCCCCCGATGGTGAACACCGGCGTGCGGGTCCCGTCGGGCAGCGAGCCCACGAACCGATGGAGGTCCGGTGGGAGGTAGGCGGTCGCGTGCGTTTTGATCATCCCGACCGCCCCTGTGACCTGCGTGCGATTCGTGATCGGCCCGTCGACGATCACGAGCGCGTCGGGCGGGGCATCGCGCCGCGCCAGCTCCGCCATCTCGATCTCGCGTCGTCCCATCTGGTCCTGGATCGCAAGCCAGAGACTCTCCGGCGTCGAGTCCCCCGCGGCGTAGGGCAAGTAGGTCACCGAGGGGAAGCGGGTCCCGATCGGCCGGATCGCCCGGGACGCGCTGAACACCCCCCGGCCCACCGAGGCGGCCACCACCTCCGCTCGCTCACCCGCCTGGACGACTCCGGCGGCGTAGCTCGCACAGACCCCGGGCTCGACTCCGCCCTCGTCGTCCTCGACCCAGACCCGCGCGTCGATGCGGCGAACCCCGTCGACGAACAGCACGTCGGCGGCCACCAGTTCCGGCAACCCGGCGATCGGCGCCCACCGATCCGCGGCAACTTCGATGTCGGGGTCGACGACGACCTCGCTCGGATCGAGCACGGACTCGACGGCACTGCCGTAGCTCGGGTCCCACGGGTCAACGGTGAACCTCATGCATCGATCCGTTCGACCGTCGAGGACCGTGCGGTCTTCCTCACCCGGAACTGCACCGGCATCCGCGCCGCGAGTTCGGGAACGTGGGTGACGATGCCCACCATGCGATCGGTCGCGCCCAGGTTCTCGATCGTCGCGGCCACGGTCTCGAGCGTCTCCGCATCGAGCGTGCCGAATCCCTCGTCGAGGAAGATCGACTCCAGCCGCGTCGATCGATTCGCCGACAAGTCGGCCAACTGATCCGAGAGCGCCAACGCGAGGGCGAGCGACGCCTGGAACGTCTCGCCACCGGACAGGGTGCGCACCGACCGTGACTCGTCGCCCTGGGTGTGATCGACGACGAGCAGGTCACGACCCGAATCGTCGAACGCAAACGAGTAGCGACCGGCCGAGAGGTCACCGAAGCGGGCTGACGCGCCCGTCACCAAGCGAGTCAGTGCCTCACTGACGAGCCAGCGTTCGAAGTGATTGGCATCGAGCAACCTTGCCAACTCACCGGCCACGGCCGCCGTCCCGGCGCGTTCGGCGATCGTCGCCGCGAGCGTGGTCCGTTCCTCCAGCTCGCTCGTGGCCCGATCGAGCCGGTCGCGGGTGCTCCACTCCTCCTTCGTGACCAGCTCGACCAGTGAATCGAACGTCGTGCCCTCGGGCTCCACCGCCAACCCGAGCGCGGCCGCCGCCGCGACGACGACCGCGAGCCGCTCGGCGAGCTGGGTGCGCAGGGCGACCACCACTTCGTCATCGGCACGCACGGACGCGGCCGCCGCTTCCGACTCGTGGATCGCCCAGCCCCCGAGCACCTCCCAGTCCGTCGCGAGGTTCTCGGTCTCGGTCGGTGGCGTGAGCCCGACGCCCGCGCACCGGTCTCGGGCCACTCGATACGCCGCGCGTGCCTCCTGCGCCTCCCGACTCGCCTGCTCCGCAGCTGCCCCCGCGGCCCGCACCGCATCCCGTGCGCGTCGGTCCGCATCCACCCGCTCTCGACGCTGCACCTCGAGTGCATCGAGCGCCGCGAGCATCGGGGTGATCACCTCGGCCGCCGGTAGGTCGGTCACTTCCTCGGCCAGCGCGAGCAACCGCCGGGTGGCCTCCTCGCACCGAGACTCCGCGCGCACGGCGAGTTTCGCGGCAGTCGTGGCCGCCTCGCGCGCCGCCACCGCGGCCTGCCGCGCCGCCTGCCAGGCTTCGGGCGCCGGGCCACTGGGCGTCGCGGTCACGGTCTGCTCACACACGGGGCACGGGGCTCCGACCACGAGATGCCGGCGGACCACCTCCGCAGCGTTCGCAGTCCGGAGCGCCTCGGCGTGTTCTTCCGCCGCGTCGGCGACGGTCGCGAGCCGCGCCGACTCTGCGTCGGCCTCGACACTCGCGACCTGACGTGGAACCAACTCCGCTTGCGCCGCCGCAAGATCGGTATGGAGTTGCCGGGCCCGGGTCAATGCCGCGCGATCTCCGGCCTCGGCGATGCGCGCATCCACCTCGGCCACCGCAACCTCGGCCGCGACCGCGGCCGCATCGGCGGCGACTCGATCGGCGTCGACCTCAGCCAATCGGTCGGCGATGGTTGCGAAGTCGGTCGGCGGCTGCACCGACGCCAGTACCGCCAATCGCGCGGTGCTCGTTGCCATCGACCGTTCGGCCGCGTCGACGTCGGCGAGTACGACCGCGGCACTCTCCTTCGCGGCGCGCCACGATTCGGCGGCCGCCGCGCACGCCTGCGCGTGGTGGGTCAACGCCCGGATCACCTCGGGGGTTGCGTGGGCGAGTGCGTCCAGGCGCTCTTGATCGCGAGCCCGGCCCGCGGCTTCGGTCGCGGCCAGGCTGCGCGCCCGCTGCATCATGCGCTCGTAGACGTCGAGGCCGAGCAGCTGTACCAGTAGATCCTGCCGGGCGGCAGGCTTGTCGTGGAGGAATCGGGCGAACTCGCCCTGGGGGAGGACGACGGCGCGCGTGAACTGGTCGAAGTCGAGCCCAATCAGACTCGGGACCGCACGGTCCATCTCCTTGGCCGTTCCCGCGAGCACCTCACCATCGGCCCGCTCGAGGCGGGCTTCCTTGGTCGTCGCCTTGCCGTGTTGGTCGCGCCGGACCACCCGCACCGCGACGTATCGCTGATCACCCAGGTCGAACGTCAGTGCGACGCGGGCCTCGGCCGCTTGGGCGTGGACGGCGGCGCCCACCGCGCGGCGATCGGCGTAGCGAGGGAGCGAGCCGTACAGCGCGAAGCAGATCGCATCAATCACCGTCGACTTCCCCGAACCCGTCGGACCGACGAGCGCGAACACGTCCGCGCCGTCGAAGTCGACGACGACGGAATCGGAGAAGGTTCCGAAGCCGACCATCGCGACCGACACCGGTCTCACGACGACGTCTCCGCGTCGAGCAACTCGGCGAAGAGCGCGCCGAGCCGGGCATCGTCGATCGCCTCCGCGGCGAGAAACTCGGCGAAGAGCTCCTGGGGGGTGCGGCCCTGCCGCTCGACCGCTCGCGCCACTGAGTCCCGCGCGCCGAGAACCCGTACCTCGACCACGCGGTCGCCGAGCCAACCGCGGACGTCCTCGACGATGCCGGCGCGCCCCGCATCGTCGACGCAGACGCGCAGCCAGGCGTCACCCAGGTCCGTTCCCGCCATCGCCTCGAGTTCGGCGATCGACCCGGTGATGGTGCGCAACTCGGTACCGCGTGTGAGCGCGACCGCGCGAATCTGCGCGGGGGTGCGGGCCGTGACCTCGATCATGAGGACCTGTTTGGCCGCGCCCTCTTCTCCGAAATCGACCTGAATCGGCGAACCCGAGTACCACACCGGACTTCCCGCCGGCAGCCGCTGGCCCAGGTGGAGATGGCCGAGCGCCGCATACGCCAGCTCCGGCGGGAAGGCAGTGGCTGACAACCAGTACGGCTCGAACGCGGTCTGAGCCACCCGTTCGCCACCGCCCGCGAGACCGCCCCGCACCATGCAGTGCGCCACGAGCAGGTTCACCGCATCGGGATCGGGATCGGCGCACAATGCCTTCACGATCCCGGCGAGTTTCTCCGCGTACGCACCGGCCGCCTGCGCGGCATCAAGCTCCATGAGATCCGCCGCGCGAATCGCGTACCTGGGCGAACAGAACGGCAACAACGCGACCCGAGCCCGTTCGCCGCCGGCGGTGTCGATGTCGACGACACCCCCTTCGCCGGGCTTGGCGACGCGCCCGCGCATGACGATCCCCAGGCCCTCGGCCCACGGTCGGAGCGCCTCGAAACTTGCCGCGTTGTCGTGATTCCCGGCGATGACCACCAGCGGCGCGATCGCGCGCAGGTCGAGCAGCGTTCGGTGCACCAGTGCGACCGCATCCGGGCTCGGCGCCGCGGTCTCGTACAGGTCGCCCGCCACGAGGATCAGTTCCGCCGCCTCGGCCGCGCCGACCTCGACGATCTCGCCCAGCACCGCCGCGTGTTCGTCCAACCGGGATTCACCCCGGATGGTCTTGCCCACATGCCAATCCGAGGTGTGAAGAATCCTCACGGCAGGCCGGCGAACGGGTCGGCAGCATCGGCCGACGGCGCGGCCTCTTCGGGCCGGGTCGCCCACGCCGGGAACGGGAACTCGACCACCAACGGGATCGGCAACTGCGGCTGCGACACGAACATCGTGCCCGGTTTCGCGATCCGCGCCCGCTCCCGATGCGCGGCCGGTAGGAAGCCGTACTCCGGGCGGGTGGCTTCGGCGGGGTCCAACCGACCCGCGACGCGAATCGCAGAGTTCGCAATGACCCGTCGCTCGACCTCGCTCGCAGTCTGTTGCGCGCCGATCAGGATGACACCGAGGCTGCGGCCGCGCTCGGCCACGTCGAGAAGAATTTCCTTGATCGGGCTCGTGCCTTCACGGGGGGCGTACTTGTTGAGTTCGTCGAGGACGACGAACAGCAGCGGCTGGCGAATCCCCGTCTCCTCTTTCGCCTCGAAGGCCCGCTTCACCGTGACGCCGACGACGAACCGCTGCGCGCGTTCGGTCAAGTTGTGAATGTCGACGACGGTGACCTGCGCGCCCCCGGTCGGGTCGATGGCCCGATCGTCACGCCGGGCGATGTCCGAGCGGATCAACGAGCCGAGGGCGCGCTGGGACGTGAGCAATCGCCGCACGAACGCATTGATCGTGCCCATCCCCACCGCACGACCGGCCCACTCGACGGCCGTGTCGTCGTCGTTCAACCGGTCGACGACCAGCTCGACGAGATCGTGATAGGTCGTCAGCGTCACGCCGTCGACCCGCCACCGGCCGTCGTCGCCGACGGCTTCGCCTTCGGCGAGTTTCTTCATCACCTGATGGATCACCATCGTGTACTGCTGGCGTTCGTCTTCCGCGTCGGCGAACGCGAACGGCAGGAGGTCACCGGTCACGAAATCCGCGATCGTCCAGTAGAAGGTCGACACGCCGGTGGTGCGCGAGGCGGTGTCGGGCCCGGCGTTGGGATCGTGACGACGCGGTGGAGCCTTGAACGCGACGCTCTCGAAGTGGCCGGCCGGGAGACCGAGCACCCGATACTGCTCCCGTTGCGTGTCGTCGAGACGTACGTTGGCGTGATCGAGGAACAACAAGTCCTCGCCCTTGACATTGAAGATCAGTGCTTTGGTGTTCGTCGCCGCCGCCCCCAGCACACCGGAATGGAACATCGAGTACAGGAGAAAGGTGGCGTAGGTGGTCTTGGTCGCCACCCCCGACACCCCACTGATGCTCACGTGGGCACCGCGCGTACCGTCCATGAAGTCGACGTTCGCGAACACCGGCTCACCGTCGCGCCCGACACCGATCGGAAGCCGCCGCTCCATCGCGTCGAACAACAGCGCATGGTCGCGTTCTGCTCCCGTGGCGCGCCGGACCGCGGCGCCCGGGCTCGGTGGCACGAACGTCTCGGGCTCCACTCGCGTGGTACTGATCTCGGCCGCCTCGACGGTCTCCGCGGGCAGCACGCCGTCGGCGATGAGGAAGACGTCGGAATCGAACCGGGCCCCCTCGTGCCGCGCCCGGACCTGGGTGACGACACCGGCGACCCGGACCGTCTGCGCCTCCCCCGGAAGCTCGCGATCGGTGACGACGACATCGTCGAGCTGGAGGTATTGGCCCGGCGCAATGGCGACCCAGAACGACAGCGGGGTGCTGTCTTCAGTCCCGATGACGCGACCGACCGCCTCGACTCCATCCTCCGCCATGCGTCGACCGTACCAACCCGGGCGGGATGAACCCCGCCGCACTCGGCGGCTACGGTCCCGGACCGACCTACAAGGGGGACCTGTGCTGGAACGATTTCGACTCGACGGCAAGATCGCTATCGTCACCGGTGCCGGGCGTGGCATCGGCGCCGCGACCGCACGCGGCCTGGCCGAGGCCGGCGCCGACGTGGTGCTGGCGTCCCGCACGGCGGACCAACTCGAAGCCGTCGCCGCCGACGTCCGCGCCTTCGGTCGCCGCGCGCTCGTCGTCCCGACCGACGTCAACGAGAACGAGAACATCGTCGCGTTGGCCGCCACGACGATCGAAGAGTTCGGCCGGATCGACATCGTGATCAACAACGCCGGAGGCACTCCGCCGCGGCCGTTCATGGACACGAGCCCCGGCTACTTCGAGCGAGCATTCCACTTCAACACCACCACGGCGTTCGTCCTGTCTCAGGCCGCGGTTCCCCAGATGCTCGAACAGGGTGACGGCGCGATCGTCAACATCTCCTCCGCGATCGGGCGTCTCCGCGATCGCGGCTTCGCCGCCTACGGCACCGCGAAGGGCGCACTCACCCACCTCACTCGTCTGATGGCCGCCGACCTCGCGCCGAAGATCCGGGTGAACGCGATCGCCGTCGGCTCGGTCGCGACCAGTGCGCTCGAAACCGTGCTCGTCGACGACGGGCTCCGGGCGCAAATGGTCGAGGGCACTCCACTGAAACGCCTCGGCGAACCCGACGACATCGCGCTCTGCGCGCTCTACCTCGCTTCGCCGGCCGCGAGTTTCGTGACCGGCAAGATCATGGAGATCGACGGCGGGCTCGAAGAAGCCAACCTCGCCCTCGGGCTCCCCGACCTCTAGCCGGCACGAAAAGAGACCGCTCATGCGTTGGACCGTCGCGTTCCCCATGTTCCCCGCCGACCACCTCGTGCCCATGGCGCTCGCCGCCGAGGCCGCCGGGTTCGACTCGATCACCGTGCCGGATTCGGTGTTCTTCCCCGAGTCGGTCTCGGCCGACTACCCCTATTCACACGACGGCGGGCGGTTCTGGAGCCCGGAGACGCCGTTCGTCGACCCGTTCGTGGCCATCAGCGCGATGATCGCCGTGACCGAACGGATCCGATTCCTCACCAACGTGGTCAAGCTCCCGATCCGCGACCCGTTGCTGGTGGCCAAACAGCTCTCGTCGATGGCGGTCCTCTCCAACAACCGCCTGGGGCTCGGCGTCGGCCTCTCGTGGATCCCCGAAGAGTTCACCTGGACCCACACCGAGATGAAGACCCGGGGCAAGCGCGCCGACGAGATGATCGAGATCCTCAAACTCGTATGCGCGGGGAACGGACCCGAGTGGGTGGAGTACCACGGGAACCATTACGACTTCGACCGGCTCATGATGTCGCCCGCACCCGACCAACCGGTGCCGATCTATGTCGGCGGCCTGTCGGAACCGGGGTTCCGGCGGGCGGCCCGCCTGGCCGACGGTTGGATCTCGGTGCAGAACACCACGGCCGAGATCGTCGGTGCGATCGAGGCGCTGCGCACCTACCGCGCCGAGTACGGCCGCGAGCATCTGCCGTTCGAGATCAACGCATTGGCGACCGATGCCTTCGATCTCGACGGGTACCACCGCCTCGCCGATGCGGGCGTCACCGAGATTCAGGCAGTGCCGTGGTACTTCTTCGGCGGCGACCCCAACGACCTGGGCGTCCAGGTCGACTCGCTCGCGAAGTTCGCCGACACGATCACGACCAAGTTCTGATTCATGACGGTCACCTCCGACATCGACCCCATCGAACCCCTCGTCGCCGAGCACGCCAGGTTCGACGAGACGGTCGACGTCGTCGTCGTGGGCCTCGGCATCGCGGGCACCTGCGCGACCATCACCGCCGCCGAGACGGGCGCGTCGGTGCTGGCGCTCGAACGAGCGATGGTGCCGGGCGGGACCTCGGCGCTCTCCGGCGGGTTGATCTACCTCGGCGGCGGCACGCCGATCCAGGAAGCATGTGGGTACCACGACACCCCCGAGAACATGGAGCGGTTCCTCCTCGCGGCGTGTGGCCCGCGGGCCGACGCCGCGAAGGTCCACGCGTACTGCGCCGAGTCGGTGGGGCACTACCACTGGCTCACCGAACACGGGGTGCCCTTCAAGGCCCAGTTCTTCCATGAACCCAACCGCGAGCCCTTCGACGACTCCGGTCTGATCTTCTCGGGCGGCGAAGACTCGTGGCCCTTCATCGACATCGCCGACCCCGTGCCACGCGGCCATCACCCCCAGTTCCCCGACACCGCGGGTGGCTTCCTGATGGAATGCCTCGGGACCGCGCGTGCGCGCACCGCCGCAACGACCCTCAACGACGCTCGGGTCGAACAACTCGTTACCGATCGCGACGGCGCCGTCGTCGGCGTGGCCGCCATGGTCGACGGTGTGCGCCGGGTCGTGCGCGCCCGCCGGGGCGTCGTGCTCGCGGCCGGCGGGTTCGTCTTCAACGAGTCGATGCTCGAGCGCTACTGCCCGCCTGCGTTGCGCCCGAACATCGCCTGGCGCGTCGGCCAGGCCAACGACGACGGGCGGGCGATCCGCCTCGGCCAGGGTGTAGGCGCAGCGCTGCGCAACATGGACGCAGTCGAATGCGCGCTCCCGATCGGTCCGCCGCACCGACTCGCCCGCGCCCTCCTGGTCAACGCACGGGGCGAACGATTCGTGAACGAAGACACCTACACCGGTCGCATCGGGATGCGCGCCCTCCTCGAACAGGGCGGCGAGGTCTACATGATCGTCAGCGAGGAGATCTTCGAGGTCAACTTCGTGGGGATGCGCCTCCAGTGGGCAGCCGAGACCCCCGAGGAACTCGCACGGGACATCGGCCTTCCCGAGGCCGCCCTCGCCCGTACGATCACCGAGTACAACCGGCACGCGGCGAACGGGTCCGATCCGGTCTGGCACAAACAACCCGAGTTCCTGACCCCGCTCACCGCGCCGCTGGGCGCGGTAGATCTTCGGGTCGATCGCGATGCCATCTACGCGCCGTTCACGCTCGGCGGACTCGCCACCGACGCCGACAGCGCGGTCCTCGACGAAACCGAGAGCCCGATTCCCGGTCTCTTCGCCGCGGGTCGCACCACGGCCGGCATCGCGGCGGGCGGATACGTCAGCGGCATCTCGCTCGGCGACGGCAGCTTCTTCGGACGCCGCGCCGGGCTGGGCGCGGCGGGGTAACGACGCCGGGCGATTCCGCCGAGATAGGTCATTTGGCCCTCAGGGAAACGGATTTCGCCGCCGATATCCAACGAACATCCAGACCCACCAAGGGATCGGCTCGTTGGACACCCAGGCTCCCAGCATCGTGCGTACTCCGCGCCTCCGTCGGAGGCGGCTCCGAACCGTGACCGCCCGCGCCGCGTCGCGGGCGTTGACCGGTTCCGAGGCGGGCCTGACCATGGTCGAGCTGATGGTGGCGATCTCCATCATCGCCATCATCATGAGCGGGCTCGCCCTCTCCATCGGCGTGAACTACAAGTCGGTCGCGCTCGCGCGCGCTCGCCAGGTCGCCGAATCCGCCGCGAACAAGCGGCTCGAAGAACTCCGCGACGTCGACTACGCCGACATGGCCCTCGACGTGCAACCCGTCCACTCCACCGATCCCGACGACCCCGACTATTGGGTCAGCGCCAACGGCGTGAACTACGACGTGACCGGCTAGGGTCAGAACGAGGAACTGATCGTCGGCGGCAGCGGGGTCCAGCACATCGAATCCCCGGTCACGATCGGAACCACCGTCGTCGACATCTACCAGTACGTCACCTGGGTCGACGATCCCGCCATCGCCGGGACCGAGAACCTCAAACGCCTGAGCGTGGTGGTGAAGTACCACACCATCCCGACCGTCGGTGGCAACGAAGATCCTGCGGGAGTCGGTGGTGTTGACCAACGGCACCGTCTCACTGGGTTCTGGCAGCGGCACCACGACGACCAGCAGCACGACGACGACCACGGCCGACGGTCTCGACCACCACCACGACGACGGCCAGGAGCTGCGGCAGCTTCTCGATCGCGGGCAGCAGCGGCGCGTCGACCGGGTACTCGGCCAGCACGACGGTGACGATCACCATGGCGTTGTCGGGTTGCGGCGGTTCGATCCTCGCCAACTTCTCCAACGACGGTGGCACGACATGGGGTCCCGATGTCACCTACTCGGCAACCAGTCCGACGTTTGCGTGGACCTTGACCGGCGGCGACGGCACCAAGACGATCTCCGGCCGGGCGCGGAACGGGTCCTCCGGCACCCCTGGTCCCTGACTCCGCAGACCATCGTGCTCGACACCATCAAGCCCACGACCCCGGGAAGTTTCGCCCGCACCGTCTCGTGTTCGGGGTCAGTACCCGGACCGTGAACCTCTCATGGGCGGCCGCCACCGACACCTACCTCGTCGGGTACCACATCTACCGCAGCACCGACGGCGTGACCTGGGTGCTGCTCCCAACACCGCCGCGCTCTCGGCCACCAACACCAACAGCAAGATCACTGACCTCGGTCCGCTACTACGTCACCGCCTACGACTCTGCCGGAAACGAATCCAATGCCTCGTCGACGATCTCCCTTGCCAAAAACCAGTGCTCCTGAGGGTCGCGCCGGTGAAGCCGGCACGACGATCATCGAGCTCACGATGGCATCAGCATTGCTGCTCGTCATCCTGCTCACGATCTTCAGCGTGCTCGACAACGCGTCGGCATCCCAGGCCTACCAGGCGGACCGCACGAAGTCGCTCGACGAAATGCGCAATGTGCTGAACAAGATGACGAAGGAGCTCCGCCAGGCGACCACCATCAGCGCGACATCGACCCCCAGCACCGTGAGTTTCTCGAGCTACATCAATGGGGTCAGCGTGCCGATCGTCTACACCGCGAGCGGCACAACGCTCACCAAGACCACGGCAGCCGGAGGCACCGCAACGTTGTTCCGGAACCTCGCGACCACGTCGATCTTCACCTACACCCAGGCCGACGAGGAGCACCGGAATCCAATGGGTGTCGATCAGCCTCGAGGTCAATCCGGCCCGACGACCGAACACCACGCTGGTCCTGGATTCCCAGATCAACCTCCGCAACCGCACGACCGCAGAAACGAGCTCGTGATGAATCGACTCCTTCCGCACTCGCGACGAACGGGGGGTGGCCCTCGTCACCGCGATCATGGTGGGCTTCGTCGGCACGATGTTCGTCACCACGATGATGTACGTGTCGTTCCACAACCAGACCAGTTCGGCCAGGAACCGGTCGTGGGGCCAGTCACTTCACGTTGCGGAGTCGGGGGTCCACCAGGCCATCGCGTACCTCCAGAACAGCAGCGGCGTCGTTCCATCGGGCACGCAGACCGGTACGACCGAAGAAGGGACGTACCAGTACCGGATCACCGCCCTGACCCGGAACCGCTATCAGGTCGATGTCGTCGGCAGCGTCGGGGCCGCGTCGACCACGCAATCGAGCCGCCGGCTCCGGGTCACGATGGCGCCACCGATCTCGTTCAGGTACGCACTGTTCTCACTCTCGGACGTCACGACCAAGAACAACAACACCGTGTGCGGCGACATCTGGGCCAACACCTACGTCGAGGTCTACAACGGCGACTCCGTGCTCGCCATCGACCGATCCGAGTTGCCCGTCGGGCGGGACCGGGGGCAGCGGCAACGTCGCCGCCGCCACCTCCTACATCTCGATGGGCAACAACTCCACCATCGCCGGCGACGCCTGGTCCGGCGGCTACGACCCGAGCGACTACGGCATCAGCATGAGCGGTGGTGCACGGGTCCTCGGCAACGCCAAGGCATCGTCGTCGACTCCCGACTGTGCCGACGATCCCAGCAATACGAAGTACAAGATCGGCACGAGTGGGACGGTCAGCGGCGCGGCAACCGCGTGGGGCACGATCACCTCGACCGTGACCGGCACCACGCTGCCGAACACGTGCACCGCCGCGCCCGCGACCAAGACGATCCCCACCTACACCTTCAACGCGGCGAACTACCCGGCCGCCACCCTGCATACCTACACGTTCCCGGCCGACTACGCGGCGTTCAACACCTACATCGCCGCCAACAAGAACAACCTCTCCGGAACCTTCTACATCACCGGTGGTGGATCGGCGTATCCCGTCTCCCTCGACGGCACGACGGTGACGGGTGACCTCACGGTGATCGCCACCGACTCGCCGATCGACATGACGACCGGCGGGATGGAGCGCAAGCGGCTCCACCGACAAGGTCGTCGTCCTCGCCTCGTGGTACGCGGCACCGGCCTCGGGCTGCACCACGACCGGCGGGAACCCGGCCGACTGCGCGGTCGGGTTCAAGAACAACTTCGTCATGGACTCCGAGCAGCTTGTCCGGCGACGACAACACCGCGGTGCTGATCTACGCACCCAACGGGCCGGTCGCCTTCAAGAACAACGCCGAGTTCCACGGCGCGGTGTACGCCAACAACATCCAGATCAAGAACAACATGAATGTCGCGTACGACGCCCGGCTCGATCAGATCGTCGGCTTCGGCAACGCAACCCTCGACATCGAGAACTGGGAAGAGTGCGACCCCGGTGCCGTGACCACCAGCAGCTGCGGGTAGCGCCCTACTGCCCCACCGAGACATCCTCGGCGCGATCCGTTCCTTCGGTTCGTGGTGCGCTCGGGCCCCAGCTCCTCCGGCGACGGCACGTAGCCCGCAGCCCGGTCGATGAGCCGATGCGCGCTCGACAACATGCCCCGATGGTCCTCGTGATGACGATGTCGAGCCAACCACGCGGTGAGGAGCGCGCCGGCCGCGAACGCGACCAGCGGGACCAACACGCCGAGGAGATCGCCGAACACCTGTGAGGCGCAGATGGCCCGACGACGACACGATCGCCGACCACCCGCGCTCCAGGACCGTGCCGACGGTCCACGCGCTGATCCCGGCCAGCAGCGCAACCGCGGCGGCAGCCAACGGACGACGGAGCACCGCCATCGGCGTGGCGCTCACCGCGATCAGGCGACGACGCTTCCAGAGCCCCACGGCCAGGATCAACGCGCCGATCCCGACGCCGAGTGGGGCACCCGCGATGAGGAGCGACCGGAAGGTCCCCGTCGACCCGTAGCCGATCAGTTCGATGCGAGCCGGATCCTGCCGATCGAACCGAATCGGGACCCGGCGAGTCACCCACTTGGACTGGTCGATCACCGAGGTCGTCGCGACGTGGACCCGACCGCCGCGGTCGATGAACCGCACCCTGGCTTCGAGGTTCCCCGTGGCGCGTACGCCGATGACGGTCCCATCCGTGTGGTGCCAGTGCGTCGAGGATGCCGACCGCCACGCCATCGTGGAACGAGCGACCCGCGACACGCCGGTCATCGTGTACGGAACTCCGATCACGAGGAGCGCGACCACGGCCATCAGCGGGAGGATCCGCAGTGGGTCGCGCGCAACGACCCACGCGTGGTGCGCGCACCGACGGCCCCAGGCCGCGCTGCGCTCCACCAGGTCGACGATCCGGTCCATCACACTCCCGTGCCACCGGCGCCGTCGGCACCGATCTGATCCCCACACCTTGACAGGATCGGGACCCAACCGTGGGTCAGCCGAGACAATTCCACGCCGTTCAGCCAATGATTCGGGCCGGCAATGCCACGGAGCCGAGCCCGCGGGCCATCGAACACGGGTTCTGGTGTACCCTGAGGGAGTCACCCCGACTTAGCGGGGACCGCTTCTGGCCCGGGCACTGCCCCGACCCTCTGGTCGCCTCCTCTGAGCCCATCTCGAGGAGTTCGATGTCTGCCAGTTCCGCCACCCTCCCTTTCCCCGCGCGCGCTCACACCGTCGACGCCGACCACGCGGAGCATCCGACCCGGCCACGAACCACGACCGCAACTGCCATCGTGTACTGCGAAGCCAACTTCGGGGCTATGGACGGCAAGACCGCCAACGGCCTCGTGCGCCACTCGGAGAAATACGCCATCCGTTCCATCATCGACAGCACCCAGGCAGGTGCCGACGCCGGAGTCGCCCTCGGCGAGCAGGCGAACGGCATCCCGATTCATGCCACGGTCGGCGCAGCGATCGATGCACTGGGATACGTCCCCGACTTCTTCATCTTCGGAATGGCCCCGTCGAGCGGCGTCCTCTCGCCCGTTGAGCGCGACGTGGTCCTCGACGCGATCGCCCGCGGCATGAACGTCGTCAACGGGCTCCACGAGTTCCTCAACGACGATCCGGAATTCGCCGCCGCCGCCGTGCTCCACGACGTCGAGATCCTCGACGTCCGCCGGCCGCGCGACAAGAAGGACCTGCAAATGTTCAGCGGCCGCATCGCGTCGGTCACCTGTCCGCGCATTGCGGTGCTCGGCACCGATGGGGCCATCGGGAAACGCACGACCGCGACGATCCTGACCCAGGCATTGAACGACCGCGGGATCAAGGCGTTGTTGGTCGGGACCGGCCAGACCGGCCTGATCCAAGGTGCCCGCTACGGCGTGGCGCTCGACGCGATCCCGTGCCAGTTCTGTTCGGGCGAGATGGAGCGGGCGATCGTCGAAGCCTTCGACGCCGAGCACCCCGACGTGATCATCGTCGAGGGGCAGGGCGCACTGAGTCACCCCGCCTACCTGACGTCGAGCTTCATCCTTCGGGGCGCGCAGCCCCAGGCGGTCATCCTGCAGCACGCGCCCGCTCGTGAGGTCCTGGGCGACTTTCCCGCCGTGGCCATGCCGACGCCACCGAGCGAGATCAACCTCATCGAGACCTTCGCGGCCACGAAGGTGATCGGGCTGACCATCAACCACGAGCACATGACCGATGCCGACGTGACCATCGCCATCGACCGTTACGAAGCCGACCTGGGCATTCCGGCCACCGACGCGTTGACGAGGTCGCCGGATCGCCTGGTGGCCATGGTCACCGAGGCATTTCCCGCGCTGCGCGAGCGGCTCACCGCACCGACACCGTGAGCGCACCGAGGTTGGAGATCAACCTCGATCACCTCCGCCACAACGCCGCGACGCTCGTCTCCCGGCTCGCTCGATCCGGGATCTCGGTCACGGCGGTCACCAAGGCGACCCTCGGATCCGTTCCCGTCGCTCGCGCGTTCCTGGCCGGGGGTGTCACCGCGCTCGGGGACTCCCGGATCGAGAACATCGAACGCATGCGAGCCGCGGGCATCGACGCCCCGATGGTGCTCATTCGATCACCCATGCTCAGCCAGTGTGACCGGGTCGTGGCCCACGCCGACATCAGCCTCAACACCGAAGCCGAGGTGCTGGATCGGCTCTCCGATGCGGCCGTGCGGGCCGGTCGGGTGCATCGGGTCGTCCTCATGGTCGAACTCGGTGACCTGCGCGAAGGGATCATGCCGGCCGACCTGCCCGAGGTCGCGGCGCACGCGTCACGGCTGCCCGCACTGCAGATGGTCGGGCTCGGTGCCAACCAGGCGTGTCAGAGCGGAAGCACCCCGGACGACGACGCCATGGCGGAACTCGGCGCACTCGCGACCACCATCGAAGCGGCGCTCGGAGTCACGCTGCCCATCGTCTCCGGCGGCAATTCCGCGAATCTGCACTGGGCCGGCACCACCCGGCACGTCGGGCGGGTCAACAATCTCCGCCTCGGGGAGTCACTGCTCCTCGGCCTCGACCCGCTCGACCGTTCGGCGATCATCGGACTCGAGACCGATGCCATCACGCTGGTGGGCGAGGTCATCGAGGCCAAGACGAAACCGAACCAACCGTGGGGCCAGATCGGCGAGACGGCCTTCGGGGCGGCCGGGCGGCCGGTGCCGGAGTGCGGCCCCGGCGCGCGGGTCATCGTGGCGATCGGCCGCCAAGACGTCGATCCCGCCGGGCTGGCTCCACCACCCGGTCTTACGGTGCTCGGCGCGAGCAGCGACCACCTCGTTCTGGAAGCCCACGGGCCGGTGCCGGTCGTCGGCACCGAAATCCGGTTCGGGGTCGACTATTCGGCGCTGTTGCGGGCGACGACGTCTCCGTTCGTGACCCGGCGGTTCATCGGCGAGGGCGTCGACCCGCCGGATCGACCGGACCGCTACCGATAGAACGCGGGACTGAACGCGTTCTTGGGGATCTCATCGAGCGGCGTCGCCACCTCGCCGACGGTGGGGCCGACACCGTTGGCTGCGATCGGATCGAGCACCGCCAGATCGAATCCGTACACCTCGGCCGCAGTGCCCGAGAGCACCTGGCGGAGATCCTCCGGCGACCAGTCGTGGAAAGTCCGGCGCAAACTTTCGTGTGAGTACGGCGAGGTCCCTTCGTTGTGCGGGTAGTCCGATCCCCACATGACCTTGTGGAGACCCAGCTTGCGCAACGCCTTCGTCTCGCGCACCCCGGGGAAACTGACGCCGACCCACACGTTGCGCTCGAAGTACTGCGTCGGTGTGAGTGGCAGCACTGCATCGTTCTTCAGGTTCATCTCACCGATGCGCCCGCTCTGCATCTGCATGTGGAAGGCATCCAGCTGCATCAGCATGCCCGGCACCCAGTCGACTCCTTGCTCGGTGAGGACGAGCTTGAGATTCGGGAATCGCTCGAAGGTTCCGCTCATGAGGATCTGCCACAGCGGTCGGTGCGCGTACCACGACGTCTCGATCATCCACTGGATCGTCGAACTCGGGTACTTGCCGTAGTCGGGAAGGCCCGTGCCGGTCGTGTGGTGGTTGATCACGACGCCGCGCTCTTCACACACGGCCCACAGCCGGTCGTAATGATCCGAGTAATACGGCGGCATGTGCGCGTCGTCGGGGATACCGGGGATCAACACCCCGCCGCGCAGGCCGTGGTCGTGGATCCACTCGACTTCCTTGATGGCTTCATCGACGTCGTCGAGAAAGATCTGCCCGATCCCGGCCCGCCGCTCGGGGAAGCGACCACAGAAATCGGCCAACCACCGATTGTGCGCCCGCAAGCCTTCCCACCGTCGGCGATAGTCCTCGGCATCCTGAGGGGCCCGAGCAATCACGACACCGGTCGGGAAGAAGGGCGGAACCGTGTTCGGAAACGTGACCTCGGCGACCTGGCCGTCCTTCTCCAGGTCCGAGATGCGCCGCTCGTCGTCCCAGTTGCGCGCCCGACCGTCGTCCTGGAGGTCCCGGAACGGGTTCGAGTACTCACCGCGCCACGCGTCGAACTCGTCCTGCCATTCGGCCGAGAGGTACTCGCGGTACTGCTGATGACTACCACCCGCGTGGCAGTCGGCCGAGATGATCGTGTACCGCTCGTCGGTCGCCGTGCTCATGAGTTCCTCCTGGGGGTGAGGCTTCGCCGACCCACATCATTGCCGGGCCGCGAAACCTGACGCTAGCGTCAGCTCGCTCCCGCGGCGAACGCGTCACCGCGCGGCGTGAACCGAGGAGGATCACCCCATGCCCGCCACCACCGACATCGTCGACATCTGGGTCAACCTGGTGACCGACGAAGGGGCGAAGGAGTTCCTCGGACAGGAACAGTTCGCCAACATCCCGGGATACCTCGGATCGAGTTCCACCGACGGCATCGGCACCGATTCGATGATCGCACTCATGGATGAACTCGGCGTCACGACGGGCGTGCTGTGCACCGGCATGGACCGCACCGCCGACCAAGCACTCGAGGTCGCGGACCAATACCCGGGCCGGTTCCTCGTTGCCGCCGGACTCACGGCGCCGGAGCGGCCGACCCGGACGACGCGCCGGATCCGCACCCTGGCCGAGCACCCCCGGTTCTCGATGGTGCGCATCATGCCGTTGGCCAACCAGGTGCCCATCACCGACCCGCGCCACTACCCCGCGATGTCGGTCTGCGAGGAACTGGGCATTCCGATGGGAATCAACGTCGGTATCCCCGGTCCGCGAGTTCGCTCCCGAGTGCAGCACCCCGAACTCCTCGAAGATGTCCTGATCGACTTCCCCGATCTCGTCGTGATCGGGGCCCACATGGGCCACCCGTACGAAGAGCTGCTCATGAACTACATGCGGAAGTGGCCGAACCTCTACCTGTCGTGCACGGCCTACGCGCCCAGGTACATGGACCCGGGGCTGGTGGAGTTCATGAACAGCCGCACCTACCGCGGTCGGGTGCTGTGGGGCTCGGACGAACCGTGGTTCCCGATGCGCCGGTCGCTGACCGAAGCCCAAGCCCTGCCCCTCGACGAGGACGCGATGGCCCAGTTCCTCGGCGGCACCGCGCGTCGGCTCCTCGACCGTACCGTCAACCCATGACCGTTCGACACCTGCCCGCCACCGCGTCGCCCGACGCCGTCGCCGCGGTGATCGCGACTGATGGGTGCGTGGTCATCGACCGTCTCGCGTCGCCGGAACTCCTCGACCGGATCGACGCGGAGATGGCGCCGTTCGTGGCGGCCACTCCGTACGGCACCGACGAGTTCGCGGGTCCCCGCACCCGTCGCACCGGCGGGTTGGTGGCGCGCTCAGAATCGGCACGCGCACTCATCACCGACGCGCTCGTGCTCGGCACGGTCGATCGGGTGCTGGCGCACGTCAACAACTACCAGCTCCATCTGACCCAACTGATCCGTATCGAACCCGGCGGACCGGTCCAGACCATCCATCGCGATCAGTGGGCGTTCGACTTCTTCGAGTTCCCGAACGAGTACCAGGTGCAGTGCAACACGATCTGGGCGGCGACCGACTTCACCGCGGCCAATGGCGCGACACGGGTCGTCCCGGGCAGCCACCTCACCGAGGACAAGCGGCGCCTCACCATCGCCGACACCGAGCCGGCCGAGATGGAGCGGGGTTCAGTGCTGCTCTACGTCGGCGGCCTGTACCACGGCGGTGGTCCCAACACGGCCGACGGCGATCGAGTCGGGGTGAACATCACCTACAGCGTGGGCTGGCTCCGCCAAGAGGAGAACCAGTTCCTCACCGTGCCGCCGGAGATCGCGCGCGAGCTCCCGGAGCGGTTGCAGCGGCTCCTCGGCTACAGCCTGGGCGCGTATGCGCTCGGATACGTCGACGACCTGCGAGATCCGCTCGACGTGCTGATGGGAAGGTCGGCCTCGAGCGGTACCTTCGCCGCCGGTGCCGAGTCGCTGGCCACCAACGCCGGGGTGTCGAAACTCGACTGACCCCGCCCGGGGAACGCTCTGGTCACGGTCCGCTCGATGAGGATCGACAACGCGAGCAACGCCGACGCGACGATGCCGTCCATCCACCAGTGATTCGCGGTCGCGCTCACGGCGAAGAAGGTCGCCGCCGGGTGGAGCAGAATCAGCCACCGCCAGCGACTCACGCCGGCCTGAACAACCGCGGCGCCGACCCAGACGGCCCAGGCGATATGCACCGACGGCATCGCCGAGATCTGATCGGAGATGCCTTGGCCGATCGGGCCGTACACGGACTGATCGAACAGCCGGGCCACGTCGACGAATCCGAACTCCGGGTACATCCTCGGCGGCGCCACCGGCCAGAACTGGATGCAGAGACAAAAGAACGTCGTGAGCGCCAGCGCCGTGCGCCACCGCGAGTACTTGTCGCGGTGGGAGAGGTACAGCCAGATCAGCGTGATCATCATCGCGGGGACGTGCACGATCGCGTAATACCCGTTCGTGAAACGCGCGACCCATGGGCGTTCGATGATCCAGTTCTGCAGTCCCGTCTCGCTCGGCAAGTACCAGGACTCTTGGAGGCTCAACACCCACCGTCCGTTGCGAAGCCCCTCGTCGACGCGCGCCACCGAGAGTCGGCCGGCCAGGATCCAGATCGTGTACAGGCTCAGGACCAGGGCCAGCTCACGGGCGAACGCGGCGACCGTTCGTTGCCAGGAGAGTTCGGAACCTCGCCACGCGATTCCGACGATCAACGCGCCGGTCGCGATGCCGACCGCCCATTGCCATTCCAACCATCCCACGGGGTGATGCTCCCATATCCTGATCCCATGACGGCCGATCGATACGACGAGTTCCTCGCCGCTCCATCACGCCGACCCGCCGCTGCTGATGCCCAATGCGTGGGACATCGGTTCGGCGCGGTTGCTCGTCTCGCTCGGCTTCCGCGCCATCGCCACCACGAGTTCCGGTTTTGCGGCCACCCTCGGCCGGCTCGACGGTCGGGCCCGACGCGACGAAGTGATCGACCACTGCCGGGCGCTGAGCGGTGCGGTGTCAGTCCCCATCAGCGCAGATCTGGAGGACTGCTACGCCGAGGCCCCGAGCGGAGTCGGCGACACCATCCGATTGGTGAGCACCACGGGCATCGCCGGGTGCTCCGTCGAGGACTACGACCGAGCGAACGATCGAATCCACCCCGTTGGTCTGGCCGTCGACCGAGTACGCGCGGCTGCCGACGCCGCGCACGCCGGTCCGCTTCGGCTCGTCCTGACGGCTCGGGCCGAGAACTTCCTCCACGGTCGACCCGACCTGGGCGACACGATCGCTCGGCTCCAAGCGTTCCAAGCCGCGGGTGCCGACGTGCTCTTCGCGCCCGGCGTCAACGATGAGAAGGACATCCGCACCCTCGTCGCGTCGGTGGACCGACCGGTGAATGTCCTGCCCCGGGGCAGCACGGTTCCCGTCGCAACGCTGCGCGAGATCGGCGTGAAGCGCATCAGCGTCGGCGGATCCTTCGCGTGGACTGCGTACGCCGCGGTCGAGCGCGCGGCCCGTGAACTCCGGG
Organism: uncultured Acidimicrobiia bacterium; assembly: GCA_963765075.1. GTDB lineage: Bacteria > Actinomycetota > Acidimicrobiia > IMCC26256 > JAENVU01 > JAENVU01. Next base: position 641,676 of record CAVXVA010000003.1, read on the forward strand.
ATCACGGGACGTACGGCTACTGGTCCGACGCCGCCGACGGGGTGGCGGCCGCGCGCGGCCGCGTTCACTGACTGACGTCGGGTCAGGGCGCCTTCGGCTTCGCGCACGGCCCGCCGCGCGTCACGTGCACGTGCACCGACGATGCGGCCGGATCGTTCTTCATCACCAGAGTGGTCGAGCACGACCGCACCGTCGCACCGTCGACGGTCGCGGTGTAGCCCTCGGGATACACGCGATGGGGCATCACGAAGCTGGTCCGGTACTTCGGGTCCGCCGGCGCGCCATCGGGGCGACGCGTGGAGTACACGAAGTCGTACTCACCCGTGGCCGGGTCGAACTCGGAACTACTCGGGGTGCCGTTGGTCGCCATGGCGTAGGGCCGCACGATCCCGGCCAAGGTCGACTCGCGCAGGTTCGCACCGGTCGGTGCCTGGTCGACGTGCGCGACGACGTTCTCGTCGTACGCCCACATCATCCACGACAGCATTCGCCGGTCGAACGCACCCGTGAGCCGCTGCCAGGTTGCGGTGTCGTTCGTCGCGCCGAACTCCGTGCTCAACAGGGCATCGCCTCGCGCCGACGCGGCGATTGCCCGATCCATGACGGCTTCGTCGTCAGCCGGCGCGGTGGCATACACGTGGTAGGAGAGCCCGCTGCGCGGCGCACCGAACCCGGAGACCGAGGTGTCGGCCAGGCCGAAGTTGAACAACACGAACGGCTCGGTGAACACAAGGTGTTCCCGATCGACGGAGGCGATCGCCGCGCTCATTCGTTGCGCGAACGGAGCGATGAGTGACGCCTCGAGATCGGGACACCCCGTGAGGCACGCGGTCCAATCGGCTCCGGGCCACGGTTCGTTCATGAGGTCGTAGCCGAGGACGTAGTCCTCGCCGGCGACGGCTGTCGCGACCGCGCGCACTGCGGTGGCGTAGTGGGTTTGCAACGGCACGCCATCGGGACCGGGCCGATTCGCCCAGAAGTTGTCGAAGGCCCGGGCCAAGGCGGGGTTCGTGAAGTAGTAGCTGGGGAACGGGTCCGGCGGGTTCGGGAGTCCGTCGGTCAGGGTGGCCCATTCGGGGAATCCGTTGCCATGGGTCGCCGGCCCGTACCCGTCCTGATGGAAATCGACGAGGGTGAAGATCCCCTCGTGGGCGAGCACCCGGATCGTCTCGGCGATCGAATCGACGTAGGCCTGATCGATGACTCCGGGCTCGGGCATCACCGACCCGAACACCACGCCGAGCCGGACGGCGTTGAATCCCTCGTCGCGGAGGAACCGGGCATCGTCTTCGCCAAAGCCCGCCGCGGCGGGCGAAATGGGTGGGAACTTCTTCACGTAGTTCACCCCGTGGAGCGTCACGACCCGGCCGTAGTGGTCGGTGAACCACCGGCCCACGTGGCCGAGTTCGGCCCGGGGCCCGACCGGAGCCTCGAAGACCGGGCGGGGCACGCACGCCGTCGCCACCACCGCGAGGACCACGACCAGCGACAGCTTGGCGACTCGGTGGCGGGAAAGATGCGACATCAGCCGGGAAGGGTAAGTCGCCCGGGTCACTCCCGCAATCCGGCAAATGGCGGTCCTTGTCCGGTATCCCGATTCGTGCCATTCTCGGGGGGATGCGGTCGGGCGGCTGCACGGGAGGGAACGACATGTCACGCGCACACCGGTTGTCGATCGCGACGCGAGTCGGAGCGGTCACACTCTTGGCGACGGCGGCCTTCCCGCTCGTCGCCTCGACGCCCGCGAGCGCACTGCCCAACACGTCGTCACCCACCCTGTCGCTCGCCCGCACGATTCGAACGACTCCGTTCACCGGGACCTCGTCGTCCATGCGCGACGCGGAAGGGTCCACGCTGGTGCCGAACGACCCCGCCCACCCCAACATCGGCGGCACCGACTCGCTCTGGCTCACCGAGGACAACGGTCGAGCGGCGTGGGAGATCAACCCGTACACCGGCGCACTCAAATCGAGCATCCAATCCAGCACGTGGCAGGCGACCAAGCAGTACAGCAGCAGCACGGGAACCGGCAGCGGTGCCACGGCCGGGTCGAATCGCGACGCCGACCTCGAGGCACTGGCGTACGACCAAACCAACGACACGCTGTACGCGTTCAACGGGAAGTGCTGTTCGGGTTCGGTACTGCCCACGGCCTATCGCCTGAAGCGCGGCAACGACGGCACGTTCCACCCCGAGGCGTGGCAGGCCCTCCCCTCGGGGGCGGACTACACCGCCGCCGCCTGGCACCCCGGCGACCACAAGCTCTATGTCGGCGTCGGATCGAACCTCCGCACCTACGACTTCGCCAGCAACGTCTCCGGTTCCACCTTCAGCGTGTCGGGACTGTCCGGCATCTACGGCATGAGCTTCTCGACGGACGGCAACGACCTGTTCGTGGCGCGATCGTCGGTCAAGGTCTCTCGGGTCAACTGGAACACCAAGTCCCTCGTGACGGGGTGGACCTTCGACATGCAGCCGTTCGGCATGAGGGACACTCGCGCCATCGACCTCATCAACGATCAGTTCTACGTGCTCGACGGCTACGACGGTCGGTCATCGGGCGATCCGTTGAAGTACGCAGTGTTCGTCTTCAATGTCTGCTGCGGCGCGGCGAACCCCCCGGTCGTGTCCTTCTCGAACACCCAAGTCGCCAGTCCCGACCTGACCGTGCAGTTCACCGACACGTCGACGAACGCACCCAACGCCTGGACATGGGACTTCGACAACAACGGCAGCACCGACAGCACCGCGCGGAACCCGATCCATACCTTCCCTACTTCGGGTGATTTCCTCGTCCGCCACACGGCGAGCAACTCCGGCGGCCCAGGGACCGCGGTGACCCAGTCGGTGCATGTGGACCCGCCCGGCCCGCCCGCCCCGCCGGTCGCGAACTTCACGTCGGCGAAGGCGGCAAACCCGCCGTTCACGATGAACTTCACCGACACGTCAACCGGAACGCCGACATCATGGGCATGGGACTTCGATAACGACACCGTGACCGACAGCACCAGCCAGAACCCCAGCTACACGTTCACGGGGCCCGGCGCGTACCCGGTGACGCTGACTGCCGCGAACGCCGGCGGCCCGAACTCGGTCACCAAGACCGTCCAGGTCACCGCTACCGGGGGACCCGTCACCGCCACCATCGTGGGTGACGCGTACATCAGTCTCTCGTCGCCGACCAAGAACTACGGCACCTACACCGAACACAAGCTGCTCGGCCCGAGCGGCATCTACGAGTACCGGCCGTACTACCAGTTCTCCGTCAGCGGCTTGTCGGGTGCGCCGAGTTCCGCGGTCCTGCGGCTCTTCGTCACCGACGGCGGCACGAGCGGAGGCAACTGGTTCCGAGTCACGGTTCCGTGGCTGGAGAACACGATCAACTGGTCGAACGCGCCGGCCCTCAGCGGCTCGCCGTTCATCACGGTCGGAGCGGTGACGGCCGGCCAGTACGTCGACATCGACGTGACGAGCCAACTCAGCGCCGACGGCACCTACACCTTCAGTGCGTCGACCCTCGCGACCGACTCGGTCAAGTTCGCCAGCCGCGAGACGGCGACGCCGCCCCAACTCATCGTCACCCCGTAGGTGCTCAGGCGATCGCCGCGCGATCGGCGGCGATCGCCACTTCCAGTGCGGCAATGCGCGACCCGCGGATCTGCGTGACCTGGCCGGCGTAGGCAGCCGCGGGCAGCTTCGACCACAGTGCCGCGGCGGCCTGTGCGGTGGCTTCGAGCTGATCCGGCGCGACGACGTCGTCCAGGAACCCGGCGTCGCGGGCGCCGGACGGCGGGTACATGCGAGCGCCGACGGTGGCCACCTGGAAGTGACGACGGCTCAGACGCTCCTCGGCGAACTCGATGGCCCAGCGTGGGAGCACCATGCCGATCTGGGTCTCGATCAACCCGATCTGGAACGAGCCGTCGGCACCGATCCGTTCGTCGGCGGCGAGCAGCAACAACGCGCCCGCCGCGACGGCATGACCCGATGCGGCAACGACCACGGGAAGCGGCGACGCGAAGATCCGGGTGAACAAGGCACCACCATCGGACACCAGCGTGATCATCGACTTGGCATCGCCGGACTTCATGACCGCGAGATCGAAACCGCCGGTGAGGAACCCAGGCGTACCGGTGATGCACAGCGCACCCACTGCCGCGTCGTTCTCGGCCAGGGTGAGGCAGGTTCCGAGCGCTTCCAACACCTCGAACGACAGTGCGTTCGCCTTCCCGTTCGAAATGTGGGCCCACGCGACCCCCTCGCGCACCTCGTACCCGACCAGGTCACTTCCGCTCTCGTTCACTGTTGGTCTCCCTCGTGATCTGCCGGGCGCACGCTACGCGAAGCCGGGCCGCGTCGGCGAGATCAACCGCCGGAGAGCGCCTGCAGAATCGTGACCTCGTCGTGGTCCTCGACACGGGCCGAGAGATCGCGCACCGACTCGTCGGAAAGGAACACCTTCATGTGCCGGCGGAGCCGATCCTGCTCGTCGACGATCCGGAACCGCATTCCCGGGTACTGCCGGTCCAGGTCACGGAGCACGTCGTCGATCGTCGCCCCGGTTGCCTCGACGACGGCACGCTGGTGCGTGTAAGACCGCAACGGGGTCGGGATCCGTACCCTCATCCCGCCGCCACGCCGTGTTCGACCGCATAGATCTCGGGGAGGTGACCGATGATGCACGTCCAGGTCGACCCCTCGTCGGGGCTGGCCCAGACCTCTCCCCCCGTCGTCCCGAAGTACACACCGACGGGATCGTGATCGTCGACCGTCATGGCCTGCCGTTTGACCGTGAGCCAGCCTCGCGCGGGAAGCCCGGCATCGAGCCGAGCCCACGACACGCCGCCGTCGCGGGTGACGTACGCCGCCGGCCGACCGCCGGGGCTCGTCCGGGGCCACACGTCGGTTCCGTCCATGGGAAAGACCCACGCGGTGTCGGGATCACGCGGGTGAAGCTCGATCGGGAATCCGATATCGCCGACCTCGGTCGGCATCGTCGCGCCGATACGAGTCCAACGCGATTCCGGCCGATCGATCCGATAGATGCCGCAATGGTTCTGTTGGTAGAGGCGATCAGGCTGCGCCGGATGCATGCGGACGCAGTGAGGGTCGTGGCCGAACACCGGATCTTCATCGGCCGGCTGCATCGCAGTCGCGCAACCGCCGTTGAGCACCGCCCAGTCGGTCCCGCCGTCGGTACTCTCGAAGACGCCACCGGACGACATTCCGAGGTACAGGTGGTTGGGATCACGAGGGTCGACGATCACCGAGTGCAACAAGGAGCCATCCGGCGTGTTCTCGTCGGGCCATTCCGCCCACTCGATCCAGCGCGGATGGTCGTTCCAACCGGAGACCGGCGCCCAGGTCCGTCCCGCATCGTCCGAACGGAACAAGCCTTGCGGGGACCCGCCCGCGTACCAGACCCCGGGTTCTGACGAATGGCCCGGCGTCAACCAGAAGACCGATCGCAGACTCCGGGCAAGCGGCTCACCCGTCACGAACGCGGGTGGCTTGGTCGCCTCCGACCAACTCGCCCCGAGGTCGGTGGAGCGGAAGATGGTCGGACCGAGATGACCGGTACTCGCCGCCACCAGCAGGGTCTGGCCGTCACGTGGATCGAGCACGGCATGCTGGATGATGTGACCAAGAAACTCGGGGCCGGAACACCACCACTCGCGACGATTGGAGTCCGTGGCGAGTACCCACAGGCCTTTCCGCGTGCCGACGAGCAACCGCGGGCCACCCGCGGGAGGACCGGAGGCCACAGTGTCGGTCTCGAGCGAAAACCAGCGTGGAGGTTCGGCAGTCATGTCCGGAGGGTACGTGGCTCGCTGAGTGTCGTCGACCGACCTATCGCAGGGCGTAGTCGTCCGGGTCGGGCTCTCGGGTTCGCTGCCAGAACTCGAGCAACGAGAACGGCCAGTTCTGGGTGATCCGTCCCGACGCGTTCTTGTACCAGGTGTTCACACTCGCGGCGCCCCATGCCATCCGCGCGTTGGCCGCATCGACCCGGCGGTTGTACTCGTCGTGCACGTCGGTCCGAACGTCCATCGATGCCATTTCGCGCTCCAACAACATCCGCACACTCTCGACGATGTAGCGCGCCTCCAGTTCGGAGAAGTAGATGATGCTGCCATTGATCACGATGTTGGTGTTCGGGCCGTACATCAGGAACAGGTTCGGAAAGTGAGGAACGGTCATCCCCAGGTAGGCGCGAGCCTCGCCGTTCCAGGTGGCGTGCAGATCCCGACCTTCGGTACCCCGCACCGTCATGGGCGTGAGAAAACTCGAGGCTTGGAAGCCGGTTCCGTAGATGATGACGTCGAAGTCGTGGTCGACACCGTCGGCCATCCTGATGCCGCGCTCGGTGATCTCACCGATCGAACCGGTATCGAGGTCGACGGTGTCGCGCGCGAAGGTTCGGGCCCAGATGCCGTTGTCACGCACGAACCGTTTCGAGAACGGCGGATAGTCGGGCACGACCTTGGCACAGAGATCGGGGTCCGGGAACTGGGCCTTGAAGTACTCGGTGAAGACGCCGCGGACGAGGTCGTTCATCAGACTCACGGAGTTCGGAGACTCCCAGGCATCGTCGACGGCGGCCATCGGGACCAGCACTTCGTGGGACCGCCAGAAGATCCACACCCGATCCCAGTGGGCGAAGCCGGGCACGTGATCGAGCAGCCACCGCAACCCGGTCGGGAGGTCGTCGTGATAGTTCGGTGTCTCGAGGAGCCACGGCGGGGTCCGTTGGAACACCGTGAGATGCCCGGCCACCTCGGCGACCGCCGGGATGAACTGGGCTGCGCTCGCCCCGGTACCGATGATCGCCACCCGCTTGCCGGCCAGGTCGACCGAGGCGTCCCAGCGCGCCGAATGGAATGCCTCCCCCGCGAACCGGTCGACACCCGGGATATCGGGAAACCTCGGGCGGTTGAGTTGACCAACCGAACTCACGAGCGCGTCGAACTCGAAGGTCTCGACGACCCCGGCGCCATCCCGCACCGTCACCTGCCACACACTGCGGTCGTCCGACCAGACCGCTTCGACGACCTCGGTCCGGAACCGGACGTGCGGCCGAACTCCGAACTCGTCTGCGCACGCGCGGAAGTAGTCGAGCAGCACCGGTTGGGTCGAATAGTGCTGGGGCCATTCGCTCGTCTGGGCGAACGAGTAGCTGTAGAAATGGTTCGGGACGTCGACCCGGCACCCGGGGTATCGGTTCTCCAGCCAGGTTCCCCCGACATCAGCGTTCTTCTCGAAGACCACGTAGTCGGCGCCCGCCTGGCCGAGTCGGTACGCGGCAACGATGCCCGACATGCCCGCACCGATGATGCCCACCCGGAAGCCGCGCCCGGTACCAACGTCGGCCACCGTCCACTCCGGTGCTCGACGGTCGATGCCGTCGATCGCGAGTTCTTCGGTCATCAGACTCGCGTAGTCATCCTCGACCGGCGCCCCCGCGAGGAACTCGAACATCGCTCGGATCGTCTCGACTCCGGGAGGTGGTGCGGCGACGTTGCCCGCGTCGCGGTACCGGCCGAGCGCCGCCGCGGCCAACTCGCGCGCCAGTGTCGCCTGCTCGGGCCCGATCCCGGCCGTGGGATCGAACGACTCTGATGCCGTCGGCCGGAGGTCGTCGCGCAAGAGCGACAGGTCCCCCGTGAGGCAGGCGACCGCGACCAGAAGGGGCGGGGTGTCGACGTCGGCCAGCGCGGCGAGAATCTCGGCGTTGCTCTCGGTGATCGCTCGTGGTTCGGGGTCAAAGCGCATTGTCTCGCAGTTTCACACGTCGAGCGCGGGCGTCGCCTCCTCGACCTCGTCGCAGTGCGCAGCACAGAACGACCACGCCCCACGATCGGACGGGACGGACGCCAGTGACCGCAGTACCGTGAGATCTCGGTCGCATCGACATCCCACCCGCCGTCGGTCATCCGAATGTCGGGCCGTCGAGCCGGTCGACCGTCGTGAACGACGACACCGGGGCGCGCGTGAGCTTGGTCAAGGTCTTGACCGGATGGCCCAACACGAGCAACCCGGCGAGTGCATCGCGCTCGGAGAGACCGAGCGCGTCGCGCGCGCTCGCTTCCTCGCGGATCGCCATCGTGGTCATCACCCCGCCGAGGTGTTCCTCGCGTGCGGCGAGCAACAAGCTCCACGCGAACGGATACACCGACGCGGCACCGGCGAACGTGTATCGATCCAGATCGCGATCCACCGCGGCCAGCGCGTCGAGATCGACCGTCAGTGCGAGCAGCACCGGTGCACGATCGAGCGTTTCGGCGAACCCGTGCGGATCGGCCGCCGCGGCGATGGTGGGTGCAGCCGCAATCGCGGCGGCTTCCGCCGCGCGATCCGCCAACGGGGACCACGGCGTGAGTCCGGCCGCGCGTTGGGCCAGGTACTCGTACCAACCGGTGAGATACAGGTCGCGGAGCACGGAGCGGATCGTCGGGTCCTTCACGACGATGACGTGCCAACCTTGACGGTTCCCGCCGCTCGGAGCGAATCGGGCCACGTCGAGCACTCGAGCGAGCGTGGCATCCTCGACGGGCTCGTCGGTGAAGTCTCGAATCGCCCCCGTCGTGGTCAGTGCTTCGCGAAGATCCATGACGAGAAACTAGAGGCCGCGGCCCGAAGCGGCCCGGCCCGCAGGGCCGCGTTCACCATCGCAGGGGTTCGTGCGCGCAGGTTGCTCGCGAGAAACGGTTCGGGGTCGAGCGTCTGACCGCACCCTGAGCGCGGTCAACGGGTCCGTCCGCGGTCAGTCAAACGCGGTGTCGAGCAGGGGCGCAGTGCAGATCTCGATGACCAAGCCATCGGGATCACGCAGGTACACGGAGTTCTCGACGCCGAGGTCCGGGCCACGGAACTCGATCCCGTCGTCGATCAGCCGCTGTTTGAGGAGTGCGTACCGGTCGGGCGCCATCGAGATCGCGACGTGTTGGACACCACCCAGGGTCTCGTGGAACTCAGGATGCTCATAGCCCGGGAAATCGAAGAAGGCGAGGAGGTTGCCGGCCCCGAGATCGAAGAAGAGGTGCGCACTCGACGGATAGTCCCGATTCTCGAACAGTTCGACGAGCGGGAACCCGAGCAGGTCTTGGTAGAAGTCGATCGTGGCCCCGACGTCGGAACAGATGAACGCCGCGTGGTGCACTCCGCGGGCCGAGCTCGGCGGCCGGTCGGCCTCGGGAACGATGCGCGCCGACCACGGCGCGGTGCGGGTGGCGAAGTCCTCGGTCATCGGTCCGACGCTACTGCCACTCCGAGCCGATCGCCGAGGCACCGGTAGCCTGCGGCCATGTCCGGTTGGAGCTTCGTTCGCGTGTGGGATTCGATCGCCGAGGCGGCGCCCGAGAGGGTCGCCATCGTCTGCGGAACGGGATCGCGCACCTTCGGCGAGTTCGAGGATCGAGCCGCGCGCCTGGCGGGGTACTTCCAGCGGTCCGGCGTCGGACCGGGCGACAAGGTCGCGATCGACCTGTTGAACCGCCCCGAATATCTCGAGACCTTCTACGCCGCTTTGAAGATCGGCGCGGTTCCGGTGAATGTGAACTACCGATACGGGGTCGAAGAGACCCGCTATCTGCTCGACGATTCCGAGGCCCGCGCCGTCGTCACCGAGGCCCGGTTCGCGGCCACCGTCCGCGGCGCCGTCGATCAACTCCCCGGCACCCCTCCCGTCGTGATCGAGTTGGACGCGGACTACGACGCCGCCGGGGCCGGCGAGCGGTGTTCCGCGCAACACGAGGCCGACGGCGACGATCTCATCTTCCTCTATACCGGAGGAACCACGGGCATGCCCAAGGGGGTCATGTGGCGGAGCGACGATCTGTACGTCGCGCTCTGGCAGATGGGCCGCCCGGGCACCGAGCCACCGGATCCGCTCGTGGCCATCACTGCCGGCAAGCGTGCGGGAACCACCTTGCCGGGTTGTCCACTCATGCACGGAACCGGCCTGTTCATCACGCTCTCCACCCTCTCGGGCGGTGGCACCGTGGTGCTCATCGACGAGATGGGGCTCGATCCGGTCCGCATCTGGGACGAGATCGACCGCAACGCCGTTGCCGTCCTCACCATCGTCGGCGACGCGTTCGCCCGCCCGTTGCTCGACGTGCTCGATGCCGATTCGTCACGCTGGTCATTGGCCTCGCTGCGGGCCATCACGTCGAGCGGCGTGACGTGGAGCCCCGAGGTGAAGCGTGGCCTCCTCGATCACCTGCCAACGATCACGCTGCTGGATTCCTTGGGCGCGTCCGAAGGGCTGATGTCGAGATCGGCGTCGCGCGCCGACGACGCCGAGATTGCCCCCGCCCGCTTCGCCGTCAACGACCGCGTGCGGGTCCTGACCGACGACGGTCGCGAGGTGGAGCCGGGCAGCGACGAGGTCGGGATGGTCGGCGTCGGCGGCCGGATTCCACTCGGCTACTACCGTGATCCCGAGAAGACTGCGAAAACCTTCCGGACCGTGAACGGAACCAGATATTCGATTCCCGGCGACTACGCGACCGTCGATCCCGACGGCACCATCAAGCTCCTGGGTCGAGGTTCCGCCACCGTCAACACCGGAGGTGAGAAGGTCTACCCCGAAGAAGTCGAGTTGGTACTCCGCCAACATGCCGCCGTCGACGACTGCGTCGTCGTCGGCATTCCGAACGATCGGTTCGGGGAAATGGTCGTGGCCATGGTCGTGACGCGCGACCCCATCGAGGAGGACACATTGCGCGAACACTGCAAGACCCGAGGACTCTCGGGCTACAAGATCCCGAAACGCGTCGTCGTGATCGACGACATGCACCGTGCCCCCAATGGCAAAGCCGATTACCGCCTGCTCCGCGAACTCGCGGTGACCGCGCTCGGAGCCGACACGTGATGGCCGACCATTTCGTCATCGACGGTTCGAACCTCGCGACCGAGGGCAACACCGAGCCGAGCCTGGCGCAACTGCGCGAGGCCGTGGACGCATTCCGCGGCGAACACCCGGGTACCACCGTCACGGTCGTCGTCGACGCCAGCTTCGAACACCGCATCGACCCCTCCGAGCGCGCCGCATTCTCCAAGGCCGAGATCGCGAGCGAAGTCGTCTCACCGCCGGCCGGAGCCGTCGGTCGCGGCGACGGGTTCCTGCTCCAGATCGCGAACCGAACGAACGCGACCGTCGTGAGCAACGACTCGTTTCAGGAGTTCCACGCCGAGTACGAGTGGCTGTTCGAGCCCGGTCGCCTCATCGGCGGCAAGCCCGTCCCCGGCGTGGGCTGGATCTTCTCCCTTCGGCGCCCGGTCCGCGGGATCATCAGCCGGAAGACCACCCAGCGAGCGAAGAAGGAAGCCCGAGACCAGGACCAGGTACGCGACGCCATCGCGGAAGCGACCGCCGATGCGATGAGCAGCACGACGGGCCGCCGGCGCCGGCGCGGGGGCCGGGGCCGCGCAACGCCGACCACGACGACGCCCGAACCGGAAGCCGTCAATCAGCCGGCGCCGTTCTTGCAGTTCGTGATCGACCACCGGCTCGGCACCGAAGTGCACGGCGTCGTCGACTCGTTCTCGTCGCACGGCGCGTTCGTCGTCGTCGACGACGTTCGTTGCTATGTCCCTATCGGCGCGATGGGTGAGCCCCGCCCCTCGAAGGCTCGAGACGTCCTCACGCGCGGGGAGACGCGGACCTTCGTGGTCCAGGCGGTCGATGCGCCCCGTCGCGGGATCGAACTGGCGCTCCCCGGCTTCGCCAAGGTCGCCGGAGCGCCGAGTGACGAGACCGTCGCGGCCGAGGTCAAGGGGAACCGCCCGAAGAAGACCGCCCTGACCGCCAAGACGCCCGCAACCAGATCACCGGGCAAGCAGGCGGCGACCAAGACGGGCGGGAAGAAGGCGCCCGCGAAGAAGACCTCGACGAAGGCGCCCGCCAAGAAGGCACCGGCCACGACCGCGACGAAGAAGAGTCCACCGAAACGGACCCCGGCCAAGCCTCAGCCCAAGCAGCCGGTCGCCAGGAAGACCCCGACCAAGGCACCCGCCAAGAAGGCACCCGCCAAGGCCGCGCCGGTCAAGGCACCCGCCAAGAAGGCACCCGCCAAGGCCGCGCCGGTCAAGGCACGCTCCAAGAAGGCACCCGCCAAGGCCGCGCCGGTCAAGGCACGCTCCAAGAAGGCACCCGCCAAGGCGGCCGCCAAGAAGACCCCCGCCAAGGCCGCGCCGGTCAAGAAGGCCACACCGAAGAAGCGAGGACGCTGACCATGAACGACCCGACCCCTTCGATCACCGTCGGCGATGTCGACGAACTCGACCGACCGGTGTTCCTCGACGTCCGCGAGCAGGACGAGTACGACGCGGGCCACGCACCCGGGGTGACCTGGCACGCACTCGGCACCCTCGACGGGGTCGTTGGACTGCTTCCCACCACGCAGCCCATCGTGTGCATCTGTCGGAGCGGCGGCCGCTCGGCCCGAGCAACCGACTTCCTGCGCGCCCAGGGCCTCGATGCCGTCAACCTCGAAGGTGGTATGCAGGCGTGGGCGGCGTTCGGGTTCGACGTCGTGCGCGACGACGGCTCCGACGGCACCGTGATCTGAGCCACCGGAGTGCCGGTGCGCCCCACTCCGTCCGACGACGGCCCACTCGCGGGTATTCGCGTCCTCGACTTCTCGCGGGTGCTGTCCGGGCCCATCGCCGGGCGCAACCTGCACGACCTCGGTGCCGAGGTCATCAAGATCGAACCGCCCGAGGGCGACTTGGTCCGCTACGCCCAGCCCAAGGTCGGTTCGATCTCGTTGTACTACGCGCAACAGAACACCGGGAAGCGCAACATCTCGATCGATCTCCGACACCCGGAGGCGCCCGACCTCGTCGGCCGCCTCGCCGAGACGGCCGATGTCGTTCTGGAGAACTACCGACCAGGGGTCATGGAGCGTCTGGGTATCGGCTGGGACGCGCTGACGGCCCGCAATCCGCGGCTCGTGATGGCGTCGATCAGCGGCTACGGCCAGACCGGCCAGTGGCGCGACCGCCGCGCCTACGCGGTGGTGATTCATGCCGAGATGGGCCTGATCGAAGCGGGCGCACGGTGGCGGGCCGATGCCGCCGGCACTCCCGAGGCGACGGTGGAGCTCCAGGACGGGATGAGCCACGGCGACGTGTACGCCGGCCTCCACCTGACCTCGGCGATTCTCGCCGCGCTGTTCCAACGGGAACGGTCGGGTCGCGGCCAATGGGTCGAGGTCGACATGGCGGAGTCACTCCTCCATGCCAACGACTTCACCCACTGGGACCTCGCGCCCACCGACCCCGGCGACTACCGGCCCACCCTCGCACCGCCGTATACACCGATCGTGCGCACCGGTGCCGGACCCAGCGTCGTCATCGCGGGTGATCCCGCGGGCCCTGGCATCCTCGAGATGTACACCGCCGCGATGCAACGCCCGGAGCTACTCGACGATCCGCGGTTCGCGACCGCGTCGCGCCGGACGCACCGCGCAGAGATCATTGCGATCGTCGAAGCATGGACGATGACCTTCACCAAACTTGATGAACTCGAAGCGATTCTCGCGAGTGCGAACCTCCCCATGGGCGTGGTCCGCAGCTCCGGCGCGGCCGCCCGATCGGCATGGGCCGACGAGCGCGGCGCCATCGTCCAGGTCGACGACCGGCACGGGTCCACGGTCGGGATCCCGGAGGCGCCCTGGCGCTTTTCCGCAGCAACCACAGGCGCGCACGGCGCGCCGGCCTACCGCGGTGAACACAATCGTGAGGTCCTGCGCGAGCTGATCGGGGCCGACGACGAGACTCTCGATCGCTGGGAGTCCGAGCGGTTGCTGTCGGCGCGACTCCCGCGCTGATTCACCCCTGGGTCGGAATACCCGCACGGACAACCGCGTGCGATGTCCGTACCGTACCGACCTCGAGTTCGGGGTTGGCGAGGGACCGGCGCAAGCACCGTGGCCGATCGGCTTCCCACGGATGGGGATTTCATTGCACGACCATGGATGGTGACCGCCGTATGTACCCCCGCAGCCCCGGACTCGTTCGATTCACCCGACTCGGAGTGGTCGTCGCGCTCGCCGTCCTCATCGGCGGCGCCGCGATTCGGGTTGCGTTGCCCGCCCGCGCCGATGCCGTGGTGGGGACCGACCCGGTCGGCGCCCATGTCGAACTCGATCACGGCGGCACCTGGGTCGAGACCCGTCCCCGTTCGGGCGCGACCACCACACCGACCGGGTGTCGACGGCGATGGATCCCGTCGGGTGCGTTCGAGCTGCGAATCACCCCGCTCGGCGACTACCGCCAGGTCCCGATGGGCGAGCCGCGACCCGGACCCGAGTACTCGCCGTACCAAGTGTGGTGCGACGCCGACTACCTGGGCGCGGTCTGGATCCGACCGCAACAGTTCGGTGTGGATCCCTTGGTGATCGCCGAGCGTCTCGTCCGCGATCTGCCCTACCCGGCCGCGACCGTCGGCGCGCATCCCGCCACGCGCGGCCTGACCGGGCTCGAGACCCGATTCTGGGTCGGGGGCTACACCACTTCGCCGATCACCGACGCCGTGACCGCGTTCGGGATGCGGGTCGAGGTCGAGGCCACCCCGGGCACGGTCAGCTGGGATTTCGGCGACGGCACGACCCTCAACGGCGGCGGCGTGGGCTCCACACCCACCACCCTCTCGGAGGTGGCCCACACCTTCGAGGTCCGAGCCCGGCCCACATTCGCCGTGCGGGCCCTCCTCAATCTGGCGGTCCGCTGGCGCTTGAACGGCGGGCCCTGGCAGAGTCTCGATCCGATCGCCCGCTCGGCCCTTCTCAGCTACCCCGTGGTCGAGTCTCGCGCCGCGCTGGTCCCGGACCGACTCAACCGGAGAGCCACTCGGGGCGACCGGTAACCTGCACCGATGGTTTCGTTCGATCGCGCCGAGGCGCTGGACCGGCTGGCCCACGAAGAGTTCGACGTCCTCGTCGTCGGGGGTGGCATCACCGGCTGCGGGGTCGCGCTCGACGCCGCGAGCCGCGGCCTGCGGGTCGCGCTCGTAGAACGCGACGACTTCGCGAGCGGCACGTCGTCGAAATCCTCCAAGCTCGTCCACGGCGGATTGCGCTACCTCCAGCAGAAGGAATTCCGGCTCGTCTACGACGCACTGCACGAGCGCCAGCGCGCCCTCAAGAACGCGCCGCATCTCGTACGAGTCCTCCCTTTCCTCATCCCGGTTCTGAGCAAGGACGGCCTGATCAACCCGAAGATCGCCCGCGCCCTCGGTACCGCGATGTGGTTGTACGACATCACGGGTGGTGCGCGCATCGGCAAGCTGCACCAACGGATCGATAAGGACACCGCCTTGGCGCACATGCCCACCCTGCGCGCGCCGAACGTCGCGGCGGCCTACCTCTACTACGACGCCCAGACCGACGATGCCCGCTACACCCTCACGCTGGCGCGCACGGCTGCGAGCCATGGCGCAGTCCTCGCGAATCACGCCCCCGTCACCCAACTCCGCAAGGGTCCTGATGGTCGCGTCAACGGTGCGACCGTCCTGGCCGACGATCGGACCATCGAGATCAACGCGCGTACGGTCGTCAACGCCGCCGGGGTGTTCTCCGACGACGTGCGCGCGATGGACGAAGGGACCCACCCTCACTCGATCCGACCGGCCAAGGGCATCCACATCACCGTGCCCTGGCAGAAGGTCCGCAACGACATCGCGGCCATCGTGCCGGTCCCGAAGGACCGACGATCGATCTTCGTCGTGCCCTGGGGCGACTTCACCTACATCGGCACCACCGACACCGATTACGACGGCCCGATCGACGACCCCCAGTGCACGCCTGAAGACGTTCAGTACCTCCTCGATGCCATGAACCTCGCGATGGCCGAGCCACTCACCGTCGACGACATCGTCGGCACGTGGGCCGGCCTGCGGCCGTTGGTGACCGGCGGTACCGTCGGCCAGAAGACCGCCGACCTCTCCCGCCGCCACAAGGTGGCGACCTCGTCCGGCGGCGTCATCACGGTCACGGGCGGCAAGCTCACGACCTACCGCAAGATGGCCCAGGACACGACCGACGCCGTGGTCAAGGCCATCGGCCAGAAGGCCCCCTGTCGGACCAAGCGCCTCTCGCTCCTCGGTGCGACCGGCCCCGCTCCCGATGACGAGCACCTGGCGGGCCGGTACGGCAGCCTCGCCACCAACGTCATCACCCTCGCCGATTCCGATCCGGATCTCGCGGCACCGCTCGTCCCCGGCCTCCCCTACCTGCGGGCCGAGGCGATCTACGCAGTGCGCGAGGAAATGGCCACCACCCTCGACGATGTCCTCTCCCGGCGGACCCGAGCGCGCCTGCTGGCCCGAGACGCGTCGGCCGTCGCCGCCGAGAGTGTCGCCCGGCTCATCGCGCCCGATCTCGGGTGGGACGAGGCCCGTATCGCCGGCGAAGTCGAGTCGTACCAGGCGTCGATCGAACACGAACGCACCTCGGCCGGGCTCGTCGAGACCGCGCTCGACGGGCACGGCCTCGACGCCTGACCCACCCCCACCGCGACCCTCACCCCGAGCGTTTGGCGTTTCCTGGCGCGCAGCGCGCCACCAAGTGCCAAACGCTGCGAGCTGAGTCGCCCCGATCCGAGCGTTTGGCGTTTCCTGGCGCGTAGCGCGCCACCATCCGCCAAACGCACGAGGGGCGGCGGGCGCGTAACCTGCTCGGCCGTGACTGACTCCGGCGCCCCCACCGTCCCTATTCCGTTCGGCCGCCCGGCGCCCGACGTGACGGAGCGACTCGGAGGCACCCGGGTCCCGGTCGGCGCCGATCTCCTGGCCGCGCTGGCGGCCACCGGTGCCGAGGTCCTCGTCAGCGACGACGTCACCGCCGAGGCCAGCCGGGATTGGTGGCCCCTGGCCATGATCTGGGCCGTCGACGGCGAGACGCCCGCCCGGGCGGGCGCGGTCGTGCGCCCGGAGCATGCCGACCAGGTCAGCGCGGTGATGGCCGCGTGCCACGCGGCGAAGGTCCCGGTAACTCCGGCGGCCGGTCGAAGCGGCGTGTGTGGCGCGAGTGTCCCGATTCATGGCGGGGTCGTGCTCGACCTGACCGCGATGAGCGGCATCGTGAGCGTTGATCGCGAGTCGATGATCCTCGACGTCCTCCCCGGCACGTTCGGCACGTGGCTCGAGGACACGCTGCAGGCCGACCACCGCGTGACCGTCGGCCACTGGCCCCAGTCGATGGCCCTCTCCACCGTCGGCGGTTGGTTGGCGTGTCGCGGCGCCGGACAGATGAGCACCCGATACGGCAAGATCGAAGACATCGTCGTGGGGCTCGACGTCGTCCTCGCCGACGGCCGCCGCATCACGACCGGGGGCGCGCCCCGCGCGGCCGTCGGCCCCGACCTCAATCAACTCTTCGTCGGATCCGAGGGGACGCTCGGCGTCATTACCGGTGCTCGGCTCAAGCTGCACGCGCTCCCCACCACCGAACGCCGCGCCGCGTATGCGTTCAGTTCGTTCGCCGAGGCCAACGACGCGTGCCGACGCATCGTGCAGCGCGACGCTCACCCCGCGGTGCTCCGGCTCTACGACAACATCGAGTCGGACCGGACCTACAAGACCGGGCCGGACGATCACTTGGTGCTGGTACTCGACGAAGGTGATCCCGCGATCGTCGACGCGACCATGAGCATCATCGCCGAGGAGTGCAAAGAGGCATCCCTCGCCGATATCGCGTTCGTCGAACAGTGGCTCGGGCATCGCAACGACACGAGCGCGCTCCAGGCCTTGATCAGCCGCGGCTACGTGGTGGACACCATGGAGATTGCCGCACCGTGGAAGGACTGCATCGCGATCTACGACGCGGTGACCGCCGCCATCCGCGCCGTTCCCGGCACGCTCGCCGCGAGCGCGCATCAGAGCCACTCGTACCCCGACGGCGCGTGCCTCTACTTCACGTTCGCCGGCCAGCCGGCCCGGGAGGAACGGGAGCCCTATTACCGGGCGGCCTGGGAAGCCGGCACCCGCGCGGTACTCGCGCACGGCGGCGCGCTCAGCCACCACCACGGCGTCGGCCTCAACCGGTCACGGTTCGTGCGGGACGCACTCGGACCGGCGTTCGACGTCCTCGCGGCAACCAAAGCCGCGCTCGACCCACACGGCATCCTCAACCCCGGCAAACTCGGGCTCCCGGATCCGTGGGCCAACGGCGAGGAATGGCCCGACTGATGGAAGTCCTCGTCTGCGACATCGGCACCTCGTCGATCCGGGCCGCGATCGTCCACGCCGACGCGACCGTCCATCACGAACAGCAGCGGGTGTTCCTGCCCGACTCCCCCATGCCCGGCACCGTCGAGTTCGACGCAATGGCCATGGCCCACACGGTGCAGGAGGCCGCCGAGGCGGCGCTCGCGCTCCACGGTGGCCCGGTGGCCGCGGTCGGAATCACCAACCAGCGCGGCTCCACCGTGGTGTGGGATCGCGCCACCGGCGAGCCGGTCGGGCCCGCCCAAGGCTGGCAAGACCTCCGCACGATCATCAATTGCCTGATCCATCGCGGGAACGGATTCCGGTTCGCGCCGAACGCGTCGGCCACCAAGATCGAGAACATCCTCGACACGTTCGACCCCGACCGATCCCGCGACCTCTGCTTCGGCACCGTCGATTCCTGGATCGCCTGGCACCTGTCCGAAGGCGCGCTCCACGTGATCGATGCAAGCAACGCCGCGGTGACCACGATCCTCGAGGCCGACGGCTCCGGCTGGCATCAGGGGGCGCTCGAAGCCCTGCGCATCCCCGAACGCATGCTCCCGACCGTCGTCGACACCACAGGCATCATCGGGAACGCCACCGCGCTGCCCGGCTCGCCGCCCATCGCCGCACTCATCGGCGACCAGCAGGCGTCGCTCGTGGGCCAAGGGTGCGTCCTGCCGGGCCCCGCCAAGATCACCTTCGGGACCGGCGGCATGCTCGACCTCGTCGTCGGCCCCGACCGACCCGGCTTCGACACGCGGGGCGGCGGCGGGACGTTCCCGATCATCACGATGCGTAGCGGTGGCGTCGACACGTGGGGTCTGGAAGCAATCATGCTCAGCGCGGGCACCAACATCGAGTGGCTGCGCGACGACCTCGGGATCATCCCGACGGCGGAGGCGAGCCACGACATCGCCCAGCAGTGTGACGACAGCGGTGGCGTGATGTACGTCCCCGCGTTGATGGGCCTCGGCACTCCGCAGTGGGACTACGGCGCGCGGGGCACCCTCCTCGGGCTGACCCGCGGCAGCGGACGCCCCCACATTGTGCGGGCGGTCCTCGAAGGGGTCGCCGAGCGGGGCGCCGACCTCGTGGAATCGGCCGAGACCGATGCCGCCATGACGATCGACGTCCTGCGCGTCGACGGCGGGATGTCGCGCAACCCCACGTTCGTCCAGGCCGTCGCCGACGCCGCGCAGAAGCCGGTCGAGATCTCACCGGTCAACGAGGCCACCACTCTCGGCGCCGGGTTCGCGGCCGGACTCGCGGTGGGAATGTGGCCGAACGTCGAGTCCTTGGCCGCCACGTGGGCACCGATCGCCCGGTACGAACCCGGTGCACCCACCGATCGCGCCCGATGGGCCGAGGCGGTCTCCCGAGCCGCGAAATGGCTCGAAGACCTTTCCGCCGTCGACTTCTAGTCCCACCTTGCGTCAATAACCCCTCCGATCGGTGGGGTTATTGACGCAAGTTCGAGGGTACCCACAGCGGTGACGGGGATCGTGGCGCGACCGATGAGGACGACGCCGTGGACCCGATCGGGCGCCTCCCACTCGAGGTCGTACCCGACGGGGACTCGTTCGCCGATGTCGGCGGCCGGATCATCGACCCGAAGCCCGAACGCCTCGAGCCCGAAGCTCCAGTGCTCATCGGGCGCCTCACACGTCCACTCGGTCCACAGCCCGTCGGTGCGCAGTTCGATCGCCGAGCCTCGGGGCCGAGGGACGTCGTGGTCACGGACGACGACGTAGCCCTCACCGACGGCAGGGCCGGAGAACACCGCCTCGTACCGGGCGGGGCCCGAATCCGGGATCTCCAACTCGATCCGGCCGGTCACTTCCCCGGCAGCCGCCGGCACGGCCGAGAACTCCAGCCGGTAGATCACTCGATGAGCGCGTAGTACGGAACCGACGGGTCATACGGTGCCGCATCCGGAACACCATCCACGAGCGAGAGCGCCTCGTAGAGATCGAGGCTGTCGCGGGGAACGGTCCAGTCCAGATCGTCGGCGATCCCGGCGGCGAGCGCGAACGGCCGAAGGAAGGTGAAGTAGACGAACGCACCGGCGTCGATCTTCTCCTTGCGGCTCATTCCCGCGATCAACCGATACAACTGCGACTGCGCCCATTTGACCGCGGCGGCCAAGTCGGCAAGTTCGCTCAGCGGAACCGGCGTCAAGGTGCCGCCCGTGCTGTCGTAGAGACCGAAGTGGGTGAGCCGCGAGAAGTAGTCGACCGGATCGGTGGTCGATGTCCCCCAGTCGTTGGCCGTGACCTTCACGTCGTCGAGGATGAACGCGCACGTGAGATTCGAGTGCGGGAGTTCGGCACCGACCTCGACACTCCACGGGAAGTACCCGACGCCGAACTCGTTGAAATCGCGTACCAACACGGACCGACCGTCGGCGAGCGGGTACGGCCCGCTGTCCTGGTACCCGGCACGCGTGTCGAAGTAGAGGAGGAAGAGGAACGACGTGAGCAACGCGTTGGTCTTCGCGATCTGGCGGCGGGTCGCCTCGTCGGTGACGGGAACCGCGCCGGCGACGAGTTCGTCGATCACCGCGGTGCCGTAACGGGGGACGACCAGTCCCGCGTCCCAGGCCTGGTGCTGACCGTCGCCGCGAAACGCGAGCGCAGCCGGCTCCCAGAAATCGAAGATCGTGCCGAGCCGTTCGAGATCATCGGCCGGATCGAGGAGCCCGAACGGTTCCAATGCGACCCGAATCACCAACGGGAGATTCGCGATCGACCACAGATGCACCGCATCGATCTGGTTACCCGGCCGGCGGCCCTTGGCCCCGAGCTCGGCCGGCGGACACGCGGCCGCGATCTGCTCCATCATCGCGGGATAGCGGCGGTACGCCTCGACACACGACACCAGGATGTAGGCAGTCACGGGAATGAGCGCCGACTCGAGCGCCGTGCGCTCGGCAGTCATCGCCCCCGAGATCCGCCCGTGGAATCGCAACCAATCGTTGACGGCGTCCTTGTCCATTGCTTCCCTTCCGTGGTTCAGGTCGACACGCGCACGACGCCGACGCCGTCGCGACAGTCGACCTCGACCACGGCGCCGTCGATCGGTGGGCCTGCGGGAAACTCCGTCGCCATGATGCAGGGCACGTGGTACTCCCGACTCACGATCCCGATGTGACTCGACGGAGTCCCCGACATGCACACCACTGCGGTCAGCTCGTCGAAGATCGGGGCCAAGAAGGTCGCACCCGCGTCCTGCACGCCTGCGACCACGCCTTCCGCGCCGGCATCCATCAGCGCCAGCACATCATCGGGCGTGTTCATCATGCGCCAAATACCGAGCACCGGCGTAGCGGTGAACACCGTCGTTCCTTTTCCCACCTGGGTCATGGACGCGCACGCTACCGCGCATCGTTAGATTGGTTCGCCGTGGACCCCCGCCCACTGCTCCTCCAACTCCGACTGCGCGGCAAGATCGCCGACCCGGGTGGACCCGACACCGCGACTGCCGTCCGCGCCGGCCACGCGATGGTGCGGGGCGCACACCTCGTCCTCACTCCCGATGGGCGCGCCGAGGCCGACCGCGCCTTCGCCCTCACCGACGACGCTCGCGACGCCACCACAGCCGCCTACGAGCAGTTCCGGCCGCGGAACACCGAACTCATCCGCATCTGTCACGACTGGCAGGTCCGCGCCGGTGGACACGCCAACGACCACCGCGACGCCAAGTACGACTGGGACGTCATCGATCGGCTGGCCGCCGTCGACGATCGCATCGGCCCGGTCGTTCGGCGCCTCGGCCGGACCCAACCGGACTTCGCCGACTACCGGCCGCGTTTGCGAGACGCCCGCAGCCGGGTCGAGGCGGGTCAACACGACTGGTTCACCTCACCCCGCATCGACTCGTACCACACCGTCTGGATGGAGCTGCACGAGCATTTCCTGGTCGGATTGACCATCGAGCGAGCCTCCGAATCGGTCGATACTCCATGACGATGACCGAGTCCGGCGCCCATCAGGTCTGGTTCGACACCGGCCACCACCTGATTCACACGGTGCAATGGAGCCCGCGCGTCCGTATCGCCGACGCGCCACCGGTGCTCTTGGTGCATGGCCTCGGCGGGAGCACGGTCAACTGGGAACTCGTCGGCCAGCGTCTGGCCGATCGGCTCGGAACCCGGGTGACGGCCCTCGATCTCCCCGGGTTCGGCCGGACCCGGTCCGAACACCGTCGCGCCGGATTCGGCGAGCATCGCGAAGTCGTCACCACGTACCTACGCGAGCAGGGCCCGGCCGTCGTCGCCGGCAACTCGATGGGCGGGGCGGTCTCGGTCGCCGTCGCGGCTGACCATCCGGAACTCGTCGCCGGAGTCGTCCTCGTGAACGCCGCCTATCCGCGGCCGAGTGGGAACCTGGACCAGGTCGCGCGGACGATCAAGTTCGCCACTCTCACCCTCCCGCGCGCGACCACGCCCATCGTGAACGCCCGCGCCCGCAGACTCGGGCCCGAACGTCTGGTCGACGCGACGCTCCTCGCCGTCCTCGCCGAGCCGCAGGATCTCGACCCCGACGTGCGGGACCGCCTCATCGCGCTGGCGGCCGAGCGCCGCCATTACCCCGAGGCCGCCACCGCATACACCGAGAGTGGCGGGTCACTGTTCCGCTACCTGCTCACCGACATGCGAGAGGACCTCGCCCGGCTCGACCGTCCGACGATGATCCTGCACGGTCGAGCCGACCGCCTGGTTCCCGTCTCGTTCGCGCGGGCCGTCGCCCGTCGACGCGACGACTGGCAGTACGTCGAACTCTCCGAGTGCGGCCACGCGCCGCAGTTGGAGATTCCGGAACGATTCGTCGAGATCGTCAGCGGGTGGGCCGACCGCCGGCTTCGAGATCCAGCAGCGCCCGTTTGAACGCGACCCCGTCTCCGTAGCCGCCCCCGTATCCGCCGATTCCGTTGGCGGCGACCACCCGATGGCACGGGATGACGAACGGCACCGGGTTCTTCGCCATTGTCGACCCCACCGCTCGCGCCGCGCGCGGTCGGCCGACCATCTCGGCCACCTCGCCGTAGGTGACGGTCTCGCCGTACGGGACCTGGTCGCGCACGGTGACCAGAATGCAGCGTTGAAGCTCCGACAGCGTCGGCGGGAGTTCGACGGCGATCGTGAATGACGTACGTCGACCGGCGAAGTACTCGTCGAGTTGGCCGGCAATGGCACCGTCACGGCGCGGCCGGCTCGCGTATTCGTCAACCGACGACGTCGGAAGTGAAATCGCACGAACGCCGTTGGCACCGACCTCGACCACGATGTCACCCCACGGGATCGGCTGACGCCACCACTGCGTCACCCCGTCGGGTTGGGTCATCGCACGATCAGATCGGTCTCAGATGAGCCCGAGCGACTGGATCTCGGCCCGCTCGGCTTCGAGTTCGTCGGTCGTGATCGCGAGCTTCCCCTGCGCGAACTCGTCGTGGACGAGACCTTCCACCACGCTCCAGCCGCCGTTGCCATCGGCCTGGACCGGAAACCCGTACTGCAGGCCCTCGGGCGTGCCGTACTCACCACGACTGACGACCGCGAGGCTGGACCACTGCCCCGCCGGGGTCTCGGTCCGTGCGCTGTTCACCGAGTCGATCGCGGCGTTCGCGGCCGAGGCCGCCGAGGAAAGCCCCCGCGCCTCGATGACGGCCGCACCACGCTTCTGCACGGTTTCGATGAAGGTGGTTTGCAGCCAGGCGGTATCGCCGATGACCTCGGGCGCGGGCCTCCCGCCGATCTGCGCATTCGCGAAGTCGGGGTACTGCGTCGCCGAGTGATTTCCCCAGATCGTGACGTTGGTGACGTCGGCCACCGGCACGCCGGCCTTCTGCGCGAGTTGGGTCTGGGCCCGGTTCTGGTCGAGCCGCGTCATCGCGAACCAGCGGTCGGCCGGCACGTCGGGCGCGTTGCTGCGGGCGATCAGGCAGTTGGTGTTGCACGGGTTCCCCACCACGAGCACCCGCACGTCGTCGGCCGCGTGCGCGTTGATCGCCTGGCCCTGGGGCTTGAAGATGCCACCGTTGACGTTGAGCAGATCGCCGCGCTCCATACCGGCCTTCCGCGGGACCGAGCCGACAAGCAACGCCCAACTCGTGCCGTCGAACGCGGTCTTGAGATCCGCCGTCGTCTCGATGCCGGCGAGCAGCGGGAACGCGCAGTCGTCGAGTTCCATCGCCACGCCACCGAGCGCCTGCATCGCAGGTTCGATCTCGAGCAGCCGCAGCACGACGGGCTGATCCGGGCCGAGCAGTTGGCCCGAGGCAATGCGGAACAGGATTGCGTAGCCGATCTGGCCGGCCGCACCCGTGACGGTCACATGTACTGGAGTCTTCGCCATGCCCAGAACCTAGCGATCACCCTGCGGCCGTGCCGACTCCGAGTCCCGGAGGGCGTCGGGGTCGAGGAGCAGGTTGCGGGCCTCACTGAGCTCCGCGATGCGCTCGGCCGCACCGTCGGCGTCACCACCCTGATCGGGGTGGGCCAGGCGCAGCAACCGCCGGAACCGCTTCTGAATGTCGATCCGCTCCACGCTCATCTCGGCCCGCAGCCCCAGACACCTCCATCGCCCACCGCCGCTCGGCCGGGATCCCGACCCACGAGCCCGAGTCGATCTCCGTGTAGGCATCCTCCACCGGTCCCACACCGGCGCGGGGCGGTCGGAGCACCGGAATGCCTTCGCGCAATCGACGGACGACGAACGGTTCCGGGATCACACCGGGCTGGGCCACCGCTGCCTTGATCGCCTGCACCGCACGGGGCCGGACGCTCGAACCCATCGACCCGGCCGCAAGGATCGCGCCGACCACTTGCGGGCCCGGCGCGCCGTGCACGTCGAGTTCGACGATCAGCCGGCCGTGTTCCTCGAGCAGGCGGTGCCGCGACCGATCCAACCCGTGGACGTCGGTCTGGAGCCGGTGCCGCAATGCGATCCGGGGCACGCGCACCCCGTGTCGGGAAATCTCAGGGAGCAGGCGGGTCAGTTCGTCGAGTTGTTCCTCGTCGAAGGACCCGACGTGCTCGGCGACGACGGCCGCGAGGAGCCCCGCGCCGTGGGCCGAGCCACTCATGGGCAGGTAGAGGTCGCCGAGCGCGACGCGCCGGGTCGGCATGTGATTGCGGGTGTGGCGAACCACCAGCTCGGCGAGGATCATCGCGTCATCTCATCCAGTATTCGGAGCGAGCGGACCCATCGGATGCCCGGGTGGATCAGTTCGTGAGGGCGACGACGAGCAGCGTGATTGCGAAGATGCCGGCGATCACACCCATCATCAGCCACCACGCCCGGGCATCGAACGGGTTGGGTCGCGCCGGTCCGAACTCTGCGGTCATCCCGCACGACGGACAGCGGTCATCGGGCGGTTTCGGCAACCCGCACAGGAGACACGGACTGGTGGTCTCCACCATCACTCGGCCCTCATGGCCGCCGCCGTTCGGCGATTTCGACGAGATTGCGGAACAGCATTGCGATCGTCGTCGGACCCACGCCCCCGACGCGCGGCGTGATCGCACCCGCAACCTCCTCGCACGCGACATCAACGTCGGGCAGCAGCTTTCGGCCTTCGTACCGCACACCCCCGCCCACGACCACACATCCCGGAGTCAGGTGTTCGGGCTGCAAGATCCCCGGGACCCCCGCGGCCGCGATCACCACGTCGGCCCGCCGGGTGTACTTCGGCCAATCCTCGACTCCCGTGTGCACCACCGTGACCGCGGCATTCGCGGTCGGTCGCTTCTGCGAGAGCAACAGGGCCAGCGGCCGACCGAGGGTGGCGCCGCGGCCCATGATGCACACATCGCGTCCGGCGATCGGAATCTCGTAGTGCGCGAGCAGCGCCTCGATCCCGGCGGGGGTGCACGGCACCGGTCCGGGCATCGACAACGCCAACCGACCCATGTTCACCGGGTGCAGACCGTCGACGTCCTTGTCGGGATCCAACGTGAGGAGCGCGGCTTCGAAATCGATATGCGGCGGCGCCGGGTACTGGAACAGCACCGCGTCGACCGCGTCGTCGGCGTTGAGCCTCGCGATCGCGTCGAGCACCTCCGCCTGGGTGGCATCGACGCTCAAGTGCACGTCGACGGAGTGGCAGCCCAACTCGGCCGCCTTCGCGTGTTTCATCCCCACGTAGCGCGCGCTGGCATCGTCGGCGCCGACGAGGAGCGTGGCCAGACCCGGGCGGACGGCCTTGCGCAACCAGCGCCTCGATCCGCGGGCCGAGATCGACGAACACCGCATCGGCAACCGGCGCGCCGGCCATGATCAGAGGTGGTGACATTCCCGGACTCCTAGTGCAAGAAATGACGTTCGCCGGTGAGGACCATCGCCAAGCCGAGTTCGTCGGCGCGGGCCGTGACTTCGTCGTCGCGCATCGCGCCGCCCGGTTGGAGGACCACCGCGACGCCCGCCGCCGCCGCCGCCTCGACCCCATCGGGGAACGGATAGAACGCGTCGGACGCACACGCACCGCCCACGGCCCGACCGTCGGCCTTCTTCGCCGCGATCTCGCCGGACTCGACCCGGTTCTGTTGCCCGGCGCCGATCCCGACGGCCTGACCGTCCTTGACCAGCACGATCGCGTTCGACTTCACGTGCCCACAGATCCGCCAGGCCAGCTCGGCGTCGGCCCACTGTTCGGCGGTCGGCGCGACCTTGGTCGCGACCTTCCAGTCGTCGCGGCCGGCGGCGAAGTGGGCCGGATCCTGGACCAGGAACCCGCCGCTGATCTGGCGGAACTCGCGGGCATCAGTCGTCGGGAGCGGCGCTTCGAGCAGGCGGGTGTTCTTGCGCTTCGCCCGCAACGCGTCGAGCGCACCCGGCGAATAGCCGGGCGCGATCACCACATCGGCTTGCGGGCCGTTCGCCATCGCCGCCGCGGTCTCGTCGTCGATCGGTCGATTGAACGCGACGATGCCCCCGAACGCCGAGCGTTCGTCACACTCCAGCGCCCGTTGGTAGGCGGTGACGAGATCATCGGCCACCGCGACGCCACATGGATTGGCGTGCTTGATGATGGCGCAGACGGCCCGGTCGCCCAGATCGTGGGCCAACTTCCACGCGGCCTCGGTGTCGTAGAGGTTGAGGTAGCTGAGCGCGAGCCCGCCGTGTTGAACGACGCCATCCCACCAACTCGACGTGCCCACGGCGCGATAGCGGGCGCCCTGCTGGTGGGGGTTCTCGCCGTAGCGCAGGACCTCGTCGGTCTTGGCCAGCGGGATCACGAGGTGCTGGGGCAGGGCCTCGCCCTCCTGCAGCCATTCGACGATCGCGGCGTCGTAGGCCGCAGTGCGGGCGAACGCGTCCAACGCAAACCGCCGCCGGGTCGCGGCGGTGATGCTCCCGTGGTCGCGCAACTCACCGAGCACGGTGTCGTACTGGTGGGGGCTGGTCACAACGGCAACGTGCGCATGGTTCTTCGCCGACGCCCGCACCATCGCGGGGCCGCCGATGTCGATCAACTCGATCGATGGATTCGTGTGGAAGGGATAGAGGTTCGACACCACGAGGTCGAACGGCTCGATGCCGTACTCGGCCATGTCGGCCTGGTGCGCCGCGCTGGTCGGGTCGGCCAGCAAGCCGCCGTGCACCTTGGGGTGGAGAGTGACGACCCGGTGGTCGAGAATGGCCGGCACACCCGTGAGTTCGGCCACGTCGGTCACCGGGATCCCCGCGTCGGCAATGGCCGCCGCGGTCCCACCACTCGAGACCAGGTCGCATCCGAGTTCGTGCAGTGCCCGGGCAAACTCCACGATCCCGGTCTTGTCGTACACCGACATCAGCGCCCGCATCACTGCTCCTTCGTCATGAGTTCCTGGAGCACCGCCGGGTAGAGGCGTCGCTCGACATCCTTGATCCGTTCGTGCAGCGTTTCGACGGTGTCGTCGGCCAGGACCGGCACCGACTCCTGAGCCAGGATCGGCCCGTCGTCCACATCGAGGCGGGCGAAGTGCACCGTGCACCCCGTGACCTTCACCCCGGCGGCGAAGGCCTCCTCCACCGCGTGCCACCCCTTGAACGCCGGCAACAGTGCCGGGTGGGTGTTCACGATCCGATCCGGAAACGCGTCGTGGATGGGCTTTTCGAGGATGGTGCCGAACCCCGCCATGGCGACCAGATCCACCTCGTATTGGGCCAACACGTCCACGATCTCGTGGGTGTACGCGACCCGGTCGAAGTCGCCACCGTAGCTCGACCGGCGCACCAAAACGGCAGGAATATCTCGAGTTTCGGCCCGCGCGGTGGCGGCGCACTCGCGGTCGACGATCACCACCACGATCGGCAGTTGCGCGTCGAGCAGCGCTTGGAGGATGGTGCCACTCCCCGAGGCCAAGACGCCGATCCGCATTCCCGCCAACCTACCCTGGTGGATCGCATCCGCCTCGGGTCCGAGGCGGGCGCCACCGCCCATCCAACCGACCAGGAGATTCCGAGCGATGAGCACGCCCCCCACCCGCGGCGAGACCGTGATCCTGGCCGGCGGCATCGTGACGATCGTCGCGTCCTTCTTCGCGTTCTACAGCGCAGGGAGCGTCAGTGTCACGGCGTGGGACAGCCTCCTGTCACCCATCGGCGTCTACCCGGTCTTCGCCGGCGGCATCTCGGCCGCCGTCGTCGCGCTTCGCCGCTTTGCCGGCGCGAACCTGAATGTCCGCTTCGGGGGCTTCACCTGGGAGCAGGTGCACCTCCTCCTCGGCCTGTTCGCGGTGCTGATCACCGGCGGCTATTTCTGGAGCGGTGCGCTTCCCGGCACTGATTTCGGCCTCGGCTTCTGGGGCATGTTCGGTGGTTCGATCGCGGTGCTCGTGGGCGGGGCGATCTACAGCCGCGAACACTCGGGACCCTTCGGTCCTCGCCACTGACCCCGGGCCAGTGGGTCGAGCCGGGCTACAACCCGGCGACGACTCCCACCATCAGTTCGCCGGCCTCGGTCGGGTTGAGCCCCACCTGGGCGCCGGCATCGCGCAGTGCGTCCATCTTCGCCGCGGCGGTGCCCTTGCCGCCGGAGACGATGGCACCCGCGTGGCCCATCTTCTTGCCCGGAGGGGCCGTGACGCCCGCGACGTAGGCGACAACCGGCTTGCTCATCGACGTCTTGATGAACTCCGCGGCCTCTTCCTCCGCGGTCCCACCGATCTCACCGATCATCATGACGGCCTTGGTCTCGGGGTCGGCCTCGAACGCCTGGAGGCAGTCGATGAAGCTGGTCCCCGGGACGGGGTCGCCACCGATGCCGACACAGGTGGTCACGCCGATGTCCTGCTGCTTGAGTTCGTACAACGCCTGGTACGTGAGCGTGCCCGAGCGACTGACGATGCCCACCGGGCCGCCGGCCTTCGCGATGTGGCCCGCGGTGATGCCGATGTTCGCCTTGCCCGGGCTGATGATCCCCGGACAGTTCGGGCCGAGCAGCTGGACGTTCGGGTAGTCGCGCTTGAGCACGTTGAAGAACCACGCCTCGTCGTGGGCGGGCACACCTTCGGTGATGACGACGATGAACTCGACACCACCCTCGGCCGCGTCCATGACCGCGTCACGCACTCCGGGCGCGGGGATGAACACACACGACGCGGTCGCGCCGGTTTCCTTCACCGCTTCCGCGACGTTGGCGAAGATCGGGATGCCCTCGACGTCGGTGCCGGCCTTCTTCGGGTTGGTTCCCGCGACGACCTGGGTGCCGTATTCACGGTTCAACAGACCGTAGAAGCGGCCCTGCGAACCGGTCAGCCCTTGGTAGACGACCTTGGTGTTCTCGTCGACGAAGATGCTCATCAGTTACTTCCCTCCCGCGAGTTCCACCACGCGGCGAGCGGCGTCGCGCATGGTGGGTTCGATCTGCAACATGTCCGACAGGTGGGGTTCGAGGATCGCCCGGCCTTCGTCGGCGTTGGTGCCGTCGAGGCGGATCACGATCGGCGCGTCGATCTTCACCCGGGCGAGCGCCTGCACGATCCCGTTGGCGACCTCTTCGCCCTTGGTGATCCCACCGAAGATGTTGATGAAGATCGATCGCACCTTCGGGTCGTTGTTGATGACCTCCATCGCGCCGGCCATCACGTCGGCATTGGCGCCGCCGCCGATGTCGAGGAAGTTCGCCGGCGAGCCACCGACCTGGGTGACGATGTCGACGGTGCTCATCGCGAGGCCGGCACCGTTGGCGATGATGCCGACCGAACCGTCGAGGCCGATGTACTGGAGGCCCTTCTCGTGGGCGGCTTCCTCCCGGGCATCGCGCACCTGGGTCTCGTCGTACACGCGGTAGTCGGCGTGGCGGAAGACCGAGTTGTCGTCGAGGGTCACCTTGGCGTCGAGCGCGTGCACCCGACCGTCGGGCGTGAGGATCAACGGGTTGATCTCCACGAGGTCGGCATCACCCTCGGTGTAGGCGGTGTAGAGCTTCATCAGAATGTCGACGGCACCGTCGACCGCGGCCGGGATTCAGCGCCGCGGCTTCGACCCAGGTCCGGCAGTCGGCCTCGCTCAACCCTTCGGCCGGGTCGACGTGGATCTTGGCGATCGCGTCCGGGTCGGTCGCGGCCACCTCTTCGATCTCGACGCCACCCTGGGCGGAGAGCATGCCCAGGTACTTCTTGGCCGAGCGGTCGAGCGTGAACGAGGCGTAGTACTCCTCGCTGATGTCGCTGGCGTGCTCGACCCAGACCACCTCGACGGTGTGGCCCTTGATATCCATCCCGATGATGTCGGTCGCGTACTGGCGCGCCTCGTCGGCGTTGGAAGCGAGCTTGATCCCGCCGGCCTTGCCGCGCCCGCCCACCTGCACTTGCGCCTTCACCACGACCGGGTAACCGACGCGGTCGGCCGCGGCCACGGCCGCGTCGACGTCGGTGACGGCTTCGCCATCGGACACGGGAATCCCGTACCGCGCGAAGAACTGCTTGCCTTGATATTCGAACAGGTCCACGAGACTCCTCGGAGTGCGATGGTTGGTACCGCCGGCCGGATGGTGGCCGGATCGATCAATGGGCGGGTTGCGCCTCCCGGGCGTCCAGCGCGGCCTCGAGCCATTCATGGATCGACACGAGGGTGGCACCGGGCGTGAAGAGTTCGGCCACGCCGATCTCTTTCAGCTTGGGAATGTCGGCGTCGGGGATGATCCCGCCACCGAACACCACGACTTCGTCGAGGCCGCGTTCGGCCAGCAACTGCAAGACCCGAGGGAACAGCGTCATGTGCGCACCGGAGAGCAACGAGAGACCGACCGCGTCGGCGTCTTCCTGGAGTGCCGTCTCCGCGATCTGCTCGGGCGTCTGGTGCAGACCGGTGTAGATGACTTCGAACCCACCGTCGCGCAGGGCGCGGGCGATGACCTTGGCGCCACGGTCGTGACCATCGAGACCCGGCTTGGCGATGACGACTCGATATCGGCGCTGCATGCGGCCAGAACCCTAGCGATCCGGCCGCAAAGGAGGCCAACGCACGCCACAACTGGACTCTCCGGACCTTGGGTGAGTACACCCTGGGGGTGCCCCGGGCCCCGAAAGACCGCCGCCGAGATCTGACCATCCTCCTCGGCGCCACCATCGCGGTGATCGTCGCCGGGATTCTGGTGGCCGGCGCCATCCTCGCCGTCACCAGCCGGGACAAGCTCCCGAGCACCAAAGTCGCCCAGCCGTTCGGCCTGGCGTCTGACATTCAGAAGAAGGTGCGCGAAGGCGGCCCCATCGCCATGGCCGGGCTGAGCGGTGACACCGGCTTCTGGGTCGGCATCGAAGACCGCGAACTCGTGACCCTGCCCGTGGCCCAACCCGCGCCGAACCGCTGCACGTTGCGCTGGCGCGGATCGAAGGACTCGTTCACGTGTGACGACCGCAAGATTGCGGTGGCCGACCTCGCGCGGTTCCGGTCGTTCGTCGAGCCATCTGGGCCGCGCAAGGGGCTCCTCATGGTCGAACTCCGCAAGATCCTGCCCGCCCCAACGGCGACCACAACCACCACCACCACCACGCCCTGACTTTTTGTCTGTAGCGGGGTGGATCCACCCCCCTACAGACAAAAGGTGGTGGTGAGGGTCAGAGCTTGGTGAGTGGTGCCCAGGCGAGGAGCAACGTCTTCTCGCCGACGCCGCGGAACTGCACGGTCGCCTCGGCTTTGTCGCCCTCACCCTTGAGGTTGATAATCACGCCTTCGCCGAACTTCTCGTGGCTGACGTCGTCGCCGATCCGCAACCCCATCTGCTCCGCGCCACGAGCGCCGGTCGGCTGGCGATCCACTCGGAGTGCAGCCGCGGCGACGGCGTCGCGATGGTCCGACATGCCACGCCCACGAGACTCCGACCGGCCCTGGGCCTTCACCAACGCTTCGGGGATCTCGTTCAGGAATCGACTCGGCGGGTAGTAGTCGGTCGAGCCGAAGAGCATCCGGCTCCACGCGTGGGTCAGGTACAGCCGCTGCTCGGCGCGCGTGATCCCCACGTAACAGAGCCGACGCTCCTCTTCGAGTTCCTCGGGATCGCCGAGCGCACGTGAGTGCGGGAAGATCCCGTCCTCCATCCCGGTGAGGAACACCACCGGGTATTCGAGCCCCTTGGCCGTGTGCAGCGTCATGAGGGTGACGAGCGATTCCTCGCCCGTCGCCTGATCCAGGTCGGTGACCAACGAGATCGCCTCGAGGAAGGCTTGCACCCGCACCAGACCCATCGGCGCTTCGGTCAGGTCCTCGATGCCGGCGATCCCGGCGAGACCGGAGAGGTCACCCGCGTCGAGCTGTTCGTCGAACTCCCGTGCGACACCGACGAGTTCTCCCAGGTTCTCGATCCGACCCAGTGCTTCGATGGTGCGTTCGGCTTCGAGTTCCGCGAGGTAGCCCGTGCGATCGAGCATGGCTTCGATCACTTCGGCCACCCCGAACTCGATGGCCGACTCCTCCAACCCCGAGATGACCTCGATGAGGTCCTTGATCCCGCCGAGGGCCCGCCCGGTGACCCCAGCCGCCGCAGCTTCGGCCAGGGCGTCACGGAACACGACACCGGCACCCTGCGCGTAGGCCTCGACCTTCCGCACCGACGTGTCGCCGACCCCACGCTTGGGCACGTTGACGATGCGCTTCCACGCGACTTCGTCGTCAGGGTTGGTCAGCGCACGCAGGTAGCCGAGCGCGTCCTTGATCTCGCGTCGGTCGTAGAACTTGGTTCCCCCGACGATGCGATACGGGATCCCCGACCGCACGAACGACTCTTCCACCACGCGGCTCTGCGCGTTGGTGCGATAGAAGATGGCGACGTCGGAATAGCGAACGTGCTCGACGTCGACGAGTCGATCGATCTCCGAGACGATGAAGCGCGCCTCATCGTGCTCGTCTTCTGCGTGGTAGCGGGTGATGAGCTCTCCACCCGCCTGCTCGGTCCAGAGGTGCTTGGGTCTTCGGGCCGCGTTGTTGGCGATGACCGCGTTGGCCGCGTCGAGGATCGTCTGGGTGGAGCGATAGTTCTGATCGAGCACGATGACCGACGACTCCGGGAACTCCTCCTCGAACCGCATCAAGTTCCGATGATCTGCCCCGCGGAACTTGTAGACCGACTGATCGGCGTCGCCGACGACCATGACGTTGCGGTGTTCCTTCGAGAGGAGTCTCACGATCTCCCATTGGGCGATGTTGGTGTCCTGAAACTCGTCGACGAGGATGTGCCGGAACCGGTGCCGCCACCGATCGAGCGCATCGGGGTGCTCACGGAACAGCCGCACCACCAACAGGAGCAGATCGTCGAAGTCGGCGGCCGAGGCTTCCGCGAGCCGCCGCTGGTACTCGGTGTACACCTCGGCAATTCGCATGTCGGGCTGAGTCATCGCCTTGGCGGTGGCCTCCTCGGCGTCGATCAGCTCGTTCTTCATCGCCGAGATCGAGTGATGCAACCGACGCGGTGGGAACCGCTTGGGATCGAGGTTGAGATCCCGACGCACGAAATCGGTGAGCCGCACGGCATCGGCTTCGTCGTAGATCGAGAACGACGACCGGTATCCGAGCAGACCCACGTCGCGCCGCAAGATACGCGCACACGCGGAATGGAACGTCGAGACCCACATCTTGCGGGCCACCGGTCCGATCAACGTGGCCACGCGATCCTTCATCTCGCCCGCGGCCTTGTTGGTGAAGGTGATCGCCAAGATCTCGAACGGTGAAACATTGCGTTCGCCAATGAGGTACGAGACGCGGTGGGTGAGCAACCGCGTCTTGCCCGACCCGGCACCGGCGACGACCAGGATCGGACCATCCGGCGCGGTCACGGCATCGCGTTGCACCGGGTTG
The DNA here is from genome assembly GCA_963765075.1 of uncultured Acidimicrobiia bacterium. Lineage (GTDB taxonomy): Bacteria > Actinomycetota > Acidimicrobiia > IMCC26256 > JAENVU01 > JAENVU01. Next base: position 676,170 of record CAVXVA010000003.1, read on the forward strand.
AGACCATCGAGGAGCTCCGCCGCACTCATACGGCGCATCGTACAGATGTTCGGTTCCCGGGCGAGGCCCCGGGGGGCACCGAATCGAGATTCAGGACTCCGCGCTCAGCCCTCGATCGATGTTCATCTCCTGGGTCGCGTCCTCCGTCGACCGGCGAAACGCTCGGAGCAACCGCGTGCCGTCCGCGTCCAACGTGACCGTGAACGCGCCGGTCACGTCGTCGACGTCGAGGGAGAAATACGGCTCCCAATCCGAGTCGAGCGCGAACGCGTCGGGGTCGACCCCCAAAGGGAGTCGGCGGTATCGACAACGATCCGTGTCGAAGAGCCACGTGCTGTGAGCAGACTCAATCCGTTCCACGAGAGCGGCCACGCTATCGGCTCAGGATTCGAGCGCAAGGGTCACCGGCCCGTCATTCACGAGCGAAACGGCCATGTCGGCCCGAAACCGCCCGGTAGCCACGGTCACACCCGCAACACGGAGCGCAGCAATGAACGCCGCCACCAGGGGTTCGGCATGTTCGGGCGTGGCGGCATCCCCCCACGACGGTCGCCGGCCCTTCCGAGTGTCGCCATAGAGCGTGAACTGGGACACGACCAGCGCCTCGCCATCGGTGTCGAGCAGTGATCGGTTCATCACTCCGTCGTCGTCGTCGAAACAGCGGAGGTGCGCGACCCGGGTTGCCAGCTTGTGCGCGGTCGCTGGATCGTCCGCGTGGGTGACACCGACGAAGACGACCAACCCCGCGCCGATCGCGCCGATCTGCTCACCGTCGACCGCGACCGACGCCTCCGTCACCCGCTGCACCAGCGCCCGCATCGGCAGGACTTACGTGATCGTGATGAGGTCCGGGATGAAGGCGATACCGCCGGTCGCTCCGCCCGCGCCCGTTCCCTGGTCGACGACGAGCGGCGTGCGCGTGCCCGGTACGGCATTGGCCGCCACGGTCAGGTTCACATTCAGGGTCGACTCGTTGGGCGACGTGACCGAGTTGATCGTGATGTTGTCGCCGAGCAACACGAGCGAATTCGCGTGGAGCCCACTGCCCGTGAGTGTGACGGTGACGGTCGTCCCTCGGGCGATCGACGACGGCGATGCCGCGAAGAAGAACGGCACCGGGTTCGACTGCATGAACAGGTCGGCCACAGTGCTGTTGGTATCGACGCCGCCGACGACATCGGTCGCGCTCGACGTGTACATGATGTACCGACCGTCGCCGCTGATGCCGTTGGCCATCGAGCCCGCGAGTGACGGGTCGGAATTGGTGGGTTCGCCCTGCGATTGGGTGAGGCCCGCGAGCACCGTGGTGGCCCGGGTCCGGTCGCGCACGAATGCGTCCGAGCCGGCGATGAGCACGTTGTTCACGAGACCATCCGAGGCGCTCTGGAACAGGACGAATCGAGCGTTGTCGCTGATCCCGGTCACGAAGCTGAAGTCGGATCCCGGAACCCCTGCGGGCGTGCCACTGATCAGCTCGTACCCCGGCGTCCCTCGCAGTGCGGTGTACACGTTCGTGGTGAGCGGCGTGAACCCGGGGGTGAGGTTGGTCGCGTCGGTCTCGAACGCGATCGTCGTGCCATCCCCGCTGATGATCGCATTGGTCGAATCCGAATCCGCTTCATCGGTATCCGGGAAGCCCGTGATCCGAGTGGTGGTCGGGCCGCTCCGGTCACGGAGGAAGACGTCGGTGAAGATGCCGGAGTCGTTGACGTCGAAGTTCGATGCGTCCGACAGGAATGCGACGTAACGTCCGTCGTCGCTGATCGAGCCGCCGTAGGAATCGATATCGCCTTCTTCACCACTGGACGCGACGCTGATGCGCTCGGTCTTGGCCGTGCCCGTGATGTCGCGCACGTAGATGTCGTTGCTGAAGTTCTGGTCGAGGGTGCCGATCAGGTTGGTCGCGTCCGACTCGAACACGAACACCTTGGCGTTCGGCGTCATCGACGTGAGAAACGAACCTCCGTCGGCCTGGGAACCACCGGTCCGCACACTCACCCTGGTCGTGGTGCCGGCGACGCGGTCACGCAGGAACACGTCGGTCGAATCGTTGGTGTCGGTGCCCGACAAGAGATCCGACGAGTCGCTGTTGAACGCAACGTAGCGACCGTCGGAGGACACCAGCCCGCCGTACCCACCCAGCGCCGATTGCGCGCCGGCGGTCCGGACCGACACCCGCTCGGTGACGCCGGTCTGGTTGTCCCGCCAGAACACATCGGCCGCGCCGTTGGTGTCGTTGGGGACCAGATTCGCCGCATCGGACGTGAACACGATGTAGCGGCCGTTCGCAGACAGGTCCGACCCGGAGATCGAACCCCCGCCGGGCTGGAGGCCCGCCGTCGAGACACCGACGCGCCCCACCCATGCGCACCCGCTGGTGGCCAGCACCACTGCCGACGCCACACCCAGCTTACGAATTCGACCCATTACACGCACACCCCAGTCCCAGAGAAGTGGACAATCCTACCCAAGTAGATAGTCACTCCAGGACGCGGCTCTCACCAATTCTTGGGAAACTGCAGGGTTGGTGACCGCATCCGGCCTCGTTGGCTCACTCCCACTCGACCCCCATGGAGCGTCCGTTCGCCTCCGAGGCCATCCGGCCTCGTTGGCTCACTCCCACTCGATGGTCCCGGGGGGTTTGGAGGTGATGTCGTAGGCCACCCGGTTCACGCCGGGGACCTCGTTGATCACCCGCGACGAGATGCGTTCGAGAACGTCATAGGGCAGACGCGCCCAGTCGGCCGTCATCGCGTCGTCACTCGTGACCGCCCGCAGGATGATCGGGTACGCATACGTTCGATCGTCACCTTGGACACCAACGGTCCGGACGGCCGGCAGCACTGCAAAGCTCTGCCAGATCTCCCGGTACAGACCCGCCCGCCGAATCTCTTCGACCACGATCGCATCCGCCTCTTGCAGGATGGCCACCCGCTCCGGCGTGATCGCACCGATGATGCGCACCCCGAGGCCCGGTCCGGGGAAGGGCTGGCGCCACACCATCTCCTCGGGAAGCCCGAGTTCCTCGCCGACGGCACGGACCTCGTCCTTGAAGAGATGGCGCAGCGGCTCGACGAGTTCGAACTCCATGTCGTCGGGCAAACCCCCAACGTTGTGGTGACTCTTGATCACCGCGTTCTCTCCCCCGCCCGACTCGACGATGTCGGGATACAAGGTGCCTTGCACGAGGAAGCCGGCGGCGTCGTATTCGCGCGCGACTTCCTCGAACACGCGGATGAACGTCTCGCCGATGATCTTGCGTTTCCGTTCCGGTTCGACGATGTCGTCGAGGGCACCGAGGAAGCGATCCGCCGCCTTGACGTGGACGAGATCGATCTCGAACTGCCGACGGAATGTCTCCTCCACCTGGTCCGCTTCACCTTTGCGGGACAGCCCGGTGTCGACGAACACGCACGTCAGCTGGTCGCCGACGGCCTTGTGGACCAACGCGGCCGCGACCGAGGAGTCGACGCCGCCCGACAGGCCGCACAGCACGCGAGCCGAACCGACCTGGGCCCGGATCTCCGCGACTGCCTCTTCGATGATGGAGACGTTCGTCCAGGTGGGTCGGCACTCGGCGACCTCGTACAGAAAGGCCTTCAACACATCTTGGCCGTGCTCGGTGTGCTTCACCTCGGGGTGGAACTGCACGCCGTAGATCCGTCGCTCCGCATCGCCGAACGCGGCGGCCGGCGTGTCGGGGGTGGAGGCGAGCACCGTCGCACCCGCCGGCGGCACCGTGATCGTGTCGAAGTGACTCATCCACACCGGTTGCGAGGCGGGCTGTTCGCGAAAGAGCGGTCGCGTATCGGCCACGCTCAGATCCGTACGGCCGTATTCGCCGCGTCCGGTCTTGGCCACTTCGCCACCCAGGTCGCGAGCGAGGAGCTGCGCGCCGTAGCAAATGCCGAAGATCGGCAGGCCCGACTCGTAGAGCGCCGGGTCGACCGACGGTGCGCCCTCCACGTGGACCGACGCCGGACCACCCGAGAGGACGATGGCCTTGGGGCCCTTGGCCAACATCTCCGCGAACGGCATCGTGCGGGGCACGATCTCGGAGTAGACGTGCGCCTCGCGCACCCGTCGGGCGATCAGTTGCGCGTATTGCGCACCCAGGTCGACAACGAGTACCAGATCACGGTCGGGGTGGTGTTCACTCACCGACCCATGCCGATGCCCTGGGCCCGCTGGAGGGACTTGCCCTCGGTCTGGAGCGACGGCGCGACCATGACTTCGGCCTTCTGGAATTCCTTGACCGTCTCGTAGCCCGTGGTCGCCATCGAGGTACGCAGGGCGCCGAACAGGTTCAGCGTGCCGTCGTTCTCGTGCGCCGGACCGCTGACGATCTCTTCCATCGTGCCCTTCTGGCCCGCGTACACGCGGGCGCCCCGGGGCAGCGACGGGTGGAAGGTCGCCATACCCCAGTGGTACCCGCGACCGGGCGCCTCGTAGGCGCTCGCCAGCGGCGAACCGATCATCACGGCATCCGCGCCGCAGGCAATCGCCTTGGCGACATCGCCACCGGTGCGCATCCCGCCGTCGGCGATCACCTGGACGTAGACACCGGTCTCGTCGAGGTGGCGAATCCGCGCCCCGGCGGCGTCGGCAATCGCAGTGGCCTGAGGGACACCGATACCGAGCACGCCGCGTGACGTGCAGGCGTGACCCGGCCCGACACCGACGAGCACGCCCACGGCACCGGTACGCATGAGGTGCAACGCCGTGCTGTAGGACGCACAGCCACCGACGATCACCGGAATCTCGTACTCACGGATGAACTTCTTGAGGTTGAGCGGCTGGCGAGCGGGGTCCTTCGACACGTGTTCGGCGGAGACCACCGTGCCTTGCACGACCAGCAGATCGAGTTCGGCGTCGAGCACGTGCTTGGAGAACTGCTCGACCCGTTGGGGCGTGAGCGACGCGCACGCCCGCACACCCGCGTCCTTGATCTCGCGAATGCGCTGGCCGATCAGCTCTTCCTTGATCGGCTCCTGATACAGCTCCTGCATCCGCCGGGTGGCCTTCTCGGCGTCGAGCTCGGCGATCTCGTCGAACACGGCGTCGGTGTCTTCGTACCGGGTCCAGAGGCCCTCGAGGTTCAGGCACCCGACTCCGCCGAGGCGGCCGATCTCGATCGCGGTCTTGGGCGACACCACGCCGTCCATCGCCGAGGCGACCAACGGCAGGTCGAACTTGAAGGCGTCGATCTCCCAGGAGATGTCGACATCCTCCGGGTCGCGCGTGCGCCGACTGGGCACGATCGCGATGTCGTCGAACCCGTAGGCCCTGCGTCCCGACTTGCCGATCCCGATCTCGACTTCCACCAGTGGGCTCCCGTCGTTCCTACTCCGCCAGAACGAACCAGCCTAGTGGGGGTTTCCGGTCCTCGTCGGGTTCGGATGCGACCGAGGGGGAGCTCACCCCGGGGCGGTGACGACGGTCAGAAAGCGCGTGAGGATCCGGGCGGTGGCGCCCCAGACGGTTTCGCCGGGCAGCTCGAAGAAGGTCATCGAGCGGTACTCCCCCCAGAGATTCCAGAACTCCTCCCGGTACGACTCGGGATGGAGGAGTTCCGACACCGAGACCCCGAACGCGTCGACGACCTCGATCGGGTGGGGCACGAGGACCGGTGGAGCGGGGAGGACCCCGACGATCGGGGTGATGGTGAACGCCGAGGCCACGGTCGCGATGGTGTCGAGCTGACCGATGATCTCGACCGCCGCGGGTTCGATCCCCACCTCCTCGTGCGCTTCGCGCAGTGCGGCCGCGGCGAGGTCGGGATCGCCCGGGTCGCGTTTGCCACCCGGGAACGCGATCTCACCCCGATGGGAGGGCATGGTCTCGGGCCGCTTGGTGAGCACCACATGGGTGTCGCCCCGGTCCTCGTACAACGCGACGAGCACCGCCGCCTCCCGAGCGTCGGCCACATTGAACTCCGGCGCTCGGGGCGACCGACTCCGCTCGATGCGCTCGATCGCCGCCGCGAGCGGCACCGGCCCGCCCGCCGCGAGGCCGAGCCACGGCGGTGGACCGCCGTCACGAGTTCCGGGCGGTCGGGGAATCTGCTGGCGTCCACCCCGTTCGACCATCCGCGCACACTACCGACCACCCCCAAACCGCGACTTCCTGTCTGGCCGTGGGTGCAAACACCCCCCTGGAGACAAGAAGTCGCGGCGAGGGGTGGTTAGGTCAGTGTCATGTTGGGCTCACCGACGCCGTTCTTGCCGGTGCCGTGCGTGCAGATGCCACCGCGCACGGTGCCGCCGTTGTAGGCCTGGCGGAGACAGTTTCGCAGCGCCAGCTGACCCCAGTAGTTCGGGTGAATGCTCTCCTGCACCTGGTACGGGCCAAAGAGGGTCGACACAGTGCGGATCTGGTTCTGCCACTCGGTCACGTCGGGGGCATTGGACTGGGTCCAGTTCGCGACGCCGCGCTCCTCGAGCAGGCCGACGGTGTTCTCGCACAGGCGGCGTCCGTTCATCGACGCCGAGTTGTCGAGCAACACGGTGTTGGTCAACCCCGACGCGATCCGCGCGTCCTTCGCCGACTTGTTCATGTTGAACAGCGCGGTGTTGTTGGCCCAGTCGGCATCCCGGTTCCAGATCCCACAGCCTCCGGTGTTCTGGCGGGTGTACCCACTCTCGCCGTAGCGGAACCCTGCGCCCATCGGAATCGGCGACGCGTAGGTCTGCACGATGATCTTGTACTGCGAGTCGGAGTACCCGGCGTTGAGCATCGCTTGGCGAATGTTGAGGAGCGCACCCTTGACCTCGTTGGTCCGGGCGGCCACTGCGCTGGCGGTGAATCGCGAACTGATCGACGAGTCGTCGTAGCAGTAGTTCTTCCACCACGACGGCGACAGCAGCCAGTTCTGGACGCACTGCTGCACGATGTCGGCGAAGCCGTAGTTGTTCGCGCCGATCAGCACGGCAACGGCCTTCACGTTGTGGGTGGACGCGAACTCCTGGAGCACCTGAGCCTGGCCCTTGTACCCACCGGAGTTGTAGAAGTCGAGCCCCGGCTTGAAGTCACCCGAGCCCGGAGTCTGGGTGTACGTGCGAGCCCCCGAGCACGCGATGTTGGCGGAGTTGATACCGCCGCCGATGTGCACCTCGGCCGCCGTCGACCGATGGCATCCGGGAATCGCCTCCGCGGTGTGGGTCGCGTTGTCGTAGTAAGCCGCCGAACCGCCGGCATCGATGTTCGACGAGCTGTTGTTGGTGTTGCCGGCCCACCGGCCCGCTTCACCCGAGATCGCCGAATCGCCGACCGAGACCACGTAGGGCGCCCCGACCCCGGGCCCGTCGGCATGCGCCGTCCCGGTCCCCATGGCGACGACGCCGGTCGTGGCGAGCGCACCCACCACTGCGAGCGCGCGCACGCGCCTGACTACTGACTTCATCTGAACCCCCCAAGGCCGACGGTGCATCCGCCGTAGCGGGATCTTGCGCCATTCGCGCGCCCATAACAAGCACCTTTCCCCACCCGCCACCGCCGTCCACCGCGACTTTTTGTTTGTGGGTGGGGGAAACCACCCCCCTACAGACAAGAAGTGGGGGAAGAGTGGTGGGTCGGGCAGACTACGGGCCGTTCACGACCGGGGGGACCGAATGTCCGAGTGGAACTTCGCAACGTGTTGGGAAGCGCTGGCCGACGCCCAGCCCGAGCGCCTGGCGCTCGCGCAGGGTGACCGGCACCGCACGTGGGGCGAGTGGGACGACCGCAGCGCCCGCCTGGCCGCAGCCTTTGCCGACCTCGGACTCGAGCCCGGCGGGAAGGTCGCCAGCTACCTCTACAACTCCATCGAATACATGGAGGGCGTGTTCGCCACGTGGAAGTGTCGGAGCGCCCCGGTCAACGTCAACTACCGCTATCTCGAAGGCGAGTTGCGGTACCTGCTCGAGAACTCCGACACCGACATCCTCCTCTTCCACGGGGTGCTCGGCGATCAGGTCGCCAAGGTCTGGCGCGACGTCCCGACGCTCAAGGCCATCGTCCAGGTCGACGACGGCCACCCACTGGTCGACGGTGCACATCGTTACGAAGATCTGATCGCGCACCACGAACCCGCCGACCGGGTCGAGAAGAGTGGCGACGATCTCTACATCCTCTACACCGGCGGCACGACCGGCATGCCCAAGGGCGTGATGTGGCGCAACGAGGATCTCTTCAACACCCTGGTGCCCTCGGTGTGGGGCCTGCTCGGGCAGAGCGCGGTCGGTTCGCCCGAAGAGACACCGGGGGTGGCGGCCGCAATCGCCGAGCAAGGTCGGACGCCCGTCCACCTCCCCGCGTCGCCACTCATGCACGGCACCGGGTTCATGTCGTCGTTGCAGGCGCTCACGAGCGGCGGCGCGATCGTCACCCTCGAATCGCACAGTTTCGACGCGCACGAGTTGTGGCGAGCGGTCGAGCGCGAGCACGTGACCCAGATGGCGATCGTCGGCGACGCGTTCGGCAAGCCGATGCTGCGCGCGCTCGAAGAGGCCGAAATCGACAACGCGCCGTTCGACCTGTCGTCGCTCGGACTCATGATCTCCTCCGGCGTCATGTGGACCGCGGAGATCAAGGAAGGCCTCATGGCGCGCGGGTCGTTCCTCTGCCTCGACTCGTTGGGATCGAGCGAGGGCGTGGGCTTCGCATCCCAGATCAGCGCGCCGGGCGCGGCGGCGACCACAGCCAAGTTCCAGATCGGCGAGTTCGCGAAGGTGTTGAACGAAGCAGGGCGTGCCGGTAGAACCGGGGTCGGGCGAACGGGGCTTGCTGGCCCTCGGCGGGCCGATCCCGCTCGGCTACTACAAGGATCCGGAGAAGACCGCGGCCACGTTCCGCGAGTTCGACGGCAAGCGGTACTCGATCCCGGGCGACTGGGCCACGGTGGCCGCCGACGGCACCATCGAGTTACTCGGCCGGGGCAGCGTGTCGATCAACTCGGGCGGCGAGAAGATCTTCCCCGAGGAGGTGGAGGAAGCGGTGAAACTCCATCCGGCGGTCGCCGACGCGATCGTGGTGGGGGTACCCGACGAGAAGTTCGGTGAAGCGATTTGTGCAGTCGTCTCCCTCCGTCCCGGAGAGACTGCAACCCCCGACGAGATCATCGAGGCGGTGCGATCGAACTTGTCCCGGTTCAAGGCCCCGCGTCACGTCGTCGTCATCGACGAGGTGAAGCGGGGCCCGAACGGCAAGGCCGACTATGCGTGGGCCAAGGCCCTCGCGGTCGAGGCGGTCAGCTGATCAACCGAGGTCAATGCCTACGCACTTGCCTCCGGGGTTCACTGCGCCACCAGCGCCAACGGTGAACCACTTGGGCTCGTTGCGCAGGAAACGGCCGACCGGGTCGCCGTCGTCGTCGTTCGGAGGAGTCACGAGTTCGGCGGCACCGGTCGGATACCGACCCAACCGAGCGTTGAACGCCTCGACTGCGGACTCGACCGTGCTGCGCTCGGCCTTGCACGCGCTCTTCTGCGCATTCTCGGTCGTCCCGCCGACGGCGAAGACGACGACCGCGGCCAGAATGCCGAGGATCACGATCACGACCAGGAGTTCGACGAGGGTGAAACCCTTTTCGAGCAGGTTCTTGTCGGCAGTACGCGAACGGAGGTGCTTGAGCACGAATATCAGATCCTTGAAGGTTCCCGGCCCCGGAGTTCCGGAGCGCTCCCAACCCGTCGGCGAGTGCCGCACGAGAACCGCGAACCTATAACGATCTCCTCAACATTGGGTAGGCCAGATGCCCCGATCCGTCGGAATTGGGCCGGTCGACCCATCCGGCCCGCCAGCCACCCGCCTCACGGTGCGCCACGGGGTGGATCGCGGCGAGAATGCGCCCCATGACCTCCACCCCGGTCGACATCACCGGTATCGAGCAGTACCTCGCGGTCCTGGCCCTCCACAATGCCACCGACCTCCACCTCACCGTCGGCGCGCCCCCGCTCCTGCGGATCGACGGCAAGCTCACCCCCATCGACGAGCCGGCCCTCACGTCGGCCGCGGCCGAGACGCTGATCCTCGGGCTGCTGGAAGGCGAACTCCTCGAACGGTTCATCGCGGGAGAAGGAGATCGACTTCTCGTTCTCGTGGCGCGACGAGATCCGGTTCCGGGCCAACGTGTTCCGCCAGCAGGGCACCGTCGCGCTCGCGCTGCGGGCCATCCCGTACGAGATCCCCACCTTCGAGGAACTCGGCCTCCCTCCGATCCTGGAGTACTTCGCCGGACTTCCCCAGGGTTTGATCCTGGTCACCGGCCCGACCGGCTCAGGGAAGTCGCACCACCCAGGCATCGGTGATCGACTTCATCAACCACACGCGCGAGTGCCACATCCTCACCGTCGAGGACCCGATCGAATACGTGCACCATCATCACCGCGCCGCGGTGAACCAGCGCGAGGTCGGCACCGACACCGATTCGTTCGAACGCGCATTGCGCAGCGCATTGCGCGAAGACCCCGACGTGATGCTCGTAGGTGAGATGCGCGACGCCGAGACCATGCAGTTCGCACTCACGCTCGCCGAGACCGGCCACCTCGTCTTCGCCACGTTGCACACCAACGACGCCGCCACCGCGCTCGACCGCATCGTCGATGTCTTTCCGGCCGACCGCCAGGCCCAGATCCGGGTGCAACTCTCGGCGGCGCTCTCCGGGGTGGTGAGCCAGCGGCTCATCCCGCGCATCGGTGGTGGCATGGTCGCGGCGTTCGAGGTCATCGTCGCCACCAACCCGGTTCGCAACTTGATCCGCGACGGCAAGACCCACCAACTCCGCAACGTGGTCTCCACCAACATGCGCGACGGCATGCAGACGATGGAAGCCGCGATGAACGCCTTGATCGAGGCGGGCGTCATCAGCCACGACGATGCGGTCGACCGCAGCTTGCACCCTCGGGAACTCAAGCCCCCGTCGTGGGGGGCGGCGTCGGCGAGCTGAGCCCGACCGCCGGTGCCAGGGGCCGGCGGTCAGCCCTTGAGGGTGCTGCTGCCCTGGAAGATGCCGTACATCGCCGAGACCAGCGCCACCGCCACGAACCCGACGATCAGACCCATGACCACGATGACGGCCGGCTCGGCCAGCGCGGTCAAGCGGGCCAGCTTGTAGTCGAGTTCCTTGGCGAAGTAGTCGGCCGCGGAGTCGAGCTGATGGTCGAGCGTTCCGGTCTCTTCGCCCACCCGCATCATCTGGGTGACCGCCGGCGGGAAGAGGCCGGTGGCGGCAATGGGCCGGGCCATCCCTTCACCTTCGAGCATGCCGTCGCGCACGTCGCCCAGCGCGGCGGCGTAGACACCGTTGTTGGCACCGTCGATCGCGGCCTGCATCGCCTCGGGCAGCGACACGCCCGCCTGCATCATCGCGGCGATGATCCGGCAGAACCGTTCGATCACCGTGTACTGGGCGACCTCGCCGATCACCGGGAGCCGCAGGATCATGCGGTCGCGCGCGAGTTTCCCGCCGGGGCTGCGATTGATGCGCACCAGGATCAGGATGATGGCAAGCAGCCCCAACCCGATGGCCCACCACCAGTCTTCGAAGAACCGGGCGACGTCGAGCAGCACCTTGGTCACCGTCGGCAGCTCGGCGTCGAATTCCTGGAAGAAATCGGTGAACTTGGGCAGCACGTACGAGACCAGGATCACGACCGTGACGATCGACATCACGAAGATGACGATCGGATAGGTGAGCGCGGAGCGAATCTTCTGGCGCGCTTCCATGTCTCGCTCGATGTACACCGACAACTGATCGAGCACGGTGTCGAGCCGGCCGGTGATCTCGGCCGAGCGCAGGATCCCGAGGTAATACGGCGGGAACACATCGCTGTGACGGGCGAGCGCCTCGGAGAACGGCACCCCTACCTGGATGAGTTCTTCGGCCTCGGTCAGGATCTCGATCATGCCGCGGGTTCGAGGCCGCTTCCCGCACGGTCTCCAACGCTTCGACGAGCGGGATCCCCGCCCGCACGAACGCGGCCACCTGCCGGGAGAAGTGCATCACCTCGGTACGCGGGACCCGCGTGCGGGTGATCTCGATCTCGGTGAACTTGCGTTTGGCCCGGATGCGCTTGACGTCGAGCTGTTGGGCCATCAACTGGTTGCGCAGACTCTCGGCGCTGATCGCCTCGGCCTTGGCGCGTACCTTCGTGCCGTCGGGCGCGACGGCGACGTACCGGAAGTTGGTCATCGACGAGTCCCGCGCTCAGACCACGTACAACGTGCGGAGCACTTCGGCCAACGTGGTGACGTCTCGTTCGACGAGCTTGAGCGCCTGGGTCTGGAGCGACACCATTCCCTCGGACACCGCGAGATCCCGCAGGTCCTGGTAGGTCGGTTCGGTCACGACGAGTTGCTTCATCGCGTCGCTCACACGGAGCAACTCGTAGACACCGATGCGGCCCTGGTAGCCGGTCTCGGCGCAGAACACGCAGCCCTCGCCGTGGAAGAACTCGGACTTCCTGGCCATCCCGGCCTTGTCCCACATGGCGAGCTCGTCGACGGTCGGCTCGTACGGCGCCTTGCACTCGGGGCAGAGCCGGCGGACCAGGCGCTGGCCGACGACGCCGAGCACCGACGAGCTGATCAAGAACGACTCGATCCCCATGTCGAGGAAGCGGTGCAGCGCGGCCACGGAGTCGGTCGCGTGCAACGACGAGAGCACGAGGTGACCGGTGAGCGCCGACTGCACCGCGATGCGCGCGGTCTCGACGTCGCGGATCTCACCCACGAGGATCACATCGGGGTCCTGGCGCAGGATCGAGCGGAGCCCACCGGCGAACGTGATCCCGGCCTGGTCGTTGATCTGGATCTGGTTGACCGTGGGAAACACGTATTCGACGGGATCTTCCACCGTCATGATGTTGATCTCTTCGCGGTTGATCTGGGTGAGTGCGGCGTAGAGCGTGGTCGTCTTGCCCGAACCGGTGGGGCCGGCACAGATGACCATGCCGTAGGGCGAGCGGGTCATGCCCTCGAAGATCGTGAGGGTCTCCGGCGGCATGCCGAGGTCGGCGAGACCGAAGAGTGCCCGGCGCTTGTCGAGGATTCGCAACACACACTTCTCGCCGTTGACCGTCGAAGCGGTGGAGACCCGCACGTCGAGCGGGACGCCGTCGACGTCGACTTCGATCTGACCGTCTTGGGGTCGCCGCCGCTCGACGATGTTCATGTTGGCCATGACCTTGATCCGGCTGATGAGGGCGGGCCCCATCCCGGGCGGGAGGTTCAGTACCTCGTGGAGCGCACCGTCGATCCGGTTCCGGATACGGACCCGATCGGGCATCGGCTCGATGTGGACGTCGGAGGCGCGCTCGCTCACCGCCTGGGACAGCAGCAGGTTCACGACCTGGACGACCGGTGCCTTCTCGTCGACCTGGGCCGTGACGTTTCCGCCCGAGCCGGCGCGCCGCTGCTCTTCGCGGGCCTGGAAGACCCGGACCTGCTCGTCGACGTTGGCGGTGGTGCGGTAGGCGACGTCGATGGCCCGCTGGATCTCGCCGACGCCACCGACGAACAGCTTCGCCGGCTGGTGCAGCGTCTCGCGGAGCCGCTCGGCGATGGTCGGGTCGCTGGGATCGCCGACGGCGACGTCGTAGCCGAAGTCGGTGCGCCGCAGCACGATCGCGCCCCACGCGCGGGCGTTCGCCTCGGGCAACACGGCGACCGCGGCCGGGTCGGGAAAGTTGTGCCGCAGGTCGATGACCTCGAGGCCGAACTGCTCGGCCAGCACTCCGGCGAGGTCACGCTCCGTGAGCACCCGCTTGGTCACGAGGTACTCGCCGAGTCGCTGGCCCGCGGTGTCCTGGGCGTCGAGCGCGCCGACGAGTTGCTCAGGACTCAGCACCCCGCGTTGGACGAGAATCTCACCGAGCATCCGGGCGTGGCGTTGCTGCACTGCGGCGACCGCCGCCTCGGCCTCGGATCCGGCGGTGGCGGCCGCGGCCATCGCGGCGTTGATGCGCGCGTTGCGGGCCGCAACCTGGGCCTGGAGCGCCTCGATCGACATGGTGATCGTCGCGTCGACACCATCGGAGTCGAGGAACTCGTCTTCGTCCACGTGCTCATCGTGATCGGGCGCGTGTTCGACTGCGGCGACGTAGCGCTTCAGTTCTCCCGCGGCGTCTTTCCGGGACTTCAACAAGCCCACGGTCTTTCCCTCCACCCGGCCGGCACCCGGTCGGCTGACCGAACGTCCCAAAATGCCCGCGCAGCGTAGGACGAATCGGGCCCGTGGCGCCAGGCCGGAGAGCCCGGACGCGACGAAGCGACGCCGAATGGCGCCGCTTCGTCTCGAACCGTCACCCGCGAAGGGCGGCGGTTACTTCTTCTTCTTGGCGCCCGCGCTCTTCTCGACCTTGGCGAGGATGTCACGGCCGGCGAGGATCAGGAGGTCCTCACCGTCGATCGTGATCTCGGTGCCGCCGTACTTCGAGTAGACGACGGTGTCGCCGACGGCGATGTCGAGCGGGACCAACTCACCGGAGGTCTCGGCCCGACGGCCCGGTCCGACCGCGAGCACTTCACCCTGCTGCGGCTTCTCTTTTGCGGTGTCGGGGATCACCAACCCACTGACGGTGGTTTCCTCGGCTTCGGCGGTACGGACGACGATGCGGTCCTCGAGCGGTACGAGTTTCATCGGTGGCCTCCTCGACCGGCCCTCGGGGGCCGGAGGTGTGTCGACATTCGGGGGTCCCGTCGTGGTGAGGCCACGCCAGGGGCGGACCTGTTAGCACTCGGGGTATGGGACTGCTAAAACAAGGTAGCACTCGGCCCCGGCGACTGCAAAATCGCCTGCGGGCCTCGTTCCGGGTTTCGGCGGCGCTCGTCAGCCGGATTCCCGGGTCCGGCTGGGCAGCCGGAGCGATGGGACCGCCCCGCCGTCGAGGCCGGTGGGCCCGTCGGTGCGCAGGCGCCAGAACGCCGTCGCGCCCACCATCGCAGCGTTATCGGTACACAGTTCCCGGGGTGGGATCAGCGCAGGCCGCCCGGTCTCGAGGCCGAGTTCGGTGACCGCCGCCCGCAGCGCCGAGTTCGCGGCCACCCCGCCACCGATCACGAGCGTCCGGGCCCCGATCTCGGTCGCCGCGGCATCCAGCTTCGACACCAACACGTCGACGGCCGCGGCCTGGAACGAAGCCGCGACATCGGCGAGGACGTACTCGGGATTCCGGCGCACCTGGTGCAGCACCGCGGTCTTGAGCCCCGAGAACGAGAAGTCGAGCCCGTCACCGCTCATCGGGCGGGGAAATCGAATCGCCGTAGGGTCACCGTCGACTGCGAGCCGATCGATGACCGGCCCGCCGGGGTAGCCGAGCCCGAGCAGCCGGGCGACTTTGTCGAACGCTTCGCCGGCCGCGTCGTCGACCGTCTGGCCCAGCACTTCGTAGTTGGCATCGCCGCGAACTGCGACGAGCATCGTGTGGCCGCCCGAGACCAGCAGCACGGCGAGCGGCAGATCGACGTCCGGGTTCTGCAACCACGCGGCGTGGAGGTGGCCCTCGAGGTGGTTGACCCCGACGTAGGGAATCTGCTGCGCCAGCGCGATCGCTTTCGCCGCGCTCACTCCCACGAGCAGCGCGCCGGCCAAGCCGGGGCCGTGGGTTGCCGCCACCGCGTCGAGATCGGCGAACGCGACGCCGGCCTCGACCAGGGCGTCGCCGATCACGCCGTTGATCACCTCGAGGTGCGCGCGGCTCGCGATCTCGGGAACCACCCCGCCGAACTGGGCGTGCAGGTCGATCTGACTCGAGATGACACTGGACCGGATCGTGAGGCCGTCCTCCACCACCGCGGCGGCGGTCTCGTCACAACTCGTCTCGATCCCGAGGACGATCATCGTGACTCCGCCGTCTCGGCGCGGCGCGCGAGGCCGGCCAACAGTTCGGCGTACTCCGGTGTGGTGATCCCGCGCGCCCACATCACGATCGCGTCCTCGGTGGGGTGTGAGTAGTAGTCCTTGCGAGCGCCTTCGGCACTGAACCCGAATCGGCGGTACAGATCCCGGGCCCCGGCGGCGCTGACCCGGACCTCCAGGGTGAGCGCGGCGAAGCTGCGATCGATCGCCTCCTGGGCCAATCGCAGTAACAGCCGGGTGGCGATGTGGTGCCGGCGCCATTCGGGATCGACGGCGATCGTGGTCACGTGCGCTTCGTCGGGCGCCCACATGATCCCCGCATAGCCCACCACGATCCGGCCGGCGCGAGCCACGAGGTACACCCGCGACGACGGCATGGCGAGTTCGGAGAGAAACAAGCTTGCCGTCCACGGCCGCGGATACACCACGGTCTCGATCGCCATGACGTTGCGGACGTGACGGCGGTGCATCGGCACGATGGTCACCCCAGTCGGTGTCGCGTCGGACCTGGTCACTTCGCGTCCCATGCAATCTGGGCATCGCTGTGACGCAAGTACAACGGCACCACCCGGTCGGGGGTCGTGAACTCCTCACGCTCGAACCGGCCGGATGCGAGTTCGACCAACGCCGTCACACTCGGAGCCGCGGCGGCGGCTCCGATCGTCTCGATGTGGTCGAGTCCGACGAACGCATCCGGATATGCCATCACACCGTCGCCGACGAGGAGCACCTCCGACCCGGTGGCGAGAATGTCGGCGGCGACCTGCTCGGGCGACCCCACCGCGTAGTCACCATCACGCTGGAGCCCGCCCGGCACCGGCCAGTATCGGGCGCTGAACACCTCCGCCCGCCGCGCGTCGATGATCGCGACCACGTTCCGACTGGTGACCCGCCACGGGTACGCGACGAGATCGAGACTCGGAATGCCCACGATCGGAATCCCCAACGTCTGGGCCAGCGTGCGCGCGGTGGTCACCCCCACCCGCAAGCCGGTGTAGAGCCCCGGCCCAGTTCCGACCGCGACCCCGGCGAGTTGATCGAGCTTCAGGCCGAGTTCGCCGGCGAGGTACTCGATTGCGGGAACGAGTTGCTCGGCATGACGTCGACCACCGTCGATGCGCACCTCGCCGCGGACCCGACCCGACTCGCCGAACGCGATTCCGATCGAACTCGTGGCCGTGTCGATGGCCAGCAGCTTCATGACCGCGCCACGTCGGTCGCGGCGACCGCGCGAACCTCGGCGAGTAGTGCACCCGCCCGGGTGTCCCAGGCGGCACCATGAGCCGTGATCGTGACCCCACGCGCATCGTCGTCGGCCGCATCCGGAGGGAGCAGGGCCAGACCGATCTCCAGCCGATCACTGGGAAGGACCGACCGCACCCCGTCACCCCATTCGATCACCGTGACCCCTTCGGCGAACAGTTCGTCGAGGCCCAGGTCGATCGCTTCTTGGAGCCGGTCGAGCCGGTAGACGTCGAGGTGATGAAGGCGAACTCGGCCGTCGTACTCACGCATGATCGTGAATGTCGGGCTCACGACCCGCTCCGTCACCTCCAGGCCCGCGGCAATGCCCTGCACCAGCACGGTCTTACCCGAGCCAAGGTCGCCGGCGAGCACGATGACATCGCCGGCTTCGAGATGCGCGGCGATTGCGGACCCCATCGCGCGGGTGGTCGCGGCACTCGTCGACGTCACCGCGAGCGCACGCTCGGTCACGACGGCCCGGCGAGCGTCCGCCCGATGACGACGAAGTCGGCGCGGGCCTGGGCGAGCGCCGCGCCGCCGTTGCGCAGCACTGCCGACGGGTGCAGGACCGGGACGACCACCGCACCGTCGCGAAACGGTTGCCGAGTCCCCCGGAGCTTGGTGATCCCGACCTTGGTGTCGAGGAGCAACTTGGTCGCGAAGTTGCCGAGCGTGACCACGACCTTCGGCGCGATGAACCCGATCTGGGCTTCGAGGAACGGCCGACACGCTTCGATCTCGACCGGGTGGGGGTCCCGGTTGCCCGGCGGGCGGCACTTCACCACGTTCGCGATGTACACGTCGGCCCGAGTGAGGCCGAGGTCGCCGATCAACGACGTGAGGAGTTTCCCGGCCCTGCCCACGAACGGTTCGCCGGTACGGTCCTCGTCGGCTCCCGGACCTTCGCCCACGAACATCAAGTCCGCGTGTTCATCACCGACACCGAAAACGACCTGGGTGCGCGTGGGCGCCAGCGGACACCGGGTGCACGCGAGCGCCTCGGTCCGCAAGGCGTCGAACGAAGCGAACGTCGCAGCCATCGGATCCGACTACCCGGAGCGTCCGAGCACGGACTGGGGCGCGCGCCCGTGCTCCTGGACCGAGTCGGCGAACTCCGCGAGCAGCGTGTTGACGCGATCCGCCTGCTCCATCATCAACATGTGGCCACCCCCGTCGAGCACTTCGAGCCGGGCACCGGGGATCCTCGCGGCGATCCGTCGGGACTCCCCGACCGGCGTGACCAGATCCGCGGTGCCACAGACCACCAAGGTCGGGGTCGTGATGGCACCCAGCTCAGGGGTGATATCGAGATCGGCGAGGGCGGCCACCGCGTCACGGCGGGTGGCCGCATCGGTGTCGAGCATCATCTGGCGGGTCGCCTCGACCTGGCGCGGGTCGGGGTCGCGGCCGAACCCGAGGCGGGACACGACCAGCCCGAGATCGCGCGCGCGGAGCACCGCACCGCCGTCGGGCAACCGATCCGCGACCCAGGTGGTGGCCGAGGCCAAGCGGTGTCTGCCGGCGAGGATGCTGCGGGCCAGCGTGGAGAGCAACACGATTCCCGCGAGCCGTTCACGCGCGAACTCGGGGTGATGGATGCACAGCGCCTGCACGGCGATCCCCCCCATCGAGTGACCCACGATCACGACCTCGTGCAGGTCCAGGCCCTCGATGACACTGCGAACGTCGGCGCCGAGATTCTCGATGGTGTGGCCGGCCGTGCCCACCGTCGATGCGCCGTGACCGCGGTGGTCGAAGGCAATCACCCGGAACCCGGCATCGGCGAGATCACGGAGCTGGTACGCCCAGGTCCGCACCGAGAGGGTCACGCCGTGCGACAGCACAATGACCGGACCGGTACCTCGCTCGACGACGAAGATCTCACCACCGTCGTGCGCAGGAAGCCGAGAGCTGCGGTCGTACTCGGCAACGATCGAACCGCCTCGATCGGGCGTCGAGCGACCGCGGAGTCGGCGCGCCGCACGGCGCTGGGCCGCGACCCCCAGGCCGGCCAATGCGCCGATCGCACCGACGGCCACCGTGGCGCGCTTCCAGGTGCTCATCCGACGTACTCTCGCGGCACCCGCGGGCCGATCCCGCAGACGATCTCGTACCCGATCGTTCCCAAACGTTGCGCCCAGTCCTCGGCGCGTACCTGCTCGTCGCCATCTCGCCCGAGCAGCGTCGCCACGTCTCCGACCTCGACGTCGAGATCACCGACATCGACGAGCAGCTGATCCATCGTGACGGTTCCCGCGATGGGCACACGGTGGCCGCGAATCAAGACGCTCGCGCCGGTCGCACCGAGGTTGCGCGGCACGCCATCGGCGTAGCCGATGGGCAACGTCACGATCGTCGCCTCCTGGGCCAACTCGTACCGCAGGCCGTAGGACACCCGTTCGCCGGCCGCGACCCGCTTCACGTGCGCGACCCGGGAACGCAACGCCAGCGCGGGGCGGAGATCGAGATCGTCGCCGACCCCGGGCGCCGGCTGCACGCCGTACATCGCGATGCCCACCCGCACGACGTGGAACCGCGCCTCGGGATAGCAAATCGCGCCGGCCGAGTTCGCGGCGTGCACGATGGGAGGATCGATCCCGGCGTCGGCCAGGGCCGCCCTCGCCGCCGCGAACCGGTCCAGTTGGGCAGTCGTATAGCTGGTATCAGCTTCATCCGCGACGGCGAAGTGGGTCAGGAGACCGTCGAGTTTCAGTTCCGGCTGACGACCGATCCGCTCGGCGAGGGGTACGACATCTTCGAACGCGCACCCGACTCGGTGCATGCCGGTATCGACCTTCAGGTGGACACCGTGAGGCGCTGCGCCGGCGTCGGCCACGGCCTTGGCGAGCACGTCGATGCCGGCCTCGGTGTACAGGACGGGCGTCAGGGCGCGCGCCACGACCTCGTCTGCACCCGCGGCTGCGGGTTCCGAGAGCACGAGGATCGGCACGTCGACGCCCGCGTCACGCAGCCGGACGCCTTCTTCGACGAGCGCAACACCGAGGGCTGCGGCCCCCGCCTCGATCGCGGCCTTCGCCACCGGCACCACACCGTGCCCGTAGGCGTCGGCCTTGACCACGGCCAACAGCGCCGCCGGTGCCACCAACTCGCGAAGGGTCGCGACGTTGTGACGGATCGCGTCGAGATCGATCTCGACCCAGGTCGGACGGTACGTACTCACGTGCTCCGGGCGAGGAATCGGACCAGATCCCCGCGAGCGACGATGCCCACCGGGCGGCCGTCGTCGACGATCACCACGTGAGTGACGTCGGACTCGTGCATCAAGGTTGCTGCGTCCTCGATGGTGGCGTCGGAGCCGAGCTGGGGGTAGTCGGTCTCCATCGCGCCGCCGACGGTGGACGCAATCGCTTGCCGGAGTTCGTCGTCGTACCGGCGGATGTGGCTCGGCAGCGTGAAGTCGACGCCCAGGATTGCGATGGTGGTCGGCACGTGCAGCCGGGCCTCGGTGGCGAGGAGGTCCTCGTCACGCAACAACCCGATGATCATCCCACCGTCGTCGACGACCGGCGCGGCCCCGATCCCGTGTTCGGCGAGCACATCGGCGGCCTCGGCCAGCGACTGGTCCGGTCGCATCACCACCACGTTGGCACTCATCACCGATTGCAGGGGCGTCGACGCTGGCATTCAGGCCTCCGGGGCGAGTTCGTGGATCTGGGCGAGCGCCACCGCGGCGCGGGCCGGGAGTTCACCGGCAAGGAGTCCAGTATGCCCGCCCCGGTCGGCCGCCCGGCCATGCACGAAGGCGGCCGCGGCGGCGGCTTCGGTGGCTATTCATCCCTTGTGCGAGGAATGCACCGATGATTCCGCCAAGAACGTCGCCGGACCCGGCCGTTGCGAGCCCGGGCCCGCCGGTGGGATTCAGCCGGATCCGCCCGTCCGGATCGGCCACGACCGTGGTCGGGCCCTTGAGCAACACCGTGGCCCGGGTCCGAATCGCCAGCGCACGCGCCGCCGCAATGCGATCGGGCGCCGTCGGCCCGCCGGCCAACCTCACGTACTCACCGTCGTGCGGGGTCAGGACGGTGGGCGCGCGCCGGGCCGCGAGCAACTCGGCCACGCTCGCGAAGGCAGTCAGACCGTCGGCGTCGAGTACCAGTGGCACCTCGATCTCGGCAACGAGGCCGCGCACCGCGGTCATGGTCTCGGGCGCGGTGCCGAGACCGGGGCCCGTCACCACCGCGCCGAAGCGGCCACTCATCTCGACCAGATCCGCGACGGATGCCGGCGTCAGCCACAACGTCTCCTCGTCACCGATCCGACGCGTGATGACTTCGGTGCCCGACGCGACTTCGGCCGCGCGCCCGGGATCGCGGCCCAGGCGATCCCCGCACCGAGCCGCATCGCGGCGCGCGCCACCATCAGCGGCGCGCCGGTCATGCCGAGACTGCCCCCGATCACGAGCACGCTCGACCGCCACTTGTGAGTGGTCGCCGATCGCCGCGGCACCCAGGCCGCGACATCCGCATCGGTGACCACCGCGCAATGCCGGGCACTCGGACCGAGGTCGATGCCGATGTCGGCGACGGTGACGACCCCGGCGTGCGCGCGGCCCGGGTAGAACCACAGGCCGGGTTTCGGCGCCGCGAAGGTCACCGTGTGGTCGGCACGGACGGCGGTCCCAGGAGTGGCGCCGGTGAGGCCGTCGACTCCGGACGGGATGTCGACGGCGACGACGATCGCATCGCTCGCGGCGGTGAGTTCGGCGGCGCGCGCGGCGCGGCCGGCGAGTTCGCCGCGGAATCCGGTGCCGTACATCGCATCCACGATGACGTGGGCGCGCGCCAGGTCGGACGCGACGCCGGAGCCGATCTCGTCGGCCTCGATGTCGACGACGCGCACCCGCATCCCCCATGCCCGCAACGCCGCCGCGGCGATCCGACCATCGCCGCCGTTGTTGCCCTTGCCGCACAGCACGACGACCCGCCGGCCGTAGGTTCCACCGGCCACCGAGCGCACGCGCCACGCAACAGCCCGCCCCGCACGGTCCATCAACTCGGATTCGGGGGTGCCCGCCGCGATCGTGCGGGCGTCGGCCGCGCCCATCTCCGAGGGGGTGACGAGCGGAATCATCGAGCCGGACCGATCGCGATCACCATGGCCATCGCGGTGGAATCCGAATGGCTCAGACTGACCCTCCACTCGGTCACCGACTGTTCGGATGCCAACTCGGCGGCGCGACCTCGCACGACCAGCTCCGGTTGACCCGACGCCTGATTCGCCACCTCGACATCGTGAAAGTCGATCGCGCCGATGCCCACACCCAGCGCCTTCATCACCGCTTCCTTGGCCGTGAACCTCGCCGCGAGCCGGGGTACCGGATCCGCGAACTGCTCGGCGTAGGCGCGCTCGACCACCGAGAACAGACGCTCGGTGAGCCCGGGTCGACGGTCGAGCGCGGCGCGGAACCGCGCCAGATCGACGAGGTCGGTGCCGACGCCGCGCACGCCCTCCGGAGGCATCGTCACGCCGACGCGGTCATTTCCGCCAGCGGTCGGCCAGCGACGCGATCGGCAACGTCAGCAGATCGACGACGGGGATGGTCCCGAGGACCGCGTCGTCGATCTCGGGCTCGGTCTCGGTCACTGCACCGCGCAAAGCCGAATATCGGTGCCGGTAGCCGGTGAGTACGCCCCGAGCCGCCTCGGGCGAGAGTCGCTCCGGGAGTTCGAGGTGGAGCAAGGTCAGGCCCACCGTCGCCGCGCCCTTGACCTCGGGGACGATGGCCACGATGCGGCCATCGACTCGGCCGCGGGTCACGAACACCTGGCGTTCGGCGGCCACACTCTGCTTCGTGCCTCGCAATCGGGGGTCGGCGTCGGCGCGCGAGGTCATCGTCGTCGCGATCCCGCCCCGATCCACAACACTGATCGTCGCATCCGTCGTGTCGGGGTCCCCGTCGATGCGGTACCGCGTGAACCCCAGCACCTCGGCCACGGCCGGGTCGAGGTCGACCAGGGTGCGGAGGATCTTGTAGGTCAGGCCGTCGCGCGGCGTTCCCGCATCGAGCACGGCCTGCACCAGCGGCACGTGGAGCAGCGTCTCGTCGGATCGCGAGATCCCCACCGTCACCGTCTTCGCCTGATGCTTGATCGCGTCGACGGGCCGGGTCAGCTGTTCGATGGCAGCGGTGAGCGCGACGGTGAGGTCGTCGGCCACGATCGCGGGCGTACCCAACGTGCCGTGCTCCGCGCTGTACGCGTCGAGCGACACCATCCCCGACGCGTACCGGAGCACGCTCGCGAGTTGGACGGCGGTCCCGGCCTCGAGCGATCCGTCGTACCGACCGGAACGCAACCCGTCGAAGAACTGATCGGCCAACGGCACCAACTCGGCGGCCAGCGAATCGAGGTCCGGGCCGATCGCGGCCGCCTCGATCGCCGCCCGAGCTTCGCGCAGGGGGCGCGCAGTCTCATCGATAGCGAGCGCCGCTTCGTACCCGAACAAATGACCAGCCATGGCGCTGAGTACGAACCCCAGCTGCGGGTGAACCCGCGGCACCGTGATGAGGTCGATCGCCGCGCCATACCGATCGTCGTCGTCGGACACCACCGCGATCGCCGCCGCCTTGTGGGCGCGGTAGATCGCCAGCTCCTTCGCGACGTCGTCGGCCGTCGAACCAGTGAGACCGGCCGCGCACACCACGATCAACGGCTCCGACGAGAGATCGATGTGCTTCTTGTCTTCGGTGCCGTCGCAGGCGATCGACTTGTAGCAGAGCTCGGAGAGTTTGATCCGGACTTCATGGGCCGCAATCCGGTTCGCACCGTTGCCGACGACCGCCCAATATCGACGCGACGGCGCATGGGCGTGCGCGGCGCGCGCGATGACCTCTCGCCGATCGAGGACGGCGGTCATGGCATCGGGCAACGCGCGCAATCCCCGCAGCAGCTCGTCGCCGCGAGCCGTCACACCCAAAGCTTCTCCGAGCGCCTCGGCCAGCAGGAACCCGGCGGCGACCTGCGCGTAGAAGGCCTTCGTCGACGCCACACTCATCTCCACGTCGCGCCCATCGGCCGTGTAGAGCACACCATCGGCGCGGTCCACCAGATCGCTGTTGCGACGATTCACGATCGCAATGACCGCCGCCCCGCGAGACCGAGCCAGGTCCACCGTCGTGTTGGTGTCGGTGGTGGTGCCGCTCTGCGAGATCGCCACGACCAGCGCGTCGCTCATGTCGCTCGTGAGGCCGAACCCGGAGAGTTCGGTCGCCAGCATCGCCTGCACGCGGAGTGGATGGGTCGCGCCAATGGCATCAGTGAGCGCCGCGGCCAGACTTTGCCCGGCGACCGCGGCCGTCCCCTGGCCGATCACGATCACCCGGCCGATCGTGCCGGCACCCAGCCGAGCCCGCAGCTCGGCCGGAATCGTGTCGGGTCCCAGTTCGACATGGAGCCGACCGTCGGTCTCGAGCAGTTTCCCGCGCAGCGTCTTGCGAAAAGACTGCGGTGCCTCGGTGATCTCCTTCAAGAGGAAGTGCGGGTAGTGACCGCGATCGATGTCACGGGTGGTGATCTCGGCGCGTACGAACTCGTCGGAGGCCACGGGGATGGCGGTGCCGTCGTAGGCGAACCGTTGGATGCCGTCGACCTCTCCCGCGCGAGTCGCGTCGAGCACGACGATCTGCCCGCGGCTCCCGGCGGGATTCGCGGGATTCGCCGGCGTCTCGCCGTCGAGCCGGAGGTACGTGCGGGTCTCCTCGACCACGCCGTACGGCTCGCTGGCCACGATGAAGGCATCTTCGGCGACCCCCACGTACACACCCTGGCCGCTCCCTCGCAACGCGAGGAAGATGCGGCCCGGCGCGGCACTGGTGTGCGCGCCGATCGCCACCGAACCTTCGAACGTCGCCACCGCGTCCCGGAAGGCGTCGACCGGGTCCTGCCCGCCATCGATCCCCCGAGCGAGCAATGCCGGAATGACCTTGGCGTCGGTCGTGATCTCGGGCGCGATGTCGAGCGAATGCAGACCCACGAGCTCGGCGTAGTTGTCGACATCGCCGTTGAGCGCGGCCGCGGCGTACGACGAGCCGAACCGGCTGATCTCGGCCTGGTCGAGCGGGTGGGCGTTGGCCTCCGAGATGATGCCGACACTTGCCCAACGCGTGTGCCCGAGCACCACGACTTCGGCGGTCGGGCTGGCGAGCGTCCGGTGGAGCAGATCGTCGCTGGCAATGGCCCGTCGCAACATCGCAACGTTGTCGCCGAGTTCGCCGATCTCGGCCGCGGCTTTGTAGACGAAGCACCGCGCCCCCTCGACCAAGCGCACTGCACTGGACCGATGGAGATCGTCGCTCCGCGCGGCACACTCGGCGAGCGTGTCCGGGTCCGCGAGGTCCAGCGCCTGATCGCGGACCACAATTTCGATCCCCGCCGAGTCACGACCGCGAACCTCGAGCCGGTCGATGGCGGCGAGTGCGACATGAATCGAGAGGTAGCCGTCGATGGTTGCGGGCTCGTGGATCCCGCGGGTCAATGCGCCGACCGCAGCCGCGGTTCCGACGCGATCGGTCCGCAGCGACCACAGGTTGTCCTTGACGGCCGCCAGGGCCGCGTTGAGTGACTCACCGGCGGCCGCGGCGGCGATCGCGCGATCACCGTCGAGGGCAACGTCGAAATCAGCAATCAGCGCCGCCTGCCGATCCAGCTCCTCCAGGAATCGGGACGCGTCGTGAGCGCCCGTGATCAGGGCCCGCACACCCGGGCCGCCACGGAGCAATGCGTCCACGGTTCCGAGGTGATGCGCCGCCGCCTCGAGGTCTTCGATCCAACTCGCCGCACCCGAGGTGGCGCGGGTCAGGTCCGCGGTGGCCGCGGCCGCGATCTCGGTGAGCGCCGCCAGTTCCGGTGGAGTCCGATCCGAGGGGCGGCGCAGAACCGCCACGATGCCGCACATGAAGCCTCCAGCCTACAGGGGGCGACTCCGACGTCGAACGGCCGGGCCGGCCGAACTCAACCGGCGCCGAGCGCGTCGGTGAGTGCAGCCACCAGGCGATCGGTCGCCGCCCGGGCCTGCGCCGCGTCGGCGGCCTCGACCATCACCCGAACCACCGGTTCAGTCCCCGACGGTCGCACCAGCACCCGCCCTTCGCCGGCCAAGCCGGTCTCCACCGCGGCCACATCGGCCCAGAACTGCGTCGCCCGGCCGAGACCCTCGCGATCGAGCACCCGAACGTTGGCCAACACTTGCGGATACTTCGTGACCACGCTCGCCAGCTCAGCCAGCGGCCGACCGGAGCGCACCATCGCGTCGAGCAGCAGGATGCCGGTGAGCGGTCCGTCGCCCGTCACCGCGAACTCCGACTCGATGATGTGCCCCGACTGTTCACCGCCCAGCACGAGGTCGTGGTCTTCCATCGCGGCGAGCACGTGCCGATCGCCGACCGGCGTCACGATCACGTCGATACCGTGAGGTTCGAGGGCCCGGCGCAACCCGAGGTTGGCCATCACCGTGGTGGCGATCGCGTCGTTGCGGAGGCGACCCCGTGCGTGGAGATCGATCGCCAAGATCGCGAGGATGTGATCGCCGTCGACGATGTCGCCGGTGGCGTCCACTGCGACGATACGGTCGGCGTCGCCGTCGAACGCAAGACCGACGTCGGCACCCGCGGCGACGACTGCGGCGGCGATCACCTCGGGGAAGGTCGATCCGCACTCGGCGTTGATGTTCGTGCCGTCGGGATTGGCGTGGATCACCTCGACGGTTGCACCCAACGCCCGCAATGCGCGCGGCCCGACGTCCGACGCAGCACCATTCGCGGCATCGACCACCACGTGGAGACCGGCGAAGGGTGCCCCGCCACCGGTCGTCGCGACCAGGTGCGCGACGTACGCATCCGCGGCGTTCGCCACCGGCGTGATCGAGCCCGGCGACGCTGCCGGCACCGCGTCCATCCCCAACGCCTCGGCCAACGCGACTTCGACCGCGGCCTCGGTGTCGTCGCGCAGCTTGCGCCCACCCGGCTCGAACAGCTTCACGCCATTGTCGGAGAACACGTTGTGGCTGGCAGAGATCATCACGCCGGCCGCACCCGTCGCGGCACAGGTCGCAGCGAGGCCCGGGGTCGGGAGCATCCCGAGGAGTTGCACTGCGCCGCCGGCCTCGGCAATGCCGTCGGCGATGGCGGCTTCGAGCGCGGGTCCGGACTCGCGCGGGTCGCGCGCAATCAGGAACGGAACATCGGCACCCAGCGCAACCACCGCGGCGCGACCAAGCGCGTGGACCAACTCCACCGTGAGTTCCGAACCCGCGGCACCGCGAATCCCGTCGGTACCGAAACGCAGCGCCATGGCGCGCGAACGACGCTCGACTACCGCTTGGAGTACTGCGGCGCCTTGCGGGCCTTCTTGAGGCCGTACTTGCGCCGTTCCTTCTCCCGCGCGTCACGGGTGAGGAGGCCCGCCTTCTTCAGCGCCGGACGCGCCTCGGGGTCGAGCGCCACGAGCGCCCGAGCAATGCCGAGTCCCAACGCACCGGCTTGACCGGTGGTGCCGCCGCCGCGGATGGTGGCGTCGACGTCGTACACGTCGGCGGTCTGGGTGATGCGCAGACCCTCGGTCGCCGCCATGCGATGCGTGGCGATATGAAAGTACTGCTCGAACTCACGAGCGTTGACCACGATCTTGCCGGTGCCAGGACGGAGCCGGACGCGGGCGACGGCTTCCTTGCGGCGGCCGGTCGTCTGGATGAGGGGCTTGCTCACTTGGCGTTCCTCGACGGTTGAGTCAGGGTCCGCGTTTGCGGCTCCTGCGCGGCGTGCGGGTGGGTCGGGCCCGAATAGACCCGCAGCTTCTTGAGCTGGGCGCGACCGAGGCGGCTCTTCGGCAGCATCCCGCGGACGGCGAGTTTGATAACCCGCTCGGGGTTGCGGCCCATGAGGTGGCCGAGGTTCTCGGAGCGGATACCGCCCGGGTAGCCGGAGTGGCGGTAGTAGAGCTTGTCTTCGGACTTGCGCAGCGAGATGTCGAGCTTGCTCGCGTTGACGACGATCACGTGATCACCGACGTCCACGTTGGGCGCCCAGATCGGCTTGTGCTTGCCGCGCAGGAGGTGCGCGATCTCAGTGGCCAGGCGCCCGAGCACGATGCCTTCGGCGTCAATGACGTGCCACGCGTGGTGAATATCAGCTTCTTTGGGATGGAAGGTCCGCACAGATCCACTCTCTCGACATCGGGCCCGCCTCAGGAACTCCCCGAGCCGGGCGCGCGCGACCACAACGGGCCGTACACAAGGGAGGGAACACTAGTCGTCCCCGCCAGACGGGGCCAAGCGGAGCCGTCAGCCTCCCGCCGGGCCGAGAACAAGCGATTTTTCCGCATGAAGTCCTGAAGCTCACCCGGCTTCACACCTCCCGGCCGACGGAGGCGCTCGGTACGCTGCGGGGGTGACTCCGACGGTAGGAACCCCTCACCAGATCGCCCCCCAACTCGAAGCCGACGCCGATCGGGCCCTCGACATCCTCCTGGATGCGAGCCTCGAGTCCATCGTCGACATGGTGCTCTCGAGCCACGGCGACCACTACCAGGCCCGCACCCACGACGGCTCGGTCTCGTTCCGCCGCACCGACACCGGATACGAGCGGCTCGACTCGACCGGTACCGATCCGCTCGCCAATCAGGCGACCGACACGTTCGCGCCACTCATCGACGAGCGAGCCAACCCCTACCCGCATCGCAGCGCCAACGCCTATCCCCACGCCTACGACACGATCGCCCAGCTGTTCGACCACCCGTCGGCCCCCGACCTCTGCGTGATCCATTCGGCGGCCCACAACTGGGAAGACCAGGGCGGTCATCGTGGTGAGCACGGATCACTCGGTGTGGTCCAGGCCCGTGCGCCGTTCGTGATCGCGGGCAAAGGCGTGCGCAACGACGGACTCGTTCGCGCGCAGCGCCCGCCTCGTCGACGTGGCGCCCACGGTGCTCCACCTGCTCGGCGCAGCACCGCGCGCCGACGGCACGTACCTCTTCGGCCAGGACGGCGAGGTCCGCCACGACGTCCTCGACCTCGATGCCGGCCGCCCGCAGCACGTCGTCGGCTTCCTGTTCGACGGCACCAACCCCAACGTGCTCTACGACCTGGCCGCGCGTGGCGAAGCGCCGAACGTCGCGCGCCTGATGGCCATGGGCACGTCGTACCAACACGGCGCGATGGCCAGCCTGCCCACGATCACGCTCGCGAACCACACGTCGATCATCACGGGCCGTCACCCGGGCCACCACGGAATTCTCGAACAACGCGTGGTGGGACCGGGCCGCGGGCAAGCAGATCATCACGAACTCCGCGGCGACCTGGCCGTCCGCGATGGAGACGCTCGCGCCGGGAACCGAGTCGATCCACGCAGCGATCCATCGGACCTGGGCCGACGTCTTCACCGCATCGTGCAACGAGCCGTGCGACGTCGGGGCGAGCTACTCGACCTTCGACTTCTTCCGGCGCGGGGAGATCCCGCCGATCCCCGAAGACCCGATCGGCCTCCCGCACTCGACCGAGCGCTTCGTGCGCCCGTCGAAGGACTATTCCTGGTCGACGATCGTGGATCACATGGGAGTGGAGCAAGCGGTCGGGATCCTGAGCGGCCACTACCGCGACGTGTCCTATCCCCAGCCGAAATTCCTCTGGGTCAACTTCACCCTGACCGATTCGGCAATGCACGAAGGCGGACCTCACTCCGAGATCGCGGCGGCCTCGATCCGCGACTCCGACGCGCGCATCGGTGAGGTGATCGCGGCGGTGGAAGAGGCGGGCATGTTCGACGAGACCGCGTTCGTCCTGGTGGCCGATCACGGCATGGAGGAGAACGACCCTGCGGTGCAAGGCGACTGGGGTGTGCACCTCAAAGCGTCCGGCCTCACCTTCCGCGACGAGGCGTACGGCTTTCTCTACCTGGGCGTGGAGTAGTGGCGAGGCCGTTGCGCCGACGCGGCCCGGCGCGCACGCTGCTCCTCGTCGTGGGTGTCGTCGTCGGACTCGGGCTCGGGCTCGGGCTCACCGGGTGTGGCAGCGACGCCCCGCTGAAGACCACCGACGACGGCAAGATCACCGTCACCGGCTCCGGCCCGAAGGCTCGGGTCACCATCAAGGGCGAGAACACCGACCTCACCTTCAACCAGCAGAAACTGCCACAAGGGTTCCCGAGTGTGGTCCCACTCCCCAAGGGGTGGAAGTGGGTCGGGGCGACCTCGGGCACTGCGGCCGGCCGAGCACTCTTCCAGATCACCTACTCCATCGGCGACGAGGCGGCGCCGAAGGCGATCGCGGCGTACCAGGAACAACTGACGAGCAACGGCTTCACCCTGGACCCGCCACCCGCCGGCATCATCACCGACGACGGCATCACCGAAATGAACACTACGGGGAACGGCTGGCGGGTGAGCGCGGCCAGCGTGGCCGGGCCGACACCGCACACCGTCGTGGTCAGCGTCCAGCCGGAAGCACCGGGCCGGGATCGTCAGGCCGGGTAGCCGACGTCCCAGAGGCAGAGGCCGTTCGGCGGCGCCGTCGAACCGGTGGAGTTGCGATCACCGGCGCGCAGCAACGTGAGCATGTCGCCCGGCGTGAGCTTGCCCGACCCGACGTCGACCAGCGTGCCGACGATCGAGCGCACCATTCGCCAGCAGAACGCGCTCGCCCGGATGTCGTAGCGCAGGATTCCGTCACCGAGGTCGTGCCACGAAGACTCGAACACGCGCCGGACCGTCGTCTTCCCCGCAGGACCTTTCTTCGAGAACGCCACGAAGTCGTGCATCCCGACGAACGGGTCGGCCGCCAGCCGCAAGGCCGACAGGTCGAGCGGCTGACCGACATGCCAGGCGTAGCGCACCCGGAACGGATCCGGTTCGGGCCGGTTGACCACCGTGTACTGGTACTCCCGCCATTTCGCGGAATGCCGAGCGTCGAAGTCTGCTGGTTCGAGGGTGGCCTCGCGGACGACGATCTCGGGGGCGAGCATGCTGTTGAGGCTGGACTTCAGCCGCACGACATCGAGATCCGGCGCCACCGGAAACGACACGACCTGGCCCCAGGCGTGCACCCCGGCGTCGGTGCGACCGGCGACCGCGAGTTGGGGTTCGGTCTGGAGCACTCGCGCCAGCGCCGGGCCGAGTTCACCTTCGACGGTGCGTTGCTCCAGCTGGGTGGCAAAGCCACGGAAGTCGGTGCCGTCGTAGGCGAGCACCAACCGACACGATCGGAGATCCGCCGGTGCCGTCTCGGCGCTCGGCTCGAGCAGTGGTTCGAGCGGTGGTTCGAACAAGGTCACCGGACAGGCGCCGTGGGTGATCTCAGACGAGTTCGATGCGCGCCATCGGGGCTTGGTCGCCCGGGCGCGGGCCGAGCTTCAGGATGCGGGTGTAACCACCGTTGCGGTCCTGATACTTCGGCGCGATGTTCTCGAACAGCTCGTGGGCGATCGCCTGGTCGTGCAGCGTGGCCACCACTTGGCGCTGGCGGTGCAGGCCGCCCTTCTTGCCCTTGGTGATCAGCTTCTCCGCGTAGGGTCGCAGCGCCTTGGCGCGCGAGACCGTCGTGGTGATGCCGCCGTGTTCGAACAATGCGATCGCGAGGTTCGCCATGAGCTGACGCTGGTGGTGCGGGTCTCCGCCGAGGCGCGGACCCTTCTTGGGGCGAGGCATGTCGGGTCAGTCCTTCATCCGCAGCGAGAGGCCCCGCTCGTCGAGCTTCACGAGCACTTCGTCGAGCGATTTCTGACCGAAGTTGGTGATGGCGAGGAGGTCGTCCTCGGTCTTCAGCACCAACTGACCGATCGTGTCGACTCGGGCGCGCTTGAGGCAGTTGCGCGGCCGCTCGGAGAGGTCGAGCTCTTCGATGGCGAGTTCGAGGTCGGGTGAGGTCGCCAATGTCGGCGACACCTCGCCGAGTTCGAGGCCCGGCTGCTCCTCGGACATGTCGGCAACCAGGCCGACCAGGTTCCGCAGCGTCGCACCGGCCGAGGCGAGTGCGTCACGCGGGGTGATCGAACCGTCGGTCTCGATCTCGAGGCCGAGCCGGTCGTAGTTGGTGGCCTGCTCGACCCGGGTGGGCTCGATGTCGAAGCTCACGCGCCGGACCGGCGAGAAGATCGCGTCGACCGGGATCACGCCGATGGGGGCGCCGGCCTTCTTGGTCTTCTCGGCCGAGGCGTACCCTCGACCCTGCTCGACCGTGATGTCGATCGCGAGGCGACCCTTCTCGGTGAGCGTGGCGATGTGGAGTTCCGGGTTCAGGATCTCCACATCGGAGGTGGTCTGGATCGCCGCCGCGGTGACGTCGGCCGGGCCCCGCACATCGAGCCGCAAGGTGACCGGTTCCTCGGAGACGCACTGCAACACGAGGTCTTTGAGGTTCAGGATGAGGTCGGTGACGTCTTCCTTCACCCCCGCGATCGTGTCGAACTCGTGCAGGGCATCATCGAACCGCACCTGGGTGACGGCCCCACCGGGGATCGACGACAGCAGCGTGCGCCGCAGGCTGTTGCCGAGGGTGTGACCGAACCCGGGCTCGAGCGGCGAGATGGTGAATCGCTGCGTGTTGGCCTCGGGCTCGTCGGCCTCGATCTCGGGACGCTGAATAATGAGCATGACGCTTCCTCACACCGGACGCTCGTAGCGTCGGAAATCGGGGGTTTACTTGGAGTAGAGCTCGACGATGAGCTGTTCGCGCACCGGGATGTCGATCTGTTCCCGCATCGGGAGATCGCGCACCGTGGCTTGCTCGCCGCTGACTTCGAGCCACATCGGAACCGTACGGTCGATGGTGTCGAGGTTGTGGCGCAACACGATCATGTTCTTGGCCTTCGGGCCGAACTCGACGACATCGTCCTTGCGGACCATGAACGACGGGATCGTGACCCGCTTGCCGTTGACCAGCACGTGACCGTGACGGACCCACTGGCGCGACTGGTTGCGACTGCTCGCGAACCCGGCCCGGAACACCACGTTGTCGAGCCGCTGCTCGAGCATGCGCAGCAGGTTCTCGCCGGTGATGCCCTTCTGGCGAGCGGCCTCGGCGTACAGGTTGCGGAACTGCTTCTCGAGCACGCCGTAGATACGACGGGCCTTCTGCTTCTCCCGCAGCTGGAGCATGTACTCGCTCTCACGAATACGACCCCGGCCGTGGATACCCGGCGGGTAGGGCCGACGCTCGATCGGGCACTTCATCGTGTCGCACTTCGCGCCCTTCAGGAAGAGCTTCATGCGCTCGCGCCGGCAGAGCCGACACACGGGACCTGTGTACCTCGCCACGAGTTAGACCCTCCGCCGCTTGGGAGGGCGGCAACCGTTGTGCGGAATCGGCGTGACGTCCTTGATGCCAAGGACCTCGATGCCGGTGTTCTGGATGGAACGAATCGCGGTCTCCCGACCGGAACCCGGGCCCTTCACGACGACGTCGACCCGGCGTACGCCGTGCTCCATCGCCCGACGGGCCGCGGTCTCGGCCGCGAGCTGGGCCGCGAACGGCGTGCTCTTGCGGGAGCCCTTGAACCCGACGTTGCCCGAGGACGCCCAGGCAATCGTGTTGCCCTGCTGGTCCGAGATCGTGATGATCGTGTTGTTGAACGAAGACTTGATGTGCGCGATCCCGTGCGTGATGTTCTTGCGTTCACGACGGCGGGGACGCCGTCCTCCTGCAGGAGGCTTTGCCACTACTTCCTCGCCTTCTTCTTACCGGCCACCGTCTTCTTCGGACCCTTCCGAGTGCGCGCGTTGGTGCGCGTGCGCTGGCCTCGGACGGGCAGACCACGGCGGTGACGGATGCCGCTGTAGGTGCCGATTTCGATCTTGCGCTTGATGTGACCGGCCACCTCGCGGCGCAGGTCACCTTCGACCTTGAGGTTGGCGTCGATGAACGAACGCAGCGATGCCACCTCTTCTTCGGTGAGGTCGCGCACCCGGGTGTCGGGCGACAGACCCGTCTGCTGACAGATCAGCGCCGACGTGCTGCGACCGATACCAAAGATGTACGTGAGCGAGATCTCGAGGCGCTTTTCCCTCGGGATATCGACACCAGCTAGACGAGCCATACGTGACCTTGCACCTTCCTACGCACGCGTCTCAACCCTGCCGCTGTTTGTGGCGCGGGTTTTCGCAGATGACTCGTACCGAACCGTGTCGGCGAATCACCTTGCACTTCTCACACATCTTCTTGACTGACGGACGAACCTTCAACGCGAGCCTCTGCTACTTGTAGCGGTAAGTGATGCGGCCACGGGCCAAGTCGTACGGAGTCAGCTCGACCTGCACCTTGTCGCCCGGAAGAATTCGGATGTAGTGCATCCGCATCTTGCCGGAGATATGGGCCAGGACTTTGTGTCCGTTCTCGAGCTCGACGCGGAACATCGCGTTGGGAAGTGGTTCGACCACAGTTCCCTCAACGAGGATCGTGTCGTCCTTGGGCTTGGCTACGATGCACCACCAGGGGTCGGGGCGCGCGTCAAGCACGCCGAGGTATTGCGGGGCGACCGCTGAGATTAGCCGCGCGCGCTCCGAAAAGAAAATTGAGCGCCCAGAGATTTCGCAGCTGACCGCCGGGCTATCGGACGAGGGTCACCACACAGCGCAGGGCACCGACCGGTGGGTCCGACGCCGAACCGGTCTCGGACCACGCCTCGGTGCTATTTGGTGGGATATCCACCAAATCGCTCCACGAATCGAGCTCGCCGGTGTCGTCGAGCCAGACAACGTCGAACTCCGCCGTCACCGACTTCGCGTTCGAGTTCGTGGCCGTGCCTTCGACGAAGAGGTCGAACGAATCGGGGTCGAACCGACAGGAGCCGGGAGTCTGGGCCAGCGTGACCACCTTCGCCGGGTCCGGTTCGGGGTCGGGGTCGACGGGGACCACCCCCGGGTTCGTGCCCGGATCACCCGGATTCGTGCCGTTGGGGGCGCTGGTCGCGCTCGTGGGGCTGCCGACCTCGGTGCCGTCGGTCGTCGTGGTGGTCGAGGCCGTCGTTCGCGTGGACGACGACGTCCGCCTCGGGTCCTTGCCTATGACGGTGGGCGAGCTCGACGAGTTCGAGCTGTCGCCCCCGCTCGTGGCCACGGCCACGAACAGCACGACCAGGACGAGAGCTCCGGCGGCGCCGGCCCCGATTCGACCCCACCGCCCGAATCGGGCCTTCCGGCGAGCGACCTCCCGGGCCGCGGTGGAGGGCAGGAGTTCGTCGACCGGCGCGGCCGGAGGCGCGGCGACCGGCGTTGCGACCGCCACCGGCACGGTCGGATCGGCCAGCGCGTCGGTGAGTTCGGTGGGCTCGGTCGGGGGTACCGGGGCCGGGCCGGCAGCCGGCGCGATCGGCGTCGGGTCGGGTTCGGGCGTCGCGGCCACGGGCGGGACGACCAACGGCCGCGGCGGCTCCGGAAGCGGCGATTCCAGAAGTGGAGGATGCGGCGGAGGTAGAGGCGGCGGAGGTAGAGGCGGCGGCTCGACCGGTGCCATCGGGAGGGCGGGCTCGGTGGGTGGCAGCAACGGCGGCGCGACGAAATCGTCGGCGGCGGGACCACTGAACGGGCTCGCCACCGTTGCCGGCAGTTCGGAGGCGGGCAGTTCGGCCGCAGGGGCTTCAGGGGGGAGGGCCGGTGGCATCGGAGGCGGCGGCACCGTCGCATCGACGGACGGCGCCGGATCGGGAGCTGGGGATTCTGCGGGCGGCTCACCCGAGCGGGGCGCGTTGCGGCGGTTGCCGCGTGCCCGGCTCACCGAGCCTCCAAGAGGCCGAGGAGATACTCGCCGTAGCCGCTCTTGCGCAGCGGTTCGGCCAGCGCGCACAGCTGGGCGTCGTCGATGAAACCCTCCCGCCAGGCAGTCTCTTCAGGGCAGCCGACCTTCAGGCCTTGGCGTTGCTCGACCACCTGCACGAACTGGCCCGCCTGCATCAAGGATTCGAACGTGCCGGTATCGAGCCAGGCCGTCCCGCGGTCGAGCACCTCGACCGACAGCGTGCCGGCATCGAGGTAGTGGTTGATCACATCGGTGATCTCGTACTCACCCCGGTCGCTGGGGCGCACCGCCCGGGCCACGGCCGCGACATCGCCAGGGAAGAAGTACAGGCCGGGAACGGCGTAGTTGGAGCGAGGCGCCACTGGTTTCTCCACGATGGCACTCGGTGACCCGTCGGCGGCGAACTCGATGACGCCGTAACGCTCCGGATCCGACACGTGGTACGCAAACACACAGGCGCCGTGCGCGGCCGCGGCGGCCATGAGGCGCTCCTTGAAGTTGGTGCCGAAAAAGATGTTGTCGCCCAGCACCAGGGCAACCCGCTCGCCGGCCAGGAAGGGTTCCCCGAGCACGAAGGCCTGGGCGAGACCCTCGGGGGCGGGCTGGGTCACGTACTCGAATCGGGCACCCCACCGGCTGCCGTCGCCGAGCAACCGTTCGAACCGGCCGATGTCGTCGGGCGTACTGATGATCAGGATCTCGCGAACCCCCGCGGCCATCAGGGTGGAGAGCGGGTAGTAGATCATCGGCTTGTCATAGACAGGGAGCAACTGCTTGCCCACGGCAGAGGTCATCGGCGCCAGCCGAGTGCCTGATCCCCCTGCGAGCACGATCCCGCGCATTCCCCACACTCCCTAGTCAAGCCACACAGAGTATCTCTCGACTTCGTCACATCCGTTTCGGCCGTCGTGAACCTCGTGGCGCGCCGACCCCCGTGCTGGGGCGCGAGCCACGAGCACGGGGAGATGTGCCACGATGACGCCATGCGGATCATGAAAACGGCCGGCTCCTTGGCGGCGATCGTCGTCGCCACCCTCGGACTCGCTGCGTGCAACTCGGACGCCACACCGACGACGTCGGGCAGTGCATTCGACCCTGCAGCCGCAGCCTCCTGGATTCGCGCCCAGGACGGCGTCGCGATTCAAGGTCAGACCAAGCTCGGGCGCCAGACCGGCCCGATCGACGGACAGATCCGGTACGAGCCCTACGCCGTGGATTCGAATCTCACCGTGGCTGCGAGCTCGACCGAGCTGGCTCGGGTGCGCTATCTCCGGACCGGCGACCAAGCCTGGGTCAAGGGGCAGACGCGAACCAAAACCACCACTGCGTCACTCAACTCGGCCCTGCTGCTGTACCGGCCTACCGGTGGTCCTCCCTACTTGGAAGCCAAACCGCCGGACGCCGGAGTCTTCGCCAGGCTGTCGGTGCCGTTCGACCCCGCCCGTCTCCTCGACTCTCTCGCCCAGAAGCGCGTCCGATTCTCCGAGGTGTCCGCAACCGGCGATCGCCGATACCGAGCCCGACTCCCTCGCGCGCTCGCCCAGTCACTGGGAGTTCAGACAGTGTCCACGGTCGTGGCGGACCGCAATCAGCCCAGCTCGATTGGGTTCACCAGCGTCGACGGCGCTCGCTCCCGCTACACCCTGCGCCAGTTTCGCGGGCCACTTTCGGTCACGCCCCCCGCTCCCGAGTCGGTCCAGGTCACCAACAAGCCGCCGCCCGACGCCACCGGCCCATACGTCACGGTGGCCACGGTGAGCGTTGGGTCGACGTCGGTCGAAATCGCACGAGCCAACGTTGACGGGACCTGGGAGTGTTGGAAGGTCGTGAGCGAACCACCGTTTGTCGGCATCGACGACCCACGGCCCAGCGGCGGATACTGCACCGTGAGAGTCAACGACCGGTCCGAGGACGAGGCCTATTCGATCTCACTCGACGCCCACGCCACCCTGCCCTACGAACTGCTGGGCATCGTGTTCCCCCCGGGCACCCAGGCCACGATCACCACCGTTGGCGGGACCAAGCCGATGGCCATTTCCCCCGAGGGTCTGGCCTACTTCGCGGGCCCGGCCGACGAGGTCGCGCTGCTCGTGGAGGCCACCACCCCCGCCGGCCGCAAGCTGGTCTGTGGCCCGGGGAGCATCAACAACCGGGCGGGGGTCCTGGCCGTGGAGGCCGCCGGGGCCGCGACTCCCGATCCTGTGGTCGGGTTGCCAATGCGCTCACAACCCTGGAACTGCCTGCCGCAGGACCTGGCCGACTCGCTCGGCGCGCCCGGCGCCGGCTGAACTACTTGATCTTGGCGCAGGAGTCCCGGGCCGGGCGCCCGAGGGCTTTGGCGATCTGGCGGTTCACGGCAAATGAGTCCGGCTCGACCAGCCAGGTACTGTCAGCCGAAATGACGTAGGGCAGGCCCTCGAAATCGCTCGATCCGTCGGGTTGGCGCCCGAACTCTTTCGCTTTCTTGCAGATCAGATCCCGCTTGCGGTCGACGAACGTCCGGGCGTTCGGAGCATCGCTCTGGAACACTTCGACGAGCAGGTTCTCGCCGTTGGGACCCACGCAGCTCGCCGAACCCAGCGGGAGCGGCAGCTTTTGCAGCGTGTAGGCCTTGACCAGCGAGTTGAAGTCTTCGGTTTGGGTCTTGGTGCACTCCACGCCGCCGGCGGCGATCCGGGCCAGCACGTTCTTGGCGTCGCGGTTGGCGGCCGGCGCGAACCGCTTGCGGCCCTCGTTGTAGGACGAGACAGACGTACCGTCGCTCGAGCAACTCGCCAGTGCCAGCGCGAACACGACGAGAACGACGGGACAACGCCTGAAGATGGTCGGCACCGTAGGGCCTTTCGCACGGCCAAAGCCGCAGGTTGTGAAGATGGTCAGAGGGAGTGAGCAGAACTTCGGGCCCGCCCCCGGAAGGGCGGGCCCGATGTCCATTGTACGGGTGTTGCAGGGTGGTACAGGTTCAGATCACGGAATCGAGATCAACCAATCGTCGACCGCGGTACCGACGTCTGATCCGTCAGCCTGCTGGACCGTCAACTCCGCGAGGCTCGCCTCGAGAGCGTCATCGGTGACATCCGCGTCCACGCACTCGAGCGCGTTGGTGTTCTTCACGCTCGAGGTCGGGTAGAAGTTCAGCACTGCACTGACGTCGCCGCCGAGTCCCGGGCCCTTGATGACGATGCCCTTGACGGTGATGTGCTGAGCGTTCGTGTCAGCAATGTCACGACCGGTGCGAACGTACTGCTGGATTTGGATCTGCGCACCAAGGGTGGTGAGCTGCTCGAACTTCCAAATCGTCTTGCCCTGGAGCGGGTAGCTCTGCGGGTAAGTGTTGTCGACATTGACCGTGTCGGTGGAGTTACAGGTCGTGCTTCCGAATG
This sequence comes from uncultured Acidimicrobiia bacterium, assembly GCA_963765075.1. GTDB lineage: Bacteria > Actinomycetota > Acidimicrobiia > IMCC26256 > JAENVU01 > JAENVU01. The sequence goes on from CAVXVA010000003.1 coordinate 715,368, forward strand.
TGCTCCCAACGTTCTTGCCATCGGGTGCCGCGCCACCGGTACGGGTCAACGCCGCGGCACCGTTGGACTGGTCGTCGAGCGTGTACTTGACGTCCTGGCCACCCTGGTTCGTGCGGATACCCGCGTCCACGAGGCAGGTGGTGCTGTCGGCCGGGATCGGCGCAAGGCTGAGGTACTCAGTCTTGGTGCCGTCCGAGTCCTTCAGCGCAACCTTGGCGTAGGCAGCGTCGTTGGACTTCAGCGTCGGGTTCAGCGACCCGATGGCCGAAAGGCCTTGGCAGGTGAGCAGGCTCTGAGCCGCACCGGCGGGCGCCGGAGCGAAAGCCACAAGGCCTCCACCCACCAACGCTGCCGTGGCGACCGCACCCATAATGCGATTGCGAATCAACGGATTCTCCTTGGTTGTTGTGTAGTGCCGGCCGTGACCGCGACGAGCCGGTGGATTTTGGAAAGGAGAAGACGTTCCACCACGGTTGTAGTGATCTGCGTCATGTAGCACTCCCCCCAGCACTGGCCGACGAAAACGCCGGCCCGCCCATGACCAGCCGTCTCGCTACCTCATGAAGTGGCGGGACGGCCGTGCGGTCGGTGCAAATCCTGACTCGCACCACGGTGGGTGTCAAGCGCAGATTTCACAAAATTGCCATTTGTCCGCTTCGAAAACACAAAAATCTGCGATCGCCCGCTGAGTGCCGACGCAAAAGGCGAGGAAAACCCAGTGTTCCGGGGGTGGAACTGCGTGCGTCAGGCTGAGGAACCCTTCTGCGTTCAGAAGAGTTCGATGTCACCCAGCGTCAACTTCCAACCGCTCGGGGCGTCCGGATTCGCAAGGGGTCGATACGTGAGCAACGGTCCGACCCCCGGAAGGCGAGCCAGACCGCCCGGCCACACCCGTGGTCCGCCCAAGGCCAGGACATAGTCGGCGGCCGCGCTCGTGCGCACGGCGCGTACCAGTCGCGCCGCGGTGCGGCGGTCACCGGCGCGGGTGAGCAGGGCGACGAGCGCGGCCTCCTGGGCCGAGCCGCGCGCGGATCCGAAAGATCGCCACACCGTGATCGAGTCCGGCGTCGGCGACCACGGCCCGATAACCGAGCAGCGGCGTGCCGAAGCGCCACGCGAGGAACTCCGGGCTGAGCCGAGTCTCGATCCCCGTAGTGCTCGGCGCGCGCTCGCCGATCAGGGTGGCGAGCGCACCGGCATCGGCGACGATCGCGGCGGCGTCCTCGCCGGCAGTGCTCGGCGTGGACCAGCGCTCGGCCGGGACCCGCGCTTTGGCGATCCGGGCGAGCCGACTGAGCCGGGTCGGGCGCACGACGGTCGGGAGTTGGCCCACCACCTGCCAGCCCATCTTGAGGTAGCCGGGGCGGCTCTGGTCATTGGGGGTGTTGAACACGAAGTCGGTGCCCGACGCGGTCAACTCCTCGAGCGCGTGCAACGTGAGTCGCGTGAAGATGCCACGACCTTGATAGTCGGGGTGGGTCGCGGTGTCGACGGCGCGTACCGCGTGGAGGGTCCGATCGCCGTCGGCGAACTCCCAGCGCATCAGGGTGCGAAATCCCGCGATGCGGTCGCCGTCGCAGGCCACCCAGGCCGGCGATTCACCGAACGCGTTCTCGAGGTGCTTCCAGGCAAACAGTGCTTCGAACCGCGGATCCTGATCACGGCCGAGCGAGGCCGCCAGTAATCCGAGGATCTCGCCTCGATCGGACGCGGTCGCCCGGCGGAGGGTCAGGCCGTCGTCGGTCATCGTGCGCCGATCTGTCGATAGATGGACTCGATGCGGGCCGTCGTGCGGCGGATGTCGAACCGATCACCAGCGCGGGTCGCGGCGGCCGCGAACTCGGCCCGGCGCTCGGGGTGGTCGACGAGATCTTGGATCGCCGAGGCCAAACGCTCGGGGTCCCGAGGCGGGACCAAGTGGCCTTCGACACCGTCGGTCACCGCTTCCGGGATACCCCCGACGTCGGTCGCGACCACCGGGAGACCGAGGGCGAGCGCCTCCATCAGCGCGACCGGGAGACCCTCGTTGTTGGAGGCCATCGTGAAGATGTCACACCCCGAGAGCACCCGCACGGCATCGTCGCGCTGGCCGAGCAACACCACCCGATCACCCAACCCCAGTTCGGCGTGCAGGGCCCGCATCTCGGCTTCTTGGGGACCCTGACCGACGGCCACGATGCGCACCGCGACCTCGCGATCGGCGAGCAGCCGCGCCGCGGCGAGCAGGTTCGGATAATCCTTCTGGGCGCGGAAGTTGGCCACCGTGCCGACCACGATCTCATCCGGGCCGATCCCGAGCTCGGCCCGGACTCCGACGCGATCCCACCGGCTGCGAACATCGTCGAGCATGACCCCATGTTCGAGGACTTCCGAACGCCGCTGGAGCCGCGACCAGATCGTGTCCTGCACGACCTGGGACACCGCGAGGTCGGCATCGTCGAGCGGGAACGTCAGCCCGTTGAGCACGCGTGTCGGCGTGGAGAAGCTGGACCACGTGTTGTGGGTCGTGTACATCAGCCGCGGGCGCCGAGCCCGGGGCAAGGTACGAGCCACCAACCTTGCGATCCCTGCCGGATACGGAGACTGGGCATGGAGGATGTCGACCGGGTGGGCACGAAGGTCGCGCCGGAGTCGGCGCGCCCACCGCAGATCACGCTCGTCGTTCACACCGAGACACGTACACGCCACGCCGAGCGCCTCGAGTTCGGGGACCAGGGCGTTTTTCCAGGGCAGCAAATAGGCGACTCGAAACTCGAACTCGCGCCGGTCGTGGGCGGCGGCGGCCGAAACCAGGAGTCGCTCCGCACCACCGGGGCCGAGCCCCTTGACCAGCCAGAGCACCCGCATACGTGGGGCAAGGTAGTCGAGCGGGTCGGCGGTCCTCACCGGTTCGACATCGACCGGGCCCAGGACACCAACCCGGCCCATCGCACGTACTATGACGAGCCCGTGCGGCCCTTCGCCCGCCACGAACTCTCGCCTTCGATGCCTCCCGACTCCCCTCCTCACCCGCTCAAGGCCGGTCTGCGACGCGGTTGGGATCGCCTGGCCTACGCCCGCCTCCGGCGCCGTGTCGCCGGGCGCACCGACCGCTCGCTGACCGCGATGTTCCGGGTGAAGGACGAAGAACAGTTCCTCGGACCGGCGGTGCGGTCGATCGCCGACCTGGTCGAGACCGTGGTCATCGTCGACAACATGAGTACCGACGGCACCGGCGCCGTCATCGCCGAACTCGCCGAGGAGTGCCCCAACATCGCCAGCTTCCAGTACCCGCACTCGATCTTCCGGGTCGGGCGGGAGCACGCGGAGGCGCGGCGCACCACACCCGTCGACGATCCGCGCCGGCTCGCGAGCTTCTACAACTGGTGTCTGGCCAAGTGTGAAACGCCATTCGTGGTGAAGTGGGACGGTGACATGATCGCGACCGATCGCGGCCGCGAGATGCTGGCCGACTGGGCTGGCCGGCGCGAGCTGACGGGCCGGTTCCTCGGCACCAACGTCGCCCCGGATCTCACCCACCGACTGGCCTCGAACGACGCCGCGACGATCGCTGGTGGTGATCCGCTCCGGCCGGGCTCGGGCATGGTCGACCATCTGGCCTTCACCGTCTCCGAACCGCGGATCTTCGAACGGACCCAGGCGCACTACGTCGACGGCCAATCGTGGGAACAGTTGATGGGTCCGTTCATCAACGGCGATCTCTGCGAACCCGACACATGGCGGGTCGAGGAGAGTTGCTACCTCCACCTGAAATACGCCAAGCGCGACCCCCACTCGAACCAGTCCGAGGAGTTCGCCGAGGCGGTCCGGCAACGGGAACGAGCCGGCGATCCGCTGTCGACCGACGAAGCCGCGGCATTGCGCTGGCTCTGAGCCCCGATCGGTGCCGGTATCATTCCGCCCGCGTCATGAGCCCGCGCGACCGCGCCACCCACGGGATCCAGCCAGGAAGGTCCATGCACGTTCGTGCCTCCGCCGATCGATTCCAACGAGCACTGCGCGGCACTGAGCCGCAGCGTTACTTCCTGGATCTGATCCCGAGCCTCCGGCGGACGACGCTCATCGTCGGGAGCGGCCGGAGTGGAACCACCTGGCTCTCCGAGATCATCGATTCGCACCACCACCAGCGGTCGATGTTCGAACCGTTCCGCGCCGACCGGGTCGAGACCGCCGGCGCGTTCACTCCCGGGGAATACCTCGATCCCGCGACCGTCGATCCGACCCGGCGGGCCTCGGCGCAGCGGATCCTCACCGGTCGGGTGCGCAGCCCGTGGGTCGACCAGTACAACCACCGAGGCGTGGCGACCCGCCGGATCGTCAAAGAGATCCGGATCACGAATCTGGTGCCCTGGCTCCGCGTGCAGTTCCCGAGGTTGCCGATCTTCTACATCGTGCGTCATCCCTTCGGCGTCGCCAACTCGGCCACCCGACTGCAGTGGGACGACCACCTCGACCAATTGCTCGATCACGGTCCTCTGTTCGCGGCCATCGACGTCGATCCCGCGGCCGTGCAGGCCGTGGCCACCACGCCCTTCGCCCGCCACGTGGCGCGTTGGTGCACCGAGAACGCGCTCCGCCTTCGTGCTCCCGACGATCCCGGTGTGCTCGTGGTCTCCTACGAGTCGCTCGTCGACCATGCCGAACGCGAAGCCGCGCGGATCGACCGGTTCCTCGGTCGCAAACGCATCGCCGTCGTCGACGATCGGCCCTCCGCCTCGGCGTGGCGATCCGACAGCGCGCTCGGTACGGCGTCCGACGTCGCCCGATCGTGGACGAGTCAGGTCGAAGCCATCGACGCCCGGGCCGGCGCGGCCGTACTCGGCGTCTTCGGCCTCGACGAGTTCGCCGATGCCGGCCCACTCGCAGCCCCTGCCCCTGCCCCTGCCAAGGACGCCAATCATGAGTGAACCAGTCGGGGCCCCCGACGCCCACGGCCCCACCCGACCGCGGGTGGTGTTCCTCATCGGGTCGCCGCGCAGTGGGACCACCTGGCTGCAATCACTGCTCGGCGCCCACGGCGAGGTCATCACGCCACAGGAGACCGATCTCTTCTCCAACTTCATTGCGCCCTTGCAGTCCTGGTGGGATCAACAGGTGGCGTTGTCACCGGACGTTCAAGCGGCAGCGTCGCGGCAAGGGGCTCCCCGCGGTCCTCGACGATGCCGAATACGCGGCGCTGCTCACCCAGTTCATTGACGGGGTGCTCGCCGCGGTGCATTCGCTCGACCCGGGCGCGTCGATCATCGTCGAGAAGAGCCCATCGCACAGTCGCCACACCGATCTGATCGCGAGCTACCTCCCCGACGCCGCATTCGTGCACATCGTGCGCGACGGCCGCGACGTGGTGGCCTCGTTGCAGTCGGCCGCGCGTGGGTGGGGGAGCCATTGGGCGTCGTCATCGGTCAAGAAGTCCGCACAGCTGTGGAAGGACACCGTCGAGGGCGCGCGGCGCGCCGCGAGCACCGATCGCTATACCGAGGTCCGGTACGAAGACCTGCGGAGCGGAGATCCCCAACCGCTCCAGCGCGCCTTTGCCCGCTGCGGCCTCACACTGACGACTGAGGAATGTGCCGACCTCATGAACGAGTACTCGCTCGAACGAATGGCCTCCGGGAAAGCGGAAAGCCCGATCGCGCGCGGGGGTGCCGTCGGCGGTCAGAAGGTCACGACCGAGCCGACCGGGTTCTACGGCAAGGGCCAGGTGGGGGGTTGGGCGGAGTCCTGGCGCACCAACGACCGGCTGCTCTTCGACGCCGTCGCGGGCGACCTGCTCATCGACCTCGGCTACGAGCCTGACCACGCGTGGGCCGCGTCGAAACTCCGCCGGCTCTGGTACCGAAGCTCGACCAAGGCAGCCGGACTCGTCGGCAAGGGCGGTCGACGGATCGGTCGCGCGCTCACGCGCCGTTCGAACCGACTCCTGCGCCGAATCCCCGGCTGAGAAGACGGGGCCGCTAGTCCTCGAGCCAGGTAGGAACCGGCGCGATGAGCCGGCGGATCGAGCTGGCGGCCTGGCGGACGCGTGAGCCTTGCTTGCCCTCACCGCGCATCGCGTGCCAGAAGAAGATCGCGGCCTCGCGCCGTTCCCGGCGCACGGCCAGGCTCGACGCGATCGTGAAGATGTCACGCGTGTAGCCGCGCGCACCTTGTCGCCACAGCTCCGGCAGATGCCGTTCGAGCACTGCGAGATGGGCGCGGCCCTGATCCTTCTTCGCGTCGCTCAGGCTCCCGGAGCGCACCCGGTAATACCCGAGTGGCTCGTCGAGAAACCCGGCTCGGGTCCCGGCCAACAGGTAACGCATCCAGAGTTCGTAGTCCTCGGCGCCCTCGATGCTCGGTCCGCCACCCGCTCGGGCATGGCGCTGGAACTCACCACCGCGACGAGTGTGCTCGAGGAACATGCCGCACTCCTCCACCAACTCGCGCCGAATCAGGACCGAGATGAAGAGGAAGTTGAACCGAGCGATCTCGGGAATCTGATCAGCTTCGGTCGCGGGAAACGGGCGGCGGCGCCGGTCGGGGTACGAGCGCTTGGTGGTGGGCGTGAAGTCCTCCATCAGCCACGAGTCACTGGTGACCAACCCGAGGTCGGGGCGAGACTCGAGCAGGTCGACCAAGCGATCGAGTCGCTCCGGCAGCCACGTGTCGTCGCCGTCGAGCAGGGCGAAGATTTCTCCGGTCGCGTTGCGTAGTCCGGCGTTGCGGGCGGCGGCCAGACCACCGTTGACCTGGGTGACGACCACGATGCGATCCCCGTAGCGGGCAAGGATCTCGCCGGTGGAATCGGTCGAGCCGTCGTTGACGACGACCACTTCGACGTTCGGATAGGTCTGCGCGAGCGCGGAGTCGACCGCCGCCTCGATGTACAGCTCGACGTTGTAGGCCGGGATGATGATCGACACTCGGGGCCGAGTGGTCATTGCACCTTTGACCACTGCGCCGAGACGTAGACGGGAGACAACCGCACGATGGCTTTGGGCACGCGATCGAGGCGGCGCTGGCCCGACATCAACAGCGGCCCGATCGGTTGCCACGGAGTGGCTTGCTCCAACGTGTGGTGATCCCACGCGCCGAACCACAGGAAGTACCGGTTCGGGGGCAGCGGGAGCCGTTCGAGCAGGATCTCGTAGTCGGTCGAGCCCTCCGCCAACGACGCCGCGTGCATCACGACGAAGATCGGTGTGGCCTGACCTTCGCTGATGCCCAGGTACAGCCGTGCATCCCGTTCACGATCGGTCGTCACCGTGAGTTTGACCGTGACGTCTTCCGCGACCGCGGGCAGGCGGCCGTCGACGCCGGTGGTCTGCACACTGGTCACGCGAATGTCGCCCTGCATGCGTGAGTTCTGCTCGGCCTCGACCTCGATCGCGTGGCGGTAATCGCCGAGGACGTCTTCGATCGGGCCGTCGGTCTGCACCCGGCCGTCGGCCAACCAGATCCCGCGTGACACCGACGCACCCACCGACGCCAGATCGTGCGAGACGAGGAGCAGGGTCGTACCCCCGGTGAGGACCTCCCGCATGCGTTCGAGGCACTTCTGCTGGAACGACGAGTCGCCGACCGCCAAGACCTCGTCGACGATGAGGATCGCCGGCTCCAGGAACGCCGCGACGGCGAAGCCGAGGCGGACCTTCATCCCTGACGAGTAGTACTTCACCTGCCGGTCGACGGCTTGTTCGACCTCCGCGAACTCGACGATCTCGTCGAAGCGCGCGTTGACTTGCTTACGGCTGAGCCCGAGCAGGTTCCCGTAGATCATGACGTTCTCGCGGCCGGTGAGTTCGTTGTGAATCCCGGCGGCCACCTCGATGAGCGCACCGACCTGACCGGCGGTGCGGACCTCACCGGCGTACGGGAACATCAACCCGGAGATGATCTTCAGCAGCGTGGACTTCCCGGCACCGTTGCTGCCGACAATCCCGACCGATTCTCCGGGCGCGACCTGGAAGTCGATGTCTCGCAGGACCCATCGCCACGAGTCGTCGTTGCGCGAGCCCCGGATCGTGTTTCCGGCTCGGCTCAGGTGGTCGCGAAGCAGGCGCCGACCGCGGTCCACCCGAAACCGCTTCCAGACGTGGTCGACCGAGACCGCACCTTCAGCTGACATCGGCGAACCCGGTCTCCAAGCGTTTGAACACGCGATAACCGACCATGAGCCAGAGGAGCGATACCCCGGCCGCGATCAGGGTGAGCGTGAGATCGGGCGCGGTGCCGAAGAACACCGATCGCCGAATGCCGTCGATGACCGCGGCGACCGGGTTGATCGCGCACACGACGATTCTCCAACCCTGCGAGATGTCGGCCAGACCCCAGAAGATCGGCGTCACGAAGAAACCCAGCTGCAACGCCTGCGGAAGCGCGTGGCGGACGTCGCGAACGAACACCGTCAGGCTGGCGAAGAACAAGGACACGCCGACGGCGAAGACCAAGAGGATGACCAGCAAGGGAATCGCCCAGAACGATGTCGCCTCGGGCATCCGTCCGTAGACGACGAACAGGACGATCAGCGCGACGGCGGCGGCCACGGTGTTCACCATCGCCTCGATGATCTGCGCAAGGACGAAGGTCTCCCGAGGGGCATACACCTTGTTCAGCAAAGGGTTGTTCACGAGGCTGCCCGCGCTCGTGGACACCGACGTCGAGAAGAAGGTCCAGGGCAGCAACCCGACGTAGAGGAACAACGGGTACTCGATCCCGCCCGTGTCGATCTTGGTGTTGCTCACGTTCTTCAAGAAGGTGAGCACCACCATCAACATGATCGGCCCGATCAGCACCCAGGCGAAGCCGAGCACTTCCTGGGAGTACGACGCCCGCAGGTCCCGTTGGGCGAGGCTCAGCGTGATCCCACGCGACTGCCAGAGCGAGACCAAGGCGGATCGGGTGTTGTGCGACCGCCGATACCGGGTGGACGGATCCGGACCATCGGGCAGTTCGGGGAGGATCGGTCGCCCGTTCTCATCGACCGCGTCCAGTGCTCGGGCCGGCATGCCCGAATGCGATTGGGTCTCGTCCTCCACCTCCACGGGGCGAGAGGATACACGGCGCTCTGAGAGCCTCCGACCGGGCTATCGGCGCGCTTTCGCGTACACCGCACGGCCCGCCCGACCCAGCGCGCTGTCGCCCGATACCCGGCCGCGCACGCTCCGAGCCAGCCGGCGAATGCCCCCCGAGTAGCGGCGCAACATCTCGTACTGGGCGTGGTCGAGCGGGCCACGACGGCGATACTCGTCGAGGTACTGCTTGATCTCCGCGGGCGTGAAGGCCCGGCCGTTGTCGGCGAATTTCGCGATTCGTGCGGTGAAGTCGGGGCGCAGCGAACCGGTCGGCCAGTGTCCGAACAACGTGGTCTTCACGAAGTTGCCGATGAGAAGATCGTCGAAGATCTCCCACCGAATGGCATTCATCAACGAGGTTCGCGGCGCATCGAACCGCACCGAACGACCCGTCCCCGACCCGATCGGGAACTCGTGGTCGTTCCCGCCCACCCGGAAGACGACGGCGTCGACCACCTCGGCCAGCGAACTGATGGGCGCGAGGTAGGCCGCGATGGCCGCGACATCGTCGTCGGTGAGTTGCTCGTCCCAATCGTCGCCGAACCGGCTCGGGGGCTGGGGTTCGATCACGTTCTCGGGCGGATCGAGGCGATGCACCGTGCGATGCAGACAGTCGTACCGGATGAACGCGGGGAGCATCTCACCCACCGCCGGATCGAATCCGATGCTCAGATCCTCCAATGGAGTGCCGAACTCGTTGACCCAGATGCTGTCTTCGCGCTGGTACCGGTGCATCGCGGCAAACGGTACGAAGTAGTCCGCCCCCAGCAGCTCCATCTTGGCGTTAATGGCTCGACCCGGAGGGATACGCAGTGCGGCGCGCGGGGGGATGCGATCACCGTGCTCGTCGAAGTAGTTGATCATGTCGGCGTCGCCGTACCCACACAAGGAGAGCAAGAACGACGTCTTCGCTCGCCGCGCCTCTCGGCGCACCAAGGGGCTGAACCCATGATCGTTGCAGTCGTTGGTGTTGATGACGAGAGTGCCGTCGAGATCGACGAGTAAGACGGCGTCCTGATAGATGTCGGCGATCGACAAGACGCGGATTCTCGGGCTGAGCGGTACCCATTGCCGATCGGGCAACACGCGGACGCGGTATCCGTCCTTCACCAGCGCATCGTGAATTCGGCCGCCGACGTGATCGGGCAACAGGATCGTGGCGTCGCGCAGAGTCTCGAGCGATGGCATGCTCAGATGATCCGGATGACCATGCGAGACCCACACATAGGGACAGGCTCGAATCGAAGCCAGCTGCTCCTCGGGAATGGCGTGCGACAGCACCCAGCTCCCGAAGTACGCGTCGCCGAAGAGCCACGGATCGGTCGCCAGCACCGGGGTGCCGTCGTGCGCGATCAGTGTGGCGTTGCCCACCGTTTCGAAGGCGAGCTCATAGGTAGAATCCGGCGTCATTGGCCCCGACCTGCGGCACTGAGGGGTCTTAAGGTTATCGCTCCGAACTCGACCAGCAGGCGGCCCGGCCCACTCCGATGAAGTTCATGTTCATCTCGCACGACACCCGGGGCGGCTCGAGCGTGAGCCAACGTCAACTCGCCCGGCGCTTGACGGCCCGCGGCCATCAGGTCGAGATTCTCGCCGGCGTCCCCGAGAGTCGCTTCGTGCGCCCGTTCTACGAACGCCAGGTCGACCTGTCGACCAAGCTGCGCGGCAACCCGCTCCGCCGCGGGGCCTTGGCCCTCGAACGGCCGATGGGACGCCGCATCCACCGCGTCGACACCCCCGATCACCCCACGTGGATGTGCGTCGTGCCCGAGAACGCGATGCGCACCCTCTGGCGATCGTTCGAACCCGACGTGGTGGTCGCAGCCAGCATCGACCGTGTGTCGTGGCGGCGGATCCGGGCCCAGCTCCGGGCCCGGGGGGTGCCCAGCGTCCTCTATCTCCGCGAGGCCTCGGGGAAGGGGCATCTGACGGTGACCGGCGCACCTCCCGACCTCCTCCTCGCCAACGCCGAGAGTCTCGCGGAGGAAGCGCGGGCCGCGGGATACGACTGCACGGTGGTTCCGTCCATCGTGGATCTCGACGGCGCCCGCACCGAGACCACCCGGTCGGCCGTCGTCCTCATCAATCCGATCGAGATGCTCGGCGGGGATCGGATCTGGGCACTGGCCGCGGCCCGCCCCGACATTCCGTTCGTCGTTCGCGAATCCAACATGATGAGCGAGGAGGAACACGCCGCGGTCGACCGTGAACTCCCGAGCCATCCGAACGTCACGGTGCTGCCGTACACCACGAACCCCGCCGAGTTGTACGAGGACGCCCGCATCCTGCTCGTCCCCCACCGAGTCAACAATCGTCCGCGAGTCGTCCTCGAGGCCCAGACCAACGGGATCCCGGTGCTGGCCACCGAGTTCCCCGGCCTCCTCGAAGCGGTGGGCGCCGGTGGGCTCCTGATCCCGAACGACGCCGAGGCGCCAGCCTGGGTCGCGGCACTGAGCGAGATGTGGGACGACCCGGTCCGGTACGAAGCGCTCGCGACTGCCGCTCGAGCTCATGCCGCGCGCGACGAAGTGGATCCGGAGTTCGTCATCTCGCGGTTCGAGGCGTTGGTCACGGATCTGGTGAACGGCTACCGCACACCGTGACGCCCACGGCGCCGGCCGACTCAGCCGGCCGTGAAGTCGTAGGGAAATCGCGCCAACGTCGAGAGGATGCCGTCGACCTGCTCGGTGGTGAGTCGTTGCCGCCACCGCTCCGGTTGCTCGTCGGACTTGCGTTGCGTGCGGTAGCCGCTCCCGTCGCGATCCGACTCGACGAGATAGCGCTCGGTCCCCGCACCCCACTCCAGGCCGACCGCCTCGAGAAGCGCCTTCGCCGATACGACCGGATCGAGACAGAGCGCCTCGTGGCGCACGACCGTCCACTCGGGATGACGTTCGCGCGCCTCGCGCAACGCACACGCGCCAACTCCGTAGGTGAAGGCCTGCCGCTCGATCAAGGGCGCCTCCCGCGAGATCGGCGCCACGCTCCACCGCTCCTCGGCGACTCGGCCGAGTCCGACGACAGCCCGGCCGTCCTTGCCGAAACCGAGTTCACTCCAACTCGCCAGCGCATTCAGCGGGTGCCGCTCCACGATGACGACACTCGGCGCGAACCGATCCACGATCCACTCGATGTTCCACTCGGCGCGGACCGACTTCGCGACCACGTGGCGCACACCGTCGACGGCAATCCGCGGGACGGCGAGCGCCGAGATCATCGCCAACCCGGGCGACACCTTGCCGTCGAGCCACGCGCGCCAACGCTGATCGACCGGCGATTTCCGGTACATCCGCCACGCCAACCGACTACGGATCGACTCGGGGCGGCGACCACCGGCGAACGCGCCCGCCCAGAGGCGCGCCATCTCCGGTGCCGGATCGCCCGGTCGCAACGTCGGTGTGATGAACGAACCGCGCCGGGCTCGGAACGCGAACGGATCGTGATCGCCGTCCGGTTCATGGACATAGGCGGTGTCGGGCGCGCGACCGAGGGTGTTGCCCACCCAACTGGTTCCCGAACGCGGGAGACCGACGATCAGGACCTTCGCCACGGGGAACGACGTTAGCGGCTGGGTTCCGCGATCATGACGGGCCGAGGAACCGCTCGCACGCCTCGGTCCAGGCAGTGCGACCCTCGACGCGATTGCTCTCCGTGCCGTGGGCCGACACTCCGTTGTGGTACACGATCCCGCCGTAGACGGTCCCGATCACGCCGGGGCCACGCACCTCCGACGGTTCGATCAAGGCAACCCGCGGCGCTTCCCGCATCGAGATCCGCTCGGCGACATCCCACGACACGCCGTGAACGAAATCCTCGCTGGACCGCCACGACGAGCGGATGAAGGTGTGGCGGCGCTCGCGAAAGGTCGCAGTGCGCATCGCCAGCATGCTCGGGTGCGCGAAGTTGCGATACAGGCGGCCACCCACCACCGCGTTCCCCGCATCGAGATGACTCCGAAGTACATCGAGCCAGTCCGGCGAAACGGGGAAGGCGTCGACGTCGAGGGTGGCGAAGTACTCGGTCCGCACGAGACCGGTCGCGAGATCCATCGCCGGACCGTGACCCAGGTTGATGGGTACCTTGAGGCTCCGGACCGGTGCATCGCGAAGGTACGCGCGCGACTCGTCGCGAGATGCGTTGTCGACCACCACGATCTCGGTGCCCTCCGGTGAGAACCGCCGGATCGCGTCGACCACCGTTCGGAGGTAGTCGACGGTGTTCCAGTTGACCGTCAGTACGGTGAACCGGCCCGGCGCCAGCGTCGCGCGGCGGCGCGACGCGGCCGTTCGTCCGACGAGCGACGCTCCTTGACCGAGCGCTCGGGTGGCATGGAACTTCGCGTCGGACGCGAGCGAGCGGCGGGACCCGGAGGTCGTCGAACTGTTCATGAGGTGGGAAATCTCCGCGAGCGCTGATCGATGGGGCGGCGCCCGGCGGGCGCACCGTAGCCGAGTACGATCCTTGCTCGTGGGGAGCAGTTCGACGGCACCGGGGCCCAGTTCCGGGGCGGCACCCATCATTGCGTGTGGCCGAGCCGACGATCCATTCGTGGTCATCCTCGGGCACGAGCGGTCGGGCACCACGATGCTGCGAGCGATGCTCGATTCGCACCCTGATCTCGCGGTCCCACCGGAGGCGCACTCGGTCATCCGGCTGCTCGGCCGGCAGGTCCGCCCGCTCGACATCGACGGGTTGCTCGCCGCGGTCCGGGCCGATAAGTACTTCGCCGACTGGCAGCTCACCGACGCGGGCCTCGCCGAACTCCGTGACGACCCCCGAGTCGTCACCGTGGCCGACGCCGTTGCCGGCCTGTACGCGGCCTACGCCCGCACCCACGGCAAGACCCGATATGGCGACAAGACGCCGAGCCATATGGTCGAGGTGGAGCTCCTCGCCGATCGCTTCCCGCGCACGCAATTCATCCACATTGTTCGCGACGGTCGCGACGTTGCGGCCTCGATGGTGACCATGGACTTCGGCGCATCCACGTTTGCCGAAGCCGCACGAGTCTGGCGGCGCAAGACCTTGCGCGCCCACCGAGCCGCGTCGGCACTGGGCCCCGACCGGTATCACCTCATCAAGTACGAGGACCTCGTCGCGGATCCCGCAGCGGTTCTGACCGACATCTGTGACTTCCTCGATCTGGCCTACCGGCCCGAGATGCTCGAATACCACGAACGCGCCGACGAATTGCTCGATGGAGTACGCCACACCCATCACATCCAGGGCATCCGCAAGCCCCCAACGGCCGGACTCCGCGATTGGCACGTCGACCTCACCCCGAACGAGATCGCGATCTTCGACGAGATCGCCGGCACCGCCCTCGACACGTTCGGATACCCACGCTCGGGGCTCCGGCGATCGACTCGCGCCTTCGCCACCGCCGCGACGACCGAGGCCCGCATGCGCGTGCGGCGCGCTCGACGCGTCTACGGCCGTCGACTCCGCCGGCGACTGCCGAGCGGTGCCACCAACCACCGAGCTGCCAACGCGCAGGCGTGGACCACGCCCCCGCCACGTGACCTCGAACCCGAGGGCGCGATTCCTGACCTCGACGTTTCGGTCGTCATTCCGGCCTACAACGCCGCCGAGACCTTGGACGAGCAGCTCGATGCCCTGAGTGCCCAGGAGTTTGGCGGGAGCTGGGAAGTCGTGATCGTCGACAACGGTTCCACCGACACCACCGCGGCCATCGCCAACCGGTGGCACGACCGCGACCCACGCATCCGACTCGTCGACGGTTCCGAACGCGGCGGCGCGGCCTACGCCCGCAACGCCGGCGCGCGCATGGCGCACGGTCGGGATCTCGTCTTTTGCGACGCGGACGACATCGTTGTCCCCGGCTGGCTCCAGGCCATGGCCGACGGGCTCCAATCGCACGAGTTCGTGTGCGGGCCGTTCGAGCTCCACCGGTTGAATCCGGCGTGGCTCGTCGAGGCGAAGGGAACCACCGGAACCGCGAGCGCCGTGTGGTTCGACGACATCTTCCCGTTCGCGAGCTCGTGCAACCTCGGCGTTCGGCGCGCGCGATTTCTGGCGATCGGTGGCTTCGACGAACGCATCATGGTGTGGGAAGACGTCGAACTGTCGATGCGGCTCTTCCTCGAATCCGTCCCGCTTCACTACGCCGAGGACGCGACCATCCACTATCGCTACCGACAGACCCGACGCGAGTTCTTCGATCGCGCCCGGGCCTATGGCGCCTGCCGACCTCAGATCGCGGAGCGTCTGCGTGCGTATTCCGGGATCGAGGCCTCTCGCTGGCAAGGGGCCCGGAACTGGGCGTGGCTCGTTCGCCACATCGGCTTGGTTCGGGGCCAGTCCGGTCAGGCGAAGTGGCTCTGGACTGCCGGCCTCCGCATCGGCGCGCTCGAAGGGTCCCGCGTCGTTCGTCGGCTGTACCTCTAGCTCTGCTCTCCGGGGAGGAGGGCTACAGGCCGACCTTCTTGCGCAGCCGGCCGGCCGCGCCCCGCGCCCGACGCCGGAGCGCTTGGGCACGAATCGCCAACGGCTGATGGAACGGCTGGCTCATCCACTCCTCGTCGAGTGAACCGCTCCCCAGCCGACGAAATGCGACCCACTGCGTGCCGACGCGAATGGTTTCCCACCGCGGGTCGGCCTCGAGGTACCGCCGCAGCTCGTACGGGGCCGCGAGATGGGTGTCGTCGATGATCAGGGTGCCTCCGGTGACCAGATGCGACGCCGCGTAGTACCAGTCGATCTGGGGAAACGGGAACCCGTGGCAGCCGTCGACCATGACCAGATCCAGATCACCGATTTCGAGCCGGGGCAACGTCTCGGTCGAGGACCCGGGGCAGAGCGTGACGGTGGCGGTGCTCACGTCGTGGGCGGCACACCACTCGATGACTGCTTCGCCCTCGGAAGCATCGAGGAAACACGCCGTGTGCACGGCGCCCGCGGCGGCCAACACGATCGTCGTGGCGCCACACCCCGTCTCGAGGGTGCGCTGGCCGGGCTGGACCGTGTCGGTCAGGAACTCCAAGCAGTCTTGCGCCGCCGCCCAGACGCCGGTGGGCGCATTGAGGTGCACCGTCGGCGGTTCCGTGGCCAGCAACTCGAGCACCCGCGCCCGGTCGCCCGGATTCGTCATCGTCGGTTCCATCGTTCTCGCCTCCTGGATCACGACCCAAGCGGCCGTGATCCGTATTCGGTCGCGGCCGGGCCGCGCAGGTTACGCGACGTCGGCGTGCTGACCGCCGGGAGGCGATACGCCCCAGCGACCGACACGCGCCCGACGCAACCGGGCCTCGACAATTCCGAGCTTGGCCATCTGGCGGGCCCGCACCGTCGAGTTCTTGGCCATGGCCCCGTTCTTCAGCCAGGTGAGTCCGCCGTAATGACGGAACTTCGTGCGCCACTCCACCGGCATCTCAGTCCACGTGAGACCGGCGGCGACCAGCGCTTCGAAGTAGGTGGCACCGACGTCGAACGACACGCCGAGCGTGGCCGAACCCGGGTCCTTCACGTCGCGCGACTGGAACGTGGACTCGACCCGACCCCGCACCTGATCCAGATCGAGCAGAAGCAACCACGGGCTCGGCCGGTTCGCGAGCCGCCGCGTCGCCCCGGTGACCGGGTGAACGTACACACCATGCGGATTGAGCATGCGGGCACACACCATCGCCGAACCGGTCGTGAGCGCGGTATCGACCATGTCGACGAGCCAGTCGGATTCGCGGTACTCGACGTCCGAGTCGCTGAACACCGCGAATCGGGAGGGGCACGTCGCCAGCCATCCGTCGATCCAGTCCGCATGATTCCGGCCTTCGATGGCCTGTTCGAGTGTGAGCCAGCCGAGGGCCTCCCACGCCCGCAACATCGGCACCGAGCCGTCGGTCGAACCGGCATCCCCGACCACGAGGTCGAAGGAGCGACCGGCGTGGCGTCGCATCGACCGGATGCACAGCTCGGTCACGTGGGCGGTGTTGAGCGTCGCGACGTGCACGGTGACCGACGGGTCGCCCGCGTGGGACACCGAGTTCGTCGTCGAGGGTCCGCCCGACACCCACTCGTCGGCACCGAGCACGGCCTGACCGTCGAGGTGCTCGGTCACGGCCTCGTCCCAGGCACATTCGGCATCGCTGCGGGTCAGCCCGTCGATCTTGACGTCGGATCGCAACCGCGTCGACGCACCGTTGTGATACACGAACTCACCGAACACCGAGCCGAGCTGGAGCGGGCCGCGCACACTCGTCCGTTCGAAGGCGGCGATGTGATCCCGGCCCTCGCGTATCGTGATGCTTTCCCCGGTGTCCCACTCGTCGATCCCCATCCGTTCGGGGTTCCAGGTACCGATGTGGGGCGTGAAGGTATGGCGCCGCTGCGCGAAATGCGCGGTGCGCATGGCCAGACAACACGGGTGGATGTACCCCCGAGCGGCTTCGGCCCCGGCGACGGTCGCGCCGTGGTCCAAGGGGGCGAGCAAGGTCTCGAGCCACCCGGCCGTGATCGGGAAGGCGTCGACATCGAGCGCGACCACGAACTCCGTGCGGCTCATCAGAAACGCCAGGTCCATCGCCGGGCCGTGGTAGATGTTCTGGGGCAGGAGCAGGCACCGAACCCGGCCCTCGGTCCGACAGGTCCGCAGGAACGGACGGCTGCCATCGTTGGAGCCGTTGTCGATGACCAGTACCTCGATCGGAATCCCCGATGGCGAACCGAAATGTTCGATCGCCCGCAAGACGTCCCGCAGCAAGTCCATCGAGTTCCAGTTGACGATGGCGATCGTGACACCCGGGCGGAGTCCGAGACCAGGGATCCGCTGCCGGATCACCAGCTTGGCGCGCATGAATCGGAACAGCAGGTTGAGGGGCCGGTTCAAGGCCATGTCGTCGGCGACGCTGGCTTCCCACGGCGGGATGAACTCTTCCTGATCGATCCCGCGCACGCGCAACGCGCCCGCGCTGAGCGCCCGCCAGATCGTGGATGGGATGGCCGTGAGCACGGTCAGCGTTTTGGAGCGGCTCATGGATCGCTACTGTAGGCGGGCAGATTCTCCGGGGGGACCGTGCCGCCGAACGCTGAAACGGGTATCGACCAGAGCCCGATCGAGCTCTCCATCATCATCCCCGCGCACAACGAGGCGGCCACGATCGGCCAGCAGCTCGACGCGCTGACCGCCCAGCACTGGGACGGCACCTGGGAGCTGATCGTGGTCGACAATTGCTCGACCGACGCCACCGCGGACGTCGTCGAGTCCTACGGCCGCACGGACCGCCGGGTTCGCCTCGTGTCGGCGACCGAGATCCCGAGCCGGAACTACGCCCGGAACGTGGGCATCCATGCCAGCCGGGGCGTCGCCTTCGCCTTGACCGACGCCGATGACATCGTCGGGTCGCAGTGGGTCGGAGCGATGGGCGACGCGCTGCGGACCCACGAGTTGGTCACGGGTCCCCTCGAACTCGATCGACTCAACCCACCCGAACTCGCCGGCTCCCGCGGTCGGCGCCATGAATGGAAGTCGCCGACCTTCTGGGAGATCTTTCCCTGCGCCCACGGCAACAACATCGGGATGCAGCGGGCCGCGTGGGATCGGATCGGCGGATTCGACGAAGATCCACGACTGCTCGGTTCCGAAGACCTCGAGATCTCGATGCGGGCCTGGATCGACGGCATCGAGCTGTATTTCGCGACCGACGCGATGGTGCACTACCGCTACCGCACCGACCCGCACGTGCTGTGGCAACAGGCGCGGCGCTACGGGCGGTCCCGACCGATGCTCGTCCGCAAGTTGCGCGAGGCCGGCCGAGCCCGGCCGCCGCGGTTCGCCGGCTGGCGATCCTGGATCTGGCTCGTGGTCCACCTCCCCGACCTGCGCCGGGCCGCCGGACGAGCCGGTTGGGTGTGGGTCGCCGGCAATCGTCTGGGTCAGCTCGAAGGTTCGATCCGCTATCGTTCTTTGTTCGTCTGACCGTCTCGGGGGAGTCGTGACGCAATCCGAGAACGCCGCGCCGACCGCCGACCCGCCACTGCGATATTGGGTGTGCTCGACCCAGCGGTCGGGTTCGACCCTGCTGTGCGATCTGCTGGCCCAAACCGGTGCGCACGGCGCACCCGAGGAGTTCTTCGACACCCGCAAGGCGGTGTTCCGGGACCTCTACAACGCCGCGGGCGGCACTCGCGAGCAGTACTTGGCGTGGTTGGTCGCACACCGCTCGTCGCCGAACGGCGCCTTCGGCGTCAAGCTCCACTGGAACCAGGGCGTCGGGTTCATGCGGGGTGCGCGCGCCGACCTCATGGCCCACGCCCGGCTGGGCACCGGCGCGGCCGCAGTGCGCAAGCTCGCCTCGAAGTTCGACGGCCTGCGCTACGTGTGGGTACGGCGCGAGGACCGCGTCGGCCAGGCCGTATCGCTCTACCGAGCCCGCAACACCAACCAGTGGGTCCGGCCCGATGGCGACACGAACGCTCGCCGCCCCGACCCCGCATTCGACGCCGATGAGATCACCCGCGCCCTGCGGTGGCTGACCCGAGTCGACACGGGCTGGCAGCGGTACTTCGGGCGCGTCGGTGCCGACGCTCACGTGGTCCACTACGAACGACTCGCAGCCGACCCGAACGCCGTGCTCGGCGACCTCGGCACCTACCTCGGCGTTCCCATCACCGCCCAACTCGCACCCCGACTCGAACGCCAGCGCGACGACTGGTCCACCGAGATGCGCGAGCGCTACATCGAGGCGCGCGGCGTTCCGGCCGATCTCACCTCATGACCGTCGTCGTCTCGTTGCCCTCAGCGTCAGCCACCTCCGGGAGCCCGTCGTGTTCGCGTTCGTAACCTCGCTCCCGCATCCCGATGGGTGCGCGTCGTATCTGAATCGGTCGCTGCTGTTCCGCGACACTCTGGCCTCGATCATGCGCCAGGACGACCCCGACATCCATCTGGTCATCGTCGCGAATCGGCCACCGGAAATCGAGCTGCCCGACGACCCCCGCATCGAAGTTGTGACGGTCTCGTTCCCACCGGCGTCGGACCGTCGGAGTCCGAGCCTCGAGGGGATCACCGCCGACAAGGGCGCGAAGCTCGGGGTCGGAACGTCGGTCGCGATCCGCCGGGGTGCCGAACACGTGATGTTCGTCGACTCCGACGACTTCATCCGTCGCGACATCGTGTCGTTCACGCGAGCCAATCCGGGGGTCGACGGGTGGTTCTCCGATTCCGGGTACCTCCATCCGCGTGGATCACGGTATGTCCGGCTGATGAGTAGCGGCTTCCATCAGCTCAACGGTTCGACCCACGTGTTCCGCGCCGGGCTCCTCAACGTGCCCGACGACATCGACCCGACGCTCACGCGTGACGAGACGTTGGAGGCGGTGGGCCGCGACCTCGCGACGTCCACCATGGGACGGCACCGGCCCATCGTCGGGTTCTTCGAGCAGCGCGGGACCCCGCTGACCAGGCTGCCGTTCCCTGCGGCGATCTGGGAGATCGGCACCGGCGAGAACTGTTCCGGCGCGCTCGCCGGTTCGGGCGCGAAGGTGCCGGTCGCCGGCAAGATCGCCGAGGAGTACGGCCTGCCCGTCCCGGGGATGGCCACTGCGCTCAGCCACGCCGTCCAGCGTGCCAGTTCGCGTGTCGCTCGGCGCGTGCGCGGCGACCGTGGGTGAAGCGGCGGCACCGACGAGCGGCATCCAACTGCCGAACTTCTTCATCCTCGGTGCGGGTCGATCGGGGACGACCACGCTGGCCGCGGTCTTGCGCGACCACCCCGACATCTTTATGTCGACGCCGAAAGAACCGACCTTCTTCTCCGAGCCGTTTCAAGTCACCCGCAACCCGATCCGCTACGCGTCGCTGTTCCGAGGCGCGGGCGCGGCCACCGCGGTCGGTGAAGCGAGCCACGCGTACCTCACCCACCCCGAGGCTGCAGCAACGCTGCATGCGTTCTTCCCCAACGCGCGGTTCATCGCCATCTTCCGGAACCCGGTCGACCGTGCGCTCGCGATGTACTCGTACATGCTGGAGAACGGCTACGAGATTCTCCCCACCTTCGAGCGCGCCCTCGCCGCCGAGGATCGTCGATTTGCGAGCGCTCGGTTCGCTCGGACCTGCCCGCACTCGTTCTGGAACTTCATGTACTTCCGATCCGGCCGGTTCGGCGAGCAGGTCGAGCGATACCTCGATCTCTTTCCTCGGGATCGGTTCCTGTTCACCACGCTGTACGACCTCCACGCCCGGCCCGCCGCCACCCTCGCCTCGGTGCACGAGTTCCTCGGCGTGGCACCCCGGGCCGTTGCCGAACTCCCTCGGCTCGGCTCCAGCAAAGGCATCAAATCCATACCGGCCCAGTACCTCGAGCGCACCGTGCTCCGCCGCCTCGCGCGCCACGGGGTACCGATGGCGGCGCCGCTGCGCGATCGGCTCAACCAGTGGAACCGCGGACTGCCGCCGACGATGCTCGACGAGACCCGCTCCGCACTCGCCGAGAAATATCGATCCGATCTCCAACGACTGACGGCGCTCACCGGCATCGACGTCCTGGGAGCCCAGGCCGCGACTCGACCAGATCAGTGACCGGCCGCACCCAGCACTGACGCGTAGACGGCCCGGAACGCCGCCCCGACCTGCTCCGGCGCCTGGGCGATCGCAACACTTCGCGCCCCGTCCGACGCCCGTTGCCATCGCGTCGGGTCGGCGCACGCGTCGGTCAGGGCCTGGGCCAGTTCGTCGACCGCACCGGGCGCGACGACCCAGCCGGCGCCGGGTGCCTCGATCGAGGTTCGCAACGCGCCGACGTCGGTGACGATCGCCGGCAGGTGGTTGCCGAACGCGTCGTGCAAGACGCCGCTCTGCGATGAGAACGCCGTGTACGGCAGAACGGCGACATCTGCGGTTCGGAACAGTTCGGCCTTGCGTTCCGGCGTGATCCACCCGATCTCCGCCGTGAGCAACGGAATCCGGTCGGCCGCCTGGTGCACCGCCGCCTCCAGGTCGGCGTCGCCGCGACCCGCAATGTGGACCTCGATTCCGGCATTGTCAGGGATCCGATCCAGCGCGTCGAGCAGCACCCGCACGCCCTTGTTCTCACGCAACGTGCCGAAGAAGAGCACGCGATGCCGGTCCGAGAGTGTCCGGCGATCGTCGGGGGCGCGGAAGGGCGAGACCCAGTGCGGCACCACGTGCACCAACGCCGGATCGATCTCGAAGCGCGCGGTGAGTTCGCTCGCGACGTCGGCGTGATGCACGACCATCGTGCCGCACGCGGCGTAGAGGTTCGCGAGGATCGCCCGCTGCGCGGATCGCGGGAGCCGAGACCGGTGGGGCAACACGTCGTGAATCGTCGTGACCAACGGCGTGCGCCGCCCGAGCCGACGCAGATCGAAAACGTCGGTGTACTGGTTCAGGAACGCGACGTGGCACACGTCGAAGTCGCCTGCCCTCACGGCGTCGCGCCGGGCCCGCGCCCGGGCTCGATACGTCATCGTCCGCGAGAGCGCCCACCGCAACGACCGTTCCGGATCCGTACTCACGTCCGGCAAGTCGACGCGGACTGTGACTCGACCCTGACTGGTACGCGGTGCGCCCGGACGGTCGAGCGCGTGCACCACCAGGGAGTCGCCCGCCGCAGGCGTAGCCAACGCGAGTTCGAAATCCTCTTCCCGGGCGAAGGGCCAGTACCAGTAGATCCTCATCTACTTCTCGCCCGGCTGGAACAGGCGTCGCACCCCCCGCACCGGTCGGGCGATCCCGCGGTTGTACACGGTACCGACGACCGTCAAGCCTCGTTCGGTCCGAGTCAGTGCCTGCTCATGGATCAGATCCGTGTCGACCCGAGCGGCCAAAGCATCCCGCCATTGCTCGGGCGCGAGTTCCGGCGCGAGGAAGGACAACTTGTCGTAGGTGTAGGACCAGTCGTGGGTGAATCGCGGGAACATCACGAGGGTATGGGCCAGATCGAACCGTGCGATCGTGACCAACAACTCGGCGAGCATCACGGCCAGTGCGTCGCGTTGGTGGGTGGCCCGGTTCGTTCCGAGGAGGCCGCCCCAGGTGTGCAGGTCGCTGCCGTACTTCGTGTTGCGCACGCGGCTGGCGGCCGCCACGTCGAGATCCCGGATCGGGATGATCACGTGGTCCACGACGACGTCGCCGCGCGCCAGCACGTCGCCGAGCCGACGACTCAGATCGGGTGACTTGACGATCCGGGGTCCATCCGGATCGTCGACCGCTCGTTCGAGCCCGGCGTTGACACGCGGGTCGATCGCGGCATCGGGCGCGAAGCCGGTGTCGAGACCGAGATCGGAGAGCACCTGCACCAGCAAGGTGGTCCCCGCGCGCCCGGTACCGGCGATGACGATCTTGCCTTCGGTTCCGGTCATCGAGTGCGCTCCGACGGTGATGGCAGACGATCGACCCATTCGGCGCCAACCTCCGCGTCGCCCCGAAGATACGCGATGAGGCCGTCGGCATCGTTCAGGAGCCACTCCCGAGCCAGGTCATAGGCCACTCGGTTCCGCTCCTTGATGCGGGCTTCCGCGCCCCCGCGGATCCGGCCGAGCAGCGAGCGCTTCACCCCCTGCATCGCGCTCGGAACCGGTACCCGCTCGATCGGACGGGTCAACCGATGCGGCCGGGACTCGGCGAGGTCACGCCGAAACAGCGTGCCACTCGCGACCCCGGCCAAGTGGAAGACCGAGTCCGCATAGATCCCGGCGATCACCGGGTGGAGTTCGCGCACGTTGGTCCGACGCAGCTGATGCCACTCGATGCCACGGGACCAGAGCGCGTAGGCGAGCCCCAGACCGGTGTCGCCGGCCTGACCAGTCGTGCGCAGGAACCGACGAAAGTCCGGGGTGAAGTCCGAGTCCGGTGAGAAGCTCGGCTGCACCGCTTCCCAGAACGACCGCTCGATGACCGTCCACGAGGGATGCGGGAGCACGGTGTCGCCGTTCTCGGTGCGCACGATGCCGGCCACTCCACTGGCCTCGGCTCCCGCGAGCGCGATCTCGAGCCAACGATCGTCGATCGGAAACGAATCGACGTCGAGGGTCACGAGTCGCAAACATCCGTCCGCCATGGCCTGGCGGGCCAGCTGGTCCAAGTAGGCACCGTGCTCTCGACTCCCACGTCCGGCGACGGGGCTGAGCTCGCATGTGCGAACCCAGTGACGCTCGGCGAGCAGATCGTGCCCACCGGGGAGCAGTCGCTCGGTGGCGGCATAGACCACAAACGGCGACTTCGTGTGGCGCTCGATCCGGTCGAGGTGCTCGCGGAGGATGGGCAGATCGGAGGGCTCAGCCAGGTAGTACACGACGAGAATCGCGGTAGGGCCAGCTGTCTCTGTCACCTCCACTCACCCCCGACCAGCCGTTTTCCGGTCGCTCAGCGTGTCATATCCACCGCGCCGGCGATGCCGGCCAATCGGTCTGAATCGCCCAAACTCCCCGAATCTCACGGTACGTGGCCGCGGCGCCACCCGAAAAAATACTCAACCCGAGCATTTCTGACGACGACAGCCTATGGATCTCACCGTCGGCGCGATGCTATCTTTGACCGGTTCACCCCGATCCGGGGTCATCCCGGGATCGGCAGCACGCAAGTCTGGGGAAGCGCGAGTGTCGTCCGTGGGTTGAATCAACCCGCTCCGGCACCAACCGAGGGGTACCACCAGCGATGCCAACCGAGCACGGCACCGAAGCGCCAGGCGGCCTGAGCCGTCGTCAGCTTCTGACGCGCGGCGCGGTCGCCGGAGGCTTGGTGTGGGCCGCGCCCATCATTCGTACCACCGCCGCGTACGCCACCACGGCCAACGGCACCGAGCGACCCTGCATCAACTTCTACATGGTGGTGATCAACCCGTCCGGCAACGCGCGTCCGGCACCACCGAACTTGAACGGGAACGAGATTCCGCCGGCGATCCGCCAGTGGTTTTCCGACAACCCCGCAGTCCGGGTCGAGTTCCCCGCCGCGCGTCCACTGCTCACCGCGGCCAACAACGACGTCTGGGCGGTCCTCCTGCCCGAAGTGACCGGACCCAACGCGGCCGGACGGCAATGCCGGATGGTGTTGGGATGGGGCGCGAAAGGCAACGACTTCGCCGAGGGCTACGTCGATCCCAATCCGCCACTCGCGATCGAAGTTGGTCGGCGGCTGATCTTCCCGTGCCCCGACAGAAAAGGCGACGACGGGGCCGACAGTGACGGCGAACGATCGTTGTCCAGTTCGGGACTCTCGAGTGACGGTTCCACCGGCGGCATCACCTCCGACGGCAACGCGGGTTCTCTCAGCAGTGACGGCGGCGCGTCCAAGAGCCAAGATCAAGGTTCCGGGAGCTGTCTCAACGCGGTGTACTTGATCTTCTGCTGCCCGCGATGACCGAACGCCTCATCGGCCGCATCGACGATCGCACCGCGCGGGTGGTCATCGTCGGCCAGGGGTACGTCGGCCTTCCCGTCGCGATGCGCGCCGTCGAAGTCGGCTTCACGGTCACCGGATACGAGATCGATCCGCGCCGCGTGGCTGCCCTTCGCGACGGCATCTCCTTCGTCGAGGATGTCCCGAACGAACGGCTCGTCGCGGCGATCCGTCAGGGATACACCGCGACCGATTCGGTCGCCGATCTCGCCGGCTTCGACGTTGCGATCATCTCGGTGCCAACCCCCCTGCGGGATGGGGTTCCGGACCTCAACTTCGTCGAGTCGGCCACCCGGTCGCTCGTCGAAGTGCTCCGGCCGGGCGCGCTCGTCGTCCTCGAATCCACCACGTATCCCGGCACCACCGAGGAACTGGTCCGGCCGATCCTCGAAGAATCCGGACTGAACGCCGGCACCGACTTTCATCTCGGCTACTCGCCCGAGCGCATCGATCCCGGCAACGAGCGGT
Organism: uncultured Acidimicrobiia bacterium; assembly: GCA_963765075.1. Classification (GTDB taxonomy): domain Bacteria; phylum Actinomycetota; class Acidimicrobiia; order IMCC26256; family JAENVU01; genus JAENVU01. The sequence goes on from CAVXVA010000003.1 coordinate 741,261, forward strand.
GGACCTTCGAGAACACGCCCAAGGTCGTCTCCGGCATCGACGCCGCGTCGTGTCGCTCCGTCGAGGCTTTCTACGGAGCGCTCGTCGAGAAAGTGGTTCCGGTGGGTTCGCCCGCCGAGGCCGAACTCGTGAAGCTCCTCGAGAACACCTTCCGCCACGTGAACATTGCGCTCGTCAACGAACTCGCTATGTTCGCGGAGGACCTCGGCGTCGACATCTGGTCCGCCATCGACGCCGCGTCGAGCAAACCGTTCGGGTACATGCGGTTCACCCCCGGTCCGGGAGTCGGCGGTCACTGCCTCCCCGTCGATCCCTCCTACTTGTCGTGGCGAGTGCGGCGCCGATCCGGCCACGCGTTCCGCTTCGTCGAACTCGCGAATGACGTCAACGAGCACATGCCCGACTACGTCGTCAGCCGTATCGTCGCCCTGCTCAACCGCGAGGGACGCGCGGTCAAGGGCACCAAGATCCTGCTGCTCGGCATTGCCTACAAGGCCGGCACGTCCGACTGGCGAGAATCGCCATCGCTCATGGTCGCAGAACGGCTGGCCGCGCTCGGCGCCGACCTGACCGCTTGCGATCCGTACGTGTCCTCACCCGCGCCGGCCGGGCTGGAGTTCGAACTCGTCGAGTTCGGGCCCGACGCGCTCGCGGCGTGTGACCTCACGGTCTTGCTCGTCGATCACCCGGAGTTCGACCCGGCAGTCATCTGTGCGAACGCGCCGATCACGTTCGACACCAAAGGCATGCTTCGCGGCACGACCTTTCGGGGCGAGATTCTCTAGCCCGCGCCCTGAACCTCGTCGAGCGCCTCGATCACGGTCACGAGCGAGATGCCCGATCGAACCGGCAGGTCCCGGAACCGCGTGACGACCTCACGAAGATCTCCGTGGGTCGTCTCGGACGCCACCGACGGCGCCATCTCCCCGAGCACGCTGGCCACGGTCGGCGGCCCGGCAACCAGAACCCCAGCCACGCGGTACCGACCCCACGCAAGCCCGTCAGGCTCTCCGTCGAGATGGTGGCGGGCCGCGGCCACCTCGGCCAACGCGCGACGGTCAGGGTGCAACGCGGCGGCCCCGGTCACGACGGTCGGCCCGTCGGCGGCGAGGATGGTCGAGGGGATGTCCGCACAACGGAGACCGGCGCGCACGGCGGCCCGTTCGAACGCCACACGATTCTTCGGAATGGGAACCACGACGACGGCGTCGCTCCGGCCCACGCTCATCGCCTCCAGCACCATCTCTCCCGGCCGGGTGAGGTGGATCGCAATCTGAGCGAGCAGCGCGTCGAGGACCCGCTCCGGACTGCGGCTCCGCAACAACACGTCGGGGCCACGGTGTAACCGCGAGACCTCCATCATCGGGCCACGGCTCGGCGCCGACGGCAGGACGACGCCGTATGCAGGTCGGTCGTCAGGATGGTCGATCCGTCCGAGAGCTCGGTCGCCGAGCGCGTGTTCCAATGCTGCCGCGACCTGGTGGTCCGCGCCGATCGCCAGCACGCCTGCGCCCACATCGACGAGCACCGCATGCTCGTAGTCGGGCCCGGGACCACAGGCGGAACACGCTGGTGCCGGTTGGAGCAATGGTTTGGAAAAGGTCGGCGGAGGCGCGACCTCGCCCGCGGCCACCGCGAGCAGGCCGACATCGATCAGGCCGCGAGCGGCAGCCACGACATCGCGTCGCACCACGGCCGGATCCGCCGAGAACTCGACCGCAAGTTGGTCGGCCACGCGCGCCAACTGGACGCGCTCCTCGCACGCGGCCCACACGCTCGCGGCCGCCAAGTTCAGTGTGTGAATTTCGGTCCCACTCGCAATGACCACGCCGTCGGCCATCGCCACGAACTGGCTCGGCTCGGGTGCGTACACCCACGTCGTCGCATCGACCGGCGCGACGCCGCTCATCGGCGCGTCCCGGCCCGCGTCACATCGAGGACGCCGTCGACGGCCTCGTCGAGATCACCACTCACCAGGTGGAAGCCGGGCACACCATTCAACAGGGTGGCCAGCGTGGCCAGCGTGCCTGCGGTCTCCAGGGCGAACGTGTGACTCGCGACGCCCGCCAGGAGCGCCATCGGATCGAGCGGCGTGATCGTGGTCATCGCGTTCGGTTCGTAGGTGGGCAGCACAACGGCGCCGATGGGAACGTCAGCCGCGGCGGGGACCCCCAACCGATCGGCAGGAACGAATCCCGACGCACCGAGGTACTGCGCCGCGGCCTCGCCGGGCGCCCAGGAAATCGGGGCCAGCGCGGCGGGTGGAACCCCGAGCGAACACGGGCGCGGGTACGGCCGCACGACACCGCGTGCGGGATCGATCGCCACCACTTCGTCGGTGAGATACGCAAAGCCCCGCTGCACCAACCCCGCCACCAACGTCGACTTTCCCGCTCCCATCGGGCCGGGGAGCACCACGGCCCGTCCATCGACGACCGCAGCCGCGGCGTGCACGCGCAGCGCGGCGCACGAGTGGGTGATCGCGCGCTGGTTCAACTCGAACATCAGGTGCGCGAACGCGATCGTGCGCGCCGGGGTGCGCACGACGATGCCCTCATCGGTCGCAACGAAATAGCTTCGGTCATCCTCGGCGCCGGTCGACCCGATCAGTACCGCCTCGGCCGTGCCCCCCACAACCACGAGTGGCGCGAACAGTTCCTCGACCAAACCAAGCACCGCGTCGTCGTCGCTGTGCACTGCGACATTCAGATCGAGCAGCCCGAGACTGGCCGTCCGGCCCCATCCTTCCGCGCCCAGGATCTCGCTCGGCACCCAGGTCCGGTCAACCATCGCCTCGACCGCGCGGCCCCCGACGGTCACGGAACCGCTCGTACGGATCGAACGAAAAGTCGGCGTCGATATAGGGATCGACCGGTTCGCCGGTCGGGTGGACGTCAGTCGCTTCGGCCTCGCTCGGGTAGGGAGCCGGGGCCGCTTCGTCGAGGTGCGGATCCGGCACTTCGACCCGGCCGGCCAAAGCCTCCTCGATCGAGATGGTGCCTTCGCGCTTCCACTCGGGAAGACACAGCAACACCAAGAAGAACGGCAAGACCTGACATCGCTGGCGGGCCAGGATCCCGAAGTTCGAAAACGACGAGAACGCGAAGATGAAGGTGAACATGATCCCGACGCTGTAGGCAACGTACGGGGTACGGCGCATCGACCTCGGGATCGATCGCAGTCGCCGCCGGGATTTGACCGCCAACACGATGAGGAACACGCCTTCGAGCGACGATCCGAACGACACCGGGCTACTGGCTTCAATCGGCAAGGGGCGGAACAGGACGGTAACGAGGGCGAGCGGTGTGTTCAACGGATTCGACATGCGCACTGGGGTGAACGTCGAACCCGCTTCGCTGGTTCGACCCTCGGCATCGCTCAGCGTCTGATTGATCGTCTCCTGATCCAGACGTTCCACACCAAAGAACTGCGCGGTCGAGGCGGCAAGGGTGGTGCCCAGCACCACGAGCATCCCGAACAGGATCATGCGCAGGATCGACGATGTTCCACCGGGACGCGTCGATTTCCCCAACGCCGCGGCGAGGAAGATGCCCGAGAAGATCGTGAGCGAGACGTGTGGTCGCAACAGGGTGACCCCAAAGAGGCCGGCCGCCACCATCACGACACCAAGCGGTATCTCCCGGGTCATGACGAGCGCGACTCCGTACGACGCGATTCCCAGACAGAAGATTGCCCAGCCTTCTTTGCCGAGGGCGGAAGGCCAGTACAAGAACGACGGGAGGAACAACACCAAGATCGCGTACCGCCGGTGCAAACCGTCAGGAACGGCGCGCGCGAACGCCCGCCACAACAGCAAGAGCCCAACGAACGACATGAACGAGAACACGATCGCACCGCTGTACTCGGAGGCGCCGGTGACGGAATAGATGACACCGGTCATCGTCCGCATGAACTCGGTGCCACTCCACGACCGGATCTGGGAGAAATCGAAGCCGCGGAACATCGGCGCGAAGAACTGTCCCCATTGGTGATAGTCGAGCGCGTCGGAACGGTTGTCGTAGATCAGCGAGACCACGAGCGCGCGCACGAAGGTCCCGATCATCTTGGCCCAGAACGCAGCCATGACGAACGACACCATCCACGGGTCGCGGTCGACTGCCGCGATCCGTCGGGCGACACGCCAAGCGATGTAGGCCAGCACCGGCACCAGGAACACCGGCTCGATCAGGTCGTACCGGCCGCTTCCGAACGCCACGATGATCGTGACGCCGTACAGCACCGCGCCGACACCGATCACGGTCCGCGGCCACTGCGGGACCTTCACCTGCGCGAGCTCGCGCTCGTGGGCAAGCGGGAGCGATTCCGATGCTGCGTCCGGCCCGATCGGGTCCGGGATCTCGGCGGCGGCGTCGTCGGTCACGGTAGGTCACCCTTGCGGACGCGTGCATCCCACGCGCGACGCACCCTCCGGGCGTAGCCACCGTCGTGGCGTAGGGCGTACGAGCGGTCCACCAGCACGAGGGCGCGGAGGTACGCAGCTTTCGCGGTGATCCCGGGCACCGCGGGAACTGCGGCCACCATCTGGCGCGCGTAGCTGCGGCGCGATCCGGTGTACGCGGCCAACGCCCGGGTCTCGAACCGACTCTCGGCATACCATCGGGCCGCCTCGGACTCCGGTGTCGGCGCGAGTTGCAGACTCGTCCACGCGCCGGCCACCGCCCGGGCCACGACTGCACCCAGCCGCCAACGGTCGGCCACGGCGCGAACTGCGTCAAGGTCGACATCGGTGGTCAGCAAGATCTGGGCAATGTCGCGTTGGGTCACCACCCGGGGCACCGCGTCTCCGAGGACCGCGTGCACGCACGCGTGGATGAACCGATGGACGCGTGAGAGCACGGGAACCGCGACGCCGGCCAGCACCACGGATTCAGGCCGCGCGGCAAAGATCGACCCGGTATCGATCGTGAACCCGAACGGGCCGGTGGCCAAGGTCCGGTGCAGGTCGATCTGGGTTCCGTCGCGCAGCGTGAGACAGGTGCCTTTGCCGAAGCGGCGATCGAACCCAGGTCGGATCTCGGATGATCGCCGGTAGGCACCCAGCGCCATGATCCCGGCGACGGCATGGTCGTAATCAGCCGACGGCACCAGCACATCCACGTCGCCGAAGGCCCGCCACGCCGGATTCGGATAGTCGAGATGCGCAACCGCAGGCCCCTTCAGAATCCGGAACGACACGTTGCGTTGGCCCAGCACGTCCGCGACCTCGAGCGTGGCCCGCTCGAGGACGACGCAGTCCCTCATCGCGGCCTCATGACCACGGTCGAGTTGCGCGAACTGGTCCTGCGCACCGAGGACATCGGCGTCGGCGGCCACCGATGCCAGCAACGCGACCGCCCGGTCATCGACGGCGTCGCTCCACAGCCGCTCCCAGGCCGGGCCTTGCGGGAGTCGATCGATCACGGTCCCGCCGGGAAGCCCGACACCACACCATTGGCCGAGCGAGTTCATGGTGCACATTTCACGACGTCGAGCGCGCGGAGACGCGCGACCGTCGCTTCGACGTCCGAGTGGATCACCGAGGATTCGACGCCGCCGCGGCGGGCGACCTCATCGACGAGATCTGCCAGATGCCGAGGTTCGTCGAGCGCCCCCCACACCAACTGTGCCGACCCGCCGAGCGTGATCGGTCGACCCGCGGTTCGCGATGCGATCACCACCCCGAACTCGGCCTCACGGATGAGGAGGTCCGGCGCACGGACGAACACCGGGCTGAAATCGTGCTCGGAGTCGCACGGCGCCGATGACATACGCGCGGCTCTAGACCCAGGGGTCGTCGATGTCCGGCGGGGTCTCCGGACGCGGTGGCGCGGCCGGCGCACTCGAAGGAGACACCGGCGGACGAGGGAGCGCCGGCGCGGCCGACCGAGGCTTGCGACTTCCCTTCCACGGGATGAGTTTCTTCATGATCGAAACCTCACCCGGGTGTGCGTAGCCGTACCCATAGCCGTAGTAGCCGTAGTAGCCGTAGTAGCCGGCGCGGGCACCGTGCTCGGCACCCACGATGACCACACCGATCACGGTGGCTTCGAGGCGACGGAGCAAGTCGGCCGAGGCAACGATGCCGCTCCGACGGGTCCAACCTGAACGGGCCAACAGCACCGTGGCGTCGACCCCCAGGGCAATGTCCGCAGCATCGTTGGCCAGAAGGATCGGTGGCGAGTCCACGATCACGATGTCGGCGAGATGCTCCGCGGCACCAGCCGCCGCCTTGGCCACCGCGATCGCGTGGCCGGGATCGGATTTTGTGGGCGCGCTGGCAGCGAGTCGGACGCCGGGCACGTCGGTGTCCTGCAAGACGGCTTCGAGATCCTCGGGGGTACAGGCGAGATCGAGGTCACCGAGGTTCGGGTTCCGCGGCCGATCGAGGTATCGGGTCTGGGTCGGTCGGCGGAAGTCGGCATCGATGACGATGACCGAGACGCCGGTCTCGGCGAACGCCGCGGCGAGGTTGACCACAGAGATCGACTTTCCCTCCGCCGGGCCCGGTGAGGTCACGAGGAGCGTGCGCAACGGTCGACCCCGGCCGGTTCCGCCCCGACCGTTGCTACTGCCGTTCCCGTTCCCGCTCCCGTTGCCGTTCCCGTTCCCGTTGCCGTTCCCGTTCCCGTTGCCGTTCCCGTTCCCATTCGCCGCAGTCGGCAACGCCACGTTGCGCGGGTGACGCTGCCACATCGCGAGCAACGACGTTCGGAACGATCGGTAGGCCTCGGCCGTGAGCGACGCGGGGTCCGCCGAGGTCGCAACGACAAACCGATCCGCCCGGTTCATCTTCACCACCGGAATCTCTGCGATCACGGGCATCCGCGCGGCACCCTCGGTTCCGGCGACGTCACGAATCCGTGCGCCGAGCAGCTCCATGGCCACCAGGAGCGCGAGTGCGAGGAAGAAACCGATTGCGCCGCCGACGAGCTGGCGCTGACCGCCGCTGAGCGCGCTCCCACCCGCGATGCGCAAGAAGGTCTCGCCTTCTTCGGTCGCGGCGTCGAACGTGCCGAGATCGAGCGGGACCGGGCCCGTCCGTTGGGTCGAAACCAACTCACTACTGACTTCGTCGATATCGGCCTGAAGTGTCGTGCGCCGCTGCACCAAACCATTCCGCACGATCGGATCCAGGGTCGCCGCAATCTGGGTGTCGAGGGTGAACGCTCTGGTGTTGAGGTCCGACAAGTCGGTCGTCAGCGCGCCGACCTTCTTGTCGAGGTCGACCTTCGCGATCCGTTGCAACTCATCGAGGAGCGCTTTCGCGAAAGTGTTTGCGACGATGGGCGCCGTCTTCTTGTCGCCCGTTGCGATCACCCCGAGCGCACCCGTGGCCGGGTCGGGGACCGCGGCAATCGAGACGTACCGCACCGGATTCTTCACGATGATCGTGATTGCGCCCTTGGGAACCGCCGGATCATCCGGTCTGGCCTGTCGCCGCTTCGGGCCGCTGTTCGCACCTTCCGAACCCGACTCGCTGTCGGAAGGGGACTTGTCGACGACGCTTCCGAGGGGGACCGCGTCAAGCTCTTTCATCGCCGCGGCCGGTACCCGGCCTCGAAGGGTCATGAGCGCGAGCCGGTCGTATCCGAACCGCTTGCCGAGACCCGAAGTCGAGTCGGGGCTCGTGACCAGCAAGTGGGTCGCCCGGAACTGATACTTCGGCTGCGTCGCGATCGCAACCGACAGGTCACTCGGCCGCGTCACGAAGGCGACCAACGTACCGATCAACGCACCAACGACCAAAATCCACCAGCGGCGCCGGAGGACCCGGAGATAATCGAGTGGTCTCATAACTGGGCGAAGCCCCCCACGGCTGCTGGCATCGGTAACGAGAATCGGCGTGCGACACCCAGGGTGCACACGAAGGTCACGCAGTGTAGCCGTGACCTTGGGCGCAGAGCCATAGGTTCACAGCACCACATCAGGTGAATTCGTTGTCAAAAAGCCCCGAAATCTCCCGCATTTTGGGGACACTTCCAAGACGACACCCTGCGGTCGAGCGACCACACTCCGCACCCGTCGCACCAGCGCGAGGTGACGGGCAGATCACGACCGTGCTGTACCCTCCGGCGGCTCCCAGCGTTCGGACCGCGCGCATCACCCGGTGATCGCGGCTCCGGAACGGACACCCCACTGATGCTCACGCAGGACCTCCGTCACCGCAGTGCTCCCCCGACCCGCCGAGACCGACTCCTCCGCGCGATCGGCACGATCACGCTCGGGCTGATCGCGATCGTGCTTCCCCTCGCGATCGCCCGGCACTACGGCGCGTTCGGCATTCCCCGCTCGGACGATTGGTCCTACCTCGTCACGCTGTTCCGAGTCGTCGATTCGGGGCGGCTGTCGTTCAACCACTGGGTGTCGATGACGCTGGTCGGACAACTGGCACTCGCGACGCCCGTCGCGACCCTGGCGCGACGCGATATCGGCGCCCTCCAGCTCTTCACGGCCCTGCTCGGAGCGGGCGGGCTGGCCGCGGTCGCATTCACGATGCCGCGACACGCCGTGCGGCGGGGCGCCGCCTGGCTCCTCGCGGCCACGATCGCGAGTGGACCGCTCTGGGGGCCGCTCGCGGTCAGCTTCATGACCGACATTCCGACGTTCGCCTTCTCTGCGCTGGGAATGTTGCTCGCGTGCCGGGCGCTCAGCCGCCGCCCGATCTCGACGACCATGCTCATCGCGAGCCTCGCGGCCGCGTTCGTCGCCTTCACGATTCGCCAGTACGCCATCGTCGGTTTCCTGGCCGCCGCGACGACCGGGACCTGGTGGTACCTCACCCAAGGATCCCGCCGATCGGCCGCGCGGGTCGCGCTGATCGCCGCCGGTCTGCTCGCCGCGGCGATCGCGCTCCTCGCGTGGTGGAGTGGCATTCCTGACGGACACGCGCTGACACCCGCGGTGCCGACGCCGCACTCGCTCGGGGTCGCGGCACTCAAACTCGCCGGGTTCGTTCGTCTCGCCGGTCTCTTGCTGATCCCGGTGCTGGTCTACGTCGGGCCCGGGCGCATCCTCGCTCGGAGTTGGCGACGCCATCGCGACCTCACCACGATCGTGCTGGTGGCAGCCACGTTGGCGCTGATCGCCACGGCACTGCGGGTGCCCAACGATGCGTTCGTCGGGAACTACTTCATGCCCGACGGCGCGTTGTCCGACATCGTGATCATCGGAGCGCGCCCCGACGTCCTCCCCGGCCCCGCCTGGTCCATCCTCGTCGCCCTCGGAACCGCCGCGGGGCTGGTCCTCGTGGCCGCAGCCATTCCTGCGCTCGCCACCGCCGGAGGCCGGCTCCGATCCCGCGACTTCTCGATCGAGGAACCCATCACGATCTATCTGACACTCACGGTGATCGGGTACCTGGTCGCCTTTGCCCTGGCCATCGCGACCGGCCTCCAGGCCTACGACCGATACATCCTCCCGGTGCTCCCGGCCATCGGGTTCCTCCTCCTCGGACTCGACCGCCGACCCGAGAATCCGCCGACCGACCCGCCGGCATCGGACGCGAAGCATGACCACCCGGTCAGCGGCCGCCGGCTCGCCGTCACTGGTGCGAGCCTCGCGCTCCTCGCCGCCCTCGGCCTCGCCTACACGATCGATTCCGCATCATTCGACGGTGCCCGGTGGCGCGTCGCCGAGGCGGCCACCGCACGCGGGTGGTCCGCTCGCCAGGTCAACGGCGGATTCGAATGGCTCAACTATCACCGGGGCGACAAGATCAAGCGCGGTGCGGGCGCCCCCGCCTGCGTGACCGTGCACGTCAACCCGTCGCGCCCACCTCGCGAGGTCGTGGCGGTGGTCAGGTCGTCCGCCCCCACCCGGCCCGATGCACTGCTCGTGGCGTTCCGCACCCCGGCACCGTGTCGGAAAGCGCGCCGATGATCCTGGTCGCAGGCGCGGTCGCGGTCATCGAGTCCGGACCTCCGGGTTCCGGAAGGGGTCTACGATGCTCGACCTTCCGCCGCGTCGACGGGAAGAGATTCGGGTGCCGGGGCTGACCAAACAAGCGATGAAGTGGTCGGCATTGGCCGCCGACCGCCTCCGACCACCGCCGGCGGGTGTGGTCGTGCTGATCTACCACCGGATCGGCACCGATTCCGGTTTGGACGTCGACCTCCCCGTGCCCGACTTTGCCGCGCAAGCCGAGCTCCTCGCCGCCGGCGGCCGGGTACGTTCGATCGACGAAGCACTCGACCGACTCGCCGATCCGACTCCGCCCGCGGAGAACCCGATCGTGATCACCTTCGACGACGGGACCGCCGACTTTGCCGATCAGGCAATGCCCGTACTCGCCCGTTTCGGGCTACCCGCGACCTTGTATGTCGCGACCGACTTCGTCGATCGACAGATTCCCTTTCCGAACCACGGGACACCGCTCTCGTGGAACGCGTTGCGCGACGTGAGTTCGACGGGGCTCGTGACCGTCGGTTCCCACACCCATACCCACGCGCTCCTCGATCGGCTCGATCCCGGAGCCATCGCGTCCGAACTCGACCAAGCCGACGACCTCATCGAGACCCACCTCGGGAACCGTCCGACCCACTTCGCGTATCCCAAGGCGGTCGCCGGATCATCGCCCGCCGACGTCGCGGTGCGCGAGCGCTACCGTTCGGCGGCGCTCGCCGGCACGCGCGCGAACGAGTACGGCACCACCGATCCTCATCGTTTGGCGCGAACACCGGTCCAGTGCAGCGACGGCATGCGATTCTTCACTGCCAAACTGCGCGGCGGTATGCGGTTCGAGGATTCCGTTCGGGTCACGCTCAACAAATGGCGGTATCGGGACGCCACGGCATGAGCCGACGCCTGGTACACGTCACGACCGCCGACATGAGTCTCGAGCTGCTCCTCGGCCCTCAGCTCAGCGCGTTCGTGGCGGCGGGCTACGACGTCATCGGCGCGTCGGCGCCGGGCCCCTACGTCGACGCGATCACCGCGCGGGGCGTGCGCCACGTGGCGTTGCGCCACGCGACCCGGTCGATGGCGCCCCACCACGACATCGCCGCGATCGCAGAACTCCGAACACTGTTCAAGCAATTGCGTCCCGACATCGTGCACACCCACAATCCAAAACCCGGCGTCTACGGGCGACTGGCCGCTCGAGCCGCCCGCGTGCCCGCGGTCGTCAATACCGTCCACGGCCTGTACGCCATGCCCGATGACCGGTGGACCAAGCGCGCGGTCGTGTATTCGCTGGAGTGGTTGGCGGCGCACGCGTCCGACGCCGAGCTGGTCCAGAACGCCGAGGATCTCCCGACGCTCCGATCGATCGGTGTTCCCGAGTCCAAGTTGACCCTGCTGGGCAACGGCATCGACCTGAGTCGATTCGGTCCTCCCGGCACGAGCGAGAGCCGGGCGCGACTACGGGCCGAATGGGGCGTCGGACCTGATGACATCGTGTGCGGTGCCGTCGGTCGGCTCGTGTGGGAGAAGGGTTACCGAGAGATCTTCACCGCCGCTCGCGCCCTCCGGGATCACCAACCGCGCATCCACTTCGTGATCGTCGGTGGTCTCGACGCGGCCAAATCCGACCAGCTGAGCGATGCCGACCTCGACCGCATCCGGTCCGAGGCCGACATCCGCTTCCTGGGCATGCGCGACGACGTCGAGCAGCTCTACCACGCCATGGATCTCTACGTCCTCGCCTCGTACCGAGAGGGTTTTCCCCGATCCGCGATGGAGGCGGCGGCCAGCGGGCTTCCGATCATCGCCACCGACATTCGCGGGTGCCGCCAAGTGGTCGATCACGGTGCGACCGGACGCCTGGTACCTCCCGCCGATCCCATTGCCCTCACCGCGGCGATCCAAGCGCTCGCCGCCGACCCCGCGGCCCGCGCCACGTTGGCAGCCGGAGCCCGCGCGAAGGCGATCGCCGAGTTCGACGACCGCCGGAGCATCGAGATCACGCTCGCGACCTACCACCGATTGCTCGCCGCGCGCCGGGGGATGCAATGACCACGATCCGGCCTGCGACCGACTCCGACCTCGACACCGTCGCGTCGCTGCACGCCGCGCGGATCGCGGAGGGCTTCCTCAGTTCGCTCGGCCCGCGGTTCCTCCGCCGCCTGTATCGGCGGGTGCTGCGCTCGCCCGGCTGTTTCGTTCTGGTGGCCACCAACGATGCCGGCGACATCCAGGGATTCGTAGCGGCCGTCGATGATCTGACGGAGTTGTACAAGCGCTTCATCGTGCGCGACGGACTCGTCGCCGGAATCACCGCCGCGCCGCGGCTCGTCGGAGCCGTGCCGCGCGTCGTCGAGACGCTTCGGTATCCATCCACCACCACCACACTCCCCTCGGCCGAGATCCTCGCGGTCGCGGTTGCCGAATCGGCGACCGGCGCGGGAATCGGCCGAACCCTCGTTCACGCGGCGACCGCCGAATACCTCGCGCGAGCGGTCCCCGAGGCGAAGGTGGTGACCACCGCCGACAACGCCTCGGCGCTGGCGATGTACCGGGCCTGCGGGTTTACGACGGCGTCTCGGGTCGAAGTCCACCCGGGCCGCGAGTCGGAGGTCTTGGTGTGGACAGCCTTCTAGCGCTCGTCGTCGGCATCGCGGCCGGCGTGACGTTGACCCCGATAGTCCGCCACCTGGCGCTCCGATTCGACATCGTCGACCGGCCCGGCGAACTCAAGCCGCAGCAGCGGCCCGTCGCGTACCTCGGCGGGGTGGCGGTCTACCTGGCAGCCGCGACCGGCATCGTCGTGAGCGGTCGGCCACTGATCCTGCTCCCGCTCACTGGGGCATTGCTGCTCGGACTGGCCGACGACCTCCGCCCGCTCGCGGTACCGATACGAGTCGCCGTCGAGATCGGAGTGGCCGTCGGCGCGGCCGCGGCACTCCCGGGGCCCGCGCTGGCGCGCGTGGCCTCGGCCGTACTCGTGCTCGGCCTGCTCAACGCGATCAATCTGCTCGACGGCCAAGACGGCCTCGCCGCCGGCGTCGGGATCGTGTGCGCCGTGGGCTTCGCGGTCCTCGGCGGAGCGGCCGCGCCGATCGGGTTGGGATTGGCGGGCGCCCTGGCCGGCTTCCTGCTCTTCAACCGACCACCGGCCACGATCTACCTGGGCGATTCGGGCGCGTACTTCGTAGGTGCGACGCTCGCGGTCCTCCCAGCCCTCACCGAATCTGCGCAGTACCGATGGGCCCATTGGTGGGCGGTCCCGCTGCTCGTCGCGCTTCCCGTCGCCGACACCGCTATCGCGATCTTGCGGCGGATCCGATCGCACCGGCCGATTCTGAGCGGTGACCGAAGCCACGTGTACGACCAACTCGTCGACCGGGGGTTCACCATCGGCCAATCGACGAGCCTGGGCGTTTCACTCCAAGCGGTGTTCACCGGGCTCGGCATCGTCGCGGCCGGGTCCCCGCCCGCCGTCTCGCTCGCCCTCACCGTCGCGGCCACCGCCGCGATCGGCTTCGTTGCGGTCCGCGCGGGATTCCTGAACCCGGCCGACTCCACGGACTAACGAGCCTCATCCACGCGTGATGCTGGACGCTCCGGGCGTTCCGGCGGGACGGGCCGGACGGGTCGTCCGGCGCCGACGGCGAACGCGGCGCCCGAGTCGTTTGGACACCCGGAGCCAGCCACCGACGCCGATGGCAACCGGGAGCATCGGCACCAGCCAGACCACCGCGTCTTGGCCAGTATCCGCGAAGCCCACGACGCGACTCGCGTAGGCCACCACCACGAAGTGGGCGCCGACGACGCTGAGCGCGAACACCGACAGTGACACCGCTTGGGACAGCGGTTGCCATCGGCGCCGGGTCAAGGCCCGGCCGAGCGGCTCCGCAACGAACAGCCCCAGCGCCGCGGCAGCACCAACGATGGACCCGGGCCGGCCCCGACCCTCGAATCCGGCCACCCACATGTACAGACCGATCGCCGCGCAGATGCCGCCACCGCCCATACGGCTGGTGCGGCCGGGCCACCCGGTGACCGCCAATGGAACGGCGGCTCCGATCAGCGGACGCACCCGTTCGGTGTCCGGCACGGTCCAGTACAGGCCGGCAACGGTCAGCAACCACAGGAACGGTGCCACCCCCACCCGACCCGCTCGTCGATCGAAATCCGCCGCTAATGGTCCTCCGACCGCGACCGTGCCGATGACCAAGGGGCGGACCCAGCCCGGCCCGGGAAACTGCGTCGCGAAGCCGACGACGAGGGCACCCGGAAGTGCCAGGACGATGCCGATCACCTTGGGATTGGGTGTTCGCTCCGCGAGTTCCCCGGCCACGAAGAGCACGACCAGACCCCAGAGCAGCATCGAGGGAAGTTCGTCGGTGCCCTCGTAGCCCCAGAACCCGCCGACGACCACGACCGAGGCGAGGACCCATGCCGGTCCGGTGAGACCCACCACCCCCATCGAGTTCCGACCCAGCCGTTGCACCGCCCATCCGGCTCCGAGCACGATGGCGGTGAGCAGCGCGGCCAACCAGAAACCGTCGTCGAATCCTTGGAACCCGATCAGGGTGTCGAACCAGCTCATTTCGGGTTTCCATCCCGTCGCCGTGGGCTACCAGCACCAGTTCCGGAGCGATATCCCCAATATTTGCCACGTTCGGTGAAGGTTGCGCTTGCTTCAACCACGAAATGCGTCCACAATGGCGCCCTTGTTGTTGACGGCTGGGGGGCCGGTGCACGAGGCGGAGCGAGCGTACACGTGGCGTGATCACCGATTCGGGTGCGAGTTCTGATGTCGGTGTCTGGAGTGCTGCGAGCGCCTGTGGAGAAAATCCGAACCAGCAAGCGGCTCGCCCGCATGAGCGCCGACTGTCTCATCTGGATCGTCGCGCTCTACCTGGCGTCGCTGCTCCGCCTTGATTTCAACGTCAGCCGAGTCCAGTCCTTCCGGCTCGCCCTGCTCTTCATCCCGGCGATCGCACTCCAGATCGTGACCGGTTGGTGGACGGGCCTCTATCGCGGCTGGTGGATCAACGGCTCCTTCGAAGAGGTCGCGGCCCTTGCTCGGGCCACGGTGATCTCCACACTCGGGCTCGCGGCCATCGACCTCCTCGCTCCCGGTGACCCTCGACCGGCTCCGATCAGCGCGGTCATCGGCGCGGGGATCATCGCGTTCGTCGGCATGGGCGGTGCTCGCTACGTTGCCCGCCAGCTGCTCGAACAGCGTCGGCGAGCCCTGACCCACGACCGTGAGCGGGCCATCATCTTCGGTGCCGGCGACGGTGGCGAACGCACCATCCGGGCCATGCTGTTCGACGATGACAGCCCGTACGTTCCCGTCGCCCTCATCGACGACGACCCCCGGAAGCGCAACCTGACCATCCGGGGTATCCGAGTCCTCGGCGATCGCGGCGACCTCGAGCGCATCGCCGACCAGTTCGGCGCCAAAGTCCTCATCATGGCCGTCCCCACCGGCGATGGCGCGTTGGTTCGCCAACTCTCCCGCGAGGCCGCGAAGGCCGACCTCACCGTCAAGGTCGTGCCCTCGGTCCGAGAGCTGCTCGGCGGTGAGGTGAGCGTTGGTGACCTGCGGGAACCCACCGAGGCCGACCTGCTGGGTCGTCATAAGGTCGAGACCGACCTCCAGAGCGTCTCGGACTACATCCGCGGCCGGACCGTTGTGGTCACCGGCGCCGGTGGGTCCATTGGTTCAGAGCTCTGTCGGCAGCTGTCGGCCTTCTCTCCGGGCCGGCTCGTCATGGTCGACCGTGACGAGTCCGGGCTGCACGGGGTGCAGTTGTCGCTCGAGGGGCGCGCCCTGCTCGACTCCGATTCACTCGTCCTGCTCGATATCCGGGACCGAGTTCGGGTGGCCCGGCTCTTCGGGGAGATCAAGCCTGACGTCGTGTTCCACGCGGCCGCGCTCAAGCACCTCCCTCTGTTGCAGGCCCACCCCTCGGAAGCGCTCAAGAGCAACGTCTGGGGCACGCTGAGCGTCCTGGACGCAGCCGCCAGCGCCGGTGTCTCGCACTTCGTCAACATCTCGACCGACAAGGCGGCCAATGCCGCGAGCGTGCTCGGGTACTCCAAGCGAATCGCCGAGGGACTCACGTCCTCGTTCGGCCAACGTCATACGGGTCGATACCTGAGCGTTCGGTTCGGGAACGTGTTGGGGAGTCGGGGTTCGGTCCTCACGGCGTTTCGCGCCCAGCTCGACCGCGGCGGCCCGCTCACGGTGACCCACCCCGAAGTCACCCGGTACTTCATGACCATCGAGGAGGCCGTCCAGCTGGTCATCCAGGCCGGCGCCATCGGCGGCGACGGTCACGCCTTGGTCCTCGACATGGGTGAGCCGGTGAAGATCTACGACGTCGCCCGGCAGCTCGCGAGCGCCCGGAACGCCGATATCGCCATCGAGTTCACCGGCCTGCGCCCCGGCGAGAAGCTGCACGAGGATCTCTTTTGCGCGTCGGAGAACCCGACCCGCAGCGCCCACGAACTCATCCGCTACGTCGACGTCCCTACCCTCGAGCCCGACCGGGTACGGGACCTCGACCCCACCGGCACCCACGCCGAGGTGCTCGAGATTCTCATCACCCTCGTCGACGACATCGACGCTCGCACCCAGCTGGCGCCGATCGAGGAACTCACCGTCGACCTGACCAGCGCGGAACTCGAAGACAACGCCGCCGGTCTCTGATCGAGGCGGGCCGGTTCAGGGCCGCGTCAAGATTTCGGGTCCGTCCGCAGTCACCGCGACGGTGTGTTCGAAATGGGCGGCGCGGCTGCCATCGAGGGTCACCACGGTCCAGCCGTCGTCGAGCACCTCGGTTTCGGCACTGCCGGCGGCAACCATCGGTTCGATCGCCACGACCAGACCTTCCTTGACCCGGTGTCGGCGACCACCCGAGCTTCGGAAATTCGGTACCTCCGGCGCTTCGTGCATCGCCGTGCCAATGCCGTGACCCACGTACTCCCGCACGATCGAGAAGCCGGCGGATTCCACCGTGGTCTCCACCGCGCCGCCGACGTCGGCCAGGGTGCTCCCGAGCCGGAGATCGCGGATGGCCGCCGACAACGAGGCGCGGGTCACCTCGATGAGGCGGGCCGACTCGTCGTCGATCTCGCCGACGGGGACGGTGATGGCTGCGTCGGCATGCCAGCCATCGATGATGGCGCCGCAGTCGAGGGAGACGATGTCGCCGGCTTCGAGCACGGTGTCGTCGGGGATTCCGTGCACCACCACCGAGTTCGGCGACGTGCAGATCACTGCCGGGAAGCCGTGATAGCCGAGAAAGTTCGACCGCGCGTCGCGGCGTCGCAGCACGTCGCGGGCCACCTGGTCGATCTCGGCGGTGCGGATCCCGGGCCGAACCGCGGCCGCGCAGGCTTCGTGCATCTCGGCCACCACCCGGCCGGCGCGTCGCATGATCTCGATCTGGGACCGAGATTTCCGGGCGGGCACTGATCAGCTGCTGAAACGGGTGGCGATCGCCGCCAACAACCACGCCTGGACGTCGTCTTCGGTGCCCAGGCCGTCGACCCGCTCGAGAATGGAGCGCTCTCGGTAGAACTGGACCAACGGTTTGGTCTCGGTGTCGTACAGCTCGAGCCGACGGCGAATCGACTCTTCGGTGTCGTCCTCACGTCCACGGGCTCGCATGCGTTCGACGACGACGTCGGTCGGAACGTCCAGGTCGATCACGATGTCGATCGGGTTCGCTTCGAGGATGCGATCCAGTTCCAATGCCTGGGCCTTGGTCCGTGGGAATCCATCGAGGACGAATCCCGGCACGACTTCCAGGGGGTTCTTGAATCGTTCGGCGACCACGGCGACCACCAGATCGTCCGGGACCAGCTCCCCGCGGTCCATGAACCCCTTCGCCTCGAGTCCGGCCGGGACGCCGGCCGCGGCCGAGTCGCGGAACATTTGACCCGTCGACAGGTGCTGCACACGGAAATGGGCCGCAAGCCGCTCGCCTTGGGTGCCCTTCCCGGAGCCCTGCTTGCCAAGCAAGACCATGCGTGGTCCGCGTCGTTGGCTCATGTATGCCTCAGGAGAGGAAACCGTCGTAGTTGCGCATCATGAGCTGGCTGTCGATCTGCTTCATGGTCTCGAGCGCCACACCCACGGTGATGAGCAGAGCCGTGCCTCCGAATGGGAACTCGGAAATATTCCAGAGTTTGAACACGAGCAGTGGCACCAACGCGATCGTCATGAGGAACAGCGACCCGGGCAGGGTGATCCGGTTCAGCACCTTGGCCAGATACTTCTCGGTCGGCGGCCCCGGGCGAATCCCGGGAATGAAGCCACCCTGCTTGCGGATGATGTCGGCCTGTTGCTGGGGGTTGAACGCAATCGCCGTATAGAAGTACGAGAAGAACAAGATCATCGTGGCGAAGAGAAAGATATAGATCCAGGTCGTGTTGCCGAGCAGGTTCTCGTTCGCGAAGTTCTGCAACCCTTTCCAGTTGGTCGCGGAGGCGATCAGCGCCGGGAACGCGAGGATCGAACTCGCGAAGATCACCGGGATCACTCCGGACTGGTTCACCTTCAGCGGGATGTAGGTGCTCTGCCCGCCGTACATGCGGCGGCCGACAACCCGTTTCGCGAATTGGACGGGTATTCGACGTTGCCCGGACTCGACGTAGACGATCGCCACGATCATCCCCACTCCGACGAGACAGACCACGACGCCCTTGAAGACGCCCGCCTCCGCGAACATCTTGCCGCCCTGCCCGGGAAGGCTCGACACCACAGAAGCGAAGATCAGGATCGACATGCCGTTACCGATCCCTCGCTGGGTGATCAGCTCACCCAACCACATGACGAGCGCGGTCCCGGCCACCCACGTCATCACGATGAGCGCAGCACGGTAGGCGTTGTAATCGGGAATCATGTTCTTGCCCTCGAAGCCGGCGGAGCCGAGCAGGCCCTGCTTGCCTTCCTTGAGTGCGATCACCAGGCCCGACGATTGCACGAGCGCCAGCCCGACGGTGACGTAGCGCGTCCACTGGGTGATCTTCTTCTGCCCGGTCTGGCCTTCTTGCTGCCACTGCTCGAGCTTCGGGATCACCACTCCCAGCAACTGCATGATGATCGAGGCCGTGATGTACGGCATGATCCCGAGGAAGAAGATCGAGACGCTCGTGATCGCCCCGCCCGAGAACAGGTCGAGGAACCCGACGACCCCCGAGTTGGTGGTCGCGGATTGCAGCGCCTTGATCTGGGCGAAGTCCACGTAGGGCACGGGGATGTGGGTTCCGAGCCGATAGACCAACACGACAAAGATCGTGAAGAAGATCTTGTTGCGCAGGTCGGCCACCCGGAACATGTTCCGCAGACGGGACAGCATGGGTGTACGACCTCCTCGAAACGACGACCGGAACCGGTGAGGGCAGGCTATCGGTTGGTGAGCGCGTTGCCCTTCGCGGGCGGACGACGGTCCCCCCACGGTGCGGGAACGATTTCTACGCTACCCCCCGCAGCCTCGATCGCTTGCTTCGCCGAAGCGGAAAAAGCATGCGCCTTGACCGTGAGGCTCTTGGCGAGTTCGCCTCGACCCAGCACTTTGACCAGGCCGCGCTTGGCGACCAGACCGTGCTCGCGCAGCGTGTCCGGCGACACCTCGGCGCCGGCTTCGAAGCCCTCGAGCGTGTCGAGGTTGACGACGTGATACTCCACCCGGAACGGGTTGTTGAATCCCTTGGCCTTCGGGATCCGGCGGTGGAGCGGCGTCTGGCCTCCCTCGAAACCGGGCTTGATCGTGTCGCGGGCGCCCTGGCCCTTGGTGCCGCGGCCGGCCGTCTTGCCACCCTTGCCACCGATACCACGGGCAACGCGCTTCTTCGACCGGCGGGAACCGGGGGCCGGCTTCAAGTCATGGATCTTCATCCGGAGATCTCCTCGACGGTCACGAGGTGGGGAACCTTCGCGATCATGCCGCGCACAATCGGATTGTCCTCGTGGTCACGGCTGCTACTGATACCGCGCAGACCCAGCGCCCGAAGGGTGCCTCGCTGCTTCGGCTTGGTTCCGATCGACGATCGGACCTGGGTGACTTTCAACTTCATCACGCGACCTCGGTAATCTCGGTCTTCTTCGCATTGCGCTCGCGATACGCGCGCAGCATGCCCACGGTGCTGACTTCTTCAGGCGACTTCCCGCGCATCTTCGCGATCACGTCGGGGCGACGCAGGCCCTGGAGCCCGGCGATGGTTGCCCGCGAGACGTTGATGGCGTTCGACGACCCCAGCGACTTCGCGAGCACGTCGTGCACGCCGGCCGCTTCGAGGATCGCTCGAGCCGCACCGCCGGCAATGACACCGGTACCCGGTGCCGCCGGCTTCAGGAGCACCCGCGCGGAGTCGTGACGACCGATGATCTCGTGGGTGATCGAAGACCCGGCGAGGGCCACCGCGAACGTGTTCTTCTTCGCTTCTTCCATGCCCTTCTGAATCGCGGCCGGCACTTCCTTGGCCTTGCCGTACCCCAGGCCGACGTTGCCGTTGCCGTCTCCGACCACGACGAGCGCGGTGAAGGAGAACCGTCGACCACCCTTGACCACCTTGGCCACTCGGTTGATCGCGATCACGCGCTCTTCGTATTGGGAATCGTTCGCCATACCTAGAACTCCAAACCGGCGCTACGCGCGCCGTCGGCCACTGCCGCAACCCGGCCGTGGTACTTGAATCCGCCCCGGTCGAACACGACCGTGCTCACACCGGCCGACTTCGCACGATCGGCCGCTCGCTCGCCAACCGCGCGGGCCGCCGCGACGGTGCCCGTCCCGGAGCCGCGCACACTGGCTTCCATGGTGGAGGCACTCGCGAGCGTGAGGCCCGTGACATCGTCGATGACCTGGGCATAGATGTGCTTGTTCGAGCGGAACACCGCCAGGCGCGGACGCAGGGCGGTACCACTGACCTTCTTCCGCACCCGGAGGTGGCGGCGACGCCTGCCTTTGGTGATGATCTTCATGTCGTCCCTACTTCGCGGACTTCCCGGCCTTGCGCAGCACGCGCTCGCCGGCGTATCGAATTCCCTTGCCCTTGTACGGCTCGGGCTTACGGATCTTGCGGATGTCGGCCGCGACCTGACCGACGAGTTGCTTGTCAATCCCGGACACGATGATCCGGTTCGGGGCGGGAACCTCGAAGGTCACACCCTCGGGGGCCTCGACCGGCACCGAGTGTGAAAAGCCGACCTGCAACTCGAGCTTCGACGGGCCCTGCGCCTGGGCGCGGTAGCCGACGCCGACAATCTCGAGTTCCTTGGAGAAGCCTTCGGACACGCCGACCACCATGTTCGCCACGAGCGACCGGGTCATGCCATGAAGCGCACGATGGCGCCGTTCGTCGTCGGGCCGCGTGACCAAGAGCTGGTCGCCGTCGCGGCCGATGACGAGATCCTCGGGCATGCTCCACGTGAGCTGACCCTTCGGACCCTTGACCGACACGTTCGAACCGTCGATGGAGACATCGACCCCCGACGGCACGGGAATGGGGTTCTTACCGATTCGAGACATCGCTCACCACACCTGACACAGGACTTCGCCGCCGACTCGGCGCTTACGCGCTTCACGATCGGTGAGGAGTCCCTGGTTGGTCGAGAGCACCGCGATTCCCATACCCCCGAGCACGCGAGGCACCCGGTTCGCAGCCATGTAGACCCGCAGGCCCGGCTTCGAGACACGCTTGATCCCGGAAATGGTGCGCTTCCGTTCCGGCGTGTACTTCATGGTGATCGTGAGCTTGTTGCCCGGGCGGTTCGGGTCGTCCGCCACGGCAAAGCCTTCGATGTAGCCCTCGCGCACGAGAATGGCGGCGAGCGCTTCCTTCAATTTCGACGACGGCATCTCGGTGAAATCGTGCATCGCGATGTTCGCGTTGCGGATTCGCGTGAGCATGTCGGCGATCGGGTCAGTCATTGTCATTGGCTCACCTCCCTACCACGATGCCTTGGTCATGCCCGGAACCTCGCCCGCGTGCGTGAGTTCACGCAAGCAGATCCGGCACAGGCCGAACTTCTTGTACACCGAGCGCGGCCGGCCACACCGACGGCAGCGCGTGTAACCGCGCACCTTGAACTTCGGTGTCCCTTGCTGCTTGTTGATCAGTGCCTTCTTAGCCATGCCTTACCCCTGAGCCTCACGGCGGAACGGGAACCCGAACGCACGAAGTAACGCGCGCCCTTCGTCGTCGGAACGGGCGGTGGTGCAGATGGTGATGTCCATCCCTCGCACCGTGTCGATCTTGTCGTAATCGATCTCGGGAAAGATCAGTTGCTCGGTCACGCCGAACGTGTAGTTGCCGCGTCCGTCGAACGACGCGGGGTTGAGGCCCCGGAAGTCGCGGATACGCGGGATCGCCACGCTGACGAGCCGGTCGTAGAACTCCCACATACGGTCGCCCCGCAGGGTGACCTTGGCGCCGATCGCGTTGCCCTCGCGGAGCTTGAACGTTGCGATCGACTTCTTCGCCCGGGTGATCGCCGGCTTCTGCCCCGTGATCAGGGTGAGGTCGGCGACGGCTCCATCGAGAAGCGACGACTGCTGCGTGGCCTGTCCGACGCCCATGTTGAGCACGATCTTCGTGAAGCTCGGGACCTCCATGATGTTGCCGAGGCCGAGTTCGGTACGCAGCTGCTCACGGACTTCGGTGAGATACCGGGTCTTGAGCCGAGGTGTGGTCGCGGGCGCCACTACAGATCCTTCCCGCACTTGCGGCAGACGCGGACCTTCGTGTCGCCGTCGAAGCGATACCCGATCCGGGTGTGCTTGCCGCAGGACGTGCACACGATGGCCACGTTCGACACGTGCACCGGCATGTCCTTGTCGATGATGCCGCCCTGCATGGTCGCCTTCGTCGCGCGCTGATGACGCTTCGCCACGTTGACGCCGTCGACGATGACCCGGTCACGGTCGACGAGCACGCGAGTGACTTCGCCGATCTTGCCGACGTCCTTGCCAGCGATCACCTGGACTTGGTCGCCCTTCTTGATCTTCATCTAGAGCACCTCCGGGGCGAGCGAGACGATCCGCATGAACTTGCGGTCCCGGAGTTCACGACCCACGGGGCCGAAGATGCGGGTGCCGCGCGGCTGCATCTGATCGTTGATCAGGACTGCCGCGTTCTCGTCGAATCGGATGTAGCTGCCATCCGGGCGACGGCGCTCCTTCTTGGTTCGGACGACGACGCACTTGACGACGTCACCCTTCTTGACTGCCGCACCGGGCGTCGCGTCCTTGACCGTGGCCACGAACACATCGCCGATACCGGCATACCGCCGACGAGTACCGCCGAGCACCTTGATGCACAGCACCTCGCGGGCGCCTGAGTTGTCGGCCACCTTGAGGCGGCTCTCCTGCTGAATCACCGAGCACGCTCCAGCACTTCCACGACGCGCCAGCGCTTCTGCCGGGACATCGGCCGGGTCTCGGCCACTCGCACCCGGTCGCCCTCGCGGACCTCGTTGTTCTCGTCGTGGGCGTAGAGCTTCGTCGTGCGCTGCAGCGTCTTGCGGTACCGGCGGTGCTGCACACGGTCGATCACCGCGACGACGACGGTCTTGTCCATCTTCGTGGACACGACCAAGCCCTCGCGGACCTTGCGTCGGTTGCGATCGCTCGCGGCATCGGCCGGGGTCTCCATGGACGGTTCGGTCATCGTTGCTCCCCTTCGGCAGCTTCGGCTGCCGCGATTTCACGCTCGCGCAGCAAGGTGTTCAACCGAGCCACGTCACGGCGCACCTCACCGAGGCGAGCCGAGTTGTCGAGTTGTCCGGTCGCGAGCTGAAAGCGCAGGTTGAAGTGCTCTTCCTTCGCTTCCGCGAGCCGCTGGATCAACTCGCCGTCGTTCAGTTCTCGCAGTTCGTTCGCAGTTGTCGTCATCGTCATCAGGCCTCGTCGAGTCGCAGGACAAAGCGGGTCTTGATCGGCAGCTTGTGCATCGCGAGCCGCATGGCCTCGCGCGCCAGCTCTTCGGGAACTCCGGAGAGTTCGAACATGACGCGGCCGGGCTTGACCACCGCGACCCAGCTCTCCGGGTTGCCCTTGCCCGAGCCCATCCGGGTCTCGGCCGGCTTCTGGGTGATCGGCTTGTCCGGGAACACCGTGATCCACACCTTGCCGCCACGCTTGATGTGACGGGTCATGGCGATTCGGGCGGCCTCGATCTGGCGGTTGGTGATCCAACCGGGCTCGAGGGCCTGGATGCCATAGTCGCCGAAGGTGACCTTGGTGCCGCCCTTGGCGACACCCGACATACGGCCGCGCTGCACCTTGCGGTGACGGACCTTCCTGGGCATCAACATGGTTAGTCCTCGTCCCCGTGGAACTTGGGCGCTTCGTGGTGCTGGCGGGTCCGACGCTCGATCTCTTCCTCTTCGGCGAGGAGGCGCTCGAGTTCCGGATCGGCTTCCTTGACCAGCGGCGCGGCATCGACGATCTCGGCGTCGCCGACCGCGGCTTCGTCGACCGGCACCGCCTCATCGGACGGACGCCGGCGTCCGCCACCGGCACTGACGACGCGACGGCCGGTCGGCCCGGCGGTGTCACCCACGGCCATGGCCGCTTCCTTGGCGATCTTGTCTTCCGCGACGGTCTTGTACGGAAGGATCTCGCCCTTGTAGATCCAGACCTTGACGCCGATGCGACCGAAGGTGGTACGCGCTTCGGCGAGGCCGTAATCGATGTCGGCGCGCAACGTGTGCAGTGGGACCCGACCTTCGCGGTACCACTCCTTGCGGCTCATCTCGGCGCCGCCGAGACGACCACCACACTGCACTCGGATCCCGAGCGCGCCGGCCTTCATGGCAGTTTGGACTGCACGCTTCATCGCCCGGCGAAAACTCACCCGGCCGGTGAGCTGGTCGGCGACACCCTGGGCGATCAGCGTGGCGTCGAGCTCGGGCTGCTTGATCTCCTGGATGTTGAAGTGGATCTTCGGGTTGCCGGTGATCTTGAGTAGCCCGGCGCGGAGGCGGTCGGCCTCGGCACCGCGGCGACCGATCACGATGCCCGGGCGGGCCGTGTACACGTCGACGCGCAGGCGATCACGGGTGCGCTCGATCTCGACCCGGCTCACCATGGCGCGCAGGAGCTCGGTGCGGAGGTAGTCGCGGATCTTCCAGTCCTCGACCAGGAGGTCCTTGTACTCCTCGTCTTCGGCGAACCACCGCGACTTCCAGTCGGTGGTCACGCCGAGGCGGAACCCGTACGGGTTGACCTTCTGACCCATTACTGCACTCCCTTCGACGAGTCGTCCGACTCGTCGGTGTCCGCATCGGCGCCCTCGGGCGCGTCCTGCGCAACGTCATCGGCTGTCGCCTCGGCGGCGGCATCCTCGCTGGCCTCGGCGGCCGGCGTCTCGGTCTCGGCGACCTCGACCGCATCGGTCTCGACGACCTCATCATGGTCATGGTCATGGTCATGGTCGTGATCGTGATCCGCCGCTGCGGTGCTCGCCGCGACCCGACGACCGCGACTCAGGCGACGGCGACGCTCGGCCGCAGCACCCGTGCCCGACGCCTCTTCGCGGACGGCCCGCAGACGCAACTCGTCGTCGGAGTAGCGCTCGACCACGATCGTGATGTGGCTCGTGCGCTTCAAGATCCGAGTCCCCCGACCACGCGCACGCGGCCGGAATCGCTTGCCGGTCGGGCCTTCGTCGGCCCAGGTCGCGGCGATGAAGAGTTCGTCGCTCGGGATGTGGTCGTTGTGTTCGGCGTTCGCCACGGCGGAATCGAGCAGCTTGGCGATCTCCGCCGAGGCACCCCGCTGGCTGAAGCGCAGCAACTCGCGCGCTTCGGTGACATCGAGACCGCGGATCTGGTTGAGCACCAGACGCACCTTGGTCGGCGACGCCTGGTTGTTGCGCAGGACGGCACGGGTCATGACTACCGCCGTCCTTGCTTCTCTTGGCCGGCGTGGTACCGGAACGTGCGGGTCGGCGCGAACTCACCGAGCTTGTGACCGACCATCGCCTCGGTGCAGTACACCGGGACGTGCTTGCGGCCGTCGTGCACCGCGAACGTGTGGCCCACGAACTCCGGAGTGATGGTGGAACGACGAGACCAGGTCTTGATGACCTTGCGGTCTCCGGCCTCGTTCATGCGCTCGACCTTCACCCGCAGGTGCTCATCGACGAACGGACCCTTTTTGAGGCTGCGAGGCATCGCGCCTACCTCCGGCTGCCGCGAGTGCGGCGACGACGAACGATCATCTGGTCTGAAGCCTTGCCCTTCTTGCGGGTGCGGCCTTCCGGCTTGCCCCACGGCGACACCGGGTGGCGTCCACCCGAGCTCTTTCCTTCGCCACCACCGAGCGGGTGGTCCACCGGGTTCATGGCGACACCACGAACATGGGGACGCTTGCCCTTCCAGCGGTTCCGGCCGGCCTTCCCGATCGAGATCAGGGCCGCCTCGGAGTTCCCGACCGAACCAACGGTCGCCCGACAGTCGATCGGGATCCGCCGCATTTCGGTCGACGGAAGTCGCACGGTGGCGTACAGGCCTTCCTTCGCGACCAACTGGATCGCGGCGCCGGCGCCACGACCCATCTTGCCGCCCGCGCCCGGCTTGAGTTCCACGTTGTGGACCACGGTGCCGACCGGGATGTAACGGAGGGGCAACGCGTTGCCGGGACGAATCTCGGCGCCTTGCCCGCTCTGGAGCATGTCGCCGACGTTGATGCCCGACGGGGCGAGGATGTAGCGCTTCTCACCATCGCGGTAGTGCAGCAGCGCAATACGCGCGTTGCGGTTCGGGTCGTATTCGATCGCGGCGACCTTGGCCGGCACGCCGTCCTTGTTCCGACGGAAGTCGATGACGCGGTATTGCCGCTTGTGTCCGCCACCCCGGTGGCGAGACGTCATCCGGCCGTAGCTGTTGCGACCACCGGTGCGCGGCTTCGGCTTGAGCAGCGACTTCTCCGGCGTCGTCTTCGTGATCTCCGCGAAGTCCGATGCCGACTGGAAACGCCGACCGGGCGATGTGGGCTTCCGTTTACGAATCGCCATCGTCAGCTCCCGAAGATTTCGATGGACTCGCCGGCGGCGAGCGAGACGAGGGCTCGCTTCTGGTTGGACCGCTGACCCCAGGTGCCGGTACGGCGGTTCCGTTTGCGCTTGCCGGCGCGATTGAGTGTGTTGACGTTGATGACCTTCACGCCGAAGATTTCCTCGACGGCCTGCTTGATCTGGATCTTGTTGGCCCCGGGCGCGACCTCGAACGTGTAGACGTTCTCGTCGAGTCCGGCATAGGACTTCTCCGACACGATCGGCCGGATGATGACGTCGCGGGGATTGGCGAGACTGCTCATGCTGCTGCCTCCTCGTCGGATGCGGCGGCACCGTTGGTGAACCGGCTCACGATGGCTTCGAGCGTCGGCGCCGAGAAAACGAGCCAGTCGTTGACGAGCACGTCGTAGGGGTTGAGTTCATCCGGCAGGATGATTTGCACCCGCTCACCAAGGTTGCGAAAAGACTTCCAGGCGGCTTCTTCGGTGCGGTCGAGCACGATGAGCACCCGCGGTGCCCGCTCACCCTCGGGCCGGAAGCCCAGGGCGCTCAGCGCAGCGATCGCGTCCTTGGTCTTGGGCTGCGCGAAATTCCACGCGTCGAGCACCATGACCTTGTCTTCGCGGGCCCGATCCGAGAGTGCGCTGATCAGGGCGAGGCGAACCATCTTCTTCGGGGTGCGCTGCTTGTACGAACGCGGCTTCGGTCCGTGAGCAACACCACCACCACGCCAGTGCGGCGCGCGGATCGAACCCTGACGGGCACGACCGGTGCCCTTCTGGCGCCACGGCTTCGCGCCACCGCCACGCACTTCGGCGCGGGTCTTGGTGCTGTGCGTTCCCGCACGCGCCGCCGCCAGCTGCGCCGTCACGACCTGGTGCAGTACTGCCATGTTGGGCTCGATGCCGAACACGGAGTCGGGGAGTTCCACCGAGCCGGCGTCGCCACCGGACTGGGTCTTCATCGTCAGCGTGCTCATTTGGTGCCCGCCTTCACTGCGTTGCGCACGAACACGAGCCCACCGTTGGGGCCGGGTACCGAACCCCGCACGAGGATCAGGTTGCGCTCGCCATCGCCTTCGACGACTTCGAGGTTCAACGTCGTTGTCTTCACGTTTCCGGTCTGGCCGGCCATCTTCATTCCCTTGAAGACTCGAGCCGGAGTCGCGCACGCTCCGATCGAGCCGGGGGCGCGGTGCTTCTTGTGGTTACCGTGCGACGCGCCTTGGCCCTTGAAGTTGTGACGCTTCATGACGCCGGCGAAGCCCTTCCCCTTGGACACCCCGGTCACGTCGACCAGGTCGCCCTTGGTGAAGATGTCGGCGATGATTTCCTGCCCGACGGCGAAGTCGGCCAGATCATCGACCCGGAGCTCCACCAGGTGCTTCGACGGAGCGACACCCGCCGTCGCGAGGTGTCCGAGTTCCGGCCTGGTCAGCCGGCCCTCTTTGGTCTCTCCGAACGCGAGCTGCACCGCGGCATAGCCGTCGCGTTCGGGTGTCTTGAGCTGCACCACATGGCACGGACCGGCCTGGATGACGGTCACGGGAATAACCCGATTCTCCTCATCCCAGACCTGGGTCATGCCGAGCTTGCGCCCGAGGATTCCCTTGGAAGCCATCGTTTCGCCTTCTTCTGGTCGGTCGGCAACTGCCGACCGGCACGCGAACGCTCCGTCGGGATGATTCCCGGCGGAGCGTTGGTTCGGTTGTGCCGTACGGTTCCTCAGCGCGTTGGCCGGGGCCTCTACGGACGTCGATTGACGAGCCCGTGGAATCTAGTGGTTCTGGAGGGTCGGATGCCATTTGCAGGCACCCGACCCGACCGAAACCTACTTAGACCCCTTGGATCTTGATCTCGATGTCGACTCCCGCCGGCAGATCGAGCCGCTGGAGGGATTCGACGGTCTTGCCCGCCGGCTCGACGATGTCGAGCAGGCGCTTGTGGATCCGCATTTCGAAGTGCTCACGCGAGTCCTTGTCGACATGCGGACCCCGCACGACGCAGTACCGGTGGATCTCGGTGGGCAATGGGACCGGGCCCCGCACGCGGGCCCCGGTACGAACGACCGTCTCGACGATCTTCTTCGTCGACTGATCGATGATCTCGTGGTCGTACGCCTTGAGCCGGATCCTGATCTTCTGCGCCATGGTGATCCCGACTACTTGAGAATCTTGGTGACGCGACCGGCGCCGACGGTGCGGCCACCTTCACGAATGGCGAACCGGAGTCCGTCCTCCATGGCGATCGGCTTCTGGAGCTGCACGACCATCTCGGTGTTGTCACCGGGCATGACCATCTCGGTGCCCTCGGGCAGGTTGATGGTGCCGGTGACGTCGGTGGTCCGGAAGTAGAACTGCGGGTGGTAGTTGGCGAAGAACGGCGTGTGCCGGCCGCCTTCTTCCTTCGTGAGCACGTAGACCTGCGCCTCGAAGTCGGTGTGCGGGGTGATCGATCCCGGCTTGGCCAGGACCTGACCGCGCTCGACGTCTTCCTTCTTCGTTCCCCGCAGCAAGGCGCCGATGTTGTCTCCGGCGCGACCCTCGTCGAGGATCTTGCGGAACATCTCGACCCCGGTGCAGGTGGTCTTCTGGAGGTCCCGCAGACCGACGATCTCGATTTCGTCGCCGGTGTGGACCACACCCTGCTCGACCTTGCCGGTGACCACGGTGCCACGACCGGTGATGGTGAACACGTCTTCGATCGGCATGAGGAACGGCTTGTCGAGTTCACGCACCGGCTCGGTGATGAACGAGTCGACCGCCGCCATGAGCTCCTTGACCCCGGTCGCCGCGTCGGCGTCGCCTTCGAGCGCCTTCAGCGCCGAGACCCGCACGACCGGCGTGTCGTCACCGGGGAACTCGTACTCGCTGAGCAGCTCACGCACTTCGAGCTCGACGAGCTCGAGGAGCTCCTCGTCCTCGACCTGGTCGCACTTGTTGAGCGCCACGACGATCGACGGCACGCCGACCTGCTTGGCGAGCAGCACGTGCTCACGGGTCTGGGGCATCGGACCGTCGGTCGCCGCCACCACCAAGATCGCACCGTCGACCTGGGCCGCACCGGTGATCATGTTCTTGATGTAGTCGGCGTGGCCGGGCATGTCGACGTGCGCGTAGTGGCGCGCGTCGGTCTCGTACTCGACGTGCGCGATGTTGATCGTGATCCCGCGCTGGCGCTCTTCGGGCGCCTTGTCGATCTGGTCGAACGCGGTGGCTTCCACGTTCGGGTTGCCCTCGGCCAGCACCCGCGTGATCGCTGCGGTCAACGTCGTCTTTCCATGGTCGATGTGACCCATGGTTCCGATGTTCAGGTGCGGCTTGTTCCGCTCGAACTTGGCCTTTGCCATCTTTTCTGTCTCCGTTCGTGGCGGGCGGGTTCGCCGACCGCGCGTCGTTGCGCTGTGCTCTTCGAAATTGAGGTGCGACTACTCGCCGCGAACTCGTTTGACGATCTCCTGCGCGATCGACTCCGGCACTTGTGCGTAGGAGTCGAACTGCATGGTGTACGTCGCGCGCCCCTGGGTACGGGAGCGAAGGTCGCCAACATAGCCGAACATCTCGGCCAGCGGCACCTTGGCGTTCACAACGTGGGAAGTTCCCCGCTGTTCCATGCCCTCGACCTGGCCGCGGCGGGAGTTGAGGTCGCCGATCACGTCGCCCATGTAGTCCTCGGGCGTGACGACCTCCACCCGCATGATCGGCTCCAGCAATGCCGGATCCGCCAAGCGGGCCGCTTTCTTGACCGCCATGGAACCGGCGATCTTGAAGGCCATTTCGGACGAGTCGACCTCGTGGTAGGAGCCGTAGGTCAGGATGGCGCGGACATCGACGAGTGCGTACCCGGCGATGACACCACCCTCCAGTGCTTCCTGAATCCCTTGATCGACGGGACCGATGTACTCCCGAGGGATCACACCACCCTTGATCTGGTCGACGAACTCGTAGCCGCCACCGGGGCCCGTGGGCTCCAGGGTCAGGACCACGTGGCCGTACTGACCCCGACCACCGGTCTGGCGGACGTACTTCTCTTCCACCTTCTCGACCGTCTTGGTAATGGTCTCGCGGTAAGCCACCTGCGGCTTGCCGACGTGGGCTTCCACGCCGAACTCCCGCATCATGCGGTCAACCAGGACTTCCAGGTGCAACTCGCCCATACCGGCGATGATGGTCTGGCCGGTCTCGTCGTCGGTGTGGACCCGGAACGTGGGGTCCTCCTCGGAGAGCGAACCGAGCGCTTTGCCGAGTTTGTCCTGGTCGGCCTTGGTCTTGGGCTCGATGGCCACCGAGATGACCGGCTCCGGGAAATCCATCTTCTCGAGCACGATCGGGTGCGCCGGGTCACAGAGCGTGTCACCGGTGGTGGTGTTCTTGAACCCGACGGCCGCGACGATGTCGCCCGCGAAGACGGCGTCCTTGTCTTCCCGAGTGTTGGCGTGCATTTGCAGGATGCGCCCGATGCGCTCCTTGCGGTCCTTCGTGGCGTTGAGCACCGAGGCACCGGATTCCAGCGAACCGGAGTAGACGCGGAAGTAGGTGAGCTTGCCCACGTAGGGGTCGCTCATGACCTTGAATGCCAGCGCCGCGAACGGCTCGCTGTCATCCGCGTGGCGGGCCATCGGCTCGCCGGTCTTGACGTCGACGCCCTCGATCTCGGTCACGTCGAGCGGGCTCGGCAAGTAGTCGACGACCGCGTCGAGCAGGGGCTGCACGCCCTTGTTCTTGAACGCGGTGCCGCAGAGGATCGGCACGGTGCCGGCCGACGATGGTGGCGTGGCGCAGGCCGGCGCGGAGGTCCTCGGCGGTGATCTCTTCCTCGCCGACGTACTTCTCGAGCACGTTCTCGTCGTGCTGGGAGACGACGTCGACCAGTTCGTGACGCCAGTGTTCCGCGTCTTCGACCATGTCGGCCGGGATGTCGACGGTCTCGTATTCCTCGCCCATACCGTCGTCCCAGACCAGCGCCTTCATCTGGAGGAGGTCGACGACGCCGCGGAACTCGCTCTCCGCGCCGATCGGCAGCTGGATGACCGCGGTCTCGGCGTCGAGCCGGTCCTTGATCATCTCGAGGCAGCGGTAGAAGTCGGCACCGGTGCGGTCCATCTTGTTGACGAAGCACATGCGGGGCACGTGGTACTTGTTGGC
This sequence comes from uncultured Acidimicrobiia bacterium, assembly GCA_963765075.1. Classification (GTDB taxonomy): domain Bacteria; phylum Actinomycetota; class Acidimicrobiia; order IMCC26256; family JAENVU01; genus JAENVU01. The sequence goes on from CAVXVA010000003.1 coordinate 773,326, forward strand.
CTGGCGCCACACCGTCTCGGTCTGGGGTTCCACGCCGGCCACCGCGTCGAAGACCGCCACCGCGCCGTCGAGCACGCGCAGGGAGCGCTCGACCTCGACCGTGAAGTCGACGTGGCCGGGGGTGTCGATGATGTTGATCCAGCAGTCGCGCCACTTGCACGTGGTCGCGGCCGACGTGATGGTGATGCCGCGTTCCTGCTCCTGGACCATCCAGTCCATGACCGCCGCGCCCTCGTGCACTTCACCGATCTTGTACGTACGACCGGTGTAGTAGAGGATCCGCTCGGTCGTCGTGGTCTTGCCCGCGTCGATGTGCGCCATGATCCCGATGTTCCGGGTCTTCGCGAGCGGAAACTCCCGCTTGGCAGCTACGTCTTTGGCCATCTTCTCTTCTTCTCTTCCTATTTCTTCCCACCACGAACAAGGCGTCCGTAGTGGCCTTCATGCTCTTCGATCACGGCGGACGGCACGCTTGCGTGCCGACGCCGGCGTCCGTCCACCAAGCGAGTTCGCGAGCGCAGCGAGCGCATGTCCGAGCGACTGGAGGGATGCCGGCGTCGGCACCCACCCAAAGGAGCAGGGGCTACCAGCGGTAGTGCGCGAACGCCTTGTTCGATTCCGCCATCTTCTGCAGATCGTCCTTGCGCTTGATCGCCGCGCCCACTCCGTTGCTCGCGTCCATCAACTCGGCGGCGAGACGACCAGCCATCGTCTTCTCCCGGCGCTGGCGCGAGTAGCCCACCAACCAGCGGATGGCGAGGGTGGTCGCGCGGCGGGGGCGCACTTCGACGGGAACCTGGTAGGTGGCACCACCGACCCGGCGGGACTTCACTTCCAGCACCGGGCGGACGTTCTCGACCGCACGCTTGAGCGTGGGGATCGGGTCGCCGCCGGTCTTGCGTTCGATCTCTTCGAGCGCGGAGTAGACGATGCGCTCTGCCGTCGAACGCTGACCGCGCTGGAGGATCTTGTTCACGAGCTGGGTCACGACCACCGAACGGTGGACCGGGTCCGGCATGAGGTCACGGCGGGGAGCTGGTCCCTTGCGAGGCACGACTAACCCTTCTTGGCGCCGTAGCGACTACGGGCCTGCTTGCGGTTGGCGACACCCGATGCGTCGAGCGCGCCGCGAATGATCTTGTAGCGGACACCAGGGAGGTCCTTCACCCGGCCGCCACGCACGAGCACGATCGAGTGCTCCTGGAGGTTGTGGCCGATGCCCGGGATGTACGCGGTGACTTCGACCCCGGTCGTCAGGCGGACACGGGCCACCTTGCGCAGCGCCGAGTTCGGCTTCTTCGGCGTGGTCGTGAACACACGCGTGCAGACCCCACGACGCTGGGGCGAACCCTTCAGCGCGGGCGTCTTCGACTTGTCGGTCTTGGTCTCCCGGCCCTTGCGGACCAACTGGGCGATCGTGGGCACAGCACTCCTGGCATACTTCGTGAGACCCGCAGGTCCCGGTGATTGTCTCGCCGCAGCGAAACCACGCGCGGTCGACCGACCGCGCAGAACCAGGACAGGCTAGGCGCGCGAGCAGCCGGGTTCCAAACCGGTGGGGACCGGGGCCTGAGCCGACTGGCCCGCTCCTGGGGGCCATCGGTCGACGTCGCCCCTGGGCTCGGTCCGACTTCAGAACACAGGCTGACTCCTGCGCTATCCCGACGCCGTCATTGAATGACGACTCAGAGGCACGGCTATCGCAGAGTGCAAACAAGCAACATGGTCGCCAAGACCCCTAAAGAGCCGAGATGACCAACCGGGACTTCGCACGAAAGCTCGCCGTCTATGTCAGAGTCGATCTCAGACGACCGCGGACGACACGAACAGCGCGCCCTCCGCCGTGAAATCGGCATAGGCCGGCAATGCAGCGGGCGATAATCCACGACCAAGGTCTTCGCACCGCGAAAGCACGATCACGGATGCGCATGATAGACTAGTCGGGCACCAAGATTATCCGCATCGGGCTTAGAACCAAAATATGATAGTCGCTATCGCCGACTGCGACTCTGCGAACAATGACGGACACAAATCTCGTGCCGAGCCATCGAAAACCTGTCGCCACCATCTTTTGACTCCCAAATCATCTCGCAATACCCCCTCTCAACGTGATCCAGCCGTGTCGAGACGTCTGCTGTTGCCCCTTGCACCGACGGAGACATCCCCAGACCGAATCCGCCGAAACCAATACCGAAATGACCATGTAGAATAGCTGGCGCGAATCACATGGATACCGTGAGCTTACAAGAACCCCAGCAAATGACCCTGTGCGCCGTGTTAGCGACTGTTCGGTATACGCCCGATTACTCGTACGGCCATGCGACTGATACTAACTTTCGCCTGCACGAGTCACGGCCGTCGGAGAACTGCTCTGACTGGCAAAACTGCGGCGGATCCATCCGGAGGTTCGCTATGAGGCTTGAATCAGCAGACTGGACACTGACGTCAAACTGAAGGACCAGTGGCCGTCCAGGTCGCGGCCGTTGATGGGGTCGCCACACACGTAGTCATACGCATTGCACGACCCACCGATCACCGGATCCGCGGCGAGGAACCGGCCGATCTCCGGGTCATACAAACGGACCCCCATCCGCACGATCCCCAACGCCGGCGCCGCCGTGAACCGGGCCGAACCACCCAACCAACCGAACCGCGATGACGGAGGCGTCCCACCCCGCCCGAACTCGTCCGCCGTCACCACCAGGCTCATCACCCCCGCCGCGTCGACCGTCCCAATCACATCACCATGCACATTCGTCGCATTGAACGTGACCGACGACCCCACGATCACCGCACCCCCCACGAACGAGGTCACCGTCCCACCCGCAGCCGGTTGCGACCACGCCGGACTATCACCACCACCCGAATACCCGAACACCACATTCTCCGTCACCGTGCCCGAACTCACCGTCGTGACCTTCCGATGCAACACCCGACCCGACGGCGCCAACCACTCCTCCGTCTTCGTCATCCCATCATTGATCACCGTCGCATGGTCATACTCGTCGTAGGAGAAACTCACCACCCCCACACCCGTGCGCGTGAAGCTCGTGATGTTCCCATGCGCGTCGTACACATACCCGGTACGACCCGGCGAACTCGTCACCCGATCCGCCCCATCAAACACCGCCAACGGCGTCGCACACCCCGAATAGTTCGTCGGCACCGACGACGACGTACACGTCCGCGTCCGGTTCGTATTCGCGTCGTAGTCGTACCGGCGACCCACATTTCCTGCCGAACCCGTCTGGGAGTACTCCCGCAACCGGCCCAACCCATCGTAGGAAGCCGCCCGCCCAATCAACGACGACGACGCACCACTGATCCCCTCACCGATCGACGTCTGACGCCCCGCCAGGTCATAGCCCGGCACCTCGTCGACGGATCCGCGGCGAGGAACCGTCCGATCTCCGGGTCATACAAACGGACACCCATCCGCACGATCCCCAACGCCGGCGCCGCCGTGAACCGGGCCGAACCACCCAACCAACCGAGCCGCGATGACGGAGGCGTCCCACCCCGCCCGAACTCGTCGGCCGTCACCACCAGGCTCATCACCCCCGCCGCGTCGACCGTGCCAATCACATCACCATGCACATTCGTCGCATTGAACGTGACCGACGAACCCACGATCACCGCACCCCCCACGAACGAGGTCACCGTCCCACCCGCAGCCGGTTGCGACCACGCCGGACTATCACCACCACCCGAATACCCGAACACCACATTCTCCGTCACCGTGCCCGAACTCACCGTCGTGACCTTCCGATGCAACACCCGACCCGACGGCGCCAACCACTCCTCCGTCTTCGTCGTCCCATCATTGATCACCGTCGCATGGTCATACTCGTCGTAGGAGAAACTCACCACCCCCACACCCGTGCGCGTGAAGCTCGTGATGTTCCCATCCGCGTCGTACACATACCCGGTACGACCCGGCGAACTCGTCACCCGATCCGCCCCATCAAACACCGCCAACGGCGTCGCACACCCCGAATAGTTCGTCGGCACCGACGACGACGTACACGTCCGCGTCCGGTTCGTGTTCGCGTCGTAGTCGTACCGGCGACCCACATTTCCTGCCGAACCCGTCTGGGAGTACTCCCGCAACCGGCCCAACCCATCGTAGGAAGCCGCCCGCCCAATCAACGACGACGACGCACCACTGATCCCCTCACCGATCGACGTCTGCCGCCCCGCCAGGTCATAGCCCGGCACCTCGTCGAACGTGAGATTGCCCGCCACGCTCTTCTTGTCGTTCAACCGGCCCGTGTTCGCGTCCACCGTCGTCGTGGTCGTGAGCTTCACCACACCACCCACCTGCTCCTCCGTCTTCGACAGTCGGCCGTTGGCGTCATAGGTGAACACCGTCGCCCGCCCGGCGACGTTCGACACGAACTCCACGCCCGCAAGGAGCCGGTGGGGACTGTCAGGAACTTTGTGTAAACGGCGTGATCTGAAGGTCCGCGGCTGAGTGCTGCGGGCTGGGAAGGATCATGACCATGACGAAGCGAACAGAACGAGAGTCGGCGGGGTTGGTGCCGGCACGAGGACTTCCTGATCTCGATGGTCCGGAGATGCGGGAGTGGGCGACCGAGCTGGTCGACCGGGCCCGCGCGGAGGGTGTCGATCTCACCGGCGAGGGCGGCTTGTTGACCGCGATGGTCCGCCAGGTGCTCCAGACCGGGTTGGAGGTCGAACTCGAGGATCATCTCGGTTACGAACCCTACGACTCGGCCGGCCGGAACTCTGGGAACTCGCGGAACGGTTCGACACCGAAGACGGTGAGCACCGAGGTCGGCGACGTCGATCTGCGGATGCCTCGTGATCGGAACGGGACGTTCGAACCGGTCACGGTGCCGAAGCATCAACGGCGTCTCGATGGGCTTGGCGGGGAATGTGATCTCGCTCTACGCGAAGGGCATGACGACCGGCGACATTCAGGCGCATTTGGCGGAGATCTACGGGACCGAAGTTTCGAGAGAAACGATCTCGAAGATCACCGACCGGATCGTCGAGGACATGCTGGCGTGGCAGAACCGGCCACTCGATCGCGTGTACGCGGTGATCTTGATCGACGCGATCGTGATCAAGGTCCGCGACACCCAAGTCGCCAATCGGCCCGTGTATGTGGCGATCGGCGTGAACCTCGATGGTGAACGCGACGTCCTCGGCCTCTGGATTGGTCCGTCGGGTGGTGAAGGCGCGAAGCAGTGGGCGGCGATGCTCACTGAACTCCGCAACCGTGGGATCGCGGATGCGCTCGTCGTGTGTTGCGACGGCCTGAAAGGTCTGCCGGAATCGATTCGGGTGACGTGGCCCGACGCGACCGTCCAGACCTGTGTCGTGCATGTCGTGCGGAACTCGTTGCGGCTCGCGTCGAAGAAGCACTGGCAGGCGTTGACTCGCGAGATGCGCCAGATCTACACGGCGCCGACCGTCGAAGCGGCCGAGACGCGCTTCGCCGAGTTCGCCGCCGAGTGGCGCGGGACGTATCCCGCGATGATCCGATCGTGGGAGAACTCGTGGGCCGAGTTCGTGCCGTTCCTCGAGTTCCCGGCCGAGCTCCGCAAGATCGTCTACACAACAAACGCGATCGAGAGCCTGAACGCGAAGTTCCGGCGGGCGGTGCGCCACCGCGGGCACTTCCCGAACGAGCAAGCCGCACTCAAGGTGCTCTACCTTGTCGCCATTCAAAGGCGACCGAACCGTCAAGACCTCACCGGTCAGATCCGCGGCTGGAAGCAGATCTTGAACACGCTCACCATGCACTACGGCGACCGCATCGCAGCCGCCGGCTACTAATGACCATCACGACCGTTTACACAGAAATTCTGACAGACCCGCCGGTTGTCGTTGTCGTACCCGAACGAGGCCCACACCATGGTGTCGGACCCGCCCGGAAGCTTGCGCCAGGTCTGGATCGGACGGCCGGCAACATCGAAGACACTGCGGGTCTGGCTTCCTCGCTCGTCTTGATAGAAGGTCCGCCGCCCCAGTAGGTCGACCCGAGCAATCGTGGTCAGGTCGGCGCCGCCCTCGGGGTTGGTGTAACTCGTCGTGACCTCACCCGGCGCGTAGGCGTACTGAATCTGCTTTCCGCGGGTGATCGACTTCGCCGGGCGGAGCCGCGCGTCCACCGCGCTGCATGACCACTGCGTGTCACCCGATTCCTTGGTGAACGCGGAGCTGCCCTGCTGGTTGTAGATCGTCTCGATCGACACCGCGCCGGACCCGGGGTCAGCATCCAAGTGCTTCTTGACGAAGCCGGCTTGATTGGGGGCACTCCCCAATGTCGGGCACCCGGCGTAGGTCTGCGCTCCGGTCGGGTACGCCGCCGTCGCTCCCGGCGCATAAAACGATTCGGTCGTCTCCGAGGCGGCACCCGATGGCAAGTATTTGTGATCCGGGCGAATGAACCCGTTCGCATTGCCGACGTCTTCGAAGCGAGACGACGTGACCGAGTTGAGCCCGCCGTAGTCGGCGGTCGTCGCCGTTGCGATCCCGAGCACTTTCTCGATGCCATCACCCGCTTCGTCGTACCGAGTCGTCGAGATCTTGCCATCTGCGCCGGTGGCTCGAGTCGCGAGGTCGAGTCTCGGTCGGAGTTGGCTCGTCACAATCGGGACCCACGAACCGGTCGAACCGATCCGGTAGAGGACCCGGAACGAAGCAGTGCCCGCGTTCTCTTTCGTGACGACGCGCACCTTGTGCCAATCGGTCGTGATCAAATCTCGGCCGATGCTGGCCTCTCCTGCCTGTCCCGCGACGCCCGACGTGACGATTTGGTCGTCGATGAACAACGAAGCCTGATCATCGGCCTCGACCCGGAACCACCACCGCCCACCTGGCGTGTTGGTGGTCGCCGCCTGCAACCAGATGTCGCCGCTCAGCACACCCGAGAAGGTGTCGGCACCGATCGCCGGTTCGGGTGAGCCGGCACCCCATGACGCTCCGAGTTCGGCTGGGCCGAACGTCGAACTGAACATCCGGGTCTTGGTGGGTACCGCGCCGGGGTTGTACGTGTCGTACCAACGCGCAACCAGGCCCTGCCATGGTGTTCCGTTCTCCGCCGTGTCATAGGCCACCGTCGTGTGGGGCACCTGGCTCACATTCGCCGCCGCGGGCGCGAGGCCGTTCTGCGCAGTGAACCAGGTGTTGGTCGCGGGGCCCCATGTCTCGATGGGGAGACGCCGGTTGGTGTCGAAGATCGTCGTGGTCGCTAACCCGGCTGGATCGATGGTCTTCTCCACCGCGTTCATCGCGTCGTTCCACACCCGCCAGGTCACGTGGCCGGTCGCGTCTTGGTCGGTGAGGAGCCGCGTCGTCGCCGAGTCGTAGTTGACCGTCCGGATCGTGACTCCCGTCCCCGTCGTCGCTTGAGTACGGCCCTGCACCGTGGTCGTCGTGAGGGGTGCGCCCGTATACGCGTAGGTGTGCAGCTGGCGCACGGTCTCGTCGGGCGTGCTCACCAGCGTGGGCGCCGGCTCCGGCGTCTTCACCGACTGCACTCTCCCGGACTCGGGTCCCGACGTGAAGTAGCTGATGATCGTATTGATTCGCGAGTCGTTCGGTATCTGGTTCGCGAGCTGCTTCTCGTTGGCCAGCGGGTCGCGGATCTCGCTGATCAAGCCGTTGTTGTATTTGAACGTCACGTCTTCCCAACCGACACCGCCGGTGACCTCACGAGAGCGGCGGAACCCGGTCAACCGATTCGCCGTGTACGACAAACTCATGTGTCCGGCGTCGGGACCCGATGCCGTAAAACTGATGTCGCACAGCATGCCGATCGGCGTCTCGGACGGCGTCGCGCAGACCTCACCGCTCGATTGCCCTCGATACGAGAAGATTGCCTGCTTGCCCGACACCGGGTCGGTGATCGAGCGCAAGCGGGTCACGCTCAGGCCCGGTGGCGTGTTCCACGTGTAGACCAGCGAGGCCGCATGGAACTCGTCGGCCACGGTCGACGACGTGCCGACCTCGCCCCTCGGGGTGAAGTAGATCGAGGTCCCGTTCCCACTCCACGTCCACCCGCATTGGGTCGGAGTGGCACACCCGTAAAAGAGGTCGCCTGATGCCGATCCCTCGGGCCGATAGACCGTGCCCGTCCAGGTGAACCGGTCCAGGCCGCCATCGGCTTGGACCAGCGACACCGTGTTGTTCGAGTTCGCCAGCCGAACGTAGGGCAGCGACCCATCGATGTCGGCGGAGAGCGCCCACTGATCGGGCAGCGGCGAATCGGACTTCTTCAACAGACTCCCGCCCAGGGGTTGGCTCGACGTGGTCGACACGTTCGGATCCGCCGTGCCTTTGATCAGCCGGACATCCAACCCGGATGCCGTGTTGAGGTTCACGAAATCGACGGTGATCTTGTGCCAAGAGCCCGGCGTCCACGACACCGGCCACGACGGCTTGAACCATCCGAAGTAGCCCGAGTTGTACTGGGAGTAGATCGCCGACGAGCCCCCGTCCACGTAGATGTTGGTGGCACCGACGTGGGAGGTCCAGATGGTGTAGTTCGAAGCGCCACCGGTGCCAGACGCCTGGACGTAGCCGGACCATCGCGCCGACCACCCCGAGATCGGGCCGTTCTCGAACGGCGGACCCGTACCCCAGTTGAACCACAGGGAGGGAGTGCGGCGCTCGGCCACCAGGTTCGTGTAGTTGTTCTGTCCGAAGTACTCGCCCTTGAGTCCTTGATCGGATGGCGCCAGCGAGTTGTAGGAGAACGTCGCTCCCACGGTGCCGCCCACCGCGGGAAACGACTGGGTCTGAGTCTTCACGAATAGGTTGCCGGTCGCCAGGTTCACCGTTGCCGGGCCAAGCGAGTCGTACGGGCTCGGCCCGGATCCACCGAGCTGGAGATTCACCGTGAACTTTCGTGCGTTCGACGCGACCGACCAAATTTCTCCGTCGAACACGATCGCCGACCAGTAATAGGTTCCGCCGTTCTCGAGGATGTTCGCCGGCATGGTCGAAGACTTCGCTTGCCCAGTGGCCGGAGCCGACAACCAGCCCGACGACCACACCTGGCCACCCGAGTTGAGGTCCGGGCTCGTCCCGACCTGGAACATGATCTGCACCGGCCCGGGGTAGTTCGCGCCACCACCACCCGCAGCCGGTTCCAAGGGGTTGGGCAACATCGCCTGGAGCGTTGGCGTCATCGTCGCCACCTGCTCGCCGTCGGCCGGGCTCACCAAGGTCGTCTGGTATGCCGACCACTTCCAGTTGAGCATGAGCACGGGCGCGCCACCCGTGCCGGCGTAGGCGTGGCCCGGTGAGGCGCCCTCCACGCTGATGAAATCTTTCGCGGTTCCGGCACCGGATTGGTTGTTCCCCGATAGTCCGATCGCTACCCAGTCCATGCCCTCTCTCTGACGGACGCCCGTGGCATTCGACACATCAACGCTCGTCCACCCGTATCCGCCACACGAGGGCGACGCGGCCCAGCCAGGTGTCGTCGCTTGGCCCGGCATGTTGCCGTTGGTGGCCGGGACTCGTCCATCGACCAAGGGCAGACCGTTATTGGGAGCACCCGATTGGTACATGAGGGTCGCGTAGTCGAAGGCCGCGACACCGACCGCCGTGATGGGCTTCGGGTTCGCCTCTTGGCCGGGCAGGACTCGCATGCAGAGCTCGCTCTGACGGATCGCGACGTGAGCGCCTTGCGCATCCTGGGGCAGCCCCCAGAAGCGCAGGTAACCGAGCGCCTCGTACCCGGTCGACGAGACGCCGACTTTGAACCAATCATTCGACCCATAGGGCGCCGACTGCCCGACCTGGGCGTAGGTATCGGCCGCGTAGTACAGCGCCAACCACGCCCACGGGTCGATCGTGACGGGGAACTTCCTATCCGCGGCACCGAACCACTTTTCCGGGACACTCACGCGGATGCCAACGACCTCGCCATCCTGGCCGACCAGATCGGTACTCACCGCGACCTGATCCTCGGCGGCATCGACATCCGAAAGGTCGCCCGAAGGACAGGACGACGGCACCATCGCCGTCGACGAAGTCGACACCCAACTTCGTCTGCACCGCCTTGATGCCCGCGGGAACCAGAACCTGCCGCTCGTACGACGATGGGCCGTCGGGGCGCTCGACGATCAGTGACTCCTCGAAACCACCGATGCCCTGCGAGAGGACCAACGTCGTACCCTCCGCTTTCGACACGAACTCCGTCGCGCTCGACGATTCGGCCGGTCGTTCGGCGCGGGTCACGTCGGCACCGAGGCCGTCGGGCATCAGGAAGGTGAACACACCGGCCGGTGTACCGAACCGTGCAGCACCCGCAGCCGGATCGGCAGGGAAGACCAGAGGAATATCCGTCGCCCGGGCCACGAGGTCATCCGGCGACGTCACGATGTTCTGTTCGACCGCGGCGACTCCCTTGCCACCGTCGGCGGAGTCGATCGCGCGCTGCAAGCCGTAGTCGTAGTTGCGCCAGGCGCCATCAGTGTCCTGGAACCGCACCGGAGCGGGCGACAGCGCCGTGGTGCGGGTGCCATCCGGGTTGGCGTATTCCAACCGAGTCGGTGACGTACGCGGTGTCGAGGACCGAGCGATCACGCCTGAAACCCCTGATCGACCTTGCGCCCTTCCGGCCCGTACTCCTGAGCACCCGGGCGGCCGGGCAGGTGTGAGAAATCGCCCTGCTGCTCGCCGGCAGGTTCGGGTTCGTTGGTCACACCCAACTCGGGCGGACGTTCGTTCGAGTACTCCCTGCGGGATCGCTGAAGTCGCCGCGGCACGAATGTCACCCGCCGCGCATGATCGCCGACAGTGTCTGCGGCCATGTCGAGCCACTGCTGCTCGGCGTCGTCGATGGGCACGGCAAGCGCTTGACCGATACGCCGCTGTCGCTCTGCTCTGGTCAGGCGCTGGTTCTCTTCATCGAGGGTGTCCCCGTCGGCATCTCCGCCGACCGGTGAGGGTCTCGCCGTCACGAGCCGAGCCGGTTCAGGCCGGGGATTGCGTCGAAGCCTCGGTCGTAACTCATGATCTCGTCAATCTGGTGTCGCTGGATCACCGCCACATGCAGCGCGTCGCGCGCGGAAAGCGACCACCTCGCAACGAGTACTTCGCGCGCCGCCTCGACATCCTCGTGAGTGATCGGGAAGACGTCGTCGACCAGAGCGTTCAGCACATCGAAGGCATCCTGGACGGCCGCCGGCCGATCGATCGCCCGGTATCGATGCAGAATCTCCTGAAAGACCTCCGCGTCGGTGACCAGCCGGCGACCGTCAACCACGGCCTCCTCCAACCGGCGCCGAGCATCGTCCTGATTTGGGTGGTGCTGCCCGACGAGATACATCGGGATGTTCGAGTCGATGAAGATCACATCGACGCGCCGCGGTCGATCTCGGCCAACATCTCATCGATGTCCGGGGCGGGGTGGCGGTGGATCGTGGCTGCTCGGATCGCGTCGAGCTTGGCCCGGCCGTCGCCCAACGAGGCCGTTCGCTCCGCTCGGCGCAACGCTGCTCGCGCCCATTCCGACAACGTGGTGCCGGACTGGGATGCCAGCGCCTGGAACCGCTCGAGTTCCGCTTCATCGAGCACAACCTGCAATCGCTTACTCATGAGATGAGTATATCTATCTCACTACGCGGTATCTAGCGCGGTCGCTGCGTCCCCCAGGCACACCCAGCTGGAAATATCGAAAACGATATACTGATCCCATGTCCGACGGTTGGGGATCAGTGGTTCGCCGAGCGCGGCTTGAGCGCAGCCTCACCCAGGCCCAGCTCGCCGAGATCTCGGGCGTCAAGCAGGCCAACATTTCGGCCATCGAGACCGGTCGGCGCGAGCCATCTGCGCCAACCCTCCATCGGCTGCTCGTCGCGTGCGGGTTCGACCTCGTCGCCACCGCGGGCACGAGGTCGCTCCGGTGCGAGCCATCCGGCGACTGGCGAGACGGCACACCCGATCTCATGTACCCCGCCACCCCGGGCCCCGAAATCCCGAACGAGCAGCGCGTGCGCATGATGGTCGCGGTACTCGACGCTTCTGAAGCCATCCTCCGGTCGCGGTGATGGAGTTCGTCGAACTCATCGTCGCGGTGCACGACCATCTCGACCGCGCGGGCATCAGCCACGCCTTCGGCGGCGCGCTCGCATTGGGATACATCGCCAACCCGCGCGGCACCGTCGACATCGATGTGAACGCATTCCTCCCGCCGTCCGACCTCCAGGTGATCGAGGCCGCACTCTCGCCATTGGGATTGCGCAGAACCGATTCGGCCGACGACATCCCGATCGCGGGTGTTCGGTTCGAGCACATCGACGACCCGTTCCCCGTCGACATCTTCCCCTCGCTCGACGACCGATACGCCGAGGTCGAACACCGGCGCGTGCTTCACCAGTTCGGACGCAGCAACGACGTGCTGCCGTTCCTGGCCGCGGAGGACCTCAGTGTCTTCAAACTCTCGTACGGGCGACCTCAGGACTGGGTCGACCTGCGCGCCATCGCGGCGGCGCGGCCCGACATCGACGTCGAGGTCATCGAGGACCTGCTCGTCGAGCTGCGGGGGCCGACGATGTACCCACGGATGGTTCGGTTCCGTTCGTTCCTCGCTGCCTCGCAGCCTGAGCTCTGACCCACCTCCACACGATGGCGATTGGCGGATGGTGGTCGGCAGGGCGCCACGATCCGCCAAACGGTCGGGAGTTGGGGAGGAAGGGACGGAAGCCCGGGAACGAGAAAGGCCCGGCCGAAGCCGGGCCCCTTCTCTCAGTTCGTTGGTACCGATCGGCTACTCGCCGGATGCGGCCTCGCTCACCTCGGGCTCGGGCTCGGGCTCGGGTCCGGGACCGCCACCAAACCACCGGCCGGCGGTTCGAACGGGTCCGTCGCCACGCTCGGCACGAGGAAGCTCGGGCTGAGCGACTCGGTCCGGGTGTCGAGGCTGGCCCGCAGACGCTCGGCCAACTCCAACGCATCCTCGTCGCTGGAGTAGTACTCCATCGGCTGGTAGTCGGGCGCCTCGGTGCCGACATCGCGGTAGCGGGGCATGCCCGTACCGGCGGGGATCAGCTTGCCGATGATCACGTTCTCCTTGAGACCTTCGAGACCGTCGTTCTTGCCTTCGATCGCGGCCTCGGTGAGGACACGGGTGGTTTCCTGGAACGACGCCGCCGACAACCAGGACTCGGTGGCGAGCGACGCCTTCGTGATACCCATCAACTCGGGACGACCCTCGGCCGGGCGCTTGCCCTCGGCCACGAGCCGCTTGTTGACGTTCGCGAACTCGCGAGCATCCGCCTTCTGGCCGGGCAGGAACGTCGAGTCGCCCGGGTCCGACACGCCGACCCGGCGCAACATCTGGCGGACGATGACCTCGACGTGCTTGTCGTGGATCGACACACCCTGTTCCCGGTAGACCTTCTGCACCTGGTCCACCAGGTACTGCTGGGTCTTGCGAATCCCCTCGATGTCGAGGATCTTCTTCGGGTCCCGCGAGCTCTTCACGTCACCGGTGAGCTGATCGCCGGCTTCGATCTCGGCGCCGTCGACGATCCCGGGCGCGAGGTGCGTCCGCATCGACACTGCGTGGATCTCTTCTTCACCGTCGTCGGCGACGACCGTGAGCGTGCGCTCGCCCTTCTCGTTCTCACCGATGCGCACGACCCCGGAGGATTCGGCCAACACGGCCGCGCCCTTCGGAGTACGAGCCTCGAAGAGCTCGACGACACGGGGCAGACCGTGGGTGATGTCCTCACCCGCGACCCCACCGGTGTGGAAGGTCCGCATGGTGAGCTGGGTGCCCGGCTCACCAATCGACTGCGCCGCGATGATCCCGATGGCCTCACCGAGATCGACGAGCTTGCCGGTCGCGAGCATCGTGCCGTAGCAGAAGCTACAGATGCCGGCGCGGTACTTCTCGTCGAGCGGGTCGCCACCCTCGATGTCGACCTCCGCCGCCAGGTGGCGCGGGTACTCACACGTGAGCACCGAGCGCACCCGCACGCGGGTGACCTTCGCGTCCTCGACGAGGACGTTCAACACGTCTTCGTCGACTTCGGTGTTGCGGGGAATGATCGAACCGTCAGCGAGGGTGACGTCCTCCGACAGCACCCGGCTGAGCAGTGACGTCTCGATGAACCGGACGTGGTCCGGGTCGTTGGTGACGTTCTCCACCCAGATGCCTCGGGTCGAACCGCAGTCCTCGTCCCGGACGATGAGTTCCTGGGCGACGTCGACGAGTCGACGGGTCAGGTACCCGGAGTCGGCGGTACGAAGGGCGGTGTCGGCGAGTCCCTTACGAGCACCGTGAGTCGAGATGAAGTACTCGAGGACGGAAAGTCCCTCACGGAAGTTGCTCTTGATCGGGCGAGGGATGATCTCACCGCGCGGGTTGGCCACCAGACCACGCATACCGGCGATCTGACGCACCTGCATGACGTTGCCTCGAGCGCCCGAGCCCACCATCATCTCGATGGGGTTGAACTGCTCGGCCTTCTGCTCGGCGAGCATGGCCTCGGTCACCTGGTTGGTGGCGTCGGTCCAGATCTCGACTTCCTTCTGGCGCCGCTCGTCGTCGGTGATGATGCCCCGGTCGTACTGCTGCTCGACCTTCTCGGCTTCCTTCTCGTGCTTGTCGAGAATGCCGGCCTTGGCGACCGGCGTCACCACGTCGGCGATCGAGATCGTGAGACCGGCGCGGGTGGAGTACTCGAACCCGAGGTCCTTCAGTCGGTCGAGGCTCTCAGCCACTTCCGACTTCGTGTACTGGTCGACCAGGAGGCCCGCGATGTCGGTGATGTCGCGCTTGCGGACGATCCGATCCTGGTAGGTGAAGTCGGGCGGGAACGCCTCGTTGAAGAAGAGCCGACCGAGGGTCGTCTCGACCATCACCGAGGTGTTGCCGTTCGTGCCCGAGCGGCGGACGACGATGCTGCCGTCACCGGCCGGGTTCTTCACCCAGGCGCCCTGGGCGTCGTCCCATACCTCCCGAGCAGGGAAAACGTCTTCCGGGAACCGGCCCGCCGGCATGCGCACCTTGATCGGCGCATGGATCGACACCTCCGGTGCCCGGTCACCGTCACGCAGCTCGTGGGCCATCCGCGCTTCTTCGAGTGTGCTGAAGACGCGACCCGCGCCCGGCGCTTGCTCCACAACCTCGGTCAGGTAGAAGGCACCGATGATCATGTCCTGGCTCGGCACCGCGATCGGACGACCGTGCGCGGGCGAGAGGATGTTGTGCGCCGAGAGCATGAGGAGACGAGCTTCCGCCTGCGCCTCGGCCGACAACGGGAGGTGGACCGCCATCTGGTCACCGTCGAAGTCGGCGTTGAACGCCGCACACACGAGCGGGTGAATCTGGATGGCTTTGCCCTCCACCAACACCGGCTCGAACGCTTGGATGCCGAGACGGTGCAGCGTGGGAGCGCGGTTCAGGAACACGGGGTGTTCCTTGATGACCTCTTCGAGGACGTCCCAGACCTGCGGACGCGACCGCTCCACCATGCGCTTGGCCGACTTGATGTTCTGTGCGAACTCGAGGTCGACGAGGCGCTTCATGACGAACGGCTTGAACAGTTCCAGCGCCATCTGCTTCGGCAGACCGCACTGACGCAGCTTGAGTCGCGGGCCGACGACGATGACCGAACGGCCGGAGTAGTCGACGCGCTTGCCGAGCAGGTTCTGACGGAATCGACCTTGCTTCCCCTTCAACATGTCCGAGAGGCTCTTGAGCGCGCGGTTGCCCGGGCCCGTGACCGGACGCCCACGGCGACCGTTGTCGAACAACGCGTCGACGGCCTCCTGGAGCATCCGCTTCTCGTTGTTGATGATGATCTCGGGAGCACCGAGGTCGAGGAGTCGCTTCAACCGGTTGTTCCGGTTGATGACGCGGCGGTAGAGGTCGTTGAGGTCCGAGGTCGCGAACCGGCCACCGTCGAGCTGCACCATCGGGCGCAGGTCGGGCGGGATGACCGGGACGGCGCGCAGCACCATGCCCATCGGCGAGTTGATCTGGCGGCCCGCGTCGTTCTTGCGGTTGAACGCCGAGATCACCTTCAGGCGCTTGATGGCCTTCGCCTTGCGCTGACCCTTGGCGGTGAGGATGACTTCCTTCAGCTCGACCTCTTCGGCCGAGAGGTCCAGACGCGAGATGAGGTCTTCGACCGCCTCCGCGCCCATGCCGCCGGCGAAGTAGTCCGACCACCGGGCCCGGATCTCACGCCAGACGCGCTCGTCATCGATGAGCTGCTTCGGCTTCATCGTGCGCATCGCGTCGTAGACCGACTTCAGGAAGTCGAGGTCGAACTGCGCGCGCTCACGGATCTCCTCGATCTCCTTCTCGGAGGCCTTGCGGAGTTTGTCCATGTCGGCCTTGCGGCCGCCTTCACCCTCACTCGTCGCGAGGTCGGCTTCGAGTTCCTGGAACCGCTTCTCGATCTCGAGGTCGCGGCGCTTCTCCTCGTCGCCCATCTCGGCCTTGATCTCGGCCTCGATCTCGGGCAGGTCGGTGTGGAGCTTCTCGACGTCGACCCAGGTGATCAGGTGCGCGGCGAAGTAGATGACCTTCTCGAGGCTCTTCGGCGCGATGTCGAGCAAGTACCCCAACCGGCTCGGGACACCCTTGAAGTACCAGATGTGGGTGACCGGCGCGGCCAACTCGATGTGACCCATACGCTCGCGGCGAACCTTCGAGCGCGTGACCTCGACGCCACACCGCTCGCAGATGATGCCCTTGAAGCGCACGCGCTTGTACTTGCCGCAGTAGCACTCCCAGTCCTTGGTCGGACCGAAGATCTTCTCGCAGAACAAGCCGTCCTTCTCGGGCTTGAGCGTGCGGTAGTTGATCGTCTCGGGCTTCTTGACCTCGCCGTTGGACCAGGTACGAATCTGGTCGGCCGTCGCGAGTGAGATGGAGAGCCGTGCGGAGTCGTTGACGTCGAGCACCTGTTGCCTCTTCTCTGTGCTTCTCGGGTTACTGCGTGCGGGGGCGTTCGGAGTTCAGGGTGGTCGTGATCAGGGCATGCTGGCGTTGCGGCGAGCTTCGTCCTCTTCGTCCGTGCCCCGTTCGGGCCGGCTGAGGTCGATCCCCAACGCTTCGGTGGTCCGGAAGGCGTCCTCGTCGAGTTCGCGGATCACGATCTCCGCGCCGTCCTCGTCGATGACCTTCACGTCCAGGCACAACGCCTGCATCTCCTTGATGAGCACCTTGAAGCTCTCGGGAATGCCGGGTTCGGGGATGTTCTCGCCCTTGACGATCGCCTCGTAGACCTTGACCCGGCCGAGGACGTCGTCGGACTTGATGGTGAGAATCTCCTGGAGGGCATAGCTCGCGCCGTAGGCCTCGAGGGCCCACACCTCCATCTCCCCGAAGCGCTGACCACCGAACTGCGCCTTCCCACCCAGCGGCTGCTGGGTGATCATCGAGTACGGACCCGTCGAACGAGCGTGGATCTTGTCGTCGACGAGGTGGCTCAGCTTCAGGATGTACATGTACCCGACCGTGACCGGGCTGTCGTAGGGCTCACCCGTGCGGCCGTCGTAGAGCGTGGCCTTGCCGTCGGTGTTGACGAGTCGCTGGCCGTCGGCACCGTCGGGGTTCAAGTTGGCGAACAGGTTCTGGATCGTTCCCTGCTTGCCGGCCGCGTCGATTTCGTCCCACTGCGCACCGTCGAACACCGGCGTGTTCACCCACACCGCGGGCTCGGTGATCGGACGGGTCTTGCGGGGGCTGACCGGCGCCACGCGCTGACCTTCCCAGCCGTGGCGCGCCGCGTAGCCGAGGTGACTTTCGAGCACCTGGCCAACGTTCATACGGCTCGGGACACCGAGCGGGTTGAGCACGATGTCGACGGGCGTCCCGTCGGCAAGGTGGGGCATGTCCTCGACCGGGAGGATCTTCGAGATGACACCCTTGTTGCCGTGGCGCCCGGCGAGCTTGTCGCCTTCGCTGATCTTGCGCTTCTGGCCGACATACACCCGGACCAGCTGATTCACACCGGGCGGCAGCTCGTCGCCGTCGTCGCGGCTGAACACCCGGACGTCGATGACCTTGCCGGTCTCGCCGTGGGGAACCTTCAGCGACGTGTCCCGAACCTCGCGCGCCTTCTCACCGAAGATGGCGCGCAGGAGGCGCTCTTCGGGCGTGAGCTCGGTCTCACCCTTCGGCGTGACCTTGCCGACGAGCACATCGCCGGGGCCGACCTCGGCACCGACACGGATGATGCCGCGCTCGTCGAGGTCCTTGAGGATGTCCTCGGAGAGGTTCGGGATGTCCCGCGTGATCTCCTCGGCGCCGAGCTTGGTGTCGCGTGCGTCGATCTCGTGCTCTTCGATGTGGATCGAGGTGAGCACGTCGTCACGGACGAGCCGCTCCGACAACACGATCGCGTCCTCGAAGTTGTGACCCTTCCACGGCACGAAGGCCACGAGCAGGTTCTTGCCCAGTGCGAGTTCACCCTGGTGGGTCGACGGCCCGTCGGCGAGCACGTCGCCTTCGACGACCTGGTCACCGGTCGAGACCAACGCCTTCTGGTTGATGCACGTGCCCTGGTTCGAGCGACGGAACTTCGAGAGGCGGTAGGTCACCGGCTTGGCGACGTGGTTGTACGACACCGTGATCGAGGAACCCGACACGTCGGTCACGACACCGTCGCCCTCGGCGACGAACAACTCGCCGGCGTCGTGCGCGGCACGGGCCTCGACACCGGTACCGATGTAGGGCGCCTCGGGACGCAGCGTCGGCACGGCCTGGCGCTGCATGTTGGCGCCCATCAGGGCACGGTTGGCATCGTCGTGCTCGAGGAACGGGATCAGCGCCGTCGCGATGGAGACCATCTGCTTCGGCGAGACGTCCATGTAGTGGACCTCGTGCGGGTCGACGTAGGCCACCTCACCACGACCGGCGCGTACGAGCACCTTGTCGGTGGTGAACTTGCCGTTGTCGTCGATGACCGCGTTCGCCTGGGCGATGATGTGGCGGTCCTCGTCGTCGGCCGCGAGGTAGTGGATCGTGTCGGTGACCACACCGTTCTTGACCAGCCGGTACGGGGTTTCGATGAAGCCGAACCGGTTGATCCGCGCGTAGCAGGAGAGGTAGCCGATCAGACCGATGTTCGGACCTTCGGGCGTCTCGATCGGACACATCCGGCCGTAGTGGCTCGGGTGCACGTCTCGGACTTCGAAGCCCGCACGCTCACGCGACAAACCACCCGGGCCGAGGGCCGAGAGACGCCGCTTGTGCGTCAGACCCGCGAGCGGGTTGGTCTGGTCCATGAACTGGCTGAGCTGGCTGGAGCCGAAGAACTCCTTGATCGCGGCGACGACCGGGCGGATGTTGATCAGGGTCTGGGGCGTGATCGCCTCGACGTCCTGGGTCGTCATCCGCTCGCGCACGACCCGCTCCATGCGGGACAGGCCGACGCGGACCTGGTTCATGATCAGCTCACCGACCGAGCGCACCCGGCGGTTCCCGAAGTGGTCGATGTCGTCGGGGAAGTAATCGTTCGGCTGGTCGTTGGCGTGCAGCTTCACGAGGTAGCTGACGGTCGAGAGGATGTCGGCGCGCGACATCGTGTACTCGACGACGCCCTTGTCCGGGTCGGCGTTGGGGACCGGGATGTCGAGGCGCTTCAGCGTCTTCGCGACCTTCGCGTACTCGTCGACGAGCTTCTTCGAGACCTTGTGCCGACCGACCTTGGCCATGTCGTAGCGCTTGGGGTTGAAGAACAGATTCTCGATCAGGCCGCGGGCGCTGTCCGGCGTGGGCGGCTCGCCCGGGCGCAGCTTGCGGTAGATATCGATGAACGCGGCATCGGCCGACTCGGTGTTGTCCTTGTCGAGCGTGTTGCGCATCGAGTCGTAGGGGCGACCCTGCGGGTCGAGGATCAGGTTGAGCAGTTCTTCTTCGCTCTCACCGAAGCCGAGCGCCTTCAACAGGATCGTGACCGGCTGTTTGCGCTTCCGGTCGATGCGGACGTAGACGACGCCCTTCTTGTCGACCTCGAACTCGAGCCATGCGCCCCGGCCCGGGATCATCTTGGCGCTGACGATGTCCTTCTCCGGCGACGTCTTGTCGGGAGTGACCGCGAAGTACACGCCCGGCGACCGCACGAGCTGGCTCACGACGATCCGCTCGGTGCCGTTGATGATGAACGTGCCGCGCGCCGTCATCATGGGGAAGTCCCCCATGAACACGGTCTGCTCCTTGATCTCGCCGGTACCCGCGTTCATGAACCGAGCGGTCACGAACAGCGGCCGCGCGAAGGTCATGTCCCGCTCGCGGCACTCGTCTTCGGAGTGCTTCGGCGGGTCGAAGACGTGGTCGGACAGCTCGAGCTTGAGCTGACCGGTGAAGTCCTCGATCGGCGAGATATCACGGAGGACTTCGGCAATTCCTTGATCCAGGAACCACTGGAAGGACTCGCGCTGTACCGCGATGAGGTCAGGTAGGGCCAGCACTTCACGTAGCTGACCGAAGGAGAATCGTTCCCGGGACGCGAGACGAGTCAACGCAACTCCTCGAAGTTGAGGGACGTGTGCGGGCGCGCGCGAACCAGCACCAGGGAATTCCAGGGGTGGTACGGGCGTATCAACACGGCTTCCGGGATGCTATACCCCGGGCGCGCACTCCTGCAAGCGCAGGCCAATCCAGGCGGTCACCCCAATCGGGTGCCGCCTCGGACCGGGGCAGGATACAAACCCACCCCGGCAAGGTCAAGGATTGGCGCGAACTGGACAGGCCGCCACCTCTGGGGGACGACTACTTGAGTTCGACGGTGGCACCGGCGCCCTCGAGGGCCGCCTTTGCCTTCTCCGCGTCTTCCTTGGTGGCCTTTTCGAGGACCGGCTTCGGCGCCGAGTCGACGAGCTCCTTCGCTTCTTTCAGCCCGAGGCTGGTCAGCGAACGAACTTCCTTGATGACCTGGATCTTCTTGTCGCCGGCCGCCGCGAGGATGACGTCGAACTCGTCCTTCTCCTCGGCAGCCTCCCCGCCACCCGCAGCCGGTGCGGCTGCGGCAGCCACGGCCACCGGAGCCGCGGCGGTCACGCCGAACTCCTCTTCGAAGGCCTTCAGGAAGTCATTGAGCTCCAGGACCGTCATGTTCTTGAAGTGGTCCAGCAGTTCTTCGGTGCTCATCGCCATTTCAATGCTCCTTGGTTTTTTCTCTGCTCGAGATCAGTCGGCGGACACGGCGGGCGCCGCATCGTCGGGGGTTTCGATATCGGGGGTTTCGGTGTCGGATTCGGATTCAGGCGCGACCTCGGCCGGGGTCTCCTCCGCGGCGACTTCGGCCGGCGCCTCGGTGGTGGCCTCGGTCGTGCCTTCGGTCGTGGCCTCGGCCTCCTCGGCCGGAAGCGCCTCGCCACCCTCGACGCGCTGGTCGATCAGTGCCTTGATTCCGTACGCCATGTTGCGGGTGAAGGCCTGGAACAACCCGGCGGCCTTGACCATCGGGGCCTGGAAGCCACCGGCGAGTCGGGCGAGGAGTTCTTCACGCGGCGCCACCTCGGCCAGGGCCGAGATGTCACTGGGTGCGAGCACCTTGGTACCCAGCAGCCCGCCCTTGACGATGAGCGCGGCGTTCGCCTTCCCGAAGTCACGCAGTGCCTTCGCCGCGACGACCGCATCGCCCTTGACGAAGGTGATCGCCGTGGGGCCCTCCAGCATCGGAACGAGGTCGGCCAGGCCGGCCTCTTCCGCGGCCCGCCGGGCCAGGGTGTTCTTGAAGATCTTGAACTCGGCACCGGCCGGACGCAGCGCGCCCCGCAGCTCGGCGAGTTCGTGCACCTTGAGCCCGCGGTATTCGGTCAGCACCGCGGCGTCGGCATCCGCGAGCTTCCCGCGGATCTCGTCGACGACTGCCACCTTCTCAGGTCTGGCCATATGGCTGGCGTCCTCTCACTCGGTAAACGGCGCCGCTGACGACACCGAACGGACCCGAGGGGGTCAGCCAGGTTTCGCCTCGTCCGGCGGGCGGAAGGCCCATTACCGCCCCGGAGGGCGACCGAAAGTCTGCGGCAGAAAATCTTGGAAGGAGCAAACTTACTCGCCGGCGATCGAACCCGCCTCATCGAGCTTGGTGCGACTCGGATCGACCCGAACGCCAGGACCCATCGTGGACGACACACTGACGCCCTTGAGATAGCGGCCCTTCGCCGATGCCGGCTTCGCCCGCAGGATCTCGTCGAGCACGGCCTGGTAGTTCGCGACGAGCGCGTCTTTGGCAAAGCTCGCCTTGCCGAGCGGCACGTGCACGTTGCCGTACCGGTCGGTGCGGTACTCGACCTTGCCGGCTTTGAACTCCGACACAGCCTTGGCCACATCAGGGGTGACCGTGCCGGTCTTCGGGTTCGGCATGAGACCACGCGGTCCGAGCGACCGGCCGAGCTTTCCGACCTGACCCATCAGATCGGGAGTCGCGATCGCGATGTCGAAGTCCATGAACCCGCCCTCGACCCGAGCGACGAGATCCTCGGCACCCACAACGTCGGCCCCGGCCTCTTCGGCCGCGCGTGCCGCGTCACCCTGGGCGAACACGGCGACCCGAACGGTCTTGCCGGTTCCCTGAGGCAACGACACCGTGCCGCGCAGCATCTGCTCGGCCTTCCGGGGGTCGACGCCGAGCCGGAATGCGGCCTCGATCGTCTCGTCGAACTTCGCCGGGGCGAGGTTCTTCACCAGGTCCAGCGCCTCGACCGGGTCGTAGAGCCGATCCCGGTCGTACCGCTTGGTCGCGTCGGTGAACTTCTTGCCGTGCTTCATGACATCCGCTCCTTCGAGCTCCCTCGGCTGGTTCCCGTTCCCTGATCGCGAGGTCTTCGATCAGGAGGGCAGTGCGGGTGCGATCAGACGACGTCGAGGCCCATCGACCGCGCCGTGCCCTCGACCTGGGCCATTGCCCCTTCGAGATCGATCGCGTTCAGGTCCGGCATCTTCTGCTCGGCGATGGCCTGCACCTGGGCCTTGGTCACCTTGCCGGCCTTGACGACCGGCGTGGTACCCGAACCCTTTTCGATCCCTGCGGCCTGGCGCAGCAAGAACGGCGTCGGCGGGGTCTTGGTGATGAACGTGAACGTACGGTCTTCGTAGATCGAGATCTCCGCCGGGATGATCGAACCCCGCTGGTTCTCGGTCGCGGCGTTGTACGCCTTGCAGAAGTCCATGATGTTGATTCCGTGCGGTCCGAGGGCCGTACCCACGGGCGGCGCCGGGGTTGCCCCACCGGCGGGAATCTGGATCTTGACCACTGCGGCGAGCTTCTTCTTCGCCATATTTCGACTCCGTTCACTGCGGGCCGGCGTAGCCGGCCGCATCTTGTTCTTCCGATGTTGGTGATCTCCGAGGTTGCGGCCCGCAGCCGTTCACGGAGTTGTGCGCCCTCCGCTGCGCTACGTGCGCGGATTGGGCAGACCTTCATTGCACTCTTGGAAGATTCCGAAGATCTCAGAACCTTCCGGCCCCGGAAGACCGACCGGGGAGTCTCGCGTGTTCTCTTACAGCTTGGCTACTTGGCCGAACTCGAGTTCGACAGGGGTTTCCCGGCCGAAGATGTTGACCAGCACCTTGAGCTTCGAGCGATCGACGTCGATCTCGCTGATGGCGCCGTTGAAATCGGCGAATGGACCCGAGGTGACGCGGACCTGCTCGCCCATTTCGTACTCGAGCCGGGGGCGCACCTTCTTCTCCGGAGCGTTGCCCTCGACCTGCTCGCCCTTGCCCAGCCACTCTTCGACTTCGCGGCGGGTCAGCGGCGTCGGCTTCGCACCACTGCCCACGAATCCGGTGACTCCCGGCGTGTTGCGCACCACGTACCACGACTCGTCGTCGAGCGCGATACGGATCAGTAGATAGCCGGGCCAGACCTTCTTCTGAACCACAACCTTGCGGCCGTTCTTGAACTCGATGACGTCTTCCATCGGGATGACGACCTCGAAGATCTGCTCCTCGACGTTCATCGACCGGACGCGGCTCGCGAGGTTCTGCTTCACCTTGTTCTCGTACCCGGCGTAGGTGTGCACCACGAACCAGCGACCCGGACGGTCGTACGGGCTGATCTCGGCGACGTAGTCCTCGTCGTCCTCGTCGAGGTCGACTTCCTCGATCTCACCGTGGGCAGGAAGCGCAATGTCCTCCGCCGTGGTGATCTCGATCGTTTCCTCGGGCTCGGGCTCGGTCGGCTCCGCGTCGGTCGGCTCCGCGTCGTCGGCGGCGTCGACGTCGACGTCGGACACCACCGATACCGCCGCTTCGGGGGCCGGTTCGGTCACGGTGTCAGCGTCCGCGGACGCGAAGGGATCCGGAGTGAAATCGTCTGTAGTCATGGCTCAGTCGTAGAGGAAGAGGACGGCTTTGGCCCAGAGATAGTCCGAGCCGAAGATGAGCGACGTCATCACCACGACGGCGATGAGCACGATGATGGTGGAGTTGATGACTTCGGAACGGCCCGGCCAGGCGACCTTGCGCAGTTCGCCCCGCACTTCACTGAAGAACTGGCTCGGGCTGGTGCGGTCTTTCGCCTGGGTCGGTGTCGGCGTCCGCCGTTCGGGCGCGCGCGGCTTGTCGGTGCCGCTCTTCTCGGCCATTCGCCGCATCTGTCGATTTTGTTGATTCACCGCATCGGCCTTCCTGGGACTGTGTCCCGGGCTGGTCTTCTCGGAGCAGGGCAGGAGGGACTCGAACCCCCAACCGCCGGTTTTGGAGACCGGAGCTCTTCCAATTGAGCTACTGCCCTCCGGGCGCGCGGGGGCCGGGCCGACGAGCCTAGCCGAGGGGCTCGTCGAATCTCATGCCGGATGCCGGGAACCTCGTGGCACCGCTCCGGGCCGCAGTCCTTCACCGCTGCTCACCCGGTGACGAGGCGGCGGCGGGTACGCGCGGCCATCACGGCGGCCGTCGCCGCGCCGGCCACTGCGGCACCGCCGAGGGCCGCACCGGCCACGGCCAACCGCCGGCCGGTCAGGATCGATCGTGCGACTCGACGCTCACCTTCGATGGCCAGCGCGTTCAGGGTCTGGGCCAGGCTCCCGGGCGCCGGTTCCAGGTAGGTGCTCCGGAGCGCGCCGAGGCCGCGCAGGAGTTTGCGGTAGCGCGCCAGCTCGGCCTGGCAGCGCAGATCGGATTCGATGAACTGCCGGGTCCGATCGTCGAGGTGGATCGTGCCATCGACGAGGCCGGGAATCAGTTCGGCCACATCCTCATACCGCACGGGCCGACCGCCCTTCGTCGAACACGGTGTCCCGCAGTCGTTTCCGGGCCCGATGGAGTCGCACCTTCGCCGCCGAGACGGAAATCCCGAGCTCCTCGGCAATGGCGTCGTGCGGGAGGCCGTAGACGTCACGCAGCACCACGACCGAGCGGAGTTTCGCCGGAAGCTCGTCGACGGCCGCGGCGATCCGTTCGAGATCCAGCGCGGTCTCGGCCATGGCCGCGGGCTGGGCTTCGTGGCGCAACTCGACGGGTTCATATGCCGCGACCAGCGGTTCTGTGCGAAGCCGGCGGCGGCGGGAAAGGTGCGTCGAAGCACAGTTGGCGGTGATGCGATAGAGCCACGTGCTCAGTTGCGCGTCGCCACGGAAGGTACCGATGCCCTTCCACGCTCGCACATACGCGTCCTGCACCACGTCGCGTGCATCCTCTTCATTGCCGGTCAGGCGGACTGCCAGGGTGAAGAGATCGACGTAGGTGGCGCGGACCAAGTCGTCGAAGGCCTCACGGTCGCCGGATCGGGCCGCCCGGATCAGTTCGGTCTCGTCCACCATCAGCGCTCCAGGGAAGGATTGGACCTTCACACGCCGGACGAGGTTACGTCCGGGCGCGGGCGCAGCTGGTGATACGGGCACGCGCGACGAGCGCAGCGGCTAACGGGTCTCTTTGTGCACCGTGTGGCGACGGTCGAAGCGGCAGTATTTCTTCATCTCGATCCGCTCGCGGTCGTTGTTCTTGTTCTTCTTGGTGATGTAGTTCCGCCGCTTGCACTCTTCGCAGGCGAGGGTCACTTTGGGCCGCTTGTCGGATGCCATTGGATCTCTTCTTTCATCGGCGACCGGGCCGTCATCGGCCCTGATCGCTGTTTCTCGGTGTAGCGGGAGAGGGGATCGAACCCTCGACCTCACGATTATGAGCCGTGCGCTCTGACCAGCTGAGCTATCCCGCCGGGCGCGACACCATTCTGATGCCTGCGGGTCGACGTTGGAGCCGGCGATCGTCGATCGCCGGCTCGTGATGTCGGAGCCCCCTTACGGATTTGAACCGTAGACCCCTTCCTTACCATGGAAGTGCTCTACCAACTGAGCTAAGGGGGCGAACCGCTCCCGCCCACCAAGGTGGACCGGAGCCCAAGGAGATTAGCAACCCGAGCGCCGTCGGATACCGTCCGGGCGTGCCGATCACTGTTCGACCAGCAAACGCGGCCGATGCCGAGGCGATCCGAGCGATCTACAACGTCGAAGTCGCGGGCTCGACCGTCACGTTCGACCTCGTACCCCGCTCGCTCGAGGACCAGGTCGCCTGGATTGGTGACCACAGCGGCGGACACCCGGCGATCGTCGCGACCGACGACGACGGGACGGTGGTGGGTTTTGGATCACTTTCACCATATAAAGAGCGACCTGCGTACTTCACCACGGTGGAGGACTCGGTCTACATCCGCGACGATCAGCGGGGCCGCGGAATCGGCAACCAGTTGCTCTCCGAACTCGTGCGCCTCGCCCAGCAGTACGGCTACCACTCGATGATCGCGCGAGTCGTCGGCGGCCACGACGCCTCGATCCGGCTCCATCGGCAGTGCGGATTCGAGATCGTCGGCACCGAGAAGGAGGTCGGGCGCAAACTCGGCCGCTGGCTCGACGTCGTCGTCATGCAACGCATGCTCTGAGGCCGTCGAGCCGCGGAGATCTTCTTCAGTGCCGGATTTCGTTCGCCGGCACTCGCCGCAGCGCGGACGCGACGCAGAAATAATCGTGGTGGGCCCGGAGGGATTCGAACCCCCGTAGCTTGCGCATCTGGTTTACAGCCAGATCCCTTTGGCCTCTCGGGTACGGACCCGGGCGTACAGTAGCAAGCCGTCCACATCACTTTTCCACGGGAGATTCGCTCGCCATGCCCAGTTTTGACGTGGTGTCCGAGGTCGACATGCAAGAAGTCCGCAACGGCGTGGATCAAGCCGCGCGGGAACTCTCGCAGCGATTCGACTTCAAGGGCACCGACAGCTCGATCGAACTCAAAGAGAAGACCATCGAAATCCACACCGAGTCCGAGGCCCGCCTGCAGGCACTGCGCCAAATGCTCGAGGAGAAGATGGTCAAGCGGCAGGTGTCGCTGAAGGCCCTCGGGTGGGGCAACGTCGAGGAGGCCACCAAGGGCACCGTGCGCCAGACCGTGACCTTGCGCATGGGCATCACCGACGACAAGGCCCGTGAGGTCGGCAAGTTCATCAAGGGACTGTCACTGAAGGGCGTGCAGCACCAGATCCAGGGCGAGCAGTTGCGGGTGACGGGCAAGAAGCGTGACGACCTGCAATCGGTGATCGCCGCCCTCAAGGATCACGACTTCGACCTGCCGCTGCAGTTCACCAACTTCCGCGACTGATCCGACCCGGTCGGCAGCGTTTGGCGTTTGGTGGTCTG
The DNA here is from genome assembly GCA_963765075.1 of uncultured Acidimicrobiia bacterium. Classification (GTDB taxonomy): domain Bacteria; phylum Actinomycetota; class Acidimicrobiia; order IMCC26256; family JAENVU01; genus JAENVU01. The sequence continues at coordinate 800,914 of CAVXVA010000003.1, forward strand.
CTCCGGACCGTCAGCTGCCAATCGGTACGGACTGGGTGGGCGTGGTGCCGCGGCCGGCCAGCCGGAAGAACGCGAGCACCGCGAGCGCGTACACGCCGAGGGCGAGCATCTGCACCGCGCGGAAGCCGAACGACATCGCGAGCATCGTCGTGAGGACCGAGCCGATCACGGAGAAGAATCCGTTGATCGCCCATGCCCACGCGACGTACTCGTCGGCGTGATCGCTGAGCCCGCCGACCACCCGGAGCCCGAGCGGCATGAACATACCGAGGCAGAGCCCGAGCGGTGCGAGTAGCGCCAAGGCGACCAGCACGCGGACGAACAGGTCCTCGGAGAGCAGCGAGTCGATGATCCCGTCGAGCCCCCACTGATAGAAGGCGGCCAACCCGCAGAGCACTGCGAAGACGATAGGAAGCACCGTCCGGCCTCGATGCGCGAGCCGTTGGCTGAGGAGCGCGCCGAGGCCCGTGAACACGAGGATCGAGGCGAGCGTGACCGTCAGCGAATAGGTGGGATAGCCGAGGAAGAGCACGAGCCGTTGGATCATCGAGATTTCGAACAGCATGAATCCGAGGCCGAGGGTCGCGAAGTAGACCGCGGAAATCCCCTTGCGAGGCAGTGCCTTCCATTCCTTGCGTACGAGGAGGAACGGGAGCAGCAGGAACACCGCCGCGTAGAGCACCGAGATCGCGAGCAGGAGCACGAGCACACGCTCGCCGATCGAGTCTTCGGGATCGGTCGCCGAGATCGGCGTAAAGAAGTCGCTGATGACCTGCGAGAAGTCCGAGAAGTGCCAGAAGAACGGTGCGTCGTCGTTGATGGCGTGGATTGCTTTGGGATAGGACGCAGCGGCCTTGTCGGCTTGAGCTTGTGACCCTTCGATGAGTTGAGGCACCAGGCCCGGGCCGGGAGGTACACCCGGCGCCCACGAGATCTTGTTCTTCGGGACCTTGGTGATACCGGTCTGGAAGCGCTGGATCTCCTCGGGGGTGAACGCGGTGCGCTTGACCATCACGGTGGAGAGGTCGCCGGATTCGTTGGTCACGTACGGCGCCACGATCACGTGCCGGCCGGGATCCTTGACGCCAATTTCCTCGAGCGCCTTGCGGGCCGTCATCACGTACCGAGCCGTGCGGTTCGGGGCGTCTTTGAAGCTCAGCTCGCCGAACTGCACCACCATGATCCCGCGGTCGGAGAGGTGCGACAGCGCCTCCTTGATCATGTTGGTGGTGTAGAGGTAGCTCTCCGACAACACGAACGCACCGGACGACGCGGCGTTGTTCGCGGCGTAACTATCGGGGGCGACGAACCAGACGATGTCGTACGAGTCGCCGCTGCGGGCGAGGTAGGTCCGACCGTCACCCTGGTGGATCGTGACGCCGGGCTGGTCGGCAAGGTTCCCGGCGAACTTCCGGTAGCGGTCGGTCAGGAGCTTGACGGTCACCGGGTTCAACTCGACGCCGTCGATCTCTTTCGAGCCGTAGTGCAACGCGGCGACGATCTCGTTTCCGCCGGCCGAACCGATGATGAGGGTGTGATCGGGTTTCGTGCCGAGCAAGGCGAACGGGAGCGACCTCGGGTCGTCGTCGAAGCGGGTGACCCCGGGCGCATCGCCGTCGAAGGCGTAGATCGCCGATCCGAAGCTGCCGTCGTGGAACAACGACTTGAGTTCGGGCTTGATCTCGGCGACGTCGACCCGGAACACCGGACCCCATTCCGAATACGCCGCGTGTTCAGGGTCAGCCTTGCGATCCTCGGGTCGAACGTCGACCAGGCCGGCGCCAGTGGCGAGGATGACCAGCACGATCGCGACCGCCCCCAACGCGACCGTCGGCAACGGCGAACGGGCCAACGCGACCAGTCCGACCACCGCGAAGACGAGCGCCGAGAGCACGATGACCTGAGGTGGACCGAGCCAGGAGATCAGGGGAATGGCGAGTGCGCAGCCGAGGGCGGCACCTATCAGGTCCGAGAAGTAGAGCCGACCCACGCGTTCGCTCCCCCGACCGAGGATGGTCGAGATGATGATCCCCAGTGGCACGAACGACGCGAACAGCACGAAACAGATCACGGCCAGCTTGGCCAAGGCCTTGTACGAACCCGACGTGCCGTAGTCCCAGATCTGGACGGTGTCGATGTGCAGGCGGGCGACGAGGAAGTAGCCGGCCGTGACTGCGACCGCGCTGATTGTGGAACACACTGCGACGATGGTGTCGGTGGCGGCCCGGCGCAGACGAGGCCAGACGACCACGAAGATTCCACCGGATCCGATACCAAGGAGCGCGAGGCCGAGAACGAGGTAGGTGTAGTAGTACCAGAGCTTGTAGGAGACGACGCGGGTGTAGCCCACCTCGAGCAGCAGACCGGCCAGGCTCACCAAGAAGATGACGACCGTGTGCCGGGTACGCAGCGCGGTCGTCCCGCTCTCGGTTGTCTGCACGTCGCTCCCCCGGACCCAGCGTTTTCGGCCGTCCGAGCGTAGCCCTGGCCCTGTCGAAGTTGGTGACGCGGCCAAGAGCGGAAGATCAGTCGTAGTAGCCGGAGTGGCGGTAGAGCGTGGGGACACCTTCGGCGCGGAGCATCTCGACGTTGCGGCGATCGTCCTCGATGCCGAGCAGCACGTCGAACCCGTAGTCCCGGAGATCCCACAACGAGGATTGCTTGAAGTCGCGAGAAAGCTCGTAGTCACCCCATGGGCGCATGAGCAGCACGTCCCAGCGGATGTGATACCGGCGCAACCACGCCTCGGTGAGTTCGTGGACCCGTTGGGGACGAGCCGTGAGCAGGATCACGATGATGTGCTGCTGCAGGAGATCCAGCATGACCCGAACCTCTTCGATCACCGGGTCGTCACCGCACGCGTCGAAGAACCCACGCCAGTCCCGGCGGGGCGCTTCGATGTAGTGCTGGCGGGTGACCGCGTCGGACAGCACGCCGTCGATGTCGATGACGACGGCCGGACCGGGCTCGACCGGTCCGTCGCGCCAGGTCCAGTGTTCGGGGGCTACGCCTCGGCGTGACACTTCGGGTCAGTCCTCTTCGGCGGCAGACGTCAGGTACCGACTCTTGATGCCGTCGACCACGCCCGGGTCGGCCAAGGTCGTCACGTCACCGAGCGCCTGGTCTTCGGCCACGTTGCGGAGGAGCCGGCGCATGATCTTGCCAGATCGGGTCTTGGGGAGATCCTCGGTGAAGAGGATCGATTTCGGCTTCGCGATCGGACCGATGGCCTGGCCCACGTGGTCGCGCAGTTCGGCGACGAGCGCGTCGCTCGGGTCGCTGCCGGCCCGCAGGATGACGAACGCGGCGACCGCCTGGCCGGTCGTGTCGTCGGTCTTGCCGACCACCGCCGCCTCGGCCACCGCCGGATGGGACACCAGCGCCGATTCGACCTCGGTCGTGGAGATGTTGTGGCCGGCAACCAGCATGATGTCGTCGACCCGGCCCAGCAACCAGTAGTAGCCGTCGGCATCACGCTTGGCGCCGTCGCCGGCGAAGTACCGACCATCGAAGCGCGACCAGTAGGTCTCCTGGTACCGCTCGGGGTCGCCCCAGATACCGCGCAGCATCGACGGCCACGGTCGAGTCAAGGTGAGGTAGCCGCCGCCGGGAATCCCCACCGGCGTACCGTCGTCATTCACGATCTCGGCGCCGATCCCGGGCAACGGGAACGTCGCACTCCCGGGCTTGGCCACTGTTGCCCCGGGGAGCGGGCTGATCATGATCGCACCGGTCTCGGTCTGCCACCACGTGTCGACCACCGGACACTGATCGCCACCGATGTGGTGCGAGTACCAGATCCACGCTTCCGGGTTGATGGGCTCACCCACCGACCCGAGCAGCCGCAGCGACGACAGGTCGTGCGACTCCGGGAACTCGGTGCCCCACTTCATGAACGTCCGGATCGCCGTCGGTGCGGTGTAGAGGATCGACACCTGGTGGCGTTCGATGATCGACCAGAACCGATCCTTGCCCGGGTAGTCGGGCGTGCCTTCGTACATCACACTCGTCGCCCGGTTCGCGAGTGGTCCGTAGACGATGTAGGAGTGGCCGGTCACCCAACCGCAGTCGGCGGAGCACCAGTAGACGTCGGAGTCGGGGTGAATGTCGAACACGTACTTGAACGAGAAAGCGACCTGGGTGAGGTAGCCGCCGGTGGTGTGCATGATGCCCTTGGGCTTGCCGGTAGTACCGCTCGTGTAGAGGATGAAGAGAAGATCTTCGGCTCCCATCGATTCGGGCGGGCACTCCGCGGGCTGGCTCGGCACGATGTCGTGCCACCACACGTCCCGATCGGCGGTCATCGACACGCCGTGATCGGTGCGCGACAGGACGAGACAGTGTTCGATCGACGGCGTGCCGGTCATCGCATCGTCGGCGATGTCCTTCAGCGGGACAACCGCGCCTCGCCGCCAGGCGCCGTCGCCGGTGATGAGCACTTTGGCATCGGCATCGTTGATCCGGTCGCGGAGCGAGTCGGCGGTGAACCCTCCGAACACCACTGAGTGGGCGGCGCCGATGCGGGCACAGGCCAACATCGCGACCGGCAGCTCCGGCACCATGCCGAGGTAGATCGCCACCCGGTCGCCGCGCTCCACTCCGAGCTGCTTCAGCGCGTTCGCCGTGCGCGAGACCTCGTCGAGAAGCTCGGCGTAGGTGATCAGTCGCTCGTCGCCGGGCTCGCCTTCCCAGCGAAATGCGATCTGGTCACCATGGCCCGCGATCACATGGCGATCGAGACAGTTGAACGAGACATTCAGCTTCCCGTCGGCGAACCACTTGGCGTAGGGCAGGTCCCACTCGCACGTCGTGGTGAAATCTTGGTCCCAGTCGAGGAGCGTGCGGGCCTGATCGGCCCAGAAGGCGTCCACATCTGCATCGGCCTGATCGGTCATCGAGCTGTCGCGCACCAGGGCATTCGCGACGAACTCCGGCGGCGGCGGGAAGGTCCGCCCTTCGTTTGCCAGTGCTTCCAGCGCGATGTCCGCCATGGTTCCCCCTCGTGGTGTCGACCTGTCCGGAGGCTACCGGGCGCCCCCCACCCCAGCGTTTGTCGGCTGGTGGTCCGCTCCGGACCAGAAACTGCCAGACGCTCGGGGTCGGTGCCGGCACCGGCCGGCGTTTGGCGGCTCATGGTCGCCTCCCGACCACCACGCGCCAAACGCTCGGGGGTGGGTTAGGGCTTGGTGAGGACGACGACCGTGTGGGCGCCGAGCCCGGCGGGGTCGGTGAGCGCGGCGGCCTCGGGCCCGCGGCTGCGGTGGGCGATCGCGGTGAGGTCCGGATTCGCGGCGGCGGCCGCCCACGCCGCCTGCCCTTCGGCCACCAACTCCTCGATCCCGAGATCGGCCAGCCAGGCCCGCTGGGTGGACTCGGCGGCCACGGTCAACGACGCGCGACGTGCGGCCCGGCGCACTATCTCGACGGGCACGTCGATCGTGATGTCTCGGCCCCCCGGATCGGCGAGCGGGTCCGAGCCCCGGGTGTGGCCGGCGTAGGTGCGGAGCCAGCCCGGCGCGCGTTCGACGAGTTCGGACCACGGTTGGAAATAGTCGAGGAACACCATCGAGCCCCGCCGCAGAATGGCGGCGGCGGCCACGATCCACTCGCCCACCGCGAGAGGGACCGGGAGCCGAGTGCCCACCGGTGCGTCGACGGACGCGACCCACTCGACCAGGTCGGGCGGGGCCGGGACCAGCACCTCGACGAACTGGTCGTGGGAGTCCAGCCCGACCCGGACCTCGTCCCACCCCGATGCGGTGCGCTCCACCATGTCGAACGCAAGGTTGTCGAGCAGTTCGTTGGCGAGAATCACGCCGTCGATCGTCCGTGCCGGCATCGCGTCGAGCGAACTCACCACCGGGCCGAGGCCGCCCACCAACTCGGGGGCCTCGCCCGGATCGACGACCGCCGCCGGACCGAGTGCGTCGGCGAACGGCTCGAGCGGCAATCGCTCGGCCTGCTCCTCCCGGAGCGCGGCACTGCGCTCGACCAACACGAGATGCAGCGCGGGCGCGCACGCGGGGTCGGCCCGCAGAACCTCACGGGCGAGTCGACCGTTCCCGGCACCCGCCTCGACCACCACGAAGGGATCGGGACGACCGAGGCGCTCCCACTCGCGATCGAGGAACCGAGCGACGCAAGCGCCGAACAACGGGCCGACCTCGGGACTCGTGATGAAGTCGCGCCCACTGCGGCCCGGACCACCGCCGGAGGTGAAGAAGCCTCCAGGCCCGTAGAGCGCGGCGTCGACGAACGCGCGGAATCGAATGGGGCCTTCGCGATGAATGCGCTCGACGATCAGCAAGCGCGCGGATGAACTCGGCCCGCCCGGAACCCCCACCGTTGGAGCGTTACCCGCCGGCGGCCAGATCACCCAGGCGAGCGAACATCTGCGGGTACACCCCGACAGCCACCACGATCGCGGTGCAGATCACAACCGCGGCATTGAGCGCGACCGGAGTCCGGATCGGGTGGACATCCGCACCTTCGGGCGGCTCGTGGAACCACATCTCCCGAGCCACCCGCGCGTAATAGAAGAACGCAATGACCGAACTCACCGCGGCCAGGGCGCCGAGGACGGTCGCGGCCGGCGTGTTGGCATCGAGGGCCGCCCGGAACATCGTGAACTTGGCGAACCAGCCCGCGAACGGTGGGACGCCCGCGAGGGAGAACAGGAAGATCGACATCATCACGGCCATCCCCGGGGCGTACTGGCCCAGGCCGGCGAAGCTGGTGATCTCAGCGCTGCGGGTCCGGCGCGCGAGCGCGATCACGATCGCGAACGCGCCGAGGTTCATTGCGCCGTAGATGAGGATGTAGACCACGACCGACTGGATCGACGAGATCGCGGCTCCGCCGTCGGCGGCGACGGCAAACGGCACCAGGATGAATCCGCCCTGGGCCACCGACGAGTACGCCAGCATCCGGACGATGTTGGTCTGGCGCAGCGCCACCAGGTTGCCGAGGAGCATCGATGCGGCGGCGAGACCCCAGAGGACGGGTTGCCACATGTTGGCATTCGGAAAGAAGCCGAAGAAGACGACCGACAGCAAGGCGACGAATCCGCCGGCCTTCGACGCCACCGACAAGAACGCCGTCACCGGGGTGGGCGCGCCTTCGTAGGTGTCGGGCGACCAGAAGTGGAACGGCACCGCGCTGACCTTGAACGCGAAACCCACAATGGTGAGGAAGCCCGCCACGATCAGCAGCGGCGAATCGAGCGTGCCCACTTTGTCGGCGATGTCGCTCAGAAGCGTGGACCCGGTGAGGCCGAACACCAGCGACATGCCGTAGAGCATCACGGCCGAAGACATCACGCCGATCAGGTAGTACTTGATTGCGGCTTCGTTGGACTTCGGATCGTGCTTGCGCCAGCCGGCGAGCACGAACGTGGGGATCGAGATCGTCTCGAGGGCAACGAAGATCGAGATCAGGTCACGGCTGCTCGACATCACCAACATGCCGAGGAGCGACGTGAGCAGTAGAACGTAGAACTCGCCCTGGTAGTAGTCGCCGTCGCCGATGTAGTCGACCGAGAGCAGCATTGTGACGTATGCCGCCGCGAGGAAGAAGCCCTGGAACACGACCGAGTAGGGGTCGACGACGAACCCGCCGCTGAACATGCTGCGCGTGCCACCATCGACGGCGAGGGTGATAATCGGGATCATCGCCGCGAGCACACCCAGCGACGCGATCTGTTGCGTGCGGAACCGGCCTCGATATTCGAAGAAGAAATCGGCAATCAGCACCGCGACGATCGTGGCGCTGATGATGATCAGCGGCGCACTCGCGTGGAAATCCCAACCCGGGTTCATGAAGCGTTATCCCTTGAACCCGCGGGCGATGGCGGAGGTGATGTGGTGCACGCCGTCGTTGGTCAGGGAAAAGATCGCGTCCGGGTAGACACCGAGAGCCACGATCACCAGCAGGATCGGCGTCCACGCGATCCACTCGAAGATGCCGACGTCGTGGATGTGGGCCTCCGCAAACTCTTCCTTCGGTTCGCCGAACGCGACTCGTTGATACATCCAGAGCAGGTAGCCCGCGGCGAGCACGGTGCCGATCGCGGCGACGACCATGAAGCCGCGGAACAGGCCCTCGGAGAGTCCGGCCGCCGGTTGGTAGGCCGAGAGTACGGCGGGGAACTCGCCCCAGAATCCGGCCAGACCGGGTAGGCCCAGTGAGGCCATGGCGCAGAAGCCGAGAATCCAGCCCATCTTCGGTGCCTGTTTCAACAGACCGCCCAACCGGCTCATCTGGCGGGTGCCGTAGGTGTGCTGCACCGAGCCGGCAAGGAAGAAGAGCATGCCGGTGATGAGACCGTGGGCGACCATTCCGAAGATCGCGGCGTTGAGGCCGAAGTCGGTGAGCGTCGCGATGCCGAGCATCACGAAGCCCATGTGGGCGACCGACGAGAAGGCGATGAGCCGTTTCATGTCGGTCTGGGCCAGACAACACAGCGCGCCGTAGATGATGCCGATGACCGCAAGGGCCCCGATCCACGGTGCCCAGACGTGGGCGGCATGAGGCAACGCGGGCAGCGCGATCCGAATGAAACCGTAGGTTCCCAGCTTCAGCAGGATCGCGGCCAGCAACACCGAACCGACCGTCGGCGCCTCCGTGTGCGCGTCCGGTAGCCACGTATGGAACGGGAACATCGGCACCTTGATCGCGAAGCCGAGGAACAGCCCGCCGAAGATCAACGTCTGGGTCGACCCGACGATCTGACTGCCGGCTTGGCGCGTCAGTTCCGGGATCTGGAAGGTCCCCGCGATGAAGTAGAGCGCCAAGAAGCCCAGGAGCATCAACGCCGAACCAAACAGTGTGAAGAGGAAGAACTTGATCGACGCGTACTCGCGATTGGGTCCGCCCCAGACGCCGATCATGAAGAACATCGGGAGCAGCACGATCTCGAAGAAGATGAAGAAGAGGATCAGATCTTCGGCAAGGAACGTGCCGTTCATACCGACCTCGAGGAGCAGGATCAGCGCGAGGAAGCCCTTGGGGTTGTGCGGCTCGGGGAAGTGGTTCCAGGAGTAGATGATGCACAGCACCGTGATGAACATCGAGAGGATGAGCATCGGGAGCGCGATGCCGTCGAGGCCGAGGTGGTAACGCGCCTCGATGACCGAGATCCAGGCCTTGTTGACTCCGAACTGGAGCTTGCCGGCCTTGTCGTAGTCGAACTCCGCGAGGATGCCGATGCCGACCGCGAGCGTGACCAAGCTCGTGCCCAACGCCACCACCTTGGCGAGCTGCTCTTCCGCCTTGGGCAGGATCAACAAGATCCCGAGCCCCACGGCCGGCAAGAAGATCGCCAGCGTCAACGCCCAATCATGGAACCAGTTCATTCTCGTCTTCCCTTAACCGAAGATGGCGAGCGCGAGGGCGATGAGCCCGACCGCGGCAAACAGCATGAGCGCATAGCGCTGCACGCGACCCGACTGCAAAGGACGCAGGGCGCCACCGGCGCGATCCGTTTCCCGTGCGATTCCATTCACCGCACCGTCGACCACAAGCTGGTCGACGTTGCGGTACACCACGCGACCGAGCACGGTCACGCCCTTGCCGACGCCGTTGACGACGCCGTCGATGACATTCATGTTGACCCAATACGCCGCGCGCCCGATCGGACCCTTGATCCCGGCGACGATGACGTCCTCGTACAAATGGTCGAGGTAGTACTTGTTGACGAGGAAGGTATGACCGGCCTTGAACGCCGGGCTGCGGTCGGTGAGACCCTTGAACATTCTCACCTCGCGACGACCGAGCCAGAACGCGACCCCCACACCAATGGCGGTCAACGCCAAACCCACTGACAATGCGGCCAGCCCGTAGTCGAAGAACGGATGGAAGATGTCCTCGGGGAACGCAACCCGAGGCTCGATGTACTCCTTGAACTTCTCGATCTCGATCGGCACGGCGTTGGCCCAGCCGGCGAGCACACTGAAGACTGCCAGGATGATGAGCGGGATCGTGATGGCCTTCGGCGACTCGTGCGGGTGATGATGACCGCGGTATTCGCCGAAGAAGGTGAGATACACGCACCGAGTCATGTAGGCCGCAGTCATCAGGGCACCGATGAGCCCGACGACCGTGAAGAGCGCGTAGCCGTGCTGGCCGGCGGTCGCGAGAATCTCGTCCTTGGACCAGAAGCCGGCAAGCGGGAAGATTCCGGCCAACGCGAGCGAGCCGACCATGAAGGTCCAGAACGTGACCGGCATCGTTTTTCGCAGCCCGCCCATGTCCTTCTTCATGTCGAAGGAGTGATGCGAACCGGAGTGGCTCACCGAGCCGGCGCCCAGAAAGAGGAGCGCCTTGAAGAAGGCGTGCGTGAACAGGTGAAAGACCGCCCCGACCCAGGCACCGACACCCAGGCCCATCACCATGTACCCGAGCTGGCTGATGGTGGAATACGCGAGGACCTTCTTGATGTCGTCCTGCACGAAGGCGAGCGCGGCACCGATCAGGATCGTGATCCCACCGATCACGGCCATCGGGTTGATACCGCCATCGTGGATCGAGAACCCCTGCCAGAACACGCCGTAGACCCGAGCGCCGAGGTACACGCCGGCGACCACCATGGTGGCCGCGTGGATCAGCGCCGACACCGGCGTGGGGCCGGCCATGGCGTCCGGTAGCCAGGTGTGCAGCGGGAACTGACCGCTCTTGCCGACGATGCCCATCAGCAAACACGACGCACCCACGAGCCACACCGTGTGACCGCCGATTCCGCCGAGGGCAGCCTCGTTGATCTTGCCGATGTCGAAGGTCTGACCGGCGGCAAAGAAGGTGACGATCACGCCGATCATCAGGCCGATGTCACCAGTGCGCGTCGTGAGAAACGCCTTCAACGCGGCGTTGGTGTTCGCTTTCTCTTCCCACCAATGCCCGATGAGCATGAACGAGCAGAGCCCGACGAGCTCCCAACCGACGAGCAGCTGCAAGGTGTTCGAGGCGACCACCAGCGTGAGCATCGAGGCGGTGAAGAGGCTGAGCGCCGCGTAGTAGTGGGTGAAGCGCACGTCGTCGTGCATGTACGCGGTGGAATAGATGTGCACGAGCAACGAGATCAAGGTGACGACGAAGAGCATCATCACTGCGAGACCGTCGATCCGCGTGCCGACCGAGAACTCGAGCGAACCGTTGCGCCACCAGGTGGCCTCGTGGATCACGGGCTGGACGATCGCGAGCTGCTCGCCGCCAGCGGCGAACAGCCCCTTGCCGAACGCCTTGACCGCCTCGCCGCCCGAGGTGTGGGTCGCGTCCTCGATGCGCTGGAACCACTGCACCGCGCTCGCGCAGGCCATCAGGAACGTGGCGGTCAGCGCGGTGATCCCGATCTCGGAACCACCCTTCGGCATCTTCTTGCCGAAGAACAGGATCAGCAGGAAGGACACCACCGGGATGACCGGGATGATCCAAGCATGGTCGAGGAAGAACACGGCGGCCGTTACCCCTTCAACTGTTCGAGGTTGTCGAGATCGGGGCTGTGCAGGTTGCGGTAGATCAGCAGCACGATGGCCAGCCCGACGCCGACTTCGGCGGCGGCGATCGTGATGACGAAGAGGGCGAACACGTTGCCGGCCGCGATCCGGAGGTAGGCCGAGAAGGCGATGAGGTTGATGTTCACCGCGTTGAGCATCAACTCGACGCTCATGAGCACGAGCACGCCGTTGCGGCGAGCGAGCACGCCGTAGACGCCGATGCAGAACAGGATCGCGGCGAGGACCAGGAACTGGTTGAGAATCACGTCAGTCCCTCCGCGCGATCACGACGGCGCCGACCAGCGCGGCGAGCAACAGGATCGAGACGACCTCGAACGGGACGACGTACGCAGTGAAGATCGAATCCCCCAGGTTGGCGGCCTTGCCGACCTCCAAGAGCTGATCGCCCTTGGCGCCACTGATGACGATCTCCTTCTTCCCGAACGCATCGATCAGGAGCGTGCCGAGGACCCCGGCGAGGAAGACGCTCACGACGGCGGCGGGCCACCGCTGGTCGTTGTCGAGTTGGGTGTCGCCGCCCATCGGTGCCCGCGTGAGCATGATGCCGAAGAGGAACAGGATGATCACCGCACCGATGTAGATCAGCACCTGCACCCAGGCGACGAACTCGGCGGCAAGCAGGATGTACTGAGCGGCGGCGCCCGCCATCACGACCACCAGATACAGCGCCGCGTGGACGACGTTCTTCGTGCGCACCACCCCGAGCGCGCCGAGCACCATCGCGACGGCCAGCACCCAGAAGAAGATGTTCTGCACGACCATCTCTACTTCTTCCCCTTGACGACGGCGCCGAGTTCCAGGGGTTCGGGCTCGGGGACGGATTCCATCCACTCGCCGAGGCGGTTCTTGTCGTGCAAGAGGTCCGAGATGCGCGGCTCGGAGTACTCGAACTCCGGGCTCCAGAACAACGCGTCGAACGGACAGACCTCGACGCAGATCCCGCAGTACATGCAGAGGCCGTAATCGATGTCGAACCGGTCGAGGATGTTGACGCTGCGCGGCTTGCCACCCTCGCGGCGCGGGGGTGCCAGCTCCTTGTGGCCTTCGATGTAGATGCACCAGTCGGGGCAGCTGCGGCCACAGAGCATGCAGGCCGTGCAGTTCTCTTCCTTGAGCGCGATGACGCCCCGCGCGCGCGGCGCCGGGTCTTCACGCTCGTGGGGGTACTGCACCGTGACCGCACCCTCGGTCATGGTGCGGAACGTGACGGCGAGCCCGCTGATCACACCCGGGAGCTTGGGCTTCGAGAACTTGGGCATCAGACGGCCACCTTGATGATCGCCGTCACGATGATGTTGAGCAGGCCGATCGGAATCAGGTACTTCCACGCGATCGCCTGGAGTTGGTCTTCCCGCAAACGGGGGTAGGTAAAGCGCACCCAGAACATCAGGAAGGCGACGGCCATGAGCTTGACGAACAACACCAGCGGACCGAGGAGGTCGGCCACGCCACCGGTGACACCGGGGATCGCCCAGCCGCCGAGATACATGGTCGCCGCCAGCGCCGCGAACGCGAACGCGGTGCCGAACTCGCCGATGAAGAAGAACAGGAACCGGAATCCGGAGTACTCGACCATGTACCCGGCGACGAGTTCGGATTCGGCGACGGGCATGTCGAACGGCGTCTGGGTGAGTTCGGCCTGGGCTGCGATCAGGAACAGGAAGAACCCGATGAACTGCGTGAGGATGAAGGGGTTGCCCAGACCGGAGAACCCGAAGATCGAGCCGTCGACCTGGGCGCTGATGATGCCCTGCAGGCTCATCGTGCCGGCCTGGATCACCACGCCCACGACTGCGAGCAGCAGCGGTAGTTCGTACGCGATCAACTGCGCGGCGGCCCGCAACGCTCCGATCAACGCGAACTTGTTCGCGCTGGCCCACCCGGCCATCAGCACACCAACCACCGACAAGCTCGACACCGCCAGGGCGTAGAACACCCCGACGTCGAGGTCCTTGACGATCAGTCGGGGTCCGGTCGGCACCACGAGGAAGATCAGGAACGTCGAGATGACGACGATCGCCGGGGCCATCGCGAAGACGCGACGATCCGAGTCGGCCGGCATGATGTCCTCTTTTTGGAGGAACTTGAGGCCGTCGCCGACGAGCTGGAACCAGCCGTGGAATCCGCCGGGATCCATCGGGCCGAGCCGGCTCTGCATGTGGCTCATCATCTTGAGCAAGAACGTGTAGCCCAGGATCAACGCGCCGAGCGGGATCACCATGAGGACCAGCAAGGTCTTGATCGCGAGGGTCGTCCCCCACCCGATTTCGAGCGCCAAGAGATCCATCAGCGGTCGATGTCCCCGAGAATGAAGTACAGACTGGCGAGGATGGTCACGACATCGGGAACGTAGGCGCCGCGCAGGAGCCACGGGAGGATCGAGACGTTGGAGAACGACGCCGACCGGATCTTCACCCGGAACGGACCCGTCGCCCCCTTGGAGACGATGTAGTACCCCATCTGGCCGAGCGGGTTCTCGGTCTCGACCCAGACCTCGCCTTCGGGCACCTTGATGATGCGCGGCACCTTCGCCATGATGGGGCCTTCGGGGAGACCGTCGAGCAGTTGGATGACCATCCGCACGGCTTCCCGGGTCTCCTGGAGGCGCACCCAGTACCGGGCGAACGAGTCGCCGTCGGCGTGGGTCCAGACTTTGAAGTCGAGTTCGGGATACGCGAGGTACGGCTTGCCGTCGCGCCGGAGGTCCCAGTCGACACCGGACGCTCGCAGGTTCGCGCCCGACACGCCGTAGGCCGCGCCCAGCTCACCGGGGATGATGCCGATGCCGCGCGTTCGGGCCTCGAAGATCTCGTTGCCGACGAGCACGTCTTCGAAGTCGTCACAGCCACGGAGGATCTTGTCCATCGTGGAGCGACACTCGGCGATCCAACCCCACGGCAGGTCGTCCTTGAGGCCGCCGATGCGGTTGAAGTTCGGGTGGAACCGGCCGCCGGTCGCCGACTCGATGAGGTTGAGCACCAACTCACGGTCGCGGAAGCCCCAGAACGCGGGGGTGAGGGCACCGACCTGGAGACCCATCTCCCCGAGGAAGAGATAGATCGTCGCGATCCGGGAGAGCTCGGTGAGGATCGTGCGGATCCATTGCGCGCGCGGCGGCGCTTCGATGCCCATCAGCCGTTCGGCGCCGTCGACGAAGGGCACTTCGTTGGCGAAGCTCGACAGCCAGTCGATGCGGTTGATCAGCGTCGTGATCTGCGGATAGGTCCGGAACTCGCTCAGCTTCTCGTACCCGCGGTGCATGTAGCCGATGACCGGGTCGGCGGCGACCACGCGCTCACCGTCGAGGCGCACCACGAGTCGGAGCGTGCCGTGGGTGGCCGGGTGCTGCGGACCCATGTTCAGGATCATGTCGCCGGTGTCGAGTTCGACGTTGACCTGCGATCCAGCCAGGTTCGAATACAGCGCCGGGTCGACCTCGAACCCCGGGGTCTCGGTGGAGGTCACGACTCACCGCCTTCCGCGGTGTCATCGCCGGGCATCGGTTCGACGTCGACGAGCCCGGGCCAGGGCTTCACTTCCCGCGCGAGGAGCGCGAAATCCTTCCGCAACGGGTTCCCTTCGAACTCGGCGGGAAGGTAGAGCCGGCGAATCTTCGGGTGGCCGGGGAAGTCGATGCCGTACATCTCCCAGCACTCGCGCTCGTGCCAGTCGGCGCCCGGATAGATCGACACCCAGCTGTCGACGGCCGGCGCGGTTTCGGAGACATCGGTCTTGATCGTGACTCCCCAGTGACGGCTGGTGGACTGCACGTGCGCGAACACCTGGAACCGTCCCTCGGAGCCGGTCACGCCGAAGGTCATCGTGTCGGGTTGCACCGGCGCGGAGGTGTCGCCACCGTCGTCGCCGGCGGCCTTGGGTGCCGGCATCCAGTCGATCCCGGAGACGAAGGACAGGTAATCGCAGTCGAGGTCGGCGCGCGCGACCTCCGCCGAACGCTTCCACGCGTCGGGGGTGACCCGAACCACCAGCGTGCCGAACGACTCCGCGTGGTCGACCACGCCGTCGCCGAGGGCCGCTTCGAAGCGTTCGAACAAAGCGGCGACCGCCGGGTCGATCTCGGGGGTCTCGTCGGCCATCGTGCTCAGACCCGCGCGGCCGTGTAGGCGTTGTCGACAACGATCGGCTCGCCCCGCCACCGCTGCGCGAGTTGGTCGTTGCCGAGACCTTCGTTCTGGATCCGCTCCTGCAGCATGACCACGGCTTCGAGGAGCGCCTCGGGCCGCGGTGGGCACCCGGGGATGTAGATGTCGACCGGGATGACCTGATCGACGCCCTTGGTCACCGAGTAGGAGTCCCAGTAGGGACCGCCGCAGTTCGCGCACGAACCCATCGAGATCACGTACTTCGGGTCCGGCATCTGCTCGTAGAGCCGTCGGATCGCCGGCGCCATTTTGTCGGTGACGGTGCCCGAGATGACGACGAGGTCGGCCTGGCGGGGTGAGGCCGGGAAGGGGATGACCCCGAGGCGCATCATGTCGTAGCGGGGGCTCGCCAGTGCGGCCCCCATCTCGATCGCGCAACAGGCCAGCCCCCACTGGAACATCCAGAGGCTGTACTTGCGGCTGTAATTCAGGAGCCAGGTCACCGGCTTGAGCGGCTTCTTCCCGAAGACACCCTTCTCCACTAGGCCCACCGCAGCACTCCCTTTCGCCACGCGTAGACCAGGCCGAGCGTCAGAATCACGATGAACACGATCATCGAGATCAGCGCCTGGACGCCGAGCGTCTCGAGTCGCACCGCCCAGGGAAAGATGAAGACGGCTTCGACGTCGAACATGACGAAGAGCAGCGCATAGACGTAGTACCGGACGTTGGACTGACCCCAACCGCCGACCGGGTCAGAACCCGCTTCGTAGGTGATGTACTTCTGGGGCTGGGGTCGGGTCGGGCGGATCAGCTTGCCCAGGCCCAGCATGCCGCCCACCATCGCCAGCCCCGCGCCGATCAGCACAGCGACCGCGAGATACTCCCGGTAATAGTCAGTCACGCGTACGGCCCCTCAACCCAAACGCTGGAAACCGGGCGAGTATAGGTCTGGCCATTTCCGTAGCCTCAAACCGTGGCGGCACCTATTTCCGCCGGCTCAGACCTTCCGGATCGAGTCGCCGCGGGTGATCACTCCCGGGCTCACCACCGAGGCGTTGATCCCGCGGGCCCGGACCTCGCGGCCGCCATCGGAGTTCACGAACTTCCGAGCGCCTTCGCCGAACCGCTGGCTGAACTGCGCACAGCCCGTGTGGGGTTGGGCGGTGACCTCGATCACCGCGGATCCGATCGCCAATCGGGTGCCGGCGGGAAGATTGGTCTCGCTCAGATCCAGATCGACGTACAGCTGATCGCCGGCGAGCGGCCAACGATCGGCGGCTCGGGCAATGGCGCGAATCGCCCGAGAATTCATGATGTTGAGCTGCATCTCGGGGTGCGGCCCACCGTCGACGGATCGCCGAGACGGCCGCTGGTTCCATGTATCACCGACCAGACCCTCCGCCCGGTCCAGTTCGCCCGAATCCAGCACTTCGCGTGCACCAATCTCGGGTCGGCGGACTATCAGGTCGAGTGATCCTTCATCGGCGGGAGATCGGCGGATGTCGTCGAGCGCCGCGAGAAGTTCTTCCAGGGTGGCGTGATCCATTTTCGCAGTCTGACGCAGCGCCGGTCCGATCCCAGTGATTTCCCGACGAGGTCGAGCACGGCCACGTCAGGCGGTCAGCGGTCAGCCAGTCGGGGGGATCACAACAAGAAGGTGGCGTCGTGAGCGAAGTCGAGGAGAACGCTGGGCAGGAAGCCGACCCAGATCGTCACGGCGACGCACACGGCCAACACCATCGCCACCGCGAGCCCCACCGGCGTGGAATCTGCTTCGGTCTCGGGCACGGTCTCACCCTCGTCTTCGGCCGCGTACATGGTGAGGATGACCTTGAGGTAGAAGAACGCCGCGATCACCGACGAGACCACACCCACGATGAGCAGTGCATACGAGTGCGCCTGGGCGGCAGCTTCGAACACGCCCAACTTGGCGATGAACCCTGCGGTCGGCGGGATCCCGGCCTGGGCGAGGAGCAGAAAAGCCAACCCGGCGGCCAGGACCGGGCGGCGGCGGCCCAGTGATCGCAGATCGGCGATGTCGTGGAGATCGTCTCGACCACCGAGGGCGATCACCACCGCGAACGTACCGATCGTCATGAAGGCGTAGACGAAGAGGTACACAAGTGCGGATCGCAGGCCCGCACCACTGGCGGCCTGGACTCCGATGAGGATGTAACCGGCGTGCGCGACCGACGAGTAGGCCAGGAGTCGTTTGAGATCGGTCTGGAGCAGTGCCCCGATGCTGCCGCCGAGCATGGTCAGGACCGCCAACACGAAGACCAACTGACGCCAGTCGGCGGTGTAGGCGGGCAGCGCGGTGTAGAGCACCCGCAGGAGGGCGGCGAACCCCGCGACCTTCGTGGCCGAGGCCATGAACGCGGTGACCGGGCTCGGCGCGCCTTCGTACACGTCGGGCGTCCACATGTGGAACGGGACCGCCCCGACCTTGAACGCCAAGCCGACGAGCAGCAGCACGAGCCCCGCGAGCAGTGTCCCCTCGTCGACCAGCAGCCGTGTCGCCAAGAAGGACTGGATTCCCTCGAACGATGTCGTACCCGTCGCTCCGTAGGTGAGGGCGATGCCGTACAGGAAGACCGCCGATGAGAACGCGCCCAACACGAAGTACTTGATGCCGGCCTCGAGCGAACGGGCCCGACGCCGGTCGAAGGCGGCGAGCACGTAGAGCGGAATCGACAGGACTTCGAGGGCCACGAACACCACAATCAGGTCGTTGGCGCCCGCCATCATCAGCATGCCCGCGGTGGAGATCAGGAGCAGCACGACGTATTCGGGTCGCGACTCGATCTTGCGTTCGACGAGGTAGTCCGCCGACAAGCCCAGGACGAGCACCGCGGCGATCACCACGATCAGACCGACGAAGACCGAGAAGCCGTCGAGCGCCACCATGTGGGCCATCGCGTCGGCCGGGCCGTCGTCGATGACCGCGCTCCACTGTCGGGCGAGGAAGTAGGCGGTCAGGCCCAGCCCGACGACCGCGATGAACAACGCCGGTTCGTAGGTCCGCACTCGGCCGCGAGCGATCGAGATGAACAGGATGATCACGATCGCGGTAGCGAACAGCGCAACGACGGGGGCGATCGAGATCCAGTCGACGCGAGGGATGGCGGCGGCGATCATCGGCAACCCTTTGCGTCACTCGCGTGCAGTCGATCGAACGCGACGCCGGCCTTGCTCTCGAAGTTGACGATGGTGCAGCGGACCGTCGGCTCGATCCGGTCGAGGACCGGCTTCGGGTACAGCCCGATGAAGAGCGACAGTGCCAGCAAGGGAACGACGACGAGCATTTCCCGGCCGGTGATGTCGGCCATGGTGGCGTTGTCGCCTTCGGGAACGCCCGTGAAGACCCGTTGGAACATCCAGAGCATGTAGATCGCGCCGAGAATCACGCCGGCCGTGGCGACGACCGCCCACCAGCGGTGCGCCGCGAAGGTCCCCAACAACGAGAGGAACTCGCCGACGAACCCGGAGAAGGCGGGAAGCCCGATGCCGGCGAAGGTGGCGATCAGGAACAACGCGCTGAGCTTCGGTGCCGACTTCCAGATACCCCCGAACGAATCGATCTGGCGGGTATGGCGACGTTCGTAGAGCATGCCGATGAGGAAGAAGAGCGCGCCCGTGGTGAGCGGGTGGCTCACCATCGTGAACGACGCGCCGACGAGCCCGAGGAGCGTCAACGAGAACATTCCGAGCACGATGAAGCCCATGTGGGCAACCGACGAGTAGGCGATGACGCGCTTGGCGTCCTTCTGCATCGCCGCGACGATCGAGCCGTAGATGATGCCGATGACCGCGAGCGTCAGGAACAGCGGCGCGAAGTACACGGACGCACGCGGGAACAGACCGAACGCGAACCGCAGCACGCCATACGCACCAAGCTTGAGGATCACACCGGCCAGCACCACCGAGCCGGCGGTCGGGGCTTCGGTGTGCACATCGGGCAGCCACGTGTGGAACGGAAACAGCGGGATCTTGATGGCAAAGGCAACCATGAACCCGAGGAACAGCCAGCGTTCGGTCGACTCCGACATGCCGCCCGTCGCCCAGGCCGCGAGCGTCTGGTAGTCGAAGGTCAGGGTGCCGGTCGCCGACTGGTGCAGGAATCCCAGCGTGAGGATGGCGGCAAACAGGAACGCCGACCCCGAGGCCGTGTACAAGAAGAACTTCGTGGCCGCGTACTTGCGATTCGCGCTGCCCCAGCCCGCGATCAAGAAGTACATCGGGACGAGCATGACTTCCCAGAACACGAAGAACTCGATGAGATCCAGGGACAGGAAAATCCCGAGGATCGCGCCCTCGAGGAGCAAGAACCAGAAGACGTAGGCCTTCACCCGAACATCGACCTTGGCGGCGCCGAGCAGCCCGAGCGGGAACAACACCGCGGTCGCCACCACCATGAACAGGCTGAACCCGTCGACACCGAGCGAGTAGTTGACGCCGAGCGCGGTGAACCAGTGATTCAGCTCCACGTACTGGAATCCGCCGTGGCCGGTCTGGAAATCCCAGAGCATCAGACCGACGAAGCCGAGGGTGGCCATCGACATCATGTACCCGATGGCGCGAGCCAGTTCGGGCCGGCGCGCCGGCGTGAGCAGGATCAAGAGCGCACCCAGCATCGGGGTGAACACGATCGCCGTGAGAACCGGGTACCCGCGCAGCATCAGCCGATCCCCGCTCGCCAGAGTGCCCAGACCAGTAGCGCCACCATGCCGAGCACGATGCCGAGCGCGTACTGGCGCACCAGCCCGGTCTGTACCTTGCGCATCCCGGCACCCGCCGCGCCGAACACCTTCGCCACGCCGTTGACTCCGCCGTCGATGACCTGCTGGTCGAAGACATCGGCGACCCACTGCGCGCCCCGCCGGATCGGCCCACCGACGAGTGCGGCGATCCCTTCGTCGTAATACCAGGCGTGGCCGAACAGCCTGCCGGCGGCACCGAGTTTGCGGTCGACCGGATCGTCACCCGGATCGTCGAGCCCACGGCGGTACCAGCGCAACGCGATCACAATGCCGGTCACGCCGATGGCCACGGCCAGCATCGACAGGCCGAGTCCGGACAGGAACGAGGTCGGCTTCGCGGCCTCGGCACCCTCGAAGGTCGGCTCGAGCCACTCCGACAAGAACTCGAGCCCGTGGAACGGCAGTTCGAGGACGCCCGCGATCATCGCCAACCCGGCCAGCACGATCACCGGCAGGATCATCGTCGGGGTGCCTTCGTGGGGCTCATGGGTCATGTGGGCCGGTGCGACCGGCATGCCGTAATCGACGGTCGGCGACGCGGTGATGTCGTGCTCGGCATGACCATGATCGGTCACGGTCGTCGCATCGTCGCCCTCGGCCTGATCCGCGCCGACGAGCGCGTCGGCTCGGAACCGTTCGTTCCCGGCAAACACCAACAGCGTCTCCCGAGTCATGTAGAAGCCGGTGAGCAACGCCGCGAGCAGACCGATCGCCCACACCACGTAGCTGTGGTCGTAGAACGCGGCCGCCAAGACGCCGTCCTTGGCCCAGAAGCCCGAGAACGGGGGCAGCCCGACGATGGTGAGCCAGGCGATGCCGAAACCGGCCGCAGTGAAGGGCATGTACTTGCGCAGGCCACCCATTCGCCGGACGTCCTGGGTCTCCTCGGTACCGTGGATCACGGTCCCCGATCCGAGGAACAGCGCCGCCTTGTAGAACGCGTGGGCCAACACGAAGAACACGGCGATGGCGTAGGCGCCGACACCGGCAGCCAAGAACATGTATCCGAGTTGACTCACGGTGCTGTAGGCCAGCACCCGTTTGATGTCGGGCTGGACCAATGCGACGGTTCCCGCAATCAACGCCGTGAGCGCGCCGACCAACGCGACGACATCCATCGCGACGCCACTGCGCTCGAAGAACGGGTGCGCCCGGCACACCAAGTACACCCCCGCCGTCACCATGGTCGCGGCATGAATCAGGGCGGAGACGGGCGTCGGGCCTTCCATCGCGTCGGGCAACCAGATGTGCAGACCGATCTGGGCGCTCTTGCCCACACACGCGACGAACAACAACAACGCGATCGCCGTCGCGGTCGACTTCGACAGCGTCCCCGCGCCTTCGGCCATGGCGGAGTAATCAAGGCTGCCGAGCGCGCCGACGATGAAGAACATCGCGACCATGAACCCGAAGTCGCCGACTCGGTTGGTCACGAACGCCTTGACCGATGCGCTCGAGGCGCGCGTCCGCTCGAACCAGAACCCGATGAGCAGGTACGAGCAGAGGCCGACACCCTCCCAGCCGAGGAAGGTGAGCAAGAAGCTGCTGCCGAGCACCAGCACGAGCATCGCGGTCGCGAACAGGTTGAAGTACGCGAAGAAGCGGGAGTAGCGCTCGTCGCCGTGCATGTATCCGATCGCGTACAGGTGGATCAACGATCCGACGCCGGTGACCAACAGGATCCAGGTGATGGAGAGCGGATCAGCGAGGAAGCCGATGTCGACGTGGAACGTGCCGGCACCCATCCAGGTGAACGCGGTGCTCACGTGCGCACGCTCGGCAGCCGGCAGCGACAGCATCGCGATCAGCATCACGAGCGACCACACGAAGGCCAGGGCCATCGCGCCGGTCGCAAGCCAGCCGGCCTTCGGATCACCGATGCGCTTGCCCACGAGCAATAGCACCACCGCGCCGGTCAACGGCAGCAGTGGCACCAGCCACACCAAGTCGAGGAGATCTCGGGAGTTCACGAAGCGGCGCCTATCCCTGCAACAGATCGATGTCGTCGGCGGTCGCGCCATTACGGCGGCGTCGGAAAATGGCCACGATGATCGCGAGCCCAACGGCCACCTCAGCCGCCGCGACCACCAACACGAAGAACACGATCGCCTGGCCGCTGATGTCGTTGAGCGCCCGCGAGAACGCCACGAACGTGACATTCACCGCGTTGAGCATGAGCTCCACACACATGAACATGACCAGGACGTTCCGGCGGACCAAGAGTCCGACCGCGCCGATACAGAACAAGATCGCGGCGAAGGTCAGGTAGTACCCCTCGCTGAGGTGGGCGGCCGCGATCACGCGTCGTCCTCCTCGAGTGCTTGGAGCTCTTCGTCGGCCGGAAGGTGCGACCGGCGGGCAAGCACCACGCCGCCGATCACCGCGACCACGAGCAGCGCCGCCGTGAGTTCGAACGGCCACAGGAACGAGGTGAACAAGCTGTCGGCGACGGCCTTGATGTTGTTGCTGCCCCTCGGGAGCAGCACCCCACGGCTCGCGAGTTCGCCGGTGGCCCACCGCTGACTGCCGAGGGCCACGAGCGCCACCACCGAGATCACCCCGGCGCCGATCGCGATCGGTCGCTGCGAGCGGACCGGATCGCGCAGCGACTCACTGCGATCGACCCCCAACAACATGATGACGAAGAGGAACAGCACCACGATCGCCCCGGCGTACACGATCACCTGGACCGCCGCGAGCAGCTGGGCATCCTGGATGAGGAACAGCACGGCGATTGAGATCAGGACACCGACGAGACACAGCGCCGAGTGCACCGGGTTGGCCATCAGGACCACGCCCAACGCGCCGGCGAGCGCCAGCCCGGCGAAGATGAAGAAGAGAACCGCCTCCATCAATCCCGCTCCTGCGACTTCGTCGCGGGCCGCTCAGGCCCCGGCTCACTCACCGGCACAACAGTCTGACCACGGGGGTCGTTCGCCTCCATCAACTCTGCTCCTGCGGGGGCGGGAATTCGTCGGAGGCGGGTGGGCGTTGACCGTCTTCGGGCAGGCGTTGGCCGAATCCGAGTTCGCCGCTCCATGCGACCCGACCTTCGAAATCGACGTCGCCGCTCGGCGCCGTGGCGCGCATCCAGGCGCTCGTGTGGTCGTCTTCGCCGCCCATCCACAACTCCCACGGTTGGCGCCGCGCCCGGCCGTCGTCACCGACGAGCAGCTCGGACTTCGTGTAGATCGCGTCCTCCCGGTTGGTGAACGAGAACTCGAAGAGTTTCGTCTCGGTGATCGCCTCGGTCGGACACGCCTCGACGCACAGGTCGCAGTGGATGCACCGCAGGTAGTTGATCTCGTAGACGAACCCGTACCGCTCACCCGGAGACACCGGGGCGTCGGGCGGGTTGTCGGCGCCGCGCACGTAGATGCACTTCGCCGGGCAGACACCCGCGCACAGCTCGCACCCGATGCACTTCTCCATGCCGTCCTCGTACCGATTGAGGACGTGCCGACCGTGAAAGCGTTCGGGCTTCGGTCGTTTCTCATCCGGGTACGGCGTGGTGAGCCGCGGACGGAACATCTGCCGCCACGTGACCCCGAACCCCTTGGCCATCCCCATCAGGCCACCTCGCTGACGGTCTCGTCGCGGCGGGGCATGCACAGGCGCAGCAAGCCCAGAATCGCGAGGGCACCACCGAAGGCGGCGGGGACGGCGATCCAGCGATCCCACCCCTGGTCGCGAGCCACGACCACGACGGCCGTGACCATCACGGCCAGGAACGACAGCTCGATGAGCCACTTCCAGCCGAGGTCCATCAGTTGGTCGTAGCGCAGTCGAGGCAAGGACGCCCGGAGCCACACCGTGCCGAAGAGCAGCACCATGAGCTTCAGGAAGAACCAGAACACGGGCATGATCCAGACATTGACCACGCCGGCCGTAGGCAGAAAGCCGAGTGCGGGGCCGGAGGGACCGCCGAGGAACAGGGTGACCGCGATGGCCGACATCGTGATCACATTCATGAACTCGGCAAGGAAGAAGATCGCGAAGCGGATGCCGGTGTATTCGGTGTGGAAACCACCGACGAGTTCTTGTTCGGCCTCGACGAGGTCGAAGGGCGGGTGGTTGGTCTCCGCGACGGCTGCGATCACGAAGATCACGAAGGAGACGATCGCGACGCTCCAGTACCAGTCGGTGACAAAGGAGTGCCAGTTGGTCCACGCCTGCGCGTTCGCGATGCCGCGGGTGCTCAAGGTGCCGGTATGGAGCAGCACCGCGACGATCGACAGACCGAATGCGGCTTCGTAGGACAGCAACTGCGCCGAGGCTCGCACCGAGCCGAGCAGGGGATACTTCGATCCACTCGCCCACCCGGCGAGCATCACGCCGTACAGCCCGATGCCCGACATCATCAGCAGGAACAACACGCCGATCGGCGGGTCGGCAAGTTGCAGGTACGTCTGGTGACCGGCGATCGAGACCTTGCCGCCGATCGGGATGATCGAGAACGCGAGGAATGCGGGGAGCACCGATAGGTACGGCGCCAGCCGGAAGACCCAGCGGTCGGCGGTATCGGGGATCGACTGTTCCTTGAAGAAGAACTTGATGCCATCGGCGAGGGTCTGGAGGATTCCCCACGGTCCGGCATTGTTCGGACCGATCCGGTTCTGCATATCGGCAATGACCTTGCGCATGAACCAGATGTAGAACATCACGAGCACGAGCAAGAGTGCGAACACGACCAGCGTCTTCGCGATCACGATCAGCACGACCGCGAGGTCGATGCCGTGACTGAGCAGCGGGTCGGCGCCGATCACGACTGCACCTCACCCGAACCGGGCGCCTGACTCAACGGGGACGCGCTCATCGGATCGACTCCACCCGCACGTCGGTGACCACCG
Organism: uncultured Acidimicrobiia bacterium; assembly: GCA_963765075.1. GTDB lineage: Bacteria > Actinomycetota > Acidimicrobiia > IMCC26256 > JAENVU01 > JAENVU01. Next base: position 826,140 of record CAVXVA010000003.1, read on the forward strand.
CACCCGCGTCGATCAAGGTGCCGGCCGGGCGATCGGGTGCATTCCACACCACGACCGCGGAGCCCGCGGGCACGCCGCGATCGGAACGGATCGGCAGATCGAGCTGGCCGCGGGCCGAGGTGACCCGAACCGCCGCGCCGTCTTCGACCCCGACGCGGTCGTGATCGTGGGGGTTGACCCGCAACTCGGCGACCGGGACGAGCGCCCCGAAGGCGGGTGTCGCCGACGTCATCACGCCATCGTCGTAGAGGGTCCGGCTGCTCACGAGCCGCAGAGCGTAGGCGTCTCGAGCCGGGCGGGTCGGGGTCGTACCGATGCCGTCCCACACGTGGAGCGCCGGGACCGGCACGCGCTCGACGACGGCCTCAACGTCATTGGCGTCGTCGGATGCATCGGTGTCGACGTCGCTGCCGGCCGGGTCGGTCGCGGCGGCGGTGGTGGCCTCGGGGTCGACCTGGCCGGGCGCGATCGGTTCCCAGGAGGCATCGGTCAGCGGGATCGACAGCCGGTCGAGGACCAGGGCGTCGGAGTGTTCGTGTCGCGGGAGCACGACGCCATCGCGGGCCCGCCGCATCAGGGTGGCGTCGACCGATGCGAACGCCGGTGCGACCCGGGCGATCTCGTCGAGCACTTCGTCGGCCGTGGCGAGGTCGAAGTCCTCGCGGAGGCGCACCGCCAACTCCGCAGCGATCCGCCAATCCGGCATGGACGTACCCTCGGCCGAGACCTTGCGCGCCACGCGCTGGACCCGACCTTCGAGATTGGTCACCGTTCCGTCTTGCTCGCCCCACGCGGTCACCGGCAGAAACACATCGGCGCCCCGCGTACTGTCGGTGAGGAACGCGTCGACGGCGATCACGAACTTCGCGCCGACCAGTCCGCGATGGGCGAGGTCTCGATCCGGGCAGTCGTCGTGCGGATCCACACCGAGTAATACAAGTGCGTCGATCGCGCCGTTGGCAGCCGCATCGAGGATTCCGAGCGCGTCGAGACCGCGCTCGCTCGGTACGGCACCCCATGCTTCCTCGTACCAGTCGCGACCGTCGTCGAGCGCGACCCGCCCGGGCAGGAAGCCGGGAGCGAGGCCGAGATCCAACGCCCCTCGGATGTTCCCGCGGCGGAGGGCCACGAGGAACCTCGTGTCGTCCCGCGCGGCCAGCGGCGCGAGCGCGGCGACGGTCGCGTCGACCCGTTCGGCGAGATTGCCGCGGCCCACGACCACCACGAGGTCGCCGGCGCGCCCGGCCAACGCGGCCGCGGCCGCGTCGATCTCCGGGTCGCCACTGGCGGAACCGTCGAGTGCGGCGACGAACGCCGAGACCAGCTCCGCCTGCTCGCCCGGGACGTATCGCAGGGTCGCGGTGGCGTCGGGCGCGAGACCCGTGGCCGTCGCATTCATCTCGATCAGCGGAACGCCCAACTCCGTCGCCGCGCGCCGGACGCGCAGCGCGAGCACGGGGACTTCTTCCTTGAGATCCGTACCGAGCACCACGACGGCGCGAGCGGTGTCGAGGTCCGAGATCGTCGCGTGCGCGAGCCCCAGGGCGACCTCGGCGGGGAGGCCGTCACCGAGTTGCGCATCGACGTTGTCGGTCCGCAGCACACCCTTGGCGAAGCGCGCCCAGACGTAGGCATCCTCGTTCGTACCCCGAGCGCCACCGAGCACCGCGATGCTGGACGCACCACCACCGGCCAGGGCATTGCGGAGCCCTTCGGCCGCGACGTCGAGCGCCTCGGGCCACGAACACTCGACCAACTCGCCGTTGCGCCGCACCATCGGGTGACGCACGCGGTCTTCGTGATGAACGGCCTCGTATCCGAACCGACCCTTGTCGCACAACCATCCGTGGTTCACCGCGTCACTGTCGACGCCGAGGAGGCGCACCAACCGGTTGGAGCTGGACTCCAGCGCGCCTCGACACTGCATCGCACACGTAGTGCAGCTCGTCTCGACTGCACTGAGGTCCCACGGGCGGGCCTTGAATCGGTAGGGCTTCGCGGTGAGCGCTCCGACCGGGCAGATCTGCACCGTGTTGCCGGAGAAGTACGACGCGAACGGGTCGTCGGGGAAGGTCGCGATCTCGGTGTGGCCGCCGCGCTCGCTGAACGTGATCAACGGATCGCCGGCGATCTCATCGGCGAAACGGGTGCAGCGCGCGCACTGAATGCACCGCTCGCGGTCGAGGAGGACCAGATCCGAAATGGGGATCGGCTTTTCCCAGTGCCGCTTCTCTTCGGTGAACCGCGACTCGCCCGGGCCGAACGCCAGCGTCGTGTCTTGCAACGGGCATTCGCCGCCGCGGTCACAGACCGGGCAGTCGAGCGGGTGGTTCACGAGGAGCAGCTCGAGGACTCCGTCCTGCGCCGCCTTCACCGACTCCGACATCGTCGTCACGACCATGCCGTCGGTGACCGGCGTCGTGCACGCCGGCGGCAGGCCGCGCACACCTTCGATCTCGACGAGGCACATCCGGCACATGCCCACCGGCTTCATCCGCTCGTGCCAGCAGAAGCGGGGGATATAGGTGCCGTGTTCCTGTGCGGCCTTGATGAGCAGTTCGCCCTTGGGGACCTGCACCGTGGTGCCGTCGACCGTCAGCGACACCAGCTCTTCCGCGCCCGGGCTCGAACTCGCGCCCGTCATGCGCCTGCTCCGGCATCGGCCGTCACCGGGATGGAAGAGCGGCCACCGGAGCACATCTCGGCGACTTCGTCGCGGAAGTACTTGTGCAGGCTCGCGACCCCCGACACCGCCGACGGCCCGAGCGGGCAGATCGTGGTCTGCGTGAACGGGGCGTTCACGACGCCGGGTGAGATGGAGTTGCCGACCGAGAACAGGAGGTCGAGATCGCCGGGCCGGCCCTGGCCGTGCGAGATGCGATACAGCACTTTCTCGATCCAGCCCGATCCTTCACGACACGGCGTGCACTTGCCACAGCTCTCGTGGGCGAAGAACTTCGCCAACCGCCAGGCAACGAGCGCGGGGTTCACGGTGTCGTCGTAGACCATCACTGCGCCGGAGCCGAGCATCACTCCGAAGGTCTGCTGCACGAAGTCCATGTCGAGCGGGGCGTCGAGGTGCTCATCCGAACCGGTCAACCACTGGCTCGACGCGCCGCCGGGGATGAAGAACTTCACCGGCCGACCGCTCGGAGTACCGCCGCCGAGTTCCGGCGAGAAGATGAGGTCACGGAAGGTGATGCCCATTTCGACTTCGTAGTTCCCGGGGCGCTTCACATGACCGGACAGCGAGAAGATGCGCGTGCCCGTCGACTTGTTGACGCCGAGCTCCGCGTACTTCTCGCCCCCCATCGTGACGATGTGCGGGAGCGTCGACAGCGTCTCGACGTTGTTGACGACCGTGGGCTTCGCGTAGAGGCCGGCGATCGCCGGGAACGGTGGGCGGATGCGGGGCATGCCGCGCTCGCCTTCGAGGCTTTCGAGGAGCGCGGTTTCCTCACCGCAGATGTAGGCGCCGGCACCACGGTGCACGACGATCTCGAGGTCGAAGCCCGAACCCTGAATGTTCTGGCCGAGGAAGCCCTGCGCGTGCGCGTCCTCGATGGCCTGCATCAACCGTTCGTACCCCAGCGCGAACTCGCCGCGGAGATAGATGAAGGCCTGGTGGCACCCGATGGAGTACGCGGCGATGGCGATGCCTTCGACCAACTGGTGCGGGTCGCGCTCGACGAGCATCCGGTCCTTGAAGGTGGACGGCTCGCCCTCGTCGCCGTTGACCACGAGATAGCGCGGCGCGAGGTCGGGAGGGAGGAACGACCACTTCGTCGCCGCCGGGAATCCCGCGCCGCCGCGGCCGCGCAAACCCGATGCCGCGACCTGCTCTTTCCCGATCGCTTCCGCGTCCATGGTGAGCGCTTGGCGAAACGCGTTGTACGCGCCCGACGCCAACGCGCCCTCGATGGTCCAGCTGTCGTCGGGCCGGTCGCGCAGCCGGGCCGTGATGAGGCGCGTCTCGCCCACCGGGTTGGTCTCGGTCTCGCTCATTGACGACCTCCCGAGACACCGCGAGCGATCAGCTCACCGGACTTGTAGTCGTCGACGATCGCGGCCGCGAGCTCCGGGTTGAGGTGTTCGTGAAACTCGTAGTTCACCTGCATGGACGGCGCGTTGCCGCACGCGGCGAGACACTCGACTTCTTCGACGTGCACATCCGGGTCCTCGGCGTAGCGGTCTTCGAGGTGTTCGAGAATCTCGGGGCCGCCGAGCACGAGGCAGGTCACGTTGGTGCAGACGCTCACGACGTACTTGCCGCACGGAGTGCGCTTGAACATCGTGTAGAAGCTGCAGGTCCCATGCACCTCGGCCGGCGTCTCGTTGACGAGTTCGGCGATCTCTCGCATGGCCTCGGGCTTGAGCCAGCCATCCTGATCTTGGGCCAGGTGCGCGAGCGGCAGGATCGCCGACTTCGGCTGCGGGTACTGCGCCACGATCTCGTGGGCCTTCGCGAGATTGGTCGGATTGAAGTTCGCGCGTACCGCTTCGTTCTTGTTCACCGATCGACCTCGCCCATGATCGGGTCGACGCTCGACACGATGGCAACGCCGTCGGCGACCATGCGGTTCTCGATCATCGTCTGCATCGTCTGGAGGTTGTAGAAGGACGGACCGCGCACGTGCATCCGGATCGGCTTCCCCGTCCCGTCGCTCACCATGTAGCAACCCACCTCACCGCGAGGCGATTCGACCGCGGCGTAGGTCTCGCCGGCCGGTACCCGAAACCCTTCCGTGAAGAGCTTGAAATGGTGGATCAGCGCTTCCATCGACTCGTCGATCCGCGCGCGCGGCGGCGGCGTCACCTTCTTGTCCTGGATCCGGTAGTCGCCCGGCGGCATCATCTCCACACACTGCCGGACGATCTTGATCGACTCCGCGATCTCGAACAGCCGGATGCGGTACCGATCGAAGCAGTCGCCGTTGTCGGCGTAGATCACGTCGAAGTCGACCTGGTCGTAGGCCAGGTACGGCTGGGTCTTGCGCAGGTCCCACGCGAAGCCCGTCGAGCGCAGGATCGGACCGGACGCCGCGAGGCCCATCGCCTCCTCGGTGGTGATGACCCCGACGCCGACCATCCGCTCGAGCCAGATCGGGTTGCCGGTGAGCAACTCGTCGTACTCGCCGATTCCCCGCTCCACGGTGTCGCACAGTTCGAGGCAGGCAAGCTGCCACCCGTCGGGCAGGTCGGCCGCCACGCCGCCGGGCCGCACGAAGTTGTGGTTCATGCGCAACCCGGTGATCAGCTCGAGGACGCGCAGGGTCTCTTCCCGTTCCCGCCACCCGTAGAGCATCATCGAGATGGCCCCGAGGTCCATACCGTTGGTGGCCTGGAACAGCAAGTGACTCGCCATCCGGCTGAGCTCGGCAAGCAGCATGCGAATCCAGATGGACCGCTCGGGCACTTCGATGTCGAGCAACTGCTCGACTGCCATCGAGAACACCAGTTCGTTGGCGATCGGCGACGCGTAATCCATCCGGGTCACGTTCGTGCACCCCTGCACGTACGTGAGTTGTTCGCCGGTCTTCTCCATCCCGGTGTGGAGGTAGCCGACCACCGGCTTCGCCCGCACGACGGTCTCACCGTCGAGTTCCAACATGATGCGCAACACGCCGTGGGTCGACGGGTGTTGCGGACCCATGTTGATGACCATCGTCTGGCTGTCGCCCTCGACCTCGGGCCACGGCCCGCCGGTCACGACGATCTCGGATTCTTGCTGGAGGAGTTGGCTGCCTTCGTCGGTCTGACGCTCGAGCCGCGTTTGCTCCATCTGCGCGGGGGTCTCGGTCACGGGCGCGTCCTCGGCGGACTCATCGGTCTCGATGGCATCGTTGAGTGCCGCCGCGGCGTCCTCGGGTTCCACGTCGATCGTGCTCATCGGGGCCCCGGGTCGCCTTTGAAGGTGACGGGCACCCGCGCGGGGGTGTCGTCCTTGCGGAGCGGGTGACCGACCCACTCGTCGGGCATGAGGATGCGAGTGAGTTCGGGGTGACCCTCGAACTCGATGCCGTACAGGTCGAACACCTCACGCTCGGCGAAGTTCATACCCGGGTAGACCGCGGTGATGCTGGCGATCGTCGGGTCGGCGAGCGGCACTTGGGTGATGAGTCGCACTCGCCGGTTACGAGCGTGAGAGAGGAAGTTGGCAACGACCTCGAACCGCTCCGGGGTCACCCCCGCCACGACGATCCGATCCGCGTCACCGAGGTGGTCGACCGCGGTGACATCCATGCACGAGGTGAACGCTTCGTCGTCTCGCAGCATCGTCGCGGCGGCCAACCAATCGGCTCGCTCGAGGTACACCACGGCTTGGCCGTGGGAATCGTGGAACACCGCGGACGTGAACGCTCCGCAGATCGCGGCGGCGACCTCGTCGGAAGGGATCGACGGCTTGTGCTCTTCTTCACGAGCGGCGTCGGTCGGGGTCATTGGGTCGTCGGCCATCGGTTCAGACGCTCGCCGTCTTCACGGTGGGCAGATCGACGAGGACGCCGTCCTGCTGGGCGATTTCGATGCCCGCGCCACCGGTGGGCGAGGCCTCACGCCGAGCGAGCAACTCGCCGGTCTTGATCTGTTCGTGCAGGGTGAGGATGCCGTGGAGCAGCGTCTCGGGGCCCGGAGGACACCCGGGCACGTAGACATCGACCGGCACGATCTGGTCGACGCCCTGGACGATCGCGTAGTTGTTGAACATTCCGCCGCTGCTCGCGCAGACGCCCATCGAGATGACCCACTTCGGTTCGACCATCTGGTCGTAGACCTGGCGGAGCACCGGCGCCATCTTCTGACTGACCCGGCCGGCGACGATCATGAGATCGGCCTGGCGTGGGCTCGCACGGAATGTCTCCATGCCGAATCGCGCGAGGTCGTAATGCGCGGCACCGGTTGCCATCATCTCGATGGCGCAACACGCGAGTCCGAAGGTGGCCGGCATCACCGAGTTGCGTCGCGCCCAACGCACGAGGTCTTCGAGCCGGCCGGTGAGGAAGTTGTAGGGAACCGCGTCGAGGCCCATGGGCTAGGCAGCCTCGTGTTCGGGCGCGGCGCCGATCCCGCGCGGCGGGGCGGCGGCAACACCGTCGGGCATGCCCGCGGCGCGCAACACCGGCCGCACGATTCGGCTCGCAACCTGGCGGACCGGTCCCCAATCGAGCGCACCGACGCTCAACAAATATGCGAACGGCACGATGAGGATGAGCAGGAACACACCCATCAGCGCGAGGCCGTAGCCACCGAGATCCCGGAACACCGTGGTGAACGGGTAGAGGAAGATGATCTCGACGTCGAGGATGATGAACGTCAACGCGACCAAATAGAACTTGACCGGGAAGCGTTCGACCGGCTCTTCCTCGGGCACGATCCCGCATTCGTAGGGCGCGGTCTTCGCCTTGGTGGGGCGTTGCACACCCAGCAGGATGGACGCGACGAAGGACAAGAGCACGAACAGGATGACGAGGATGACCATCGTCAAGATCGGCAGATACTGCGCCACGTTCACTCCCCTCGTTGCTCGCCGTTCACCCAGCTGCGGCCGGGCGCGCTGAGGCTATCTGACCGGATGGTCGCGTCCGCAATGTGAGTCGGGGATTGGTGCGCGTCGATTTCGACACCCGACCGTCGAGTGATCACAGGCGCTCGATGGTCAACGCGAGCTCGCCGGTGTCGAAGGCGGCGAGCGACGGTTCCGGACGACCCGAGTCGAGGAGTGCTCGAGCCAGGCGACCCTTCGTGGCCTTCCCGGCGTGGCCGGCCGGCTTGCCGTCGCGGGTGGCCAGGACGGGTCGGATCAGTTGGTACCGCTCGGGGTCGGGAGTCCATGCCGCCCGATGCTCGTTGGGAAGGAGATCGACGACGACGTGACCCGCCAGGCGGTCGTTGAGCGTCTGGGAGAGCGGCTCCTGCCAGAACGAGGCGATCCTCCCGATCGGCGCGATCGAGGCCGAGAGTTTCAGCCGAAAATCGGGAACCGGATCACCCCACGCCGAGACGCCGGTGACGGCCGAGACGACCAAGACACCCGACGCGGCCCGACGGCGAGCCGCCGCCGAGAGTGACGGCGGATCCAGGGCCTCCCAAACCACGCCGCTGAACCGTTGCCATGCCGGAAGCGTGGGCGAATCGAGGAGACCCAGGTTCGCAGCCTTGGCCCGAGCCAGGAGCTCGCTGCTTGCCCCGAGCTGTTTCGCGGTCCCGCCCCGTGCGCGCCGGAGCGCGTTGACCACTCGGAGCCGAGGCGGCGCGAGCAGTGGGAACTCACCCTGATCGGGCTGCCATCCGGGCCCGTCGCCGTCCTGGACCTTGCCTTCCGAAGGAGGAAGCAGCAGCACCATCACGCCGATGATCCTGGCGGACGCAGCAGATCGCCGCCGTATCGCTGCGGATCACTGGGGTCGCCGCGCCGGGACCGGAGGATCCGACGACGGTCGGTTCGGCCCGTATTCTCGGGGCGTGGCCGATCTCCTCACCAAACTCCGCGATCTTCCGGCCGCCGGACTGGCTCGGCTCGGCCGGCCGCTCCCGATCCGGGGTCGAGGTGCGGCAGTGCTCTGCTACCACGATATCGGGACCAACCCCGCGAACGGCACCGACTACTACGTTGCTCCCGGGCTGCTGGCCTCGCACTTGGAATGGGTCCGGGAATGGGGGTTCACGATCGTGCCCCTGGCCGAAATCGTGGATCGGCGGGCCGAGCAACGCGATCTCGACGGGCTCGTCTCGATCACCTTCGACGATGCCCTCGTGGGCGTGCACGACGAGGCCGCGTCGATCCTCGAAGCTGTGGGCGCGCCGGCCACGGTCTTCGTGGTCACCGACGTGTTGGGAATCCCCCCACCGTTCTGGCCCGGCGCCGCCCGGACGCTGACCGCCACCGAACTGGAGTCCTTGACCGCCTCCGGACTGATCACTCTCGGATCCCACACCGCCCACCACGTCTCGTTGCCCGACGTCAGCGCCCAGGAACGAACCGCCGAGCTCGTTGCATCTCGAGACGTGTTGCTCTCACGCTCGGCCCGAGATGCCGACCTCCTCGCGTACCCGTCCGGTCATCACGACCGCGCCACCGAAGAGGCGGCGGCCGCCGCCGGCTATCGCGCCGGGTTCACGTTTTCGTTCGGCCGCGTCACACCCGATACCGATCTGTTCGCGATCCCACGCTTCTGCATCGGCCCGATGCACGACCGATTCCGACTCGCCCGACAGCTCGCCCGGCCTCCCGCGGCCTGGTAGGAGGCGGGCCGCCGTTCCGCGTCCCGACCCCCGAAGCGAGCGAGTCTGGTGTCTGGTGTCTGGTCCGTGCTGTCCTGTCGCTACCGGACACCGGTTGATCGTCCTCAGCCAGGCAAGAACCGCCCTCCGGAGTCGGCGCCGCCCTAGCATGAGGTGTCCAGTGTCCGGTTGTTATCGGACATCAATCACGCGTGATGGACCGGTGCCGGACTCATGAACGAGCAGACCACCAGCACCCGCTCGCAGCGTCGACTCGACGACGCAATCGAGGTGGCGACCCAGATCTCCGCCCCGGTCCGGGGTATCGACCTCCGCCGGGAGGGTGCCGATTCGGTCGCGATCCGGGTCGGCGCCTCGGCGTGGTCGGCGACGGTCGTCACCCGGGATGCGCTCTCGGTCGATGGCGCGCGGACGCTGATCGACCGCCACGCGTCAGGGGCCTGCTTGATCGTGGCCCAACAGATATCTGCCGACGCCAAGGACCTCCTCGCGGACCACAATGAGCACCACCCCGATCGGCAGTGGAGCTGGCTGGATCAGCGAGGGGAGCTGGCGCTCCATCATGGCAACGCGATCGGCGTGGTCCTCCGCGCCGGGCCGGCCCACCGTGATCAGGCACCCTTGCCGGGAGGGTGGCGTCTCGCCGCGCCGATCTCGGGAGGTCCGATCCGCGGCCGGGCCGGCATCGGGTACGCCGCCGCGTTGCTCCTCAGCCCGACGCGAGCGCCGTCGATTCGGGAGGTCGCCCGCCGCATCGGGATGTCGCATGGCGCGGTCGGGACCGCCAGCCTGTTGCTCCGCGAGTACGGGTTGGTCCGATCCGATGGTCGTCCGCAAGTGCCCGAGCTCTTTGACGCAGTGGCCAAGGTGTGGCAACCGCCGCGCGTGACACCCGTTCGCACGGTGCCGTCGGCCGCGGTGGCCGCGCGGCTCGGTGGCACCGGCGCCGACGACGACGGCTGGTGCATCGGTGGCGACGTTGCCGCACTCGCGTGGGGCGCGCCGGTCATGAGTAGCGGCTCGCGCCCATGGATCTGGGTGCCCGACCTCGCCTCCGCGCGTCGGGCTGAACGCGCCCTCGTCGTAGGGTCGTGGGATGACCACACGGCGGTGATCGCCGTCGCGCCGACGCCACTCGTGGGTACCAATCGCCGCCCGCCGCCCCGGCCGGTCCCACCCGAGTTCCTCCCCACCGCGCATCCCGTGTTCCTCGCCCTCGACCTGGCGCAGGATCCAACTCGGGGTCGCGAAATCCTCGCGGGATGGCGGCCGGCCGCGACAGAGTTCACTCGTGTCTGGTGACCCGGTGATGATCCTGCCCGACGGCAGCGAGTTTCTCCTCGAGGCGGTGCGGGCGGTGCTGGCGACGCCCGGCATGTCGGACGTGGCGTTGGTGGGCGGGCTCGCCGTGACCCTGCACGTCGCCGCAGCCGGCGACGATCACCGCGCAACCACCGACATCGACCTCGTGACCGCGTCCTCGACCTCACCGCCCGAGGCGGTCGAACTGCTCGCCGCCGCGCATGCGTCGCCACCCCACCCGCTCCAAGTCGCGGGCGTCAAGGTCGACCTCATCTCGACCCATCCGTTCGCGGCGACGACCCTCGACACGCTCAGTGACGCGGATCAGTTGTTCGCGATCAGTCACCGCTGGGCGTTCGAGCAGGCGGTCCCGACCCAACTCGCAACCCGCGTGTCCCCGGTCCTGACCGTGCCGGTCGCCACGGTGGCCGGCGTCGTGGCCGCGAAGAGTCACGCCCTGGGCTTTCCCACGGCGGTGCGGCGCGCCACCAAGCGAGCGGCGGACCTGCTCGACCTGTTCCGACTCGTTGATCTCTACGACCGTGACGGATCGCTCGCCGCGGCGATCGTGGCCGGTCCGGGCGAGTTGGCGCGGCTCGTCGCGACCGTGGCCGAGACCGAAATCCTGACCAATCCCGCCCTCGCGGCCCACGCGATGGCGCTCGCGTCCCTGGTTCCCATCTCGACCGACGCAGTGATCGATAGCGTCGAACCCTTCGTGGCGGGCCTGCGAGCGTGAGGCGGGCACCCAGGTCCAGCCGCAACCATCGCCCGCCAACCATGACGGTCACACCCGACTCGTAAGGTGCGCGAATGGGAAAGCACCGCCGGTACCGGCATCCAAGTTCGGGCCACACTCCAGGGGGAAACACCGACCCGACCCGACCACTCCGGCTCGTCGATGAGGAGTTCGTGCGCGAGTTCTCGCCCGAGAGGCCCGAGCCGACGGTCGAAGAAATCGAAGCCCTTCTCTCGCTCCTGGTCGATCCCTTCGGGCAACAGGATCGCCGAACAACCTCGACCGTCAGCCTCTACGACCTCACGCCATCGCAGCTGGCGCCGGCCGTCCAGCGGGTTGCGCTCCGGCTCGTGGCGGCGGCGTGGACCGGCGGCTGGCAACCCGCAGAGATCCACCGCCAGATCGCACGCGCCACCAACAAGACCGGCGCGCGCCTCGCGCTCGGGCTGATCGCGAACGACCACACCGACCGGGATCCGGCCCGGCTCGACCCGCGCTGGGTCGCCCAACTCCGCGACCTCGGCGTGCCGGCGCGACCCGACCCCGATTGGATCGTGCGAGAAGCCGGGAAGCCCACCACGGGATACGCGTTCGTCGAAACGATGTTGAAGCTGCTGTACGCCCTCGGGGAGGTCCGGCCGATCCCCATCCTCATTCCGCCGCCCGGGGCCGGCGGCGCCGACACCGTTCCGATCGATCTGTACACCTCGTTCGATTCACCGATGCTCGAACGGGTGCGCGCGCTCCTTGCGAAGGCCGAGTCGACCGAGTTCGAAGCCGAGGCCGAGGCGTTCACGGCCAAGGCGCACGAACTCATGGCCCGGCACTCGATCGACATCGCAATGCTCGCCGCGCGCGCGTCGAACCCCGATGCACCCACCACCGTCCGCCTGCCGATCGACAACCCCTACGCCGACGCGAAAGTGCTGCTGCTCCAGACGGTGGCCCAACACTGTGGAGCGCGATCGGTGTTTCTCAAGCGGTACGCCCTGGCGTCGGTCGTGGGCTTCGCCGGCGATGTCGCGGCGACCGAGATCCTCTTCACCTCGTTACTGGTCCAAGCCCAATCGGCACTCCAACAATCCGATCGGGCCTCGACCCGCCGACCCGGTTCGACGCGATCCTTTCGCAGCTCGTTCCTCATGGCGTACGCGACCCGCATCGGCGAACGGCTCGGTGAGGTCAACCGCGCGGTGCGGATGCAAGCCGAATCCGACACCGGGTGCTCACTCACCCCCGTGCTCGCCACGCGCGATGCCAAGGTCCGGGACGCCGTCGAAGCGCAGTTCGGTCGGCTCACCATGACTCGCCTGCGCGGCGGCCGCGACCCGCTCGGCTGGACCAGTGGACGCCTCGCCGCCGACCGGGCCGACCTGCACCGGGGCGACCTGTCAGCCGGCCCGTCCACCTGACCGGGCGTCCGCACCGCGGGCTCCCACCCGGGCGAACACCCGTCCGATGAATACACTTCCGCCAATGACGATGCTGAGTTTCCGCGTCGACGATCTCGTTCGGCGCGACGCAACCGGCGTTTGAGCCGCCGCATCGCAACGCCGAGCCCCCGATGAACACCGACGTACCGGTCGTGCTCGACGCGCGCATCGACGACGGTCAGACCTGGATCGTCGCCGAACCCGACGAGGTCTTGAAGAAGCCCCCCGCCGCACTCAAGCCGATCTTCGGGCCGGGTACTCGGTCGATCTTCAAGTCCTTCTGGGTCGCGCCGAGCGGCTTCGAGCGCCGGTGGGCGGTCGCAGTCGAAGAGGTGCACACCTTCCGGGCCATCCTCGAATCGGAGTGGCCGGTGACGCCCGCCCTGGGCGCGCTGCTGGAGCTCTTCGTCGCATGCACACGGCTGGTCCACGCGGGCGACGTCCTGCCGGGCCCGGTTCCGAACGTCGCGACCGGCTGGACGGCCGCGCCCGATCGCGCCTCGGGACCCAAGCTGCGCGCCGCCATCGGCCACGCCGCCGCGTGCCATCCGGAGGCCGAAGAACTCGCCGAGCTGCTCGTGCATTCGATCGCGCTCGAGATGATCGGAGACGTGCCCGAGGCACTGGCCGGTCGCAAGCCGACGGCCGCCCTCCAACAGTGGACGGACCGCGTGCGGAGCCGACGATACGCCGGCGCGCGGGTGGTGCTCCGGCTCCACGACACGGGCAAGGGATTCGCGCTCGTACCCTGCCTGCAGGCCCGCCGGGCGACGACCGTCATCACGCCGATCGACGCGCACGACGACGCGACGATCGCGACTGCCGCGACTGCGTTCGAGGTTCCCGAGGCCGCGGTGCGCGCGGTCATCGACGACGACTGGACGGCGGCGGGCCGCGCGTGGGCACTCCTGCGGGATCGACCCATGAGCCCGATCGATCTCGAGATCCCGCAGGTCATCGAGCTCATCGAACGGGCCGCGCCGAAGCTCGATCAGGCCGACATCAATGTGTTGCTCCCCGCGGGGCTCGGCCGCAAACGTTCCGCGACCCGGCGGCTCCAGGTGCAAGGTCAGCCGTCGGGCCTCGACGTCTCGAGTCTGGTCCTGACGGGAGAGGTGCAGATCGACGGCGCGCCGCTCTCCTCGGCGGAACTCGATGCCATCGTCCGCTCGTCGCACGACCTTGTCTCGGTCGACGGACGGTGGACGTTCCTGGCCGACGGCGAACGCGACCGCATTGCCGCGTTCGTCCGCAAGCTCGGCCAGGTCGACGCGGCCGAGGTCCTCGAGGTCGCCGCCGAAGCGGAGGCCGACGAATCGACCGAACTCGACATCGAGATCGACCCGTCGAGCTGGCTCGCCCGGGCGTTGCGGGGCACCTGGGCACCGACCGCGGCCGAACAGGTCGAGCCACCGGCCGATTTGATGATCCCGCTCCGGCACTATCAGCGCGACGGGCTCGACTGGCTCGTCTGGCTCGAGCGCAACGAACTCGGCGGCATCCTGGCCGACGACATGGGTCTCGGGAAGACGGCGATGCTGCTCGCGCTCATCGCGCACGATCATCGCGGACCGACCTTGGTGGTCGCGCCCACCTCGGTGGTGGGGAACTGGGTGCGCGAAGCCGAGCGGTTCACACCATCGTTGCGCGTCGCCGTCCACCACGGTGGCCTCCGCGGCGACCCGATTCCCACCGCCGACCAGGCCGACATCGTCCTGACGAGTTACGGCGTCATGCGCCGGGACCCCCGGCTCGGCGACATCCCCTGGCATCGGGTGGTGCTCGATGAGGCGCAGGCAATCAAGAACCCGCAGACCGCGACCGCCAAGGCCGCGCGGGCATTGCCGGCGCGTCACCGGATCGCGGCCACCGGGACGCCGGTGGAGAACGACCTCGACGAACTGTGGAGCATCATGACGTTCGCGAACCCCGGCCTGCTGTCGTCGCGGAAGTCCTTCGCCGATCAGTACAAGCTCACTGCGGACGACGACGCCAACGAAGCTCGCTTGGCCCACCTTCGCGCCCGGGTCGCGGCGTTCATCTGTCGCCGCACGAAAGCCGAACCCGGAATCGTCGACGAGCTTCCCGAGCGCATCGTGGTCCGCAACGACTGCATGCTGACCACGGAGCAGGTCGCCCTCTACGAAGCCACCGCCGCGGCAATGTTGGGGGAGGTGGCATCAGCCGAGGACGCGCAACGTCGTCGGCTCCACGTCTTCTCGGGTATCGCGAAGTTGAAACAGATCTGCAACCACCCTGCGAGCCTCATCGAAGGCGACACGTCCCCACTGGCAGGTCGTTCGGGCAAGCTCGAACGCCTCATCGAACTCACGAGTGAAATCCTCGCCGAGGACGAAGCCGTGGTCGTGTTCAGCCAGTACGCGACGTTCCTCAAACGACTCGCTCCCCACCTCGCCGACGCGTTGGACGTGCCGGTGCCGATTCTCCACGGCGGGGTCGGCCGATCCCGGCGTGACCGGATCGTCGACGAGTTCTCGGCCGAAACCGGCGCCGGCGTGCTCGCCGTGTCACTGCGCGCCGGCGGCACCGGGTTGAACCTCGTGCGCGCCAACCACGTCATCCACTTCGATCGGTGGTGGAACCCGGCCGTCGAAGATCAAGCCTCCGACCGGGTGTGGCGCATCGGCCAGACCAAGGGTGTGGTCGTCCACACCCTCGTGTGTCCCGGCACGATCGAGGAACGCATCGCGACCATCATCGAAACCAAGCGCGCACTGGCCGGTTCGGTCATCACCTCGACCGACACGCTCATCACGTCGCTCGACGATCACGAACTCGCCGACTTCGTCGCTCTCGACGTCGCCGACGCGACGGGAGCATGAAGCGATGAGTTGGTGGGACGACTGGGGCCCGGCGCTCCCCGTCGAGGGCGGCCTGACTGCGAGCGGAATGATCCGAGGCACGCGTATCACCACCGACGCGATCGGCGTAGGCGCGGAGATCGTGAAGCGAATGCTCGAACGCGCCAACGAGGGGCTCATCAGCCGGGGCCGGGCGTACGCCCGGAGCGGCCAGACCATCTCGATGACGATCGAGCCCGGTCGGATACACGCGCTCGTCCAAGGGTCCTCGCCGCAGCCGTACTCGGTGTCACTGGCCTTCGACGTTCCGGCCGATCACCGCCAGAAGCTCATCAACGCGTTCGAACATGCGCTCACCGACCCGAGCGCAGGTATCCCGGCGCGCGGGACGGCCGCGCTGCGCGAGGAGATCGACGAGTGCGAACTCCTCGACGGCATCCCAGTGAAAGCGCGGTGTACCTGCCCCTACGGCGCGGTGTGTAAGCACTGCATCGCAGTCGCGTACATCGCCGCCGATCGGCTCGACAGCTCGCCGATCGCCGTCGCAACACTGTTCGGGATTCGCGACGGTCACCTCGGCACGGCATCGGATCCAGCAACCGACCGCGACGCCGTCGAACAGTTCCCGATCGCCGAACACCGCAAGCTGGCTCGGACCCTGGCCCGACTCGATGCGAAACCCGCACCGACGGTGACCGAACTCTTCACGGCTGCGGCCCGTGTTCTGCGGCCGTCGCCCGCCGTGCGATCCCAACTCGAACTCGACGACGATCGTCGCGAATAGCGCGGCGGCGACCGACCTCAGAGTCCCGCGCGGGGGTCAGTTCGCGTGCCGTTCCTCCGCCTCGGCAATCACTCGCACGAGATCCGCAGTGGTGTGGCGCGCGTCGAAGCGCGCGTACGCCCGTTCGCGCGATGCCCGACCCATGCGCGCCCGAAGCAGGTCGTCTTCGAGAAGGCTTTCGATTGCCGCCCCGATCGCGACGTCGTCACCCGGAGGAACGAGCAGTCCGTTCTCACCGTCGATGACCATCTCGGGGATTCCCCCGACGGGGGTCGACACGACGGGAAGGCCCGCGAACATCGCCTCGAGCACGGAGTACGGCGACTTGTCGATCTCGCTCGGCAGCGCGAAGACCGCCGAGCGCGCCAGCATCTCGACCAGGCGTTGGTCGCCAGGACGGACGTCGGAAAAGACGCGCACGCCCGGCTCGGGATCAACCGCTTCGGGCGTCACCAGGTTGAGAATGCACCGGCCCCGCAACCGCGAGCGGAAGGCGCGCAGGAGGGCCCATCCACCTTTGCGCTCCATCGAGTTTCCGGTGAACGTGATCTCGGGGAGGCCATCCACATTCGGCGTGACGTCGACCGGATCCGGCGGGATGATCCCGAAGGGGATCACTCGCAACCGATCCGGACCCAGGTGGTACCGATCGCGGATCGCGGCTGCACACCACTCGGATTGCGCGACCACAATGGTCGCGGCCTCGAACACCTTCGCCTCGAAATACTCACCGACGCGAGCCGCCATCGGAGTGCCCGGTCCGGGATGGCGAAACGGCAACTGCACCGCATTCTGAGCCGCGGAACCATCCGTCGACACCACCGACGGGTAGGCGCGGAGTTCCGCGACGGACCGCAGCGCAGCGTGCTGAGAGTAGACGTGAATCGCGCCGACCGGCCCCGCCGCAATCGCGCTCCGCAACATCGAACGCGCCGTCGTCGACAGCGCCAACTGCGCCCGCACCGAGGCGAGGTCGCCGTCGATCTGGGCAAGACCGGGGATCCTGAGGCCGACAATGCGGCGCGCCAGCGTGCGCGGCGGGACGTCGATGGCAACGACGTCGAGCTCGGGGTGTTCGGCCAGCGCCCGGTAGATGTTCAGGTGCATGGTGGCGTGGCCGCCGAGGTTCTCGTTGACCAGAATCAGACGACCAACGGCGGGCAGCGACTGATCAGCATTCATTGCCACCATCACCCGCGTATCGGATCAACCCGCTGGTTCCCTTACCCCCAAAGCGCGCGGACCGCTCGGGTCCGGCAACGCTCGTACGAGGAGTTCCACCGCAGCGTAGGCCGCCTCGGCCGGTCCGATTTCGTCGGGTCGGAGCAGGTTGGCCATGATCCGCAGTACCCACTCCATCAGGCTCCGCGAGTGCATTCCTACGCGCGTGAGTTCTCGCATGATGGCCGGGTTCCCGATGATGCTCACGAAGGTCCGGGCCACCTTGAAATACAGGCCGTAGACCTCCTCGAGCCGGTCCGGGTACCGAGCGAGGGCCAACCCGTCACCGGTGAGCAGCGCCTCGCCGACCGTCTCCGCGACCATGCGGCCCGTCTCGTAGGCATACGCGATGCCTTCGCCGTTGAACGGGTTGATCGATCCGGCGGCATCGCCGGCCACGATCCAGGTCGGGCCGACCTTCGGAACGACCGAACCGCCGGTGGGGAGCCGCCCGCCCGTGGCCGGACCACATGAGGTATCCGGGGTGATGCCCCACCGTTCCGGGGTCATGGCGACGAACGCCTCCATCAACCGGGAGGTATTGACCGCTTTGAATCCGGTGAAGGTGTCGAGCAGTCCGGCACCGACGTTCACGGTCCCGTCGCCGACCGGGAAGATCCACCCGTAGCCCGGCATGTGATTGCCCTCGCGGTCGCGCAGGTCCAGATGCGACTCGATCCAGGGGTCATCATGCAGCGGACTGGTGTAATAGCCGCGAATCGCCATCCCCATGGGATACGTCCGGTCCCGCTGGGTCCCGAGGGCCCGGCCGAACCGGGAGTTCGCCCCATCGGCCACCACCACATACTTGGCGTGCACCACCTCGGTCGTGCCCGACTCTTTCCGGTGAATGACCGCGCCGGTGACCAATCCGGACTCGAGGACCGGCTCGATCGCCTCCGACCCTTGCCAGACCGTTGCGCCGGCCTTGACCGCCTGGTCGGCGACCATCTGATCGAGATCCCGCCGCCGCACCACATAGCCATAATTGGGAAAATCGGGATGATCGGGCCAGGCCAGCTCCAGGGTGACCCCGTGGGCGATCGAGCGCAGCCCGTCGTAACGGTGGAAATCCTCGAGGGGCGCGCCGAGTCCCATGTCGACGAGTTGGCGCACGGCCCGAGGTGTCAGCCCGTCACCGCAGGTCTTCTCCCGCGGGAAGGTCTTCTTCTCGACGGCCAACACCGAGTGACCCGCTTCAGCCAGCCAGTAGGCCGCGGCCGCACCCGAGGGTCCGGCGCCGACCACCAGCACATCGACACGGTCGGGAGTGGAACGATCGGAGGAGGTCGCCGCGGGCACGACGGCATCGTCCCACGCCGACGACCTCCGGGGCACACCACGCGGCCGCGGATTCGACGCGCCAAAGAAAAGGCTGAAGTGTGCGTCCGAACCCTTGGATGTGTCCCTCCGCGATCTAGCGTGGTAGAGAAACGCCCGGAAGAAGAGGAACGGGTACGGCATCGGAGGGGGATGTCGGTCCGAACCGAGAAGGAGACGCGCGGCACCATGCCCAACTTGCTGCCTGACTGGGGCTTCTTCCGACCCAACGGTCGGCTGATCTGGTTCACCATCATCACCTTCGTGATGATCGGACTCGTGATCTGGAAGATGCGCCAGCCCAAGCCCGATCGTGACACGACCTGGGCCGAAGCGATGGGCGGTGCGGTCTACACGTTCGCCCTGTTCCTCCTCATGTACGCGATCGTGCCGCACGAGTTCATCACCGTGTCGGACAAGTACTGGGGTCTCTCCACCAACAGGTACCTGATCAAGTCGACCACCGAGATCCCGTTCAACAACAACTGGAACTGGCCGTTCTCGATCGACCTGCAGCACGGCGTGCGCGATCCGCTCGTCGTCCTCATCTACGTCGCGTTCTTCGCGGCCAACATCGCGATGTTCGTGCTCTGGCAGAAGCGCCCGACCGTGGGAGAGACCGCCGCCGCCGAACCCGTTCCGGC
Organism: uncultured Acidimicrobiia bacterium; assembly: GCA_963765075.1. GTDB lineage: Bacteria > Actinomycetota > Acidimicrobiia > IMCC26256 > JAENVU01 > JAENVU01. The sequence goes on from CAVXVA010000003.1 coordinate 845,645, forward strand.
CGGCCGTTCGCGGTTCGGTCGACCCTTGAAGGCCAAGGCCTAGCAGTGGCGAAGACCGACGCGAACCCGGCGATGCCGGAGTTCGTCACCGACTATGTACTCCAGGAGGTCGACCCGTCCTTCCTGACCGCGTCGGTCAAGCCCAAGCAATTCCTTCACATCGACCAAGCCGAGTGCATCATGTGCGAGGGCTGCGTCGATATCTGTCCCTGGAAATGCATTCACATGGTGTCCGTCGGCGCAATTGATGCGGCGGTGGGCACCGAGCGTCCCGGCGAAGATCCTCGCGACCATGTCGCGTTCATCGTCGACGAGGACGTGTGTACCCGCTGCGCGCTCTGCGTGGACCGATGCCCGACCGGTGTCATCATCCTCGGCAAGCTCGCAGATCAGGGCGCCGCCGGCGACCCACACACCCGTACCAACCGCCACGGCTACAGCTATGGCGTCCGGTTCTAGGCAAGGAGAGGCGCTCATGGGGAGCGAACGGCCACGGCGGACATCCCGCGGCGGATTGAGCGGAGCGATCTAGATGGCGAACGGCAACGGGAGCAGCGAATCCGGCGGCTTGAAGCTGGGCGAACGCGCCAAGGAGATGGGCGACCGCGTCGGCAACTCGCAGGTCGTCACCTCGATCATTCGACCCGGGTCGATCTTCCGGAAGGGCTATACCGACAGCCCGAGGAACCGGTCCTACGTCATCATGAACAGCGTGCTCTACCACCTCCACCCGGTGAAGGTGAAGCGGCACGCGGTGAAGGTCAGCTACACGCTGTGTCTCGGCGGCCTGTCCTTCTTCCTGTTCATCCTGCTCACGGTCACCGGCATCTTCCTGATGTTCTTCTACCGGCCGACCGAAGCCGCGGCCTGGAACAACGTGCAGCAACTCGAGACCGCAGTGTGGTTCGGATCGCTGGTGCGCAACATGCATCGCTGGGGCGCGCACCTCATGGTGCTCAGCGTGTTCCTGCACATGAGTCGCGTCTTCTATCACGGCGCGTACAAGGCGCCGCGAGAGTTCAACTGGGTGATCGGCGTCATCTTGCTGGTCATGACCCTGATGCTCTCGTTCACGGGCTACCTGCTCCCGTGGGACCAGCTGGCGCTGTGGGCCGTGACCGTCGGTACCAACATGATGGGCTACACCCCGGTCTTCGGAAGCCAGATGCGCTACGCGCTCCTGGGCTCGAAGGAGATCTCGGGCGACACCTTGCTGCGGTGGTACACGCTGCACGTGCTCTTGCTCCCGTTCATCATCGTGATCTTCATGGCGATTCACTTCTGGCGCGTCCGCAAGGACGGCGGCATCAGTGGACCGCTCTAGGCCGGGGAGGGATTGACCAATGGCTGAAGTCCCCGAACATCTGCTGAAGCGCAGTGCGGAACGCCGTAAAGCCCTGGGCCTGCCCGGCGGCGAAGCGGCCGACGACGCGCCGGCCGACACTGGTGCCGACACGCCCGCCGAGGCCACTGCGGAAGAAGCGGCGCCTGTCGCCGCCGAGCGCGGCATCGGACGAAGGTGTCATCACCGAAGACAAGGGCGGTGTTCCGGCACACCTGCTCGAGCGGGCCCGCAAGCGCAAGGCCGCGATGGCCGGTGGCGCGGCCGCCGGGGGTGGCGGCACCGCGACGGCAACCGCGACCAAAGCGGCGCCGATCGCGGCGCCGACGGGGACCGGCCCCGGAGGTCACACGCAGCGCCTGCTGACCGTCGTCAAGTCGGGATCCATTCAGCAAACCCGCGCCGAAGCCCAGGACAAGGTGCACACCTGGCCGCACCTGCTCGTCGTCGAACTCGCGGCCGCGTTGGCACTCACGGCGATGTTGCTGATCTTCTCCGCCCTCGTCCGGGCGCCGTTGCTCGGCCTCGCCGATGTCAACCAGACGCCGAACCCGTCGAAGGCCCCGTGGTACTTCCTCGGTCTGCAGGAACTGCTCACGATGTTCCACCCGATGGTGGCCGGAGTAACGGTTCCCGGCATGGGCCTGTTCCTCCTGATCATCGCTCCGTACGTGGACACCAACCCCTCGAACAAGCCGAACGACCGGAAGTACGCGATTTCGCTCTTCACGATCTTCCTCATGTTCTGGGCCGTTCTCGTGATCATCGGTTCGTTCTTCCGAGGCGCGGGGTTCAACTTCGTGTTCCCGTGGAACGACGGCATCTTCTTCGAGCTCTAAGGATCCCCCGTTGGACACTGCATTGATCATCGGTATCCCGATCATCGTCGTTCTCGCGGCGCTGACCGTCTTCGCGTCGGCCCGCCGCCGCGGCACCGACGCGTCCGGCAACGTGACCGGCAAGCTCACCGCCGAGACCAAGGCCACCGACGCCGGGACCGGCTTGGCCCTCGGCGACGACGCGTCCGCCGACGCCCGAGCCCGCGGTGAAGAGACCCGCGCCGGTGCGAGCGGCGTCGCCACCCGCGGTTCGGTCGGTGTCGCCGAGTTCACTCCGGCCGAGTACGAAGAGATCCAGGTCAGCCGGCGCCAGTTCTTCAACCGGGCGATCATCCAGACCATGGCTCTGAGCATCGGAACGTTTGGGATCTCGGCCATTGCCTTCCTGTACGCCAAGTCCTCCGGCGGATTCGGCGGCAAGATCGACGCGGGCGTCACGCTCCCTGACGTCCAGGCCTACTGGGACTCCAAGAAGGAACCGTTCTACGTCCCCGCCGCTCGCACCTACCTCCAGCCCTACCCCAAGGCCGACGTTCCCAAGGCCAAGAAGATCAACGAGTACGCACTCATCGTGCCGAGCATGGAACAAGGCATCGTCGGGCTGTACCAGAAGTGCCCGCACCTGGGCTGCCGGGTGCCCTGGTGTCAGACCTCGCAGTGGTTCGAGTGCCCGTGCCACGGGTCGAAGTACAGCCGCGTCGGTGAGAAGCGCGGTGGCCCGGCCCCCCGTGGGCTCGACCACTGGATCGTGACCGTCTCCGGCGTCAAGATCACCATCGACACCTCCGGCACGGCCATCACCGGCTCGCCGATCGGCACCGACACCACCGGCCAGGGCGCAGAAGGCCCGCCGTGCGTGTGATGCCCGCACCGTCGTCCCACCTCCCAGGAACTCTCAAGAGGCCACTGTGACCCTGCGCACCCTCCTGATCCTCATCAACATCGCGGCGGTCCTCGTGATCGTCGTGATCATCGGCGCCAAGGTGCTCTCGGTGCGGCGCGAGCCGGACGAGAAGCCGGCCGCGAACCTCACCCCTTTCTACGACGACGACGTGCTCGAGGACGCGCACCTCACCAAGGTGCTCCGGTGGGCGCTGTTGTTCTCCACCATCGTGGCCGTCGTGCTGCCGCTGTACTGGCTCCTCGAGCCGAGCCGGCAGGACGAGTTGACCGAGGGCTTCGAGGAGCGGGCGGTAGAGCGGGGTGCGGTGCTCTACGCGAACAAGAACATGGAGGCCTACGACTCGGCCAAGTCGCTGCTGTGCGCCGACTGCCACGGGTCCGACGGCGGCGGCGGTTCGACGAACTTCGTGCTCACGCCGGATGCCCAGGGCGACCCGACTGCCACCCCGGTGCAGCAGGTGTGGAAGGTCCCGTCGCTGAACGACATCTTCTACCGCTTCACCGAGGACCCGGTGACCCAGTACGAGCAGGTCAGCCAGATCCTCGTGTACGGACGGCCCGGAACGCCGATGCCGGCGTGGGGCGTGGCCGGCGGTGGCCCCAAGAACGATCAGGCCATCAGCGACATCGTTGCCTACCTCCGCAGCATCCAGATCACCCCGGCCCAGGCCCGCGCCCGGGCCGACAAGCAGATCAAGGACTACCAGGACCTCGCCAACGCGTCGGAAGCCACGGCCCAGTCCAACCTCGCCGACGCCCAGAAGAAGTTGGCCGAGGCCAAGACGCCGGCCCAGAAGGCGCTCTACCAAGGCAAGATCGATGCGGCCAATGAAGGCATCCGCCGTTCGCGTGAGTACGCCGATGAGGTCGCCCAGATGAGCCAGGGTGAGTTGCTGTTCAACACCCAGTGCGCTCGCTGCCACACGAAGGGTTGGTCCACCCTCGAGCCCGCCAACGGGTTCGTGCCCATGCCCGAACCCGCCGGTAGTGGAGCGCTCGGACCATCGCTGCGCGGCGAATCGGTCGAGAGCCAGTTCCCGGGCGAGACCGGGAAGACCAAGCAGTACGACTGGATCGCGATCGGTGCCGAGACCAACAAGGCCTACGGAGTGCGCGGCATCTCGTCCGGCACGATGCCGCACTTCGGTGAAATCCTGTCTCGCGCCCAGATCAACGCGATCATCGAGTTTGAGCGGAACCTCTAGGAGCTGATGGTGTACGCGCTGAACGTTCTGGCCAGCGAGGGCCTCAAGCACCGGACCCTCTGGTACCCGACCATCCTCGGTGTCCTCGTGGTGATCGCCGCGGTGGCGTTGTTCTTCGGGACGATCTACATCCTGCTCGCCAGCAACACCGGCGCGCGCCTCGGCTTTCTCATCGCCGTCGGCGGCCTGTCGGGGTTGATGGTGTTGGTCTCGCTGCTGTGGCTGACCAACCCGTCACCGGTCAACACCCTGAAGGGTCGGATCCCGGAATGGAAGGCCGTGGAGGCCATCGAGTCGGGTGATGTCGCCCGATCGAAGTTCCCCGCGGTCCAGGACATCGACCAGCGCGGCCGCAAAGTCGACGAAGCCCAAGTGACCAACCTCAGGGCCGCGGTCGATGTCAACCTGATCATCAGCAAGGACGAGTCGACCGGCGAGTCCCTCGCCGGCGCGGGCGGGACCTACGCCGTCTACGAGGACGCGACGAAGTACCTCGTCACCAAGAACCAGGTGACCGGCGGCGGCGAGATCTTCAGCCAGCTCGACGTCTCCGCCGGCGGTGGGTTCCCCTGGATCCACGTGAGCCTGCACAAGCCGCTGTTCGGTGTCGTCACGATCTGTGAGACCGACCCGGCCCTCTCGGCCACCGAAGTCCCCTTCGGCGACAAGCCGCCGACCCCCCAGTGCGCCGACGACTCGCGCAAGATCATCGTCTTCGAGCGTGACCTCGGATCCCTGCGGGTCCCTCCGTTCGTGACGTTGCTCGCGTCGTCGCTGCTGTTCGGTCTTGCCCTCCTCGGCCTGCATTGGCGGGAACGTGACCTACAGGAGCAAGCCGCTCGGGTCGCCGGCGAGGCCGAGGCCATCACGAAGGCGGCAGCAGACCGCGACCCCGAGACCGTCTAGGAGCCTCGCGATGCATCGTCTTGCCCCCACCTTCCGCTCGGCCGTCATCGGTCTACTGGTTCTGGTCGCCGCCGGTTGTTCCGACGGTCAACTCGTCGACGCCGGCGGCGAGAACGGCGGTGGCGGGCTTGCGTTCGTCCTGCTCGCGTTCTTCTTCCTGAGCTTCATCGGCGCGCTGTTCTACATGGACCGCGTCCGCACCCGGCGCAGCAACGACTCGCAGGAGTAATCAGCGCAACTGCGCGCCGACCTCGCTCGCGACGTCGAGCGTGCGGTCGATGTCGGCGTCGGTGTGGGCCAGGGACACGAACGTGGTCTCGTAGCCACTCGGCGCAAAGAACACCCCCCGGCTGAGCATGCCGTGGAAGAAGCGCGCGTAGCGATCGTGATCGGCGCTCTGGGCCGCCGAATAGTTCGTGACCGGTGCCGACGCGAAGAACCACCCGGCCAGGGTGCCGGCGTGGACCACCTGCGCGTCGATGCCCGCGTCAGTGAACACCGAGGCCAGGCCGGTACAAAATCGAGCGGCGCGGGCCTCGAGCGTGTCGTAGACCGACTGATCGAGCTGCGCGAGCGCAGCCAGGCCCGCGGCGGTTGCGAGCGGATTCCCCGAGAGGGTTCCCGCCTGATACACCGGTCCGAGGGGCGCCAGGTGATCCATCACCGCGGCCGACCCGCCGACGGCGGCCAGCGGGAGCCCGCCGCCCACCACTTTGCCGAAGATCGAGAGGTCGGGCGTGATCCCGAACCGCACCTGCGCCCCACCGACTCCGAGCCGGAACCCGGTGATGACTTCGTCGAAGATCAGCAGTGCTCCTCGCCCCGGTGCAGCGGGCTCGCAGATAGTCGAGGAACCCCGGTTCCGGGAGCACCACGCCCATGTTGGCGGCGATCGGTTCCACGATGACCGCAGCAACGTCGTGCGCCATGAATGCGGCGTCGAGCGCGGGGATGTCGTTGTAGGGAACGACGACGGTGTCGGCCACCGCTCCGGGCGTCACGCCCGCGGAGCCCGGGATCCCGAGCGTCGCGACTCCACTGCCCGCGGCCACGAGCATCGCGTCGAGGTGGCCGTGATAGCAGCCCGCGAACTTGATGATCGCAGGGCGACCTGTCGCGCCGCGAGCGAGTCGGATGGCCGTCATCGCGGCCTCGGTCCCGCTCGAGACCAGGCGCACTTTCTCGACGCTCGGGACCCGGTCGCAGATCGCCTCGGCGAGTTCGACCTCGCGCGCCGTCGGAGCGCCAAAGGACGTGCCGTCGGCGGCGGCACGTTGGACCGCCTCGACGATGGCCGGGTTGGCGTGGCCGAGAATCGACGCGCCCCATGACTGCACGTAATCGAGATACCGGTTGCCCTCGGAGTCGACGATTTCGGCCCCCGACGCCGAGGCGACGAAGAAGGGGGATCCTCCGACCGAGTTGAACGCCCGCACCGGCGAGTTCACGCCCCCCGGGATACGAGCCGCGGCGCGCGCCAACAACGCGTCGTCAGTCACGGTGCAAGGCCTCGGCGATCTCGCGTGCGAAATAGGTGAGGATGAAGTCGGCGCCGGCGCGGCGGATCGAGAGCAGGTGCTCGAGCGCGACGGCGTCACCGTCGATCCACCCTCGTTCGGCGGCAGCCTTCACCATCGCGTACTCGCCACTGACGTGATACGCCGCGAGCGGAACGTCGAAGGAACTCCGCAGCGACGTGATGATGTCGAGGTAGGCCAATGCGGGCTTGACCATGATCATGTCGGCACCCTCGGCCAGATCGAGCGCGGCTTCGTCGAGCGCCTCCCGTGCGTTGCCCGGTTGCATCTGGTACCCGCGTCGATCGCCGAACTGCGGCGCGCACTCGGCGGCATCACGGAACGGCCCGTAGAGCGCCGAGGCGTACTTGGCGGAGTAGGCGAGGATCGCGGTCTCGGCGAAGTTGGCATCGTCGAGTGCACCCCGGATCGCGGCGACCTGACCATCCATCATCCCGCTGGGGGCGACGATGTCGACGCCGGCCTCGGCTTGGGCGACCGCGATCGACGCGTACCGGTCGAGGGTGGCGTCGTTGTCGACCGAACCGTCGGCCCGGAGCAACCCGCAGTGGCCGTGATCGGTGTACTCGTCGAGGCAGGCGTCGGCCATAATCACCACGGCGTCGCCGACGTCGTCGCGCAGGTCGCGGATGGCCCGCTGGACCACGCCGTCGGGCGCATCGGCCGAACTGCCCTCTGCGTCTTTCCGGGCGGGGATACCGAACAGGATCACGCCGGGAACGCCGAGCGCGCCGAGCGCCCGCACCTCGGCCCGCAGGCTCGCCGGCGTGTGCTGGACGATACCGGGCATCGATACGACCGGCTCCGGTTCGTCGATTCCCTCCTTGACGAAGAGCGGGGCGACGAGATCGTCGATCCCGAGCCGGGTTTCGGCGACGAGGCGCCGCAACGCGGGCGTGCGCCGCAGACGACGGAGACGTTGATCGGGGAAGCTCACGGCGTCAGGCTACCGACCACCGGGCGCACCGAGTGCGCCCAGCACCGCCGCGACCAGACCGTCGATCGTGTGGGGGCCGGCCTCGACATCGACGGTGAGACCGCGTGCTCGCGCCGCGTCGCTCGTGACCGGACCGATGGACACGACGAGCGGTGCAGGGTCGGGCAGTTCGCCGAGCGCGTCGCAGAAGTTGTTCACCGTGGAAGCCGACGTGAAGGTCACCGCGTCCACACCACCGGACCGGAGCGTCGCGAGGTCGTCCTCATCCGGCGTCGCGGTCACCGTGCGGTACACGGGAAGGACGTCGACGTCGTAGCCCAGCCGCTCGAGCCCGGCGGGGAGTGCATCTCGAGCGATCTCGGCCCGTGGCATCAGGACCCGGTCGTCGATCAAGGCGGGCGGGAACGCCTCGAGCAGCGACTCGGCCACCGACCGTTCGGGAAGAAGGTCGGGCACGACGCCGTGGGCCGCGAGGCGGTCGGCGGTCCCGGGGCCGATGGCGGCGACCTTCACCGCACCCAGCGAGCGGGTGTCGAGCCCGTGGGCCCTCAGGCCGCGCTCGAAAAAGCCGTCGACCGCGTTCACCGAGGTGAAGACGATCCACGCGTAGCGACCGGGCGCGGGGCGCTCGACGGGAAGCGGTTCGATCTCGATGGTGGGAAGTTCGAGCACGCTGGCGCCCAGTTCGGCGAGTCGCGCTCGAAGGCTGCTCGCCTGTTCCCTCGCTCGAGTGACGACAATCGTGCGACCAAAGAGCGGGCGGGACTCGAACCACGTGAGGTCGAGCCCCGCGACCGGCCCGACGACGATCGCGCTGGGCGACGCCACCCCCAGCGCAGTGATCGTCGACAACGTGGCGCGAGTCGTGGCCTGTTCGGGTCGGGTCCCCCAGCGCACCGCGGCCACGGGGGTATCGGGATCGCGACCGTTTTCGATCAGGAGATCGACGATCGCCTCCAAGCGACCGGCCCCCATGAGGATGATCAGCGTGCCCCCGGCCCGTGCCAGCGAGGCCCAATCGGTGTCGGTCGACCCCTTGGCCGGGTCTTCATGGCCGGTGACCACGGTGAAGTGGGTGGAGAGCCCGCGGTGGGTGACCGGGATCCCGGCGTAGGCCGGCGCCGCGATCGCGCTGGTGATGCCCGGAACGACTTCGAACGGAATGCCGGCCTCGATGAGGACTTCGGCTTCCTCCCCACCACGCCCGAAGACGAACGGGTCGCCACCCTTGAGGCGAACGACGCACGCGCCGGTGGCGCCGTGTTCGACGAGAGTGGCGTTGATGCCGTCTTGGTCCATCGCGACCCGCCCGGGCGCCTTGCCGACATCGATCCGCACGGCAGGGGCAGGGGCGAGGTCGAGGAGCGACGGGTGGGCGAGGCGGTCGTAGACCACGACATCGGCCCGGGCCAACAACTCCGCCCCCCGCCTCGTCAACAACCCCGGGTCCCCGGTCCGGCGCCGACGAGATACACGGTCATCGCGAAACCTCCGTGAGCAGGGCACGGCCGCCGAGGTCGTCGAGGATCGTGTCCGCAACATCGGCGCCGACGGCTTCGGGGTCCTCACCGGTCGCGCCGGCCCGCAGCAACGTCGAACCATCGTAGGAACCCAGGAGCGCGTCGATCGTCATCACACCTTCCGCAGTGGTCGTCGCGTACGCCGCGCAGGGCATCGAGCATCCTCCACCGAGGGCCCGGAGGAATGCTCGCTCCGCCCGCACGCAGCGGTGGGCGTCGGCGTCGTCGATGGCAACGAGGGCACCGATCGTGGCGGCATCGTCCGCACGGCACTCGATGGCCAGCGCGCCTTGGCCGACCATCGGCAGCATCACCGACACGTCGAGGATCTCGGCAACGTGTCGGGTGAGGTCCAACCGTTCGAGTGCCGCGACCGCAAGCACGATCGCGTCGAACTTCGATGCCTGCTCGACTCGGGTGGGTACGTTGCCGCGTAGCTCCGCGAACTGCAGGTCGGAGCGGACCGCCGCGAGCTGCGATCGTCTCCGCACCGAACCGGTGCCGACCGTACCGCCGGGTGCAATCTCGGCGAGGCGGGCGCCGACGAGCGCGTCGCGCACGTCGGCCCGTTCCGGAATCGCCACGAGGGTCAGCCCGGGTTCAGTGGTTGCCGGGAGATCCTTCGCCGAGTGCACCGCGAGGTCGGCGTCGCCGCGGAGGACGGCGTCCTGCACTTCCTTGACGAACACGCCCGTGCCCCCGAGCGCGTGGATCGATGTCGTCCGGTCCTGATCACCGCGGGTGCTGACGATGACCAGTTCGGCGGCGACACCGAGACGGTCCATGACGCGTTCGGCTTGCCACCTCGCCAGCGCGCTGCCTCGCGTGGCGATCCGGATCGGCGCGGTCATCCCTCGGTATCGCGAATGTCGAAGAGCGACGCCAGGGCGTCCGAATACAGCTCGCCGCGGGCCGAACCGGCAGCTTCTTTCAGCCGGACGGTCGGCTCGTGCAGGAGCTTGTTGACGATGCCCTGGGTGAGCGCGTCGATGGCATTGCGCGTCTCGGGATCGAGCGCGTCGATTTTGGCTCGGAATCGGGAGAGCTCGGCCTGGCGTACCGACTCGGCACGATCCCGCAGGCTCGTCACGAGGGGCGCGACTTCGCGTGCTGCACGGTCGGTCTGGAACCGTTCGAGTTCGTGCCCGATGATCTCGCGGACGTTGACAACCTCGCCGCGCCGAACGTCGAGCGCGGCCTCGGTGAGTTGGTGGAGATCGTCCACATCGTGCAGCGTCACCCCCGCCACCTGGGCCGCTCCCGGGTCCACGTCGCGAGGGACCGCGACATCGACGATCAGCAGCGGGACCCCGCCGCGCCGTTCCATCACTGCTTCGACGTCGGCCCGCTCGACGTGGACCTCGGTGGAATCGGTCGCCGTCAAGAGCAGATCGACGCGCGTGAGCACCTCGGGCAGTTCACCGAGGGGCACGGCCCGGCCGCCGAGTCGTTCGGCCAACTCCACGGCCCGGGCATGGGTACGGTTCGCAACCACGACCTCACCGACTCCAGCGGTCATGAGCGCTCGGCCCAACCCCTCGGCCACATCGCCCGCACCGAGGATGAGGACGGACCGGCCACGGAGCGAGAACATCGTGCGCTCGGCCAGGCCGACCGCGGCCGACGACACCGAGAGTGCTCGGCGACCGATCGCGGTTTCGGTGCGCACGCGCTTGCCGACTTCGATCGCGTGGCGGAACACGCGGGCCATCGCCTGGCCGGCCGAACCTTCGGCTTCGGCGAGCTGCCACGCGTCGCGGACCTGGCCGAGGATCTCGCCCTCGCCCAAGATCATCGAGTCGAGACCGGCGGCGACGCCGAACAGGTGGCTCACGGCGCTGTCGTCGTAATACGTGTAGAGGTGCTCGGAGAACTCTTCCGGGGGCACGCTGCCCTGCTCGGCGAGGAACTCGAGGACGTCGGAGACCGCGGAGTGGAACTTGGTGGACCGCGCGTAGATCTCGGTGCGGTTACAGGTGGAGAGCAACACGACTTCGGCGAGGTGCTCCCGGCTCGAGAGATCGTGCAGCGCCTTGACCATCCGCGACGACGGGACCGCGACGCGCTCGCGCAGTTCCACCGGTGCCGTGCGATGATTGAGGCCGACCACGATCACAGACACGAGCGGAGCAACTCCCTTGCTTGGGCCTCATCTCCGGATTTCACGAGGTCGAGAATGCCGGAATCGAAGGCCCGCCGCCAATCGGCGTCTTCACTGGAACGCCCGCTCGACCGGATCGCTTCCCTGGCCTCCGACAAGAGCTCGAGGAGCGTCTCGTACTCGGGGCCCATCTCGGTCGCGACGTGATTCTTCAGGAAGGTCGCGAGTGCCGGACTCCGCCCATTTGTCCCGACCGTGACCACCAGATCACCCCGCCGGACGATCGACATCAGGGTGAAGGAGCAGTTCGCCGGGTCGTCCGCCGAGTTGGTCCACACCCGCCGTTCCTCGCCGGCATCGAAGACCGCCTGGTTCACCGCGGCGTTCGCGGTGGCCGTGATGGCCAACCAGGCGTCGTCGAGATCGGACGGGCGGAACTCCCTGGCGTCCCACCGCAATCGCCCGGCGGTCGCGGCGTCGCGGATCCCCTCGACGGCGTCCGGCGCGACCACAACGACGTCGGCGTCGGCGTCGAGCAACCCCTGAATCTTGCGGTGCGCGATGCGGCCCGCCCCGACGACGACACACCGACGGCCGGCCACGAGGAAGTTCGCCGGGTATCCCACGAGACTCGGACGCGGCGCGCGCCGGATCGGTGGTCACGACGCCCGATCCTTGATCCGGCGGTGCGATTGGTAGAAGGACAGGATCTGCAGTTCCGTCGCGAGGTCGACCTTGCGAACGGAGATGCCCTCCGGGACCGAGATGATCACCGGCGCGAAGTTGAGGATCGACTGGACGCCGGCCTCGACCAACCGGTCGGCCACCGACTGGGCCGCCGCCGCCGGAGTGGCCACGATCCCGATCGTGATCCCGCGAGACCGCACGATGTCGTCGAGTTCGTCGAGCGACTCGACCACCAGATCGCCCACCTGGCGGCCCACCTTGGCCGGGTCGGAGTCGACGAGCGCGAGCACACGAAATCCGCGCGCACTGAGCCCGCCGTAGTTGGCCAGCGCGTTGCCCAGGTTTCCGAGGCCGACGATGGCGACCGGCCAATCGTGGGTCAGACCGAGCTCCCGCGAGATCCGGTCAAGGAGGAAGGGCACCTCGTACCCCACGCCCCGAGTTCCGTACGACCCCAGGTACGAGAGGTCCTTGCGCACTTGTGCCGCGTTGACGCCGGCCATCTCCGCGAGGCGATCCGACGACACCGTTTCGACCGCTTCTTCAGTCGCCTCGAGCAAGGCGCGGTAGTACAACGGCAAGCGGGCGACCGCTGCCCCCGGGATCTTGCGACCTCCGACGGATCCTCCAGCGCTCGGGGTCAAACCGGTACCTACCTCAGAAGTCGAACGGCCGAATGGACGAAGTCGGCTCCAAGGTACCCCGGATCGTGCAGTTCTTCACAAGCGAGACCGTCACCGCGGCGGCCACGGACGGTGAAATCTCACCTCACGCACGGTCATGCACCGGCGGGGTCGAACTCGAACCCAGCGGGGGCCGGGTCGACGCGTACGCTCGGCGCCCCATGGTCATTGGCCTCGCCTTCCTCGCCACCGCCGTCGCCACGCTGTTCGTCCAGGCGACGCTGGCGCGGGCCACGACCTTCCGCCGCCCCCAGGACCGGGCCTGGACGATTGCCCTGGCGCTGTTCGCGTTGGCCTCGGCCGCGTTGGCGACGGGGGTGTCGACCGGTTGGGACAACGGCACCTTCCGGGTCTTCTACCTGCTCGGCGCCATCTTGTCGGTGCCGTGGTTGGCACTCGGCACCGTCTACCTGCTCACACCATTGCGAGTCGGCCGGCGCGTCGAGCGGGTTCTCGTGTTCGCGAGCGGCCTGGCGACCGGCGTCCTCCTCACCGCTCCGATGGAACCGGTCCAGGGCACCGCAATCCCGGTCGGCAAGGACGTGTTCGGGGTGTTCCCGCGGGTGCTCGCGGCGGTCGCAAGTGGGGTCGGAGCCACCGTCATCATCGTGGGCGCGCTGGTCTCGGCCTGGCGCTTCGCGCAGGATCGCGGCGCCCCCGGACACGCGCGGCGCGCCCTCGCCAACGTGCTGATCGCGTTGGGCACGCTCGTCCTGTCGAGCGGCGGGCTGATCCAGGGGATCGCGGGCAAGGACCAAGCCTTCGTGGCCTCACTCGCGCTCGGCATCAGCGTGATCTACTCAGGGTTCCTGGTTGCCGCGAGCGCACGAGCGAGGCTGGCCACCGTCGAACCGACCGACGGGGACCGCGCCGACGGCGAGGCTCAGGCGGGGAGTTCGAGCCGACGGCGCAGCAACTTGCCCGCCTGATTCCGCGGGAGTTCGTCGAGGATCTGTACCGACGCCGGCACCTTGTAGCGCGCGAGTCGCTGGGCCACATGGTCGCGCAGGATCGGGAGTGTCGGCGTCCGGCCCGGAACCGCGACGACGAACGCCGCGACGGCTTCGCCCGTGCGTTCGTTCGGTACGCCGATGACCGCGGCGTCGGCGACATCGGGGTGTTCGAGGAGCACGTCTTCGACTTCGGCCGGGTAGACGTTGAAGCCGGACACGATGATGAGGTCCTTCATCCGGTCCACCAGGCTCAAGAAACCGTGGTCGCCGGCCACCGCCACGTCGCCGGTCCGTAACCATCCGTCCTGGAGCACCCGGCTCGTCGCCTCCGGGTCGTCCCAGTAGCCCGTGAAGACGTTGGGTCCGCGCACCCAGATTTCTCCGGGGTCACCGACGGCAACGTCGGAACCGTCGGTGTCGACCAGCCGGACATCGACGCCGGGCAGCGGCGGGCCGATCGAGCCGACGTGCGGCGCGCGATCGACGGCGGTGGTCGCAACGATCGGTGCCGCCTCGGTGAGGCCGTATCCCTCGTAGATCGTCGTGCCGAAGCGTTCGCGGAAACTCGCAGCGACCTTGTCGGGGAGCTCCGCGGCGCCCGAGACGGCGAGCCGCACCGAACCGAATGCGGTGGCCGGAGCCTCGGCGTCGCTGAGTTCCAAGATCGCCGTGAACATCGCCGGGACCCCGGCGAAGATGGTCACGGCCTCACGTCGGACCAACTCGACCGCTTCGAGCGGGTCGAACTGGGGCAGGAGGACCGACCGAATCCCACCGGCCAGCGCCACACCGAGCGCGACGTTGAGGCCGAACACGTGGGAGAAGGGCAGCGTGGCCAAGCCGACGTCTTCCGGACCGACCTGGAGGCCCGGATGGGACTGCACCTGCCCGATGTTGGCGGCGAGGTTGCCGTGGGTGAGCATCGCTGCTCGCGGCGCACCGGCGGTGCCGGAGGTGAAGAGCAGCACCGCCAGTTCGGAGTCGTCTCGCTCGACCTCGGCCCCCATCGGTGGACCCGGCGGCAGGTCGCTACTCGCCACCGCGCCGGGAAGCTCCAGGAGGTGATCGACGCCTCGACCACACACCACGACGCCCGCGCCCACGCGGGCGATCTCGGCGCGATGCGCAGGCGCCGGCGTCGAAGGGTTGAGCGGCACCGCGACGGCACCACACCACAACGTGCCCAAATACGCCCCGACGAAGCTCAGGTCGTTCCACGCGGCGATCGCGACCCGATCGCCGGGCTCGACCCCGAGGCGCTCCAAGCTCGCCGCCGTGTGTGCGGCCAGTGCTTCCAACTCGGAAAAGGACAGCGTGACGTCGCCGTCGACGATCGCCGGGGCGTCGGGACGCGGCTCGGCGTGGCGGAGCAGGACCGACACGAGATTCACAGGCCTGGATTGTGACAGGTCGCCATACATACGTGCCCAACCAGCGGTTCTCGGGAAATCCGCGACTTCGGCTCAAGCCCTCGCCCCGGAACGCCGATGCATGGAGCGTTCCACCAATGGAAATGGGAGCACAACGGGGCGAAATGGGAGGCACCGATGCGATTCCGAAAGGCGGTCACCGGAGTTGCCGTCGTGATGACGGTCCTGGGTTCATGGTTGGTTACTGCCGCACCGGCAGGAGCAACTGCTGATTCAGGGGCGGAGGCGGATTTCGTCGCCCGCACCAACGCGCTGCGAGCCTCACAGGGGCTCCCGGCACTCATTGTCAACGGCACACTCGTCGCCAAGGCCCGCGGTTGGGCAGAACACATGGCGGCGGTCAATGCCATCAGCCACTCGAATCTCTCCGATGGCGCGCCCTCTGAATGGACGCGACTCGGCGAGAACGTCGGGCGCGGACCCAGCGTGGACTCGATCCACAACGCGCTCGTCGGTTCATCAGAGCACTACAGAAATCTCACCGATCCGGGGTTCCGGTATGTGGGTGTGGGCGTTGTGAATGCCAACGGGACGTATTACGTCTCCGAGGTATTCATGGAATCAGCCTCCCAGCCCGCCCCAAGCACGTCTGCACCTGCGGCCGTAACCCCGTCGTCGGGGCAGCGGTCGGCGCCATCGGCGCCGGCCGCCGCTCCGGCACCTCCTCCGCCGAACCCGCTCGAGGGCTATCCCCCCGGCCTGTACCTCAAGCCCGGCTGGGACCAGCCGCCCTCGACGTACGGCTCGATCTATCTCCAGGGCCTCTACCGCGTCTCGTAGGCGCAACCGGTGTGCTCACTGGTTCCGGCCTACGGGTTCAGGTGGACGACGAACTGCAGGAAGCTCGCGGTCAGGATCAAGAGCAGCAACCCCACAATGGCAATCGTCGTCCCGCGTCTCATGCTCCTCCTCCATCCGGGATGATCGTGACCGCCGAGCCCGCGCCGATGCCGCAACTCTCGGCCGCCGACGCGCGATCGAGCGCCAGCGAGACCAACCCGTAGGAGTCGACGATCAACGCCAGCTCCGACGGTTTCGCCTCGGCGTAGGTCGACACCCACCGAGCTTGGCGAGCACTCGTCCCGAATCGCACTTCCACCGTCGCCTCGGGCGCGATTCCGAGCGAACGGAGTTCGTCGGGATCGATGTTGAGCTGGGCGTTGCCGTACCGGTCGACCCACCACACTTCTCCGACGATCGTGCCGTCCTCGATATTGGGCAGCGGTACCAAGGCGGGCGTGAGGCTGTTCACGTCGATGGCCTCGCCCAAGTCCTCGAACGCGACGCCTCGGGCGAGGAAACCGGCGGCCGGTGCGAACACATCGCGGCCGGCGAACGTCGGCCCCGGCGAGTCGATCTGGTACTCGTCGTTGGTGAGCGACACCACTCGTGAGGCGCCGCCGAGCATCGCAACCGCGGGTGCGAGCAGGCCGTTGTCGGGACCGATGAAGATCATCGATTCCGTCTCGACCGCCACCGCCCGCCGATCGGTGCCGACCCCCGGATCCACGACTGCGAGCACGATGCCATCGGGCAGGTACTGCACCGATCGCACCAGCGTGAGCGCACCGGCGCGAATGTTGTGCGCCGGAATGTCGTGGGTGATGTCGAGGATCTTCAGGTCGGGCGCCACGCCCACGAGCACGGCCTTGCACACTCCGACGAACTCGTCCGCGTATCCGTAGTCGGACAGGAACGAGACATGGTCGGGGGCACTCACGCCCGCCGACGGTACTGGCTGATCGACCGAACCGACGAGCCGATACGCGGTCTCGGGTCAGGATCCCGCCGAACGACCCAACGCTCGAGATCGCTCGGCGGCGGCCGTCACCGCGTCGAGGACTGCCGCGCGCAGCGATCGGTCCTCCAACGCCCGCAGACCGGCGGCGGTGGTGCCGCCCGGCGAGGTGACCGCGGCCCGGAGTTGCTCGGCCGAATCGCTGCCGTCGGTCAGCATCACCCCGGCCCCGCGGATCGTGCCGTTCACCAAGGTGGTCGCCACGTCACGCGGCAGACCGTTGAGCACTCCGGCTTCGATCATCGCTTCGGCGAGGAGGAACACGTAGGCCGGTCCCGATCCCGACAACCCGGTCACGGCATCGAGCAGCTTCTCGGGCACCGTGACCACGGTGCCGACCGCTCCGAGGAGTCGTTCGGCCGTGCCCAGATGGAGTTCGCTCGCGTGCGTCCCTCCGGCAATCGCCGCGACTCCCTCACCCACCAACGCCGGGGTATTCGGCATGGCCCGCACGACCGGGCGACCTGGTACCGAGGCTTCGAGTTCGGCGATGGTCACCCCCGCCGCGATCGACACCACGAGGGCATCCGGCGCAAGTGTGGCCAGAGCGCCCTCGAGGACCTCGGCGACATCGGCGGGTTTCACCGCGACCACGACCACGTCGGCCTCACCGACGACCCAGGACGCGCTCGGGCCCACCCGGACTCCGGCGAGTTCGCCTTCCAACGCTCGGCGGCGCGCGGGATCCGCCTCGGCCACCGACAGCGACTCGGCGTCGAGCCCCGATTCCAACAAGCCCGCAACCAGGGCGGTGCCCATTCGACCGCCACCAAGCACCGCAATGTGTTCCACGGCGCCACCCTATTGGCCGAGTCGCGATCGACGGTGCGACCACGGTCGATCGGGTCCGCGTGCGCAGACGCGAAAAGACCCGAGGAGCTACGCGGATCGCTTCGGACTTCCCCGAACGAAGCGACCCGTTGACACCTCGGGCCTTCTCAGAATCGGCCCCCGTCGAGGTCGACGGAGGTCAAGATACAGTTCAAGGATTCTCAACGCAAATCAACGCAACGAAACGGAATAGAATGATTCTGACGACCCAGACGACCGGGCTACCGGTAGGCGAGCGTCACGATCGCTTGGAAATATCGTTCGGTCAGCTCGAAGAGGACCCCGATGATGCGGTCGAGTTCCTGCTCGTCGAGATGCTCGAGCGCGACCCGGCCCGTCAGATACACGTCGCCATCGGGTCCGAGCGAGAAGCGGGCCCCATAGAGATCGTGATTTCGGCGCAGCAGGAACGCGTGCAGCGCCGGCAGCCGAGTCTCGTCTTCGGGGGCAGGGAGGAAATAGACCTCGTACCGCAACGTTCGCTGATGCAGGTCGAAGTAGATGGTCGCGGCATCGCGGCCGTCGCACCCGAACCGGACGTACCACCGGCGAAGCTCGGGCTCGTACTCGACGTGCTGGATCGCCGGCTCGGCCGCAATGGGTCCGAACAGGTGCCGATCGACGAGGTCGTGGACAGCGGCGACCGAAGCGGGATCTGGGCTCAGCGACACGAGACGGGCTCGCGCGCGAGCAGATCGGTGTAGAGCCGCCGCAGGCGCGCCGCGGTCATGCTCCACCCGTACCGGCGCGACCGGGCCTCCGCGGCGATCCGCATCGAGTGCGCGCCCGCCGGATCGGCGAGCAGACGCTCGATCGGATCGGCGAAGTCGATCGGATCCCGACTGTCGACCAGGTACCCGGTGACGCCGTCATCGACCAAGGAGACCAGGCCACCGACGGCGGCCGCAACGACGGGCGTTCCACACGCGGCGGCTTCGAGGGCGACGAGCCCGAAGGACTCACTGTGGCTGGGCACCAGACACACGTCGACCGCGCGGTAGTAGCGAGCGAGTTCGGCGTGGGATTGTGGGGGAACGAATCGCACCCGGCCCGCAAGGCCCAGCTTCGCCACCAACTCGTGCAGCCAGGCCAGTTCGGACTCGCCGTCGGGCCCACTCGGCCCGCCGACGATCAACAGGGTGGCCTCGCGATCGTGCAGTTCGGCCAAGGCCTGGACCGCGAGATCTGCGCCCTTCAGGGGCTGGATCCGGCCGGCGAACAACAGCGCCGGCGCCGACCCGAGACCGAGGGCGCGCCGTTCGGCCTCCCGGAGGTGCGGTTCGACCGGGTGGAAGATCTCGTGATCCACCCCCGGCGGGACGATCTCGATACGGTCCGGCGAGGCGCTGTAGAGCTCTTCGAGCTGCACCCGCTCGGCGTCGGTCGAGGCCAGCATCAGGTCGGCACAATTGACGATCTCGTGCTCGATTCGCGCTCGCAGCGCGGGATCGTCGTCGATGCCGGCGTCGGCCTTCACTCGGGCCAGCGTGTGGAACGTGGCGACGAGCGGGAGATCGAGTTCATGTTTGAGCCGGTGGCCGACCGCGCCCGACACCCAATAGTTGGCGTGGATGGCTTCGTAGGTGATGCCTCGATCAACCCGGTCCAGCGTGGCCGCCACCATGGGGTCGACCAGCTCGATCATGTCGTGCTTCGACACGGATTCCGGGGGACCGACGTCGAGGTGGACGACTCGGAAACCCGGCTCGACCTCGACCTCATCGGGGAGATCGGCGTGCTCGCGCCGGACCAACACGTCACATTCAACGCCGGCGCGGGCGAGGGCGGACGCCAATGCCCGGACGTAGACGCTCATGCCCCCGCCATCGCCCGCGCCAGGTTGCGCGAGCGGGGAGCTATGAACGGACAGAACGGCAAGACGGCGCAGGTTCATGGGGTCTGGGGATCCTAACGCCAGGGCCCCGAATCCCATTCCTGACTGCCCGAGGTCACAGTTCGGCGGCGCCCGACCGCCCGCCACGCGGGCCGAGACCCCCCGATCAGTCCCGGTGAAAGGACCGGTACACGTCGATCAGCGTCTGTTTCTGGCGTTCCGTGAGTGACGGTTCGGCCGCAATCGCGGCTTCCAGATCGGACCCACGGGTCTCGTCGAGGATGCCGGCCCGGACGTAGAGCGTCTCGGCCGAGATCTTCAGACCCTTGGCGATGCCCTGGAGGATCTCGGCCGACGGCTTGCGGAGTCCGCGCTCGATCTGGCTCAGGTACGGGTTCGAGATCCCGGCCAGCTCGCTCAGTTTGCGCAGTGACAGTCGGTCGTGACGCCGCTGATCCCGGATGAACTCGCCCAGATCGCGAAGCCGCGCCTCGACGGCGTCGGCGGGGGCGCTCATCCGGCGGTGTTCGTCGCCAGTCGCTCGGCGATCGCGTGGGTCAACCCATCGATGACCGCGTGGAGCGCACGGCGACGTTGCGAAAGGTCGCGCTCCAGTTCGCGCAGTTGCCCCAAGGTCGCCTGCAATTCGGCATCGGAAAGGGTCGGCAGGTTCACCAGGGTGGCATCCGACACGAGCCGCTCGATACCGCGGTTCCACTCGATACTCGAGGCCGGCGCCAGTACCGACTGCGCCCGGGTGTTGGCCGGACCGCTGCGTTCGCCTTCGTCACCGAGAATCTTCGGGAGCGCCGCGATCAGGTCACCGAGCGATCCGCCGGCGGCGCGTCGATCGCGCTCGGCCTCGAGGATGTCGATGCGGCCCTGGGCCAGTCGACGGATATAGGAGATCTCGGTCTCGACCTCCAGGCATTCACGTTCCATCGCGTGGACGTCGTCCAACGGCAACGTTGCAGCCCCGTCGGAATATCCCTCGGCCAGAATGCGATCTATACGGCGGACGTGCTCGGTCATCAATGGCAGGCTACCGCCTCACCCACACGATCCCTGACCCCCGACGCCGATCCCGATTCGAGGAGCCGCAATGCCGGCCTACACGCTGCCCGAGTTGCCCTACGACCTCGCCGCCCTGGAGCCTCACTATTCCGCGACGGTGCTCGAACTCCACCACGACAAGCACCATGCGGCCTATGTCGCCGGCGCGAACACGGCGCTGGACAAACTCGACGAAGCCCGCGCCTCGGACGACTACGGATCGATCAACCAACTCCAGAAGAACCTCGCCTTCCACCTCTCCGGCCATGTGCTCCACTCCATGTTCTGGGAGAACCTCTCACCCGACGGGGGCGGCGAGCCCGACGGGGATCTGGCATCAGCGATCGCCGACGGCTTCGGAAGCCTCGACCGGTTCCGGAATCAGCTGAACCAGGCCTCACTCAACGTGCAGGGATCGGGTTGGGGTGCCCTGACGTGGGAACCGCTCGGCCAACGCCTCATCATCGAGCAGATCTACGACCACCAGAGCAACGTCGGACAGGGAGCGCCGCCACTGCTCGTCCTCGACATGTGGGAGCACGCGTACTACCTCCAGTACCGAAACGTGAAGGCCGACTGGGTCGACGCGTTCTGGAAGATCGTCAACTGGCCCGATGTCGCCGCCCGGTTTGCGCGGGCTCGTACGCTCGAACTGCTGTAGCCGTCGTCCACCCCGCCCGGCGCACCCAACCACGAGGAGTCCGATGACCGTCGACGTCCTACTCGGCACGGCGGCGGCCGTCGTCGTGGTGATGATCGTCACCTGGCTCTTCAGTGTCGCGTGGACCGACGCGTCGATCGTCGACCCGGTGTGGCCGTTCGGCTTCGTGGTCATCGCCTGGGTGACGCGGCTCATCGCCGACGGCAACGACACCCGGCAGTGGCTGCTGGTCGCGATGGTCACCGTGTGGGGGCTTCGGCTCTCCGGGTACCTCGCGTGGCGCAAGCGGGGAGCGCCCGAGGACTTTCGGTACCAAGCCATGCGCCGCCACCATGGCGATCGATTTGCGCGGATCAGCCTGGTGACGGTGTTCGCGACCCAGGGCCTGCTCATGTGGGTGGTGTCCCTGCCGGTCCAGCTCGGCCAGGTTCGCGTCGAACCCTCCCTTGGAGCCCTCGCGATCATCGGCGTGGTGCTCTGGCTCGTCGGCGTGGTCTTCGAGACGGTCGGCGACGCCCAACTCGCGCGCTTCAAGGCCGATCCCGAGAGCGCGGGCCAGGTCATGGACCGTGGGCTCTGGCGCTACACCCGCCACCCGAACTATTTCGGGGATGCGTGCGTCTGGTGGGGCATCGCGCTCGTCGCCGCCGAAACCGGCATCGGGGCCATCGGCATCATCGGTGCGGTGATCATGAACGTCCTGCTGGTCCGGGTCTCGGGCGTGCCGATGTTGGAACGCACCATGGCCAAGCGCCGGCCGGGCTACGCCGACTACGTCGCGCGCACTAGTGGCTTCATCCCGCGTCCGCCCCGCCGCTGACCGGCGGGAGCACTGCCACCTCCGCACCATCGGTGAGCGGAGTGGAATCGCCGGCCGACGGCTCGTCGCCGTCGACCCACACGCGTGCACTCGCGAGGACGGCGGTGAAGTCGGGGCCGAACCTCGTGCGGGCCTCGTCGAGGACCTCGCCGACGGTGCCCGCCTCGAGTTCGACAATCCCGGTGCCGGCGGCTTCTCGCGCCGCCGCGAACATGCGCAACGACACGCGAGCCATCGACGGACCCGGCCTAGCCGGCGACCTCGACCAGGCCGTCCTTGATCACCACATCGCCGTCGCCGTTGCGGGTCTCGAACCCGTAGACCGGGTGCCCCTCGTTGTCGCCGGCGGCCCAGAAACTGGTCGTGATCTCCTGGCCCGGGAGCACCGGACGCGAGAACCGCACGGCGAGCCGACGGAGTTTGGTGGAATCGCCCCCGCACAGTTCCTGCACCGCCGCCACCGAAGTGAACGCCATCGTGCACAGCCCATGGATGATGATCCCGGGGAGTCCCACCGACTTCGCGATCTCCGCGTCGAGGTGAATCGGCATGTGATCGCCCGAGGCCTCGGCGTATCGATAGGTCTGATCGACATCGAGAGTCTGGGTCACGGTCGCCACGGGCTCGGACGCGGTGGTGGCCGCGTCGAGCTTGTGGGCCGGAGCCTCGTCGCCGGCACCCTCGCCGTCGCTCACACCCCGGAAGAACGAGGTCATGTACTGCTCGACCACCAAGTCACCGGCGGCATCGTGGGTCTCGACCTTCACGACGACCGAGGTGCCATTGGGTTTGACGTGAACACCGACCGGCGCCGCCTTCGACGTCAGGACCGCACCCGGGACGATCGGCCGGTGGAACCGCATGTCCTGCTCGCCATGGACCACGAGCATGAGCACCTCGGGCGGAACGACCCCGGCCATCGCGCCCGCCATCGTGTCCCAGATCGGCACGACCGCGAACACCGGAGGGGCCACCTCGCCGTTGACGTGCGCCGGGATGGTGTCGTTCGTCGCCGCCGCGTAGGCCCGGGTGCGTTCGGCCTCGACACTGAACTCGGGTCCCTCCGTCCAGAGACCCAGTTTGTCGATTCCAAAGCCCATTGGTTGCTCCTCTCGCGGCGGCGGGCCGGACTGTAGCGGCCCCGTCTCGGACCCGGTCGGGTCGGGCCCGGTCGGGTCGGACGTGGCATCGGTCTCGTCGATCACGGCGAGGTCGTCATCGATCTCGCCGGACTCGATCCGTTCGACCGACCGCTCGATGTCGGCCAGCTCCGCCTCGAGTTCGTCGAGGACGGTGAGGTCCGGCAGTTCGGTGTCGGCATCGGCGTTCGGCGCGTCAGGCTCCATCCGGCGACGATAGCGGCGCGAGCCCGGGCGACGACGGGTCAGCGGAGGCGCAACTCGAGCAGTTCGGTGGTCTCGTCGAGCGCGCGGATGACGCCCTCGATCCTCACCCGCGGATCGTCACACTCGAGGATCCGCTGCACGTCGAGCGGACCGATACCGACCCGGGCCAGCGCGCCCCAGGCCGCGAGCATGGGATCCGGATCGGCCGAGACCGATGCCGGCACGTCGTAGCCCAACTGGCGCGCCGCGCCGAACAACCGCGTCAGCGACTGCTCGATCCGTTGCGACATCTGAGGATCGACGCCGACGTCGGGGTCGGTGAGGATCTCCACGTCGGCCCGCGGGTACGGATCGTCGGGCATCCAGTCGAGCACCCGAAGCCGCGCGAGTCCGAGCGCACGGAACGCCCACTCACCATCCGGCAGGGTCTGGAGATCCATGACCTGGGCCACCGTTCCCACCGCGAAGCGGGTCTCGCCGCCACCGACCTCGGACCCTCGTTCGATCAGCACGATCCCGAACCGGCCGTCGCCCACGACACACGCTTCGACCAACGCGAGGTAGCGCGGTTCGAACACCCGCAGGGGGATCGACTGGCCGGGCACCAGCGTGGTCCCGAGGGGGAACATGGGGAGTTCCATCAGTTCGAGCGGGCCCGAAACGCCGTCGCCTGGCGGGCCAAGGTCTCCGCGTCGGCGGCCGGCGCGTGGTCGGCCAACTCGGAGAGGACCGCGGCGGCTTCGCCGAACGCACCGACCGACGCCAAGACGTCGGCGGCGATCCGGCGTTCGGCGCCGGGGAGTTCGGGAAATGCCAAGCGCAGCTGCGCCACCCACCGGGCATCGGGCGATCGGCGGCGCGCGTACGTGTGCTGGAGGTTGGTCAGGATCCGCAACAGGATGGCGCGGGCCGGAGTGCGCGCCAGAAACTGCTCGTCGAAGTGCATCTGCGACCCGTACTGAGCGACGAGTCGCTGCCGGCACCCGGCTCGATCCAATGCAACGCCGGCATGAAACGGATCGATGAACCGATCGGGCTCGTCGTCCACGCCGACGACGAAGTGACCCGGCATCCCCACTCCGTGCACCCCGACACCGATTCGACGCCCGACCTCGATCATCAGGACACTCAACGTGATCGGCAACCCCAGGCGACGATCGACGACCTCGGGCAGGAAGGAGTTTCGGGGATCGCCGTAGTTCGATGTGTTCCCGCGATACGCCCAGTCGACGAACAACACGCTCGCGAGACCCGCAGGGGTGTGGGCCTGCGGGAACGCCAAGGCCGCACCGGCCATCTCATCGAGCCGGACCAGGCCCTCCTCGACGTTGTAGGGCCCCGCGACTGCGGCGATCAACCACGCGCCTTCGTCGAGTGGTGGATCCGCGGCCGGGTCGGCGATGAGTCCTCGAAACCGCTCCGCCGCCGCGTGATCCACCCCACGACCGTACCGTCGGGCTACTTCTTGCGCCGAAGGAGGGCCACACCGCCCGCGATCAACGCCAGCGACCCGGCCACGATGCCCACGATCACACCAGTGGAGAGCCCGGAGTCGTCCTTCGATGTCGTCACCGCAACCTTGGTCTCGGTGGTCGGCTCCGCCCCATGATGGTCCCCGCTGTGACCGGAGTGGTCCAAGACGAGGGTCGGCGCCGGGAACTCGGCGTCCTCCGCGGTCTCGATCCACCGGAAGACCTCGCCGTCGGCACAGGTCTGCACGGCCTTGAACTCGATCGGTTCCTGGTCGGTCGCGATCTTCCCGAGCGCCAGTTGGAACTCCCCGTCACCGGTGGCAGTGGCCGTGTTCGTCCACAGAATGCTGGCAACGGCCTCCGACCCGTCACGCTTCGTCACCGCGCTGGTCCAGCCGGTCGTCTCGCCCGGCGTGGCGACGGTCAGCTCGGGGCTGTCGGGGAACACGAGCTCCACCGTTTGCAGCGCGCCGCTGCATTCGTTCTCGGCGAAGAGCGACGTCACCACGACATCGTCGGATCCGGGGGGACCGTCGGCCGTGATCTCCACGTGCGCCGACGCGACGTTCGCCACCAGCACGAGACCGGCGAACACCGCTCCTGCCACTCCCAGCTTGCGGTTCACTGACGTACGAAACATGAAGTACCTCTCCAGTCGTTATCCAACAGAAACAGTGGTGCTCGCCATCACTTCGTCCACTTGGGACAACAGCGCGTGCATCTCCAACGTCCATTTCCCCGCGAAGGGCACTTGCACATCGTTGGCGACGAAGTGATCGCCTTCATCGGTCAGGACGATCGGCATCCGCTCGATTCCCTCGTCCGGCATCGAGATCGAGGCGCGCATTTCGAGGACCGTGACCCGCTGTCCCGACTCGTCGAGCACCGAAACGTGCAACGAGTTCGCTTCACCGACGCGCGCGGGGCCGAAGTACGTATCGAAGGTCACCCCGTTCGCATTGATGGCTTCTTGCAGCGGCACCGACGTGGTGACCACTTTGGGCGGCGGCGTGTTGACGAGCATCGACGTCAGTCCGAGCACGATCGCACCCACGACCAACTCGGCGCGGACCGTCCGCTTCAAGCCGTGGAGGGCCGGCGCGGGCGCGGTGACGCCAACGCGCGTCTTGGTGGCAACCCCGCCCTCCCCCTCGGTCGGCTCGGGAAGCGCTGCCGGATCCGCGCCGGCGTCGGCCGGGGTCGGGTCGTTCACGGAACCGAACCCGAGCGCACGCCCGTGAACAAGTCTCCGGCTCACGGCCGCAATCCCGATCAGCAGGGCGAACCCGATCAGCTTGATGAGCAGGATCCGGCCGTAATCGCTGTCCCACAAGGCGCTGATCGCTTCGAGTTGACGAATGGCCTGGAACGACCCCGTCACCACCAACACGATCACCGCCCCGAAGGCGAGGATCGAGAATCGCTCGGCGATCCGGGGGTACGCGCGCGCGTCGGATCGCGCCAGGCTCAACATGACCAACCCGCCGAGCCACACTGCCATTGCGAGCACGTGCAACACGTCGGCAACGAGCGCGAGTGCCACCCAGCGGCCGGCCGATGCGTGGCCCGAGAGCCCCGGAGTGGCGGCGATCGCCACACCCGTCACGACCGCAACTGCCAACCAGCCGCGAGATTTCGGTCCGGGCCGGCGGACCATCCCGCGCACCAGTCCCGCCGCGATCACCAGGAGCGCCAGGCGAAGGATCCACACCTTTCCGAAACGGGTGTCCCAGACCGCCGACACCTGGTCGGACGCGAAGACGTCTCCGAACCCGCCGGCCGAGGTATACGGACCCTGTAACAGGAATCCCATGACCGTCGCGAGCCGCGGTCAGCGAGAGCGCGCCGATCAACAGATTGCGCACGCGTCGGTCCGCCGCACCCTCGGGCCAGAGCACCACGACGAAGCCCGCCGCGCCAAGGAGCAACGCCAACCCCACGAAGACCCCGAACCGAGCCACTCCGAGCGCGATGCCAACCCCGGAGTCACCGGCCCCGGCCGAGAGCGCGTCCTTCGCCACTTGCTCGGCCCGACCGCCCGACACCTGCGAGGTCCCGACGGTGAAGGTGAACGAACCGCGGATCGGATGTGAATCCTCCGACGTCGCTTGCCAGACCACGACGTACTGACCATCGGCCAACTGCGGGAGCGAGGCGCGCACGACGTCATTCCGGCCGCCAGGGTGGTTCGGCGCGCCGACCTCGAGGTCGGCGCCGTCGCTGTCGAGCAGCCGGACACCGTTGGACCGCATCGAGACGCCCTCGGTATAGGTAAGGGTGACCTGACGTGGCGAATCGACGACGGAGCCGCCGGCCTCCGGATCGGAGTTGGACAACTCGGCGTGGGCCGCGGCCGGCGACGCGACGGCCAGCATCGAAATCATCATGACCGACACGAACCCGCCGAGCCGCCGCAAGCCTCGCGCGCCCGTCATCGCAACACCGGCGATCGACTGCCGGCGCGGCGTTCCGTCGCGTCGGAGAGATGAGCAAGTTGCCAGACCACGAACAACGCGATGACATCCGCCCCGTGGGCAATGGCCGAGCCGGGGACCGGCATCCCGTGCAGTAAGTCGTCCAGGCAACTCCAGACCAGACCGGCGACCAGGACGGCCAGGACCGGGAGCAACGATCGCGCCCGATCCGGCCGGTGCGCGACCATCAGCAGACCCACCGCGAGCGCGGCTGCGAACACACCGACGTGGCGGGCGAAGTGCCCGTGCATCTCGTCGCCGTGTCCGAGCAGGAGTGGCACCGCCGCGACGATCTGAATCAACGCGATGAGCACGGTCAGCAGTCTCCACACGTGGACCGAGTCGTGCGGGGTCGCGGCGACCGGCCGCCGTTCGATTGCGCTCATGATCGCGGCGGTGCGATCGGTCTCGACCGCAGCCGGCACGACCCGCAAGGACCGGTGGAGTTCGGTCACCCCGGAGGCCCAGTGCCGACACCGAGCGCACCCGTCGAGGTGATGGCTCACCACTGACTCCGGCACGGGCGCCGACTCGTCATCCAACCTGGCAGAAATCGAAGCCCGGATCCCGGAACAGTCCATATGGCTATTGGTCGCAGGAACCATCGGAAAAGTTCCCGCAGTTCTCAGCGAACCGCCCTCTGAATGCCGGATGACGGGTTCCGCCACTATCGTGCGCCGCCGTGGACCGACTGACCGATGCGCTCCTGCTGGCGCGCGATGGCAACGATGACGCCTTCCTGGCCGCCGCCATCCGGGCCGGCCAGGCCGAGGTGACCCGGTTTCTCCGACCGCTCGTCGACGACTGCGATCTCGATGACGTCGTCCAGGACACGTTCGTGCGGATGTACCGGGCGCTGCCCAGGTTCCGCGGCGACGCGTCGGGTCGGACCTGGCTCCTCGCGATCGCCCGCAATGCGGCGGCCGACGCGGTTCGCACCAAGCGGCGGTTGCGGCGCACCGACCTCCGCTGCACCCCGCCGCGAGACGCGGCGAGCATGGAGTCTGCCCACGCCCTGCACGGACTGATCGACGGACTCGATCCCGACCGTCGCGAAGCCTTCGTGCTCACCCAACTCGTCGGCTGCTCATACGCCGAGGCGGCGGAGGTGTGCGGCGTCAAGGTCGGCACCATTCGCTCACGGGTCGCGCGCGCTCGCGACGAACTTCTGATTCAGGTGCACGCCGCCCGGAGCGCATGAGCCGCCAGCACGCCCTGCTCTTCGCGGGTGCCTGCCTCGGCACGCTCCTCTTCTCGGCCGGCCCGGCCGGCGCCCACGGCACCGGGGGACCGCCCGCCAGCAACTTCCACACCATCCTCGATGGGTTGCGGCCCGCAACGCCAGGAGTCGACGCGCGGCTCGGCTCGGACCGCGAACAGATCGAACTCGGTGTCACCGGGAGCGCGCGGGTCACCGTGCTCGGGTACGACGACGAGCCGTACCTGCGGATCGATCGCCGGGGCGTCTTCGAGAACCGGAACTCCCGAGCCGTGGTGATCAACCGGTCGCGGATCATGACGTCGGTGCCGATTCGTATCCGACGCGGACCCCCACGATGGGTGAAGATCTCCAATGGTCCGATCGCTCAGTGGCACGATCACCGAGTGCACTGGATGGGCGGCGCGCATCCGGCCGTAGTCACCCGAGATCCGAGCCATGCACACGTCATCGACGAGTGGTCGATCCCACTCGTCGTCGACGGAGACGCCGCCGCCATCACCGGCGAGCTTCGCTGGCAACCTCCGCCGACGGCGTGGGTCTGGTGGACCGCGGCGGCCGCGGTCGGCAGCATCGTCCTCGTCGGGCTCCGGACCCGGTGGCAGCGTGCCGTCCTCATGGTGGCCCTGGTCACCATGGGCGTGAGCGAAGCGCTGCACCTCTGGGGAAGCTGGCCGTTCACACGCGGCGGACTCGCGGACCACCTCGCCGACGCCATCCCGACCCTGGCCGCGATCGCGGCCTGCGGCGGCGCGGCGGTGTGGCTCCGAGTTCGCGGCGCGGCCTCCGCCGCGCCGGGCATCCTGGTGGCCGGCCTGTTCGTGCTGATCGGCGGAGGGCTCGCCGATCTCCCGATCCTCTCCCACTCCTGGATTCCGAGCCGACTGGAGCCGGTCGTGGCGCGCGCCGCCGTCGCCCTGGCCCTGGGTCTCGGCACCGCGACGGCGATCTTCGGCGCCCTGCATCTGCGTCCGCCGCCATCTGCCACCGCTCCCGGGGTCGATCCCGGAACCCCTGCGCCCAGCTGACGTGACAGGCTGACCCCATGCCGACGATCTTCACGCGCATCATCGAGGGGGAGTTCCCGGGCCGGTTCGTCTGGCGCGACGACGAATGCGTCGGATTCCTGTCCATCAATCCCTTGCAACCCGGTCACACCCTCGTCGTGCCGCGCGCCGAGGTCGACCATTGGATCGATCTGCCGGTGGAACTCAACACGCACCTCATGCGCGTTGCCCACACGATCGGCGCCGCACAGATGACGGCATTCGCTCCGAACCGGATCGGGCTGATCATCGCCGGGCTGGAAGTACCTCATGTTCATCTCCACGTCGTGCCGATCCGGCGTGAGGCCGACTTGAGCTTCGCGAATGCCGACCTCACACCGGCGCCGGCATCGCTCGACGATGCCGCCGGCCGGCTCCGATCGGCGCTCGCAGACGCGGGCGCCTCGGGCGTCAGCGAGTGAGCACGCGTCGGGATCGACGATCCCAGATGGCGACGAGCGCGATCGCCGCGAGGACTGCGAGTTCGGGCTCGGCCACCACGCGGAACCGCTGCTTCCCGTAGGTCGCGACCGCACCGACCGACACCGCAATCAGGAGCGCGACGATCGGGACCAGTTCGTACCGGCGCCGCCGCGCGATCGCGAAGCCGATAACGGCTGCCGCGAGGAGCATCAACGTGAACGCCCACACGACCAGTTGCCAGCGCGTGTTACGACTCTCGACCGATTCGTCACGCGACTGAGTGACCGGTTCCCACACTCCCCACACCCGCAGCGCCCGCGCCGCGCCGACCACCGGGGTCATCCAGACGTGCTCCCCGGCATATCGGGTCCCGCGTCGGAGCAGTTCGTCCCGCCGATCGACTTCGCTCATCTCCGCATCGACGCCCTGAACACACCGCGGATCCCACAGACCGATCCGCGGAAACCCGTAGGTCGAAGCACAGTTCGCGCCGGCGAGTGCCTCCGCCGAGTCCACCGTCGACAGCGTCGCCGAGCCGATCGACCGGTGATTCCGGACGAGCCACGGCGTCACAACGACCGCGGCCGCGAGCATCACGGCCGTCACCACCGCCACCCGGGGGAGTGCGCGCACCCGGCCCACCACGACCAGGACGACCAACGTGACGATGAGAAACACGACCGCGTCAGCCCGGTTGAGGATCGCGAATCCGAATCCGAGGCCGACGATGACCCATCGAACCGAACGCGGCTTGTCCAACGCCCAGTACAACGCGAGCACGATGCCGGTGACGATGGGAACCTGCAACGTCTCGCTCATCACCGAGGCGTCCACATTCCACAGTGCGGGCGATATCGCAACCACGCCGGCGCCGAGCAACCCGACCCGATCACCGGCAACTCGGCGTCCGAGCAGCCCCGTCAGTCCGATGGTGACGGCACCCGCGACCGAGCCCGCCAGCTGGAAGGTGTGGCGGCTGCTGTCGAACGCCTGCGTCACCAGCGCGAGGAATCCGGGGAACAGTGGCACGCGAAATGCCGTAGGCACGGCCCGGCCGGTGGAGAAGAACGTCGCCGGGTCACTGAACCCCTTGCCGTCCACGATGAGGCCCGACGTCAACTCGTACCACGTCGTGTCGAGCCCGAAGTGCAGATGCGGGCCGAACCACTCGATGAACGCCACTCGGGCCAGCCAACCGGCCACCACGATCAGGCCCAGCCGGAACGCGAACACGCGGGAGCGGGCCAGAGCGCGGGCGACGGACTCCGAGGCGACGGTGTTCACGACCCCCGCACACTACGACCGGTCGGTGAGCGCCGGTAGCCTGCACAGGTGCGACTCGACGGTGAACTCGCCCTCGTGACCGGTTCCACCAGCGGCATCGGCGCCGCCATCGCACGCCGTTTCGCCGCCGAGGGCGCCCACGTGGTCGTCACCGGACGCGACGCCGGCCGCGCCGCCACGATCGTCGCTGCGATCACCCGGGCCGGAGGGATCGCCCACGCAATCCTCGCCGACCTCAACACGGAGTCCGAGTGCGGCCGCCTGGTTGCAGACGCCACGGCGATCCTCGGCGGGCTCACCGTTCTCGTCAACAATGCGGTCGCGGGCACGGTCGACGAGTCCGACGCGCCCGTGGCCACACTCACGACCGCGGCGTGGGAGGCGTCACTCCGGGTGAATCTGAGCGCGCCCATGTGGCTGTGCCGCGCGGCGATCCCCGCGATGCTCGACGCCGGTCACGGCGCGATCGTCAACATCTCCAGCCGCCAAGCCGAGCGCGCGAGCCGCGGCTTCACCGCGTACATCGCCAGCAAGTCAGGCCTCAACGGGCTCACTCGCGCGATTGCGGTCGATTACGCCGACGCCAACATCCGGGCCAACACGATCAGCCCCGGATACATCGTGAACTCCCGTCGGGATGCAGGCATGACCGAGGAACGACGCGCTCGGCTCGAGGCCATGCACCTGACCCGCCTCGGCGAGGCCGACGACGTCGCGCTGGCTGCCGTGTACCTCGCGAGTCGGGAGAGCGAGTTCCTCACCGGGTCGAATCTTCCGCTCGACGGCGGCGGCAGCATCGCCCGGGGCGCGGTCCTGGGCTGATGCACCCGCGCATCTCGGTCAGCGCGATCTGCACGTTCGACTGGACCTTGGCCGAGGACCTCGCCTTCTATGCCCGGGCCGACATCGACCACGTCGGCATCTCGCTCGCGAAGCTCGATCGTGCCGGCTGGGCGGAGGGCACGGCCCGCGTGCGCGACGCCGGACTCCGGGTCACGAACCTGATCGGCCTCGGACCGTTTCGGCTCGCCCACCCCGATCAATGGGCGGCCCAGCAGAATCGCCTGATCGCCGCCCTCGACGTCGCGACCCAGATCGAAGCCGAGTGCCTCGTCGTCACCACCGGCCCCGCCGGTGACCTCACGTGGGAAGCGGCGGCCGACGCGCTCGACGCCGCCCTGGCGCCCGTCCTCACGGAAGCCGCCCGTCGGAACATCGCATTCGCGATCGAGCACACCAACTCGCTCCGTGTCGATGTTGGGTTCGTGCACACCCTGCGCGACGCACTCGACCTGGCCCGACGGTTCGACATCGGCGTCTGCATGGAGATCAACGCCTGCTGGTCCGAACGTGACCTCGTCGGCACGATCCGAGACGGTGTCGACCGGCTCCGGCTCGTCCAAGTGAGCGACTTCGAAATCGGCACGTTGTCGACGCCGAACCGACTGGTTCCCGGCGATGGCGACATCCCGTTGGCACGCATCCTCGGCCAACTCCTCGACGCGGGCTACGACGGCGTCTTCGATCTCGAACTGATCGGGCCCCGCATCAACGAGGAGGGATACGAACCGGCGATCCTGCGATCCATCACGGCGCTGGAGTCTCAACTGCCGTGATCAGCGGGCCGGCGGGCCCCATTCGGCCGCGACACTCCGAGGCTCGGACGGGATGACCCGACCCTCCACCGTCGCGATCGCGTCCCAGTAGAACTCCGGGAACTCGATCACCGAACCATCACGGACGACGAGCTGCACCACCCAGGCCCGCGCCACGACGAGGTCTCGCGTCGCGTCGACGATGCGTTGCTCGACGATCTTGGCCTTGCCCCGTCGGGCGACCACCCGCACACTGCCCACGAGTTCATCGGCCATCGTCGCCTCGCGGTCGTACGCGATGTGCAACTCACGGACGACCACGGTGAGCCCTTCGGCCACGAGGTGGTCGCGCCAGGCAAGCCCCGGGCCGTACAGGATGTACGCGATACGCAGATCGTTCAGGTGGCGGGCCACCGCCGCATTGTTGAGATGGCCCTGATGATCGATGTCCGCGTCGGTCAGCACGATCGGCCGGACAAAGCGGTACCCCTCGGTCGCGCGGAGGGTCACGCCCACATGAACGCGCCGCCGTCGGCCATAAAGGTGTGGCCGGTGAGGTACCGACATGCGTCCGAACACAGGAACCATGCCAAGGGCCCGATATCGGTTTCCGGATCGCCCTGGCGGCCCATCGGACAGTTCTCGACGAAGATCCGGTATCCCTCGCTCTGCTTCGCAGCATCGCCATGGTGATCGGCCGCGGCCGGAGCGATGCAGTTGACGACGATGCCGTCGGCGGCCCACTCCCTCGCGGCCGTCCGGGTCAGCGCCCGGACCGCTTCTTTCGACGCGTTGTAGGCGCCGAAGCCGCGTCCCCCCGTGATCCCCATCGACGAGGCGAAGTTGACGATCCGTCCCCACCCCTGGGCGGCCATGTGGGGATAGACCGCCTGCATCGCCCACAGGGTGCCTTTGACGCCCGAGTCGTAGAAGACGTCGACGTCTTCCGCCGAAACCTCCGCCATCGAGGCCAAGGGCCGGAAGGTCTGCGCGTTGTTGACGATGGCATCCACGCGGCCGAATCGCTCGATTGTTGCGGCGACCATCGCATCGATCTCGGCCCGTTCCATAATGTTGGTGCGCACCCCGAGGACGTCGACCCCGACGTCGGTCAACTCGGCCACCGCCGCTTCGAGCAGGTCCGGCTTCCATTCGGCGACGACGATCTTGGCGCCGCCCCGGCCCAGGTGACGCGCCATACCCAACCCGACCCCGCGTCCGGAACCGGTGACGATGATCACCCGATTCTCGACAGCGTGCATTGCGACCGTCGGTGCGTCCGTCATCTGTCCTCCCTGGCCGCCATCGCTCTGGTGAATCACCGTATCGCCCGGATACGGTCGACGGCCATGGACCCTCGTTTGGAACATCGGACCGTCCTCGTCACCGGCGGAGGGAGCGGGATCGGCCAAGCCACGGCGATCGAGGTGGCGGCCCGCGGCGGCTCCGTCGCAGTGCTGGACCGCGACGGCGATGGCGTCGATGCCACGGTCGAAATGGTCCGGGCCGGGGGAGGAGTGGCGATCGCGATCGCCGCCGATGTCACCGACGAAGCCGCAGTTCGCAACGCGGTTGATCGCACCGTCGCCGAGTTGGGTGGGCTCGACGGTGTCGTCACCGCGGCCGGCATCTTCCACGGTCCCGACTTGGCGCCCCTGGCCGAGGTGACCCTGGAGACCTTCAACCACGTGCTGTCGGTCAACCTCACGGGGACCTTCCTCGCGATCAAATACGCGTTGCCCCACCTCGTGCGGGCCGACGGAACCGCGCGGAGCAGCGTCGTCACGGTGGCGTCGACCGCCGCGATTCGCGGTCATGGCTACGGATCCGGATACACGGCCAGCAAGGGTGGTGTCGCGGCGCTTACCCGCCTGGTCGCCGTCCAGTACGGGCCGCACGGCGTTCGCGCCAACTGCATCTGTCCCGGCGCAGTCAACACACCCATGACCGGCGGCGTGTGGGACAGCGACGAGTCGCGGGCTCGCATGAAGCGCGACGTTCCACTGGGTGTCGTCGCCGAAGCCGGCGACGTCGCGTCAGTCGCCGGTTTCCTCCTCTCACCCGATGCTCATCACCTCACCGGTCAGGTCATGGCCGTCGACGGCGGCTCCACCGCCACATGACCGCCCCCTGGTTCGGCCTGTTCCTTCCCCAGCTCCGGATGAGCTTCGCCACCATCCTCGAACGGACCCTCGCGGCCGAGGCCGCCGGATTCGATTCGGTGTGGCTCATGGACCACCTCGCCGCGCCGGCGGCCGACGAGCTCGACACCTTCGAGGGTTGGACGCTCGCCGCCGCCCTCGCGGCCCGGACCACGTCTATCCGGATCGGCCACCTCGTCACGTGTGATCCGTTCCGGCATCCCGCGCTCCTGGCCAAGATGGCCGCAACCGTCGACTCGATCTCGGATGGCCGCCTCGAACTCGGGCTCGGATGGGGTTCGGTTCCTGATGAGCTCGCCCGGTTCGGGATCGGTGGCGGCTCGCCCGGTGAGCGCGCCGCCCGGTTGGGGGAGTCGCTGGAGATCCTCGACCTCATGTTCAGCGGCGAGCGCTTCGACTATGCCGGAGACTCGTTCACCCTGCGCGGCGCGATCGGGCGACCGGTTCCCGTCCAGCAGCCACGGCCGCCCCTCCATATCGGTGGTGCCGGCCCGCGCCTCACGATGCCGCTGGTGCGGCGACACGCCGACTGGTGGAACTGTCCCAGCTATGCCATCGACCGGCTGGACGAACTCCTCCCTCTCGCGGGCGCGGCGCGCGTCTCCACCCAACATCCCGTCGCGCTCGCCGGGAATGCGGCCGAGCGAGACGAGGTCGTCGCCCTCGGCGAACGTCGGTTCGGCGGTTGGGGCGGTCTCGTCGGCGGAACCCCGTCGGAGGTCGTGGACGCGCTCGGCCGGGAGGTCACCGCCGGGGTCGAAGGGTTCATTGTCCAACTCACCGACTTCGGCCGGCCCGACACGATCGGGCGATTCATGCAGGAAGTCGCACCCCATCTCGATTGAATCCATCGACACACCGGTTCATCGTCGGACCGGGGGAACAACCAGATCGTGACCGACGAGGTCACCCGACGGGACGATGTCTAGCCCGTCTGTGGGAACCCCAGGTCGGGGCCGCGTCGGGCCGGGTCTCCCCATCGGGTGGTGATGACCTTGGTGCGCGTGTAGAAGTGCACGCCGTCCGGGCCGTGGACGTGCGTATCGCCGAACAGGCTCTGCTTCCATCCGCCGAAGGAGTAGTAGGCCATCGGCACCGGAATCGGAACGTTGATCCCCACCATCCCGGCGTCGACCTCGTGCTCGAACCGGCGAGCGGCGCTGCCATCGCGCGTGAAGATGGCCGCGCCATTCGCGTAAGGGTTCTCCGACACGAGCCGGGCCGCGTCCTCATAGGTATCGACCCGCACCACGCACAACACCGGCCCGAAGATCTCGTCGGTGTAGATCGACATCTCCGGACTCACCCGATCGAACAGACACGGGCCGAGGAAGAACCCGGGGCGGCCGCCGGTGTCGCGACCATCCACCACCAGGTCCGCGCCCGCGGCGACCCCGGCATCGACGTACGACCGCACCCGGTCCCGGTGGATCTCGGTGACGAGAGGGCCCATCTCGGCGTCGGCGTCGTCGCCGGCCCCGACCCGGACGGCGCGAGTGCGTTCGGCAATGGCCTCGACCAGGTCGTCAGCGACACGGCCGACGGCCACCACCACCGAGATCGCCATGCAGCGTTCGCCGGCCGAGCCGTACCCCGCGCTCACCGCCGCGTCGGCGGCGGCTTCGAGGTCGGCATCGGGCAGCACGACCATGTGGTTCTTCGCACCGCCGAGCGCCTGCACACGCTTGCCGTGCGCCGCAGCCGTCTCGTACACGTACCGAGCAATCGGCGTGGAGCCGACGAAGCTGACCGCGCGGACGTCCGGATGGGCCAACAAGCCATCGACCGCTTCCTTGTCGCCGTGGAGCACAGTGAAGACACCGTCGGGCAGCCCCGCGTCTCGCCACATCTCCGCGATCAACAACGACGCCGACGGGTCCCGCTCGCTGGGCTTGAGGATGAAGGCATTGCCGCACGCGATCGCGACCGGGAACATCCACATCGGGACCATCGCCGGAAAGTTGAACGGCGTGATCCCGGCGACGACCCCGAGCGGTTGGCGGATGGAATGCACGTCGGTACCCGTCGAGACGGACTCCGAGTAGCCACCCTTCAGCAGGTGCGGGATCCCGCAGGCGAACTCGACCACCTCTTGACCACGTGCGACTTCTCCGAGCGCGTCGGAGACGACCTTGCCGTGTTCGGAACTGATTGCTCGCGCCAGTTCGCCTTTCCGGGCATCCAGGATCTCGCGGAACGCGAACAGGATCGCGACCCTACGACCGAGTGCGGTTTCGCCCCACTCGGCGGCGGCCCGGGACGCGCCGGCGACGGCGGCGTCCAACGCTTCGGGACCGGCCAGGGCCACCTCACGCGCCGCAGCACCGGTCGACGGATCGAAGACCGTCGAGGTCCTACCGGGCGCGCCGTCCCACAGCTTTCCGTCAATCCAGTGTTGGACCGTTTTCACCGACGCCCTCTCAGCTTCCGAGCCGACGTTGACGTCGAGCTCCCATGTACGACCCGAGGGCCATGACTGCGATGCTTCCGAACAGGATCATCGACGCAAGCACGTTGATCTGGGGCGGAGTCGCCGTACGCGACTGTCCGAAGATCCGCACGGGAAAGGTGGTGGTATCGGGACCCGACACGAAGTACGTGATGATGAAGTCGTCGATCGACAGTGCGAACGACAGCAGGAACGCGGCGAAGATCCCCGGCATGATCAGCGGCAAGGTCACCCGGAAGAAGGTGCGCGACGGGGTGGCGCCGAGATCCATCGCCGCGTCTTCGAGCGACCAGTCGAACCCGCGTATTCGCGCCTTCACCGTCATCGCGACATAGCTCAGACAGAACATGATGTGCGCGATCAGGATCGTTCCGAAGCCGAGCGAGAACTCATGATTCGCGGTGGCGAGATGGGGCGCAAGGAACAACGTCAGCAACGATGCGCCCAAGACGATCTCGGGGGCGGTGAGGGGCAGAACCACCAAGAAGTTGACCAGGCCGCTGCCGTGGAAGCGGTAGCGCACCAGCGAGATCGCCATGAAGGTTCCCAGGATCGTCGCCACGATCGACGCGATCAGCGCAATCTTGAGGCTCAGGAGCAACGCGTCGACGAGTGGCGCGTCGGCGAAAGGGTGGAGCCAGTTGTCGAACGTGAAGTTCTGCCAAACGGCGTTGAACCGGCCCTTGGGCTCGTTGAAGCTGAATGCGACGATCACGAAGATCGGCAGGAAGAGGTACAGCAGCGACAAGCCGGCCATGGCGTTGACGACCATCCGGCCGATTCGCCCGCCGTTGGACATCACAGTGCCCGAGAGTTCCGCCGGCGCCCGTCCGACCTTTGGCACCATCGCGCTCACGCCAAATCCTCCGTGCCGAGGATGCGGGCGTAGGTGATGACGACCACCATCACAATCGCCATGAAGACGAACGACAGCGCCGCGGCCACGGGATAGTTGCTCTGGACCAGGAACTGGTTCTGCACCACGTTGCCGATCATCGAGGTCTGCGCGTTGCCCAGGTAATACGCGTTGACGAAGTCGCCCGCTGCCGGAATGAACACGAGCAGGCTCCCCGCGAACACGCCGGGCAGCGACATCGGGAAGACGATCGTGCGGAAGGCTCGCCACGTATTCGAGTAGAGGTCGCGCGCCGCGTCGATCAGCCGCGGGTCGATCTTCTCCAACGCGACGTAGAGCGGCAGCACCATGAACGGCAGGAAGTTGTACGTCAGGCCACCGATCACCGCGAACGGCGTCCGCAACAGCGTGTCGTTCGCGCCGAGGATCCCGATGTCCCGGAGCAGACCGACCACCGTGCCTTGGTCGCCGAGGATGGTCTTCCACGCCAGGGTTCGGATCAGGAAGTTGGTGAAGAACGGAACGATGACCAGACCGAGGAGCAGGTTCTTGAATCGGCCACCTCGGAATGCGATGACGTAGGCCAGCGGATACGCAATTACCAATGCAAGCAGCGTCGTGAGCGCGGCGTAGAGGAACGAGCGAGCGAACTGGCTGCCGAACTGGGAGAACGCGTTGTTGAAGTTCGACCATTCCCACGAGAACACCGGGTTGGCGAACCGACTCGGCCGCGACGACAACGCCATTTTGCCGAGCGTGTACAACGGGAAGAA
The DNA here is from genome assembly GCA_963765075.1 of uncultured Acidimicrobiia bacterium. GTDB lineage: Bacteria > Actinomycetota > Acidimicrobiia > IMCC26256 > JAENVU01 > JAENVU01. Next base: position 884,785 of record CAVXVA010000003.1, read on the forward strand.
GAAGAAGACCGCCAAGAAGAGCAGCCCCGGCCCCAGAAGAAGCCAGGGCGCCCGCTGGGCGACCTTCCGACCTTGATCGTCGCGCTCGAGCACCGGCGGTTAGCCCGCGCCGGTCACTTCGGCGAAGCGCGTGTCGAACTCCTCTTCGGCAGTCTCGTCGAGGACGCCGAAGATCGAGAGCTCGGCGAGGAACTCGTCGGTAGGGACCACGAGTGGGTTGTCCACCAGCTTCGCCGCGTCGCCTCCCAGCTTCGTGAGTTCGGCGTCCACGCCGTCCACCGGCGAGATGTACTGGATCTCGGCGGTGAGGACCGCCGCATTCTTGGGGTCGTAGAAGAAGTTCATGAAATCCGTCGCCAGGTCGGCCTTGTCGGAGGTGATCGGGATCATGAAGTTGTCCGAAAACAGCGTGCCTCCCGACTCGGGGATGGCGAACCGGATGTCGGGGTTGTCCTTCGAAATCTGGGCCACGTCGCCCGACCACGCGAACGCGGCCGCCAGGTTGCCCGCGCCCAAGTCGTTGACGTACTCGTTCCCGTTCGTGCCCGCGAGGGTGCCGTCAGAAAGCGCCTTCTCCAAAAGATCGAATGAGGGCTCCGCGGCCGCGAAGGTCGGCTTCGCGATGTCCTGACCGTCGGCCAGCATCATCAGCCCGATCGTGTCGCGCATCTCGCTGAGCACCGTCTTGGTCCCGTTCGCCGCCAAGAAGTCGTCGATCGTCTTGATCTCTTTCCCAGTCGACGCGATGTTGTACGCGATACCGGCAACCCCCGTCGCCCACGGGACGCTGTACATGCGGTCGGGGTCGAACCCGGGGTGTTGCAGCGCGGGGCGCAGGTTCTTCTGGTTCGGGAACTGCCGCGGCGTCCAGTTTCTGGACCCACTTGAGCTGGTTGATCAAGCGGTTCGCCATCCAATCGGTGAGCACGAAACCGTCGCGGCCGATGCTCTTGCCCCGGCTCAGGTTCGGCCGGATCTTGGCGAAGTATTCGTTGTTGTCGTTGATGTCCTCGGTGTAGGTGAGCTTGATGCCGGTGTCCTTGGTGAAGTCCCGCTTCGACTGGTCGGCGATATAACTCGTCCAGTTCGAGATCGCGACCGACTTGTCGCCTCCACTCCCCGAACCGCCTTTGGAGCTGCTACTCGATCCGCACGCCGCGAGCACAGCGGGTGCGACGACGGCACCACCGAACAACGCCGCCGATCGACCAAGGAATCCGCGCCGGGACATCGCCTGGCGCGCCATCCGCACCGCTTCGGCCCGACGCAGGGTTTCATGGTCAGTCATCGATCTCTCCATACTCAGTCAGAGTCGGCGGCGGCTGCCACCGACACTCGCTCCTGACGACGGAGCAATCGCCCGCCGTCGGGTTCCCAGGTCACCTGAACGCGATCGCCCGGCCGCAGCAACGGTAGGTCTTCATCGGGACCCACGTGCGCCACCAGCATTGTGCCGTCGGCCGCGCGCAGTTCGAACCGGATCAGCGGGCCTTGGAACACGAGGTCGACGACCTCGGTCGACAATCCGGCGTCGGTCCCCACGGTGAGACGCATTCGTTCGGGCCGAATCATGAAGGTTGCCGGGTCGCCGACGCCCAAACCCGGGGCGGCCGATGCCTCGACGACCATTCCGTCGGCCAAGCGGGCCGACGCCCGATCTCCCGACGTCGCCTCGATCGACGCCGGCAGGAGGTTCGCCATTCCGATGAACCCGGCCACGAACTCCGACGCAGGCCGGTGGTAGATCTCCTCCGGTGTGCCGATCTGTTCGACGCGGCCGTCGCTCATGACCGCGATGCGATCGCTCATCGTGAGCGCTTCCTCTTGGTCGTGGGTCACGAACACGAAGGTGATCCCGACCTCGCGTTGAATCCGCTTCAGTTCCAACTGCATCGTTTGGCGGAGCTTCAGGTCCAACGCACCCAGTGGCTCATCGAGCAGCAGCGCGCTCGGGTAGTTGACCAACGCCCGGGCCAACGCGATCCGTTGTTGCTGACCGCCAGAGAGCTGGGCGGGCTTGCGATTGCCGAAGTCGGCCAGCCGAACCACCTCGAGCATCTCGGCGACCCGCCCGGCGATCTCGGATTTCCGCACCTTCTTCGACTGGAGGCCGAACGCCACGTTGGCGCTGACCGTCATGTGGGGGAACAGTGCGTACTGCTGGAACACCGTATTGACGTTGCGTTCGTAGGGCGGCGTGTGGGACACGTCTTCACCCTCGAGCCGAATCGCGCCGGATGTCGGTTGTTCGAAGCCGGCGATCATCCGCAGGGTGGTCGTTTTCCCACACCCGGACGGGCCCAACATCGAGAAGAACTCGCCCCGCTTGATCCCGAAGTCGGCCTCATCGACCGCGATGAACGATCCGAATCGCTTGGTCACACGTTCTATCGCAATGACGATGTCGTCGGCCACGCCCCGGAAACCCCCAGCTGTCGAGTGAGCGATGGTTGAGTCTGGGCCACTGACGGGTCCGAATGCAAGGCTTCCGGTGAGGGAATTCGTGTCAAGAATCTGGCTTCTCGACGGATTCCCTTGCATGTGACCCCGATGACAACGCATTATCGTGGTCGCGCAAGATGACCCGGTGGCGACCGTCGGCCCACGGGCGTGGGCTCGATGACAGGAGCAACGCACATGACGAATCAGAACTACATCGGGGGCAGGTGGGTCGACGCCGCGAGTGGCGCCACCGACGAGGTCGTGAACCCGGCCACCGGCGAGGTCATCGCGAGCGTGCCCGCGTCTGACGCCGCCGACGTCGACGCGGCCGTGGCAGCCGCCAAGGACGCGTACGCCGGCTGGCGCACCCTCACGCCGCGCGCTCGCAGCGAGGCCCTGTACGCGGTGGCCGACGCCATCGAGGCCGACCTCGACGAGATCAAGCGGCTGGAGATGGAGAACTGCGGCAAGCCGGCGGGGATGATCGAGTTCGAGATGGACCTCACGCTCGACAACTGGCGTTTCTTCGCCGGTGGGGCGCGGTTCCTCGAAGGTCGCGCCGCGGGCGAGTACATCGAGGAACACACCTCGTACCTGCGCCGTGACCCGCTCGGCGTGATCGGCTCGATCGCGCCCTGGAACTACCCGATCAACATGGCCACGTGGAAGCTCGGTCCGGCACTCGCCGCCGGCAACACCGTCGTGTTGAAGCCATCGGAACTCACGCCGATGACCGCGCTGCGTTTGGCCGAGATCACCGCCGACATCCTGCCCAAGGGTGTGCTCAATGTCATCACCGGTGACGGCCAGCACGCCGGTGATGCACTCGTGCGTCATCCCGATGTGGCCATGGTGTCGCTCACCGGCAGCGTCGCGACCGGCAAGATCATCGCCCGCACCGCCGCGGAAACACTCAAGCGCGTCCACCTCGAACTCGGAGGCAAGGCCCCCGTCATCATCTTCGACGACGCCGACATCGACGCCGCGATCGAGTGCCTCACGGACATGGCCTATTACAACTCGGGCCAGGACTGCACCGCGCCGTGTCGGCTCATGGCCGGCCCCAAGGTCTTCGATGCCCTGGTCAGCGGACTCACCGAATCGGTCGGCAACATCGTCACCGGTGACCCATTCGCGGACGGGACCGCCATGGGGCCGGTCATCTCGGCGAGGCAACTCGACAAGATCGCGGGCATGGTCGGTCGTGCCGGCGAGGCCGGTGCCGAGATCACCGTCGGTGGTTCGGCCATCGATCGCCCGGGGTACTTCTACGCACCTTCGGTCGTGGTGAACCCCGCGCAGGATTCCGAGATCGTGCAACGCGAGATCTTCGGCCCCGTGGTCACGGTGCAGCGTTTCTCCGACGACGCCCAGGCGCTCGAGTGGGCGAACGACGTCGACTACGGCCTGTCCGCGAGCGTGTGGACCTCCGATGTCGGTCGGGCGATGCGCATGACCGCCGCGCTCGACTTCGGCTGCGTGTGGGTCAACGACCACATCCCGATCACCTCCGAGATGCCCCACGGCGGCTACAAGCAATCCGGTTACGGCAAGGACATGTCGATCTACGCGATCGAGCACTACACCGAGCTCAAACACATCATGATCAAGCACTGAAGGACCCACACCGATGACCGATGCACTCACCAACACTGCCGGGACCATCGCGGCGGCCGAGAACGAACGGCTCTGGGCCCGCACCCCCGGCTCGAAGGCCATGTTCGAGCGCGCGGTTCGCCACATGCCCATGGGGGTCGGGTCGTCGTTCCAGGCCTGGGACCCATATCCCGTCTACCTGCGCGAGGGCTCCGGCAGCGGGGTCGTCGACGTCGACGGCAACGAGTACCTCGACTTCCACAATGGTTTCGGATGCATGGTGGTGGGTCACGCGCACCCCAAGATCGTCGAGGCCATCGACCGGGCGGCACGCACCGGCACCCACTTCGCCGCGCCGACCGAGGCGACAGTGCGATTCGCCGAGGTGATCTGCGAGCGTTTCGGCGCGGAGTCGGTGCGGTTCATCAACTCCGGTACCGAGGCCACCATGAGTGCCATCCGCGTCGCCCGGGCCGCGACCGGACGCGAACACATCGTGAAGGTGGAGGGCTCGTACCACGGCCACCACGATCCGGTCATGTTCTCGGTCGTCCCCGGGTCCGACCTCATCGGTGGCCGCGACGCGCCGTCGACCACGCCCATGTCGACCGGTATCCCCGCGGTGATGTCCGAGTACACGCACGTGGTGCCCTTCAACGACCTCGAGGTGTTGCGCGCCTTGCTCGCCGAGCGCGGCGACGAGATCGCGTGCCTGATCCTCGAACCGGTGATGATGAACATCGGCATCTGCCAGCCCGAGCCGGGGTACCTCCAAGGCCTCAAGGACCTGTTGCACCAACACGGCGCGCTGTTGATTTTCGACGAAGTGAAGAGTGGTGGGACCGTCGCGTACGGCGGCGCGGCCGAGCGGTACGGCGTGCAGCCCGACCTCGCGTGCTGGGCCAAGGCCATTTGCGGCGGGACCCCCGGTGCGGCCTTCGGCGGCCGCGCCGACGTCATGGATGCCATCGGCAGGGGCGCGGCCCAGCAGGGCACCTTCAACGGCAACCCGCTGATCGCGGCCGCGGGGATCGCCGCGCTCACCGAGGTGCTCACTCGCGACGCCTACGACTACCTCGCCTCGATCGGCACGCGTCTCGCGACCGGCTGCGCGAAGGCCATGGACGAGAACGGCATCCCCGGCCACGCGGTCGATCTCGGCGCCAAGGGGTGTGTGTCCTACCGCCCGACCCCGCTGCGGAACTACCGCGACTTCCTCGAGACCAACCCGGAGCTGTACCTGGCGTCCTATCCGTGGGCGATGAACCGCGGCATCTTCATGACGCCCGGCGACGAGGAACAGTGGACCCTGTCGGTCCGGCACTCCGACGCCGACATCGACCACTATGTCGAGCAGTTCAACGACTTCTGCGTCACCCTCGCCGCCGGCTGACCCACCTCCGAGCGTTTGGTAGCTGGTGGCGCGGAGCCGACCACCATCCGCCAAACGCTGGAAATCGGTGGGTCGTAGCATCGGGCCGTGAACGAGGACGGGACGTGAACAACGAGGAGTGGGCCCAGCGCGACGCGAACGTCGTCTGGCACGGGTTCACCCAGATGGACTCGTACACGGAGAACTCGCCGATCGTCGTCGATCGGACCGACGGCCGGTACGTGATCGACACCGACGGCAACCGCTACTTCGACGCGATCTCCTCACTGTGGGTCACGACCCTCGGTCATCGGGTCCCCGAACTCGATGACGCCCTCGTCGCCCAACTCCAGCGCGGCGCGCACACCACCATGCTCGGCAACGGCAACACGATCGTGGTGGAACTCTCCGAGGCACTGGCGGCGGTCGTTCCGGTCGACGATCCGCACTTCCTCTACGCATCGGACGGCGCGAGCGCCGTCGAGCAGGCGTTGAAGATCGCGTTCCAGTTCTGGGTCAACCGGGGCGTCGCCGGGAAAACCACGTTCCTGGGATTTGGTGGCGCGTACCACGGCGACACCATCGGCGCGCTCTCGCTCGGCGGTGGTGGCTTCGGCACCAGCATCTTCGATCCCCTGCGATTCCCGGTCCTGCGTGCGCCGGAGTTCGCGGATCCGACCTGCTTCGACGTCGCGTGTCGACTCGTCGCCGATCATGCCTCGGAACTCGCCGCGGTGATCATCGAACCGCTGGTCCAGGGCGCGTCCGGCATGCAGATGTGCGACCCCGCCGACGTCGCCCGCCTCGCCGCAGCCTGCCGACAGCACGACGTTCTCCTGATCTGCGACGAGATCGCGACCGGCTTCGGCCGCACCGGCACCCTGTTCGCGTGTGAGGTCGCGGGCATCCGTCCGGACCTGCTCTGCCTCGGCAAGGGCATGACCGCGGGCTACCTGCCCATGTCGGCCACCGCGGCGAGCGGCGAGGTCTTCGACGCGTTTCTCGGCCCCGACCTGTCCGAGAAGACGCTGTACCACGGTCACTCCTACAGCGGGAATGCGCTGGCGGCGGCGGTCGCGCTTCGCCACCTGGAACTGATCGACGCGTGGGACGTGCTCGCCAACGTGCGCGAGCGCTCCGCAGAACTCGAACAACTTCTCGATGATCGAATCGCACCGCTCGACCAGGTGAGCGAGACACGGGTACGCGGCCTCATGAGCGGGATCGATCTCGCGCCACCGACCGCCGGTCTCCGCTGGGGTCGGCGCGCCAGCGCCGGTTCCGTCGCCCGCGGCGTGTTGGTCCGGCCGATCGGCGACACCGTGATCCTCATGCCGCCGCTCACCGTCACGTCGGAGGAACTCCACACCACGGTACGGGCCCTGCACGAATCGATCGCCGACCTCGAACCATGAGCGACCTCGACTGGGACGGTTGGGTGAGCGCCCAGACCGTAGGCATCCACTCCGCCGGGCAATGGCGCGCGCCACGCGACCTCGACGCGGCAGGCCCGGAAGGGATCCTCACCGCCGACGGGCGCGCGGTCGTGCACTTCGCGGGGAACGACTACCTCGGGCTCACCCAGCATCCGGCGGTGATCGCCGCCGCCCATGACGCGCTCGACCGGTGGGGAACCGGCGCGGGCGCGGCCCGGCTCATCGTGGGCAGCCGTCCCATCCATACCGAACTCGAGCACGCACTGGCCGAGTGGAAGCACGCCGAAGCTGCGGTGCTGTTCCCAACCGGGTTCGCGGCCAACCTCGGGGTCATCACGACCCTGGCCGGTCCTGACGTGCTCCTCTGTTCCGACGAACTCAATCATGCTTCGATCATCGACGGCGCACGCCTGTCCCACGCGGAGATCGCGATCTTTCCGCACCGGGATCTCGATGCGCTCGAATCCATCGTCGTCGAGCGGGCGGAGGGACGCCGGGTCGTCATTGTCTCCGACACGGTGTTCTCGATGGACGGCGACCTCGCCGATACCGCCGGGCTGATCGCGCTCGCAGATCGGCACGGTGCGCTCGTCATCTTCGACGAGGCGCACGCCGTGCTCGGACCCGACCTCGAGCTCGATGCCCGAGCACCGGTCCTGCGTGTCGGCACGCTCTCGAAGACGCTCGGTGCGCTCGGCGGGTTCGTCACCGGCCCGCGCTCGCTCACCGATCTCATGGTCAATCGGGCTCGCTCCTACATCTTCACGACCGCACCGACCCCCGCCGACACCGCGGCGGCCCTGGCCGCAGTGCGGATCGGCACGAGCACGGAAGGCGACGCGCTGCGGTCGCGGCTTCGCACCAACATCGATCAGGTACGCGAGGGTCATCCATCGCCGATCATCCCCATCATGTGCGGCTCGGAGGACCGGGCGATCGCGGCGGCCGACCGGTTGCTCAAGCGAGGACTCCTGGTGCCGGCCATCCGGCCGCCGACCGTCGCACCCGGCACTTCGCGTTTGCCGCGTCGCGATTTCGGCCGCCCATTCGCTGGACCAGGTCCGCACGCTCCGCGCCGCGCTCGACGCGCTCCCAGAACCGGCCACGCCATGAACTCGATCTTCGTCACCGGCACGGGGACCGACGTGGGCAAGACGTGGGTACTCACGCGGCTCATCACCGAACTCCGCAGGCGCGGCCACGAGATCCACGCCCGGAAGCCCGCACAGTCGTTCACTGCGGCCGAACGGGGTCACACGGACGCGGACCTGCTGGCTGCGGCGTCCGGCGAGGCCCCGACCGAGGTGTGTCCGGCGCACCGGTGGTACGAGGTCCCGATGGCGCCGCCGATGGCCGCGACCAGTCTCGGTCTGGCCGCCTTCACCATCGCCGACCTCGTGTCCGAGACCACGATCCCGGCAACGTGCTTCGTCGAGGGCGCCGGCGGACCCCGCTCACCGCTGGCCGCCGACGGCGACAACATCTCCTACGCCCGCAGTCTCGGGGCAACATCGGCCGTCCTCGTCGCCGACGCCGGGCTCGGGACGATCAACGCCGTCCGGCTCTGCGCCGATGCGCTCGCCGGATTCCCCACCATCGTCATGTTGAATCGGTTCGAGCCGGCCGCCGAACTCCATCGGGCCAACCTCGAATGGCTGCGGGGGTTCGGCTACCCCGTCGCCTCCGACGTTGTGGAGTTGGCCGATTTCGTCGAACCACGACTTCCATAGGATTTTCGGAGTTGTGCTACTGATTCCACGGTAGAGTGTCGATACTACGAAGGAATCCCTCGAATTCGGCGGTATCCATGATTCGGCAGAGGCGACCTTGATGGCCCGCAGACCCCCAGAACGCTCCGACGCCGTCCGCCCGGCGACGACCATCGACGGGACCGACAAAGCCATCGTCGAAGCGCTCCAAGAAGACGGACGGCTGCCCTATACGAAGCTCGCCACCGAAGTCGGCCTCAGCGAAGCCGCGGTCCGCCAGCGAGTCCAGCGGCTCATCGAATCGGGCGTCGTACAGATCGTCGGTGTGACCGATCCGATGATGTTGGGCTTCCGCCGAATGGCGATGATCGGCCTCAAGGTCGAGGGCGATCTGCGGGTGACCGCCGACGCGATCTCCGAGATCCCGGAGGTCAGCTACGTCGTCGTGGTGAGTGGCTCGTTCGACCTCATGATGGAGGTCGTCTGCGAGGACGACGACCATCTGCTGTCGGTGTTGAACGACCGCATCCGCGTGGTTCCCGGCGTTCGCAGCACTGAATCCTTCACCTACTTGAAACTCTTCAAGCAGACCTATTCCTGGGGTACCCGATGACCAATACCCGGTACGACATCGACGACCTGAACGAGAAGGCCCGCCGGCATCTGTGGATGCATTTCACCCGGCTCGGTGCCTACGAGACCAAAGAGATCCCGATCATGACGCGCGGTGAGGGCTGCTACCTCTGGGACGCGCACGACCGCCGCTACCTCGACGCGCTGTCCGGTCTCTTCACGGTGCAACTCGGCCACGGTCGCCACGACCTCGCGGCGGCCGCCGCCGCGCAAGCCGAGACGCTCGAGTACTTTCCGATCTGGAGCTATGGCCACCCGCCCGCCATCGAACTCGCGGCCAAGCTCGCCGCGCTCGCGCCGGGCGACCTCAACCGCGTGTTCTTCACGACCGGCGGATCCGAGGCCGTGGAATCGGCATGGAAGCTGGCGCGCCAGTACTTCCGCGCCAAAGGCGAGGGTCAGCGGTACAAGGTGATCTCCCGGGAGACTGCGTACCACGGCACCACCCTCGGCGCGCTGGCGATCACTGGTATCCCATCGCTGCGCACACCGTTCGAGCCGCTGACGCCGGGAGCGTCGCACGTTCCCAACACCAACCGCTATCGCCACCCGCTCGGAAAGGACGACGCCGCGTTCTGTGACTGGCTCGTCGAAGGCATCGAGGACCGCATCCTGTGGGAAGGGCCCGAGACCGTCGCCGCCATCTACCTCGAACCCGTCCAGAACGCGGGCGGTTGCTTCGTACCGCCCGAGGGATACTTCCAGCGGGTCCGCGAGATTTGCGACAAATACGGAGTCCTGCTGGTCTCGGACGAGGTCATCTGCGCCTTCGGGCGGCTCGGCGAATGGTTCGGCGCGCAGCGCTACGACTACCTCCCCGACATCATCACGTGCGCGAAGGGGCTCACGAGCGGGTACTCACCGCTCGGGGCCGTGATCTGTCGTGATCACCTGGCGGAGCCGTTCCTCGAAGGATCGTCGAGCTTCCTGCACGGCATCACCTTCGGCGGGCACCCGGTGAGCTGCGCAGTTGCGCTCAAGAACCTCGAACTCTTCGAGACCGAAGGCACGCTCGAACACGTCCGTGCGAACGAGGCCGGGTTCCGGGAGCGCATCGAAGGTCTGCGCGACATCCCCATCGTCGGTGACGTACGCGGCGCGGGGTACTTCCTGGCCTTGGAACTCGTCGCTGACCCCGAGACCGAGGCGCACTTCACCGACGAGGAGGCCGAAACCATCCTGCGCGGAGTGTTGTCGCCGGCATTCTTCGAGGCCGGGTTGATCTGTCGCGCCGACGACCGCGGCGATCCCGTCGTCCAGCTTTCACCGCCACTCATCGCCGGTGAGCAGCAGTTCGACGAGATCGAGGCGATCCTGCGGACGACCTTGACCCAGGCCTCCGAGACACTCGCGAAGGTCTGAACCGTGTCGATCGTCGGCATCCCTCGTGAGATCAAGGACGGCGAACACCGCGTCGCGATCACGCCGGACGGCGTCCACGAACTCGGCGCCCACGACGTCACCGTTCTGGTCGAAACCAATGCCGGCGCCGATTCTGCGATCAGCGACGACGAGTACCAGGCCGCCGGGGCCGAGATCGTCCCGCGCGCCGCCGACCTCTGGGGTCGCGCCGACATCGTGCTGAAGGTCAAGGAACCCCAGGAGTCCGAGTTCGGATTCCTGCGCCCCGACCTCATCCTGTTCACCTACCTGCACCTCGCCGCCTACCCGGCGGTGGCGGACGCCCTCCTCCGCAACGGCACCACCGGGATCGCGTACGAGACCGTCCAGGTCAGCGGCGCACTCCCTCTGCTCGCACCCATGAGTGAGGTCGCCGGCCGGATGGCGACCCAAGTCGGTGCCCGGTTCCTCGAGCGTGATCAGGGCGGCCGGGGCGTGCTCCTCGGCGGCGTCCCGGGCGTGCGGCCGGCGCGCGTCGTGGTCCTGGGTGCCGGCAACGTGGGTTGGAACTCCGCCTGGATCGCGCAGGGCATGGAGGCCGAAGTGCTCCTTCTCGACAAGAACCTCGATCGGCTCCGGTGGGTCGACCAGATCCACCAAGGCCGCATCGTGACCCTCGCAAGTAACCGCGGCGCCGTCGCCCGCGCGGTCGCCGATGCCGATCTCGTGATCGGCGCCGTGCTGATACCCGCCGGTCGCGCGCCGATCGTGGTGACCGAGGACATGGTTCGGGGCATGAAGCCCGGAGCGGTGATCGTCGACGTAGCGGTCGACCAAGGCGGGTGCATCGAAACGACCCATGAGACGACCCACGCCGACCCGGTCTATGAACGCCACGGGGTTCTGCATTACGCGGTCGGCAACATGCCGGGTGCCGTGCCATTCACCTCGACCTACGGTTTGACCAACGCGACGTTGCCCTACGTGCTCCACATCGCCGTCTCCGGAGTCGACGCCGCAACGACCACGGACCCCGCACTCGCCCTCGGTGTGAACACGGTGGGCAGCCATGTGACCCACCCGATCGTGGCCGAGGCGATCGGGCGGCCGTTCACGCCTCTCCGTGAGGCGATCTCCCGCTAGGGCGATGCGGTCAGTCGCCGGGCTGAGGTGTTCGCCGCGCCGGTCGCGAGATGACCTCCTCGCGAAAGACCTTGACCTCGCGCGGCGCCTCGATGCCGAGTCGCACCTGGTCACCGTGCACTTCGAGCACCGTCACGACAATGTCATCGCCGATCACGATGCGTTCGTTGACCCGCCGCGTGAGCACCAGCATGACGAACCTTCCGTGGAATCGTGGGGACCAAAAGACTAGGTCCGCCGCACGCGTCCTTCCCGGCGGCGTGACGATTCAGCCCAGCAGACCCAAGCTCATCGCCCGGCCCAGCGCCTCGTTCCGGTTCCGGGCCTCGAGCTTCTCGTAGATGTGTGCCAGATGGGTCTTCACGGTGGGCAACGACACGAAGAGGGCGGACGCAATCTCTCGATTCGAGCTGCCCGTTGCCAAGAGCCCGAGCACCTCACGTTCCCGCGCCGTCAGGCTCGTCGGTTCCAGATCCTCATCGGGGACGTCACCCGCGAGCAGCTGCGGGTCGATGTAGCGCTCGCCCTCCATGACCCGTCCGATCGCCCGCACGAGCGCGTCGGGTTCGACGGCCCGGGCCAGGAGGCCGTCCACATCGACGGCCAGCAGATCGGCCAGGGTCTCGCGCGGCGCACGGTTGAGCATCACGATCAAGCGAACCTCGGACGCGCCCGCCCGCACCTGCCGCGCGATCTCCTCGACCGGCAGGTCGTGCACGACGCCGACCACCACCAGGCTCGGCGCGTGTTCGATCACGGCCTTCGCAACCGCGCGTGCCGAACCTTCACACGCAACGACGGTGAAGCCGGCGTGAGTGAGCACCGTGCTCAGCCCGGTGCGAACGAGCGGTACTACGTCGGCGACGACGACGTCCGGCATGCTCGGAGCGTACCGGCGTTCACCCGATTGGTGGTGGTACTACCAGCGCACCGGCAATCGCGACGGTCCCCAGATCCCGAACGTCTCCGGCTTCCATTCCACTGGTCCGTCGAGCGCGAGTTTCGGGAATCGGGTCGCGATCAGACCGAGCGCCTCCTGCAGTTCGTTGCGCGCGAGGTGCGCGCCGAGGCAGTAGTGGATCCCCGACCCGAAGGTGAGGTGCTGGGTCGTGGGTTCCCGCGTGATGTCGAACGTTTCCGGTTCCGGATACACCTCGGGGTCACGGTTCCCGCCAGCCAGCGAGCAGAACACGAGCGTTCCCTTCGGGAAGCAGACGTCGCGGTATTCGATGTCCTCGGATGCCACGCGAACCGTTCCCTGGACTGCACCCAGATACCGCATCGTCTCGTCGACCACCCGAGGCGCGAGGCCGGGATCCTCGACAAGTCGCTGCCACTGATCGGGGTACGAACCCAGGAGTGCAATCGAGCATGCCAGCTGGTTCCGGGTGGTATCGGTTCCCGCCATCAGTACCGCTTCGGCCAACATCACGAGTTCTTCGGTCGAGAGCCGGTCGCCCTGTTCCTCCGCGGCGATGAGGGCACTGAGGAGATCGGCGCCGGGTGCCGATCGACGCTCCGTGATCAAATCGGTGACGTAGACCTCGAGCTCGCGCCCGGCCCGTTCGATGGCCGGAAGGTCCTCGGCCAGGTTTTGATTGAAGATGCGGAAGATGTCCGTCGCCCAGTTGGAGAACCGCTCCCAGTCCTCGGCCGGGGCACCCAGCAACTCGCAGATGATCGGGATCGGGTAGGGCTCGCACACGGCGGCGACGAAGTCGCACGCCCCGGCCGGTTCGATGTCGTCGAGGAGCCGCCCGATCACCTCGGCCATGAACGGGCGGAGCCGGGCCGCGGCCGCAGGCGTGAACGCGGGGGCGACCAGCCGACGAACGCGCGCGTGCTCGTCGCCTTCCATCGACAGGATCGACGGTCGGCGTTGCTCCATCGTCGTGTCGTCGAGGCCCTGCATCTGCGGAAGGAGCGACAGCGCGGAGTGAAATCGTCGATCCCGCAGGATCGACGTGATATCGGAATGCCGAAGCACCGCGAACCCCAACGGGCTGCGAGCCAGCCAATGCTCACGACGCAGCTCGGCGATGAGCGCGAGCCGCTCGAGGCGATCCAGCCCCTCCGGCTCGTACGACGGGAGGTCGACTTCAAACGCGGAGGTCGCGTCCACGATGGGCCTTTCCGGCTGGCGGGTTGAGCGGTGGGTCGCCAGGGACTTGAACCCTGAACCTGCGGGTTAAAAGCCCGATGCTCTGCCAGTTGAGCTAGCGACCCCGTCGAACCAGGTTATGCGTTCCGACTCATATCTCCGAAAGCGGACGGCGATCCTCGACCTGGGGCTGACGGCCGGCGCGCATCGGCGCCAGCGGCGCATCGACCATGAGCGACCGCTCGACGAAGGCGCCGTACTCCTGGATCGATTCCTTCCATCCCAACAGTCGATTCGAACTCACACTCGCCTGTTCGAACTCGGCCCAGTCGGCCCAGCTCGGAATCGCCCAGATCACGATCGCCTCGGCCTCAGAACGCATCGCCACCGAGAACGCGCCCACCAACGAGAGCCCGAGATCCTCGTACGCCTCGGCACCCTCGTGCGCGACGGCGTTGAGATACTCGCCGGCCTGACCCGGACTCACGGTGATCAGTTCGTGTGCGTACACCTCGCCCCGCACGCCGTCGGCCACGAGTTCGTCGATGGTCGGACTCCATACTGCCGGCACCACGATGCGATCAACCCCACCGCGGCGGAGATCTGCGGCGACCGCCCACCACTCGGCGAGCGACGGGTCCTGCGTGCGACCGCGCGAAAACTCGTGTTCGAAGTTGTCGACGAGGCCACTCCAACCGTCGAGTTCCCACAGATTGACCACTTCGGGCCACCGCCCCGTGGAACCGACCGTTGCCCACACGCCGAAACACAACTGGTCGCGTTCCTCGCGGGCGACGGGGCACCAGTTCGCGGTCATGTGATGCATGTAACGAGCGCGGTTGTGGCCGATGATGTCGATGAACTCGTGGATGTAGACCTTCTCGTTCACGGTTGGCTCCACCATTCGCTCGCGAACGGACAACCTATATTGCCGACCTCAACCGCCAACTTCTCCGGACGGACCCCATGATCAACGAACGCCGACCCGACCTGTCGATCACGAGTGGTGCGTTCTGGGGTCGGAATCCGCACGCGGAGTTGCAGTGGATCCGCCATCACGATCCGGTGTATTTCGACGAGGCATCCGGGGTCTGGGGCATCAGCCGGTACGACGACATCAAGGCCATCGAATCGGACCCGGTCACGTTCTCGAACGCCGGCGGGATCCGGCCTGAAACCGGTCCGATCCCGATGATGATCGACATGGACGACCCCGAGCACCGGATGCGTCGCAAGCTCGTCGCTCGCGGCTTCACGCCGAATCGGGTCCGCGAACAGGAACCCAGCATCCACACGCTGGTGCACGATCTGATCGACGAAGTCTGCGAACAGGGCGAATGCGATTTCATTTGGGACATCGCCGCATGGGTTCCCCTGATCATGATCGGCGACGCGCTCGGGGTCGAGGTGGAGGATCGCGCGACCCTCATGCGCTGGTCCGACGATCTGCTCCGCGGCTTGGGGACCGACGACCTCGAACTCCTGCTCGCCGCCGGCGAAGCATTCAACGGCTACACCGAATACGCGACTCGGGTCATCGAAGACCGGCGTACCTGTCCACGCGACGATCTCATGAGCATCCTCGTCCACGCCGACGTCGACGGTGACCGCCTCGACGCCGATTCGGTCCTGCATGAGTCGCTCCTGATCCTGATCGGCGGCGACGAGACCACCCGCCACGTCATGTCCGGTGGCGCGTATCAGCTCCTGACCCATCGGGGTCAGTGGGATCGGCTCCAGGCGGACCGGTCACTCATCGTTCCGGCCGTCGAGGAGATGCTGCGCTGGGTCACGCCGATCAAGAACATGGCCCGCACCGCCACGCGTACCGTGGAGTTCGGTGGCAAGACGATCGAAGCGGGTCAGAAGCTCCTGATGCTCTACCCATCGGCGAATCGCGACGACGCGCACTTTGCCGACCCGCACACCTTCGACATCGAACGCACCCCCAACGACCACGTGGCGTTCGGCTTCGGCACCCACTTCTGTTTGGGAAGTTCGCTCGCGCGCCTCGAACTCCGAGCGCTGTTCACCGTGCTGCTCGATCGACTCCCCGACCTCCGCCTGGTCGACGAGGCCGAACCCGCGCATCGGGCCGCCAACTTCGTGAGTGGGTACGAAGGCATGAAGGTGGCGTTCACGCCGAGCGCCCGCCGGTCACCCGCGAGGTGAATCAGTCGTCGTCACGAATGGTGACCACGCCGGTGCCGTCGAGCACCGTCGCATTCGTGGCCGAGTTGACAACGATCTGGAAACTCTCGGTGCCTTCCGACGCCGTGTCGGACAAGACCGGGATCGACAGATAGACGAACCGGGCTCCCGCCGCGATCTTGGTGTTGGCGGTCTTCGGGGTGAAGTCCGAACCGGCCGTGGCACTGCCGGCGACCGTGGACCAGTTGATCATCACGTCACTCGCGGCCGGCTGGGTCAGCGCAATCGGCACGATGAGTGTGCGGTTGCCGCTATCGCCCTCGACGAGGAGCGAGTCGGATACCGCGAGCCGGATCCCCGAACCCGGGTCGTCGTTCACGATCGTTCCCGTGCCTCGTTCGCGGTGATTCTCGCCCCCGTCGACGCCGGCGACGGCCACGTACATCAACTGATTACCTTCGTTGGACGTGTCCGGCCGGACCACGGCGCTGACCATCTTCAGAACCTGGGTGCCGGTGAACGTCGCCTTGCCTTTCGTGGTGACGAAGTCGTCGGTGTTCGCGCTCCCCGGTGCCGTGGTCCAGTAGACGGTCACCGAGTTCCCCGAACCCGGAGCGCTCGAGAGCGAGAGCGGGAAGCGCAGCAGCCGGGTCCCCGAGGAACCTTCGATGACCGACGCGTCGCCGATCGATACTTCCGGCCCGGTAATCACTCCGGGATGTGCCAGATCCCACGCCCGCGCCGCACTGTCCCAGACCGATCGGTCGGTCGTCACTGTGAAACACGCCGGCAACGATCCCGGGAAGGCACCCGGGCCGAGCCAGACCATGGTGTTGTTGGAGCAGGTGACGGGATAACCGGCCGGAAGGTTGAGGCTCTGGTGATTCGTGTCCTGGTCGGCCCGGAAGATCGTGTTGGAAATGTCGAGCTTGGGGCTCACCGGCGCGTTGTCGTCCCATTTGAAGAACCCGCCGTGGCCACCGGCGTCGCCCGAGTAGACCGTCGGCATCGCTTGGAGCCGGATGAGCGTGTTCCGAATCGTCACCGTGTTGTCCTGGCCGACCTGTGTGTCGCCCGACGCGCGCCGGGCCGAGATCCCCACGTAACAGCCGTCGAGATAGGAGTTGTTGATGGTGCCGTTGACGAGTCGGTCGTTCTCGATGCAGTCGTCGCGGATGTAGCCCAGGTAGGCATCGTTGATCGTGAACCCGTCGGCGTTGTCGCGGATCCGGATACCGTCGCCGTAGTTGAAGATCCGCGGACGATTCAACGTGAAGTTCGATCCGCTCACGCCGAAGCCGTTGTTGCCGTGGTACGTGTTCCACGTCGTGCTCACGGGGAACGTGCCCTTGATCCGGCCGCCGTCCCAGCAACTGTCGGCCGTCGAGTCGAAGTAGACCGGATACGACGTCGTGCCGGTCCAGGTCGCGTTGTCGGCGTTGACCCGTTCGTTCGCGCTCAGCGTTGAGGTGAAGGCCGTCTGGCTACCGGAAAGGGTCCGGGTCGGTGAGGCAGAACACGGTCCGGCGGCGCTGACCGGCCCGGAGCCAGTGAGCACAGACGTTGCGCTGACCACCGCGGTCGCGCCGACGATCCCCAAGACCCTCCGTGCCCTCATTGCACTCCCCCCGAGCCACCGGCATCGATCACCGCCGCGACGATCGTCGCGACACCGGTGTGATCGAGCCCCCCGACCTGCAGGACCGCAGGAGTGACTCCAGGTGAATATACCAATTGGTCGAAGAGGGCGCCCAGGAGCGTATTGCCGTGCTCGAGTTCGGCCATTCGGGCCTCGGGATCTCCGCCTTCGAGCCTGCTCTGACGGGGTCCCCGGGCCTCGAGGCGGGCCGCCAGCACCGGGAGAGGCGTGTCGACCCGGACCAGGAGATCGGCGCGGTCGGCCGGATCGCGCCGGGCCAGGTCCAGGACGCAACCAGCATCGGCCCGGAGGGCCGCCGACCACCATTCTTGGAGCGGGCCTTGGTCCATGACCGAGACCCCCGACCGTCGGCGAGCCCGCCGCAGCGCGTGCCTCACGACCAACAGATTGGCGGGTCGAGCCAGTCGGTCTCGGCGATCGGCCTGGTCGCTGCGAAACGCGAGGCCGCGGACGAGCCGGGCCGAACCCGGTTCCCGGGCCCCGGCCGCGACGGCCAGGGCCTTGCGCCGGATCCGATCCGCACGATTGGCGTCGGGCCCGATCGGAGCCATCACCTCCGCGGTCGGCACCCCGCGCAGTCGGAGTTCGGCAACGACCCGACGCGCCATCGTCGACTTTCCCGAACCCGGGAGTCCGCAGAACTCGACGACGTAGCCCATGTCCGAACGGAGGGTTAGAGCCGCGACCAGATCGCGCGCCGGATCGTGGCCAGCACTTTCTCGGGGGGCTGGGTGCCGTCGACCTCGACCGCGCCGAACAGCGAACCGTCGAAGGTCAGTGCCCGCACCAACTCGATCCGATGGGCCAGATAGTCGCGGCCGTCCTCCGGACGTCGCTGCGCGGCCGTGTCGACATCGACATCGAGCCGGATCACAATGTCGGGCGGGAACCGACGTGCGAGGTCGTATGGGCGCAACTCGTACGCGGCCAACGCGCGCTGGATGGCGTTGCCGGTCGCCCAGTGCGTGAGGCGCGGGCCGTCGAGTTCGCCCGGGAACTGCATCTGGGGCCAACGGTCACAGATCACCACCATGCCCCGCGTCCGCGCCTTCATGATGTGGCGCAACTTACGCGACTTCTCCGCAGCCAACGTCAGCGCCCAAATGGCCTTGGCTCCTGACATTGCCGATGGATGGTCGGTACCGACCTTGGCCTTCTTCGCAATCGTGCTCCGATCACGTGAGGTCCCGAACACGAGATCGCGGACGATCTTCATCGGCTTGCGCAGCAGCGACGACGAGCCGTCGCCGGAGCCGAGGTACATCGGATACACGTCGAGCTTGGGAGCCAGGAAGGCACGCGTCTCACCGACCATGGTCGACTTGCCCGAACCGTCACAGCCCACGAACGCGACGATGAGCCCACCGCCGGTACCGCCACGACCCTTCAAAACCGGGCGGGGCACGAACTTGCGCGAGATTCCCCGCATCGCCCACGCCGCTTCGCGATTCATCCTCCGCGAGAAGGCGGCCGGACCCCGAGAACTCGTCTGGCTCGCGAGGCCGCGCAGGACGACCCGGCGCAGCCGGTAGAGCTGAGCTGTCCCCGGGCTCTGGTCGAGACACGCGGCGATCGCCCGGCGCCCGGCCGGCCCGAGGAGCTGTTCGCTCACGGCCAAGACGTCGTCACGATCGGCGCGCGCCATGAGGAAGCTCAGTTCCGATCCCGGCCCGCTGGAGCCGCGAATCATGTCCCGACCCCGCAGCTTCAACGCATACCGGGTCAGGAGGAGCACGACCTCGACGGCCGGAGCCGTGACCCACACGCCGGAGGGGTCGAGCACGCGACTTTCGAGCACGGTTCGTTCCCACGGCAGGCGGAATCGCTTGTTGTGACGCTCGCCGGCAGGGATTCGGTAGTGCACGTGGAAATGCACCATGCGCGCCGATTCATCGTCGATCCCGAGGAAGTCCTCGAGGCCGATGTCGTTGCGCGCGTTGGCCACGCGGCCCCGGCGACACGACAACTCGGCAAAGACCGAATAGACGTCGTCGATCGCCGCCGGGTCCACCAGGATGTCCAGATCGGTATCGGCCGAGATCGCCGCCGCCAGATGATCGTTGCTCTTCCAATGGCAGTAGGCCACGCCGCGCTCGTCGAATCGACGCAGCACCTCCATCACCAGACTCACGGTTTCCACCTCCACATCATGCCGGGAGTTCCATCGGCACCTCTGCCGAAGACTTTCGCGATCGGATGACATCCACAATCCACCGGCCGTCGTCGCCGAGCACGGCATCAGGCCGGATCATCCACGCGAGGCCGAGCACCGCGGCGGCACTCAACGCCCCACCTGCGCATACGACCACGTTGGCGGTCTGACCACCGATGTCGAGCGAACGCAACCAGAGCACGGCCGGCACGCTCACGCCGGCGACCAGTACCGAGAGTCCCAGACCTCGAAGCTGGCGACTCGCAAACCGCGACCACGAAATGTGGGCGGTCACGAGACTCAGGTGAGCCATCAACAGGTAGTTGAGGACGATGGCGCCCGTCACGCCGGCGGCGACCCACCCCAGCCCGAACTGGGATCCGATCAACGCACCGGCGATCACCGCGACCGCGTAGGCCGCCTGGCGCCAGGCGCGTCGATAGACGGTGCCCATTGCGCGAGCGAGCGAGTCGCTGATCTTGTAGCTCGTGCGGAACAGCAGACCCCCCGCCATGATCTGGAACGGCAGGATCACGTCGTCCCACTTGGGACCGCCGCCCAGCAGGAGGTGGATGATCTCGGGGGCGAGCAGCACCGCCAACACCGAGGCGGGCAGCGTCAGCGTGGCGACCAGCGAGATGCCGCGCAGGTACGCCGACGCGACCCGGTCGAGGTCCTCCTGGAAACGCGAGATCACCGGGAAGATGACTCGGTCCATCACTTGGCCCAGCATCTGAGCCGGAAACGCCGCAAGCGCGTAGGCGTTCTTGTAGACGCCGAGCGCGACCGAACCCATCTGGTTCCCGACCACGCTGTTGTCGCCATTCAGCGCGGCGAAGTTGAAGGCGCGCGCCGCGGTCATCCCCCCGGCATAGACGATGAGGTCCTTGGATTCGGCGCGGCGCGGCCGCAGCGATCGAGGGTGCGGCCGCCGGATGACCAGGATCCCGGTGAGGAGCGCAGCCTGGGCCAACTCCGCGATCACGATCGACCAGACCCCCACGCCGGCGACCGCCAGCGTCACCCCGACCAGCGCGAATCCGAAGAAGTAGGACACCGTCTCGGCGAGCGCGATCGACTTGAAGTCCAGGTCGCGTTGGAGCATCGCCATCGCGACCACACCCGGCGCCTGCAAGAGGAACACAAACGCCAGACCCTGGGTGACCGCGGCGAAGTCGGGTTGGTGGAAGAAACTCGCGATGAGCGGAGCCGCCAGGTAGACGACCGCGGTCATCCCCGCGCCGGTGATCATCGACAGTGCGAAGGCGCTCCGGATGTGCTCGTCGGTGAGGTTCTGTCGCTGAATGACCGCCGGGCCGAAGCCGGCCTCGGTGAAGAGTTGGCCGAAGGCGATCACGATCAGCGCGGCACCGACCAAGCCGTTGTCGGACTTCGACAGGTAGCGGGCGAAGACGACGACGACCAGGAACTGTCCGACGGCCTGTGATCCGAATCCGATGCCCGACCACACCATGCCGCCCAACGCGTGGCGCGCGGTACTCCCCTTCGCGCCGGTCGGGGGCGGTGCGGCCGGTGTCGAGTCGCTCACGCGTCCACGAGCTCCACGCGCGCCTTCGGCGCGCCGAACCTGCTCCGCGGCGACGAGTGCGAGCGGGAGGAGCAACCAGAAATGCCGATAGTGCCACGTCTCCCGGAAGAAGCTTCCGAGGATGTAGGCGATGACCATCGCCCGGGCGGCCGAGCGCGCCGGCGCGAGGCGGAGGAGCACGAACCACATCAGGAGGAGCCCGAACAGGCCGATCACGCCTCGTTCGACGAGATAGGCCAACGGCTCGGAATGCAGCTCGGTCTCCAGCGTGTTGAGGTCGAGTCCCCGTACCGACCCCGGTCCGACGCCCAGTGGCGCGTCCGGAATCTTGCTCCAGGCCTCCTTCCACACCTCGATCCGCAGGCCGCCGCTGCGGTCGAACCGGGCTTGGTTGAACCCGCTCTTCTGTTGGCTGGCGGAGATCTCCATGAACGCAAAGAAGCCGACGACGACCACCAGCAGGATCGCCACGACGGCAATCGCCCGTCGCCCGCGCATCAACACTCGCACGCGGTCGAGATGGGTGACCGCGAGATATCCGAATCCGGCCGTCAGCTGGAGCATCGATCCGAACGACGCCGCCGACAGCAAACCCGCGACCGCGACCGCCATGACCGATCCCTTCACCGCCCAGCGGAACGGCGCCATCGACCAGCACAGGACGGCCATCGCCAGGAGGTTGGCGGCGACATTCGGGTTCGGGAAGGTCCCACTGGCTCGCAGCTCGTTGCCATCCGAACTCGCGAGCTGCACCGCGGCGAAGACGATGCAAATCGCCAACGCCCCGTAACAGAACCGGACGGCCGTCTCACCCCCGCGCCGTAGGATGTCGATGGCCGATAGGAACACCAGGATCGTCGCGATATCGCGGACCAAGTCTCCGATGATCCAGGCCCGAATCCCGGCGTACAGCGAACCGATGAGCGCGCCGAGCAGGATGAGCAAGGCCGGTACCGCGAGCTGGCGCGCGACATCACGCGACAGCCATTCCGAACGGGCCATGTGCAACATCGACGCGACGATCGTCGCACCGATCACCAGATCGGTGAGCACGATGTCCGATCCGATCTTGGGAAACAGCAACGATACGAGCACGATCGAGAGCCCGAGCAACAGCGTCGCCAGGGGCGCGGTGGCGATATACCGCAACCACTCGCGCCGGGTCCGCAGCGAAACCTCAGCCGGCACGACGAGCCTCCGCGACGACCTCGTCGATCACGGATCGATACCGCGCATGAATCACCGCCGGGTCCCAGGACGACACATCGACGCGCCGGACTCCGGCCGCATCCGATCGCAAGGCGTTCACGACGCCGTCGGCCGCGCCCTCGAGGTCGCCGATGTCGACGACCTCGCCGAACGCACCGAGCCCGACGAGCTCGCGGGCTCCGTCCACGTCGTAACTGACGAACGGGATCCCCGCCGCGGCGGCCTGGATGAGCACCTGCGGCAGGCCCTCGGCGTCGCTGAGCAGCACGACCACATCGGCGCGCCACACCAAAGGTTCAGTGGGCGACACGTACCCCAAGATCACAACCGATTCCTTCAGCCCGGCAGCGTCAACCGCCCGCTGGAGCGACTCCCGCAGCGGCCCGTCGCCGGCAACCGCGAGGAACGCATCGGGGACCGACGCTTGCACCCGCGCCAGCAACGGCAACAGATCCAACGGGTGCTTGCGGTCCTCGAGCGCGCCGAGGCTCACCACGACCGGACGGCCGTCAGGGATCCCGGCGACGGGTGGCACCTGGGCAGGACGTACGGCCGGAAGGGTCGCCGCCGACCGTACGATCGTGAGCTTGGTGGAGGCGACCCCGGCCACCTCGAACCGGCGGGCGAGATCCGCGCCCACCACGACGTACCGCGCGGTGATCGGGGCCAACCATCGTTCGATCGCCCGAAACACCGTGCTCTCGACCCGGCCGTAGCCCGGCCCGAAGTTCGCCATCGAGAGTGAGTGCACCACGGGGACGCGGCCGCTGAGCCGCGCCGCCACCCGACCGATCACGCCTGCCTTCGACTGGTGGGTCACCACGACATCCGGTGCGAACCCCGCCAGGCGCGCCCTCACCGCGCCAATGGCACGGAGGTCGTTCCAAAGGTGCGGCGCGCGGACCAATCGCGGTTCGACCTGGACCGGAACCCCCAGTTGACTCGCGGCCAGGTCCGCGTCGGAGTCTTCGCCCACCACGACCACGTGGTCAGCGTCGGGGTGCGCCGCGATCAGGTCCCGGATCCGCTGCTCCGATCCGCCCCGGCGGTAGCGCGTCGCGAGATGAAAAACTCGCGACCGGCGCGCCAGTGAAGTCATGGCTCAGCCCGCCGAAACTCCGGTGGCTCGGGAGATCGTGGTCGCGCTGGCGGGACCCGGACGCGCCGGGTCGACCAGCACACCGAGCACCGCGCCACCGACGCGGCGAAGACGGGTTCCGGCCCGCTCGGCATCACGCAATCGAGTCACACCGTGCTGTGCGATCATGACCGTGGCGTCCGCGAGTTCCGCCAGGATCAGGGTCGCGGGTTCGATGCTCGGCGACGGCGCCGCGATTACCACGTACTCACACTGCTCGGTGAGGCGACGCAGGACGGTGCGGGCGCGGGCGACGGTGAGTTCGCCGACGGCGATTCCGTCGTCGAGCACGCGCAACCGACCACCGGTCTGCTGTTCCTGCACGACCGAGAGTCGGGCCCGGGGCACGGGCGCTTCGAGCTCGTCGTCCGTCGCGGTGTGGGCAACGCCCCGGCACGCGGCGTAGACAACTCGCGCACCGGACTCGGCGATCGACTGAGCGACTTTGCGGGCGGTGCCCTCCGGCGCGGGCCCATCCACGCCACACAGGACCACCACGTTGGGCTTGCCCCGACCCAGCAGATGGACGATCTGCAGTCCGACTTCGTCAATGGTCGCGCCCGCGCCGGTCACGACACCGCGTGGCATTGCACCACTCCGGCCCGGTAGGACACCGAGAACTCGGGCGCCCGCCCGACGCGATTCGCTGACGTCGCCACTGTGGAACCGGCCGACGAGTTCTTCCCGCCCGTACACGATGGCCGCGGCAATCAGGACCGCAGCCAGTCCGCCGAGAATCGCCCAACTCAACGGCTTCGGGAAATCCGGATTCGCGGGAAGCGTCGCAATCTCGTAGATCTCGAGCCCGCCGTCGACGGTCGTCGACGAAGTCCGCTGTTGCGCGGCAGCCTGAAGCGTTTGGGTCAGTTCGGCGTTCTTGGCCTCGAGCCGGGACGTGAGCGTCGCGTACTGACTACTGGTCGGCGCGAGGCCGGCGCGATCGGTGTTCAGCTGCGCGACCTCGCTCTCGAGCTCGTTGGCGCGCTGGTCGTTGGCCTCCGCCCGACGGGCAAGTTCGCCCTGCACCTTCTCGCGGCGGTCACTGACGACGATTCCCGCGGTGACGTCGGCCGCTTGCTGGGCCAACGAGGGCGACGTCGCCGTTGCGTCGACTCGGATGAGGGGTGACGCCTCCAACCCCGTCGAGGCCACCGACTTGACGTTCTTGAACTCGGCGCCGAGCTTCGCTTCGAGCGCGGCGCGGAGGGGCGGGGACTCGAGCGTGAGGATCACTGCCCGCTGTTCTTTCGTGAGGTCGACCTTGCCGCCGTCGGTGATGAAGACGTTCTGCGCGGCGTCGTTGATACGCACCCAGGCCACCGACGAATACCGCTTCTGCAGCAGACTGCTGCCGGCGTAGATCGCCGCGAAGGCGACGATGAAGACCGCGAGGAGAATCAACCCGCGGCGGCGCAGGACCCGGACCACCCCGCCGAGACCCAGTTCGAAGCGCGTCGAACCGCCGAGACTCTCTAGGTTGCGTTCACGCCGTCCTGGCTCGATGGGTTCGCCCGCAGGCATGAGATGATCGTCGATCATCTCAGTATGCACCACCCCGCGACGGGCGCAGGACGCGAAGGAACGTGCGGGCGATGATCGAAAGGTCGCCGCCGAGACTCTGACCGAACGCGTACTGAACATCAAGTGCGACACGGGTCGAATAGGTCACGTCGTTGCGACCCGAGACCTGCCAGAGGCCGGTCATTCCTGGGCGAGCACTGAGAACGATGGGCATGTACTGGCCGTATCGCCGCATCTCATCTTCGGTGATGGGCCGGGGTCCAACGAGGCTCATCTCGCCCATGAAGACGTTCACCAACTGCGGCAGTTCGTCCAGTGAGGTCTTACGGAGGAAACCGCCCACCCTGGTGATCCGGGGGTCGTCCTTCAGTTTGAAGGTCTGAGCGAACTCTTCCGCCAGCTCCGGGTCCGAGGCCAGCAGGTCCGCCAAACGACTCTCGGCATCTTCGACCATGGTGCGCAGCTTGAAGCAGCGGATCGTCGAGCCGCCGCGACCCACGCGCTCCTGCCCGTAGAACGCGGGCCCTCGGGAGGTGAGCCGGACCAATGCGGCCAAGAGGAGTAGCACCGGTCCCCAAATCGGCACCGACGCCGTGACCGCAACGAGATCGAAGGCGCGCTTGCATCCACCGCGCGCGGCTCGTGGCACCACCGTGACTGCGGGCGGCCCTGTTTCGCGAAGGGGCGCGTCGACCGACACCAGATCGACCGAGCGGGCGCGCTCTTCTGTCGTGCGGAGATCGATGACCACCTCGCCGGAGGTGGCGTCGACAGTGATGACGCCAGGCAGGTCGTCCGGTTCGAGGTTGGGCAGAGTCTCGCTATCGCGATGCACAACGAGGTTCGCGACAGGACGGCCGAAGCGCCTCCGCCGGATGCGTTCACTGATTCTCTGATCGAGATCGGGATACACGCCGCTCGCCATGGAGCCTCCCCGCCCCTTTCCATCCAGATCGACCGATTCACGTCGAGTTGCGTGACTGACCGGCGAGAAAAACCCAGCCGATGTCCCGCGCCCCCTGCGAACGAGCGATTACCTCCCTGATTCCGGGCTCAAGGAGATCCCGGAAGGAGCCTGAACCTAACACCCAAAAGGGACCTTCACAATTGTTTCCGGACACTTTGAGTCGCGCGACCCACTCAAGAGATCGCGCATAGGTCGTCGATACCAGTTCCGCACCTGGAACTGCTCACTCACGGTGGCCAGTGGAGAGCGAGATCCACCGCTACCGCCGAACGACAACCCCAAGGAGTCCTTCCGATGCCCTCCACCCGCCGTCAACGTATCTTCACCGCGCTGAGCGTGATCATGCTCGTCCTCAGCGTTCCCCAGCTGGCCGGCGCCCGATCCTCATCGTCGCGGCCCGAGGCGAAAGCGACGAGTCACCGTCAAGACTCCAAGCGTCATGACCACCGACACCACCACAAGCACGGCACGCCCCGGCACAAGCACAAGCACCACCACAAGCACACACCACCGCTCCACGTCCTCGTCCAGCAGCACCACGACCACCACCACGACCCGGCCCCGGCCCGAACCCCAGCCCCAGCCCCGCCCAGCCCACCACGACCACCACCACCCGGCCCCGGCCCGAACCCCAGCCCACCACGACCACCACCACCCGGCCCCGGCCCGAGCCCCAGCCCACCACGACCACCACCACCCGGCCCCGGCCCGAACCCCAGCCCGAACCAGCCCCAACCCCAACCCCAACCCCAGCCCGGTCTCCGGAGCGAGTGTCTCACCCGGAACCCGCTCGCGGTGGTGACGAGCAGTCAGGACACTCGGTTCAAGCCGTCGCTCGACTCCGCGATGGCCGTCGACGCCCGCACCGCGAACTGGACCCAGGTCGACGATTGGCCGGTGTCGGTCACCGGCGCCGCACCGCTCTGTTGGAACGGTGGCCGGATCATGGGCACCTACGGCTCCGCGACCTTGTGGGAGACCTTCCACCACACCGGTGGATTCAGCTTCAACAACCCGAACTCGATCATCGAGAACGTTCGGGTCCACAACTACGGAGACAGCATCAATGTCCGGGAGGGTGCGGCGAACTGGCAGGTCCGGGCCGCGCACACCACGATGACCCACGACGACTGCCTGCAGAACGACTACCTCACGTCGGGAGTCATCTCCGATTCGTTCTTCGACGGGTGTTACGTCGGGATCTCCACCCGGCCGTCGTCGAATAACTCGTCGTCGGATGGTCGAACCGAGACCGTCACGCTGAAGGGATCACTGCTCCGGCTCCAGCCGATGCCGACGGTCTACAAGGGCCCCGCGCCCGGCCACGGTGGCTTCTTCAAGTGGGACGACACCGGTCGGTCGCCGAGGCTGGCGTTGTTCAACAACATCTTCCGGGTCGACCAGACCCCGAACCACGGTTCACTCGGCCTGCCGAGCGGGTACAAGGTGGCCTGCTCGGGCAACACCATCGTCTGGCTGGGCTCCGGTTCCTTCCCCGAGGCCGCCTCGTGGTTGGCCCAGTGCCCCGACACGCGGATCGTGACCTCGGTCGCGGCCTGGGACAACGCTGCGGCGATGTGGAACGCCTCGCACTGATCCCACCGAGAGACTCACCGCAATGTCGCCCCGAACCGTTCGGTTCGGGGCGACATTGCGTCATGCCTCCATCGGTTTCACGGCGCTAGGCCGTTGTGCTCATTCGGGCCGATCTCGGGAATCTGACGGTTTTGCCCGGTTTATAGTCGTGTCCATTCACCCGCCCACTGGTCCCTTGGCAGGAGCACCATGACGACCGAACACCCCGTCACGTCCGATTCGTCCGAGGCTTCGCCGCGCCGCGTGCTCGTGACCGGAGCGGCCGGTTTCGTCGGCAGTCACCTCGTGGACAAGCTGGTCGCACGCGGCGACGACGTCATCGGCGTCGACTGCTTCACGCCGTACTACTCACAGGGCGCAAAGCGCGCAGCGGTCGCCGGCGCGCTGGACCACGACAACTTCACGCTCGTCGAGGCCGACCTCCGAGACGCCTCACTGACCGAGCTGCTCGACGGGGTCGACACGGTGTTCCACCAGGCGGCCCAACCGGGCGTGCGCCTGTCGTGGTCCGACGGTTTCTCCGAGTACGCGAGCCACAACGTGTTGGCCACCCAACGACTCCTCGAGGCGGCCCACGATCGCGACGTCCGTCGGTTCGTCTACGCATCGTCGTCGTCGGTGTACGGCAACCAGAACCGGTACCCCACCGTCGAGACCGATCTGCCCGGTCCCTACAGTCCCTACGGCGTGACCAAGCTCGCCGCCGAGCACTTGTGCGGCTTGTACGCGGAAAACTGGGGCCTGTCCACCGTCTCACTTCGGTACTTCACCGTGTTCGGCCCGCGCCAACGGCCCGACATGTCGATTCACCGTCTCTGCGAAGCGGTCGGGACCGGCGCATCCTTCCCGCGCTTCGGCGACGGCACCCAGGTCCGTGAGTTCACCTACGTCTCCGACATCGTCGACGCCAACTTGTGCGCGGCCGACGCCGACGTCGACCCCGGCACGGTGGTCAACATCGCCGGTGGCGGCGAGATCACGCTCAACGAACTCATCGGAATGGTCGGTGAGTTGGCCGGCACCGAAGTGACGATCGAAGACCACCCCGCCCAAGCCGGCGACGCCAAGCGCAACGGCGGCGCCACGACGCGGGCCTCCGAGCTGTTGGGTTGGGTACCCGAGGTCGGCCTACGTGACGGGATCGCCGCGCAGCTGGCCTGGCACAACAATCGCCGGTCCGTCTCGGTCTGACTCGCCTCGGCCCGACCGACAACGTTGGGAGAAGAGCCCCAGGGGACTGCTAGGGTGCTCTGGCTCTCACCGAGAGTCTGAGCCCCCATCGTCTAGTGGCCTAGGACGCCGCCCTTTCACGGCGGTAACGGGGATTCGAACTCCCCTGGGGGTACCAACCGTCTTCGGACGGCTCTGGTCCTGTGGTGCAGTTTGGAGTGCACGCCGCCCTGTCAAGGCGGAGGCCGCGGGTTCAAATCCCGTCAGGACCGCCGGACGCCTTCGGGCGTTCACCCGGCCGGGTAGCTCAGTTGGCAGAGCGCGCGCCTGAAAAGCGCGAGGTCACCGGATCGACGCCGGTCCCGGCCACTGTCGGCAGTTCCCGGTCCCTCGGAAGCACTGCTGCAGCGGTGCTCGCTCGGACGAAGGCTCGATCAGCGCGCCGTCCGAGCTTCACCGCCGGACGCGCATCGAATCAGAGTTCGGTGTGCTCTTCGACCTTGTCGAGGAACTGGCGGATCTCCGACGCGCGGAACCGGCGGTGTCCGCCGAGGGTCCGGATCGCGGAGATTTTGCCGGCGCGGGCCCACCGGGTCACCGTCTTGGGGTTGACACGGAACATTGCTGCCACCTCGGAAGGCGTCAACAGTGCGTCGTCGTCGGGATGTCCCTGCATTACGGCCTCCGGGTTGAACAAAATGGATCCGGACGATTCGGACCGGTTCGGTAGCGGGAGAGTACTTGGTCCCCCTCGTCGAAACGCGGATCCCGCACTCGACGTAGGTCCAATGTACCACTCGGTCCCTTTTATTGGGTTGATGGTCGCGGACTTCGAGCACCGAACGCCGGCCCCGACTCGGCGAAACCTCGGCTCGTACACTCCTCGCATGTCTCCGGTCGTAGCGGTCGCCAATCAGAAGGGTGGCGTCGGCAAGACCACCACGACCCACTCGTTGGGTGAAGCGATGGCCGAGCAGGGCAGGCGCGTGCTGCTCGTCGACCTCGATCCGCAGGCGTGCCTGAGTTACGCGGCGGGCCTGGATCCGGAATCACTCCGGGCATCGCTCCACGACGTGCTCATCGGCCGGGAGACCGCGCATCAGGTCGTCGTGACCGCCGGCCGATGTTCGATCCTGCCGGCATCGATCGACCTCGCCGGTTCCGAGATCGCATTGGCCACCAAGGTCGGCCGGGAACACGCGCTCGGGAGAGCGCTCGCTGAGATTCGCTCGGACTTCGACATCGTGCTCATCGATTGTCCTCCGTCGCTCGGAATCCTCACGATCAACGGACTCACCGCCGCCGACGCGGTGGTCATCCCTCTGCAATGCGAGACCTTGAGCCATCGCGGCGTCGGGCAACTGCTCGAAACCATCGCCGACGTCCGGGCCTACGCGAAGCCCGATCTCACGGTGCTCGGCGCGATCCCCACGATGTTCGACGCGCGCAGTCGCCACCCGCGTGAGATCGCGGCCGATGTCGCCGAGCGCTACGACATTCGCGTGTTCGAACCAGCGGTGCCGCGATCGATCCGCTTCGCGGAGGCACCGGCCCAGGGTGCGTGCATCCTCGATCACGCGCCGAAGTCGCGTGGCGCGGAGGCCTACCGGGAACTCGCGCGCCAGATCACCGCGGTGCTCGCGTCATGAGCGAGCTCGGTCGCGCCGACGGGAAGCGCGCGCTGTTCTCGGCTGCAGTGCGAACGCCCGGCACCCTCGTCGTGGAATGCGAGCGTTGCCGCGGCCGGGCACGGATTTCCTACCGCGAGTTCGTCAAGCGCAGCTTGCCGGTGACGGTCTGGCTCCCGTGGCGCCACCACACGCGCTACCTGCGGTGCCCCGCGTGCGAACACCGCGCGTTCGTCGCGTCACGCTGGTTCGAGTAGCTCCACGTCGCCGGAGCCGGCGACGATCTCGCCGATGACCCATGCGTCGAGCGACGCGGCGTGCACGACTTCGACGGCGCGGGCTGCATCGGCGGCCGCGACGACGGCCACCATCCCCACGCCGAGGTTGAAGACCGATTCCATTTCGGCGCGAGCAACGTTGCCGGCGCGCTGCACCTCGCCGAAGATCTCCGGTTCTCGCCAACTCCCACGGGCGATGCGCGCATTCGTTCCGGGCGGCAGGACCCGATTGACATTGCCCGGCAGACCCCCGCCCGTGATGTGCGCGAACGCGTGCACGTCGGTCCTCGCGCGCAGCCGCGCCAGCGTGGGCGCGTAGATCACACTCGGTCGCAGCAGTTCGTCGGCGAGGGTCGTGCTCGCACCCGACCATGCGGGTTCGTCCAGACGCCGACCGGCCCGTTCCAACAACGCTCGGCGGGCCAGCGTGTAGCCGTTGCAGCGCAAACCCGGGCTCTCGATGCCGATCAGCACGTCACCGCGACTCACCTCACGCGGGAGCACGGCGTTGCGTTCGACCGCGCCGACCGCGAACCCGACCAGGTCGAACTCGCCAGCGGCCATGAGGTCGGGGTGCTCGGACATCTCACCGCCGAGCAACGCACACCCGGCTTCGCGACACCCGACCGAGATGCCGCGCACGATCGTCGCGGCGATGTCGGGGTCGAGGTGTCCCATGGAGAGGTAGTCGAAGAAGAAGAGGGGGGTGGCTCCCTGCGCGGCGATGTCGTCGGCCGTACCCACGAGGTCGATCCCGATCGTGTCGTACCGGCCGGTGGTCCACGCCAGGACCGACTTCGTGCCGACCCCGTCGGTCGAGGACACCAGAATCGGGTCGTCCATCTCGACGGCGGCCAGATCGAAGAGGCCTCCGAATCCGCCCAGCGATCCCATGACTCCCGGGCGCGCGGTCGACTCGGCATGTTTCTTGATCAGCTCGACCGCATGCTCACCGGCGGCGATGTCGACTCCTGCCCCCGCGTAGGTCATCCCCTCCGAGGACGGGTCCTCGCCGGACGAGTTCTCGCCGGACGACGCGCTGGTCACGGAGTGGATGCGGTCAGATCGACCGGGGATGCTTCGAGGACCCGCTTGGCGTCGGCGACCTGGAGATCGACCGGCACGGGGTAGTCGGCCGAGAGGCACGCAGTGCAGAACGACGTGGGCGACGCGTGCGTGGCGCGGATGAGCCGGTGCAGATCCAAGTACGCGAGCGAGTCGACGTCGAGATAGTCGCGGATCTCGCCCACCGAGAGGTCAGCGGCCAGGAGTTCGCCCCGGCGACCGGTATCCATGCCGTAGAAGCAGGGGTAGCGATACGGCGGGGAGGACACCCGGAAGTGCACCTCGGCCGCACCGGCTTCGCGCAACATCGCGATCACTTGGCGCGTGGTGGTACCCCGCACGATCGAATCGTCGACCACGACGAGCCGCTTGCCCTTGATGTTCTCGGGCAGCGGGTTGAGCTTCATGCGCACGCCCGCGCCGCGCTGTTGCTGGTTCGGCTGGATGAAAGTGCGGCCGACGTAGCGGTTCTTCACCAGGCCGTCGCCGTAGGGGATGCCTGCGGCGCGGGCAAAGCCTTGCGCAGCAGGAATTCCCGATTCGGGCACGGGCATGACCATGTCGGCGTCGATGGGCGATTGCTGCGCGAGCTCCTCGCCCATGCGTTGACGCGCCGCGTGCACGCTCTGGCCGTAGAGGCGCGTGTCGGGCCGCGAGAAGTAGACGAACTCGAAGAGGCAGAGCCGCGGCGACGGCTCCGCGTACTGCAGCTCACAGCGCAGGCCGGTGGCGTCGATCACGACCATCTCACCGGGGTTCACGTCGCGGATGTAGTGCGCGCCGACGATGTCGAGCGCAGCCGATTCGCTGGCCAGGATCCAGCCACCACCTTCGACGCGACCGAGCACCAGCGGCCAGAAGCCATGGGGGTCACGCACGCCGATGAGTCGGCTGTCGTCCATCAGCACGAACGAGAACCCACCCTCGAGGCGGGGGAGCACCTTCTCCAATGCGAGTTCGAGTTCCCGACCGTCCGACCGGGGCTCGTCCGGCCACTCCCGCGCGATGAGTTCGGCCACGAGAGCGGAATCAGTCGTGGAGTCGAACTCGGTTTCGTCGGCCGTCATGCCCGGCAACATGCCGAGGCCCGCAGCCAGCGCGGCGGTATTCGTGAGGTTGCCGTTATGGCCGAGCGCGAAGCCGGCGTCGCCCACGGATCGGTAGATCGGTTGCGCGTTCTGCCACGACGACGACCCGGTGGTGGAATACCGGTTGTGGCCGATCGCGATGTGACCCTGGAGCGAGGCGAGCCGACGCTCGTCGAACACCTTGGTGACCAGACCCATGTCCTTCATCACCGTGATGGTCTCGCCGTCGCTGACCGCGATCCCCGCCGATTCCTGGCCCCGGTGCTGCAGCGCAAAGAGGCCGAGATAGGAGAGATGGGCGACCGGCTGGCCGGGTCCGTAGACGCCGAAGACGCCACACGCGTGGCCGATGGAGGGACCGGTGGAATCCGCCGCAAGCATCGGGATCAGTATCGCAGAGTTCGAAGCGTCGACCCGACCCCTGGCGCGGGAGCCGGCCCGCTCGTAGCCTTTCGCGGGCAGACACGCTCTGCACTGGGAGGACTCGATGATGCGGTCACGGACCCTGCTCATGGTGACGGTGGCCGCGCTCGCGCTCGGCGGGTGCGCGTGGGGTCAGATGCGCGGCAACGCCCAGCGCTCCGGGGTCAACTACTTTGCGCCCGGCATCACCGTCGGCTCGATCGGAGAACTCGCGCCGGCGTGGACGACGCCCGATCGCGGCGCCACCGCGAACGAGGTCACCACCAAGGACGGGCGCGTCTTCTTCGCGGGGAGTTCGGCACTGTGGGCGGTCGACCTCGCGACGGGCAACGACCTCTGGCACGTCGACCGCACGAACGGACACCAGACCAACGACCTGATCTCGACCACGGCCTGGACCGACAACGGGGTCCCCGTCGTCGGGATGAACCAGTTCTGGTCCGATTCGATCTCGGGGACGCCGTATTTCCAGTGGCTGGCCCGGATCGATCTGCTCGACCCGGCAACCGGATCCGTGCTCGGCACTCGAACCACTGCGGCGCAGACTCCGCCCCTCGACGCCGGCGACTGGATCTACTTCCCCATCAACCACCTGGTGGCGCAACCGGCCAGCCTCGGCGGTTCGATTCTCGATCTCCACCTCGACGCCCGGGCCCTCGACGGGAGCGGCGCAGCGTTCAACATTCCGTTGAACAGCCCGCTCGACCCGATCTCGAGCCTGGCGGTCAACAACGCCAACCTGTACCTGCGGACCTTGGCAGGGCCTGAAGGTGTATCCGGCGTACGGCTGCGGTCAAGCGAACTGCGGGCCGGTCTGGCAGGCGACGTTCCCGAACTCGTCCCCGGCGGGTTTGATCGCGGTGGCCCGCGACCGAGTGTTCGACGTGGGTCAGAGCGGCACGATCAGCGCGATCGACGCCAACGGCTGTGGCGCGTCGGCGTGTGGTCCGATCTGGCAGGGCAGCGTCGGCTTCACGCCTGCCGGCATCGCCGCGACCCCCGATCGGGTCTACGTCACCGCCGGCACCTCGCTGTCGGTCTTCGACGCCAACGGCTGCGGCACCAGCATCTGCGCGCCGCTGTGGACGTCGACCTTTCCCGGCACACCTTCGGCGCCGTCCATCGTCAACGACGTCGTCTTCGCCGGATCCACGAGCGGCGATCTGCTCGCATGGAACGTCGACGGATGCGGCGCGCCGACGTGCAGCCCGGTGTGGTCCGAGGATCAGGGCGCTCCGGTCGGACCGGTCAGCCCGCTGGCGAACGGGGTCGTGTTCCCGGTCGGTGGATCGGTGCGGAAGCTGAGTCTGCCCTGACCGTTCCTCAGACCGTGACGGCACCCATGATGCGCGGAATGGCCTCGCGGTAGGCCGTCGTCGCCTCGGCGAGCCCGACGGTGAAGGCGCCCTCGGCGACCAGCATGGCGCCGGTGGCGTGACCGATCACCGCGACCGGCAGATCGGCCGCCGTGGCTCGGGCGACGATCGCATCGACCGCATCGGGGCTGACCGAGAGCACGACCCGTGACGCCGACTCCGAGAAACACCCGACGCCATCGCCGATCGCCACCTCGAACCCGACCGCACCGTTGATCGCCATCTCGGCGAGCGCGATCGCGAGCCCGCCTTCGGAACAGTCGTGGATCCCGTTGATCGCGCGGTCGACCACCAACGCCGCGAGCCATGGATGCAACCGCTGGGCGACGTCGAGATCCGCGGCGGGGGGCGGGCCGTGCCGCAAGCCATGCATGGTCGCCCACGCGGAGCCACCGAGTTCGGCCGCGGTCGTGCCGACGAGCACGATCGCGTCGCCGTCGAACAGCCGCGCGGGTGGCGGCGCGTCGTGGAGGTCGTCGATGAGGCCGATCACACCCACCACGGGAGTCGGGTCGATGTCGGCACCGCGACTCTCGTTGTAGAAGCTCACGTTGCCGCCGATGACGGGCATTCCGAGCGCACGACACGCGTCGCTCATGCCGTCGACGACTTCGGAGAACTGCCACATGACCTCGGGGTGTTCCGGGTTGCCGAAGTTGAGACAATTGACGAGCGCCTTCGGCGTTCCACCGGCGCACGCGACGTTGCGCGCGGCTTCCATGACGATCAGCGCCGCACCGACACGCGGGTCGAGTGCGCAGTAGCGGGCCTTCCCGTCGACCGCGAGGGCGAGGGCACGCGGTGGTGCTTCTTGGAGGCGCAACACGCTCGCGTCACCGCCGGGACCGACGACGGTGTTGAGGAACAGTTGGTGGTCGTACTGGCGGTACACCCACGATGGGTCGGCGATGTTGGGCTCGGCCAGGAGCGCCAGCAGTTCCGGCCCGATGTCGGCACCGGTCGGGAACCGCTCGGCCAGCACCGCGGTCGGGTCGTCGGCCAGACGGGCATCGAAGTCGGCCGGCCGTTCGAGCGGGCGGTGGTACACGGGCCCGTCGCCGAGACTGCCGATCGGCACGTCGGCGATCGGTTCGCGATCGGACGACACCTCGGCCGGCTCGTCGCCGACCGGGGGTGCAGGGTTCGCGCCGGGAACCCCGATGGCATCGAAGAGGCCCTCGTAGACGCGGAACCGACCGGTGTCGGTGACACGGCCGATGACCGAGGAGCGGATCTCCCACCGGTCGCACAACGCGAGCACCTCGTCGAGGTTCTCGGGCGTGACGATGGCGAGCATCCGCTCCTGGCTCTCGGAGGTGAGCATCTCGACCGGGTTCATGCCCGGCTCGCGGTGCGGCGCGCGGGCAACGTCCACGTCCATTCCCGCGCCGGTCTTGGCCGCAGTCTCGGACGCCGCGCACGAGATCCCCGCGGCGCCGAGGTCTTGCACGCCGATCGCGAGGCCGGCGTCGAGCAGCGCGAGGCAGGCTTCGATGAGCTTCTTCTCTTCGAACGGGTCACCGACCTGGACTGCGGGTCGTTTGGCCTCGCTGCCGTCCTCGAAGCCCGCGCTGGCGAGCACACTCGCGCCGCCGATGCCGTCCCGGCCGGTCGAGGCGCCCAGCAGGACGGCCAGGTTGCCCACGCCTTCGGCGCGCGCGAGCACGAGCCGCTCGATGGGCAGCGTGCCGAGGCAGAAGACGTTGACCAAGGGGTTGTCCCGGTAGCACTCGTCGAAGACGAGCTCGCCGCCCACCGTCGGCACGCCGACTGCGTTGCCGTACCCGCTGATACCGCTGACGACGCCTTCGAAGAGGTAGCGGGTGCGGGCGTCGTCGAGGGGGCCGAAGCGGAGTGGGTCCATCACCGCGATCGGGCGGGCACCCATCGAGAAAATGTCGCGGATGATGCCACCCACACCGGTGGCCGCGCCTTGGTAGGGCTCGACCGCCGAGGGGTGGTTGTGACTCTCGATGCGGACCGCGACCGCGATGCCGTCACCGACGTCGATCACCCCGGCGCCCTCGCCGGGGCCGACGAGCACCCACGGAGCCTCGGTGGGGAAGCGGCCGAGGTGGGGCCGGGACGACTTGTACGAGCAGTGCTCGGACCACATCACCGAGTACATCGCGAGTTCGAGGTGGGTGGGCTCCCGACCGAGTTCGTCGACGACCGCCGCGAGCTCGTCGTCGGTCATGCCCAGCTGTCGATGAAGAGGTTGCTCCGCCACCTTCGGAGCCTACCGACGACGGTCGCGCGGGCCGGGACCGTCACGCGCACCGCGATCGATCCGGAGAACGAGGTCCGACCCGATGACTCGTTATCATGAATGGCAACGGGCAGGATTCACTGAAACATCACCCAAGGAGCCCCGGTGCCCAAGAAGAACAGCCCGATGAGTAGTGACCACAAGAAGGCGTTGGCCGAGGGTCGGGAACTCGGCAAGAGCGTGCGGCAATACCTCGAAGCCCTCGACGAGAACAAGCCGAAGCGGGGCCGGAAGCGCACCGCCGATTCGATCAAGAAGCGGCTCGACACGATCGAGACATCGCTCGCGGAGGCGTCGGTGACGAAGCGCCTCGAGATGCTCCAAGAACGACGTGATCTCACCGTCGAATTGGCGACGATGGGCACGAAGGTCGACCTGTCGGCACTCGAATCCGACTTCGTCAAAGTGGCCAAGAACTACGGCGAACGCAAGGGAATCACCTACGCCACCTGGCGGGAGTTCGGCGTCAGCGCCGAGACCCTCAAGAAGGCCGGAATCAGCCGCGGCGCCTGATCAGCTGCCGAACTCGTACCCGAGATCGGGGGCGGTGAGCACCGGAACGTAGGGAATGCCCGCGCCCGCCAGGCGAGGACCGAGTTCGCCGCCACGATCGAGCAACAACGACACCGCCACGATCGGGCAACCCATTTCCTCGACGCCGGGCAAGGATTCGAACAGCGCCTTGCCCGTCGTCGCGGTGTCTTCCACAATTAGCACCCGCTGACCCGGCTCCAACACGCCGGCAATCCGGCCGCCCGTGCCGTGATCTTTGGGTTCTTTCCTGATCGCGAACGAGGGCTTGCCCGTCACCATCGCCACTGCGAGTGCCACCGGGATTGCGCCGACCACTGGCCCGCCCACCGCATCGAAATCGCCGGGCGAGATGCCCGATTCGTCGAGTGCATCAAGGATTGCGTCGCCGACGATCTGGAGACAATCGCCCCGGAAACTCACCTGGCGACCATCGAGATACCAATGGGAGATCCGGCCGCTATTGAGGGTGAACTCGCCTTCGCGGATGGCGTAGGTTCGCAGCGCGGTCGCCAGCGCTTCCTGAGATGGGCGGAGACTCATCGTGACTCCTGTCGATCAGGCGGAAACCGCGGCGCTGGCCAGCAATGATTGCACCATCACCAGGCCATCCTCCGAGCCCAACAACGCGTCAGAGGCCCGCTCGGGGTGGGGCATGAGCCCGACCACGTTGCGCGCTTCGTTGCAGATTCCGGCGATGTCGTCGAGCGCGCCATTGGGGTTCTCGACGTACCGGACCACGACTCGGTCCTCCGCCCGAAGTGCCGCGAGCGTTTCCTGATCGCACACGTAGTTGCCTTCGAAATGATTGATCGGGACGCGCAAGATCTGCCCCACCGTCGCCTGATTGGTGAGCACCGTCGTGACGGTTTCGACCCTGAGCTCGACGGGCTGGCAGAGGAACTTCAACCCGGCGTTCTTCTGCAGTGCTCCCGGCAGGAGTCCGGCTTCGCACAGGACCTGGAAGCCATTGCAGATACCGACCACCGGCCCGCCCGCCGCGGCGTGAGCCGCGACGGCATCCATCACCGGGGAGAAGCGCGCGATCGCGCCGGCGCGCAGATAATCACCGTGCGCGAACCCGCCGGGGACGACGACCGCGTCGACTCCCTTGGTGGTCGCATCGGCATGGAAGAGCAGTTCCGCGTCGCCGCCGAGGCGTTCGATCACCCCGACCACGTCCAACTC
This sequence comes from uncultured Acidimicrobiia bacterium, assembly GCA_963765075.1. Lineage (GTDB taxonomy): Bacteria > Actinomycetota > Acidimicrobiia > IMCC26256 > JAENVU01 > JAENVU01. Next base: position 923,517 of record CAVXVA010000003.1, read on the forward strand.
GCAGTTGGTCCCGGGGAACTGGACGACGCCGACCCTCACGCGTGTTCGCTCAGCGAGATGTCGAAGGCCTCGATCACGGGGTTGGCCAGCAAGCGGTGACACATCTCGTCGACCTGGGCGCGGGCCGCGGCCTCGGTGTCGGCATCGACGACGAGACGCACGGTCTTGCCCACCTTCACTTGGCTCACGTTCGTGTACCCGAGCGCAGGCAGGGCCCGACCGATCGTCGCGCCCTGGGGATCGAGGATCCCGGGGAGGTGGGTGATGTCAACGGTGGCGGTAAAGCGCGGCATCGGTTCGACCTTACCTGCCGAGGTCCGCATGCGGCGCTCCGTACCAGTCCGCGAAATCGCGGCCGGTGATCCGCTCGTACGCCTCGATATACCGAGCGCGCGTGCCCGCGATCACCGACTCGGGGACCGGCGGTGCCGGCGCGGTGTGGTCCCAATCGAGGGTCAGGTAGTAGTCCCGCACGTACTGCTTGTCGAAGCTCGGCGGGGAGCCGCCGGGCGCGTAGGTATCGGCCGGCCAATAGCGAGACGAGTCGGGCGTCATGACCTCGTCGATCAGCAGGAGTTCCGCGTCGGTGGTGGTGCCGAACTCGAACTTCGTGTCGGCCAGGATGATCCCGCACGACGCCGCGTGTTCGGCGCCGCGTGCATACACCGCGAGCGCGGCATCCCGCAGCCGCCCGAAGGTCTCGTTCCCCACCAGATCGATCGCTTCGGCATCGGTCATCGGCAGGTCGTGACCGGTATCGGCCTTCGTGGTCGGGGTGAAGAGCGGTTCCGGCAACTGCTCGGCCTCGGCGAGGCCGGAGGGCATCGTCCGGCCCTGCACGGTGCCCCGGTCCTGATACTCCGCCCACGCGCCACCGAAGAGATACCCGCGCGCGATGCACTCCATCGGCACCGGGTGGGTACGCCGCACCAACGTCGCCCGGCCGTCGGCATCGGGTCGCGCTCCGGCCGGGAAGTCGGCCGGATCCACCGAGAGCACGTGGTTCGGGAGGATGTCGGCGGTGAGGTCGAACCAGAAACTCGACACCGCGGTGAGTACCCGGCCCTTGTCGGGGATGGTGTCGGGCAACACGACGTCGAACACCGAGACGCGATCCGACGCGACCATGAGCAACTGATCGTCGCCCGCGTCGTAGAGGTCCCGGACCTTCCCCGAATACAGGTGCGGCAACGCAATCATTTCCGCTCACCGCCCTTCGGGCAGGGCCGCTCGGGCCCCACTCGACGAGGTGGACGGCGCTGCACCGGAGTCGACGCCTCGTTCACCTTCATGCGGTGACACCATCCAGGACGTCGAAGGTGCGGCCGATGTTGGCGACGGCCTTGCCGAGGTCGAAGGCCCCTTCGAGAGCTGCGGGCGAGATCGCGGCGACGACCTCGGGATCGTCTCTCAGCACGTCGATGAACGGGCGGCGTTCGTCCCAGGTCTTCATCGCGTTGCGTTGCACCATGCGGTACGCGTCGTCGCGTGATCGGCCCGCTTCGACCAGTGCGAGCAGCACCGGCTGGCTGAACACGAGCCCGTAACTGGCGTTGAGGTTCTCGATCATCCGCTCGGGGTACACGACCATCCCGTCGATGATCGAGCGCATCTTGACCAACAAGTAGTAGGCGAGCAGACAGGAGTCGGGAAGGATGACGCGCTCCACCGAGCTGTGCGAGATGTCACGCTCGTGCCAGAGCGCGACATTCTCCATCCCCGCCATGAGGTCGGCACGCAGCACCCGGGCGAGGCCGCAGAGCTGCTCGCTCTTCACCGGGTTCCGCTTGTGCGGCATCGCGGACGAGCCCTTCTGCTTCCCGGCGCGGAACGGCTCTTCGACCTCACGGACTTCGGTGCGTTGGAGATGCCGGATCTCGAGCGCACACTGTTCGACCGTCGCGCCGACCGACGCGCACGCGTACAGCAACTCGGCGTGGCGGTCCCGCGCCAGCACCTGGGTGGCCGGAACGGGCGTGAGCCCGAGCGCAGCGCACACGTGCTGCTCCACCGAGGGGTCGACGTTGGAATAGGTCCCGACCGCACCCGAGAGTTTCCCGACCGCCATGCCGGCCCGGGCGCGGCGCAACCGCTCCACATCGCGGCGGACTTGGAGAGCCCAGAGCGCGAGCTTGATCCCGAAAGTGGTGGGCTCGGCGTGGATGCCGTGGGTACGCCCGACCATCGGCGTGTCGCGGTACACGTGCGCCTTGGCCGTGATGGCCCGGTCGAGTGCTTCGGCCGCAGTGATGAGCAGATCCGCGGCTCGCGTGAGTTGCAGCGCGAGGGCGGTGTCGACGACGTCACTCGATGTGAGGCCGTAGTGCACCCAGGCGCCTTCGGGCTGGCCCACCCGCTCCTGCACGATGTCGACGAACGCGGCGACGTCGTGCTCGGTGATCTTCTCCCGCTCGTCGATCGCCGCAACGTCGAAGCCGCCCCTGGCGCGCACCGCGGCGGCGGCCGCGGCGGGCACGACGCCGATCTCGGCCCACGCCTCCGTCGCGAGGATCTCGACCTCGAGCCACGCACCGAAGCGCGCGTCATCGCTGAACAGTTCGGCCATCTCGGGCAGTGAATAGCGGGGTATCACGGTGTCTCCTGGTAGATCGGGGCCGGAATGACAGAGAACCCTTCGGCGGTGGCGGCGATGCCGAGCCTCCGGTCGAAGGTGGCGAAGGTGTCGCAGAACTCGAGCGACGCCCGTGCGGTGATCGCACTCGCCAGCTGGATGGCGTCGCCGGCGCGTAGCTCGTGGCGGGGGAGCAGCGCTGCGGCATGGGCCAACACCTCGGCACCGAGCGCGACCGTCGCGTAGCGGGGCACTTCATAGGTGCCGCCACGCACGTCGTGGCCGAAGGCGGCGACGAGCACACTGGCATCTTCGGGGGCCAGCTCGCCCATCCGTTGCTTGTGCCAGATCGCGGACGGGACTTCCACGACGCTGAGGTCCGAGACGACCAGACGCTCGTCGAGGTCGGACACCGCGGCGGCGCCCGCCTCGGGGACGTAGCGCTTGAGGATCGCGGACGTGTCGCAGAACGTGGTCACGAACCGCGATCCTCCGCCACGATGTCGGACAGAGGCTTGCCCACTGCGGCCCGTCGGCCGGCCTCGCGCACGAGTGCGGGATCCGGGCCGCGACCGGCGAGCGGGGTGTGCTCGGAGAGCAGGCCGGCGTGGCGAAGGCGCTCACGGATGCGCTCGATGTCCGAGCCCGACGCATCGGGATCGGTCGCGGCTCGGAACACGAGGTTCGCCCACTCATTCATGGACTTTCCCTCGTTCGCGGCGGTTCGCTTCACCCGTTCGACCAGCGCATCATCGGCCCGAATCGTCAGCTGCATGCATGAATGCTACCACTCCTGCCCCCACACCTCAACGCCCACCAGGCGCGACTTTTTGTCTGTAGGGGTGGGCCACGACCCACGCGCAGACAAAAGGTCGCGGCGGGGGACGGGGTTCAGGAGGTGGGGGTGGACGCGATGTCGGAGCGACGGAGGAGGCCGGGCCAGGAGATCAGGTCGGCGGCTTCGTAGGCCCTGGTGCGTGCGGCGGCAACATCCGCGCCCAGCGCCGTGACCGCCAGCACCCGGCCACCCGCGGTCACGATGTCGTCACCGCGCCGAGCGGTGCCGGCGTGGAAGACCACGACGTCGTCGAGCGCGTTGGCGGCGTCGAGGCCGGAGATGACATCGCCGGTCCGCGGCTCCGCCGGGTAGTGCTCGGCGGCGAGCACGACGGTGACGCACGCGTTTTCGACGAACTCGATCGGGGTTTCCAACCGGCCCGTGGCAGCTTCGGCACAGTGCACGGCGAGATCGCTGGCGAACCGGGGCACCACCACTTCACACTCGGGATCGCCGAACCGGACGTTGTACTCGATCACCTTCGGGCCCTGCGGGGTGAGCATGAGACCCGCGTACAACACGCCGCGGTATTCGATGCCCTGGCGCGCGAGTGTGGCCAAGGTCGGTTGCACCGCGCGGTCCATGATCTCGTCGACGACTGCCGCGGTCGCGACCGGGACGGGCGAGTACGCCCCCATGCCGCCCGTGTTCGGTCCGGCATCGGCGTCGCCAACCCGCTTGAAGTCCTGGGCCGGGGCCAGGGGGACGCCGGTGGTCGACCCATCGCAGAACACGAGCAGTGAGAGTTCGGGGCCCGTGAGCCCTTCCTCGATCACAACAGTGCGACCCGCGTCGCCGAAGGCGCGACCGGCGAGGTATTCCCGCACGCCGTCGCGCGCCTCGGCCAACGACTCGGTGACCAACACGCCCTTGCCCGCAGCCAGACCGTCGGTCTTGACCACGTACAGGCCGGGCAACGTCTCCAGGTAGGCGAGAGCGGCAGGCTCCTGCGCCGCAGTGAACGTGGCGTGCTGCGCGGTGGGAACCTCGGCATCGGCGAGGAGCTGTTTCATCCACGCCTTCGAACCCTCGAGTTGTGCCGCAGCGGCCGACGGACCGAACACGGCCAGGCCTCGGCCGCGCAACTCGTCGGCGAGGCCGTCGACCAGCGGCGCCTCGGGACCGATGACGGCGAGGTCGAACACTTCGAGGTTGGCCATGGCGTCGTCGAGATCCATGCACGGACCCACGTCGGCGATACCAGGATTGCCCGGGGCCACGACGACCCCGTCGACCACCGGGGAACGTGACAGACCCCACGCGAGCGCGTGTTCGCGCCCGCCACCTCCGACAACCAAGACCTGCATCAATCCCGCTTTCGAGCCTGCGGCGCAGGCCGCTCGGGCCCCACTCGGTCAGCGCGACATCGGTACACAGGCGTGCAGACCTCGCTTCGGTTCATGCCGCTCGCGGGAGCACGACCGTCTGGTCGCGGGCTGGGCCGACGGACACGAAGCTCACGTGCACCCCGGTGTACTCCTCGATGAAGCGGACGTAGTCGCGAGCTTCCGGCGGGAGATCGTCGAGGCGTTCGGCGCGTTCGATATCGGACTGCCAGCCCTTGAACGTCTCGTAGATCGGCTGCACCTTGTGAATGATCGACTGGTGGTACGGCACGTGGTCGTAGCGGGTCCCGTCTTCGCCGAGGTAGCCCACACACACCTTGAGTTCGGGCAGTGGTGAGAGCACGTCGAGCTTCGTGATCGCGAGTTCGGTGCACGTGTTGAGCCTCGACGCGTGCTTCACCATCACGAGATCGAGCCAGCCGGTCCGGCGTCGGCGCTTGGTGTTGGTCCCGAACTCCGCACCTCGATCGACGAGGAGATCGCCGACCTCGTCGCCCTCGAGGAGTTCCGCCGGGAACGGACCGGCGCCGACACGCGTCGTGTACGCCTTCACCACGCCGACGATGCGCTCGAGATCGCGCGGGCCGGCGCCCGCGCCGGCACAGACCGCCCCCGACACCGGGTTGCTCGACGTCACGAATGGATAGGTGCCGTGATCGAGGTCGAGGAAGGTCGCCTGGGCACCTTCGAACAGGACCCACTGCGAAGCGTCGAGCGCTTCGTGCACGAGGTGCACGGTGTCGTCGACCAATGGCTCCAGCCGCGGGGCGAGGTCGAGGTATTGCTTGGCCAGCGCGTCGGCATCGACCGGCAACCGGTTGTAGACCTTGGTCAACACACCGTTCTTCTCGCGCAGGGCGAGGTCGAGCTTCTCCCGGAAGATCTTCGGGTCGAAGAGGTCCTGCACCCGCAACCCCACCCGCATTGCCTTGTCGGCGTAGGCCGGGCCGATCCCACGCTTGGTGGTGCCGAGCTTGGCGTTGCCGAGGTAGCGCTCGTTCAGCCGGTCGATCTCCTGGTGGTACGGCATGATCAGGTGCGCGTTCCCGGAGAGCCGCAAGGTGCGGGTATCGATGCCCCGACCTTCGAGCATCTCGAGTTCGGCCAGCAGCACAGCGGGATCGACCACCACACCGTTGCCGATGACCGGTACCACCCACGGGTAGAGGATCCCGCTCGGCACGAGTTGGAGCTTGAACACCTCGCCAGCGACCACCAGCGTGTGCCCTGCGTTATGGCCACCCTGGTAGCGGACGCACAACGAGGCCTCCTTGGCCAGGTAGTCGGTAAACCGACCCTTGCCCTCGTCTCCCCATTGGGTTCCGACGACTACTGCTCCGGGCACTGCTCACCCCCGCGAAAAGGACCGGATCCTCGCGAGGAACCGGTCCACAACGTGACTGCACTCACGTTGGGAGCAGGTTAGTCGACTGGTGGTCCGGCCCGACGGGCTGAAGCGACCGAAGCCGCGCACTCGACTCCCCACCTGCATTGCACGGCATCACCAGACTGACCAGACTGCAAGGCCCGAGGAAAGGACCGGTGCATGCGGCGCTTGAGTGGGATGGACACGGCGTTCCTCTATCTGGAGACGCCGACTGCGCACATGCACGTCCAGGCCGTGATGCTGCTCGACCCGTCCACGGTCCCTGGCGGCTACTCGTTCGAGAAGATCAAAGCCCAACTCGCGCAGCGCCTCCCTGCCCTTCCCGAATTCCGACGTCGGCTCGGCTGGGTGCCCTTCGATCTGCACCGGCCGATCTGGTTCGACGATCCGGACTTCGACCTCGACTACCACCTTCATCACATCGCGGTCCCGGCCCCGGGCACGCCCGCCCAGCTCGCCGACATCATCGGCGACCTCGCGGGCCGACCGCTCGACCGCGACCGGCCGCTCTGGGACTTCTGGGTGATCGAGGGCGTCGAAGCGGGCACTGCGGTCGCGGTTGTCGCGCGCATGCACCACGCGACGATCGACGGCGTTTCGGGATCGAGCCTGATCACGAGCATCCTCGACCTCGAACCGGCGCCGGCCCCGCCCGAGCCCGTCGACGAGTGGGAACCGGAACACAAGCCGTCGGACATCGAGATGGTTCGCCACGCCCTCCTCTCCCGGCTGCGCCGTCCGATGCCGTACGCGTTCGCGCTGGCGACCCCGAACATCGTGCGGAGCGCGATCGGCATCACCCGGGTGCGAAGGGACCCGAGTCTCCCGTCGGGCGGCACACCCTTCAACACGCCGATCACCCCGTGGAACGCGCCGCTGACCGCGCATCGCCGGGTGGCATTCGCGTCGGTCCCCCTCGACGAGGTCAAGGCCATCAAGACCGCGCTCGACTGCACCGTCAACGATGTGGTCCTCGCCACCGCGACCGGCGCGTTGCGTCGCTATCTCCAGCACCTCGACGCGTTGCCCGACCGTCCGTTGATCGCGTCGTGCCCGGTCTCGGTCCGCAGCGAGGACACCGCACACATCGAGAGTGCGAACAAGGTCTCTTCAATGTTCGTGTCGTTGCCCACCCAACTCGACGACGTCAGGGAACAGGTGGAGCACATCCGGGGTGCCACCAAGGGAGCGAAGGAAGAGCACCACGCCATGGGCGCCCGCACCCTCATGGAGCTGGGCGAACTTGCGGGACCGCTCAGTTTCGGGCTCGCCAGCCGGCTGCTCGGTGGGCTCGCCGGTCGGGGTGCCGTCCCGATCAACCTGGTCATCTCCAACGTGCCCGGCCCGCCGTTCCCGCTCTATCTCGCCGGGGCGCGGGTCGTCTCATTGCTTCCCCTCGGCCCGCCGATCGAAGGGGCCGGCCTGAATGTCACCGTGCTCAGCTACCTCGACCGCATGGACTGGGGCTTCATCGCCTGCCGAGAACTTGCACCGCACCTGCACGTACTCGCTCACGCCATCGAGGACGCGCACGCCGATCTGCGCAAGACTGCCGGCTTGTGACCTTGGTGCCGCCCCGCAACTCGATGGACCGTCGGTCGTTCCTCGGAGTCGCGGCCGGCACCGCGGCCGGGTTGGCGCTGCTCGCGGCCCAACCGACCCGCGCGCTCGCCGCCACACCGTCACCGTTCCTGCTCGGCGTGGCGTCGGGCGACCCGCTGCCGAACGGCGTCGTGCTGTGGACTCGCCTGGCCCGGGATCTGAGCGATCCCGCCGGAGGTATGGGCACGCGCCCGGCACGGGTGCGCTGGGAAGTCGCGACCGACGCCCGCATGCGTCGCATCGTCCGCAAGGGCGACGCCACCGCCCGACCCGCTCACGCCCACACCGTGCACGTCGACGTTCGGGGCCTGCAGCCCGGTCGTGAGTACTGGTACCGGTTTCGAAGTGGCGGGACCGCGACCGAGCCGGCGCGCACCCGCACCGCACCGGCGCGCGACGCGCGCGGCGGTGAGCTGACGATCGCCCAGGTGTCGTGCCAGCGCATGGACCACGGCGCCTTCGCCGCGTACGCCGACATCGCCGCCGCGGCCCCGGATGTCGTGACCCATCTGGGCGACTACATCTACGAGTACCCGATCACGTTCGGCCAGCAGCTCACCGACCTCCCCGTCGATCTCGCCGACTACCGGCTGCGTTACGCGCGCTACAAGCAGGACCCGGAGTTGCAGAAGGCCCACGCGATCGCGCCGTTCGTCGTCACGTGGGACGACCACGAAGTCGAGAACAACTACACCGGGCTCGTGCCCCAGGAGGGCAGTGTCACGCCGGACCACGCGTCGTTCGCCACTCGCCGCGCGGCCGCGTATCAGGCGTGGTGGGAGCATCAACCCGTCCGGATGCGGGCGCCGCGCGGACCGAACCTGACGATCTTCCGGCGGCTCGAGTTCGGTCGCCTCGCGACACTGCACGTCCTCGACAGCCGCCAGTACCGCACCGACCAGGGTTGCTCGACGAGCGACATCGGTCCCCGGTGCGAAGGGGTCCGACGGCGCCGCCTTCACCGTGCTCGGCTCCGAGCAGGAGCGATGGGTGCGATCCAGCGTCCGCCGGAGTTCGGCCCGCTGGAACGTGATGCTCAACCAGGTCGTGATGCAGCAGTGGCGCTTCGCTCCCGGCGACGCGGTGTGGAACCTCGACCAGTGGGACGGCTATCCGGCAGCCCGCGACCGCATGCTGCGCACCCTCGACCGTGGGAAGGCCACGCCGATCGTCCTCACCGGCGACGTCCATTCGAGCTGGGTCGGAAGCTTGGCCCGCGACTTCGACGACGCCGACGCCGATCCGATCGGCACCGAGTTCGTCGGCCCGGCCGTGACCTCCGCACCGAGCGCATTACTGGCGTCGACCATCCCGACGATCTTGGAGAACAGCCCGCAGATCCGCTGGGCCGATGGTACCGAGCGGGGTTGGGTCCGCCACACCGTCACCGCGAAGGGCTGGGACGCGGAGTACCGCTTTCTGCCAGACCCGTTCGACCCGGCGGTCCCGGCCCAGGTCGCACGGCGCTGGCACGTCGATCCCCGCTCCACGCTCTCCGAGGTCTGATCGGCCCGCGTTCAGCCGACGGCCGGTGACCAAGGGGTCGGCATCCGCCCGCGTTCGCCGGTTCGGCCCGCCGGCGGTACCAGGTGTCGTCACCGGCCTCGCCGACCTTGCGGTACCGGGTGCGAATCAGCCGTCGCGTCTGGGGTGACCGCTCGCGCATGATCCGGTCGGTGAATCGATCGACGACGAGTTCGTCGGGTCGCGCCGTCGTGAGCTGACGCGTGAGGCGACGCCAGACTGCAGGCGAGTACTGCTCGGGGGACCAACCGTTGATCGCAACGCTCGTGCGCCGGTCGGAGCGGTAGAGCGCAAGCGGGTTCCCGAGCACATACACACCGTTGGGTGTCGGTCCGGCTCGTTCGAGATGACGCGCCCAGGCTTCCGCGGCGACGTAGTTCGGCTCGGCGTCGGACCGCAGCGCCGCTCGATGCTCCGCGGTGCGCACGAACCCGTGAGTCGCGACGTCGGCCGCGTTGCTCTCGATCCGGACCAACATCGGGACGGAGAGCACCGCGGTGAGCGCCACCACGGAGATCCGCCCCGGGCGGTCGAATTCTCGCCAGCGACGGCACACCGCCTCGAGGCCGTACCCGGCGAAGATGCCGATCGGCACGAGGAACATCGCGTACTGATAGATCCACCAGTGCTGCACGGCGAACACCGGCACCCCGAGCACGATCCACGCGACCAGGCCCCGCTCGAACGCGTCCCATCCGCGCCGGAACGTCACGAATGCGCCGGAGCCGGCCAGCACCAAAGGCACCGCCCAACGAGCGGCGGTCTTGAGGCCGCCTTCGATCAGGCGCGACGCGGGGCGCCCGGCCAGATCGGTCGCGGATCGCGGGACGTCGAAAAACGTCCAGCGCATCGTCTCGAGTTGGCCATGGGCGAGCCCATACGCGATCACCGCACCGATTGGGATCGCCGCACCCATGAGCAGCCAGAGGCCGTCACGCCACGGCCGCTCGCGGCGCGGCTCGGCCGGGCGTTGGGCGTTCGCGATCAGCACGATGAACCAGATGCCGACGACGATCGGCGCGAACACCAGCTTGAACACCACCGTGACGCCGCCCGCGATACCGGCTGCGATGCGCCACCCTCGCCGAGCGTCTTGATCACCGGCGCGCGTCGAGCACCACAGCGCGAAGAAGAGCGGAATGCCAATGAGACTCTCGACCTGACCCAACTGCACCGGTTCCACCGTCGCGTAGTAGGTGCCGACCACGAACACCGACACCGCGGCGCCAATCCAGGGCCGTTCGAACCGGGCGCGCACCGTCACGGCCAGGACCAGCGCGAACCCGAGAAGCGTCACCAACTCGAAGAGGTGCAGTGCCACCTCGGTGTAGCCCACCGACGAGCCGCCCGCGAGATAGAAGAGATAGATGCCGGGCTGCTTGATGTCCCAGAAGTCACGGTAGAGCACGTCGCCGTGAGCGAGTTGGCGCGCGCCGGACGCGAACAGCGCCTGGTCTCCCGTGAAGGGTTGCACGCACACGAGCACGCCGAGCACACCGATGAGCCCGAGGGCGATCGCGAGCCATCCGTGAGGAACGGCGTGCTTGCGCTGCTCCCGTTGTCCCGACTCGTCCGTGGCGCGCTCCCGATCCGGCGCCCGGCGAGAACCCCTCGGTTTCCCTCGTTGGCGCGTTCGGGCGGACGCTACCGCCGGGGGTCAGTGGCGCGCGGTCCAGTCGGCGACGGCGTCGTCCCACGCGGCGCGGCTCGTGACGATCCGCGTGTCGGGACACTGCGCCAACCACGACGCCGACTCCGGGAACGCACCGTCGCCCAACCACACGATCGTGTTGCCCGAACACGTCACCGCGTAGCTCTCCGGCAACCCCAACGAACCGTGGTTCGGCAACTGATCCACCCGGAACACGTTGTTCCGCAACACCAATTTCGGCGACCGGCCCGTGCCGTCCCACTTGAAGAACCCACCGTGACCCGGCGCCGGCCCCTTGTAGACCGTCGGCATCGGCTGCAACCGCACGAGGCTCTGGCGGATCGCCATTGTCCGGTCGCGGCCGTCCGAGGTTGGGTCGGACGAACTCGGACGGGTGGAGAAGGCGACGTAGCACCCGTTGAAGAACGAGTCGGTGATCACCCCGGCGTTGAGTTTGTCGTTCTCGACGCAGTCGTCGTGGATCATCGTCTCGTGGGCCCCGCGCACGGCCCAGTTCGTCGCACCGTCACGCAGGCGGATCCCGTCGCCGTAGTTGTGGACCCGAAGATCCTCGACGATCGAGTCCGGGTTCGCGATGTTGAACGCGCCGGTCGAGTGGAAGGTGTCCCAGGTCGTGGTGCTGGCATAGGTACCGGTGACGGTGCCGCCGTGCCAGCACACACTCTCGGTCCCGGTGATCGAGATCGGCCAGTTGTCGACCTGGGTCCAGCTCGCGGTGCGCGCGTCCACGGCGCTCGGGCTCGACAGGGACGGCGTGTACCGGCTGGTCTGCTCGCCGCCAACCACCCGCAGCGGGCTCCGATCGAGACACTCCGTCGGTGACGTCGACGTCGTGGGTGTGGTGGTCGTCGTGGTGGTCGTGCTCGCCGGCACGGTCGTTGTGGTCGTGGTGGTCGTCGGCGGCGCGGTCGTCGTGGTCGTCGGGTCGCGGTCGTCGCGGTAGTCGTCGTCGTGGTGGTCGGCGGCATCGTTGTCGTAGTCGCGGTGCTCGTCGCACCGATGAGGTCGGATCGCCAGTCGGCGACGGCGTCGTCCCACACCGCGCGGCTGGTCACGATCCGGGTGTCGGGACACTGCGCCAACCACGACGCCGATTCGGGAAACGCACCATTGCCCAACCACACGATCGTGTTCCCCGAGCACGTGACGGAGTAGCCCGCGGGCAACCCCAACGAACCGTGGTTCGGCAGCTGATCCACACGGAACACGTTGTTGCGCAACATCAACTTCGGAGCGCGGCCGGTGCCGTCCCACTTGAAGAACCCGCCGTGACCCGGCGCCGGTCCCTTGTAGACCGTCGGCATCGGTTGGAGCCGCACGAGTGAGCCAGTCACGCTCATCGTGTTCGCCCGCCCGTCGGACGTGGTGTCCGACGACGTGGGTCGGGCCGAGAACGCGACGTAACACCCGTCGAAGAACGACTGGGAGATCACGCCCGCGTTGAGTTTGTCGTTCTCGACGCAGTCGTCGCGGATCATCGTCTCGTGGGCCCCGCGCACGATCCAGTTCTCGGCGCCCTGACGGAGACGGATCCCGTCGCCGTAGTTGTGAACGCGCAGGTTGTCGATCGTGGCCGACGCGTTCGCCACGTTGAACGCGCCCGTCGAGTGCAGGGTCCTCCACGACGTCGAGTCCGAGTAGGTGCCGGCGATCACGCCGCCGGTCCAGCAGATCTCGGCGGTCCCCGAGATCGTGACCGGCCAGGCGTCGACCTGGGTCCAACTCGCAGCCCGGGCGTCGAACCCCGTCGCTCCGTCCACGACCGTGGCGCGGTACTGCGAGGTCTGCACACCGGTGATCGGCCGGAGTGGCGCCTGGGCGAGGCACGCGCCGAGACCGCCCTGAATCGACGGTTCCACCGCGACTGCGGCGGTGGCGGCACCGATGGCACCAACTTGGGAGAAGGCGACAACGACGACCACGAAGATCGACGGAACGAGCTGCTTGCAGGAACGGACTGACGGCAAAGTGGTCCCCTGGGTCGAGTGGGGTGATCCACCGGGCTCGCTCCCAATGGACGTGCGTCACCCCGACGGGTTCGATCTCTGCTCATCGGCACATCGTCGGCAATTTCTTGAACATTCCCGACCGGTGCGCGACCGGAACCGCTCGTCGCCAGCCAAACACGCGCGCCGCACCAACGGGCCGCCGGTCCTCGACCGGCGTACATTGCGACCGTGGCTGACCCCGTCATCATCGAAGCGGCACTCAATGGCATCACGTCCCGGAGCCGCAATCCGAACGTGCCGGTGCTACCCGACGAACTCGCGCGCGACGCGATCGAGTGTGTCGACGCCGGAGCGACGATCGTCCACACGCACGCCCACAACATCGGCGCTCCCGTCGCCGACCTCGTCGCCGCCTACGCGCAGTGCTATGAAACCGTGCTCGACGCCCGGCCGGGCACGATCCTCTACCCGACGATCGGGCTCGGGGCGACGCCGGCCGCCCGCAACCACCACGCCATCGAGCTCGCGAGCAGTGGTCTGATTCGCCAGACCTTCGTCGACCCCGGCTCGGTCAACCTGGGCGGCGCCGGCTCCGACGGTCTGCCGCCGACGATCGACTACGTGTACACGAACAGCTTCGTCGACATCCGCTACGGATTCGACCTGTGCGCGCAGCACGGCCTCGGCCCGAGCATTGCCGTGTTCGAGCCGGGCTTCCTCCAGGTGGTGCTCGCCTATCACGAGGCGGGTGCACTCCCGCCCGGCACGCTCGTGAAGCTGTACTTCGCAGCCGGTGGCTACCTCACTCGCGGCCGGGCGCTCTGGGGCGTGCCACCGATCCCCGAGGGGCTCGACCTCTACCTCGCGATGCTCGGTGATACCGCCATTCCGTGGGCGATCGCGATCATCGACGGTGATGCCCTCGGCCACCCGTTGGTGCGCACCGCGTTGGAACGGGGCGCACACCTTCGCGTCGGACTCGAAGACCAACCGGATGGACCGCGCAATGTCGACATCGTCAATGCGGCGGCGGCGCTCTGCGCGGAGGTCGGCCGGTCGGTCGCGACGCCGACCGAGACCGAACGCATTCTCGACCTGTCACCCCAACGGGGTTGACCGCAGACTCGTCAATCGAAGCGACCCCGCGGGTCTATGCCGGATCGGCCGCCACCTGGACGGGCTCGGCGCGATGAAACACCAAACCGTCGGGGCTGGCATCGACCTGGATGACGTCGCCGTCGCCGTAGTTGCCTTGGAGCAACTCCAACGCGATCGGATCCGCGACCTCTTTCTGGAGCACCCGCTTGAGTGGGCGAGCGCCGAAGTCGGGGTCGTAGCCGACCCGGGCCACGTACTCGCGGGCCGCATCTGTCAGTTCGAGGCCGAGGCCCCGAGCATCGAGGCGGGCCCGTAGGAACTGCACCTGGAGATCGACGATCTGCGCGATATGGCGCTCGTCGAGCCGGTGGAAGACCACGACGTCGTCGATGCGGTTCACGAACTCGGGCTTGAAGTGCGAGTGGACTGCCCGCATGACGGCGGCTTCGTCGCCGCCGGCGCCGAGGTTGCTCGTCATGATGAGCACGGTATTGGTGAAGTCGACCGTGCGACCCTGGCCATCAGTCAATCGACCGTCGTCCATGAGTGCGAGCAGCACGTTGAACACATCGGGGTGGGCCTTCTCGACCTCATCGAGGAGCACGACCGCGTACGGCCGCCGACGCACCGCCTCGGTGAGCTGCCCGCCCTCGTCGTAGCCGACGTAGCCCGGAGGCGCACCGACCAGTCGCGACACCGAGTGCTTCTCCATGTACTCGCTCATGTCGATCCGGACCATCGCCCGCTCGTCGTCGAACATGAAGTCGGCGAGGGCGCGTGCGAGTTCGGTCTTGCCGACACCCGTCGGGCCGAGGAACAGGAACGAACCGATCGGCCGGTTGGGGTCCGACAGGCCGGCGCGCGATCGGCGGATCGCATTCGCGACCGCCGTGACCGCATCGTCCTGACCGATCACCCGGGAGTGCAGCTCGTCTTCCATGCGGACGAGCTTCTGCATCTCACCCTCCATGAGACGAGAAACCGGAACGCCCGTCCACTTCGAGACGATCTCGGCGACGTCTTCCTCGTCGACTTCTTCCTTCAACATGGCGTGACCGGCCTGGAGTTCGTCGAGTCGACCGGTGCGCACCTCGATCTCGGCCTCGAGATCGCGCATGGTGCCGTACCGCAGCTCGGCGGCCTTCTGGAGGTCGCCATCGCGCTCGGCTTTCTCGGCCTCGGTCCGGGCGGCTTCGAGCCCTTCTTTCCGCTCACGGATCTCCGCGATGCCGTCCTTCTCCAGCTGCCACTGCGCGACCATGCCGTCGCGCTCTTCGGCGAGACCGGCCAACTCGGCCTCCAAGGTCGCGAGGCGTTGCTTGGACGCGTCGTCGGTTTCCTTGGCGAGCGCCGCCTTCTCGATCTCGAGTTGGCGAATGCGCCGCTCGACGACGTCGAGCTCGTTCGGCATCGAATCGATCTCGATCCGCAGCCGAGACGCGGACTCGTCGATGAGGTCGATGGCCTTGTCGGGAAGCTGGCGGCCCGGGATGTACCGGTCGCTCAGCACCGCGGCGCCGACGAGCGCGGCGTCCTGGATTCGCACACCGTGGTGCACCTCGTACCGTTCCTTCAACCCACGCAGGATCGCGATGGTGTCTTCAACCGAGGGCTCACCGACGAAGACTTGCTGGAACCGCCGCTCCAACGCGGGGTCCTTCTCGATGTACTTACGGAACTCGTCGAGCGTCGTGGCCCCAATCATGCGCAGCTCACCGCGCGCCAGCATCGGCTTGATCATGTTGCCGGCGTCGACCGCGCCCTCGGCGCCGCCCGCACCCACGATCGTGTGCAGCTCGTCGATGAACGTAACGACTTCGCCGTCGCTGTCGACGATCTCCTTCAGCACGGCCTTGAGCCGCTCTTCGAACTCACCGCGGTACTTCGCGCCCGCGACCATCGCACTGATGTCGAGGGAGATCAGGCGCTTGTCGCGCAAACTCTCGGGGACATCACCTTCGACGATTCGGCGCGCCAGTCCCTCCGCGATCGCGGTCTTGCCGACCCCCGGTTCGCCGATGAGCACCGGATTGTTCTTGGTCCGCCGGGACAGCACTTGAATGACGCGACGGATCTCTTCGTCCCGGCCGATGACCGGGTCGAGCTTGCCCTTGCGCGCCTCTTCGGTGAGGTCGCGGCCGAACCGTTCGAGCGCCTGGTATTGCTCCTCCGGGTTCTCCGACGTCACGCGGTGCGAACCACGGACCTGCTTGAGCGCATCGAGCACCGCATCGGTCGTGACCCCGAGCCCGCGCAGGAGATCGCCAACCCCGCCGGCGATCTTGGTCATTGCCAGCAGGAGGTGTTCGGTCGAGAGGTAGTCGTCACCCAGCTCGGACCGTTCGACGTCGGCCGCCTCGAGGAGGCGGAACGCGTCTTGGGAGACCTGGGGCGGCTGAGTCGTGGACCCGTAGACCTGGGGCAGCTTCGTGAGCGCCGCCTCGACCTGATCCCGGACCGCCTTGGGCGCAACGCCAACTCGCTCCAACACCGGGAGCACGACACCTTCCGCCTGACCGATCAAGGCGGCAAGGAGGTGTTCGCCGCCGACCTGGTTGTGGTTGCGGTCGCGCGCAATGCCCTGTGCGGCGCCGATCGCCTCTTGGGTCTTGCGGGTCATCTTGTTGGGGTCAAGCGCCATGATTCGTCCTCAGGACTCGAAGTGGTCGATGTTCGAAGTTGACAACATCGTCATCAAGTTCGGCATTCCCGAACCCGCTATTTCGGCGCGCGGCGAGGGTGAACCGGCACCAGGTCCACCCGTTGTTCTCGCCGGGCGCGCTGCATCGCCCGCATTGCGTCCTGCCGGGCGCTCTGGACCTGCAACTCCAGCACCTCGACGCGCGACTCGAGTTCGAGGATGCGCCGCACGCCCGCGAGACCGACGCCTTCGTTGGTGAGTTCCTGGATACGGCGGAGCAAGGCAACATCGCGCTCGGAATACCGCCGGCTCCGACCCTGGGTTCGCGCCGGTTCGATCAGGCCCTTGCGTTCGTAGATTCGCAACGTCTGGGGATGCACGCCGGCGAGTTCGGCGGCGACGGAGATGATGTAAAGGGCTCGTTGGTCGTTGGGCATCAGTCGACTCCCAGGTCTGCACGAGGGTCATCCGTGAACGTGGCCGCCAACGCCTCCACTGCGTCGCGCTGTTCTCGATCCAACTTGGCGGGCACGGTGAGATCGAAGGTCACGAAAAGATCCCCGGCATGGCCATTGCTCCCCGCAATGCCGCGGCCCTTCACCTTCTGGGTTGTGCCGGGTTGCGTGCCCGCCTTCACTTTCACCGTGACCGGATCGGCCAGCGTCGGGACCTTGAT
This sequence comes from uncultured Acidimicrobiia bacterium, assembly GCA_963765075.1. Classification (GTDB taxonomy): domain Bacteria; phylum Actinomycetota; class Acidimicrobiia; order IMCC26256; family JAENVU01; genus JAENVU01. The sequence goes on from CAVXVA010000003.1 coordinate 940,822, forward strand.
GTTGGCGCCCAACGTGGCCTCGGCAAACGTGATCGGGACGTGAACATTGAGGTCGCGCGCGCCGCGCCGACCGAAGATCTCGTGCGGGCGCACCTTGACCACGACGTAGAGGTCACCGGGAGGACCGCCGTGACGCCCGGCCGCGCCGCGCTTGGCCACCTTGATTCGCTGGCCGTCCTTCACGCCGACAGGCAGCTTGACCTTCACATCCCGTCGACGCACTTCGGTGCCGCCGCCCCGACACCGCGGGCACGGATCGGTGATGACCGAACCGCGGCCGGAGCACGTCGGGCACACCTGACTGAACGAGAACGGGCCCTGATCGACGGCGACCTCGCCACGACCGCCACACTGCGCGCAGGGCTGGGGGGTCGAGCCCGGTTTCGCGCCGGATCCGTGACACTCCGAGCACGCGGCCTCGGCCGTGAACGCGACGGTCGTGGTAATGCCTTCGATGGCTTCGAGGAAGTCGATCGTGATCTCGGACTCGAGGTCTGCGCCACGTTGAGGGGTCTGGCGGCCGCGACCACCGCGACCGCCACCCCGGCCACCCCGGCCACCGAAAAGCCCGCCCAGGAGGTCGCCGAGATCCACGCTCTCGTCGAACTGGAATCCACCCGGGCCGCCACCGAAACCACCCGGTCCACCCGGGCCGCCGGCGGAGTACGCACCCGACGCGACCATGCGTCGGACTTCGTCGTACTCGGCGCGCTTCTTCGCGTCGCTCAGCACGTCATTCGCCGCGGAGACGTCTTTGAAGCGATCCTCCGCTTCCTTGTTCCCCGGGTTCGCGTCGGGGTGATACTGCTTCGCGAGTTTGCGGTAGGCACGCGTGATGTCTTTGTCGGTCGCGTCGGTCGCCACGCCGAGCACGGCGTAGTAATCCGTGTCGAACCACTCGCGTTGTGGAGCCATCGTCCCTACTTCGTGACCTTGACCATTGCCGGGCGCACCACGCGCCCGTGTACCCGGTATCCGGACCGCATCGTGGCGGCGACCACCGGATCCCCGTCACCGTCTTCGTGCATCACTGCTTCGTGTTCGTTCGGATCGAACGCGGCTCCGTCGGCATCGATGCGTTCGAGCCCGGCGGCTTCGAGCACGCCCACCAGCTGCGCGTGCACCAACTCGACGCCTTTGCGCACCTTCTCGTCACCGTCGGCCGGTAACTGCGCGAGCGCGCCGTCGAAACTGTCGAGCACCGGAAGCAGCTTCTCGAGGAGCCCTTCACTCGCACGCTCGACGATCGCGGCCTCACGCTTCATCGCCTGCTTGCGGTAGTTCTCGAAGTCGGCCTGGATCTGTTGGGCGAGCGCCCGCATGTCGTTGCGCTCACCCACCAGCCGGTCCAGATCGCTCTCGACGAGTTCCGCCGCAGCCGCTTCGGCATCGGCGTCGGCATCGAGGAGTTCCTGGATGCCAAGGTCCGGATCCGGATTCAGCGCGTCGTCACTCATGACTCCGCGCCGGGCTCATCGACGATCTCCGCCTCGGCCACCTCGTCGTCATCCGGAGCCGCCGAACCGGCTTCACCACCGGCGCCCGCTGACGCTTCGGACGCAGACGCCGCGGCATAGAGCCGCTGGGCGAATTCCTGGCTCGCGCCGATCAGCCCCTCGTGGGCGGTACGAATCGCGTCGACGTCGGTACCTGCCAGCGCTTCGCGAAGGCTCGTGAGGGCCGCCTCGATCTTCTCGCGTTCGGCCGGCTCGACCTTGTCGCCCGAGTCCTTCAGCAGTTTCTCGGTCTGGAAGACGAGGTTGTCGGCGTTGTTGCGGACCTCGGCCTCTTCCCGACGCGCTTTGTCTTCCTCGGCGTGGGCCTCGGCTTCCTTCATCATGCGGTCGATCTCGTCCTTGCCGAGCGCGGTGCCGCCGGTGATGGTCATCTGCTGCTCTTTGCCCGTGCCGAGATCCTTCGCGGTCACATGCACGATGCCGTTCGCATCGATGTCGAACGTGACCTCGACCTGGGGAACGCCGCGCGGTGCGGGCGGAATGCCGACCAGTTGGAACGTGCCCAGCGTCTTGTTCCGGTAGGCCATGTCGGATTCGCCCTGGAGCACCTTGATCTCGACCGAGTTCTGGTTGTCGTCCGCGGTGGTGAACACCTCGGAACGCTTGGTCGGGATGGTGGTGTTGCGCTCGATGAGCTTGGTCATGATCTGACCCTTGGTCTCGATGCCGAGCGAGAGGGGAGTGACGTCGAGCAGGAGGACGTCCTTGACGTCGCCCTTCAGGACCCCGGCCTGGATCGCCGCGCCGACGGCGACGGCTTCGTCGGGGTTGATGCCCTTGTCACCGTCCTTACCGGTGAGCTCGTGCACGAGCTCCGCGACCGCGGGCATCCGGGTGGACCCGCCGACGAGCAGCACGCGGTCGATCCCGCTCATCTGCAGTCCGGCATCGCGAATCGCCTGTTCGAACGGGCCACGGCACGCTTCGAGCAAATCCCGAGTGAGTTCCTGGAACTTCGAACGCGACAGCGACAGCTCCAAGTGGAGCGGACCGTCGGCGGTCGCGGTGATGAAGGGCAGGTTGATCGAGGTCTCCTGCAACGACGACAGCTCGATCTTGGCCTTCTCGGCCGCTTCCTTGAGCCGCTGGGTCGCCATCTTGTCGGCACCGAGATCCACGCCGTGCGCGTTCTTGAACTCGGCCACCATCCAGTCGATGACGCGCTGGTCCCAGTCGTCACCACCGAGGTGGGTGTTCCCCGCAGTCGACTTCACCTCGAACACGCCCTCGCCGAGTTCGAGCACGGAAACGTCGAACGTTCCACCACCGAGGTCGAAGACGAGGATGGTGACGTCGTTGTTCTTCTCGAGGCCGTACGCGAGCGCGGCGGCGGTCGGCTCGTTGATGATGCGCAGGACTTCGAGGCCCGCGATCTCGCCGGCCTCCTTGGTGGCCTGGCGCTCGGCGTCACCGAAGTACGCGGGCACCGTGATCACGGCCTGGGTGACGGTGTCACCGAGGTAGGCCTCCGCGTCGCGCTTGAGCTTCTGGAGAATCCGGGCGGAGATCTCCTGGGTGTTGTACGCCTTGCCATCGATGTCGATGGACCAGTTGGTGCCGATGTGGCGCTTCACGGAACGGATGGTCCGGTCCGGGTTGGTGATCGCCTGGCGCTTTGCGACTTCGCCGACGAGCACTTCGCCCGTCTTCGAGAACGCGACGACCGACGGGGTCGTCCGGGCGCCTTCCGCGTTGGGGATGACAACCGGCTCACCCGCTTCGAGCGTCGAAACGACCGAGTTGGTGGTGCCGAGGTCGATACCGACAGCCTTGGACATGGATTCCTCCGCAGTGCTTGGGGGTGGATTCGGAGTAGTGCAAATTGAGGTGAAGCGCACCGATGTTCTGACCATCGGTGATGGGACTCAACAACCTTGAGTGCAATGTTGCTAACTTTCTAGCCGATCGATCTATTCCCGAAAGAATCCGGGCACTGTTGCGCCGACCGCGATCTCGCCTAGATTCCCCGCCATGGCTCGAAACGACGTCTTCATTGGGCACCTCGCTGAGGTTCCGCTGTTCTCGGCACTCTCCCGCAAGGAGCTCGCGGTGGTGGCCCGCAGAGCCGAGGACGTCAAGGTCGCCGCCGGCCGAGTCCTCGTCAGTGAGGGCTCGAGCGGATCGGAGTTCTTCGTGATCCTCGAGGGCACCGCCAAGGTGTCCCGGCGAGGCCGGAAAGTCGCCACGCTGGGACCCGGGGCCGCGTTCGGCGAACTGGCGCTGCTCGACAAAGCGCCGCGCAACGCAACCGTCACCGCCGAGACCGACATGGAACTGGTCGTGCTCGGCCAACGCGAGTTCGGTGGCGTGATCGACGAGGTCCCCGGCGTCGCTCGCAAGCTCCTCACCGGCATGGCTCGCCGGTTGCGTGAAGCCGACGCTCATTCGGTGCAGTAGCACTGCTGAGCAAACCCCGATCTGCGGGGTTTCGCCCAACTGCTCGGTCGAAGGTAGGTTGCCGCGGTGAATTTTCGACGCGTGCTGCCGAAGCCTCATCAGATCGTCCTCGGGATCGGCGTACTCGCCGCGGTCGGGACCCTCGCCTCGGGGATCGCTCCCGAGATCACTGGTTGGCACGACGAATCGTCGATCGCCCGCGAGGTCTTCATCAACATCCCCGCGCCACTCGAAGTCGCGTTCTACCTCGCCGTCGCGACCGGTCTCGTCATCACCGCGTGGCTGACATCTCTGCGGGTGCGCAACTACGAGCGCGGCAAGCCCGACAACCGCCGGACCAATAAGGGCAACGTTCACCGGCGGATGCGGGACTTCCGTCGGGGCGTCTGGATGCGCACGCTGCTGCGCGACCCCGCCGCCGGGCTCATGCACTCGATGATCTACTTCGGATTCCTGGTGCTGTTCATCGCGACGATCCTGCTCGAGGTCGACCACCAGCTTCCCGAATCGCTGAAGTTCCTCCACGGCCGGACGTACCAGGCCTACTCGTTCACTGCCGACCTCTTCGGCCTCGTCTTCGTCGGCGGCATCATCTGGGCGTTCGTGCGGCGGTACGCGCAGCAGCCGTACCGCATCCGGATCAAGACCAAGCCGGAGCACCTCGTCATCCTCGTCACGTTCCTCGTGATCGGGCTCACCGGGTTCATCACCGAGGGCTTCCGGATCGCCGCGCTCCGCAACGAACTCGGCGCCGGTGCCGACTTCGAGAAGTGGAGCTTCGTCGGGTGGGCGATCTCCGCTGTCGTCCACGACTGGTCGACGGCCTCCTTGCTCGATGCGCACCGGTGGGCGTGGTCCGCCCACGTGCTCGCGTTCCTCGGGTTCCTCGTGATCCTGCCGACCACGATGCTGCGCCACATGATCACGAGCCCGATGAACATGTACCTGAAGGACCGCGAGCGCCCCAAGGGTGCGATGCGCGCGATGCCGAACCTGATGGAGACCGAGCTGGAGACCTTCGGCGCGTCGACCGTCGAGGACTTCACCTGGAAGCAGCTCTTCGACACCGACGCGTGCACGATCTGCGGGCGGTGCACCTCGGTCTGCCCGGCGCACGCGACCGGCAAGCCGCTCGACCCACGCGAGATCGTCAACAAGGTCGGCGAGGTCATGGCCGCTCACCGGGGCGCCTCCCGTGTCGACGCCCGTCGGCATCGACAAGGAGATCACGGTCTCGGCCAACAGCCTCTTCGAGCGCATCACCGCTGAGGAGCTGTGGTCCTGCACCTCGTGCAAGGCGTGCGACGAGATCTGCCCGGTCAACATCGAGATCCTCGACAAGATCCTCGACATGCGTCGGTACCTCTCCCTCATGGAGAGCAACTTCCCGGCCACCCTCGGCAACGTGTACCGCGCCATGGAGAACAGCGGGAACGTCTACGGGATGAACCAGGGCGAGCGCGGCGACTGGGCCGACTCGCTCGAGGGCGTCGAGATCGTCGAGCCCGGTGGCGACTTCGACCACGAGTACCTCTACTGGGTCGGCTGCGCGGGTTCGTTCGACGACCGCAACAAGAAGACGAGCCGGGCCATGGCCAAGCTGCTCCAGCGCGCCGGCATCGACTTCGCGATCCTCGGCCCGTCCGAGATGTGCACGGGCGACAGCGCCCGCCGCTCGGGCAACGAGTACATCTTCCAGATGCTCGCCATGCAGAACATCGAGACGCTCGACGGTCTCGGCGTGAAGAAGATCATCACGCAGTGTCCGCACTGTTTCAACACGCTCAAGAACGAATACCCCCAGCTCGACGGGCACTACGAGGTGATCCACCACTCGGAGTTCCTGATGCAGCTGATCTCCGACGGTCAGTTGTCGATGGCCGGTGCCTCGCTCGAGCGAGCGGGTCACCTACCACGACTCCTGCTATCTCGGCCGCCACAACGACGTCTACCTCGCGCCGCGGAAGGTGATCGGTTCACTCGCCGGGATCGACATCGTCGAGATGCCGCGCAACGGCACCAAGGGCATGTGCTGTGGCGCCGGCGGCGCGCGCATGTGGATGGAAGAGACCATCGGCAAGAAGGTCAACACCGAACGAGCGCAGGAAGCGTTGGCGACCGGGGCCGAGCGCATCGCCGTCGCGTGCCCGTTCTGTTACGTGATGATGGACGACGGCGTGAAGGGCGAGGGCGACGAGGATGTTGTCGTCTCCGACATCGCCGAGGTCATTCTCGAAGCCCTCGAGGCCCAACCGAATCTTCCCGCCCCCATCACCACCGCAGTCCCACCCGGCGTCTGAGGCTTCGATCAGCCCAGTTCGGCGTGCCGGAAGCAGGTCACGGCATGGTCGTTGACCATGCCCATCGCTTGCATGAGCGCGTACATCGTGGTGGGACCGACGAATCGGAATCCGCGCCGCTTGAGGTCCTTGACTCAACGCCTCGGAGACATCGGTCTGGGCGGGGAGGTCGCCGAGGTCGGTCCAACGGTTCTGGATGGGTACGCCGTCGACGAACGACCAGAGGTAGTCGCCGAAGTCGCCGACCTCTCGCTCGAGGCGGAGGAGCGCCTGTGCGTTGGTGACCACTGAAGCGACCTTGGCGCGGTTGCGCACGATGCGCGCATCCGCCACGAGCGTGTCGACCTTGGCCTCCGAGAACCGGGCGACCTTGGCCGGATCGAAACCCGCGAAGCAGGCCCGGTAGCCCTCACGCTTGTTGAGGATCGTGCGCCAGGAGAGACCGGCCTGGGCGCCTTCGAGCGAGACCTTCTCGAAGAGGCGCACCCGGTCGTGTTGGGGGACGCCCCACTCGACATCGTGGTACTCGACCATCAACGGATCGGATCCGGCCCACGCGCATCGGACCGGATCAGCGGTCACGGCCGGCCTACTTCTTGAAGTTGAGGTAGTACCGGCTGGGCGTCGGTCCCCGTTGGCCCTGGTACTTCGAGCCCTTCTCGGTGCTGCCGTAGGGGTGCTCGGCAGGGGTGGTCATCTCGAAGAACGAGATCTGGCCGATCTTCATGCCCGGATACAAGGCGATCGGAAGGTTGGCGACGTTGCTGAGTTCGAGGGTGAGATGACCGTCCCAACCCGCGTCGACGAAGCCGGCGGTGCTGTGGATCAGCAATCCGAGCCGACCGAGCGACGACTTACCTTCGAGCCGGGCAACCAGGTCATCGGGCAGCCCGACGCGCTCGTGAGTCGAGCCCAGTACGAACTCACCCGGGTGCAAGATGAACGCGTTGCCTTCTGCGACCTCGACGATCTCGGTGAGGTCTTCCTGCGGTTCCTTCGGGTCGATGAACGGAGTCGTGTCGTTGCGGAACACGCGGAAGTATCGATCGATGCGCAGGTCCACCGACGACGGCTGCACATCCCGATCGTCGAGCGGGTCCACGACGATGCGACCCGAAGCCAACGCTTCGCGAATTGAGCGGTCGGACAAAATCACGGCCGGACTCTAGCGAGACGGACCCCACGGTGATCGCTTGCACCGGATCCGTGTAGTGCGCACGAATCATTGTGGTGCTGAAGCCGACAAATCGCGCCGCAGGCCTTGCTCCACGTTCGCGCCGTTTGGGAGGCTCGGGCAGTCGGCGTTTCCGAACCACTGGGCAGGGGAGAACCGTCGAGCACACGCACTCGGAGTGATCCGCGTATTACTGACGTGGTGAAAGTACTGCGGACAGTGAACGCTGAGGCTATATGTCGCGCGGAAAGTGGCGTGATGGTGTCGAAATGGTATAGAACGTCCCCTTCTTGTGGCCGGGGCGGTCACAGAAGTTCATCGGGCAATCAGGAGGCATGGTGAAACGAGTCAGTACTCGACTCTCGTCCGTCGCAATCGCAACATCGGTGGGGCTCGCGACGCTCGTATCTGCCGGCACGCCCGCGGGGGCGCTGGCGAACCCGGCCATTCCCGGATTGTCGGTCAGTGGGCTGGTGTCGTCGCACCCGTGGAGCGGTGGTTCGAACGCAAGCGACGTCGAGGGCCTTGGGTACGTCCCCGGGGACAACTCGATGTGGGTCGCCGACGACAACGGCGACCGCATTTACGAGATCAGCTCGTCGTCCGGTTCGTACAAGACCAAGATCGAGGCGGTCACGTTCCAGGCCGCACCGGCGGTGGGGTCAGGCGCAATCCCGGCCGGAACCCTGTCGAATCCGACCCGAACGGACGACCTGGAGTCGATTCATCTACAACCCCGACGCTGACGTGCTCTACGTCACCTCGGGCGCGTGCTGCAACACGCCCGCCGGCCAACCGCCTTACAACCCGACCGTCTACAAGATGACCCGCCAGAGCGGGAAGTTCCAGCCGACGAGCTGGCAGCCCCTCCCCGAGGGTCAGGACGTGACCGCTGCGGGCTGGCGCCCGGGCACCGGCATGTATTTCGGCAAAGGCTCCAAGATCAAGACCTACAACTTCGACACCAACACGATTGGTCCCGACATCAGCCTGCCGGTGTCGCCGATCGTCGGTATCGACTTCTCCGATGCCAACACGGCATTCGTAACGACGGCGACGGCCAACACGGCATCAGGTCGCACCACGGCCGACTCCGACTCGACCATTCACCGGTTCAACATCTCCGGCTCGACCTGGACCGAGGACCTCAACTGGAAGTTCAGTCTCAAGAACACCGGCATGATCGACGCCCGTGACCTCGCGATCGTCGGAGACACGTTCTGGGTCTCCGACGGGTACGACAGTCGCCCGGACGGTGACCACCCGATCTTCAAGTACGACGTCGGATCAGCGGTCGCGCAGTTCGTTGCCGCGCCGTCCACCGGCAACCGGCCGCTCACTGTGGTCTTCACCGACACGTCGACCGGCGCCGCGCCGCTCAGCTGGGCGTGGGACTTCGACAACAACGGCTCGGTGGACGCGACGACGCAGAACACCTTCCACGTCTACCCGACCCCCGGGAACTTCACGGCGAAGCTGACCGTCACCTACAGCGGCGGAACGTTGTCGTCGACCCAGCCGATCACGGTCAAGATCCCGACCGGGGCTCCCGGCGGGTGGATCGTTGACGCCTGGGGCGGTCTCCACGCGGTGAAGATCGGTACCGACCCGGCGCCGCCGACCGTGAGTGGTGGCCCGTACTGGAAGGCCTGGGACATCGCCCGCGGTGTGGCCACGCTCCCCGACAACAAGGCCGGACTGGTCCTCGACGGGCGGGGTGGTCTCCACAAGTTCAACATTGGTGCCAACTCGAGCACGGTCAAGATCACTGGCGGGCCGTACTGGAGCACCTGGGACATCGCTCGCGGCGTCTCGATCCTGCCGAACGGCAAGGGCGGGTACGTCATCGACGGCGCCGGCGGAATCCATCCGTTCGCCTTGGGGAACAACTCCCTCCCGCCGCTCGCCACCAATGCCCCGTACTGGCCCGGCCAGGACCGGGTGACCGGCCTGATCATTGCCGCGGACGGGAAGGGCGCTTACACCGTCGACCGCACCGGCAAGCTCTGGCCGTTCAGCTTCGTCGGTGGCGCCACGCCGGCGACACCCAACTCCGTGGCGCTCGTCTCCGCAGTCCCGATGCAAGGTGGTGCGCTCGTTGCCGACGGTACCGGCGGCCTGACCGTCGACGGCTGGGGCGGCACCCACGGCTTCGGGGTCAACCCGAACGGTCCGCCCGCCACGGTCACGGCGGGTCCGTACTGGGTCAACTGGAACATCGCCCGCGACCTCGCGCTGCTGCACAGCTAGAGGACATCTCCCTGTCGGTGCTCGTGGCCCCGGGATCATCCCGGGGCCACGACGCGTATAGTCATCGGCTCTGCGGGTGTAGTTCAGAGGCAGAACATCAGCTTCCCAAGCTGAGAACGCGAGTTCGATTCTCGTCACCCGCTCCAGCTTCGGTCCCGGCGTCCCTGCGCATCAGAACCGAGCGCAAACCGGGGCCGCCCGGGTCGGCGAACTCGACGACCCGTCGGAACCCGCAGCGGCGGTAGAAGGCCTCGCGGGTCGTCAGGCATTCGAGCACCACACATTCGGCGCCAGTGAGCCAGACCCGGTCGATCAGGTCCTGAACCACCCGGCGACCGATCCCGGATCCCTGGAGGAACATGTCGGTCGCCACCGTCGCGATGTGCGCGTGGGGCGGCAAACTCGCGCTCAGATGCGCGGTGCGACACGCCGACTGGAACTCGTGCTCGATCCGCTGCGAGCGCGACATACCTTCGGGTTCTGCGGGGTCGAGATGGTCGCAGGGGTGACAATCGCCGGGAACTGTGGCCGAAGCAACGCCAACGACCAGACCATCGGTCTCAGCAACCATGGCGATGGGATCGGTCGCCCACGGCCAATCGCCGTACTCGCCCGTCATTCCGACGAGGCGGTGCAATGGCGACTCGCCGAACATGCCGACCGCGAACGCCTCGCCGGCGAAGGCCGTCGCAATGATCCGGCGCGCGGCACCGAGGTCGTCCGTGCGTAGATCTCGGAGGACCAGCGTTGGTTCAGGCTCCATCCACGAAGCATGCCAGGCAGCCTGCGCGAGGTGGGCGCTGGATCAGGCGGTGAGCGCCGCGATCCCCGCGACCATCATGACGAAGCCCAGCACGGCGAACGCCACCGATCGGGCGACCGGCGCTTGGACGAGTTCGCCGTCGCGAGTCTGACCGGTCGTGGCCACTCGGCTCGCGCCCTTCGCCTTCGCGCTGCGGGTCCCGGTCACGACGCGGGTCGTCGCATCCCGGCGCCGCCGGAGCAGGACGAGGACGTTCGCCACCAGCAGCGCGGCCCCGAAAGCCACTACCAGTTCGCGTAGCACCTCGTCGTAGAAGCTCACGCCGCCAGGCTATGGGGTCGGGACCATGCGGGGAGTCCGGCGCATCACCCGCCAGATCCCGAACCCGATGAGCGCCAGGAGCCCGAGTGGGATCAGCGCGCCGAGCACCACGATCGTGCCGCCCACGATGGCGACCGAGACCGCCCACGCATCGGACCACGCCGCCGCGATCGGGCTGCGGGTCTCGGCCTTCGCCACCACGGCGCCGCGCGGGAGCATGGTGACCGTGATCGTCGCGAAGGTTGCCTGGTTGGCGAGCAGGTCGCGCTGGCCGCGGAGCTGCTCGATCTGCTCGCGCACGCCGAAGAGCTGTTGCTGAATCGTGATCGTGTCGGTCACGGTCCCGGCGTCGTCCATCAGCCCTTGGAGTACCGCCTCTTGGGCCGCGAGGTTGCGGATGCGGGCGTCGAAGTCCACGAGCTGGCCGCTGACGTTGTCGCCCTGTTCGGTGCGGCCGCGCACCATTCCCAATCCGCCGAGCCGCCGCAGCGCATCGGAATAGTGGTCCGCGGGAACTCGAATGGTCATGGTGACCGCCTCGCGGCTGGCGTCGGTCTTCTGGACGAACCCGCCGAGCCCGCCGACGATCGTCTCGATCCGTTGCGGCCCCCCGCTGATCTCATTGCGCTTCACCCGCAGGTCCAACGTCGCAGTGCGCACCACCTGATCGCCCGCCCCGGGGACTGCGCGTGGCTGACCCAGCGACTCCGACGCTCCCACCGCAGCCGGGTTCGCAGAGAGATCATGGGGCAACGCGGACCGAGCCGAGTGGTCGGCCCCGATTGGGGCCCCCACCGAATGCGTCGCGGCGTCGGCCGCAACGCCGCCCTTCGACGAGGCCTTGGCCCCCTCGGCGTCGGTGCGGCCGCTCTGACTCACCAGGCCCACCACCGCCCCGGCACCCACCACCACGAGCACGACCCATCCGATCCAGCGACGCATCTCATCCCCCTCGGTCCTTACGGCGAACTGCACCATTTCGACGTCCGGACGTGGAGATCGGTTCCCGGCTCGTGAAGTTCTGCGCGAACATCTGCCGTGCGATTGATCGTGGCTCGGTGTTCGGTGACCTACGAAGGGCGGCTCGGCGCCCGGCTGGCGGAGGCGGTCCGACTCGTGATGCTCAAGGCGGACGGCAGCATCGCCATCCACTCCGACGCGAAGGCCTACAAGCCCCTCAACTGGATGAGCCCGCCGTGCACGATTCGCAGCACCACCGACACCATCACGGCTGAAAGCCCGAAGGGCGAGAAACTCGTCGTCGAACTCCTCGAGATCTTCCATGATCACGAGATCGATCTCGGCGACGACCCCGGATTGGAGAAGGACGGGGTCGAAGCCGAGCTCCAAGCCCTCATCGAGATGCGCGTCCAGGCGTTGCGAGAGGACCTCACGCTGGTCCGGCGCGAGTATCCGACCGACATCGGCCCTATCGACTTTCTCTGCCGCGACGGTGATGGACAGGCCGTGGCGGTCGAGGTGAAACGCATCGGTGAGATCGCCGGGGTCGACCAACTGATCCGCTACCAGGAGCGCCTGGACCTGGATACCCGGCTCGCGCCGACGTGCGGCATGTTCGTGGCGACCCGCATCAAACCCCAGGCCCGCGTGTACGCGGAGTCTCGCAATATCGAGTGCGTCGAGATCGACCTCGACGACCTCCGAACCCACGACAACCCCAAGCTCAAGCTGTTCTGACCCTACCGGTCGCACCCGAATCCAAGGAGTTCCCATGGCTCACCCCCGCGACGAGATCGAAGCGACGATCGAGCGCTACCTCGACCTGCGGCGGCGGATCGACGCCGGCGAGGAGCACGGCTGGACCGGTATCGCCGAGTTCTTCACCGACGACTGTGTCTATATCGACCCTGCGTGGGGCCGCATCGAAGGGATCGCCGAACTGCGCGGCTTCCTCGACGAGTCGATGCGCGGGCTCGAGGACTGGCTCTTTCCCGTCGAGTTCGTCGCGATCGAGGGCGACCGGGTTGTCGTGAAGTGGACCCAGATCACACCGCCCGCTCCCGACGGGAGCCGCGGTCGCCAGTCGGGATACTCGACCTTGCTCTACGCCGGGAACGGGAAGTTCAACTACGAAGAGGACCTGCTCAACATGGTGCACGTGAACGAGGACCTGCGGGCGGCCCGGTGGCGGCCGGGACCGGACTTCATGATGCCGCCGGCCGACCCGGTCCGCGACTGGTCCCGCCCGGAATGACGAACCCGAACGCTGCGCAGATCGAGTTCTGGAACTCGGACGAGTCCGGCCATTGGGTCCGCGACCAGGCTCGCTACGACGCGATGCTGGCGCCCTTCACCGACATCGTCATCGAACGTGCCCATCTGGCCCCCGATGCGAAGATCATCGACGTCGGGTGCGGCACTGGCGCCACGACCCGCGCCGCGGCCCGCCTGGCCCCCGCCGGGCATGCCACCGGCATCGACGTGTCCGCGCCCATGATCGAGGCGGCCCGCCGCTCGGCCGCCGCGGAAGCGGTAGCCAACGTGACGTTCGCCGTCGCCGACGCGCAGACGAACGACTTCGCGCCCTACGCCGACATGATCCTCAGCCGGTTCGGCGTGATGTTCTTCGACGATCCGGTCGCGGCCTTCACGAATCTGCGTACGGCGCTCGCCGACCGTGGCGGTCTCACCTTCGCGTGCTGGCAGCCGATGCTCGACAACGAGTGGATGACCGTGCCGCTCATGGCGGTCCTCGCGGACGTGGACCCGCCGCCTCCGCCGGATCCCGACGCACCGGGCCCGTTCTCGTTCGGAGCCCGCGACCGGGTGGCCGAGATTCTCGCGGCGGCCGGGTTCGGTGACATCGAGATCGAGCCCTTCACCACCGAGATCCTCGTCGGCGGACCGGGAACCGTTGCCGATGCGGTGGAGTTCATGCGTTCGACGGGAATGGGCCGGCTCCTGCTCGCAGATCCGCAGGCCCCGGGTGTGCGCTCGGCACTCGACGGGATCGGAGAAGCACTGGCGGCACACGTCGACGCGGATGGTGTCCGCCTCGGCGCCGCGACCTGGATCGTCACCGCCCAACGCTGAGCCTGGCGGTCCGCCTCAACCCTGGGGCGCCATGTTGGCGAACTTCACGATGTGGTCGAGGAACGCGAGCCGGGCCACGCCGGTCGGGCCGTTCCGGTGCTTCCCGATGATCACCTCGGCGACGCCACGTTGCTCGGACTCCGGGTTGTAGACGTCGTCGCGGTACAGGAACAGCACGACGTCGGCGTCCTGCTCGATCGATCCTGATTCACGCAGGTCGGCGAGCATCGGGCGCTTGTCCTGGCGGTATTCGAGTTGCCGGTTGAGCTGGGAACCCACCATGACCGGGCACTCGAGTTCGCGGGCGAGGATCTTGAGGCCGCGGGAGAGTTCGGACACCTCGACCTGGCGGTTCTCGGACCGTCGCGGGGAGCTCATCAGCTGGAGATAGTCGACGACGACGAGCCCGAGGTCGCCGTAGCGGGCTTTGATACGGCGGGCCTTGGCCCGCATCTCCATCACCGTGCAGTGCGCGTTGTCGTCGATGAACAGCGGCGCCTCGCCGAGGTGGCTGATCGCCGGATTCAGCCGGCTCCAGTCGCCGTCGGTGAGGTTGCCGGTCTGGAGCTTGCGGGCATCGACGCGGGCTTCCGAGGAGAGCATGCGCTTGGTGAGTTCGACCGAGCCCATCTCCATCGAGAAGAAGAGGACCGGCCGACGGCTCTCCATCGCGACGTTGGCCGCCGCGCCGAGCATGAACGCCGTCTTGCCGGCACCCGGGCGGGCGGCGACGATCACCAACGTGGACGGTTGGAGGCCGAGGAGTTGTCGATCGAGATCGGTGTAGCCCGTCGGGACACCGGTGATCGCGCCCTCCTCGCCGTAGAGGTGTTCGAGCTGATCCACCGTCTCGGTGACGGAGTCGAACAACCGAACGAGCGACTCCGAGATCCGTTTCTCGGCGACCTCGAAGACCATGGCTTCGGCGCGGTCGATGGTCTCGGTGACGTCGTCGGGCTGGCCGTACGCGCTCTCGGCGATCTCTCCCGAGACGGTGATGAGTCGGCGCAACAGCGCGAGGTCTCCGACGATGCGGGCGTAGTGGCCGGCGTTCGCCGATGCCGGCGTCGATGCCTGCAGCGCGAGGAGAAGCCCCTTCCCACCCAAGTTCTCGAGCAGGTTGGCCCGACGAAGCTCTTCGGCCACGGTGACCGGATCGACCGGTTCACCCTGTTCGTAGAGCGACCAGATCGCGTCGAAGACGTGGCCGTGGGCAGGCTTGTAGAAGTCTCCGGAATCGACTCGGGCCTCGACGGCGGCAGTGATGGCATCTCGGGAGATGAGCATGGCGCCGAGGAGGGACTCCTCGGCTTCCAGGTTGTGCGGTGGAATGCGGCCGCTCGGCCCGCTCGGCCGCACGGCGATCTCACTCGATTGAACCACTCGTCACCTTCTCCAACCCCCGAAACAACCCCGGGGATCATCACATCTCACCCCTGTGGGTTGGAAGTGGATAACCGCCGGTACTTGTGTGAATTACCTGGGGATAGTGGGCCTGGTTCATCCACAGGGCTGTGGACACCCAACCATTGTGCTGCGCGGGTGTGACCATCGGCGCGGACGCGAAACGGCCCGCCACCACGGGCGGGCCGTTGCGGTCAACCTTGGATCGCCGACTAACTGGCCACGACCTCGATCATGACCGCGACCTTCACGTCGGCGTGGAGCGTGATCTCCACCTCGGCCGGGCCGAGTGCCTTGAGGGGCTCGGCCAAGTTGATCTTGCGCCGGTCGATCGTGACGCCACTCCCGCTCTCGATCGCGTCGGCGATGTCGGTGGCAGTGACCGAACCGAACAGCTTTCCGCCTTCTCCCGCTCGCGCGCCCACCCGCACGGGCGCGGAAGCGAGTTTGGCGGCGAGGGTTTGGGCCGCTTCACGATCGCGGGTGTCGCGGACATCGCGGCTGCGACGCATCGCGGCCGCTTGCTTCTCCACACCCTTGGTCGCGAACATCGCCAGGCCGCGGGGCACGAGATAGTTCCGGGCGTACCCGGGTGCGACCTCGAGGAGGTCGCCCTTCTTGCCCAACGTGTCAACGTCGGCGCGCAGCACGATCTTCATTCGCTCGTCTCCTCGGCACCGGTGGCTTCCGACACCGCTTCCATCTCACCCGCGGTCGTGTCGGCGGTCTCCATCGTCACGCCCTCGGGCAACTCGCCCTCGCCTTCGCCCACGGTCGGCGGTGGCGCATCCGGGGTCGGCATCGGCGCGGTCGGGTCCAGACGGTCCCGGTCCCGACGGCCACTGCGGCTCCGCTGGGTGACCTGGCGAACGCTGTAGGGCAACAACGCCATCTCGCGCGCGATACGAATCGCCTTCGCGACCTCGCGCTGCTGCTTCGTGTCGTTCCCCGTCACGCGCCGCGCCCGGATCTTGGCCCGCTCGGACATGAACCGGCGCAGCAGGTTCACGTCCTTGTAGTCGACCCAGTCGATCTTGTCCTGGGTGAGGATCGATACCTTCTTCTTCTGGACTCGCCGCCGATCGTTGGCAGGGCTCTTGCTGTTTCGCCGGTCCCGATCTCGTGCCATAACGCTTCCGTTCCTCTCGCCCTAGAAGGGCTCTTCGTCGAATCCGTAGTCGCCGCCGCCACCGGCGGGGGCACCACTCGAACCACCACTCGAACCACCACTCGAACCACCTTGGGGCCGGCCGCCGCCGCCACCAAAGTCGCCACCGCCACCGCCGCCGCCACCGCCACCACCGGCAGGCGCGCCTCCGCCGCCGCGGCGCTCGGAGCGCTTCACTTCGGCAGTTGCCCAGCGCAGACTCGGGCCGATCTCGTCGGCGACGACCTCGACCACGCTGCGCTTCTCACCCTGGTCGGTCTCCCACGAGCGCTGCTCGAGGCGACCGTTGACGATGATGCGCGTCCTTTGGCCAGCGTGTCGCTGATGTTCTCGGCCATGTCACCCCAGGCGATCACGTTGAAGAAGCTGGTGCGCTCCTCCCACTCCTGGGTCTGACGGTTCTGCCACCGACGACTCACTGCGACGCCGAGCCGGGCGTTGGCCTGGCCGGATGCCGTGTAGCGAATCTCGGGGTCACGAGTCAGGTTCCCGACGATCGTGATGCTGTTGTCTGCCATGGTGATGCCTCCAGTTGCCGCCGGTGCGGCAGGTCACGTCTCAATGTGCGACGTCGACCGATCGCCCGGGCTGCGGGTTTCTCAGTCGTCGTCCGGGTCGGCGCCCGCCGCAAGTACCGCAGCATCGACCGGATCCGGTGTTCCACCCAGCCTGCCGTAGACCTGCTCGGGGATGCGCAGGATCTTGTGCCGGATGACGTCGTCTGACAGGGAGAGCGATCGGTTCAACTCGTCCATCGCACGGGCTTGGCCTTCGCCTGGATGACGACGTAGTAGCCCTCCCAGCGATGCTTCACCTCGTACGCGAGGCGGCGCTTGCCCCACCAATCGATGGGGCCGCGTTCCGCGCCCTTCGACTCGATGAGCTTCAGCGAACCCTCGACGGCAGACCGAATGGTCTCCTCTTCCAGGTCCGCATCGAAAATAACCATGACCTCGTACGGCCTCATTGGCCGGACCTCCTTCGGACCACCGCCGACCCGAAGGCCACGGCGGGCCCCAGGGCCAGCACCAATACGAGATCGGAGCCGCCGAGGGGCAGGGTGGACATTGTGACGGGATACCGAGCATGCCCGGAATCCCTATGTGAAGCGGGAGACGCTACCAGAGCGCCGCCCCGCGGACCTATCGAGGAGGACCCTACCCGGGGGGTGAGACACGCCATTTCGGTCCGTCCGGCTTCCGAGCCAGATCGGGTGGGAGTTCCCGTCCCGTATTCGACGGGACGACTCCGAGGCTCGGGTCAGGCGTCGGTGAGCTCGGTGCGGGACGTGACCGGGGTTTCGGCGGTGTCGGCACCGTCGCCGGCGAGTTCGAGGGTGGACATGTCGATCGAGCTCTCCAGCTGATCGGTCATGTGGTACGTCTCCTCGCTCGACGGGAAGTGTCCGGCCCGGACATCCTCGGCGAAGTGGCGCACGGCCTCGGTCGCGGTCGCACCCAGCTCGGCGTAACGACGCACAAAGCGGGGACGAATCCGATCCTCGAAGCCCAGCAGGTCGTGGTACACGAGACCTGGCCGTCGCAGTGCCGACCGGCGCC